>NZ_JAUCES010000005.1:0-2400000 GCF_030348825.1 Fictibacillus sp. b24 | reverse complement strand
CATCTGTCAATAACGTTCCGTCAAGATCCAGTGCAATTAAGTATGGTTGTGTCACGAAAGTACCTGCCTTTTTTAGAATGCTTTACGTAAAGTGTATTATTTTACTTAGAAAAAGTCTATTCAGACAGGTCTTCATTCATGAAAAAGAAACATGTCTCATGATAAGATGGAAAAAAAGAGAAAGAGGGAGATACACTTTATGGTTTCAATACAAAAAGGAACGGTTAACGATATTCCTTTCTTAATGGCTGAAAAGAAAGAAAATACCGGTAAAGCCTTGCCGCTGTTTATTTTTATACATGGTTACACAAGTGCCAAAGAACATAACTTACACTTTGCCTATTCCCTCGCCGAAAAAGGATTTCGAGTGATCTTACCCGATGCTCTTCATCATGGGGAACGCATTGTATCAAACCCTCCAAAAAGTATGGATTATGATTTTTGGAATATTGTTCATCAAGGCATCCAGGATGTAAACACAATAATCGACTGGGCTACTGATAACGAACTCGTTGCAGAAGGCCAAATCGCTGTTGGTGGAACTTCAATGGGGGCAATTATTACGTACGGATCACTTGTAAATAACCATGAAATTAATGCTGGATGTGCGCTTATGGGTACACCAGCTCACGAAAAATTTGCAAGGTGGCAAATTGAAAGAATACAGAAAGCTGGTTATGAGATCCCGCTTACTATGAATGAACTTGAGAAATCCATTGCCTTTATCAAGGATTATGATCTTACGATGAATATCGAAAAATTAAACAACAGACCGTTATTTATTTGGCATAGTGAAGTCGATGCTGTTATCCCTTATGAGTTTGCAAAACCATATGTTGAGACCTTAACTAAAAATCGTCAATCCGTTTATATGAACGACAAAACATCAGGTCATAAAGTTTCACGTGCTGCCTATTTAAACGCAGTAGAATGGATCACACAACAATTGAAAGTAAAAAAAGAAACGGTGTAATCATTACCCCGTTTCTTCCAGTTTAAGTCTATATGTTCTTTTTGGCTGATACATATGATCAATTTCGTCGATTTGTTTTTGCAGGGAATGCATGATGCGGAGTGAGAAAACTCCTTGTTCGTTAAATTCTTCTGGGATGTCGGTAATGGTTACTTTATAGCCAGAACGGTGGTAATATTCATAAGAAACCTTCATATGTTCAACATCCTTTCTATAATTTAAAAAAATAATAACAAACTTGTCTTCAAAAGTAAACTGAAAAGTGTTTATTTTCTGAAAATTAATTAAAGGAGGGAATTCTTTGCCTGTTACAAAAAGAACACCACTTCCCGTAGCTGACGCTGTACATAAAATAATGGCTCATTCAAGATTATGGGGTACAGAGAAAGTACCTCTTATTGAGAGTGATGATCGAATAGTAGCGGAGAACTTAATAGCAACACATGACGTTCCTCCTTTTAACCGTTCCCCTTATGATGGATTTGCTATCTTTTCTGCAGATACGAAGGTTGCATCCCAAACCAACCCAGTAACGTTAAAAGTAGTTGAGACTATAGGAGCGGGGCATGTCGCAGCAAATAGCGTCAGAAGCGGTACTGCTATTCGCATCATGACAGGTGCAAAGATTCCAGAGGGTGCAGACGCTGTAATCATGCTCGAACTTGTAAAAGAAATGACAAATCAAGAAACATCTTATATAGAAATAAAAAGATCTGTAAAAAAAGATGGAAATATCTCTTTCCAAGGTGAAGATACAAAGCAAGGAAAGCTATTAGTGAAAGCAGGTACAAAAATCACACCCGGTATTGTTGCGATTCTTGCGACATTTGGCTATCACCTAGTACCTGTATATAAAAGGCCTGTCGTCGGAATTCTTTCAACAGGAACTGAACTTCTCGATGTACATGAAGAACTTCAGCCTGGAAAGATTAGAAACAGCAATGCTTACATGACCGCAGCACAAGTAAGAGCAATGGGGGCAGAGGTGAAGTTATATCAACACAGAGAAGATGATTTTGATTCTCTGTATCAAAGTATAAAAGAATGTCTGAAAGAGACAGATATTTTGATAACAACGGGTGGTGTATCTGTTGGTGACTATGACTACCTTCCTGCGATCTATGAAAAGTTAGGAGCAGAAGTGCTGTTTAATAAAATCGCTATGCGGCCTGGCAGCGTGACAACTGTAGCTGTGCACGAAGGTAATTGGCTGTTTGGTCTTTCTGGAAACCCATCAGCTTGCTTTGTAGGTGCTGAACTGTTTGTAAGGCCAGTGATTTTATCAGGCATGAAGATGCATAAACCGCATTGCGCTGTCACAAAAGCCACACTAGCAAGTGATTTTCCTAAACCTAATCCTTTCACTCGATTTGTAAGAGCTACTTTAACAGAAGAATATGATAGGAAAATCGTGACTCCTGCTGGTCTGGATAAATCGAGCTCCGTCTCATCACTCATCGAAGCAAATTGTTTGATCATCCTGCCAGGTGGTACAAGAGGGTGGGAAAAAGGAAGTGAGGTTGCTGTTCTTACATGGCGTGGAGAAGGGAGTGCATGGCCTTGGAACCACCCGTTATTCTCCAAGTCGTCGGTTACCAAAACAGCGGAAAAACAACTTTAATCACAAAATTGATCAAAAGATTAGAAAAGCACCGTTTACAAACGGGGGTTATAAAACATCACGGACACGGTGACACCCTGGAACTTAACGATTTTGGCAAAGACACTGAACGGCATCGCAATGCAGGGGCGTATATAACTAGTGTTACCTCAGCAAAAAATTCAATTTTGTCTTTAAATTCAGAGTTATCAATTGATCAAGTAATCGCCATTTACACGGTATTAAAAATGGATTGCATTTTAATCGAGGGATACAAAAAATTTCAATACCCAAGAGTAGTGCTATTTCGTGACAATAAAGGTGAAGAAGACCTTTTAAGTCAGTCAGAACATGTTATAGCACGAATACATGGTAATCAAATTGAACAAAGCACAGATAACACTCATTTTTATTGGGCAGAGGAAGAAAAGTGGTTGGATTATCTATCGAGTTATATCCTGAAGTGCCATAAGGAGAGAAAAGGATCATGAAACGGTTTAACATTTCTAAAGAGCCTATTAATAATCAAGACGTTATTGATCAAGTGGTCCATCATAATGCAGGAGCAATTTCTGTATTTATTGGAACGGTTAGAGAGATGACAGGGGATAAACAAACTAAATTTCTTCATTATGAAGCGTATGTACCAATGGCTGAAAAACAGCTCCAAAAAATTGGAGACGAGATTCAAGAGAAATGGCCGAATGCTATAATTGCTATTACTCATCGAATCGGAACACTTCAAATTTCTGATGTTGCTGTCACAATCGCTGTATCAACTCCTCACCGTCAAGATGCTTTTGAGGCAAGCCGTTACGCGATTGAGCGTATTAAAGAAATTGTTCCGATCTGGAAAAAAGAACATTATACAGATGGAGAAGAGTGGGTTGGCAATCAAAAGGGAACAGAAAGCTATCCTGCTGGTCATCCAGAAGGAGTGGAGAAATAATGGTACACATTTTATTGTTTGCAAGTTTAGCACAGCAAGCGGAAACAGAAAAAGTATCAATTGATGTGGACTCAACCCGATCAGTAGAGGAAATCAGAAGTCTGCTGCAAAATAAGGTGGGACAGCTTAACGGGATTGAACATGCACTCGTTGCAGTGAATGAAGAATATGTAGAGCTTACTGATCAAGTTAAAGATGGTGATACAGTCGCTTTCATTCCGCCTGTTAGTGGTGGTTGATTCATTTAAAAGGCTGTTTTTGTATTCATTGCAGCTTTTGAAAGTAGTTGCTTTTCGTTCCAGGTGCTCGCTTTCCGCGGGGCAGGCGGTGAGCCACATTCGTACGTTTCACTCTTAAGTGTCTCACCTGCCCGCCTGTCCCGCAGGAGGCACGCACCTTGCACTCCAATCAACTTGTCAATGAAGAGAATGAAAAAATGATCTAAAAAGCAGCCTAGCAGATAAGTACTAAAAGGAATTTGACCCTACTCACTCGTCAGATTCCTTTTTGTTTTGCTCAAAACAGGTATAGCATATATTTGATCCATCTATTACGTAACCTTGAAAAAAGCCGTCTGTGCAATATAGGTCTTTACCGCATTTTCCACACGTGCCCACTAATTCGTTCATATCATCATCTCCTTCTCTTTAGTCGATTTGATTTTTTCATACGTGGTAAAGCAGAGGCAGGCTGCTTTCTTAACCATTTAAGAAATTTTTTAAAATCAGGAGCATTTCTTAGAGATTCAATAGTAGCGTAAAGTAATGCAAGTTCAGCATTTGTATATAGAAAGTGAATCTGTTTATGACAAGGAATACAAAGATTAGCGGTTTCCGAAAATCGACCGCCTTCTTCTTTTGGAATCAAATGATGAACCGTTAATTCGACGGGTTCTCTTCTGCAAAGCTCACATGTACCTTTCTCCACTTATTTTTCAATCCCTTCACAATTGTAATTAGGGCACAAGTACCATCTTCTTTTTCTTTGAATAGGATGTGGTAAAAGGAGGGGGTAATATGTATCCACAACCATATCCGTTTGGAGGATCACAAAACTTCGGAGGGCAGTCAGCAGGAATGGGACGTTCACCGTTTAAAAAAATATATAAAACATGTATGAAAAACAGAAACCAGTATGTTCAATTAATGTTGATGGATGGTGTAACATATACGGGATTTATTGAGTATGTTGATCAGCAGAACGTTTATTTTGCGATTCCGTATGTTGAAAAGCAGCAAGAAAACCGTAATCAAGACGCTCAGTATGATGTTAGAGGCTATCAGATCTATCGTTGTGTGTTTCCGCTGCATGCCGTAGCGGGAGTTAATGGAGCATATTAGGCAAATTTTTGTTGTTATTACTTCTTTTTTTTAGCAAGTGTTATCGAGCGAACCGCGGGTAACCTATAAAAGAAAGGAGGGTACATCAAATGGGGCAGAACAAACATTTTAAACATGGTCAAAAAGCACCGAATAATGGGATGTATGTTGAGATCGGTGAGACAGGAAGCATGGTAAATGATCCACAGCAGATTCATTTATCAGCAGGTGACCGTTTTCCTGAAACAACAAACCATAATCGCGTGTGGTCATATAAAAGAAAGCCATAACAAAAATAAAAACCCGGAAACAGTCCGGGTTTTTATCTTATATCTCTTCGCTTTTTGCTGGCAGCAATTCACCTAAAACAGAAATAACGACTGTAAATACTACTCCGAAAATACAAGCTTTTACAAAATCGAATGTTCCGCCTTGCATTGAAACAAGCACATAAAAAATCATATTACTTAATAATAAAGACCAAATTAACGTCCAAATATAACGCATGCTACATTCACCTCTTTATGTAAACGAATTCTTTACCCTTCTGTATAGTAACAAAAGTTGAGATAAAGGGAAAGATTCTTTCTGTATTTTATCTAACATTATGTCATAAATGTTAATAATTTTCATAAATTGTTCATGCTTAACAGGATTAAGTGCATGAACAAAGAAGAAGGTACATAAACCAACATGCTGATAACACTTTCATGTGCAAAATAAAGGAGGTAAAAAAATGGAGCAAAAGTGGGAGGAATTAAAGGCGTTGGAAGAACAAGATGAAAAGAACTTGACTCAACAAGGAAAAGAAGCGTTAGAACAGCTTAAAAAAGAGCTCGATTCTTAAAACTTAGGCAGATAACTTTAGCTAAAAATTTTCCCCTGCATACATTAGATAAGAAAAGCAAATGCGAGGGGAGAATAGTGAGTATCGATAAACGCACTTTCCAAATTGATAATCAATGGAATATCATACATCTACCAGAGCAGCCGAATGGTTTTGCAGTTATGATCATCGGCGATTGCAGCCATTATGTTGATGAATATACAAGTCTTTGGAAACAAAACACTGAACGCGCTAACCTCATACAATCCCTCAAAAATCAAGGATACACCATATTTTATTCTAACTTATATGGAAGACATTGGGGCAGTCCAGCATCAGTAATACTTGCAAAGAGACTATACCATTATGTAATGAAACATGAAATCTTAAATCCCAATATACATTTGATCGCGGAGGGCATGGGTTCGCTCGTTGCACTGCGACTTATGGAGGACATGGAAAATCAAATTCGTTCCGCCCTTTTTATTAATCCTTGTATAGATTTAAAGCATCATTTTAACCATGAAAGACAAAATCGTTTATTCTTTAAAAGGCTGATAAGAGAAATTAGTTCCGCTTATCAAACACAAGTAGATGATGTAGAGCTTCTTATTGAAAGTCTTCCTTCCATAAAAGATCTTAATGCAAAAACTCCTGTTCAGATATGGCATGCCGCAAGAGGTGTAGTTTTTAATTTCAAAGATCACAGCAGGTCATACGAAAAGAGAAGACTGGATATTCATGCCCCGATTACCCTTTCCATTCATGTACCTGAAACGACATTCAATCCAGCCAGGGCATTTCAAGCTTTTTTTAAAAATCATGAAAAAGTGTTATGAACCTCATTGTAAAGAAGTAATCAATGAGGTTTTTGTGTGGAAAAAAAGTATCGTATTCTTAGGAGCTTCCCCATAGGATAGTAAGAGGAGAAAAATGGAACTGGAGGCTCTTACATGAAAAAGGCATTTGTAACAGGAGCGGCAGGTTTTATCGGTTATCATTTGTGCAGCCGTTTATTGGATGAAGAAGTTGATGTAGTCGGTATAGATATGGCAGCTTCTCCAGACCGGATAGACTATATTGCACGTCACGCTGGATTTCAATACCTTCCTATGGATATTAATGAAGCCGACCTTCAGCCTCACACTATCGGATGTGATGTAATCTTTCACCTGGCTTGTTCTGTCAAACCTACTGCACCGTGGGCAAATATAGAGGATGAAGTACAAAGGCATGTTTCTGTATTGAAAAAAGTGGCTTCATTTGCGAATAGTCAAACAAAACTTGTATACGTTTCCTCGTATGATGTATATGGCAAAAGACAAGGCGATGTTCTTGAAACTTCCCCCAAAAATCCAGAAACCTTGTTTGGACTTATCAAACTAACAGAAGAAAATATGGTGAAACAGTTAGCCGAACAGTACGATTTTCCGTTTGTAATAATGCGGTTACCAACAGTATATGGACCAGGGCAGCCAGAGCATCATACGTACCAGCAAGTGATATCGATAGAAGATGAGGATCAGGAAAGAAGTGAGTCCATTTCAAAAGATTCAATTACAGAAGACGTGTTATTCGTTGACGATGCAGCTGAAGCGCTTTATTTAGCCGGAAAGTCCCCAGCAAAAAACGAAATCTATAATATTTCAAGCGGAAACCCAAACCAGTGGTTGGAAGGCTTGACCGAATTAAAAGCAGATAAATTATCATTTAAAGAAAAAAGAAAGATGAGGATAAAAGGAGAAAAAGCTGAAGCGGAACTTGGATTTCGAGCAAAGACGAAAATAAAAGAAGGCATCATGAAGCAGATCATGCATTTTAGAAACAAAAACAAAAAATCAAAGCCAAATTCAAAAGAAATTTAGTTGTAAAGGTGCTCCTGAAGATTTCGGGAGCACCTTTTTTGATTTTGTGGGGCTATAATGTGTAAATTGTTGAGGGTATATAGTTGGTGAATTGTTGTCGAGGTATGTCGACTCGCCTATAAATGAGCAAAACTCGCCGGAATATTGCAATAACTCGCCGTAATTCTTCAGAAATTTCTAGGATTATTCCGGAAATTTCTTGAATAAATTATCCGAATACCCTAGTCGGTATTAGTGAAGGGATAACAAAAAGGTCAGCATTTATATTGATATTTAATCACAAAACATTTGTCCATCACTCACTTTTCTTTATAATAGAAAGCGGGTTAATAAACCGTGTACATATACAAAGGGAGGATCTTAAAAATGGATACAGAACGCAACATGAAATTTATGCAGATCGCTATGAGTCATCTGCCTGAAGCACAAGCTTTTCTTGAGAAAAAAGGAATTGAGCTAGGTATGGAAGATGTTCAGCCGATGCTTCAGCTTTTGATGAATGTGATGAACGACGCTTACGAACTTGGTAAAGAAGAGAATAAGTAAACATAAGAAAAAGCCAGCCCGTGTCGGGTTGGCTTTTTTACTTCTTTTTAAACGCAGAGAAGATAGGTGAGATCTGTTGTGCGACTTTAACGGATTGATCGATAACGGCGAAAATTTTATTATAATCCAGTGAGCCTTCCTGCGTTCTGAAAGAATGTAAAAATGGGCGAGGCATTGGTTGGTGAAAAGGTACAGGCATGCCTCTGAATCCAGGGCCACCAAAATGTTGTGGAGGTGGGAAACCTTGTTGCATATGCTGATGCTGATTATGGCCCATAGGGAAACGTCCAGGAAACTGCGGAGGATACATTGGCTGCTGTCTAGCTTGAGGATTATGCATGTTGAACCACTCCTAGTATCAATTTCACTAAACTTACATTTTTCTTCCATACAGGATATGCCCTAAGCACTGTATTGGTGAAAGAAAAGAACTTTAACTAGACAAATTCATATAGATAACATAAAATTAGTACCAGGTCATAATAATTGATATAAACTATTTAAAAATTTTTAAGCCAAAGGGGTAATGTTATGAATGCAGGAATCATTGGGATGGGCAGCTATATCCCGGAAAAAATTCTAGCGAACTCCGACCTGGAAAAAATGGTAGATACAAACGACGAGTGGATTCGGACTCGAACAGGAATCGTAGAACGTAGAATTGCAGAAGAATCAATGACAACATCTCATATGGCTCGATTTGCAGCAGAAGATGCACTGAAAGATGCAGGTATTGCAGCAGAAGAGATCGATCTTATCGTAGTAGCTACAGTTACACCAGATAATCCTTTTCCTTCAGTTGCTTGCCAGCTCCAAGATTATTTAGGTGCCAAAAACGCTGTAGGAATGGATGTCAGCGCAGCTTGTGCTGGGTTTATTTACGGTTTGGTCGTAGCAAAGCAATTTATTGAAACGGGCACATACAAAAATGTTCTAGTCGTAGGATCTGAAAAGCTATCAAAGATTACAGATTGGAAAGATCGAAATACAGCTGTACTTTTTGGAGATGGAGCAGGTGCTGCGGTCCTATCTAAGGTGAGTGAAGGAAGAGGTATTCTTTCATTTGAGCTTGGATCTGACGGAACAGGTGCAAAACATCTTTATCAAAATGAATTTATCCATATGAACGGACGCGAAGTTTTTAAATTTGCAGTGCGGCAAATGGGTGAGTCATCACTGAATGTAGTTCATAAAGCAGGACTTTCTAAAGAAGACGTTGACTTTTTAATACCACATCAAGCTAATATTAGAATTATGGAAGCATCAAGAGAAAGATTAGAACTACCGAAAGAAAAAATGGTCATGACGATCGATCGCTTTGGCAATACGTCATCAGCATCCATTCCGATGGCATTAAAAGAAGCACTAAAAGATGGTAGAATAAAAGAAGATCATACAATCGTACTTGTTGGATTCGGTGGCGGACTAACTTGGGGAGCCGTTGCGCTTCGCTGGGGAAGATAAGCTCTATCTAACAATGATGTACAAAGGAGAGTTGTTTTACAATGAAAAAAAGAGTAGTCGTAACAGGCATGGGAGCCGTAACTCCTCTTGGAAACAGTGTAGAAGAAACATGGAAAAAGATTGTTGAAGGTCAAAGCGGGGTAGGTCCGCTTACAAGAAGAGACTCTGAAAAGTTTCCTGTAAAAGTTGCCGCAGAAGCAACAGAATTTAACCCGGAAGATTTTATGGATAAAAGAGACGCACGCCGAATGGACCGCTTCACACAATTTGCTGTTGCTGCGTCTATCATGGCTGTTAAAGATGCAAATTTAGATATCACTGAAGAAATCGCTCCGCGCGTAGGTGTGTGGATTGGTTCTGGTATTGGTGGAATGGATACACATGAAGAGCAGTTTCGTATTTTTGAAGCAAAAGGGGTTAGACGTGTAAGTCCATTCTTCGTACCGATGATGATTCCAGACATGGCTTCAGGCCAAGTTTCAATTACAATTGGTGCAAAAGGAATGAACTCATGTACGGTAACAGCTTGTGCTTCTGGAGCAAACTCGATTGGTGATGCATTCAAAGTTATTCAGCGTGGTGATGCTGATGTTATGGTGACTGGTGGAACAGAAGCGCCTATAACAGATATGGCTTTAGCTGGTTTCTGCCAAGCAGGTGCATTATCTACTAATCCAGATCCTAATACAGCAAGCCGTCCTTTTGATAAAAACAGAAGCGGTTTTATCATTGGGGAAGGTGCTGGAATTCTTGTTCTTGAAGAATATGAATTTGCTAAAAAACGCGGAGCTAAAATCTACGCGGAAATCGTAGGTTATGGTGCGACAGGTGATGCTCACCATATTACACAGCCGGCTCCTGGTGGAGAAGGCGGTGCTCGTGCGATGAGACAGGCAGTTGAAGACAGCGGCCTGACACCTGAAGACATTTCTTATATTAACGCACACGGTACAAGCACTGATTTTAACGATAAATTCGAAACAGCAGCAATTAAAGCTGTGTTTAATGAGCATGCTTACAATATTCCTGTTAGTTCGACAAAGTCAATGACAGGACATTTACTAGGTGCAGCTGGTGGAATTGAAGCCATTTTCTCTGTTAAAGCCATTCAAGAGAATATTCTGCCGCCAACGATTAACTATGAAACACCTGATGAAGAGTGTGATCTCGACTATGTTCCTAATACAGCTAGAACTGCCGACGTGAAAGCCGTACTGAGCAATTCGCTTGGATTTGGCGGGCACAATGCGTCTCTTGTATTTAAGAAAATAGAAGAATAATTTGATGAAAAACCCCGTTTTCTTCTGAAAGCGGGGATTTTGCATACTTCGAGTAAATTACCTTATTTTAGAATAAAAAGGACAACCTCTGACTATACTGATTTTAAATACAAATCGGTAAAAAAGTGAGGGGTACAGATGTTATACTTACGTGATGTTTGGGTCAACTGGTTTGAAGGAGAAGAGAATGGCTATAACGTTTGTGAGTTCCATGAATGGCGAAAAGACGACTACATCGAGTTGTTGGACCAAGTACCCATTATTAAAATAGAATCCACACTCTTTCATTACATTGAGAATGACTTAAATGACCTTCCAGATGCACTGCTTGAAGAAGTACATCAGAAAGCTTATGTCAGAAAGAACAACCAGCGCGTACAGCTAGAACACTGCTTTATTATTACGGATGAAAAGAAATCTCTCATCGTTGATACAATGGGTTATAGAATACCAATCCGTAAGAGCAGACTCATCCCGCGGCAAGAACAACTCGTATTCGAAATGGCAGAACAGACAGAAACTACAGTATATACTTTTAGTGAAAAGCAGATGAGCAAGGAATATCACATTCTATCTCCAAATCCAGACAGTATGAGAGGGTTAACTCGTAAAGAAAGACAGTTAAAGCAACTCCTCTTCATGACGCTAGATCAACTGCATTCGACAAAGAATGTAGCTGAGATGAGATATTGGTGCACAGAGTGGATGCCAGAGCAATACGGAAGAATTCAGAGAATGGATTTTGATGAAGCATGGGACGCACTTTATTGTGAATTGAAAAGCGGTTGGTCCAAGAAGCATATGGATATGTGTGAACGGTTAGTAAAAGGACAACCTTATTTCGAAAAGATATGGGAACTTGAAAACGGAACTCAAGTGAATTAGATCTCATTAAAAACTGGCTCAGCGTGTGTGGAGCCAGCTTTTAATGTTTTTTTGGTGAGAAAGTATCTACAGGTGGCGAGTATGACATATTCTCTTCACCGATATGTTTCTCATTTATGAAGTTTTGTGCTCGTTCAGCGGCATTTATGCTCGCTGGACGAGCGATTCCCGAAGTTTATGAGCGATTCCCGAAGTTTATGAGCGATTCCCGAAGTTTATGAGCGATTCCCGAAGTTTATGAGCGATTCCCGAAGTTTATGAGCGATTCCCGAAGTTTATGAGCGATTCCCGAAGTTTATGAGCGATTCCCGAAGTTTATGAGCGATTCCCGAAGTTTATGAGCGATTCCCGAAGTTTATGAGCGATTCCCGAAGTTTATGAGCGATTCCCGAAGTTTATGAGCGATTCCCGAAGTTTATGAGCGATTCCTAAAGTGTAGGAGTGATTCCCGAGGTTTTGAGCACTATCAAACGTAACCAGTCAAAAAAATAAAACCAGTGGAGATTTGTAATAATCTGCTCCACTGGTTTTTTGGAAATTTGAAAAGCTATTACAGGCGTTTACGAGCTAATCCCATCGCTCGTTCCGCTTTATTTAACGTTTTATTCGCTACAAAATTTGCTTTTTCAGCACCTTTGTCAAGAATGTCATCTAACTCAGAAGACTCAACGTATTCTTTATAGCGATCTTGAATTGGTTTAAGTGTATTGATAATTGCCTCTGCTACACCTTGTTTAAAGTCTCCATAACCTTTACCTTCGTATTTTTCAACAAGAGAAGAGATGCTTTCTCCAGTCAGTTGAGAGTAAATCGTCAGTAAGTTAGAGATTCCTGGTTTTTTCTCTTTATCATAAGCCACTACACCATCTGAATCCGTTGTAGCACGCTTAATTTTCTTTAGAATGACAGACTCATCATCGAGCATTGAGATAAATGAATTTTGGTTAGGATCTGATTTACTCATCTTTTTCTCTGGATCTACAAGGGACATGATTCTAGCCCCTTCAGAAGCGATTTTCGGTTCTGGAATTACAAAAATTTCGCGATACTTTTTATTAAAGCGTTCTGCAATATCACGTGTAAGTTCAAGATGCTGCTTCTGATCATCTCCAACAGGCACGATTCCTGTGTTATACAGAAGAATATCTGCTGCCATCAGTGGGGGATATGTTAACAAACCTGCTGAAACAGCTTCTTTACCTGTAGATTTATCCTTAAATTGTGTCATACGCTCTAATTCTCCGATGTACGTTACACACTGTAGCATCCATCCCATCTTCGTGTGCGCTGGAACATCTGATTGGATGAAGATTGTAGACTTATCAGGATCAATTCCAGCTGCTAAGTAAAGTGCAGCTAAATTCCTGCTGTTCTTTTTTAATGCAGCTGGGTCTTGTGCTACTGTAATCGCGTGCTGATTTACTACGCAGAAGTAGCATTCGTGTTCATGTTGAAGCTCAACAAAGTGTCGCATAGCCCCAATGTAGTTGCCAATCGTTAAATTTCCACTCGGCTGTATGCCTGAGAAAATTACAGACATGATTCATCTCTCCTTTATTTTTCAAATCAATATAAAAAGGCCCACTCGTCGCCTTATAGCAAGGGACGAATGGACCGCGGTGCCACCCTTATAATTCTCAAAACAATGAAAATCACTCTAAACGTACAGGGAAAACCGATACGCTGTCCATTTATATCGTGCGGACATCTACACGTCTGAGCCTACTTATAAAGGTTCGGTCAGAATGCTCAAAAGCCCATTCCATCATGATCCACTGCCTGTTTGCACCAACCACAGACTCTCTGAAAGTTTCACACCATGTACTCTTCTTTATCATCGCATGTGTCATTTATTTTTAAGTAGTATACACAAATTATAAGAGATATGCAACGGAAATTGAAATAAAAGTCAACATAAGACCACTGTATAAGAAGGCCTGCATATATGATACATTTACACGTTCTGACAATTGAAAATTAGTTTTAAATGAAATCTGTTCATCAATTTCCGGGGCTCTAGAAAGAACTTTAGAAACTCTTTTAAAGCTATAGGTAAAGAAATCAAAAAAACCACCTTTCACTACATATAATGCTATTCCAATAAGTGCGATCGTAAGCGAAAAATAAAAAAGCGTATTTATGTATTTTTCAAGGGTAAAAGGTCCGGGGGAGATTAATGCCACCCCAATTGCTATAAAGACAGGGAATGCTGATATCATCAGAATCCTTTTAAAAAGTAAGTTCATCACGTATGCCTCCATCTAGTAAAAATTACACCATAAACATCTAAAAATGTACCATATTTTTTGCAATATACCGTCAGACTTTACTCCCATTGTAACAAATGAAATATAAAATTGACGAATTATCTTCCCATATAAAGCAAGTCATAGTCTCATAAAAAATCGAGAATGTAATATTCATGCTAGTTTACACATAATTTTGGTAAAATTTGTAGAATAATCAGAAAAAACACACATGTTACAAGTAGGTCTTTATACCTATTTTTTGTTAAGGAAAAGTAAATATAATGGGCTTTTTGTAAAACTCTTAAAAAAAATAAATGCACAATTGTTTGAAAACTTGTATAATCGAACTTGTAGATGAAAATGTCTGATAATTCTTGATGCTTTTATCTGCTAACAAATTAACAGGATAAAAAGGGGAGGTCGACTCATGAAGAAGTCAAAATGGTCATTGCTTCTTACGCTAGTTCTTGTCTTGAGTATGTTCCTAGCTGCTTGTAGTGGCGGAGACAAAGATGACAAGAAAGCTGGGGAAGGTGATGGCAAAGATCCAGCAAAAACAGAAAAACCAAGTGAGCCTCAAGTACTTAACTTGCTTGATGGGGAAGAGATTCCATCAATGGATTCTTCACAAGCTACAGATGCAGTATCTTTTGAAGTACTTAACAACGTAATGGAAGGTTTATACCGTCTTGATGAAAAGAACCAGCCAACTGAAGGTGTTGCTGAAAGCCACAAAATTAGTGAAGATGGTACGGTATACACATTTAAATTAAATCCAAACGCTAAATGGAGTGACGGATCTAAAGTAACTGCTAACGACTTCGTTTACTCTTGGAGAAAAGCTTTACACCCAGATACTCTTTCTGAGTATGCTTACATCATGGCACCAGTAAAGAACGCAAATGCGATCCAAACTGAAGGTGACCCTCTTCACAATAAAGTTGAAGAATTAGGTGTTAAAGCAGTTGACGAGTCAACTCTTGAAGTAACTCTTGAAGCTCCAGCTCCTTATTTCCTAGGACTAACTGGATTCGCAACTTTCTACCCGCAAAAAGAAGAATTTGTTAAGTCTCAAGGCGACAAGTACGCTTTAGAAGCTAACACAGTATTATATAATGGTCCTTTCGTACTTTCTGAATGGAAACACAACGAAGGATGGCAGTTTAAGAAAAACGATCAATATTGGGATAAAGAAAACGTAAAACTTGACGAAATTAACGTGAAAATTGTTAAAGACGTTGCAACTGGAGTTAACCTTTATGAAACAGGTCAAGTTGATTCTGTAGGCCTAAGTGCAGAATTTGTTGATCAGTTCAAAGGACACGAAGATCTAATCACTCGTGGTGATGCAGCAGTATTCTTCCTTCGTATTAACCAAGCGAAGAAAGAAGAGCTTAAAAACGTAAACATCCGTAAAGCAATCGACATGGCTTACGACAAGAAATCAATGTCAGATGTAATCCTTAACAACGGATCTACAGCTGCATACTACTTAGTACCAAGTGATTTAACGTTCCACCCTGAATCAAACGAAGATTTCCGTAAGCAAAATGGAACTTTCGGTGAATTCAACCCTGAAGAAGCTAAAAAGCTTTGGGAAACTGGTTTGAAAGAAATCGGAAAAGACAAAGTTACATTAGAACTTCTTAACTACGATTCTGAGTCTTCTAAGAAGGTCGGCGAGTATATCAAGAACCAATTAGAAAAGAACCTTCCTGGTTTAACTGTAACAATTAAAGCACAGCCTTTCGCTCAAAAGCTTGATCTTGAGTCTAAGGGTGACTATGACTTCTCATTCGCTGGATGGGGTCCTGACTATCAAGATGCTATGACATTCCTTGATATGTTCGTTACTGACGGTGCTCATAACCAAATGGGTTACTCAAATCCTAAGTACGATGAGCTGATTGCAGCTGCTAAGAAAGAAACTGATGTTAACAAGCGTTGGGATACTATGCTTGAAGCAGAAAAAGTACTTTTCGAAGATCAAGCGATCTCTCCAATGTACCAACGTGGAGTTGTTGGACTACGTAAGCCTTACGTTAAAGGTCTAGTAAACCACTTATTCGGTGCTGACACTTCTTACAAGTGGATGTATATCGAAGGTAAGCAACAATAATTCTATTGAAAAATAGTAAATAGTTTCTCTCAGGAGAGTACATGTATTCCTGACATGTACTCTCTTTTTGCCTTGAAAACAAAAAATGGAATATATATCTAAATTCAAAAATAATCAGAAAATGTCGAAAAAAAAATATTTTCTATTGATATAAAATATTGTGTCCCTTAAGATAGATATTACAGAAAGATTTCAAAACATTAAGTTTGATACATTTTGGGGAGGTGTTTGTAATGTTGCGTTATATTTCACAGCGTGTTTTTTATATGTTATTAACATTGCTGATCATAGCAACTATTACATTCTTTTTAATGAAGCTTTTACCGGGTTCTCCGTTTCAAAATCAAGAGAAATTAACGGAAGCTCAAAAGTATGCACTAAACGAAAAATACGGGTTGAATGACCCGGTGCCTGTTCAATACATTAATTATCTGGGTAAATTGGCACAGGGTGATTTAGGAATTACATTCCAGTATGATGGCCGTACTGTAAACAGTATGATTGTAAATGGGATGGGACCTTCGGCAACAATAGGTATTGAAGCACTAATTTTTGGGACGCTTGTTGGTTTGATACTCGGCATTGCAGCAGCACTCAAACATAATACATTTATAGATTATGGGGCAATGATCCTAGCTGTAATTGGTATCGCGATACCTTCATTCGTTTTTGCAGGACTTTTGCAATACTTCGTTGGTGTTAAGCTTCAATGGCTTCCTGTAGCCTTTTGGAACGGTCCGGAATATCACGTTTTGCCAGCTTTCTCACTATCCGTATTCGTTATTGCTACAATAGCCCGATTTATGAGAACAGAAATGCTAGAGATTTTAGGAACTGATTATATATTAATGGCAAGAGCAAAAGGGGTAAACAAGACCTCAGTTATTATTAAACACTGTGTAAGAAACAGCTTAATACCGATAATTACTATACTAGGTCCATTGTCTATCGGACTAATTACAGGTTCTCTTGTAATTGAAAACATATTTGCTATCCCTGGCATTGGGGAACAATTCGTTAAGTCGATTATGGTTAACGACTACCCGACGATTATGGGAACAACTTTATTCTTTAGTTTCCTGATTGTAATCATTATTTTAGTGGTGGACATCCTTTATGGTGTAATTGATCCTAGAATCCGTGTAGCAGGAGGTAAATCATAATGAGTATGACAGAAAAAAAATTAACAGCTGATTTATTCCGCCCTGCACAAATTGAAACTGGGCAAAGCGAACAGATAGGAAAACCTTCTTTAAGCTTTTGGCAAGATGCAATGAGACGATTAAGAAAGAATACAGCAGCAATGATTGGTTTGTTTGCTATTGTGTTTATCATTCTCTTTTCATTAATTGCCCCAACACTAAGTCAATATGGTTTTGACGATCAGGAATTAATGCGTGCGAGCTTGCCGCCGAAAATTCCGGGTCTTGAAAAAGTTGGATTCTTAGGTGTTGACGGTGTAGATATTCGTGGTGTTGACCAATATGAAATGAAAAGTATTCCAAAGGATCAGTACTATTGGTTTGGAACTGATGGACTTGGACGTGACCAGTGGACACGTGTTTGGAAAGGTACGCAGGTATCATTGTATATTGCTTTCTTAGCTGCAACAATCGACTTGATCGTCGGTGTAGCGTATGGCGGTATCTCTGCATTTTATGGCGGAAGAACGGACGATATTATGCAGCGTATCGTAGAGGTTTTGGTTGGTATTCCGAATCTCGTTGTAATCATCTTGTTTATCATTATATTGGATCCTGGTATTCTATCGATTACTTTGGCTCTTGTTGTTACAGGATGGATAGGTATGTCACGTATTGTACGTGCTCAGATACTTAAGTTAAAGCACCAGGAGTTTGTATTAGCTTCAAAGACATTAGGTTCAACAAATGGCAGATTGATCTCAAAACATCTATTGCCAAATACTCTTGGAGCAATCATTATTACCAGCACATTTACAATTCCAGGCGCTATTTTTTCTGAAGCATTTTTAAGCTTTATTGGTTTGGGGATTCAGCCTCCAACAGCATCATTAGGAGCATTAATCAACGATGGATTTAGATCACTAAGAATTTATCCTCACTTGGCAATCTATCCTGCAGCAGTTATGTGTATCTTGATGATCAGCTTTAACCTTGTTGGGGATGGATTACGTGATGCACTTGATCCGAAAATGAGAAAATAGGGAGGAGATTTCAATATGGAAAAATTACTACAATTAGAAAACCTACATGTCTCCTTCCAAACGTATGGGGGAGAAGTTAAAGCCGTTCGCGGTGTTAGCTTTACATTAGAAAAAGGAGAATCACTTGCAATTGTAGGTGAATCCGGTTCGGGTAAATCCGTTACATCTAAAGCCATTATGAGACTATTACCAAATAAAATCGGTTCCATTAAAGAAGGCAGCATCCTTTTTAATGGAAAAGATCTTGCGAAAGCAACAGAACGTGAAATGGAAAAAATTCGCGGCGCTGAAATTTCTATGATCTTCCAGGATCCGATGACATCATTGAATCCAACAATGACAATCGGGAAGCAGATCATGGAAGGTCTGCGCAAGCACCAGAACATGAACAAGAGTGAAGCAAAAGAGCGTTCTATTAACCTGTTAAAGCTAGTAGGAATTCCAAATCCTGAACTTCGTGTCGATGAATATCCTCACCAATTCTCAGGCGGAATGCGTCAGCGTGTTGTTATTGCTATTGCATTAGCATGCAATCCAAAAGTACTAATCGCAGATGAGCCAACAACAGCTTTGGATGTTACAATTCAGGCGCAGATTCTTGATCTGATGCGTGATCTTCAGGATAAAACGGGTACTGCTATCATTTTGATCACACATGATCTAGGGGTAGTTGCAAACTTGGCGCAGCGGGTAGCTGTAATGTACGGTGGTATGATCGTTGAAACGGGAACTTCGGATGAAATCTTTTATAATCCAAAGCATCCTTATACATGGGGACTTCTTGCATCCATGCCTAAGTTGAATGCTGAATCAAAAGAGTTATTAGCAATACCAGGAACACCGCCTGACTTAATGAATCCTCCGAAAGGATGTCCATTTGCAGCGCGTTGTCCATATGCGATGGAAGTATGTGTGGAGCATATGCCTGATGTAACAAGCGTTTCTTCATCACATAAGGCTGCTTGCTGGCTGTTAGATGAGCGAGCACCTAAAGTTGAACCGCCTGAAGCGGCAGTAGTTGGGGGTGCTCGATAATGGCAGTCGTAGAAAGAGAAAAGTTACTTGAAGTTAAAAATCTAAAGAAGTATTTCCCAGCTGGAAAAAAGGGTGTACTGCAAGCTGTAGATGATGTTTCTTTTGATATTTATAAAGGTGAAACACTTGGACTTGTAGGAGAGTCTGGTTGTGGTAAATCTACAACTGGACGTACGATTATCAGACTTTATGATGCAACAGATGGAGAGGTATTTTATGAAGGTGAAGACGTTCATGGAAGAAAATCTCGTTCTGAACTAAAAAAATTCAACCGCAAGATGCAGATGATATTCCAAGATCCTTACGCATCATTAAATCCGCGTATGACGGTTAAAGATATTATTGCGGAAGGCATTGATATTCATGGCTTGGCGAAAACAAAGAAAGATCGTGATAACCGAGTTTATGAACTACTTGAAACAGTAGGTTTAAACAGAGAACATGCTAACCGTTATCCCCATGAGTTCTCAGGTGGACAACGTCAGCGTATTGGAATTGCACGTGCGTTAGCAGTAGATCCTGATTTTATTATTGCGGATGAGCCAATCTCAGCACTGGATGTATCCATTCAAGCACAGGTTGTAAACTTGATGATGGAGCTTCAAAAAGACCGCGGACTTACTTATTTATTTATTGCCCATGATCTTTCTATGGTAAAACATATTTCTGATCGTGTTGGTGTTATGTATTTAGGTAATATCGTTGAGCTTACAGGAAGTGATGAGCTATACGAAGAGCCGCTTCATCCATATACTCAAGCTCTTTTATCAGCGATTCCAGTTCCAGATCCTGAATTAGAAAGAAGCCGTGAGCGTATTATCCTTGAAGGTGATGTTCCGAGTCCGATTAATCCTCCTAGCGGTTGCAGATTCCGAACTCGTTGCCCTCATGCAATGGATGTATGTGCTGCTGTAAAGCCAAAATGGCAAGAAGCAAGAGAAGGACATTGGGTGGCTTGTCATCTTTATGATGAAGAGGCTGTTAAACAAAATAATTAACACATTTAAAACGGTCTCCTTCCTTACAGGAGGCTGTTTTTTATGTTAAACTAAAACAAGTGTGTAAAGCGTATACAAAGTCCTATGAAATTCTTTGCACATCCCTAATAATTGAACGAGAAGCAGAAATGGGGTAGAACAATATGAACCTTAGTTTTATAGTTGACAGCGCAAGTGACCTTAAAATAAATCGTGAGAAACTGGAATATCCATTAACAGTTGTTCCTTTAAATGTTCAGTTTGGTGAAGACCATTATTTAGATGGTGTTAACATATCTGAAGATGAATTTTATAGACGGATGTCTATTGAACCGGAATTACCTAAGACAAGCCAGCCATCTCCACAATCCTTTTATGAAGCATTCCAAAAAGAGGTAGATAAGGGGAATGATGTACTTTATATTGGAATCTCATCGAATTTAAGCGGGACAGTTCAAAGTGCTACTATCGGCAAAAGCATGCTTAAAGATGATGAACAAGAAAAAGTCACAATCCTTGATTCAGGTATTGCTTCTGGAGGGGTTCAGATTTTATTAAATGAAGCAATTGAAATGTATCAAGCAGGAAAATCTTTAAGTGAAATAATGAATCAGCTTAATCAAACAAAATCAGGGATTAAAGCATACGTTCTTCTTGAAACATTAGAAAACCTTAAAAAAGGCGGAAGAATCTCTGCTGTTCAAGGTGCAATTGCTGGTATGCTGAATATAAAGCCAATGATTTCTATCGTCGATGGAGTTGTTGAAACAATCGGTAAGTTCAGAGGCAGTAAAAAAGGACTTTCTAAAATGAAAGAAATCATATCGGAATGGAAAGAAGCAAATCCAGATAAAGCTCTTTACTTAATTCACAGTTTTTCATCTACTGAAGAAGTGAAAAAAGAATTTGAAGAATTGTTTTCTTTATCAAGTTTTCCAAAGGTAATTTACACTCGTTTTGGAAGTACAATTGGTACGTATTCGAGCGAAAAGGCTATAGGTTTTGTAGCTTATTAATATGTAAGAATGTTAAAAACACTCTTTTCCTTCTTAGGAAACAGAGTGTTTTACTTTTTCTTCTTCATGATATTCATCTACCATTTCATCTAATTTTTTGATCATGGTTATAGCTTTCATATCACTAATCGTTCGATAGTGGTGGCTTCCGCCTGGTTCTTCATCTGCTTCATCGGCCAAAGCAACAACTTGTTGCAAAGGATTTAAGTTCAATGATCCTGCTGGCAGATAGGAATCGGTGTGAAGTAAAATCGCGAGTGCAATTTCTTTAGCATTTTTCCGATCTTCACCTAAAGACACTAAAATTCGATGTGCTCGTTCTGCTCCTTTAATCGCGTGAATGTCATTTTCTTTATACATGTCATAATCCCAGTGTCCGTTCTTATACCATGTGTAATGACCTATATCATGTAGAAAAGCAGCTTTGGTTGCTAAATCTGTGTCAACACCAGTTTTTAGCGCTAAACGGTAGGCATGGTAAGCCGTAGAAATGGCATGAACCATCCCAGAACGCTTTACATATTTCTGTACATGAGGGTGTTTATATAAATCAAGTAAAGTAATATTTCGCATAAGATTTCTCCTTTCTGAAAAAATGTATATTGTTATATACATTAACACCCTTTGGACAATTTATCAACTTTAATCTACAAAAAAGAAGCAATTAAACGCTTCTTTTTTGTAGTTTTATTTTGGATTATTTTTTAAAGTACTCATCCCAACGATTCGTAACTAATTTATCGATATCTTCTCTCGTTTCCACCACATCTGGATAGAACGGTTTCATCCTCGCATCGATAATAATAGTACCTTCATATTTTATTCGATTGCGATCGATCGTACTTTTCGCATATACATCATAAGCTGGGTCAAACCGGGTAAACGTTGTCCATAAAAATTCAGCTTGTGTAGCTGCAATGGAAGCATCATCTACAAGAAAGACTAAAGGCCATTCCTTTAAGGAATCATGGCTGTTTGCGAGTAAATGTTCTGCAAAATCAGGTGTTTCGTCAAATGATGGACCGCTAACCGTTAAGCAGCCTCCACAAAATACGCCTACATTTTCAATGCCGGAAATCGTTCCACCTTCATATGTTCGTTTTAGCTCACGAACTGGTTCGCCGAGTCCTGTCATGATCGCTTTAGAACCAGTATTAAATTTCCGTCCTGTATAATCAAGCGTATCCATAGAGGTATCATGAATGATCAGCAAGTCACGTTCAGGGAGGAACCTCTCTAGGACACCTTCAGCTAGTTCTGCAAAGTTTTGGAGATTTACAGGCTTATTCGTTACCATTAAAAATTTTGTTAACGTAAGCTGACCTTCACCCATAATACGGAAAGCATGTGCTAAGCCTTCTTTATAATACGATTCGCGTACTACAGCTCCAGCAAGTGCGTGAAATCCCGTTTCAGCATAAGTCCACAAATCACGGACACCGTTCATTACCACAGGAAACAACGGGCTCATTAACCGCTGCAAATATTCCCCTATAAAATAGTCTTCTTGTTTTGGTTTTCCTACTACCGTAGCAGGATAGATTGCATCTTTTCGTTTCCACATTTTATCTACGTTAAATACAGGAAAATCATGTGCCCAGGAGTAATAGCCATAGTGATCGCCAAATGGACCTTCAGGCTCTCTTACATGTGGAGGCACAACTCCACCAAACGCAAATTCTGCTTCAGCGATTAATGGATGCGGATGCCCATCAACATGAGCAAGACTTAGTTTTTCCCCCATAAGCATAGATGAAAACATAAGTTCAGGTACTGCTTCTGGAAGAGGAGCTATCGCGCTGATCATTAATGACGGTGGTCCTCCTAAGAATAGTGTTACAGGAAGCGCTTCGTTCTTTTGTTCGGCTGCATAATGGTGGAAACCTCCACCCTTATGAATCTGCCAATGGATACCCGTTTTGTTTTCTTCCTTAATTTCAATTCTGTACATTCCTAGATTGTGCTCATGCTTATCAGGATGCTCTGTATACACAAGTGGAAGAGTAACAAATGGATTGCTATCTAAATGCCAGCCTGTTAATGCAGGCAGGTCTTTCATATTTACATTTGTAGTGAACGTTTCTAATAATGGAGCTTTATTTTTTCCTACTGTTTTTGTACCAAGAGATAACACATCCTTAATCATCCCTTTTTTCTTCCATAATACTGAAGGGGAAGGAGGCATTAATTCATCGATCGACCCAACTAACTCTTTGACTAATTGCTCCGGCTTTGGACCAAAGGCCATATCTACACGATTAATCGTACCAAATAGATTTGTTACTACTGGGATATTTTTTCCTTTTACGTTTGTAAAAAGAAGTGCAGGACCTTCTTCCGAGATAACGCGTCTATGGATCTCTGGAATTTCTAAATATGGATCAACTTCTGCATGAATTTCTACGATTTCTTTTTCTGATCTTAATTGATTAATAAATGTTCTAAGGTTTCTATGCATTTGTACACCTCTATTATGTATGCTACCCTTGTATTATAAAGCAGTTCGTACTTAAAATGTAAAAAACAACCCAAAATTCACGGGTTGTTCGCATTTTATCTTCTTTTTACAGGACTCCAGTTTTCTTGAAAAGACTTCGATTTATCCACAAAATGAGAAACTTTTTTACCGCCGAACAATTTTACCGCGATGACTTGGGAAATGGTTCCCATCAGTGCTGTAATACCAACTACACATAAAGCTATTAACGTTAAATCGGCAAAGAATGAAATCAAATGAGGACTCCTCCTTATAACAACGAGTTCACCACGTACTTCTTTCTTTATTGTATCTCATGATAACAAAGGAAGAAAGAGGGAAAACTATAATTAATCACCACAATTAAAGGAGCTGATGGGGAAACAATGAATTGGTATGAGAAGTTAAATCAATATTTTCCGGTTGAAGAAATGAAATCAAAAGAACACATGGAACTTTTACTGCAAGAAAAAAGCGACATTTACCATAAGGATGAAGGAAAACATCACGTTCTCATGTACGTAGAGCTTTCTGACTTTGTTTTTATTGATTATTTATTTGTTTCAAAGGACGCTCGTGGCCAAGGTCTAGGGCATAAACTTATTGAAAAGCTTAAAGAAAAAGGAAAGCCGATAATTTTAGAAGTTGAGCCTGTTGACTATGAAGATACTGATACTGAAAAACGCCTTCGTTTTTATACGCGAGAAGGATTTGAGCATGCTTCAAGTATTGGATATAGAAGACGTTCATTGGCTACTAATGAAATAAATGAAATGGAAATATTATATTGGTCACCATCAGAAGAATCTGAAGAAACTATTTATGAAAACATGAAAAAGACGTATAATGAAATACACACGTACAAAGATAGCGAGTTGTACGGAAAGTCTTATCAGCCAGCAAGTGAAGTGCTGACACTCGATCAAAACAATGCAATTCCTAAGCCAGAACAGATTGAGGATAAGTCTTCAGATTCATCAGAAAAACCTGCTTCAGAGTAGGATGACTATTTTCCTTTTTAAAGGAGGATGAGCGGTATGAAACAAAAAGACAAAAAGAAAAAAACCAAACGTGAGCTTTTAAAAGAAATGCTCAAGAAGAACCTTAAGAATTTAAAGCCAAACATCGCAAGAAAAGGCCCTGCATCTCAAGTTAAAAAAACGATCGCATAAAAAAAGAGTGGTTTTTTGCCGCTCTTTTATTTTTTTATGTTTTATGAAACTTAATCTTGGGTAATACGTCTATATATATGTAGATACGGTCATGTTATGTGAGACAAGTTGTATATGCATTTGATGTATTACATTTGTATGACAAATTCGTAAAAATGTACAAAAGTCTGTATAACCTCTACCGAAAATGTAAAATGTGTAGTATACTATGAATGATTTAATAACTTTTTTAAAGTACCTAAATCAGAGAGAGGGGAAGGAGAGATCCACTATGGTCACACTATTTACTTCGCCGAGCTGTACATCATGCCGTAAAGCAAAAGCATGGTTAAAAGAGAATGACATTCCTTATCAAGAAAGAAATATTTTTTCAGAACCTTTATCAATAGAAGAAGTTAAGCAAATCTTGAGAATGACAGAGGACGGTACAGACGAGATCATCTCTACTCGTTCTAAGACGTTCCAGGAACTCAACATTAATCTTGAATCCATGCCTTTGCAAGACTTATACCAATTGATTGCAGATCATCCTGGCTTATTACGCAGACCAATTATTCTTGATGAAAAACGTTTGCAAGTAGGATATAACGAAGATGAAATTCGTCGTTTTTTACCAAGACGAGTACGTACGTTTCAGCTTATGGAAGCACAGCGTCTTGTAAATGAATAAAAAAGAAAACTTCCGCCTGTTGCAGGTGGAAGTTTTTTTGTTACTGAAAAAAAGCTAGGTGGTTCTTGAAAGCAGTTGATTTCCGTTTCAGGTGCTTCGCTTTCCGCGGGGCGATCGGTGAGCCACTTGCGGCTCTGAACCATTAAGGGTCTCACCTGACCGCTCGTCCCGCAGGAGTGTCGTTCCTTACACTCCAACCAACTTATCCATGAAGAAAATGTACAAAACAACTTAGAAAGCAATATCTATTAGAAAATACCCGGAAATAAAGAAGAAGTCTCGCATTAATGCGAGACTTCTTCTTATTTAGTACGCTTTTTCTTAAAAGTATTAGTCAGGACTCCTGCCATAATGACACCTACGACTAAGAACACATATAAACCGTATTTTAGCAAATCGTTACCTTCAAAAACAGAATGAATCATTCGTTCTTCTACGATCATTCCAGCTGATGTAAATGCGAGAACACCAGCTCCGATATAAATTAATATTGGGAATCGTTCCATAAAGTGCAATATTATTTTGCTTCCCCATATAATAATGGGTACAGATACTAATAGTCCAATTACAACTAAAACAATATTTCCATGAGCAGCACCAGCAACGGCTAGCACGTTATCAAGTCCCATGGCGATATCAGCAAATACGATCGTTTTTACCGCATCAGATAAGTTTTTACCTGCTTTTACATCAAGCTCTTCATCTTCTTCTAGAATAAGCTTGTAGGCAATAATTAATAGCAAAATTCCACCTGCAAGATATAAGTAAGGAATATTTAACAAGTAAACAGCTACAATGGTTAGTACTACACGAACTAAAATAGCAAGTCCTGTTCCTAAGAAGATCGCTTTATTTCTTTGAGCCTCTGGTAAGTTTCTGCTGGCAAGGGCAATTACAATAGCGTTGTCTCCGCCGAGAAGGATATCGATTGCAATGATTTGCAGCAATGATATCAAAAATTCTGTTTCCAAACGTAAACCCCCCGTATGTAATGAAATTTTATATGAATTATGGTACAATATGTTAACCTTAAAGACCTTTGAATTATAGTCTAGCTTGGTCATCTGCGTCAAGTTGGGAGCTTGAAATTCTTGACCATTTTAGGGGTAAAAAAGGGCAGATTATACAGGCCTTTTTTATTTCCATATTTTCCGTTTTGTCATAGAATAAGGTACAAGAGGTTTAATTGTGATTGATTTTTTTCGACGGAGAATAAAAGGAAATAAGATTTGCTTTTTTCTAGGGGTATTTATCCCTTCACGAACAAACCGGAGAGAAGGGAGAGAAGCAGAATGGAAATTGAAAGAGTGAATGAGTTCACCATTAAATTTTTCATTACGTACAGAGATATTGAAGATCGCGGTTTCGACCGTGAAGAAATATGGTCTGATCGCGAAAGAGGAGAAGAACTCTTTTGGGAAATGATGGACGAAGCACATCAGCAAGAGCAGTTTCCATTAGAAGGTCCTCTGTGGATTCAAGTACAGGCTCTGGATAAAGGTCTTGAAATTATTGTAACTCGTGCTCAAATGTCTAAAGACGGTAAAAAAATTGAGCTGCCAATCGGCGATGATAAATTGGATTTGCCTGTTGATCAAAATATTGAACAACTATTAGATCAGCAATTTCAAGTAGAAGAGGAATTTGATGAATTAGAAGAAACTGAGGAAGATTACCTGTCATTCTTGATTTCTTTTGGAGACTTTGAAGATGTTATCTCTTTAAGTCATACCATTGATTCGTCGTCATTTGAAAACGCTCTGTTTCACTTCGAGGGTAAATATTATTTGTATGTGACATTCAATGTGGAAACTTCAGATCGAGAGCAAGATGATTTATTAGCTCAGCTCTTAGAATACGGTAACGATTCCGATTTATCCGTATACCGCGTACAAGAGTATGGCAAAACAATCGTTTCTGATGGTGCACTAGAACACGTACAAAAATATTTTAAATTATAAGATATAGCCGATTTCAGATTCATTGAAATCGGTTTTTGTTTTTTTCATTAAGTGTTTTTACAAATATAAGCACGTTTTAAGCGTAATAATGAGCAAAGCGGAATATGACATTTATACTTGCTTCTTTCATCATTAAAAATAAAGTGATAAAGAGGTGAGTGGATTGCTTGTTGCTCTATATAAGAATCAATTTGTTGACATGGTAGGTGATTCAACAAAAGAGGAGTGGGTTGCAAAAAATAAAGAAGGAAAACTGCTATGTCCTGTTTGCCAATGTATAGTTATTCCGAAATGCGGTACCAAAAAGACGTGGCATTTTGCACATCGGTCATATGAGGAATGTGCAGGGTTTCATGAGGCTGAGACAAACTATCATATGCTTGGGAAAAAAGGGCTTTACAAATGGCTGATTGAATCATCAGAAGAACCAATTGTTGAATTTTTTTTACGTGATATTGCTCAGCGTCCTGATTTGTTTCTTCCTAAGCATAATCATGCGATTGAGTTTCAATGCGCAACGATGAGCCAAGATCAATTACACAGACGGATTCAAGGTTATCAGTCTCTTAACATTCAATCAGATTGGATTTTTGGGCTGAAACGGTTAACACATAAAGGAAACTTTCTTCATTTAATACAAAGTACAGATCTTTCAGCTGCAAAGAAAGACAATGATGGCCACCTTTATCTTAATTATTATTGTCCTCTTCAGAATCAATTTTTGCTCCTCAGAAACATATTACCTCTATCGCAAAGAAAATCAGCTGCTGTTTCGTACAGGTTTTCATCAAAGACTTTCAAATATTTTCATTGGTTATCAAATAATTTTAACGAAGATGAACACTTCCCTTATAAAGATTTATGGCTTAAGCAAAAAACAACATGGAGGATGACTGCATTTAAAAATACTTCTCCATCTGTTATGTATATGAAAAAAGTTTTATATTTTAACAACCGCTCCTTAACATTATTTCCATCTGTTGCTGGTGTACCATCTAGTGGTTACTATCACCTCGAAACTTCTCCCTTTTTGTGGCAAACCTATCTTTTATTAATGATTGAAAAATTATCAGTTTCACTGTTCTCGATTAACTTCATTGAACAGGAGTTTGAAAGGTTACTTCAAAAAAGAATTATACAAACAAGAGAATTCCCTTACATCAATGAAACTTGGAAGGATGCACTTAGAGGTTATCTTCACTTTTTAGAGAAACATAAAATTCTTGAGCAGATTACTGAACAATCTTATAAAATTATAAGCAAAATTCATTATCCTAAAACAGTGGAAGAGGCATTTAAACTAGACAAAATTTTCAGTGAAAAGGCGTAATTTTTGACTTTGTATAAGCATTTTCTGGTAATATGTAGATATACATAAGGAGAATGTGATATCACTATTCTCTTTAATTTACTTGGAGGTGTAAGTATGTCTCAAACAAAAACGAAATCATTGCCAAAGCGTAATGAAGTTCCTGTAGAAGATACATGGGATTTAGAAGCAATATATGCGTCTGATGACGTATGGGAAAAAGAATTTAATGAAACAAAAGAACTGTTGCCAGAATTGAAAGCTTTCCAAGGGAAGCTTGGAGAATCAGCCGAAACCCTTTATTCTTATTTGCAAAAACAAGACGAAGTAACCAAGAAACTTGGTAAGCTTTATACATACGCTCATATGAGATACGACCAGGATACAACGAACTCTCTTTACCAAGGGTTGAATGACCGTGCTTCAAACCTTGCTACACAGGTAAGCAGCACCGTATCATTCGCTGTTCCTGAAATCTTGTCACTATCAGAAGAGGCTTTGATTCAATTTTTACAAAGCCATGAGCCATTAAAGCTATATAAACACGCTTTAGATGAGATTAACCGTCAGCGTCCGCATGTGCTTTCTAAAGAAGAAGAAGCTCTTCTGGCAGACGTAAGAGAAGTAGCCAATACTTCAAGCAATACATTTGGTATGCTCAATAACGCTGATCTTAAATTCCCTGTTATTAAGGATGAAAACGGGGAAGAGATTGAGGTAACGCATGGCCGTTATATTCGTTTCCTGGAAAGCTCTGACCGCAGAGTAAGAGAAGATGCTTTCAAAGCTGTTTATGGGACATATGATTCTTACAAAAATACGTTTGCGAGCACGCTTGCCGGAACGGTTAAGCGAGACAATTTCTTCGCTAAAACAAGAAAGTTCAGCTCAGCTCGTGAAGCAGCTCTAAACAATAACAATATTCCAGAAGCTGTTTATGATAACTTAGTAAAAACGGTGAATGATAATTTAGGACTATTGCATCGCTATGTTCGTCTTCGTAAAAAAGCGCTTGGTCTTGATGAGCTTCACATGTATGATCTCTACACGCCGCTTGTGAAAGATGCAAAGATGGAAGTAAGCTTTAAAGAAGCTCAACAGCTTGTATTAGACAGCTTGGATCCAATGGGAGAAGAGTACAAAACAATCGTAAAAGAAGGCTATGAGAAGCGCTGGATTGATGTGCATGAGAATGCAGGGAAAAGAAGCGGGGCGTATTCTTCGGGTGCTTATGGTACAATGCCTTACATCTTAATGAACTGGCAAGATAACGTAAACAACTTATTTACATTAACACATGAGATCGGCCACTCGGTTCACAGTTACTATACACGAGAAAGTCAGCCTTATCCGTATGCGGATTATTCGATTTTCGTTGCAGAAGTAGCATCTACTTGCAACGAAGCTTTGTTGAATCATTACATGCTGGAAAAGACATCTGACAAGAAAGAAAAATTATATTTGCTGAACCATCACTTAGAAGGCTTCAGAGGAACAGTATTCCGTCAAACGATGTTTGCTGAGTTCGAACAAGAAATCCATGTTCGTGCAGCAAACGGAGAGCCTTTAACTCCTGAATTATTAACGAAGATCTATTACGACCTGAATGTTAAATATTTCGGGGAAGATTTAGTGATTGATAAGGAGATTGGATTAGAGTGGGCAAGAATTCCTCACTTCTACTACAATTTCTATGTGTATCAATATGCTACAGGGTTCAGTGCTGCGGCTTCCTTATCAAAACAAATCTTAGAAGAAGGAAAACCTGCAGTGGATCGTTATCTCGATTTCTTAAAAGCGGGAAGTTCTGATTATCCAATTGAAGTGCTGAAAAAAGCTGGGGTAGATATGACAACTCCTGAGCCAATTGAGAATGCTCTTAAAGTATTTGAATCCATTCTTGATGAGATGGAAGAACTGCTTTTTGAAAAGTAAACACAAAAAATCCTGTCCGAAAAACCGGGCAGGATTTTATTTATGTTGTTTTATCCGATACGTCTAAGTTTTGAGCGATAGTTAAACAATAGTGTTGTAAAGAGTACCGCGATAAAAAGGCTCGGTACAGCAAGAAGTTTTGGTGCCATATTTAATAGAGAGAGCACAAAAAAATAAAAACTCCCAGCTAATGAAATAAGGCTTACGATAATCATAATTAAATACATGTGATTTCTCCCTCCTTTGTACATGTTTATTCATGGTGAGGGAGGATATGCAAGCAAGTCCTTAATGAGTTTTTTAATCCATAAAAAGAACCCGCTTTAGTGATTCAGCGGGTTGGAACGTATCTCCAAAATGTACCGTATTTTACTGGGACTCGTTCGACTTTTTGCTGCAATACAAGTCGCTTTAATCTCTTTTCTGCTTCTTCACAACTAATTTGATAAACTACAGAAACTTCTTTAGTTGCAACAAATGAGTACGTGGAAAGAAATTCTTCAAGTTCAGGAAGTGGAGAAGGCTCCAATGGTTCACTTGACATTTCTTTAAGTATTTCTACATACACGTCATACGAATAGCAGCCCGAGATTTTAATTCCATCGTCATCTGTTTTGTCATTAAATACAATAAGAGTTGGGATTTGTGTAATGTCCATCTCCTGAGAAAACTTTAAATCACAGCGCAATGCTTTTATAGTAGCTTCAGATGACAGATCACTTAAGAATTCTTCTTCATCCAAATGAACAGAACGAGCGATCTCTAACAAAACCTCATCGTTCCCAATGTTTTGTTTGTTTAAAAATAAATTTTCTCTTAGTTTTCTTAAAAACTTCATTCCTTGCTGCTTCCCTTGCAGCTCTGCAGCTTTTATCGCTAATGTTGCTTTGTGTGGGGAAGAGATCGGATTTTCAAGCCACACATCTCCATCACAGCTCATTCCGGAGAGAGAAGCTGTTTTTTCCCATTTTTCAGCAATCTGTTCAGCAGTGTTGATGCCTTTTTTTCGTGGAACGTACGTATTTAGTGATTCAAGACTGCCAGTAACAAAGTGCCGTAATGTAAAATATTTACCGTATTGAACTTGTAATTTTTTTAGAACAGGCTCTAATGACCAGCATTCTGGGCATAGTGGATCGATGACAGAATAGATTTCCAATGGCTTTTGACAGGCATGGTTTTTATTGTTCTCTAGATCGTCGTAAAAGGAATTGGAATTATACAGTGTCAGCATTCTCGCCCCTTTCTGAATCCTCAGTATTCACCATATGGTAAGCAGTCATTTTTAATCGGCTTAACAAAAAGTTTTGTAATTCAGGCTCTAACTTATGAATGGCCATCGCTCGTTCCATGCACTCAAGCCAAGCTTTTGCATGCGAATTTGTAATAGGAAAAGGCATATGACGCATCTTTAGCATAGGATGTCCATGTTCCTCTGTATATAGTGGAGGTCCGCCAAAAAACTGACTTAAAAATTGAGTTTGTTTGTAGGCAGTCTCCGTTAAGTCATCAGGAAAAAGTGGGGACAGCAAAGGATCTTGTCCGACCAAGCTATAAAAAGTGGTCACAAGCTTTTCGATGCCGGCTCTTTTCCCTAAAAGATCGTATGGTGTTTTTGTCTCATCAAACATGGTGCAAAAGCTCCTTGCGTCAATTTGTAATTTTATTGTAGCAAGGTTCATGAAGTGTAGGCAAACAATATGAATATCTAAGGATATAAGAAAGTGGAAAGTGTACAAAAAAACCCTCAAAGAATGAGGGCTAAACTAACGTTTGATACGTATTCAATATTTTCTTTACATAGGCAATGGTCTCTTTAAACGGTGGAATGCCATTGTATTTATCAACGTTGCCAGGACCGGCATTATAGGCAGCAAGAGCAAGTTGTTTATTGCCATCATACTTATCGAGCATCATCTTTAGGTACTTTGTCCCTGCTTCAACGTTTTGTATCGGGTCAAAAGGGTTTGTAACCCCAAGGGATTTTGCGGTTGCCGGCATTAATTGCATAAGCCCTTGTGCACCAGCATGACTTTGTGCAGTAGCCTTGAAATTGGATTCATGCTTAATTACTGACCTGATTAAATTAGGGTCGACTCCAAACTTACTTGCAGTGTTTTGGATCAGCTCATCTAACTTTTTTGATGGGATATTCAATTCCTCAGATGAAATGCTTGATCCTATAAAAGAAGATGATTCTGGCAACGAATATTGAACATTAGTTGCTAAAGGGATAATTGAGTTTGTATTAGTACTCAAGTTAAGCATCTCGTTTGAGTTATTATTTACCCCTGCCTTCGAGTAGGCTTCCTGCAATAAAGCTGCAAAAGGACTTTCATTGGATTGGGATTCTGAAGCAGGAGCAGTGGTTACGTTCAACTGCTGCAGTGCCTGTATTTCTAATAGTGCTTTATATGATTGAATATTCAAGAGAATCCTCCTTAATAGAAATGCTGAAATGCCCGTTAAGTTCCGACAAGCACATAATCACCTGACCAAGATACGTTTTTTGTATCTAGGGAAGGAGAGAATGTGACCTCGAGGAACTGGTCATTGAAGCAAGACAAAGAAATGCTGAAATGCCCGTTAAGTTCCGACAAGCACATAATCACCTGACCAAGATACGTTTTTTGTATCTAGGGAAGGAGAGAATGTGACCTCGAGGAACTGGTCATTGAAGCAAGACAAAGAAATGCTGAAATGCCCGCTTATCTTTTAGTGTTCCTGTTACTTTCAGAAAAAAAGCGAGCTATCTTGCTTTCTGTAACTCGGTCAGGTATCTGCTTATCGGCTAACAATTCTTCAAAATTTTTCAGTCCAATCTTATAATCGGCAGATTCATATTCAATTTCATAGTCGATTTTACCTAAATAGTGATTTTCATCTAAAACAAGCAGTCCGTCTTTGTAGGGAAATTCGGCACGGAATGTTGTAAGTTCTCCTAGATAGGTAATTTGGGATACTTTGATATCCAAATTCTTAATAACATCGGATACAGCACCATCAGGCAGAACTTTTCCTTCTAATAGACAGGCAAAAATTTCTTTTGAAAGGGCCTGATGTGTTTCTAAAATATGTTCTTCAAACTGCTGTTTTAAGGTGAGTGTGTATGCATCGTTCTTCATTCGGACACGTAAGGCGCTTTTATGCTCTTTAAGCTGGAAATTCTCAGTGTCAAAATAATAATTGGTTTGTTTCTTAAAATCATCCTTGTTGATTGCAAACTCATGAATAAGCCTTAAAAACTCATCATGTGTTAGCAGGTTTTTAAATTCAATTTCTATTTCTTGAGACATTATTTATCCCCCTACATTACTTTAATATTGGCTCTAATTTTAATGATGTTTGGTTATGAGTTATTTTGTTATTTACTTCATTGCCAAGTTGATTGAAGTGTAAGGTGCGAGACTCAGGCTAGGACAAGCGGGCAGTCTGAAAAGTGGAAGTGGATCGTTCAGACCGGACAAGAAAAAGGTAAATGGGCTAGGAAGGCGCACTTTGCCTTCTGGACCATTTAACTTTTGACCTAGAGGGGCTAGCCACTGCAACTGGAAAGGTGAGACACGTAAGAGTGAAACGTACGAATGTGGCTCACCGCCTGCCCCCGCGGAAAGCGAGCACCTGGAACGGAAATCAACTTCATTCAAGAACTACAAAACTTTACGAAAATCAAACTCATTATCTCATAGCGATACTTGCTTCTCAATTTCTTAATAAATTCCTATTTTGTGTTACACTAAAAGGGAAGAAACAGGAGGTTTTTAACATGATGCCACTACGAATGAATGTGCAGTCAACTGCATGGAACGAAAATAAACTGATTCTGCTTGTACAAAGTGAAATCAGCAAAGAATTATCACAATGGAAAGACAGCGAAAGAATGCTAGTTGATTCAGAGGGATTAGCCTTCATTTATGTACTAGAGAGAGAAGAAGGGTTTATTTATATCTCGATTGATAACGATCACTGGAATGAACTGAAAAACGGATTGCAAAAGAATGCTGACTTCGTTATTCAAAATGAAAAAGGAGAAGAGCTCGAACTAACTGCTTTCTCTAGAGAAATGGAATTTTTAACTGAAAACATTCAAGGTAACGCTAACTATGGTCAACAAATGGAGAACGAAGTAATTAAGGTTTTTGGAACTGAGGAAGAAGCGCAATGAGCATGGACTGGGAAGCACTATTAACTCCGTACAAGCAAGCTGTAGATGAATTGAAGATAAAGTTTCGCGGAATCCGCGAACAATTCGAAAAGTCTAATCAGCATTGTCCGATTGAGTTTGTTACAGGAAGAGTGAAACCCATCAAATCGATCGTGAACAAAGCTTATCAAAAGAATATTCCGGATAACCAACTAGAAAAGGAAATTCAAGATTTAGCAGGTCTTCGAATCATGTGTCAGTTTACAGATGATATTAAAACAGTTATTAATCTTCTTCGTCAGCGAAATGATTTTACGATTGTTGAGGAAAGAGATTATATCACCCACAAAAAGCCGAGCGGCTATCGATCGTATCACATCGTAATCGAGTATCCCGTTCAAGTTTTAGATGGAGAAAAGAAGATTCTTGTTGAAGTTCAGGTTCGTACGCTTGCTATGAATTTTTGGGCAACTATCGAACACTCTATGAACTATAAGTATCAAGGGCAGATTCCTGAAGACATTCGCCAGCGTCTGCAAAGAGCTGCTGAAGCGGCAAATCGCCTGGACGAAGAGATGTCTCAAATCAAAGGGGAAATTCAAGAGGCACAGCTTGTGTTTTTAGAACGAAATGATAGTTCCAATGAAACCAAACTAGGATCATAAAGGATGGAGAGAGAATGAAATTTGCCATCATATCAAAAGGCGATAGCAAATCCAATATTCTAACGGGAAAGATCCGTTCATATTTGGAAGAATTCGAGCTAGTCTATGAAGAAAAAGAACCTGAAATCGTCATAACAGTAGGCGGTGATGGAACATTACTTCATGCTTTTCATCATTATGTGCATAGAATCGATAAAACGGCATTTGTTGGGGTTCATACAGGCCATTTAGGTTTTTTTGCTGATTGGCTGCCTGAAGAGGTGGAGAAGCTCGTTATACATATCGCCAAGACACCTTTTCAAATTGTAGAATATCCGCTTTTAGAAGTAACAGTTCGATACATTGATGGAATTGATGAAAAAAGGTATCTAGCCGTTAATGAATGTACCGTGAAAAGTGTTGAAGGATCTCTTGTCATGGACGTTGAAATCAAAGGGGAGAGGTTTGAAACATTCCGAGGTGACGGGTTGTGTATTTCAACACCATCAGGAAGTACCGCTTACAATAAAGCACTAGGGGGGGCTATCATTCATCCTTCCTTGGCGTCCATTCAACTATCAGAGATGGCATCTATAAATAACCGTGTATTCAGAACGATTGGATCGCCGCTCGTACTGCCTCAGCATCACACGTGTATATTAAAACCTGTGAACGATGTGGATTTTAATATAACGATAGACCATCGATTCTTAGTTCAGAAGAAAGTAAAATCTATTCAATATAGAGTAGCTGAAGAGAAGATACGATTTGCTAGATTTCGTCCATTTCCATTTTGGAAACGAGTTAAAGAATCGTTCGTTGGAGATTGATATGAACAATTTTAAAATGACTTGGACTGTGGAAGAAAAAGAGGCTCCCGTACTTTTACGAGACTATTTAAAAACGAAACAAATTTCTAAAGCAGCGCTGACCGATATTAAGTTTCACGGCGGCGCTCTTTTTGTGAATAAAGATGAAGTAACGGTAAGAACGCTCTTAAAAAGTGGGGATGAAGTAACAGTATGTTTTCCACCTGAGACGAAAAGTGAATCTATGGAGGCAGAGGATATTTCAATCAACATCGAATTTGAAGATGAGCATTTTTTAGTTGTAAATAAACCTGCAGGTATGCCAACGATTCCTTCTTTATATCAACCAAAAGGATCGCTCGCTGCAGCAGTGTTATTTTATTATCAAGAAAAGGGAATACCAGGTACTTTTCATGCTGTAAACCGACTGGATAAGGACACTTCAGGAATCGTTTTAATCGCCAAACATCGATTTTCCCATTCTCTTATGTCGAAGCAGCAGATCAATAAGTCAATAAAAAGAGGTTACATCGCTTTTGTACATGGAAAAATAAAAAACCAAGAAGGTACAATAGATGCTCCGATTGGCAGAAATCCTGACAGCATTATTGAACGAATGGTCAGGGAAGATGGACAGCATTCCATCACTCATTATGAAAAAATAGATTATCTTCCTGATCGTGACTTTTCAGTAATCAGACTAAAATTGGAAACTGGAAGAACTCATCAAATTCGAGTACATATGGCATCAATTGGCCATCCGCTTTTAGGAGATGATTTGTATGGAGGCAGCTTGGACCTCATTAATCGCCAGGCGCTCCATAGTGAACGAACAATTTTTACACACCCATTTACCGGTGAGCAAATAAAATTAGAAGTAAGCTGTCCAACGGATATGAAGGATTTGTGGCAATAGCACAAATCCTTCATATTTTTTAATCATCAAATGAGCGAAACTTTTCCGGTACAAAAGGAAGAGACGACGGAACACTTACTGACTCAAGCTCAGGATATCTTAAGGCACTTAATTTGCCCCCAAAGACACAGCCTGTATCTATATTCCACGTGTTTTGAATATGGCGGACTTCTTCAACCGGTGTATGGCCATATACGATCGTAATTCTGCCAGAATGTTTTTTTGCCCAGTCTCTTCTAACTGGTGTTCCATCAGGATTCGTTTCACCTGTTATATCTCCATATAATACGAAGGTTTTTACTTTCTTATGGCTCTGACCTACATAATCTTCACGTATACCAGCATGAGCTACGACTAACTTCCCATCATCAAGATGTAAATAAAGCGGAGCATTTTCATAAAGGCTGCAAAAATGATTTCTAACCTTAGTTCTTTCCTCCTGACTGAGTGCCTCTAATTCAGCAACAGTCGTTTCTAATCCGTGTTTAACCTGTACGTTACGTCCTAAAAAGTATCGATAAAGTTTGTTGCAGTGGTTTCCAGGTGTATAAAGTGCAAGATCATTTTGTACAAGGTCGTAAACATGTTCCATAACTTTTATTGACTCAGGCCCTCGATCCATTAAATCACCTAAGAAGACAAGTTTTCTGTTTTCTTTATGTACGGGAAGGCCGTTATGCCACTCGTATCCTAACACTGTTAATAGTTCACAATACTCTTTAAAGCATCCATGAATGTCACCAATGATATCGTATTTCATATTTTCACCTCATGACTAATAGGATACTTCAAAGGTAAAAGAAAAACACCTGAAAAAATTCAGGTGTTATTCAAACATATATTTTACAGTTCTTGATCGAACATTCAGAACGAGCCCAAATGCAATCATACATGCGAGTACTGAACTGCCTCCATAGCTGATAAACGGGAGAGGAATACCAGTGATCGGCATAACTTGAATGTTCATACCGATATTTTGAAATACTTGAAAGGTAAACATACCGATAACACCAGCACATAGATAACTTCCAAATGCTTCATTGCTTTCGAGGGCTGTATTAATCATTCTGTAGACCATTAAGAAAAAGAGTGAAATAACAAAGCTTGTGCCTACAAAACCAAATTCTTCACCGATGATTGAAAAGATAAAATCTGTTTGCGCTTCTGGTAGGTATACAGAGCCTTCTGTGAATCCTTTTCCAAAAAGCATTCCGCTGCCAATTGCAAGCAGAGCGTTTCTCGTATGATATCCTGCGTCTTTATGTCCATATGGATCAAGCCATGCATAAAATCGGTTGAGCTGATATTGATCCAGAATGTGTTCTACGAAAAATTGCGGGAAGGTAAAATATATCCAAACTAGGATTGATATGAACAAGATAAAGGAAAGAATAAGAATAAGTATAATTCTCCATCTGATTCCTGACACAAGTAGAAGGCTACCTGTGATTGCCATGAAAACAAGGCTCGTACCAAGGTCAGGCTGCAATAAAACAAGAAAAGTCGGAAAACCAGCGATTAAAGCAATTTTCCCGAGTAATAATAGGTCTTCATGAATTGTACGAATAATATACTTTTCATTATGTGTTGCAATCGTATTAGCTATGGCAATAACGAGTGCGACTTTAACAAGTTCTGAAGGCTGAAGTGCAAAAGGACCAAACCTGTACCAACTTTGTGCACCATTAATGTTTGGAACGATGCTTTCTGGTGCAGCAAGAATTCCTAATAGCAATATGATGCCTAGTCCATAAAGATACCAAGATAACTTTCTGAACTGATCAAAGTCTAAAACCATTACTCCGACTACAGCAATTCCACCGATAATGTACCATACGATTTGTTTAATCACGAAGTTGCTGCCGTATTGATCCATCATCTGTGCACTATAGATCGCAATACAGCTTGAGATGACCATTAAAAATAAAATAAACAATAGATTGTAATCGAGTTGTTGCCATGGAGATTTGTGGTTATTTTGCATGTGGAATCGACTCCTTAAAGTAAAACAATAACATGTATTATCTTACCGAAAAACAGAACGTTTGCAAATCATTTTGAGCACAATCGTTTGACATTTCTTTTTCCGCTTTACTATAGTAAACCAATAATATATAGAAACTATGGAGGGATTATGGAAGAACATGCATCTTTTGCTTCATTAGTTATTGTCATTCTTACAGCATTTTTTGTTCCTATCTTACTAAACAAATTTCGTTTGAGGATTATACCTGTTGTAGTTGCAGAAATTATAGTAGGAATTATTTTAGGAAAAAGCGGTTTTGATATCGTTCATTCTGACGCTTGGCTTGAAATATTATCCGTACTCGGCTTTATCTTTTTAATGTTTCTAAGTGGTCTTGAAATTGATTTTAGTATTTTTGCAGGAGAAACAAACGCTAAGAGAAAGAATAATGGAAAAAAAGAGCCAAACCGTATTGTTGTCTCGAGTGTGATTTTTCTATTTATTCTTATCCTCTCTTATGGTTTATCTCTATTATTCGTTTGGGGTGGATTTACAGAGAGTGCATTCTTCATGACGCTCGTTATCTCTACCATTTCTTTAGGTGTTGTAGTACCAACATTAAAGGAAGAGAAGTTATCAAAAACCACGATCGGTCAGATCATATTACTGGTGGCGGTTATAGCGGATCTTGTTACCATGATTTTATTAGCTTTATTTGTTTCACTTGAATCAGGCGATCCTGGTCGGATGTGGTTATTGCTTATCCTTTTCGCTGCAGGTGTGATTCTGTACTTTGTCGGAAAGCAACTAAGACACCGATCTTTTCTTGACACGATGTCAAAAGGAACAATACAGCTGGATACACGAGCTGTCTTTACGTTGATAATCGTTTTAGTTGGCCTTTCTGAGTCGGTTGGTGCTGAAAATATATTAGGAGCTTTTTTAGCGGGAGTATTAGTTTCGCTTTTATCGCCTAATAAGCAGCTTGTTCATAAACTAGACTCATTTGGATACGGATTTTTAATACCAATCTTTTTTGTTATGGTCGGGGTAGAACTAGATATTCGTTCCATTTTTGCTGATCCGAAAGCATTGGCGTTAATTCCGTTGTTATTGTTAGCGTTGCTCATTTCTAAGTTCTTGCCCATTTTATATCTTCGAAAGTGGTATGACTGGAAAACAGTAACAGCTGCTGGCTTTTTATTAACGTCCACACTTTCACTTGTTATTGCTGCGGCTAAAATTGGAGAACGAATCAACATTATTGATGCACGTACATCATCTGCGTTAATCTTAACAGCCGTTATAAGTGCAATCATTACACCGATATTCTTTAAAAAGTTCTTCCCTAAAAAGAAAGAAGAAGAAACACCGAAAGAACAGCTTGTGTTTGTAGGTGCAAACCAATTTACGCTGCCATTAACTACAGAACTAGATCAAACTCGTTTTGAATTTAGACTGTATCATACGAAACAAGAAGAAAAAGATCAGAAACAGTTAGAAAGCTTTAATATACGTGAACTTGAAAATTACGAAGTAGACACTCTTAAAGTGGCGAACGTCTTTGCAACCGATGTTATTGTTTTTGCTACAGGAAATGATGAAACGAACAAACAACTTGCTCTCCTCGCAAAAGAAGAAGGAGTACAGCGAATCGTTGCACGGATAGAGGATTCGGTTAAAAGAGATGCACTAAAAGAAGAAGGGATAGAAGTATATTCTGTTTACTTCTCATCACAAGTCTTATTAAAAGCATTAATCGAAAATCCGGCAGTTGTTGATATTCTTACAACATCAGACAACAGTCTAAATGAGATCATCGTTTCAAATAGTTCGTATCACCGAACAGCATTAAGAAATTTCCCGTTCTTAGGTGACAGTATCATCGTACGTATTTATAGAGGAAAAGAGTCGATCGTTCCACATGGTGATACAGAGATTCTATTAGGAGATAAGATGGTTGTAACAGGAAGCAAGGAACAGATTCTACAAATGAGACAAATACTGAGTTGATAAAAGTGCTGGTTTATGCCAGCGCTTTTTTGTATTTGCTTAGCTTTTTTCAAAGGAGTGTTGCTAACGGACATTTTTTTATTTTTACGTCCTTGAAATTTGATTGGAGTGTAAGATGCGAGACTCCTGCGGGACAAGCGGTCAGGTGAGATCCTTAAAGGCGCATAGCGGCAAGGGGCTCACCGCCTGCCCCGCGGAAATGGAGCATCTGAAACGGAAATCAACTACTTCTTTGATTTCTTTCAGAGCTACAAAGTTTGTCATAACAGCCTTAATTTTCGTGAAAAATGAGCATGCTAAGAATATAAAAAAAAGGGAGCTGAAAGATTTATGAAGCCAGTTGTTCATTGTCCCAAATGTCATAAAATGCATGATTTAAACCATGAGATATTAATTGCTCAATCTAATCAAAATGTGATTTATCGCTGTGATTCTTGCGGATATGAAGTGAAAAATATTCAGACTAGTAAAGGTTAACTAGTGAATTTCCTTATTATTTCTGTTATACTAATTAGGACTTGGTACTAATAACAATTACTAATTTGATAAAACTATGAATGTAACTACGGGGAGGAGAACTTTTATGTATCAATTATCATTAGAAAACAAAACGTTTGTTGTCATGGGTGTAGCGAATAAGAGAAGTATCGCATGGGGAATCGCACAATCTCTATCAAACGCGGGAGCACGCTTAGTGTTTACATACGCAGGAGAAAGACTAGAGAAAAACGTTAGAGATTTAGCAGAGTCACTTGATCGAAATGATTCAATCGTACTTCCTTGTGACATTACAAATGATGATGAAATTAAAAAAACGTTCGCTCAATTAAAAGAAGAAGTTGGAGTTATTCATGGATTAGCACACTGTATTGCATTTGCAAACACAGAGGAGCTTAAAGGTGAGTACTTGAACACAACTCGTGAAGGTTTCCTGTTAGCTCATAACATTTCCTCATATTCTCTTACTGCAGTAGTAAAAGAAGCACGTCCATTGATGACGGAAGGCGGCAGCATCGTAACGCTAACTTACCTTGGCGGAGAGAGAGTTGTGTCTAATTATAATGTAATGGGTGTTGCAAAAGCGTCATTGGATGCGAGCGTAAAATACCTAGCAAGTGATGTTGGAAAAGATGGAATTCGTGTCAATGCAATCTCAGCTGGACCAATTCGTACACTAGCAGCAAAAGGAATCGGTGACTTTAACTCTGTATTAAAAGAGATTGAAGAAAGATCACCGCTTAGAAAAGCGAACACACAAGAAGAAGTTGGAGACACTGCATTATTCTTGATGAGTGACCTTGCTCGTGGTATCACGGGAGAAATTCTTCATGTAGACAGCGGCTATAATATTATAGCTCGTTAAAAAAAACCTTGAATGGAATTCCATTCAAGGTTTTTTTTAGTTTAGGTTACTATTTGTTGAAAAAATTTCTTGAAGCTCGGGAAATACCCTGAAATTAATATATGTAGTATTCAAAAAATCTTGTGCATATTGTATAGAAATAATGGTAAGAGAAAAGAGGTGCAATATGTCTGTTGTCGTCATTACAGGTTCGGCAGGCTTAATTGGTTCTGAAGCCTCAGAATATTACCTTTCTAAAGGCTATACGGTAATCGGCATCGATAACAATATGCGTAAATTTTTTTTTGGTGATGAAGCAGATACATCATGGAACAGGACATATTTAGAACAGAAATACCCTAAAAATTATATTCACCATGAAGTAGATATAAGAAATACTCAGGAAGTTTTTCAAATTTTTAAACGATACCAAAATGAAATTGTATTAATAATTCATACAGCTGCACAGCCTTCACATGATTGGGCAAGTACAGATCCGATTACAGATTTTAATATAAATGCAAATGGTACCTTGAACTTATTGGAAGCATTTCGCCTATATAGTCCAAAAGCTGTGTTTATTTTCACATCTACAAATAAAGTTTATGGAGATTATCCTAATCAGCTTCCTTTGAAAGAATTAGAGAAAAGGTGGGAAATAGATCCCTTACATCCTTATTTTAACGGAATACAAGAGAACATGAATGTAGACCAATGTTTACACTCATTATTTGGAGTTTCAAAGCTATCGGCAGATGTATTAGTTCAAGAATATGGAAAATATTTCAAACTACATACTTATTGTTTAAGAGGGGGGGTTCTGAGTGGGTCAAAGCAATCTGGAGTTGCGGCACATGGTTTTATTAATTATCTCATGAAATGTGTAATGTTAGACATTCCATATATCATATACGGACATAAAGGCAAACAAGTACGTGATGTCATCCATTCAAAAGATGTAATATCAGCAATGGACTGTATTTTTCGTAATCCCCAAAAATGTGGTGAAGTTTATAACTTGGGTGGAGGACGTCATTCAAATGTATCAATATTAGAAGCTATTGATATTGCTCAAGAAATATCAGGACAGAAACTTAAGTATCAATATTCACCCAAGGCACGAATAGGAGATCATATCTGGTATGTAAGCAGCTTGAATAAATTTAAAACGGACTATCCAGATTGGGATATAAAATTTGATATTCAAAAAATTATGAAACAAATTTATAAAGAAAACAAAACCAAATGGAAAAAAACAACTTAAGAGATAAATGACTGAAAAACGAATAAGGGGGAGTATGATGAGTATTGAAGTTAGTGTGATAATGATTTCTTACAATAAATACCCGCAAAATCTGTTTTCATTATTTGCACTAGAAAATCAGACATTTGACCTCTCAAAAATGGAAGTCATTTTTGTAGATGACTCTTCTTCTGACGAAACACCTAAACTAAAAGAATATTCATCTGAATTTGAATTTAAGTATATACGCTGTGACCAGAATGTTGGAAGATCAAAGGCGAAAAACATTGGCATACAGGCATCAAGTGGGAGTATTCTTATTTTTATTGATGCTGAAATGATACTAGATCCAGAGTTTGTTGAACAGCACTATAATTATCATCAGATTGAAGATAATTTTGTTTTGACAGGTTGTTTACAGCATTACTGCGCCTACACAGTTATAGATCCAAACTATAATACTAAACAAAGAAAGCATGTATATTCACTAATTAAAAAAGCAAATCGAAAATCCTCTAAAAAAATAAAAATAAGTAAAAGTTCATTGAAAAGAACCCATGAAAAAGTCCAATTGTTTTCAGAAGAAGATATAAAAAATCTTCAATATAAGGATTTATCATTTTATGAACCCTTTTATCCGGAAATTATTAATAAGTATGGCATTGAATATAAAGACTTTTATATGCCTTGGATGTTTGTTATTACACATAACATATCATTACGGAAAAACCTGTTGAAGGAAGTTGGCCTTTTTTTTGAAGGTTTCCAAGGTTATGGATGTGAAGATTGGGAGTTAGGATACAGGTTATATAAGAATGGAGCAAAAATTATAGATATTCCACATGTACATGTATACCATCAAGAACACCCAAGAGGAAATAATGACAGCAATGAAGGGATAAAAAATTATTATAGGTTTTTTAGACAACATCCTAATTTTGATGTTGGGGTTCTTTGTCTTGCATGGATGGGTAAGTCATATATAGAAATAAACGATTTGATTGGTGAATTTGAAAAGCTTATTAGCGAAAATCCAAAACAGTATATTAATTTTACTAAAGTCATAGTTGAATTGTTTAATGGAGTATTTGTTTGTTTGAGTGAGAATAAAAGAATTGCTAACCTTCTTTCCTATTCTAAGATGAAAAATGATTTGAATGTAGAGTTAATGTTAAAAGAGAAGGAAAGATTAACAATTGAAAAAAAAGCAGGAAAATTAGTTAATACAATGAACTATTTATTAAATATTTGAATGAATCCACGTTTGAGATTTCAAAAAGAGGTGAACTCATTTGTTAGCTTCAGTAATAACAGCGGTTTTTAATGGGGAAAAATACCTACAAGAGTCTATTGAAAGTATATTAAATCAGACTATTAAAGAAATTGAATTTATCATTGTTAATGATGGATCAACAGATAGCACAAAAGATATATTAGATGCCATTACTGACAAAAGGGTGAAAATTATACACTTAGAAAAAAACCTTGGTGCTGCTAATGCATTAAATACAGGCATTAGTTATGCCAAAAGTGATTGGATAGCTATTCAAGATGCAGATGATATAAGTATGCCTACTAGAATAGAAGAACAATTACTTCATGTTTCTAAAAATCCTCACTTAGTAGGTGTTAGTTCTCTTGTCGAATGTATTAAAGGAAATATCCCAGTTTCTCCAAGTATATTTTATGGGGAACAAACTTTATATAACATTGTATTAAACAAGGAAGATAACTTTAATTCTCGATTATATAATTGCTATGTTTGCCATGGTTCAGTCATGTTTTCAAAAGAAGCTTTTCAAAGAGTAAATGGTTATAATCCACATTTTAAAATTTCCTATGATTATGATTTATGGCTTCGATTATATGATATATATCCGATTGAAAAGATTAATAGAATACTTTATCAATACCGTGTTCTTCCAAATTCATTAGGGAAAAGAAGTAAATCTGATACTATTTCAGAACTTATGACAAGTGTAATACATTTTATAGGTAATTCGATTATTTCAAATAAAAAAAAGAACAATCCTTCCTTTGTCGTTTTAGGATCTAAAAAGGGATGCTCATTTGTTATGAAAAAAGTTAAATTAAGAGAAGAAATAAATATTATGAAGTTTCTTGATGGTGGTAAAAATAGAAGTAAGAAAATTACTTTAGAATATTATAACCAGGGTTTAATTGATGGAATTATAATTCTTAATAATAAGAATGCTCAACATTTAATAGACTACTTCTTGGATATGGGGCTAATTTTTAATCAAGACGTTTTTAAAATTTGGAATTACAAGTTTTAAATTGGTTGCAGCTCTGTAATATAAGAATCAGTTTTAGAATTGACTATGCCCAATGTTAAATCTGCCTAACGGCTATAAAACCCAAAGAAAAAATAAATAAGGGTCACAACAAACTATTAAAACGAAACAACTGTTTATTTAGAGACATACCATTATTCGTGAAAAAATTTAATGTTTTCTGATTGGGTAGATTGGTTACTAGAAATATAATTCCATCGATCTTCTTATGTTGATATAGATTTTGTACCATTGAGAAATTTTCTATTGTTTCATCCGAACAATAGTCATACACTTGCATATTTAGATTAGGTGCTACATTTTGAACAAAATTCGGATAGGCGGCCGAAGAACCAAAGAAGTAGAACTGGGGTTTTCTGTTTAAGTGCTTAAAGTACCTGTTGTATATAAAATCACTCGAAATAATCATTACTTCGTTACACGTAAGGAGCATATTTTTGTGTGCAACAGAATCTTTTCTGATTCGATAATGGTACAGCACTTTTAAAATTTTTCTAAAGTGACCAAATTCATTCATTCTAGACAATAAATCATAATCGTGAGCGATTTCATACTTCGGATTATATTTACCTGCATTAATGAACACTTGTTTAGAAAAAGCTGTTGAGCCATGGCAAAAAGGCATTTTAAAGTGGATTTCTTTAGTGATTTCTTCTGGTGAAATAATGGAATTCCAATACTTTGGATAATGATCTAAACGGCCTTTTGAAATGCCTTTATTACCTGAAATACAATGAACCAATGAACCTAATACAGCAGTATCAGGGTATTGGTTTAAAAATTTCAACTGTTCTTCCAGTCGCTCTGGAAGACTAACATCATCTGCATCTTGTATGAAAATCCATTTTCCATTTGCTTGCTCAATTGCAAAGTTAAGTGCATTAGCAATCCCTTTGTTCTCATCAAAATGATAAACTTTAACCCTATTATCATTGATTTGTGCAAGTAGGTTATGAGTTCCGTCCGTGGACCCATCATTTATTATAATGTACTCAAAATCACGAAAGGATTGGCTAAGAATACTTTTGATAGCTTCTTCGATATAATCCTCCCCGTTAAAAACACTCATTACAACAGAAGCAAGCATAATAATCACTATCCTTTATTAGAATGCATATTTCCATATAATTAAATAAACCTATTGTTAGGTTATGAAAGGTGGATATAAGTTAAGGGAGTATTTTTATATTTGATTATAGTGTTGGTGGAGGAAATTTACGACCTGCTAACTTATTTATCGTTAAGCTTTGTTCGATATGCTTCAATTGTTTTGAGAAGCCCTTCTTCGAGTGTAGTATTTGGCTCCCATCCTAGTATACGGTTTGCTTTCTTTGTATTGGGACATCTTTGTTTAGGGTCGTCTTGTGGAAGGGGATGGAAGGTGATTACACTCGAAGAATTAGTCAGTTTTTTTATTAGCTCTGCTAATTTTATGACTGAAATTTCTTCGGAATTTCCAATGTTAATTAGTTCACCATTTGCCATATCATTGTCCATCATTAACATTAAAGCTTTGATGGTATCATCTACATAACAAAATGAACGAGTTTGTGTGCCGTCCCCATATACTGTAATATTTTCTCCTTTTAAAGCTTGAGTGATGAAATTTGAAATGACTCTTCCGTCATCATTGCGTAAACCCGCAGAGTACGTATTAAAAATACGGGCTACCTTGATCCGTAGATTAAATAGCTCATAATACAAATAGCAGAATACTTCACCAAGTCGTTTTCCCTCATCATAGCAAGCTCTTGGACCCCATGTATTTACAGACCCATTATAATCTTCATGCTGCGGGTGGATCTCAGGGTCTCCATATACCTCACTTGTGCTGAGGTAAACTAGCTTTGCTTTATTTCTTTTCGCAATATCCAACATGTTTTTTGTTCCAATCGTATTTACTGCAATAGTATCGAAAGGTGATTTCTGATAAAAGGCAGGGGAAGCAGGGGAGGCCAAATGATATATCTCATCAATATCATTTAACTCATCTAATTCCTTTACTTTTTCCAAGGATACATCCATGTCTATAAATATGAAATTGGGATTTGATGAAAAAGCTAATAAGTTCTGTTTCTTTCCAGTTGAAAAATTATCTAAACCAATAACCTTATTATTTTTAGATAAAAGGACTTTTGCAAGGTGAGAACCTAAAAAACCAGCAACACCAGTAATCACAATTTTTTTCAAGGTTAATTCCCTCCGTGAAAGTTAAGATTGTCGGTAGCCTATCCCTTCATAATAAAAACCTAACTCTGTCATTTTTCTGGCATTTAACATGTTTCTACCATCAAAGATGTAAGGGTTCCTCATTTTTTGCTTAACCTGTAACCAATCAATCGTTTCATATTGAGGCCAATCGGTACAGATTATGAGTGCATCTGTATTTTCCATTAAGGAGTGAATGGAAGTAATCTGGGTTATTTTCTGTGAAAGGTTTTTAGGGAGTTTTGCTACTGGATCATGAACAACGATGTTTGCTGATTGTTCATATAATTCCTCAATAATTTTTATCGCAGGAGATTCCCGGATATCATCCGTGTTAGGCTTGAATGACAAACCAAGAATTGCTATGTTTCTCCCCTTAATATCTCTTAATTTATTCTTAATCTTCTCGACGAAATAAAGTGGTTGAGTGTTATTAATGGCATAAGTTTTTTCTAAAAGTGATAGGTTAGTATTGTTTTGTTGTGCAGTTGAGAGTAATGCCAATACATCTTTTGGGAAGCACGAGCCTCCGTATCCAATTCCTGCTTGAAGGAAAGATAATCCAATTCTTGAATCTAAACCAATTCCGTAAGCAACGTCCTTTACATCAACATTTACGTTTTCACATAACCTAGCGATTTCATTTATGAAGGATATTTTAGTAGCTAAAAATGAATTTGCAGCATATTTAATCAGTTCTGCAGTTTGAGGAGTAGTGATAACAAAAGTAGCATTAAATTTAGAGTACAGATTTTTCATTTTATCTGTGGCTTTCTCGCTATAGCTTCCGATAACAATTCTTTCAGGGTTTAGAGAATCTGCTAAAGCTGTCCCTTCTTTTAAGAATTCGGGATTTGAAATTACGTCATAATGAACAGGGGATACTAAAGAGTCATGTATCCATTTTGTTACTTTTTCAGCTGTTCCTACAGGGACAGTACTTTTATTCACTATAACTTTATAGTTATTTAAATAGTTTCCAATCATGGAAGCTGCTTGTTGCACATATTCTAGGTTTGCACTTCCGTCATCTTTTTGAGGTGTTCCTACACAAATGAAGATAATTTCACTTTGTTGAACAGCTTGTTTTTGGTTTTCAGTAAATTGAATATTTCCGGAATGTAAATGCTTAACAAGTAATTCTTTCAATCCCGGTTCAAAAAAGTGTAAATTTTTATTTTGCAAGGAAGCAATCTTTAATGGGTCTACATCGTATCCTATAACTTGATGTCCAAGTTCACATAAGGTTAATGCGGTAGTTGTGCCGACATATCCGGTTCCCATTATTAGTATTTTCAATAAAGCACCTCCTAAATTTAAAAATATACATAACAATATATGGGGGTGCATGAAAACAGGAAACGGCTGGTGCCTAACAGATTGTTGCCATTCCTGCATATGAATTAATATGTAAGATCCTTAAAAGAAGAGGATTAATGTATGGTGGTATCTGTAGTACCTGAAGGACAAGTGAATAAAAAAATATTACAACTCACGGAAAAACGCTAAACACCTGAAAAGGTATTTAGCGTTTTTCAATTTATACAATGTCTAATTTACTTTTTAATTCTTTTTAATTCTAACTTAGTTTAGAATAATTTTTGTCTTGTCTCCTAAAATACAATTTGCTAAATTACTATTTAATCCCTTAATGTAAGTTTCTCTCCCAAAAATGGCATCAGTAAAGGTACAAGAACAATCTTTAATCACTGTCTCTTCGAGAAGAATACTATTTTGAATTTTACAGTTTTCTATAGAAGAACTTTTACCAATGGTTACAAATGGACCGACTGTTGAATTGGTTACAGTACAGCCTGCCCCAATAACAACTGGTGGTATAATAGTTGAATCTTTTATATTTACATCATTCAAGTTTAACTTACTTGTTGTAGCAGTTATTTCACTTAAAATCCAATGGTTGGCAAGAAGCCATCGTTCAGTTGTTCCAACATCAGTATATGGTTTGGTGGTAATCGTATGTGAAATTGTATGTCCATTGTCAATTAACCATTGTATAGCATCAGTAATCTCAAGTTCTCCCCTTGCGGAAGTTGTTATTTGATCAATTGCCTTAAAGATAGAGGGACGAAAAGCGTATGCTCCGATCACTGCCAAGTTTGACTTTGGAAATGGTGGCTTCTCTTCTAATGTGATGATTTCTTGATTTCTGATTTCCGCAATACCAAAATCCTTTGGGGAATCAACCTTCGCTAACATGACGGAGCTGGTGATTTCTGGATCATCTAAATGATTCCTAAGTGTGATAAGGGACTCTTTAATTAAATTATCACCTAATAAAAGTAAAAATGGTTCATTATTTATATATTCTTCTGCCTGCTTTACTGCGTGAGCAATTCCTTTTGCTTCATGCTGAAAGATAAAAGTAACATTTACCGATTGATCATATCTAGAATTGATATAATCTATAATTTCGTACTGTAATGAATTAATAACTATTCCAATTTCTTTAATATTGGCCATTTTTAAGTTTTCAATACAATATTCCAATACGGGTTTATTGGCGATAGGGAGCATTGTTTTTGGCTGTGTAAATGAAAATGGCTGCAACCGACTTCCTCTTCCTGCTGCTAAGATTATTCCTTTCAAGTGACTTCCACCACCATACGAATTAATCGCGTTTATAAAGTATATATATATAATATGAAGTCTTGTTGGCATTGTGCCTGCAATACAAAATGAGCGGATAAACATATAAAATAAGATTAAAAAAATGTAATTGATTATATATACACATTTCAACTTATGATCTGAAACCAAGTAACCAATGGGAGAATGAAAACCGAAATATAAAGGAGAAGAATGTGAATAAACCTGATGTTTCTGTATTAATTCCTTCTTATAATCCAGGCCAGTTTCTTAGAAAAGCAATAGAGAGTGTTTTTTATCAGTCCTATAAAGAGTGGCAAATTGTACTGGTAGATGATCATTCAACAGATAATAGTCTTTCAACTATTGATGAATATTTAAAAGATTCCCGTGTGACCCTTTTAAAGAATAATACCAACTTAGGTCAGTCCAAAACACAAAATAGAGGATTATCCCTTATCCAGACTCCGTATATATTAAAACTAGATGCAGATGACTGGCTATTTCCAAATACGATGGAAAAAATGAGAAAAGAAATGGATCTTGTTTCTGAAAAGGTTGCCTTGATTTGGGGAAATAAGACCGATATATATGAGGATCAAGATGGAAACATCCTGTTTGAAGTACCGCGTATAGGTGGACGTTCCTATAATAATCCATATGAATTTATGTTATCAAATGACGTCCCCTTTCCTAGATTTTATCGTACCTCTGCAGTAAAGAGCGTAGGTGGATGGCCGACTGATGACCCGTGGGATGGCAGGCACATGGAGGATAGAAGAATAGATTATTTACTAATCGAACAATTTGAAATACATTGGATGAATGAAATGCTTTACAATTATCGGCAGCATCCGAATAATGCTACCAAAAAAATTGCTCTTTATAATGAAGTGTTCGAATGGCTCGTACATTATACCTTAAAAAAATGGGGAGATCAGTATGAACCTATTTTTAAGACTTATTGTGGATGGAGACAATTAGCCCAACTGAAGCCAAAGAAGAAAGGGTGTGACCTATAGTTACATCCTTTATTAGCGTAATAGTAATGTAAGAAAAAGCGAGTGAGGATAAGTGATTAATGGAACATCTATAGGATAATCCGAATGGACGCCTTATATATCATACAGTGCTTTTATAGGTTTTTTATATTCCTTCCCTTTTTGTGTGGAAGGTATTTGTTTGGATTCATAATTTTTGAAGGTAATCAATAAACCTAAAGAAAGGAGTATTGAGGATATAGTTGATAGGGGTGATCATAAAGTGCGGGGTGTGATTTATGTATGATCTTAGTTACTGGTGGAGCTGGATATATCGGTAGTCATGTAGTTAAAGAGTTAATTTACAGAGGTTATGAAGTTATTGTTTTAGATAATTTAAATGAAGGTCATAAAGAAGCAGTTCAAGCAAAGGCAAAATTTTTTAAAGGTGATATTCTGAATGAACGGGATGTGGATTCCGTTTTTTTACAATACCCTTTATCTGCAGTCATACATTTTGCCGCACATTGTTATGTAGGTGAATCAGTAAAAAATCCGGACATATATTATGAAAACAATGTTCAAGGAACTCTAAATTTATTAAAAGTAATGAACAAGCATCAAGTAAGAAACATTGTCTTTTCATCTTCATGCGCAGTATATGGAAATACGAATTCCTTAATTAATGAAAATCTAGAAACTAACCCAATAAATCCGTATGGATGGTCAAAGCTAATGTGTGAACAAATAATTAAAGACTTTTATAATGCATATAAGTTGAACTATGTAATATTGCGTTATTTCAATGTAGCAGGTGCTGATATTTTTGGCGAACTGGGTGAAGACCACAATCCAGAAACACATTTAATCCCAAGTATTTTAAAGCATCTAATTGGTAAAAAGGAAAGTATACAAGTCTATGGAAACGATTATGAAACCAAAGACGGGACTTGCATAAGAGATTATATACATGTAACAGACTTGGCAAATGCTCATGTTAGAGCACTACAGAATATGATAAAAAATGACAATACGCAAGAGATTTATAATGTTGGAAATGAGAAAGGGTACTCGGTTAAAGATATTATCCAAGTGTGTGAAAACGTTACTAATAAAAAAGCAAAAGTAGAATATGTAAAAAGGAGAGAGGGAGATCCTCCAATATTAATCGCAAGTTCTTTGAAAATTAGGAAAGAGTTAAACTGGAAAGCCAAATACGAACTTGAACAGATGATTGAAACTGCATGGAAATGGCTTTCAACCCATCCGAATGGGTACACAAAAAAGTGAAATAGCGTATTAAGTAAGAAAGGAGCCGTTTATGGTTTCAATAATTACTTGTACCATGAGAGATCATTGTATGGAAAATATTTTTCAAAATTACCTAAATCAATCCTATGAACCTAAGGAACTAATTATTATTTTAAATCATGATTGCATGAATATTAATAAATGGAAAGAAAAAGCATTAGCATTTAAAAATGTTTCCGTATATCAATTGCAACAAGATACCAGCTTAGGATCTTGTATTAACTTTGCTATTGAAAAGGCAAAGTTTGATCTTATAGCAAATTTTGACGATGATGATTACTACAGTTCACATTACTTAGAAAAATCAGTTGAAAATCTCCATAAACTGAATGTAGATGTAATAGGAAAAACATCAGTGTATATCTATTTAAAAGATAGACAAATTTTAGCTGTATTTAATCCTAATAATGAAAACCAATTTGTGAATGATCAGAAGAGTTTTGGAAAGCAATATCTTCAAGGGGGAACTTTAGTTTTTAAAAAGAAAGTCCATGAGATAGTAAAGTTTCCAGATCAAATAAAAGAAGTTGACCGTGTTTTTAGTATGGATTGTGTTAAAAGAGGGTTTAAAGTTTATTCCTCAAATAAGGATGAATTTGTTTATATTCGATGTGATGATGAAGGGCAGCATACTTGGCAAGTGCCAATTGATATTATTATTAATGTAAGCAAGTTTATTGCAAATACCAAAAATTTTAAGGAGATTTTATAACAAGTTAATTAGTTAACTTATTGTATTTTGCATAACGTGTAGTAGCTGGAGGAGATTGTGATGGTTTCAATTATTACTTGCACAATAAGGCAGAAATGCTTAGATAATATCTTTCAAAACTATAACAGACAAACTTGGGAGGATAAAGAATTAATAATAATAATAAACAAAGATGAAATGGATATCGAAATATGGAATAATAAAGCACAAGCATACCCTAACGTTTCAGTATATCAATTACCAGAATCAGTGACTCTTGGTGAATGTATTAACTTTGGGGCACAAAAGGCAAAACATGATTATGTAGCTAAATTTGATGATGACGACTACTATTCGCCCTACTATTTAAAGCAAAGCATGAAGGCGTTTGAAGAGACGGATGCATCGGTTGTAGGGAAAACTACTATATACATGTTTTTTAAAAAACAAAAATTGCTTACATCGTTTAACCTTAATAAATTTGGTGGCGCTTTAGCGAATAACGAAAGTAAATATAATAATAATCTATTAATGGGTGGAACATTGATTATTAAAAAAAATGTATTTAATAAGGTGCAGTTTGCGAAAACAAATATTGCCGAAGATGCTGACTTTTGTTTAACATGCATTAATAATGGATATACACTATTTTCTACAACAAAAGAAAACTATGTTTACTTAAGAAGTGGTGAGCCTAGTGACCATACATGGAAAACTAAGAATGATACACTCTTAAAATTTTGCAATATAATTGTAAACACGGATCATTTTGAACCCTTTATAACAAAAGTATACGAATAATAAAAACAAGTTTAGCTAGTCTTATAATTTTTTTCTATCGGTTTTAAAGTACAGAGATTTTATTTAAGGTATTAGTTAAAGCCTATACAAAAAAGTGTTACAGCAACTTTTTAATTGAAACCTTATTTTGAATCCAGTAATCATAGTATACGGTACAAGTTAGAACTTTATATAGGATCACAAACAGTTTTCCTAAAATTAATAAAACATGAAATCAGACTTAATAATAGCCTGATTTCATGTTTTATTAGCGTAGAACTTGTATACCTACTATATTCTCGCAGTCAATGATAAATGGGTATCCTTCTAAAAGAAATGTAGCACAGCAAGTCTTATGATCTAAACGTACGAAAGCTAGTTCATCTTCAAAAAACTCATCTCCACCTTTTAGAACAATGTTGACTAAGGATCCTGCACATAATTTTTTTAAAACATCACAAGCACAACCCTTGCACTTATGAATAGGTTTAACGTTGTTGCAGTTATTGTCAAATAAACTCATTTAGTTTCCTCCTTTATATAACATTAATAAAATGAAAGGCGTAGTATACTATATTTCTTATGAACTGATTTTGTATAGCCTAATACCTATCAATATAAAAAAAGATATCGAAGTTCGAGTACTATTTTCCAATATCTAGAGTTAACGACAAAAAGGCTGATTTTTAAGCCGTTTTGTCGTTCTTACATGACCAGTCTATTTCATTTTGAACGGAGAGATCAGATGTATTCTATATCAAAAAAGAAACGGCTGATTTTATAGTCAGCCGTTTCTCCATTCTCGTATAAAATTAGTCTTCTAATTCAAAGAAAATCGCGTCAATCTTGCGGCAATCAAGAGTAAAGATTACTCTATCGCTATTTCTTCTAGCAATGAAAGTTGCACAGCAAGTTTTAGAGTCAAAACTGATAAAATTAATATCATCCAAATCTTCGAGCTCTTTTCCCTTAATAAGAATAGACTCAATCTCTGTTCCTACTCTTAGGTTTCTAAGCTGGTCACAAGCACAACCCACACAATTGTTTTCTTCTGCAGCGGCTGCAGCATTATTACATCCACAACCATTTTTTAATAAACCCATTTTGTTTCCTCCTTGTTGAATCCTTCCTGATAACTCAGGCTTAATATAATATATTTGGTTGGACGAGTTTTTGTATGGATGTCTACCTAGCTTGTACAAAAAAGGCTTTTTACTAGCTCCAAAAATATAAAATTAGATAGTTCTTATTTTATTTTCCACATTGCAATTTAAAATCCTCAATAAATAAAAAAGCTGCCATTGCAGCTTTTTAAAAGTTAATTACATAGCATATCAAGTAAAACCTGTTGTTTTTGGAGCAATTTTAGGGTTAAGTCTAACACCATTTTTTCGGACAGCTCAGTGAATGTACATTCTCTAGTTAACGGTTTTGAGTTACATTTTTTGCACATGCATTTAACGCATTTTTCACATTTTTTTGGTTTATCCTGACTGCAGTCTGGACACTTGGCAGGTTTTGTAAATATATCAGCAAAAAAGGAATCATTAGCAAATAATGATGAAGGTTTAACACCTTTATTACTTTGATTATTACACCATCTGCACGGTGTTTTACGACATTTTATACATTTGATAATTCTGCACTCTTTTTCAAATGGAATGTGTTCAATGTGAGATTTATGCTCGATGAATTCATCAATCTCAATAATATCAGAACGAACAATCTCACAAAAAGGGAGCTCGTTAAAATGTTCTGTACTATGCTGGTGGAATTGAGACTGGTCGTTAGAAAGTAAACGATCTTTTTCAGGGAAGCCTTTTCCAAGTGGCTGAGAGGTAAAGTATCCAAATTCATCCCGCGTGTCTAAAAAGGGCCCTACCGCAGGGCTTCGAAAACTTTCAATTTGCACAACACAATCGAAAGGGACATCCACGGTTAAAGATTTTATCGTAGACAATATTTCTTTTGCGCAGTCCACTTTTGGATTGGCAGCATATTGAATATTTTTGCGTACAAATCCGCTCAGAAATAGATTGCCAGATGTAGTGCTCCCTTTAGGTTGAACGAGACGACACTGGGTGATGAAGACCTTTTTTTTAATTTGCTTAATTTCGAGAACTTCTTCCCCTTTTGGAAATTCTATTTTTGCATGCATCGGTATTTGAACAGTGAACTTTTGCAGCAAGACAGGTACCGTAATAATTGTCCCATCGGTTGGGTCTGCATCAATGATTGCTTTACAAACATTCATTGATGTTGTTCTGGGAAAGGGATTAACACTCAATATTTTTCCTCCTTAATTTATTATGCAATTTATTGTATGCTAATTGCATTTGAATGTATGGACGAATACCCTTGCCTGGACAAATTCATTACTTGCTGATCAAGCTTCCATTTAAAAACAAAAAAAAGAGCCATATTGGCTCTTTTTTATAGTGCGTTTCTTAAGTGTTGCTGTCAGGGACAGGACCTAAAGAAGCAATACGAACTTGTTGAAGTTGCAATAATTTTACTGTCAACTCTAAAACCATTTTTTCTGAAAGTGCTGTAAAAGTTCGTTCACCAACTAGAAGGTTTTGATTAGCAGTACCACCTGCAGCAGGAGGAGGTACTGTAACATTCGTTAGAGGAGTTAATGCCTCATCGATTTCAATAATATCCGCCTGTACAAGCTCACAGAACGGCATCTCGTTGAAAAATTGAGTACTATCCTGATGGAACTGAGAAAGGTCAGTACCATTTAAACGATCTTTCGCAGGGTTGCCAGCTGGCAGAGCGTCTCGAGTGATCAAGTAGCCCCAATCAGCTCTTTGGTCATAAAAAGGTCCTACAGGATCGGATAGAAAGCTATCGACTTCTGTTACACAGTCCCATTGAACGTCTACCGTCAGTGATTTAATCGTAGTTAGAACTTCCCCTTGTGCATCAACACTACCTGGAGTACCAGTTGCTGGATCGGGTGGAGTGAAAGACGCATATTGAATGTTTTTACGTACGAAACCAGCTAGATAAACTTTAGGTCTAAAATCTCTTTGCCCTTCTCTAGGTTGTCTGTTAAGAAGTTTGCACTGAGTAACATACGTCTTTTTACCGATTGTTTTAACCTCTAATACGGTTTCCCCTGCTGGAAAGTCAATTCTAGCATGCATAGGAATCTGGACTGCTAATTCCGCTAAAACTACTGGAAGTTTAACGAATGTTTCTCGACTTGCAGGAATTACTGCGGGATCTACAGCTTCAGAATCACAAACATGTTTTGAAGTGGAATTGTTTGGAAATGGATTTACACTCATTTATTTTCCTCCTTGATTTTTCTTTGTTTTCTGGGAACAAAAATTGAACTTGTTCCCTTATATAGAAGATGCAATTTCAAAAGAATTGAAGCGGCGAATCAACCATGTCTTTCGCCTTTTTTTAGTACAACCTTCCTTTTTTTAGAAAAATGAAGGTTGCATAATTAAGAAGCAAAATAAAAAGAGCCCATGGCTCTTTATTATAGCGCGTTTCTTAAGTGTCACTACCAGGAGCAGGTGTTGGGGGCACAGGACCCAAAGAAGCAATACGAACTTGTTGAAGTTGCAATAATTTTACTGTCAACTCTAAAACCATTTTTTCTGAAAGTGCTGTAAAAATTCGTTCACCAACTAGAAGGTTTTGATCAGCATCAGCACCTGGTACTGTAACATTCGTTAGAGGAGTTAATGCCTCATCGATTTCAATAATATCAGCCTGTACAAGTTCACAGAACGGCATCTCGTTGAAAAATTGAGTACTATCCTGATGGAACTGAGAGAGGTCAGTACCATTTAAACGATCTTTCGCAGGGTTGCCATTTGGCAGGGCTCTATTGACCAAGTAGCCCCAATCAGCTCGTGTATCATAAAAAGGTCCAACAGGATCTGACAGAAAATTATCGACTTCTGTTACGCAGTCCCATTGAACGTCTACAGTCAGAGATTTAATCGTAGTTAAGACTTCTCCATCTGGATCAACACTACCTCGAATGAAAGATGCATATTGAATATTTTTACGAACGAAACCAGCGAGATAAACCTTAGGTCTAAATTCTCTTTGACCTTCTCTAGGTTGTCTATTAAGAAGTTTGCACTGAGTAACGAACGTCTTTTTACCGATTGTTTTCACCTCTAATACTCGTTCTTGGATGCCGGTAACTGGATCTACTGGAAAATCAATTCTAGCATGCATAGGAATCTGGACTGCTAATTCCGCTAAAACTACTGGAAGTTTAACGTATGTTTCTTGACTTGCAGGAATTACTGCGGGATCTACAGCTTCAGAATCACAAACATGTTTTGAAGTGGAATTGTTTGGAAATGGATTTACACTCATTTATTTTCCTCCTTGATTTTTCTTTGTTTTCTGGGAACAAATATTAAACTTGTTCCCTTATATAGAAGATGCAATTTCAATAGAATTGAGGCGGCGAATTGACCATGTCTTTCGCCTTTTTTTAGTACAACCTTCATTTTTCTATAAAAATTTTGACTGCATTAAAGAAACAAAATAAAAAGAGCACAAGGCCCTTTTTAAAGGTCATTATTAGCTTCCGCACCAAGGACAATGCTTTTCTTGAATGACACAGAAAATTTCAACACATTCTATACATTCACAATGACAATGACACTCTTTTTCACAATGGTGATGTTTTTTATCACATGTAAACAGTGTTTTTGGCTTCCAGCATGAGTCATGCTTTTTGCAGCAATGACAATCAACATGTTTGTCCATCCAGTCAGATTTACAGTCATGTTTTTTATTACAGTGACAATCATGATGTTTATTCCATTCATGTTTCTTATTACAGTGACACTCATGATGTTTATTCCATTCATGTTTCTTATTACAGTGACAATCATGATGTTTATTCCATTCATGTTTTTTATTACTGTGACAATCGTGATGTTTATTCCATTCATGTTTTTTATTACAGTGACACTCATGATGTTTGTCCCAATGATTAGGATTTCTTCTTGACATATACCTTACACCTCCTAGATGTTTACTAGTAGGTTGTCCTACCGATATTACAGTAGATGAAAAGATTGAGAGAATGGTAACGGCAGCAATCCTGCTTCTCTATAAAAAGGCTACTTATATGAATGTTTTTTTCCTGTAAATAAAAAAAGCCGCTTTATCGCAGCTTTTTTATTTATTCTTATTCGGTTTCCACTTTACTTTTCCACACGAACTGCAACCCTTTTTTGCTTGCTTGGTAAAGAGGGTTTTTACTTTTGTCGAAGGTTTAGATTTATTAGTTTTTATTTCATTGAAAAGATGCTGTACATCTTCCTTATTCACTTTCCATCTCTCCTTTGTTTGTATATCCTGCTGTCTTTTCTAGTATATTCTCGATTTAAGGACGAAGTGTGTTCTTTTGAATGAAATGGACTGATGACTGATGTTTTATCAGGATCGGTGTTACTTTGGCTGAATGGATGGATCGGTTGAGATTGATTTGGTGTTGACGAATTAAAAGGGTTAATAGGTTCCAATCTTCTGTTGTTTACTAAGCCAGGATTATAAGGCTTAGGAACATTACTTGTTATTAACGAACCAGATGCAGAAAAAGGTCTGATTTGTGGAACAGCTATTTTTTGTCCTGGACCATCTAGTGTATTTGGTTGATTCTCCATTTTCGCTTCATGTTCTATCGATTCTTTAGCAGGGGGTAATATTGAAGATTTCTCAGAATCAGGAGTATCTAATGGAGTTGCGTCCATTGATTTATAGTCTGAAAGTTGAATAGAAGCAAAGCGGTTATTAATCTTATCCAATACCTTTTCAACACATGTAAAAAAGGTAGCCTCTGAAATAGAAGTTAATGCTTCAAAATGTGATCTTAAGAAAGTTTGAACGATTAAATAACTAATCCACTCTGTGGCGTGAGTATCAAAAGATGGTTGAATAGCTAAAAAGATTGGGCCGTCTTTTCTCTTTAATGTAATACCTTTATGAATGGCTGTTTGAACAGTAAAACGTGTATCTTTCGTTGGATTGAGATAATACAGTTTTTGGTCTGGCGTTTTTAATGCTAAAGGCATAGGGTGGTTTTCATGAAAATCGACATAAAACCTTTGGTCGCATTTTTCACGATCATCCGTAGTGATTGTAATTCCGGTATGTTGCAAAAGTTGATTAAGCTCTATTACTTTTTGTTGTGTTAGGCCATGTATTCCTAACATAAAAGTGGAGAGAGCACCTGTAATTTCATTATCATCTTCAGACATCTTCAAACCCCAATAGGGCAATAAAAGTCGGATCGCTTCATATTCTAATGATGTCACATCACATACTTTACGATTGTTATACCACAGTGTATTCATATTTGTTCCTCCCTAACTGTTGTCTACAAAAATAGGCAGTCGTACTTGTGTCATAACCCACTCTATTCCCATAGTATGTATGGAATCTTCAGAACATGATGAGGAAAGGAAGGGAAACAATGGGAAACAACCACAAACACTTGCAGGATGAGTGTATCCGCGTACAGAAAGTTTACGACTGGGTGACGGATGCACTAAGCGTAAGAAAAACTGTATCTTTTACTCATGAACAAATTGCAAAAATAGAAGATGCTCTAGATGATCCTAAGCGTCGTCCGTTAAGAATCATTACAAAAGTACCTAAAACTCCACCAGCATTCCCGCTTTCAAACGATTCACATGATGAATGTGCAGAACATTTTCTATGCGAACAAGTAGGAGATAAGAGAGATGTAACAGTTGCACTAAACGGTGGGTTTGCGGATGCACAGCTAGTTGAACTCCTGTTTACAACAGATATAAAGGTGAAAGTTGTAGACCGTAACGGGGTAGAAGTTACAGAACTTTTAGTAAATGCTTCTGTTTTTGAATCTTTTGTATTGTGCTTTCCAGATGGAACAGACCTTTACTGCCGTATTACAAAAATCTTTGCCCGTGTACCGTCTGGTACTGTTCTGTTGAACAGTCCAGCACCAACGTCTTTCCCACTAGATATTACTTTCTGTGTCGACATCCAAGTTGAAGCTGAAGTAAAACTAGAGGTATTGGCTAAGTTCTGCTCTCCTCGTGAAAATGACTTAGAAGCAGAAGAAACTGTAAATGAAATGTGTCCGGCGGTAACGTTCCCTGAACAATGCCCTGACATCTTCCCTAGACCTGACTGTGTGTGCAAAGCAGAGGGTGAAGCAAGCGGATTAACAAGCGAATCAGGTGGAGCAACAGAAACTGGCCGTGCGTCAATACTGGTTGATATTTGTCCGAATTTCCAGCTGGTTAACAGTAAATTCTTGCTGAACTTTAATGATACGGACACATCTGATGGCGAAAGAGACTTTAGCTTTACAGCAACAGAATTTAACCAAGACACATTATGCTGTGAGAAATTCATGGGTGGAAAGAAATTAACGATCTCCGGAAAAGGAAAAGTTAATAACCATCATAAAAAAGGAGAAAAACTTGACTTTAATTTAGCTCTAGTTGACACTCCGAATGGCAGCTTGTTCGAGGTTGAATTGATTAACTCACATGGCAAGAAAGTATTTACAACAGGAACAGTCACAGTTGACAACGGTGAAATCTCTGTTGAAAATTGCTTGCAGCACCATTAATACAAAAGATCTGAAGAGTAAAAAGGACCGCTGGAAAACAGTTGGTCCTTTTTGTTATAGAAAAAAAAGTGAACGATTGGATAGGGGTTACATACAATAAGGAAAGAGCCTAATTTGCAAGGGGGAAGATGCATGGGGACTAAGGATAAATTAAGCTATGAGCGGCTCATATCAAGGGTAGAATATTATAAAGAAAAAGCACTAGATTTAGAAAAAAAGCTGGTCTTTGCTGAGGAAACCATCGAACGGTTAGAGAGTGAAACAAATAAGGATAACACCCTTCAACAAATCGAAGAAAAGGAAATAGAGCTTCAGAAACTACGTACTCAAGTAGAGGAGCTAACAAAAAAGCTGAATCGTTTAGAAGAACATGAAATGGAAAAACGTATCCAAGGGTATGAAGAATTATTAAAAAGTATTCAAGATGAAATAAATGATAAGGATCAGCAAATTGATCTTTATCAGCAGCGTATTAAGAGTATGGAAAAACGAATAAACATTAATCGGACATCTGAGCCTGTATTTGAAGATTTTCCAAAGGAAGATGATTCTAAGTCTGAACCAAAGAAAAAACAGGGCTTGAATTGTATGAGCTACTTCGATTATTCCGTTATTTATACAAAAGAGAATAATGGTTTTGTACGAGGCTCGTTTTATCTTGAGAATATAGGAACAGAAGCATTAGAGAACCCATATATCTGCTTTCGGTTCCAACCTGCTGAAACTTGCGCGCTAAAGGGCAAGATTGTCTCATTAATCGCTTCGCCTTCACAAGATGAAATGCGACAATCCATCTGGATGTACATGGATAACGAATGGGCAGAAAAAGCAAAAGAACGTGGAGAGATGTGGATCTGCCCGCTTCGTGAAACAAAATTCAAGACCGGTGATAAGCTTTCGCTGGATGATTTTCAGATTCCTTTTAAAAGCACTATAGATAAAAATATTACGGTGGAAGCATTTGTTTATTTTAATAAACAAAATTATCGAGCTAAAGCAGTAAATCATATAGCTATCAATTTTTAGTGAGACAGCCTATAACCAACTCGTTAGACATGCATAAGATGTACTATACGAGGAGGTTGAAACATGGAAGAATGTTTTTACTGTAAGAAGAAGAAGAAACACAAGAAGGTTCATGCTGATAAAGTAATCATCAAGGCAGATAAAGTTGTTGTAATCCATGAAAAGAAGGATCATTGCGAATCTTCTAGCTCTAGCTCTAGCAAACATGAATCTTGCCACAAGCATGAATCTTCATCTAGTTCTAGCTCCAGCTCTAGTTCTAGTTCCAGCTCCAGCTCCAGCAGCAGCTGCTTTTACGATCCGTGGGCTTAAGCAGTCCAGAATGAATTTTTGGGCACTCTTGTTAAAAGAGTGCTCTTTCTTTTTGAAAACGAATAATTTAGAAGGAAAAGGGAATAGGAAGAGGAATAGATAGGAAAGGGGATGTTGCATATGGGATATATTTTACCGTATATACCGATTCAGCGAATGCAATATGCTAGTCGAATGGAAAGACCAGAACAAGGTTTACCGATCGTATCGCAAGTACCTATTATTCAAAATAACAACGTTCACACATTTAGCCACAACAAAAAGTTCGACATAGAAAAACAGAAACGTTTTGATCAAATTCTAAGTGAAATAGAAGGAAAAGGATTATTTTTAAACGAAACCATCTAGTAGGTTTCTTTTTTTTTGCTTCTTTCGAATACATTGTTGCTTCTGAAAGTAGTTGATTTCCGCTCCAGGTTGCTCGCTTTCCACGGGGCGTGCGGTGAGCCTCCTGCCGCTTTGCGCCATTAGGAGTCTTCACCTGACCGCTCGCCCCGTAGGACAAGGAAGGCTCCGGCAGCGAGACATCGCACGAAGAAAATTTGAAATTTAATTTTCGAGGAGTCTCGCACCTTGCGCTCCAATCCCCTTGCGAATGAAGAAAGAAAAAATTCAAAAGTAACACTATTTTTTGGCTGTTTAAAGCTTCTCCATAACCTTGTTGGTTCTTATACTCTTTTTTATTGGTAAATTAATTGTAATGAAAGGTGATTCACCATACTGCCATTAAGAAAAAGCGAGTGACATATAACGGGAATCAAAGCAGCAATGAATACGAAAACAGCACTACTGAAATAGCAACCTAGTTTTTACACTGAATAAATAATTGGAGTGTTTAAAATGGAATTTAAAGAGATAGCAGCAGGGTGCTACTATTTTAATAGCGCTGTAAATATAGGCTATATTGTAAATGAAGATGAAAGCAAGGGGATGTTAATTGATGCAGGTCTAGAATCTTCAGCCGCAAAAAAAGCGGTTCAGCATCTTGTGAAAAAGAATCTGCCCATTACCCATCTCTTTATCACGCATGCTCACGCAGATCATTTTGGGGGAGCTCAATATATACAAAGAAATTTTAACGTACATACGATCGCTCCCTCATTAGAAGAAGCGATTATGAGAAACTCGATTCTTGAACCCATCTACTTATTTAACGGTAATTCCCCTCTAAGTGAGATGAGAAATAAGTTTTTGGAGGCTCCCTCTATTAGGGTAGATGAGATCTGTACGGAAGGTATTTGGGACAAAACATTTCCACTTGAATTCCTTGCTTTGCCGGGACACAGTCATAATCAATTTGGCGTATCGTACAAAGGAATTTTATATGCGGCAGATGCATTTTTAGGCAGTGATGTTCTTGAAAAGCATAAGATTCCCTTTATCGTAAATGCCACAGAGAATCAGGAGACATTATTAAAATTGAAAAACATGAACATAGAAGGAATGGTTCCTGGTCATGGGAAATTCACCAAGAAGTATCATGAAGTCATTCAAGAGAATATTGATGTTCATGAAAAAATAGCCACCCAAGTTCATTCTATCATTGCTGAATCAGGAGATTCTGGAATATCTTTAGAGAACTTAATAGCGAAAATAATAACGCAATATAATATACAGCCCGCAAATATCGGGATGTATACTCTTTTTAGAACAGCTGTTTCCGCCTATTTCATACAGCTTATTGAAGAAGGAAAAGCGATGTATAAAATATGGGGAGGAAAACCAATTATTTTTTTGGGTCAGTAAAAGGCATAAATAATAGTTTTCCTTCAGACTTTTCGGCGTAAACAACTTCTTCAACAGAAGAATAGCCCTGTTTATGAAGCTGTTCCATTAGTTCTTTTTTTGAGATTCCTGCTGTCGATAAATTATCATGATTAAGTTCTCCATCTAATATCAATGTTACTGGGAGTTCAGGCTGCTGCTGGCTATTCAAGTTCATATCTTGTCTATTTGGTGGGCCGTATTCAAACTTCGGCAGTATACTAAGTGACCCATTTGATTCTAAAATGGCATATTCAACTTCTCTTAATCCAAAAAAGCCTTTTTGGCGAACTAAGTTTTGAAGCTGGTTTATATCAAGCTTGCTTTTCTTTAACATTTCACGGTCAATCATGCCTTTCCGTATAACGATTGTAGGTGCTCCTTCCAAAAACTGACGAGTACCTTTAAATTTCTGTGAAATAATTTCTACGACATAAACCATTGTTCCCCAAATCAAAATAGCATACAAAATAACAAAAATCGATGTTTCATCATCATACATGGCATTACCCACTAATTCACCTAAAAAGATAGACGAAATAAAATCAAATGGGGTAATTTGAGAGATTTGCGTTTTACCTAAAATCTTTGTGAGTATAAAAAGAGCAACAAAGCCCACAATTAGTTCGGTCGTTAACTGTCCAACATGAATGTTCATCAACCATTGTCTCCTCATAAAAACGAATTATAGTACAGTTTTGACGAGAAAATATGTTTATAAACGAAAAAAGTATTGAAGCCGTCACATGGACGATTTCAATACTTTTTTCATTGCGACATGAGGTATGTTGGCATCTAGAAAAGGTTCTTTAGAAGTGGTGCTGTACCCGAGTTTTTTATAAAAGTCTTCTGCTTGAGTTTGTGCATATAATATAAGGCTGGAATAAGAACGTTCAAGTGCACTTTCTTCCATTGCCTTCATCAATTCTTCGCCTAAACCCTTTTTACGATGAGAAGAAAGGACGCAAACCCGTTCAACTTTTCCTTCACCGTTTACTTCTCGAAGCCTGGCTGCTCCAACAGGCTTTTCGTTTTCGTAAAGAACAAAATGAAAAGAAACATCTTCGTTTCCATCAATTTCTTCACTTTCATCAATCTGCTGTTCACGAACGAATACATCTTTTCTGACAGATAAAGCATCTTGAAATCCATGTTCGTTCGTTGTGTATGTCTTAATCAATCTGCTTAAACTCCTTTTCCAAGTCGAAATGTTTCATATACAGTCCAAGATCCGTTATCAAGTTGATAAAGCAATTGAAAACGGTCAATTCTTTCTTCGTGTACAATATCAATCATACGCAGACGTTCCAATACATCCGAATGTTCTTCGTCCGATAGCTTTTGCCCCAACGTTAAATGAGGAACAAAATTGTAGGGCTGCTGATGTTCAAGAGGACCTGAGTACAGCTGATCGTGCAATGACTTTAATTCTTCAGCTTCGTTTACTTTTAAGTAAATTGCATTATTAACAGGGTGGAAGGAGCCAACCTTGTTAATCATTATTGAAAACGGATTAATGTTTTGAGCAACAGATGAGATATAGGAAATCTGATCCTGAAGCTCTTCTTCAGTCGCCTCGAAGGGTTCCTTTAAAGTGATGTGAGGTGCGATAAGGGCATAATGCGGATCGTACCGTTTTCGGTAGGAATTTACTTTATCTTGTAGATTTTTTGATGGAAAAATAGCAATACCGTATTTCATAATTCTTCCTCCCTCATCTTTTGAACTAGTATACCAAATATTCTATTTATTTCCCACAGTTAGTGATTGTTGTAAAGAAACATTAACGCAGGAACCAAATCTTTCTGCCAGTTTACCCAAAGGTGATTTCCTTGAAACTCAGAGTATTCATAATCCAATGCTAGATTATTTAACAAGTTTTTAATCATTCTATTTGGAGTTAAAAAGTCCCGTGTAATTCCTTCTGGATTCGTAAATTGATCTTCTTCGTCCCCAATAGAATGGTAGATGGTTAATGTTTGAATCTGTTCGATAGCCTCAACTGTTTCTATGAGGCTTTCAGGAACATAAGGTGATTGCAGAATAACTTTGCCAAACGTATTGGGATACAAAAGACTTAATTTAAATGCCACATAACCGCCTAATGAATCACCAATTAAGCCCATTCCAGCACCTAATTGAAGTGTGTTGAACTTTTCGTTTAGGTAAGCTGTTAATTCAAATGCCATAAAACGTATATAATTTTCGTGCTTTTCACCCGCAGGATCATATTTAGCTTTTCGATCTTCAATCCCTTTATGATTAACACCTACGATAATGCAGCTTTGCATTTGATCTTCTTCCATAAGTCTATCAGCGGTCTTTGCCAGCTTTCCTAATTGAAAGTAATCTCTGCCATCTTGTGCAACAAGGATTGGATATTTAACAAGCGGAGTGAATTTGGACGGAAGGTAAATTAACAAGTCAATTTCTTCATCCAAATATTTGCTATAAATCTTATCATCTGTAATAGAACCCTTAAGTATGGCCATAAAATGGACCTCCTTTGCTGACAGTTATCATAAATTATAAGCGTTTTCATTCAACTCGTATAATTGTAACACATAATGATATAATGAAAGAATCAATACGAATGCAGCCATACAGTGAACATAAAAAAATGAGGTGAAGTCTGTTGAAAAATAGAGTGCACAGTCGTGAAGTCGAGGCAGCTGCAAGAAGGCTGCTGAATGAAAGAGGCGTCACCATACCAGAGATTGCAGATATAGTGTATGAAATGCAGATTCCGTTTTCACCAGGTTTAACAAAAGATGAGTGTATTGAAAGTGTAGATGCTGTATTAATGAAGCGGGAGATCCAGCATGCTATTTTAGTAGGTGTTGAACTTGATATTTTGGCCGAACAAAAAAAGCTTTCTGAACCTCTGCAGAGCATTGTGGAACAAGACGAAGGGTTGTTCGGCGTGGATGAAACGATCGCACTAGGCGCTGTATTTGGATACGGAAGCATTGCAGTTACAACGTTTGGGCACTTGGATAAATTTAAGATGGGAATTATCCAAAAGCTTGATACGAAAATCGCAAACGGTAAAGTGCACACGTTCTTAGACGATCTAGTAGCAAGTATTGCAGCAAACGCCTCAAGCCGTCTTGCACACAGACTTCGAGATAAACAAGAGCGTTTAACAGCTGAAGAAATTGCTCAGCATGAGAATGAAGAGAAGATTGGATAATAGATTGTATTAAGCCTCCTTTTAGTAGGAGGCTTTTATTGTTGAAAAAGCAACAATTGTCGAATGGCCTATAAAAAGAATTTAAAGGCCTATAAATTGATTTGAAGGGCCTATAAATCTTTCATATGGGCCTATAAATTGATTTGAAGTCTTAGAGCGTGGCTCATAAACTTATAAAAGGATTAATACGCTTAATAAAAAATGATTGACAGAGCAATAATGGTGTCGTATATTTTAAAATATCTTAAAAGATTGCTAGAAACCGATTAAGACCTGTTAGCTCAGTGGGAGAGCACTTCCTTGACAGGGAAGGGGTCGGGGGTTCAAGTCCCTCACAGGTCACCATAACAACATACATACGTAAACTTCTTATCTAGTTGATAAGAAGTTTTTTTGTTTTTAGTCTCTTAATAGCTAGTTTGTGAGTGGATCTGGGTTATAGGACCCATTTGCATCTGTTGGTTTTGTCGACTCGCCGATATATGAGCAAAACTCGCCGTATTCTAGCTGAAATTCGCCGGAATAAGTCCAATATTTCTAGAATTAATCCTTAAATTTCTAGAATTCGTTGTCTATATACCCCACTCAGTATAAGTGAACCTGTTTTCATAACCGAAATTCGCACCTATATTCAAATTTGGACGAACTTTTTAAGTCGTCCTACATAAAATATAGAGAAATATGATTCATGGTTTTTGAAAGGAGAACACTTTTTTGGGTTTATTTAAACGCCCTGGCATTTTTGCTAAAAAGGGAATGGGTATGCCTGCAGCTGGTGCAATGGGAATGGGTCCAATGGGTCCTACGATGGGTGCAATGGGAATGGGTCCAACTATGGGTGCAATGGGACAAATGGGTGGTCCAGTAATGGGAGCTATGTCACAGATGCCGCAGATGGGCGCTTTACCATCACAATATTATCCTCCGCAAGTTTTGCCTGCGCAATATAGTCCTACAAATCAACAAGTTCAATATAATCAGCAAGATGTTTATGTTCCGATGATCCATCCAACTCAAACAACACAAGTAAATCAGATGAACTACAAATATGTACATTATTTCCCGCAGAACACAAACGTCCTAAACCAGGCAACGCAGCAAAATATTATGGGAACAACTCAACCTATGCTGCCCCCATGTCCTTGTCCGCCACCATGCCCGCCGCCATGCGGCCCATGGCGCAAGAAATAATGTTTAAGCTGTCGACGTTGTCGGCAGTTTTCTTTTTGTTTACGTCCTTCTAAACAGAATTAGTTTTGAAAGTGAACAAAGATAGGGAATAAATAGAGTAATACATATATATGATGGAGGTTTTGAACCATGAAAAATGACGATAAAGTGGTAATTGTAACAGGAGCTGCTAAAGGGATCGGAAAACAAATTGCGATCGATTTTGCTAAAGCAGGGTGGATTCCATCATTAATTGACTACAATGCAAACGAACTTGAGTTAACACTAGAAGAAGTTCGTCACATACAACATAAGGCGGTAGGTATTACGTGTGACGTCAAAAATCCTGAAGAAATCATAAAAGCTGTGTCAGAAACACATGATAATCTTGGTAAAATCAATTGTTTGATTAATAATGCAGGACTTTCAAAATGGAAATCTCCCTATGAATTAACAGTTGATGAATGGGATGAGATTATAAACACCAACTTAAGAAGTGTCTTTCTTTTTTCAAGAGAAGCAGCTAAATTTATGTCTCAATCTAGCGGTGGCTCGATAATTAATATGGCATCAACTAGAGCGTCAATGTCTGAGCCGAATTCTGAGGCTTATGCTGCGACAAAAGGTGGGATTGTTGCGTTAACTCACGCTCTGGCAGCTTCGTTTACTGACGATTTCATCACAGTTAACGCTATAAGTCCTGGCTGGATTCATACAGGAAATTATACAGAGCTGCGAGAGATTGACCATGATCAGCACCTTTCTAAAAGAGTAGGAGTTCCATCTGATATTTCGAGAGCTTGTTTATTCCTTGCTCAAAGTGATAATAATTTTATCACAGGGGAGAACATTACAATCGATGGCGGAATGACTAGAAAAATGATTTACGAGCATTAATGTTTCCTATAGGGAAAAAGATTGCTCTAGACCCACCCGGAATCCATTCTTTATGATGTAAAAGGTATCATTGAACGAAGGAGAATAGAGAATGCAATCTGATCAGCAAAAAAGAGTGGAACGCGGTGTTTATATTAGTTTAGGAGCATATATTTTTCTTTCTATCGTAAAACTTGTGTCAGGATTCATATACCATTCTGATGCCTTAGTTGCTGACGGATTGAACAATGCGACAGATATTATTGCTTCGATCGCCGTATTAATTGGTCTTAAAATTTCACGAAAACCTGCAGATGAAGATCACCCGTATGGTCACCTGCGAGCAGAAACCATAGCATCAATGGTAGCCTCTTTTATCATGGTTGTCATCGGTATCGAAGTCCTAATCTCGTCTATTAAAAAGATGGTTAATGGGGTTGAATCAGAGCCGTCTTTAATAGCGGCTATAATCGCATTGTTCGGTGCAGCGGTTATGTTGGTCGTTTATTTTTATAATATTAAAGTTGCAAAAGATACAGACAGCCAAGGACTAAAAGCAGCAGCTCTTGATAACCGGTCAGACGCATTTGTCAGTATTGGAGCTGCAGTGGGAATCTTTGGGGCACAGATCGGATTACCATGGCTAGATCCTGCTGCAGCGGTTCTGGTTGGTCTCATTATCATTAAGACCGGATGGGAAATTTTTACCGAGACTTCTCATAACCTTTCTGACGGATTTGATTATGAAGAAGGAAAAGAAATGGAGCACAAAATTCTAGATGTTGAAGGCGTTGAGAATGTTGGTGATCTTAAAGCACGTAAACACGGTAACCGAGCGATCATTGATGTTACGATCAAAGTTGATCCTTCTTTAAACGTTGTTGAAAGCCATGAAATCACAGAGAAGATAGAAGATACCATTAAAGAAGCATATAATGTTGAAAGTATTCAAATTCATGTTGAACCAGAAGACGGCAAAGACAATGGGAAACCTTAAACTAAGCTGCGCTCAATAAACTCAATTCGATTTCCAAACGGATCACGAATAGTGAAGCGATTAAAACCTGGGATGGGAAGTTCATCTTGAATCTGTATATTATGAAGAATGAGATGGTCGCGTAATTCTTGAAGGCTTTCAACTAAAAAAGCTGGATGATGTTTACCTTTATAAATCTGGTCTTCAACACCTATGTGGAGCTCTTGATGACCGATTTGAAACCACATCCCGCCATTTTTTTGAAGTGCTTTAGGCTTTGTGATTTCCTGAAGCTGCAAGATCCCTCGATAGAAGTCTTTTGCTTCCTTTACTTTATTGTGTGGAATGCATAATTGGACGTGATGGATGCCGTTAATTTTCATTTTTCTTACCCCCACTGAATAATTAATTGAAGTATCAGCATAACAGTTACAGTCCGCATTAGGATTGTAACTTGTTTTGTTTTTAATTTTGGTGCTAATTTAACAGCAGCTTGTGCCCCGCAAATACTGCCGATCGTTAACGGAATAGCCACACCCCACATATAGTGACCAGCCCACAAATAAGTGAAAACAGCTCCTGTGCAGCTTAAGAATGTGTTGAAACGAGTGAACGATACCGTTCGAATATATGTAAAACCGTTTCGTAAAAAAAGCTGCATCTGCATCGTTCCTTGACCTGGACCAAACATGCCGTCATATGCCCCGATTCCAAAAAGGTATGGGTACTTCCTCAGAGGCAGCTGTGTAGTTTCATTTTCTGGATTGACGTCTTTCTTCGTTTTTATAAACGTTAAAAACAGTGCGCCCGTTAGTAATATCAAGGCGATGATTGTTAAATGTTCCCTTGAGATCGATGAGGCAATCAAACCGCCGCATATACCCCCTGCTAAACTAATAGACCCTGAAACAAAGTATGGAGCGAGCTTCGTATCATTCTTGCGGAGCAGAACGAAAAAGCTTGAGAAAGAACTGAACATATTTGCGAACTTATTAGCAGCAATTGCTGAGTGAACAGGAATACCTAACAACAGCATAATAGGAAAGTTGATCATACCTCCGCCTCCGGAAAGCGTGCCAACAAAAGTAGCCGCAAAACCGACTAGTATAAGGAAATACATCATGATTCTCACGTCCTTTCATTTCTGCTTACATTTATATCCTATGCTAAGGTATACTTAAATTAAATTACATAAAATGAACAATATTCAATAAGAAATACTTATCACATAAAAAGGAGTATATATGCAGTTATCCGAGTTTCGAATTCTAAAAGTGCTTGCGGAAGAACTGAATATGAGGAAAGCATCAGAAAGGCTGTATGTTTCACAACCAGCTCTAAGTCAGCGTCTTCAATCCATCGAAAATAATTGGGGAACGATTATTTTTATCCGATCACAAAAGGGATTAAATTTAACCCCAGCGGGTGAAAAGATTATCTCCTTTGTTACAGAAGTTCTTCAAAAAGAAGAAGTGGTGAAAGAGGAGCTCCAATCCCTTTCTGAACACGTTCATGGGACGTTGAAACTTGCTGTAGCGTCAATTATTGGACAATATTGGCTGCCGCATGTTTTAAAAGAATATGTCAATCTTTACCCTCATGTAAATATTTCTCTAATAACAGGGTGGAGTTCAGAGATTATAAAGCACTTGTATGAAGATAAAATACATCTTGGAATTGTTAGAGGTAATCCCGAATGGCGGGGAAGTAAGGATCATATTCTGTCTGATCATTTGTACTTAGTAGACACGACGATTTCTTCATTAGACGAACTAGCTGAGACTTCAAAGCCTTTTATTCAATTTAAAAGCCATTCTACCTATTATCAAGAAATCCAGGACTGGTGGCACTCTCATTTTAAAACAACACCTCAAAAAACGATTGTTGTAGACCAAATTGAAACGTGCAAACAGATGGCACTGAATGGAATCGGCTATGCGATCCTGCCTTCTATCAGCCTTAGACCAGAAGATGACGTTTTTAAGATTCCGTTAACTGATAAGAGGGGTAACGCGATTAAGCGAGATACGTGGCTTATTCATCATGGAACGGGATCTGAACTGAAACAAGTGAATGCATTTATGGATTTAATCCGAAAATTAACGAATGAATAAGGTTTGAATCTTTCTATATTTAGTGGTTTAATACAATACAGAATGACTTTTAAGGAGGAACTAACAAACATGAAAATGATGGATGCAAACGAAATTATCTCTTTTATTCAAAACTCAACAAAATCTACACCTGTAAAAGTTTACGTTAAAGGAAATCTTGAAAACATTGATTTCGGTAAAGAAACTAAGGTGTTCCCTTCAGGCAATACAGCTGTATTGTTTGGTGAGTGGAAAGACATCGAAGCTGCGATTCGCGAAAACGAAAGCAACATTGAAGACTTTGTAATCGAAAACGACCGTCGCAATTCTGCGATTCCTCTATTAGATATGAAAAACATTAAAGCACGTATCGAACCTGGCGCGATTATTCGTGATCAAGTTGAAATCGGTGATAATGCCGTTATCATGATGGGTGCTTCAATTAATATCGGCTCAGTTATTGGTGAAGGTACAATGATTGATATGAACGTTGTACTAGGTGGACGAGCTACAGTAGGTAAGAACTGTCACATTGGTGCAGGCACGGTTCTAGCGGGTGTGATCGAGCCGCCATCTGCTAAGCCAGTAGTCGTTGAAGACGATGTTGTAATCGGTGCAAATGCTGTTGTTTTAGAAGGTGTTACAGTAGGTAAAGGTGCGGTAGTTGCTGCAGGTGCGATCGTAATTGAAGATGTTGAGCCTTACACGGTTGTAGGTGGAACACCAGCACGTGTTCTAAAAAAGATCGACGAAAAAACGAAATCAAAAACAGAAATCAGACAAGAGCTTCGTCAGTTAAACGACTAATCAGTTAATGTCTGGCAGTCAGTATTGAGTCTAAAATTGTTTTATTGAGTCTTTTGACAAATATAAGGGGATGAAAGAAGATGAAGCCATTAATTGAGATTAGAAAAGACCTTCACCGAATACCGGAGTTGGGCTTTCGGGAATTTAAAACTCAAAGTTATCTTCTAAATCTCATCTCCACACTTCCACAGGATCATCTTGAAGTTCATCCTTGGGAAACTGGTATTTTTGTAAAAGTGAAAGGGAAGAGACCAGCCAAAACAATAGCCTATCGTACTGATATAGATGGGCTTCCAATTATTGAAGAAACGGGCTATGAATTCTCCTCGCTTCATGAAGGTATGATGCATGCGTGCGGCCATGATATTCATATGACAATCGCGATTGGCTTATTGTCTCATTTTGCGGTGAACCCGATTGACGACCATCTGTTATTCATTTTTCAGCCTGCTGAAGAAGGACCAGGTGGAGCGCTTCCAATGCGCGAGAGTGAGCTTTTTCAACAATTAAAACCTGATATGATTACAGCACTGCACATTGCACCTGAATATCCGGTAGGTACGATTGCTGTAAAAGAAGGTTTGTTATTTGCAAATACTTCGGAACTTTTCATCGATCTTATCGGAAAGGGCGGACATGCAGCATATCCCCACCATAGTAATGATATGGTTGTCGCTGCTAGTCATCTCGTAACACAATTGCAAACCATTGTTGCCCGAAACATAGATCCTTTGGATTCTGCTGTTGTCACGATCGGCAAAATTACCGGTGGAACAAAACAAAACATAATCGCTGAACGGTCAAGGCTAGAAGGGACAATTAGAACCTTGTCTCAGGAGGCGATGGTTAAGGTGAAAAGCCGGATTGAGGCACTAATTCAAGGGATTAAAAGTGGATTTGAATGTGAAGCGGTTATTGATTATGGATCTAATTACAGGCAAGTAGACAATGAACCAGAGTTAACTCGCGAGTTTATGAATTTTGCTGATAAGTATAATGGTGTAAATGTTATTGAATGCAAAGAGGCAATGACAGGAGAAGACTATGGATATTTTTTAGAAAAAATCCCTGGTTTCATGTTCTGGCTTGGGGTCGATACCCAATATGGTCTCCATCACTCAAAATTAAAGCCGCAAGAAGAAGCGATTCAGCCTGCGGTAGATCTTTTAATTCAATATTTCACTTTTAAAGGGAATAGAAATTAGGAAAACGGCCACTGCGGCCGTTTTTTTGTTTTTTGAAGTGAAAAGCGAGCTCCATCCACATAAAATAGCTGCCAATCCAAAAGTTTTGGTGTCGGCACACACTCTTTAAACGGCATTCGTACGTTAGAGGAATCACATGATGCGTTCGTTACATATTACCTCTCAGAGTTGGAAACATTAACAAAGGTAAGGAGGTGGGAATATGGCTAGAATTGGTGTTGAACAATCATTAACAAATGTTTCTGAGGCTTTAAGAGCTGCAGGACATGATGTAGTGGAACTTCGTCAGGAACAAGATGCAAATGGCTGTGATTGCTGTGTAATTTCCGGTCAGGATGAGAATGTTATGGGCATGCAAAACGCGGTGACTCAAGGCTCTGTCTTGAACGCTCATGGCATGTCAGCAGATGAAATTTGTCAGGCTGTTGAAAGCAGATTACAATCATAGCATTCCCGGGGACAGCCATGCTGCCCCTTATTTCTGTTTAACGCACGTTTTAACAGGGAAATAGTTGACCAACCAATCATATAAAAAATAAAGTTAGCTGCAGATGGGGGAGGTTCATATGCCAATCTTAAATGTCCTTATGATCATATTATTAATCATATTAACCGCTTTTTTCGTGGTTACTGAATTTGCTATTGTTAAAGTGCGTAAAACGAGAATCGACCACTTAGCATCTGAAGGGAATGGTAAAGCCATCGCCGCTCAAAAAGTTCTCGGTAATCTTGATGGCTATTTATCAGCTTGTCAGTTAGGAATTACGATTACAGCTCTAGGACTAGGTTGGCTGGGAGAACCAACCGTTGAGATTTTTCTAAGACCTTTATTTGAAAATGCCGGGTTAAATGAAGGCCTTACGCATACACTCTCTTTTTCAATTGCCTTTTTCATTATTACTTTCCTACATGTGGTTCTAGGAGAATTAGCACCTAAAACTGTAGCGATTCAAAAAGCGGAAATGGTCTCATTGGCTACAGCAAAACCGATTATCGTGTTTTATAAGGTCATGTATCCTTTCATCTTCTTACTAAATGGATCAGCAAATATGCTGACACGAGTCTTTGGTATTAGTCCTGCAAGTGAACATGAAGTGGTACATACAGAAGAAGAACTTCGTCTAATCCTTTCAGAAAGCTTACAAGGGGGCGAGATTAATCAATCTGAGTATCGTTATGTAAATAGAATCTTTGAATTTGATGATCGAATAGCAAAAGAAATTATGATACCAAGAACTGAAATGGTTTGTTTATTTTTAGAAAACTCGTGTGAAGAGAATATGGCGATCATGCGTGAAGAGAAATTTACGAGGTACCCAGTCGGAAACGAGGATAAGGATCATATTGTTGGACTAGTAAATATAAAAGAATTCTTTAATGAACATTTCAGCAGAGAAAATTTCGAACTGAAAGAATATATCAGGCCAATCATAACCGTCCATGAAACCATTCCTATTCAAAAACTATTGGTTAAAATGCAAAAAGACCAAACACATATGGCAGTTCTTGTAGATGAGTATGGAGGAACTGCAGGAATTGTTACCGTTGAGGACATATTAGAAGAAATCGTTGGGGAGATCAGAGACGAGTTCGATGTAGATGAAGAGCCAGAAATCCAGCAGATTAATAACGATCAAACCGTTGTTGATGGAAAAGTGTTAATCTCACAAATAAACGAACTATTTGCGCTTGATATCGATAACTCTGAAATTGATACGATCGGAGGTTGGGTTTTAACAAGGTCGATTGATCTTGAGACCAATCATTCATTCAACTATGAGAGCTACCGCTTTACCATTTTAGAATTAGATGGAAGGCAGATAAAAAAAATTGGCATTGAAAAGCTTTCAGATGAAAATAAAACAACTTTTCAAAACAAAGACTCCTGATTACTAAGTCAGGAGTCTTTACTTTTCCACGTACCATCTTCAGTTTTTTTGTATTTGTGTTTAACAGCACTCCACGCTACTTTATGAGCTGTTTCTTCTTCTTTATATTCTTTAAGTGCAGAATTGAATGCTTCTTTATAAATTTCTTGTCCATGGTGGGGGAGGTTATCTTTTACCCCATCAGGCAGTTCTCTTATTGAATCATATGGCAATGTTATCCCTCCTTTGACTATATGATTTCCCAAGCAATCCTCAATTCAAACTACTTTATTGAGAATGTAATTATCTATAACGAGCGGATTATTTCACTTTTTTAGTTTAACTTGCTATGATTAAGGAGAAATTAAAAAGTGGGAACAGAAATCCTTATTTAAATTAATTATTACTTAATATTGACTAAAAATAAGGGTTGTACTATAATTACCCATGTAAATAAAACAGATTTTTTGGAGGGATTTTCACCTATGGCAGAACGTATGGTAGCAAAACAGGCACCTCGATTTGAAATGGATGCAGTATTACCAAATAAAGAATTTGGAAAAGTAAGTCTTCAAGAAAACATGAAGAACGATAAATGGACAGTTCTTTATTTCTACCCAATGGACTTCACTTTCGTATGTCCAACTGAGATCACTTCTCTTAGCGACCGTTTTGACGAGTTTGAAGACCTTGATGCTGAAGTAATCGGTGTTTCAACTGATACTATTCACACTCACAAAGCATGGATTAACACTCCTCGTGACATGAACGGACTTGGAGAGTTAAATTACGCACTAGCTGCTGATACTAACCACTCTGTAGCACGTGACTATGGTGTTCTAATCGAAGAAGAAGGTATTGCTCTTCGTGGGTTATTCATCATCTCTCCTGAAGGTGAATTAATGTACTCTGTAGTAAACCACAACAACATCGGCCGTGATGTTGAGGAAACGTTACGTGTTCTTCAAGCGCTTCAAACTGGCGGACTTTGCCCAGCTAACTGGAAGCCTGGACAAAAAACTCTTGAAGTTTAATAACTAATTTTGATTGAAATAACCCAAGACATAGCTCTTGGGTTATTTTTGCAATATAAAAGAAGATGAGTGGATAACGTGTTTTTTTCGTTTTTATACATATGATGCAATAAGATAAGATAATGAATAATTGAATATGTGGTAAAATAAGGCTATGACACTGGGATTGGAGTGAGTATGTTTGAAGAAGCAGTTTGCAGTTATCGGTCTGGGGCGTTTTGGAGGCAGTATGTGTAAAGCATTGTCTGATCAAGGAATGGAAGTATTAGCGATAGATATTGATGAAGATCGAGTGAATGAGTTTTCTAATATTGTGACACATGCTGTAATTGCTGACTCAACAGATGAAGGTGTGTTAAAAAGTTTAGGTATACGGAACTTTCAGCATGTTGTAGTGGCCATTGGAGATAATCTCCAATCCAGTATACTCACAACGCTCATATTAAAAGAAATGGGTGTTGGTAAAATAACGGTTAAAGCACAGAATGATTATCATGAAAAAGTGTTAAGGAAAATAGGAGCAGATAAGATTATTCACCCTGAACGCGATATGGGTGTACGAATTGCTCACCAAATCGTATCCAATAACGTTCTGGATTACTTAGAATTATCCGATGAACATAGTATAGTAGAGCTTGTAGCAACTCAAAAATTGAATGGGAAATCTCTGATCGAGCTTGATATCCGTGCACGATTTGGCTGTAACGTTGTTGCAGTTAAACGGGGGAAAGATATCTTTGTATCACCACAAGCTGATCAATCGATCCGTCAGGGAGATGTGCTTATTGTAATTGGCAAGGACAAAGATATAAATCGGTTAGAAAAGCAAATGGCAAACGAAGAATAAAAAACCGTTACCCTCAAAAAGGGGAACGGTTTTTATTATGTTTATTAAATTTCCATAATAATAGGAAGAATCATTGGACGCCTTTTTGTCTTTTCATACAAAAACGGTGCTAATGTGTCTGTTATTTCGTTTTTGATTTCCGACCACTGAGTTGTTCGTTTTTCATTCATGATCGTTTCAAGGTGCTTACTTAGTAAACTTTGTGCGTCATGTATCAGATCTCCTGATTCTCGCATATAAACAAATCCTCTGGAGATGATATCAGGTCCTGCTTCAATTTTAAATTCCTTCATGTCCATGCTTACAACGACAACGACAAGTCCCTCTTCTGAGAGGATTTTACGGTCTCTAAGAACGATGTTTCCAATATCGCCAATTCCGCTGCCATCAACATAAACAGATCCAGAAGGGATTTTACCTGCAACCATCGCTTCATTTTGGGATAAAGCAAGTACTTCACCATTGTCCATTACAAAAGAATTTTGCGAAGGAACATCACAATCAGATGCAAGTTTCGTATGCATCTTAAGCATTCTATACTCACCGTGGATCGGCATAAAGAACTTTGGCTTCATTAGACGAAGCATAAGCTTTTGTTCCTGCTGACCGCCATGTCCTGAAGTATGAATATCGTTTAAAGATCCATGAATAACTTCTGCACCTGCACGATATAACTGGTTAATCGTTTTACTTACACTGAGTGCGTTTCCTGGGATCGGTGAAGATGAAAAGACAACAGTATCACCAGGAATGATTTGAATCTGACGGTGTGTGCCATTTGCAATTCTAGATAGAGCTGCCATTGGCTCACCCTGGCTCCCTGTACATAAAATTGTAACTTGATTATCAGGAAGACGGTTAATTTGGTTTGCATCCACAAACGTATTCTTAGGTGCCTTAATAAATCCAAGTTCTTGTCCTACCGTGATTGCAGAATCCATGCTTCGGCCAAAAACTGCTATTTTACGGTTGTTAGCGACTGATGCTTCAACAACCTGCTGCAATCTATGAATGTTTGATGCGAAGGTAGCAAAGATAACTCTGCCTTCCATTTTCCTGAAGATATCTTGAATACTTTCTCCGACACGTCTCTCAGATAAAGTAAATCCAGGAACTTCACTGTTTGTTGAGTCAGAAAGCAAGCATAGAACGCCTTCTTTTCCGATCTCAGCCATCTTCGTTAAGTTTGCTGGTTCACCAACAGGTGTGAAGTCAAACTTAAAGTCACCTGTATGTACAATGTTACCTGGAGGTGTTTTCACAACTAGGCCGTATGAGTCTGGAATGCTGTGAGTGGTTCTGAAAAAGCTTACAGAAGTTTTTCTGAACTTAATCACATCTTCTTCTGTGATTTCATGTAATTGCGCACGACGCAGCAAACCGTGTTCTTCAAGTTTGTTCTTAATTAACGCTAGTGCAAGTTTACCGCCATAAATCGGAATGTTAACTTGTCTTAACAGATAAGGAATACCGCCAATATGATCTTCATGACCATGAGTGATGAATAAACCTTTAATTTTTTCTTCGTTTTTTACAAGGTACGTATAATCAGGAATTACGTAATCAATTCCCAAAAGCTCATCTTCAGGGAATTTGATACCTGCATCAATTAAAATGATTTCATCTTGAAATTGAACGGCATACGTATTTTTACCGATTTCTCCTAAACCGCCAAGAGCAAAAACAGCGGCTTGATGATTTTTTACAAATTTCATAAATTATACATTCTCCAATTCCAATGAGTTCGTTTCTTTTTCATACTCTAGAAATTTACCGTTAATTTCTTGTATGAACTCAATGTTGTATTTGCGGTCAGCTAGTTTTAGACGTACATCATTAATCGTTTCAGCTTCTACATATACTGTTTGTGTATGTTCGCGTACAGGAACCTCTGTTAAGCTAGTTTGAAAAAATACTTTATAAATCATCTTTCATGTCTCCTTACCGGTCTGTAGTTTTTGAGTTTCTTTGTCCTATTATAAAGGAAAGTGACATGTTTTTCATGTTTTTTCATAAAGGTTCATGTTAAAACACGTAATAATAGAAAAATAATTACTATTAAGTGTACATTGTTATCCATTATAATGACTGTAGTCTAAAGAAAATTTAACTTAGTTAATAATCAGTTTTCCATTATTATTTTGCTGTTTGACCCATTTTCTTAATTTCTTTAAAAAACGCATTCTCATTTTCATTTATTGCCCTCCGTCACTTTTTTTATTACATAGTATGTGTAAGTTGAAAGAGATTTTGAGAGGGAAATTGTTACATTTTATTTAAAGGGGTTTTTATATAAAGGGGGAGTCGAAGTGATGAAACTTTATTCAGCACTTTTCGTTTTAAGTTTAATCTGGGGAATGTCCTTTTTGTTCATAAAGGTTCTGCTTAGTGTGTTTGAACCTTGGCAGATTGTTTTTATTCGATGTTTGCTAGGAATTATTACCATTCTACCTTTGTTTCTTTTAAGTAAACAAACCGTAAACTGGGGTTCTATTCCTGTAAAAAAGCTTGCCTTTGTAGGCGTATTGAATGCAGGAATTCCTTGGGGTTTAATCGCTTGGAGTGAAACTTTTCTTGATAGTGGATATACAGCCATTCTAAATGCTACAACTCCAATTTGGACAACGATGATGGGAGTTTTTTTCTTTTCGATAAAATTACAATGGAGACAATGGATAGGGGTTATGATAGGTTTCGTGGGAATTCTATTTTTAATGGATATTGATGCACCAGGACTTGCGAAGAACCAGCTTATATTAGGGATAGTCTTAATGCTAATAGCTACAAGCTGCTATGGCTACAGCTCACAATTTGCCAAGAAGCATTTACAAGGGACGACAGTTTGGATAACAGCCTCTACGACTCTTTTAGCTGGACTTTTATTAAGTACAATAATGATGGGGTTCACTGGTGGATGGCATATGCCTGATCATGTGTTCGATCAAAAGGTTGTACTCTCCTTTATAGGTTTAGGTGTTTTCGGATCAGGCCTAGCATATCTTTTGTATTATTACATGATCTCAGCTGGTTCAGCAGAGTTCGCCACTCTTGTGACGTATCTAGTTCCTGTATCAGCGGTGATATGGGGAAGTGTGTTATTGGATGAGAAGATACATCCTATCGCTTTTTTAGGATTGATATTGATTTTTACAGGAGTTTATTTAACTGGAAAGAAAAAACGAATCAAAGCTATTTCAATCAAACATGACCAATCCGCGTGAACACTCAGTTTAAAATTGAGTGTTTTTTCTTTTTCGTGTAGAATGTAAGCGTATACAACAAGGGAGGGGATCAACATGATTACATTTTTATTATCCATCGTTTTATTAATTGTCGGTTATTTTACGTATGGAAAGTATGTTGAGAAAGTATTTGGGATTAAGCAAAACAGGAAAACCCCAGCATATGCACAAAAAGATGGTATTGATTATGTGCCTATGGGGACGAAAACAAATTCCCTCGTTCAACTATTAAACATTGCAGGTGTGGGTCCAATCTTCGGACCGATTATGGGAGCACTATATGGACCTGTTGCCTTTCTATGGATTGTATTAGGAGCCATATTCGCAGGTGCTGTTCACGATTATTTAACAGGAATGATATCGATTCGTAATCGAGGGGCGCATTTACCCCAGCTAGCTGGTAAGTTTTTAGGGAAAGCGATGAAGCATGTTGTAAACGGGTTTACGCTCTTACTTTTGTTATTAGTAGGTACCGTTTTCGTCAGTGCTCCAGCAGCACTTATTCATGATTTAATAGGAAACTGGATGAGTTTAAGTGTGATCATTGGTCTTATTTTCGTTTATTATATTTTAGCAACGCTTCTGCCGGTAGATAAGATTATAGGTCGCGTGTACCCTATCTTTGGGGCATTGCTTGTAATCAGTGCAGTCGGTATTGGTGGAGGACTAATTCTCACGGGAGCACCTATCCCAGAAATCTCATTAGAAAATATGCATCCTGATAATGTACCGATTTTTCCTTTATTATTCTTAACCATTTCTTGTGGTGCACTTTCTGGGTTTCATGCTACACAGTCACCGATTATTTCCCGCACGACTAAAAATGAAAAAGAAGGCAGAAAAATCTTTTATGGCATGATGATTGCAGAAGCTGTAATCGCTATGATCTGGGCAGCTGCAGCTATGAGCTTGTTCAATGGGAAATCACTTGCCGCAATCATTGCACAAGGCGGACCTGCAGCCGTTGTAAGTGAAGTGTCCGTTACAATGCTAGGAGCAGTTGGTGGTACACTTGCTGTGATTGGAGTAATTATTTTACCTATTACTTCAGGTGATACTTCATTTAGAAGCGCAAGAATGATTTTAGCTGATTATTTTAATATCAGCCAAAAGAAACTAGCGCCAAGACTTTGGATTGCAATACCTATGTTTGTAATTTCTTTTCTACTAACTAAAATTGATTTTACACTTTTGTGGCGTTATTTTTCTTGGGCAAACCAATCAACAGCTATGCTTGCTTTATGGGTAGGAGCTATGTATTTAAAGAGATCGAATAAAAACCACTGGATCGCAACGCTTCCGGCCATTTTTATGACGATGGTAACGGTAACCTACATTTGTAATGCGCCTATCGGATTAGGATTATCAACAATGATTTCCTATTCAATTGCAGGAGTTACGACCGTGTTTGTAACGATGTTATTTATTCGAAGTAAAACGAATGAACAAGACGCATTGCTCGTTGATGATGACCGTGATGCAGCTTAAATAAACAGAGGGATGACTCAAGGCAGAGTCATTCCTCTTTCTTTTTGTAAAAACCAACGTAATACCTTAAAAATTCCCGGGTTAAGACTAAAGCATTATGGATTTTATAGCTGGTTTGCCGCTGCTGACATGCTTAGAAGACCTTTTAATACCGAAACTGCCTATATTTTAATGTGGTGACTGAAAATCGCCTAGGGAGCGATTGTGCGTGGAACTGAAGCTCAACTTCGCGAAAACTGCATTCAACTGAGCGTAAATGAAAGGAAGTTGCGCGAACGTGTGAAAAATAAATGAACACGTACCGTAACCACACTATCTACATTAAAAAATGCAACTTTCTTTTCTAAACCTTACGATAATATGTATAGACCCGTTTTGTTAGTGAACGTAAAAATAACTCACAAAGGCTTTTTTTGAGCCCTTATGAGTTATCTTCTGGTAATTCTATTCAGCTATCTGAACACTACTGAGTTTGCTGGTGGTTCAAATGGCTGTTTTTCGTTGATGCGATCGTAGAACATGATGCCGTCCAAATGATCAAGCTCATGCTGAAAGCAAATTCCGGGCAGACCCTTTAGCTTAAGTTCCACTTCTGAACCATCTGGTGTAAATCCTTTTACGGTTACTTTTGCATAACGAGGGACAAGCCCTGGAACCTCTCGATCAACAGATAGACAACCTTCACCACCGTCTAAATAAGTCATCTGGACCGAGTGGCTAATAATTTTGGGGTTTAATAATGCATAGCTGTATAACTTTCCATTTTCATCAGTAACGTGGAAAGCGAAAATACGTTTTGTAATGCCAATTTGAGGTGCTGCTATTCCAATTCCTGGTCTTAAATTGTATTTACTTGCAATTTCAGGATCTTGACTGTTTTTTACAAACTCGAGTAGCTGGTTAGCTATTTTAATATCTTCTTCTGAAAAAGGGACAGGTACCTCAGCTGCTTTTTCTCGTAAAGCAGGATGACCTTCTCTTACAATATCTTTCATGGTTAACACAAGCATAACCTCCGTGCCATTAAACTTTTTATCTAATTACAATTTCCTCTTATCATAACATAGAGGTTTTTTAATAAAAAAGAACGGAAATACAAAATTCTTTTGTGACTTGGACTTCTGCCAAATTTGAGAATAAACAAAATCAATATTAAGCAACATTAATAAACACGTTGAAATATCGATATGCCCTATGAAACAGGAACTAATACAGTGGTTATTTTGTAGTGAAACAGTTTAATGAAATTCAGTTAGTATCTTAAAATGAAAAACACTTAAAGTTGTATTAACTATATGCAACCTATGGATTGACTGTGTTTGAAGGGTGGTGTAAACTAATTTACGTGAAAAGGATTGTTGTGTTACTCTAGTTACATAAAATAGTAATACAGTTAGGGTGCCGCAAGATGGTTTAGCTCTTGAATACAAGGGAAAACTTCAGGTGGGTACACAAAGGCATACCTAAAAGCCTTTTAAAAATATAAACCTGTCTTAAAAATGTATCACTTTGGGCAACCTGTTAAATATGTGCATGTTTTTAAGATAAGGGAAAATTGACAGGGTAAAAGAAAGGAAGAGGTGACTTTTCATGACGAAAACAATTGATGCTGTTCAAGATCAATTTGAAACGTTCCAGATTCTTTCTGAAGACGGAGAAGTTGTTAACGAATCGGCGATGCCGAAATTGTCTGATGAAGATCTGCAAGAATTAATGCGTCGCATGGTTTACACACGTATTTGGGATCAGCGTGCAATCTCTTTAAACAGACAAGGACGTCTTGGTTTCTATGCACCAGTAGCTGGACAAGAAGCTTCGATGCTTGGTACTCACTTTGCATTAGACAAAGAAGATTGGATTCTTCCAGGATACCGTGATATCCCACAAATGGTTTTCCACGGTTTCCCATTATCTCAAGCGTTCTTATGGTCTCGTGGACACTACCAAGGTGGACAGATTCCTGAAGGCGTTAACGTATTAATGCCTCAAATTATCATCGGTGCTCAAATTATCCAAGCTGCTGGTGTTGGTTTCGGTCTTAAGAAACAAGGCAAGAAAAACGTATGTATCACATACACAGGTGACGGTGGAGCATCACAAGGTGACTTCTATGAAGGACTTAACTTTGCAGGTGCTTATCGTGCTAATGCAATTTTCGTTGTTCAAAACAACCGTTTTGCTATCTCTGTTCCTGTTGAGAAGCAATCTGCAGCAAAAACAATCGCTCAAAAAGCGGTTGCAGCTGGTATTGAAGGTATTCAAGTTGACGGAATGGATGTTCTTGCCGTGTATGCAGCGACTCAACAAGCTCGTGAGCGTGCAATTTCTGGTGAAGGTCCTACCTTAATTGAAACTCTTACTTATCGTTATGGACCACATACGATGGCAGGGGACGACCCTACTCGCTACCGTACAAAAGATCTTGATAACGAATGGGAAAAGAAAGATCCACTAGTTCGTTTCCGTAAGTTCTTGGAAAAGAAAAACCTTTGGTCTGAAGAGCAAGAAAATAAAGTAGTTGAAGAAGCGAAAGAAGATATTAAAGCTGCCATCAAGAAAGCAGACGGAGCTCCTAAGCAAAAGGTTAGTGACCTAATCGGGTTCATGTTTGAAGACCTTCCGTTCAACCTTCGTGAGCAGTTAGAAGAATACACAGCAAAGGAGTCGAAATAATATGGCTCAAATGACTATGATTCAAGCAATTACAGACGCTATGCGTAATGAATTAAAGAACAATGAACAAGTTCTTGTTTTCGGTGAAGACGTAGGTCAAAACGGCGGAGTTTTCCGTGCTACTGAAGGACTTCAAAAAGAATTTGGAGAAGAGCGCGTTTTTGATACTCCGCTAGCTGAGTCTGGAATTGGGGGACTTGCAATAGGTCTTGGGCTTACAGGTTTCCGTCCAGTAATGGAGATTCAGTTCTTTGGATTCGTTTTTGAAGTATTTGATTCAGTTGCTGCACAAATGGCTCGTATGAGATACCGTTCAGGCGGAGTTTACACTTCTCCTGTAACAATTCGTTCACCATTTGGTGGTGGCGTTAAAACACCTGAGCTTCATGCAGACAGCCTTGAAGGCTTGATGTATCAAACTCCTGGTATCAAGGTTGTTATTCCTTCAACTCCTTATGATGCAAAAGGACTTTTAATCTCTGCTATCCGTGATAATGATCCGGTAGTTTATCTAGAGCATATGAAATTGTATCGTTCTTTCCGTGGTGAAGTGCCAGAGGAAGAATACACGATCGAACTTGGTAAAGCAGATGTGAAGCGTGAAGGTAAAGATGTATCTATCATTACTTACGGTGCTATGGTTCACGCATCACTAAAAGCTGCTGAAGAATTAGAAAAAGAAGGTATTTCTGCTGAAGTTATTGACCTTCGTACGATCAGCCCGCTTGATATTGAAACAATCATGGCTTCTGTTGAAAAAACAGGACGAGCTATCGTGGTACAAGAAGCACAGAAACAAGCTGGTATTGGTGCGTTCGTTGTTGCTGAAATTAACGATCGTGCAATCCTTCACTTAGAAGCACCTGTACTTCGTGTAACAGCACCAGATACAGTGTTCCCGTATGCTTCTGCAGAAGATGTTTGGATCCCAGATCATCGTGATATTGTAGAAAAAGCAAAGAAGGTCTACAATTTCTAAAAAAAATGAATGTTAGCTGAAAGAGAAGTCTGTAATAGACTATTTCTTTCAGCTCTTTCACATAAGTGACGAATAAAGATTGTTATAAAATAGGAGGCGTTAGTCGTGGCATATGAATTTAAGCTTCCCGATATTGGTGAAGGAATTCACGAAGGTGAAATCGTAAAGTGGTTTGTTAAAGCAGGGGACGCAGTTAAAGAAGACGATATTCTGCTTGAAGTACAAAACGATAAGGCTGTAGTTGAAATTCCATCTCCTGTAGACGGTAAAATCCTTGAATTAAAAGTAGATGAAGGAACAGTATCTGTTGTTGGTGATGTTCTAGTAACGATCGAGGCAGAAGGTGAGATTCCTGCTGATGCTCATGGCGGAGGCGACGAAGCTCCGGAACAGCCTAAAGCTGAAGAAGAGAAGAATGTGACTGCTGATCAAGCGAAAGAAGCTGATCAATCAGAAGCTAAAACAGATAAAACGGAAGTTACATCTAAAGAAGAACCAGCAGACGAATCTAAACGTGTAATCGCAATGCCTTCTGTTCGTAAATATGCTCGTGAAAAAGAAGTAGATATCCGTAAAGTACAAGGTTCTGGAGATAACGGACGTGTATTAAAAGAAGATATTGACAAGTTTGTAAGCGGCGGTGGAGAAGCGGCGGCAGAAGCACCAAAAGCTGGCGAAGAAGCACCTAAAGCGGAAGCGAAGAAAGAAGCTCCAAAAGCAATTCCAGCTGGAGAAATGGAAACGCGTGAAAAGATCAAAGGAATTAGAAAAGCGATCTCTAAAGCGATGGTTAACTCCAAACATACAGCTCCACATGTTACACTAATGGATGAAGTGGACGTTACTGATCTTGTTGCACACCGTAAGAAGTTCAAGCAAGTTGCTGCTGATAAAGGCATCAAGCTTACTTATCTTCCATACGTGGTAAAAGCATTAACTTCTGCACTTCGTGAGTACCCAGTGCTTAATGCATCAATTGATGATGCTAACGAAGAAATCGTGTACAAGCACTATTACAACATCGGAATCGCAGCAGATACAGATAACGGTTTAATGGTACCAGTTGTAAAAGATGCTGATCGTAAATCCATCTTCAAAATCTCTGCTGAAATCAATGAGCTAGCTACTAAAGCACGTGATGGCAAGCTTTCTGGTGAAGAGATGAAAGGCGGATCTTGTACGATTACAAATATCGGTTCTGCAGGCGGTCAATGGTTCACACCAGTAATCAACCACCCAGAAGTAGCGATCTTAGGTATCGGCCGTATTGCTGAAAAAGCAGTTGTTAAAGATGGAGAAGTAGTAGTAGCTCCTGTTTTAGCGCTATCTCTTAGCTTTGACCACCGTCTAATCGATGGTGCAACAGCTCAAAATGCATTGAATCACATTAAGCGTTTATTGAACGATCCACAACTATTAGTAATGGAGGCGTAATTCGATGGTAGTAGGAGATTTTCCAATTGAGTTAGACACACTTGTTATTGGTTCAGGTCCTGGGGGATATGTTGCGGCTATTCGCGCTGCACAATTAGGACAAAAAGTGGCTATTGCGGAAAAGGCAGAAATGGGCGGCGTTTGTTTGAACGTTGGTTGTATTCCATCAAAAGCTTTAATTAATGCAGGTCACCGTGTAGAACATGCTAATCACTCAGAAGATATGGGTATTACTGTTGAAAACGTAAAAGTTGATTTCAGCAAAGTTCAAGACTGGAAAGCAGGCATCGTTAAGAAGCTTACTGGCGGAGTAGAAGGACTTTTAAAAGGAAATAAAGTGGAAATCCTTCGTGGTGAAGCTTATTTCGTAAATGAAAACACTGTACGTATCATGGATGAGAAAAACTCTCAAACTTACACGTTCAAAAATGCGATCATCGCTACTGGATCACGTCCTATTGAAATCCCAGGTTTCAAATGGAGTGACCGTATTATCTCTTCTACAGGAGCTCTTGCTCTTAAAGAAATCCCTAAGAAGATGGTAGTTATCGGTGGCGGATATATTGGAATGGAGCTTGGAACGGCTTATGCTAACTTTGGTACTGAAGTAACAATCCTTGAAGGTGGAAAACAAATCCTTCCAGGGTTCGAAAAGCAGATGAGTCAAGTTGTTTCAAAGCGCTTGAAGAAAAAAGGCAATGTGGAAGTATTTACTGAAGCAATGGCTAAAGGCGTAGAAGAAACAAAAGACGGTGTTACTGTAACAGCTGAAATCAAAGGTGAGTCAAAAACTTTTGAAGCAGATTATGTACTTGTAACAGTTGGACGCCGTCCAAACACTGAAGAACTTGGTCTTGAGCAAGTTGGTGTTGAAATGACTGAACGCGGTCTTATCAAGATCAACAAGAAAGCTCAAACAAGCGTTAACGGCATCTATGCAATCGGTGATGTAGTTGAAGGTCCAGCTCTTGCTCATAAGGCATCTTATGAAGGTAAAGTAGCAGCTGAAGTAATCTCAGGACATGCAGCTGAAATTGATTACTTAGCTATTCCTGCTGTCGTATTCACAGACCCAGAACTAGCTTCTGTAGGTTATGATGAAAAGTCAGCAAAAGAAGCAGGATATGAAGTGAAAGCTTCTAAATTCCCATTCGCAGCTAACGGACGTGCTCTATCTATGAACGAAACAGATGGTTTCATGAAACTTATCACTCGTAAAGAAGATGGACTCGTTTTAGGAGCTCAAATTGCTGGTGGAAATGCATCTGATATGATCGCTGAATTAGGATTAGCAATTGAAGCAGGAATGACTGCTGAAGATATTGCTATGACGATCCATGCGCATCCAACTTTCGGAGAAATTTCTATGGAAGCAGCTGAAGTTGCGATCGGACTTCCAGTTCATATCGTAAAATAAATAAAACAAAACCCCCTTGCAGGCTGTAATTTCAGCTTGCAAGGGGGTTTTTTTATGTCTCTTTTCTATAAGGTTGTTGTTTTTAAGTCTTTTACCTCGGAGCAAAGCATCTTCATTGAAAAGTTGATTGTAGTGCAAGGTGCGAGACTCCTGGGGGATTAGCGGGACAGGTGAGACTCCTAAGGTCGCAAAGCGACGAGGAGGCTCACCGCACGCCCCCCGGAAAGCGAGCATCCTGTAACGGAAATCAACCACATTCTAGAGCGACAAAGATTGGAAAACCAGCCTTTTTCATTCAATCATATATTGCAAAATCTGTCATACCCTTTAATTATAATGAAGTACACGGAGGACAAGATGAACGTATTGTTTAGTATACTTATTCAATTTGTAATGTGGTGCGGATATTCAATCGTTCTTTTTCTTTCGCACCATGATCATAGTTTTTACGAAACGATCCTATTGCTGATGTTTGGATATTTCAACTTCTTAGTGGCATACCGATTCATTCAAAATAGGGCAGTGGCATTCCATATTACAATTTCATTAACCGTTATTTATGTAACGGGTAAACTTTTGTTCATTTAGTTTCAGTATTATTTTTTCTCTTCAGATAAAGCTTTTTGAAGAGAAAACATCATAAAGATCAAAACAAACGCAAATGGAAATGCAGCAATGATGGAAGCTGTTTGTAACGCCTCTAAACCACCGGAATACAGAAGGATTGCTGCTGCAGCTGCAATAACTATTCCCCAGATAAACTTTGTCATAGAGGAAGGATTTAAACGGCCATGGCTCGTTTGCATACCAAGTACAAATGTAGCTGAATCAGCAGATGTAATAAAGAACGTACTGATCAAGAATATAGCAAGCATTGACATGATCGTTCCAAAAGGCAAGTTTTCAAATAATGCGAATAAAGCAACCTCAGTCCCTTTATCTGTAATGATTTTATTCAAACCAACATTGTTGAAAATCTCCAGATGTAATGCTGCTCCTCCAAAAATAGAAAACCAAAGAGCTCCGAAAACGGTTGGAACCAACAATACTCCTAATATGAACTCGCGAATGGTTCTTCCTTTAGATACACGTGCGATAAAGGTACCGACGAAAGGTGCCCAAGCAATCCACCACGCCCAATAAAAGACGGTCCAACCTTGTATCCATCCAGCTTCACTAGGACGAAACGGACTTAACTTCAAACTCATACTAGGCAAATATTGAAGGTAATTTCCTAATGACTGTACAAATACGTCCATAATAAAGTTTGTAGATGATGCAAAGAGCAAGAAAGCCATTAGTAAGACAGCTAGAAAAATATTAAGGTTACTTAAGTATTTAATACCTTTGTTCAATCCTGTTTGCGCAGATAGAGTAAATAATATCGTAACAATAGCAATAATAATCAACTGTGTTGTAAAGTTATTAGCTATATTCGTTAAATATGAAATACCTCCGCTTATTTGTACTGCCCCAAGTCCGAGTGATGTTGCAACCCCAAAAATAGTAGCGAATACAGCGATAATATCGATTGTTTTACCAATAGGTCCATTTACTTTATCTCCTATTAACGGCGTGAAGATGGAGCTGATTAAACCTGGAGCTCCTTTTCTAAATTTAAAATAAGCAAGCGATAACCCGATGAGCGTGTAAATTGCCCATGGATGTAATCCCCAGTGAAAGAAGCTATACCTAAGAGCGGCTTGTGCTGAGGCTGCATTTCCGCCTTCTCCTGAAGGTGGAGTATAGAAATGGCTTATTGGTTCTGCTACACCCCAAAATACAAGACCAATTCCCATTCCGGCACTGAATAACATGGCAAACCACGTAACGGTATGGTATTCGGGTTTTTCATCTGGTTCTCCAAGTTTAATTTTTCCGTACCTGCTAAAAGCTAAATAAAGAACAAAGATTAAAAAGCTTGTAGCGGAAAGTAGATAGAACCAGCCAAATTTCTCTTGCAAGAAATTTTGGATTGCTGTAGCTTTTGTTTGGAATTCGGCAGGAAATAAACTTCCTATAATAATAAAAACGATAGAAATCAATAGTGAAACGATAAAAACAGTATTAGGTTGTTTTTTCATTTCGTCACATCCTTTCTCAATATGTATTCTTTATATTTTCCCCTAAGGGCCCGAAAGTTTACATTGTAGTAAAAATAAAATAGGAAGTCCAATCATATGATTGGACTTCCTATTCGAAAATGGGGTTTTAACACTAATAATTGTTGTTTTAAAAGTAAAGTGTAGTTGTAGTGTCTCTGTAATTAACTGACTAGCTTAAGGGCTTATACTGTCAATTCTTCTTTAATATACTAGGAGAAAGATTTCAGCTTATTTGTCTTAGCTTTTCTCCATTTGCAAGTTGATAGTAGTGCAAGGTGTAAGACTCCTGCGGGACAGGCTGGCAGGTGAGACACTTAAGAGTGAAACGTACGAATGTGGCTCACCGCCTGCCCCGCGGAAAGCGAGCACCTGGAACGGATATCAACCACTTTCAAGAACATCGAAGATTTAACGAAAACTGCTAATAAGAACAACAAAGCTAATAAAGAATTGTTTCTATTTCTTCGGATAATAATACATCACTCTGCCGTTAAAAAGGTGGAGTTCGCCTTTCAGTTTTGAAGCTAAAAACTTACAAAACTCATTGGCTTTTCCCTTGTCTCCATGAGTAGAAATATCAGTTAGTGACACTTGAATGTAGTTCACCATTTCTTCTGAATCGGCCAGTTTTTCTTCTCCTACACCGATTAAGATATACTTATTTTTCTGTGGATCTATCCCTTTTAAATAAAACCATTTGTGGTCCGCTTCTTCTTTTTCCTCAATTGTATAGGGAAAGGCCGCTTCAGAATAACCCCATGATAATTGGTCCCCTGTTTTTGAGGTGATAGAACGGTAGTAGATGAGTAAGTCTTTCACTTCTTCTATTGTGATAACTTGTTTTTCAGAAGCGGGAACAAGCTTTATATAGGCGTTTTGAGACATATAACTCACTCCAGTTAGTCATTTTTAAAGGCGTTTATACATAGAATAGTATATCATATTTTAAGAAGATTTTGACAAATTGGAGTTTGAATATCCAGATTTAAGGGAATTACTCTTACATTCAATTGCAGTCCTATTAGTATACCTCATTTATTTATAGCAGGTTATACGCAGCCCGATCGATGAACAGTGAAATCATACGAGGAGGGATAACATGGAATGGTTTGAAAAATTGTATGACGAGAGTGAATCCGTAAATGTACGGTTTGTAGGTTTTACTACAGATACAGTAAGATATGATTTTGGTATTGTTTACACAAATATGTTTTTTGGCAAGCCTTTAGTGGTTTGTATGCAAACGGGAAGGTCGGCTTTATTAGATTCAAATGATATGAGGAACTTGGAATATATCCGACAGGTTTTTCATATTAAGACCCTTAAAGAAGCGGAAGATCTTGCACTTTTCTTTGAAGAAGCGGTCCCGCATATTCCTGTTATCGAACAATATGATTAATGAGCACATTTTTTTAATGTGTTATACTAAATGTATTGACAAACTAAATGTGACATAATAATATATAGGTATAAACGTAAGCGCTTTCAAAATGTGAAGGGAGATGGATCGGATGGGTGTAATCATTTGCCAAACGTGTGAAACAACAATAGAGCATTTTGAAGAGGAAAAAGTAACAACTTTGTATTCAAACAAATGTCCACATTGCCAAGAACAGGCTAACTTAGAAAAGTAAAAAAGAAGACCCTGCAGGGTCTTCTTTTTTTGTGGAAATATCTGTTACTAACGGATAGCAACTTGCTCTTGAATAACTTTTAAATATTTTATTTCTGCATCTTCCGGTCCTTGAACAGGGAGACCTGCTTCAAGGTTTTCTTTTATATAATCCAAGTTTTCTTGAGTAATAATTTCACCTGGTATAAAAATCGGGATTCCAGGCGGGTATACCATAACAAACTCTGCAATAATTCTTCCTGCTGATTCTTCAAACGGCACACTTTCTGTATTTGCGTAGAAAGCGTCTCGTGGGGATAGTGCAAGAACTGGAATATCAGGTACGTGTACGGGAATCGATTTAATTTCATCATTTTTAGATGAACTTTTTTCTGCCGAAAGTTTTGTTAATGCTTCAATAAGAACCATCGTATCTTTTTCATGATCTGCAGTTGTGATTAAACATAAAATGTTATACAGATCTGATAGCTCAACTTCAATATTGTAATTTTTACGAAGCCACGTCTCTGCTTCATATCCTGTAATACCAAGATCTTTTACAGAAATTAATAGTTTGGATGGATCGTAATCAAATGTAGCAGATGTACCAAGCTTTTCTTCCCCTACACAATAAAGATTGGGAATTTCATTAATTTTCGCTCTTGTATCATTGGCTAATGAAATCGTTTTTTCGATTAGCGTATATCCCTCAGTCGCTAGTCGTCTTCTTGCCGCATCTAGTGACGCAAGCAGGATATAAGAAGTTGAAGTTGTTGTCATCATACTTAAAATCGTCTGGACACGTTCAGGAGAGACAAGTCCTTCTCTTACATTTAAAATGGAACTGCCTGTTAAAGATCCTCCTAATTTATGAACGCTTGTAGCAGCCATATCGGCACCTGCTTGCATTGCGGATAGTGGCATGTGATCATGAAAATGAATCAAAACACCATGCGCCTCATCAACAAGTACAGGTACATTGAATCGGTGTGCAATATCGACAATTCCTTTTAAGTCAGCTGCAAAACCAAAATAAGTAGGGTTGATCACGAGTACAGCTTTTGTGTCTGGATGTTGATTTAAGGCCTTTTCTACGCTGTCAGGTGTGATACCGTGTGAAATCCCTAACTCTGGATCGATTTCAGGATGAATAAAGATAGGTGTTGCACCTGAAAAAACGATTGCTGTCATAATAGACTTATGGACGTTTCTTGGCACTAAGATCTTGTCTCCTGGAGAAACAACTGACATAATCATCGTCATGATCGCTCCGCTAGTTCCTTGTACAGAGAAAAATGTGTGATCTGCACCAAAAGCTTGTGCTGCTAGAGCTTGAGCCTTTTTAATCATCCCTTTTGGGTGATGAAGGTCATCAAGGGGAGTAATGTTAATTAAATCAATTGATAAAGCATTAGGTCCAATAAAATCTTTGAATTCTTCGTCCATACCTTGGCCTTTTTTATGGCCTGGAATGTGAAACTGCAGTGGATTTTTGTTTGCGTGTTCACGCAAACCAGTAAATAAAGGAGTTTCATGTTGAGACAATTTATACTACACCTCATCTATAGTGAACTTAATTTAAAGGCTCATTTCTAAAACATTGTTGATAGGAGCACCTGAAACGGAAATCAACCACTTCCAAAAGCAACAAAATTTGTGAAAACAGATATTTTATAAAACAAAAGAAGTATAACAGAAAATGCATGAAGATGTAAGTAAATGATTTAATTTTCAGGGAGGAATAAAATTGAACACTAGACTAACAGCATTATTAAATATTGAACTTCCGATTATACAAGGCGGACTTGCATACTTAGCTTATTCGGAACTTGCTTCAGCCGTATCAAATGCAGGGGGGTTAGGTCAGATTACAGCGATGTCGTTGCCGGATCATCACTCATTAAGAGAAGAGATCCAGAAAACAAAGAGACTAACTTCACGTCCTTTTGGAGTAAACTTCGCAATTGGCCAGCATGGCAGATCTTATGAAGAAATGCTGGAAGTTGCGATTGATGAAGATGTTGATGTAATTAGTATAACTGGGGGAAATCCTACCCCTGTTCTAGACCGCCTTAAAGATACAAATATAAAAACGCTTGTCCTCGTTTCAAGTGTGCGCCAAGCAAAAAAAGCAGAAAAGTCAGGTGCAGATGCAGTCATGGCTGTAGGACAAGAAGGCGGCGGGCATATAGGCAAGGATGATACAGGTACGTTTGTGTTAGTTCCTCAAGTTGCTGAGAGTGTAACCATTCCCGTTATTGCCTCTGGAGGAATAGCTGATGGTAAAGGACTCATGGCTGCGTTGGCTCTTGGAGCAGAAGGAATTGAGATGGGAACAAGATTTATCGCAACAAAGGAATGTGTACATGCACATTCAGAATACAAAAGACTCGTTGTCGAAAGCTCTGAAATCGATACGGTTGTTATTAAAAGGGTTTTAGGAATGCCGGGCCGAACGTTGCGCACGGAGTTTGCCTTAAAGATTTTAGAAGAGGAAATGAAAGATGGGACTTACGAACATTTAAAGAACTATATAAGTGGAGAAGCAAACCAAAAGTTTATATATGAAGGAAAAGATGATGAAGGCTTTGGCTGGGCTGGACAAATTGTAGGCAGGATTAAGGATATTCCAAGCGTAGAAGAACTGTTTCAAAGAATAATAGCAGAATCAGAAACCCTTAAACAAAAATTAAACAACCTTTTCTAACACTTTTCTAACAATAAGGATACATACCCATACATTTATGTTGTACGGCAATATACTAGTGGTAAGAAGCAGCTAAACTTCTGCTTCCTGCCACTATTTTTATTACAGCTTTTTCTTTAAGTTATATAGGGGTAAGAGCGTTTTAAAGGTTTCAGTAATACGCTCGTACCAGTCATCAGCACTCATCTTTACAGCTTCGTCTTTTTCAATACGGACGCCACAAAGCAATTCTGCTTTTTTTACGGTACTAAGCCGGTTTGCCATTTCTTCTAATCGTTCCTTCTTGACTTCAAGATGAGTATAACTTTCTGGTTTCATATGATCATCTGACCAAACAAAATCATTAGGAATGTCCTTTTTAATCTTGTTTAGGTTCTTGAGGAAGACTTTTCCGTACGAACCTTTTATAGGTGCTTCGTAAATGAGAGCAAACCAGATGAAAACATGTGTTTCCCAAAGTCCGATCTGAAAATGTGGCAGCATTTTGTAACCTCTTTTATTAGGAGCAAAAGCAACCCATGTATCCTTTGGAGGATTTACAGTTCTTCTAGCATGCTTAGCAACATGGAAAAACATCTCTTCTCCAGTGAAAGCAGTCAGTTCCTCAGAATATCTATTACCGAGTGTCTCCAACTTAGGCCTGATTTGGCTGATGATTTGTTCCATACGATCATCAAGGCCAGGTGTTTGGAAAACGTTAAAATCTTGGGCTTTAAATCCATTGAATGTCATGAAAATTTTCCTCCTGATTATCAAGTGCTACAAAGAAGTTTATCATATCGAACTGTTTTTAAAAAAATGTTTGCAATAGATTCTGCAAAGAGCCGTTTCCATATACATGGCTACTTCATAAAATAAAGAAACGAATAATAAGAGAAAAGAAAGGATGTGCCGGTAAAATGAAACAAGTAATGAATACATTAAAAAGAACGGATGCAGAAAGAAGAATTCCAGTTTTGAAACTTGAGATTGATTATGAGTTAGCTACTTTGTTTGATGCTTTGAAGTTAAAAGATCAGAAGCAGATCAATGAATCTAAACGTAAGCTCGAACGATTAAGGCTGGAGCTCGTGAGATTAGAAGCATGATGCAAACGGATAGCGGATAACAAAAACGAATCCATCATGAACGGATGGTTCGTTTTTTTGTGAAGAAGATGAAATTGACTTATACTAGTAAGAAAGGTAAGGGGTGATAACGTGACTAATGAGGAAATTAAATCTATAGAAAAACATCTAAAGACATGGACACTTGAAGCAGCACAGTTACTTAAGGATTCTTTTGAGAACACGTTAACGATTACATATAAATCACATATCGCGGATCTAGTCACGGATATGGACAAAAGCATTGAAAAGTTTTTTATTGATAAGATACAGCATACCTATCCGACTCATAAAGTTCTTGGTGAAGAAGGGTATGGCGATCAGATAGAAGGAAAATCGGGTATCATTTGGATTATCGATCCTATCGATGGTACGACGAACTTTATTCACCAACAAGCCAATTTTGCGATTTCAATAGGTATTTATGAAAACGGGATCGGAAAATTAGGATTAATTTACGATGTTGAGGGAAATAACCTTTACTTTGCTAAAGAAGGTGAAGGGGCATACTTAAACGATAAAAAATTACCGAGATTAGAGAATGTTACATTATCTGAGGCAGTAGTAGGTGTGAACGCTACATGGGCGGGACCTAACAGACGCATCAACCATGAGAATGTACAGCAGATTATTAGAAAATCCAGAGGAACTCGATCGTATGGTTCAGCTGCAATTGAACTTGCGTATGTTGCATCCGGAAAATTAGATGCCTATATGACGTTAAGACTGTCACCATGGGATTTCGCGGCGGGATTAATACTTCTGCAAGAAGTGGGTGGAATTGTTAGTAGAACTGACGGAGAGACGATACAGCTTCTCGAACAAAACAGCATACTTGCCGCTAAACCTGGTTTGCATAAAGAAATCGTAGAGCAGTTAACTCAAAAGTTTTAAATCGAACCTTAAAAGTCATAGTTTTAAAAGGCTCGTTCTAAAAGATTGTTGCATTTTGATTGTTTTTTTATTCTCTTCTATGCAGTTGATTGAAGCGCAAGGTGCGAGACTCCTATGGGACGATCTGTCAGGTGGAGACTCCTAATGGCGCAAAGCGGCAGGAGGCTCACCGCACGCCCCATGGAAAGCGAGCAACCTGGAGCGGAAATCAACAACCAACAAAAACAACCGTATATACAAAAACAGCCTAATGAAAAGAGAACGTTCAATTAAGAACGCTCTCTTTGCTTTTTTTTAAGAGAAAATCCATATCCCATAAGCAGAAAAACAGAAACGATTGATATAAAAAAGATTAACCAGCTTTTCTCGCCGATAGCGATCCCAATGCCGCTAATTGCAAGTGCGGTTAAAAGTGCAATGATAAAAAAAATAATATTCATGATGACCTCCAAGCCAAAAACTTGTCTATACTGTATTAAGTGTACCGAATTTAGATAAAAAGAAAAAGCCTTTATGTAATTTTGTGATATAATAGTCGAGTTGAACAAAAAATGATAAGAAAAAGAGATAGGATATAAGGAGAGAATACATTTGAATAGAAGAGATGATTTACGCAATATAGCAATTATTGCCCACGTTGACCATGGTAAAACGACATTGGTGGACAAATTGCTTCATCAATCAGGAACATTCCGTGACAATGAACAAGTTAATGAACGTGCTATGGATTCCAATGCTTTAGAACGCGAGCGCGGAATTACAATCTTAGCTAAAAATACAGCAATTAACTATAACGAGAAACGCATTAATATCATGGACACTCCTGGACATGCCGATTTCGGTGGTGAAGTGGAACGTATCATGAAAATGGTTGATGGTGTTCTGCTTGTGGTTGATGCATACGAAGGATGTATGCCACAAACTCGTTTCGTATTGAAAAAAGCACTTGAGCAAAAGTTAACACCTATCGTAGTTGTAAATAAAATTGACCGTGATTTTGCACGTCCAGAAGAAGTTGTAGATGAAGTAATCGATCTATTTATTGAACTGGGTGCTGAAGAAGATCAATTAGAATTTCCTGTTGTATATGCATCAGCACTTAAAGGGACTGCTTCAATGGACCCGAGCAAGCAAGATGAAGATATGACAGCTCTGCTTGATACGATTATCGACACGATTCCTGCACCAGAAGATAACAGTGCTGAGCCGCTTCAGTTCCAAGTTACGATGCTTGATTACAACGACTATCTTGGACGTATCGGTATTGGCCGTGTATTCCGTGGAACGATTAAAGTAGGTCAGGCCGTTTCATTAATGAAGCTTGATGGATCAGTTAAAAAGTTCCGTGTTACAAAGCTGTTTGGTTTCTTAGGCCTAAAGCGTATTGAAATCAACGAAGCAAAAGCGGGAGATTTGATTGCTGTTTCTGGAATGGAAGAGATCAACGTTGGGGAAACAGTTTGTCCTGAAGGCCAAGAGGAAGCCCTTCCTGTTCTTCGTATCGATGAGCCAACTTTGAAGATGACTTTCTTAGTTAACAACTCACCGTTCGCTGGCCGTGAAGGTAAATATGTAACAAGCCGTAAAATTGAAGAGCGCTTAATGTCAGAGCTTGAAACAGACGTAAGTCTTCGTGTTGAAAACACGGATTCTCCAGATGTATGGACAGTTTCTGGCCGTGGTGAGCTTCACCTTTCAATCTTAATTGAGAACTTAAGACGTGAAGGATTTGAACTTCAAGTATCAAAACCTGAAGTTATCGTTCGTGAAATTGACGGCGTAAAATGTGAGCCGGTTGAACATGTTCAAATTGACATTCCAGAAGAGTACACTGGTGCTATCATGGAATCTTTAGGTGATCGTAAAGGTGAAATGAAAAATATGGTGAACAATGGTTCTGGACAAGTTCGTCTTGAATTCATGGTTCCTGCTCGCGGATTAATCGGATATACGACTGAATTCTTAACTCAAACTCGCGGTTACGGTATCCTAAACCATACGTTTGACAGCTATCAGCCGATGGTAGCAGGAAACGTTGGTGGACGTCGCCAAGGTGTATTGGTTTCAATGGAAAACGGAAAAGCATCTCAATACGGAATCATGGGTGTTGAAGACCGCGGTACGATCTTTATTGAGCCAGGAACAGAAGTATACATGGGTATGATCGTTGGGGAGCACACTCGTGAAAATGATATTACGGTTAACATCGTAAAAGTGAAGCAGATGACTAATATGCGTTCTGCGAATAAAGACCAAACAGTAAGCATGAAGAAACCTCGTATCATGTCTTTAGAAGAAGCGCTAGAATACTTGAACGATGACGAGTATTGTGAAGTAACACCTGAGAGCATTCGTCTTCGTAAGAAAGTTCTTGATAAGAACGAACGTGAAAGAGTAGAGAAGAAAAAGAAGCTTGCTCAAGGCTAAACGTATTTCTTAACGATCGGGAGTGGGAATCGTGGAGAAACAAGAAATTATGAAAGCGACAGGGGAAGATTCATCATCCATGGCATTGCTGCTAGGGATTGAAAACGACCCTGTCAGAGCTTTTCTGCTGTTATATTTAATCATTACAGTGCTTAGTATAATTGTTTTTAAGCTAGGATTCGCAAAAAAACTGCCGCCTTTAAAGTCCGCAGTGATCTATCTCTTTTTAATAATCGGATGTATGCCTCTTGCGTTCTTTGGAATCGGCTTGCCGGTAGCAGAGGGACTTATTGTAGCTGCACTCATCTTGATTATTTACAAAGTCAGATTGTATCAAAGCAAAAAAGAAAATAGCTGACAGGGGGTTTTGTAATGCAGCTTGTTGACGCTCTTTCAAATTGGTTGAGCATTAAGAAAGTACATGAAGAAAGACCCCATGACCTAGCAGCTAAAGAAACATTTGAATTTTTTAGTGAAATTTTAAATGAGGACCACCATGTAAACATTTCTTCTATTTCGACTTCTGGCCCGTATTATATCGTGCTGTTTGAAGTGGATGGTATGGAAAGGTCGGAAAAGTTTTTTATAGACGTAATTGATGCTTTATATGAAGGAATTCAAAATGAACCTAGGTTTAATGAGGAGTGCTGATTTATTCAGCACTCCTTTTTTGCACGATCAGAAAGTCCAACTTGTTCATTTCGAATAGGCTGACGCTAAGGCTAGGCGTCAGCCGTGTTTTTTTTATGCATCTGATTTACAAAGAAACCAATTAGGATAGCAAAAAGTATGTGTCCGATGAGCCATAGAAAAAAGGGCATAGTCAATGGGGGCTGGAAAGGCTTTGAGACTGCTATATAGTAAAGAGGAAAGAAGGTAAGTGACATTATTATATTTATGAAAAGAGAAAGTAAATAAGGGTGATTAAACACAACGCAAATTAAATCAACACATGCAATTAAAGCAATTGCAATGAAAATGTGTAAAACAAATTGCAATGGTTCGTTAAAGATGATGTAATCCGGAAGAGGCAAAAAATCAATGTTTAACAAAAAAGTATAAAGTTTTATCTTAAAGAATAATTCCGTAATGTAAAAAAAACAAGCCAGCAAGATGCCGGCAACTGTACCATAAAAAATCCAAGAAATTATTCTTTTACCATTACCAATCATTATTTGTGTCCGGGCTTCGGTATAAATTAAAATTACCTGTTGATTCACGCTGGGCAGTTTTCCTTGTTATTCGTTCTCTGCATGGATCGCACATGAACGTGTGTATAGGTCGGTTTCTTAATTTTTTTGCAAGTGAGCATTCGTTTTCAATGACTTCTATAGTATCGCATAATACGCATTTTACACGCATCGTATTTCACCTCTTTCAAACAGTATAACATAAAGAAATTGGAAAATTAAATGAATGAGGTGCAATATCGTTTAGTGATAATTATGATTACATAGGAAAACAAAAAACTCATGAAGGCCAATATCCTGCCTTCATGAGTATTACCTATTTTTTAATCAGCTTTCATTCAATCGCTGTGGCTGGTTTTTTTGAGACTTTTCCTGTTTCTGCTGTTGATTCTTAAGCTGCTTTTCTTCCTTTTTATTTAACTGGCTGTTGTTTGTTTCTGTTGGTGACGGCTTTTTCGTTTGAATGCTATGTGGAACTTGAGGCATTAAGCGTCCCACAATACCTGCTAACTCTTTCATGATTCCGCCGATTGGATGGCCTTGGCGAATCTGTCTACCCATCTGACGAAGCCTTTCAACAGTGTCAGGATCAGCTGTAACAACCGCGTTTTTGCCATTTGGATCATTCTTTAATGATTCTGCTACTGAGTACTTAATAGATCCTACACGTGAATTATCAAGCTTTCGATCAACATCTATCCCAACGACTGCATAAGGTCCTAGTACGACTGCAGTTGCGTCCTCAACCCCAGGGATACCCGTAGCTAATCCTACTAGGTGTTTAGAAATTTCTTGAGATCCTTTTGGCTGTTCAGGCTTTTTGCTGTTTGCTGTTTGATTTACTTTTGTTAGCCGTGGTGTGTTCTGATCAGTTTGTGCATTATCGTTCTTATCGTTCATGCATCCAAACAGTACGAAAAACGCACTAAGGACGGCAACAATACGTAATATTTTCATCGGTATCAATCCTTCCAAGTCATTTCCGTTATTTTTTGTACATTCTTCTAACTTTATTCCTTCGTACATACATTTTAATAGGCAGTCCATAAAAAACGCTAAATGAATAGAACTACATTAAGTCAGGAGGCTAAATGTTGAATAAACGATACGTCCTTGATACGAACGTGCTGTTGCAGGATCCTTATTCAATACAATCCTTTGGAGATAGTGAAGTGATCATTCCTGCAGTTGTTTTAGAAGAAGTGGATTCAAAAAAACGTTACATGGACGAAATTGGAAGAAATGCTCGCGAAGTATCACGTTTAATTGATCGTGTGAGACAAAACGGCCAGCTGCATAAAGGAGTTCCACTTGAGAATGGCGGTACACTTCGAGTAGAGCTCAACCATAAATCATTTAAAAGACTTCAGGAAACTTTTGTGGAACCTACAAACGATAATCGGATATTAGCTGTTACATTGAATTTAAAACAAGAAGAAGAGGAGAAAAAGAGCGGTATAAAAGTCATTTTGGTCTCGAAAGATGTTCTTGTCCGAGTAAAAGCTGATGCTCTAGGAATAGAAGCAGAAGACTTTTTAAGCGACAGAGTAATCGATAAGAATGATCAGACGTATACGGGCTATAAAGAAATTTATGTGCAAGGCGACCTTCTGAATAAGTTTTATGAAAAAAATGAGCTTCAGCTGATTGAACTCTCAGGACATTCATTTCACCCACACCAATTCGTCATTTTAAAAGACGTTTTCAGGTCTTCCGTTTCTGCATTAGGAAAAGTTGATGAAAATGGTAAAACACTAAAACCATTGAGATATGATTCTGAGCAGATCTGGGGAATACGAGCAAGAAATGTTCAGCAGAAAATGGCGTTCGAGTTGCTTCTTCGAAAAGATTTGCCTCTTGTTACGCTCATCGGAAAAGCGGGTACCGGAAAAACGCTGATCACGCTTGCTGCGGCACTTCTTCAGACTGAGGATTTAAAAGACTATATTAAGTTGTTTATCGCCCGTCCTATCGTACCTGTTGGGAAAGATATCGGTTATCTTCCAGGAGAAAAAGAAGAAAAGTTAAAGCCTTGGATGCAGCCGGTGTATGATAACTTAGAATATTTATTTAACACAAAAAAGTCTGGAGAATTGGAGAAGATCCTTGCAGGTATAGGCTCTATTCATGTTGAAGCGCTCACTTATATTCGCGGCAGAAGTTTGCCAGATCAATTTATTATTATTGATGAAGCACAAAATTTAACCAAACATGAAGTGAAAACGATTTTGACGAGGGTGGGTGAAGGCAGTAAGATCGTTTTGCTCGGTGATCCGCAGCAGATCGACCATCCTTATCTTGATGAGTTTACCAATGGATTAACATATGTCGTGGAAAAGTTTAAAGATCAAGCGCTAAGCGGACATGTTCGTTTAGAAAAGGGTGAGCGTTCGTCGCTTGCTCAGATTGCAGCTGATTTGCTATAAAAAAGAAAACAGCCCGTGAATGAGCTGTCAAATTTTCCGATTTATAAAATTGTGATGGCAGAAATATACTTGATGGGATTTTCTTTGTTTCGTCCATCGGCAAAATAAAAATGTACCGGTCCATCTTCTTTTAACGGCTTACCGTTATTTGAAAAAGCAAAATATCCGTTTTGTGCTTCCTTAAGTGTGATTTCAACGTTACCGTCCCCTGACTCAATGATAACTTTCTCTGCGTCAGGGTTCGGTTGTGCATTATAGATAAAATATGAGAGAGACATAGCGAAAGATCCTGTCAAAAGCGTTTCTTTTAACGTGGTTTTCGGTTTCTTTTTTTCTTGTTCAGAAGGTGGGATGGCACCTTCTTGTAACTCTCTATCCCAATGAGCAGAAACCTCTTTTAAATATTTTTCCTGTTCACTTTCCGTTGATTTATCTGATTCAAATAATGTGTTTAAATCCTCTTTTCTATCATCAAAAATCCAAACACTTGGATCTAATGTAAGGGGATAGTTTACTTTCCCTTTTAGGGCAACGATGAATTCCATAAAAACCTCCTTGAAAATTGAAAACGCTATTAAAAGCATAGCACGATTATATGAATACTGTAATATGTTGATTTTTTTTATGCAAACCTTTATATTTAAAGGTAGAAATCGTGGCGAACGGAGGGATGATCATTGTCAGCTGAGATGGCAACTGGACATCGGGAAAGGGCATTTGAACTCTTAAAAGCAGATGCAGATAAAATCCTGAAACTAATTGAAGTTCAAATGGAAAACTTAACAATGCCACAATGTCCCCTCTATGAGGAAGTATTGGATACGCAAATGTTTGGTTTATCCCGTGAGATAGATTTTGCAGTCCGTTTAAACTTGGTCGAAGAAGATGCAGGCAAGAAGTTATTAGAGTCGCTCGAAAAGCAGCTTACTGCTTTGCACGATGCATCAATGAAAAAATGATACACACCCAGTCCGATAATACACTTGGACTGGATTTTTTTATATGCATTTTATAAAAAGCTGTTGTCGTATCATTGTTGATTTGAAAGTAGTTGATTTCCGTTCCAGGTGCTCGCTTTCCGCGGGGCAGGCGGTGAGCCACATTCGTACGTTTCACGTATAAGTGTCTCACCTGCCCGCCTGTCCCGCAGGAGTCTCGCACCTTCCACTCCTATCAACTGTCAAAAGTAGAAAAAAATAAAAAATAAAAAAGCAACAATCCTTTAGTAAACTGTCTATTAAAAACCGTGCTTCTTCAAGTAAATCCTGCGAACTCGGCTTTTCTAGTTGCATTTCTCCAAGATGCTTCTTAGGTGGCAGGTAACTCACCTTACACTTCAATTAATTTTTAACACTATTAAGCAATAAATTTAAAAAACAACAGCCTATTCAAAAACAAGACTCACCCATCGAAACATTATAAGAAGCTGATCTTATAGAGTTGAATCAGAAATAAAAAAGGTTTCTGTGATACAATATCTAATAATTATAAAGATACAGACTTCGACAGAGAGGAGAAAGGTGAACAACGTGAAAAAAGCAGTAAGACCCTATGACTATTCTTTGATAGTAGCCGTACTATTATTGTGCAGTGCTGGATTAGTCATGATCTACAGCGCGAGTATAGGGGTAACAATCAATAAGTATGATTACAGCAGCAGTTTTTTCTTCACGAGACAGCTAATCTTTTTGCTTGCTGGATTAGGGCTTATGTATTTTACGATGAGATTCAATGTCCAAATCTATAAAAAGATGATGATGCCGATTGTCTTAGTATCAATCCTTGTGTTAGTTGCAGTATTATTGTTTGGCCGAGAAGTAAATAACGCTAAAAGCTGGCTTTACATAGGTCCAATTGGTATTCAGCCTGCGGAATTTATAAAATTAACTTTAGCCATCTATTTAGCTGCGATCTATTCAAAGAAACAAGGTAAGATGCAAGACTTTAAAAAAGGGGTCATACCGCCTTTAACCATTTTCGCGATAATGTTTCTATTGATACTCAGACAGCCCGATTTAGGTACAGGCATAATAGTATCAGGAGTTGCAGGCATTATTCTTTTCTGTTCTGGTATTAAGTTTAAACATATTTTCTCAATGGTTGCATTAGCCGGTATTGCTGGATTAGGGATATTTCTCCGATTAAGTGATGAACAGTTATCCCGTTTTGACGCTGCATATGCTCCGTTTAAAGATCCTGCAGGTGATGGTTACCAGCTTGTAAATGGCTATATTTCTATAGCTGCAGGTGGAATGACAGGCTCTGGGTTAGGTGAGAGTGTTCAAAAATACGGTTTTCTCCCTGAACCGCATACTGATTTTATTATCGCAATCATTGCTGAAGAACTAGGGTTTATCGGAGTGTTTTTAATCATTCTGTTATTGGGGTATATCGTGTTAAAAGGATTCTGGATTGGAATGCAAAGTAATGATACATACACAAGTCTATTAGCGTTCGGTATTTCTGGCATGATTGGCATCCAAACGGTTGTTAATCTTGGAGCCGCTGTAGGGCTGCTTCCTATTACAGGAGTACCACTGCCGTTTATTTCCTACGGGGGTTCATCCCTTCTTTTGTTTCTAACATCGATGGGGATTCTTATAAACATATCTGCAAAAGTAAATCTGAACAAAAAAGTACCTGACAGACAGCCTGAAGTAAATAAAAAGATAAGAGCTATTATGTAAAGGTAAAAGGAGAGGAACTTGTATGAGCAGAAAAATCAGCAAAGTCTTAGTAGCAAACAGAGGAGAAATCGCAATCCGAATTTTCAGAGCCTGTACAGAACTGGATATTCGAACAGTAGCTATTTACTCAAAGGAAGATACGGGTTCTTATCACCGCTATAAAGCGGATGAAGCTTATCTAGTTGGTGAAGGAAAAAAACCAATAGATGCCTATCTTGATATTGAGGGTATTATCGAAATTGCTAAAACAAACGGTGTTGACGGTATTCATCCAGGTTACGGTTTTCTATCCGAAAACAAAGAATTTGCTGAACGCTGCCGTGAAGAAGGTATTGTTTTTATCGGGCCAGATGAAAAACATCTAGATATGTTCGGAGATAAAGTAAAAGCAAGACAGACTGCCATTGATGCAAACATTCCAGTTATACCTGGAAGTGATGGTCCAGTAAACAGCCTGTCTGAAGTAAAAGATTTTGCAGACGAAAATGGTTTTCCAATCATTATTAAAGCTTCTATGGGTGGCGGTGGACGCGGAATGCGCATCGTCAGAAGTGAGAACTCGTTAGCAGAAAGCTATGACCGTGCCAAATCGGAGGCGAAAGCAGCGTTTGGCAAGGATGAAGTTTATGTTGAGAAATTTGTTGAGAACCCTAAACATATTGAGGTTCAAATCCTTGGAGATCATGAAGGGAACCTTGTCCATTTATATGAGCGCGATTGCTCTGTACAAAGAAGGCATCAAAAGGTTGTAGAAGTAGCGCCAAGTGTTTCTTTAACCGACGAACTGCGTCATGAGATTTGTGAATCAGCGGTCTCACTAATGGAGCATGTCGGTTATATCAATGCTGGAACAGTCGAGTATCTTGTTACACCAGACGGCAAATTTTATTTTATCGAAGTAAATCCCCGCGTTCAGGTTGAGCATACCATTACAGAGATGGTTACGGGGATTGATATTGTACAATCGCAAATTATGATTGCTCAAGGATTCTCCTTACACGGAAAAGAAATTGGAATTCCAAAGCAAGAAGATATTTATTGTCATGGGTATGCAATCCAATCTCGTGTAACGACAGAAGATCCATCTAATCAGTTTATGCCGGATACAGGGAAAATTATGGCTTACCGTTCTGGCGGAGGTTTTGGGGTGCGCTTGGATGCAGGAAACGGATTCCAGGGCGCAATTATCACGCCGTTTTATGATTCCTTGCTCGTAAAGGTTTCAACTTGGGCTTTGTCTTACGAACAAGCGGCATCCAAAATGCTGAGAAACTTAAAAGAATTCCGTATTCGTGGAATTAAAACGAATATTGCGTTCCTTGAAAACGTTGTAACACACCAAAAGTTTTTATCTGGAGACTATGATACTTCCTTTATTGATACAAGCAGTGAACTCTTTGTTTTTCCAAAGCGTAAGGACAGAGGAACGAAGATGCTTTCATATATTGGCGCTACGACAATCAATGGCTTCCCAGGGCTTCAAAAACAGGAAAAACCGTTCTTTGACAAGCCGCGTATTCCAAAGTTTAAACTTTCAGAACCGATTCCTAATGGTACTAAACAGCTATTGGATGCTGAAGGACCAGAAGCAGTAGCACGCTGGGTAAAAGATCAAAAGAAACTTTTACTTACCGACACGACTTTCCGAGATGGCCACCAATCATTGCTGGCGACGCGTGTTCGTACGAATGACCTTCTGCACATTGCTGAACCGACAGCGAGATTATGGCCGGATATGTTTTCTTTAGAGATGTGGGGAGGAGCGACTTTTGATGTATCTTATCGCTTCCTAAATGAAGATCCGTGGGACCGCCTTATTAAACTTAGAGAAAAAGCACCAAATGTACTATTCCAAATGCTTTTACGAGCATCAAATGCGGTAGGCTATAAAAACTATCCAGATAATGTAGTTGAAGAATTTGTTAAAAAGTCAGCAATGGCTGGTATCGATGTTTTCCGTATCTTTGACAGCCTAAACTGGGTTGAAGGTATGAAAGTAGCAATCAGAGCCGTTCGTGAAACAGGAAAGATTGCTGAAGCGGCGATTTGTTATACAGGAGATATATTAGATCCGAGCAGAACAAAGTATGATCTAAACTATTATGTGAATCTAGCGAAAGAGCTTGAAGCAGAAGGAGCTCATATCTTAGCCATTAAAGATATGGCGGGTCTATTAAAGCCACAGGCTGCTTATGATCTAGTATCTGCACTTAAGCAATCAATCGATATTCCAATTCATCTGCATACACATGACACGAGTGGGAATGGAATCTATACTTACGCCAAAGCTGCTGAAGCTGGCGTGGATATCGTGGATGTTGCTGTAAGTTCTATGGCTGGACAAACATCACAGCCAAGCGCTAACTCTCTGTATTATGCATTAGCAGGTAATGAGAGACAGCCAGACTTAAATATTGATCATGCAAAACAACTTTCTTCTTACTGGGAAGATATTAGAAAGTATTATTCAGGATTTGAAAGCGGAATGCCTGCTCCCGATCCAGAAGTTTACGAACATGAGATGCCAGGAGGACAGTTTAGTAACCTTCAGCAGCAAGCAAAAGCTGTTGGCCTTGGCGACCGTTGGGATGAAGTGAAACAAATGTATCGCAGAGTTAATGATATGTTCGGCGATGTGGTAAAAGTTACTCCTTCTTCAAAAGTGGTAGGAGATATGGCATTATACATGGTTCAAAATAACTTAACTGAAGATGATGTTTATGATCGAGGAGAATCACTAGATTTCCCTGACTCTGTTGTAGAATTCTTTCAAGGGTACCTGGGACAGCCGTATGAAGGTTTTCCAAGAGAACTGCAGCGTATTGTACTAAAAGGAAGAGAACCTCTGACAGTGAGGCCAGGAGAGCTTTTAGAAGCTGCTGATTTTAATGATATAAAAGAAACCTTGTTTCATAAGATCAACCGTCAAGTTACAAGTTTTGATGTATTGGCATATGCGTTATACCCAAAAGTGTTCTTAGATCGTGAAAAGATGTATTCACAATTTGGTGATATTTCTGTCCTCGACACTCCAACTTTCTTCTATGGAATGAAGCTTGGGGAGGAAATTGAAGTTGAAATTGAACAAGGTAAGACGCTGATTGTTAAACTAGTCTCAATCGGTGAGGCTCAAACTGACGGATCTCGAGTACTTTACTTTGAACTAAACGGTCAATCACGTGAAATTGTGGTAATTGATGAAAGTGCAAAAGTAACGGTATCTGCCAAACAAAAAGTAGATCACTCAAACCCTTCTCAAATTGGTGCAAGTATGCCTGGAACTGTGATTAAAGTTTTAGTTGAAAAAGGGGAAAAAGTAAAAAAAGGTGATCACCTTATGATCACAGAAGCAATGAAGATGGAAACGACGGTACAAGCTCCATTTGACGGAACAGTTAAAGAAATATCTGTTCAAAACGGAGAAGGTATTGCGGCTGGAGATCTTCTTATCGAATTAATCAAATAAGCTATGTTGCTCTTGGAAGTAGTTGGTTTTCGTTACAGGATGCTCGCTTTCCGCGGGGCGTGCGGTGAGCCACTTTGGTGCTTTGCACCTACAGTGTCTCACCTGTCACGCTGCACCCGCAGGAGTCTCGCACCTTCCACTCCAACCAACTTGCCACTGAAGCAAAACATCAAAATAAGCAACATTACCCTTTTGATAAGTGAATTAAGAAAAAAATAAAAAGACCAAGGTGCAATTGAAGCACCTTGGTCTTTTTTTATTTCCGATAAACAATTAATACTAAATAGCTCAACGTACCAAACAGGAAAGAGATGATCAAACCATGTGATAAAGCTACAAACAAGTTCAGGTTTGAAAGTACAATCATAATCCCTGATACAGCTTGCAATATGACAAATAACAAAGCAAACTGAAAACCTTTGTTCACCACTTTTTGATCACTGTAATGCTTTCTTGCATGATACCAAGAGATCGCAATCCACAAGAAGAGTACGATAGCAGCGATTCTATGCATCAAATGTATGCTAGCTTGTGATCCTAATGCTGCGAGTACTGAACCGTTACATAGAGGAAACTCAGGACCGCAGCCCATGCTCGAGCCGGTATGTCTTACAAGAGCTCCTGTGTATACAACAGCGTACAAATAAACAAATAACCAGTAGATATTCTTTTTAAACCCTGGTGATACCTTAGCAATAAAAGGCCGGTCCCGATCCTCGAATGAAAGAATCGCTAGCAGCAACACACTTGCAAACGAAACTAGTGAAAATCCAAAGTGAGAAGCAAGTACGGCTGATGACTGGCTCCAAATAACAGCTGCTGCTCCTAAAAGTCCTTGAAGGACAATGAAGAACACTGCAGAACCTGCTAGGATTTTAATTTCTTTTTTATGGGGTTCTCGTCTCCAAGCCCATATAGCCAGTATAATAACTAAGATTCCGAGCCAAGCAGAAACAAAACGGTGACTTACTTCAATTATGGTTTCAAGTTTAGGTGCTGTTGGCAATAGTTCTCCATAACAGAGTGGCCAAGAATTTCCGCAGCCATCACCGGAATCAGTTTTTGTTACAACAGCTCCCATGAGTAAAACGAGCAGCATACCAAAGGTAGTAATAATAGAATAGATTTGATAAGCTCTTTTCAATTCATTCACCTGCTTTTTTTGTCCTATAACCGTTCACAAATTTGTAATATTTTCAACTAGTAATGCAGACACCCCGATAGTACAAATAATATAAGAAGTTGTCTATATTAGTCGAAGTATACAAAGCACTTGTTTTGTTTTATAATGTTAGAGGACATTTTCTTTATATATCACTATCCTATCATATAGGTAAAACGTTCTACTTTACATATTGTGAACAGATAAAGACATTTTTTTACCGTTGATTTTAGAGTCAAGCCCATATAGAATGAATGAGGGCTTAAATAACAACAAAAGAAAGATTTGGAACATTTTACTCTAAAAAAGGAGGTGTATCTGTTGAGCAAGACTTCAACTTCATATGAAGCCGCTAACAAAGTAATGGAACCTGGACCGCTTTCAGAAGCGAACCCGACAGGCACCTGGAAAGATTTTTTGACCATTGCAAAACTTGGAATCGTTATGAGTAATCTAATCACGACATTTGCAGGATTTTTCTTGGCCTTAAAATATAATGATTTATTATTTTCAGAGAACATCGTTACCTTAATTCTTTGTGTATTAGGTGCAGCGTTAGTTATAGCAGGAGGCTGCTGTTTAAATAACTATATTGATAGAGATATTGATCAACTTATGGAAAGAACGATTGAACGTCCGACAGTGACTGGCAGAATCAATCCGAGTCAAGTATTATGGGTTGGTATTATTCTTTCCGCAATCGGAACAGTTATGCTTGCCATGACTACTCTAACCGCAGCTGTAATAGGACTGATTGGACTCTTTGTATATGTTGTTGTATATACGATGTGGCTAAAGCGCACCCACTCTATTAATACGGTTGTGGGAGGTATATCAGGAGCAGTTCCGCCGTTAATCGGCTGGGCCGCAGTAGACGCTAATCTGCACTGGGTTGCTTGGATCTTATTTTTAATCATGTTCTTATGGCAGCCGCCTCACTTCTTAGCTCTTGCTATGAAGCGCTGCGAGGATTATAGAAATGCTGGTATTCCTATGCTTCCGGTAGTATCCGGTTTTGCACTTACTAAACGTCAGATGATCTGGTATGTGGCGGCTTTGCTGCCAGTGTCTCTTTACCTGTTTGACTTTGGTGTTGTCTATTTAATCTTGGCTGCCGTGTTAGGAACGGGCTGGCTAATCTTAGCTCTTTCTGGGTTAAAGACAAAAGATGATATTAAGTGGGCTCGCATGATGTTCGTGTATTCTTTGAACTACATGACCATTATGTTTGTAGCCATGATTCTAGTAAACATATAGAAATCCTTACCGGAACAGCGCCTTAATTGTGCTGTTCCTGTAATTGCCTTTACATAAAAGGGCTTTCATAAAAGCTATTTAGCTATTTCCATTCAAATAAATATTTATTTGAAGTGAATAGAAAGAACATTCAGTCAAAACAGACTACAACGAGAAAGTGGGGTATATGTAGTGATGAAAAAATGGCTACAAAAAGGGCGTTTTCTTTCCTTATTTGCCATGTTGGCTCTTCTTTTGATGGGGTGCGGAGATCCGACTCTATCGGCTTTAATTCCGCAAGGTGAAGTTGCTGACAAACAGTTCCAGCTGATGCTGATATCTATTAGTATTATGATTCTGGTGCTAGTGGTAGTTTTCGTTCTTTATGCATTCGTATTATTGAAGTTTAGAAAGAAAAAAGGTGATAACTCAACACCTAAGCAAGTGGAAGGTAACCACATGCTTGAATTATTATGGACAGTTATTCCGATTCTTTTGCTTATCATCCTAGCTGTTCCAACTGTAATGAGAACGTTTGAATTCTCTGCAGATGCTAAACCAGCGTCAAAGAATGAGTTAAGCATTAAAGTTACTGGACACCAATATTGGTGGGAGTTTGAGTATCCGAAAGAAGAACTTATTACATCTCAGGAGTTAGTATTGCCTGCAGATACAAGAGTACATGTTGAATTATCATCTGCTGATGTTATTCACTCTTTCTGGATTCCTTCACTTGCTGGAAAAACAGATACAAACCCTGGAGACAAGAACAAGAACTATATGTGGTTTGAAACTGGAAGCAAGACAGATGTTGTGTATAAAGGGAAATGTGCTGAGCTTTGTGGTGCATCTCATGCATTAATGGATTTTAAAGTAAGAGTAGTTTCAAAAGAAGACTATAAGAATTGGGTTGCGGGCTTTAAAGCGGCTGACGACAAATCTTCTGCTAATGCTAACGGACAACAAGTCTTTGAAAAGAACTGTTTATCTTGTCACGCTGTTGGACAAAACGGTGGTAATACAGGCCCTAGCTTAACTGGTTTCGGGGATAAAGACCGTATTGCAGGGATCTTAGAACATGACAAAGATAATCTGAAAGAATGGATCAAGGATCCTCAAGAAGTAAAACCAGGCAACAGCATGCCTAAGGTTAACCTTTCTGATGAGGAAATTGATGCAGTTGCAGATTACTTGTTAGGTCTTAAATTGAAATAGTCTTAAGCATTGCAAAAAAGGAGGTTACACCGTGGCAACTCACGAAAGTCACAAAAAGAGAAGTGGGTTAATGGATTGGCTCACTACCGTTGACCATAAAAAGATCGGTATTTTGTATCTTTTAGCAGGCGGGTTCTTCTTCTTAATCGGAGGACTTGAAGCTGTTTTAATGCGTATTCAATTAATGGAACCAGACAGCAAGATATTTACTGGTGAACTTTATAATCAATTATTAACGATGCATGGAACGACGATGATTTTCTTGGCAGCCATGCCGATCATCTTCGGATTCATGAACGCAATTGTTCCATTACAATTAGGAGCTCGTGACGTAGCGTTTCCATACGTAAACGCAGTCGGTTTTTGGTTATTCTTCTTCGGTGGAGTTCTATTAAACCTTAGCTGGTTCTTAGGTGGAGCACCAGAAGCTGGATGGACAGCTTATGCACCTCTATCAACCGTAGCTGAAGATACTGGGGTAGATTTCTATGTACTTGGTCTTCAGATCGCTGGGGCAGGTACACTTGCAGGGGGGATTAACTTCCTTGTAACGATCATTAACATGCGTGCACCAGGTATGACGTTTATGCGTATGCCATTGTTCACTTGGGCTTCATTTGTTACATCTGGACTTATCTTATTCGCATTCCCTGCACTTACAGTTGGATTCTTCCTTCTAATGTTTGAACGTGTATTTGATGCTAATTTCTTTAATCCAGATATGGGTGGTAACATTTTAATCTGGGAACACATTTTCTGGATCTTTGGTCACCCTGAAGTTTATATCTTGATTCTACCTGCTTTTGGTATTATCTCTGAAGTTATTTCTACATTCTCAAATAAGCGCTTGTTCGGTTACAGCGCGATGGTATTTGCGACAGTTCTAATCGGATTCTTAGGGTTCATGGTTTGGGTTCACCACATGTTTACAGTTGGTTTAGGACCTGTAGCAAACTCTATTTTTGCCGTAGCAACAATGGCAATCGCAATACCGACTGGCGTAAAGATCTTTAACTGGATCTTCACGATGTGGGGCGGACAAATCCGCTTTTCAACAGCAATGCTTTTTGCAGTAGGATTCGTACCAACTTTTGTAATGGGTGGGGTAACCGGGGTTATGCTTTCTGTTCCTGCGGCTGACTATCAGTACCACGATAGTTACTTTGTAGTAGCTCACTTCCACTATGTAATCGTAGGTGGTCTGATTTTAGGTTTATTCTCAGGGTTATACTATTGGTACCCAAGAATGTTTAACCGAGTTTTAAATGAAACACTTGGAAAATGGAATTTCTGGCTGTTCTTTATCGGGTTCCACTTAACGTTCTTCCCGCAGCACTGGTTAGGACTAATGGGTATGCCTAGACGTGTTTATACATATATGTCTGGACAAGAACTTGACGGAGCAAACTTTGTAAGTACGATCGGTGCCATTCTAATGGGTGCTGGAACAATTGTACTTTTAATCAACATCATTATTTCAGCATCATCTAAATATGCAACAACGAAAGATCCTTGGGATGGCCGTACGTTAGAGTGGGCTATGCCAGTTCCAACACCAGAATACAACTTTGCACAAACGCCACTTGTTCGTGGTCTTGATGCTTTGTATGTTGAGAAAACAGCTGGTAATGGAGAAATGACACCTGCAGAACCTGTAGGAGAAATTCACATGCCGAACGGTTCAATTCTTCCGTTTATTTTATCTCTAGGCATGTTCATTTCTGGATTTGGCTTCATCTATGCGAACTGGATCGTAGCAGGTGCTGGTTTAGGACTTGTATTGATTACGATGTTCCTGCGTTCAATTATTGATGATCATGGTTACCATATTCATAAAGAAGAAGTTGAAGCAGACATTAAAGGGGGTAGAGCTTAATGAATGCTGGAGAACGTTTAACAGATGCTAATTTCCCTGCTCATCCTGAAAAAGCTACCCTTGAAGGTAAAAATAAGTTTTTAGGATTCTGGCTGTTCCTTGGTGGAGAGACTGTTCTATTCGCAACACTTTTCGGAACATATCTTGGTCTAAGAAATATGCATTTAGATGGTCCATCTGGGGCAGAATTATTCTCACTGCCATTAGTATTTTTAGCTACGATGCTGCTACTAACAAGCTCACTAACGAGTGTGTATGCAGTACTTTCATTAAAACAAAACAAAGTACGTTCTTTGCAAGGCTGGTTCCTCGTAACATTATTATTAGGTCTTGGATTCCTAGGTTTAGAAATTTATGAATTCATACATTATGTTCATGAAGGGCATACATTTACTAGCTCTGCATTCGGTTCTGCTTTCTATACACTAGTTGGTTTCCACGGAGCCCACGTATTATTTGGGATACTTTGGATCACAACATTGCTAGCGAGAAACTGGAACAGAGGCATTACCTTATCTAATGCACCTAAGTATTACTTGTTTGCTTTATATTGGCACTTTGTCGATGTTGTATGGGTATTCATCTTTACAGTTGTTTATCTAATGGGAAAGGTAGGTTAAACTCATGGCTAATCACCAACAGAACCCTGAAACTACCGTTCATCGTCACGAGGAGATTCAGCGTAAACTTGCCTTGAAAGAGGAGCGTAAGCATCATAACGTTTCTTTTATCATGATGATTCTTTTAACGATCGTTGCGTTTTTTGCGATCTGGAGTGACAAAATCAGCGATTCGTTTGCTGTATTGTTTATTCTTACACTGGCAGTTGTTCAAGTTTTCTTCCAGCTATATGTTTGGATGCACTTAAGCCACAAAGGACATGACTTCCCAATCTGGGGGATGGCGAGTGGAATACTCGTTGCAGCTATTACAGTAGCATCCTTAATGGGACTAATTTGGACATCGTAAGAAAGAAGGGCTGCATACTCGTATGCAGCCCTTTTTACATGTTACAAAATTACGAATTGTCACTATTATTCCATTACAAGTACCCAAAAGACTGGTATAGTAGTATCGGGTACTTTCTTAAAGGAGATGACAGACATGCACCATAATCACCATGTTCATCATACTAGTTTGAGCGATTATAGCTGGTACGAACTATATCCGCCTTTTATATATGTTTTGGCAATTGTTCTTGCTTTAGTTTACTTCCGATGGATCATACGAGGGAAAAACGGGGAGAACTTAGCATCTGGATGGCAAAAAGCAGCTATGACAGCTGCATTAGTATTAATGATTATTATTAAAGGTACACCTGTTCAGGTATTAGGGCACAATTACTTATTTAGTGTACATATGGTACAGATGGCTGTACTATATTTAATGATTGCTCCACTCATAATTCTTTCGGTTCCCGAAGTAAGATGGAGCAGCTGGTTGAGTAAGGAATCTTTTTTAACTCGTATTTTTCATTTTCTAACAAAACCTCTAATTGCGTTACTCGTTTTTAATACCGTATTTTCTTTGTATCATATACCACTAGTGTTCGATGCGGCTGTTTCAAACCCAGTGATCCATTATGTTTATCATGCATTACTGCTTTTAACTGCATTTACGATGTGGTGGCCAGTACTTTGTCCGGTAAAAGATCTTGATTCTTTGTCGGACATTAAAAAAATTGGTTATGTGTTTGCCAATGGTGTATTAATGACACCTGCATGTGCTCTCATCATGTTTGCTGATTTTCAGCTATATGAAACGTACAGAAACGTTCCACAGTTATATGCTACGATGACTCCTAAGGAAGATCAGCATGTAGGCGGTGTTACGATGAAAATCTTCCAAGAAGTAGTATATGCTTTTGTTCTTGGTCTCATCTTTTTTAGATGGGTTAAAAAGGAACGTATTCGTGATAAAGCTGACTTAGATATGATAAAAAGACAAAACAACCGATTGAATCCTGAATTGAAATAACCAGCGCTTGCTGGTTATTTTTTTAAGGTCTTTTCTAAAAGATTGATGCTTTTGGGTAAGTTTGTTCTTTCTCTTCATGGATTAGTTGATTGGAGTGTAGGGTGCGAGACTCCTGCGGGACAAGCGGTCAGGTGAGACCCTTAATGGCGCAAAGCGGCAAGGGGCTCACCGATTGCCCCGCGGAAAGCGAGCGCCTGAAACGGAAATCAACTCTTTCAGACCAACAAAATTTGCAAATCAGTCTTCTGAAAAAAAAGAAAAAACACTGTTCATGTAGAATAATAAATAGAAAGCCAAGTAAAGAAGGGGAAGAGAAAATATGAGAATCAGCGCCAGACAAGCAGCCAAAAAATTTATAGAGTCTCACTATCCGAACTGTGAAGTCGCCTATTTGGCTGGAAGTGTTGTTAGAGGAGAAGAAACGGAAAGCTCAGATTTAGATATTATTATTATTGATAGTTCGGTAGGTGAATCATATCGTGAATCACTTACAGAGTATGATTGGCCGATAGAAGTTTTCGTTCATAATATGTTTACATACAAAAACTACTTTAAACAAAATATAGATCGAGCAAGACCATCTCTTCCGCAAATGTGTGCAGAAGGTATTATTTTATGTGATAAAGGACAAGCTTCACGAATTAAAAATGAAGCACTTCAATTATTAAAAGCAGGACCTACTCCGTGGAAAACGGTTGAGATCGAACAAGCGCGCTATCATTTGACAGATCTTCTGAACGACCTAGAAGGCTCAACAAATGCTCTTGAAGATTTATTTATCGTTTCCAAGCTTGCAGACCGCACACATGAATTTGTATTGCGTGTTAACGGACATTGGATTGGCGAAGGGAAATGGATTCTTAGAGCTTTAAAAGAATTCAATGAAACATTTGCTGAACAATTTGCTTTTGTATTTGATGATTATTATTCAAGTCGTTCGAAAACAGGAGTTATCCAATTTGTTGATGAAGTAATCGCTCCATATGGTGGCCGTCTTTTTGAAGGGTACTCCTCTCATCCTACCAATCGCGCAGCAGAATAGAAAAAATCCCTCATCGCTGAGGGATTTTTTTATACGTGCAATTCGCTATGCAGCGCTTCAATTAATTTGTTGCATTGTTTTACAACGTGCTTAGGAAATTCTTCGTCATATTCAACACCATGTGGATAATAGTGTTTTCCTAAATATGGTGTACCAAGTTCAACCTTTGCGTGAGGTGTTTCTGTTTCTGCTTCAATAACATGACATGGGAATCGGAAATAATAAACATCACCATTTGTCATATCTTCAAATTTGTAATCGTATGTAATTCGGTCATAATCCCATTGGCCAGCACGGATCATTCCATGGCTATCCATCACATGTTCTAAAAGTGAGAATTCAATAACCTTCCCGTTTAAGCCGCTTTCTTCAAATTTCATTGTGAAACCTCCTAGGAATTCAATAAAGAAATAATAATCACTTCTTAATGATATTATGAAAGCGCTAAAGATGCAATCATTGTCAAAACGATGCATATTTGTTTTTCTTTCGTAAAGCATAAGGAAGAAGAAATTAGATTGAGCTGGAGGTAAAGAATTTGAAGAAAATAAGCGATATTATGACAAAAAATGTAGACTTTGTTACGCCACAAGACAATGTGTACGAAGTAGCTGTTAAGATGAAGAACGACAACGTAGGCGTTATCCCTGTCTGTGAAAACGATCAGGTAATAGGTGTAATCACAGACCGTGACATCGTAATTAGAGGGGTTGCTGAAAAGCGTCCTGGTTCAGCTAAGGTTACAGACGTTATGAGTGAACATTTATATACAGGGTCAGCAGACATGAGTGTTCAAGAAGCTGCTGAACTCATGGCAGATAAGCAAATAAGAAGATTACCTATCGTTGAAAATAATAAACTCATCGGTATTATCTCTTTAGGAGACTTATCCTTATCTAAGGAAAGTAATTCTGCTGCAGGCCATACGTTATCGGAAGTTTCCGATCAAAGAGATCAAATACAATAATTTAATTATGTACTACACGCAGCAGCTCCAATTGTATTTGGAGCTGCTATTTTTTATAAACCTATAATCCAAAGCGAATCTCTCTATGCTAAACTATGATTAGAAGAAACACATAGGGGGAACCATTATGCGAGGATTGGTTACTTTTTTCCTATCCGTACTTATTTTAATCGGAATATTTTTTTATGATCTGTTGCCGGAATTTTCTCTTCAAGAACAAAAACCTAAAACGAAAATTGAATACATAGAAGAGTCTGTGAAAATTCCAGATGATGCAGTGTCTAATTGGATAGGCAAAGATATAGCTGCATTTGAAAAACAGTGGGGTGAACCTGAAAGGATTGATCCATCAAGTTATGGATACGAATGGTATATCTATGGAAATAAAAGTCCAAAAGGGTACTTACAAGCAGGTGTGGAAAACGGAAAAGTAGTTACCTTGTTTGTCATTGGCTCTGAAGTCAATACAAATCCATTTACTATTGGTGAAGATTCAAACAAAATCATTCAGAAATACCCGATCGAAAGCGATATTACAATTAATGATGGAGAAGATTTTTTTAGATTTGAACTGTCTGAACAAGAGATTATGCTGAGACCTTTAATCAAAGTAGGAGAAAAAGTTTGGGTCCAGTTATATTTTGACAAGTTTACTAACAAATTATCAAGTGTCAGGTACACCACTTCAGATGTTCTATTAAGGCAAAGACCCTATTCAATCGTTTATCGCGGAGATCTGCCGCCTGTTCAGCCATTAACGGAAGAAAAGCAGAAGGAAGTGGATCAATCAGAGGAACAGCAAGTATTTGAGCTAACTAACATCATTAGACTTAAATACGATAAAAACCCGCTAGAGTGGGATGAATTAACGTCAGAAGTTGCTTTTCTGCACTCTAAGGATATGCTGACCCAACAATATTTTTCACATGAAAGTAAAGATGGCAGGACGTTATCTGATAGGCTGCAGGAAAAAGAAGTGAAATTTTTACAAGCGGGAGAAAACATAGCAGCAAACTACACGGATGCAGCAGCGGCTGTAGAAGGCTGGTTGAACAGCGAAGGCCACCGAAATACGATGTTAAATGATGAATATACTCACTTAGGTGTTGGGGTAGACAATAAATATTACACTCAAAATTTTTTAGTTCCGATGAAGTAATAAAAGAGCCTTAATAAAAGAGCTAACTCATAAAAAATGAGTAAAGCTCTTTTTTGTGTTGTTCTTATGTTCCTTCATTAACGATTATTCAGATAGTTTAAAGAACGTACCTGTAGCAGAAGCGATCAATACGTCTTTTTCGTTTCTAACTTTTCCATCCATCCGGACTAATTGTCTGCCGTTATGAACCACTTCAGCTCGGCAAATGAATGTTTCGCCAACTCCAGGTGTTAAAAAGTCTACTTTTAGCTCAACTGTAACTGCCCCTCTTTTATTACCTGGTACTAGACTCGCCATAGTGCCCATCGCTGTATCTAACAGAGTAGCAGTCAGCCCGCCATGCACGATCCCAATTGAATTATCTAAAAGGGGAGAATTAGGCATCTCCATCTCAAGTATATGTTCATTGATCCTTTTCGTTTTCAGCTGTAATAAAGAAGCAATATGTGTAAGACTTGTTTTTTCTCTTTTTGCCTGCAGACTGTTTAAAAATAGTTTCATGGCCTTTTGTTCTTGTTCTGTACTGTTCTCTATAAACTCGATCCACTCTTTTTTAATATCCAATGGTATATCCCTCAATCTTTTTTATTTATTGTACCTTTTTAGGCGGATGAGAATAAAGTAAACAGAATTAGCTTTGCAATTATTTTAAAAAATGGGCGCACCAAATTATGGGCACTTATGTATCATGTAGTAAAACATGATTCGTCAGTGGATGGCTGGGGGTGGATTCTGTGGTAAAGACTGATATTGAAAGTTTCAAGGAATTTGTGCATAAACATCCTGAATTAATTAGGGAAGTTCAAAAGAATAAAAGGCCCTGGAAGGAAGTTTATCAGGATTGGATTGTTTTAGGGGAAGAACACGAGAGCTGGAATCAGTATGCAAAAGAAAAAACAGAAGATAAAGCAAAAGATAAAAAACAAGAGGAACGTTCTCATACACAAAATGCAAGAACCGATCTCACTGTAGGAGATATTGTTGCTGGTTTGAGCAAACTTCAAATCACGGACGTACAAAAATATTTATCGCAATTTGGAAGTCTTATGGACGCCGTTCAAGAACTATTACAGCAATTTAACAATCAGTCTGACAGATCGAACCAGCTGCCGGAAAATAGAATGAACGATTATCCTTCTTACAAAGATTAAAAGGATGTGTGCGGTGTGCGAAGAGAATTATTAGAATATTTAAATACGAGGCCAGATCTTAAATATTACATTAGAGAAAAGCCTGAATGGTATAGAAAGCTGAGTCGAAACCCTTTTTCAGTTTCTGAACTGGAAGAGGGTGCAAAAGTATTTTATGGTCGCACATTCGGTCAGAGAGTTGATCGTTTTCATCAGCAGCTGCAAAACTTTGGGCTTCTTATGGAACTGATCTCAGTAATGGGCGAAGTGAAACAAGATGATGCTCCGTTCCCAAATGATTTTCAGCCCATTCAAGACCCATTAAATAATGGGGAATGACGGATAATATGATATAAAATGGAAAAAACTATCTCTAGAAGGAGTGGTTTTTTTCATGAACAAAAAGAAAAAAAGTATTTATACAATTGGGTTGTTTGCTCTTCTCACCGTGTCAGTAATTACTTTAAATAATAAACAAACAGATACGGAAGAAGCTGAAATGATACAACCTGAAGCTGTAGCGGCATCATCTCTTTATCCTCTGATGGATAAAGATTGGGCTGTAAATTATCATGTAAAGAATCAACGCATCTATATTGAAAACATTATTCCACGCTTTTCATTTCAAGGCAGTCTCACGAAGGCACCAGATAATCAAGATGGATACATTGCCGTTTTTATCAACAACAAATGGAGAATGAATGCCAATCAGTCAATGTTTATTTTGAATAAAATGAGTCCTGGCAAACATAAAATTACTTTACAGCTAAAGAAAAAAGATGGATCTGATTATGGTTTAAAGAAAAATATAGTGGTGCACATTCATTAACTCTTCTTAACTTAGAAGAGTTTTATTTTTTTGTAATAAACAGCTATGCTTTTAAGTCTAATCATTATCCGCTATAATAGATAAGAAACCTCATACCTAAAGGGAGGTGTGACGTATGAGTTTAGACCAAGTTGTTTTGCTGGAAGAATCCTTAACATTAGCTGAAATGGTTTCAAATTCCAGTGTTGCAATAGCATATAGAGAGTCGAAATATATTTTGGAGCAAGATGATGAGGCACAGAAATTGATTGCCCGTTTTGCCAAAATGAAAGAACAATATGATGAAGTACAGCGATTCGGAAAATACCATCCTGACTTTCATACTGTTTCTTCACAAGTTCGAACACTGAAAAGAGAACTTGATTTCCATGAAAAAATAGCTCAGTTCAAAAAATCAGAAAAAGAACTTGAGAATTTATTAATGGAGTGCAGCAGGATTATTGCTGACAGTGTGTCACAGCAGATTAAAGTTCCAACAGGTAATCCATTTTTTGATGAGAGTTCATGCAGTGGTGGTTGTGGTTCTGGCGGATCTTGTGGGTGTGCATAAGCGAATTAACTATCTTTAAATCGTATGCAATCAAAGCACAAGTTTCCGCAGCAGAACATTTTTTCTTGAGGAACTAAAAAACGCATACGGTAAACATAAAGATTTTCTTCTGACCTGACAAAATAGAGGTTCAGAGTGAGCCGTTTCCCTTTCATCGCTTTTACAGCATGTTTTTTTACAGTGTCTGTTGATTGATCGATTGACATATGTGAAGAAACACTTACATATAAGAAAGGGATTCCGGCCATTAATTTCTTTTCAGCAAAAATGATTGCAGGATCGAGTTTCATTCTGTTAATAAAATCTTCCCAAATGGTGTTTAAGTCCAAGATACATCACATCCTAATGAGTGATTTGTTGATGTTTGAATACAGTATAATAAAAGGGGCTTTAATTATGATAGGTAATCGTCGTGGACTCTCTGTTTTTCTTCATTCTTTAAAGTTTTCTAAACAGCTTAGACGCTACGGTAATGTTCATTATGTGTCAAGAAAGCTAAAATACGCTGTTCTTTATTGTGATGGCAGCAAAATAGATGAGATTGCAGCAAAGCTAGAATCTTTGCATTTCGTAAAAGAAGTAAAAAGGTCTCATAAACAAGAGATTAAAACAGAGTATGAAAGCAAGATTGTTGATAAAGCAAAAGAGTATGATTATAAGATGGGGATTTAAAAGACAGGCAGGCTTATTAAAAAGCTGCCTGTTTTTTAATGTCTGTTTTCACGCTCTGGTAAGTAGCTGATTTCAGCTCCTCAGTCTGCAAACAATTGTTGAAGGATCTTCTTCTGTCAGTATTTACATTTATGGTGTCTTCAAAAAAATTTATAAGTCTTTACCCATTTATCAAACAAATGAATTTATAACAAAGGCGGGATTAAGTAATTTAAGCGTAAAATGCCAATCAGATAGTGAAAGAAAAGTTCCGTTTCTGCAAAATCTGTTGAAGGTTTTACATCAAAAGTGATAATTTCCTTATTTAACTGAGCGGCTTTTGATTCAAATAATTCATACCGTTTTGAAGGGAAAGGCACTCCTTCTCTGCATATGTATAGTGGCTGGAATTTTCCTTCAGAAGCAGGTTGCATGACAGCAACGAGTGAAGCATATATTTTATCTTCTTTCTTTACTTTTAGACATAATAGCTGTGTAATTCGGTCTTTGTTCGATTCCATAATCTCAAGTAGTTCATAGAGATCTGAATAACCTTCACCTAACTCAATAAATCGCTGAATCATCGTTCATTCCCCTTTCTATACAACAATGTAGCATAATCCGAAACCGCTATAAAGACTTTTAAGCATCAAAAAAACCTGCAGCATTAACTGCAGGTTGCCTTTAAAACAAAATCACTTCTGTTTAAAGGCGATGGGAGAGGAGAAACCGGATGAAGAACTTATGGGGAGTAAGTCTTCTCCGCGGTTGGCAACAACATCGTTCGTTGATGTTGTTATAAGTAGTATGACCTCATTTAATTTGCCTTATACTTATAAAGAAAAGATTTGATTGTTTGAATACAGGAATACTTGTGATAGGATTAGTAATGGAAATCGGAAAAGAATTGAGTGAAGAACGTGAGAGTAATAGCAGGTGAATGTAAAGGTAGACCCCTTAAAGCTGTCCCAGGTACAAACACTCGCCCAACAACTGATAAGATCAAAGAGTCTATATTTAATATGATTGGTCCTTATTTCGATGGGGGAATCGGTTTGGATTTATACGGCGGCAGTGGCGGTCTTGGACTTGAGGCGTTAAGTCGAGGCATGGAGCACTTCATTTTTATCGATAAAGACCAGAAAGCCATACATACGATTAAAGAGAATATCAAACAATGCAACTATGATGAGAAAACAGAAGTCTTTCGTAATGATGCAAAAAGAGCATTGAAAGCGCTTAATAAAAGAGAACTTCAGTTTGATATGATATTTTTGGATCCTCCGTATGCTAAACAAATGTTAATGAAAGACATGGAGGAAATCGACAAGCTGCAGCTGCTTTCTGCTGAAGGAAGCATTGTAACTGAACATGGGAGTGATGTTAAACTTCCAGAACAGATTGGAAGTTTTCATCAGATCAGACAGGAAACGTACGGAAAAACAACAACCATAACGATTTTTAAACGTTATTAAGACAATTTATGAGGTGAAGATTATGCCAACGACTGCCGTATGTCCTGGTAGTTTTGACCCTGTTACACGAGGTCATTTGGACATTATTAAACGAGGCGCAACAGTTTTTGATGAAGTAATAGTTGTAGTAGCCAATAATCAAAGCAAAGATCCATTGTTCACGGTAGATGAGAGAATCGTACTCTTAAAAGAAGTGACTAAGCAGTTTCCTAACGTGAAAGTAGATTCGTTTAATGGACTATTGATTGATTACGTGAAAAATATAGGTGCTAATGTAATTCTCAGAGGACTTCGAGCTGTATCTGATTTTGAATATGAGATGAAAATTGCTTCCATCAACAAAAAGTTAGATGATGAAGTTGAAACATTCTTTATGATGACAAACAATCAATACTCGTTCTTAAGTTCAAGTATTGTGAAAGAAGCTGCGAAATATCATGCGAATGTGTCAGATCTTGTTCCCGAAGTTGTTGAAGAAGCTCTAAAAGAAAAATACAACAGCCCCCGTTAAATGCGGAGGCTGTTTTTTTTCATTAAACTCCGGTTCCATAAAAAGATAGACAGCAGTAAGAAGCCTAATGTTATATAGTGGCTGTGTGCCAGGGCGATCATGCCGTATTCTCCGAAGTTCTCACTTTTTTCTGTGAGAAAGGCAAATGCCGGAGCAGCACTGCTTTTAACGTGATACAAATAAGGGAATACTAAAAGACATATAAAAGCAGATAAAAACCCGTGCATGATTCTGGCAACAAAGAACGGTCTGAATTTAATATCTGTATCAGCCAAAATACTGGCGACTTGTGCTTGAACGGAAAGTCCGCTAAATGCCAGGATAAAACTTACAATAATGGCTTGCTGAAGTATGGACGATTGTGCAAGACTGGTTAGATTGCTGCCTAATGTAATTTCAAATATTCCTTTAATCAATGGTAAACTCAGTGTTTCCGATAGGGAGAACAGCAAAAAGAAATAATTAGTTATGCTTGAAAGCAGCTCTGCAACATGCAGAAGATCCATCATTTTACTCAGTACGGAAAATAGAATAATAAATCCTCCGATCATAAGCAGTGTTTTAGTGGACTGCTGAACGGCATCGCCAAGCAGTTGTCCGATTGGTCTATTATCTGCTAATCGGGCTTCATGCATATGTTTTAAAGCATTTTTCAATCCTTTTCCTCTATATCTATCTTCGTTTGTCTGTGAATCTTTTTTAAAACCGTGAAATCTCATGATAAGACCAACGAAAAAGTTACCTAAATAGTGGCTCACGGCAAGAACAATACCGAGTGCAGCATTATGAAAAAAACCAACTGCAATGGCACTGAACATGAATAACGGGTTCGAACAGTTTGTAAACGATACGAGACGCTCTGCTTCAATGGTTGTGATTTGTTTTTGATGCCATAATCGGGCTGTTAACTTTGCTCCAGCAGGAAATCCTGACGAGATTCCCATTGCCCAAACGAATCCCCCTGCACCTGGTACACGGAAGAGGGGACGCATAAGTGGTTCAAACAATACGCCTATCAGATGAACGACTCCAAGCCCCATCAATACCTCTGATAAGATAAAAAAAGGCATTAGAGAAGGAAATACGACGTCCCACCACATTTTCAGTCCGTTTACAGAAGCCATGTACGTTTCTTTTGGGTATATTATAATAGAAATCGCTATGATGATTGCAGAAGATGACATTATCAATGTTTTTAAATAAGCTTTATTCATAAAGGGGAGTACTCCTCTCACCAAATTCCACATTGCTTACTTGTCCTCATCCTTATTTATACGTATAGCCACACTCTTTAGACCATATGTTAAAAAAAGACGGTGCTTCTAAAGGAGGAGCAAAGGATGAAAGAACCGAAAATCGGACTTGCTCTTGGATCTGGCGGTGCCAGAGGATTCGCGCATCTGGGCGTAGTAAAGGCTTTACGAGAAGCTCAAATTCCTATCGATATGATTGCAGGAAGCAGTATGGGCGCTCTAGTTGGAGCAATGGTATGTATGGGTCATAGCGACGAAAATTTATACCGTATGGCTACGCTTTTTAAAAGAAAATATTATATGGACTACACCGTCCCTAAGATGGGTTTTATTACGGGGAAAAAGATTAAAGAATTAGTAAGGCTTCTTACAAAACAAAAACATATTGAACAAACAGATATACCATTGGCAATAGTGGCAACTGATTTATTGCTTGGTGAAAAGGTTGTTTTCAGAACTGGCCCGATTGCAGATGCTGTTCGTGCCAGCATTTCTATACCTGGCATACTAGTTCCTGAAAAAATTAATGGAAAACTGTTAGTGGATGGCGGAGTAATAGATCGTGTACCAGTATCAGTAGCAAGAGAGATGGGGGCAGATCTCGTAATCGCGGTCGATATTTCACATTTTAAAGCAGAACTGCAAGTTTCTTCAATCTTTGATGTTATTATTCAAAGTATCGATATCATGCAGCGTGAGATGGTTCGCTGGCATGAAATTTCTGCAGATATAATGATTCGGCCAATGGTAGAGCAGTTCAGTTCTACAGCTTTTAAAGATGTAAATGATATAATGGCAATTGGGGAAGAAGCTGGAAGAAAACAGGTGCCTAAAATCCTAGAAAAGATCAACAAGTGGAAGGAGTCATCGCATGACCATTGAAAAGGAAGGGAAAAGGAAAAACTTTTTCTCACAAAACAAATTTATCATTTTGTCTTTACTAATATTTGCATTCATTGCATTTTATCCACTCCCTTACTATATAACCTCTCCAGGGGATGCAAGGATTTTAGATCCCATCATTAGTGTGGATGGCGGAGATAAAGACGAGGGAGTGTTCATGCTTACTACCGTTTCAGTTGGAACAGCAAACATACCGCAATACATATGGGCAAAACTTAGCGACTATCGTGAGGTAATTCCTGCTGAAGAGATTAGAGCAGAAGATGAAACAGATGAAGAATACAATCAAAGACAATTGCAGATGATGGAGGATTCACAGCATGCTGCAACGGTCGTAGCTTTTCAACAGGCAGGGAAAAAGGTAGATATTCAATATCACGGTGTATACGTAACAGGAATCATGTCAGGAATGCCTGCTGAAAAAAAGCTGAAAGTCGGAGATAAGATAATTGCAGTTGACCGTAATCCCGTTATGGAAACTAAAAAGTTATTAGATGTGCTAGCTCCAAAAAAAGCAGGAGATCCTGTAGAATTAACGATTCTTCGGGGTGAAAAGAAAATGAATGTTAGTCTAAACATCGAACAGTTTCCGAAAAAGTATATTCAGGACGAGGGACCTAAAGCAGGGCTTGGCATTACTTCACCAGTAGCTGATGTATCAATCGAGACGGATCCGAAAGTTAAAATAGATACATCACAGATCGGGGGGCCATCCGCTGGTTTAATGTTCACACTAGAAATACTAGATCAGCTAATAGATGACGATTTGACACATGGCAAGAAAATTGCAGGTACCGGTACAATGGATTTGCAAAAGAACGTAGGTCCGATCGGCGGCATTCAGCAAAAAATTGTAGCAGCAGATGAAGCGGGTGCAGAGATTTTCTTCGCACCAGTCGAAGGGGATAACTATAAAGATGCTGTAAAAGCACAAAAAGATATTGGATCTAAAATGAAGATTGTTCCTGTAAAAACATTGGATGATGCTTTAAAGTACTTGGAGAAGTTATAAAAAGTTAAAAGAGTAAAGAAAAGGATGCATTAGACCGTGTGAGCGGCTTCTGCATCCTTTTTTTGATTTAGTTTAAGCTCGTTCAGCAGGATTTATCCGAGCTGAACGAGCGATTCTCAGCATTTACGAGCGATTCTCAGCATTTACGAGCGATTCTCAGCATTTACGAGCGATTCTCAGCATTTACGAGCGATTCTCAGCATTTACGAGCGATTCTCAGCATTTACGAGCGATTCTCAGCATTTACGAGCGATTCTCAGCATTTACGAGCGATTCTCAGCATTTACGAGCGATTCTCAGCTTTTCACGATTACAGGCGGTGTATTAAATTCCTCTTTTTCAGCGGATATCTTATTCACTAGGGAACCTTGTGCATACACGAGTGACGTTTTGGCTTCCATTCGGAGTCCTGGAAAGTCATGCTTTGAAACCGTCGTCACTAATGGAAGTTCCAATGATTTTTTTACTGAACTTAAATATTCTTGTCCTTTTTCAGTCATTCCTAAAACACGTATATAAGCAGGAGTTGATTCTAAAAGTTTCTGCATCTCCTCTTTTTGTATTTTATTCAATACATGAAGGCACGCCCGCTGCAATCTTGTCCAAGTGTAGCGTTTCGTCTTTAAAAGGGTCATAAATGTTTTAAAACTGTCAGATGACTTTATTGCTTCAATCATTCTGTATTCTAATCCTTCTTCAACTTCATAGTAGCCGTTTATTTCTGAAGGACTTGAAGATAATAATTGATAACGGAGTAAGGGGAAGAAACGCTCCCAATTTATTAATGTGCCTTTTTCTTGCTGATCTTCTACCATTAAATCATAAGTGAAATCAGGCATATAATTTTGAGCTTTACTCATATCTTCAGAAAATACCGCTTCTCGTATTGCAGTAGCACTCGCGATATTTCCCTTGCCTAGCACGACATCATGATAATCTGCGTTCTTTCTCTTTATAGTCAGCGGCTTAATATTGTTACCAAGCTCGCGGCTAGCACGAATGTACTCAAAGCCCAATATATTGTTCGGTTTACTAAGGTCGAGCGGTAGATGTGTATGAAGAGCTTTATATGCCTTTGCTGCGGCCGCAGGATAAGAGAAGCCATCAGAAATAAAGTTTCGGATGTTTGATTGATAAGCATCTTGTTGTGAGTCTAAAGAATCATGTGTTTTGTTAAATACACTTATATCCCCGGACTCACTGCCAAAACAAAAAGATTCTGCACCTAAAGCCTGGAGTAAAGAGATGCTGCCGTGAGCAAAACGTGGTGCATGACTTGTTGCAAATGCATAAGGCAGTTCGATAACAAGGTCAGCTCCTCCTAACAGCGCCATTTTTGTTCGTTTCCATTTTGATAGTAGAGCTGGTTCTCCGCGTTGAAGAAAATTCCCGCTCATTACAGCGATCACACAGTCAGCATTCGTAAGGTTTTTCGTTTCTTGCAGATGATAATAATGTCCATTATGAAACGGATTATATTCTACAACAACACCTGTTGCTTTCAACAGTTCCACTTCCTTTTAAGCGTTCGATTATACTTGTTTACATTGTACTAAAAAGAGTTTAGAATCAAAAGTGTCACTGTAAAGATATAATATTGACATTTTATATTTTGACCGATATAATTACTACTGTTGCCTTGAGGTGATAAAGACATGAAATGGTCACTACAAGAATTAAAAAATTTTTACCGTAAACCGTTAACGTTTGAACAAAATGTTGATGCGAGCGGAGTGATGGAAAAAGACCCGGAGATCAGAAGCGTTGATCCTGTTCACGTAGAAGGACATGCAGATGTAACTCAGCAAAAAGCCACTTTTTACTTAAACATAAAAGGAAAAATGGTGTTGCCATGTGCCAACACATTGGTAGATGTGGAATTTCCATTCTCGGTAAAAACAACGGAAATTTTTGTTTTCGATCCGAACTATACGGAATACGAAGATGAAGAAAGCCTTCACAAAGTTGAAGGACATTACGTTGACCTTCTCCCTGTCATCGAAGAGCATATTTTGCTTGAAAAACCGTTGAAAATTACGGCTGCTGATGTGACAGACAGTCCGGCTCCTAAAGAAGGAAAAGGATGGCAGAGGGTTACGGAAGAAGACATGAAAAACCGGGTTGACCCGCGTTTAGAAGGTCTAGCTAAATTTTTTGACGAAGACAAAAAGTGAAAGAATAGGTTATAATGATTCTTTCTAGAACCTTTAAGGAGGTGGATACAAAATGGCAGTACCTTTTCGCAGAACTTCTCAAACTCGCCAAGCGAAGCGTCGTACACACTACAAGCTTTCCATGCCTGGTATGGTAAAGTGTCCACAGTGCGGAGAATACAAGTTATCTCACCGCGTTTGCCGTGAGTGTGGATCTTACAAAGGAAAAGAAGTAGTAAGCAAGTAATGAAAAACAGGGAGCTATAGGCTTCCTGTTTTTTCATATACATAAAAATAGAAGCGCTTTCTTTGAATTGGAGGTGTATGAGTTGAGTGAACAGCCAGTATTATGGGAGAAAAGGAATGGAATTGGGTGGATTACCTTGAATCGGCCAGAAGTTAGAAATGCTATCAATTTTGAAGTGATGAAGCTTCTAACTGATTTTTTGAATGCAGCCAAGCAGGATAATGATGTGAAAGTCCTCGTCATCACAGGAGCGGGTACAAAAGCGTTCTGTTCTGGAGGAGATTTAAGTGCTTTCCATTCTCTTAAGACTGAAGAACAAGCATATGGAATGCTTTCTAAAATGGGAACTGTATTAGATGAACTGTTTTTCTTTCCAAAGCCTACCGTTGCTTTAATAAACGGATCGGCGGTTGGCGGCGGCTGTGAAATTGCCGCTGCATGTGATGTAAGACTTGCGCGAGCTGAAGCAAAAGTAGGATTTATCCAAGGTCGTTTAGGCATCACAACAGGTTGGGGAGGCGGAAGTTATTTGCTAGAGAGAATGGGGCAGACTGAAGCGATGGATCTTTTATATAGCTCTACCCCTGTTACAGCCAAGCAAGGAATGGACCGCGGATTTATTCAATACGTGATAAAAGGAAACAGCTTAAAAGAAACAGAGCGGTTTTTACAGCGATATATACAGCAGCCTCTCGGAGTGATCACCTCTTATAAATCATTGCAGCTTCAAAGATATGATGGAGCCAAAATCAAAAAAAGTGTACAGCTGGAAATTGAGCGATGTGCAAGACTGTGGGCTTCTGATGATCATCATAAAAGAGTAGAGGCGTTTTTAAATAAATAAGTTTTCCCTCATTTTAGTAGAATAAAAAGTCTATCTTTTCTAGCACTAGCATATTCTTATTACAAACCACTAAAATGGGGGGATCTAAATGACAAATTTGCGCCAGGATGCCTGGACAAAAGACGAAGATGCAATTCTTGCAGAAGTTACACTCCGGCATATACGAGAAGGCAGTACACAGCTAGTTGCTTTTGAAGAAGTAGGAGAGAAGTTAACAAGAACGCCAGCTGCTTGCGGATTCAGGTGGAACTCACTTATACGAAAACAATATGACAAAGCGATTGCAGAGGCAAAAAAAGTTCGAAAAGAACGCAATAAAAGAAAAGTGAAACAGCATCTTTCTACAATAGAAGAAAGTGTTGCAGCTCATCACAGCCATTCCAATAACAGCAATCCAAATGAGAAGCCACTTACATTAAATGAAATCATACTATTTTTACAGCAGCTTCAAATCGAAGAACCTTCGGCAAAAAACTTAGAAGCCGAAAACAGTGCGTTATTATCAAAGCTTCAGCAATTAAAGAAGGAAAACGGCAACTTAAAAAGCAAACTTAGTAAAGTAAATAAAGAATATGAGACAGTTAACAGGGATTATAAAGAAGTTTTGCAGATTATGGATAGAGCGAGGAAACTCGTAGAAGTACCAGTAAGAAATTAAAAAAGATGGCGATTTCGCCATCTTTTTTTAATGCTTTTATGCAAGGCGTTGTTCACTTACACCTGTAGGATACCAAACATAAGGATTCTGACCCCGATCGCGATCTTGATTATACGTTACAGCTTCAAAGCCCATCTTTTCCCAGAAACCGCCTGATTGCTGTCGGCCATTCGTTTTGATTGGAAGCTGGAATGTTTTTGCAAACTCTACTAATGCCTTACCAAGCCCTTTTGTTTGATGGTGGGGCAATACCTCTAGTTTCCAAAGCTCCAAATAATCCTGAGGAGGATCAAAATACTGATCGTAAGCAGCTTCAATTTGATATAAGCTCATGCGTGCCACTAGTTTATCACCATAGTAAATTCCGTAGAACGGAGATTCACTGTCGTTTTCAATCATATTTTCTTGAAGATCCTCGAGCATTGACAGCTCTTGAACACCATATTCTTTAAAATGTTTAAACTCTTCAAGCGTTTTATAGTTAACTAATAATTTTTTTACTTCATACTTTGACATCTTCTCTCCCCCAGTCATCCTGTACTTTTCTCTATAGTTATAGTATATACTAATTATGCAAAAAATTCTTTAAAAATAAAATATTCGTTTAGTTTACGCTTACAAAAAAGGATATTTGGCTTTTTTGTCGAAAAACGTAATGTTGACAACAAGGAAGGAGGATTAACATGAAAAAAATCTTAATTGCCAATCGTGGGGAAATTGCTCTTCGAATTATCCAAACGTGTAAAGAAATGAACATTGAAACAGTAGCTGTATATTCTGAAGCAGACAAAGACCTCCCTTTTGTAAAAGCTGCTGATGAGGCTGTACATATTGGTGAACCACCGGTTGCCAAATCCTATCTGCAGAGTGATGTTATCCTTGAGGTCGCACTCAAACATAAGGTAGACGCCATTCATCCAGGATATGGACTTTTATCTGAAAATGATGAGTTTGCCAGAAAGATAGAGGATGCGGGTATCACATTCATAGGTCCCTCACCTCAGACGATTGAGTGGATGGGCGATAAAATTATGGCAAGAAAAACGATGCAGCAAGCAGATGTTCCGATTGTTCCTGGAACGATTGAGCCTATAGAAGATGTAGAAGATGGGGTCAAACTCGCTGAACAGATCGGTTATCCTGTTATGCTTAAAGCCAGCAGCGGCGGTGGCGGAATTGGAATGGTAAAGTGCCTGAATAACGAAGATCTTCGCAAGCACTTTGTATCTTCACAGCAGCGTGCCAAAAATTACTTTGGTTCTGGCAGAATGTTTATTGAAAAATGTATCGAGAATGCAAGACATATAGAAGTTCAAATTATGGGTGATTCACATGGGAATATCGTTCATCTCTACGAGCGGGATTGCAGTGTTCAGCGCCGTAACCAAAAAGTAGTTGAAGAATCACCATCACCATTTTTGACACAAAGTCTACGCTCAAAAATTACGGAATCAGCGGTGAAAGCGGCTAAAGCAGTAAATTATGTAAATGCAGGAACGGTTGAATTTGTTGTTAGTGAAAACGGTGAGTTTTATTTTTTAGAAATGAACACTAGACTTCAAGTAGAACATCCTGTTACAGAAAGTATTACGGGTCTTGATTTAGTAAGATGGCAGATTCAAGTTGCACAAGGTGAAAAGCTGCCACTGACACAAAATGAGATTGTGAGCAAAGGTCATGCAGTGGAGTTTAGACTTTACGCTGAGGATCCAATAACTTTCTTTCCGTCACCTGGCAAAATCGAGGAACTTCTTTGGCCGCAAATGGACAATGTAAGAATAGATACAGGTTATGAAAGCGGAAATACGGTTACACCTTTTTATGATCCTATGATTGCTAAGATTATTGTAAGCGATTCCAATCGTGAGGGATGTATTAAACATGGTGTTGAATTCTTTGAAAAGCTTGAAATAAACGGGCTTAAAACAAATGCCCCACTTTTTCAAATGCTGTTAAAAGAAGAGGATTTTGTAAAAGGCGACTATACGACAAGCTATTTAAGCAAACGAACAGTAAGTAAATCGTAATTAGAAAAAGGAGAGAGAGAAATGAAAGAAATTACAGCATCTATGGCAGGTACAGTATGGCAAGTATTGGTAAGTGAAGGTGAAGAAGTAACTGCGGGTCAAACCGTTATTATCTTGGAGTCTATGAAAATGGAAATCCCAGTTGATGCTGCAGACGGCGGAACTGTAGAAAGTGTTAAATTTGCATCTGGAGATTTTGTTAATGAGGGCGATGTACTCGTTACATTAAAATAATAGCTCTGCACAAATTCTGAGCGAGCGCTCACTCTCTTAAAGGAGGTATATCATGGTTACAAAATTAGAAAACCAACTAAAAGAAAAAATCGAACAAATCGAAGCAGGCGGTGCACAGAAGTATCACGAGAAAAACAGTTCTCAAAATAAGATGTTTGTGCGTGATCGACTTAATCTGCTTTTTGATAACGGTGAATATACAGTAGAAGATGCTAAATTTGCGAACAACCAAGCGGGCGATCTTCCAGCAGATGGAGTTGTAACAGCAATCGGTAAACTTGGCGGAAAAACAGTTTGCGTAATGGCTAATGATTCGACTGTAAAAGCTGGCTCCTGGGGAGCGCGAACAGTGGAAAAAATTATCCGAATTCAGGAGACTGCTCAAAAGCTAAAAGTGCCGATGTTATATTTAGTTGACTCAGCAGGTGCTAGAATTACCGATCAGATTGATATGTTTCCAAACCGCCGTGGAGCAGGTAAGATTTTTTACAATCAAGTGAAAATGTCTGGCATGATTCCCCAAGTTTGTATTCTGTTCGGTCCATCAGCCGCTGGTGGAGCTTACATCCCGGCGTTTTGTGATATCGTAATCATGGTTGATCAGAATGCATCCATGTATTTAGGAAGCCCGCGTATGGCCGAAAAGGTAATCGGTGAAAAAGTAACACTGGAAGAAATGGGCGGAGCAAGAATGCATTGTTCAATAAGTGGATGCGGAGATCTTTTAGCTGCAAACGAAACAGAAGCGATTGAAGAAGCTAGACGTTACCTATCTTACTTCCCTAGCAACTACAAGCAGAAAGCTCCTGTTTCCGAAGCGCTTCCTCCTAAAGCAGGCAGAGAGTTAGAAGCGATTGTTCCAGAAAATCAAAACGTACCATTTGATATGTATGAGTTTATCGACGGTCTTATTGATGAAGGAAGTTTCTTTGAAATGAAAAAGTTATTCGCGCAAGAAATCGTAACTGGTTTTGGCCGTATTGACGGAAAGCCTGTAGGCATCATTGCAAACCAGCCTAAAGTAAAAGGCGGCGTATTGTTTGTTGATTCTGCTGATAAAGCAGCTCGTTTTATAACGCTTTGTGATGCTTTCTCAATTCCTCTCCTTTTCTTATCAGATGTTCCAGGCTTTATGATTGGAACGAAAGTAGAACGAGCTGGGATTATACGTCATGGAGCTAAACTGATCGCGGCTATGAGCGATGTAACCGTTCCAAAAATTTCAGTTATTGTTCGAAAAGCATATGGAGCAGGTCTTTATGCGATGGCTGGTCCTGCTTTTGAACCAGATTGCTGTATTGCGCTGCCAACGGCGCAAATTGCTGTTATGGGACCGGAAGCTGCAGTAAATGCAGTATACTCAAACAAGATAAATGAAATTGAAGATGTAAAAGAACGGATTCAATATGTTCAGCAAAAGCAGCAAGAATACAAAGAACACATTGATATTTATAAGCTTGCATCTGAAATGATCATTGACGATATCGTTTCACCTTCTTCATTGCGAGACGAACTTACGAATCGTTTTGCTTTCTATGAAAACAAAGAGATGATTTTTAGTGAGCGTAAACACCCTGTTTACCCAGTTTAAACGAAACCCTCCCGCAAGTACGGGAGGGTTTTTTGAATGTTTCATATATATGGTAATATCAAGATAATCAAACGGCTATGGGGGTTGCTATGAAGGTAAGTATAATTGGTGGCGGGGCAATAGGCTTGTTGGTCGCATATTTTTTAAAGATAAATAGAAAAGAACCTGTTATCTATACACGAAGCGCTGAACAGGCTGAAGAGCTAGTGAAGTTCGGACTCACCTACAAAAACTTACATGGTGTAAAATCAAACGTCAGAGTTGAAGCAAAGCCTATTGAAGAATTTAGCGGGAACGAACTGGTTTGTATAATCTCAGTTAAGCAAACAGCAATTAAAGATCTAAAGTGGCTAGAAGATTATAAAGAGATTTCGTACCTCTTTTTACAGAATGGTATCAGTCATCTTTCTTTTATAGACAAATTGCCTCACAAACAAGTATGTGTAGGTGTAGTGGAACATGGAGCTGTAAAAGAAAATCATACAACTGTTCATCATTTGGGAGAAGGAAGAATTAAGCTGGCTTCCTATCGAGGGGATTCTCATTATGAATGGAAGTCGCTGCTAAACTCAAATACTTCACCTGTAAATTTAGAAGAAGAATGGGAAACGATGGTGTATGAAAAATTAATTATGAATGCCTCTATAAATCCTTTATCAGCTATTTTAAGAATAACGAATGGGGAACTGCTCACGAATGAATATGCATTTTCTATAATGAAAAAGCTGTATGAAGAAGCTGTTACCGTTTTGAATTTAATCGATCGACGCGAAGACTTATGGAAGGAATTGCTAATCCTTTGCAGAAATACATCATTGAACCGCTCCTCGATGTTAAAGAGTGTGGAAAGCGGTCAGCAAACGGAAATAGACAGCATAACGGGTGAAATTATCAATCGAGGGATCAGCCTTAAGATTGACACCCCCTATTCTCGGTTTGTATATGAAGCTGTAAAAGCATTGGATTGGAGAGGATGAATGATTGATTAGTATATTAGGTGCGATTATTGCTACGTTAATAACCGTTCCTTACATCGTCTTTTTTCTTGTTAATAAGAGTATATATAAGCTTACGAAAAAGAAAAGTAAGGCCTTTAAGGCGGGTATTGACAGTACAACATTTTTTTTGTTTTTCACAATTGAAAGAATGACAGTTGAGATCTGGGGCCAATCTTATTATGAGATCCTTCTCTTATTATTTTTATCAGGCTGTTTATTGTTTACATATGTTATTTGGAAATATGAGTTTGACCTATCCATTGGCAAAATTTTAAGGCTTAATTGGCGTTTGCAGTTTCTTATTCTAACTATCGGCTATTTTTCATTAATGTCTTATGGTATCGTTTCACGGATTTTGGACATTTAGAGCAAATCTTTTTTTGTCATTAACATTTCTTTGCTATACTCGTTAAGGATGTAATTGATACGAAGAAAGGAAGTACATAAATGAGACTGGAGGAAATGCAGCTTCATACATCACCTTTTCTTGAAAGGTACTCCAACGGAGATTCGGAAGTTGTCCGTTTTTTTGATTATAAAGCACATCATGATAAACATGAATGGACGAAACGACAGCAGGAATTGAAGCGTTATTCATTTCCGAGGCAAGGACTAACAAACTATTTGTCTTCTTATAATGATAAAATAGGCTCTTCGTCTAAAACTTTGGACCATATACAAAAACTGAATTCACCTGAAAGTTTAGCTGTTGTTGGTGGACAGCAAGCAGGTCTCCTTACAGGACCGCTTTTAGTTATTTATAAGTGCATTAGTACAATTCAATTAGCAAAACAAGCTCAAAAAGAACTTAACGTGCCGGTTGTTCCGATATTTTGGATCGCGGGTGAAGATCATGATATGGATGAAATTAATCATGTAATGGTACCGAAGAATAACACGGCTAAAAAAATATCTTTAAAAGCAGCTTCATCTGTTAAATCTTCCGCATCAATGTGGGGTTGGAACAAAGAAGATGTTAAGCCGTGGCTAAAAGAAGTATTTCGTGCTTTTGGTGAGACGGCATATACGAGTGATTTTTTAGCTGAGACAGAACGAATATTAGAGAAGTCTGATTCTATTGTTACTTTTTTTGCTCAACTGCTTTCCAAGTGGTTTGCAGATGAAGGTTTAATTCTTTTAGATTCTGGCGACCCGGAATTCAAGAAACTTCAATCCCATATTTTAAAAGATATGATCATTAAAAACAGAGATATTGATGGAGCTTTTATTTCTCAAACGAACGAACTTAACAAAAGCGGATACCGTGATCCGATAGAAATTCAAAAAAACAATGCTCATTTGTTTTATACGAAAGATAATGAAAGAATCCTTTTATATCGTTCTGAAGATGGCTTTTCATCAAAAGAAAACGATTTTTCAATCTCTGAGGCAGAACTTTTAGAGGAAGCAGTGAATCATCCTGAGAAATTCAGCAACAATGTTGTAACACGTCCTTTGATGCAAGAATTTATGCTGCCCGTTCTATCCTTTGTTGCAGGCCCAGGTGAAATTGCCTATTGGGCGGTGCTAGGGAAGGTATTCCATCAATTTAATAGAAAAATGCCCATATTAACTCCAAGGCTGTCTTTTACGCTTGTAACGAATCGCATCCTCGAGTTGATGAATTCTAAAAAGTTAACAGTGAAACAGGTTTTAGAAAATGGAACAGATGATTTCAAAAGAGAATGGTTTGCTAGTAATAGACCGATTGAAACGAATGAATCCATTGAATCTGTCAAAGCAGAATTTACTTTCTCTTATGGAAAACTTCTAAAATTGGCAGAAGAAATTGATTCGAAACTCCTTCCTGTTGCAGATCATAATCTAAAGAGAATCCTTTCAGAAATCGACTATATCGAGCAGAAGATGGAACAGCGTGTTCGGAAAAAAGTTAAAGAGCCACTAGCTGAATTTGACGAGATCATGCTTCAATTAAAACCTACTGGGATCTTGCAAGAAAGAATTTGGAACATCTACCAATTCACGAATGAAATCGGGCCACAACTCATAAAACAACTTCTACAATACCCTTATGAATTCAATGGAAAACATAAAATCATCTACTTATAAATAATAGAAAATTTTTTAGAAAAAATCCTGTGGTACAGCAGGATTTTTTTTTTTGTACACGAATAATACTTGTAGTGGTGAAAAGTGGAGCGTTGTGGTAGATTTAGGGGAGAAAGTGGGGTGATCATATGTTCATGGGAGAGTATCAGCACAACATCGACGAAAAAGGACGTATGATCATCCCCTCCAAGTTTCGTGAAGAGCTAGGCACAGAGTTTATTTTGACTCGCGGGTTGGATCAATGTGTATTCGGCTATCCTTTAAGTGAGTGGAAAGTGATCGAAGAAAAACTTAAAAGCTTGCCATTTACAAAGAAGGATGCACGTGCATTTACACGTTTTTTCTTTTCTGGAGCTGCTGAATGTCAGCTTGATAAACAGGGAAGAGTGAATATTGCATCTCCACTCAGAGATTATGCAAAACTAGAAAAGGATTGCGTAGTCATAGGTGTCTCGAATAGAATTGAAATTTGGAGCAAATCGATTTGGGAAGAATACTTCTCAAAGTCAGAAGACTCTTTTGGAGAAATTGCAGAAAGTCTAATGGACTTCGATTTATAGCCCTTAAGTTTACAGCAGAAAGGAATTTTCCATGTTTGACCATATAACTGTTTTAAAACAAGAATCTGTAGATGGTTTGCACGTTAAACCAGATGGTATTTATGTTGATTGTACGATGGGTGGGGCAGGTCATAGTGCTCTAATTTTGTCTCAATTAGAAACTGGCCATTTATATGCCTTTGATCAAGATGACAAAGCTATTGAAAACGCGCGTAAGGTACTGAAGGAACATGAAGGTAAGTTTACGATTGTTCGCAGCAATTTCCGTTACATAAAAGAAGAGCTTGCTAACCGTGGCATACATAAGGTGGATGGAATCCTTTTTGACCTAGGTGTCTCATCCCCGCAACTAGATGAAGCGGATAGAGGATTTAGCTATCAGCATGATGCTGAACTTGATATGCGAATGGATCAGTCAAGTGAACTTACAGCAAAAGAAGTGGTAAATGAATGGTCGTTTAATGATTTGATGAAGATTATCTCGAGATATGGCGAAGAAAAATTCGCTAAACAGATCGCTCGGAAAATCGAAGCGGCAAGAGAGAAAAAAGAGATTCAAACAACTGGAGAACTTGTCGAAATAATAAAGGAAGCGATTCCTGCTCCTGCAAGGAGAACAGGCGGACATCCTGCAAAACGGACATTTCAAGCCATTCGTATTGCTGTAAATGATGAGTTGAACGCCTTTGAAGATGCACTTCAAGACTCTATTGAACTGTTAAATGTCGGTGGAAGGATTGCAGTCATCACGTTTCATTCGTTAGAAGATCGTGCGTGTAAAAATATACTCAAAAAGGCTAGTACAGGCCCGGAATTACCTCCAGGGCTACCGGTCATACCTGAAGAATTCAAACCTGAATTAAAGCTCATTACAAGAAAACCGATCGTACCTACAGAAAACGAGCTTGAAGAAAACAGAAGATCACGTTCTGCGAAATTGAGAATTGCTGAAAAACAAAAATAGAGAGGAGAGCTAAAGTGAGTAATTTAGCCTATCAAGTTCAGAATCAACAAATGCAACGACAGCCTGAAAGAAACCCAAAACCGGTTCAGCAGCCATCCCGTAAATTATTTACAAAAGGTGAAGTGATTTTATGGGGGGCTATGGGCGTTGTATTAGTAGCAGGATTAATTTGGCTCATTTCTCTATATGCTTCTGTCTATCAAGCATCTGCAGAAGTTGTGGCGACTCAAAATAAAATCTCAGCTGAAACAAAAATTGTTGAAGATTATCACCTGCAAGTGACAGAACTGAGCAATCCAGAACGAATCATGAAATTAGCGAAGGAACAAGGGTTCATCTTTGACGATAAGAATGTAAAAGTGGTCCAGGACTAAAAAGCAGGTGTTGTTATGAAATTAAAAAGAAAAAATGTTGGAGCAGGTATTCTTATGGTTTTGTTTACCGTGCTCTTTTTTGTATTAACGAGTAAGTTTTTTCTCGTAGCTTCTTCTCAATCAGCAGAAGGGGTGGATTTAATTGAATATGGAAAAAGGAAATGGATGAAAAGCGATGTTCTAGATGCAAAGCGTGGAACGATGTTCGATCGAAATGGTGAAGTCATCGCGCAGGATATCCCTTCCTATAGTGTTATAGCTATTCTGGATAAAAACTACCCAAACCACATTAAAGATCCAGAAGAAGCTGCAGAAAAATTATCTGAAGTCTTAGACACAGAGAAAGATGATCTAGAAGCTTTATTGAGCAAAGAGGGAAGATTTCAAGTAGAGATTCCATCTGGTAGAAAAGTATCTTACCGGAAAAAAGAACAGATCGAAAAGATGAAAATTCCAGGAATTGATTTTTTGAGAGAGTCTAGAAGATATTATCCTAATCAATCCTTTGCTGCTCATGTTCTAGGTTATACAGGTAACGGAGAAAACGGAGTTCAAGCAGGATTGATGGGACTTGAAAAATCGCTGGATAAATATTTGCAGGAAAAAGACGGAAAGATTACCTTTTTAGGGGATGCTTTTAGCCGAGCGATACCTGCTAATAAAGAATCGATTACGCCGCCAAAACATGGTCAGGATGTTTACTTAACTCTAGATGAAAAAATACAGCTCTATCTAGATGAGGCTATACAAGAAGCAGCTAAAAAATATAAGCCAGAAAAGATAACAGGAATCGTTGCGGATCCAAAAACGGGGCGAATTCTCGCAATGAGTAACTCCCCAAGTTTTAACCCAAACAAAAAGGATATTAAGAACTATACGAACTTTGCTGTATCTTATCCGTTTGAGCCAGGTTCAACGATGAAAATCTTTACTTTAGCTGCAGCAATACAAGAGGGGAAATATAACGGGAACGATGTTTTTCAATCTGGTTCATACAAGCTTCCGAATATCAGCAGACCTATTTATGATCATAATAGAAGAGGGTGGGGTACGATCACCTATAACGAAGGGGTTCAGAACTCTTCTAACGTTGCCTTTTCAAAGCTTGTACGTGAAAAACTAGGTTATGAGAAATATAGAAGCTATATCTCTAAATTTGGATTGGATCAAAAGACCAATATTGATCTTCCTAATGAAAAAAATGGCTCAATCCTTTATAACTATGAAATTGAAAAAGTGACAACCGCTTTTGGACAAGGAACAACGATTACACCGATTCAGCAGATTCAAGCGGCAACCGCAATTGCTAATAACGGAAAAATGATGAAGCCGTATGTAATCGACAAAATCATGGATCCTGAAACAAAAAAAACAGTTATGTCAAATGAACCTAAAGTTGCGGGCAATCCAATATCTGAACAAACTGCTAAACAAGTAAGAGATATATTGGAAACAGTTGTTACGGATGGAACAGGTAAGCCTTATATGATCGACGGTTATAGTGTCGCAGGAAAAACGGGAACTGCACAAATCGTAGGAAAAGATGGAAAGTATATCTCAGGCTGGGGAGAGAATGTTTTTTCTTTTCTTGGAATGGCACCAAAAGATGATCCGAAACTATTAGTATATGTGGCTGTTGAGCGGCCTAAGGTTGAATTCCCTGAAATGGGTTCAACGCCTGTTGCTAATATCTTTACGAGTGTTATGAAAAGCAGTCTTCAATACTTAAACATTCAGCCTGAAGCAAAAGATAAGAACAATTCTGTTAAAGCTAAAAAGTCTTACGGAAAAGAATTGCCTGATTATACAGGTCAATCTGCAAAAGAAGCAAAAACAGAGCTGGAAAAGCTGGGTATGGAAGTCTCTGTGATCGGTTCTGGAGATGAAATTACGAAGCAGGAACCATATGAAGGTGCTTATGTCATGAAAGGCGAACGGGTAATTCTGAGAACTTCAGGTGATGCAAAAATGCCTGATGTTAAAGACTGGTCTTACATGGATATTTTAAGGATCAGTAAACTTCTCGGTGTGAAAGAAACGATAACAGGCAGCGGATTTGCTGTTAAACAAAGCATCAAACCTGGAAATCCTGTTAAGGAAGGGGACTTCTTCGTAGTTCAGCTCGAACCGCCAATGGAAACTGAACCAGAAACAGAAGAGAATAAACAAGAAAGTGATAATACGTCCGAAGAGAATACAGAAGAAGATCTGCCAATAACTGACTAATTGTTCTAAGCGCTTGTGTACAAGCATATATTTGAAACGAACCATACAAGGGAGGTATTGTGTGTGCGAGTTTCAAATGTTACAGTACGCAGGCGCTTAATTTTTGTTCTTGTATTTGGACTAGCTTTCTTTTTTGTCATTTCTGTGAGACTCGGCTATGTTCAATTTGTATTAGGAAATATGCTGACTGACCAAGCCCTCGATTCTTGGAGCAGGGATATTCCTTTTGAACCAAAGAGAGGAAAAATCCTGGACCGGAATGATGTAGTACTAGCCACAAATATTAGTGCTCCAACTGTTTTTGTAGTTCCTAGACAAATAAAAGAACCGGATGATACGGCAGAAAAGCTGGCTGCCATGTTAAATATATCAAAGACAGAAGTTTATCAAAGGATCACCAAAAAAGCGTCTATCGTTAGGATAGATAATGGCGGCCGAAAAATCAGTAATGAAAAAGCCAAAGAAGTAGAGGCATTAAACCTTCCGGGTGTCTTTGTTGCAGAGGACAGCAAGCGCCATTATCCGTACGGCTCATATCTTTCGCACGTGCTAGGGTTTGCAGGTATCGACAGCCAAGGACTTACAGGACTTGAATTATATTATGATGAGCAGTTGAACGGTGAAAAAGGACATATATCATTCTTCTCTGATGCACGTGGACGGCGTATGCCTTCTCTATCTGATAAATATGAAAAACCAAAGGATGGTTATGATCTTAGGCTCACGACAGATTCTCGCGTACAAACCATTATTGAAAGAGAACTCGATATCGCACAAGCGACGTATAATCCTGATGGAGCAATAGCCATTGCTATGAATCCAAACACTGGGGAAATCCTTGGGATGAGCTCGAGGCCTGATTTTGACCCAGAAGAATATAAGCGTGTTTCACCTGAAGTGTATAACCGGAACCTGCCTGTTTGGGCACAATATGAACCAGGTTCTACATTTAAGATCATTACGCTGGCAGCAGCACTTGAAGAAGGAAAAGTGGACTTAGAGAAAGACCATTTCCATGATCCAGGATCGATTGAAGTAGCTGGAAGGAAGCTGAAGTGCTGGAAAGCAGGAGGGCATGGCAGTCAATCCTTTTTAGAAGGAGTACAAAACTCGTGCAACCCTGGATTTGTTATACTTGGACAGCGGTTAGGCAAAGATAAACTGTTTGATTATATAAAAGACTTTGGTTTTGGAGAAAAGACGGGTGTCGATTTAGCCGGTGAAGGAAGAGGGATTTTATTCTCTTTAGATCGTGTAGGACCACTTGAGCTAGCAACTACGGCATTTGGCCAAGGTGTATCGGTTACACCGATTCAGCAAGTAGCAGCAGTTTCTGCGGCCGTAAATGGTGGCTATTTATACGAACCATATATAGCTAAAGAACTTGTGGACCCTATAACAGGAAAAGTTGTCAGTAAGCAGACTCCTAAACTAAAAAGAAAAGTTATTTCTGAAGAAACATCTAAAGAAGTAAGACATGCTCTTGAAAGTGTAGTAGCACAGGGAACGGGGAAAAATGCATTTGTAGATGGTTACCGTGTTGGTGGAAAAACAGGTACTGCTCAAAAAGCTGAGGGCGGAGTTTATTTAAAGAACAATCATATCGTTTCATTTATCGGTATGGCTCCAGCCAATAACCCAGAGATCGTTGTATATGTAGCGATTGATAACCCTAAGGAAACCTTGCAGTTCGGTGGAATCGTAGCTGCTCCAATCGTTGGGAATATAATTGAAGACAGCCTATCTGCTATGGGAGTTAAGAAGCAGAAAGGTCAGATTGAAAAGGAAAAAACATGGCTTGATGCAACTGAAGTTGTCGTTCCAGATCTGGTTGGCAAAGAAACAAAAGATCTTACAAATCTATTGTACAATTTAAAAATTGAAACTTCCGGAAAAGGCAGTTACATCGTACAACAAGCTCCCCGAGCAGGAGTAAAGCTTGAAGCAGGAAAGACCATTCGTTTATTTTTGGGTGACAAAAAAGACGTGGAAGATTAAAATAAAGGATGGACACATAGCCAAGCGCGGAATCTTGCCTTGGCTTATTTTTCTTAAACGCTGTTTATTTTGTGGGTTTGTTTTCGTAAAACAGTGATGTTCTTGGAAGTGGTTGATTTCCGTTTCAGGTGCTCGCTTTCCGCGGGGCAGGCGGTGAGCCACATTCGTACGTTTCACGTTTAAGTGTCTCACCTGCCCACCTGTCCCGCAGGAGTCTCGCACCTTTCACTCCAATCAACTTGCATTAGAAGCGAAAGTACAGCATTCACCACACTCGTGCTAGAAAAATTGGCTGCAATGTTCTAAAGTAGATGGAACAAAAGAACCTTGGCAGTCAGTCCGCAAAATAGGAGCGGACATTATTAATAATGAAATGAAAACAGATCCATTTTAAAAGTACTTTTTAACGATGATTAGAGGAGAGATCAGGATTAATGGAATTAAAAGAACTGCTTACATATTTAGTGAACTATGAAATGGATATTGAAGCCAATCCTGAAATTACCTCCATTGAAATGGATTCCAGGAAAGCTGGGAAAGGCTGTCTTTTTGTTTGTATGGAAGGACTTACTTTCGACGGCCATGATTTTGCCCAAACCGTTGCCAATAATGGTGCAGCGGCCATTTTAGCTGAAAAAGATATTGAAGTTAACATTCCAGTGATAAAAGTTAAAAACTCAAAAAAAGCACTCGCTGTTTTAGCTGATGCCTTTTATGGCCATCCATCTCAAAAGATGCACTTAATCGGCATAACGGGGACGAACGGAAAGACAACAACCTCTCATTTAATTGAAAAAGTGTTTAGAGATGCTGGTAAGAGTACAGGCATGATCGGCACGATTGAGATGAGAATTAAAGACCGCAAATATAAAGTAGCGAATACTACACCTGATTCATTATTTTTGCAGAATGCTTTTAATGAGATGACAAAAGAAAAAGTAGATGTAGCTGTCATGGAAGTTTCTTCACATGCCCTTGATCAAGGAAGAGTATGGGGCTGTGATTTTAACATTGCAGTGTTTACAAACCTGACACAAGATCATTTGGACTACCATAAAAATATGGAAGAATACCAGTTTGCAAAAAGTCTTTTGTTCTCTCAAATGGGGAATACTTATCAAAAGAATGATCGAAAAGTGGCAGTTTTGAACAATGATGATCCTGCTTCAAAAATTTTCGAGAGAGTAACATCAGCACAAGTAATCTCTTATGGAATTGACAATGAGAGTGATGTTCGAGCGACAAATATAACGATTGGATCTCAAGGTACGACATTTACTCTAAGTACACCGGTTGGATCTAGAGAAGTTACACTTAAACTTATCGGTAAATTCTCTGTTTATAACGTACTTGCAGCTACTACAGCTTGTTTATTATCTGGGTTAGAACTTGATCAGATCCTTTCCACACTGCAGGAGGTATCCGGAGTTCCGGGAAGATTCGAGCCAGTCATTGCAGGGCAGGATTTTACAGTGATCGTCGATTACTCACACACACCGGATAGCTTGGAGAACGTGTTGAGAACCATTAAAGAATTTGCAAATGGAAAGATAACTGCTATTGTTGGCTGCGGCGGAGATCGTGACAAAACGAAACGTCCGATCATGGCAGGCATTGCTGCGAATTTAGCTGACAATGCTATTTTTACTAGCGATAATCCACGTACAGAAGATCCTCTCCAAATCTTAAAAGATATGGAAGAAGGTGCTGACGAAGGAAATTATGTAACGATTCCAGATCGTAAAAAAGCGATTGAATATGCAGTTGAACGTGCAAAAACAGATGATGTTATACTAATCGCAGGCAAGGGGCATGAAACTTATCAGATCATTGGTAAAGACGTGTTAGAATTTGACGATAGGGTCGTTGCGAAGGAAGCGATTGAGGCGGTGAAAAAATGAAATTAGACATTAAAGAACTGATCACATTAGCAGACCGGTCGACAGGGAAAAAAGATAATCTGTTACTAGACGGAGTTTCAAAAGATACACGGCAAAAAAGCGAAAATTCACTATATCTCCCTATTGCGGGGGAGCGTTTTGATGGTCATGATTTTTTGCTTGATGCCATTCAGCGAGGCTGTACGGCTACCATCTGGCAAGAAGGAAAAGAACTTCCTGCTGGATTACCAGAAGATTTTCCGGTTCTTTACACGAAGGATACAGTAGAGTTCTTACAGAGAATCTCAAAATTTTATTTGAAAAAGATTAATCCAGTTGTCGTTGCTGTAACAGGCAGCAATGGAAAGACCACAACAAAAGATATGATTGAATGTGTGTCTGCAACAAACTTCAAAACTTTTAAAACGCAAGGGAATTACAATAATCATATCGGAATGCCTCTAACGATTCTGGCTATGGAAGAGTCGACGGAAGTTTTAATTCTTGAAATGGGTATGAGCGATTATGGTGAAATCTCTTTGTTGAGCAAAATTGCAGAGCCAGATGTTGCGGTAATCACAAATATTGGTGAGAGTCACCTTGAACAGCTTGGGAGCCGCGAAGGTATTGCAAAAGCAAAGCTTGAGATCGCAGATGGATTAAAGCAAGGCGGGTTGTTCATCATCGATGGAGACGAACCGCTTCTTTCTCATGTTAAAGGTGAAAATGTACTGCAAGTTGGATTTGGAGACTCATCTACTTTAAAACTGTCCAATATAAAAACAGATGCGAAAGGTGTTTCCTTTACTTTAGAAGAAGGTACTACCGTTTACCGCATTCCTATGCTTGGCCGACATAATATAAAAAATGCTGCATATGCGATTGCAGTTGGGCATTACTTGAATATAGAAGAAAATAAAATCTTAGAGGGTCTAGAGAGTTTAAAAGTAACATCGATGAGACTTGAAATGAAAAGCGGTAAGAAGGAAACACTCCTTATCAACGATGCTTACAATGCAAGTCCTACAAGTATGATTGCTGCATTAGAAACGCTCTCAGAGTTAAAGGACTATTCTAAGAAAGTTGCAGTTCTTGGTGATATGTACGAACTAGGTTCTAACGAGGAAGAAATGCATAGAAAAATTGCAGATCATGTGGATGATTCAATTAACCATGTAATTTGTGTAGGGCAAAAAGGTGCATGGATTGCAGATGAATTGAATAAACAAAAGCGAAAGAATCTTGAGGTTGTTCAATGTCTGACAAAAGAAGAAGCTATAAATCCAATCGAAAGTTTGTTATCGAAAGACACTGCAATTCTTTTTAAAGCATCCAGAGGGATGGTACTTGAAACCCTTATATCTACATTTTTAGAAGAAGAACAGGAGTCGAAAAAATGATTGAGCAAGTCTTATTATTTACTTTAGTAGCATCCTTCTTACTAGCGGTACTGAGTTCACCTTTTTTTATCCCGTTTTTAAGAAGATTAAAATTTGGGCAGAGTATTCGTGATGAAGGCCCAAAATCCCATCAAAAGAAGCAAGGAACACCTACTATGGGTGGAATTGTAATCGTACTGGCGCTAGTGATAGCAACATATGCGATGACAGCGAAGTTTTTTGCTATTACAGCTGAAACTCACTTGCTTATCCTTGTAACATTAGGATATGGACTTATTGGATTCTTAGATGATTATATAAAAGTAGTGAAGAAGAGAAACTTAGGGTTAACTTCTAAGCAAAAACTGATTGGCCAGCTGATTATAGCTGCTCTTTTCTTCCTGGGTTTAAGGGTAATCGATTTCTCAACTGTAGTTTCCGTTCCAGGAACCGATTTTTCGTTGGACCTTGGCTGGTTCTATCCGGTATTGGTAGTTTTCATGCTGATCGGTGCGTCAAATGCGGTTAACCTTACAGATGGATTAGATGGCTTGCTTGCAGGTACAGCTGCCATTGCATTTGGAGCATTTGCAGTACTATCTTCAACTGTTCTTCAGTTCGAAGCGGCAATTTTTTCTGTTGCGGTAGTAGGAGCAGTGCTCGGGTTCTTAGTATTTAATGCGCATCCTGCAAAGGTATTTATGGGGGATACAGGATCTCTTGCACTTGGAGGAGCCATAAGTGCTGTTGCGATTTTAACAAAGTTGGAGATCTTGCTTGTTATTATTGGAGGAGTTTTCGTTATTGAAACACTCTCTGTCATGATTCAAGTAACTTCTTTTAAACTAACAGGTCGGCGTGTCTTTAAAATGAGTCCGCTTCACCATCATTATGAATTATCTGGCTGGAGTGAATGGCGCATCGTTGTAACGTTCTGGCTTGTAGGACTTGTATTTGCTGCATTAGGAATTTATTTAGAGGTGTGGGTTTAGATGAAAAACACTGAGTTCTTTAAGGGAAAGAATATATTAATTGTTGGATTAGCCAAAAGCGGTTTTGCTGCAGCAAAACTGCTTCATTCTTTTGGGGCGCATTTATTTGTAAATGATAAAAGCCCAAGAGAAGGAAATATTGAAGCCGAAAAACTGGAACAGCTTGGCATTGAAGTCGTTTGTGGAGCTCATCCACTAACATTGCTTGATAATAATCTGGATTTTATCGTGAAAAATCCAGGAATTCCGTATGAAAACCCATTGTTAGCTGAAGCAGTAAAGCGCAATATTCCAATCTATACAGAAGTGGAAATCGCCGGAATGATCGCAGATGCTTCTATTATTGCGATAACTGGATCGAATGGTAAGACAACAACAACTACACTAATTGGTGAGATGTTAAAAAATAGTGAAAAAACACCAATAGTTGCTGGGAATATTGGTACGGTATTTTCTGAAGTTGCTGCTGAATCAACACCAGACGATATTTTAGTAGCGGAACTATCCAGCTTTCAGCTAATGGGTACTGAACGATTTAAACCGGAAATCTCAGTCTTTCTGAATCTTTTTGAAGCACATCTAGATTATCATGGTTCCATAGACGAATATGGAAAAGCAAAAGCAAAGATAACTGAGAATCAGAATTCGGATGATTATACGATCTATAACGCTGATGATGAAAAAGTATCAGCGTTAATGAAGAGTTCTCGTGCTAAGCACATTCCTTTTTCCGTTACAAAGAAGTGTACAGAAGGGGTTTACATACAAGAAGATGCCCTTTATTTTCAAGAGCAAAAGGTTATTGAATTAAAAGACATCGTTCTTCCTGGTAAGCATAATCTTTCTAACATTATGGCTGCGGTGGGCGCTTCAATATTAGCAGGAGCTAAAACAGAACAGATTCGTCACGTTTTAACTACCTTCCCTGGAGTGAAACACAGGCTTCAATATGTTGATGAAAAAAACGGCAGGCGCTTTTACAATGACTCTAAAGCTACGAATATATTAGCAACAAATGCAGCACTATCAGCATTTCATAATCCTGTCATTCTATTGGCAGGTGGGCTTGACCGAGGAAATTCGTTTGACGATCTAATTCCTGCACTAAAAAATGTTAAGGCGATGGTTACATTTGGCCAGACAGCTGAAAAATTAGCTGATGCAGGAAAACAAGCAGGAATAGAAACAATTAAACGTGCTGATAATGTGGAAGAAGCTGTTCCCCTAGCTTACAGCCTTTCTCATGAAGAAGACGTTATATTGTTATCTCCCGCTTGTGCAAGCTGGGATCAATATAAGACTTTTGAACAAAGAGGGGACATGTTTATCAACTCCGTGCATAAACTTAAATAAGGTTTGTACAAAAAATAAGAGTTGAGGTGTTTCCCTTTGCCTGCAACGAGATCAACCCCTGATATTATTATGATTGTGGTCACGCTATTGCTGTTATCCATTGGAATCATAATGGTTTATAGCGCGAGTGCGGATTTAGGTCTATACAAATTTGATGATGCTTTCTTTTTTGCTAAACGGCAGTTGTTGTTTGCCGGTGTAGGGATTGCAGCAATGTTTTTTATTATGAATATCAACTATATGACATGGAGAGTCTGGTCTAAGATTCTATTAATCATTTGTTTCGTATTGTTGATCGCAGTCCTCATTCCAGGTGTAGGAATGGTGCGTGGTGGTGCAAGAAGCTGGATAGGTGTGGGAGCTTTCTCCATACAGCCTTCCGAATTTATGAAACTGGCCATGATTACTTTTTTAGCTAAATATTTATCAGAGCACCAAAAAAAGATCACATCTCTAAAACAAGGCTTGTTGCCTACACTAGGATTGGTGATGGTAGCTTTTGCTATGATCATGCTGCAGCCTGACTTGGGTACAGGGGCGGTTATGGTTGGAACAAGTATAGTTATGGTGTTTGTGGCTGGTGCGCGCATCTCTCATTTTGTAGGTATGGGTTTGATCGGTCTTATAGGGCTTGCCGGATTAATCATATCAGCTCCTTATCGGATTAAGAGGATTACTTCATTCCTTGATCCTTGGAGCGATCCTTTAGGAAGCGGCTTTCAGATTATCCAGTCTTTATATTCCCTTGGACCTGGCGGGCTGCTCGGTTTAGGCTTAGGTCAGAGCAGACAGAAGTTTGGGTATCTTCCTGAGCCTCAAACGGATTTTATTTTTGCCATACTTTCTGAGGAACTTGGATTTATCGGTGCTGTCTTTGTTCTAATTCTGTTCAGTCTGCTGCTATGGCGTGGAATAAGAATTGCATTAGGAGCTCCAGATCTATTCGGCAGTTTTTTAGCGATTGGAATCATTGGAATGGTAGCCATTCAAGTTATGATTAACATCGGAGTAGTCACAGGATTAATGCCAGTAACAGGAATAACATTACCATTTTTAAGTTATGGAGGTTCATCGCTAACATTGATGCTTGCATCTATCGGAGTAATCCTCAATATTAGCCGCTATTCAAGGTATTAATACTTGAGTTTCAGTGGAATTTCTCTTATTCTAAACATAGCGATTTAAAGACAATACCCTGTCAATTATGGCAGGGTATCTTCTTTTTATTTATTCTTTTCGCAAAAGCTGGTTGCTTGTGAAAGCAGTTGATTTCCGTTCCAGGTGCTTCGCTTTCCGCGGGGCGTCCGGTGAGCCCCCTGCCGCTTTGCGCCTATAGTGGTCTCACCTGACCGCTCGTCCCGCAGGAGTCTCACACCTTACACTACAATCAACTTTCAATGAAGAGGATGAGAAAACATAAATAAGTAAACAGCAATTTTATAGAAATTACTCTTCTATAAAAATGACAAAAAGAGTAACAAAAAGAGAAATTCATTCGAATACTACTTTGTCGATGTTTATGAACATTGAAAACATGGAAAAGATTAACGCATAGCATATAAATAGAATGATGCGTATGAATGTAGGGGGTTTTATTATGTATAGCCAATTAGCGGAAGTATTAAAAAATGAAGATCTAGGAACAGTTCTTGTTAATGAACCATTAAAAAATCATACCACTTTAAAAATAGGGGGTCCTGCCGATCTTTATTTTGAGCCTAAAGACATTGAAAGTCTTAAAAAAGCTTTAACTTATATTAAAGAAGCTAATGCTCCAATTCGTGCGATTGGAAGAGGATCAAACCTTTTAGTAGCTGACGGAGGCATCGAAGGAGTTGTTATCAAAGTAGGGGAGGGGCTTAACCACCTTGAAAAAAATGATAATAAAATAAAGGTCGGTGGAGGGTACTCCTTGATTACTCTTGCAACTCTAATGTCTCGTGAAGCATTTACCGGTCTTGAATTCGCAGCAGGTATACCTGGATCAGTCGGCGGTGCCGTATTTATGAATGCAGGTGCACATGGATCAGATATGTCAAGAATTCTTGAAAAAGCTTTAATTCTATTTCCTGACGGTGAATTAAAATGGCTTTCAAATGAGGAGCTTCGTTTTTCTTATCGTACATCCGTACTTCAAGAAACAGGCGGAATTTGTGTCGAAGCCGTACTCACCTTAGAAAAAGGTGAAAAAGAAACGATTATGTCAGAGCTTAAAAAGAATAAAGAATACAGAAAAAACACTCAGCCTTGGAATTTTCCATGCTGCGGAAGTGTGTTCCGTAATCCTTTGCCGAACTATGCGGGTCAGCTAATTGAAAAATCAGGACTAAAAGGAACACAAATTGGTGGAGCTCAAGTATCTGAGATGCATGCAAATTTCATCGTAAATACAGGAGATGCCAAAGCGAAAGACGTACTAGATCTAATTAGCTTTATTCAAAAAACAATAAAAGAAAAGCACGATGTTGAACTTGAAACAGAGGTTGAAATCATCGGCCGAAATGATTAGCAAAAAATTGGATAAATAGTGCTGAAATGGGCCATATCCGTGCTATAATACAAAGAACAAGAAAAAATTAACTTTTGACGTTTCAAAACGAACTATTTATTTCGTTTTCTTCTGATAGTTGGACTGTTATCAGTACCTTTAATGAAGACTTGGCGTCTCACTGCCAAGTTCTTTTATTTCTGTCGGCAGTTAATGATTTCTTGAACTATATTTATAAATCGGAGGAAGAGGATGGACAAGGTAAAGGTTGTCAAAATTGAGGACCGAATTCCGAAGCTGAAAGAACACCGTAAACAAAAAGCAAATCGCCGTCTTATATTTTACTTGTCCTTTTTCTTCCTGTTATTGATGGTCGTTGTTTATTTTCAATCTGATCTAAGTCATGTGAAAAAAATTACGGTCACAGGCAACTATTTTGTAACTGATAAAGAAATTTTGAAAAAAAGTAAGGTCTCTACAAAAACAAAATACTTAAATGTTTCAGGAGACGACATCGCTAAAAAGTTAGAAGGCATCGAAGAGATCAGTTCAGTTTCCATTGAAAAAAAGTTTTTTAACCATGTAGTAATCAAGGTTAGCGAATTTCAGCGGGTTGGTTATTTTAGAAAAGAAGATACATATTATCCGATGCTTCAAAATGGTAAGATGTTAGAACCTCTTAAAAAGAGTGAGAGACCTGTTAACGCACCGATTATCGTGAGCTGGGAAGATCCTGAACAGCTTGAAACGATGGCGCAGGAACTCCAAAAGCTTCCTGAGGGAATCATTCATCGAATATCCGAAATAACGCATACACCCGCATCAAATAATTCAAATCAACTAACATTGTTTATGACAGATGGAAACAAAGTTGTTACCTCAATTTCGAAGTTCTCTGAAAGGCTTTCTGCATATCCATCTTTAGTGGATGAGCTGAAGCCTGATGAAAAAGGTACGTTTTATTTAGGAATCAGTACACGCTTTGAAAGTTACAACCGAGCAGTTACGGAGGAAAGTAATGAGCAAAATTAGTGGGAAGCATCTTTTCCTGTCTTTAATCCTTCTAGTTACCGGGTTCATATTATCCTTCTCCTATCAAAGAGCACAGATTGAAAAACAAAACGTTGTTCAAAACAATGAATGGAAAAAAGAAGATTCATTGCGCAGCCAGATTCTTAGTCTACAAAAAACAAATCGTGAATTAGCAGTTGAACTTAAAGGACTGCAGCAGGATGTTCAGAAAAAAGAAAGCAAACTGGCTAATCAAGAGGAGATATCTTCTAAACTAGTTGAAGATTTAAAAGAGCTCAGAATGGTAGTTGGAAACGTGAAAGTGAAAGGGGAGGGAGTAGAAGTTACTCTCCAAGACTCCTCTTATATCCCGGAAGGGGCGAATCCTAATGATTATATCGTCCATGAAGAACATATAAGGAGTGTTATTGACGAACTGCACGTATCAGGTGCAGAAGCGATTGCGATAAACGGCCAGAGAATTTCTCATGACACCTATATTGCGTGTATCGGACCCGTTGTATCTGTTGATGGAAACCAATATCCTGCACCATTTGTCATTACCGCTATCGGTAATTCTTCGACTTTGGAAAAATCTTTAAATCTATATTTAGTCGATAAAATTGTCAATGATGGTGTAGAAGTTAGGGTGGAACAAGAGGGCGCGATTGAGATGGAGCCATTTATTACAGAAGAGGGATGAGTGAGTTGAAAGAAAGACAATTCATGTTCGCAACTATTGCCCTCATTATCGGTGGAATGCTGGCGATCCAATTTGAGACCACAAACAACCCTGTCGTTCGAGACACAAGAGATCTATGGGATTTAAGAGCTGATTTGGAAAAAGAAAAACAGCGTCAGCAGGAGCTTAATGAGGAACTTGAACGTTATAGTGAACTTTTAGATCAGTATCAAGGTGAAGGTAAGGATGAAAAAATCCAGGCAATGGAAAATGCAATGACAGATTTAAAAAAACAGGCTGGATTAACGACAGTTAGCGGACAAGGAATCGTAATAACGATCGAACCTTTTAATAACGAGCTAATTGGAGTAGATCGCCCTCTGCCGAAAATTGATCCTGATATGCTGAGAAGACTTGTTAATGAATTAAATAGATATGATGCGAAAGAAATCAGTATAGATGGGCAGCGTATCGTATCGAAAACACCGATCCGGGAAGTAAATGGAAACATTTATATAAACAATGAGCCTGTTTCTTCATTTCCTATCGAAATCAAAGTGCTGGCAAAAGACAATGAAAAACTTCATCAAAAAATCATTGCATCACCTGCTGTAGAAGAGTTTATACGAGAAAATTTTCTTGTGGAATCGTCTCCAGCAGCAAAAGTAATTCTGCCAGCTTTTGATAAAAGTATGAAAGTGAAGTTTATGAAACCGGCAAAGGAGGAAACTTAAGATGTGGTTACCGGTACTTGGACTATTGTTAGGCCTTCTATTGGGTTTCATGTCTGATATCCGGGTCCCTCCTGAATACTCAAACTATTTATCAATAGCTGTTTTGGCTGCATTAGATACACTATTTGGAGGTATACGTGCACACCTGCAAGGCAGTTTTGAAGATAAAGTGTTCATTACAGGTTTTTTCTTTAATATTTTACTGGCTGCCGGGCTCGCGTATTTAGGAGTACATCTCGGTATTGACCTGTATTTAGCTGCAATTTTTGCGTTTGGTGTAAGGTTGTTTAATAATATTGCTGTTATTCGGCGATTAATTATTTCAAAATGGTCAGATTCACGCAAAAAGGCCTAAAAAATTTGAAAAAACGGTAAAAAAAAAGAGGGATAACCCGTTGTTTGTGGAATTTATTCCATAATTAAGCGAAAATCAAGGAATTTCGTTCATCTAATATGAACGAAGAAGATTTAATGGATGAAAGGTTAGGAGGTGCCACAGAATGAACAGCAATGAAATTTATGTAAGTTTAGACATCGGTACATCCAATATTAAAGTGATCATTGGAGAAATGACCAGTGAATCCTTTAATGTTATTGGTGTTGGCCATGCAAAATCAGCTGGAATCAGAAAAGGTTCCATTGTAGATATTGATGAAACTGTTCGTTCCATAAGAAAGGCCGTTGAGCAGGCAGAAAGAATGTTAGGTATTCCAATTAATGCTGTAATAGTAGGTGTGAAAGGAAACCATATTCAACTTCAGCCTTGTCATGGTGTAGTAGCAGTATCAAGAGAAGACCGTGAAATTGGTGATGATGATATTGCTAGAGTAATAGAGGCAGCTCAGGTAATGTCTGTGCCTCCTGAAAGAGAAATTATAGATGTGATTCCTCGACAGTTCATTGTTGATGGAACAGATGAGATTATTGATCCGAGAGGCATGCTGGGTGTGCGCCTTGAGATGGAAGGAACGGTTATTACTGGTTCCAAGACAATCTTACATAATTTATTGCGTTGCGTAGAGCGAGCAGGACTTACAGTGGCGGATATTTGTTTAGAGCCATTGGCTACATCATCTATTGCACTTTCACGAGATGAGATGGAACTTGGCGTGGCATTGATTGATATTGGCGGGGGTTCAACAACGCTTTCCGTTTTTGACCAAGGTACAATGCAGCTTACATCTGTTCTTCCAATCGGCGGAGACTTTATCACAAAAGACATTTCTATTGGATTAAGGACTTCGGCTGAGGATGCAGAGAAAATTAAACTAAAACATGGACATTCATTTGTGGATTATGCATCAAAAGATGAGACATTTACCGTTTCACAAATTGGATCTTCACAAGACCAGGAAATCTCTCAATATGAACTTTCTTTAATTATTGAGGCCCGCATGGCTGAAATATTTGAGATGATCGACGATGAATTGCATCAGCGCGGATATTCCGAATTGCCAGGCGGTTTTGTTATAACAGGTGGGGTTGCTGCTATCCCAGGAGTGCTCGAACTCGCTCAAGATATTTTTCAGCAAAATGTAAGAGTTTCATTGCCGGATTATATCGGAGTTAGAGAACCGAAATTTACAGCTGGAGTTGGATTGATTCAATTCACTCACAAAAATATTAAAGTTCAAGGTAAAGAAGTTGCTTCTGCATTAGCTGAAAATGCTGGGGAACCTTTACCAAAGAAGAAACAACAATCCAGCCAAAAGCCGGCTCAAGAAAAACAGCCTGGTGGCATGAAATCAAAAGTCAAAGACTGGTTTGGTTTATTTTTCGAATAACATTAAGGAACTAGTCATTAGGAGGAACGCTCATGTTAGAGTTTGATATGAATATGGATCAATTGGCGACAATTAAAGTTATTGGTGTTGGCGGCGGCGGAAGCAACGCAGTTAACCGAATGATCGAGCATGGTGTACAAGGTGTAGAATTTATTTGTGTTAACACAGATGCTCAAGCACTAAATCTTTCAAAAGCACCTGTAAAAATGCAAATCGGAACAAAACTAACTCGAGGATTAGGCGCAGGCGCAAATCCTGATATCGGAAAGAAAGCTGCAGAAGAAAGCCGTGAGCAGATTGAAGAAGCACTTAGCGGTGCTGACATGGTTTTCGTTACTGCTGGAATGGGCGGCGGTACTGGAACAGGTGCAGCTCCTGTAGTAGCTGAGATTGCTAAAGATCTTGGAGCTCTTACAGTTGGTGTTGTTACTAGACCATTTACATTTGAAGGACGTAAACGTTCTACTCAAGCTGTTGGCGGAATCTCTGTTCTAAAAGAAAAAGTAGATACCCTTATCGTCATTCCAAATGATCGTTTGCTTGAAATCGTTGACAAAAATACGCCAATGTTAGAAGCTTTCCGTGAAGCAGATAACGTTCTTCGCCAAGGTGTACAAGGTATCTCAGATTTGATCGCTGTACCTGGATTAATCAACCTTGACTTTGCAGACGTAAAAACGATCATGACTGAACGTGGATCTGCACTTATGGGTATTGGGGTAGGTACAGGTGAAAACCGTGCCGCTGAAGCAGCTAAAAAAGCGATTTCATCTCCGCTTCTTGAAACTTCTATTGATGGAGCAAAAGGTGTATTGATGAATATTACTGGTGGAGCTAACTTGAGTCTTTATGAAGTTAACGAAGCAGCTGATATTGTTTCTTCTGCATCAGACCCTGAAGTAAACATGATCTTCGGTTCCGTAATTAATGAAGAGCTAAAAGATGAGATTTTAGTAACGGTAATTGCAACTGGTTTTGATGAAACCGAAAAAATGGTGAACAACCAACAGAGAGCTGAGCGTCCAAGAATGCAGCAATCTCCTGCATCTAGCCAATCTCACTCTTCACAAAGCCAATCACAGCCACAGAGCCAGTCTCAAGGGCAACAGCGTGAAGAGAGTCAGTCCGAATCAAGAAGCACTTCTTATTCAAACGCTGATTCAGATACGTTGGATATTCCAACATTCCTGCGTAACCGCAGCCGTAACAGAAGAAGATAAGTACAAAAAATAAAAGCATGTTCTCAATAATACGAGAGCATGCTTTTTTTGTCATTTTTAAAAGCTGTTTGCATATCATTGTTGCATTTGATAGTAGTTGATTTCCGCTCCAGGTTGCTCGCTTTCCACGGGGCGTACGGTGAGCCTCCTGCCGCTTTGCGTCTTTAGGAGTCTCCACCTGACCGCTCGTCCCGTAGGAGTCGGCACCCTTGCGCTCCAATCTACATGCAAATGAAGAGAATGAAAAAAGATTAAAACATTCAAAATCAATAAACCTCTAGAAACAGCCTATCAAAAGAATTATTGCTTTTTTCTTTTTCTACAACAGTGATAATTGACAAGTAGAATGTTGCTGCGTAGAGATTTATCAGATGCTTCATTGAACAGTTGATTGTAGTGGAAGGTGCGAGACTCCTGCGGGACAGGCGGGCAGGTGAGACACTTAAGATTGAAACGTACGAATGTGGCTCACCGCCTGCCCCGCGGAAAGCGAGCACCTGAAACGGAAATCAACCACTTTCAAGAGCAGCAAGGATTACAAAAAAAGCGTTTAATTTTGTCATATTCTTGTCCTTAAAGCGTATATCTAACATATAAGTTTTTTTGACAAAAAAAGAGAAAATAAGAACAATACTTCTCTCATAAACTGACAGACTTTCAAACAACCTATACGTTATACTAATTTCAAAATTAAGAAAGGAGAAAACCAATGACCCTATATTTGGACGTCATTTGGTTTCTTAATTTCTGCATTGATTATGTATTGATTTCTTTAACAGCGTATGTGCTTAAGCGCAATGCATCGAAAACAAGAATCCTTCTTGCTTCACTATTAGCCTCTTGTTATGTGTTTCTAGTGATCTACCCAGAACTTATGTTATTTTCTCAGCCGGTTTTAAAGTTTCTTTTCTCAATCGTGATCATGATTGTCGCATTCGGTTTTAAACGGTTTAAGTTTTTACTAAAGAATATTGCCATGTTTTATTTTGTTTCCTTTGTAACAGGCGGTGGGATTTTTGCTCTTCATTACTTTATGCAAAGTGATGCAGTGATTATGAATGGAGTTATTACAACAAAAAGCACAGGTATGGGTGATCCGATAAGCTGGCTATTTGTTGCTGCTGGTGTACCTGCTCTTATGTTTTTCTCTAAGAGAAGAGTAGATGACATTACTGTGGAAAAAATGGATTCCAACAGTTTTGTCTCTGTGAAGATCTCAATCGGAGAAGTCATTATAACTGCAAATGGACTTATTGATACCGGTAACAAATTATATGATCCTATTTCAAAAATGCCTGTAATGATACTTGATATGAATATTCATGGGAATTCATTCCCCGAAATTATCCAAACTGCGGCTCAGGATGTACTGTCAATGGACACCGGTGAAAACGAGCACCCTTGGCTCAACAGACTTAGAATCGTTCCATACCGGGCTGTGGGACATCAGCAATTTTTAGCTTGTCTAAAACCTGATCACATTGAAATTGAGAAAGATGGAACGTCGGTTGTTTCTCCGCAAAGTTTAATTGGATTAAGCTGGACTGAATTATCTAGTGAAGGTCAATTTGATGCGATTGTGCACCCAAAGATGTACCTGCAACATGTACAAGCGTCTTAGTATGAAGATAAGGTGAAAGGGGAGTTATTATGTTCAATAAGTGGCGTCTTAAATTAACGATGTATTGGTATAAGTTATTATTTAAACTTGGACTAAAGTCTGATGAGATCTATTATATCGGTGGAAATGAAGCATTACCACCGCCGTTAAGCAAAGAAGAAGAAGCAATTTTGCTAGAAAAACTGCCTTCTGGGGACCAAGCAGCTAAATCACTATTAATTGAACGAAACCTTCGCCTTGTTGTTTACATCGCACGCAAATTTGAGAATACAGGAATAAACATAGAAGATTTAATCAGTATTGGAACAATCGGACTTATTAAAGCGGTTAATACGTTTAACCCAGAAAAAAAGATTAAACTTGCCACATATGCCTCAAGATGTATAGAGAATGAAATATTGATGTACTTGCGCAGAAATAATAAAACACGTTCTGAAGTATCTTTTGACGAACCATTAAATGTTGATTGGGATGGAAACGAACTTTTGCTCTCGGATGTTTTAGGTACAGAAGACGATATCATTACGCGGCGTATTGAAGCAAATGTTGATCGCAAGCTTTTATTAAAGGCACTGTTTACACTAAATGATCGGGAAAAACAGATTATGGAACTGCGCTTTGGTTTATCTGGCGGAGAAGAAAAAACGCAAAAAGATGTAGCAGATATGCTCGGAATATCTCAATCCTATATTTCCAGACTCGAAAAAAGAATTATTAAGAGGCTACAAAAAGAATTTAATAAGATGGTTTAGACATTATTCTATATAGGATGTTAAATCATTAGGTGCTTTAGTTAAAATTTACAATTGCATAAATTTCCCTCCGTTCGGTGATACTTAATTTGAAATTAGCTCCCGGCAGGAGGGAAAAGACTTGACAAGAAATAAAGTTGAGATTTGCGGAGTTGACACATCAAAGCTTCCTGTTTTAAAAAATCCAGAGATGCGAATTCTTTTTGATAAGATGCATAAGGGTGACCCTGATGCACGCGAAACTTTGGTTAACGGAAACCTCAGACTCGTTCTGAGTGTAATTCAGCGATTCAACAACCGCGGAGAGCATGTTGATGATTTATTTCAAGTTGGTTGTATTGGACTTATGAAGTCTATCGACAATTTTGATCTAGGTCAGAATGTTAAGTTTTCTACCTATGCAGTGCCAATGATCATCGGTGAAATTCGCCGTTATCTTCGAGACAATAACCCGATTCGAGTTTCAAGAAGCTTAAGGGATATCGCTTATAAAGCACTGCAAGTTCGTGACCAGCTTATGAACAAATTATCTCGGGAACCAACAGCACAACAAATTGCAGAAGCACTTGATGTTCCAAAAGAAGAAGTAGTGTTTGCTCTTGATGCAATCCAAGATCCGGTTTCGCTTTTTGAACCGATCTATAACGATGGTGGAGATCCGATATTCGTAATGGACCAAATCAGTGATGATAAGGCAAAGGATATGCAATGGATTGAAGAAATCGCGTTAAAAGAAGGAATGCGGCGCTTGAACGATAGAGAAAAAATGATTCTTACTATGCGGTTTTTCCAAGGTAAAACACAAATGGAAGTAGCAGATGAAATTGGAATCTCGCAAGCACAAGTTTCAAGGCTCGAAAAAGCAGCAATCTCACAAATGAATAAAAATATTCAAAGCAGCTAAAACCCGTTTTATACGGGTTTTTATTTTTGGTCATAAACATGAAACAGCTTTGTCCTTCATATAATGAAAACAGAAAGGCGGGTTGTGACATGAACAAAATATCAGACTTTCAAGTTAAAGACGTAGTTAATGTGGCAAATGGGAAAAAACTTGGCCATATAGCTGACCTGGAAATCAATCTGAATACCGGAAAGATAGATGCGATCATTATCCCAGGAGCTGGGAAGATGCTTGGTTTTTTTGCAAGAGAAAATGATATTGTGATACCATGGCGAAATATCGTGAAAATCGGTGCGGATGTTATACTGGTCAGACATATGGAAGCAAGTGAATTAAATGAATACGTAAAAGAACCGTTTGATCAAATGAAATAAACGGTTCTTTTTTTCTTTCTCAACGGAAAATGTGTTAAAATAAAGATAAAACTTTCCAGGAGGAGTACATACATATGAACACGTTTAAACAATCTGGAAAGCATCTTGAGATCGTTAAATGGCAAGAACAAAATTCTAAAATTGTTGCAGGTTTTACAACGCGCGAAGGCGGGAATAGTTCAGAGCCCTTTTACTCAATGAACATGGGTTTTCATGTAAATGATAATCCAGACACGGTTCGGAAAAATCGAAAAAAGTTTGCAGAGTCAATCGGATTTCCTGTGGAAAACTGGGTAGGTTCAAAACAAGTTCATCGTGCTAAGATCGTGAAGGTATCTATGAATAAGCGTGGTCACGGCTCCTTAGATTTTGAAACAGCTATACCAGATACTGATGCTCTATATACGTCAGATGAAGATATCCTATTAACATCTCTTTATGCTGATTGTGTACCGCTCTATTTTTATGCGCCCAATGAACAGTTAGTCGGTCTTGCTCATGCTGGCTGGAAAGGAACAGTCGCAAAGATCGGACCAGAAATGGTTAAGATTTGGTGCGAAAAAGAGAATGTAGATGTTAAGACCATTCAGGCTGCAATCGGACCGTCCATTGGAGACTGCTGTTATGAAGTAGATGATAGAGTAATAAATGAAGTGATAACAGCTTTGAATGGAATGGACGATTGTACAATCTTTAAGAAAAATGAATTCGAAAAATATCAATTAAACTTAAAAAGTCTAAATGAAAAGCTACTTCTGCATGCGGGAGTGCTTCAAGAAAACATAATTATTTCTGATCAGTGCACGAGTTGTAAGAATGATATCTTTTTTTCACACCGTAAAGACATGGGTAAAACCGGAAGAATGATGAGTTATATAGGCAGGAAAGGAGATTTATCTGAATTTGGGAATCGCTGAAAATAGAAATCATATTATTAAAGAAATACAAACTGCCTGCGAGAAAAAAAACAGATCTCCAAAGGGCGTTAATTTAATCGCTGTTACGAAATATGTAAGTAACGAAACAACGAAAGAGGCTGCTTTAGCAGGTGTTGAACATATAGGAGAAAATAGAGTCGAAGGCCTTCTGACAAAGAAAGAATTCCTAGATGACTTATCTGTTAAATGGCACTTTATCGGAACTCTGCAAACAAGGAAAGTAAAAGATATTATTGAACATGTGGATTACATTCACTCACTAGATCGATTAAGTTTAGCGAGAGAGATTCAGAAACGAGCAGGAAGAACCATTTCATGTTTTGTTCAAGTAAATGTAGCTGAAGAAGACTCTAAACATGGTCTTGCAGTAAACGATGTGCTTCCTTTTGTCGATAAACTAAGAGACTACGATCGTATTACAGTTGCTGGCCTGATGACCATGGCTCCTTTCACGGATGATAAATCTTTAATTAGAAAGGTGTTTTCAACATTGAAGCAGCTTCAATTGGAGATACAGGAAAAAGAAATGCCGCACGCTCCTTGCACAGAGCTATCAATGGGAATGTCAAACGATTATTTAATTGCCGTTGAAGAAGGAGCAACTTTTATTCGAATTGGGACGAACTTAGTGGGAAAAGAATTTTAGGAGGTGGAATAAATGGGAATTAAAACGAAATTCAAGCGCTTTTTTGATCTTGAGACCGATTATGAGTATGAAAACGAGTATGAAGATGACTCAGTAGCTGAAGAAGAAGAGATTACACCTTCTCATACGAAAAAAGGGAAGCCGAACGTTGTAAGTCTTCAAAGCATTCAGCAACAGGTTAAAGTTGTTCTAGTAGAGCCTCGTGTTTATGCGGAAGCTCAAGACATTGCTGATCAATTAAAAAATCGAAGAGCAGTTGTTATGAATTTGCAAAGAATTCCGCATGATCAAGCAAAGCGAATCGTAGACTTTTTATCAGGAACTGTTTATGCGATTGGTGGGGATATTCAAAAGCTAGGACCAAACACATTTTTGTGCACACCAGAAAATGTTGATGTATCCGGTACAATTTCAGAAATGATGGACGAAGATTAAATCAGGCAGGTGAAGATTATTGAACATGATTTATGCAATTGAAGATGTTGTACTAACACTTATTCAAATCTACTATTACATGATAATAGGATACATACTTTTATCTTGGTTTCCAAATGCTCGTGAGTCATCAATTGGCCAAGTTATTGCAAGGCTTGTGGAACCATATTTATCTCCGTTCCGAAAGATTATTCCGCCGCTTGGCATGATTGACCTTTCGCCTATCGTAGCTTTAATGGCGCTGCACTTTGCCCGTTTTGGAGTAAGTGCGATAGCAGACATGATCGCTCGTTCGCTATAAGGCTGCCGTATGAGTATTTACCAGCATTATAGACCAGAAGAACATGAGTTTGTTGATCGTGTATTAAATTGGAAGTCAGAAGTGACAGAGCGATACAGCCCAAAGCTGACTGATTTCCTAGATCCGCGTGAACAAGAAATTATTAAAACGATCGTTGGTCATGATACGGATGTTCGCCTCTCTTTATGGGGAGGCTCTTCTTTTTCTGAACGAAAACGTGCGTTTTTGTATCCAGATTATTTGGATGCTAAAAACGAAGACTTCCAAATGGTTTGTTATGACATTGAGTATCCCTCAAAGTTTTCTTCCATTGAACATAGAGACGTTCTAGGTGCGTTAATGAACATCGGTGTAAAACGAGGAAAGTATGGCGATATTTTAATTTCAGGGGATAACGTTCAGTTTATATGTGCTGCTGAGATTGCAGGATTCATTGAACTCAATTTAACAAAGATAGGAAAAACAGGTGTAAAGCTTCTTCCTATCAAAGAAAACGAATTAATTGAATCGAAAACAGAATATGACGAAAGAAACGGTACTGTATCATCACTGCGGCTTGACGTCATCGTGGCTGAAATATATAACTTGTCACGTGCAAAAGCGTCTCCATTCATTCAGCAAGGACGTGTGAAATTGAACCATAAAGTTACTGAACAAGTGGCAGCTGAAGTTATGGAGGGAGACGAGCTTTCAGTACGAGGATTTGGCAGAAGCAAGCTGATTGCAATAGAAGGAACGACAAAAAAAGAAAAATGGCGTATTCGTTATGGATTATTAAAATAAATTCCCGCTAAAGAAGGAATTTTAGAAAATTTGTCGAAATTAGGTAAAAAATAATGCATCTATGGAGGTGGCCGTTGTGCCTTTAACACCATTGGATATCCACAACAAGGAATTCACAAGAGGTTTCAGAGGGTATAGTGAAGATGAGGTTAATGACTTTTTAGATCAAGTCATTAAAGATTATGAAGCAGTGATTCGTGAAAAGAAGGAATTAGAGGAAACGGTTGCAAACCTTGAAGAAAAAATCTCTTATTTTAAAAACATTGAGGAAACACTAAATAAGTCGATTCTAATTGCTCAAGAAACAGGTGAAGAAGTAAAAAGAACAGCGTCAAAAGAAGCGCGCTTAATTGTTAAAGAAGCCGAAAAGAACGCTGACAGAATCATTAATGAATCACTTTCTAAATCTAGAAAGATCTCAATGGAGATTGATGAACTGAAAAAACAGTCATCTGTTTACCGCACGCGATTCAGAATGCTGATTGAAGCACAGCTTGAGATGCTAAAGAATGATGATTGGGATTCTTTAAATGCTCCTGAAAATCTTGACAGCTACGAACTTCAGGAAGTAAAGACGGAAGCTTGACATTCATTTAAAAAATCGCATATACTTTTCTAAGATTAATATGTGACGAAGACGGGGACAGTAAAATACTTTCTTTCTATTAAAGCGAACTGGGAAATGGTGCGAGCCTGGTATAGTGAAGTATTTGAAGATCACCCCTGAGTTCTTGGACTGAAATATTTGCAGTAAGTTCAAGCGCCTCATCCACGCTACGGATGACTAAGCGGGTTTTGTGATTATATCATGAACCTATTAGGGTGGTACCGCGGGTTAACCTTCTCGTCCCTACTGTTCGTTCAGTAGGGCTGAGAAGGTTTTTTTGTTTTCCGTGCAGTTACTAGAAAACCAAGTCATCTGTCACGTTTTATCGTAATGAAGGAGGAAAAATGATGAATTATAAAGACACGCTACTAATGCCAAAAACAGAGTTTCCGATGCGTGGGAATCTTCCGCAAAGAGAACCTGTTGTTCAGGAAAAGTGGAAAGAACTAAACATTTATGAAATGGTGCTTGAAAATACAAAGGATTTGCCGCCATTTATCTTACACGACGGACCTCCGTATGCGAATGGCGATATCCACATCGGGCATGCTGAAAACAAAATTCTAAAAGATATCATTGTTCGTTTCAAATCCATGACTGGTCATTATGCACCATATGTTCCAGGCTGGGATACACACGGATTGCCAATTGAAACGGCACTTACAAAAAGCGGGAAAGTAAAACGCAAAGAGCTGACTGTTGCAGAATTTCGTAAGCTTTGTGAAGAATATGCTCTTAAACAAGTTGATCATCAGCGTGAACAGTTTAAACGTCTAGGCGTTCGCGGTGACTGGGAAAACCCTTATATCACACTTGATAAAGGCTATGAAGCAAGACAGATTGAAGTATTCGGCGAGATGGCGAAGAGAGACTTGATCTATAAAGGGCTAAAGCCTGTTTATTGGTCACCATCATCAGAGTCCGCATTGGCAGAGGCGGAAATTGAATATCAAGATAAGCGTTCAGCTTCTATCTATGTAGCTTTTGATGTGAAAGATGGTAAAAGAGTTTTAGATACAGATGAAAAACTCGTAATCTGGACAACAACGCCATGGACGATTCCAGCAAACTTAGGAATCTCCGTTCACCCTGATTTGGATTATGTTTCTGTTCAAACTGAGAATGGTAAATATGTTGTTGCGGAAGCACTTTTAGAATCTCTTACAAAAGAATTCGAATGGGAACAGGCTGAAGTTGTTAAACGTTTCAAAGGTGCGGAAATTGAAAATGCCGTAGCAAGCCACCCGTTATATGGACGTGATTCACTTGTAATGCTCGGTGACCATGTTACAACGGACGCAGGAACAGGCTGTGTTCACACAGCTCCTGGACACGGGGAAGATGATTTCCTAGTAGGTAAGCGCTACGGTCTTGAAGTGTTGTGCCCTGTTGATGACAGAGGTGTAATGACAAAAGAAGCTCCTGGATTCGAAGGTCTATTTTACGATGAGGCAAATAAACCGATTACCGAACAATTACAAGAAAAAGGTGCTTTGTTAAAGCTTTCATTTATCACACACTCGTATCCCCATGACTGGAGAACAAAAAAGCCGGTAATCTTCCGTGCAACTGCACAGTGGTTTGCGTCCATTAAAGGTATCCGTGAAGATATGCTTCGCGCGATCGAAGAAGTGAACTGGGTTCCTACTTGGGGTGAGACGCGTCTTCACAACATGATCAAAGACCGTGAAGATTGGTGTATTTCCCGTCAAAGAGCATGGGGTGTTCCAATCCCTGTATTCTATGGTGAAGATGGGGAAGCAATCCTTACTGAAGAAACGATTGCTCATGTTGTAGAATTGTTTAGAGAACACGGTTCAAATGTTTGGTTTGAAAGAGAAGCGAAAGATTTGCTGCCTGAAGGGTTTACATCTCCTCACAGTCCGAACGGCCGTTTCTCAAAAGAAACAGATATTATGGATGTATGGTTTGATTCTGGAACATCACATTGGGGTGTGCTAGAAGAGAGAGAAAACTTAGTTCGGCCTGCAGACCTTTATCTTGAAGGATCTGACCAATACCGTGGATGGTTTAATTCATCCCTTTCGACATCAGTTGCGATCACTGGAAAAGCTCCTTATAAAGCAGTTCTTAGCCATGGATTCGTTTTAGATGGTGAAGGACGTAAGATGAGTAAATCAATTGGCAATACGCTTGATCCGATAAAGGTTATGAAGCAGCTTGGAGCAGACATCATTCGTCTATGGGTATCTTCAGTTGACTATCAATCAGATGTGCGTGTATCCGATGACATCTTAAAACAAGTGGCAGAAGTATACCGTAAGATCAGAAACACACTTCGTTTCTTATTGGGTAATCTTCATGGTTTTGATCCAAAGCAGCATTCTGTTGCATTTGATGAAATGCCGGATCTTGAAAAGTACATGATGGTTAAGCTTGATAAAGTTGTAGCCAAAGTAAAAAAGGCATATGAAGAATATCAATTTATTACGGTATACAATACAATTCATAATTTCTGTACGATCGAGTTAAGTTCTTTCTATTTGGATATGGCAAAAGATACGCTTTATATCCAAGCTGAAGATGATCATAAACGCAGAAGTATCCAAACGGTGCTTTACGAAACGTTAATGGCACTAACAAAACTTTCTGCTCCAGTCCTTTCTCACACAGCTGACGAAGTATGGGAGTACATTCCAGGTGCAGAAGAAGCAAGTGTTCAATTAACAACGATGCCAGAAGTGAAAAACTATCAAGGTACAGAACAGCTTGAAAAAGACTGGGATGTATTTATGGATGTACGTGACGAAGTGTTAAAAGCATTAGAAGAAGCGAGAAGCCAAAAAACGATCGGCAAATCACTTACTGCTTCAATCACTCTTTATCCTACCGAAGCGTTAAAACCATGGCTTGAGTCGGTGGAAGACTTGAATAAGCTCTTTATCGTTTCTAAAGCTGTAGTTGGAGGAGTGAAAACTGAAGCTCCTGAATCGGCAGGACAGTATGACCATGTTGCTGTTTCTGTAACTTCTGCTGAAGGTGAAACATGTGAACGCTGCTGGGTTGTTTCTGAAGATGTAGGTAAGAATGAGAGCCATCCTACACTCTGTGCAAGCTGTGCTGATATTGTTGAGAAGCATTACGCTTAACAGCTGTTTTCGTATTCATTGCTGTTTTTGAAAGTGGTTGATTTCCGCTCCAGGTTGCTCGCTTTCCACGGGGCGTACGGTGAGCCTCCTGCCGCTTTGCGCCGTTAGGAGTCTCCACCTGACCGCTCGTCCCGTAGGAGTCGGCAACCTTGCGCTACAATCAACTTTTCAGTTAAGCGAATGAACAAAATTAGCAAAAGCTTCAACTCTTTAAAATAAAGGTAATATAATAAAAGAAAATCCCGCGATTTGCGGGATTTTTTCTTGTGGTGGAGTACTTCATTGGTGACATGCGCAAATTAAATTGTAGAACGTCCGATGGCTGTGCTACAATTCATAAAGACATTAATTTCTGTATCGGAGGAGTTCTATTGTTTTATTATCTTGTAGCTTTGTTAATCTTGGCAGTAGACCAGGTGACAAAGTGGGTAATCGTAAAGAAAATGGAATATGGAGAGTCTATTCCTGTTATTGATCAAGTATTCTACATAACCTCTCACCGAAACAGGGGAGCAGCTTTCGGTATTCTGCAAGATCAGCGATACTTTTTTATTATTATTACGGTCATCGTTGTTGGGGTAGTGGTTTATTATCTGCAAAAGCACGCACACGATACATTGCTTAAAACAGCACTCGCTCTAGTATTAGGTGGAGCTGTTGGGAATTTTATCGATCGTTTGCTTCGCGGTGAAGTTGTTGATTTTCTAAATGTTTATATTGGAAGCTATGATTTCCCTATATTTAATGTTGCGGACAGCGCACTCGTTGTGGGTGTAGGTCTTATTTTTATTCAAAGTTTTATGGAAAGCAAAAAGAAGGAGACAGAAAATGAATAAATTCGAGTATACGGTAACTCCTGAACAAGCAGGAAACCGTATTGATAAGGTTTTGTCTGAAGTTCAGGACGATTGGTCCCGTTCACAAATTCAAAGCTGGATCAAAGACAAAATTGTGTTATTGAGTAACAGTCCTGTAAAGTCTAACTATAAATGTGCAGCTGGTGATGTGATTGAAATTGAAATCCCTGAACCAGAAGTGCTTGATGCTGTTCCAGAAGAGATGAATCTTGATATCGTATACGAAGATTCAGATGTACTCGTTGTAAATAAACCCCGTGGGATGGTGGTCCACCCAGCTCCAGGACATTACAGCGGAACACTCGTGAACGGTCTTATGGCTCACTGTAAAGATCTATCTGGAATCAATGGTGTGTTGCGTCCTGGGATTGTCCACCGTATTGATAAAGATACGTCAGGATTATTAATGGTCGCTAAGAATGACATGGCTCACGAATCTCTTGTTAACCAGCTTAAAGCGAAAACAACAACTCGTGTTTATAAAGCGATTGTTCATGGAGTTATGCCGCACGATCAAGGTACGATCGATGCTCCGATCGGAAGAGATAAAAGTGATCGTCAAAAAATGACGGTTACAGATGAAAACAGCCGTGACGCTGTTACGCATTTTAATGTTATTAAACGATTTGCAAATTATACGTTTGTTGAGTGTCAGTTAGAAACAGGTAGAACACACCAAATCCGTGTTCACATGAAGTATATTGGGTTCCCTCTAGCTGGTGACCCGAAGTATGGTCCTTCAAAGACGCTTACAATTGAAGGCCAGGCACTTCATGCAGAAACACTTGGTTTTGATCATCCGCGAACAGGCGAATATATGGAGTTTAAACGTGAAATTCCAGCTGATATGAATGATCTTTTAGATTTATTAGAGAAAAGAAGTTGACAATCAACTAGGAGTTTGTAATAATCAATGTAACTTAAATAGTCCTTTAACTTTAGTCCCGTGAGGCTGAGAAGGAAACGTTATTAATGAGAATCCAACAGGGATTACTCTATCCTCTCGTCATGCGTGACGGGAGGATTTTTTTTGAAAGATAACGGTTAAAGGCACCGAGTTTTAAAAGGAGGGTATGTTATGTCAAAGACAGTATTAATGGATGACCAAGCAATCAGAAGAGCATTGACTCGAATCGCGCATGAGATCATTGAGCGGAATAAAGGAGTCAAAGACATCGTATTAGCTGGCATAAAGACCCGAGGTGAATTTCTTGCAAAACGCCTTGCTGAGCGTATCGAACAGATCGAAGGAAACGCCGTATCAGTAGGTGTAATTGATATCACATTATACAGAGACGATCTTAAGATCAAAACGGATGATTCTGAACCTGAAGTGAAAGGAACTGACATTCCGGTCGAAGTTTCTGACAAAAAGATTATCTTGGTGGATGATGTTCTATATACAGGAAGAACAGTTAGAGCTGGTATGGATGCCATCATGGATCTTGGACGAGCCTCGAATATACAGCTTGCAGTCCTTATCGACAGAGGTCATAGAGAATTGCCGATACGAGCTGATTATGTAGGAAAAAATGTTCCAACATCAAGCGAAGAAATTATATCAGCTTCTTTAATAGAAGTTGATGGCTTTGATGAAGTATCGATCTCAACAAACAAATAAATTCCCTTTAAATTCAGTCCAGAGAGGCTGGCAAGGGAGGTATAAATCATGTGCTCACAAGGTTCCTAGTGTGCACATGTGCCTCCGCGGCCTCTTTTGCTAAAAAGCAGAAGAGGTTTTTTATTGCAGAAAAGAGCGTCTTAAAAACAGGAGGTATTTCTAAATGGAAAACAACACAAAAGCAATATTAGATGTAAATGAAAAACCGTCACCGGTTCAATGGCTGACACTAAGCTTACAGCACTTATTTGCAATGTTCGGCGCAACGGTATTGGTACCGTTCTTAGTTGGACTGCATCCTGGAGTGGCACTCGTATCAAGCGGACTTGCAACAATTGCATACCTTTTGGTAACAAAAGGCCAGATTCCCGCCTACCTTGGATCAAGCTTTGCTTTTATCACACCGATCTTGACGGTTAAAGCTTTTGGCGGACCTGAAGCAGCAATGCTAGGAAGTTTTCTAGCGGGACTAGTATATGGGGTAGTCGCACTTTTAATAAAAGGGTTTGGCTTTAAATGGCTGATGAGAGTGCTGCCGCCGGTTGTCGTTGGTCCTGTCATTATCGTAATCGGATTAGGGCTGGCAAATGTAGCAGTAGGAATGGCGATGAACGACCCTGAAACACAGAAGTATAGCTTAAATCACTTTACGGTAGCACTTTTTACACTTGGAATTACAATCATATGCTCGATTTTCTTTAGAGGAATCTTAGGGATTATACCAATCTTAATCGGAATTATCGCAGGTTTTAGCTTTGCTTACTTCAGAGGTATTGTAGATTTTACGAAAGTGGCAGAAGCAAAATGGATTCAAGCACCAGACTTCTTCGTACCTTTTGTAAACTACACTCCCGACTTCTCATGGAGTATTGCTATGATCATGATGCCGGTTGCTGCGGTAACCATTGCAGAACACATCGGACATCAGCTCGTTCTATCTAAAGTAGTTGGCCGAAACTTTATTGAAAAACCAGGCCTTCATCGCTCGATTTTAGGCGATGGAATGGGAGTGGTTATCGGTTCTTTAATCGGCGGGCCGCCTGTAACAACTTATGGTGAAAACATCGGAGTGTTAGCAATAACTCGAGTTTACTCGGTTTTCGTAATAGGAGGAGCTGCTGTGACAGCGATCCTGTTCGGATTCTCTGGGAAAGTTACAGCAATGATCAGCACAATTCCAACAGCGGTAATGGGTGGAGTTTCCATTCTCTTGTTCGGAATCATCGCTTCATCAGGATTAAGAATGCTTGTAGATAACAATATAGACTTTGGAAACAAAAGAAACTTGATTATCTCATCTGTAATCTTAGTAACCGGAATTGGCGGAGCAGCTCTTAAGATCAATGCAAACTTTGAGATTGCTGGAATGGCTTTAGCAACACTGATCGGAATTGTTCTAAACTTGGTGCTGCCAGGGAGAGAAAACGAAGAAGATCTAATGAACAAAATGTTTAAAACAGATGGTAACGACACAGCTGCATAATACACCTTTTAAATAAGTACGAGAGACTTAAAAGGGTGACGACTTAAGAGGAACGGTTTTCTTCTTCTGTTAAGAGCACCCTGAAAAAACTTTCAGGGTGCTATTTTTATGTCAAAAGGAGAGTTTAGAATGAATCATTTGCTGTCAATGAACGAGCTGTCTATTGAAGACATTCAATACATTTTAAACAAAGCAGAAGAATTTAAAAGCGGAAAGCAAGATAAAATCTTCAACGATAAGATGATCGCGAATTTATTTTTTGAGCCAAGTACAAGAACAAGGTTCAGCTTTGAAGCTGCAGAACACAGACTTGGCATGAAACCTTTAAACGTGGAAGTAAACGGTTCTTCCGTTCAAAAAGGAGAAACACTCTACGACACGTTAAGAACGCTAGAGGAAATAGGAGTTGAAGCATTTGTTATCAGACATCCAGAAAACCGCTATTTCGATGGCTTAGCTGAAAAAATAAATGTTCCTATTATCAACGCAGGTGATGGCTGCGGAAATCATCCAACTCAATCTCTTTTAGATCTACTAACGATTCAACAAGAATTTATCGTTTTGCAAGGATTAACAGTCGTTATTGTAGGTGACATCCTGCACAGCAGGGTTGCACGCTCAAACGCAGAGGTACTTCGAAAAATGGGTGCGAAAGTCATGTTCTCAGGTCCTGAAGAATGGTTTGTTGATGAGTGGAAAGAAGACTTTATTCCGATGGATGAAGCAGTAGAAGCAGCAGATGCTTTAATGATGCTCAGAATACAGCATGAAAGACATAGCAGTTCCATGCTGCTAACAAAAGAAGAGTATCATCAACAATATGGTCTAACGCTGGAACGTGAAAAGAAGATGAAGTCTCACAGTATAATCATGCACCCTGCCCCGGTTAATAGAGGGATTGAAATTGCAGATGAGCTTGTAGAGTGTGAACGCTCGAGAATCTTTCAACAAGTACAAAACGGGGTTTTTATCCGGATGGCTGTTTTGAAATGGGCTTTAACAACAAATCAGGAGGCGGTAGATCATGGGTTACTTATTAAAAAACGCTAACGTTTTAGATGGAAGCAATAACTTTATTCATACGGATATTTTAATCGAAAATAACATGATTAAAAAAATTGAAAAAGACATCCCTGTTGAGGAACACCAAGTGCTTGAAGCAGAGGGGAAACTTGTTACTCCAGGATTTGTAGATCTTCATGTTCACTTAAGAGAGCCTGGCGGTGAGCATAAAGAGACGATTGCATCTGGAACGAAAGCAGCTGTTAAAGGCGGCTATACAACTCTTGCTGCAATGCCGAACACACGCCCTGTACCAGACAGTGCTGAGACTTTAGAACTTGTTCAGCAAAAAATTAAGCAGACAGCGAGCTGCAGAGTATTGCCTTACGCTTCGATCACAACAAGACAAATCGGCAGTGAATTAACAGATTTTGAAACACTTTTAAAAGGTGGGGCATTTGCTTTTACGGATGATGGAGTAGGCGTACAGTCAGCTGGAATGATGCTGAAAGCGATGAAAGAGGCGAGCCGGCTAGGAGCAGTAATTGTGGCACATTGTGAAGACAATACACTTCTTCCTAAAGGAGGAGCATTTCATGAAGGTGAGTTTGCTAAAAAAGAAGATTTGCCGGGAATTCCTTCAGTCAGTGAATCTGTTCACATCGCACGTGATGTACTGCTCGCTGAAGCGGCAGAGGCAAGATACCATGTTTGCCACGTGAGTACTCAAGAATCTGTACGCGTATTAAAGGATGCAAAACGCGCTGGAATAAAAGTGACAGCAGAAGTTACACCGCATCACTTAATCTTGAGTGACAAAGATATAAAGGCTAACGATACACATTATAAGATGAATCCGCCGCTAAGAAGTGAAGCTGATCGAGAAGCGTTAATCCAAGGATTAAAAGAAGGCACACTAGACTTTATCGCAACAGATCACGCGCCGCATAGTGCTGAAGAGAAAAGCCAGAATGTTGAACTTGCACCTTTTGGAATTGTAGGTCTTGAAACAGCTTTTCCTCTTCTTTACACAGAGCTTGTCGTAAAGAAGAAATTATTCACGCTGCAGGAGCTAGTTGATAACATGACGAAAAAACCGGCAGAAAGTTTTGACCTACCTTATGGATCACTTAAAGAAGGCGCACTTGCTGATATAACAATTTTAGATTTAGAAAAAGAAGAAGCGATCAACGCTGGTGAGTTCGTATCAAAAGGGAAGAATACACCGTTTGACGGCTGGATCTGCAAAGGATGGCCGGTTGCAACAATTTTTGATGGAAAGCTTGTTTATCACAGAGAGGAGAGCTTAGTATGAAACGCTACTTAATTTTAGAGGATGGAACAATTTTTAACGGATTGGCATTTGGTTCACAGCGTGAATCAAGCGGGGAAGTAGTATTTACGACAAGTATGACAGGATATCAGGAAGTCATGACAGATCCTTCTTATTGTGATCAAATCATCTGCTTTACGTATCCGCTAGTGGGCAACTATGGAATCAACCGTTCTGATTATGAGTCTATTCATCCGGCTACAAGCGGAATCATCGTAAACGAACATGCTGAGTTCCCAAATCACCATGAAGGGATGCAGTCATTAAGCAGCTGGCTGACGGCTAAGGATATTCCTGGACTGTATGGAATTGATACACGTAAGTTAACGAGAAAGATCCGTCAGTTTGGTACATTAAAAGGGAAAATGACGAATTCCATTGAAAATGCTGAAGAGATTATTAACGAATTGAACAGAACAGGATTAACAACTGATCAAGTGAAAAAAGTATCTACAAAATCTCCTTACCACTTGCCAAACAGCGGATATCGAGTTGTAGTTGTAGACTTTGGTGTGAAAAGCGGAATGCTGAGAGAACTTTCAAGACGTTTATGTGATGTAATCGTTGTACCTTACAACACAACGGCGGCTGATATAATCCGCCTGCAGCCTGACGGTGTTTTACTCAGCAACGGCCCTGGAGATCCAAAAGATGTACACTCAGGCATTACAATGATTCAAGAGCTTTTAAAGAACAACGTTCCGATTCTAGGAATCTGCTTGGGGCATCAACTTCTAGCTCTTGCTTCGGGCGCTGATACAGAAAAGCTGAAATTCGGACACAGAGGATCTAACCACCCAGTCAAAGATCTTGCAACTGGAAAAATAGCACTAACTTCTCAAAATCACGGATACGCGGTAAACGAAAGTTCGTTATTAAATACAGATTTAGTACTTACACATCAAGCAGTAAACGATGGAACAGTAGAAGGCTTGAAACATAAAGAAAAGCCGGCCTTTTCCATCCAATATCACCCAGAGGCATCACCAGGACCACAAGATTCAAATCCGATTTTTGATGATTTCATGAACATGATAAAAACAACTAAGAAAGAAGGTTTGATGCAATATGCCTAAACGTCAAGATATCCGAAAAATTCTAGTAATAGGTTCTGGACCAATCGTAATTGGACAAGCTGCTGAATTTGATTATGCAGGTACACAAGCTTGCCAAGCTTTAAAAGAAGAAGGATATGAAGTTGTTCTAGTTAACTCAAACCCAGCAACAATCATGACAGATCCCAATATGGCCGATAAGGTTTACATCGAACCCCTAACACTCGAGTTTGTTTCTCGAATCATCCGTCAAGAGCGGCCCGATGGCCTTCTGGCCACACTTGGAGGACAAACAGGTCTTAACATGGCAGTAGAGCTTTTTAATTCAGGGATTCTCGAGGAATACAACGTAGAGCTATTAGGAACAAAGCTTCCCTCGATTCAACAAGCGGAAGACCGTGACTTGTTCAGAAATTTAATGAGAGAGCTGAACGAGCCAGTACCTGAGAGTGCAATCGTTCACAACATGGAAGAAGCAAGAGCATTTGTTGAAGAAAATGGTTACCCTGTAATCATTCGTCCTGCCTTTACGCTCGGAGGAACAGGTGGCGGTATTGTAACAAACGAAGAAGAGTTTTTAGAAATTACGCCATCTGGTCTGCATGCAAGTCCGGTTGGACAAGTATTGATCGAGAAAAGCATCGCTGGATTCAAGGAAATCGAATATGAAGTAATGAGAGATAAAAACGACACGGCGATCGTCGTATGTAATATGGAAAACATTGATCCAGTCGGTATCCATACAGGTGATTCAATCGTAGTAGCACCGAGTCAGACATTAACAGATAGAGATTATCAGCTTTTACGAAACGCATCATTAAAAATTATAAGAGCCTTAAAAATTGAAGGAGGCTGTAACGTACAGCTCGCCTTAGACCCAGAAAGCGCACAATATTATGTGATTGAAGTAAATCCGCGTGTAAGCCGTTCATCTGCACTAGCTTCAAAAGCGACAGGATACCCGATCGCAAAATTAGCAGCAAAGATTGCAGTGGGCTACACACTTGATGAGGTTAAAAATCCAGTAACAGGTACAACATATGCTTGTTTTGAACCTGCACTTGACTATATTGTTTCAAAGATTCCTAGATGGCCATTTGACAAGTTTGAAGGTGCGAACCGTAAACTTGGTACACAGATGAAAGCAACTGGAGAAGTTATGGCAATCGGACGCAACTTTGAAGAATCTCTTTTAAAAGCTGTGCGGTCGCTTGAAATATCTGCTTTCCATCTAGATGTAAAAGAAAAAAATCTAACTAGATCAGAAGTTGAAGAAAAGATCCTGCGAGCAGATGATGAAAGACTTTTCTATATCGCAGAAGCTTTTAGAATGGGTATTTCAGTAGAAGAAATTCATGAATGGACGAAGATTGATCTGTTCTTCTTAGAAAAACTTTACGGAATCATCTTATTAGAAAAGCGTGTGAAAGAGCGTAAAAAGGATGCTGTTATCTTAAAGAAAGCAAAAGAAAAAGGATTCAGCGACCGATGGATTGCAGAAGCTTGGGAGATGGATGAATACGAGCTTTATCAATTCAGACTGAACGAAAGAATCAAACCTGTGTTCAAGATGGTCGATACGTGTGCAGCTGAGTTCGAATCGGCAACACCTTACTACTACGGAACATACGGTGAAGAAGATGAATCCATTATTACGGATAAAAAGAGTGTTGTCGTACTTGGATCGGGACCAATCAGAATCGGACAGGGAATTGAATTTGATTACGCTACAGTTCACACGGTTTGGGCGATTCAAGAAGCAGGATATGAAGCAATCATTATAAACAATAACCCAGAAACGGTTTCAACTGACTTCAGTATGTCAGACAAGCTTTATTTTGAACCACTGACGGTAGAAGACGTTATGCATGTCATTGAACATGAAAAGCCAGAAGGAGTCATCGTTCAGTTTGGAGGACAGACAGCCATCAATCTTTCTGAAGAGCTTGAAAGAAGAGGAATTAAGATTCTTGGAACATCCCTTGACAGCATGGATTTAGCTGAAGACAGAGAGCGTTTTGAAAAAGTGATGCAGCAGCTTAACATCCCGCAGCCAGCAGGAAAAACAGCATTCTCTGTAACGGACGCTGTAACGATCGCAAATTCAATCGGTTATCCTGTTCTTGTTCGTCCATCTTATGTGTTAGGTGGAAGAGCGATGGAAATCGTGTACCAAGAAAGCGAACTTCTTCAATACATGGAGAACGCAGCGAGAGTAAATCCTGATCATCCTGTATTGGTTGACAGATACCTTGAAGGTAAAGAGATTGAAGTAGATGCGATTTCAGACGGAAAAGATGTGTTCATCCCAGGAATGATGGAGCATATTGAACGCGCGGGTGTTCACTCAGGTGACTCAATCGCGGTTTATCCTCCGCAAACATTGCCTGAAAGTATCAAACAAAAGATTATCGACAGAACCATCTCAATCGCAAAAGGATTAAAAATCATCGGATTGTTAAACATCCAGTTCGTATGGCACAAAGAGGAAGTATATGTGCTTGAAGTGAATCCGCGCTCAAGCCGAACAGTGCCGTTCCTTAGCAAGATAACGGGGGTTCCGATGGCAAACGTAGCTACCAAAGTTATTTTAGGAGAGAGCTTAGAACGTCAAGGCTATGAAACGGGCTACCAGAAGGAAGCGGATGAGGTTTCGGTAAAAGTACCAGTGTTCTCCTTCGCTAAACTTCGCCGCGTAGATACGTATTTAGGACCTGAGATGAAGTCAACTGGGGAAGTAATGGGAAGAGATAAGAATCTTCAAAAAGCTCTTTACAAAGGTCTTATCGCCTCTGGCATGAAGATTCCTGCATATGGAACAGTACTCTTTACTGTCGCGGATAAAGATAAAGAAGAAGCACTTCATATGGTGAAGAGATTCTACGAGATCGGCTACTCGATCATGGCAACAGAAGGAACAGCAAGCATTATCGAAAAAGAAGGCATTCCAGTTGATGTAGTTGGAAAGATTGGTTCTGAAGGAAGAAACCTGCTTGAAGTGATCCGAAAAGGTGAAGCACAATTTGTTGTAAACACATTGACTAAAGGAAAGCTGCCAGCTAGAGACGGTTTTAGAATCCGAAGAGAATGTGCCGAAAATGGAGTAGTGTGTCTGACAAACCTGGATACTTCTGTCGCTCTTTTAGAAGTACTAGAATCCATTTCGTTCTCAAGCCATGCCCTATCTTCTTTCACTAAAAAAGAAAAGGTGCTCGTATGATGAAACACTTGTTAAAGGTTACGTCGAATACGGAGATTGCACGAAACATATTTGAAATGAAATTGACTGGCCCTGGTGTAGGAAGTATGACTGCACCTGGTCAGTTTCTCCATGTCAGTGTTGGAAATCATACTTCTAAACTACTGCGCCGTCCTCTATCCATCTGTGATGTAGATTTTGAGAGAGAAGAAGTAACTTTGTTATATCGAGCGCAAGGCGATGGCACGAAACAGCTTAGTGAAAAACAAACCGGTGAAGTAGTGGATGTTCTTGGTCCGCTTGGAAACGGATTTGATATGGATGAAGTTGATGGAAAAAGAAGTGCACTCCTAATAGGTGGAGGAATTGGTGTACCGCCGCTTTACTACCTTGGAAAACAGCTTAAAAATGTTGGAGTTGAAGTTACCTTCATCTTAGGTTATCAATCTTTTAAAGATAGCTTTTATGTAGATAAGTTTAAAGAAATCGGTGAAACGATTGTAACGACGGTAGATGGTTCTCTTGGTATAAAAGGATTTGTTACAGATGCGATGGAAAGATGCATGGAAGAGGAACCAGTTATTTATTCTGTTGGCCCAGCAGTAATGCTAAAAGCTGTGGAAGATAGAGCGGGTAGTTTAGACGGTTATCTTTCTTTAGAAGAAAGGATGGGCTGTGGCATCGGAGCGTGTTTTGCATGTGTATGTCCGACCGAAACAAGGAAATCAGGTTATGTAAAAATTTGCAGCGACGGACCAGTATTCAAGATGGGGGAGGTTGTTTTATGAGTCGGCTAAGTGTTTCATTGCCAGGATTAAATATGAAGAACCCCATTCTGCCTGCATCAGGTTGTTTTGGATTTGGAAAAGAATATTCAAAATGGTATGACTTAAGCCTTCTTGGCGGTATTACGATTAAAGCAGCTACGCTTGAGGGGCGTTTCGGAAACCCGACACCCCGAGTAGCCGAAACTGAAAGTGGCATGCTAAACGCCATTGGGCTACAAAATCCAGGAGTTGCAAACATCATTGAAAATGAACTTCCTGCGCTAAAACCATACAACATACCGATCTTAGCTAATATTGCAGGATCAACAGAAGAAGAATATATCGAAGTAACCAGACAAATTTCTTCTTCACCTCTTGTATCAGCGGTTGAGTTAAACATTTCCTGCCCGAATGTAAAAGAAGGCGGCATTCAGTTTGGAACACATTATAAGTCAGCTGCAGATCTAACACGAAAAGTAAAAAACGCATCACAAAAACCTGTGTACGTAAAACTTTCACCGAATGTATCAAACATCGTAGAGATGGCTCAAGCAGTGGAGGACGCAGGTGCAGACGGCCTTTCAATGATCAATACACTTGTCGGCATGAAACTGGACTGGAGAACGGGAAATCCTATCTTGGCGAACAAAACAGGTGGATTATCTGGTCCAGCCATCAAACCTGTAGCGATACGTATGATTTATGAAGTTAGTCAAAAAGTTTCACTTCCGATCATCGGCATGGGCGGTGTGAGTACTGCTGAAGATGTACTGGAAATGATGTCAGCGGGAGCTTCTGCTGTAGCGGTAGGAACCGCAAACTTCGTGAACCCGTATGTGTGTCCAGAAATTATCGAAAAGCTTCCATCATTACTGGATGAGATTGGTGTTGAACATATAAGCGAAATGACAGGAAGGAGTTTTAAGCAATGGAAAACCCCGTTATCATCGCGCTAGACTTTGAAAATGCCAAAAAAGCAAAGGTGTTTTTAGCAAATTTTGATGGTCAGTCTCCTTATGTAAAAGTCGGTATGGAACTTTTTTATGCAGAAGGTGCTTCCTTTGTCAGGTGGCTTAAAGAACAAAACTTTCGCGTTTTCCTAGATTTAAAGCTTCATGATATTCCTACGACTGTTCATAAAGCAATGAAAGTTCTCGGTGGACTGAATATTGATATGGTTAATGTGCATGCTGCGGGAGGAGTAGCGATGATGAAAGCCGCTAAGGAAGGTCTTCTTGCAGCAGGTGCTCATCATACGAAATTGATCGCTGTCACTCAACTGACGAGCACAACAGAAAAAGTGCTGAAAGAAGAATTATTGATCAAGGATATCGATCTGAACGACTGCGTGTCACACTATGCGAAACTTGCGAAGCATGCAGGTCTGGATGGTGTCGTGTGTTCGGTGCAAGAAGCTGCTTCTATCAAGAACGTATGCGGAGAAGACTTCCTTACAGTAACTCCTGGTATCAGACTTTCTGGATCCGAGACGCATGACCAGGCGAGAGTAGCAACACCAGGGGAAGCAGCTATAAAGAAATCGGATTATATGGTTGTCGGCCGAAGCATTACAGGAGCTGAAGAACCAGTGAGTACTTATGAAGAAATTTTCAATGAATGGAGAGAAAGCTATGAAAACAACAGTTTCCCGACACTTGCTTAATATCGAAGCCGTAACATTATCACCAGAAAAACCGTATACGTGGTCTTCAGGGTTAAAGTCTCCTATTTATTGCGACAACCGTCTCATCATCGCGTATCCAGAAATCCGAAAACAAGTTGCTGAAGAGCTTGCTGCGTTAATTCAAAATCACTATCCAGAAGTGGATTTAATCGCAGGAACCGCAACAGCGGGTATCCCGCATGCTGCGTTTGTAGCTGAACAAGTGAACCTGCCGATGTGCTATGTACGCTCAAGCGCAAAAGCTCACGGAAAAGCGAAACAAATCGAAGGATTAACAGAAAAAAGCAGAAAAGCGGTTGTTGTTGAAGATTTGATTTCTACAGGAAAAAGCTCTATCCAATCTGTACTTGCACTTCGTGAAGCGGGGATTGAAGTGTTAGGTGTTGTAGCGATCTTTAGCTACGGATTGAAAAAAGCAGATGACGCACTTGGTGAACTAGATATTCCTTTTCAAACGGTTACAAACTTTAGTACATTAATAGAGGAAGCACAAGAAAGCGGTAAGATTAGTGCACAGGGGCTTTCTTTATTAAAAGAATGGCAACAAGACCCAGAACATTGGGGAGCAGCCTCTTTTTCCAAATAGTATTCTAAGGAGACTACGATTTTGAGAAAAATGAACGGTGAGGAATTTGACGAACTTGTTTCTTTTTTTGATGCAATGGCACGTACAACATGGCTGAAAGAAATACACGACACGCTAAAAGAAACAACAGGGTCATGGGTTGAAAAAGAAGTTTTAGATGTAGGGTGTGGAACAGGCAGGCTTTTGCTGCGAGGGGCAGAGGACGCGAAAAAATTAGTTGGTGTCGATTTGTCATCTGAAATGGTGAAGGCGAGTATTCAGCAATTCTTTTACCATGAATTAAGTGGTAAAAGTGAATTTGTAGTAGCAGATGCAGAAGATCTGCCATTCAAAGATGAGACATTTGATTTAGCGTTATCCACCTGTGTCATGTTTTTATTGCCAGACCCAGCTAATGGGATACGGGAAGTGAATCGTATACTTAAGCAAGATGGTATGATCGCTATGCTTAATCCAAGTGAAAAGATGAGTCAGGAGACTGCTGCTTCTTACGGAAAGGAACAGGGAATCTCGGGCTTTGAAAGAACGGCTTTATTAAAATGGTCTAATGTAAGTACGAGAAGACACCGTTACACGGAGGATGAGATGACAGCATTGCTTCAAAACCTTCGTTTTACGGAGATCAAACATAAAGAAGTATTAGGCGGGCTTGCACTGATTACCACAGCAAAAAAAGAGCAGAACAGCTAAATCATGCTGTTCTGCTTTTTTGTTAGTCATTTTTGTAGTCCTTTAGGGTAGTTGATTTCCGTTCCAGGTGCTCGCTTTCCGCGGGGCAGGCGGTGAGCCCCTTGCCGCTTTGCGCCCTTAAGGGTCTCACCTGACCGCTTTTCCCGCAGGACAAGGAAGGCTTCGGCAGCGTCGCATCGCACGAAGAAAATGTGCTTTTCATTTTCGAGGAGTCTCCCACCTTTCACTTCAATCAACTTTTCAATGATGAAAAATCCAAATTCTTTTACATGCCACTCTCCGTTAGATAAAACCTAATTCTTTAAACGAAAAACAAGATCTTCATCTGGTGTCACATAAAGCGTTTGCTGATTATCATAAATAACAAACCCAGGCTTTGCTCCGTTTGGTTTTTTTACATGCTTGACTAGCGTATAGTCAACGGGTACTGAGCTGGAATTCTTAGCTTTGCTGAAAAATCCTGCTAATATTGCAGCTTCTTGTAATGCTGAGTCACTTGGAGATGATGAACGGATCAGCACATGTGAGCCTGGAATGTCTTTTGTATGAAGCCATGTTTCATTCGCACGTGACAGTTTGAACGTGAGATAATCATTTTGTTTATTGTTCTTTCCAACTAAGATTTCGGTTCCATCAGTTGAAACAAATTTCTCTGGCTGAGGCGTCTTGTTTTGTTTTTTCTTATTTTTACTTTGCCGGTGTTTTAAATAACCGCCTTCACCGAGCTCTTCTCGAATTTCTTCAACATCTTTCATGGATGCAGAATCCATCTGAACAATCAGTCTTTCAAAGTAAAGCAATTCATTCTTTGACTTTTCGATTTGATCTTTGATGATTGAAACAGACTTCTTCAGCTTTGCATATTTTTTGAAGTAGCTTTGCGCATTATCTGCAGGTGTTTTAAGCGGATCGAGAGTAATCTTAACCAATGGCTGGTCCTCTGAGAAATAATCCTCAACTTCTATTTCTTTATCGCCTTTTTTCGCTAAATACATATACGCAGTAAGCAGTTCACCTTTTCTTTGATACTCTTCTGCGTTGACCGTTTGCTGAAGTTCTTTTTCTAGCTTGCCGATCTTTTTTGTGATCTTGTCATACTCGTTGGACAAGTATTTTTCGAGATCATTTGCCTGCTGTTTAATGCGATCTCTGTCAGCTTTGCCATAGAAAAAGCGATCGAGCATTTTGCTTACCGTATCAAAAAGGCGAATCTCACCTGTAACATGACTTAAAGGAATGACAGAAAAGTATTCTTTCTTTTCATTTGTTATCATTTGAGGTTCGTAGTTTTGCTGGGATAGCTGCTTCATTACTTCAAAGAACGCGTCCGCAACTTCCTCTTTAACGGATAGACCAGCTCGGTAAACGATTTCTTTTGCGATCAAGGGAGAGAACCCACTGAATCTCGCTACAAACTGTTTATCTAATTTTCCTTCGTTCCAAGAAATCCTTGATATTAATTCATCTTTATTTGTAATGGCAAAAGGATCTGTCTTTTCCTGTGCAGGAGGCATCACGTACTGAAAACCTGGAAGAATGGTTCTGTGACGATTTTGAAAGCTCGGAATATGTTTTATGCTATCTACAATCTTTCCTGATTTTTCGTCAACTAAGATAATGTTGCTATGTCTGCCCATGACTTCAACGTATAGGACCTTTGTTGTTTCGTCCCCGATCTCATCACGGTTTTTTACAGTGATCGTAATAATTCTCTCCAAATCAAGCTGTTCAATTTTTTCAATAAAAGCTCCTTCTAAATGCTTTCTGAGCAGCATACAGAACATGGGTGGAGTATCCGGATTTTCATATGTGTGCTCTGTCAGATGCACTCTCGCAAAAGAGGGGTTGGCAGATAATAATAGCTTATGGTTCTTTCCGTTCGCACGGATAGTAAAAACAAGATCTGTCTTATGTGGCTGATATACTTTTGAAATTCTGCCTGACGTAAGTGTGTTCTGTAATTCTGTAGTTATTGCACGTGTCATTATTCCATCAAAACTCATGATTTGGTTCACCTCTTATTTCTGATTCATAGTATAGCATTTTTGCGGACATGCCTGCATATAAATGCTATTAACTAATCTTATTAGAGGTGGAAGCTATGAATTGGTACCAGCTGCCGCAAGACGAAATTGAATCCATACTGAACAGCAGGATGGAAGAAGGGCTCACAAAAAGCGAGCAAGAACGACGGTTAAAGCTAGATGGACCGAATCAGTTAGAAGAAGGTAAGAAGCAGTCTGCCATTTTAATGTTTCTCGCACAATTCAAGGATTTCATGGTTTTAGTATTACTGGCTGCCACGTTGCTTTCTGGTTTTTTAGGAGAATATTTAGACGCGATTGCCATCATCTTGATCGTTGTAATGAACGGAATTCTAGGGTTTATTCAAGAAAGAAAAGCTGAAAAGTCACTGGCTTCCCTAAAAGAACTCTCTGCACCGACTGCACAAGTTTTAAGAGAAGGTAAATGGGTGTCAATCGCCGCTAAAGATGTCGTCACAGGAGATGTAATCAAAGTAAGAAGCGGTGATAGAGTAGGAGCCGATATTCGATTATTAAAAACGTCAGGTTTGCAAATCGAGGAGTCCGCACTTACTGGGGAATCCGTGCCTGCCCAAAAGCATAACAATCTTATTTCTGCTGATGACCTGAACCTCGGTGATCAAGAGAATATGGCGTTTATGGGAACAATGGTCACGAGAGGAACAGGACAAGGTATCGTTGTTGCAACGGGTATGAAAACAGAAATGGGCAAGATCGCACATTTGATTCAAACTGCGGAAAACATTGCAACACCTCTTCAAATGAAGCTTGAACAACTTGGTAAAATCTTAATCGCACTTGCTCTACTTTTAACCGTACTTGTTGTACTAGCGGGTGTGATGCAAGGACATGATCTGTATAGCATGATTTTAGCTGGGGTATCACTTGCTGTTGCGGCTATTCCTGAAGGACTCCCGGCAATCGTTACAATTGCACTCGCACTTGGAGTACAAAAGATGATTCGGAAGCGCGCCATTGTCCGCAAGCTTCCTTCTGTAGAAACTTTAGGCTGTGCAACTGTTATCTGTTCTGATAAAACGGGTACGCTTACGCAAAATAAAATGACTGTAACGCGTGTTTGGTCTCAAGGCACACAATGGACTGTCGGTGAAGAAGGTTTTGAAGTTGTTGGAGCGAATATCCAAGAAAGTAATAAACGCGAAGATAAACTGACAGAGGTTTTGGCATATGCGGCACTATGTAATAATGCTTCCATTGAAGAAGGAAAGAAAGGTTCACTGCTGGAAATCGGTGATCCAACTGAGACGGCCTTACTTGTTAGTGCGCATAAAGCAGGCATTACTAAAGAGTCTTTGAGTGAACAATTTACGCATCAGCATGAGTTTCCTTTTGATTCTACACGTAAAATGATGAGTGTCGTTGTTCAAGATACAGATGGAAATCAGATGCTCGTTGTAAAGGGAGCACCAGATGTTTTACTTGAAAAAAGTGATTACATTGTGTGGGACGACAAAAAGCAATTAATGAAACAAGCACATAAAGAAAGAATTAAAGAAGCGATCTACGCTCTTGGAAGTCAGGCCCTCCGGACGATTGCCGTTGCGATTCGGCCGTTAAAAGAGGGAGAGTATTATTCGCAAGCCTCTTTTGCAGAAAGAAACCTTACTTTTATTGGGCTGCAAGGTATGATGGACCCACCGCGCCCTGAGGTTGAAGAGAGTATAAGAGATTGTCAGACTGCTGGAATCAAAACGGTTATGATAACAGGTGACCACGTTGTTACAGCTGCAAGTATAGCAAAAAAATTAAACATGCTGCCGGACGGCGGAAGAGTTATGGAAGGTGCGGAACTCGCCCAATTAAGTGATGAAGAGCTCGATAAAGTTTCTGAAGATGTTTATGTATACGCAAGGGTATCCCCTGAACATAAGTTGAAAATTGTAAAGTCTCTGCAGCGTAAAGGTCATGTTGTAGCGATGACAGGTGATGGGGTAAATGACGCTCCAGCGATAAAGTCAGCTAATATCGGTATTGCGATGGGAGTAACAGGAACAGATGTTGCCAAAGAAGCATCCTCCCTCGTTCTCGGAGACGACAACTTTGCTACGATTCGCTCTGCGATAGAAGAAGGAAGAAATATCTATGAAAACATCAGAAAGTTTATTCGTTATCTTCTTGCATCCAATGTCGGCGAAATTCTAGTCATGCTGTTTGCGATGATTATGGGATTGCCATTGCCATTAGTGCCAATCCAAATTCTATGGGTAAACTTAGTAACAGACGGATTACCTGCCATGGCCCTCGGTGTCGATCAGGCTGAAGAAGATGTTATGAGAAGAAAGCCAAGACAAGCAAAAGAAGGAGTCTTCTCAAGAGGGCTTGGCTGGAAAATCGTTTCTCGTGGATTTTTAATAGGGGCTGCCACCATTTTAGCGTTTTGGGTGACGTTAAAAGAAAATCCAGATCAACTAATCGTCGCACAGTCCGTCGCATTTGCCACGTTAGTTATGGCGCAATTGATACACGTATTCGATTGCCGAAGTGAACGTTCCGTTTTCCATAGAAATCCGTTCCAAAACGGATATCTGGTACTAGCGGTCATTTCATCCATTCTTTTACTGCTTGTTGTTATGTATGTAGAGCCATTGCAAGACATATTCCATACTGTCCCGCTTTCTGTGAGACAATGGCTGCTCGTCATGGGCATGGCGTCCATTCCAACATTTGCATTGGCAGGTTTTCAGTTGTTTAAAAGAGAAGCACGATAAAATATAAGCTGGCTCTCGTGAACGGGAGCCAGCTTCGTTTGTTTTATGCTAAATTTGGCAACATCGGTGCTCGTCCAGCGGCTGGCAAGCACGCTGGACGAGCGATTCCAGACTTTTATGAGCGATTCCAGACTTTTATGAGCGATTCCAGACTTTTATGAGCGATTCCAGACTTTTATGAGCGATTCCAGACTTTTATGAGCGATTCCAGACTTTTATGAGCGATTCCAGACTTTTATGAGCGATTCCAGACTTTTATGAGCGATTCCAGACTTTTATGAGCGATTCCAGACTTTTATGAGCGATTCCAGACTTTTATGAGCGATTCCAGACTTTTATGAGCGATTCCAGACTTTTATGAGCGATTCCAGACTTTTATGAGCGATTCCAGACTTTTATGAGCGATTCCAGACTTTTATGAGCGATTCCAGACTTTTATGAGCGATTCCAGACTTTTATGAGCGATTCCAGACTTTTATGAGCGATTCCAGACTTTTATGAGCGATTCCAGACTTTTATGAGCGATTCCAGACTTTTATGAGCGATTCCAGACTTTTATGAGCGATTCCAGACTTTTATGAGCGATTCCAGACTTTTATGAGCGATTCTCAAGGTTCAACGAATCTACAAACATTTTTTCAAGCTACAGGGTTCAGAATTCAAGTTTTCACGTTATTTCCTTAAAAAAAGGGAAATTTGTTTAGATTTCAGGATTTATGTGCTAAAATATAAGAACATGTGTACAGTTTTTCACAATATCGTACTACTAGCGTATGACCCGTTATTCCATTTGGCTAGAATAGTAGCAGGTTAGGGGCGTTTAGAGATGAAATTAATTAATATTGGGTACGGAAATATTGTTGCTGCTCACCGGATTATTGCGGTAGTCAGTCCTGAATCTGCACCGATCAAACGATTAATCACGGTTGCGCGAGAAAAGAACATGCTGATTGATGCTACATATGGCCGCAGAACGAGAGCGGTTGTAGTGACTGACAGTGATCATGTCATCTTGTCAGCTGTACAGCCAGAAACTGTAGCTCACAGACTGATGTCAGTTGATGAGGGCTCAGAAGAAAGTTAGGTTGTGGAGGTTTTTATGGAAAAAGAAAGAGGCATTCTGTTTGTACTTTCCGGTCCGTCTGGTGTTGGAAAAGGAACTGTATGTAAAGCGCTGCGAGAACAAAAGCTGGACATTCAATACTCCGTTTCAGCCACGACGAGAAAGCCGCGTGAAGGCGAACGGCATGGGGTAGAATACTTCTTTAAATCAAAAGAAGAGTTCCTAAATATGATCGAAAATAAAGAGCTGCTCGAGTGGGCAGAATATGTTGGCAACTATTATGGGACACCGATTGAATATGTGAACCAAACGCTTGATGAAGGCAAAGATGTTATTTTAGAGATTGAAGTTCAAGGTGCACTTCAAGTTAAAAACATTTTTCCAGAAGGAGTGTTTATCTTTTTAACACCTCCAAGTCTGGATGAATTAAGAAGTCGTATTGTTGGTCGCGGCACAGAAACAGAAGATTTGATCAACAATCGTATGTCTGTTGCCAAAGAAGAAATTGAACTCATGAGACACTATGATTATTCCGTTGTGAATGATGAGATTGACTCAGCTTGTAATCGAATTAAAGCGATCATTACTACTGAACATTGCCGAGTGGACAGAGTTCGTCCAAAATACGAAAAAATTTTAGGAGATGACCAATAATGCTATATCCATCCATCGACTCTCTTATGGAAAAAATAGATTCAAAATATTCCCTAGTAACACTTAGTTCTAAGCGTGCTAGAGAAATCCAGCAGTATGACAATCAGCAGATCACAAAGCCAGTATCACACAAGTTTGTTGGAAAAGCTCTTGAGGAAATTCAGTCTGGCATATTAACAAAAGTTGGAGAAACACCTGAAGATTAATAGAACAGCGAAAAAATATACAACCTTGACAAAAGGTTGTTATTTTTTTGTTTAGAACATGTTTCATTAAATTTTTTAATTACATAGTAATGCTGTAAAATAGATGTGGAATGTATAAGATAAGAGCGGCGGAAGGGGTTTATTATGGAAAAGAAAAAAATATTGCTTGCCGTATCAGGCGGAATTGCTGCATACAAGGCAGCTACTGTTGCAAGCAGATTATATCAAAGCGGATATGAAGTAAAAGTAATCTTGACTCAATCTGCTCAAAAATTCATTACACCACTTACCTTTCAAACGCTGACACGGCAAGAAGTTTATACAGATACGTTTGAAGAGAAAGAACCTGCCGTTGTAAGCCATATTGATCTTGCAGATTGGGCTGATCTTGTCATGATTGCTCCTGCGACGGCAAATGTTATTGGAAAACTGGCAAACGGCATCGCTGATGATATGCTTACCACCACTCTGCTCGCAACAAAAGCAGATGTGCTGATCGCACCTGCCATGAATGTGAACATGTTTAATCATCCAGCTGTAATGAGAAACATGGAGACGCTCTCCACATTTGGCTGGCGTTTCATCGAACCGAACGAAGGACTTCTTGCGTGCGGGTGGATCGGTAAAGGGAGACTTGCAGAACCAGAAGAATTAATTCAATCCGTTCATACTTATTTTCATGAAAAGAAAGTAGAGCATACAGCACCTTTAAAAGGAAAGAAAGTGCTTGTAACGGCTGGACCAACGAGAGAGGAACTCGATCCCGTTCGTTATTTTACAAATCATTCGTCTGGTAAGATGGGCTACGCAATCGCGGCTGTAGCTAAAGATTTGGGTGCTGACGTTACGCTCGTAACTGGACCTACATCGCTTTCCATTCCTGATGGTATCGCAGTTGAAAAGGTAACTTCAGCAAGAGAGATGTTTGACGCAGTGCTTTCGCGTTTCAGCGAACAAGATATAGTAATCAAATGTGCAGCAGTCGCTGATTATACGCCGACTATTGTTCATAACAATAAATTTAAGAAAAAGAACGATACGTGGACGATTGAACTGAAAAAAACGGACGATATTTTACAAGCGTTAGGCGAGAGGAAAGAACATCAAGTATTGATCGGTTTTGCAGCAGAAACAGAAAATCTTGAAAACTATGCAAAAGACAAGCTCACAAGAAAGAACTTGGATATGGTTGTTGGAAATGATGTTTCAAAAGAAGGATCAGGCTTTGGCAGTGACACGAATGAAATTATGATGATTAAAAAGGATGGTTCGATGAAAACTCTTCCGATCCTTTCTAAAGAAAAAGCGGCAAGAGAAATTTTTGAAGAAGTGATGGAATTGATGAATCGATGATAGCCGCTGTTGTGGTAGACGTTCCATCTGGAAGTGTGAATAAAACCTTTGACTACAAGGTTCCTCCTGAATGGGAGACTTGGGCAGAGCCCGGAATGAGGGTTATCGTTCCGTTTGGACCAAGAAAACTTCAAGGATTCATTCTGGAGTTGAAATCGTCATCATCAGTAAAAGGAATGAAAAACATTTCTGAAATTCTTGATCCGCTTCCTGTTCTAACTACTGAACTTATAGAGCTTGGCAGGTGGCTTGCTGAGAATACGCTAAGCTTTTATATTACGGCTTATCAAGCTATGCTGCCTGCAGCGATGAAAGCAACATATGAGAAGAGCTTTCAAGTGTTACAACCGGAAAAGTTGCCAGACACAATTGCACCACTTCTTTCAGCAAACAATGAAATCAATGTAAGTGATGTAACAAAAGAGAATCCGGATTTATTGCAAACGCTGCAGACTCTCGCAAAAGAGGGAGTACTTGATGTTGTTTATAAAGTTAAGAACAAAGCAAATAAAAAGAAAGTAAAGTTCGTTGTAATTGCTGACAAATCATCAGCAGAAGAAACATTGGAACAAAATCAAAAGAAAGCGGAAAAGCAAAAAGCGTTACTTTCAGAACTGCTCAACAGACCACCTGGAGAGTATCCTCTCCAAGAAATCTTAGCAGAAACAGGTGCTTCTCTTTCAACTGCCCAAACTCTTTTGAAAAAAGGAATTATTTCTATAGAAGAAAAAGAGGTTTATAGAGATCCGTTCCAAGGGCGAACCATGAAACGAACTGAGCCTCTTACTCTTACGGAAAACCAAGAAAATGCGATAAAGCCCATACTTGATTCTATCGAAAAAAACGAACACGAAACCGTGCTTCTGCATGGTGTTACCGGAAGCGGAAAGACTGAGGTCTATTTACAGTCCATTCAGTCTGTTCTCGATAAAGGGAAAGAAGCGATCGTACTTGTACCAGAGATCTCACTGACACCACAGATGGTAAACCGTTTTAAAGGACGATTCGGAAGTGCTGTCGCTGTGCTGCACAGCGGATTATCCATTGGTGAGAAATATGATGAATGGCGTAAAATTCTGCGAAAAGAAGTTTCTGTCGTTGTGGGAGCACGTTCTGCTATATTTGCACCCTTTCAAAATCTGGGCATTGTAATCATAGATGAAGAACATGAAACAAGCTATAAACAAGAGGATCATCCCCGCTATCATGCACGAGACGTAGCGATTTGGAGAGGGAAGTTTTACTCATGTCCGATTGTACTTGGAAGTGCGACACCAGCGCTAGAGACCTATGCAAGAGCTCAAAAGGGCCGTTATCAGTTAGCTGAACTGGCCAATCGTGTACATTCTAATCCGATGCCTGAAGTGACAATCGTTGATATGAGGGAAGAGCTGAAGAATGGAAATCGTTCCATGTTTTCACTTCCATTAATGGACAAGCTAAAGAACGGAATAGAAAAAGGTGAACAATCTGTATTGTTTCTTAATCGAAGAGGATATGCCTCTTTCATACTCTGCAGAGATTGCGGGTATGTAGCACAATGTCCGCACTGTGATATTTCATTAACCTATCATAAAAGATTCGGTGAATTAAAATGTCACTATTGCGGCTATAAAGAGAGTATACCGTCTGCTTGTCCATCTTGTACTTCAGAGCATATCCGATTCTTCGGAACAGGAACGCAAAAAGTAGAAGAAGAGCTCGCTAAAGTACTTCCTGAAGCTCGTGTCATACGGATGGATGTGGATACAACTTCAAAAAAAGGAAGCCACGAAAAGCTGTTAACAGCTTTTGAAAATGGTGAAGCTGATATTCTTCTTGGTACGCAGATGATTGCAAAAGGACTCGATTTTCCAAAGGTAACACTTGTAGGTGTACTTGCTGCTGACACGATGCTGCACCTGCCCGATTTCAGAGCTTCTGAAAAAACGTTTCAGCTTCTCACACAAGTTAGTGGACGTGCAGGCAGACATGAACTAGAAGGTAAAGTAATCGTGCAGGGGTATGATATACAGCATTACAGCATTCAGCTTGCATCAAAGCATGATTATCAAACCTTTTATAATCATGAGATGCAAACGAGAAAGCTTCACCAATACCCTCCGTTTTATTATTTAGGGTTATTGACGTTCAGCCATCTGGATTTGATGCAAGTCGTCGAAGCAAGTGAAAAAGCTGCGAGTTTTCTATCAAAACGGTTATCGCCTGAGAGCTTGCTATTAGGTCCTGTAACATCGCCTATCGCACGAGTGAAGGATAGATATCGCTACCAGGTCATGATAAAATACAAAAATGAGCCGGAGCTTAGAATTTGGTTTGAAGAAATTATTGCTCATTTTCAAAAAGACAAAGATATGAAAGATCTGCAAATAACGGGGGATTTAAACGCCCAAACACTTATGTAGCCAGTTAAGGAGATAATAATGACAATTCGTAAAATCGTTGAACATCCAGATCCAGTTTTAGAAACTGAATGTAAGATCGTTAATAGATTTGATAAAAATTTGAAGAAGTTAGTACAAGATATGTTTGATACGATGTATGATGCTGAAGGTGTTGGCCTTGCTGCACCACAAATTGGCATAGCAGAGAGAATAGCTGTTGTAGATGTTGGTGATGAAAAAGGACAAATCGTTCTAATCAACCCTGTTGTTAAGAAAACATCAGGCAGCCAAACAGGTCCTGAAGGCTGCTTGAGCTTCCCGGGACTTTTTGGTGATGTTGAACGTCCTTTTGAGGTTACGGTAACGGCTCAAGATGAAAGTGGAAAAGAATTTACTATTAAAGCAAATGATTTTCTTGCTCGAGCGATTCTACATGAAATCGATCATCTTCATGGCATATTATTCACCTCTAAAGTAATCGCCTATTACGAGAATGAGGAATTGGAGGGATAAAGACATGAAGGTTTTATTTATGGGAACACCAGACTTTTCCGTACCCGTTCTTCGTCAGCTAGTTGAAGATGGCTATGATGTGGTTGGAGTTGTAACTCAGCCAGACAAGCCAGTGGGGAGAAAAAAAGAGATTAAACAAACCCCTGTTAAAGAAGAAGCGCTTAAACATGGGATTTCTGTGTATCAGCCTATTAAACTCCGTGAAGACTATGAAGAAATCATTGCTCTTAATCCTGATTTAATCGTAACAGCTGCATATGGACAGATCCTGCCAAAAGCAATATTAGAAACACCTCAACATGGCTGTATCAATGTCCACGCGTCATTGCTTCCAAAATATCGTGGTGGTGCTCCGATTCATAAGAGTATTATCGATGGAAACGACAAAACAGGTATCACGATTATGTATATGGTTGAAAAATTAGACGCAGGTGATATACTTACCCAAGTTGAAGTTCCGATCGAAGAAAAGGATCATGTTGGTTCCATGCACGATAAATTGAGCGCTGCTGGAGCTAAATTATTGTCAGAAACGATTCCTCTCCTTGTAGGAGGTAAGCTTACACCAATCAAGCAAGCTGATGAAGAAGTATCATTTGCTTGGAATATTACTCGTGAGCAGGAAAAAATTGATTGGACATTAACAGGTGAACAAATTTATAACCATATCCGCGGACTTCATCCATGGCCTGTTGCCTACACGTTTTTAAATGGACAACCCTTAAAAGTGTGGTGGGGCGAAAAGCAAGAAACGTCTTCTGATGCAGAGCCTGGTACCGTAATCGGGGTTCAAGAAAAGGGTCTGCAGGTTGCGACAGGAAATAAGACGAGTATCATTATTACAGACTTGCAGCTCTCTGGAAAAAAGAGAATGTTAGCAAGTGATTATCTTAAAGGAGCAAGCATTGCAAAAGGCTTGAAATTAGGTGAGTAGAGTTGGAAAACAACATTCGGGCAATCGCCCTGGACGTTTTACTTAAAATAGAACAAAATCAGGCATACAGCAATTTGCAGCTAAACCAAACACTGCAAAACACATCCATAAAAAGTGTGGATAAAGGCCTGTTAACAAACATCGTTTATGGAACGATACAACGTAAAAATACGATTGATTTTTATTTAGAACAATTACTAAATAAGCCTATTAAGAAAAAAGATCGCTGGGTATTAACGCTGTTAAGGCTATCTATTTTTCAGATGCTATATTTAGATCGTGTTCCTGATCACGCCATCATTCATGAAGCGGTAGAAATTACGAAACAACGCGGCAATCAAGGGTTGGCAGGACTTGTAAACGGTATTCTGCGCAAATTACAGCGAGAAGGTACAGAGGCTATGGATAAAAAAGCGAGTGAGGGCTCTGAAAAAGAGGCGCTCGCATACAGCATGCCTCAATGGCTATACAATCGTTGGAGCGAACAGTTCGGTCAAGAAGATGCTAAGAATATGGCTGAATCGAATCTGCTTGCTTCACCGGTTACAGCAAGAGTGAACGTGAATAAAACAAAAAGGGAAGACGTTCTCCAGCTCCTTGAAGAAGAAGGAGTTTTGGCTGAGGAAGGAGAATTGTCTCCTGAGGGTATCATTATCAAGGAAGGTTATCTGCCAGGAACGGAAGTGTATAAAAACGGTCTTGTAACCATTCAAGATGAAAGCTCCATGCTTGTTGCCCGAGCGGTTGCTCCAGTTCCAGGTGAAAACATACTTGATACGTGCGCAGCACCTGGCGGAAAATCAACACATATGGCAGAAATGATGCAAGGACAAGGAAAGGTTGTTTCGCTTGATCTTCATGCACATAAAATTGATTTGATTAAAAAACAAGCTGATCGTCTCGGCCTTGAAAATATTGAGTCATCTGTATTGGATGCTCGTAAAGTTTCCGAAAAGTTTTCGGCTGGAACGTTTGATAGAGTTCTTGTAGATGCACCTTGCAGCGGATTTGGTGTCATCCGCAAAAAACCAGATTTAAAGTGGTCAAAATCAGAAGAAGATGTAATGAGACTAACAACCATCCAAAGAGATATTTTAGATTCAGCTTCAGACATGGTTAAAGAAGGCGGATTACTGGTCTACAGTACATGTACTGTAGATAAGGATGAAAACGATAGAGTTGCTGATTGGTTTTTATCGAACCACCCAGAATTCGAGTGGGATCCTCATTTTGCAGAAAAAATGCCAGAAACCGTGAAATCCTATATAATGGATGGAAGATCAGACCTTCAGATCATGCCTCATTATTTTAATAGTGATGGTTTTTATATTGCAGCATACAGAAAAAAGACAACAGGTGGTGAGAAACATGCTTAAACCTTTAACAGAGAAACAAACAAAGCCGAATATTAAGCCTTCTATCTTTTCAGTAGAGCTTCATGAGCTTGAAGCATGGCTGACTGATATTAGAGAGCCTAAGTTCAGAGGAAAGCAAATCTTTGAATGGCTTTATAAAAAACGTGTATCATCTTTTGAGGAAATGACAAATCTTCCTCTAGGTTTGCGTGAAAAACTTGAAAAAGATTATTATATAAAGCCTCTTAAAGAAGTGGTCCGTCAAGAATCATCTGACGGTACGATCAAATTCTTATTTGAGCTGCAAGACGGCTATTCAATCGAGACTGTGCTCATGAGACACGAATACGGAAATAGCATTTGTGTAACAACACAAGTAGGCTGCCGTTTAGGCTGTACTTTCTGTGCGTCAACATTAGGCGGATTAAAACGAAATCTTCAAGCAGGTGAAATTGTTGCGCAAGTCCTTCAAGTTCAACGAGCTTTGGATGAAACAGAAGAAAGAGTAAGTTCTGTCGTTGTAATGGGGATTGGAGAACCTTTCGACAACTACGAAGGACTTATGTCGTTCTTGAAAATTATTAATCATGATCAAGGATTAAACATCGGTGCACGACACATTACGATATCAACTAGTGGTGTTGTACCATATATTTACAAGTTTGCTGACGAAGGTATGCAGATTAACTTTGCGATTTCACTTCATGCACCAAACACAGAAACTAGAAGCCGTTTAATGCCTGTAAACAGAATGTATCCATTAAATGAATTGATGGATTCTATCCGTTACTACATTAAGAAAACGGGCCGCCGAGTTACGTTTGAATATGGTTTATTTGGAAAAGTAAACGATTCAGTTGACCATGCTAATGAACTGGCTGATCTTATTAAAGATATCAAGTGTCACGTAAATTTAATTCCAGTAAACTATGTACCTGAAAGAGATTATGTACGAACTCCAAAAACACAAATATTTAAGTTCTTAGAGACGTTAACCTCAAGAGGCATTAATGCCACCATCAGAAGAGAACAAGGACATGACATTGACGCAGCATGTGGCCAGCTGCGTGCGAAGGAACGTAAAGAAGAGACGAGGTGACGGGGAAATGCAAATTGCCTTTCAAACAGACGTTGGAATGGTAAGGAAGCATAATGAAGACAGCGGGGAAGTGTTCACAAAGGGTGAACACTTTCTTGCAGTTATCGCAGATGGTATGGGGGGACATAAAGCTGGAGATATAGCCAGTCAAGAAGCCCTTAACGTAATAAAAGAAGCCTGGGGTCAGTTTGAGGAAAACATGGGCAGCGTGAAAGGCTGGATCCAAAATGTTCTCCGAGATGCAAATAAACATATCTTTGATTTTTCTCAACAAAACCCTGAAACAAGAGGGATGGGAACTACCATTGTTGCTGCACTTGGAACGAACAGTGAGGTTACGGTTGCGCATATCGGGGACAGCCGCTGTTATTTGTATTCAAATGGTGAGCTCAAAAGAGTAACTGATGATCACTCACTCGTTCAAGAATTGGTTAAGTCTGGTCAGATTACAGAAGATGAAGCCGAGATCCACCCGCGAAGAAACATGATTATGAAAGCTGTGGGTACTGATGAGACCGTAGAAGCAGAAGTAAATCATATCATATGGAACAAAGGGGATTATCTGCTGCTTTGTTCAGACGGGCTATCCGATAAAGTATCCTTTAAGCGGATTCAGGAAGTTTTAGACTATACTGGTGAGACCGTAAATGATAAGGTAGAAAAATTAATCACGTGGGCAAAAGAGGCCGGTGGAGAAGATAACATTACTGCTATCCTTATACAGAATAGTTCTGACACAGAAACAAAAGGGGAAGCAATAACATGATAGGAAAAAGAGTCAGTGGCCGCTACAAGCTTTTAGAAGTCATTGGTGACGGCGGAATGGCCATCGTTTATCGAGCAAAAGATTTAATTCTAGACAGGGATGTAGCAGTAAAGGTTCTTCGTTCAGAGTTTAATAAAGACGAGGATTTTATCAGACGATTTAAAAGGGAAGCTGAATCAGCTACGAGTCTTGATCATCCGAACATTGTAAGTATTTATGATGTCGGAGAGGATGAAGAAATCTATTTTATTGTTATGGAATACGTGCAGGGAAAAACACTCAAACAATACATAAAAGAGCACGGAAAGATATCTGTAGAAGAATCGCTGCACATCATGAAGCAGATCGTTTCAGGAATGGCTGTAGCACATGACCATGGCATCATACACAGGGATATTAAGCCGCACAATATTTTAATAACGGAAAACGGCACAGCAAAGTTAACTGATTTTGGGATTGCTTTAGCTATTACATCTGCAACAATTACACATACAAACTCTATTCTAGGGTCCGTTCATTACTTTTCTCCCGAGCAGGCTAGAGGTGGCATTGCAAACGCTAAATCGGATATTTATTCCTTTGGAGCTGTACTCTATGAAATGGTAACTGGCAGGGTACCTTTCGTAGGAGATTCACCTGTTTCTGTTGCACTGAAGCATCTTCAAGAGAATGTGATTGAACCAAGAAGGCTGAATCCTGAAATTCCACAAAGTGTTGAAAATATTGTTTTAAAGTCTCTCGCTAAAAATCCGTTAAGAAGGTATGACAGTGCTGAAGAGCTGCTAAGAGATATGAACACAGCATTAGATCCTGACCGGATGTATGAACAAAAGTGGAATGAAGAAAGTGAAGAAGATGAAAGAACAAAGTACATTCCTCCTATCGTTCAGCCAATTGAAACACAAGAAATGAACAATGTAAAAGAAGAAGAAAAAATTCCGGAAAAAACCAAGAAAAAAAGAAACTGGTGGCTTATCGTTTTACTTTCACTTCTATTGTTAGGTGGAGCTGGTATTGCTGCTTTCACGATGATGCCTTCCATTTTTTACGTTGAAGAAGTAAGCGTTCCTGATGTAGCGGGAGAAGAATATGTAGATGCGTTTGATAAGCTAAGAGCAGAAGGGCTTGAAGTGAAACGTGAGGAAGTATTTGATCCTGAAATTGAGGAAGGTCTTGTTGTGAGACAGGATCCTTCACCAGGTACAAAAGTAAAGCAGCAAGCAATCGTTACGTTGTATGTATCAAAAGGCCCTGAAAAGGAAAATATGCCTGATGTAGAAGGGTATAATATTGATGATGCTAAAGAACTTTTAAATGATAATGGCTTTACAAAAATCAATGTTAATTACGAAGAATCAGAAACAGAACTCGAAGGGACAGTACTCACTCAAAGTCCTGACAGAGATGAAAAGGTCACACCGGCAGAAACAACCGTTACTTTAACTGTTAGTTCAGGAACTCCTACCGTTCAAGTAGAGAACCTAATTGGAGCAACAGAGCAAGATGTTAAAACTTTTGCGGATAATGCAGGTTTAACCGTTGAGTTTTCAAGTGAATTTTCTGATACCGTTGAAAAAGGAAGAGTAATCTCACAGAAGCCTACTCCATTTACCCAAGTCGAAAAAGGTGCGACCATATCCGTTGTCTTATCAGATGGTCCAGAAGAAACGGAGGAGGAGCCGCCAGCTGATGACGATCAACCTGCAGAAGATCGCACAGTTACGAAGGATATTGAAGTAAAGCCGGATAAAAAGGACAAAAGACAGCCTGTTACTGTAAAGATTGTATATTCGGATAAAAACGCTTCAAATGCGGTTTTTGTAGAAGAACAAATTACCGATACAAAAAAATATCAGCTACCTCTAACGATTGCTGAAGGGGGAACTGCTTCTTATGTTGTATATATCAACGGAAAAGAAAAGAACGCTGAGACAATTAAGTACGATGATGTTAAAACTGCCAATGGAAGAATGGAAGATGAGGAAGGGGACGATGGTGATTAAGCATGCCTGAAGGAAGAATTGTTAAAGCCCTCGCTGGTTTTTATTACGTTAAGGAAAATGGAAAATCAGAAGTTTTCCAATGCAGAGGCAGAGGAAACTTTCGCAAAAAGAAAGTGAATCCGTTGGTCGGTGACTGGGTAGAGTATGAATCAACCAACATTACAGATGGATACATTCTTGATGTGAAAGAACGGAAAAACGAACTTGTCCGTCCGCCAATTGCTAACGTAGACCAAGCAATCCTTGTTTTTTCAGCAACAGAACCAGATTTTAGCACGCTTTTATTAGACCGATTCCTCGTTCACATTGAAGCAAATGATATTCTGCCTGTGATCTGTATTTCAAAAATGGACCTTGTTCAACAATCAGAAGAAATGGATGAGATTCAGAAATATATTGAAATCTACAAACAGTTAGGATACGAGGTAATTCCGACCTCAACGAAAACAGATGATAGCTTGGATTTGTTTTATCCGTTGTTCAAAGACAAAGTAACGGTCTTTGCGGGACAGTCAGGTGTAGGTAAATCATCTTTATTAAATGCTATAAATCCAGAATTAATGCTTGAAACGAATGAGATCTCAACCCATTTAGGCAGAGGGAAGCATACGACACGGCATGTAGAATTAATTCTGTTTGGCAACGGATTAGTTGCGGATACACCCGGATTTAGTTCACTGGATTTTATGAATATCGAGGCGGAAGATTTATCGATGTATTTTCCAGAGATGGATGAACTGCGCGGTGATTGTAAATTTAGAGGATGTTCGCACACATCTGAACCAAAATGTGCTGTAAAAAAAGGTGTTGAAGACGGAGCTGTTCCGCAATTCCGATACGACCATTACGTAAGTTTTTTACAAGAAATAAAAGAACAAAAACGGAGGTACTAATGATTAAAATAGCTCCTTCCATTCTTTCGGCTGATTTTTCGAAGTTAGGCGAAGATATTAAAGCTGTAGAAGAAGCTGGTGCGGATTACATTCATGTAGACGTTATGGACGGTCATTTCGTTCCGAATATAACGATTGGACCGCTTGTCGTTCAAGCCATTCGCCCAGTTACTAAGCTCCCTTTAGATGTACATTTAATGATTGAAAATCCTGACCAATATATCGAAGCATTTGCACAAGCGGGTGCAGACATTATATCTGTTCATGTTGAAGCAACTCCGCACTTGCATCGAACGGTTCAATTTATAAAAAAACAAGGAGTAAAAGCGGGTGTGGTCATCAATCCAGCTACACCGGTTGAACTCATTAAACACATCATCCAAGATGTTGATCTTGTTTTACTCATGACCGTAAATCCGGGGTTTGGTGGGCAAGCATTTATTGAAAGTGTTGTTCCAAAAATCAGAGAAGTTGCCGACCTTGTGAAGACACACGGGTTAGACGTAGAGATCGAAGTGGACGGTGGAGTGAATCCGGAAACCGCACAACTCTGCATAGAAGCAGGTGCTAATGTATTAGTAGCCGGTTCTGCCATTTATGGAAAAAAAGATTTAAAGGATGCAATTCAATCCATCCGTGGTGTATAATTGAACCAAATAATAAAATAAGCAACCACAGGGGGAGTCCTTTAAAGGGCTGAGAGGGGAGTGTTCTCCCGACCCTTTGAACCTGAAGCTGGATCATACCTGCGTAGGGATGTGGAGTCGTATGACTTTTTGTATTCAAATGAGATGAATCCTAAAGCAACCGCGCTCACATGCCGGTTGCTTTTTTTATTTGCTTTTATTGCAATCAAGTGTGGTTGATGCTTTGTAGCTTTTGAAAGTGGTTGATTTCCGTTACAGGTGCTTCGCTTTCCGCGGGGCAGGCGGTGAGCCCCTTGCCGCTTTGCGCCCTAAGGGTCTCACCTGACCGCTTGTCCCGCAGGAGTCTCGCACCTTTCACTTCAATCAAATTGCATGAAGGCATGAAAAAAGATTTTTGAAAAAGAAAAAAAGGAGGATAAACAATGAAGAACAACAATATTTCTTTACTAACAGAAATAGCTATTATGTCTGCTCTGTCATTGATCTTAGGCATGATTAAATTTGCTGGTCCGTGGCCGCAAGGCGGGTCTGTATCTCTTGAGATGGTTCCAATCTTCTTGATGGCCTTTAGAAGAGGCTTTAAAGCAGGTGTATTTACTGGATTAGCGGTAGGCCTTCTTCAGCTTCTTGTTAACCCTTATGTAGTACACCCAGCTCAAATGATTCTAGACTATCCGTTAGCGTTTGCTCTAGCAGGTGTTGCAGGTGCGTTTGCGCCGTCATTGGCACAAAATAAATCGAAAAGAACGATTCTAATGGTTACGGGTATCTTTGTCGGCTGTTTATTAAGAACGATCTCGCACGTTTTATCAGGAGTTATCTTCTTTAGTGATTTAGCGGAAGAAATGAACATATGGCTTTATTCATTTATGTATAATGGTTCATTCATGATTGTTATTTTTGTAATAACGTCACTTGTGGTCATTCTTTTAACAAACACGGCTCCTAAATTATTGCATGCTGCACGAAGCGGATACACCCGAGCAGCATGAAAATAAGAATCGTTGCAGGTGGCCCTGAGCATTTGATACCTGATCTAAATGCCTACCATAGTTCACCTGAGTGTGTGTGGGTAGGTGTGGACAGGGGCACATTGTATCTGATAGAAAAACATATCATCCCAAATTATGCTTTTGGGGATTTTGATTCAGTTACAGATATTGAAAAAAGAAAGATTCTGCAAACTCAGATTAATATAAATCAATATCGTCCAGAAAAAGATGCTACAGATATGGAAATCGCTTTAGAATGGGCGTTGAAACAGAATCCAGAGGAAATCTTGTTGTTTGGTGCCTCTGGAGGAAGGCTGGATCATGAGCTGATGAACATACAGCTACTATATAAGAGCCGGCATAACTCAGCTTCTATAAAACTAATCGATATAAAAAATGAAATCTCACTTCACATGCCAGGCAGCTACAAAATTGATCATGATGAAAAATACCATTATATTTCTTTTCTTTCACAGACTGATGAGGTAAAAGGAATAACATTGGAAGGTTTTAAATACCCTTTAAGACATGCAGTTTTAAATGCTGGATCGTCATTATGCATCTCTAATGAGCTTGTAAATAAAAGTGGTACTTATTCTTTCGACTCCGGCATAATATTGATGGTAAAGAGCCGTGATTAAAAAAATTACGGAATACAGGCCCCAATGCACCTTTTTATAAAAAGGGGAATAAAGTATTTTATTGTTTAGCTCTTATCATTTTTTATGGGCCTGGAGGAGGGGTAAGATGAAATTTTATACCATTAAACTTCCTAGATTCTTAGGGGGATTCGTACGTGCCATCTTAGGTTCTTTTAAAAAAGGATAACAAACAAAAAAAGCGCCCAGTGCGCTTTTTTTGTTTGTGTACAGATCCTGCTGATGAATGTGGTTACTGTCGGCTTGTGCAAAAATACTGTCCACTTAGATATTATGTACGAAAAGACTCTTTTCTAAAGGCTGTTTTCTATAAGATTGTTGCCTTCAAATATTGTCTTCTATGAAGGTTGATTGGAGTGCAAGGTGCGAGACTCCTGCGGGACAGGTGGGCAGTCCGAAAAGTGGAAGTGGCTCGTTCAGCCCCGACAAGCAAAAGGTGAACGGCAAGGAAGGCGCACTTTGCCTTTTTGGCCGTTTAACTTTTGACCTCGAGGGGCTAGCCACTGCAACTAGACAGGTGAGACCCTTATGGCGCAAAGCGGCAAGGGGCTCACCGCCTGCCCCGCGGAAAGCGAGCACCTGGAACGGAAATCAACTACTTCCAAAAAAAAAACAGCAGCGGCAGCTGCTGTTTTTATTTATACACGTTCAACTTTACCTGATTTAAGGGCACGAGCAGAAACGTATACGCGCTTAGGCTTTCCGTCCACAAGAATACGAACCTTTTGGACATTAGCTCCCCAGCTTTTCTTTGATTTGTTCATTGCGTGAGAACGCTTGTTACCAGTTTTAGGTCCTTTTCCAGTAATAAAACATTTACGAGCCATAGTAGGTGAACCTCCTTTACAGCAAAAAAGCTTTGCATCAATTCAATCGTATGTTAAATACTAAATAATATTAGCATGACTTCAGAAGCAATGCAACATATTAGTGAAAGGTTTTCAAGTAAATTTCCTTGACAATACTATTTACATAGTGTGAAATGTAGTAGTCCTTTCAAAAAAGACTAATGTATAGTAAAATATTTGTTAGCCATTTAACAATTTAAAGGGGGATGTAAGCATGTCCATTGAAATGAAAACAACCTATGGTCAAATTGATATTTCTAATGAAGTGATTGCCACTATCGCAGGTGGAGCCGCAATCGATTGTTATGGAATTGTTGGCATGGCATCAAGAAAGCAATTAAAGGATGGAATAACTGAACTTTTAGGACGTGAAAATTTCTCCCGAGGGATCGTTGTTCGCCAAGAGGAAGATGAAGTACATATCGACATGTATATCATTGTAAGTTATGGAACAAAGATTTCTGAAGTGGCTCATAACGTTCAGAACAAAGTGAAATATACCCTGGATCAAATGCTTGGTTTAGCGGTTGACTCAGTGAATATCTATGTTCAGGGTGTCAGGGTGACAACCCCTTAGTTAGGAGGAAGTTTTGTGTCTTTAAAAGTATTAGACGGAAAAAAGTTTTCAAAAATGGTGCTCGAGGGCGCTTCAAACCTATCAAGAAACGCAGCAATGGTCGATGCACTGAATGTATTTCCTGTCCCTGACGGAGATACAGGAACAAACATGAACTTAACGATTACTTCTGGTGCAAAAGAAGTAGAAAAAAACACTTCTAATAGTATCGGGACCGTAGCAAGTGCTTTTGCTAAAGGGTTACTAATGGGAGCACGAGGAAACTCAGGAGTTATCCTATCTCAGCTATTTAGAGGCTTCTCTAAATCAATTGAAGGGAAAGACTCTATCTCAGCAGCTGAATTTGCTAATGCATTTGATAAAGGTGTAGAGACAGCTTATAAAGCAGTTATGAAACCAGTAGAGGGTACAATTTTAACTGTAGCGAAAGATGCAGCTAAAAAAGCAGTAAAAGAAGCTAAAAAATCAGATGACATTCTATACATCATGAAAGAACTTGTAAAAGAGTCCAAAGCTTCCTTAAACAGAACACCAGATCTTCTGCCTGTGTTAAAAGAAGTTGGCGTTGTAGACTCTGGCGGCCAAGGTTTAGTTACGGTTTATGAAGGGTTTTTAGCAGTGCTTGAAGGTAAAGAACTGCCGAAAGTTTCTGTGAATGCACCTTCTATGGGTGAGCTTGTTAACGCTGAACATCATAAAGCACAGATGCATATGAAAACTGAGGATATTCATTTCGGATATTGCACAGAATTTATGGTAAGATTCGAAGACCAGAAAGTTAAGAAGAATCCGTTCGACGAAATTAAGTTTCGTAATGAATTAAGTGAGCATGGTGATTCTCTTTTAGTGGTTGCAGATGATGACGTAGTTAAGGTTCATATTCATACGGAACAGCCAGGTAACATGCTCACATTAGCACACCGTTATGGCAGCTTAATTAACATTAAGATTGAAAACATGCGTGAACAGCATTCAGCGATCTTAGAGAGCGAAAATGAAGTGGTTCCTTCTTATTCACAACCTGTTTCTGAGAAAAAGAAGGAATATGGTATTGTTACGGTTGCAATGGGTGAGGGCATTGAAGAGATGTTTTCTTCAATGGGAGCGTCTGTCATACAAGGTGGACAAACTATGAATCCGAGTACGGAGGATATTGTTAAAGCCATTTCTGAGGTTAATGCTGAAAAGGTATTTATTCTTCCAAACAACTCAAACATTATTATGGCATCTGAACAGGCTGCAAGTGTGGTTGAGCAGGAAGTGGTAATTATCCGTACCAAAACCGTTCCACAAGGAATTGCTTCTATCCTAGCTTTCAATCCTTCTGCTGATATGAAGGAAAATGAGAAGAAGATGAATGAAGCGATCTCCTCAGTGAAATCTGGACAAGTAACCTATGCGGTTCGAGATACTTCAATTGATGGTGTTGAAATCGCAAAAGGTGATTTCATGGGAATCTCTGAAGGGAAAATTATCTCTTCAAAGACTGACAAACAAGAAGTGACGAAAGAACTTCTAACGAAGATGTTAGATGAAGATTCAGAGATCGTAACGATTATTTACGGTGAAGATAGTTCGGAAGAAGAAGCACAGGAACTTGCTGAGTTTATTGAAGAAAAGTTTCCAGATGCTGAAGCTGAGATTCATAACGGAAAACAGCCGATCTATTCATTCATTTTGTCAGTAGAGTAAAAATGAAAAGTATTCTCTCTTAAACTTAAAGTATGATAAAGTTAAGAGAGGATACTTATTTTATTGGGAAAAAACGCATTTGAAGGAGATCATCATGAAATATAAAAGTGTGTTTGATATTATCGGTCCCATCATGATTGGACCGTCTAGTTCGCATACAGCTGGTGCTGCAAGGATTGGAAGAGTTGCAAGGAGCCTGTTTGGGAGAAAACCAAAATATGCAACGATTTCTTTTTATGGCTCGTTTGCAAAAACCTATAGAGGTCACGGGACAGATGTAGCGATTGTAGGTGGAATTCTAGATTATGACACTTTCGACACTAGGATTGTGGATGCGCTTACAATCGCAAAACAAGAAGGAATCAAAGTAACGATGACTGCTGAAGATGCAGTTACAGATCATCCGAATACAGCTCGAGTCATCATTGGTGATGAGAACGACAAGATTGAAGTTGTTGGAATTTCAATCGGTGGCGGAAAAATTGAGATTACCGAATTGAACGGTTTCGCTTTAAGGCTGTCTGGAAATCATCCTGCTCTTCTAATTGTGCATAATGATAAATACGGAGCCATTGCAGGAGTCGCAAATATTTTAGCTAAGCATGAAATCAATATCGGTCATATGGAAGTATCGCGAAAAGAAAAAGGGAAAGAAGCACTGATGGTTATTGAAATCGATCAAAATGCCGATAACATCATCATTGATGAATTAAGTTCTCTCCCTATCGTTCAACAAGTAGTAAAGATACACGATTAAGAGGTGAGAAGAATGTTTCGTAATGTAGCTGAATTAATAGAATTAGCTGTATCAAAAAAATGTAAAATCTCTGAGATTATGATCCAGCAAGAAATGGATGTAACGGGCCGTTCAAGAGAAGAAGTTCTTGGATTCATGGACAGAAATTTAAAAGTTATGGAAGAAGCAGTATTGCGCGGTATTACAGAAGATGTGAAGTCTCATTCTGGTTTAACTGGTGGTGACGGTAAACTTCTTCAAACGTACATTAAATCAGGTAAATCACTTTCTGGTGAATTGATGCTTGATGCTGTGAGTAAAGCGATGGCTACAAACGAAGTGAATGCAGCGATGGGTACTATCTGTGCAACACCGACAGCCGGATCTGCAGGGGTTGTTCCTGGTACGTTGTTTGCACTAAAAGAAAAATTGAATCCAACACGTGAACAGATGATTGAATACTTGTTCGCCGCTGGAGCATTTGGCTTTGTTGTTGCAAACAATGCATCAATTTCTGGAGCTGCTGGAGGATGTCAAGCAGAAGTAGGATCAGCAACAGGTATGGCAGCCGCCGCGATCGTTGAACTAGCAGGAGGAACACCTTCTCAATCTGCTGAAGCAATGGCTATCGCTTTAAAGAACATGCTAGGGCTTGTATGTGATCCCGTAGCAGGCCTTGTAGAAGTTCCATGTGTGAAAAGAAACGCGATGGGTGCAAGCAACGCGATCGTTGCTGCTGATATGGCTCTTGCGGGTATTGTTAGCCGTATTCCATGTGACGAAGTAATCGATGCGATGTATAAAATTGGTCTGACGATGCCATCAGCACTCAGGGAGACTGCACAGGGCGGTTTAGCAGCTACTCCTACAGGAAGAGAGCTCGAGGCAAAAATCTTTGGCATACCGCTAAACGAGAAGTAAGAGATGCTGACTCAATCCATTACAACCGTTACGGGAATAGGGGAAAAGAAAGCGGAAGAATTAGCAAGCATGGGTATTCATTCTGTCGAAGATCTTTTAGAATATTTGCCTTATCGATATGAAGATTACCAAAAGAAAGATTTAGCAGAGATTGCGCACGATGAAAAAGCAACGATCGAAGGGAAGGTTCACTCAGAACCTTCTCTGCGTTATTTTCCGAAGAAAAAATCCAGACTATCTTTTAAAATGTTGATCGGGAAGTATTTAATTACGGCTACTATTTTTAACAGACCTTTCTTAAAGAATCAAATATCATTAGGTCAGACATTAACAGTAACCGGCAAGTGGGATCGCAATAAAATGACTCTAACTGTAAGTGATGTGCATTTTGGAGCATTTTCAGATGACCGAAAAATTGAACCTGTCTATTCAGTTAAAGGATCTCTTTATGGAAAGACGATGCGTAAAATAATCGATCAAGCGTTTCGTCAATTTTCAGGATTGATTGAGGATCCGATTCCCAAAGAACTGCGAGATACATACCGTCTGCCTGATAAAGAATCCGCTCTAAAAATGATGCACTTTCCTGAAAGCTTTCAAGTCTTAAAAGCCGGAAGAAGAAGACTTGCATATGAAGAGTTGTTACTTTTCCAATTAAAGATGCAGATCTTTCGAAAATGGAACAGGCAGCAGTCAGAAGGAGCATCGCTAAAGTTTGACAGGGAAGAAGTTGACGCGTTTACTCGTTCTTTGCCGTTTCAATTAACAGAGGCGCAGCAAAGAGTAGTAGAAGAAATTTTAAGAGATTTATCTGACACAAGCCGTATGAACAGACTCCTTCAAGGAGATGTAGGTTCAGGGAAAACAGTTGTTGCTGCCATTGCTCTTTATGCAGCGGTAACAGCTAACAAACAAGGGGCATTGATGGTGCCTACGGAAATTCTCGCTGAACAGCATTTTCAATCATTAAAAGAACTCTTCGCCCCTTTTGGAATTTCAATTGCCCTTTTAACTTCTTCTGTAAAAGGAAAACTTCGCAAAGAAACATTGAGTCTATTAAGCCAAGGTGAGATTCAGATCATGGTCGGTACGCATGCTCTTATACAGGACGAAGTGAATTTCAATAACTTGGGCCTTGTAATTACGGACGAACAGCATCGATTTGGAGTAAACCAAAGAAGGGTGCTGAGGGAAAAAGGAGAAAGCCCAGACGTGCTCTTTATGACGGCAACTCCCATACCGAGAACGCTTGCTATATCAGCGTTTGGAGATATGGATGTTTCAACGATTGATGTTATGCCGGCCGGGAGAAAGCCGATCATCACCCATTGGGCCAAACATGGAATGTTAGACCGCGTTCTTGATTTTATAAAAAAAGAAATCGAGAACGGAAGACAGGCATATGTCATTTGTCCTTTAATTGAGGAATCTGAAAAAGTCGATGTTCAAAATGCGATAGATGTTCATGCACAATTGAGCAGCTACTTTCAAACATATGATGTTGGTTTGATGCACGGCAGACTTCATCCATCGGAGAAAGATGAAGTGATGAGAAGGTTTGCGGCGAATGTCTGCCAAGTTCTTGTTTCAACTACCGTTGTTGAAGTTGGAGTCAATGTGCCTAATGCTACAGTCATGGTCATTTATGACGCGGAAAGATTTGGATTATCGCAGCTTCATCAGCTAAGAGGCCGGGTTGGCCGGGGCAGTGAACAATCTTATTGTGTTCTTATCGCTGACCCGAAAACGGAAGAAGGGCAAGAGCGAATGAGGATCATGACAGAAACGATAAACGGATTTGAGCTCTCGGAGAAAGATTTAGAGCTTCGAGGACCTGGAGATTTCTTTGGAAACAAACAAAGTGGTGTTCCCAACTTTAAAGTAGCAGATCTTGTTCACGATTATCGCATTCTTGAAACGGCTAGGAACGATGCTGCAAGGCTAGTAAATACAGATGAATTCTGGAACGATGATTCTTATGAGCCAATTAGAGAGATATTAACTAGGCAAGGTGTTCTTGATAAAGAAAGGCTAGATTAATCTTGAAAGAAAAGAACTGATACTATATACTACTATTAGTACCAGCTCTTAATAGCAGAAAGATAATGATGCAGGTACGCGTAATGCGATACCTGCTTTTCTACGCGCTGCATATGGACTCAACTATCTTTCTCATAAATGAGACCTTTGTATGGAAGAAGGAAAAAATTTATGAAAAAATCAAAAAAAGAGCGGCAAGAGCTGCTAAGAGAGACAATTAAAATAACTCCTTTTATTACAGATGAAGAATTGGCAGATAAATTCAGCGTCAGTGTTCAGACGATCAGGCTTGACCGCCTTGAGCTTTCAATCCCTGAACTCAGGGAAAGAATTAAGTCTGTTGCCGAAACAAAACTGGATGATGTTAAAGCTCTGCCGATTGAAGAGGTTATAGGAGAGATCATTGACCTTCAACTCGATGAATCAGCAATTTCAATTTTAGACATAAAAGAAGAGCATGTATTTTCACGTAATAAGATTGCAAGAGGACATCACGTGTTCGCCCAAGCCAATTCACTTGCTGTGGCGATCATTAATGATGAACTTGCACTGACTGCAAAGGCCAACATTCGTTTTTCTCGTACGGTTAGAGTAGGAGAAAGAATAATTGCCAAGGCTAGAGTAAGAGAAACGGGTTCAGAAAGAACGATTGTAGAAGTAAACAGTTATGTTGAAAAAGAGCTTGTTTTTAATGGCGAATTTACGATGTACAGATCAACACATGATACAAAGGAAGGAAGTTAATTCAGCATGAATATCGCGATAGATGCAATGGGCGGCGACAACGCACCACAGGAGATCGTTAAAGGTGCCTTGCTTGCTGTTGAACAATACCCAGAGCTCTCCATTACACTAGTAGGAGACCAGGATCAAATTAAAAAGTATTTGCCAGAGAATCACTCATTCAACATTATACATACGGTTGAAGTGATTGAAACATCTGAAGAACCTGTGCGTGCCGTTCGCCGCAAAAAGAATTCATCAATGGTTCTAGCTGCAAATGAAGTGAAAACTGGAAAAGCGGATGCATATATCTCTGCTGGCAATACAGGTGCTTTGATGGCAAGCGGATTATTTTACGTTGGGCGTATTAAAGGTATTGAAAGACCAGCGTTATCTCCTACACTGCCTACATTGGATGGTAATGGATTTTTGTTCTTAGATGTAGGAGCTAATATGGATGCGAAACCAGAACATCTTTTACAGTATGCACTGATGGGTTCGGTCTATTGGCAGCAAGTTAGAGGTGTTGAAAAGCCAAGAGTCGGTCTGTTAAACGTTGGAACAGAGAGCGAAAAAGGAAATGCTCTAACGAAAGCGGCATTTCCCTTATTGCAAGAAGCAGATATTAACTTTGTCGGAAATGTAGAATCAAGAGATTTATTAATGGGTGCAGCGGATGTAGTCGTTTGTGATGGTTTTGCTGGAAACTTAGTGCTTAAATCCATTGAAGGAACCGCGATCAGTATGTTTTCCATGATAAAAGACCAGCTTACATCAAGCCTCACATCTAAGCTTGCAGCAGGCGTACTAAAACCTAAACTTCGCGGAATTAAAGAAAAGCTTGATTATACGGAGTACGGCGGGGCAGGATTATTCGGTCTTGCAGCGCCAGTTATTAAAGCTCACGGTTCTTCAAATGCTAATGCAGTGTTAAATGCCATTAGGCAAACAAAGAACATGGTAGAGAAGAACGTTGTAAGCACAATTCAAAATCATATACAATCTGATAATCAAAAGGAGGAATAACGGATGGGTAAAATTGCCTTTCTTTTTCCTGGACAAGGTTCTCAATTTGTAGGTATGGGTAAATCGTTAATTCATCAAGAATCTTCAGCTAAAGCTATATTTGAGAAAGCAGACGAAAAGCTTGGTATGAACCTTTCAAAGATTATATTTGAAGGTCCAGAAGACATTTTAAAGAAAACAGAAAACACACAGCCTGCATTATTAACTGTTTCAACTGCTGTTCTAGAAGTGTTAAAGCAGCATGGAATTACACCTGATTTTGTAGCTGGACATAGCCTTGGTGAGTATTCGGCACTGGTTGCTGCAGGCAGTCTGTCTTTTGAAGACGCTGTATATGCTGTAAGAAATCGAGGTCTGTTAATGGAAGAAGCTGTTCCTGCGGGAGTAGGAACTATGGCTGCTGTAATTGGATTTGATCAAGAGCGTTTAGAAGCCATAACTGCAGAAGTTTCAACTGGAGACGAAAGCGTTCAAGTTGCGAATTTGAATTGCCCGGGACAGATTGTTATCTCCGGGACAGTAGGCGGGGTTGAAAAAGCGAGTGCTTTAGCAAAAGAAGAAGGAGCAAAAGTCATTCCACTTCAAGTAAGCGGCCCTTTTCACTCATCACTTATGAAACCTGCAGCTGAAAAATTCAAAGAAATCTTGGATCAGGTTGCAATTAACGATGCTAAAACACCTGTAATTGCAAATGTAACCGCGAAATCTATTACGTCTAAAGAAGATATTAAACATAAGCTGATCGAACAGCTGTATTCACCTGTGCGCTGGGAAGAAACAGTGAGAGAGCTAATGGAACAAGGTGTAGATACTTTTGTGGAGATCGGACCAGGAAAAGTATTGTCTGGGCTTGTGAAGAAGGTAAATAGAAGAGCAACTGTTATTGCAGTTGGTGACTTGGAAACGATTCAGTCTGCTGTAGAAAAACTGAAAGGAGAATCTGTCGATGCTGGAAAATAAATCAGTTTTAGTTACAGGTGCTTCCCGCGGGATAGGACGTGCGATTGCCCTTTATTTTGCAAGAAACGGAGCAAAAGTAGCTGTCAATTATTCTGGCAGTGAAGCGAAAGCAAACGAAGTAGTAGAAGAAATTAAAGCAAATGGGGGAACAGCATTTGCTATAAAAGCAGATATCTCTTCTTCTGATGATGTAACAAACATGGTTAAGACGGTTGTCAGTGAATTTGGAAGTCTTGACGTGCTTGTAAACAACGCAGGAATTACGAGAGATAATCTATTAATGAGAATGAAAGAAGAAGATTGGGATGCTGTTATAAACACAAACCTAAAAGGTGTGTTTCTAACAACAAAAGCAGTTACAAGACAGATGATGAAGCAAAGACAAGGACGCATCATCAACATTGCGTCAATTGTTGGAGTATCAGGAAACGCTGGTCAAGCGAATTATGTTGCCGCAAAAGCAGGTGTGATCGGTCTTACAAAAACGGCAGCTAAAGAACTTTCTTCTAGAGGAATTACAGTCAATGCGATCGCTCCGGGCTTCATTGAGACTGATATGACTGGAAAATTAGAAGAAGGTATTAAGGAAGATATGTTAAGAAACATTCCGCTTGCACGTTTTGGACAGCCGGATGATATTGCTGCAGCTGCTGCCTTTTTAGCAAGTGATGCAAGCTCATACATTACTGGCCAGACCCTTCATGTTGACGGCGGAATGGTGATGTAAATCCTAAGAAAGATGTCTTTTAAAAGACTCTAAATCCCTCTAGTTTTTTAAAGGGAAAAAGCATATACTAATGAAAGGAGGTGACACACAAAATGGCAGACGTTTTAGATAGAGTTTCAAAGATTGTTGTGGACCGTTTAGGTGTTGACGCATCTGAGGTTAAACCTGAAGCTTCCTTTAAAGAAGATCTAGGTGCTGACTCTCTTGATGTAGTAGAATTAGTAATGGAACTTGAAGATGAGTTCGAACTAGAAATTTCTGATGAAGATGCTGAGAAAATTGCAACTGTTGGTGACGTTGTAAATTACATAAACAGCAAACAATAAGTGTATGACGGATAAAGTCCCGTGTAAATTAGCGGGGCTTTCTTCCCTTTTAAGAGCAAAAAACAAATTTAAGCAAAATAGCCCTTTTACGAGATTTTTGGAGGAAGTTTATGAAAGGTTCAAAACAACATTCAACACAAAAGAAAACGGTGAAAAACCGGTTTAAATCCGCTTCCAAAAAGGGCATGGATGACAAGGTGCGCATTCAGAAAGTGGCCCCGGTTCAGGAGCGTTTAAGCATTAAATTTGAAAATGAAAAACTGTTAGCTCAAGCATTTACGCATTCATCATATGTGAATGAGCATCGAGGAAGAACATTCGAGGATAATGAAAGACTTGAATTTCTCGGTGATGCCGTTCTGGAATTGACCATTTCTCAATATCTATACAGCAAATTCACTAATATGAGTGAAGGAGAACTTACAAAATTAAGAGCAGCGATCGTCTGTGAACCATCCTTAGTTTTGTTTGCAAATGACCTTCATTTCGGGGATTTTGTATTATTGGGAAAAGGTGAAGAGAATACTGGAGGAAGATCTAGACCAGCTCTTTTAGCAGATGTATTTGAAGCATTCATCGGAGCTTTATACCTTGATCAAGGGCTCGAAAAAGTAAAAGAGTTTTTAAATCAGTATGTGGTGCCCCGAATAAACGAAGGTGCTTTTTCTCATGTGATGGATTTTAAAAGCCAGTTACAAGAATATGTTCAGCGTGAGGGATTAGGTCATATCGATTATAGAATCATTCAGGAAAAAGGACCGGCACATAACAGGGAGTTTGTGTCTGAAGTTAGATTAAATGAAGCTAGTTTTGGAATCGGATATGGAAGATCTAAAAAGGAAGCTGAACAGCACGCAGCACAGGAAGCTATTGAGAAAGTTTCTAAAAAAAGCTAAACAAAACCCCCTTTAAATTGGCCCTTTGCCGTTTAAGGGGGGTTCTGTTATTTTGTTTTAAGCGATGCGAGTTCTTCTACGATTCCTTCCATGTCTCGAATGCTGAAGGATGGCATCTTCATTACCATGTCATATAGTTCTTTGATCTCATCGTACTTTGATAATTCATAGTCTTCTGGTTGAATAAGTCCGCTGTTAACAAGCTGTAGTTTCTTTTTTAATCCTTCAATCATAAATGATAAGTTTTCATGATTATGAGTTGTCAAGTCCATGAATGGGGCTCCTTTATTTACACAAATTTTCATGTGAGATTTGAATCGATCACATGACAGGTTTCTAAACACACTTCATTTTAGCACACTGCAATCTTTGTGACTATGTGAGAGTGAATCTATGATAAAATATAAAGGTTAGAGAATGAAATACATATCTAAAAAAAATTAAAATCTGGTAAACATAAAGCTGGAATAAAGGGGGATTTAATGATGTTCCTCAAACGAATTGATGTAGCAGGATTTAAATCATTTGCAGAGCGGATACAAGTTGAATTTGTACAAGGGGTTACGGCTGTGGTCGGACCAAATGGAAGCGGCAAGAGCAACATTTCAGATGCTGTACGCTGGGTTCTTGGTGAGCAGTCAGCTAAGTCGCTGCGCGGTTCTAAAATGGAAGATATCATCTTCGCAGGAAGTGATAATCGCAAAGCCTTAAATGTAGCGGAAGTCACACTTACCTTAGATAACGAAGATCAGCATCTGCCGCTCGATTATAATGAAATATCTATTACAAGACGAGTGTTTCGTTCAGGTGACAGTGAATACTTAATTAATAAACAACAATGCCGTTTAAAAGATATTGTTGAGCTTTTTATGGATTCGGGGTTAGGAAGAGAAGCTTTTTCTATAATCGGACAAGGGCGTGTTGAAGAAATCTTAAGCAGCAAGTCTGATGAACGAAGAAAGATTTTTGAAGAAGCAGCGGGTGTATTAAAGTACAAATCCCGTAAGCAAAAAGCGGAGGCTAAACTTTCAGAAACGCAGGAGAATCTGAATCGTGTTGAAGATATACTTCATGAACTCGATACCCAAGTTGAACCTCTTAAAATTCAAGCTTCAATCGCAAAGGATTACCTCGAGAAAAAAGAAGAGCTTGAAGTCGTAGAAACTGCTGTGCTAGTTCAAGAAATTGAAGATCTGCACTCTCGGTGGGAAAAACAAAAGACTCTAGTAGCCGAACTGCAAAGACAAGAAGCTGACCTATCGGTAAAAGTAAAACAAGGTGAAACAACCATTGAACGAGCAAGGCTTGACATGCAAGCGATGGATGAATCAATAGACGAATTGCAAGGTGCCCTTCTTTTAGCTAGTGAAACCTTAGAAAAGCTTGAAGGAAAAAAAGAAGTCTTAAAAGAACGGAAAAAGAATTACGTTCAAAATAAAACTTCACTCTTAGAACAGATTCAGCAGCTAAAGACCAAAAAAGAAGATTTAAAAACACAGTTGGTTGCTGAAAATGAAACGTTGCAGATGAAAGAAAAAGAGTTGAAAAACGTTAAAAAGCAAGTGAAAGATGAAGAAAGCCGTCTATCTGTATTAGAAATGGATGTAGAAGCTGAACTTGAAAAACTAAAGAGTGATTATTTTGAGCGTCTAAATGAACAAACAACGATTAAAAATGAGATGCGTTATATTGAGGATCAAGCTAAGCTCCAAAGTTTTAAAAGCAATCGTCTCGATGAGGAAAACACAAAATTTTTAGAGCAAAGAGAAGAGCTAAAGGCAACTAAACAAGAAGCAGAAGCAGCATATAAAAAAGCGGAAAAAGATCTGAAATTAAAACAAGAAGAATACCAATCTTTAAAAACTGAAATCTCAGCAGAAGATCAAGAGAACCGTGGCCTTCAAGAGAAATTGTACCAAGCTTATCAGTTTATACAGCAGTTTAAATCTAAAAAAGAAATGCTCGAATCTATGCAAGATGAGTACGCTGGATTTATGCAAGGCGTTAAGGAAGTGCTGAAAGCCAAACAAACTAAATTAGCCGGAATCGAAGGTGCTGTGGCCGAACTTCTGACTGTACCGTCTGAAATAGAAACGGCAATTGAAACAGCACTAGGAGCTTCCATGCAGCATATCGTTGTGGATCACGAGCAGAATGCAATGAAAGCTATTCAATACTTAAAACAATCAAGAGCAGGAAGAGCGACATTCCTGCCATTAAATGTTATAAAAAGCCGTTACGTCTCAAGTGTTGATGTCCAGCAAGCAAGTTCTGTAGATTCATTCGTAGGCATCGCTTCAAACCTCGTTCAGTTTGATCAAAAGTATAATAATATCGTCGGTAACTTATTAGGAAACATTATTATTTCTAAAGATTTAGCGGGTGCCAACGCAATTGCAAAACAGGTGAACTACCGGTATCGAATTGTAACACTTGAAGGTGATGTAGTCTCTCCAGGTGGATCGATGTCTGGAGGTAGCTTAAAACAAAAAAGCAGTTCCTTATTAAGCAGGCAAAGAGAAGTAGATTCACTTACCGAAAAAATTACAACGATGGAAAAGCAAACGCTTCAGTTAGAAGAAAAAGTTTCTGAACTGCGAAATAAAATTTCAAAGAAAAAAGATAGGCTTGAAACACTTCAAACGGAAGGTGAGTTTTTAAGAGAACAAGAGCAAGAACTCAAATCTTCTTTAAGGGAAGTAGAAATTCAGGAAAAAAGCTTAAATGACAGGCTTCAGTTATATGACCGCGAAAAACACTCTTTTGAAACGGAGAAATCTGCTGCTGATACTAGGATTGTTGATCTGCAAAGTAAACTCGATGCTGCTGAAAAATCCGGAAAAGAACTTGAAGAAACAATTGCAGATCTAACTGAGAAAAAGAAGAGTAATCAGAGTTCAAAAGAAGAACTAAGAGAAACACTGACCTTATTAAAAATAAAGGCAGCCGAACTAGAACAGCAAGTTGTTAACCAAAGAGAAAAAAGCTCAAGGTTACAAGAAGAGTTTCAGAATGTTGAAAGTAGGAGCAAGGAAACAGAGGAAGACTATTGGCTTCTTGAAGAGGAAATGAATTCTAGCTCATCAGGGGAAGATTCTCTTGATGAACAAATCCAACAAAGAAGACATGAAAAAAATAACGCTGTTAAACTAATCGCTGAGAGAAGAAAAGAGCGAACAGAATCATTCCAATCAATTGAAAGTATGGAAATTGGATTAAAAGAAGCAAAGCGACAGTATAAACAGTTGAGTGATGGTCTACAAACCGAAGAAGTCAGCATTAATAGACTTGATGTTGAATTAGAATCAAGACTTACTCATCTTCGAGAAGAATATGAGCTTTCCTATGAAGGTGCAAAACAAAAACACAGGCTGGAAGTTCCGCTAGAAGATGCAAAGCGTAAAGTGAAATTAATAAAAATGGCTATCGAAGAGCTTGGTGTAGTGAACATTGGGGCGATCGAAGAATACGACAGAGTGAGCCAGCGTTTTGATTTTCTTACAGAACAAAGGAATGATTTAACGGAAGCGAAGGATACACTGTATGGTGTGATCTCCGAAATGGATGAAGAGATGAAAAACCGTTTTGAAGAAACATTCACTGCTATACGTTCTCACTTTGGTGTCATTTTTAAAGAGTTGTTTGGCGGAGGACGTGCTGATTTAGTATTAACACAGCCAGATGATATGCTTGCTACAGGTGTTGATATTATGGCACAGCCACCAGGCAAAAAGCTGCAGCAATTAGGGCTCCTCTCTGGTGGGGAACGTGCTTTAACGGCGATCGCATTGTTGTTTGCAATCCTTAAAGTAAGGCCGGTGCCTTTCTGTATTTTAGATGAAGTTGAGGCAGCACTTGATGATGCAAACGTAAACCGTTTTGCCAAATACCTGCGTGCTTTTAGCAAAGAAACGCAATTTATTGTCGTAACTCACCGTAAAGGTACAATGGAAGAAGCAGATGTACTGTATGGAGTGACCATGCAAGAGTCAGGTGTATCGAAACTTGTTTCAGTAAGGCTAGAAGAAACAAAAGAACTTGTAACATCATAGGAGGAAATTGACCGTGAGTTTTTTGAAACGTTTAAAAGAGAAATTTTCAAATCAGCAGGCGGATGAATCATCCGAGAAATTTAAAAGCGGACTTGAAAAAACAAGAAATTCTTTTTCATTTAAAGTAAATGATCTTCTAAAAAGGTTTAGAAAAGTGGATGAAGAGTTTTTCGAAGAATTAGAAGAAATTTTGATTGGGGCAGATGTTGGAGTTCATACTGTTCTTGATATCATTGATGAACTTAAAGATATTGCCCGCACACGTAATATTCAAAATCCGATGGAGCTGCGTTCAGCGATTTCTGAAAAATTAGCTGAAATGCTTCAAAAAGATGAGGGTGACAATAAACTTAACCTGCAGACAGATGGAATGACAGTTATTTTATTTGTTGGTGTTAATGGTGTTGGTAAGACGACAACGATCGGAAAACTTGCTCATCAGCTCAAAAGTGATGGTAAGAAAGTGATTTTAGCAGCAGGAGACACATTCCGTGCTGGTGCTATTGATCAGTTAGAAGTTTGGGGAGAACGTGCTGGAGTAGATGTGATTAAGCATCATGAAGGTGCAGATCCTGCTGCGGTAATTTATGACAGCATACAAGCGGCAAAGTCCCGTAAAGCCGATGTTCTGCTCTGTGATACTGCTGGAAGATTACAAAATAAAGTGAACTTAATGAACGAATTATCTAAAGTAAAACGTGTAATCGAACGTGAAATACCTGGAGCTCCACACGAAGTACTGTTAGTGGTGGATGCAACAACAGGACAGAACGCGATGAACCAGGCGAAAACATTTGGTCAATCCACAGACGTAACAGGTTTGGTTTTAACAAAACTTGATGGAACAGCAAAAGGCGGAATCGTTTTAGCCATACGCCATGAACTTGATATACCAGTTAAGTTTGTAGGTTTAGGTGAGAAAATTGATGATCTTCAAGAGTTTGACGCTGATCAGTTTGTTTATGGATTGTTTGCGGGAACGGAAGAGGAAGAAGCAGAGTAAAATGAAGCAGAGTAAAATCTGCTTTTTTTTGTTTGGTGCAGAAAACAGATTCAATTCCACCTTAGACAGACACATTTTTAGGACATGTCTGATAATCACATAAAAAAACTGCATGATCACATAAAAAAACGTATTAATCACATAAAGAATCGGGACAATGACATAAAAACAGGGCGCAATCATATATTTTTGTTTTTCCCCTGTATTTGGGATACTGACACTATGATGTTAAGAAAAAAACTTGACATCTAAATGCAAGGGTTGTATAGTATTCACGTAAAGGCATTTCACTTAACAAGGGTTGTGAGAAAATGCTCGATAAAACAATGAGAATTAATTATCTATTTGATTTTTATCAATCATTATTAACCCCTAAACAAATGAACTACATGGGTTTATACTATTTGGACGATTATTCTCTCGGTGAAATTGCTGAACAATATAATGTCAGCCGCCAGGCCGTTTATGATAATATTAAACGGACAGAGGCGATGCTGGAAGAATATGAAGAAAAGTTAGGGCTTTTTGCAAAGTTTCAGGAACGTGAACAGTTGCTGTCATCTTTAAGAGAGCTTCTGAAAACTGAACCTGATAACGTAATTGCAATTATCGATCGCCTTGAAAATATGGAATAGGAGGCGTTCAGTGAGATGGCATTTGAAGGTTTAGCCGACCGTCTTCAGAATACTTTACAAAAAATTCGTGGAAAAGGGAAAGTAAACGAAGCAGATGTAAAGGAAATGATGAGGGAAGTACGCCTTGCGCTTCTTGAGGCGGACGTTAACTTTAAAGTAGTAAAAGATTTTGTGAAAAAAGTATCTGAACGTGCAGTAGGCCAGGAAGTATTAAAGAGCCTGACGCCTGGGCAGCAAGTCGTTAAAGTTGTTAATGATGAGCTGACGACACTCATGGGCGGGGAACAAAGCAAGATTGCGGTTTCCAATCGTCCTCCTACCGTTATAATGATGGTTGGACTTCAGGGTGCAGGTAAAACAACGACAACAGGAAAGCTTGCGAATCATTTACGGAAGAAGCAGAATCGAAAACCGCTACTGGCTGCAGCTGACATTTACCGTCCTGCTGCAATCAAGCAATTAGAAACAGTAGGTAAACAATTAGATATACCTGTGTTTCAAATGGGTGACCAAGTCAGTCCCGTCAAAATTGCTGAATCAGCCATCGCAAAAGCAAAAGAAGATCATCACGATTATGTCATTATTGATACAGCAGGGCGTTTGCATATTGACGAAACGCTTATGGATGAATTAAAACAGGTGAAAGAAACAGCAAAACCTGATGAGATTTTTCTAGTTGTTGATGCAATGACTGGTCAAGATGCCGTGAATGTTGCTCAAAGTTTTAATGATGCGCTTGGAATCACAGGTGTGGTTTTAACCAAATTGGATGGAGATACACGCGGTGGTGCAGCACTTTCCATTAAAGCTGTAACAGGTCTTCCTATCAAATTTGTGGGTCTAGGTGAAAAGATGGATGCTATTGAGGCGTTTCATCCGGATCGTATGGCATCACGAATTTTAGGAATGGGTGACATGCTGACTTTAATCGAAAAGGCACAGTCTTCAGTCGATGAAGAGAAAGCTCGCGATCTTCAAAAGAAGATGCGTGATATGTCATTCACGTTTGATGATTTTCTCGATCAGATGGGACAAGTTAGAAATCTTGGTCCATTGGATGAAATACTTGGCATGCTTCCGGGCGCGAACAAAATGAAAGGTCTTAAAAACGTACAGATTGATGAAAAACAGATTGGTCACGTTGAAGCCATCATTCGTTCGATGACTCTTCATGAAAGAGAACAGCCTGAAATTATTAATGCCAGCCGTAAGCGCCGTATCGCTAAAGGTAGCGGACGCACGGTACAAGAAGTAAATCGCCTGATCAAACAGTTCGAGGACATGAAGAAAATGATGAAACAAATGTCCGGAATGATGAATGGCAAAAAGAAAAAAGGTGGATTCAAATTCCCTTTTATGTAAACTGAATTTTCAGGTTTACAAACCTGTCAATTTATACTATTATATTATTTTGTGTGAACTATTTTCGGAGGTGCAAGTTATAATGGCAGTAAAAATTCGTTTAAAGCGTATGGGTGCTAAAAGAGCTCCTTTTTATCGTGTAGTAGTAGCAGATTCTCGTTCTCCTCGTGATGGACGTTTCATCGAAGAGATCGGAACTTACAACCCAGTTGCTAACCCAGCTGAAGTTAAAATTAATGAAGAAAAAGCTCTTGAGTGGATGACAAACGGTGCGAAGCCATCTGACACAGTTCGCAACCTATTCTCAAAAGCTGGTCTTATGGAGAAATTCCATAACGCTAAAAACCAAAAATAATTTTGACGAAGGGGAACTGATATGACAGAGTTGATCGAATCGATTGTGAAGGCTCTAGTTGATCACCCAGAAGAAGTTAGCGTCAAAGAGGTTCAAGAAGGGCACCGCCTTGTATACCAATTATCTGTTAACCAGACTGATATGGGGAAAGTGATTGGAAAGCAAGGAAGAGTGGCTAAAGCGATTCGTACTGTTGTGAATGCAGCTGGTACAAATCAAAATAAAAGGATTTCAATCGAAATCGTTTAGAAAAAGGATGAGGGGAACCTCTTCCTTTTTTTCTTTTACTCATAACCTCTTGATTTAAAATATTGTTGATGTAAAGTGGTTTTGACCATTTTCTTCAGTGACAGGTTGATTGTAGTGGAAGCTGAGAGACTCTAGGCTAGGACAAGCGGTCAGGTGAGACCTTAACGGCGTAAAGCGGCAAGGGGCTCACCGCCTGCCCCGCGGAAAGCGAAACAGCTGGAACGAAAATCAACTACTTTCAAAAGCAACAAAGTTTGGGAAACATTCTAACAAAAAGTATACATATCGAGTTTTATGCTAAAATTTAGACTAGGCAGTAATGTGGATGAATTTGTACGAAGGTAGGTTTATCGTTATGGATAAAAATTGGCTTAATGTAGGTAAGATTGTAAATACACATGGAATAAGAGGGGAAGTTCGAGTCATTTCCAGGACTGATTTTCCTGAAGAACGCTACAAGATCGGTAATACGTTATACGTGGAAATGGGAACTGAGCATGTACCTGTAACGATTGAAACGCACAGAAAGCATAAGCAGTTTGATCTTTTGACGTTCGAGAATCTGCATAATATAAATGACGTAGAACGTTTTAAGGGGAATCTTCTTAAAGTACCTAAAGATCAATCTGTTTCTTTAGATGAAGGTGAGTTTTTTTACCACGATATTATAGGCTGTTCTGTTTTCACAGTTGAAGGCGAAGAGCTTGGGAAAGTGAAAGAAATCTTATCGCCTGGCGCAAACGATGTATGGGTCGTGAAAAGAAAAGGATTTGGTTCAGATATTCTAATTCCATATATTCCATCCGTCGTAAAAACAGTTGATATTAAGGAAGCAAAGATAATTATCGAACCATTGGAAGGGTTATTCTAATGAAGATTGATGTTCTTAGCCTTTTCCCTGATATGTTTTCAGGTGTTTTTGGGCAGTCCATCCTAAAAAAAGCTCAAGAAAAAAGTGCGGTCAAGTTTCAGGTCATCGATTTCCGTGAGTTTTCAACCAACAAGCATAGGAATGTCGATGATTACCCATATGGCGGCGGAGCAGGGATGGTATTAACTCCTCAGCCGTTATTTGATGCAGTAGAACGATTATCAAATCAATCACAAGCAAAACCGAGAATCATTTTGCTTTGTCCACAAGGAGAGCGTTTCTCTCAACGTAAAGCAGAAGAACTTGCTAAAGAAGATCATCTCATTTTCCTTTGCGGTCATTATGAAGGCTATGACGAACGTGTGAGAGAGTACTTGGTAACAGATGAGATTTCGATAGGTGATTATGTTTTGACCGGCGGAGAGCTGGGAGCGATGGTCGTGATCGATGCTGTTACGAGACTGCTTCCAGGTGTGCTTGGGAAAGAAGAGTCACATCTACAAGACTCATTTAGCACGGGTCTATTAGAACACCCTCAATACACAAGGCCGGCTGATTTTAGAGGCATGAAGGTACCAGATGTGCTTTTGTCTGGCAACCATAAAAATATTGAGAATTGGCGTAAAAAAGAGTCTCTAAAAAGAACATATAACAGGCGTCCTGATCTTTTAGAGAACAAGGAACTGTCCAAAGAAGAAGAAAAGTGGCTCCAAGACATAAAAGATAATAAAACAACTTGAACACTGTTTGAGTTATATGGTATTATATTGTTTGTGGCTTATGCCCGTTTAATCCGGTGTTCCGCTGCTTCAACTATATTAGCAAGAACATCCATGGGAAGGGAGGCAATAAACTATGCAACAGCTTATTGCAGATCTAGCGAAAGATCAATTAAAATCAGATTTACCAAAATTCCGTTCAGGTGACACTGTTCGTGTACACGTGAAAGTAATCGAGGGTACTCGTGAGCGTATTCAGCTTTTTGAAGGTGTAGTTATCAAGAAGCGTGGATCAGGAATTTCTGAAACGTTTACTGTTCGTAAAATTTCTTATGGTGTAGGAGTGGAGCGTGCGTTCCCTGTACATTCACCTAAGATTGCGAACCTTGAAGTAGTTCGTCGTGGTAAAGTTCGCCGTGCGAAGTTATACTACCTGCGTGCACTTCGTGGTAAAGCAGCTCGTATTAAAGAAATTCGCTAATAATTCTCGAAAGGAGCTTGACTTATTCAAGCTCCTTTTTCCATATTATAAGTAAGGAATTTCTACAGATGGTGAGGATTAAGAATGGCACGTACAAAAAACGAAACGTGGGAATGGATTAAAGCATTAGCGGCAGCCTTATTATTAGCAGGGATCATCAGATTTTTCCTGTTTGCACCAGTCGTGGTTGATGGACAATCCATGATGCCTAATCTGCATGATGGAGATCGATTAATAGTAAGCAAATTCTCTTATATCATTGGCGATCCAAAAAGATTTGATATTGTAGTCTTTCATGCAACTGAAGAAAAAGATTACATAAAACGAGTTATCGGTTTACCTGGAGACACGATCGAATCCAAAAACGATATACTCTATGTGAATGGTAAAAAAGTAAAAGAAGAATATTTAGAAGCGTATAAAAAGAAAACGAAAGACGGAAACTTCACTTATGATTTCACGTTGCTTGAGGTGACTGGCAAGAAAGAGGTACCTCAAGGTCAATTATTTGTTTTAGGTGATAATCGCCGTAACTCCAGTGACAGCCGAAATATTGGAACAGTGGATGACGATAATATATTAGGTAAAGCCTCATTCCGTTTCTGGCCGTTGTCGGATATTGGATTTGTAAAGTAGGGTGAGATAAACATGACCATTCAATGGTTTCCTGGACATATGGCTAAAGCGCGCCGGGAGATAACTGAAAAACTTAAAATGATCGATGTGGTATTTGAGCTAGTAGACGCTCGAATACCTCTTGCATCTAGAAACCCCATGATTGATGAAATTCTTGGACAGAAGCCGCGTATCGTTCTTTTAAATAAAGCAGATCTGGCTGATCAAAAAGTAACGGCAATGTGGGAGAGTTATTTTTCTGATAAAGGTATTCCATCTCTTGCGATTAACTCGAAGGATGGAAAAGGAATTAAAGCGATAGAACCGTTAGCACATGAACTCGTGAAAGAAAAATTTGATAAGATGAGAGCAAAAGGCATCGTTAAACCGAGAGCAGTAAGAGCTTTAATCGTTGGGATACCGAACGTAGGAAAGTCAACGATCATCAATCGTATGGCTGGTAAGAATATTGCTGTAACAGGAGATAAGCCTGGCGTAACAAAAAAGCAGCAGTGGATAAAAGCGGGTAAGACATTAGAATTATTGGATACCCCTGGAATACTATGGCCGAAATTTGAAGATCAGACGATAGGTTTGAAATTAGCGGTAACTGGTGCGATTAAAGAAACGCTTTTTGATTTTACAGAAGTGGTACTATTCGCCATTAAATATCTAAAAGAGCACTACGAAGAGCGCCTCGTTGAACGCTACAAATTGTCTGACATACCAGAGGATTCTATGCTTCTATTTGAAGAAATTGGTAAGAAACGCGGCTGTATGATGAGCGGCGGAGAAGTAGATCTTGAAAAGACAGCAGAAATCGTTCTGCGGGATCTTCGTGCAGAAAAATTAGGACGTTTATCTTATGAACGCCCTGATACTGTATAATCATATAGAAGAGTATAAACAGGCGCTGTTTTCTTAGTGCCTGTTTTCTTTAAGCAGATTTTTAAATTTAAAATGTATTGGTTAAGCTTTATTGCTTTTGAAAGTGGTTGATTTCCGTTTCAGATGCTTGCTTTCCGCGAGGCAGGCGGTGAGTCACATTTGTACGTTTCACTGTTAAGTGTCTCACCTGCCCGCCTGTCCCGCAGGAGTCTCGCAACTTCACTCCAATCAACTTGCAATGAAGAGAAAGAAAAAACCAAAACTCAAAAAGCCTAACGATACAATGGATTAACAGCCATCTTACTTGGACCCTGGAATAAATAACTTAAGCCTTTAAAGAAAAACAATCCAAACCGATACAAAATACATAAAGAGTGTGAAAAATATGAGATTATCTATAAAAGAATGGGAACAAAAATTAAAAAACTGTGAGCAAGCTGATATACCAGACTTGCTGAAGGTACTTTCAGATGATGAAAGACAGGGCGCGAAAAAAATGGTTGAAACCTATACAAAGCGATTAGCACTAGCTGAAGCAGAACAAAAAAGATTAGAAGTTATGTCTATTTACGAAACCCAATGCTATAAAAATGGTAAAACGTTAATTGCAGGCGTTGATGAGGTGGGAAGAGGTCCTTTGGCTGGACCTGTTGTTGCAGCGGCTGTGATTTTACCTAAAGACTATAAACTGACAGGAGTTAATGACTCCAAAAAGCTATCTGAGAAAAAGAGAGAAGCATTGTATGATGTAATTGTAAGAGATGCCATCTCGTACAGTGTAAACTTAGTTCAACCTGAAAAAATTGATGAAATCAATATTTATCAAGCCTCTAAGTTTGCCATGACGGAAGCGGTTAGTTCGTTAGATGTTATGCCTGATCAGCTGCTCATTGATGCAATGGAGGTACCTTTAGCAATAGATCAGTTGAAAATTATTAAGGGCGATGAAAAAAGCATTTCTATCGCGGCAGCTTCAATCGTTGCAAAAGTGACGAGAGACCGCTATATGATGAAATTGGATGAGAGATATCCCGAGTTCGGCTTTAAATCAAATATGGGGTATGGAACAAAGGAACATTTAGAGGCGCTAAAGCAATTTGGCCCAACAAGTATTCACCGAAAATCATTTAGCCCAGTAGGTGAACTTATTCAAATTACAGGAAGTGAGTAACCTGTTACAACTAAACAATATCATTAGTCAGCAGCTTCATTCGATAAGACCATCAGAAGGAACGCTTTCATTAAAAATTAATCAACTAATAACAGCTAAGGTTTTAGAGATATTCCCTGATCAAACAGCTAAAATCTTATACAATGGAGCAGCTTTGCATGCAAAATTAGAGGCTCCGCTAACAAAAGGGAATGAGTATTTATTTGAAGTTGCAGAAAAGAATGGAAACATCGTCTTGAAAAAGATTGATTCTGACCCAATGAAATCAACTTCAGAACAGATTTTACAAAAATGGAATCTTACAGCTACTGATATAAACAAAAAAGCAGTAGACTTTTCTGTATTAGAAAAAATACCACTTACAAAAGAAAATATAAAAGTCGTCGCAGAGCTCCTTAAACAGACCACCGAGCTGCCGCTGCCTGATAAGAAGGCAATTATACATCGAATGTTAGAGCTGCAGCTCCCGCCTAGAATAGAATCTATTCAAGCAGTATCAGCAAGTTTCAAAATGAGTTCAGCTTTTGAAGAAATGAAGCCACTTTATGACGCTTTGATCCCGTATAGCCATAAAGACAAAATGATTTTAAAAACAGTAGAGACCTTAAAAAATATGTACGGATTTGATAGTGAAGAAATTTTGTCTAAACCATCAATACTTATGGAAAGTCAGCAAAAAACCGAAGTGAAGACTGCATCAGAATCTCCTACTCAAAACAAGTTAACTTTAACTGACCAAAGGAACCTTCAAAATTCAGATACTAAAGAACTACATAATCCTTTTTTACCCACCAATAAAACCGAGACTATACCAATTTCATCAGAAATGAAACGAAATCCGTCTCAAGAGTTTATCCAGGCGCTAGAAAAATGGCTTCAGAAATCAGGTTTATTGCACGAAAAAAACATTCTTGTAGATCCTGTACAAGTTAAAGCTGGAGAATCGTTAAAGTCCCAACTTCTTTACCTTCAGCATCATGCTGATTCATTAAATCTGCCTGAAAGTGTTTTGGTTAAGACAGAAAAAGCTGTAGCGTTAGTAACGAGTCAGCAGCTGCAGAACGTACAGATCACCGAAAACTTGCAGCAGTATATATTGCAGATTCCCTTTGGGCAAAGCAATAACCCTAAAGAGATGACGATTACATGGGAAGGGAAAAAACAGGATGGAAAAGCGATAAATCCTGCTCATTGCAGAATGCTTTTCTGGCTGGAAATGCAGAACCTGAATGAAATAGCTGTAGATGTTCAAATTCAAAACAGGATTTTGTCTGTAAAAGTATTTAATGAGCATCCATTTCTTGAGAAACTTTCAGCGCCATTTTTGTCCTCTTTAAAAAAACGCATGAAAGAAATGGATTATACGTTATCTTCCGTTACTTTTGTTCAGCAGCAAAAAAAGATGAAAACAGCTGAAAAGCCTAACTTTTATAAAGGATTGGATTTGCGCGTATGAAAGAAAACAACAAAAAAGAAGCCGTTGCTTTAAAGTATAATCCTGAAGAGTCAAGTTCTCCTATTGTAATCGCTAAAGGAAAAGGTGAAACAGCTGATCGAATCGTTCAAAGAGCTTCAGATTACAACATTCCCATTCAGGAAGATCCTTCCCTAGTCCATTTATTATCTAAATTGGACATAGATCAGAGTATTCCTGAAGAGTTGTTTGAAGTTGTTGCAGAACTCTTTGCTTTTATTTATCAATTGGATAAAGAAGCTAAGAAATCTACATAATTATTTCTCTATGGGGCATTGCTAACATAAAAGGAGTGTGCACAATGCCAAGAAATAAATTAGTTGTGAAACAATCTGAACAGCTTGTCAACCAATTTAAAGAAGAGATGGCTGAAGAGTTTGGGTTATATCGCCCTGCAGTAGAAAAAGAAACGATAACACCTAAAATTATAAAAAAACATCAAAACGAGAAAAACAAATGAATTAAAGCATTTAAATCCTTGTTTCAAAAAGATAGAAAACACTAAAATCAAGTCCGCAGTCATGTGGTCTTGATTTTTATTATTGTCTGAAAATGCTGTATGCGCTTGCAATTTTCTGAAGAATAGTAGACATAAAGAGCTTGGTCTTATACAATGATAACGGTACTTTAAGTTTTCACCATGATAGGAGGATGGAGAGTAAATGAATATCCACGAATACCAAGGTAAAGAGATACTTAGAAAATATGGTGTGGCTGTTCCAAACGGGAAAGTAGCATTTACCGTTGAAGAAGCAGTAGAAGCTGCTAATGAACTGGGGAGCACTGTATCTGTCGTAAAAGCACAGATTCATGCAGGTGGCCGCGGTAAAGCAGGTGGCGTGAAAGTTGCCAAAAATATCGATGAAGTGCGTACATACGCGAATGAAATTTTAGGAAAAGTTCTTGTAACTCACCAAACAGGTCCAGAAGGTAAAGAAGTTAAGCGCTTACTTATCGAAGAGGGCTGTGATATTAAAAAGGAATATTACATCGGGCTAGTACTAGATCGTGCTACATCAAGCGTTGTAATGATGGGATCTGAAGAAGGCGGAACTGAAATTGAAGAAGTGGCTGAAAAGACACCTGAAAAAATCTTCAAAGAAGTGATCGATCCTGCTATTGGACTTCAGGCTTTCCAAGCAAGAAGACTTGCATACAACATCAATATCCCAACTGAACTAGTAGGTAAAGCAGTTAAGTTCATGCTTGGACTTTATACAGCTTTCGTTGATAAAGATTGCTCAATCGCTGAAATCAATCCATTAGTTGTAACAGGAGATGGAAACGTTATGGCTCTTGACGCTAAAATGAACTTCGATTCAAACGCATTATATCGTCATAAAGACATCTTAGAATATCGAGATCTTGAAGAAGAAGATGCAAAAGAAATCGAAGCTTCTAAATATGACTTAAGCTACATTTCTCTAGATGGAAATATCGGCTGTATGGTTAATGGTGCTGGTCTTGCAATGGCTACAATGGACATCATCAAGCATTACGGCGGTGATCCCGCTAACTTCCTTGATGTTGGGGGCGGTGCTACAACGGAGAAAGTTACAGAAGCATTCAAGATCATTCTATCTGATCAAAATGTTAAAGGGATCTTTGTTAACATCTTCGGCGGAATCATGAAATGTGACATCATCGCAAACGGTGTTGTTGAAGCAACAAAACAAGTTGGTCTTGAGCTGCCTTTAGTCGTTCGTCTTGAAGGTACGAATGTTGATCTAGGTAAGAAGATCCTTAAAGAATCAGGACTTAATATTACAGCTGCAGATTCAATGGCTGACGGTGCAGAGAAAATCGTCGCTTTAGTTAAGTAATAAAGAAAACATTGCAGGAAGGATGGGAGTTTAAAGCATGAGCATTTTTATTAATAAAGACACAAAAGTCATCGTTCAGGGTATCACAGGTTCCGTAGGACTTTTCCATACAAAACAAATGCTTGAATATGGTACAAAAATCGTAGGCGGAGTTACACCTGGTAAGGGCGGAACTGAAGTTGAAGGACTTCCTGTTTTCAACACAGTTACGGATGCTGTTAAAGAAACTGGAGCTAACGCTTCTGTTATTTATGTACCACCAGCATTTGCTGCAGAAGCAATTATCGAGGCTGTTGACGCAGAACTTGACCTAGCTATCTGTATTACAGAAGGCATCCCAGTAATGGATATGGTAAAAGTAAAGCGTTACATGGAAGGCAAAAAGACGCGCTTAGTCGGACCGAACTGCCCAGGGGTAATCACTCCTGAAGAGTGCAAAATTGGTATCATGCCTGGATATATCCATACAAAAGGTCATGTAGGAGTTGTTTCTCGTTCTGGAACATTAACATATGAAGCTGTTCATCAGCTTACAGAGCGTGGAATTGGCCAATCTACAGCAGTAGGGATCGGTGGAGACCCAGTTAACGGAACAGACTTCATTGACGTTCTGAAGGCATTTAACGAAGATGAGGACACATATGCTGTAATCATGATCGGAGAAATTGGCGGTACTGCTGAAGAGGAAGCTGCAGAGTGGGTAAAAGCCAACATGACAAAGCCTGTTGTAGGCTTTATCGGCGGACAAACAGCACCTCCTGGGAAGCGTATGGGCCATGCTGGTGCGATTATCTCTGGCGGTAAAGGTACTGCAGACGAGAAAATCAAAACAATGAAAGCTTGCGGAATTAAAGTTGCAGCAACACCTTCTGTAATGGGTGAAACTTTAGTAGAAGCATTAAAAGAAAACGATTTATACGATCGTTGTGTAACACATAAAGCAAAAGCTTAATTACAACTTTTACATCGTGAAAAGCTCCCAGACCGGGAGCTTTTTATTTACATAGCTTTTTATTACGCTCTTTTTAAAACAGTTTGTTGCTTTCCTTCTATGAATTTTGATTGAAGTGCAAGGTGCGTGCCTACCACATGTGAAGCTTCTTGTAAGGCATGCGACGAGGAAACTTACTGCGATAGCTTAACTTGTAAACGCAGGAGCAAGAATACTTCCTTGAAGCGGGCAGGTGAGACACTTAAAAGTGAAACGTACAAATGTGGATCCCCGCACGCCCCGCGGAAAGCGAGCAACCTGAAACGGAAATCACCACTTTCTAACAAAGATTGCGAATGAAACTTGATTCATGAGGAGGAATGAAGTTTGGATAAAGAACGCTTAATCTTTCTTCATCATTGCGAAGCACTTACTTGGAATCAGATGAGATCTATTTTAAAAGTTGATCCCCATTTAATTGAAATTTTTTCAATGGACGTTCGCAGATTGATGATGTCGTTTAGTTTAAGTGAACAAACGGCAAAGCGTTTATACGACCACATGAATCAGAAAAAAAGTACATATATAATGAAGAATTTAATGAAACATTCCATTTCTGCTGTAACAGTATTTGACGACGATTATCCCATTTACTTAAAAACAATTTATGATCCTCCATGGGTTCTTTATGGCCAAGGCGATTGGAGTACACTGAATCAGGTTAAAATGATTAGTGTAGTCGGCACTAGAAATCCTAGCAAACAAGGAAAACAAGCTTTGCAAAAAGTACTCGAGCCCTTGGTGAAGAATGGCTGGATCGTAATTAGCGGATTAGCTAAAGGGATTGATACGTTTGCCCACGAGCTTTGTATTCGTAGCGGATCAGAAACTGCAGCAGTTTTGGGATCAGGTATTATGCAGGTTTATCCGAAAGAAAATAAAGAGCTTGCTAAACAGATAAGTTTGCAGGGAATCGTCCTATCAGAGTTCTCTCCATCCGTTACACCAAAACGCTGGCATTTCCCGATGCGTAATCGTATAATTAGCGGTCTCAGCAGGGCAACTCTAGTTGCTGAAGCTCGAACACAAAGCGGTTCGTTAATAACGGCTGATCAAGCATTAGAGCAAGGAAGAGATGTTTTTGCAATTCCAGGATCCATTTTAGAAGAGTGCTCTGACGGTACAAATTTTTTAATACAAAATGGTGCAAAATTAGTTATGAACGCAGATGATATTTTAAATGAAGGATTCTAACCGTTTTCATTTAAAGGATGAAACAGTTTGACAAATGCAGATACATTATTTAATAATAGGGAAGATTTCACTAAACCCTTAAAGGGGGATAAACTGTAAATGGAAAAATACTTAGTCATTGTTGAGTCTCCCGCAAAAGCAAAGACGATAAAAAAATATCTAGGGAGCAAATATGACGTAAAAGCATCTATGGGACATGTTCGTGATCTGCCTAGAAGCCAGACTGGCGTAGATGTAGATGCAAACTATGAACCTAAATACATTACAATCCGAGGAAAAGGTCCAATATTAAAGGACTTGAAGTCAGCAGCTAAAAAAGCGAAACAAATATTTCTCGCAGCTGACCCGGATCGCGAAGGTGAAGCAATTGCCTGGCATTTGGCTCACAGCCTGGATATGGATTTAGATTCAGAGTGCCGTGTTGTTTTTAACGAAATTACGAAGAATGCTATTAAAGATTCATTTAAAAGACCTAGAAAGATTAACATGGATTTAGTTGATGCCCAACAAGCACGAAGAGTATTAGACAGGCTTGTAGGATACAAAGTCAGCCCTTTATTATGGAAGAAAATCAAAAAGGGTTTGAGTGCAGGACGGGTACAAACGGTTGCAGTTAGACTAATCGTAGAACGAGAAAAAGAAATAGAAGCATTTCAGCCAGAAGAATATTGGAGAATTAAAGGTATCTTCAGTGCCTCAGGTGAAGATTTCGAAGCTCAGTTCTATGGCGTAAACGGCAAGAAAAAAGAATTATCAAATGAAGAAGAAGTAAAAGAAATATTAAATACGATAAAAGGCAAACAGTTTTCCATTAATTCTGTACAGAAAAAAGAAAGACGCAGAAATCCTTCACCGCCATTTATCACATCTTCACTTCAGCAGGAAGCTGCAAGGAAATTGAATTTCAGAGCAAAGAAAACAATGATGCTCGCACAACAACTATACGAGGGTATGGATCTGGGAAAAGAAGGTACAGTTGGTTTAATTACCTACATGCGTACAGATTCGACGCGTATTTCGGATACGGCAAAAGCTGAAGCTGCTGAGTTCATTGAAAAAGAATTCGGCAAACAATTTGTGAATAGCACGAGAGCGGAGAAAAAAGCAGGGAAGAACGCTCAAGATGCCCATGAAGCCATCCGTCCAACATCAGTTATGTACCATCCACGTGATCTTAAAAATTACTTATCAAGAGATCAGCTTAGATTATACAAACTTATTTTTGAAAGGTTTTTAGCAAGTCAAATGGCATCTGCTGTACTTGATACGATGACAGTTGATTTAGAGAACAACGGTATTAATTTCCGTGCGACTGGTTCAAAAGTAAAGTTTCCTGGATTTATGAAAGTCTATGTAGAAGGAAACGATGATGGTAAGAAAGAAGAAGACCGCATCCTGCCTGATGTTCAGGAAGGAATGGAGGTTGAGAAGAAAGATCTCGATCCTTCTCAGCACTTTACACAGCCGCCTCCTCGCTATACAGAGGCACGACTTGTTCGTACGATGGAGGAACTTGGAATAGGACGTCCATCTACTTACGCACCAACACTTGATACCATTCAAAAGCGTGGATATGTGGCATTGGATGATAAGAAATTTGTTCCAACAGAGCTGGGTGGACTTGTACTTGAAATGACATTGGAATTCTTTCCTGAAGTTTTTAACGTTGAATTCACCGCTAAGATGGAAAGTGATTTGGATGAGGTTGAAGATGGAAAAGAAAACTGGATTGGTATCATTGACGAATTCTATAAAAACTTCGAAAAGAAGCTGAAAATTGCAGAAGAAGAGATGCAAAAGGTAGAAATCAAAGATGAACCAGCTGGTGAAGACTGCGAAAAATGTGGACATGAGATGGTATTTAAGATGGGCCGATTTGGCAAGTTTATGGCTTGTTCTAATTTTCCTGACTGCCGCAATACGAAACCGATCGTGAAAGATATTGGTGTGACGTGTCCAACATGTCACGAAGGATCGATCGTTGAACGGAAGAGTAAGAAGAAAAGGCTATTTTATGGATGTAACCGTTATCCTGAATGTGAATTTGTTTCTTGGGATAAACCTATTGCCAGAACGTGTCCAAAGTGTAATAGTATGTTAGTAGAAAAGAAAACGAAAAAAGGTAAGGTCGTACAGTGTGTATCTTGCGATTATGCCGAAGAGGAAGCAAAGTAAGGAGTTTTTCTTCATGAAACATCAACATGTTAATGTAATCGGAGCAGGTCTTGCTGGAAGTGAAGCAGCTTGGCAGATCGCAAGCCGAGGAATAAAAGTAAAATTATATGAGATGAGACCGGTTAGACAAACACCGGCTCATCATACGGAAAAGTTTGCAGAACTGGTTTGTTCCAATTCTCTTCGTGCCAATACACTTACAAATGCAGTTGGTGTTCTGAAAGAAGAGATGAGAAAATTAAATTCAGTTATTATCTCATCTGCAGATGATTGCGCTGTTCCAGCAGGAGGGGCTCTAGCGGTTGACCGTCATGAGTTTGCAGGTCTTGTAACAGAACGAGTGAAAAATCATCCGAATGTGGAAGTAATAACAGAAGAAGTTACAGAAATTCCTGAAGGTCCTACTATAATTGCAACAGGTCCTCTAACCTCTGATAACTTATCAAAAGCATTGAACTCATTGACGGGCGAAGAATACTTATATTTCTATGATGCTGCTGCTCCTATCATTGAAGTAGATAGCATTAATATGGATAAAGTTTATTTGAAATCCCGCTATGATAAAGGGGAAGCTGCTTATTTAAACTGCCCGATGACAGAAGAAGAGTTTGATCGTTTTTATGAAGCATTAATCTCTGCTGAGACCGTTCCTCTAAAAGAATTTGAAAAAGAAATCTTTTTTGAAGGATGCATGCCGGTTGAAGTAATGGCGAAGCGCGGAAAGAAAACTTTATTATTCGGTCCCATGAAGCCAGTAGGCCTTGAAGATCCGAAAACAGGTAAAATTCCTTACGCGGTTGTTCAATTACGACAAGATAACAGCGCGGGTACTCTATATAATATTGTAGGATTTCAAACACATTTAAAATGGGGACCCCAAAAAGAGCTGTTAAGACTTATTCCAGGGCTAGAAAATGCAGAGGTTGTAAGATATGGCGTTATGCATCGAAATACGTTCCTGAATTCACCTAGACTGTTAGATGAGACGTACCAATTAAAATCAAGAAAAGATCTGTTCTTTGCCGGTCAGATGACAGGTGTTGAAGGATACGTTGAAAGTGCGGCATCTGGATTAATTGCAGGTATTAATGCTGCGAAACTAGTAAAAGGCGAAGAGTTAGCAGTCTTCCCAAAAGAAACAGCAATCGGAAGTATGGCTTACTATATTACGACTGCTAATCCAGATAACTTCCAACCTATGAATGCTAACTTTGGGCTCTTGCCTCCGCTTGAAAGAAGAATTAAAAACAAGCAAGAACGAAACACAGCTTTAGCTGATAGAGCGTTGGAAACAATTCAGAATTTTATAACAAATTTGTGAACATGTATTGATTTAGCCCCTAAATTGTGTTACGATTTAGGGGCTTTGTGAGGTGTGTGAAATGAGGTCAGAACGCCAGCATGTGGCAGATTTTCTGAATTATTTAATGATCGAGAAGAACTGTTCACCTTATACGATTGAACACTATGAAAAAGATATTAATGATTTTACTTCTTTTTTGAAACAGCAAGCAATCGAAGGATTCGCTGCTGTTTCTTATGTTTTAGTGAGGCAATATTTAGTAACTCTTCATGAAAAGAAATACGCAAGAAGCACAGTAGCTAGGAAGATCTCAGCGATGCGAAGTCTCTATCGTTTTTTAAATCGTGAAAAAATCGTTGAAGAACATAATCCTTTCGCTATGGCATCATTGCCTAAAAAAGCAAAAATGCTTCCTCAATTTCTTTATGAAAAAGAGTTGGAGAGGCTTTTCAATGTGTCCGATGTTACAACACCAATGGGACAAAGAAACCAGGCGATACTCGAACTACTTTACGGAACTGGAATACGTGTCAGTGAATGCTGCAAAATGCAGCTGAAGGACCTTGATTTATCTGTAGAAGTTGCGCTCGTAAAAGGAAAAGGGAAAAAAGAAAGATATGTACCGATCGGATCTTTTGCAAGAGGGGCCCTTGAACGATATATCAACGACGGGCGGAAACAGCTGCTTGAAAAAACAGAAAATAAGTCAAATTCTCTTTTTTTAAACTATAAAGGGGAACCTTTAAGTACGAGAAGCGTAAGAAACATATTAAATAAACTAATTGAGGAATCGTCGCTTACCATACATATCAGCCCGCACGTTTTACGTCATACGTTTGCGACACATATGTTGAATGAAGGAGCAGATTTAAGAGCCGTTCAGGAACTCTTAGGCCATTCAAATTTATCCTCTACACAAGTTTATACACATGTCTCAAAAAGCCATTTGAAAAAAATTTATAATAATGCGCATCCTCGTGCATAAAAACAAAAAGGGAGGGATTTTTCAATGTCAACATTTCATGCTACTACAATATTTGCAATCCGGCACAACGGTAAAGCAGCAATGACGGGCGATGGCCAGGTTACTTTCGGAAATGCGGTTGTAATGAAGCATACAGCCAGAAAGGTCAGAAAGCTATATGGCGGAAAAGTACTTGCGGGATTTGCTGGATCTGTTGCTGATGCATTTACGCTGTATGAAAAATTTGAGAGCAAGTTAGAAGAGTTCAGCGGCAACTTACAGCGAGCTTCAGTCGAAATGGCTAAGGAATGGCGCACAGATCAAGTTTTGCGAAAACTTGAAGCGTTGCTTATTGTTATGAACCACGAACATATGCTTTTGATTTCTGGTACAGGAGAAGTTATTGAACCGGATGATGGAATCTTGGCGATCGGTTCTGGGGGTAATTATGCTCTTGCGGCTGGCCGGGCACTGAAGAATCACGCTCCTGAGCTTTCTGCAAAAGAAATAGCTCTTGCATCGTTAAAGACCGCTGGTGAGATTTGTGTTTACACGAACACAGAAATAGTTCTTGAAGAATTGTAAAAAAGTAAAGGAGCGGTTGCAATGAATAGTCAATTAACTCCAAGGCAGATTGTTGAGAAGTTAGATCAATATATTATAGGTCAAAAAGATGCAAAGAAAGCTGTGGCAGTTGCACTTCGTAACCGTTATAGAAGAAGTTTGCTCGATGACAAACTGCGTGATGAAGTTTCGCCTAAAAACATTCTAATGATTGGTCCTACAGGTGTTGGTAAGACAGAAATCGCTAGAAGGCTTGCGAAGCTTGCTCAAGCTCCTTTTATAAAAATTGAAGCTACGAAGTTCACTGAGGTTGGCTATGTAGGACGTGATGTCGATTCGATGGTCCGTGATCTTGTAGAAACTTCAGTAAGACTTGTAAAAGAATTAAGGATGAACGAAGTAAAGGACAAAGCGGAGCAGAACGCGAATAAGCGTCTAGTCGAGCTTCTTGTCCCAGGTAAAAAGACTGAAACAAGTTTCAAAAATCCACTTGAAATGTTCTTTGGCGGCGGGAATCAAGAACAAGAACAGAAACCGCAGCAAGACGATGCTGCTGATCTTCGACAAAAGCGCAATCAGATGGCGCAAAAGCTTGCTCTTGGCGAGATGGAAGATCACCTCGTTACGGTTGAAGTGGATGAACAAAATCCGTCTATGCTAGATATGTTCCAAGGCTCAGGTCTTGAGCAAGTAGGAATGAACATGCAAGACATGATTGGCGGACTTATGCCAAAGAAAAAGAAAAAACGCAAACTGACAGTTCGTGAAGCTCGTAAGGTTTTAACGCAAGATGAAGCAGCTAAATTAATTGATATGGATGATGTTACGAGTGAAGCAGTTTACAAGACAGAACAAACAGGTATTATATTTATAGATGAGATTGATAAGATAGCTGGAAAGAACCAAAACTCTGCGGATGTGAGCCGAGAAGGTGTTCAGAGAGATATCCTTCCGATCGTTGAAGGTTCAACAGTTATTACAAAATACGGATCAATTAAAACAGATCATATCTTGTTTATAGCTGCGGGTGCTTTTCATATCTCGAAGCCATCAGATCTGATTCCGGAGCTTCAAGGAAGATTTCCAATCCGAGTTGAATTAAATAACTTGTCTGTTGAAGATTTTACACGTATATTAATAGAGCCTGATAATGCGATAATCAAACAGTATAAAGCTCTATTGAGTACAGAAGGTATAAATGTTGAATTTTCTGACGATGCTATTGCTAAGATTGCAAGTATCGCATATGAAGTTAATCAAGACACTGATAATATTGGTGCTAGAAGACTTCATACCATATTAGAACGCTTGCTGGAAGATTTATCTTTTGAAGCGCCTGATATAAGTTTAGATCAAATAACCATTACACCCGAGTATGTAGAAGAAAAACTGGCTAACATCGCAAAGAACAAGGATCTGAGCCAATATATTTTATAGGATGCAGTAGGAGGAAGAAAGACAATGAATTTATTAAACAAAGCAAGAAGCATTAACTCAATGCTACAACAAACAGGTGGTAAACAAGTAAACTTTAAAGAGATGGCCGAAACACTTAGCACGGTAATAGAAGCTAATATTTTTGTAGTTAGCCGCCGCGGTAAACTTTTAGGTCTTGCTCTTAAACAAGAAATCGAAAACGAGCGCATGAAAAAAATGATTGAAGACCGTCAATTTCCTACAGATTACACAAAAAATCTTTTCAATATTACTGAATCTCTTTCAAATATTGATGTGGAAAGTGACTATACAGCATTTCCGGTCGAGAACAAAGATCTTTTCTCTACAGGTTTAACTACGATTGTTCCGATCGTTGGTGGAGGAGAAAGACTAGGTACTCTAATCCTTTCAAGACTATCTACTTCATTTGAGGAAGATGATTTAGTATTAGCGGAGTATGGAGCAACAGTAGTTGGAATGGAAATCCTTCGTGAGAAAGCTGAAGAAATCGAAGAAGAAGCTCGTAACAAAGCCGTTGTGCAGATGGCGATCAGTTCACTATCTTACAGTGAGCTAGAAGCAATCGAACATATTTTTGAAGAACTAGAAGGCAATGAAGGGCTTCTAGTAGCAAGTAAAATTGCAGACAGAGTTGGAATTACTCGTTCTGTTATCGTAAACGCTCTTCGAAAACTAGAGAGCGCTGGTGTAATCGAATCTCGTTCACTAGGTATGAAAGGGACGTACATTAAAGTATTAAACGATAAGTTCTTACTTGAACTTGAGAAACTAAAAACTTCATAATAAGTAGCATGAATAAACCAATCCCATTAGTAGTGGGGTTGGTTTTTTTGTTTGGCTGTTTTCGAATTCATTGTTGCTTTCGAGAGTAGTTGATTTCCGTTTTAGGCAGCTCGCTTTCCGCGGGGCAGGCGGTGAGCCACATTTGTACGTTTCACTTTTAAGTGTCTCACCTGCCCGCCTGTCCCGCAGGAGTCTCGCACCTTACACTACAACCAACTGTTCAAAGAAGACAATAAAAATAAAAGAAACAATCATTTAGAATAGAGCCTTTTTTTAGTAATTAATTGCTGGTAGAAAGAATTTTATATCCTTTTTAAGAGAGATTTATGTTTGTTCATGAAAATTTGTGCTCGTCAGCGGCATTTATGAACGCTACGAGCGCCATCAGAGAAATACGCGCGAAGTAATACATAAAGACCTTTTATATGAGATAAATTGTAAAAATATGTCGATGAATGCGAATGTAGTATAGTCGTCCCGCATCAAGCTTGAATATAGGGATTTTATTACTAGAAACGAATTTAGGCACAAAGTCACGGTCGAAATATAGTTCTTTCTATCGAAAAAAGTCATTTTGGGAAAAAATACATAGACACTTTTTGGATATATCACTTAAAATATGATAGTGAGGTAAGAATTTACAATAGTTGAAACATATATAGTAAAAAAGAGGGAAGTGATGAACTTGTTCTCTAGCCCTATCATGAAAAACCTGGAAATGGCATTAGATGGATCGGCATTAAAACAAAAAACCATTTCAAATAATTTGGCTAATGTGGACACTCCTGGATATAAAGCGAAAGAAACGGTTTTTAATCAGGAATTAAAAAGAAGTTTACAAGCACATCGAACAGATCAACGTCATTTTTCATTTAGTACTGGATCGTCATCTTCTTATTATGTAAAAGAAAAAGCGAATACAGTGATGAATCATAACGGCAACAATGTAGATGTAGATAAAGAAATGGCAGAGTTAGCGAAGAATCAACTCTATTATCAGACACTTGTGCAGCGTATTAACGGAAAATTCAATTCGATTAAGATGGTTGTTAAAGGCGGGAGATAGATATGGGAGTTTTTGATGCAATGAATGTTTCGGCATCCGGTTTAACCGCTCAACGGCTTAGAATGGATGTCGCTTCATCTAATATGGCTAATGTCGATTCGACACGAGGGACATTTAAAAATGGTAAGTGGGAGCCTTATCAGCGCAAAATGGTTGTATTAGGTTCAGGTGAGTCTAGTTTTAAAACCATGTTTAATAAAGCGGTAAATAAAGGAGAACTTTCGGGAGTTAAAGTAAATCAAGTAATAAATGATCAATCGCCATTCAAGACGGTTTATCAGCCTGATCATCCTGATGCGAACGAAGATGGATTCGTTCTTCTTCCGAATGTGGATCCACTTAAAGAAATGGTTGATTTAATGAGTGCTACTAGATCATACGAAGCAAATGTTACTGCATTAAACGCAGCAAAAGGAATGTACTTAAAAGCATTAGAAATTGGCCGTTAGGAGTGGTGAGACATGGATAAAATTTCAATCGGAGCGCTTCAGAGTATAAGTAATAGTACTCCAACAGCAAAAACGACACCTTTTGAAGCTCAAGAAGACTTTAAGAGCTATCTGAAAGGTGCTTTAGATACGTTAAGCGAAACACAAGCACAATCAAATAATGCTACACAAGCACTGATGAATGGGAATATGGACAACCTTCATCAGGTTATGATAACAGCTGAAAAAGCAAGTGTAACCATGCAAACGACTCTTGAAATCCGAAATAAAGTTGTTGAAGCCTACCAGGAAATCATGAGGATGCAAGTTTAATAATTAATACATATTTCGAAAGATGCATTCTGTTTTGGGGGTAGCTTTTAAAATTTTTATTGTGTTTATCGGGGGAAAAAATGAAAGAAAAATGGATACACATCACCAAGCAAATTACCGAGCGATTTAAAACACGTTCAAACACACAAAAAGGATTAATTCTCGCAGGAATATTCCTTTTTATCGCAGGATTTATTTTTCTAACGGTCATGATGTCAAGACCTACTCTCGTTCCATTGTACTCGAATCTTTCCCCTCAGGAAGCAGGGCAGATACAAGAGAACTTAAATAGTAAAGGTGTCGCTAATGAAGTTCGAGATGGCGGCAAGACGATCATGGTTCCTGAAGAACAGGTGAACAACGTTCAAGTGCAGCTTGCGGCTGAAGGATTGCCTGAAAGCGGGAATATCGATTTTTCGTATTTTGGAGAAAAATCTGGGTTTGGGATTACAGATAAGGAATTCGGAGTTCTTGAAAGAGAAGCTACTCAAACAGAGATTGCAAACTTGATAAAAAGCATTAATGGAGTTGAAGATGCAAGTGTGATGATCACACTGCCTGAAAGCAGTGTCTGGGTGAATCAAGAAGAAGAAAAAGCGTCTGCTTCTGTCGTTCTATCCTTAGGTGCTGGAGCCAAGTTGAATGAAGATCAAGTAAAAGCGCTTTATCATCTTGTTTCTAAAAGTGTGGCGAACCTGCCTATGGAGAATATCGTCATTACAGACCAATACTTTAATTATTACGATTTGAATTCAGTAAGTTCCACTTCATCAGCTTCTAAGTATGAAGAACAGCGTAAAATTAAGCAGGATGTTGAAAGAGATCTTCAGAGACGAGTTCAACAGATGCTATCAACCATTATGGGGCAAGGTAAAGTAGTGGCAACTGTTACGACAGACATTGATTTTACTGAAGAAAAACGTGAAGAAACCATTGTAGAGCCAGTCGATCAAGAGAATATGAAAGGCATCGAAGTGAGTGTCGAGCGAATTCGTGAAACATTTACGGGTGAGGGAGCTCCGGCAGGCGGTGTAGGAGGAACGGGTGATCAAGAAGTTCCAACTTATCCTGGATCTACAGCTGGATCAAACGGTGACTATGAAAAAGTTGAAGAGCGTATCAACAATGAAGTAAATAAAATTCGTAAAGAAATTGTTGAAAGTCCTTACCAGATTCGTGATTTAGGAATTCAAGTAATGGTTGAGCCACCAACGCCTGATAAGCCAGATTCTCTTCCGCAAGAACGTCTGGACGATATTGAACAAATTTTGAGTGCGATCGTTAGGACTAGCATCTCCAAAGATATAAACAATCAGTTGACGGAAGAACAGATTCAAGAAAAGATATTCGTTTCAGCGCAGCCATTTAATGGCAAACAAGAAGCTGCTCCAGTTTCGACTGGAATCCCATATTGGATTTATGTTGTAGGCGGTATTCTGCTGATCGTTATCATTCTACTAATCTTCTTGCTTTCTCGTAAAAAGAAGACAGAAACAGAAGGTACGATTGAAGACTTTGAGATGGAGACGCAAGAAACGTTCTACGTTCCAGATGTAAATAAAGAACAAGGGTCAGAAGGAACGGTACGAAAAGAACAGTTAGAAAAAATGGCAAAAGAAAAGCCAGAAGAATTCGCAAAACTTGTAAGAACATGGTTATCAGAAGAATAGGAGCTAACGAACGATGGCAAAAGGTATGAAAGAGCTGTCAGGTAAAGAGAAAGCAGCGATCCTCGTTATCTCTTTAGGCCCTGATGTAGCCGCACAAGTATATAAACATTTAAGCGAAGAAGAGATTGAAAGATTGACACTTCAAATCTCGCAAGTTAGAAAGGTAGATTCAACACTAAAAGAAGAAATCATTACACAGTTTCATCAGCTGGCGCTTGCTCAGGATTATATTACGCAAGGCGGCATAGGCTACGCGAAAACGGTATTAGAAAAAGCAGTTGGTAAAGATGAAGCAATGCAGATCATCAACCGTTTAACATCAACTCTTCAAGTAAGACCATTTGATTTTGCTCGAAAAGCGGACCCAGGACAGATTTTAAACTTCATTCAAAACGAACATCCGCAAACGATTGCTCTTATCTTGTCATATTTGGATTCATCTCAAGCAGGACAGATCTTATCTGAACTTCCACAAGAGATGCAAGCGGATATCGCAAAAAGGATCGCGTTAATGGATCGAACATCACCTGAAGTGATTAATGAAGTGGAACAAATCTTAGAGCGCAAACTTTCTGCTACCGTTACACAAGATTTTACACAAGCTGGCGGAGTAGAAGCGGTTGTTGAAGTACTAAACGGAGTTGACCGCAGTACAGAACGAACGATTCTTGACGCCCTTGAAATACAAGATCCAGAACTGGCAGAAGAGATCAAGAAAAGAATGTTTGTGTTTGAAGACATCGTTACACTTGATAATCGCGCTATTCAACGAGTGATTAGAGAAGTTCAAAACGAAGACTTGCTTCTTGCTCTTCGTGCCTCAAGTGAAGAGGTTAAAGAAGTTATGTTTAAAAATATGTCTCAGCGTATGGCAGAAAACTTTAAAGAAGAGATGGAATTTATGGGTCCTGTCAGACTTAGGGATGTAGAAGAAGCTCAATCCAGAATCGTTGGGACGATACGCAGACTTGAAGAAGCTGGGGAGCTCGTTATTGCTAGAGGCGGAGGAGATGATGTGATTGTCTAAAGTAATTAAATCTTTTCACAATCACAAAGAAAAAAGTGAAGCTGAAACAGGGCGAGTGGTAATCGGAATCCAATCGATTTCGCATTTATCTCAAGTTAATGATTGTTTGTTAGAAGAAGATGATGAAACAAAAATTAACAGGTTGAAAAATGAGGCACAAAAGATACTGGATGAAGCTAAAAAAGAGGCAGCTATCATTACAGCTGCAGCTGAAAGATATAGAGAAGAACAGCAAGAGATCATGTCCGAAGAAGAGGCGGCTTGGCGAGTAAAATTACAGCAAGAATTTGAAAAAGCTAAAGCAGAAGGTTATGAGGCTGGTTTTCAAAATGGTATGGAACAAGGTAAAGAAAATTGGCTTGCTCAACTAAATGATGTGAAGCGTTACATGGACCAATTGAGAAACGATTATAACAGTGTTTTGAATGAGGCAGAGCCACAGATGGTTGTACTTGCGATTAAAGCAGCAGAAAAAATTCTGGGTAAAAAGCTTCAAGAAACTCCAGAAACTTGGATCTCAATTGTAAAACAACTTGTAAAAGAAGCTCGGGAATTTGAAGAAATAAAGTTGTACGTTCCGGCACATTGGTTTGAACTCACTCAAGAATATCGTGAAGAATTAAAAAATATGCTTCAGTCGACCGCAACTCTTTTTATTTATCCAGATGAATCGTTAACAGATAACGGTGCAATAATCGAGTTTCCGTTTGGAAAGATTGATGCGACTCTTGATGTTCAGCTAAAAGAAATAAGAGAAAAGCTGCTTGAACAAATTGAGGTGACAGAACATGAACGTTGATCAGCTGATCGACTCACTTCAATCCATTGATTCATATAAACGGTATGGTAAAGTCATTCGGGTTGTTGGGCTGATGATCGAATCAAAAGGCCCCAAAACATCTATAGGTGATGTTTGTTATATCCATACAGGAAACACTAAAAAACTAAAAATAAAAGCCGAGGTTGTTGGCTTTCAGGAAGAAAATGTTTTATTGATGCCTTTTACATATGTAAAGGAAATTGCAGTAGGAAGTTTGGTAGAAGCTACTGATCGGCCATTAGAGATTAAAGTAGGTCACTCATTAATCGGAAAAGTGTTAGACGGGATGGGGTTGCCTTTAGACGGTTCTTCATTACCTCGGGGGTTGTTCCGCTTTCCATCTGAGAACGAGCCTCCAAACCCGATGGAACGCCCAAGAATTCATGAAAGTATACAGTTAGGAATACGGTCGATCGATAGTCTTTTAACAGTTGGTAAAGGTCAGCGAGTAGGCATATTCGCTGGAAGCGGTGTAGGGAAAAGTACACTTCTTGGTATGGTGGCAAGAAATTCAACGGCTGATCTTAACGTCATCGCCCTCATAGGGGAACGCGGCCGAGAAGTGCTTGATTTTATTGAAAGAGATCTTGGAGAAGAAGGACTGAAGCGTTCGATTGTGGTGGTCGCCACTTCTGATCAGCCTGCATTAATGCGGATAAAAGGTGCCCTGACAGCTACAAGCATCGCCGAATATTTCCGTGATCAAGGCAAGAACGTCATGCTGATGATGGATTCAGTAACTCGTGTTGCAATGGCTCAGAGGGAGATCGGACTTGCTGTAGGGGAACCTCCAACAACCAAAGGGTATACACCTAGTGTTTTTGCGGTACTTCCAAAATTACTTGAACGATCAGGGACGAACAAGTTTGGCACAATTACGGCATTCTACACCGTTCTCGTAGATGGAGACGATTTTAACGAGCCGATATCTGATACAGTTCGTGGAATTCTGGATGGGCATTTTATACTTGATCGAAACTTAGCGAATAAAGGTCAGTTTCCTGCAGTGAACATATTAAAAAGCATCAGCAGGGTGATGAATGACATTGTTCCAAAGGAGCATCGGCAAGCGGCAGAGCGTTTGCGCGAACTATTGTCTTCTTATGTAGAGGCAGAAGATTTGATAAGCATTGGTGCGTATAAAAGAGGTTCATCTAAATCAGTTGATGAAGCGATTCAAATGTACCCTAGTATTTTAACTTTTTTAAAGCAGCAAGTAGATGAAGATGTTAGTTATGAAGACGCCATACAACGGCTGTTGATCGAATTTGGAGGGGATGAACAGTAATGTCATTTCATTTCTCTATGGAAAAAGTATTAACCGTTAAACAAAAAGAGAAAGAATCGATAGAACAAGAGTTAGGAGAAGCTGTTCAAGCATTCGAAAGCGTTGCAGAAGAAATATACAGTCTTTTAAAACGAAAAGAAGACATTGAAAATCTTTCGAATCATCAGTTTCAACAAAGAATTGTCGTCAATGACCTGCAAAATACGCAGCGCTTCCTTTTATCCATGACAAACAAGATTAAAGAATTACAGCCAGTACTTCAAAGAGCAAGAGAAAGAATGCAAATCATACAGCAGAAATTGGTTCAGCAGACGATCGAAGTAAAAAAATATGAAAAGCTGAAAGAAAAACAATTAACTGCCTATAAGGTTGAAGTAACTTCTTATGAAAATAAGCAGAACGATGAATTTTCAGTTTTGCGTTTTGCGAAGTCGTAAAAATCAGGTGATCACATGAAACAAAACGAAAAATCAAGCAAATTGGTTTGGTTTCTATTAGTTATCTTTGTCCCTGCGGTATTTGCACTTACCGTTTTTGGAATTGTGCTTTCATTTATGGGAGTAGATGTTGTCGAAGAGGCGAAAAACAAGATACCTGTAATCAATAGTGCCTTTAAAGAAGATGATGAGGTTGCTGTTACAAGTAACGTACAAGAAAAACAATGGAAATCAAAGTTCGATGAACAAGAAGATTACATTAAGATGCTATCAGCGGATCTCCAAAAGAAAGAAAAGGAAGTCACAGACTTAAAAACCAATATTGCATTGTTAGAAAAGCAAGTGGAAGATGCTGAAGCGAGTGTAAAAGACGAAGAGAATACGCAGTTAAAAAAGCTTTATGAGGCGATGTCAGCAAAAGATGCAGCCGCTGTTATGACAGAGATGAACAACAATCAAGTAATCAGCATTCTTGCGCTGTTACAAGCTGAAACACAAGCTTCGATCCTTGCCAAACTTGATGCAAAACGGGCAGCGGAACTTACAGTGTTAATGGCAAACAATTCTCTTTAAAAAGGAGGTGAACAACATGCAAATGATGATATCACAGCCAGCTGTTTCAACTCAGTCTTCACCGCTCTCTTCTAATTCTCAAAAAGCAACCAGCGCATCTTCATTATTTTCTCAATTACTTACATCAACAGGTGTAATTAAAGAAGAAAACGGAGACGGGTTGGGTGGAATAATTTTAAATCTGTTATCAGAAGTGCCTGAACTAGATTGGGATGCAGAAGCTATTGATTCAGAAAATGTTCAGGCAATATTGAACGAGATGCCGCCCGAAATGAAAGAAATGCTTGAGAAACTGCTTCAGGAACAAATCGATCTTTCAGAAGTCGCTGTTAATCCAGCACAAGAGATGAAGTTAGCTTTATTGTTACAAGCAATAGTTAACGATCAAAACGGCACATTATCTCCTACTGGTCAAAAACAAGTATCAGCCATCATTGAAAAGTGGTTTCCAGGCGTGAAGCTCGATCAAAAAGATTCAATAACGAAACAAGTGGAACAAATTCTCGGGCAAGTAAAGAAGCTTTTGAACGATGAAAGTACTCAAGATAAAGCAGCTTTTCTAAAAGTGACAGAAACTTTAACTGCGGTTAAAAAAGCACAAAGTTATGCAGACCAAGCATTCCAGAGATATGTACCAACAAAGCAGACTGAACAAACGGTTTCATCCATTAAAGAACTTCAAACAGTACAAAGTCCGCTTACGCCACTTGAACAATGGACGTTGAAAGTTCCAGTTTCACAAGGAGAAGGACAAAAAGAGCAGTTCGTCCGTGACGTTCAGAGAATCATAACTAGTGGGAAAATCATTGTAAATGAAGCAGGGTTTACAAAGATGAATATTCGGTTAACTCCTGAACATCTTGGAACAATTGAAATTCAGCTTATTCAAAAGCATGGAGAAATTGCAGCAAAGATTATTGCTTCTAATCAAGGTGCCAAAGAGGCATTAGATGGACAGCTTACTCAATTAAAACAAGCTTTTTCCAGTCAAAACATTGAATTTGAAAAGGTAGAGGTATTTGTAAAGAGTGATGAGCAAAACTTCGAATTTCATGATCAAGGAAATCAGGGGTATGAAGATCAGCAACAGACTTCAGAGAGCGGCAAAGATGAAACTGAATTAGAGAATTTGTCCTTCGAAGAACAGTTGTCACAATTGGTATTAAACGAAAAGGTGTGATGAAGTTATGACAAAAGTATCTGAAGACCTCATGCTTTCAAGTTACCAAGCAAAAACGAAGCAAACAGGTTCAAATATTTTAGGAAAAGATGATTTTCTGAAAATCTTAATGACACAGCTTCAAAATCAAGATCCTTCGAGTCCTATGCAAGATCGTGAGTTTATCGCACAGATGGCAAGCTTTTCTTCTTTAGAACAGATGACGAATATGAATCAGACTATGCAGCAGTTCTTAACTTTTCAAACAGAAGCCTCGCTTTTGCAGCAGAGTCAGATGATCGGCAAACACGTTACCTATGAAACGGAAACGGTTAATGCAGAAGGAAACAAAAAGATAGAAGAAAAAGAAGCGGTTGTGAAATCGGTATTGTTTGAAAAAGGTTCTGTAAAGCTCGAATTGAGTGATGGAACGAAAATTACAAGTTTTCAAGTAATCAAGATATCAGACCAGGCTAATTAAGGAGTTGATACTATGGGCGAACGGATACACGCTCATCAAATGTACCAGCCGATCCTTTATCCAAAGCAAAGTCAGCAAAAAGATATAAGTCAATCTTTTAAGTCTTTATTCGATAAAGAACTTGTAAATCAGCTCACTGTAAGCAAACATGCTCAGAAAAGACTTCAAGATAGGAACATTACAATATCAGAATTCAGCTGGAACAAGATAAGTGAAAAGATCATGGAAGCAGGACAAAAAGGTATTAAAGATTCTCTAGTTATCATGAAAGATGTCACGCTTGTCGTAAATGCCCCAAATCAGACGGTGATTACAGCGTTAGATCGAAACGAAAGTACATCTCAGATCTTTACAAACATCAATGGTGCAATCGTCATAGACGAATAAAAACGAGCTGGACCTTTACAGGAGGCTCACAAAAACTGCCGAATGACAGACGCAGTTACTAAACCAAGTAAGGGAGATAAAACAAATGTTACGTTCTATGTATTCAGGAATCAGCGGTATGAAAAACTTTCAGGTGAAGCTTGATGTAATCGGTAATAACATTGCTAACGTTAATACATATGGCTTCAAGAAGGGCCGTACAACCTTTAAAGATTTAGTGAGTCAGCAGATTGCTGGTGCAGCGGCACCTGGTGCAGGTCGGGGTGGAGTTAATGCAAAACAAGTAGGATTGGGTTCACAGCTTGCTACTATTGATACAGTTCACACTCAAGGTAGCTTACAAAATACAAATAGACCATTAGACTTAGGTATCTCAGGAGATGGTTATTTTATCGTGGGTACAGGCACAACGAATGGTGCTCAACCTTATAACTTTTCGGCTACTCCAGAAATGAATTTTACAAGAGCAGGTAATTTTTATTTAGATCAAACGGGTAACTTAGTTAATTCAGACGGGATGTTTGTAATCGGGCATCCTTCTACTGCACCTACTGGAACACCACTTTCAAATACTGTTACTACAGGCTATGGAAAAATAGTAATTCCAACTAATGCAAAAAGTTTTAGTGTAGGTTCTGATGGAGTAGTAAGTTATGTAGATGCAAGTGGGGCTTTACTTAATGCGGGGCAAATTATGATGGCTAAGTTCCCGAATAATGAGGGTCTTGAAAAAGTAGGCTCTAATTTATATAAGAATACAGTCAACTCTGGTGATATGAATGGTGATAACGATAATACAGGATTTGAAGCAGTAGACATGTATACACCAGGAGCTGGTGGTGCTGGTACTATCGTTGCAGGAACTCTCGAAATGTCCAACGTCGATCTATCTGAAGAATTTACTGAGATGATCGTTGCGCAGCGTGGATTTCAAGCGAATACAAGAATCATAACAACATCGGATGAGATCCTTCAAGAACTGGTGAACCTAAAACGTTAATGTGAAGGGAGGAAGGGTTGAGCAGAGAGCTGCTTAGCCCTGAAACCAAATGATTTCTTTAACCCAGTTAAACGGTAACACGTTTACACTTAATGCCATTTATATTGAACAAATTCAGTCTTTTCCTGACACAACAATCACGTTAACGACGGGAAAGAAGTTTGTTGTTAAAGAAAGCGAAGAAGAGGTTGCTCAAAAGGTTGCCTCATTTTATAGAGGAATCACGCTGTTTCCAATAAACAATCAAAAGAAGGAGGGTCTGTAGTTGGGTAACAATAAAGTTATAACCATTATGCTTTCGATGCTTTTAGCTATAGGCCTTGTTGGTGCGGCAGGCTATTTTGGATTTAAACAATTCTCACCAAAAACGGAAGCTTCTGAACCGTCAGCTGAAGAACTGGATAAGCTCATGGTACAAACGGATGAGATGACAACCAATTTAGCAGATCAAGCTTACGTGAAGATTCAGTTCAAGATTCAGGCGGACAATAAAGATGCCAAACATGAGTTAGAAAAAAGATTGTTTCAAGTGAACAACTTAATCATCTATGAGATCTCAAACATGAAGACCGAAGAACTTTCAGGACAAAAAGGATTGGTTTCTCTAGAAGATAAGTTAAAGACTGAGATTAATAAGGTTATGCAAGATGGAAAAGTAGTCAGAGTCTACACAACTCAAAAAATCATACAGTAAGTCATTTGGCTCTTTTTAAAAGGTTGTTGCTTTTAAGTCATTGAATTCTCTTCGTTTGCAATTTGATTGGAACGGAAATCAACTACTTACAAGAGCAACAAAGTTTGCGAGAACAGCCATTCATTAAAAACGGCATGAAAAGAGGTGAGACTCTTGGTTGATGTTTTATCACAAAACGAAATTGATGCTCTTTTATCAGCTCTTTCTACAGGAGAGATGGACGCAGAGGAGCTTAAAAAGGAAGAGTCAGAGAATAAAGTTAAAGTTTACGATTTTAAGAGAGCTCTTCGTTTCTCTAAAGAACAAATTCGCAGTTTAACTCGTTTGCATGAAAATTTCGCAAGGCTTTTAACGACTTATTTTTCAGCACAGTTAAGAACATATGTACAGATTGGTGTAGCTTCTGTTGATCAGCTTCCATACGAAGAATTTATTCGTTCTGTACCAAAGATGACACTGTTAAATGTATTCGAAGCACAGCCTTTTGAAGGACGAATCTTAATGGAAGTCAATCCTAACATTGCATACGCCATGCTTGATCGAGTAATGGGTGGCAGCGGGGCCGGAATGAATAAGATTGAAAACCTGACAGAAATTGAAACGAGAATTATGAGTCAGTTGTTTGAAAACACGCTTGATAGTTTTAAAGAAGCATGGACAAGCGTTATTGAACTAGATCCTTTCATGGTCGATCTGGAAGTTAATCCGCAATTTTTGCAAATGGTCTCTCCAAATGAAACGGTAGTTGTTATCTCGTTAAACACTACAATCGGAGAAACGAGCGGCATGATTAACATTTGCCTTCCGCATGTTGTAATCGAACCAATCATCCCAAAACTCTCTGTTCATCATTGGATGCAAAATAAAAAGAAAACTAGAATACCAGGGGAAACTGAATTTATTGAACAAAAGCTAAAAAATGCACTTTTGCCCTTTAAGGTTGAGTTAGGATCTTCAGAAATGTCGATAGAAGAATTTTTGCATTTATCAATCGGTGATTGTATCGAACTGAATCAAAGAATTAATCAGCCACTTGTCATTAAAGTGGAGAACAACCCTAAGTTTTATGGCCAGCCCGGTAAAGTGAAGAAAAAGCTAGCCGTTCAAATTATAGAAACCATTAAGGAGGATGAGGATCAATGGTAAGTGGAGATATGCTTTCACAAGACGAAATTGATGCTTTGCTGAATGGTGGAAGTGCTTCCTCGTCCGGAGTGACCGAAACCGAAGATTATTTATCTTCTATTGAGCAAGATGCGTTAGGTGAGATTGGAAACATTTCTTTTGGCAGTGCTGCAACTGCGCTATCAACCCTTTTAAACCAAAAGGTAGAAATTACGACACCTACTGTAAGTGTAGTGAAAAGGACGGAATTAAAAGACGAGTTTCCAATTCCTCATGTCGCTGTTCAAGTAACTTACACTGAAGGAATTGAAGGAGCAAACTTACTTGTGATCCGAAAAACGGATGCACAGATCATTGCAGACTTGATGCTTGGCGGTGAAGGAACGAATCCTTCTCCTGATTTCGGTGAACTTCAGCTGAGTGCAGTAGGTGAAGCGATGAATCAGATGATGGGCTCTGCTTCTACGTCCATGTCGACGATTTTTAACAAAAAGGTCGATATTTCACCGCCTAAGATTGATTTTCTGGACGTTGAATCAAACACAAGCTTAATTCCAGATGAAGAGATATTAGTAAAAGTATCATTCAGGCTCAAAGTAGGTGAACTGATCGATTCAAATATCATGCAGTTAATCGATGCAGATTTCTCTAAGAATCTAGTACATAAACTTATGAATCCTGAACCTGTGATGCCGAATGAACCTGTTGCAGATTATGTTCCTCAGAAAGAAGATGCTGCACCAGCGCAACCTTACACTCATTATGAGGAACCGGTTCAGCGAGAAACAAGACCGATGCCTGCACCTTCCTATCAGCCGCAGATGAGGGATGTTTCCGTTCAGCCTGCAAGCTTTTCAGACTTTGGAGATTTTGAATCGAACCAAACGGAGACAAAGAATCTAGATATGCTGCTGGATATTCCGCTTCAAGTAACAGTTGAATTAGGAAGAACGAAGAAAACGATTAAGGATATCTTAGAAATGTCTCAAGGCTCGATTGTAGAGCTTGATAAATTAGCAGGTGAACCAGTAGATATTTTTGTTAATCAAAAAATGATCGCAAAAGGCGAGGTTGTTGTTATTGACGAGAATTTTGGAGTTCGTGTAACAGAGATTTTAAGCCAGCGTGATCGCTTAGAAAAATTGAAGTAACTAACGGAGGTAAGTGTAATGGGAGAGCGTATTTTAGTTGTAGATGATGCAGCATTTATGAGAATGATGATTAAAGATATTCTAGTCAAAAACGGTTTTGATGTTGTAGGTGAAGCGGCAGATGGTGCGCAAGCCATCGAGAAGTTTCAAGAGTTAAAACCTGACTTAGTAACAATGGATATTACAATGCCTGAGATGGATGGAATCTCAGCATTAAAAGAGATCAAAAAAACAAACCCCGATGCAAAGATCATTATGTGTTCAGCGATGGGTCAGCAAGCAATGGTAATTGATGCGATTCAAGCAGGAGCAAAAGACTTTATCGTAAAGCCATTTGCAGCTGATCGCGTTATTGAAGCGATTAAGAAGACTTTAGGCTAAGAAGTTCAATGTATAGATGGTTAATCAGTATTTTTGCAGCAGTTTGCCTTTCGTTTGTACCATACAGCGTACAAGCGGAAGGCAGCGGTTCAGGAAAAAGCGTCTGGGACTCAGTAAATGACTCTAGTCAAAAAAGCGACAAAGAACAAACACCGCAAGTAAATACAGCTAACACTTCTGATAGCGGAAGCACTTTTATGATGCTTGTTAAACTAGTTTTTATGCTCGGAGTCGTTCTAGCGATCTTGTTTTTTGTATTACGTTTTATCCAAAAAAAGTCAGTTCGTTTTCAAGTTGGAAAGAACCTGCAGTCTTTAGGCGGGATCGGTATTGGGCAGAATCGTTCTGTTCAGCTTATCAAAACTGGAAATTCAGTCTTGGTAGTGGGTGTTGGGGATACGGTGAATCTATTAAAAGAGATTACAGATGAAACCGAAGTTCAAATGATGCTCGATCAGTACCAGGCTCAAAACACGGCTCAAAACGTCTCAGCGATAACGAGTCATTTAAAATCAAAATGGTTAAAAAGTAAAGATGAAATTCGTGATGAAGGTGGAAGCAGTCAGACAGTTTCCTTTAAAAATATGCTGAATTCGATTGTAGAGGACAAGAAGGAACAACAAAGAGAAATTCAGAAAGCACTAGAGAAAGGGAAACATCATGAATGAATTTATTCCTGGTTTAGATTTGGATTTTATAAACAATAGCGATCCAGCCAATATGGAAACAACCATTCAGCTTTTGTTGCTCTTAACTGTGCTTTCGCTGGCTCCTAGTATTCTGATTCTCATGACATGTTTTACGAGAATCATCATTGTCTTATCTTTCGTCAGAACATCGCTCGCAACACAGCAGATGCCGCCGAACCAGGTACTAATTGGTATCGCCTTATTCTTAACTTTTTTTATTATGGCACCTGTTCTGCATGAAGTGAACAAAGAAGCTGTTCAGCCTTTAGTAAAAGGTGAGATTACTCAGGAGGAAGCTTTTGATAAAGGAAGTCTTCCGATTAAAGAATTTATGGCAAAGCACACAAGGCAGAAAGATCTCATGCTGTTTATGGAATATTCTGGAGCAAAAAAGCCCGAAAGTATTAAAGATATCCCTTTAACCACTCTAGTGCCAGCTTATGCGATCAGTGAATTAAAGACGGCGTTTCAAATTGGATTTATGATTTTTGTACCATTTTTGATTATTGATATGGTCGTTGCTTCTATTTTAATGGCTATGGGGATGATGATGCTGCCTCCTGTTATGATATCACTGCCATTTAAGATTTTATTATTTGTACTAGTGGATGGCTGGTACCTCATCGTCAAATCATTGCTATTAAGCTACTAGGGCAGGTGGAAAGATGGATTCTCAATTTGTAATATCTTTGGCTGAAAAAGGGGTATACATGACTTTGCTTTTATGCGGACCATTACTCGCATTAGCACTGGTTGTAGGTTTGATCGTCAGTATTTTTCAAGCCACCACACAGATTCAGGAACAGACACTCGCTTTTATTCCAAAGATCGTGGCGGTTTTAGTAGGACTCGTTTTTTTCGGACCTTGGATGCTGTCACAAATTTTAGGCTTCACATCAAATATCTTTCAAAATTTACACAATTACATAGGATTATAAAATGATAGAGTTCACTGCATTTCCTGCCTTTTTATTGATCTTAACTAGAGTATCGGCATTTTTTTTAACAATTCCTGTGTTTTCGAATAAAAATTTACCCGTAGTTCACAAAATTGGACTTTCGTTATTTTTATCATGGATCGTGCTGTATGCGATAAACCCAGATCCTGTTTCTATAAATGGTTTGTTTCTTCTGTTGATAATAAAAGAAGCGATGATTGGGCTATCAATCGGTTTTGTTGCAGCGATTGTGTTTTATGCGATCCAAGTGGCTGGTGGATTTATTGATTTGCAGATGGGTTTTGCTATCGCGAACGTCTTTGACCCGCAGACTGGTATTCAAACTCCGCTCATGGGTAGGTATCTATACACATTTGCGATTCTATTCTTACTAGCTACTGATGCCCATCATATGCTGTTAGACGGTATCTTCTATAGCTATAAGTTTCTGCCGCTGAATTCGGCCATTGCTAATTTTGGGAATGGTGGCATGACTAGATTTGTAATAAGTGTATTTTCTGGAATGTTTCTAGTTGCTCTGCAGATGGCAATTCCGATTGTAGGAACTTTATTTTTAGCGGACTTAGCACTCGGTATTGTAGCGAGAACGGTCCCGCAGATGAACATTTTTGTTATTGGACTTCCTGTAAAGATTTTAATCGCACTTGTTTTATTTTTAGTGATAATGCCAGCCTTCTTCGTATCTGTTCAATTGCTGGTCGATCAAATGCGAGACAGTATGATTAATTTAATGAAATTGTTAGGGGCTGCTTAAGCTGATGAAATACCCTTTTCACCTGCAATACTTTTCTCAAGAAAAAACAGAAAAAGCGACTCCTAAAAAAAGACAGGAAAGCCGTAAAAAAGGTCAGGTTGCTAAAAGTGCGGACATAAATGCAGCTCTTGTATTGTTTGTTTCCGTTATGTCTTTAGCTTTTATGGGGAGCTGGATTGGAGAGCGTTTGCTTCATCTCTTTTCATACAGTCTTGAAAAAAAGCTTTTATATGACGTAACAGAAACGAGCATTCCAAAGCTTTTCTGGGAACTCTCAATGGAAGTTGCCCTTATTCTAGCACCTGTGATGATTGCAGCAATGGCAGGTGGGGTACTAGCGAACTATTTGCAGGTTGGGTTTCTGTTTTCAACAGAAGCGATTCAGATGAAACTTGAACGGATCAACCCTTTATCAGGCTTTAAAAGAATCTACTCTGTTCGTGCGCTAGTTGAACTTTCGAAATCGCTTCTAAAAATTTTGTTCATAGGCGGCGTGACTTTCTTTGTTCTCTGGATGGAGCGGGATGTTTATTTAAGAATGAGTCTTGTAAGTATCGAGGCGTCACTTCCAGTTTTTGGAGGCTTGGCAATAAAAATGGGGTTAGCAGCTTCACTCGTTTTACTTTTTCTTGCGTTTCTTGATTATATGTATCAAAAATACGATTTTGAAAAGAACATTAGGATGTCTAAACAAGATATAAAAGATGAATACAAAAAATCCGAAGGTGATCCAAAGATAAAAGGAAAGATCAAGGAAAAACAAAGACAGATGGCTATGAGGAGAATGATGCAAGAAGTCCCTAAAGCGGATGTTATCATTACTAACCCTACACATTATGCGATCTGTTTAAAGTATGACGATGGCAATATGGATGCTCCCGTGGTTGTAGCCAAAGGAGTGGATCTCATTGCTCAAAGAATTAAAGAGATCGCAAAAGAACATAACGTAGCAGTTGTAGAGAACAAACCTCTAGCCAGAACGTTGTATGCACGAGTTGATATCGGTCATGTGATTCCAGAAGATCTTTTTAAAGCAGTAGCAGAAATATTAGCCTTTGTGTACCGAGTTAAGAAAAAAGCGTAAGGAATGAATAGGAGAGTTAACAGATGAAAGCTAGAGACATGAGTGTTTTAGCAGGGGTAATTTTAATAATTGCCATGCTCGTCATACCACTTCCAACCTTTATGTTGGATTTCTTAATCATAACAAATATATCTCTGGCACTTTTAATTATATTGATTGCCATGAATACTACACAGCCTCTCCAATTCTCTATATTCCCGTCATTGCTTTTGCTAGTGACACTTTTTAGACTTGGGCTAAACGTTTCGACAACAAGAAGTATCTTATCTACGGGCAATGCCGGAAACGTTGTACATACATTCGGTGAATTTGTAGTCGGTGGAAATATTTTAGTCGGTATTGTTGTATTCTTTATCCTGATTATCATTCAATTTATCGTTATAACGAAAGGATCAGAACGTGTATCTGAAGTAGCAGCAAGATTTACGCTCGATGCAATGCCTGGTAAGCAAATGAGTATCGATGCGGATCTTAACGCTGGTATGATTTCTGATCGGGAAGCGAAAGAAAGACGTGAAACAATTGAACGCGAGGCAGATTTTTATGGGGCGATGGACGGTGCGAGTAAATTCGTAAAAGGTGATGCAATCGCTGGTATTATTATCGTTTTAATCAACATGTTATTTGGAATTATAATTGGAATGCTTCAAATGGGGCTTAGTTTTGGTGAGAGTGCAGAATTGTTTACGAGAATGACCGTTGGTGATGGATTGGTTTCGCAAATACCAGCACTTATCATCTCAACTGCAACGGGAATAATCGTGACACGAGCAGCTTCAGAAGGAAATCTTGGTTTTGATATCAGCAAACAATTACTTGCCTATCCGATCATGCTTTTTGTGGCTGGCGGAACGATTATTATGCTCGGATTGTTCACACCAATCAATGACTTTTTCACGATTACGATCGGAGGAATTCTAGCAGTCGGGGGTTATCTGCTTTTAAAAGCAGAACGAGAACAAAAAGAAAAAGAAGAAGTGGTAGAAGAAGATATTCAGACTGAACAACTGAAGAGTCCTGAATCTGTCGTAAACCTTCTTCAAATCGATCCTATTGAGTTCGAATTTGGATACAGCTTAATACCGTTAGCAGATACCTCACAAGGCGGGGACTTGTTAGATAGAATCGTCATGATCAGAAGACAACTAGCTCTAGAGCTTGGCATGATTGTGCCGGTAGTCAGAATCAGAGACAACATACAGCTGCAGCCAAATGAATACAGAATCAAAATTAAAGGCAGTCAGGTCGCAAAAGGTGAGCTGTTGCTGGATCATTATTTGGCGATGAGCCCTGGAATTGAAGATGAAGAAGTACAAGGTATAGAAACGATGGAACCTGCTTTCGGTCTTCCTGCTATCTGGATCGGTGAAGAGATGAAAGAGCGCGCCGAATACTCAGGGTACACAGTGGTAGACCCGCCATCTGTAGTTTCAACACATCTAACAGAAGTAATTAAAAAGCACGCTCACGAATTGATCGGCAGACAGGAAACGAAACAGCTGGTAGATCATCTAAAAGAATCATACCCAGCAATAGTAGAGGAAGTTACCCCAGATGCGCTTACGATCGGTGAAGTTCAAAAAGTACTATCAAAACTCTTAAGAGAAAGAATATCCATTCGAAACTTAGCAGTTATTTTTGAAACATTAGCTGATTTTGCAAAAATGACAAAAGATACAGATTTATTAACCGAGTATGTAAGACAAGGTTTGTCCAGACAGATTTCTAAAAGTTACACAAATGAAAATGAACCATTGCATGTGATTACCTTGGGCGGGTCGGTCGAAAAAAAGATAGCCGACGCGGTTCAGCAAACAGAACACGGAAATTATCTTTCTCTTGATCCTCACGATTCACAGTCCATTTTTGACAGCATCACAAGAGAATTGGAATCTGGCAGAAGCTTCGACCAGTCAGTTGTACTGTTGTGTTCTCCTGCAGTAAGAATGTACGTGCGTCAGCTGATTGAAAGATATTTACCAGATGTGGCGGTATTATCGTATAACGAATTAGAACCTGAACTCGAAGTGAAAAGTGTAGGGGTGGTGAACATCTGATGAAAGTGAAGAAATATACAGCACAAAACTTGCCGGAAGCTATGAAACTAGTTAGAGCAGACCTTGGCAGCGGTGCTGTCATCTTAAATACAAGAGAAGTACAAGTTGGGGGACTATTCGGTTTTTTTACAAAAAAGCAATTTGAAATCTTTGCAGGATTAGATCAGGACATCGATTATCAGCAAACAAAAAAACAAACAAAAAATAGTGTGAGAGAACATCAGCAAGTTCCTATCCAGGATGAAGAGCTGACTCAAGAAATTCGTCACTTAAAGAAAATGGTTCACACACTTACGATACAAACGAAACAAACGGAAACCAACGCTCCTTTAGTCGAAGAATGGGAAACGTTCTTAAAAAATCAAGAGCTTGATACTTTGATACTTGACGAACTTGTTGCAGCTTTTTCGAGTAAATACGATGGTCTCGAAGGAGATGAAGCCAGTCAATACGATTGGCATACATGGATTACAAACTACTTAGGTGCCCGTATGAAGAAAAGTGAGTTTGGTGGATTTCATTATGAAACGAAATTCTTAAACTTAATTGGCCCTACTGGTGTTGGAAAAACAACAACCATCGCCAAGATCGGAGCTAAAGCTGTTCTAAAAGATGGTAAGAGAGTGGCGTTTATTACGACAGATACGTATCGAATTGCCGCGATCGACCAATTGAAAACATATGCAGAAATCCTAAACATTCCGTGTGAAGTGGCTTATACTGCAGATGATTTTAAGAAAGCAAAAGAAAAATTTAAAGATTTTGATCTTGTGCTGGTTGATTCTGCGGGCAGGAATTTCTTGAATCGCTTTTATATAGAAGAATTGCAGCGTATTGTCCATTTTGATAAAGACATGAAAAATTATCTCGTTCTATCGTTAACTTCAAAGTACAGAGATATGGAAACCATCTATAACCAGTTTAAAAGTTTGCCCGTCCACAAGGTGATTTTCACAAAGAAAGATGAAACTAAGACCTTTGGTGCATTGATGAATCTACCCATTTTAAATGGTGTGGGAATCGGATATGTTACAAACGGACAGAACGTTCCTGATGATATGTTTGAAGCAAAGGCGGATGAACTGATCCAAATGCTAATAAAGGAAAAAGCGAATCATGATTGATCAAGCTGCAAGTCTCAGAAAACAAATAACAATATCCACCAAAAGTGCAAGGGTGATTTCTGTTGTTAGTGGTAAAGGTGGAGTTGGCAAAACAAATGTAACCGTCAATTTGGCACTTTCCTTAATACAAATGAAAAAAAGAGTACTCGTATTGGATCTGGATGTTGGAATGGGGAACGTCGATCTGATTCTTGGCAGAAGATCGAATAAGCACATTATGGATATGCTCCAAAACCAGCTGTCAGTATGGGAGATCATTGAAGAAGGAAAAGATGGTCTTCATACAATCGCGGGTGGGAGAAATTTCGGCTCACTTGCACAGGTCACAGAGGATATGCTGAATCATTTTGTGAAGCAGCTTGAAGAGCTTGAAAAATTTTATGACTTTATTTTCTTAGACATGGGTGCTGGTGCAACAGAAACAGCTCTGAAATTTGTATTATCAAGTCATGAAATCTTAGTCGTTGCAACACCAGAAATCACTTCATTGACAGATGCCTATTCTATGATGAAGTTCATCTATATAGAAGATAAAAATCTTCCCTTTTACTTGGTCATCAATCGTTATGAAAACGAGAGAGAAGGAAGAGAAACTTTTAACAAATTAAAACATGTATGCCAGAAGTTTTTAGATAAAGAGCTGATCTGTCTTGGAAAGATACCATTAGACCAGAGTGTATTGGAATCTGTAAAGAAGCAAGTTCCATTTACAATTTACAAGCCAGCATCTTCAGCTTCAAAAGCTATTTCCGACCTAGCACAAGCTTACGTTGGGGCTGCTGCAGATCAAAGAGCATCTTATACATCTTTTATCATCAGGTTAAAGTCATTATTTTTTGAGAGGTAGAAGCTGCGTGAAACAAATCAAAGTGCTAATTGTAGACGATTCTGCCTTTATGAGAAAACTTATAAAAGAATTTTTAAGTGAAGATCCTAGAATCGTTGTTCTTGATACAGCTAGGAATGGACATGAGGCAATCGAAAAAACGGAAAAATTAAACCCAGATGTTATTACAATGGATGTAGAAATGCCCATTATAAATGGCATTGAAGCAGTTAAAAGTATAATGAGGAGTCATCCGGTGCCGATTATAATGCTTTCGAGCACAACAAAAGCCGGTGCTGAAAATACCATGTTAGCAATGGAAGCAGGAGCGATAGATTTTATTGCTAAGCCATCTGGTGCCATTTCCTTAGATCTGCACAAAGTAAGGGAAATCTTAATTGAAAAAGTAATCGCTTCATCTAAAGCAAATGTTGCTGCGAAACGTTCTAGAACTGAAAACAGACTTGTTACTAAAATCAGCAGGAAAACGATAAAAAAGAACGATCTTGAAAAACTCATCCTAATTGGTACATCAACGGGTGGTCCGAGGGCTTTACAAGAAGTGATTACGAAACTTCCAGCAGATTTAGACGCTCCAGTTGTTGTTGTTCAGCATATGCCAGCAGGATTTACTCACTCGTTAGCCAATCGGTTAAATTCTTTATCTCAAGTGCACGTTAAAGAAGCGGAACATAATGAAACATTGAAAAAAGGTACTGTATACATAGCGCCAGGCGGAATGCATATGAGAGTTAACGAAAAAATTGGACAGCTTTTTATAACACTAGATCGAGAAGCCCCAGTTGGAGGACACAGACCCGCTGTAAATGTACTTTTTAGTTCTGCTGCTAAACTAAAAAACTATCAAAAGATTGCAGTGATCATGACAGGCATGGGTTCAGATGGAACAAATGGCATTTTAGATCTCAAAAAAAATGGGGAAACGATCGTGATAACAGAAGCTGAAGAATCGTGCATCGTATACGGCATGCCTAAAGCTGCGGCTCTAACCAAAAAAGTAGATGAAGTGGTTCACCTGGAATCTATTGCACTAGCTATTCAGAACTATTTGTAAAATAGGAGGATTTATACGATGGAATTGACGCAATATCTTGACATATTCATTGATGAAAGCAAAGAACATCTACAAGCTATCAATCAACAGGTGCTGCTGCTGGAAAAATCACCAGAAGAGCTGTCGATCGTAAATGAAATATTCCGGTCTGCGCATACATTAAAAGGGATGTCTGCAACAATGGGATATGAAGATCTAGCTAGTTTAACGCATTGCATGGAAAACGTTCTTGATGCGATACGAAATAAAAAGATACCTGTAACACCTGCTGTACTAGATGTCCTTTTTGTATCGCTAGATCACTTAGAAGCGATGGTAGTTGAAATTTCTGAAGGCGGTAACGGTAAACGGGACGTGTCAGATACGGTAAGAGATCTAGAAGCATTAGAAAATGGTGAATCACCAACGCCTGCGTCAAATTCCAAGAGAAGTGATACTGAGAGTTCACAAAGATATGATCAGTACGAAAAACAGATCATTCTTCAATCACTAGAACAAGGTTTTCACGCCTATGAGCTGTCAATATCATTACGTGAAGATTGCATTCTAAAAGCAGCAAGAGTTTATATGGTTTTTGAAGTGATTGAGCAAATCGGTGAGATTATTAAAACTATGCCAGCTGTTGACATGCTTGAAGCAGAGCAGTTTGAAACGAGCTTTAACCTTTCCGTCCTCGCGAAAGAGTCAGCACAAGATATAAAAGAACGTATTTTAAAAGTTTCTGAGATCGAACTGGTAGAAGTGTCAGAGATTGCTGCACATAAATTGAATGCCTCATCTGCTGAAGAAAGTAAAGAGAACCAAGAATCAGAACTAGTTGCAAACAATGAAAATAAAAAAGAAGAAACACAACAAAATGCAAGTGCTGCTGGGTCGGGTAAAACAATCCGCGTAAATATTGAAAGACTTGATCAGCTTATGAATTTATTTGAGGAACTCGTAATCGATCGCGGACGTCTAGAAGAAATTTCGAAATCCTTGAGAAGTTCTGATTTAAACGAGACAGTTGAACGCATGTCTAGAGTATCAGGCGATCTTCAAAATATCATCTTAACGATGCGTATGGTACCTGTAGAACAAGTCTTTAACCGATTCCCAAGGATGGTTAGAGGGCTAGCAAAAGATTTAGGCAAGAAAGTAAACTTGGAAATTGTAGGAGCTGAAACAGAACTAGATCGAACTGTAATTGATGAAATCGGTGACCCGCTTGTACATTTGCTTAGAAACTCTATTGACCATGGAATTGAAAACCCTTCTGTAAGGTCATCCAATGGCAAGAATGATACGGGAACCATTTACTTAAGATCGTATCACAGCGGTAACCATGTGTTTATTGAGATTGAAGATGATGGAGCGGGTATCAATAAACAAAAAGTAATAGAAAAAGCATTAGAGAACGGAATCATCACGAAAGAAATGTCTGAAAATTTGAGCGATAAACAGTGTTTTGAATTGTTGTTCGCTTCTGGATTTTCAACGGCTGATGTAATATCCGATATTTCTGGCCGTGGAGTTGGACTGGATGTAGTTAAGAACAAGATCGAGTCGTTAGGCGGATCGATATCTGTAGATTCAACGGCTGGGTTTGGAACAATCTTCTCGATTCAGCTTCCGTTAACATTATCGATTATGTCAGTCATGCTTGTTGAAATTCAACAAGAAAAATATGCGATCCCGTTATCGTCCATTATTGAGACAGCCATTATTAAAAAAGAAGAGATTCTGTCCGCGCATAATCAAAAAGTTATTGATTTCCGTGGAAAAGTCGTGCCGCTCGTTAACATGAAAGAAATTTTTGAAGTTCCGTTAACAAATGAAAAGAGCCAGCACGTACCTGTAGTGGTCGTAAGAAAAGGGGACAAAATGGCAGCATTAGTTGTTGATTCGTTTATCGGACAGCAAGAAATCGTTTTAAAATCACTTGGCCAATATTTAACGTCCGTGTTCGCTATCTCAGGCGCAACGATTCTAGGAGACGGACAAGTAGCTTTAATTCTTGATTGCAATGCACTTATAAAATAATTCTTTTCAAAATGCTCTTTCATAATGGCTCTTATCAATTAGAGTGTTGCTTTTGGATTGGTTTTGTAAAAAAACTTCAATGAAAGTTGATTGGAGCGTAAGGTGCGAGACTCCTGCGGGACAAGCGGTCAGAATGAAAAGTGGAAGTGGCTCGTTCAGCCCCGACAAGCAAAAGATCAATGGGCTAGGAAGGCGCACTTTGCCTTCTTGACCATTTAACTTTTGACCTCGAGGGGCTAGCCACTGTAACTAGACAGGTGAGACCCTTAAAGGCGCAAAGCGGCAAGGGGCTCACCGCCTGCCCCGCGGAAAGCGAGCAACCTGAAGCGGAAATCAACCACTTTCAACAGCAAAAAAGAGATTGCTAAATTAATCAAAAAGGTGGTTAATCCAGATGACGAACGAAGAAAAAGTAATCATTTTTCAATTAAAAGACGAAGAATACGCGGTCCCTGTTCAGCACGTGAAATCAATAGAACGAATGCAGCACATTACGAGAATTCCTAGAACTGTAGATTTTGTTAAAGGTGTAATAAACCTTCGAGGTGTTGTAACTCCGATTATCGACTTGCGTTTGCGTTTTGATATTGAAGAAGAAATATATACAGACACAACACGAATCATTATTGTTTCGGTTGGTACGATAGAGGCTGGATTAATTGTGGATGCTGCCAATGATGTTATTGACCTTGATAAAGAATCGATCGAACCGCCGCCTGAAGTCGTAGGTGGTGTTGATGCTGAGTACATACAAGGTGTAGCGAAGATTGAAAAAAGACTGGTTATCCTGCTAAATCTTGTGAAAGTTTTGAATCCAGAAAAGCTCGATGTTCAAACTGCTAAGGAAAGTCTTAATTAAAATGGATTTTTCAAAGATTCAGCCTATCCATTTAGATATTTTGCGTGAGATAGGAAACATTGGAGCAGGTCATGCGGCTACAGCGTTATCCAAGATGCTGAACAAAGCGGTTGATATGAAAGTTCCTTCAGTGAATGTAATCTCATTTGAAGAAATATCTGAGATGGTTGGTGGAGCTGAGAATGTTGTAGCCTCTGTTTTCTTACGAATTGTTGGTGATGCTCCGGGATGTATGTTTTTTATGCTGCCGATTGAACAAGCTGAATTACTTCTTGAAGACCTGTTAGGAGGACAGACGGTACAGTTGGCAGGCGGTAATGTTTCAGAGATCTCACTCTCTGCGCTTCAGGAAGTTGGAAACATTCTTTCCGGTTCATATCTTACTTCGTTTTCTGATTTTACAGGTCTGAATTTGCAGCCTTCTGTACCTGCTACAAGTATTGACATGGCGGGTGCAATCTTAAGCTTTGGATTGTTTGAAATTTCAACGGTAAGTGATTATGCCATTGTAATAGATACTGCTTTTACGGATATTGAAAAACATGATGATGTTAAAGGACACTTTTTCTTACTGCCAGACCCTGAGTCATTCTCAAAAATTTTTCTAGCATTAGGAGTTCCGTTGGATGAGTGAAATTATAAAGGTGGGGATTGCAGATATAAATGTAGTCTCCCCTCCAGACACAATTAGAACAACTGGTCTTGGATCATGCGTAGGAGTTATATTATTTGATCAAAAAAATAAAATTGCAGGGATGGCACACATCATGCTCCCAGATTCATCTCTATCAAAAGCAACAGCATTAACTGAAGGTAAATACGCAGATACGGCTATTAAGAGTTTATATGAAATGTTAATAAAACTAGGTGCGAACGAGAATACGCTTAAAGCGAAAATCGCGGGCGGCGCGCAGATGTTTCAATTTTCGTCAGGCAATGAAATGATGCGAATCGGTCCACGAAATGTAGAACGTGTAAAAGAAGAGCTTTTCACTTTAGGAATCCCGCTAATTGCAAGTGATACAGGCGGATCTAATGGAAGAACGATTGAATTTGATCCGAATAACACTTTATTAACCATTAAAACGGTGAATGCGGGTACTAAAGTAATTTAATCAGAGGAGGATTACCATGACGGAGCCATCTTTAGTAGAAGAACAATCATGCTGGCATAAGTGGAACACAAGTCGTGATCGAGAAGCAGGTGATGAATTACTTCGTGCCTATTTACCTCTGGTCAATTATCATGTACAACGAATATCCGTTGGGCTTCCTAAAAGCGTCAATAAAGATGAACTCCGATCCCTTGGTATGCTGGGGTTGTATGATGCGCTAAAAAAGTTTGAGCCGGAACGTGATCTTAAATTTGATACATATGCTTCTTTCCGTATTAGAGGTGCGATCCTGGACGGCTTAAGAAGAGAAGACTGGCTGCCAAGAAGCCTGAGAGAAAAAACAAAAAAAGTAGAAGCGGCTATTGAACGCCTAGAACAAGAAAACTTACGCTCAGTTAGCGCAAAAGAAGTAGCAGAAGAATTAGGTTTCTCCGAGAATGAAGTAACTACAGTTATGTCAGAAAGCTTTCTAGCTAATGTTCTATCAATTGATGAAGAAAACAAAGAAACAGAAAGTCGTGAGAAAGTCAGTTATACCATTGAAGATAAAAAGGCAATCACTCCAGAAAACAGCTTGCTTCAGGAAGAACTTCATAGAGAGCTCGCTCTCGTGATTAAAGAGCTATCAGAAAAAGAACAGCTCGTTGTTAGTTTATTTTACTTTGAAGAATTAACGTTAACAGAAATCGGACAAGTACTCGGGCTATCAACATCAAGAATATCTCAAATACATTCGAAAGCATTATTTAGAATAAGACAGGTTCTGCAACGCTATATGTAAGGAGTAATGATATGGATCAATGGTTTCATATAAAACGCGAAGAAAAAGATACAGTCGCTCTTTTGTTTAAAAAAGGAGTTGTGATTCCTGAAGATCAAATCACCTTTTCTGCATTAGCAGCATGGATTGAATCCAAAGGGATTAAACATGGTGTGCGAAATGAAATATTAAACTTAATTGTTGAAAACCTAGGTACCTATTCTTTTCCTGCAGAAATCGCGAAAGGAAAACTGCCTATTGATGGTATACCCGCGCAACTTATTCCTGCTTGTTTATCAGAATGTGATGTGCAAGTTGAAGAACATAAAAAAGTTGATTTTAAACGCTTATTTACCATACCTACTGCTAACTTTGGAGAAATCGTTGCAAGAAAACAAGCAGCGACAGAAGGAATACCCGGAATTACGGTTTTTGGTGAGCTTCTGCCTGCGAAAAAAGGGAAGGATCTTCATATAAAAAATGGAGAGAATACGGTTTTTAATGCTGAGGATTTATGTGTGTATGCTTCAACGAGTGGAGAAGTAACGTATCATAAAAACCTTGTCAACATCTATCCTGTTTATAAAATTCAGGGTGACGTTTCATTAAAAACAGGCCATATTGATTTTGTAGGAAATGTACATATTACAGGTGATGTCCCTTCAGGATTTAAGATCTCCGCACAAGGTGATGTGCGTATTGAAGGGGTTGTAGAGGCAGCAGAAATTGTTTCACAGGGTAATATTGTCATTGGCGGCGGAGTACTTGGTCAAGGAAAAGGCTTAATTCGCTGTGTTGGAAACTTTACTTCTCTGTACATTAGTCAAGGAACCATTTATGCAGGAGAAAACATTGAAGTCGCCCAGACGATCATGCACAGCAACTGTGAAGCGGGTAAACATGTTATATGCTTAAATGGCAAAGGAAATATTTCAGGCGGAACATGTATTGCTGGAAGTGGAATTTCAGCAAATGAAATCGGAAATGAAACGTATTCCAAAACGTTAATATATATAAAAATGAATGAAAATAATGATCGGATCAAAATCAACTATGAACAAAAGATTCTAGAACTAGAGCAAAACCTTAAGAAGCTGAACCAATTAAAAACGGTAATGGAAGACAAAAAGATGGATAGTGCGACAATCGAGAAAATCGTTAATACAATTCATCAAACTAACATTCAGCTAACAGAACTGAATGAGGAAAAAACAGCAAATCAAAACTCTGTACGATCGATTGTTATGATTAAAGGAATATTACATCCGAATGTAGAGATTGGGATCGGCAAGTACAAAAGAACAGTTCAATCCCAGTTTCAATCGGCTAAAGTATTTATGGAAGAAAAAGAAATCGTTATTCATTCCTTATAAGAAATGGATGTGGATGCTGTGAGTTTGAAATTAATCGAACTTCAAGTTGCTATTCCAAGGACAGTCGATGCAGCAAAATCAGCTACTGAAACTTTAAATAGAGGGCTTCTTCAGCAAGAACATAAATCAGAAACGATACGTAAGAAAGAAAAAATGGAATCGAAACGTGTCAATAAGAGGGCATCAGCAGAAGAAAGTATATTACATACAAAAAGTCAGCAAGAAAAAAATACAACAAGTACCAGTCATCCATTTAAAGGACAGAAAATCGATTATTCGGGATAAGGTGAAAAGCGATGTATGGATTAATTCTCTTCAGTTTATTACTAAACGTTGTTTGTTTTTATTTTTTATTTGTTTTATGGAAAAAGCTTCAAGAGCGGACTATAACTCAGGATTCAAATGTAAGTGAAGATGTAGTAGAGCTTTTAGAGCTGTTTTCTCAAGAAATGAAAGAAGAAAACGCACGATTGCATCAAATGATTTTACAATTTTCAAAACAAAATCATAAGAAGCATGATTCGATTTCCATTCAAGAAGAAGCTGAAGACGTTCACACAGACTTAGTAGAGGATATCGACCATTTACATTCTGATGAAAACAATGCTCTAAATAAGGTGTTATTATTAGCTCGACAAGGGTATAATGCTGAGGAAATTGCGAAAATGCTTAACCGAGGAAAAGGAGAAGTAGAATTACTTTTAAAATTTTACGCTTAACACCTTAAAAAGACTTGCAGAAATGGCACGAATCGTGATATATTATTTCTCGGTGTTAATCACACACGTTTGCGGATTTGAGTAATGTGGTGCTGCTAAGTCAGTTATTGCTCAAAGGTGAAACAAACGGAGGAAAAAAACCTAGGAGGTGCCATTATGGCAGTAATTTCAATGAAACAATTGTTAGAAGCTGGTGTACACTTTGGTCATCAGACTCGCCGTTGGAATCCGAAGATGTCTCGTTACATTTTCACAGAAAGAAACGGTATCTACATCATCGATCTTCAAAAGACGGTAAAGAAAGTTGAAGAATGCTACAATGTTATGCGTAACATCGCAGCTGACGGCGGAAAGATTCTTTTCGTTGGAACAAAGAAACAAGCTCAAGATTCAGTTAAAGAAGAAGCTCAACGTTCTGACATGTACTACATCAACCAACGTTGGTTAGGTGGAACTTTAACAAACTTCGGTACAATCCGCAAGCGTATCAACCGCTTGAAAGATCTTGAGAAAATGCAAGAAGACGGTACTTTCGAAGTACTTCCTAAGAAAGAAGTTATTCTTCTTAAAAAGGAAATGGAACGCCTTGAAAAGTTCCTAGGCGGAATTAAAGACATGAACAAGCTTCCAGATGCATTATTCGTAGTTGACCCTCGTAAAGAGCGCATCGCGATTGCAGAAGCTCGTAAATTAAACATTCCGATCATCGCAATCGTTGATACGAACTGTGATCCGGATGAAGTTGATCACGTTATCCCTGGTAACGATGATGCAATTCGTGCAGTTAAACTTCTAACTGGTAAAATGGCAGATGCTATCATCGAAGCTAACCAAGGTGGAGAAGAAGTAGCAGAAGCAGCTGAAGAAGAAACTACTGCTTAATTAAATGGAAATGCTCAAGGGTGGTAGAGGGGATGACCCTTTATCACCTTTTTTATGTAAAGCACACTAAAGCACTACATATCCCATAAGGAGGCAAAACACATGGCTATTACAGCACAAATGGTTAAAGAATTGCGTGAGAAAACTGGCGCAGGTATGATGGATTGTAAGAAAGCATTAACTGAAACAGATGGTAACATGGAGGCGGCAATCGACTACCTTCGTGAAAAAGGGATCGCGAAAGCTGCTAAGAAAGCTGACCGTATCGCTGCTGAAGGCTTAACTTCAGTAATCGTTGACGGTAACAAAGCAGTAATTCTTGAAGTGAACTCTGAAACTGATTTCGTTGCAAAAAACGAAAACTTCAAAAACTTGATCGCTGAATTAGGTAACCACCTATTAGCTACTGAACCAGCTTCTGTTGAAGATGCACTAGCTTCTGACTTTAACGGAACAACAGTTAATGACTACATTAACGCTGCAATTGCGAAAATTGGAGAAAAACTTACTCTTCGCCGTTTTGAAATCTTGAAAAAAGACGAGAACGCTGCATTTGGTGCATACCTTCACATGGGTGGACGTATTGGAGTTCTTTCAGTTGTTGAAGGAACAACTGAAGAAGAAGTTGCGAAAGACGTGTCAATGCACGTTGCAGCTGTAAACCCTAAGTACATCTCTCGTGACGAAGTAAGTGAAGAAGAAGTAGCTCGTGAGCGTAAAGTATTGACTGAACAAGCACTTAACGAAGGCAAGCCTGAAAACATCGTAGCTAAAATGGTTGAAGGACGTCTTGGCAAATACTTTGAAGATATTTGCTTAAACGATCAATCTTTCATTAAAGATCCAGACCAAAAAGTTGGTAAATATGTAGCTTCCAAAGGTGCTACTGTTAAAGCCTTCGTTCGTTTTGAAGTTGGAGAAGGTCTTGAAAAGCGTGAAGACAACTTCGCAGAAGAAGTAATGTCTCAAGTGAAAAAGTAAGCACAGTTTTAAAAGAGGGGAGCACGTTGTGTTCCTCTTTTTTTACAGAAATAACCTGAGTTTCTTAATGGCTGGCTATACTTTCAAAATGTTATTGCTTAAGTGATTTGCAGAACATCATTGACAAGTTGATTGGAGTGGAGGGTACGAGACTCCTGCGGGACGAGCGGTCAGGTGAGACACTTAAAGGCGCAAAGCGGCAAGTGGCTCACTGGTCGCCCCGCGGAAAGCGAGTACCTGAAACGGAAATCAACCACTTTCAGAAAGCAACGAAGCTTTTCGTTAACTAGTTAACAGCTGTTAAACCAGGTAAATACATTTTTTTAGGTGATGGAGGGACAAATGACTACTTCAAAATATAAACGAGTCGTCTTGAAATTAAGTGGAGAAGCATTAGCAGGTGAACAAACTTCAGGAATTGATCCGAAAATCGTTCAATCTATTGCTGAGCAAGTAAAAGAAATTGTTGAATTAGACGTAGAAGTTGCTGTAGTTGTAGGCGGAGGAAACCTATGGCGTGGTAAAACGGGCAGTGAGATGGGAATGGACCGTGCATCAGCAGACTACATGGGTATGCTTGCTACTGTCATGAATTCATTAGCCCTTCAAGACAGTCTTGAAAACATCGGGGTTCAAACAAGAGTCCAAACATCTATAGAAATGCGTCAGGTTGCAGAACCTTATATCAGAAGAAAAGCCATTCGTCACCTTGAAAAAAAGCGTGTTGTCATATTTGCAGCAGGAACAGGTAATCCATATTTCTCTACAGATACTACAGCCGCACTAAGAGCAGCAGAAATTGAAGCAGAAGTTATCTTAATGGCGAAGAACAATGTGGATGGTGTGTATTCAGCAGATCCAAAACTTGATGAGAATGCTGTTAAATATACAACATTATCTTATCTTGATTTATTGAAAGACGGTTTGGCAGTTATGGATACGACCGCATCGTCTTTATGTATGGACAATGACATCCCGTTAGTTGTTTTCTCTATTATGGAAGAAGGAAACATCAAACGAGCAGTTGCTGGTGAAAAAATTGGGACGGTTATAAGGGGGAAAAACTAATGGCAAAAGAAGTTTTAACTCAAGCAGAAGAAAAAATGCAAAAAGCAATTGGAGCACTACGACGCGAATATTCAACGCTTCGCGCGGGAAGAGCAAATCCTTCGTTATTAGACAGAGTGCAAGTTGATTATTATGGAACTCCAACTCCTATCAATCAGTTAGCTGGTGTAACAACTCCAGAAGCAAGACTTTTAGTTATCCAGCCTTACGATAAAACAGCTATGGCTGATATTGAAAAGGCGATTCTGAAGTCTGATCTTGGTCTTACTCCTTCAAACGATGGTCAAGTTATCCGTATTGCGATTCCTGCATTAACAGAAGAACGCAGAAAAGAACTTGTTAAACTCGTTAAAAAGTTTGCAGAAGAAGCGAAAGTTGCCCTTCGCAACGTTCGCCGTGATGCAAATGATGATCTGAAGAAACTTGAAAAAGAAGCAGAGATTACAGAAGATGAGCTTCGCCGTTATAACGACGACGTTCAAAAACTTACAGATAAATATACTTCTGAAGTTGATTCTGTAAGTTCAGTTAAAGAAAAAGAAATCATGGAAGTATAAAGCTTTTCCATGTACAATTAAATATAAAAAGCCCTCTATAAAGGGGGCTTTTTTATTAGACTTATCACCACTGTTTATCATGAGTATACGATGAACGAATGAAGTCTAGAAGATGGAGGCTTATACATGCTTGACAAGCTTTTCTTTAAGAAAAAAAGTTCTGAAACAAATACATTTAACGAAGAAAACATACCATCCCATGTAGCCATTATTATGGATGGAAATGGACGGTGGGCAAGAAAAAGAGCCCTGCCGCGTATTGCAGGACACCATGAAGGTATGAAAACAGTTAGGAAAATAGTTAAGGAATCAAATAAAATTGGGATTAAAGTACTGACACTTTACGCTTTTTCAACTGAAAATTGGAAAAGACCTCGCGAGGAGGTAGATTTCTTAATGAAGCTTCCTGGTGAATTTTTAAATACTTTTCTTCCAGATTTGATTAAAGAGAACGTACAAGTGCGAATAATGGGTAAAAAGGAACTTTTGCCGCTTCATACTATTAAAGCTGTAGATGAAGCGATAAACAAAACAAAAAACAACACAGGGTTAATTTTGAATTTTGCTCTGAATTATGGCAGTCGTGATGAAATTACAGCGGCGGTGAAAACACTTGCTTCTGAAGTGAAACAAGGTAAGTTGGAGCTCTCAGAAATCGATGAATCAATGATTGAAAAGCACTTGATGACCCACGACCTTAAAGATCCAGATCTACTAATCAGGACTAGTGGTGAAGTGCGATTGAGTAACTTTATGCTATGGCAGCTTGCGTATTCTGAATTTTGGTTTACAGATGTGTTATGGCCGGATTTTTCTGAGGAGCATTTACGAGAAGCTGTATCACAATTTGCCGGACGAGGCAGACGGTATGGCGGTGTTTAATTAAGGAGGACTTATGAAACAACGGATTATAACAGGTGTAATCGCAGCCGTTTTATTTATAGGGATTACCCTTTACGGAAGCTGGCCGTTCTCACTTTTAATACTTTTACTCACAGGGATAGGCATGTATGAATTATTGCGGATGAAAGGAATGGCGTTTTCCTTCATTGGAGGAATTGGGCTTCTTTTAGCAGTCCTGATCGCGCTTCCTCAACAATGGATGGAAAATCTTGAACCCTTTACTAAAACAGATGCCATTATACTTGCAGTTCTTCTATTACTAGTAGTAACTGTCATACAAAAAAACAAAACAGACTATAACCATATTTCTTTTGTATTATTTAGTTCGATTTATGTGGGCTTTGGTTTTTTCTACTTAGAAGAAACGAGAATCTTAGAAAATGGCGTCCAGATTTTATTTTTGATTCTATTTATGATATGGGCGACTGATTCTGGTGCTTATTTTGTCGGCAAGTCAATGGGGAAACGTAAACTATGGCCTGTTATCTCACCGAACAAAACGATAGAAGGCGCTGTTGGAGGCATTTTCTTCAGCTTATTAGTAGGTGTTATCAGCTATGCTGTACATTTTGTTGAGATGTCATTGCTTCATATATTAGTTATTTCTGTTATAGTAGGTATTTTTGGTCAAATTGGAGACTTAGCAGAATCAGCATTTAAGCGTATATATGATGTGAAAGACTCAGGTACACTCCTTCCTGGACATGGTGGCATACTAGATCGATTAGACAGTGCACTATTCGTGTTCCCGTTGCTGCACGTACTTCATTTGTTAGGATAATGGTTGGAGGTATAGAATGAAATTAGTCAGTTTATTAGGTGCTACAGGTTCAATAGGCGTTCAAACATTAGACGTGATTGCCTCTCACCCTGAACAATTCAAATTAAGTGCTATGTCTGTTGGTAAAAATATTGAAGCTGCTGAAAAAATCATTCGAGAATTCAAACCTGAAATATGTGCGGTTCAAAACGAAGAAGACGCGAGAAAACTTCAAACAAATGTTGGATCATCAACTAAAATTGTTTCAGGTATGGAAGGGCTCATCGAAGCGGCAGTTTCAACTGATTCTTCTGTTGTAGTAAATGCAGTGATCGGCAGTGTTGGGTTACTGCCTACTTTAAAAGCGATTGAGGCAAAGAAGACGATTGCTTTAGCCAATAAAGAGACACTTGTTACAGCGGGTCATCTTGTTATGGAACAAGCAAAGAAACATAACGTTTCAGTCCTTCCAGTAGATTCCGAGCATTCTGCGATCTACCAATGTCTGAATGGTGAAGATACCAACCGTGTTGAAAAACTAATTTTAACAGCTTCAGGTGGAAGTTTTAGAGATAAAACACGTGAACAATTAAAAAACGTTACAGTGCAAGAAGCATTAAATCATCCAAATTGGTCTATGGGAGCGAAAATCACCATTGATTCAGCCACAATGATGAATAAAGGTTTGGAAGTCATTGAAGCTCACTGGTTATTTTCCTTTGATTATTCCAAAATAGACGTCATTTTACATAAGGAAAGCATCATACACTCTATGGTAGAGTTTGTTGATACAAGCATCATCGCTCATCTCGGACAACCTGATATGAGAGTGCCGATTCAATACGCGCTTACATATCCCGACAGACTTGAATTAATAAATGGGAAAAGGTTAAACTTATGGGAAGTTGGACGATTGCATTTTCAAAAAATGGATTACGATCGTTTCAGATGTTTGAAACTGGCATTTGATGCAGGGATTGCAGGAGGATTAATGCCAACTGTTTTAAATGCAGCGAATGAAAAAGCAGTCGAGTTATTTTTGAACGGTCATATTACGTTTCTTGAAATAGAAGAAATGATTGAACGTGCGATGCATGAGTTGTCAAATGTCAGTACACCTGACCTTCAGACAATACAAGAAACAGATACGAGGACTCGAAAGTTTGTGGAGTCACTACTAAGTAAAGGCAGGTAATGGAAATGAACACTGTGATAGCCATTATCATCATTTTAGGGGCTTTAATTTTCTTTCATGAACTAGGACATCTTTTGCTAGCCAAACGTGCTGGTATCTTGTGCCGTGAGTTTGCAATTGGATTCGGCCCAAAAGTGTTTGCCTTCAAAAAAGGCGAAACGGTCTATACAATTCGTCTTTTGCCTCTTGGAGGATTCGTGCGGATGGCTGGTGAAGATCCAGAAGGCATTGAGCTTAAAGCAGGTCACAGAATTGGTTTAATCTTTAATGGAGCAAATGAAGTTGAGAAGATCGTCGTAAATCACCGTGATAAATATCCGGTTCAAAAAACGATTACGATCGAAAAAGCCGATTTAGATCGAGAATTATATATAACAGGTTTTGAGAATGAAGAAACGGGTTCTGAAACTTATCAAGTAAAAGAAGATGCATTATTTGTTGCAGATCATCAAGAGATGCAGATCGCTCCTTATAACCGTCAGTTCGGATCAAAGACGATCATGCAAAGAACACTTGCCATCTTTGCTGGTCCAGCAATGAACTTTTTACTTGCGTTTATTATCCTTGTAGCGTTTTCACTAATGCAAGGAATCCCAACAAATGAGTCAAGACTGGGTACTCTTCAAGAGGGTGCTGCAGCAGAAAAAGCTGGTTTGCTGCAAGGCGATAAAATCATTGCAGTTCAAGGTGAAAAGATGGATGATTGGAAAGAACTCGTTTCAGTAATTCAGCAGAATCCTGGAGAGAAGCTCATGTTTACGATCAACCGAGACGGGGAAGAAAAGGTCGTTCCTGTCACGTTGGGTACACGTAAAGGTGCTGAAAATCAAAACGAAGGTTTTATTGGAGCACATCCATTTACAGAATCATCTTTTGTTGGTTCACTTGAATATGGTGCGAAACAAACATGGTTTATGACAACAGCTATATTTACGGGGCTTGGACAGCTTATTACAGGACAGCATGGAATTGACCAGTTATCTGGACCACTTGGAATCTATGAATACACGGATCAAGCGGCAAAAGCTGGTGTATACATGTTATTACAATGGGCTGCTATTCTTAGTATTAACTTAGGAATATTCAACCTGTTGCCGCTTCCTGCTCTTGACGGAGGGCGACTCCTCTTCTTAGGAGTTGAGGCATTGAGAGGTAAACCGATCGACCCTCAAAAAGAGGGAATGGTTCATTTTATCGGATTTGCTTTTCTTATGTTATTGATGCTTGTTGTTACTTGGAATGATATACAGAAGATATTTCTTGGTTAATTAGGGATTATTTGAGGAGTAGAGATTATGAGACAAAGTCAGTTGTTTATGCCAACATTACGGGAAGTTCCTGCAGATGCTGATGTGAAAAGTCATCAGCTGCTTTTAAGAGCTGGATTTATCCGACAAAATGCAGCAGGTATTTATTCGTTCTTGCCGCTGGGGAAAAAAGTGCTCCATAAAATAGAGAACATTGTAAGAGAAGAAATGAATCGTGCCGGATCTCAAGAGATGATGATGCCGGCACTTCAGCTTGCAGAACTTTGGCAAGAAAGCGGAAGATGGTACAGCTATGGACCAGAACTGATGAGATTAAAAGATCGTCACGAACGTGATTTTGCTCTTGGAGCAACACATGAGGAAGTCATTACAAGCATAATTCGTGATGAAGTAAAATCTTATAAAAAGCTTCCACTAAATCTTTATCAAATTCAAACAAAATTCAGGGACGAGAAGCGACCACGTTTCGGTCTTCTTAGAGGAAGAGAGTTTATTATGAAAGATGCGTACTCTTTCCATGATAAACAGGAAAGTCTTGATGAAACGTACGAGGCGATGAAAGATGCATACTCCGCAATCTTCAGCCGCTGCGGATTGAACTTCCGCGCTGTTTTAGCAGATTCAGGAGCGATTGGCGGTAAAGACAACCATGAGTTCATGGTTTTATCAGATATCGGCGAAGACTTAATCGCTTATTCAAATGAATCAGATTTTGCGGCGAATATTGAAATGGCTCCTGTATTACTTAACGAAAAAAGTTCTTCAGAAAGTCCTTTAGAACTTGAAAAAGTTGAAACGAAAAATGCCAAAACGATAGAAGAAGTTTCTGAGTTCCTTAAATTTCCTTCTTCAAAAATCATTAAATCGCTGCTTTATATAGCTGACGAACAACCTGTTTTAGTTTTAGTAAGGGGCGACCATGAAGTTAACGAAATCAAGCTTAAGAATGAACTTTCAGCTTCAGATGTTGTTTTAGCTTCTGTAGAGGAAACGAAAAAGTGGTTGAACACAGAGCATGGTTCAATCGGACCAGTTTCTGTATCTGAAAAAGTAAAAATTATCGCTGATCAGGCGGTGCCTTTCATGGCAAATGCGGTTTGCGGTGCGAATGAATCAGGTTACCATTTCTTGAATGTTAATCCGAAAAGAGATTTCGAATATAGCCAATCAGCTGACATTCGTTTTGTCGTAGAGGGTGACTTGTCGCCGGATGGCAAAGGAACAATCGTTTTTGCCAAAGGAATTGAAGTCGGTCATGTGTTTAAGCTTGGAAAAGTATATAGCGAGCCGATGAAAGCTTCTTACTTAGATGAAAACGGAAAGAACCAAATTATGTCAATGGGTTGCTACGGAATTGGTGTTTCTCGTACACTAGCAGCAGTTGCTGAAGAGAATAACGATGATAAAGGCTTAATCTGGCCGTTATCTTTAACTCCATTCGATATTCACTTGATTGCTGTAAACAGCAAGAATGCCGAACAAGCAGCACTTTCTGATGAACTGTACAACCTGATAAAGAACGATGGATTCGATTGCTTGTATGATGACCGTCCTGAGCGCGCAGGTGTTAAATTTGCTGACAGTGACTTAATTGGATTGCCGATTCGTGTTATGGTAGGTAAACGAGCTTCTGAAGGTATTGTTGAAGTAAAGATCCGTAAGAGCGGAGAATCTTTTGAAGTACCTGTTTCAGAACTTAGCAGTTTTATTAAACAAGAGTGGGATAAACTTAAGAATTAATAGCATTTTTCGAAAATCTTTGTTGTACTTGTAAGTGGGTAATTTCCGTTTCAGATGCTCGCTTTCCACGGGGCGTACGGTGAGCCTCCTGCGGCTTTGCGCCATTAGGAGTCTCCACCTGACCGCTCGTCCCGTAGGACAAGGAAGTCTTCGGCAGCGAGACATCGCACGAAGAAAATTTGAAGTGCAATTTTCGAGGAGTCTCGCATCTTACACTCCAATCAACTTGCAAAGAAGCATTTAAACCATTTAATTCTAAATTTCTACCAATTACGAAAATAATAAAACGATATTTTCTAAAGGATTGTTGTTTTCGAATGTTGTCTTCTATGATTAATGATTGTAGTGCAAGGTGCGAGACTCCTGCGGGACAGGCGGGCAGGTGAGACACTTAAGAGTGAAACGTCTAAATGTGGCTCACCGCCTGCCCCGCGGAAAGCGAGCAGCCTGGAACGGAAATCATTTACTCCCAAAAGCAACATCGTTTGCGAAAACAGCCAAATGGAAAGAGGAGGCACCTCTCGTACAAGAGGTGCCTTTCTCTTTGTACTTTTACGATAATCTGGAAAAATCAATGTGATGAAAACGCGGTAATATCAATCATTCGTATAGTATAATAAAAGGGTACAAACGTATGGAAACGTACGTTAGTTGAGCTATCAAAATCTTAATAAACCCCTTTAAAAGGAGGTTCTTATGAGCGGAAATGATCAGCAGATCAGACAAGAAAGGCTGTCGCTTCTTTTAGAACAATTAGGAATTCCTGATGAGATGAAAACCGGTTTTTCGGAAGGGACAATCGAAAAACTCACTATAGATAAAACGAATCGAAGCTGGCACTTTTCCATCGCAATCAATCGTCCGCTAACAGCAGAAGGTTATGCGTGGTTTAGTTCTAGTCTTCATCAAACCTTTCAACATATTGCAAAAGTGACTTTTTCACTGCAAACGAAAGAGAGCTATCAGTCAGAAGAACTTCTTGGCTATTGGCCGTTATGTAAAGAAAAGTTAGTTGAGACCACAGGTCCAAGTCTGTCTAGTATGCTTTCTATTCAAGACCCGATAGCGGATGGGAATTTTTTGTGCTTAACGGTTCGAAACGATGCAGAAGAAACTTTAGTACAGAGAAAACTATCTCCAGTTATTAAAGAGTTGTACAGTCAGTTCGGTTTTCATTCAGTAATGGTGAAGACGGAAATAAAACATTCTGAAGAAGATTATCAGAAATTTTTAGAACAGCGGAAACAAGAAGATCAGAATAAAGTGATGGAAGCGCTCGTTGAAAAAGAAAAGTCAGCTAATAAAGCAGATGGTCCTGCTACAAGAACAGATATAATGATTGGTTACTCAATTAAGGATGAACCGGTACCGATCCAAACAATTCAAGATGAAGAAAGACGTATTACGATACAAGGTTACGTGTTTCATGCTGAAACAAGAGAACTTCGAAGCGGCCGTACTTTACTGACATTTAAAATTACGGATTACACAGATTCACTATTAATTAAGATATTTTCTCGTGATAAAGAAGATATCCCAATTCTCCAAGGAATACAAAAGGGCATGTGGTTGAAGGTACGAGGCGGTATTCAAAATGATACCTTTGTCAGAGACCTCGTTATGATTGCAAACGATATTAATGAGATCAAGCCTGAGTACAGAAAAGACTTAGCTGAGGAAGATAAAAAACGTGTAGAACTCCATCTTCACACACCGATGAGTCAGATGGACGCGGTATCTTCTGTTTCCTCGCTTGTGGGACAAGCCAAAAAATGGGGACATCCTGCTGTTGCTATTACAGATCATGCTGGTGTGCAATCCTTTCCTGAAGCTTATAGTGCGGGCAAGAAAAACGGAATTAAAATTCTCTATGGACTTGAAGCCAATCTGGTAGATGATGGTGTTCCTATTGCATACAATGAAGCGCCTAGAAAACTTTCAGAAGAGACATACATTGTTTTTGACGTTGAGACTACGGGATTATCAGCGGTTTATAATAAAATTATTGAACTGGCAGCGGTGAAGGTAAGAGGCGGAGAAATTATTGATCGATTTGAAAGATTTGCGAATCCTCATGAATCTTTATCAGAGACGACAATCAATCTAACAGGAATCACAGATGATATGGTTGAGAACGCGCCTGAAATTGAAGAAGTACTTCGAGATTTCCACGCATTTATGGGTGATGATATTCTTGTTGCTCATAACGCAAGCTTTGACATGGGGTTCTTAAACGAAGGCTTGCGAAAAATAGGCTTAGGTGAAGCGAAGAATCCCGTGATCGATACACTCGAACTTGCCAGATTCTTACTGCCTCAGTTAAAGAATCATAGACTGAATACGCTCTGTAAAAGGTTTGACATTGAACTTACACAGCATCACCGTGCGATTTATGATGCAGAAGCGACAGGGTACCTTTTATGGAAGCTGTTAAAAGAGACGTTTGAAAAAGAAATCTTCTATCATGACCGCTTGAACGATAACATGGGTCAAGGCGGATTCCAGCGCTCACGGCCATTTCACTGCACGCTGCTGGCTGCAACTCAAGAAGGTCTGAAGAATCTATATAGACTCGTTTCAGAATCACATCTTTCGTACTTTTTTAGAACACCGCGTATTCCGCGTTCACGACTCAGTAAATTGCGAGAAGGTATTTTAGTCGGATCTGCATGTGACAAAGGTGAAGTTTTTGAAGGCATGATGCAAAAGCCGATAGAAGAAGTAGAAAAGATTGCAGAGTTTTATGATTATCTAGAAATTCAGCCGCCTAGTAACTATTATCACCTTATTGAAAGAGAACTTGTTGCTGATGAGATGAACTTAAGAGATATTCTTTCCAACATCGTTCAGTTAGGCGAGAAATTAAATAAACCGGTTGTAGCAACAGGAAACGTGCATTATTTAAATCCTGAAGATGCGATCTACAGAAAGATTTTAATTTCTTCACAAGGCGGAGCTAATCCGCTGAACAGACAAACGCTTCCTGAAGTTCATTTCCGGACAACGGATGAGATGATTGATTTGTTCTCCTTCTTAGGTGAAGAAAAAGCGGAAAAGGTAGTCTGTGAAAACACTAGATATATTGCAGACAGTATTGAAGAGATCAAGCCGATACCTGACGATCTTTATACACCGAAAATCGAAGGTGCGGATGATGAAGTTCGATCGATGAGTTACGACCGTGCAAGAAGTATATATGGTGAAAACCTTCCTGAAATCGTTGAGAAAAGACTGGAAAAAGAACTAAAGAGTATAATTGGACACGGTTTTGCAGTTATTTACTTGATATCTCATAAGCTCGTTAAAAAATCGTTGATCGATGGATATCTTGTAGGGTCACGTGGATCAGTAGGTTCGTCATTTGTTGCGACCATGACTGAGATTACAGAAGTTAATCCGCTGCCTCCGCATTATGTTTGTCCGAACTGCAAAGAGTCACACTTCTTTAATGATGGTACCGTCGGATCTGGTTATGATCTGCCTGATAAAGAGTGTCCTGAATGTAATGTTCTATATATAAAAGATGGACAAGATATTCCGTTTGAAACGTTCTTAGGATTTAAAGGAGACAAAGTACCCGATATTGACTTGAACTTCTCTGGCGAATATCAGCCAAGAGCACATAACTACACGAAAGAACTGTTTGGTGAAGAATATGTGTATCGAGCGGGTACGATTGGTACTGTTGCTGAAAAGACTGCCTATGGTTATGTTAAAGGTTACGCGGGTGACCATAACTTAACCATTCGTTCTGCAGAAGTAGACCGTCTCGTATCAGGCTGTACAGGGGTAAAAAGAACAACCGGACAGCATCCGGGCGGAATAATTGTAGTTCCTGATTATATGGATATTTATGATTTTTGTCCTGTTCAGTTTCCAGCTGATGATAGCTCATCAGAGTGGAAAACAACTCACTTTGATTTCCATTCTATTCACGATAACCTGTTAAAACTTGATATATTAGGCCACGATGATCCAACCGTTATCCGTATGCTGCAAGATTTAAGCGGAATCGATCCGAAGACCATTCCAGCTTCTGACCCTGAAGTAATGAAAATCTTCTCGGGACCAGAAGTGTTAGGTGTTACGGATGAACAGATCATGTGTAAGACAGGTACACTTGGAATACCAGAGTTTGGAACAAAGTTTGTAAGGCAGATGCTTGAAGAAACAAAGCCAAGCACATTTTCTGAGCTTGTTCAGATCTCAGGATTATCACACGGTACAGACGTTTGGCTGAACAACGCCAACGAACTGATCGCAAACGGAACGTGTGTACTAAAAGATGTTATCGGGTGCCGTGATGATATTATGGTCTACCTCATCTACAAAGGCCTTGATCCTTCACTAGCCTTTAAAATCATGGAAAGTGTACGTAAAGGTAAAGGTCTTCCTGATGAATGGATCGATGAGATGAAACAAAATGATGTTCCTGACTGGTATATTGGGTCATGTTTAAAGATTAAATACATGTTCCCGAAAGCCCATGCGGCTGCATACGTTTTAATGGCCGTTCGTATTGCTTATTTTAAAGTGCATTATCCGATCTGGTTCTATGCTGCTTACTTCACTGTAAGAGCTGATGATTTTGATGTAGAATCCATGATTCGAGGCTCAAAGGCACTTCGTACAAAGATTGAGGACATCTCGGCTAAAGGCCTAGATGCTTCTACAAAAGAAAAGAATCTTCAAACTGTGCTTGAGCTGGCGTTAGAGATGTGTGAAAGAGGACTCTCCTTCCAAAAAATCGATTTGTACCGTTCAAGTGCAACAGACTTTTTAGTTGAGGGCGATACGCTTATTCCGCCTTTTAATTCGATAGCGGGACTTGGGACGAATGCAGCACTTAACATTGTGAAAGCAAGAGAGCAAGGAGAATTTCTTTCAAAAGAAGATCTTCAGCAGCGAGCTAAGCTATCAAAGACGATTATTGAGTATTTAGATGACCAAGGTTGTCTGGAAGGATTGCCTGATGCAAACCAGCTTTCACTGTTCTAATACGGGCTTTTGAAGCATTCTGAAAGTTGCAGTATTTTACTGGTTATGGTATAGTATTTTTGGAAATACTGTTGAATGAATAACTGTCGACGAAAGAGTGGGGCTCCCCACTCTTTCGTTACGTTTTAAGGTCATTCAGTTAGAAGGAGGGCAGCAATGAGTCAGAAGATTACAGAGCTCACATCTGAGCTTGTAACCCCAATCGTTGAAAAACTAGGACTTGAACTTGTTGACGTTGAATTTGTTAAAGAGGGTAAAAACTGGTTTCTGCGTGTTTATATCGACTCCACGAGTGGCGTAGATATTGAAGAATGCGGGACAGTTAGTGAGCAATTAAGTGAAAAATTAGATGAACTTGATCCGATCGAACAGCCCTACTTTTTAGAAGTATCTTCTCCAGGTGTTGAGAGACCGCTAAAGAAACCTGAAGATGTTAAAAATGCTATCGGCAAAAATGTAAACATTAAACTTTATGAGCCCATTAACGGTGAAAAGGTATATGAAGGACTTTTAAAAGACTTTGACGGTGAAACGCTGTTCATGGAGATTAGAGTAAAAACGCAAGTGAAAAAGGTAGAGTTGCCGTATACAAAAGTGGCGAATGCCCGTCTTGCGGTTGTTTTTTAATGAAGAGGGGAGAAGAAAAATGAGTACCGAGCTTTTGGATGCACTTACATTGTTAGAAAAAGAAAAAGGGATAAGCAAAGATGTTATTATTGAAGCGATTGAAGCAGCCCTTATTTCTGCTTATAAGCGTAATTTTCATCAAGCGCAAAATGTTCGTGTTGATTTTAACAGAGACACTGGAAGTATCCGTGTATTTTCTAGAAAAAATGTGGTTGAAGAGGTTGAGGACGACCGTCAGGAAATCTCTGTCGCTGAAGCACAAGCGATTAACCCTGGGTATGAACTTGACGATATAGTAGAAGAAGAAGTTACACCAAAAGACTTTGGCCGTATCGCTGCGCAAACAGCTAAACAAGTTGTTACACAGCGTGTACGTGAAGCAGAACGCGGAATTATCTTCTCAGAATTTATTGACCGCGAAGAAGACATTATTACAGGAATTGTTCAAAGACAAGACCACCGCTATATGTATGTAAGCCTTGGCAGAGTAGAGGCATTATTGCCAGCTGCTGAACAGATGCCTGGTGAATCGCATACAACGAACGATCGCATCAAGGTGTATATCACAAAAGTTGAAAAGACTACTAAAGGTCCTCAAATTTTGGTTTCAAGAACTCACCCTGGTTTATTAAAACGTTTGTTCGAACTTGAAGTGCCTGAAATCTATGATGGTACTGTTGAGATCAAATCGATCGCACGTGAAGCTGGAGACCGTTCTAAGATTGCCGTACATGCTGCAGATCCAGAAGTGGATCCAGTAGGTTCTTGTGTCGGGCAAAAAGGTGCGCGTGTCCAAACAATCGTAAATGAACTGAACGGCGAAAAGATCGATATCGTTCGTTGGAGTGAAGATCCTGTTGTTTATGTGGCAAATTCACTAAGTCCTGCAAAAGTATTAGAAGTTCAAGTAAACGAAGAGGAAAAAATGACTACGGTAATCGTGCCAGACTATCAACTTTCCCTAGCAATTGGTAAAAGAGGTCAGAATGCTCGACTCGCAGCCAAGTTAACAGGTTGGAAGATTGATATTAAAAGTGAAACAGAAGCAGTAGAATCAGGCGTATATGATCCTGCAAACGCTCGAAATGATTTCTTCGACGATACTGATGAGGATGAAGAGTAAGAGAAGACGAGGTGGAGACAATGAAAACACGCAAAATTCCTATGAGAAAATGCGTAGCCTGTCAAGAAATGAAGGCTAAAAAAGAATTAACACGTATTGTCCGCTCGCCTGAAGGAGAAGTCTCTGTCGATACGTCAGGGAAGAAATCCGGAAGAGGAGCCTACCTTTGTCATGAAGCTGCTTGCATCGAACAAGCAAAAAAGAAAAAGGTTCTTGAGTCACATCTGAAAGCGAAAATTCCAGCTGACTTATATGAACAGCTAGAAAAAGGAAGTCATACATCTTGAAACCATCTCCTTGGGAAAACTTTCTTGGAATAGCAGTTCGAGCCGGCAAAGTCATTTCCGGTGAAGAACTAGTTGTTAAAAGCGTACAAAAGCAAAACGCAAAACTTGTTTTGCTGTCTAAAGATGCTTCTGAAAATACAAAGAAAAAAGTTACTGATAAGTGCCTCTTCTATAAAGTTGATCTTGTATGGATTGAAGATCGCAATATTTTGGGCAAGGCTATTGGTAAAGAGCAACGAGTTGTAGTTGCTGTAAATGATCAAGGATTTTCTAAGCGTTTGAAGGAACTTCTTGATCACTAACTCGGGGGTGAACATATGAGTAAAATCCGCGTATACGAATATGCGAAACAGAAAAATGTTCAAAGTAAAGACATTATTGAAAAGCTGAAAACGATGGATGTCCACGTAGCAAATCATATGTCTATGATTGATCAAGCAGCTCTTAAGAAACTGGACGAAGCATATCGTCCTAAAACAAACAAAGATCAAGCAAAGTCATCCAATCAAAATCAACTCCCTAAAACAGATATGAAAAATAGCAACTCTGGTAACGACACCAAATCTAATAAAAAGGAAGTTCAAAAAGAGAGTAATATGAAAATAAAAAAAGAGAACAATAACTCGTCACAAACTAAAGGACCAAAGTCCACAAATACAAACAGCCAAGGCAGCCAAGGCGGCCAAAACAAGAATAATAACAATCAGAACAGAAACAGCAATAATAACAGAAATCAAAACAACAATAACAGAAACAACAACAACAAAAATCAAAACAACAGAAACAAACAAAATAGAGGCGGAGGGAACCATCAGCAGCAAGCTCCACAGAAAAAGGTTCTTGAAACGCCAAGCAAAATTACTTTTACAGATTCACTTCAAGTAGGTGAACTTGCAAAAAAATTAAACAAAGATACTTCTGAAATCATTAAGAAGTTAATGGGTCTTGGTATCATGGCTACAATCAACCAAGAGCTTGATAAAGAAGCGATCGAACTGATTGCAGCTGACTATGATGTTGAGGTAGAAGAAGAAATCATCGTTGATGAAACAGAATTTGAAAACTACGAAGTGGTTGACGATGAAAAAGATCTTCAAGTACGTCCTCCGGTTGTTACGATCATGGGACACGTTGACCATGGTAAAACAACACTTCTTGATGCGATCCGCAACACGAAGGTAACGGCTGGTGAAGCTGGCGGAATTACTCAGCATATCGGTGCTTATCAGATCACAAACAACGGAAAACAAATTACGTTCCTTGATACTCCTGGACATGCTGCGTTTACAACAATGCGTGCTCGTGGTGCCCAAGTAACGGATATTACGATCCTTGTTGTAGCTGCTGATGATGGAGTTATGCCTCAGACAGTCGAAGCGATCAACCATGCTAAAGCTGCTGGAGTGCCGATCATTGTAGCTGTTAACAAAATGGATAAAGAAGCTGCTAATCCTGATCGTGTTATGCAGGAGCTTACTGAACATGGCCTTGTTTCTGAAGCTTGGGGCGGAGATACGATCTTTGTAAACGTATCTGCAATTAAAGGCGACGGAATCGATGACCTGCTTGAGATGATCAACCTTGTGTCAGAAGTTGAAGAATTAAAAGCAAATCCAAACCGTACTGCAGCAGGAACTGTTATCGAAGCACAGCTTGATAAAGGCCGTGGATCTGTAGCAACACTTCTTGTTCAGTCTGGTACATTAAACGTAGGTGATCCAATCGTAGTCGGACACACTTTCGGACGTGTACGTGCGATGGTGAACGATCTTGGACGCCGTGTTAAAACTGTTGGACCATCAACACCTGTTGAAATCACAGGATTAAACGATGTTCCACAAGCTGGAGATCAGTTCATGGTCTTTGCTGATGAGAAAAAAGCACGACAAGTTGGGGAATCACGCTTTAAAAAGCAACAAGATGCTCAACGTAAAGAATCTTCTAAACTGAATCTTGATGACCTCTTTAACCAGATTAAAGAAGGCGACATTAAAGAAATCAATGTCATCATCAAAGGTGATGTACAGGGATCTGTTGAGGCACTTGCTGGATCGCTTCAAAAGATTGATGTTGAAGGCGTTAAAGTTAAGATTATTCACTCTGGTGTTGGAGCAATCAACGAGTATGACATCATGCTCGCATCTGCTTCAAATGCTATCGTAATTGGTTTTAACGTTCGTCCAGATACAGGTGCGAAGCGTACTGCTGATGCTGAAAAAGTTGATGTTCGTCTGCACCGCATTATCTATAATGTAATCGAAGAAATCGAATCAGCGATGAAAGGAATGCTTGATCCTGAATTCGAAGAAAAAGTAATCGGTCAAGTAGAAGTACGTACAACATTTAAAGTATCAAAAGTAGGTACGATCGCTGGCTGTTACGTTACAGAAGGTAAGATCACAAGAGACTCAACAGTTCGCTTAATCCGTGATGGAGTAGTATCATACGAAGGCAAGATCGACGCATTGAAGCGTTTTAAAGATGATGCTAAAGAAGTTTCAGCTGGATATGAATGTGGGATTACGTTAGAAAAGTTCAATGATATTAAAGAAGGCGATATCATCGAAGCTTACATCATGGAAGAAATTAAAGTTAAATGATCGCCTTATTAACGGTTGAGTTTTTCATATATGAAGCACAGTCGTTAAAAGATAAGCGTTCAGTCGTCCAAAAAGCGGTAAATAGAGTTCGTCAACGCTTAAATGTAGCTGTTTCTGAAACGGATTTTCAAGATTTGTGGCAGCGCGCAGAGATAAGTATGGTTACCGTTTCTTCGGACAAAATAATAGCAGAAAAAGAATTGCAAAGAGCACTTGCGATTATTACATCTATTGCTGAATTAGAAGTTACTGATTCTAACATTGAGTGGCTATAAGGCAAGTGGCAAGAAACGGGGTGTAGTAAAAAATGGGCACAATCCGTTCCAATCGTATTGGGGAACAGATGAAAAAAGAGCTTAGTGACATTATAGGCCGAAAAATCAAAGACCCCCGCGTAGGTTTTGTGACCGTTACGGCGGTTGATGTAACAGGTGATTTGCAGCAGGCTACAGTATATGTCTCTGTGTTTGGTGATTCCGACCAAAAGGAACAAACACTAAGAAGCCTTGCGAAAGCAACAGGTTTCATTCGTACTGAAATCGGTAAACGAATTCGCATGCGAAAAACACCAGACATCTTTTTTAAATTTGATGAATCCTTAAATTATGGAAGCAAGATCGAAAGTCTTTTGTCTGATATTAAACGAGAAGACGAAGACAGCGAAGAGAATGAAGATCATCCGAAACCATAATAGCAAATGGATAGGCAATTATCATAATTGTCTATCCATTTTTTGCTTGAAACGATATAAAGTGATTGAAGGAGAAGCTGTATATGACTGCAAGACAAGGAATACTAGCATTAAAAAAACCTGCCGGAATGACTTCTCATGATTGTGTGGCTAAAATCCGCAGAATATTTTCAACAAAAAAAGTAGGTCACACCGGTACGTTAGATCCTGAAGTTACAGGTGTTTTGCCTATTTGTATCGGAAGAGCAACAAAAATCGCCGAGTACATGTCTGACTATGGCAAGGAGTATATCGGTGAAGTCAGCCTAGGCTTTTCTACTGAAACAGAAGATGCTCACGGTGAAAAAGTGACAGAAAAAACGGTGGAGGCAGACATTTCAGTTGCTGCTGTTAAAGAAATTTTAAAGTCACTGACAGGAGAAATTGAGCAGATCCCACCGATGTATTCAGCAGTAAAAGTGAACGGCAAAAAACTATATGAATACGCAAGACAAGGGATAACCGTTGATCGGCCAAAACGCAATGTGACGATATATGAACTGGAACTTTTGAACGAAGATGAAACGATTAAAAAAGATAACCCTATATTTTCTTTCCGGGTTAGATGTTCTAAAGGTACTTATGTAAGAACGCTCGCTGTAGAGATAGGTGAGAGACTGGGATATCCCGCACATATGTCATCTCTCGTAAGAACAGCTTCAGGACCTTTTTCAATGGATGATTGTGTAACGTTTGAACAGCTTGAAAGTGGAGAAAAACCTTTAGAAGACTATTTGTTTCCATTAGAAAAAGGGATATCTCATTTTCCAAAATGGACTGTAAAAGAAGAACTTCTTTTTAAAATTAAAAATGGTTCGGTACTTGAAGCACCAAAAGAGTTGGAACAAAGTCCGTTTGGTGTTTATAATGAAGAAGGAAAATGTCTAGCCATTTATGAATTACATCCTTCAAAACCAGGTTTGATTAAACCGGTTAAAGTGTTAGCCATTGATTAACGATAGAAGTTAGTAGGTGAGTTTTTGGAAACGATTGTTATTAGTCATCCGCATCACTTTCAACAAGATAGCCTTCCGCCAACCATTCTGGCATTAGGTTATTTTGACGGAATTCATGTTGGCCATCAGCGTGTAATCCGCACAGCTGTGGAACTGGCAAACAAAAACGGAGCTGTTCCAGCTGTAATGAGCTTTCATCCGCACCCTTCAGTTGTCTTAGGTAAAGCGGATCATAATTGGACGTATATCACTCCTTTAGAAGAAAAGAAAAAAGTTTTAGAAAATATGGGAGTTGAACGTTTTTATCTTGTGAAATTTGATCATGTTTTTGCCGCTCTGGATACAAAGGACTTTGTAGATCAGTATATTATTGGTTTAAATGTTCAGCATGTTGTAACCGGTTTTGATTTTTCTTATGGAAAGTATGGAAAAGGCAACGTAGAAACTTTAGTGAAAGAATCAAACGGCCAGTTTGGGCAAACCGTTATTGAAAAGATAGAAAAAGACGGGGAAAAAATCAGCTCTACACTGATTCGCCACTTTTTAAAAGAAGGACTGGTTGAGGAACTCGTCCCTTACCTTGGACGCAGATATAAACTCAACGGAACTGTTATTCACGGTGATAAACGCGGCCGTACGATAGGCTTTCCTACAGCAAATCTGGATACAGAAGAATATTCACTGCCAAAAGTGGGTGTGTATGCAGTAGAAGTATACATCGATAATGAGAAATATTTTGCGATGGCAAACGTAGGGTATAAACCTACTTTTAAGGATGATCAAAAAAAACCGTCTCTAGAAGTACATGTCTTTGACTTCAACAAAGAAATTTACGGAAAGAGCATTAGTGTTACGTGGTTAAAGAGAATTCGAGACGAAAAGAAATTTAATGGGATTGAGGAACTGATCGCTCAGTTACATGCAGATAAAAGCAAAACATACGAAATCATACATTCTCTGCAGTAAAAAAACTTGCATTTGTTCCGTAAAAAGTCTATGATAATACTTGTACATTTTAATGTACACATAACCGTTGCTTGGCAAATCGAGTCACCGACGTTTGCTCGGTAATTGGTGTTTCTAATATTAAGGAGGTGAAAAGGATGGCTATTACTCAAGAGCGTAAAAACGAACTAATCAGCGAGTATAAGGTACATGATACGGACACTGGATCTCCAGAGGTTCAAATCGCTATCCTTACTGAACAAATCAATGAGTTGAATGATCACTTGCGTACACACAAGAAAGATCACCACTCACGTCGTGGTCTATTGAAAATGGTTGGTAAGCGCCGTAACTTGTTAACGTACCTACGTAACAAGGACATCACGCGTTACCGCGAATTGATCGGAAGACTAGGATTACGTCGTTAATCCAACAAAAAGCGGGATTTAATCCCGCTTTTTTTATTGCAGACAATACACAATCGGACAAATCAGAAATATTTTATACAGGTTACTAAATTCTTTACAGTTTTTCTTTTTAGGAAGGACTGCGATAGGATATAATAGAACCATAAAATACTAGGATTTTTTAAGTGTTGAGAGGAGTACCAAGTAAAATGGATCAACAAAAACGAACATTTACAATGGACTGGGCGGGCAGAACGCTTACGTTTGAAATTGGAGAATTAGCAAAACAGGCAAATGGTGCTGTAATGGTCAGATATGGTGACACAGCAGTGCTTTCAACAGCTGTTGCTTCAAAACAGCCGAAAAATTTAAGTTTCTTTCCACTGACTGTAAACTACGAAGAACGTTTATACGCAGTAGGTAAAATCCCTGGCGGATTCATTAAACGTGAAGGACGTCCGAGTGAAAAGGCGGTTTTAGCAAGCCGTTTGATCGACCGTCCGATCCGTCCTTTATTTGCTGATGGCTTCCGTAACGAAGTACAAGTTGTCAGCACTGTAATGAGCGTTGATCAAAACTGCTCTTCTGAAATGGCTGCGATGATTGGATCATCTCTTTCTTTATCTATTTCAGATATTCCATTTGAAGGCCCGATTGCAGGGGTTACAGTTGGCCGAATTGATGGCAATTTTGTAATCAATCCTACAGTTGAGCAAAATGAAAAAAGTGATATTCAATTAGTAGTAGCAGGAACGAAGCACGCGATCAACATGGTTGAAGCTGGAGCTGAGGAAGTTTCAGAAGAAGTGATGCTTGAAGCAATCATGTTTGGACATGAAGAGATTAAGAAATTAATCGCTTTCCAGGAAGAGATCGTTGCTGAAATCGGCAAAGAAAAGATGGAAGTTGTTCTTCATGAACTTGATAAAGATGTTGAACAAGAAGTTCGTGAGTTTGTCGGAAACGACGTAAAAGAAGCAGTTAAAGTTGTTGAAAAGCACGCACGTCAAGAAGCTCTTGATGCGGTAAGTGCAAACGTAGCTGCTCGTTACGAAGATGATGAAGAGAAAGCAAGCGAAGCAAAAGAAGTTTTACATAAACTCATCAAAGAAGAAGTTAGACGCTTAATTTTAAAAGAAAAAGTGCGTCCTGACGGAAGAAAAACAGATGAAATTCGTAAACTTTCTTCAAAAGTAGGCATTTTAGCAAGAACTCATGGTTCTGGTCTATTCACACGTGGACAAACTCAAGCGCTAAGCATTTGTACATTGGGAGCACTTGGCGATGTTCAAGTTCTTGATGGTCTTGGCGTAGAAGAGTCTAAACGCTTTATGCACCAATATAACTTCCCTCCGTTCAGCGTAGGGGAAACAGGATTTATGCGCGGACCAGGAAGACGTGAGATCGGTCATGGTGCTTTAGGTGAACGTGCGTTAGAACAAGTAATTCCAAATGAAGAAGAATTCCCTTACACTATTCGTCTTGTTTCTGAAGTATTAGAATCTAACGGTTCTACATCACAAGCAAGTATTTGTGCAAGTACGCTCGCATTGATGGATGCTGGTGTACCGATTAAAGCACCTGTTGCTGGTATTGCTATGGGTCTGATTTCTGACGGTGAAGACGTAACCGTGTTAACTGATATTCAAGGTATGGAAGATCATCTTGGAGATATGGATTTTAAAGTTGCAGGTACTCCAAACGGTATTACTGCTCTTCAAATGGACATTAAAATTTCAGGTATAAACCGTGAAATCCTTCAAGAAGCTTTAACACAAGCAAAAGAAGGGCGTATGATCATTCTAAAATCTATGCTTGCAACACTTTCAGAATCTCGTACACAACTTTCTCAATATGCACCTAAGATTCTTACAATGAAGATCAACCCAGACAAGATCCGTGATGTAATCGGGCCAAGCGGGAAAATCATCAATAAGATCATTGAAGAAACTGGCGTTAAGATTGATATCGAGCAAGACGGTACAGTCTTCATCGCTTCAACTGACGAGTCTATGAACAAAAAAGCGAAGAAAATCATTGAAGATATTGTTCGTGAAGTTCAAGTTGGAGAGTACTACATGGGTAAAGTTAAACGAATTGAAAAGTTCGGTGCTTTCTTAGAGCTCTTTAGCGGTAAAGACGGATTAGTTCATATTTCTGAACTTGCTGAAGAACGTGTTGGTAAAGTTGAGGATATCCTTAAACTTGGTGATGAAATCCTTGTTAAAGTTATGGAGATCGATAACCAAGGCCGTGTAAACTTATCACGCAAAGTAGTTTTAAAAGAAGAAAAAGCGAAGAACGAACAGCAGCAGAACGTTTAACATTCCAAACTGAAAAAGACTGTACAAAGGTGCACACTTAACGTGTCACTTTTGGGCAGTCTTTTTTTGCTGTTTGGGTAAACTTTGTTGTTATTGGAAGGTGGTTGATTTCCGTTCCAGGTGCTCGCTTTCCGCGGGGCAGGCGGTGAGCCACATTCGTAACGTTTCACTTTTAAGTGTCTCACCTGCCCGCCTGTCCCGCAGGAGTCTCACACCTTGCACTCCAATCAACTATCATAGAAGACAAAATTTGAAAGCAACAATCTTTTAGAAAAAAGCATTTTTGTTTTATGTTGTTAACGCAAGCTTTTCCTGCGACTACTCCCATAAGCTACCGATGTGAGATTACTCGTTGCATAGCTTGCTATAGCTTTCCAAGTGGTAGGTACGCACCTTGCTCTCTAATCATTATCTCTATCTGTGGAAACCATCAGATTGATGTATATATGCAGTCTATGGGTTAAATATTACAAAAAGCTACTTCTATCAGCAAAAGTGTAGGAATACGTACCGGGAAACCAACCGCTTACTCGATAACCTCAATTTGTAGCTCAGACTTCAGTGTGTTTATTTAAATCGTTCTAACCTGTCCAAAAGGTACATACCTTGGTACAGGGAGGGAGTTACGTGAAAAATACTATTCATCACTGGTCCATTGTTGTTTTAATTCTTACTGCTACTGCATTTTCGGTGCATAATCCTTTTACGAGCACCTATATTGAAAGTATTAAAGCCCAAAGTACAGCCGTGTCTCAAATGGAATCAAATTCAATCTATCAGCAGATCAAAGATAAAGCCAAAGAACTAAACAGTCCTCCAAAAAATGCTGAAATCGATCCTGTCTGGAAAGCCACTCCCGGTTATAATGGACTTGTTGTTGACATGGAAGCATCGTTTAAAGCGATGAAGAAAGACAATAAATACGACGGCAGTAAGCTAGTTGTAAAACAGATAGAGCCAACCGTTCACCTGGATAATCTTCCCGCATCACCTATTTATAGAGGCAACCCTGAAAAACCTATGGTCACGCTTTTAGTGAATGTAGCATGGGGAAATGAATATCTTCCTGGAATGCTGCAAACGATGAAAAAGAATAATGTGAAATCAACATTCTTTCTAGACGGTTCTTGGGTGAAGAAAAATCCATCACTCGCTAAAATGATAGCGGAAGAAAAACATGAAATCGGGAATCATGCATACTCGCATCCTGATTTAAAAAAGATGACAAATGCTCGCATTATTGAAGAATTAAAACAAACGAATGAAGTAATACACGCAACGTTGGATCTGTCTCCAAAATGGTTTGCGCCTCCTAGTGGAAGCTATCGCAACGATGTCGTTCAGATTGCATCAGACCTTGATATGAAGACCATTCTTTGGTCGGTTGATACAGTTGATTGGCGAGGTCCAGAGCCTGATGAAATGGTTAAACGCGTACTTGGCAAAGTTCATCCTGGCGCAATGATTCTAATGCATCCAACTGAATCATCCTCAAAGGGGTTAGAGAAACTAATCAAAGGAATAAAAGAAAAAGGATATAGCATCGGAACAGTTTCTGATTTGATGGATGAAAAAAGGCTGCTGCCAAAAACCATCAAGTAAAGTTGTGCAGGAGTTGTGATAATGGTATATTGTTCCTATGATTATTGTGGAACAACTGACAGCTAGGGGGAAACAAGTTTGATTAAAAGACATACGTGTTCAAACGGCGTCCGAGTCGTTTTGGAAAATATTCCGACCGTTCGTTCTGTAGCGATCGGAGTTTGGATTGGTACGGGCTCAAGGTTTGAGAATACAAAAAACAACGGGATCTCTCATTTCCTAGAGCATATGTTCTTTAAAGGGACAAAAACTAGAAGTGCTAGAGAAATTGCCGAATCATTTGATAGCATAGGCGGCCAAGTTAATGCTTTTACTTCTAAAGAATATACGTGTTATTACGCAAAGGTTTTAGATACACATGCACCTTACGCATTAGAAGTATTAGCAGATATGTTTTTTAACTCTACCTTTGACGAAGGCGAGCTTTTAAAAGAAAAGAATGTTGTCTTAGAAGAAATCAAAATGTATGAAGATACTCCAGATGATATTGTTCATGACATGCTTAGTCGGGCAAGTTATCAAAACCATGAACTTGGTTTTCCGATTTTAGGTACAGAAGAGACGCTGAACACGTTTACAGGTAATACTTTACGTGATTATATGAACAGTCATTACGTTCCAGAGGAAGTAGTCATTTCAGTAGCTGGAAATATTGATGAATCATTCATACAACAAGCTGAGAAGTGGTTCGGAAATTATAAAACGAGCAGCATCATAAAGCCTGAAATACAATCTCCTGTTTTTCATCCTGAAAAGCTGGCACGAAAAAAAGAAACCGAACAAGCTCATTTATGTCTTGGCTTTCCTGGACTTTCACTTAAAGACAAGCGCAGCTACAGTTTAATTATTCTTAACAACGTATTTGGTTCGAGCATGTCAAGCCGGCTTTTTCAAGAAGTCAGAGAGCAAAGAGGCTTAGCTTATTCTGTATTCTCCTATCATTCCGCGTTTCAGGATAATGGAATCTTCACAATTTATGGTGGAACCGCACCGCATCAATTAGATGAATTGTATAATACAATTTTAAATATTGTTGATGATTTGAAAGAGAATGGAATTACAGATAAAGAATTGAAAAACTCGAAAGAACAGATTAAAGGAAACTTGATGCTGAGTCTAGAGAGCACGAACAGCAGAATGAGCCGAAACGGAAAACACGAGCTGATCTTAGGATATCACCGTACGTTAGATGATATGGTTGAATCAATCGATAACGTTTCAAAAGAAGATGTAAATTCATTAATAGAATCCATTTTCAGTGAAGGATGTTCTGCTTCATTAGTAAGTCCTCAAGGAGAACTTCCAAAAGGGCTTCAATAACATATCACTATACGTGAAAACCCGGAATTTCCGGGTTTTTTTGTTGTTTAAGCAAACTATTTTTTTAAGGGGTGAGGGTATAAGACTGCTCGGCATTTGTCGAGCTTATCAACTCGCGGATATATTAGGAAAACTCGCGGGATTATGACCAAAACTCGCGGAATTAACTCCTGATTTTCAGGAATTATTCTTAAAACTTCTAGAATTAAGGGCTGTAATACCCCCTTGGTAAAAACGGGAATAACTTTTGATACCCGAAAAAGCATTAGTTTTGTTCTGTTTGCGTGTAAATCGACTAGATGTGCGCGGAAATGATCCATTTGTGCGAGAACAAACTATATTCTGCGAGCAAACTCGATTCTACTACGAGAAAATCTTGTACTTATGCGCGAACGGGTAAGAACACGTACCGTATCCACATTAAAAAATGGTGAGCCAGCCGCTGCTGGCTCACCATTTTCTTACCTCAAAAAACTAGGTCTCTGATAAAGATATCTAGTATTCGTCAATTCTGACTTACTCTCTTCCCAATCTCAAAAATCTGATGTGGAAAACAAGCACCCTGTAGGGAGCGGACATCTATTGCTTTTAAGAGCAAACATGTTTACGAAAACTGCCTTTTAAAAAATGGGCTCCACGTTTTCATATTGCCCCAAACATAGGAGATGCTCATGAATATAATGGTGTTGATTGAAACCTATTGTTCGTGTCAATAGCATTTTATTTCTACTTGAAAGTAAGTTATGCCGTTGTGAAAAGCGTATCTTGTGTAACCAGATAGGCGGGGTATTCATATTATGATGAACGTGGATAGCAATCCCCTGCAATATAGGAACAACGGAGAAAGGGGAGAAAGAATGTTAACGGATTTGCATATCGCTGTTTTTGGCGGCGATGCGAGACAGCTAGAAGTTATTCGGAAATTAACAGAGCTAGATGCTTTACTTACACTTATTGGCTATGATCAACTCGATCATGGATTTACCGGAGCATCAAAGATGGATATAGACGAAGTTGATTTTTCAAAGTTAGATAGCATCATTTTGCCTGTAAGTGGAACCGGGTTGCAAGGGGAGATTGATACCATATTTTCTAATCGCAAAATGATTTTAACAGAAGATCATTTGAAAAAGACAAAAAGTCATTGCCACGTGTTTTCTGGAATCAGTAACCCGTATTTGGACGGTATTACGAAAAATAGCAATAGAAAGCTGACAAAATTGTTTGAGAGAGATGATGTGGCGATCTATAACAGCATTCCTACAGTTGAAGGTACGATCATGATGGTGATTCAGCATACAGACATTACTATCCATCAATCCAATACGGTTGTTTTAGGTTTCGGACGTGTAGGAATGAGTGTAGCACGCACGTTCCAAGCGTTAGGAGCACGTGTAAAAGTAGGAGCTAGAAAGTCAGAACATATGGCTAGAATTTCTGAAATGGGAATGATTCCGTTTCATCTAGATAACTTAAAGAATGAAGTATATGAGACAGATGTTTGCATTAATACCATACCAACACAAATCGTCAACGCAGATGTTATTTCGAAGTTTCCATCACATACACTGATTGTTGATTTGGCATCTAAACCTGGGGGGACTGATTTTAGGTATGCTGAAAAACGCGGGATCAAAGCTCTGCTTGCCCCAGGGTTACCGGGAATTGTCGCTCCTAAAACAGCGGGGAAAATCGTTGCCAATGTACTTTCGCAGCTGTTAATCAATGAATTTAAAAAGCGGAAGGGGTAGTTATCATGAATTTTAAAGGGAAGCATATCGGTTTTGGTCTAACAGGCTCCCATTGTACGTATGATGCCGTATTTCCACAGATTCAAAAACTAGTAGATCTAGGTGCTAACGTTTCTCCGTTCTTCACCCATACGGTTCAGCATACGACTACACGTTTTGGAACAGAAGGAGAATGGGTTGAAAAAATAAAGCTGATCACAGGCAACGATCCTGTTGATTCGATTGTAAAAGCAGAACCATTCGGACCGAAAACTCCACTGGACTGTATGGTAATTGCGCCACTTACAGGCAACTCGATAAGCAAGTTTGCAAATGCAATGACTGACTCCCCTGTGTTGATGGGAGCAAAAGCTACACTACGAAATCAAAAACCAGTAGTGCTTGGTATATCCACCAATGATGGTTTAGGATTGAACGGTGTGAATATTATGCGCTTGATGGCAACCAAAAACATTTACTTTATTCCATTCAGTCAAGATGATCCAGTAAAAAAGCAAAATTCCTTAGTGGCTCATATGGATACGCTGATTGAAACCATCGAATATGCACTCGAAGGTAAGCAGCTCCAGCCTGTACTTAGGGTGGCAGATTAAAACAGCAGAAGAAAATCCGTTCATAACGTCAAAGTTTATGATAAAATATGATAAATTATATGGATTATTTAGGAGAAACCGATTCTTGAGTTTCTCCTTCTGTTGTAACTTGCTTACCTTAAACAATAAAGGAGTTAATAAAGTATGAGCCAAAAATCATTTCATGTAGCTGTAGTAGGAGCAACTGGCGCAGTAGGCCAGCAGATGTTAAATACGTTAAGTGAAAAGAATTTTCCGATCAAGAAGCTGTCCCTTCTTGCCAGTAAAAGATCTGCAGGACAGGTCATCACATTTAATGGAGAGTCTCATACCATTCAAGAAGCAACACCAGAAGCTTTTGAAGGTGTGGATCTCGCTTTGTTTTCCGCAGGCGGTTCTGTGTCAAAAGCGCTTGCACATGAAGCGGTGAAAAGAGGAGCAATCGTTGTTGATAACACGAGTGCATTCAGAATGGATCCGAATGTACCGCTAGTTGTACCTGAAGTAAACGAACAAGATTTATTAAAACATAATGGAATCATTGCAAATCCTAACTGTTCAACGATTCAGATGGTTGTAGCACTGCAGCCTCTTCACGAAAAGTATGGACTTAAAAAGGTTATCGTTTCTACGTATCAAGCTGTTTCAGGAGCAGGAGCAAAAGCGGTTGAAGAATTAAAAGAACAATCTAGAGCAATTCTTAACGATGAACCTTTTGAAGCTTCGATCATGCCATGTGCATCTGATAAAAAACATTATCAAATCGCGTTTAATGCTGTTCCTCAAATTGATAAGTTTGAAGATAACGGGTATACATTTGAAGAATTAAAGATGATGAATGAAACAAAGAAAATCATGCATCTTGAGAACCTTGAGATTGCTGCAACTTGTGTAAGATTGCCAGTTGAAACAGGACACTCTGAATCTTTATATGCAGAGTTCGAGAAAGGCAATCCTTCTGTACAAGAGATAAGAGACCTTTTAATAGCAGCACCAGGAGTAACACTGCAAGATCAGCCTGAAGAGCAGATTTATCCAATGCCTGCATTAGCAGCTGGATTGCCTGACGTATTCGTAGGCAGAATCCGCAAAGACTTAGACCGTGATAATGCCTATCATATGTGGGTTGTGTCAGATAACTTATTAAAAGGAGCGGCTTTCAACTCAGTACAGATTGCAGAAAGCTTAATCAAATTAAATCTGCTTTAATTTTATAAAGAAGGTGCATTCATGAAGATTATCGTTCAAAAATTTGGGGGAACTTCTTTAAAAGATGATACGGGCCGCATTGAAGCAGTCCGTCATATAAAAAAGGCCGTTGATGAAGGTTATAAAGTAGTTTGTGTTGTTTCAGCGATGGGGCGTTTTGGTGATCCGTATGCTACAGACACTTTATTAAGTCTTTTAGATGACAAAAACAAAATATCAAATCGAGAACAAGATCTACTTTTATCTTGTGGAGAGATCATCTCTTCTGTCGTATTTTCAGGCTTGTTAAATGCTTCAGGATTATCTGCTGCTGCGTTGACTGGTCCCCAAGCGGGATTCAGGACAAATGACGACTTTTCTAATGCCAGAATTGTAGATATGAAAGTGGATCGGATAAAGTCTGAACTACAGAACAATCAAGTTGTGGTTGTTGCAGGGTTTCAAGGACAGTCCAAAACAGGAGACATCGCAACACTTGGAAGAGGCGGAAGCGACACAAGTGCTTCGGCATTGGGTGCGGCATTGGAAGCAGAGTTTATCGATATTTTTACCGATGTCGAGGGCGTTATGACAGCTGACCCTAGGCTTGTTAAAGACGCAAGGCCGCTTTCCGTCGTAACTTATGCTGAAATATGCAACATGGCTTATCAAGGTGCTAAAGTCATCCATCCGCGTGCAGTAGAGATTGCCATGCAAGCGAAGATACCGTTAAGAATTCGTTCTACGTACTCAGATCTTCCTGGAACGCTCGTTACTTCAGCAATGAAAGGCCCTGCTGGAAAAGACATCCAAGAATCCATCATTACGGGTATCGCACATGTGTCCAACATTACTCAAATTAAAGTATATGCCAACGATGGACAATATGATCTGCATACAAAAGTATTTAAAGCGATGGCTCAAGAACAGATTTCTGTCGATTTTATCAACATCAGTCCAAAAGGTGTTGTATATACAATCATGGAAGATAAAACCGATATGGCTCTTAGAAAATTAAAAGAGCTGGGTTATGAACCAGAAGTAAATCGTGAATGTGCCAAAGTATCTGCTGTAGGGGCAGGCATAGCGGGAACACCAGGTGTTACAGCTGCGATCGTTGAATCTCTATCAAGCAAGAACATTCAGATCTTGCAATCGGCCGACTCTCATACAACGATATGGGTACTCGTTAAAAAAGAAGACCTAATAGAATCGGTAAATGCACTTCATTCTACATTCCGATTAAATGAAGAAGGAATATCAGCAAATCTTCAAGAAATTGTTCAGCAGCAGTTTAATGAGTATTGAGGAGTGAACGAAATGAATTTTGGAAGTATTAGTACTGCGATGGTTACGCCTTTTGACAGCAAAGGCAACATCGATTTTGCACGGACGACAAAGCTTGTAAACCATCTGCTTAACAATGGGACTGACAGCATAGTAGTTGCAGGAACAACAGGTGAGTCACCTACATTAACAACAGAAGAAAAGATTGCGCTTTTTAAGCACGTACTAAAAGTAGTAGATGGCAGAGTACCAGTTATTGCAGGAACTGGAAGTAATAATACGAAAGCATCAATTGATCTTTCAAAGAAAGCTGAAGAAATCGGTGTAGATGCCATCATGATCGTTGCACCGTATTATAATAAACCAAGTCAAGAAGGTATTGTTGCGCATTATAAAGCGATCGCTAGTGCGGTTAGTCTTCCGATCATGGCTTATAACATTCCAGGAAGATCTGTTGTATCTTTTTCAGTAGACACAGTACTTCGTTTAGCTGAAGTACCAAACATTGTGGCATTAAAAGATGCAGGCGGTAACTTGGATACGATGAGTGAGATTATTGAAAGAACTCCTGATGACTTTTTGCTTTACTGCGGAGATGATGGATTAACACTTCCTTCTCTGGCAATAGGTAGTGCAGGAATTGTATCAGTGGCTTCTCATGTAATCGGCAATGAGATGAAGGCGATGATTCAAGCATTTCAGAATGGGGAAAACAAAGAAGCTGCAAAACTTCACCGTAAACTTCTGCCTGTAATGCACGAGCTCTTTAAAGCGCCAAGTCCTGCGCCAGTAAAGACTGCATTGCAATTAAAAGGTCTTGATGTTGGTGGTGTAAGACTTCCTTTATTGCCTTTAAACCAAACTGAAAGAGAAGCACTTTCCTTACGATTAAATAGTCTATAAAGAAGCAGACCGGTGTTCATTCCGGTCTGCTTTTTATTTTGTCTAGTTTCAGAGGTAACGTGTGTTCTTATCTGTTATAATTTAGGCGGTTAACGTGCATGAAAGCTGTTGTTACGCTCGAAGAACTTGAAAAAACAACCTATTTCGTAATAATTTCTGTTGAATTTTGATAACCAGAACAAAATAGCTGCAAAGAAGGTTCTCATGACGGACTTTAATCTATACTGGGTGGGGTATCCCTACCGATAATTCCTGAAAGTTTTGGAATAATACTAGAAATTTCGGACTTATTCCAGCGAGTTTTAGCTATAATCCGGCGAGTTTTGCACATATATCGGCGAGTTGCTAATGCTCGACAATTATCGACTAACCCTTTAGCCTTAAACATCAGTCAACAAGCATATCAGCTCATATTTAATGCATTCATCAAATACAAACATCCACTTTTTCTTTGAGTTCGATTAAGTGTCATAAATCTATAAGGAATACATACAACATGCAGAACTTTAAAATCTAAAAAAGTTGTTGTTTTTCAGGCACTTTTTGTTAGAGGCTCTTTCTAAAAGATTGTTCCTTTCCAAAACTCATTTTCTATTTGCTTTTGTGACAGTTGATTGGAGTGGAAGGTGCGAGACTCCTGCGGGACAGGCCGGCAGTCCGAAAAGTGGAAGTGGCTCGTTCAGCCCCGACAAGCAAAAGGTGAATGGGCTATCAAGACGCACTTTGTCTTGTGGACCATTTAACTTTTGACCTCGAGGGGCTAGCCACTGCAACTAGACAGGTGAGACACTTATACGTGAAACGTACGAATGTGGCTCACCGCCTGCCCCGCGGAAAGGGAGCACCTGGAACGGAAATCGACCACTTCCAATAACAAAAAAGTTTACACAAAACAACTATCCTTCGAGATCTTTAGTTTTAAAAGCAAGCAGCAAGCAGCTGAAATCATTTTGATACAGTCTTTATTTTTATTTGTCCTTTGCTCAGTCTTGTTTTGTATTCCTCACATACGGTATAATGATTTTAAGTGACGTGATCGGGTTAACATTTTTTTACATACAACATAGGAGGAATATACACATTGTCAAAACAAAATAAAGATAAAATTAAAGTTTTTGCCCTGGGCGGAGTAGGTGAAATCGGCAAAAACATGTATGTAGTGGACACGGGTGAGGAAATTTTTGTTATGGACTCAGGTCTAATGTTTCCACAGGAGGAAATGCTGGGAATTGATATTGTCATACCAGATGTAACTTACCTGAAGGAAAACCTGGAGCGAGTAACAGGAATCTTTTTAACACATGCTCATGAAGATCATATCGGAGGACTTCCCTACGTTTTAAGACAAGTTCCGGTTCCGGTTTATGGAACGCGATTAACATTAGGATTAGTAGAAGCAAAATTAAAAGAAGCAGGACTATTACGTTCAACTGAATTAAATATGATTGAAACGAACCAAAAGCTGTCATTCAATAGTGCAAAGGTGAGTTTCTTCCATGTTAATCATAGTATTCCAGATGCAGTAGGTATTGCAATTCACACGTCACAGGGAATAATTGCAAACACTGGTGATTTCAAGATTGACCATACACCTATTGATGGACAGCATACAGAATTCGGAAAGATTTCAGCACTGGCTGAAGAAGGCGTTCTCTGCTTGCTTTCAGACAGCACGAATGCTGAGCGTCCAGGTTCTACAGGACCAGAGGCGCAAGTTGGACAAGAGATTTTAGATGTCTTTCAAGCTGCTAAAGGCCGAATCATTATTGCATCGTTCGCATCTAATGTGCATCGTGTACAGCAAGTAATGAATGCTGCTGCAAAGACAAACAGAAAAGTAGCTGTAAACGGAAGAAGTATGGTGAAGGTTGTTGATATTGCTTCACAACTCGGATACCTGACTTTTGAAAAAGATTTGCTAATTACGATCGATCAAGCAAACGATTACAGCGATGAAAAAGTTGTTATACTTACAACAGGCAGTCAAGGTGAATCGATGGCTGCGCTGTCTAGAATGGCACAAAAATCACATAAACAAATCGCACTTCGACCAACTGATACTGTCGTTATTGCCGCTACCCCGATACCTGGTAATGAAACGTCAGTAGCTAAAATGGTAGACAAGTTGATGAGAACAGGTGCAGATGTTATTTTTGGACAGAAAAAAGTTCACGTTTCAGGCCACGGAAGCGCCGAAGAGCTTAAATTCATGCTTAGCATGATGAGACCTAAATATTTTATGCCTGTTCATGGTGAATATAAGATGCAAAAAGCTCATCAAAAATTAGCGATTGAAGTTGGCGTTGAAAAAGACAACATCTTTATTGTTGATAAAGGTGAAGTTGTTGAATTCGCGAATGGCAAAGCTCAAAAAACTGGAAAAGTACCGTCTGGTAATGTCTTAGTAGATGGGCTTGGAGTAGGCGATATCGGCAACATCGTTCTTCGTGACAGAAAGCTGTTATCACAAGATGGAATTCTAGTAGTCGTTGTAACGATCAGCAAAGATTCTCATCAGCTAATCTCTGGGCCAGAAATAATCTCAAGAGGTTTCGTCTATGTAAGAGAAAGTGAAGCACTCTTGCAAGAAGCGAATACGAAAGTTCGAGATGTGCTCGAAAAATGCATGAACGAAAACATGAAAGAATGGTCAAGCTTAAAATCTAACGTGAGAGATACGTTAAGTCAGTATTTGTTTGAAAAAACGAAAAGAAGACCAATGATCATGCCGATCATTATGGAAATTTAACTCGCTGTTTCAGCGGGTTTTTTTTATTTTTTTCTCATATGAATGGAAATAAGGCCCATACTAAGAAGAACCTAACTTAGAAGGGGTATGAATGAAATGGATCAGACACCAGAAACAGAAACACCGCAAACAGATGCACCACCTAAAAAAGATGAAAACAGCTCGGGACTTATACAGAAAATACAATCATTAGGACAAACGAATGTGCCGACAATGGAAGGGTCCAGCATTCATTGTTTAACGATTGTAGGTCAAATAGAAGGACATATGCAGCTGCCGCCTAACAACAAAGCGACAAAGTATGAACATTTAATTCCGCAATTAGTAGCGATCGAACAAAATCATAAGATTGAAGGACTTCTTGTAATACTGAATACGGTCGGCGGGGACGTCGAAGCAGGCCTTGCAATTTCAGAAATGATTGCATCCTTATCAAAACCAAGTGTATCGCTGGTTCTTGGCGGTGGGCATTCAATTGGTGTTCCAATTGCTGTAAGCGCAGATTATTCGTTTATAGCTCCAACTGCAACCATGACAATTCATCCTGTGCGTTTAACAGGTCTAGTAATCGGAGTTCCACAAACGTTTGAATACTTAGACAAGATGCAAGATCGGGTGATTTCATTTGTTACGAGCCATTCGAAGATCACCGAAGACCGTTTTAAAGAACTGATGTTTTCTAAAGGGAACCTAACACGAGATATTGGTACAAATGTTATAGGTACAGATGCTGTTAGTGATGGACTCATTAATGAGGTCGGCGGTGTTGGACAAGCGATAAAGAAACTGAACGAACTGATTGAGCAGCATAAACAAGACAATAATGATAACAACGGGTTAAAACAATGATCTGGTATACGATGCAGCCTTATGAATTGATGTTTCCGGAAGAAGGAAACGAACAAACCGCGCAGAATGTTATACTTTATAATAATGTACCTGTACTCGTAGAACGCATGGGTGATGAAACAAAGATCGTTCAAGTTATGAGCACAGATCCCTCTCATTTTTTATTAGAAGAATGTCAACCTGGAATGGTGCTGCGAAACTTTTAAAAGTCACCTTAGAAATATGCTATACTATTTTAAAGCAGCCTTCTTTTTGCAGGGCTGCTTTTCTTTCCATTTCTACATACATACAGACATAAAATTGCAAGCTTGTGAGGTGATTACATGGCAAAAAACAAAAAAAAGAAAGCAAAGAATAAAGGCAGATGGAAAGAGCAGCTGACATTTGAAATTGCAGGTCTTACGATATTAGCACTCGCTTCGCTCGGACTAGCTAAAATGGGTAATGTCGGAATGGCATTCGTTCATTTACTTCGTTTTTTTAGCGGAGAATGGTATGGGATTTTATTGTTAGGCTGTATCTTATTATCCTTTTATTTGATTTGGAAAAGAAGCTGGCCTGTATTGTTTTCAAAAAAACTAGCAGGTGTTTATATCTTGTTTTTTTCATTCTTAGTCCTAAGTCATCTGACTTTGTTTGAACATTTAACGAACGGCGGAGATTGGAAAGATGCTTCTGTTATTCGAAACACGTGGGATCTGTATTGGATGCAGCTTCAAGGTGAAACTTCTACGAATGATCTTGGCGGTGGTTTAGCTGGAGCTATAGGGTTTGCTCTATTTTATTTTTTGTTTGGAGCGGGTGGGACAAAGCTCGTTATCTTTTTTCTGATTATCGGCAGTCTTTTGTTGATTTCAGGAAAATCTCTTTCCGTTTTACTTCAAAAACTTGTAGATATTACAAGTTCATCTTCTGCAAAATTTAAAGAATTCGTTCAGGAAAAGAAACAATCTTTGGCTGAAGAGCGTACGAAAAAAGCAAAAGAAAAGAAAATTCTCAAACCGCCCACTATGGATGATGAAGATGAAACAGAAGAGATCATTATCTCAGAAGAACCTGTTATCGAAGACTTTACAAAAAGAGTTCATCAGACAGAAAGTGGTGTGCAACTAAAATTCGCTCCGCAAGTGTACGGTGATGCAGAAGAGACGAAAAGTACAGAAGACAAGGATAAAACTTATGATGAATCGGTTCCATCACCTCTTCCAGCTAATTTTGGTGATGAAGTCATTCAGAACGAACACTACCAGCTACCTACGATGAAACATTTAAGAACACCTCAAAACAGCGGCCAGCATAAAGATAAACAATATGCTGCGAGTAAGAGCAACGCTAAGAAGCTGGAAAAAACGTTTGAGAGCTTCGGTGTAAAAGCAAAGGTTCTTAAAGTACACTTAGGACCTGCTGTTACAAAGTATGAGGTTTATCCGGATGTTGGTGTAAAGGTAAGCAAGATTGTAAACTTATCAGACGATCTTGCATTAGCATTAGCAGCAAAAGATATTCGAATCGAAGCGCCGATTCCAGGAAAATCAGCAGTAGGAATAGAGGTTCCTAACCAGGAAATTTCTATGGTAACTCTAAGAGAAGTGCTTGAAGCTCCTCAATTTTCGGGTCAGCAGTCACCACTTGCTATCGGCCTTGGAAGAGATATTTCGGGTGAACCGATTATTGCAGATCTGTCCAGAATGCCCCATCTGCTTGTAGCTGGAGCAACCGGCAGCGGGAAGAGTGTGTGTGTTAATGGAATCATTACAAGTATTTTGATGAGAGCAAAACCTCATGAAGTAAAAATGATGATGATTGATCCAAAAATGGTAGAGTTAAATATGTATAATGGAATACCGCATCTTTTAGCACCAGTCGTAACTGAGCCAAAAAAGGCAGCTCAAGCTTTAAAAAGAGTGGTATCTGAAATGGAACGAAGATATGAACTGTTTTCTCATAGCGGCACACGGAACATAGAAGGCTACAATGAATCCATTCGTAAGCAAAACGCTAAAGGGGATGCCAAACAGCCATTTTTACCTTATATTGTCGTAATCGTCGATGAACTTGCTGATCTGATGATGGTCGCTTCAGGGGATGTTGAAGATGCGATTACACGCCTAGCCCAGATGGCTCGTGCAGCAGGTATCCATTTAATAATTGCCACTCAGCGGCCATCAGTAGATGTTATTACAGGTGTCATTAAAGCAAATATTCCATCGAGAATCGCGTTTAGTGTATCTTCTCAAACAGATTCTAGGACAATCCTTGATATGGGTGGTGCAGAGAAGTTGTTAGGCAGAGGGGATATGCTGTTCTTCCCATCAGGTGCTTCAAAACCTGTTCGTGTTCAGGGGGCGTTCCTTTCTGACGAGGAGGTAGAAGCTATTGTTGAACATTGTGTTACTCAGCAAAGAGCTCAATATCAAACAGAAATGATTCCGACAGAGGAAGCAGAACCTGCTGTAATGGAATCTGAAGATGAATTATTTGGAGATGCAGTTCGACTCGTCGTTGATATGCAAACGGCATCTGTCTCTATGCTGCAAAGAAGGTTTCGGATCGGATATTCAAGGGCAGCAAGGCTGATTGATTCGATGGAATCAAAAGGGATCGTCGGTCCATATGAAGGGTCGAAACCTCGTGAAGTATTGATATCAGCGATGCCGGACGAAAAAGAAGCATCCAGTTCATAGGAAAACGGGCTCTACGGGGCTCGTTTTCTTTTGTTTATGTCATATTTTTCTAATAATGTTAAATCCAAAGAATACCTATTAAAAATTTGTAAAATTAGTATTTATTTATAGAACTAAAAATGGTATAGTAATGTCGATTCTACTAATAATTTGTCATACGTCGAACAACTAGTTAAGGTGGTTTATGTAATGTCCATAAAAGCTGACCATCGCTTGTTATATATTAAAGTGATTGAAAAGTTAAAAAAAGATATTGAAGAAGGTATTTATAAAGAAGGAGAAAAACTTCCTTCAGAGTTTGAACTATCTAAACAGCTTGGGATTTCAAGGGCTACGTTGCGTGAGGCACTTCGTATTTTGGAAGATGAAAACGTACTCATTCGAAAACACGGTGTCGGTACATTTGTCAGAACGCGTGCTTTGTTCTCATCTGGGATTGAAGAATTATACAGCGTTACCGATATGATAGAAAGAGGCGGAAAGAAAGCGGGTACGATTTTTCTATCATCACAAATGACGGATGTAACAGATGAACTACTAAGTAAGTTTAATGATTCTTTACCAGATGGTCTTATGATGATGGAACGTGTTCGTACAGCAGATGGAGAACCTGTTGTATTCTGTAAGGATCATATGCCAGCACATTTGTTTCCGGCAAAAGGTCTGCATGATTATGAATCCTTTTTAGAGATGTTAGAAAAGGAAACGGGCAGACGCGTTATGTATGCGGTAACAAACATCGAACCGATCGGCTATCATGACCGCATCTCAGAAATTCTCGAAAGTGATGCACAAGTGCCGTTACTAATTTTAAGGCAGATGCACTATGATCAGTTTGATGAACCTGTACTCTATTCTTGCAACTACTTTAGATCTGATAAGTTTTTATTCTCTGTTTTAAGAAAGCGCTTATAATTAAAGTCTTTTTTAGGGGGTGATCGGTACTTTTTTGCAGCATTGGTTTTAGTCATTAAAATGAAAACATTTACAGGGGGAAAATGACTTGAAAAAGAAATTAGGATTGATGGTAACTGCAATGTTAACTGCCGGTACGATTCTTGCCGGATGTGGATCTTCTGATGAAGGGAAATCTTCTGGCGGAGGAGACAAAAAAGACTTTAAAGTAGCGATGGTAACTGATACTGGCGGTGTAGACGATAAGTCTTTCAACCAGTCAGCTTGGGAAGGTTTAACGAAGTTTGGTAAAGATAATAGCTTAGAAGAAAATAAAGGTTACAAATACTTACAATCAACGGCGCAAAGTGATTACAAGCCAAACTTGAACTCTTTAATCCGTCAAAAATACGATGTTGTTTTTGGAATCGGTTTCTTAATGGGAACAGATGTAGAAACAGTTGCTAAACAACAGCCCGATGCAAAACTTGCTATTGTTGATATGGTTGTAAAAGGTGACAACGTAGCAAACATTACGTTCTCAGAGCATGAAGGTTCATTCTTGGTAGGTCTAGTAGCTGGGATGCAATCAAAAACGAACAAAGTAGGTTTCGTTGGTGGTGTTAACAGTGAACTGATCAAGAAGTTTGAAAACGGATTTAAAGCGGGAGTATTAACTGCAAACCCTGATGCTGAAGTGATGGTTCAATATGCAGAAGACTTCAACAAAGCTGAAAAAGGACAGCAGATTGCTAACACGTTCTATCAGCAAGGCGCTGACATCATCTATCACGCAGCAGGCGGAACAGGTATGGGTGTGTTCACTGAAGCGAAAAACCGTAAGAAAAATGGTGAAGAAGTTTGGGTAATCGGTGTTGACCGTGATCAGCATGAAGAAGGTATGCCTGAGGATGTAACACTTACTTCGATGGTAAAACGTGTAGACCAAGCGGTTTATGAAGTTTCTGAGCAAGCTATGAACGGTGAATTCCCAGGTGGAAAGATCGTAGAATTTGGTCTTAAAGAAGACGGAGTAGGTATCGCTCCAACTCAAGATAACGTTGAGCCAGATGCACTTAAATCAGTTGAAGATTTCAAGAAAAAGATCATCGGCGGAGAAGTAAAAGTTCCTAAAACAGATGCTGAGTTTGAAGAGTTTAAAAAGAACTTAAAGTAATTCTATGAAGCTAGCTTAATATTAGGCCAGGACTTGGCAGAAGCCAAGTCCTTCCTTATGTACATAAGGGGGGAGAGCAAAAGATGGAATATGTAATTGATATGCGTAATATTCGTAAAGAATTTCCCGGAATCGTAGCGAACGATGACATAACGCTTCAAGTGAAAAAGGGTGAAATCCATGCCCTTCTTGGGGAGAACGGTGCAGGAAAATCAACGTTAATGAATGTTTTGTTCGGTCTTTACGAGCCAGAACAAGGGGAAATCTTTGTAAAAGGAAATAAAGTGGTGAACAATGATCCGAATATTGCCAACTCGCTTGGTATTGGGATGGTTCATCAGCACTTTATGCTCGTTGATAAATTTACTGTTACTGAAAATATCATTTTAGGAAAAGAACCTACAAAAGGCGGAAAAGTAGATTTACAGACTGCTGCTAAAGAAGTGAAGGCTCTTTCTGATCAATATGGTCTTCGAGTAGATCCTTACGCGAAGATTGAAGACATCTCTGTTGGTATGCAGCAGCGTGTTGAAATTTTGAAAACGCTTTATAGAGGTGCAGACATTCTTATTTTTGATGAGCCAACAGCCGTGTTGACTCCTCAAGAGATTATAGAGCTCATTCAAATCATGAAAAAGCTTGTTAGCGAAGGTAAATCGATTATTCTTATCACCCATAAACTGAAAGAAATTATGGAAGTTTGTGACCGCTGTACGGTTATAAGAAGAGGAAGAGGCGTAGGGACGGTAAACGTTAGCGATTCTAACCCGGATTCTTTGGCAGCAATGATGGTTGGTCGTGAAGTAAACTTTAAAGTTGAAAAAATTGATGCGGAGCCAAAAGAAGCAGTACTGACGATCAAAGATCTTGTCGTTCATGACAGCAGAAAAGTACCAGCTGTAAACGGATTAAACCTGACTGTACATGCTGGTGAAATCGTAGGAATCGCGGGTGTTGACGGGAACGGACAATCTGAATTGTTAGAAGCGATCACGGGTCTTCACAAAGTTCACGAGGGATCTATACATCTTCGCGATAAAGAGATAACGAATAAATCTCCTAGAAGTGTAACAGAGAACGGACTGAGCCATATTCCGCAAGACAGACACAAGCACGGACTTGTATTGGACTTTTCAGTTGGTGAGAACATGGTTCTTCAAACATACTACCAAAAGCCATATTCCAAATCAGGAATACTTAACTTTAAACCGATCTTTGATAAAGCGAAAAAGTTAATTGATGAGTACGATGTGCGAACGCCTGATGCGTATACTCCTGCAAGAGCTTTATCAGGGGGCAATCAGCAAAAAGCGATCATCGCAAGAGAAGTAGATCGTGATCCGGATTTTCTAATCGCAGCTCAGCCGACACGCGGTTTAGATGTTGGAGCCATCGAGTTTATCCATTCTAAACTGATCGAACAAAGAGACAATGGTAAAGCAGTACTGCTCGTCTCATTCGAGTTGGATGAGATCATCAACGTAAGTGACCGAATCGCTGTTATGTATGAAGGAAAGATCGTTGCGATCGTAAACCCGAAAGAAACAACAGAACAAGAACTTGGTTTACTGATGGCGGGAGGAAAGAGGGGTACAGTTCATGCAGAATAATATTAACAAAATGAAATTTCTAGTGCCTCTTATCTCTGTATTATTAGGACTGCTTATCGGTGGCATCATCATGCTAATTAGCGGTTATCCTCCAATTGAAGCTTATGCTGCATTGTTTGAAGGTATCTTTGGCGGCTCCTACTATATGGGTGAAACGATAAGACAGATGTCACCTCTTATTCTATCAGGACTGGCTGTAGCGTTTGCTTTTCGTACAGGATTGTTCAATATTGGTGTTGAAGGTCAGCTTTTAGTTGGCTGGCTGGCAGCTGTATACGTAGGAGTATTTGTTGATGCTCCGGCAATCATTCATATTCCCCTCGCTGTACTAGCTGCAGGTGTAGCTGGTGCATTATGGGGATCTGTTCCTGGTATCTTGAAAGCGCGTTTTAAAGTGCATGAAGTTATTACAACGATCATGATGAACTATATCGCACTTTATAGCACGAACGAAATTATCCGTAATTTTATGCTTGCCCCAGGTGAACGGACGGAGAACGTAAAAGAATCTGCTTCTTTAGCTTCACCGTTTCTGCAAGAGCTAACTGATAATTCTACACTTCACTTTGGAATTATCGTAGCAATCGTTGCAGCAGTTATTATGTGGTTCTTATTATGGAGAACAACTTTAGGTTATGAGCTTCGTGCAGTAGGATTCAACCAGCATGCATCTCAATACGCTGGAATTAATGTTTCTAAAAATATCGTCCTTTCCATGGCGATCTCAGGAGCATTTGCAGGAATTGCAGGAAGTATGGAAGGCTTAGGCACTTATCAATATATGACGATTAATGCTGGATTTACTGGAGTAGGATTTGACGGGATCGCCGTTGCACTTCTAGGTGCGAACAGTGCGATCGGTGTAATTTTAGGTGCTGCACTGTTCGGTGGATTAAAGATTGGTGCACTGAATATGCAAGCTATGGCAGGTGTTCCAACTGAACTTGTTGGAATTGTTATCGCTTTAATCATCTTCTTTGTTGCGTGCAGTTATCTTGTTCATTGGTTGATGAACCGTGTGAACAAAGGAGGTAAGATCTGATGAGTTTTATGGATATTCTAGCACTAATCATACCTGCTGCGATCGTGTCAGCTGCGCCTTTAATCTTTACCGCTCTTGGTGGTGTTTTTAGTGAACGTTCAGGAGTCGTAAATATCGGATTAGAAGGTCTTATGCTTTTTGGTGCATTTACAGGAGCCGTAACAATTTATTACGGTGAACAGTTTGGATTAGATGGAGCAGCACCATGGGTTAGTTTTATTGTTGCTATGATCGTAGGAGCACTTTTTGCATCTATTCATGCAGTCGCAAGTATCTCTTTAAAAGCAGATCAAGTTGTTAGTGGTGTAGCCATTAACTTTTTAGCTGCAGGTCTAGCGATCTTCTTGACGAAAAAGATCTTTAATGCAGGACAAACACCTGTTATTTCAGAACGTATCTCAAAAAGTGATATTCCATTCTTGTCAGATATTCCGATTATCGGAAAACTATTTTTCTCAAATGCTTATCTGACTTCTTATCTAGCAGTATTTGTAGCCTTAATCGTTTGGTATGTTCTTTACAAAACACCATTTGGTCTTCGTCTTCGATCTGTAGGAGAACACCCGATGGCTGCAGATACGATGGGGATCAACGTTAAAAAGATGCGTTATGTTGGGGTTTTATTAAGTGGAGCTCTTGCTGGACTCGGTGGAGCTGTTTATGTGGCTTCTATTTCAGGTAACTTCACGCACTCCACGATTACGGGGCAAGGTTTCATGGCACTTGCTGCCATGATCTTTGGTAAATGGCATCCACTTGGTGCTTTAGGAGCTGCTTTATTCTTCGGTCTCGCTCAAGCAATCAGTATCTCAGGAGCGCAGATTCCAGGCCTGCAAGACATTCCGAAAGTATTCTTGCTTATCGCTCCGTACGTTCTTACGATATTAGCTTTGGCTGGTCTAGTAGGACGTGCTGACGCACCTAAAGCATTAGGTACTCCTTACGAAAAAGGAAAACGATAATAAAAAAGTCTGCCGATAGGCGGACTTTTTTTCTTTTACAAGAAGGAATGTCATGCCACGTATCGAAAATGGGTAAACTAGGATATAGGCTATAATGAAAGGGGTACTTATTCAATGGGAATAGTTAACCATAAAAAAACAGATCTTCATGGTATGACTGTACATACGATTGAAACAAAAAAGTATAAGACGACTTCGTTTATTCTTCAAATTAAAGAAGCCATCAATGAGAAAAACGTAACAAAGAGGGCATTGTTGGCTTATGTATTGCAGAGCGGTACGAAAGATTTTCCATCTTCAAAAGAGCTTAGGAGTGCTCTTGATGACCTTTATGGAGCTACGCTTTCAGCGGATCTTTCAAAAAAAGGTGAAAATCAAGTGATCAGCATCCGAATGGAAGTTGCCAACGAAAAGTTTTTATCTAATTCCGAACCCGTTTTAGATAAAGCGTTTCATTTATTATCTCAAGTATTGTTAGCACCTGCAGTCGAAAATGGTGTTTTTAAAGAAGGTATTGTAAAGAAAGAAAAACGCAGCCTCAAACAGCAAATCGAATCCATCTATGATGACAAGATGAGGTATGCGAATAAACGCCTATTAGAAGAGATGTATGAATCTGAACCATATCGTTTAAACGTTTATGGTAATGAGAATGAAGTTGATGGTATTACACCAAAAGATTTATTTAATTATTATCAAGAAGTTGTACAAAGCGATAAAGTAGATCTTTATGTAATAGGCGACATTTCAACAGATGAAATGGTGGAAAAAGTAAAAAAGCACTTCCGTTTCTCTAAAGACCGTAATGAAAAAGAAGAGCAAGCTTCAGCAGCAAAAGACGAAAAAAGAATTTCAGATATAAAGGAAATCTTTGAAGAACAAGATGTGCAGCAAGGAAAGCTGCATATGGGTTACAGAACATATACCACTTATGGTGATCCAGACTATTTTGCTCTTCAAGTGTTTAACGGTATTTTCGGAGGATTCTCACACTCCAAATTATTTATGAACGTACGTGAAAAAGAAAGTCTCGCGTATTATGCAGCTTCCCGATTTGAAAGCCATAAAGGGGCTGTTTTCGTAATGAGCGGAATTGAAACAGGTAACTATGAAAAGGCTGTTAAGATCATTAAAGAACAGCATGAAGAGATCAAGAACGGTAACATAACTGATGCTGAATTCGATCAAACAAAAGCAATGATCAACAATCAGGTGCTAGAAACCATCGACCACCCGATCGGCTTATCTGAAGTACTGTACCATAACGTTGTTGCAGGTACGAATCGATCTATTGAAGAATGGATGGAAGGAATTAAGAGTGTAACGAAAGAGGACGTTGTGAAAGTAGCTGAAAAAGTAAAGCTCGATACCATTTTCTTTTTGAAAGGAGCAGCCACAAATGGGAATGAAAACGTTTGATCAATTAGATGAAACCCTCCATTTTGAAGAACTTCAGAATGGATTAAAAGTGTATGTGTTAGAAAAGAAAGGGTTCAATAAAACGTATGCTACCTTCACCACACATTATGGTTCGGTAGATAATCATTTTAAGCCGCTTGGTAAGAATGAAGACGTAAAAGTACCAGATGGCATTGCCCATTTTCTTGAACACAAGCTTTTTGAAAAAGAACATGGAGATGTATTCCAAGATTTCAGCAAGCAAGGTGCATCAGCAAACGCTTTTACGACCTTTAACAGAACAGCTTACCTTTTTTCAACTACAGGTGACGTGAAAAAGAACTTAACGACGCTGATCGACTTTGTTCAAGAGCCTTATTTTACAGAAAAAACCGTTGAGAAGGAAAAAGGAATCATCGGTCAAGAAATTAGAATGTACGATGATAACCCTGACTGGCGCGTTTACTTTGGCCTGATTGAAAACATGTATCATCATCATCCTGTTAAGATCGATATTGCAGGCACAGAAAAATCAATCGCTAAGATTACGAAGGATGACCTTTATGAATGCTATGAGACATTCTATCATCCGAGCAACATGATTTTATTTATCGTTGGGCCCGTGAATGCTGAAGATATTCTAAACTTTGTAAAAGACAACCAATCACAAAAAACATTCAAAGAAAAAGCTCCTATCGAGAGATTCTTTGATGAAGAACCTGCAACGGTTGCCAAAGAGAAAAAAGTAATCGAGATGACTGTTCAAACACCAAAGTGCTATATGGGATATAAGGAAGCAGCACCGAACAGAAAAGGCAAAGAACTCATGCGTCATGAGCTCAGTGTCAACCTGCTTTTAGAAATGATGTTTGGAAAAAGTTCACCGAATTACGAAACGTTGTATGAGGAAGGGTTGATCGATCAGACATTCTCTTTTGATTACACAGAAGAAAACGGATTTGGATTTAGTATGCTTGGCGGGGATACACAGTCTCCAGATGATTTCGTCGAAAGAATATCTAACATGGTAGAGTCTTTTAAAGAACAGCCAATTGCTGAAGATTCATTTGAACGTGCTCGTAAAAAGAAGATTGGTGCTTTTTTAAGATCGTTAAATTCTCCTGAATTCATCGCAAATCAATTTACTCGTTATGCTTTCAATGAGATGGATTTATTTGATGTAATCCCTGTATTTGAATCACTGAAAGTAAGTGATGTAGAAGAAGTTCTTCAGAATCACTTTAAAAAAGATGCGTTGACGGTTTGCCAAGTTCGAAAAAAGAAGTCATAATGATTTAAAAAACATCCTAGTGTTTAGGATGTTTTTTTTAGCAATGAGGGATTACCATTGAAAAAAGTACTTGTTACAGGAGCTACCGGGGCTATTGGAAATAAAATCAGTCATATGTTAGCTTCTCAAGGATTTCAGTTATTTTTACACTACCATTCAAATGAAGCAGCTGCCAAAAAGCTGCAAAACGAGTTAATAAAAACATACAATAGTCATGTTTCTATTGTTTCCGCCGATCTGTCTCACTCAGAAGGTCCACAATACTTGTTGTCACAAATTCAAGAACCGATCGATGTATTCGTCTATAATTGCGGTGCGTCTCATTACGGACTGCTTACAGACTTTACCGAACGGTCCATCGCAGAAACGATGCAGCTTCATCTTTTAAGTGCGATATCACTTTCGAAAGCGCTTATTCCTTCAATGATTCAAAAAAAATCAGGCAAGATCATTATGATTTCTTCTGTTTGGGGTGAAGTAGGTGCTGCCTGTGAGACAGTCTATTCTGCTGCTAAAGGCGGTCTGAATGCGTTCGTAAAGGCACTTTCAAAAGAAGTAGCACCTAGTCAGATCCAAGTTAACTGTGTTTCACCTGGAGTCATAGCAACTCCGATGCTGAATCAATTTTCAGAAGAAGAAAAACGCGAACTTGCAGAAGATATACCAGCAGGTCGCTTTGGTGAACCTGATGAAGTGGCACATGCGGTTGAGTTTTTAATAAGCAAAAAAGCAGATTACATATCTGGTCACATCCTCTCGATAAACGGATCGTGGTATACGTAAAAAAACATGTATAAAAAGGTTAAAACTAAGAGATATTAATGCTGTATCAACCTTGAAGGAGGAGACAGCATGTCAGTATTAGACAACTTTGGTCAATGGAAAGATTTCTTGGCAGAACGCTTAAATCACGCGGAGCACGAAGGTATGAACCACGATACGATCTCAAACTTAGCAACTGAGATCGGTGGGTACTTAGCGAACCACGTTGAACCAAAAAACGAAGAAGAAAAAGTTCTTGCCGATCTTTGGAAAGTGGCCGATGAAAATGAAAGACACGCCATTGCTAACATGATGGTCAAGTTAGTTCAAAACGACGGAAGCCGCTAATGGTGAAGGATGTTAAGATTTTTTTCTTAACATCCTTTTATTTTGCTTTCATAATAAATTGAAATCATTTATTATTAGTAACAAGAATAAATGTAGAATTTTGTTTCATTTTGAAAGAATAAGGAGATGAATTATGGGAGAGCAAGAATGGTATTTAGAGTATGAGATACATAAAAACCGGCCGGGTCTCCTAGGGGATATATCATCCTTATTGGGTATGCTTGGAATTAATATCATTACGATTAATGGTGTGGATAACGAGCGCCGTGGAATGCTTCTGATTATCGATAACGAAGAAAAGATTAACCGTCTGAAATCGATTTTAGATTCCATGGATAACATTACGGTAACCAAGTTCCGCAAACCAAAGCTTCGTGACAGGCTTGCTGTTAGACATGGTAGGTACATCGAACGCGATGCAGATGACAAAAAAACGTTTCGCTTTATTCGAGATGAGCTTGGTATATTGGTTGACTTTTTAGCTGAATTATATAAAGTTGAAGGACATAAATTAATCGGCGTAAGAGGTATGCCGCGTGTAGGAAAGACAGAAAGTATCGTTGCATCGAGTGTCTGTGCGAATAAGCGGTGGGTCTTTATTTCATCGACTTTATTGCGCCAAACTGTTAGAAACATGCTCGCAGACGATGAATACGACTCTGATCATGTTTTTATTATCGATGGTGCAGTTTCTGCACGCAACATGAACGATAAGCATTGGCAGCTCATACGAGAGATCATGAGACTTCCTGCAGCGAAAGTTGTGGAGCATCCTGATCTTTTTGTTCAGCAAACAGAATATACTCTTGATGATTTTGACTATATCATCGAGCTGAAAAGTCATCGTGATGAAGAAATTACATATGAAGCTCTGAAACAAGATCAAACAGGATTTGGAAATTTAGAATGACGTAAGTGGGTGGGAAGGTTGACAGAACTCGGTAAACTATTAAAAGAAAAACGTGAAGAAAAAGGAATGTCCCTTGAAGAACTTCAAACAGCAACTAAAATACAAAAGCGTTATTTAGTGGCGATTGAAGAAGGAAAATATGAGGTGCTTCCAGGGGCATTTTATGCTAGAGCCTTTATCAAAAACTATTGTGAAGCTGTAGGACTGCATTACGAGACGATTTTTGATGAATACTCACATGAGATACCAAAATCTGCAAAAGAACCAGCGACGGAATTTGAACCACGCTCAAAAAGAGATAGAGCTGGTGTTGCAGAAGACAGTCCTTTATTAAAGAGGCTGATTCCGATTATTCTAGCAGGTGTATTAATCGTGTTTGTCTTATTTATTGTATGGAAGTTTCTTCTTCCTGATGGGAATGATCAGGCTAAGAGCGGGAATGAAGCTCCAGGTGTTTTGGTAGACGAAGATAAGGACAAGCCAAAGAAAAAAGAAGACCCGAAAAAAGAAGATATAAAAAATGAGGAAAAAGAAGAACCTGCACAAAAAGAAGAACCGAAAAAACAAACGTTAACGAAACTGGAAACTAACGGTAAAGTAACAACTTATGAATTAAGTGATACAGATCAGATGGTCGTCGAGTTAACTGCATCAGGTCCAAGTTATGTAGGTATTCAAGATGATACGAAAAAAAGCTATTTCAATAATCAGCTGAAAAAAGGTCAGACAGAAACATTTGATCTTTCGTCAGCAAAAGAGGCAACACTAAATATTGGCGCATCTCACGTTACATCGATTAAGATAAACGGAGAAGCTTTCACTTATCCTGTACCACCTTCTGACCTTGTTCACCAAAAGATTGTGATCAAAAAGATTCAGTAAGGTTGCAGATATTGATTTTGACCGTATTTTGGAGGAATTGCAGTGAATTTACCAAACAAGATTACTATTTCTAGAATTTTTTTAATTCCGCTTTTTATGATCGTTCTTTTAGGCGGATTTGATTGGGGTACATGGGAGTTAGCAGGACAAAAACTGCCTGTCACTCATTTTGCAGCTGCTCTGATCTTTATATTTGCATCCAGCACAGACTGGGTAGATGGTTATTATGCACGTAAATACAATCTAGTAACAAACTTAGGGAAATTTTTAGATCCTCTTGCAGATAAACTTCTTGTGTCTGCTGCCCTTATTGGTTTAGTTGAACTAGGTTTTGCTCCTGCCTGGATGGTCATCGTAATTCTCAGCCGTGAATTTGCGGTAACAGGAATACGTGCTGTCGCTTCTGCAGAAGGCGAAGTAATCGCAGCAGGGCAGATGGGTAAGTTGAAGATGTGGATACAAATTATTGCAATATCCGCTCTATTGCTTCATAATTTACCGTTCGCATGGATCGGATTGCCGTTTGCAACTATTAGCTTATGGGCGGCAACATTGATTACTCTCTACTCTGGATGGGAGTATTTTGTAAACAGCAAACACATTTTATTAAAATCTAAGTAATGACAAAAAACAGGAGCAAAATACTCCTGTTTTTTTAATCGGTGTTGATAAAATGTTTAAAAAGGGGAACAAAATACTGCGTTTTTACAGATGTTACGGTTTGGAACTCTTGAAATCACAGATTAAAATTAGGGAGAGTGTATGAGATGAACGCAGAAATTATTGCAGTTGGAAGCGAGCTTTTATTAGGGCAGATCGTCAATACGAATGCTCAATTTATTTCTAAAGGACTTGCTGATATTGGCGTGAACGTTTTTTACCATACGGTGGCGGGGGACAATCAGAATCGCCTCACATCCGTCATTCAAACAGCAAAATCCCGTTCAAATCTGCTCATTTTTACTGGTGGTCTCGGTCCGACAAAAGATGATCTAACAAAAGAAACGGTTGCGAATGTCTTTCAAAAAGAATTGGTTCATGATGAAGTCTCATTAACTTACATAACCAACTATTTTCTGCAAACAAACAGAGAGATGACACCGAACAATAAGAAACAAGCTTTAATCATCAAAGACTCTACAATACTCCCAAATGACAACGGAATGGCACCAGGTATGGCATTTATACATGGAGACGTCACGTGTATTCTTTTGCCTGGTCCGCCGAGTGAAATGAGACCGATGTTTAACAAGTATGCAATCCCATATCTTCATTCCAGGTTAGATGTTCATACAAAATTGCATTCCCGTGTCTTAAGATTTTTTGGAATCGGTGAATCTGTATTAGAAACAAAGCTGCAAGATTTAATTGAGAAACAGAGTAATCCGACCATCGCACCCCTTGCTTCAGAACATGAAGTAACGATTCGTCTGACTGCTTCTCATTCTGATGAATCAACAGCAAGAAAGCTTCTGGACGATACAGAACAAGAAATTCTTAAGCGGGCAGGCTCCTATCTTTACGGTTATGATGATGATACTTTGGAGAGGCAAACGCTAAATACTCTTCAAAAGCATAATCTGACGGTCGCTTCAGCAGAAAGTTTAACAGGCGGACTGTTCAGCAAGGCCGTTACTGATTTGCCTGGTGCGTCTTCTGTTTATAGCGGAGGTGTTGTTGTATATGCAACCGCTCTAAAACAATCGATGCTTCGTTTACCTGATACAATTGTTGAAAAGCATGGTGTAGTTAGTATTGAATGTGCAAAATGGATGGCAGAAGAGATTAGAAAACAAACAAAAGCAGATTATGGTATTAGCTTTACAGGAGTCGCCGGTCCGGAAGAACAGGAAGAAAAGCCAGCAGGTACAGTTTTTATTGCAATATCTGATAAAGATCAAACTTCCTCCTTTTCTCTAAAACTAGCAGGTTCAAGAAAAAGTATCAGAGAAAAAACGGTTAAGTATGGATTTCGCTACTTGAATCAATTGGTCAAAGAAGATCAATAAAAAAATCGAATAAATGTTCGTAAAATGATTGGCAAATTGATAAAAAAGAGATATGATAGAGAAGTAGCAAAGAACAGAATTAATGAAATAAAAATACATGAAAAATGAATTAGAGGAGTGAATGGAATGAGCGATCGAAAAGCGGCTCTAGATATGGCTTTACGCCAAATTGAAAAGCAGTTCGGTAAAGGTTCTATTATGAAGTTGGGTGAACAGACTGAACAGCGAATCTCAACAGTTTCCAGTGGATCCATTACATTGGATATCGCACTTGGAATTGGCGGATATCCGCGCGGAAGAATTATCGAAGTATACGGTCCTGAATCTTCAGGTAAAACGACGGTAGCACTTCATGCCATTGCAGAAGTTCAGAGAAACGGCGGACAAGCTGCCTTTATTGATGCTGAGCATGCGCTTGATCCTGAATATGCACAAAAGCTAGGTGTAAATATTGATGAGCTATTATTGTCCCAGCCTGATACAGGAGAACAAGCATTGGAAATTGCTGAAGCGCTGGTAAGAAGCGGCGCCGTTGATATTTTAATTATCGATTCAGTTGCTGCGCTTGTTCCTAAAGCCGAGATCGAAGGAGAAATGGGAGACTCTCACGTTGGTCTTCAAGCTCGATTGATGTCTCAAGCACTGCGTAAACTTTCTGGTGCAATCAATAAGTCCAAAACCATCGCAGTGTTTATTAACCAAATCCGTGAAAAAGTTGGTGTGATGTTCGGGAACCCTGAAACAACTCCTGGGGGAAGAGCGTTAAAATTCTACTCTTCAGTACGTTTAGAAGTGCGCCGTGCTGAACAGCTGAAACAAGGTCAAGATGTTGTTGGTAATAAAACAAAGATTAAAGTTGTAAAAAACAAAGTTGCGCCTCCGTTTAGAACGGCTGAGGTTGATATTATGTATGGAGAAGGAATCTCGTACCAAGGTGAGATTCTGGATATCGGTTCAGATATCGACATCGTTCAAAAGAGCGGTGCGTGGTATTCTTACGAAGGCGAGCGTCTAGGTCAAGGACGTGAGAACTCTAAGCAATTTCTAAAAGAAAACCCTGAGATTGCATCCGCAATCGTTGCAGAGATTCGAAACTATTATCAGTTAGAGGGTAAAGTGACGGTTGAAGCAGAAGCTCCTTCACTAGAAGAAGAGTTTGAGCTAACAGAATAGTAATCAAGTTGAAGACTGGTCAATACGACCAGTCTTTTTTTCCTCCTTTCTTAAAGCTCTTTTCTAAAGGATTGTTGCTTATTAATCTTTTTTTGTTGTCTTCTTTGATCAGTTGGTTGTAGTGTAAGGTGCGAGACTCTTGCCCCTCGGAAAGCGAAGCACCTCGAACGAAAATCAACTACTTTCAAAAGCAATGATGAATAAGAGAACAGCCTTTCTAATGAGCAAACAGTTCCCAAGTTAGCAGAAATGACAGGCAAAATATGCTCCTTGCTATTTTTAAGTCAACCTATTATTATAGAAGATTGACTCTCTTGACAAGCATTGGGCACACCTATAAAATGGAGATATATTTTGATTTCTTATGAAATTAAAAGATATGTATAGAATTTGTACGACATGAATGGTGCACAGCACATGTAACACGATTGACGCCAAGAAATGCAGTATGAAAAGCAGAAAGCAAGAGGAGGTGGGAATATGCCAAGTTTAGCAGTATTCATCTCCAGTTTGCTTGTCTCACTAGGTGTCGGTGCTATTGTCGGATATCTTGTTAGGAAATCAATTGCTGAAGCGAAGATTTCAAGCGCAGAAAGAGCAGCTGCGCAAATTGTTGAAGATGCAAAGCGCGATGCTGACGCTAGCAAGAAAGAAGCGCTGTTAGAAGCAAAAGATGAAATCCATAAGCTACGTACCGAAGCTGAACGCGAAATTCGCGAACGTCGAAACGAGCTTCAAAAACAAGAACATCGATTGGTTCAAAAAGAAGAGATCCTAGACAGAAAAAGTGAAACTCTTGACAAAAAAGAGGAATCTTTAGAACGACGTGAGGAGTCTCTCACCAAAAAACAGCGACAAATTGAAGAGATTGAAAGCAAAGTGGAGGAATTGCTGAAAGAACAGCAGCGAGAGCTTGAGCGCATTTCCAGTATTACCAGGGATGAAGCCCGCCAAATTATCATGACTGAAACTGAGAACGAAATGACACATGAGTTGGCGATGATGGTAAAAGAAATGGAAAACCGTGCTAAAGAAGAAGCGGACAAGAAAGCAAAGGAAATTCTTTCACTAGCTATCCAACGCTGCGCAGCCGATCACGTAGCAGAAACTACTGTTTCTGTAGTTAACCTTCCTAACGATGAAATGAAGGGAAGAATTATTGGACGTGAAGGACGAAACATTAGGACTTTAGAAACGTTAACTGGAATCGATTTGATTATTGATGATACTCCGGAAGCCGTAATTCTGTCCGGTTTCGATCCAATCCGCCGTGAAATTGCGCGAATGGCACTGGACAAGCTTGTACAAGATGGAAGAATTCACCCTGCACGAATTGAAGAGATGGTTGAAAAATCCCGCAGAGAAGTGGATGAGTACATCCGCGAAGTTGGAGAACAGACTACTTTTGAAGTAGGTGTTCACGGACTTCATCCAGATTTAATCAAGATTCTTGGACGTCTAAAGTATCGTACAAGTTACGGTCAGAACGTATTGAAACACTCAACAGAGGTGGCTTACTTAGCTGGATTAATGGCAGCAGAAGTAGGAGAAGACGTTCATCTTGCAAGAAGAGCTGGATTGCTTCATGACATCGGTAAAGCAATTGACCATGAAGTGGAAGGCAGTCACGTTGACATTGGTGTTGAACTCGCTACAAAGTACAAAGAACACCCAGTAGTCATCAACAGTATAGCGTCTCACCACGGAGACACTGAAGCAACTTCAATCATCGCAACACTTGTTGCAGCAGCAGATGCTTTATCTGCCGCTAGACCAGGAGCACGTCGTGAAACTTTAGAAACGTATATTCGCAGACTTGAAAAACTAGAAGAGATTTCAGAATCATTTGATGGTGTTGAAAAATCATTCGCTATTCAAGCTGGACGCGAAATTCGTATCATGGTTAAACCAGACATGGTTGATGATGTAGCCTCATACAGACTTGCACGTGATATAACGAAGAAGATCGAAAGTGAATTGGATTATCCAGGTCACATCAAAGTTACGGTTATTCGTGAAACGAGAGCAGTTGAATACGCGAAATAAACTGATAAAGCGGTGGGATTCCCACCGCTTTTTATTATGGCCGCGAATAAGCAAACAAATTTTATCTCATATGATTTTAGCTAAATGTTCATTTTAAAAGGCTCTTTTCTAAAGGATTGTTGCTTAGGAAGCATTTTGTTCAATTCTCTACTATGATAAGTTGATTGGAGTGCAAGGTGCGAGACTGCTGCGGGACAGGCGGGCAGGTGAGACACTTAAAAGTGGAACGTCACGAATGTGGCTCACCGCCTGCCCCGCGGAAAGCGAGCACCTGGAACGGAAATTAACTACTTTCAAGAGCAACAAAGTTTGCGAAAACAGCCTTTTTAAAAGATTGTTGATAAGCTCTTTTTTTATTCTGTTCATTGATAAGTTGATTTAAGTAGAAGATACAAGTTTTCAAGGGGAAAGAGAAGTAAATTGAAACTCTAATGGTGCAAAGCGGCAGGACGCTAACCTTCACGCCCCGTTGAAAGCGAGTACTTTCAAGAACACCAATGTATGCGAAAACAGCCTTGCTTAATGCTGATAAAATCGCATTTTTACTTACAAATTTCGGTAACCTCTGAGAAGTGGTTGTTTTTTGCTGAAATAACCACTTTTTGGTTTGAATGACGTTTGTTAAGGGTACATGTATACCGGGGTTTATTCATAGGGCGCTGCTTTAAACAAATAAAGAGATAGAGAGACGACCCAGAAATTTGTTTCGGCAGGAATACAAGCCTTAATCAATGAATATAGTAGAACAGGTATCTATCCTGAAGGAGGTTCAAAACAATGGAAATATTAAAAGTTTCAGCAAAATCCAACCCCAACTCTGTAGCTGGTGCACTCGCTGGTGTTCTCCGGGAACGAGGAGGCGCTGAAATCCAAGCAATAGGAGCAGGTGCATTAAACCAAGCTGTTAAAGCAGTAGCTATCGCACGAGGTTTCGTAGCACCGAGCGGAGTCGACCTCATTTGTATACCAGCATTTACAGATATCTTAATTGATGGGGAAGAAAGAACGGCGATTAAATTAATAGTTGAACCGCGATAACAGATGAAACCTGTTTACTTATCTAGATAAGTAAACAGGTTTTTAGTTTATAGTAAGAGTCTTTGAATTATTATATAAGATGGAGCATGAGGAGGAAATCGAGTTACTTTACTCGAATTTATTAAATAGTTTCATGTTGTTTATAAGAACTTTTAATTTTTACCTTTTTTTGCAATAGTTTGAATTATACTAGTCGAATACTTGCATTTTTATGAAGTTAAGTCTAGAATTGTAGACGTTTAGTACATAATTAATTTAAACGTGTAAAAGCGTAAAAATCAGCATGAAACCATACTAAATTTAGTTATTGGTTAAAAAATTAACGTTTGGGTTACTGAAAGGGTGGAGTACATGATTGATCAACTTTCTTGGAAAGTTGGCGGACAGCAGGGTGAAGGAATTGATAGTACAGGTGAAATTTTTGCAATGGCACTCAACCGCCTAGGCTACTATCTGTATAGCTATCGACACTTTTCTTCCAGAATTAAAGGCGGTCATACCAACAATAAAATTCGTGTAAGTACGAGTGAAACCCGTTCGATTTCTGATGATCTTGATATTTTAATAGCATTCGATCAAGAAACGATTGATGTAAATGTTCATGAGCTTCGTGACGGAGGAGTAGTGATTGGAGATTCTAAATTTAATCCTACTGTTCCAGAGGACCTTAATGTTAGATTGTATGCGGTTCCATTTACAGAAATCGCGAGTGAACTTGGAACATCTCTCATGAAAAACATGGTGGCGATCGGTGCTACGAGTGCTGTATTAGGTTTGCCTGTTGAAAGCTACCTTGAAGTAGTAGAAGAGATCTTCTCACGTAAAGGTGCAAAAGTAGTAGAAAAGAATATGGAGGCTATTCAAAAAGGCGCAGATCATTTTAACGAATTATCTGGCGGGCAGATTGATGGTTTTCAATTAAATAAAGCAGATGGCAAAAAAAGAATGTTCATGATCGGAAACGATGCGATCGCTCTAGGTTTTGTTGCAGGTGGCGTGCGCTTTATGGCAGCATATCCGATCACTCCAGCGTCTGAGATCATGGAATACTTGATCAAGAAACTTCCGGAGTTCGGTGGAACCGTTATTCAAACAGAAGATGAGATCGCAGCATGTACGATGGCAATTGGAGCAAATTATGCCGGAGTAAGAACCATAACGTCTTCAGCAGGTCCTGGTCTATCCTTAATGATGGAAGCTCTTGGATTATCAGGGATGACTGAGGTACCTCTCGTTGTCGTTGATACACAGCGTGGCGGACCTTCAACAGGTCTTCCTACAAAACAAGAACAGTCAGACTTGATGGCGATGATCTATGGTACTCATGGAGAGATCCCTAAGGTTGTAATGGCACCAAGTACGGTGGAAGAAGCATTTTATGATGCAGTAGAAGCTTTGAATATTGCAGAAGAATATCAAATTCCAGTTATCTTATTAACAGATCTTCAGCTTTCTCTAGGTAAACAATCTGTAGAACCACTAGACTTCAGCCGCGTGGAAATTCGCCGCGGAAAGCTGGATCCAAACCAAGAACTTCCTGTTACGGAAGATAAGGATGGTTATTTTAAACGCTATGAAGTGACAGAAGATGGAATATCCCCTCGTGTTATTCCAGGCATGAAAAATGGCATCCACCATGTAACGGGTGTTGAGCACGATGAGACAGGTAAGCCTTCTGAAGTGGCAGCAAACCGTCAGAAACAGATGGATAAACGTCTTCGCAAGCTTCAAAGTTTGCGCTTCAACGTTCCAGTTGTTAAACAAGCTCCACATGAGGAAGCTGACATCCTGCTTGTCGGATTCAACTCAACAAGAGGGGTTATTGAAGAAGCGATCCCTCGTTTAGAGGCAGAAGGACTGAAGGTAAATCATGCACATATTCGTCTAATCCATCCGTTCCCTGCTGATGAAATGAAATCGATGATTGATCGTGCAAAGAACGTTATTGTCGTTGAGAATAACGCAACAGGTCAGCTTGCTAATATTCTTAAAATGAATGTTGGGCAGCATGAAAAGATTAAGAACTTATTGAAATATGATGGGAATCCTTTCTTACCATCAGAAGTTGTCATGAAATGCAAGGAGCTGATTTAATATGGCTACATTTAAAGATTTTCGTAACAGCATCAAGCCGAACTGGTGCCCAGGCTGTGGTGATTTTTCCGTACAAGCTGCCATTCAAAGGGCATCTGCCAATGTAGGTTTAGAACCAGATGATCTTGCTGTAATTTCAGGGATCGGATGTTCTGGACGTATCTCCGGTTATATTAAATCTTATGGATTCCATGGCATTCATGGACGTTCCCTTCCAATCGCACAAGGTGTTAAGATGGCCAACCGTGATCTGACTGTTATTGCTTCGGGTGGAGACGGTGATGGTTTTGCGATAGGTATGGGTCACACAGTGCATGCGATTAGAAGAAATATTGATATTACTTACATCGTTATGGACAATCAGATCTATGGTTTAACAAAAGGTCAAACATCTCCGCGTTCTGATGTTGGTTTTAAAACGAAGAGTACACCAGAAGGTTCAGTAGAATCTGCGATCGGCATCATGGAATTAGCCTTAACAGCTGGTGCTACATTCGTTGCTCAAAGTTTCTCCACTGACCTTAAAGAGTTAACGTCCATCATTGAAGCAGGAATCAATCATAAAGGATTCTCTCTGATCAACGTGTTTTCACCATGTGTTACATATAACAAAGTGAACACATATGATTGGTTTAAAGAACATCTGATTTCTTTAAGTACGATTGAAGATTATGATTCTTCTAACCGTATGATGGCGATGCAGACACTTATGGAGAATAAAGGTCTTGTTAAAGGAATCATCTATCAAGACAAGGTGAAGCCTTCATACCAAGATCTTGCTCATGGTTACAGCAAGGATGCTTTAGCAAAAGCTGATTTGAAAATGCCGGAAGAAAAGTTCAATCAATTGATGGCAGAATTTATGTAATATCAAGCTCTTCTCCTGATTTAGGAGAAGAGTTTTTTACTTATAGAAAAAAATTTTAAAATTTTTTTCAGTATCTGCGAATGTCCGTGTGATGTGGACAGTGCCCTTTACCTCACTATTTAATCCATGTAAAATAATTGTGGATATGATATTTTGTGTTTAGTGAGGAGTGTTTTCTGTGCAAGGAAAAATGAAAGCAATTGTTAAGCATCATGCGGGTTACGGAGCTAAATTGGAAACAGTAGATATTCCTGAGATTAACGAGAATGAAGTTTTGATCAAAGTAAAAGCAACTTCAATCTGCGGGACTGATGTCCATATTTATACATGGGATGAGTGGTCGCAAAGCCGTGTTAAACCTCCATATGTATTTGGTCATGAGTTTTCTGGAGTGGTTGAGAAAATCGGGGATGCTGTAACAAATGTTTCAGTTGGAGATCATGTTTCAGCTGAAACACATATTGTTTGTCATTCTTGTCCACAATGCTTAAAAGGACAGTTTCATATTTGTAAAAACACCAAGATTATCGGTGTAGATACTCATGGCTGTTTTGCAGAATATGTTGCGATGCCAGCAGAAAACATCTGGAGAAATGACCCTAAGATGCCTTTCGAACATGGTTCGATTCAAGAGCCGATGGGTAATGCGGTGCATACCGTTTTAGCGGGTGATGTTGCTGGTAAGACAGTTGCAGTCATCGGTTGCGGACCGATTGGTGTCATGGCGGTAAATGTAGCCAAAGCTGCAGGAGCAAGCCAAGTGATTGCGATCGATCTGAATGAATATCGTTTAGATCTTGCGAAAAAAGTTGGAGCGACAGAAGTAATCAATCCTAAAACCCAAGACCCTGTTGAAAAAGTTATGAACTTGACAGATGGCAATGGAGTAGATGTCGTATGCGAGATGAGTGGTCACCCTGTAGCAATCGATCAAGGATTTAAAATGATTACAAACGGCGGCCGGGTATCTATTTTGAGTCTTCCTGTAAAACCAGTTGAGATCGACCTAACGAATGACGTTGTGTTTAAAGGTGTAACGGTTCAAGGAATCACAGGAAGAAAGATGTACGAAACATGGCAGCAGGTATCAGGACTTTTACAGTCAGGCAGCATGCATCCAGAAACGATTATTACACACACTCTTCCACTCGAACAGTTTGAAGAAGGCTTTGATTTAATGATTAAAGGGAATTGCGGAAAAGTAGTTCTTATTCCTTAAATTTGAAAGGAGCTTGAAACGAATGAAAGGTTTTGAATACTTACAAGAAGAATTGGACCACATGAAAGATGAAGGTACGTTTAGAAAATTAGTACCTCTAGAATCAGAGCAAGGTTCCAAAGTTGTAATCAACGGAAAAGAAGTGATTCAGCTTTCTTCTAACAATTACTTGGGCCTTACGAGCCATCCTAAGATGAAAGAAGCAGCTTTAGAAGCTGTCGAGAAGTTTGGTGTTGGGACGGGTTCCGTTCGTACGATTGCTGGAACACTCTCTATGCACGAAGAATTTGAACAAAAACTTGCTGAATTTAAACATACTGAAGCGTGTCTTGTATTCCAATCAGGTTTTTCTACGAATCAAGGAATTCTTTCTGCGATTCTTACTGATCAAGACGTTGTAATTTCTGATGAGTTAAACCATGCATCTATCATTGACGGTATACGTCTAACAAAAGCGAAGCGCAGAATTTACAAGCATGTGGATCTTGAAGATTTAGAAGCAGCTTTAAAAGAAACACAAGAATTTAGAAAAAGAATCGTCGTAACAGATGGCGTGTTTTCAATGGACGGAAATATTGCACCGCTTCCTGGAATCGTGGAGCTTGCAGAAAAATATGACGCTCTCGTTATGGTAGATGACGCGCATGCAAGTGGTGTATTAGGAACAAACGGCCGTGGTACGATCGACCATTTTAACTTGAATGGCCGCGTTCACATCCAAGTTGGAACGTTAAGTAAAGCGATTGGTGTTCTTGGGGGATATATTGCAAGTACACAAACACTAAGAGACTACCTGATCCATAAAGGCCGTCCGTTCTTGTTTAGTACCTCGCACCCACCTGCAGTTATAGCAGCAAGTTCAGCAGCGATTGATGTATTAGAAGAAGAACCAGAGCATATGGAAAGACTGTGGGAAAACACGAAGTTCTTTAAAGCTGGATTGAAAGAACTTGGGTTTAATACAGGAGTAAGTGAAACACCAATTACACCAGTACTTGTTGGTGATGATGCCTTAGCACATAAACTATCAGATACGTTGTTAAAATACGGTGTTTTTGCTCAAGGAATCGCATTCCCAACTGTAGCAAAAGGGAAAGCGCGTGTCCGTACGATCGTAACGGCTCAGCACACGAAAGAAGAGCTTCAAACAGCGCTAGATGCGTTTAAAAAAGCAGGGAAAGAACTAGGAATTATATAATCTAACGATAAAGTTGACTTATTAAGGGCTTATGAGCTTTTTAAGTCAACTTTTTTAAGCTGTTTGTAATTTGTTTTGCATCATACAAAAGAAAACAGCAATATAGAGAAAGCGCAACTAGGAATTTACTGTAATATCATTATGTTAACAAATAGATTGCACGTTTTACTATAACCCATTATTTGATATAATGTTACAGTTAGATGATTCATTAGATTCAAAAATTGGAACGGATAAGTAAGCAGTAGAGGCAATAAGGAGTGAAGGTGTCTTGGATACTACGAAAGACAATCTTAAAGAAACTACGAACGATAAAAAAAGAGACTACTCACAATACTTTCAAACTACTTATGCTCCACCATCGTTAAAAGATGCAAAAAAGCGTGGTAAAGAGCAGATTCAAATACTTAAAGATTTTTCCATTCCGGAAAATTTGAAAGATATTGGTGTTGGAAAAAAGTTTTATATTCGTACGTATGGCTGTCAGATGAACGAGCACGATACAGAAGTTATGGCTGGTATTCTAAATGAAATGGGCTATGAGACTACACATTCTACAGAAGAAGCGGATATTATCCTTCTTAACACTTGTGCGATTCGTGAAAATGCTGAAAATAAAGTGTTCGGTGAACTTGGGCATTTAAAACATACGAAAGCAAATAACCCGAATCTTCTTTTAGGTGTATGCGGATGTATGTCCCAAGAGGAATCAGTTGTAAATCGAATTTTATCAACGTATCCTCAAGTAGATATGATCTTTGGTACACACAACATCCATCGACTTCCGCAAATTATTGAGAATGCATTATTCTCAAAAGAAATGGTAGTTGAGGTTTGGTCCAAAGAAGGGGATATCGTTGAGAATCTTCCGAGAAAGCGTAAAGGAAACGTTAAAGGCTGGGTAAACATTATGTACGGCTGCGATAAGTTTTGTACGTATTGTATCGTTCCATATACAAGAGGAAAAGAACGAAGCCGCCATCCACAAGATATTATTGAAGAAGTTAGACAGCTTGCTAGAGAAGGATATAAAGAAGTTACGCTGTTAGGTCAAAATGTTAACGCATACGGTAAGGATTTTGAGGATTTAGAATACGGACTTGGCGACTTGATGGACGAGATCCGCAAGATCGATATTCCTAGACTTCGCTTTACAACAAGCCATCCTCGTGATTTTGATGACAGGCTGATTGAAGTTCTTGCTAAAGGCGGAAACATTGTAGATCATGTGCATCTGCCTGTCCAACATGGAAACAGCGATATACTCAAATTAATGGCTCGTAAATATACACGTGAACACTATTTAGAGCTTGTAAACAAGATCAAAGCTGCAATGCCGAATGTAGCATTAACAACGGATATTATTGTCGGGTTCCCAAATGAGACCGAAGAGCAATTTGAAGAGACATTATCTCTTGTTAAAGAAGTTCAATATGATGCTGCTTACACGTTCATTTATTCACCCCGTGAAGGTACTCCAGCAGCAAAAATGCAAGACAATGTACCGATGGAAGTCAAACGAGAGCGCCTTCAGAGATTGAACGCGGTTCTAAACGATATTTCTTTAGAAAAAAATAAGGCTTACGTTGGAAAAGTAGTTGAAGTATTGGTTGAAGGTGAAAGTAAAAAGAATCCTGATGTACTCACGGGTCACACAGGTTCAAATAAAGTAGTAAACTTTAAAGCACCTAAGCACCTGATAGGTGAAATCGTTAAAGTTCGGATTACCGATGCTAAAACGTGGAATCTTGGCGGAGAATGGGTAGTAGAAAAATCAGAGGTGGTAAGCTAATGAGCACTTATACAAAAGAAGATATTTTAGGAAAAGCGAAAGAACTTGCAAAAATGATCGCTACGACTGACGAAGTGGAATTCTTTAAAAAAGCAGAAGCACAGATCAACACGAATGCAAACGTAGCTAGACTTATGGGGCAAATTAAGAACCTTCAAAAACAAGCTGTAAATCTTCAGCATTATCAAAAGCATGAAGCTTCAAGAGAAGTAGAGGGGAAAATTGATGCGCTCATGGCTGAACTAGACAGCATTCCAGTTGTTCAAGAGTTTAAACAGTCTCAAAGCGATGTAAACGACATTCTGCAGATGGTATCTCATACGATCTCAAACAAAGTGACGGATGAAATCATCGAATCTACTGGAGGCGACCTTTTAAAAGGAACGACAGGTTCTCAAGAAGGCTGCTCACCTGGCGGCTGCGGCTGTCACTAAAAATCTTTCATATTATAAGCACGGTGTCTCTCCTAGGCATCGTGTTTTTTATTTTAGGCTCAGTTTTACTTTTTTGTTGATACCACTAAAATCTCACTGCAATTTCCAAAGCTCTTTTTTTATGGATCGTTTCTATTGAATCACTTTTTCTTCATTCGAAAGTTGATTGGAGCGCAAGGTGCGAGACTCCTGGGGGATGAGTGGGCCAGGTGAGACTCCTAACAGCGCAAGCGGTAGGTAGGCTCACCGCACACCCCCCGGAAAGCGAGCACCTGGAGCGGAGATCAACCACTTCCAAGTGCAACAACGATCGCGTAAAATAATTTCACGTACCGTATATAAATAATATTTTTAGAACATTGGACAACAAGCGCCCATATACTTAGAGTAATTGTGATTATAAAATTATTCAAGCACAATAGGCATCAGCCCAGCATACTATGTATGGAGATTGGTAGAGGAGGGGTTCATGTATGTCAAGACGCGTTGAACAAGACCTGACTTACAGAGAAATCATCACGAAAGCGGTTTGCGGGAAAGGCAGAAAATTTTCTCAGGCCACACATACAATTGCACCGAGCCATCGGCCGAGCAGCATTTTAGGGTGCTGGATTATCAATCATGCTTATAAACCAAACCGAAACGGTGAAGCGGTGGACGTAGAAGGAAGCTATGACATCAATGTCTGGTATTCGTACAATGATAATACACGTACCGAAGTAGTGACCGAAACCATTCATTTCGTAGACAAAGTGGATCTTAGTGTGAGAGATAAGAATGCTTTGGGGAATCAATATGAAGTTACATGCCGAGCACTTCAAGAGCCAAATACGTTAGAAGCTACGATTTCTCCAAACGGAAGTAAAGTTATTGTCCAAGTAGAAAGAGAATTTGTATGTGAGATTATTGGAGAAACAAAAGTATGTGTGTATGTAAATCCGGATGGTTTTGACGATGACCACAAGAGGGATTGGGAATATGATGTAGAAGATGAAAATTTCGAAGATCTAGATCCTAATTTTTTAATCGGTGATTTGGAAGAATAACGAGCGGGGAGAAAGCTTCCCGTTTTTTTCATGCAGAGAAAACGATAGAACTTATAAATTATGATATAATAGCGACATTGAAATGTTATGAAAAAGGTGAAATTATGGCTCAATATACTCCAATGATTCAACAATATTTATCAATCAAGGCAGCTCACCAGGATGCCTTTTTATTTTTTCGTCTAGGCGATTTTTATGAAATGTTTTTTGATGATGCCGTTTATGCATCACAGATTCTTGAAATTACACTTACAAGCAGAGATGGTGGATCTAAGGACAGAATTCCGATGTGCGGTGTGCCTTATCATTCTTCTGCAGGTTATATTAAAACGCTAGTTGAGAATGGTCATAAAGTGGCGATCTGTGAACAAGTGGAAGACCCGAAGCAGGCTGTTGGGGTTGTAAAGCGTGAAGTGATTCAGATCATTACGCCAGGAACAGTTATAGATGATCATCTGTTGCATGACAGAGAAAATAACTATCTTGTTTCAATCGAAAAAGAGAAAGAGTCCTATGCTTATATCCTTTGTGATTTGTCTACCGGTGAGTTGAAAGGCTATACATATTCCGGAAATGATCTTTCTTTTATTCAACTACTGTTAAGTCATGGTGTTAAAGAAATAGTAGGTAACAAAGAGTTATCCGATGCATGGACGAGCATCGTAGCACAAACTGGACAAGCATCAATTTCCATTCAAGAAGAAAACAGACTTGAAGACCAGTTCAGTCATCTTGTCAAAACAATTACCCATCCAGCATTAATACGTGCTGCAGGAAGATTGTTTTGTTATTTAACACATACACAAAAACGCTCTTTTCAGCACATTAAAACGGTTGAATTTCAGCAGAACGATAAAAGAATGAAGCTAGATGCGTTCTCTAAACGCAATTTAGAACTAACTGAATCAATCCGGGCAAAAGGAAAAAAGGGTTCATTGCTTTGGCTGTTAGATGCTACGATGACCGCGATGGGTGCCAGGAAGTTAAAGCAGTGGGTAGAAGAACCCTTGTTTGTAAAAGAGACGATTGAGAAGCGCCTTCAACTTGTTGAGAATTTAATCGGTGAGTTCTTTGTTCGTGAAGAAATAAAAGAAAAATTAAAGTCTGTTTATGATATGGAGCGTCTTATTGCAAAAATTTCATACGGAAACGCTAGTCCAAGAGATTTAGTTCAATTAAAACGATCTCTTCTTAGTGTTCCTGTACTAAAAGAAAAGATAAAAGACATTCAAGGAGTATATGCTGCTGAGCTGCACGCGAAGATGAACGATCATAAGGCACTTGCAGACTATTTAGACTCTGCGATCCATGATGAAGCACCTATCAACATTAAAGAAGGCGGCTTAATTAAATCAGGTTATAATGAAAAGCTTGATGAATATAAAGACGCAAGCAGCAACGGCAAAGCGTGGATTGCTGCACTCGAACAGCAAGAGAAGGCAGCTTCCGGCATTAAGTCGTTAAAAATAGGATTCAATAAAATTTTCGGCTATTATATCGAGGTAACAAAATCTAACTTATCTCAAGTACCTGAGCGCTATGAACGAAAACAAACACTGGCGAATGCTGAGCGCTACGTTACACCTGAACTCAAAGAGAAAGAGCGGATTATTTTAGAAGCCGAAGAGAAGATTTCAGGACTTGAATACACACTCTTTTTAGAAGTTAGAGAACATGTGAAACAATATATTCCAGGGCTTCAAGAACTCGCTTCAGCCATTTCAGAACTGGATGTTATTCAGTCATTTGCAGCGATTAGTGAACAATATAGATATGTAAGACCAACTGTTTCTGAGGATGGAAAAGTAAATATTCTCGGAGGAAGACACCCTGTTGTCGAAAAAGTCATGGACGCGCAAGAATATGTTCCAAACGACATCTATTTAAATCATGAACGAAGCATGCTCCTGATCACTGGACCAAACATGGCTGGTAAGAGTACGTATATGCGTCAGCTTGCTTTAACATCTGTTATGATGCAGATCGGCTGCTTTGTTCCGGCTGAAAGTGCAGAGTTGCCTATGTTCGATCAGATCTTTACGCGAATTGGAGCTGCTGATGATTTAGTAGGTGGACAAAGTACGTTCATGGTCGAGATGCTTGAAACGAATTTTGCTTTAACGAGTGCAACAGAAAATAGTTTAATTCTATTAGATGAAATCGGTCGCGGAACATCTACGTATGATGGGATGGCTTTAGCACAATCAATCATTGAATTCATACACGAAAAGATATCAGCCAAGACACTATTTTCAACTCATTATCATGAACTGACCGTTTTAGAAAAATCACTGCCGTCTCTTAAGAACGTATTTGTTAGTGCAGTAGAGGAAAATGGAAGTTTAGTATTTTTGCATAAAGTAATTGATGGGCAAGCCGATAAAAGCTTTGGTATCCAAGTAGCTGAGCTAGCTGAACTGCCAACAGAGGTCATATCAAGAGCTAAGACCATTTTACAAACATATGAGAATCATGAAAAAAGAGAAACACTCCCTATTCAAGAGGTTTCAGCTTCAAAAGAAGATGAGATGGAAGAAAGTCAGCTGAGTCTTTTTGCAGTCAAAAGTGAGAATGTAAGAAAAAAAGATTCAAAAGAACTCGACATTATTAAAGAAATAAAGGATTTAAATGTATTAGAGATGACACCTCTTGATGCGATAAATGCTTTGTATAAACTTCAGAAAAAAGTAAAATAAAGGAGGCACTCTGTTATGGGCAAAATCGTCCAGTTAGATGAACATTTATCAAATAAGATTGCTGCTGGTGAAGTAGTTGAACGCCCAGCCTCTGTTGTGAAAGAACTTGTTGAAAATTCAATCGATGCGAATGCAACAAGAATCGAGATCGAAGTAGAAGAGGGCGGACTGTCACTGATTCGTGTGCTAGATAACGGAGACGGAATCGAGCCAGATGACTGTGTACTGGCTTTTAACCGCCATGCAACAAGCAAGATTAAAAGTGAGCAAGACTTAATCCAGATTAAAACGATGGGTTTTCGAGGAGAAGCATTGCCAAGTATCTCGTCAGTCGCTCAAGTGGAACTTAAATCTTCTACGGGGGAAGGTCCTGGTGCATATCTGTTCATTGAGAACGGAAAGATCAAGAATCAGCAGCAGACGAATAGCAGAAAAGGTACAGATCTCACGGTACGGAATTTGTTTTATAACACACCGGCTCGGTTAAAGCATGTTAAAACAATACAGACTGAATTGGGTACAATCAGTGATTTAGTAAACAGACTTGCCTTAGCGAATCCTAACATTTCTTTTCGTTTAAAACACAATGGCAAAGAGCTTCTGCATACATCAGGAAATGGCAATCTTCTGCAGATCATTGCTTCTGTATATGGCATTCAAACAGCAAAGAATATGATCCCTGTTTCTTTTTCGTCACTGGATTATGAAGTGTCAGGATATATTGCAAAACCTGAGATGAACCGTGCTTCACGCCAATATATGTCTCTTTTTATGAACGGAAGATATATTAAAAACTATGCAATCTCTAAAGCCATACAAAACGCCTATCACACGTTCTTGCCGATCGGACGTTTTCCAATATCCATTCTAGCCGTAAAAATGGATCCGACCATCATAGATGTGAACGTCCATCCATCTAAACATGAAGCGAGATTAAGCAAGGAAGCAGAACTCGTTCAATTGGTAGAAAACGAAGTAAGAAAAGTTATAAGAAATCAGCAGCTTATACCGGATGTCCAGTATAAGAAGAAAGAGCAAAAGCAAAAAGATATTGATGAGCAGTCTTCGTTTTCTTTTGATTATCGAACGAAAAAAGAAGACATAGAAACCGATCCTATCCTCGATATAATGCCGGCTAGAAACTTGAACACTACTCTTATTAGTCAAACAAATCCTACTCATGTGAAAGAAGCGGCTAAACTTTTAGATGAGAATAAAGAAGTGCCGATTCCAGCTAATGAGCCAGAGCCAGACTTAAATCAGCTTCAAAATCTTTCAAAAACAGAGGAAATGCAAGAAAAAATACCGGTTATGTATCCCATCGGACAGATGCACGGAACATACATTCTAGCTCAAAATGAAAACGGACTTTATATGATTGATCAGCATGCCGCACAAGAACGGATAAAGTACGAGTATTTCAGAAAAAAAGTAGTACAAGTAGATCGAGAAGTCCAGCTTTTAACGGTTCCTTATACGTTTGAATTTACAGCGAGTGAAGCAGCATTTCTAGAAAATCATATACAAGCCTTAAGTGAAGTCGGTCTGTTTCTTGAATCGTTTGGACAAAATACATTTATTGTAAGAGAGCATCCACAATGGTTTCCTAAGAGTTATGAAAAAGAAATCATGATGGATATTATGCAGCAGGTGCTCGAATATAGAAAGATTGACATTGAAAAACTTAGAGAAGAAGCGGCCATCATGATGTCTTGTAAAGGATCCATTAAAGCGAATCATCATTTAAGAAATGATGAAATCTTTGCATTGCTAGAGTCACTAAGAGCATCTGAAGATCCTTATACATGTCCGCATGGAAGACCGATTACGATTCACTTATCAACTTATGAACTCGAAAAAATGTTTAAGCGAGTCATGTAGGAGTCTATGATGAAAGAAAAATTAGTAGTGATTGTAGGGCCAACCGCTGTTGGAAAAACGAAAACAAGTATTGAACTGGCAAAAGCGATGAACGGTGAAATTATTAGCGGTGACTCCATGCAGGTCTATAAGGGGCTCGATATTGGAACGGCTAAGATCACTGAGGAAGAAAAAGAGGGAATCCCTCATTATCTAATCGATATAAAAGATCCTTCAGAGCCTTTTTCAGTTGCAGAGTTTCAAGTGTTAGCCAGAGAACGAATCTCGGAAATCAACAAAAGAGGTAAAATTCCGATCATTGTAGGAGGTACAGGTCTATACATTCGAGCTGTAACACACCATTATGAATTCTCGGAAGCCACTAAAAACATTGAAGTACGTAATCAGCTGCAAAAAAAAGCTGATACTGAAGGACGAGATGCTCTATATGCTGAATTGCTGAAAATTGATCCTGAGCGTGCGAAAGAAATTCACCCAAATAATGTGCAGCGTGTAATCAGAGCGCTTGAAATCTATTATGAAACAGGAAATGCGCCATCAACCCAACAGGGAAACCGAAAGAATGAGGATGAATCTCTCTACCAATTAGCTTTAGTAGGTTTGACGATGGATCGTGAACTGTTATATGAGCGAATTGATGAACGAGTAGATCTTATGGTTCAGCAAGGCGTTATTGAAGAAGCTAAAATGCTGTTTCAACAGGACATTACAAACAGTCTTGCAGCAAAAGCAATAGGATACAAAGAATTCTTTCCTTATCTTTCTGGTGAAAGTACATTAGAAGAATCGATCACACTTTTAAAACGTGACTCGAGAAGATATGCTAAGAGACAATTCACATGGTTCCGAAACCAAATGGATGTAGAATGGTTTTCGATGGATGAAGCTTCATTTCATAAAAAATTTACAGAAATTCGTCACTTTGTTGAAGGGAAATTAAAAATTTCCGAGAATGTATAAGGGTAATGCCCAAAGAGGAGGATCTGTTCACATGAAGCAATCAATCAATTTACAGGATCATTACTTAAACCAATTACGTCGCGAAACCATTTATGTGACCGTATATTTGCTGAATGGTTTTCAGCTTAAAGGTTTAGTGAAGGGGTTTGACAACTTTACTGTTGTACTAGAGGCAGATGGTAAGCAGCACCTCATTTACAAGCATGCCATTTCTACGTTCACCCCGCACCGAAATGTCGATTTATCTTCTGCAAATACGAATGAATAAAAAATACTCCCTAAGAGCCTGGATTTAAGGTTGTTAGGGAGTTTTTATATAGTTTTATGCTTTTAAAGTCTCGTCTAAGAATGTCTCATACCGATGTAGGGTAAGATGCGATTTTAAACCAAACCACAACTGTACTTCTTCTTCATCTTTTCCTTTTTTTAACAGATTTAATATGGAAGTCCTCCTTAAATGGTGAGAACTAATTCCTTTTCTTAAACCCGAGCGCTGAATTTCTTGTCTAAGCATTTTTTGAATGGCAATAACCGTAAGTGGTTTTGGTTCATAATTTGCATAATCAAATCGGAAAGTTCCCCTCTGATAATCAAAAGCTATAAAGAAGCGGTCAGAAGAATAACTCCTCGGTCTGATAGCTTCAGGAATATCTTCTTTGTAATCGTAAATGAAACGTTGTGTTTCATCATCAAGAGGAATCAAACGTGTTTCATTTTTATTCACAACAGTTAACTCATGTTGAGTAAAATGTACGTGTCTCATCTCAATGTTTGTTATTTCTTGCAATGTAAGGCCGTAATGATACAGAAGTGAAACGATCGCTTTGTTTCTTTTAATCAGCAAGTGCCTATATTTTTGTTGTTTTTCAGTTAAACCTTCATAAGAAGACAGTGTATGAAAGAGAATTTGAAACTCTTCCTCTGAAATAAAATCCTCTTCTGTAAAATGAGTGTCTTCTTTAAGCTTTTGTTCGATTTCAACAAAAGGATTGTATGTAATAAATCTGTTTGCATGCAGAAAGTGAAATAGACTTTTTATCACGGTAAACACTCTTTTAGTCGTTGCGGTCTTGTACTCCCTTTGTTCGGTAAGAAATAAAAAATATTCTTCTAAAGCAGCAGCATCTAATTGTTGGATCACTTTCAAGTCATCTGTTTTCTTAATTACGCGAACCCAAGCAAAAAAATCACAAAGATCATAATAATAACGTTTAACTGTACTATTTTTTCTGCCTTTACTCTGTAAATGGGCAATAAATGAATCGGCATATTCGGGTAAGTGTGGATATTCTTCCATAATTGCCTCCTATAACCTCTTTTTCCCATTATAACAAAGGCTTATTTTTTTGCATATTTCAAACAAGTCCTATGGAAACTATGTAAAAAAAGGATGATGAATATGCGAAAAGTAGGATTGCTGCTGTTATGTGCTATTTTTACTGTAAGTGCTTGTTCTGGAAAAACGGGATCGGGTGATGAAACGCTCGATACGAAGCAAGTTAAATACGATACTTCAGAACGCAAACCGAATACTCAGATTGATTCACCGCTTGTTGTCGAAAAGTCTGATGAAGTTCATCAATCAAAAGATTTAGTTCAACTTGCCGAGAAAGTAAATGGAGTCGATAAAGCGCACGTAATTGTGAGTGGTATTTACACTTTAGTGGGGATTGTTCCGTCAGTACCGGTGGAGCCAGGTGAAGAAAACGATTCATTACGAAAAGAAGTATATAAAGTATTAAAAGGCAATGCACACGGAAGAAATGCTGCGATCACAACTGATCCTGTAAAGATAAAAGAAATAAAAAAAATAGGAAGTATCGCAGCTCAGAGTAAAAATGACTCAAAAAGCGGTGTTTACAATGAAATGGGAATTTTAATCGGGAAAATTAAGCCGGTGAAAGGACATTCACAATCAACTAAAAGGCAAGATATGCACGAAAATATGAATCAGCATCGTGATGATTTATACGAGTAGTAAACGGATAGGATATTTCCTAAGGAAGCGCAGAAAATGACAATGGTAGACATTTTGTTAACATAATAAATTTTATGTAAATTAAAGGTGTTTTCCAAATATTGTTGCTTTCAAAATTTCTTCTTTGACAGTTGATTGTAGTGGAAGGTGTGAGACTCCTGCGGGACAGGCGGGCAGGTGAGACACTTAAGAGTGAAACGTACGAATGTGGCTCACCGCCTGCCCCGCGGAAAGCGAGCACCTGGAACGTAAATCAACTACTTCCAAAAAGCAACATCGTATGCGAAAATAGCCCAAAAAAAAGCATTTTCCTTAATGGAAAATGCTTTTAGCTGTTTTGAACGGGTTCAGATTCAGATGTATGGTAAATCGTAGAAGAAGGTTTGACTGAAGTTTTTAATTTCCCCGTTAACAATGATGCAATTGCGATTGCGATTATTGATATAAGTGCATTTTTAAATCCAAACATAACAACCGCAGATGATACGATGATAAAATCAGTCACGAACAATGAAACACCTCGGTTGATGTCCGACTTTTGCTCCAAGTAAAGAGCCAATATGTGAATTCCGCCTAAGGAAGCCCCAGAATTCAAGACGAAACTTACACCTATACCGATTAACGTGCCCGCAATTACAGAAGCTGCAATCGGAGAAATGAGAGGAAGAGTTAAATAATCCATCATATCTGAGATTGCCGAAATTAATAAGATGCATAGAAAGGTCGATAAAGAGAAAGTCCATCCTAGTTTTTTTATGGATAAAATAAAAAAGGGCAGATTTACGATTAAGAACAAGATGCCCCACGACCAGCTCGTCATAAATGAGCCGAGAGTAGCAATTCCAGCTGTTCCGCCGAACGTTAAAGCGTGAAGCGTTAACAGTTTTATGCCGATCGCTGTTAAGAATAATCCTGATAAGATCAAGATGATTTTTTGAAATTTAATATGCATGATTTTTTCTTCCATTCGTAAGTAAACTTATTTCACATTATTTAACATAACACGGAAATCTTGCATACTTGAGTATTTTTATTCGTCTGAAAATAGAAAACGGTTTCAATTATCTAATAATTATTCATATTTAAAAACAAAGCTTGTCTTTGTAGTAGATCTAAAGAGTTCAACATAAATTGATAACAGTGATCAAGAAAGAGTATAGGCATTTGTCACGGAAAATGATGTTGCTGCGTATAATGATTCGACTGGCAAAGTGAGGTGATCCCGCTTGAATGAACCTATTGCGATAAAAAAGCAAAGGCAGATTAACATTGTCTTAAACCAAGGAAATGAAAAAACGAAGATTGACGATGGAGCAACCCTTGCTGGAAAAGAAAAGGCATTGGAGCAGCATCATCCGCTGCTTCGAATGGAAAAAGATTTAAATCGTTTGGTTGGAATGGAAGACTTAAAATATCACGTAAAAGAAATCTATGCATGGCTTCATATTAATAAATGCCGTCAAGAATTGGGATTGAAGGCTGAAAAACAAGCACTTCATATGTTGTTTAAAGGGAATCCAGGAACAGGAAAGACAACGGTAGCTAGAAAGCTGGGCACCCTTTTTCATGAGATGAAAGTACTCTCAAAAGGGCATCTGATTGAGGCGGAAAGAGCCGATCTTGTGGGTGAATATATTGGCCATACTGCTCAAAAAACAAGAGAGTTGTTAAAGAAAGCAAGCGGGGGAATTCTGTTTATTGATGAAGCGTATTCTTTAGGACGCGGCGGGGAAAAAGATTTTGGGAAAGAAGCCATTGATACACTTGTGAAAGCGATGGAAGATCAACAGCATGATTTTATACTCATCCTCGCAGGATATCCAAAAGAGATGGAACGTTTTTTGAAACTAAACCCTGGTTTGCCATCAAGATTTCCAATCAAGATTTCTTTTCCTGACTATTCTGTTGAAGAATTAATGGAAATAGCGAAAAGGATGATAATCGAAAGAGAATATGTTCTTACGAGAGACTGTGAATGGAAATTAAAAGCTCATATTGAAAGAGTAAAGAATTCGAACCCCGGCTCATTCTCTAATGGGAGATACATTCGTAACATGATTGAAAAGGCAGTCAGAAGGCAATCGGTACGTCTTCTAAACGAAACGAGCCAAGATAAAAAAACATTGATGACGATACAAAGTGACGACCTTGTGCTAGAAGAACGTGATTCGATTTGATATGATGATAGGAGACTATGGAAAGCAGGGATCGCGAATTTGAACAATAACAAAGATTCAGTTCAGGAAAAAGCGATTCTCGTCGGCTGTCAGCTTCCACGGCAGAACGACGAGCGTTTTTTTTATTCGATGGAAGAATTAAAATCATTAACAAAAACAGCTCAAGGAACAGTCTGTGCTGTTATCACTCAAAAAAGAGATAGATACGACTCAGCCACCTTCATCGGTAAGGGTAAGGTAGAAGAAATCATCACGCTTGAAGAAGAACTTGAAGCAGACATTATCATTTTTAACAGTGAACTCTCACCATCTCAAGTACGAAATCTATCGCAGCATTTCAACGCTCGAGTGCTTGACCGAACACAGCTGATTCTCGATATCTTTGCACAGCGTGCGAAAACACGTGAAGGTAAACTTCAGGTGGAGCTTGCGCAACTTGAATATTTGCTTCCGAGGCTTTCAGGAATAGGAACAAGTCTCTCTAGATTAGGGGGCGGAATCGGAACAAGAGGTCCGGGTGAGACGAAACTCGAAAAAGACAGACGACACATTCGTTTTCGTATTCATGAGCTTAAACAGCAAATCAATTCAGTAGTAAGTCATAGAGAGAGGTATCGTGAGCGCCGCAAACATCAAGGGGCATTCCAAGCAGCTCTTGTTGGCTACACAAATGCTGGGAAGTCAACAATATTCAATAAATTAACGGAAGCTGATAGTTATGAAGAAGATCAGTTATTTGCAACTCTCGATCCGTTAACAAGAAAAGTTAAACTCAAAAGTGGGTTCCAGATGCTTCTTACTGATACAGTAGGTTTTATCCAAGACTTGCCAACTTCACTCATTGCTGCTTTCAGATCAACACTTGAAGAGGCGGCTGAAGCAAATCTACTCATTCATGTGATCGATGGATCAAGCGAGGATCGAGCACAGCATGAAAAAACGGTAAAACGCATATTAAATGAACTAAATGCAAGCCATATACCTATGTTAACGGTCTATAATAAGAAAGATCAGTTTGCAGATGACTTTATACCAGAAAACCCTTCGATCTCCATTTCGGCTTTATCTGGTGAAGACATATCACAATTACAAGAAACCATTGAAAAAGAAGTAGTGAAGCAGATGACTTTTTATCAGATCAAAGTACCTGCTCACGATGGTAAGCTTCTTTCACAACTGCGTGGAGAAACGATTCTTATAGAGCAAGAATTTAATAAAGAAGAACTGGTTTATGAATGTAAGGGATACGCGCTATCAAATTCTTCCATTCCATCCATCAGCACCAAAGGAGAATAACATGTATTCGCAGTTTCAAAATGAAAAGATTTTAGAACAAACAACACTAACGGTTTCTGAACGAATTAAAGACGTACATGCATCCATTGATAAAATGAGTGAGTTTAATCAGCTAAAGGTTTTAATGGCCTTTCAAAACAATCAAGTTGGAGACCATCACTTTCATCCTTCAACAGGCTATGGCTATGATGACAATGGGCGTGACACACTCGAAAAGGTTTATGCAGATGTTTTTAAAGCAGAAGCAGCAATCGTAAGACCTCAAATTATTTCAGGAACTCATGCTATCACATTAAGTTTGTTTGGGATGCTTCGACCTGGTGACGAATTACTTTATATGACCGGAAAACCTTATGACACCCTTGAAGAAATTGTTGGTATCAGGGGTACTGGAGAAGGCTCTTTAAAAGAATATGATATTTCTTATCAGCATGTTGATTTAACTCCTGACGGAAATATTGATTTTGAAAATGTACAAAGAGCTATATCGGACAAAACAAAAGTAATCGGAATTCAGCGATCAAAAGGATATGCGGATCGTCCTTCTTTTACTGTTGATGAAATTGAAGAGATGATTACCTTTGTCAAAGAAATCAAAAAAGATGTAATCGTTTTTGTTGACAACTGTTATGGAGAATTCGTCGAACAAAGAGAACCTATTGAAGCGGGAGCCGATATCATCGCAGGTTCATTGATTAAGAATCCAGGAGGCGGCCTAGCAAAGACTGGAGGTTACATCGCTGGAAATGAAAGTCTGATCAATAAAATCTCTTATCGTCTAACTTCACCAGGAATTGGAAGAGAAGCTGGTGCGTCTCTTTACAGTCTTCAAGAGATGTATCAAGGATTCTTTTTAGCTCCTCACGTCACAGCTCAAGCGTTAAAAGGTGCCGTGTTTACAGCTGCGTTCTTAGAAGAACTAGGTATGCAAACGCGTCCATCATGGAATGCAAAAAGAACAGATCTTATTCAGTCCGTAATCTTCGAAGACAAAGAGCGGATGATTAAATTTTGTCAGTCCATACAAAAAGCTTCTCCGATCAATTCATATGCTGTTCCATATCCGGATTATATGCCTGGCTACGAAGACGATGTTATTATGGCAGCAGGAACATTTATTCAAGGAGCAAGTATCGAGCTAACTGCTGATGGTCCGATTCGTCCGCCGTATATTGCGTTCGTACAAGGCGGATTAACGTATGAACATGTCAAAATTGCTGTTGTTTCAGCAGTAGATGAACTTTTAACTCATGGACTCATTAATAAACCATTATAGAAAAAGAGGCAGATTGCCTCTTTTTTTATTTGATGTCATTTTTTCTAACATTAAGATTGACATGTGAGCTTTTGTGACATAAGATATAAAAAGAAGTTGAAAGGAGGTAGGCAAAATGAACGATATGAATCGTCGGAACTTACCTTTGTTCCCAATCAGTATTGTAATGCAGCTGACTGAATTATCCGCAAGACAGATTCGTTATTATGAAGAAAACGATTTGATTCATCCTGCACGAACTGAAGGGAACCGTCGTTTGTTTTCATTTAACGATGTTGATAAACTTCTTGAGATTAAAGCACTCCTTGAACAAGGTGTTAACTTAGCCGGAATTAAAAGAGTGTTTGAGCTCAATGAACAAGCAGCAGAATTTATCAAGAACCAGCCAAATGTGCAAGCTGCTCAACAAATTTCCGAATCTGCGCTTCATCGCAGGTTAAAAAGGGAATTAATTCATGCTGGGCGGCACGGAAAGACGTCTTTAATTCAAGGAGAACTTTCCAGGTTTTTTCATTGATAAGTTCTAAATAATACTTAATGAGTGAACAATCGCCATAAAAGGCGTTTTATATTCAAAAGGAGGAGAAAGATTTGTCTAAGTATACTAAAGAAGATATCTTAAGAATGGTAAAAGAAGAAAACGTAAGATTTATTCGTTTGCAATTTACTGATTTATTGGGTGTAATCAAAAACGTTGAAATTCCAATCGGACAGCTTGAAAAAGCTTTAGAAAATAAAATGATGTTTGATGGTTCTTCAATCGAAGGATTTGTACGTATTGAAGAATCTGATATGAATCTTTTTCCTGATTTAGACACATTTATGATTTTCCCTTGGACATCAGAAAAAGGCAAAGTAGCACGTTTGATCTGTGATATCTACATGCCTGATGGAAATCCATTCGATGGAGATCCGCGCGGTATTTTAAAACGAGTATTAAAAGAGATGGAAGAGCTAGGATTCTCGGACTTCAACATCGGACCTGAGCCAGAATTCTTCTTATTTAAAAACGATGAGAAGGGTGAACCTACTCTAGAACTTAATGATAAAGGCGGATATTTTGACCTTGCTCCAACAGATCTAGGTGAAAACTGCCGTAGAGATATCGTATTAGAACTTGAAGACATGGGCTTTGAAATCGAAGCTTCTCACCATGAAGTAGCTCCTGGTCAGCACGAGATTGACTTTAAATATGCTGATGCAGTAAGTACATGTGATAACATTCAAACGTTTAAACTCGCTGTTAAAACGATTGCGCGCAAACATGGTCTTCACGCTACTTTCATGGCAAAACCTTTGTTTGGTGTAAACGGATCTGGAATGCATGCCAACATGTCTCTATTCAAAGATGGAGAAAACGTATTCTACGATGAGAAATCAGAAACTGGTTTAAGTGAAACAGCTATGCATTTCCTTGCAGGAATCTTAAAGCACGCTCAAGATTTTACAGCGATTACAAACCCTACTGTAAATTCTTATAAGCGTCTAGTTCCAGGTTACGAAGCACCTTGTTATGTTGCTTGGTCTATGCAAAACAGAAGCCCGCTTATTCGTATCCCGGCTTCTCGCGGAATCAGCACTCGTATCGAGGTAAGAAGCGTTGATCCAACTGCTAACCCGTACCTTGCGATGGCTGTACTTCTAGCTGCTGGTCTTGACGGAATTAAGAATAAATTAAATGCACCAAAACCAATCGACAGAAACATTTATGTAATGGATAAAGAAGAGCGTGAAGCTGAAGGCATCAAAGATCTTCCTGCAACACTTAAAGAAGCTCTAACTTTATTCGCTAAAAACGAAGTACTTACAAAAGCTCTTGGAGCACATGCTACTGAGCACTTCGTAGAAGCAAAAGAAATCGAGTGGGATATGTTCCGTACACAAGTTCACCCTTGGGAACGCGAACAATATATGAGCATGTACTAAAATTAAAACCCCTGATACCAATGGTGTCAGGGGTTTTTTTATTTGTGGGCGAATAATTTTTCTTTTTGAACTTCTTAATATTTGGGTTTCACCTATTTTTCTAATAGCCCTTAACTTCTTGTACACTTCTGCATATACAAGCAATACAGGAGTTAATTCAAAATGTAAGGGAGAAACAAATGAAGGTTCTAATAACAGGATGTGCAGGTTTCATTGGATTTCATGTGGCTCAACGTTTACTTTCAGATGGATTTAAGGTTATAGGAATCGATAATATCAATGACTATTATGATCAAAACCTAAAGAGGGCGAGGTTAAGTCAGCTTACGAAGTGTGATCATTTCGATTTTGTTTATGGTTCGATTGAGAACCGTTCGTTGGTTGAAGATATATTTATCGAACGCGGAGTAGATATCGTCATCCATTTAGCTGCACAAGCTGGAGTTCGCTACAGCATCGACCATCCTCATGTGTATATTGAGTCCAATATTGTCGGGTTTATGAATATATTGGAGGCCTCGCGCCGCCACAAAATTAAACATTTTCTATACGCTTCCTCTAGTTCTGTTTACGGGTTGAATGAGCAGAATAGTTTTTCTGTTGATGATCGGGTAGACCAGCCTATCAGTTTATATGCTGCCACAAAACGGTCGAATGAACTGATGGCATTCACATATAGCCATCTTTATGGATTACCAACGACGGGCTTGAGGTTTTTTACAGTTTATGGACCGTGGGGGAGACCGGATATGGCTTTATTCAAATTCACTCAATCAATTTTAAAAGATGAGCCGATCCAAGTATTTAATTACGGACGTATGGAACGAGATTTTACCTATGTTGACGATGTAGTAGAATCCATTAGACGATTAATGGATCGACCTCCTTCAGGAGAAAAAAACGCACCATTCGTGCTTCATAATATCGGGAATAACGGTCCTGTTTCATTGGAAAATTTCATAGGAGCTCTAGAGAAGCTGCTTGGTAAAAAAGCTATGAAAGAGTATTTACCTCTACAGCCAGGAGATGTACCCAAAACTTATGCGGAGACAGGTTCATTAATTAAATCAATCGGATTTACTCCTCAAACACCGGTCGAGAAAGGTGTAGCTGCTTTCGTGAAATGGTATATGGATTACTTTCAAAGTCTTCCTCGTCAAAGGATGGGGGTCGTTGGTCTTGGTTATGTAGGACTTCCTTTAGCTGTGGCATTGAGCGAACAATACGAAGTAGTAGGTTATGATACGAACTTAAGACGGGTGAAGGATTTACGGAAAGGAATAGATGTAAATAAAGATATTAGTTCTGAGAAACTAGCCACTTCTTTCATGTCATTTACTGAAGACCCCTCCTCTCTCTCTTCGTGTGAATTTATTTTCGTTACGGTTCCCACCCCTGTAAATTCTGACAATAAGCCTGATCTCAATCCGTTGCGTTCCGCCTCTGCTGTCATTGGTAATCATCTGTCAAATGGGTGTATCGTTATCTATGAATCAACAGTTTATCCAGGTGCGACAGAAGAAATTTGCATCCCTATTCTAGAAGAAAAGTCAGGGTTGAAAGAAGGTCGGGATTTTTTTGTCGGCTATTCACCAGAAAGAGTCAATCCAGGTGATCATGAACACACTCTGAAGAATGTTGTGAAAGTCGTTGCCGCTGAGAAACCTGAAATCCTTGAGAAAATTGCTTCTGTCTATCAAAAAGTAATCGAAAGAGTTCACAAAGTAGGTTCAATAAAAGTGGCCGAAGCTAGTAAGATTGTGGAAAACACTCAGAGAGATATCAATATCGCTTTTGTTAATGAACTTTCTATGCTATTCACAGGAATGGGAATAGATTCATCAGAAGTGTTTGAAGCAGCAAAAACAAAGTGGAATTTCTCTCCATTCAAGCCTGGATTAGTAGGCGGACACTGCATAAGTGTTGACCCGTATTATTTAATTTATAAGGCAGAAGAATTGAATTTCACCCCATCATTGATGAAAGAGGCAAGGAACACGAACGAACGGATGCCTATTTTTATCGCAAATTCTATCAGATCTTATCTACTCGACAGAGGAATTCCGTTGAAAGAGGCAAGAGTGACTGTACTAGGAGTAACTTTTAAAGAGGGAGTCTCAGATATTCGTAACTCCAAAGTCTTCTCTATCGTGGAAGTATTGAAAGAGAATGGGATTCAAGTTCAGGTATCGGACCCACTAGCTAACCAAAAAGATGTTGAGGATCATTATAACATGTCACTGGATTCTTTTGCGGATCTTGAGCGGAGTGATGTTGTCTTACTCGCAGTTCCTCATGAACCGTATAAAATCCTCACATGGAAAGTAATTGAAAACCTACTGAAAGATGGAAAAGGTGGAGTCTTTGACTTGAAAAGAGTTTTGGACCACACAACCTGCCCTGATTCGATCACTTACTGGGGAGGGTAATGTGTATCGGAATACCTCATTTGAAAAAGGTGGAAAAATGAAATTTAATAAGAAAGACTTCGTTTCAGCAGGGCTTTACTTTTCTTTAATAATAGCTTTTGTGATAGTTGGGATGAGTGTACTTGGGTATCCATCGGAGGAGAGTCTGTGGATAGCCGTTTTATATGCTTTTTCTATTACAGGATCAATTTTCTTTAGAACCGTATACCACCATTTGGGAGCTTTTAAGCATCTCCGGGACGAAAAAGAAATGACGAAAGCCTTGTTGATCTCTGTCATGCTTGTTGTCGTGGTGACAGCTGTGTCGAACTTAACAGGATTTTATATGGTATCACTGGAACAGCTGTTGGTTGGAGGAGGGGGAGCGATATTCGGATTGATTATCTCACGATTTCTTTACAAAGTGAAAGTGGCTCCGTCTTATCCATTGAATAAAAAGGGGAAGCGGACGTTGATCATAGGTGCAGGTGAGGCCGGTGGAATCGTGCTGAATGAACTGAAAAAAGAATCTGAGCAATCATTGCTACCTGTCTTGTTTCTGGATGATGATGATTCGAAACAAAAATTAAAGATTCAAAGCATTCCGGTATTAGGAAAAGTGGATGACTTGGATTGGATTATCCACAAGTATAAGATTGAAGTAGTTATCATAGCAATCCCTTCTGCACCGAAAAAACAAATTTTCCGAATTGTACGCCTTTGTAAAGAACATAAACTGGAAGTAAGAATTCTCCCTTTAATCCGGGATATTATTGATGGCAAAATCAATGCGCAATCTTTGAGAGAGGTCAAAGTTGAAGAGCTGCTAGGGAGAAATCCGATTCAGTTAAATTTCATGGGGATTTTGGAATACGTGAAAGGTAAGGTTGTCCTTGTATCAGGAGCAGGAGGATCGATCGGCTCAGAGATCTGTCGACAAGTCGCGACATTTGATCCAAGTACTCTAATATTATTAGGACACGGTGAAAACAGCATTTACGCCATCGAAAAAGAAATCCAACAAAGTTTCCCTCGATTGACCGTTCACGCAGTCATCGCAGATGTTCAAGACTTTCTTCGCTTGAAAAATGTATTCTCTAAGTATCAACCTCAAGTTGTATTTCATGCAGCTGCCCACAAGCATGTCCCTTTAATGGAAGCAAACCCGACAGAAGCTATAAAGAACAATATTTTTGGAACTAAGAATATGTCGGAATGTGCTGATCAGAGTGGTGTAGAACGATTTGTAATGATTTCGACGGATAAAGCGGTCAACCCTACAAGTGTTATGGGTACAACGAAGAGAGTTGCAGAAATGGTCGTTCAGAACCTAAACAAAACCAGCAAAACGGAATTTGTAATTGTAAGGTTCGGAAATGTACTCGGCAGCCGTGGGAGTGTCATTCCGTTGTTTAAGAAGCAGATTTTGGAAGGTGGTCCTGTTACCGTCACACATCCTGAGATGACCCGTTATTTTATGACGATTCCAGAGGCGGTTCAGCTGGTGCTTCAGTCCGGGGCACTAGCAAAGGACGGAGATGTGTTTGTTCTAGATATGGGGGAACCTGTGAAAATTTATGACCTGGCCAAAAACTTGATTACACTTTCAGGTCTCGTACCGGAGAAAGACATTGATATCGTATTTTCAGGAATGCGGCCAGGAGAGAAGCTTTATGAAGAGTTGATGACACATGAAGAAGAGAGTGTGTCGTCCAAACATTCGCTTATCTTTATTTCAAAGTCTATGCCTGTTGATGAGAACATAATGGTGGAGACTTTAGTGGAATTGTATGAGAATCTTTATGTTAATGAGTCGATAGAAAAAGAAGATCATTTGAAACAACTTCTTCGCAAATTGGTACCTACTTTTAAATTATAAAAGTATTTAACCCTCTATTATTCTCGGTCTTTCTGACATAGATATAAATCAAACGTACAAGTTCCTAAAGGCTAAGGTATTATAGCTCTTAGTCAAAGGCAAGTATGCGCCTTTGAAATGAATGGCTTCAGAGGATTGGGTGTCGTAAAGTAAAAGCCACGAATAGGCGAAATCTATAAAAGGATAGGGGAATATCTCCGAGAGTCCAAACCTATACAAAACCCTAAACGATTCCTAACCGTTTAGGGTTTTAACATTTAAAATGACAATTCTTACATCACTCTTAAATAAACAGCTGTATATGGAAGGTTAAGTACGGTGGAGGTTTAGTCACCTCCTCTTACTCAATGATGATTTTTTCCTGTACATATCGGACGTTTGTATGATCTGAAGAGGTGTATTCATCGAGTAGCTTTAAGCCTCCTGTGCCATTTGCGACACCGACCAATTGTTTAGGTTGACTGATGTTATCGACTACTATATCCCCTTCGAACCCGATAATCCCACCAGCAACAATTCTGATATGATCAACAAAGATTTCTCCTTGGATGTGTTGATAAAAATTCTTAGTGTGCTCATTCAAGTAAAGGACAGTGTGCGGAAAGGCTGTACGAACATCAAGTCGGTAGCACTGTAGGTTGTAATCTGCAGCCTTTTGAATAAATTCCGGTGTGAAATTATCAATCCCGCCATCGATGGCAAGGCCGTTTTTCTTCATGAAGTGAAGAGAAGAAGCAGGGATCACATTAGAGGCAGAGGTAAAAGCGATAAAGACATCCATTTTACTTGAAAGTTCGTGTGGGTCCTGAACCGATTTAATGAAGTTCTTGGATTGACGAGGTAGTAGATAATTTAATACTCTCACGATTTCTATTGTTTTTGATTGATTTCTTGAATCAAGATAAACTTTAGACCCTCGTTCAGCTAACCGCAAGGCCAGTTTTGTTCCTAGGTTACCTGCCCCGTAAATGAGAATTTTTTTGTCTTTTAGCTGATCCTCGAAATAATTCCGTAAAAACATATCGGCAGCTTCTAATGTGGTATCGTTAGGCTTATAAGTGTGAATCTTCGATTGATGAATATGTGTTTTTGCAAGCGTCATCAAGTCAATGTTTTTCTTTAACTCGATATCAATCAACAGGTAACGTACTTTGCCATCAAGATATTTCATACAGGTCTTCGCACTTTCAGGGTCCTCGATTAGAAAATTGATCGCTTGAAAACCGAGCGCTTGCCTTCTAGGAAGAACAGCAAAGGACTGCGAAGTACGGGCAGTCGTACCAATCGTTGCGATACGTTTGTTCATTTGGCATGTGAAACTTTCAATTTCTTTCTTGATCTTATTTTCAATACTCACACCAATCACCCTGTTTCATTATTGTTGTCAATGTATTGAAAAGAACTGATTGATCATTTTGATGATTCTTTTCTGATCTTTTGCACTTAGGTTCGATCCGGAGGGCAGACATATCCCTTGCTTAAATAATTCATCGCTTACGCTTTTGTTTTCTGTATGGGAATAATAGAGGTACTGTCGATAAAGGGGTTGCAGGTGCATTGGTTTCCATAACCGACGCGTCTCGATATTATGATTTTCAAATTCGTTGATGAATTGATCAGGTGTGGCTTGTGTGTGTTCGGGTTTTATGGTGAAGCACGACAACCAATGGGTCGGTTCACCATATGTAGCAACAGGCATGAATGATATGGCGTCAAGATGAGACAGTTCTTTCTGATAAGTTTCGAAAATTTTCCTTCTCGCTTTAACACGCTGGTCTAAGACTCTTAGTTGACCACGTCCGATGCCGGCAAGGATATTACTCATCCGGTAGTTATAGCCGACTTCGGTATGTTGATAGTGATTTGCTTTTTCTTTCGCCTGGGTAGACCACTTGCGGATTTTTTCTAACGCTTCAAGATCATCAGAGACAATCATTCCCCCATTTGAAGTGGTGATGATTTTATTTCCATTAAACGAATAAATACCAAAATGCCCGTAAGTTCCGCTAGCGTGGCCTTTATACGTTGTACCCAGTGATTCCGCAGCATCTTCGATGATTGGCACATTGTATTGAGTGCACAGGTCTCCGATTCTTTCCATGTCGGCATTTTGACCGTAAAGATGGACTACGATGACAGCTTTAGGTAGCTTGCCTTCTTGATCGGCTTCAATCAGTGCTCTTTCTAAGGCTTTTGGACTCATATTCCACGTTGCAGGGTCCGAATCGATAAAGACGGGGGTGGCTCCTTGATACAAAATGGGATTGGCGCTTGCGACAAATGTAAAGGAAGAGCAGAACACAGAATCGCCGGCTTGCACACCAATTGCTCGGAGAGCCAGATGAATCCCTGATGTTCCTGAACTTATCGCAACCGCTCCTTTAGAACCCGTATAGGCCGCTAATTCTTGCTCGAATAAAGTGATATGAGGCCCCACAGGTGCAATCCAGTTATTCTGAAATGCTTCTCGTACATACTTCATCTCTAAGTTTCCGATGTGAGGAGGAGACAAGTAAATACGTTTTGTCTGATGATTCATCATCATTCACTTCTCTTCCATTAATAATAAATGCACTCATAAAATTTTAATTAATTGTTCTTCAATCCCAGACTGTTTGATGATTCCATCCCACAGGTATCGCTCCATGTTCAAGGAGGAGGTGACTGGGGATTGGTAAGATGTGAGCTGTTGTTCAAGATTGGATAACCTCTCATCAACGGTAATCAATTGTATTTCATTTTTCTCCATGAAGGTTCGTACCCACTTATAATCCGTTGTAATTACATCCAATCCCATCGCAAGGTACTCAAGCAATTTCGTGGATGTTTGGAGGTTAAAGGGGTATTGATCGGGAATATAATTTATCCCGAAACTGGCTTTGGTTGCATACTTTGGAACATCTTCATAAGGAACTCTTCCGGAAAAGTGAATATTAGAGATACCTGAGAATTCTTGGTGGATCTCATCAGGTACATCTCCGATTAACAAAATCGATCGTTTCTTATTTTCATTTTTGAAATACCTTAAAAGAGTGGGGATCTTTCGAGCTTTCGTGATTGAGCCGATATAAACAAAATCGTACTCTTTATTTCCACTGGAACGGTGAAAAAAAATATCGTCCACACCCATATCCCGGTAGCAGTACTTGATGTTATCTTGGAAACCAAATCCTTCTTTAACTTGGCTGTTAAGAAACACGCGCAAGTCCGGTTTTACATTGAATGTCTTTTTTATCCAGTTCTTGCTGTGGGGAAATGCCCCTGTTGATAAAGATGGATACTCATGGATAAGGGGAAGACCGTTTACTTTACTGAAGTGGGTTCCCATGCTTTTCCAAACACCATCAAAATCATTAAGTAGATAATGTTTAAATTGTGAGGCATCGTGAAATTTGATGCCAAGCTCTGGTCTTTGATCAAAGTATTTAATCATTGCCCATATACCAGGGGAATAGGATTTCCCTGTAGGTTCGACTAAAATATTTTTCATAAACAAAGCCTCTCCATTCGTTGAGTTTATCTACATGTAAGGGTCGCCAATTCTCCTTTTCCTCACTACTCTTGCTGGAGTACCATAGGCAGTACAGTGGGACGGAATATCTTTCAAAACTGTTGCACCTGCACCAATGATTGAATGGGGGCCGATCGTTCGTTCATGGATTACGTTTGCACCTAGGGCGACTGCACTGCAAAAGGACACCACTACTGATCCACCAAGCGTACAACCTGGCCCTATGCTCACAAAGTCTTCTAATATACAGTCATGGTCTACGTTTGCTCCCGTATTAACAATACAATGGTTACCGATTATCGTATCGTTTGTGATGGTCGTTCCGGCCATCACAACCGTTCCGCTGCCGATCTTTGTGCTTGGACTGATATCAGAAGAAGGGTGAATCAGGGGAGGGAATTGGAACTCGGGTACTTCCCTAGAAATTCTTTCAACAAATTGTTTGCGAATCCAGTTGTCCCCTATGGCCACAAAGCCGAATGGGATTTTTTTCAATAATGTTCGATCCAATTTATTAGATAAAATCTGATAGCCTCTGATCCTTTTTGTGACCTTTAATCGCTCATCCACTACGCCTGCAATATCGTAATGACCGCATTGTTCAATCATGTCGATGATGACCTTAGCCTGTGATCCTCCTCCAAAAATTAGAATACGCTGTTTCATATTTCACCTGCTTTTAATCGGCTTTATCTAAACAATCATATGCGTGTGGGATAAGAATATGAAGCCGCGTTTTTCATTCGTATATTTTCAGCTCTTTATAAATCTTGTCTAACTCATCCATTACATGTTCTAGGGAGAAATGATTTTGTATTCGTTTTAATCCTTGTTCACCAAATTCATTAATATTGTCATTCTCGAGTAAATCGCGGCATCTCTCAGCCACAACCAAAGGAGATTTTATAGGAACGAGATACCCAGTTATCCCATCTAGCAGCAAATCCCGGTTACCTCGGATATCAGTTGCCACTACGGGTAATTCCATGCACATCATTTCCATTACCGACCGAGGAAGACCCTCTCTCAAAGATAGTAATATCCCTATATCACTTATCTCGAGCAGGAGGGGAATATCCTTTCTGAAGCCAAGACACTTTACATGTTCGGTCAATTTTTCTTTATGAATGACATCCTGAATGTCTTGCATAAGCTCCCCAGTTCCGATAAGGAGAAGAAGTACGTCTGGATGAGTCTTTCGCAGTTCAAGTATGGAAAGTACTGAATCTATCTGTCGCTTATTTGCATTGAACTCTGCAATGTGGACTAGAATCGTACGGTCTTCTCCAATACCGAGCGATTGCCTGAACTGCTGCTTTTGATCCGTTGTCAGTTGACCTTTTGAATAATGGGATAGATCTACACCTACACCGGGAACGTATCGGATCAAGTGTCTTGGAACAAGTTCATTTGCCGCTACCAGGTCTTCAGTATTCGTTACGATAATCAGCGATGTTTTAAAACCAGCTATCTTTTCTGCACATCTGTAGATGAAATTGGTCAACCAATTTCCGTTTTCATTGAAATGAAAACCGTGAGACATATAAATTGTAGTTTGTCTCCTTGTTGAAGCCATTCTGGATAAAAAGCTTGAGATGGGAGTATGTGCATGAAGGATATCATAGTGTTTCATGCATTTTCTTAATTGGAGGAAGGCTCGAATATTGTCAAAATGCCAAGGCTTTCGACTGAATGGAATAAAGTGTACCGTCACCCCAAGCTCTTCAAGATCCTTCATGTCATCTGAGGTGGCATTTGTTGCAACACCAACATCAAAACCGCGTTCTAGAAAGAACTTCAAATGAGGGATGAGAAAAGATTGAATTGTCAGTCCTATGGTTGATGTAAATAGGATTTTTTTTCTCACTTATTCTCATCCTTTCTTGACTTTCGACCAGCAGATTTTGCGTAGACTAGGGGAAGAAGCAGGGTCAAGGCAGCTAAACGGTAACGGTAAATAGAGCCAAGGTTAGGCAGGCTGAAAGAAACGGCGATGAAAACAGAGAAGGCGTAAATAAGCAGAAAGAGGCCTGTTTTATTGCCTAGGAACCATGATTTGTTTTTCCACATATAGACATATATAAAATACCAGCCGATCATCTCAAAGGCGGTTAAAAAGTAAATCATCTGTCCAAAGTTGAACCATTGCCATGGAAAGGGAGCTAGAATAGAAAAGGGAAGCTGTGCGATCCATTTTACTTCTGCTGGCACTGTGGTGAGAAAATGAATGGCTGATCCACCTTTAAGTGCAATATCATTCGTATGTTCTACCCCTTCTGTAGTCGTTGAATCTTCAAGCCGGTCGCGAATAACTTCCCCACTTGCAGCCGCTCCGAAGAAACCTATACAACATAGAATCAGAATCATATTTCTTAAGAATGAAGTTTTTCCCTTTAAAAATTGATAACCGATGATAGTAAGCATAGGAAGCGCTATCGCCAACAAAAATTGGGGCCTCATGTAACTAACTAAAATGATGCCGCAGAAGCCTAGAAAGATATCAATCCTATTAAATTTTCGTTGACTTATTCCTAGGATGAGAAAGGCAGCAAGGACCATGCCCAAATTCAAAAAAGAGTCTTTGAGTAATGACACAGACCAATAAATGGCGCTTGGGAATACGGACCATAGTAGAGATGCGATCACACCTGCTTTTACTCCGTTGATTCGTCGACCTAGTTCAAACAATAAAGGTACAACTAGAACGGAGGCACCTAGATTAAATAATTGAGGGATGATCATATCAACACCGAGAGTTTTATAAAGGAAAGCAACGAAATGTGCATAAGGCAGGTTGCCTTCTAGCGCCTGTATCCATGAAGCCGATCGGATTGCCTCGAGTGCTTCCCGATGATAGGCGTATGCATCCACATCACCTGGAAAGAAACCATCCAACCCAAGTTGATAAGAGTGCAGCTTCAAGTATAGAAAAATAATGATTCTGACGGATAGGGCCAAAACAAAAATTTGGATAACGATTGGGGGGTGCTTGAATAGAATCGAAATGAATGTCGAAAGCGTGAGAGTTAGTAGTACGATAAGGAAGTAGATGTTCATAGACATATTGTTAAAAGAGACAAGTAATCCGATGGTAGAAGAAAGAAATAGAATTCCAATCATCCAAGAAAAGACTTGTATTTTGGGGAGTGTGGTGTACACAGGCATCACCTTACTTTCCGTTCAATTTAGCCATTATCGATTGAAAGGTAGCAGTTGGCAGATTGAATAAAAATGGTAGGAATCTCGAAGCTACGAACAAGAAAAAGCTGTAAAGCAAGACATAACATGAAATCAAGAGTAAAACGTGTCCCTCAATGTGAGAAAGGAAGAATAGAGTTACGACCATGAAGAGGAAGGGAAGTATAATAGTCCCCGCCTGTTTAAAAAAAATTTTAGTAGATAGACTCATGTCTCTGAAACATAGCCACATCAACAGAAGCGGGTAAACCATATACGAGATGGAGGTAGCTAAGGCGATCCCTTCAATGTATAACCCCTGAAGCACAAAGCCTATATTTAGAAGGATGTTTACGATTACTACGATAATCAATAATTTTAACTGTAGCCATTGTTTATTAACGACATTCAAGTAATGTGAAAAAAGAGCAGCCCATAATAAGAAAAACAACCCCATTGTAACGATCTGGGCCGAACGGGTACCTTCATCATACTGAGGCATGTAGTTATTAATAAAAGAAGGAAGTCCTAAATAGATGACACCAAGAGTGAAAGGACTATAGTAAGATAAGTAGACAGTAGGATTCAAAATTAATTTCTTTAATGCCTTTTTGCTTTTAACCTTTCCGTAGGTGTAGCTAATCTTAGGATAGGCAACCTGATGAAGGACTTTAGGAAGCACCATTATTCCTTGATAGACAAACGCTGTAATTCCGTAAAAACCAACGGCAGTCGAATCAAAGAAATATAATATTATTAATCGATCGAGTGTTGTAAACACACTGAGAAAAATTGTAACCATGGTAATCGGGAAACCGATACTCATCATTTTTATTAACAATTTTTTGTCTAGTGTAAATGTTAACCTGAATTTGAGTCGGAATCGCGCATACGTAATGGCCAGAATATTTCCTAATACGACTCCTATAAACAATCCAAGCAATCCTAAGTACACTGAGAAAACGGTCATTAGAATATATTGGACACAACCAATGATGAACTGAATCATAGCGACGCCTTTGAATTCCTGCATAGTTAAAAAAATTGCATTGTGGTAAAGGGTCATATTTTGAATAGGGATTAACAGGAGCGCAATCACCGCAAATATTTTTGTTGCCAGTGGCATGTACATAAATAAAACTATAACCACGGCCACTATAGATAACACGCCAGACAAAGCCATCCAGGAAAAGACGACGTTCCGTATATGGGCTACTTGTTCATGTTTTTTTTGGCCCGTAAGGAGTGGTATGTCACGGTTGAAGCTGTCTAGAATACCTAAATGCATAACATATCCATAGGTCAAGACCAGCGAGAAAACTAGCCACATTCCATATTCTTCAGGACCGAGAATGTTACGTAGCCAGATCCCAGATAAGAAAGCGATTAACGCTGAAAGAGCTGAAGTCAAAAAGAGTACGTAACTGTCTTTAATGAGATACATAAGCGTTCTCCTTCAATGTCCAATCGCTAAACAGAAGTTCTAATACGTTTGACGTTGTGTATAAGGAGCGTGATCCATACAGAAACGATGAGAGAAGTGATAAAAGTAATTCCCATAATTAAGATCGGATTAGGTTTCACAGGATCTTGGGATACAGTCGCATCGCTCAACAATTTCACGTTGGATTGGCTCAGATTCATGAGCGAATCGATATTGTGATTGAATGCCTTAGCTAGGGCATCTGCAATTTGCTTACCTATTTGTGGGTCTTCGTGATAAACAATAATACTGAATACTTGAGAATCGTTTTTTGTGACTATCTTCACATCTTCTTTTTTGATAATGATGTTTTTATTATTGGCAGTATTCAGTTCGGATTGGGCGTATTTCAGAATGAGAGGGCTAAGGACGATATCCTGATAGGTAGGTACTAGCTTTATCGATTCGTCAATGGTGGTATTTAATCCAATGTTCTCTTCTTCCGAGTTTTTCTCAGTTCCACTGATCAGAACGTCCACTTTAGCTTCATAGATAGGTGTGAGGGCATAATAAGAAACTAAAGCACTGACTAAAACAGAAATTAAAGTAAATAGAACGATGATCCAACCTCTTTCCCAAATAACGGCTAAGAAACCCCATAAACTTAATGAACCTTTATTCATAGATTCTCTCCCTTTCTGAAAATAAGTAACTTAACTAAATCACGCTGTAAATTCTTCATTCGAAGGGGTGTTTTTTGGGATCCTTACACTTTTTATGCCCCTTAAACTGATCTCGCGTGACATGGCCGGGATGGTTGATTCCTTTTGACTTTAATGCTATCGGGATGGTTTTTATAAGAATCTTTATATCGAGCCAAAGAGATTGGTTATGGACATACCACAGGTCTAAAGCAAAGGTTTGATCCCAAGAGTTTTGGTTTCGTCCGTTCACTTGGGCCCATCCCGTCAATCCTGGTTTAACATTATGCCTTTTACGCTGGTTCGTTGTGTACAAAGGAAGATATTCCAACAATAATGGTCTAGGACCTACAAGACTCATGTCGCCCTTCAAAACGTTATACAACTGAGGGATTTCATCAATGCTGAACTTCCGAAGCCATTTTCCATAAGGAGTGAGCCGTTCCTTGTCTGGGAGAAGTTCTCCGTCAACTCCTGTGATCGATTTCATGGTCCTGAGTTTATAAAGGAGGAATGGCTTTTCATAAAGTCCCGGACGCCACTGTGTATATAGAACAGGGGGACCAAGCTTTAAACGAACACCAATCGATGCCAGTAGAAGCAAAGGTCCGAGAATCACGAGAAGTATAAAAGATCCTATAACATCCATTAAACGTTTCAGCTGCTGGTTGTTCATTTCGATGATTTCCTGTTTACATCTCTTATAGGCATAAAAGGTTCAGCAACTTCCACACCGATAAGATTCCCCCAGGAGGCAGCGGTGTAGGGACGTAAATCGAATTGATAATGGGAGATCGCCTTCTGCTTTTTTTTCAGTTGATTCGTGATTTCGAGATTGACGTTTGGAATAAACCGGTTCTGTGCCTGCGTTTCCCATTCTGTGGAAGAGCCTTCAATGACTACGAACACGTAGATATCTTTTGCTTCTAAGTGGTTGATATTGGCACCGCCTACTCCTAAAACTTCATCATCTAGATGAGATGCAAATACCGATGCTTTCATCGAATAACCTCCATCCTATATGGGTTCATTTCGCAGATGAACAAATATGACCCCAGATTAGAAAACAGACACCTAAACTACTCCGGAACGCGACTTCCATATGCTCCTTTTAGCAAATTGAGCATATGTCACCACCTACACCTTTTGTATATGACCCGATAGATAAAGTGTGAATGAATAGTTACACGCAACAAGTTCTTTGTTCATATATCATAGCGAGGAGGGATTGCATGAACATCATTCGGTGGATAAGCGTCATTGTATTAGCAGTCATCTTATGTCTGGTCATTTGGAAAGGAGCTAGTGAGAATCAAAGACTTTCGGAAAGTCTGGACATTAATAACATAACACCTGGTTCTCTTGCAGATCGGGTGACATATCCTTTACAATTAACCGATTCTGAGTGGGAAAACTTGACGGAATCGTATCAGTACTTTCATGAGCAAGGCATTTTGGTTGAAGATACATGGATAAAGAGATCTGATAACAAACAATTGTCTTTGACAGATGTCCTTGTCAGTCATCAGGAGATACAAAAGGGATTGCAAAAGTATATTCAGGAATTGCAAGAGAAGAACCTCAAACATACTGATCAAATCCACTCGTTGCGTATTGATCTTACTGAACTGCAGGAAAGGATCGGGATGAAGAATCAGTCCAAGGAAGCTGAAACTAAAGCTGAAACTAAAGCTGATGGTAAAGGGGAATAAACCCAAGACAACTTAGCCTTAAAAGCAATAAGACAAAGGACTGAAGCGCCCATTGGCCATCTGGTGCGTTTGTGGAAGAATAATAGGAATAATTTTTTACATTTCACATCTATTATTAATCTAAATTACCTCTATTTTTATTGGAACAAATTCAGACCAAAATCGGGCCAAATTAATAAAATAGATCTTTAAATTGAAATGGCAATAATATCAGCTTTTTTAAAAGGATAAAAAAGACGGGATATGTTCCGTACACAAGTTCACCCTTAGGAACGCGAACAGTATGTGAGAATGTATTAAAACGTGTAAACCCCTGATACCATTAGTGTCAGGGGTTTTTCTGTTTTGGTCCATATCGTAATATTAGTATCAATTTGTCTCTGCCAAAATGTGACCAAAAAATATTATATTTATATACTCTTCTGTTGTAATTTGAATGCTGATATGTCCTAAAAAATGCTTAACATATCTCTTCATATCAGCGACAGATTCATCGTTTATTCCAATTGGCAACTATTTAACCTATTTGATTGTGATCGGAGTTCCGTCAAACTTAGTGAATGAGAAACCACAAAATTTCTCATTATAGGTCTCCCTGTAGTCCTTAAGAATACTTATTGCGACGGCTTCACCAAGTTTCATCCCCTCAATCCCATCAGAACGCCAATGAACGCCGGCTGTATCACGGCCGAGGGAGATATTGGCGGCAAGTTTATTCAATTCTCCGCCTATTGTCAAAGGTTCTCCTGAATAAGGAAGCAATGAGAGGCCATCCGAACTGGCGGCGACTGGTTTTGGAATCTCAAACGATTCTCTAAAGAATGCCTTGAGAATAGTGGCTCCAGCCCCAGCGATGGCTGCGTGGCCAGCTGGATAAGCCGAATGGATTGGGCAGCCTTCAGGATAGGCCATAGGAAGCAGGTAGCTGCGGAACTTTTTAAATACCTTACAAATTACCTTGGAATTGAGAAGTTCTGAGTTTATCGGGTAGCATTGTGTACCTATCATATGGTTGTGGACGCGTCCTCCGAACTCCTCGGGACGTAATCTACGGTGGACAAGGACTTTTTGGAACCAGGCTGCCTCAAGTGCGGCCCGCCCCACTTTTGTAACTAAATCAAGAATATGTGGGGCCCCGAAGGTAATAAAACCACCTTGGGTTACAGATTTATGGTAGGGGTTGGATTCATCTAATGCTCCTATGCCGTAACTCAACAGAACTAAACAAGCGGAAAGCGGACCCTGGAAGGAAAAGTCCTGATGAACATATTCACCTAAGTCCCTTCCATTGCGGATATAGCGGGGTTTAGGGTCGAATAAAGGTGCCGCTGGAGTTGAGCCGTTCTGGATATCCAACCATTTTTCATATGAGGTCATATGATCAGATCCTGTCACAGTTGTACGATATCGTTGAACGATTGTTGTAGCACCATAGGGGATGTCTTTCAATAGAAATTGGGAGATATATGGACCTGTTAATTCACCAGGTGTGTCTCCGCGGAATAGTGTACCAGTTGTGACTTTGCTGTTTGCTTTCGGTCCGCGAAAATCAGAAAATGAGGATAAATCTGAAGCAGCTTCCAAGGTGAGTGGATTGGTGCCGTACTCAAGAAAAGGCACATCGCGGGTCAGCGCTTGCCAATATAGTTCAGCCATTTCACCAGCCTCCCAAGCACTGTTAAAGGAAGGAGGTACAGCGATACCTAAGTTGTGGCAATCAGTTCCCGCAAGATCAAATGCGTAAGCGGCTTGAGGATTTGCAAGCTTGACGTCACCGCCGAGAGGAATGGATTCAAAATGGCGTTTCTTACCTGTCTTTAAGGCCTTGATAAGTTGGCTATATGCCTGGAGGTCGACCTCACCAAGGGAATTATGTGGCAACCCCTTAGAAAAGCTGCCAATTTTAGTTGGATACAATTGTTCGTCACCATTACATGGATGTTTAGTGAGAGGAAGTTTCATTTGGGAAGCCGCTGCCTCAAGACGAACTTGAAATGCTTTCTTATTGCGCTCCGTTGTATTTAAAGGACCGATTAAACAGTTTTTTTTATTATCAGACCTGTCGTTTTTTGTCATCTAATCACCTATTTATTTTATTTTATTTTGATACTAGGAATAAATCCTACTTTCTTCGATGTTAATATCTTTTTTTAATCTATTCTTTAGCCCCCTAATCTCTTACATCAATTGTTTCATTATATTCATTTTTTTTATATGAGAATAGGTTGTTCACCAATGCGATTTACCCAAATTACTCTTGTTAGACCGTGTACCTTAAGCAGGCGGAAGAAAAAGCCTATTCATATTTCGTGAAGGAAATCGGAAGAGAATGAAGGAAAATGAAAATATACTTAAATTGATTTTTTTTATAAAAAAACAAGCCGTTCATTTGTATTTACAGCTTGTCTAATCGCAAATATTCAAACTTAATGAATACTTCTATATACGCTTCACTTTAAAGGTGATCTTATTTGTTTAGATTTGTATTTTAATCCAATTTTCAACAATGGAATAATTTTTATCAAGTCAATAATCTTAGATATTTTTGATCCTATTGATTTTCAATTGAAAAGTGATTAATGAAATAACCCCTGACATATTTGTTGTCAGGGGATTATTGTTTATGCATTATAAGTATGAAAATGTTCCATTAAATTGGCATAATCGAAACGATTTGCTGGATACGAACAAAAAAAGTGGAGTCGTTACCAGCACTTAAAGCAATGTGATCGGGTTGTACTTCGACTAGTACACCTCTTATCGTATCTTTAGTTGTTTCTACAACTAGATCTTTACCTACTACGGATCGCAGGCGATTCACAACGAAGGGATCTACTAATGTCATATATTGAGTGTTACCATTTTGGTTTCTTGATTGTTCATAAGGATTATAGTACATGATTCATTCCTCCTATATGGGTATCCGTACACCTTATTCATACAGATGGCGAGTGGTGAGAGGAACTAACGATGATGCCATAAAAAAAGAGAAGCAGCTTAACATGAAGCTGCTTCTCTTTATGTTTAATTTTAATTAGTGAATACTTCTATATACTCCGATTACTTTACCTAGTATCGTACAGCTTTGCAGTATAATCGGCTCCATCGAGGAATTCTCTGGCTGCAGACGAATGTGATTACTTTCTTTAAAGAACCGTTTTACCGTTGCTTCGTCTTCATCAGTCATAGCTACGATGATATCTCCGTTATTGGCAGTAGGCTGTTGTTTTACAACAACTAAGTCCTTATTAAAAATACCTGCTTCAATCATACTGTCTCCGACTACAGACAGCATAAACACATTCTCGTCACCTACAACATGTTCAGGCAATGGAAAATATTCTTCTACGTTCTCGATCGCACTTATTGGAAGCCCCGCTGTTACTTTACCGATTACAGGGATAGAGACTGAACGAACGGAAGGAATATTGTCTTCAAGGCCTAATACTTCAATCGCTCTAGGTTTTGTTGGATCTCTGCGAATAAGCCCTTTTTTTTCAAGTCTAGCTAAATGTCCGTGAACTGTAGAGCTTGAAGCAAGACCTACCGCTTCCCCAATTTCTCGAACGGAAGGGGGATATCCTTTTTGTGAAACTTCCTCTTTTATGAAAGCCAGGATATCCAATTGTCGTCTGGATAACTTAGTCATTTTAAGCACCTCACCGAATTTTTTATCTATAAAAAGTATAGCATGGGGAATAAAGAGATACAAACATAAGTTCGAAAAATTAGTTGACACCGAACAAACGTTCCAGTTATTATAATATCATAAGATGCGAACAAACGTTTGTCGGAAGGGGATATCACAATGAAACAAGGGACAATGCATGTTATTGTATTTTTAGGGTTGTTAGGTGGTATATTTTTTACGTTATCAAATCTTGCATCACAAGAAGCTCAATATATTGAAGTAACCATACAAGAGGGAGATTCACTTTGGAGTCTTTCCGAAGAATATAACGCCAAACACCATTATTCCAACTGGGAGTTTATACAATGGGTCGAAAAGAAGAACAGCGTAAATGCGTCAGCTGTATTTCCAGGGCAGAAAGTAATCATACCAGTAAATAAATAGACAAAGCGGGTTTTGGGCAAATGAAAGCTATTATATACTGTAGAGTAAGTACTGAAAAAGAAGAACAACTCACATCTATTGAAAGACAGGAAGCTGAATTAAAAAAGTTAGCAAAACAATTTGGTTTTGAAGTAATAGCATGTTTTAGTGAGAGGGCAAGCGGATATTCGCTTGATCGCGAAGAATTATTAAACGTGCTTGATTTGGCAAGAGACGGTGAAATTAACTGCCTCCTCATTCAAGATGATACTCGGCTAGGAAGAGGAAAGGCAAAGATGGCTATTCTCCATCAGTTAATGAAATACAATATTAAAGTTTATACACTGTCCAATAACGGAGAATACACGTTGACTGAAGCAGATGAAATGGTGCTGGAGATCGTCTCCACTGTGGAAGAGTATCAACGTAAGCTTCACAATATGAAAATAAGGCGCGGCATGAGAAAAGCGGTTAAAGATGGTTATAAACCGCAGAGGAATTTAAGTAACAACACAAGTGGCGGGCGAGACAAAAAAGAAGTGCCAATTTCTGAAATTGTTCGCTTAAAGAACATGAAACTGACTTTTCATGACATAGCATTAACGCTAAAAGGATTAGGTTTCAATGTATCAAAAGCCACCGTACATAGAAGATACAAAGAACACATGGAAAATACAGATAACTAGAAATTCCTTTCATACTGCTGTAGGATAGAATGAAGAATGCTGCAAAAGGAGTTTTTAAATCATGTTATCAAAAGATAAAATGCAAAGAATAAATGAACTGTCTAGAAAGTCAAAACAAACGGAATTGACATCAGCAGAAAAAGCAGAACAAAAAAAGTTAAGAGAAGAGTATTTACAAGTCTTCCGCAAGTCTTTCGTTCAAGATCTGCACGGTATGACTTTTGTAGACCCTAACGGTGATGATGTAACACCTGAAAAATTAAAAAGAAGTAAAGATAATAAAAAGAACCTTAAACAATAATATAGAATGCCTATTTACTTAACTGTAAATAGGCATTTTTTTCTGTTGCAATCTATACATATTAGTATATACTGTTATATAACAACTTTGAAAGGGGAGAATATTTTGACTTTTTCAATTACAAGTGCAGCTGCTAATCTTTATAAGGATATTAAATTAGATGCTAAAGAGGGTTTGAGACTCTTTGTGAAATATGCAGGAAGTGGAGACTCAGGAGGTTTTTCACTCGGTGTGACACCTGCAGTTCCTGAAGAAAACGATTATATCCAAGAAGTTGATGGCCTTCGTTTTTTTGTTCGATCTGAAGAAAAATGGTTTGTTGAAAATATGGAACTTGATTACGATGAGCAAACGGATTACTTTTCTTGTCATATCCCAGGAATCGCATAAAACTTGAAACCGTCTGTACTACAACAACAAGAATGTTGGAAAGTATCAGGCGGTTTTTGTATGTTTTCATAGGGGAATGGTAAAATAACAATAGCTTATAAAGTGTTTATCTTGTCTAAATGGACATGAACGTTTATTATGAAAGTCAAAACTGTTTAGTACATATGAAGGGATGATTTTTTTGTCACGTAATATTGATGAATTAGCAATTAATACGATAAGAACACTATCTATTGATAGTATTGAAAAGGCTAACTCAGGACATCCAGGTATGCCTATGGGTGCTGCTCCAATGGCCTATAGCCTTTGGGCAAAATTTATGAATCACAATCCAGCAAATCCTGAATGGTTCAACCGTGATCGTTTTGTTTTATCAGCAGGACACGGTTCTATGCTATTGTACAGTCTTCTTCACTTAAGTGGATATGGATTAACAATTGATGACCTTAAGAATTTTAGACAATGGGGAAGCAAGACTCCAGGGCATCCAGAATTCGGTCACACTGTTGGAGTTGAAGCAACTACAGGCCCACTTGGTCAAGGAATTGCAATGGCTGTTGGTATGGCTATGGCAGAGCGTCACTTAGCAGCAAAATATAACCGTGATGGACATGAAGTTATCGATCACTATACTTACTCCATTTGTGGTGACGGTGATCTAATGGAGGGTGTTTCAGCTGAAGCTGCTTCTTTAGCAGGTCATCTTGCATTAGGCAGAATGATTGTACTCTACGATTCAAACGATATCTCGTTAGATGGCGATCTTCATCATTCATTCTCTGAAAGTGTTAAACAAAGATTTGAAGCATACGGATGGCAGGTTCTTTATGTGGAAGATGGAACAAATTTAGAAGAGATTGAAAAAGCATTAGCAGAAGCTCGTGAAGAATTAAACAAACCAACACTGATCGAAGTGAAAACCATTATCGGTCATGGTTCACCGAATAAGTCAGGTAAATCAGCTTCTCACGGTGCACCACTTGGTAAAGACGAGATTTTATTAACGAAAGAAGCTTACAAATGGACGTTCGAACAAGATTTCCACGTTCCTGAAGAAGTTAAATCTCACTTTGAGCAGTTAAAAAGTGAAGGACAATCAAAAGAAGAAGAATGGAATAAGCAATTTAAAGCTTATAAAGAAGCATATCCAGAATTAGCTGAAGAGCTAGAGCAATCAATCAAAGGCAACTTGCCAGAAAACTGGGATAAAGATCTTCCTGAGTTCGATAAAGCAATCGCAACTCGTTCATCCTCGGGTAAAGCGATTAACGTTCTAGCTAAAAGTGTACCATCACTTTTCGGTGGATCCGCTGACTTAGCGGGCTCCAATAAAACGCTAATTGAAGGAGAAGCTAATTTCAGCCGCAATGACTACAGCGGACGCAACATCTGGTTCGGTGTTCGTGAATTTGCTATGGGGGCTGCACTAAACGGTATGGCACTTCATGGAGGTTTGAATGTATTCGGCGGAACATTCTTCGTGTTCTCTGATTATGTAAGACCTGCTATTCGTTTATCTGCTCTAATGGGACTTCCGGTTACTTACGTTTTAACACATGACAGCGTAATGGTTGGTGAGGATGGGCCAACACACGAACCAGTTGAACAGCTTGCATCACTTAGAGCTATGCCTAACCTTAACTTAATTCGTCCAGCAGATGGATATGAGTCAAATGCAGCTTGGAAAGTGGCATTAGAAAGCAAGGATAAGCCTACTGCTTTAGTGCTTAGCCGTCATGATCTTCCGATTTTGGCTAATACGAAAGAAAAGGCTTATGAAGGCGTTAAGCGTGGTGCTTATGTGGTTTCACCAGCTGATTCAGAAGCAGATGTGCTTTTACTTTCTGCAGGATCAGAAGTGAGTATTGCAGTTGCGGCACAAGAACTTCTGAAAAAAGAAGGAATTTCGGCTTCTGTCGTATCCATGCCTTCTTGGGAAAGCTTTGACAAGCAAGATAATCAATATAAAGAATCTGTTCTTCCAAAGCATGTTACGAAGCGTTTGGCGATTGAAATGGGAGCTTCACTTGGCTGGCATAAATATGTTGGTCTAGACGGAGAAACATTAACGATTGATACGTTTGGTGCATCAGCTCCTGGAGAAGTGATTCAAAAAGAATTCGGTTTTACTCCTGAAAATGTTGTAAAACGCGTAAAAAATATGTTAAATCAATAATTGCTTATTTTGAAAGAAGGTTTTCTATGTGGAAACCTTCTTTTCTTTCTGTTTCGACAAAAATAGTTGCTTTTTACTCTCCTTTTTAGACAAGCTTTTCTTAAACTTTTGTATATACTTTCTAGAAAGCAGTCGGAAAGGAGCTTATTCATGAGAGAATTTTTTATTTATTTAATAACAAAAGAAGTTGCTCATTCCTACTATGGTAAAGAAAATAAACTGTTTCAATTATTTTTTGAAGAACAGCGATCAACAGGAATCTCTAAAACGATTTTGCAAAAACAGGTGAGTTACATTACAACAATATTAGCAGTGTCTCAAATAGAGAAGCATTTTTGGGAAAGCTTGAGCGGTACGCACGATTGGAGAGTAGAAGGAGAAACCTACTCTTTGTCATGCAAAGATAGTACTGTACATCTGGAACTGTCTGATCAATACATACATCTATACAGCATCGGAAATTTCGAAGCGGAAACCATCATTTTTGAGGCTTTGCGTCATTACGAATCCTATTTTTTAGCTATGGATTATGGAGAAAGAAAATACGGATGGCTCTCTCCGTTTAAATTGAATATGGTATATGCCACTTAAATCTCTATCAAATCTTGTATGTGATGGTAAACTTGTAGTAAACTAGTTCTAGACAACATGAAGGAGGAAGTTTTAACAATGGGTACTGGTATGATAATCCTTGTGTGTGCACTTTCACTGATTGCAGGTGTTGCGATCGGATTTTTTATTGCCCGCAAGTATATGATGAGTTATTTACAAAAAAATCCACCGATTAATGAAAATATGTTGCGTGTGATGATGATGCAGATGGGTCAAAAGCCTTCTCAAAAGAAAATTAACCAAATGATGCAGGCTATGAACAAGCAAATGAAGTAAGTGTTGTACAAGCACCCTGATATGAATCGGGTGCTTGTTTTCGTTCTACTATAGCTATTGATAGCAGCAACTAAAGGATGATGGCCGTGAACAATTTAGAGACGATTTCCATTAATGACTTGGATTTAGATAAATATTTGCTTTTTGATGTAAGGTCTCCAAAAGAATATGAAGAATATCATCTTCCAGGAGCTATTAACCTTAGTATATTTACAAATGAACAAAGAGCAGAAATTGGAACGCTCTATAAGCAAGAGAGCAAAGAGGCAGCGATAGAGCGTGGACTTGAAGTTGTTGGTCCAAAGCTGCCTGCTCTTTTTCAAAAGATAAAAACAGAAAAGAAGAAAAACCCAGATAAAAAAGTGGTAATCTACTGTGCAAGAGGCGGTTTACGCTCCAAAAGCATCGCTCAAACGATGAACATGATCGGAATTCAATGTTTGCAGCTTGAAGGCGGAATTCGTTCGTATAGAAAACAGATCGAATCCTTTTTTGAAAGATTTATAAAGACTCCTCGAAAGATAATCGTACTTGAAGGCCACACTGGCACGATGAAAACGAAAATTTTAGAACAATTGCAAAGTGAGGGATACCCGGTCATAAATTTAGAAGAAATGGCTGGGCATAAAGGATCGATCTTTGGAAGAATAGGTGAACAGCCTTCTTCGCAGAAAAAGTTTGAATCAAATCTTTTTGAACGCCTCAAAGAATTAGAAACATCACAATCGCTTATCATCGAATCAGAAAGCAAAAGAATAGGAAGAGTTGTTGTTCCAGATTTTCTTTTAGAAGGAAAATACAGCGGGACACGTATTCATGTTGAGATTCCGTTTCACTTAAGAGTTCATTTTATTTGTAATGTGTACAAGCCACTTCTGCATAAAGATGAGATTGTTGAGGCTGTAAATAAGCTATCTAAAAGAATACCATTACCTGTTATGGAGGATTTGCAGCATCGTCTTCAAAATCAAAATTATGAAAAAGTGGTATCTTTATTGTTAGAAAACTATTACGATCCAAAATACGAATTCGCCGAACAAAAGTATGAGAGTGAATGTGTAAAATTATATGGAGATTCGTTTGAAGAGATTTATATAAAAGTAAAAGAACAAATAAAACGTCTAATCCTATAAAGAAGACCCATTTAGAGGGTCTTTTTTTGTGAAACTTTTTCCTTTTCGGAATTTTCATATATTGGTAAACTATACTTGTTTTTGATTTGCTTACAAGGGGGAACAGGTGTTGAAAGTTTTTCTGCAGTTAATGTGGTATTTCAAACAGGAGAAATGGCGTTATATAGGCGGTATTATCATGCTCGCCTTCGTTTCATTAGGTTTACTAGTACCTCCGAAAGTTGTTGGACTCATCGTCGATCATATAGAGAGAGAAACGATAACTGAAGGGCTATTGTGGCAATATGGTGGGCTTCTCATCGGTATCGCTATCGGAATATATGTCCTGCGCTACATATGGAGAATTTTGATCTTTGGTGCTGCAGTAAAACTTGCGATGCTTTTAAGAAACCGGTTATATGAGCATTTCACAAAGAAATCTCAAGCTTTTTATCATAAACGGCGTGTGGGGGACTTGATGGCTCATTCTACAAATGACCTTCAAGCGATTCAGCAAACAGCTGGGGATGGTGTTTTAACACTAGTTGATTCATTAATGATGGGTGGATTTACACTAATCGCTATGGCCACAACGATCAGCTGGAAACTGACACTGGTTAGTTTGTTGCCTTTACCGATTATGGCGTTGGCTACTAACAAATATGGAACGATGCTTCATAAACGGTTTCATAGTGCTCAAGAAGCATTCTCCACTTTGAATGATAAAGTGCAAGAGAGTATTTCTGGAACTAGAGTAATTAAGGCATTTGGTCAGGAAACAGATGATATTAAAAGTTTTGAAGATCTTTCAAAAGATGCAGTTAAGAAGAATATGGCGGTTGCACGGATCGATTCTTTATTCGATCCAACAATATCGCTAATTATCGGTTTATCATTCTTCTTGGCTGTAAGCTATGGTTCTATTCTCGTCACTCGAAATGAACTAACAATCGGAGAGCTCATTTCATTTACGAGTTATCTCGGATTGTTAATATGGCCGATGCTGGCTTTCGGATGGTTGTTTAATATTGTTGAACGGGGAAGAGCGTCATATGACCGAGTTGAATCACTGCTTGCTGTAAAAGAAGAAATCGAGGACTCGGGCACAATTGAATCCAGTCCACATGGTGATATCTCTTATCAGTTGAAAGAGTTCTCTTACGCTGAAAGTTCACCAATACTAAAGGAGATCACTTTTACGTTAAAACGAGGGCAAACACTGGGGATTGTCGGAAAGACAGGAAGCGGAAAAACTAGTCTTTGTAAGTTATTGCTGCGTGAATATAACTTAAATCATGGTGATATTTTAATAGATGGCCATGACATTAGTGATTACAAGTTGCATGCATTAAGAGGAGCAATCGGTTATGTTCCACAAGATCACTTTTTGTTTTCGGCGACCATTGCTGAAAATATAGCTTTTGCCAAAATTGACTCGCCTTTTTCAGAAGTGAAAGAAGCTGCAGAGCTCGCTGCCATTCATAAAGATATCTCTCAATTCAAGTATGGCTATGAAACGGTAGTAGGAGAGCGGGGAGTAACACTTTCGGGAGGGCAGAAACAAAGGATTTCAATAGCTAGGGCTTTACTTAGAAATCCTGAAATTTTAATTTTAGACGATTCACTTTCTGCGGTTGATGCCAAAACTGAAGAATCGATCCTTCAGCATTTAAAAGCGAAACGGCAAAATCAAACGACTATCATTACGGCACATCGTCTTTCTTCAATCGCTCATTGTGATTTAATCATTGTTCTGGAAAACGGCACGATCTGTCAAAGAGGAACTCATCACAGCTTAGTTAATGAAGAAGGATGGTACAAAGAAACATATGAAAGGCAAGCTTTAGAAACGTTGATTTCAGAAGGAGGTGTGATGAAATGAGTGCACCAGAACTAGAACACCCGCAAGATGAACTGCAGCAAATGAAACAATGGACAGTGTTCAAGAGATTAATGTCGTACACAACCCCGCATAAAAAGCGGTTAGCGCTAGCATTCTTCCTACTATTGATTGCAACAGCTGCTGAACTGACCGGACCAATCTTAGTTAAGACGTTCATTGATGATTACTTAACGCCTCGTAATTTTGAACAAAAAGCATTGCTGATTCTGGCATCTAGTTATATAGGATTAATCTTAATCTCAGCGGCTGTTAACTATATTCAATTTGTTTTATTTCAATCTGTAGCATTAGACATCATACAAACATTACGGATCCAAGTGTTTTCAAAGGTGCATTCATTGGGATTAAAGTTCTTTGATCGCACACCAGTTGGAAGTTTAGTTTCAAGAATTACAAACGATACAGAAGCAGTAAAGGACTTGTATGTTAGTGTGCTTTCCACTTTCGTTCAAAATATCGTATTTTTATTCGGGATTTTCGGATTTATGTTCTACTTAAATGTGAAACTCGCACTGTTTTGCTTATGTATTTTGCCGTTTATTGTAGCAATCATGTGGATGTATCGTAAATATAGTTCAAAATCGTTTTACGAGATGAGAGAAAAGCTCAGTCAGTTAAATGCAAAACTGAACGAGTCACTTCAGGGCATGTCAATCGTTCAGGCATTTAACCAAGAGAGACGTCTTAGAAAAGAGTTTGCGATCATTAATAATGAACACAACGACGCCCAGATTCGAAACATCAAATATAACGGTTTGTTATTACGCCCAGCAGTCGATCTCGTTTATATGCTCGCACTGTTGATGATTCTATCCTTTTTTGGCATCAAATCCTTCAATTCGCCAGTAGAGATTGGAGTAATCTATGCGTTCATAAACTATTTAGATCGATTTTTTGAACCAGTTAACATGATGATGATGCGTCTCTGAATATTTCAGCAAGCCATTGTTTCAGCCGGCCGGGTATTTACCGTCATGGATGAAAAAGAGTTCGCTCCGGTAAAAGAAGGAAATCAAGAACCCGCCATTCAAAATGGAAAGATTGAATTCAAAAATGTTACTTTTTCCTATGATGGTGAACAAGATGTACTCAAGAATATTTCCTTCACTGCACTTCCTGGGCAGACGGTCGCACTAGTCGGCCATACCGGAAGCGGGAAAAGTTCAATCATCAATTTGCTCATGCGTTTTTATGATGTGAAAAAAGGACAGATCCTTATTGATGATGTTCTCCTTGCACATTATGAAAATAAGGAACTTAGGGAAAAGGTAGGTCTCGTTCTTCAAGATCCATTTTTGTTTGTTGGAGATATCACCCAGAATATTAGGATGTACAATAAACATATTTCAGATGAAGATGTGAAGTCAGCTGCTCGATTTGTTCAAGCATCAACGTTTATCGAAAAATTGCCTGAGGGGTATCAGACAGAAATAGGAGAGAGAGGCGCTACGTTCTCTAGCGGACAAAGACAGCTGATCTCGTTTGCAAGAACAATGGCTTTTTCCCCAAAAATTTTAATTTTGGATGAAGCTACAGCAAATATTGATACAGAAACCGAAGAAGAGATTCAGCTAGCTCTTAATAAGATGAGAAGCGGCAGAACGACGATCGCCATCGCACACAGACTTTCTACGATTCAAGATGCTGAGCTCATTTTGGTACTGCATAAAGGCGAGATCGTAGAACGTGGTACACATCAAGAGCTCTTAAGAGAGAGGGGACTGTATCATAAGATGTTTCTTCTGCAGCACGGTAAGGATTCAATGGATGAAGTAGGCTAAAATGCAGGCAGTTCCTAATCAGAGGGAGCTGCCTTTTTGTGTTTTGTTATGGTGGTTTATTTACTATGTCCTTTTCTAAAGGATTGTTTCTACTAATTAATTTGTTTATTCCTTCACTGACAAGTTGATTGTAGTGTAAGGTGCATGCCTACCACCTGAAAAGCTTCTTCGCAAGGCATACGACGAGGAAAATCACTGCGTTAGCATTAACTTGTAGACGCAGGAGCAAGGGAACTTACTTGAAGCGGTCAGGTGAGACCCTTAAGGGCGCAAAGCGTCAAGGGGCTCACCGCACGCCCCGCGGAAAGCGAAGCAACCTGGAACGGAAATCAACTACTTTCAAGAGCATCAGAGTTTGCGAAAACAGCTTTTCTATTTGTCTCTTCTCTATTAAGTAATTTTGTTTTGCCTTCATCAAAATAAGGATTGGAGACAGAGAGTTTCCTATTTATTGTCTTTAATTTTTCGAATATATGAACTTATGTCATATGTCATTGACTTATTTGCAAATTATCCTATGATAAGATAGCATACACATACAAACTGAATAAAAAGGATGAGAGTACTTTGAAGAACTATGTATTACCATCAATGCTAATTGGAAGCATGTTACTCCTAACGGCATGTAAACCTGTTGAATGGGCTGAAAAACAATGGAATGCTGCATTTAAAAATGAAACCTCTGAAAAACAAGAAAAAAAGATTTCAAATGAAAAATCAACTCCAAAAACGAACGAAAACGAAACAGAACCTAACGAAGAACAACCTTCTCCTGAAGCTGATCTACCATGGCTTGAAGAAACGGTAACCGTATCCGGTGATGGACAAGCAGTTGTTCAGAATCTAGATGATCTATTAATTGTTGCGAACAAAGAAAGAAATTTACCTGAAGATTATGAACCAAAAGATTTGGTAAAACCTAATGTTCCGTTTCCGTTTAAAGAGGATCTTCCTAAAAAGAAATTAAGAAAAGAAGCAGCTCTTTCACTGGAAGTCTTGTTTAAGGCAGCTGAGGAGAACGGGTTAGAACTTCTTGCTCAATCTGGTTATCGATCTTATGACACTCAAGTGTCGATCTTTGCTTATAATGCTGAGCAAAGAGGAGAAGAAGTTGCAAATAAAACAAGTTCTAAGCCGGGACAAAGCGAGCATCAAACAGGTTTATCAATGGACGTTACTTCTCCAGAAGTGAATTATGAACTCGTGGAGGCATTCGGAGAAACAAAAGAAGGTAAATGGCTTGCTGAGAATGCGCATAAGTATGGATTTATCATTAGATACCTGAAAGGAAAAGAACATATTACTGGGTATCAGTATGAACCATGGCATTTAAGATACGTAGGTGTAGATCATGCAAAGAAAATTCATGCACAAGGAATTACACTTGAAGAATATTTGCAAAAACCATAAGTGATAGGATTTGGACAGCTTTTCACGAAGCTGTCTTTCTTTATGTTTGAACAATTTGGCTATTCCCATTAAGATAGAGAGAGAACTGTAAAAAAGGAGCTTCTGCTAAATGAACGATCTCAATATTTGGCTTGCGTTTGGGGCCGGACTGCTGTCTTTTATATCCCCTTGCTGCTTACCGTTATATCCTGCATTTTTATCTTACATTACAGGTATATCGGTTCAGGAACTAAAAGAAGAAAACGCTATGCTTAGAAAAAGAGCGCTTTTACATACGACATTCTTTTTAATAGGTTTTTCAATAATATTTCTTTTCTTAGGATTATCTACTACAATTATTGGAGATCTTTTTGTAGAATATCAAACGTTGCTGAGGCAAATTGGCGCAATCGTGATTATCTTTTTTGGACTCGTTGTAATGGGATTCATAACTCCAACATTTTTGATGAAAGATAAAAAAGTAAGATTTCAATCGCGACCTGCTGGGTATGCGGGTTCTGTACTAATAGGAATTGGGTTTGCAGCAGGATGGACACCTTGTATGGGACCAATTCTAGCTGGAGTCATTGCACTAGGAGTATCAAATCCAGCAGCTTCATTAACTTATATGGTTGCTTATGTTTTAGGATTTGCTGTTCCATTTTTTGTATTAAGCTTCTTTTTGGATAAACTAAAGTCAATTAAACGATTTAATCGTCAGTTTATGGTGGTAGGGGGTACCTTGATGGTAGTTATGGGGATCTTACTTTACTTTGACTGGTTGACCCAGCTAACATCATTTTTAACAAATCGAGTTTTTGGTGGATTTAAAGGTTTTTAAGATTACTTACGAAAGGGGATTTACATCATGCATACACGTTCTAACGACCTTATCTTAAAAACAACAACGAATATCATTGTTTTTGTTATTTTAGCTTTTTCTGTAAACATGTTATTTTCAGGGCATAATGCACCTGGTGGAGGTTTTATAGGAGGATTGATGGGAGCAGGCGCCATTCTTCTTTTATATGTTTCTTACGGACTACAGCCTGTAAATAGAATTCTGCCTATTAACTATACATATATGATTGCAGCTGGACTTTTAATAGCGATTCTTACTGGTGCGGGTTCATTTGTTTTAGGAGTACCATTTTTAAGCCAAAGTTTTGGCTACTTTTACCTTCCGATACTAGGAAAGACTGAACTTGCAACTGCTATGCTTTTTGATTTAGGTGTATATTTCACTGTAATAGGGGTTACTATGACAATCATCCTCTCTATTGCAGAAGATAAGATTGAGAAAGAAGTAGGGGAAGGGAACTAATCGTGTTTTTTATTGCGAGTACATGCTTTGCCATTATCATGGCTGTAATTGTTTTTAACTTTCGTATGAAAGAAACAAGAGAACCTGTAACAGCAAAGAGAATTATCATACCTCCTTTAGCTATGAGTACAGGATTTCTTCAGTTCGTAATACCGGCTTTTCACATTACATGGATTGAAGCAGGGGAGGCCTTTGTGGTGGGTCTTATGTTTTCAATCTTCCTCATCATGACAAGCAAATTCGAAATAAAAGGTGATCATGTATACCTTGTAAGATCGAAAGCCTTCATTTTTATTATAATCGGATTGTTTGCCATTCGTTTAGCATTGAAGTGGTATATCGGCTCGACGATATCCATCTTTGAAACGAGTTCGCTATTCTTTATCGTTGCTTTTGGTATGATTCTTCCATGGCGGCTAGCGATGCTGTTCTTGTTCATGAAAAAGAAAAATGAAATCGCATTATAAGTTCTAGTGAAAAGGAAACCCCTGAATCTATTCGATTCAGGGGTTCTTTATGCGAGCAATGATTGATAAGGCTCGATATCAATATTCTTCTTCTTTAATGTCTTAATAAGCCACTTATGATCCCGTTTTGGTGTTGCGATAATATATCCTCGAATGATCAAATCCTGCGACATAGAACTAGCATTCTCTTCTAATGCTAATTCTCCAATCTTTCCAGCGATCTTTTCCTTTGCGACATCACGAAAAAGTTCAGGAACCGGAGCAACTAGTTCATTTAAAAGCTTCTTTTGATCTTCATTCCATAAATGAATGGTTTGATTAATATAATGTTCCTGCCAATCTAAGATCGATTTTCCATCTTCTTTCGGAAGACGTTTTAAGAATTTGCGAAACATAAAATATCCACCGATTGCAAACATAGTGAATAAAAAAATGGACCACAGCACGATAAAAGTGATGAACCATCCAGACAATGCGTCCACCTCGTATGTATAAATTTTTGGCGGGACCATGTGGGAATCGAACCCACCGGAGACGGCACGCGCCTCCCAAAAGGTTTTGAAGACCCAGGCAAGCACCAGCTACACATCTGGCCCCATAAGAATCTCTTGCTCGCTATTGCATTATACATGATTTTATACCGATTGGACAAGACTCTAGACTTAATCGATCGGATAGGGGAGGGGAATGCTGTCGAATCATGTTGCCGGTATACTGGTACAGCAGCATTTCGTACTGTAACAGACCTTCGTCTATAACAGCGAAATAAACGCACTATAACAGTTTGATCTGTGGACAAGTGTGAATAACTTGTTCTGTGGATAACCTGTGGGTATACATGTATGAATAAATATACATTTACGTATGAAGGTTCGGGAAATAATTGTTGTGGGCTAAAAAAGCTATACCATTCTCTTTAAAAATGCATTATCCTTGTTTTTTACATGTGCATTACATAAAGTGTAAGAAGTATGTAAGTATAGGTGGTTAAAACATATGACAGTTAAATATTATACGATTGGTATGGCGGGTCATATCGATCACGGTAAAACAACACTTACGAAAGCTTTGAGTGGAGTTGACACAGATACACTTAAAGAAGAAAAAGAAAGAAAGATAACCATTGAGCCAGGTTTTGCACCATTTCCATTAACTGATGAAATAAATACCTCCATCGTCGATGTTCCTGGTCACGAAAAATTTATTCGGCAAATGATTGCTGGGGTTGCTGGAATCGATCTCGTTCTTCTAGTAATTGCTGCAGATGAAGGAGTTATGCCGCAAACACGTGAACATTTTGAAATTCTTTCTTACTTAGGTATTGAAACTGGTGTCATAGTTGTAACAAAGTCTGATCTGATAGACGAAGAAATGAGACTGCTAGTTGAAGAAGATATTGGAGAGCTTACAAGGTCAACTGCATTTGCAACGTTCCCCGTTCATTTTGTAGATAGCATCTCTATGTCTGGAATTGATGATCTAAAAAACGAGATTGGTCAACTCTTGCAAGGGACCCAAACGAGATCTTCACAAGGGCCGTTTCGTATGCCTATCGATCACATCTTTACTGTAAAAGGACAGGGAACCGTTGTACGTGGAACTGTTTACGAAGGAGAAGTCCGTGAAGGTGATGACCTAATCATAGAGCCTGGAAATGACAAAGTGAAAATCCGTAAATTGCAAGTACATAAACAAGATGTGAATTCTGCAAAAGCAGGGCAGCGAGCAGCTCTTAATCTTTCAGGAGGATCCAGAACAGCTTGGAAGAGAGGACATGTTTTATTATCACCTCATGTATTTTCGACAACAGATATGATCGATATCGTGCTATCAACAGGAAATGGGTGGGACGGTAAAATAAAACAGAGAGCACCGGTTAAGTTCTACACAGGAACATCTGAAGTTATGGGGAAACTTGTCTTTTTCGATCGAAATGAACTTGAAAACAATTCACATCAAATATTTTGCCAAGTTAGATTAGATGAAGAAATTGTAACGAAACGCGGGGACAAGTACATCATAAGGCGTCCTTCACCAGAAGAAACGATCGGAGGAGGTGAAGTTATCGACCCGAACGGTTCAATTTATAAATTTGGTACGAACACGATTGAACTTTTAAAAAGTAAATATGAAGGGACTCCTCAAGAGAGAGTTCTTCATACACTCGAAAAAGAAGGGTCGTTAACGGAGATCGATTTAAAGAAACTTACAGGATTTGAAGAACAGGATTTTAATGAAGCGATCTATCAACTTTTGGAACTTAATTCTATTCATCAAATACAAGGGTATTATTTTGCGGCATTAACTCTTGAGAGAGTGCAATCTGAATGGATCGATCGACTTAAACAGTTTCATGAAGAAAATCCTTTACGTCAAGGTATTCCGAAGGCAGAAGCTGTTCAATATTTAAAAGGAAAACTCCATCCAAAAGTGGTTAATGGTCTTATTGACCAATGGATTGAAACATCCATTATATCTGTTACAGATCAGTTTGTTCATTTGTCAGATTTCAAGCCTGATTTCCCACAAAAATGGTCAATGAGAATGTCACAAGTTCTAGAGCGTTTAGAGGAAATGAAACTAGAGCCGGATGATCTTCTATCGCTTTTCAAATCGCAGCAATTACCAGAAGAGCTGTATAACGATTATAAATATCATTTGATTAAAACGAATCACGCAGTGGTTCTTTTTGACGAAGTGCTGCTGAGCAAATCTGCTTTTGATACAGCTGTGGAACAGTTACGAAGCAAGACGAACGGAAGTTTCACTGTACAAGAAGCAAAAGTAGCTCTTGATACATCAAGGAAATTTCTAATTCCATTTTTGGAATGCTTGGATACCAATGGTTATACTATTAGAGATTCAAATGTAAGGAAATGGGTGTAACTTTGAGAGATACTAACATAAAAGTACTGTTCTTCACACCGTATTATTACCAAAATCGAGGCAATGCCACTACTGCGAGACGAATAGAACATGGGTTATCTCGTGAAGGTGAAGTTGAGATGAATATCTTTTCATATGAAGAGATGTCTTATGATTCCGTAGTAAGAGAGAGAATGGAGAAAGCTGACGTTTTCCACATTCTTCATTTTGCTCGATTTGTAAAGTGGGCTGAGAGAAATCAAGTGGAATTGGACAAGCCCTATATCGTAACGTCTGGCGGTACCGATCTAAACCATTCTTTGATAGAAAATGAACAAAGGTATCTTCCACTATTAAAAAAGGCAAAAGCAGTTACTGTTTTCACTCAAGATGCAAAATGGATGCTAGTCAATCAATATGGCTTAAACGATGATTTTGTTCATGTCATACCACAGAGTGTGTATTTGCCAGCTCATGATCGTTCTAGTGAACCTCTTCCATTACCGATCGGAACACCAAAACTGTTACTGCCTGCTGGGCTTAGACCAGTTAAGGATGTTTTATACGCACTAAAGAGCATCTTAAAATTAAAGTTAGATTTTCCCGAAATTACACTTTTAATTGCGGGGGCAAATTTAGATCATGATGTTTATACCCAAGTACAAGTAGCAGTAGAAAAGTATGAGTGGCTGCATTATCTGCCGGAAATCGATTTATCTCGAATGAAAGAACTTTATGAATGGACAGGTCTTGTGTTAAACACATCATTTACGGAAGGTCAGTCTACCTCGTTATTAGAAGCGATGAGTCTTCATAAACCTGTAATTGCCCGAAGTAATACTGGGAATTGCAGCATTATTCGTCATAATGAAAACGGAATGCTCTTTCAAAATCATGAAGAGTTATATCAATCTTTGAAAAAAGTGTTATTAGACGAAAAATTTTATAAACATCAATGTGCTAATGGGTATCAAACGATCATTGAGAACCACACTATTGAAAAAGAAGTAGTTTCATACTTAAACTTATACAAAATATAAAGGAGAGAATAAAATGAAAAAGTTAGGCTTGTTATTAATGGCACTTATCTTGGTCCTCACAGCTTGCGGAACGAAGAAAGAGGATACAAAAAATAATAAAGCAAATAAAGATGATGTGCTTACGATCGGAGTCATACCAGCTCAAACAGAAGGTGAAATGAAAGGTGCACTTGATAAACTTCAGAATCTCCTTAGTAAAAAAATGGACAGAGAAGTTAAGATTACATCGTATCCGGACTACAATGGTGTAGTTGAGGCAATGAACTACGATAAGATTGATATGGCTTACTTTGGTCCACTTACATATGTTGTGGCACATGAAGAGAGCGGTGCTAAAGCAATCGTCACTCAATTGATTAAAGGAGAACCGTTTTATTACTCTTACCTGATCACACATAAAGACAGTCAATATGAGAGTATTGATGATATGATTTCTGATGTAAAAAATGTTAAGTTTGCTTTTGGTGATCCATCTTCAACATCTGGCTCTTTAATTCCAAGCATTAAATTAAAAGATGAAGGCGTTTATAAGAGTGAATCAGAAAACGAATTTAATAACGTAAGATTTACAGGTTCACATGATGCAACTGCACTTGCCGTGCAGAATAAACAAGTAGACGTCGGAGCAATCGACAGCGCCATTTATGACAAACTGGTTGAGGAAGGTTCTATAGACGGTGATCAGTTTAAAGTTATCTGGAAGTCTGAGAAGCTATTCCAATATCCTTGGGCAGTTTCGAAAAATACAGATTCAAAAACAATGAAAGAGCTGCAAGATATCTTTTTAGATATAAAGGATAAAGAAATTTTAGATGCTTTTGGAGCAACAGGTTTTACAAAAGCGGATAATAAAGATTATGAGAGTATCCGAAAGGCAGCTATTAAAGAAGGTACGATTAAAGAATAGAGGGGAATAATGGTTTGGTTTAAGAGGAGCCAATTGTTTGTATTTTTGTGCTTGATTGTCGTTGTCGGTTTAAGCATGAGATTAACAGAATTTGATCTATCAAAATTTAAAGACTTTCAAAATATGAGTGACTTCCTGTCAAAATGGTTTCCGATGAACACGGAAAGTCTTCCATATTTATTTCAAGAAAGTTTATTAACGATCGCAATCGCATTTTTGGGGAGCTTGTTTGGTTTAATCATTGGGCTGCCGTTAAGTTTTTTGGCAGCACGAAATACAAGTAGTAATCGGATCGTTTATGTTACCACCCGGTTCTTTCTAAGCTTTATGAGGTCGGTTCCGGAATTTGTGTTTGGTTTAATCCTTTTAACAACATTGGGTCTTGGTCCTTTCCCAGCCGTAATCGCTATCGTGCTTCATAATATCGGTGTATTAGGCAAGCTGATATCAGAACTAATTGAAGCGGCTGATAAAGGCCCTATGGAAGCCATGAGAGCTGTAGGGGCAAAGAAGTTGATCGGAAACTTGTTTGCTATTCTGCCTCAAATATGGCCAAATGTCCTTTCTCAATTTTTCTATCGTTTTGAAGTAGCGATTCGAACTTCACTTATTTTAGGACTGATCGGTGGCGGTGGAATCGGTCAGCAGTTATTTATCCATTTTAAGACGTTTCAATATCAGCTTGTGTCTGTAGACGTTCTGCTCATTATGGTCATGGTTATCTTGGTAGATTATATTGGCGGAAAAATACGGGAAAAGGTTATTTAGGTGATGAAATGATTGAATTTGAAAATGTTACTGTTTTATATCCTGGTACAACTGAACCTGCATTACAAGATGTGAATATTTCTTTTCAACGAGGCGAATTCGTTTGTGTCTTAGGAAGAAGCGGTGCAGGAAAATCAACGTTTATCCGTTGTATCAATGGTCTTCAGCCAGTTTCAAAAGGAAGCATAAAATGGGAAGATAAATCCTTAACAGAGATGACAAACAAAGAAAATTTAGAGGTTCGGCGCAAAACAGGAATGATTTTTCAGCATTTTAACTTAATTCCAAGAATGAGCGTCGTTCAAAACATTTTAACGGGTTTGTTCGGTTATAAAAAATCTTACGAAAATCTGATTGGTCTATTCAACTCCACTGAAAGACAGCATGCTTTAGAGGCAATTCAACAAGTGGAACTTACGGTTGAACCAACAAGGAGAGTAGAAAATCTTAGCGGGGGCCAAAAGCAAAGGGTAGCAATCGCCAGGGCACTCGTTCAAAACCCAAAAGTTTTCTTAGGAGATGAACCTGTAGCAAGCTTGGATCCAGGTACTGCGGAGAGAATTTTTCATCTATTAAAAGAAACACATGTAAAGCGAAACCTCGTTTCAATCATAAATGTTCATGATGTAGTTCTTGCTAAGAAATTCGCAACAAGAATTATTGCATTAAAAAACGGAAAGCTTGTTTTTGACGGGATGCCGGAAAAGTTTGACGATCAAATGTATGCAGAGGTTTATAATTATTAAAAGGCTGTTTTCATATTCTATGTTGCAATGAAAGAGTTTAATTTCCGCTCCATGACTCGCTTTCCGCAGGGTGTGCGGTGAGCCCATTCACCGCTTTGCGTCATTGAATGGTCTCACCTGTCCCACTTATCCTGCAGGAGTCTCGTCATTCCGCTCCAATTAACGATTCGATGATGAAGCTCTTGAAAATCTACCTTTAGTAAAAATCTTTAAGAAAAGTTCTTTTTGAAGGATGGTTGCTATTTGGATTCTTCCTTTCTTCATTTGCAAGTTGATTGGAGCGAAAGGTGCGAGACTCCTACGGGACGAGCGGTCAGTTCGAAAAGTGGAAGTGGCTCGTTCAGCCCCGACAAGCAAAAGGTGAATGGGCTAGGAAGGTGTACTTTGCCTTCTGGACCATTTAGCTTTTGACCTCGAGGGGCTAGCCACTGCAACTAGACAGGTGGAGACTCCTATTGGCGCATAGCGGCAGGAGGCTCACCGTACGCCCCGTGGAAAGCGAGCAACCTGAAGCGGATATCAACTACTTACTAGAACTACAAAATTTGCGAAAATAGGGTTTAGAAAAGAGCCGAATAAAAAACTCCGGAACCTGTCCGGAGTTTTTTTCATTTGGCTATGATTGATTTTTCAGTTAACTCAGAAACACTTCCTACGATGCTGGCATCTTTGTTTCCATTAGACTGAAGTCTTTTTAAGTATTCAGCCGCTTCGTCTTCAGAAAGGCTGACTAACAAACCTCCGGATGTTACTGCATCACATAAAATCAATTGCTGCCATTCATCAAGATTTTCACTATAGATTACGTCATCTTGAATCCAACGATGGTTCGCTTTTGAGCCGCCTGGTACAATTCCAGCTTGTGCCAGTTCATTCGTTCCGGGAAGGAGTGGTACGGATTCAAAATCAATGTGAATGGAGATACCGCCAGTTCCTTTAGCCATTTCAGCAGCGTGGCCAAGGAGACCAAAACCAGTTACATCTGTAACCGCATTTGGAGAGAGTCCCTCCAAACATTCTGCAGCCGTTTTATTTAATGCGGCCATTGTTTCGCTAACAAGCTCAACCTGCTTCTCTGAAAGTTTGTCATTTTTAATGGCGGTCGTTTGTATTCCGACACCGATTGGTTTGGTTAACACAAGAACATCGCCAGGTCTTGCTCCAACATTCTTAAACACCTTTGAAGGGTGAACAAGCCCTGTTACAGATAATCCAAACTTCGGCTCCGAATCATCGATCGAATGGCCGCCTACAAGTACGGCACCTGATTCTTTTACTTTATCAGCAGCACCTTTAAGGATTTCAGCGAGCACTTCATGTCCAAGCGTCTTAATCGGAAAACCAACAATGTTCATTACGGTAGTTGGTCTTCCTCCCATCGCATAAACATCGCTAAGTGAATTTGCAGCTGCAATCTGTCCAAACATATATGGATCATCAACGATTGGTGTGAAGAAATCGACAGTTTGAATCATGGCTAAATCCTCTGTTAGTCTGTATACTCCTGCATCATCAGAAGTATCTAGGCCAACTAAAAGGTTTGGATCATTTTCACGTTTAGGTAAATGACGCAAAACTTGCGCCAGGTCTTCTGGACCGATTTTACAGCCTCAACCACCTTTAGATGACAGGTGGGTCAGCCGTACTTTATCTTTGCTAGTCATATGGGTTTAGCACCTCCTATTGAGTAGTATAAACATTTTTTTTGTTAATTGGCTAAGGATATACTAAAATAGTCTTAAAAAAGGAGGATGAATGATGAAAGTAAGTATCGAATTCTGCATGATGTGAAACTTTGCACCCAAAGCCGCGAGTCTCGCGGAAGACCTTTTTAGCCATTTTCGCACCTCTATTTCATCACTTGAACTGATTCCAAGCTCTGGCGGTGTTTTTGAAGTGTCTGTAAATGGGAATAAACTTTATTCAAAAAAAGAAACCGGTGAATTTCCGGATCATGATTTAATCATTGAAGAGTTAGAGAAATTAAAGGCTTAAACGAAGTAATCCTCCTTATAGGATGATCTTTATAGCCTTAAGGAGGAGCTTCACCATGTTAAAAAGAGACCTTTTAAGACAGCTGCCTGCTGTTCATGAAATTGTTAAAGATATCAGTTCTGAAGTGAATGGCAAACCTGAGAAGGAAATTACACGTGCTGTTCAAGATGCGATCAAACTCTGGCGTAAAAATATTCTTTCGGAACAAAATGACATTGACTTGAAAGCTGATATTCAAGAACTTATAAAGACTTCTGCTAGAAAAAATTTATGTAATCCTGGGAATCAGATTCGCTCAATCATTAATGCAAGTGGAATCGTTATACATACTAATTTGGGCCGATCCAGACTTAGTGATAAAAGTGTACAGCGTATGTCTGAGACAGCTCATATGTATTCAAACTTAGAATACAACCTTGAAAAAGGAATACGCGGATCAAGGCATGACCTTACTGAAAACCTTATACAGCGAGTAACAGGAGCAGAAGCAGCAATGGTCGTTAATAATAATGCTGCGGCTGTTTATCTTGTGCTGAAGGCACTTGCAAAAAACAAAGAAGTCATTGTTTCAAGAGGAGAGCTTGTTGAAATTGGGGGCTCATTTCGTGTTTCTTCTATTATGGAAGAAAGTGGTGCAATCTTAAGAGAAGTTGGAACAACCAATAAGACTCATTATTTTGATTATGAAAATGCATTATCAGATCGAACCGGTATGCTCATGAAAGTGCATACGAGTAATTTTAAAGTAATTGGATTTACAAAAGAAGTTCATTCTACTGAGCTATTAAAGTTAAAACAAAAAAATCCAGAACTCGTCATTTATGAGGACTTAGGCAGCGGAGCGCTTTTCCCATTCCATTCTCACGGCATTGGAGACGAACCTTTAGTTTCATCTGTTATCGGTTCAGGCATCGATGTTGTTTCGTTTAGCGGGGATAAATTATTGGGCGGACCACAAGCTGGAATTATTGCTGGTAAAAAAGAAATTATCGATACATTGAAAAAACATCAGCTTGCTAGGGTTTTAAGAGTTGATAAATTCACGATTGCCGCGTTAAACGAAACTTTAAATGCTTACTTAAATGGTGAACATATGACAATTCCAACAGTAAGGGATATTCTAAAAACATCGGAAGAAATTAAAGAAAAGGTGATGGAGTTAATGATAAAGGTTGAAAATCATTCATCACTCACAGTTAAAATCGTAGAAGAGTATTCTCAAGTAGGTGGAGGTACAATGCCAGATGTGAAGCTGCCTACTTATTGTATCGGACTGACACATCCAAAAGGCGCTGAATATTTGGCAAAAACTTTCCGTGATTTTCAAACACCAATAATTGTACGTATTAAAGAGGAAGAAGTGCTTCTTGATCTAAGAACGGTTACAGAAGAAGAAACGCTAACGATCTTGCATGCCATTGATTCTATTCAATAATCAAAGGGAAGGGACTGACACAATCGTGCCAGTCCCTTCATTTTTGTTAACTTACAAACGGAATTTTTAGCTTTGGCTCTTTATTAAAAAATTGGTGCTTTCTAATCTCTTTTCTTCTATGAGAGTTGAATGGAGTGGAAGGTGCGAGACTCCTGCGGGACAGGTGGGCAGGTGAGACACTTAAGAGTGAAACGTTACGAATGTGGCTCACCGCCTGCCCCGCGGAAAGCGAGCACCTGGAACGGAAATCAACCACTTCCAATAGCAACAAAGTTTGCGAAAACAGCCTTAGTTTTTTACTTTAGCGGCCCTCGCCATGGTTTTGTCCGGTGTGATTTCTTTGTTTTACCTTTTTAGATCCGCTCATCGGAGCAGGCTGTCCAGGATTTTCTCCCTTAGGAGCATTCTTTCTAATATCTTTAAACGTGTTATGCTCTCCCATAAAAAGTCCCCCTTATTGAATAATTATGATTTAAATTGGAAGGTTAAAGATATCAAACCAAAAAAGGAAGGTAACTATGCCCTATAACAAAGATAAACAACAAGCTTATCAAGCAGCAGAACAAGGCTACAACCACACGATTGATGTCTCAAAAAAACTTGATTCCTCAAGCGATGAATATGGTGTATATTACTCCCAGTTTATGACCGAGAACGAAAAGGCTTGTCAACAAATTGAAAATGCTCTTGAAACAGCTTCAGAACATCAGCAGCCTCAGTTAAAGAGCTACTTAATCGAACTTCAGCAGTTGCAAAGTCAGTTTCCCAAGCCTTAGTGGCGCTTTTTCGTCTTTTTATTGTTTTGACGTTCTGCTTCACTTAACTTCTCGTTAGGCAAGCTTAGCGCCTCATTTCCAAATTCGGTATTGTAACCTGCACCCTTTCCTTGTGCTTTGGCTGCATTCATACCAGGACGTGTGTGATTTGCTTTATTTCTTCCCATAATTGTTTCACCTCCGTTGGTTTTAGTTTGCTCAATTTAAAAAAGAAGAAGCACTCCAAAAAAAGGAGTGCTTCTTTACATTCAGCATTTATATTTTGAAAGTAACAGCCAAACACCTGATAACCCTAAAAGGCTGTAAATAACCTTCGTAACCGTGGTAGCGCTTCCAAAAACTGCTGTAACAAGGTTTAAATCAAAAAGACCGATGAACCCCCAGTTTAACGCTCCGATTAAAACGAGTAATGCGGCTAATTTTTTTAACCAATCCATCATGTTTCCCTCCGATCCATATCGACATGTTACTAAAGTGGAAAACAAAAGATATATAACGTAATTCAATATATGCATATGGGAAAATGAAGGTGATTTTTTAATTGATAAGAAAAACTTATGTCGATTGATAACGATTAACTATTTTACTTATGAAAGGGTTTTACGTATGATAATAGAGGGAAAAAAAGATTTTGTGTCCGGTACTCTGAAATTGAACACATTTTTTCGACAATTTTTCTCATAATCGTGTATGATTGTTACTGAAGGGAGAGAGTGGAACATGAAAAGAAATGATGTATTTAATGCCCGTTCTACTTTTGATGTTAACGGTAAGGAATATAGCTATTACCGTTTAGGAGCGTTAGAAGAAGCGGGAATTGGTAACGTATCAAAATTACCTTACTCTGTAAAAGTATTATTGGAATCGGTTTTAAGACAGTATGATGGAAAAGTAATTAACAAAGAACACGTTGAAAACCTTGCAAAGTGGGGGACAAGTGAACTAAAAGATATCGATGTTCCTTTCAAGCCTTCACGTGTTATCCTTCAAGACTTTACTGGAGTTCCGGCTGTTGTTGATTTAGCGTCTCTTCGTAAAGCAATGAAGGATATGGGTGGAGATCCTTCTCAGATCAATCCTGAAATTCCAGTTGATCTTGTTGTTGACCACTCTGTACAAGTTGATAAAGCAGGAACTGAAGATTCTCTTGCTTTTAACATGAATCTTGAATTTGCCCGTAACGAAGAACGTTACAAGCTTTTAAGCTGGGCGCAGTCTGCGTTCGATAATTACCGTGCAGTACCTCCTGCAACGGGTATCGTTCACCAAGTTAACCTGGAGTATTTGGCTCCAGTTGTTCTTACGAGCGAATCAGAAGGAGAGACAGTTGCTTTTCCTGATTCACTAGTAGGTACAGATTCTCATACAACAATGATCAACGGTCTTGGTGTATTAGGATGGGGTGTTGGTGGAATCGAAGCGGAAGCTGGTATGTTAGGGCAGCCTTCTTACTTCCCAGTTCCAGAAGTTATCGGTGTGAAACTTACAGGTACACTTCCAAACGGAACGACTGCAACTGACCTTGCTCTTAAAGTAACGCAAGTATTGCGTGAAAAGAAGGTAGTAGGAAAGTTTGTAGAATTCTTTGGTCCAGGACTTGCTGAGATGCCTCTAGCAGACCGTGCGACAGTATCAAACATGGCGCCTGAATATGGTGCAACTTGCGGATTCTTCCCAGTAGATGAGGAAGCTCTAAACTACATGAGACTGACTGGAAGAACAGAAGAACAAATTCAACTTGTAGAAGCATACTGCAAAGAAAACGGATTGTTCTACACTGCAGGAGATGCAGACCCAGAATTTACATCCGTTGTTGAAATAAATCTTTCAGAGATTGAGCCAAACTTGTCAGGACCTAAACGTCCACAAGATTTGATTCCTTTATCCCAGATGAAAGACAGCTTTAACAAAGCGCTTGTTGCTCCTCAAGGAAATGCAGGTTTTGGATTAACCGCTGATGAGATCAACAAGGAAGTAGTTGTTAAGCATCCAAACAACGAAACATCTACGATGAAAACAGGTGCTGTAGCAATTGCTGCAATTACAAGCTGTACAAATACATCCAACCCTTACGTAATGCTTGGTGCAGGATTAGTTGCTAAGAAAGCCGTAGAAAAAGGATTAAAAGTTCCTGGTTATGTGAAAACATCTTTAGCACCAGGATCAAAAGTAGTTACTCGTTATTTAGAAGAAGCAGGTTTGATGAGTTACATGGATCAGCTCGGCTTTAACCTTGTTGGTTACGGCTGTACGACATGTATCGGTAACTCAGGGCCATTAGCTCTTGAAGTTGAAAATGCAATCTCTAAAAACGACCTGACAGTAACATCTGTTCTTTCAGGTAACAGAAACTTTGAAGGCCGTATTCATCCGCTTGTAAAAGCAAACTATTTAGCTTCACCTCCATTAGTAGTGGCTTATGCACTAGCTGGAACAGTTAACTTTAACCTCCAATCTGATTCTTTTGGAACAGATAAAGATGGCAATGAAGTTTACTTTAAAGATATCTGGCCGACTACTGAAGAAATTAATGAAGCGATGAACAAAGCAGTTACTCCAGAATTGTTCAAAAAAGAATACGAGCGTGTATTCGATGAGAACGAACGCTGGAATGCACTGAAAACTTCTGCTGATCAGCTTTATGGTTTTGATGCTGCTTCAACATACATTCAAAACCCGCCATTCTTTGAAGAACTTTCTGCAGAACTTAAAGAGATCCAACCTCTTAGAGATCTGAAGTTAATCGCTAAGTTTGGTGATTCTGTAACAACTGACCATATTTCTCCAGCAGGAGCGATTGGCAAGGATACACCAGCTGGAAGATATCTTATTCAAAATGGTGTTGAGCCTCGTGACTTTAACTCATACGGTTCTAGACGTGGTAACCATGAAGTAATGATGCGCGGAACGTTTGCAAACATTCGTATCCGAAATGCTGTTGCACCTGGTACTGAAGGCGGCTGGACAACATACTGGCCAACTAACCAAGTAATGAGCATTTATGATGCTGCTATGAAATACAAAGAGAATGGTACTGGCCTGATGGTTATTGCAGGAAAAGACTACGGAATGGGATCTTCCCGTGACTGGGCTGCTAAAGGTACTACACTGCTTGGTATTCAAACAGTTCTAGCTGAAAGCTTTGAACGTATTCACCGCTCTAACCTTGTGTTGATGGGTGTTCTTCCGCTTCAATTTAAAGATGGAGAGAATGCGGAAACATTCGGACTTACAGGTAAAGAATCGTTTACAGTTTCAGTTGATGAAAATGTAAAACCTCGTGATCTTGTTCAAGTAACAGCAACATTTGAAGATGGATCTGAGAAAACGTTTGAAGTAATCGCTCGTTTTGATAGTGAAGTTGAAATCGAATACTACCGTCATGGCGGTATCCTTCCGATGGTACTTCGCAATAAACTGGCTCATTCATCTCAAACTCAAAACTAATACAAAAAACCCTTTGCCTTAATGGCAAAGGGTTTTTTTATGCGTTTTTTGTATGTCTTTCATCAATCTTTTTTTCAAGCTGTTCAATATATGTCTCATCTTTAAGCAGCTGTCTTTTGTTTTCATTAACAAGCTCTCTAAAGCTCATTTTTCTATTTTTCCTCATCATGACACCTCTTCATTTGAACTATTATCAATATGGCCAATCGAATATCAAAATAATCAGATTTCATAAAAATATTTGCTGTTTCTCTGATGAATAGATGATTTTGATTAATGGAAAAGTAAAAAGAAGACGAAAGGGGGTAAGACCTTTGAGTAATCCAAAACGCTTTCCAGAAGATTTTGTACCAAATCATATCGGCACACAGCCGCGTGAGAGCAACAGCAACAACGGAAAGAAAATGGCCAACAAGTCGCATGACCATGCTGATTATGTTCCTCCAAAAGGAAAATAAATAAACTTATGTAAATATTACCTCTCCAAAATTTCACGATTGACTCCCATATATGAAAGATTTTGTCGAAAAAATGTATGTAGTGAAAGAATTAGGAGGGGTACGTTTGATTACGGCATCTGTCAAACCATTACCTGTATCACATAATAAAGATGATCAGGATTATTTATACCGACAATTAGAGATTGAAATGCAGCGATTAGGACACCTTGTTCCGTTTCGTGAAGAGTTGAATTGGGAAAAAGAAATTACTACAATTGAAGTTGGTAATGAGGAAACCCTTGATAAATTGAAAAAAGCAGCAGCAAAAAATGATGGAGTATTTTTGTTTTACGCTAAGCTTTTTAAAGGTACGGTTTATCAGCACATCATTCTTCATCCAAATACGGAAGGGTTTTATTTGCCGTTTCGATTTGAAGAACCATTTCAAATCACAGTTAAGAATAAAAGATACTGGATCGGTTCATCGATAAGACTTGCTGAAGAGTTGGCTTGGCTGGAGATCACGATGAAAAACTCAGAGGACGAAAGTGTCGTTGAATATTGGAAATATCTAACGGAACTCTGTGAAACCAGCATTCAGAACATGAGTCCAATTTTACTCCAAAAAAATTAAGAATAAGATGATCTGTTTTTTGCACAAACTATGATGGTATTACTTCAACGAAAAAAGGAGAATTCATCATGCAAAAACCAAACAAAGACGACCGCAGCAACAACGTTGAACGCTTAGAGCAAATGGTTCAAAACACAGAGCAAAACATTTCAGAAGCTAACCAAACGATGGATAACACCGAACTTACTGCTAGTCAAAAAGAGCAGATCAAAGAAAAGAACCAGCACCGCCAAGAATCTATCGAACAGTTCCAAAATGAAATTCAGGAAGAAAAAGCCTATAGAGAAGGCAATGATCTACAATAATAGAAAGACCGGCATTTTGCTGGTCTTTTTTTGATTTTTCTACTAAAGTGTAAGGAAAAGATTAAAAGGGGTACTGAATACATATGAATTTTGTCAAAACAAGCGTTGATGTCAGATATGCAGAAACCGATCAAATGGGAGTTGTTTATCATGCCAACTATCTTGTTTGGTTTGAAATAGGCAGAACGAAACTCATTGAACATTTAGGATTTAAATATGCGGATATGGAAGCACAAGGAATTTTATCTCCTGTTACAGATATACAAGCTTCATATAAAAAGCCGTTAACATATGGGCAAAAAGCAATTATTAAAACCGCTATAAAAGAGTATTCGGGCATAAAGGTTGTCTATCTTTATGAAATTTATAATGAAGAAAATGTGCTATGTGTCACAGGAGAATCCACACATGTCTGTGTAAGAAAAGATAACTTCAGACCGATCTCAATAAAAAAATATTTTCCAGAATGGCATGAAGCATATTTGAAAGCGAGTATGGTCGACTGATGGCTTTTGGGATAAATCGTTCACAGCTAAAAGATTGGAAAGCAGAAGTTGAATCAGGGAATATAGCTTTTCTCACACACTTTTGGTATGATCCGCGTTTTCCAAATGAGAAAAGTGTTACAAAAGTAGGGTGCAGAGATATTCAAAAATTAGTACGTTGGGGAAAGCAATATGGCTTAAAAAAAGAGTGGATTCATGAAAGAGATGCTTATCCCCATTTTGATTTATTAGGGAATAAGCAAAAAGAGATTATGAAAGTAGAAGGGCGTAGCGAAGAACTGAAAAAGTTTTTATAATGTTAATTGGTATTGATTGTGTTATGAAAGTCATATTGAATTTCTCCGTTTTTTACAGAAACGGTTAAATCATTACCATCAAAAAACCATTCATCTTCTTCTTCAATAAAAAAGGTTTGTTCGTTCATGGTTAGTTCTGCTGCAGGGTGTTTAGGTGTATCTTTTGTTATGCCTAATGAAAAGCCGTCTTGTACGGTACTGCAGCCTCCAAGTCGCACAAAAAAGCGGATAGAATCATCCGGAGTTGCTTGGAGATCGTTTATGACATGTTTAGCAGTATCTTCATTCATATTAATTTTCAAATGTATTTCACTCCTTGAGATGCATTTTAGGTAATGATGTTATTGTGGCATATGCTAGTTGTATTCACAATCAAAACGATTATGTAAAAGTTCTTTGAAGTTATTGATGAGAAGGAACAGGATGAACTAAAAGCAAGAATTGATTTGATAATAAGATTTCTATCGATTCTGTTATGTGAAATAGGGGGCTTTGTCATGAAAATCCATTCTTTTTTTACAGATGCTAAATCTTTATATAGTGTTCAAGACATTACAACAAAAGAAACAGAAATAATATTTATTTTAGAGTCACCACATAAAGAAGAAATAAAAGCGGGTGTCCCTCTTGCAGGGCTTTCAGGACGATCGATGGCTAAAGAACTGTTTTTAGAAGAAGAAATACTTCCCATGGGCAAATTTTTAAAACAAGCCATTTTAAACAAAAAGAAAACCATATATGGTATTGTGAATGTTTGCCCGTTTCCTCTTCAACAAACCGCTTTTCCTGATTCAGTATTTGTTGATAAGTATAAGGATGAAATACAAATTGCAGAAGCAATAAGGATCAGTTCAGCTAAACTTTATAAAGATGAAAACAAAGCTGCCTTTGACAAATTGCTTGTAGAGAATTTTGAGTACAGGCTTTCATCACTAATAAAAGAGAATACCATCATCGTACCGTGTGGAAGGTTTGCTGAAAAATATGTGAACAAGCTTTCTATTAAAGATGATTTAACCATTCTCTGCGGAGTTCCTCACCCTTCCTATAATTCATGGTCAAGGGAACGATATCGTGGTGTTATACACGAATTAAGAGAAGAAGGAAAAAAACGAACCTCCTAAGTGGAGGTCCAAAAGATTAGGCTCTTTTCTATAAGATTGTTACTTTGGAAGCGTTTTGTTCAATTATCTTCTGTAAAAAGTTGATTGGAGTGGAAGGTGCGAGACTCCTGCGGGACAGGCTGGCAGGTGAGACACTTAAGAGTGAAACGTTCGAATGTGGCTCACCGCCTGCCCCGCGGAAAGCGAGCACCTGGAACGGAAATCAATCACTTTCAAGAGCAACAAAGTTTGCGAAAACAACCAAAGTTTAAAAGAAAAACACTGTAGCTCCATAAAGTACTGCGGTTATTCCTGCTGCAATAAGAGCGGGTTTCAATTTATATCTCGCATACGTGATAACGGAGAGATTGAGTATGCGGGCAATCGTATTCGTATCATCGCTTAATGGTGAAGCGAATGCTCCAAATGTGCCGCTTGCAAAAACAGCACCAATTACAAGAGGCAGAGATACGTCAGCGACACCTGCCATCGAAACACCGAGAGGCATTAATATCCCCCACGTTCCCCATGCAGAACCTATAAAATAAGAAACGGCACAGCCGAATATAAACAGCAACGGAACTATGACTGAAGCCGGAATCCAGCCGGCATATCGTGTGACGAATGCAGAAAAACCAAGCTCTTCTGTTACTGAAGATAAGCCCCAAACTACAGCTAACAATACAATCACACTCATCAGTTCATTCCCGCCAAAAATGAATCCGTTCAACAAGTCTCCTATTTTCATTTTTTGAAACCGCAGGAAAAGAAACGTGAAGATTGTCGTGAACAAAAGAGCAATTAACATCGCATCCATTACATCAGCAGATATAAAGGCTTCAAAAAAACCGCCTTGTGTTTTCTTATACCCATCCCACCAAGTTAAAAATAGAGTAAGGGACACGACTAAAAAGAGAGGTATGAGTAAGTTAAACGGTTTGTTAGGAAGTTCACGGTTAACCGCAGGATCACAGCTATGCCAATCATCTTCTTCTTTTTCACCCACTGCTTTAGGATCACTTTCTTCTGTCGATTTTGAGTGATGAAAAAAACTTAAGTAGATTCCTACAAGAATCATGACAAAAGAAAAAAAGTTAAAAGGTATACTTTGTATAAAAAGGGAATAGGGATCAGCTTTTATATTTTCATTTTTTAATGAAATGTCCACGATTGACGTCATGTAACCAACAAACGCAGTTGCGATTGGAATTAAAACAATGATTGGGGTTGCTGTTGTTTCAATAACGAAACCAAGCTCTTGAGTTGACATTTTAACTTTCTTTAAGAGTGCTCTCATGATAGGAGCAATCGTAACAAAACGAAAACTAGGGGCGGCAAAGGTACCTATCGTTGAAACATATGTTAAAAACAATGCCCCTCTTTTTGTTTGAATTCGGTTGGAAGCTTCTTCAACAAAACCTTTTATTCCTCCAGAAAGTTTTATCATTGAGATTAGACCTGAAAATGCATACAAAAATACTAAAATTTTTATATTTTTAGGATCGATCAGTCCTTTTACTAAAAAAGAAACCATCTTTTCAAGTCCGCCAACAAGTGTTGGATGCAGAAGATAAGATCCTGTTAATAAGCCTGCTATCAACCCTGGTAATACTTGTTTTGTCTTGATAGCAATGGGAATTACAACTAAAAACGGTATGACTGAAACCCAGTTTTGATCCATAATGGTCCTTCTTTCACACAAAGGTAATACTGTTAGCGTGCGATGGTTTCAAAAATTTATTCTTTCTTATGTATCGAAATGATGTTTCATCTAAAACTCCATTGGTTAAAATAATACCGTTCTGCCTAAAATAACACATGTTTAAAAGATGTGTTAGAGAAAGATTCAATACCACTTGCAATGGAAAGAGTTGCATTTATTATAGTTACGTGATAAGTTTAACAACGGAATATATATGGACGGAACAAGTTTGAATTACGGATAGCCTTGTAACTATTAACGTTTAATTTTTACGCATATTCACATGGCTAAGCATTTCCAGTCAATAAAACCCGCGGAAATGCTATTTTATGTGCAAATCATGATGTATTTTGAAAAAACAAATTGGCCGGCAACTTTTGCAATTTATTCGAATGCCGAGTCCACGAGGTTATCGTAAAACCTTTTTCGTCACAGAAAAGGAGATAGAACATTGACAACATTTCAAGAATTAGGACTTAGTCCTGAGTTGCTTCAATCCATCAACAATATGGGATTTGAGGAAGCAACACCGATTCAGCGTGACACCATTCCAACAGCACTTAAGGGGACTGACCTTATTGGCCAGGCACAAACAGGGACTGGTAAGACAGCTGCGTTTGGTATACCGCTAATCGAAAAAATGGATACTAGATCACGATTAGTTCAAGGAATCGTATTAGCTCCAACTCGTGAGTTAGCTGTTCAAGTAGCAGAAGAACTTAATAAAATCGGTCAATTTAAAGGAATCAAAACATTGCCGATCTATGGTGGACAATCCATTGTTCGACAAATCAAAGCATTAAAAAATGGTCCACACATCGTAGTAGGAACACCTGGACGTGTGCAAGACCATATCAATAGAAAAACATTGAAGCTTGATAGCGTTCATACAGTTGTGCTTGATGAAGCTGATGAAATGCTTAACATGGGATTTGTTGAAGACATTGAAAAGATCTTAGAAAACGTTCCAACAGAACGTCACACGATGCTTTTCTCTGCTACAATGCCTAAGCAAATTCAAAACTTAGCTGCAAAATTCATGAAGGACGTATTGCTTATTAAAGTAAAAGCGTCTGAAATGACTGTTAAGAACATTGAACAAGAATATGTTGAAGTGAAAGAACGTCAAAAGTTTGATGCGCTTTGCCGCTTCATGGATATTCACTCTCCAGAGCTTGCGATCGTTTTCGGACGTACGAAGCGTCGTGTAGATGAATTATCTGAAGCATTAAGCAAACGTGGATATTCAGCTGAAGGGATTCACGGTGACCTTCCGCAAGCAAAACGTGACAAAGTGTTACGTGCGTTTAAAAACAACACGATCGAAGTTCTTGTTGCAACTGACGTAGCTGCTCGTGGTCTTGACATCTCTGGTGTATCTCACGTTTATAACTTCGATATTCCTCAAGATCCAGAAAGCTATGTTCACCGTATTGGACGTACTGGTCGTGCAGGAAAAACAGGTTATGCCTTAACGTTTATCACGCCGCGTGAGATCGATCACCTATACACGATCGAAAAAATCACAAAGCGTAAAATGGTAAAACGTGCGATTCCTTCAGTATCAGAAGCAATGGAAGGACAACAGCAGATTACTCTTGAAAAGTTGATGGAAGTAGTTGAAGAAGATAACTTTAACGGTTATAAGCAAACAGCTGTCGAGTTACTAGAAGAAAACGATTCAGTAACGCTTTTAGCTGCAGCTCTTAAGCTTCTTACAAAAGAACCTGATACGACTCCAATCAATCTTACAGATGAGCCGCCACTATCAGTTAAAAAGAGACGTCCTAATAATCGTTTCTCTGATCGCAGACGTTCTGGAGGCCCTAAAAGAGAGGGTGGAGGCGGAAGAGACAATCGCCGTTCTGGATATTCTAAAGGTGAGCGCAGTGGTTCTCGTGATGGCGGAAACCGCAGCAGCAGCGGCAGCCGTGATCAATCATACCGTTCACAAAAACGTGTTCGTGAAGATTTTAAAAACAGATAAGTATAACGAAAGCAAGGGGAATCTACCCTTGCTTTTTTTGCTCTTTTTATGAAGATAATGAAACAGATTAAGCGATAAAATTAAAAGATTAAGCGGTTATTCATACATATTAGGTGTTAAATGAGAAATAAAGGCGATGCGACATTACTCCGGTTGCAACGCTCAAACATAAAAAAGAGTGTAAATGAACTTGGGAAGGATGACTTCATTGAAAAAGATTTTAATTATCTCTGATACTCATATGCCGAAAAAAGGTACAACAATTCCTGAACCTATCCTAAAAGTGCTAAAAAATGGTGTGGATTATATTTTACATGCAGGAGACTGGACGACGGAATCTTTATATGTAGAATTACAATCGTTTGCGCCTGTTTATGGAGTAAAGGGTAACGTGGATAATGGAACATGGAGCACCAAACTTCCTGAAAAAGTACTTTTGAAGCTAGAAGAAGTAAAGATTGCTATGGTCCACGGTCATCTTGGAAAAGGAAGGTCCACACCTGAGCGTGCTTTTAGAGCGTGCAAAGATGACGATGTGGATGTAATAATTTTCGGACACTCTCATATCCCATTTCATGAAGTAAAAGATAACAAGATCCTCTTTAACCCTGGTTCACCAACTGATAAAAGAAGAGAAAAGCAGTTCTCGTTTGGGCTTGCTGTTGTTGAACAATCAACGATAAAGCTCAACCACCATTATTTTTCCTGATGAATGACAACATATAAACGAGACATAATAATACAATCATAGCAATGGAGGAATAATAGCATGCCAAATGGGGACAGCTTTTCATTTACAGCAAAAAATGGTGAAGAAATCATCTTAAGACCCGTAAAAGAACAAGATGCAAAAGACATTACAGCACATGTTGAGGCAATCGTAAAAGCAGGAAGGTACCTCCAAAAAGAACAACCTCGTTCTGTTTCTGAAGAAATTGAATTTATTAATGAGGTCAAACAAAAAGAAGACATGTACACAGCTGTTGAGCGTAAAGGAAAAGTTGTAGGAATAGCGAGAGTCCTTAAAGGTGAACTTCAAATGAAAAAGCATACCGGTGTGTTCAGAACATGGATCCATCCTGATGCGCAAGGTCTTGGAATTGGAAAAGAATTATTGAATTATACACTCCGTTGGGGTCAGAGTAATAACTTACATAAAATTTGGCTTACCGTTTTTTCCGGCAACGAAAAGGCTGTAACGGTGTATGAAAAAGCAGGTTTTATAATAGAAGGAAGACAAAAGAATCAAGCTATCATCGATGGTGAAATGGAAGATGAGATTTTTATGGCTTACTTTTTTAATAAAATGAAAAAATAACTCAATCGGAATCCGGGTTAAAAAGATAATCAATGGTGAAATCGCTATCATATATATGGTAAAGTGGATAGTGATACAGTATTGAAGACAGGTGGATACGATGAAGTCAACTCAAAAAGAACTGCTATATACAGAAAAACAACGTTTGATCTCTTTATATGAAGAGTTCCATGAAATGAAACAACTAAAAGAAGAAGAACAACTGAGCAAACTTTTCCTTAAAGTAGCAAAGGAAGAGTTTGCTATAGCTTTTTGCGGCCATTTTTCTGCGGGAAAATCAAGTTTGATCAACGCCCTTTCTAAGACAGGAATACTTCCATCCTCTCCGATCCCAACGAGTGCTAACATTGTTAAAATGATACAGGGTGTTCCAAAGGCAGTCGTTCAATTGAAGAGTAAAGAAATAGTGACATTTAATGACCCTTACGATGTAAATGAGATTAAAGCTCTATGTAAAGATGCAGAGCTTGTGGAAGCGATAGAAATATATTATGAATCCCATGGTGATCGATCAAATATTGCTTATTATGATACACCAGGTATCGATTCTACAGATCCTCTTCATAAAAAAGCTACTGAAAATGTGGTGTACTTAGCGGATTTAATCTTTTATGTAATGGATTATAATCATATTCTTTCTGAAACTAATATTGAATTTATTCAATCATTGATTCATAGAGGAAAAGCTGTTCGACTTATTGTTAATCAAATTGATAAACATAGAGAAGATGAGCTTAGTTTTCATAACTTTAAAGAAAATGTGTTTAAAACGTTTCAAACATTTGGGATCTCAAAAGAGCATATCTTCTTTACGAGTGTAAAGAAGCCAAGTTTTTCACACAACGACCTTACCGCTCTAATGGCATACATTAAAAAGATAGAGATGAACAAGGATGCCTTGCTATTAGAGCAAATCAATCGTCAGCTGCAGCACTTTGTAAATGACTTTATTGAAAAGACAGATGATGACCAGCCTGCATTAGATGCGGTAAATGAAAAGTTAAAGCTCCTTTCTCATAGCCGTGATGAGCTTGTACGACAGCTATCAATGAATGAGCAGTCTGTAAAAGAAAAGATAGAAAACATTCGAAATCATATGGTCAACATACTAGATTCCGCTCAGCTGATGCCTTTTGAGACGAGAGAAAAGGCAGGATTGTTTATCGAGTCAGCTAAAAAAGACTTTAAAGTCGGTTTATTCTTTTCTAAGCAAAAAACAGAACAAGAGCGGAAAGAACGATTAATAGCTTTTCAAGAAAAACTTCAAGAATCGGTTGATGCGCATGTCAATTGGCATGCTATAACGTATATAAGTTCACTGCAAAAAGAGATGAGCGAAGATTTGCCAGATTGGCAGCCGATACAAGTAAATGAAGAGATATTGTATTCATTTGTACAATCTGGTTTGTCATCTCAAGGACAAGGACTTTTAAATTATTGCAATAGCATCTCTAACGAAATAAAAAAATTAGCACGGCAGCAAATTAGTGATTGTTTAACATTTACTTCTGAGCAATTGAACCATTCGAATAGGGAAGAGTTATTAAGTCTTCAAACAGAATTGAAACGAAATGAACAGGAAATCGTTAATCTGCAGAATGAAAAAGAAGTTGCAGAAACATGGGAAGATCAAAAATACGAATTAAATAAAATCCTTAATACTGACTTGCCAGGTCATCATTCTGTAAGTGAATTTGAAAAGATGTTTCTAGCAGAATATCATCCTATCTCAGTCGAATTTTTCAAAACTAAGTTTAATCAGCAAACAGAAGTTGAAGATGAAATAGGGCCTAATACTGCTGTTAATGTAACAAGTAAGATTTCACAATCTGCATCACTTCAAAAGGAAACAGAGAATCTTTCAAAGACAGCTGCCATTTTAAAGCCTTTGTCAGGACTCACTCATTTAGCGGAAGAGATGGAGACGCTTCAGCATCGATTTGAAAAACGGTCATTTACGATGGTTCTTTTTGGTGCATTTTCGGCTGGTAAATCTTCATTTGCGAATGCTCTATTCGGTGAAAATATTCTTCCATCTTCACCAAATCCGACAACGGCTGCAATAAATGAAATCAGGTTCCCAGATCAAGATAATCAGCATGGTTCAATCGTAATTCAAATGAAGAGCGAGGAAGAAGTTCTTCAAGAAATAAATATCCTTTTAGAAACATCACAACACGATATAACGTTCATAACAGAATCAAATGATGAAAAGATAAATTCTTATAGAGAAGGATTTGGATGGGCGAACAAGCATTTGGGGAAGACTCTTCATTCAGATCTAACTGACATAAGCACGTATGCAGCAGATGAGACGAAAGCTTGTTTTATTAAAAAAATTACAGTGTATTATAACTGTCCTTTAACAGAAAAAGGATTAGTTCTAGTAGACACACCAGGAGCAAATTCAATTCATTCCCGTCATACTGAAGTAGCTTTTGAGTATATGAAGCATGCAGACATTATTATTTACCTGACTTACTTTAATCACGCGTTTTCATATGCTGATCGAGAGTTTTTAATTCAGTTAGGAAGAATCAAAGATACCTTCACCTCAGATAAGATGTTTTTTGCCATTAATGCTTCTGATTTGGCAGATAATGAAGAGGATAAGAAGGACGTAGTGAATCACGTTAAAAGTAATCTTCTTACTTTTGGGATTCGAAACCCGAGATTGTTCCCGGTGTCGAGTAAAAACGAATTAATTCACTCTGAGCGTGCTAACAGTGGTTTTGGTCCTTTTACGTCGAGTTTGTACTCGTATATTGAGCATGATCTAGAGCATAGCATGATAAAGAGTGCACAGGCTTCAATTACACATGCCAGCCTTACCATACAAAATATCATTAACGAGACAAAGCTGCGCATGGAAAAAGAAGATGAGTATATAGAATCCTTGCAAATAAGAGAACGAACTCTTATTGATTATGGAAAGAGTCATGTCACAGTTTCAAGAAAACAATTTGACCAAGAGCAAAAGGAACTTCTTTATTATATTAAACAAAGAGTATTGATTCGTTATCATGATTTTTATAAAGAGACGATTCATCCTGCTGCTGTGCAAAGTTCTAAAGCAGCTCTATCAGACTGTATAAAAGAGCTTTTCGCCAAACTTTCACATGACTTGAATCAAGAATTTAAAGCTTGCTCATTAAGGTTAGATAATTGGATACAAAAAGGTTTAAAAGAGAAAGTAGAACACATGATTGATAAAGCTAACGACGAAGGAGTAAGTCTGCAGCAATCCGATCATACGAACTTATACAGCACACCTGCATTTTCTTTAGCTATAGAAAGTAAAGATGAAACAATGCAAAAGAAATGGTTATCATATTTTAAGAATCCAAAACAATTCTTTGAGCAGAACGGTTCGATGGATCTAAAGAATGATCTTGTAAATGAAGTAGACAAAAAAGTGGAGAACTGGCTGATAGAAGCGAATAAGAAGTTATCCGAACATTATGATGCTATACTGTTAAGCGCGGAAACGAATGCAAGACAGCAAATCATCAATCAATTGACTGCTTATTTCGAGGAATTAAAGAAGCCTGGAGATTTAGAAGAACGATTGCAGCAGATGCAAAACAGCTTGAAACAATTACAGGAGCTGTAAAGTGAGAGGCTGTTTTCGAAAAAACTTTGTTGTCTTATGGAAGTAGTTGATTTCCGTTACAGGTGCTTCGCTTTCCGCGGGGCAGGTGGTGAGCCACATTCATACGTTTCACGTATAAGTGTCTCACCTGCCCGCCTGTCCCGCAGGAGTCTCGCACCTTGCACTCCAATCAACTTGGCAATGAAGCAAAAGAACAAAAAAATCTCGAAGTATTAAATCTTTTTAGTATTCATTGTTTGTTTACCTTACTGCGGTGAGATGTCCAATTCAATCGAAGCATACAGAAATGAATATATAAGGACTTCGTGTGTGATGCCAATGCGAAGTCCTTGTTTTTTGATCATTTTCATCCACAAATTTTTTATACAGAAAAAAGGGCTTAAACAACCTCGTCAATGCGAGAATGATTTAAGCCCTTTTGGCATTTGATAAAAACATGTAGTGATTGGAGCGGATGGGTACTGACTCCTGCGGGGCTCACCGCCCGCCCCGCGGAAAGCATGTACCCTGGAGCGGAAATCACCGCACCCAACCAATTAGTAAAGGTCATTTTTGCCTCGCTTACCCGATGATACAGACTTTTATTTAGATCAATGTTGGTTTATTCATCGATTGAAACAATTCGACAGTTTTAAGATCAGAATCAGACGGATGTGTATACGTTTCTTTATACTTTTCAGGTCCTTTTCCTGTAATGATCACTACAGAGTTCTCAGGAGCTTCTTCTAAAGCAAAGAAAATCGCTTCTGTCCGATCAGGGATGATGTCAGGCCGGAGGGAACCTTTTGGAATAGCTTCTTGTGTTTCTTGAATGAGCTGATCTCGATCCACACCGTTTAAATCGTCCACAGTTAAAATGGTTTTCGTCGTATATTCTGAAGAAATGCTAATCATTTCACTGCGTTTAGTTAGATCTCGGTTGCCTCTGAATCCAAACACATGATATAGTGGCCGATTACCTGCTTTTTTGCTTGCTGCTTCAAGCACTTGAGATACACCATCAGGAGTATGTGCATAGTCAACAATAACTTCTGTCCCATTATGAAGGGTGATTTCTTCAAATCGTCCTGGAATTCCTTCAAAACTTTTTAAATGTTCGACAGAGCTTTTAATAGGTATTCCATAATCTAAGGCTGCAGCAATTGCAGCGGTTGTGTTTAACGCATTATATTCTCCCGGCAACGGTAAAGGTACGGTTACCTGAAGCGTTTCATGTACCAAATTAAATGAATTTTTTCCTACATCTTCAATATAGAAAGAGTCAGTTTTTTGCTTGCCGTAAGTCCAAACTTGAAGATCATTTTTTGAATTCAGTTCTTCTGTTAGACGTTTCCCATAATGACCTTCACTGCATATAATAGCTGTTCCTTTATTTTTTAAATAGGAAAACAATTTAGCTTTACAGAGATAGTACGATTCCATTGTTCCGTGATAGTCGAGGTGGTCATGAGTTAAGTTCAAGAAGATTGCTTGATCATAAGTAATTCCTTCAATTCTTTTTTGTTCGAGACCATGTGAACTAACTTCCATAACAACCGCATCATCATTGCTTTCGCTTAACATCTGCTGCAGAGTAACAGGGTCAGGGGTCGTATGTGTACTCTTCACTTTATTACCATTGATATAGTGATATACGGTACCGAAAAGAGCGGCAGAAGTACCATGTGAAACAAGTATGTGCTGTAATAAAAAAGAGGTAGTGGTTTTGCCGTTCGTACCAGTTATACCTGTCATTTTATGTTTTTTATATGGTTCATCATAAAAGTAAGAAGCGGCAAGACTCAATAATCGCTTCGTATCTTTAGCATAAAAATAATGACCTGGTCCGATATCCTCATCATACTCTCCGATAATGGCTGCTGCACCATTTTCGAATGCTTCTTGTATGTACTGATGGCCATCCGCTTGCACGCCAGAAATAGCAAAAAACAAGTATCCAGGTTTCACTTTTTTTGAATGAGAGGTAATCCCTGTGATGATAGGATCATCCTCAGTAGTAATTGAAATATGCAAGTGGCTTAATAAACCGTTTAACTTCACAAAAACGCATCCTTTGAATAAATTAATTTTAGTTTTTTTCTAATTCAAGTTTCTATACAGAGACTTTGAATTAACCGTAATATCTTTATGTTAACTTATTCGAAAAAACTGCCCAATTTGAGGGCAGTTTAAGTAAGAGAATTTATAAAGTTTTCGATTCCATCCATACCTTTTTTTAACTGCTCCATAGAGGCAGCGTAAGAAATTCGAATATACCCTTCTCCAAGAGTAGTGAAAGCATCACCGGGAACAACCGCAACTTCTTCATTTTGTAACAGCTTTAATGCAAATTCATAAGAAGATAATCCGAATTTTTTTACCGATACAAAAAGATAAAATGCTCCGTTCGGTTTTTCAAAGGAAATTCCCATCTTATTAAGCCTGCTGTAGCAAAAGTCTAAACGTTCTTTGTATGCTTCACGCATTTCTGATGCATCATCTTTACCATTGGTTAACGCCTCAATAGCAGCTGCCTGAGAAATGGTAGACGCGCAAGTGACATTATATTGATGAACTTTTAATACATGCTGCAACAGGTTTTGAGGACCGAACAAAAGTCCAATTCGCCAGCCTGTCATGCTGTGTGATTTGGACAGACCATTTATGACAAATGTTTTTTCCCTCATTCCTTCAAAGTGAGCAATCGATCGATGCTTGCCGTTGTACTTAAGTTCGCTATAGATTTCATCGGATAGTACAAAGATATCTTTCTCGCTCAAATATTCCGCGAGCTCCTTTAATTCATGATCTTCAAGTACAACCCCTGTGGGATTAGATGGGGAAGGTATGATAATGGCTTTTGTTTTGTCAGTGATATGTTTGTCGATCAATTCTGGAGTAACTTTAAATCCAGTCTGTGTTGTATCCATATATATAGTGTTCGCACCACATAAAGTGATTACGGGTTCATAACCAGGATAAACAGGAGCAGGAAGCAGAACATCATCATGATTACTTAAAATCGTGCGCAATGTAATATCAATCGCCTCGCTAGCTCCTGCTGTAACTATAACTTCACTTAATGGATCATATGTAAGCTCATATTTTTCTTTTACAAATTCAGAAGCGGCTTCTCTCAGTTCAAGATAACCAGCGTTATGAGAATAAACGGTTTGATTGTTATGTATAGCAGCTATAGCGGCCTCTTTGACGTGTAATGGAGTAGGAAAGTCCGGTTGGCCTAATGTTAAGGAGATGGCGTTCGGAAACTGAGCAACTTCATTAAAAAACTTGCGAATCCCTGATATTTGAATTGATTTAGCTTGATCGTTTAGTAAATGTTCCACAAAGAATACTTCCTTTCATTTTCCTCAAAAATTGCAAAAAGTACGTTCCCATAAGTGTATCTTTAATTGCTTTCTTCAGTCAATGGGTGTATTTTCTTGTATGGTTTTATGACTTTTTACAATACTAATGAGGTAATAGTACGGTAGTGGAGGAAATTATGGAAGCAAAGAAAAAGTTGGACTTACTTGCACTCGCATCCATTCCCCTTGTAATGACACTGGGGAATTCTATGCTTATACCCGTATTGCCTGAAATAGGAAAAGAACTTAATATTAGTTCGTTTAAGGTTTCGCTGATTATTACCGTTTATTCGATTGTTGCCATTCTTTTAATACCGATTGCAGGATATTTGTCCGACCGTTTTGGCCGAAAAAAAGTAATAATACCTAGCCTTTTTATTGCTGGAATCGGTGGATTGATCTCGGGTTGGGCTGCTTGGCAAGCCGATCAAGCGTTTACGTTTATTCTAATTGGCCGTTTCCTACAAGGGGTTGGTTCTTCTGGTGCGGCTCCTGTTGTTTTACCGTTAGTAGGAGATATGTTTAAAGATGAAGAAGAGGTAAGTTCAGGTTTAGGGTTGATTGAGACTTCAAATACGATCGGTAAAGTTTTAAGTCCGATATTGGGTGCGTTTTTAGCAACAATCATCTGGTTTTTACCTTTTTGGCTCATCCCGGTATTCTGTATTCTTTCTATTGTTTTAGTATTATTTTTAGTTAAAGTACCTAAAAAAGATCAAGAACAGCAGCCTTTTAAGGAATACATCAAAAACATAAAGAAAATTTTTCATAATGAAGGCAGATGGCTTTTCGCTATTTTTATAATCGGCGGCATCATTATGTTTGTATTGTTCGGCATTTTATTCTATCTGTCCACGATCTTAGAAGAAAAATATGGTGTAAAAGGGATTATGAAAGGCTTAGTAATCGCTTTGCCTCTACTTGCTTTATCAATTGCTTCATTTATTGCTGGAAAAAAGATCAAGCAGAATAAAGTAGTTATGAAATGGTGTACATTTTTATCTATGGTCCTTTTAGGAGGATCAGTATTTTTAATCACATTTACTGAGAACGTGTATTTTTTATTAGGTGCACTATTCATAGCTGGTATCGGTATAGGTGCTGCTTTGCCAAGTTTGGATGCACTTATCACAGAAGGAATTGAGAAAGAAGCAAGAGGTTCCATCACATCGATCTACAGCTCGATGAGATTTGTTGGTGTAGCATTAGGACCGCCTGTATATGCCATTTTAATGAAATCTTCTCATGAGCTCGTGTTTTACACATCAGCAGGAGTTAGTATCGTTGGAGCGATTGCTGCATTCTTTGCTATAAAACCAGAAAAAGAAAAGGGCGGGGGAGATGAGGGAAAGAAAGATCCTCAAATAAGCAAGAAGTTAAAACCGGCATTAGAATAACATAAAACAAAAAAACAGCGGAATGTCCGCTGTTTTTTATTTGGCTCTTTTCTGAAGGATTGCTTTGGAAGCATTCTGTTCAATTCTCTTCTATGTTAAGTTGATTGGAGTGTAAGGTGTGAGACTCCTGCGGGACAGGCGGGCAGGTGAGACACTTAAGAGTGAAACGTACAAATGTGGCTCACCGTCTGCCCCGCGGAAAGCGAGCACCTGGAACGGAAATCAACCACTTTCAAGAGCAACAAAGTTTGCGAAAACAGCCTTTTATTTTACTGTTCAATTAAGACGATTCTTGCAGGTGATGCATCCAATCCTCTGATTTTAAGAGGAGCAGCTACCATCAAGTATTCACCTTCAGGTACTTCTTTTAATTGGAGTCCTTCAATAATTATTACGTTGTTTTGAAAGAGCTGCTTATGAGTAGGATGATTCTCTTGCGCTCGCTCAACACCTAGTGCATCAATCCCAACTCCAGCAATACCAATCTCGGCCAAAACTTTAGCTGCATCACTGTTCACATAGATAAATTCAAAGTTAAATTCAGTGTCCCAAGAATTTTTTGTTTTAAAGAGAACAAAGTCATCTTTTTGAATATCTTTTCCAGCAAGATCTTCAGCAGATATGAACTCGCGTGAACTTGTAAGATCAATTACTTTTGCTTTTCGAACAAGTTTTTCGATCGCCAGTGTTTCGATCGTATCACCGCCAGGTACCATGTGCAGTGGTGCATCTACATGTGTACCAGTGTGAACATCCATTGCGATCCTTGTTTCTGTAACATGACCGTTTTGTGCAGTATTAAACTCAGGCTGTTTTTCAGGTTTGTTTTTATATACCGGCATACCTTCATAGATCGGTAAAGAAACATCATAAATCTTCATGGTTAACATTCCTCTCTAACTTTTGTAGGTTCCCACCAAGAATGGCCGTCTCTATTCAACAATTCATCTGCTTCAATAGGACCCATGCTGCCAGAAGGATATTGTGTAATTGATGAACCTGTACCATCCTGCCAAGCTTTTGTAATGCGGTCAATAAAGTCCCAGCTAAGAGCTACTTCATCCCAACGAGTAAAATAGGTTGAATTCCCAAGAAGACAATCATGGAGAAGCTTTTCATATGCTTCTGGAGAGTTCATCTCAGCAGTTGATTTATTGTTATATGTCATATCGATCGGCAACAGATCAGATGTGTCACCTTTTGGTTTAGCATTAAGAGTCAGGCTAACACCTTCATCAGGCTGAACGTGAATTCTTAAAAGATTTGGCTGATATTTTTCTGTCTTTGCATGATAAAGAGCCATTGGACCTTGCTTGAATTGAATAACGATTTCTGTAGACTTTACAGCCATTCGTTTTCCTGTACGAATATAGAAAGGTACGCCTGTCCAACGGAAATTATCGATAAACAGTTTAGCAGCTACAAATGTTTCTGTTTTTGACTCAGGAGCAACATTTTCTTCTTGCAGGTATCCTGGAACTTTTTCACCGTTCATCTTTCCATCAGAATATTGTGCGCGAATCACATTCTTTTGTACTTCTTCTTCATTAAAGAAACGCAACGAACGAAGCACTTTAACTTTTTCATCACGGATATGTTCAGGCTTTAGTTCACCTGGCGGCTCCATGGCAACCATCATAACCATTTGAAGCATGTGGTTTTGAACCATATCAAGGAGTGCACCTGATTTTTCGTAATAAGCTGCTCGATCTTCTACACCTAAAGTTTCACTAGATGTGATTTGAACAGAGTCGATGTACTTGTTGTTCCAGATGGATTCGAAAATCGCATTTCCAAAACGAATCACTTGAATGTTTTGGACCATCTCTTTACCGAGATAGTGGTCAATACGATAAATATCATCTTCATTAAAACTTTGTTGGATCTCTTCATTTAACTTCGTAGCAGAAGGGAGGTCATGACCGAATGGTTTTTCAATTACGATGCGCTGCCAGCCTTCTGTGTTTGTTATACCTTCTGATTTTAAGAAAGTTGGAATTGTTCCAAAGAAACTTGGAGCCATCGCTAAATAGTATAAGCGATTCCCATTCGTCTGATAATCTCTATCAAGCACGTTCAATAGTTCTTCTAATTCATGATAGCTCGGTTCACTTGTTACATCCATTTTTAAATAATAAAAATGAGAAGAGAATTTTTTCACGATGTCTCGATCTGCATTTGGTGCGTGTTCGTTAATAGCTGAAGCCACTTCAGCTTGAAATTCTTCGTGTGAATACTCTTTTCTAGAAACACCAACAACAGAAAAGTTCTCTTTCATATGCCCCTTTTGATACAATTGATAAAGAGCAGGAAATAGTTTTCGGTGAGCCAGGTCACCAGTCGCTCCAAATAATACAATGGACGCGTTTGGAATACTATGTATCATTTTGTACGTCACTTCTTTCTATCTTTTCTAATAGTTACAGCTTTCCCTAGATGAAGTTAAAATAACGTATTACTTCTTAAATAGGAGGTTTAAGTATGTCCAATTTTGTAAGACCGGAATGGGTAGACAAAAATCTTAACAGAGATGATATTGTAATCTTTGATTGCCGGTTTTCGTTAACAAATCCTTCAGAAGGATTTGAGCTGTATAAACAGGATCATATCGAAGGCGCATATTATGCGGATCTGAACCAACATCTATCAGCACCAGTTTCAACTCATGGCGGTCGTCATCCATTACCTTCCGTAAACATACTATCACAATTTTTAAGCCGTTGTGGGGTTGACTCTGAAAAAATTGTTGTCGCATATGATGACCAATCAGGTGCTATGGCCTCCAGACTTTGGTGGCTATTGAAATACCTAGGACATGACAACGTATATGTTATGCAAGGCGGCTACACACACTATAAAGAAAAAGGTCATAGCATCACAAGAAAAATGCCTATAGAGAAGCAATCACACTTTAAGTCCAAAATTAGGGAAGACATGCTTGTCATGAAGGAGGATATTATATCTGTCATTAAAAACAGAAATAAAATGCTGATAGACGCTCGGGAGCCTAACAGATATAAAGGCTTGATCGAACCGATTGATCATAAAGCAGGCCATATACCAACAGCTATTAATATTCCGTGGGAGAAGCATTTTCAAAAAGCCGGCTGGTGGAAAGAAAAAAAAGATCTGCAGGAAATGTATGCAGTTCATCTTCGTTCTGACGAAAAAGCAATCGTATACTGCGGATCTGGCGTAACAGCTTGTGTGAATATTCTTGCTATGAATGAGGCTAGTATCACAAATACTGCGCTATATGGAGGCAGTTGGAGCGATTGGATAAGTTATCGTGATAACCCAGTTGAAAAAGAGCAGCAAGAATAAAATTTCACGTACCGTAATTAAATTATAAATTTTAGGAGAAAAAAATGAAACAAAGCGATCTGCATACCCATTCCACTGCATCAGATGGTACTTTTAGTCCAGCAGAAAACATTAAAAGAGCCCTTGAAAAAGACCTTGGAGCCATTGCAATTACTGATCACGACACGGTAAGCGGTATAGAAGAAGCGATGCTTGAAGCAAGTAAACATCCAAATTTCGAATGTATTCCTGGTATCGAAATCAGTACATTGTATAAAGGACAAGATATTCATGTCCTAGGATATTATATCGATTATAAAGATGAAGAATTTCTTTCTGTTTTAACAAGCCTTACTTCTGTAAGAGACAAAAGAAATGAAATGATTCTTCAAAAACTAAATAAACTTGGAATCAATATTAACAAATCAGAATTAGAAGCAAAAAGGCACGGGGATGGAAATGTTGGAAGAGGACATATTGCGGAGATTCTAATGGAGAAGGGGATTGTTCACTCTCTTCCAGAAGCCTTCGACAAATATTTAGGAAAAGGTAAAGCAGCATATGCTACACCTGAGCGCATTTCACCAATAGATGCGATACAAATCATAAAAAAGGCAAAAGGTGTGCCTGTTTTAGCACATCCGGGCATTTATGGTGCTGACGAACTGATTCCTTTATTAAGTGAGAACGGATTGATTGGGATCGAGTGCTGTCACCCAGATCATTCATCACACCAAGTAAATCATTACAAAAAGTTAGCTGAAGAATATTCGTTAATAAAAACAGCAGGAAGCGATTTTCACGGTTTTCGAAACGGAGAAGTTTTTCATGGAGATCTTGGAAGCTGCAGTGTACCGCTCAGCACTATAGAGAAGTTAAAAAGTTTTTGCAAATAATCCTTGCCAGTCGGTTCATAACCTTATAAGATTCAATACGGAGTATATTGTTTTTTAGAGAGGAAGAACGGGTTTGACTTGGGATTTATTAAATATCATTGGGACGATAGCTTTTGCGATTTCAGGTGCTTTAGTTGCAATGGAAGAGGATTATGACATTCTCGGTGTTTTTATTTTAGGTTTAGTTACAGCATTCGGTGGTGGTGTTTTGAGGAATGTATTAATCGGACTTCCGGTTGACACCATATGGGAACAAGGCCTTTTGTTAAAATCAGCACTTGCTTCAATGGGCATTGTTTTCTTTATGCCAGAAACTTTTATACAATACTCAAAAAGAAGTCTTCATTTTTTTGATGCAATAGGGCTTTCTGCATTCGCCATTCAAGGTGCGATTGCTGCCACAAGCATGAACCATCCAATAAGTGCAGTGATTGTTGCTGCAATATTGACGGGTATCGGCGGAGGCATGATTCGCGACGTGCTGGCAGGACGAAAGCCAGTCGTATTGCGTGAAGAAATTTATGCAGTATGGGCTTTACTTGGCGGGTTGATTGTAGGTTTAAATATTGTAAACAGTACCGTTGAATATATGATTCTGTTCATTTGCTTAGTTGCTTTTAGAATGCTATCTCTTAAGTTAAGATGGAGACTTCCTCATAGAGCTCTATAACAAATAGCAACAACTTAATCAAATTCTAAAAACCGCCTGAAGGAAGGTGGTTTTTTTTATGCAGGAATTTACTCTTGATTTATGGAAGTTAAATTATGTGATAGAACAGGAGGCGAAAAAACGTGCAGACGACCTATTATGAAAATCATAAGGTACAACAACCCCATTTCACTGCAGATACTTGCTTTGATTATTATAACGAGCGGCTTCGTATCGATGACTATCGAGGAAGCGTGAATCATTTAGTTATATGGTTAGAAGAAGAAGTGATAAAGAACAACTTTAACAAGGTAATTGTTAAATCTCGTTATGAAGATACAGCTCTCTGGATTCAGCAAGGTTACATCTATGAGGGGGAATTTACAAAATACTTCAATGGTGCACCTGCTATTGCCATGTGTAAATACTTTACCAATGAAAGAAGAAACAGCCAATACTGGCTGGATGAAGATAACCTATTAAAAGGAGTTATGAAGCTGCCGCAAGGAGCCTCTCAAAGTCCATTTCCAGAAAAATACTCTCTCCGAATGGCTGATGTTCAAGATGCAAAGTCACTTGCAGAATTATATGGGGAGGTCTTTGAAGTTTATCCTACACCCATGGATAATCCGGAATATGTACTAAAAATGATTCAATCTGGAACACTGTTTTGTGTCGTTGAACATGAAAAGAAAATTGTAAGTGCTGCATCTGCTGATGTAAATTCAACGTATCATAATGCTGAGATTACGGATTGTGCGACTCTCTCTAACCATCGGAAATTTGGGCTGATGAAGCACTTAGTTGATCAGCTTGAGAAAGAATTATTTAATCGTAGTATCTATTGTTCTTATTCCATTGCACGTGCATTATCTTTTGGCATGAATGCTGTTTTTTATCAAAAAGGATATGTTTATAAAGGAAGGCTTGCTAACAATTGCAAGATCTTTGATAAATACGAAGATATGAATATTTGGGTAAAAGATCTATCAAGTTAGGTGCCGACTTTTCGGCACCTGATGACGAAAATTAAGCACTCTTGGTGGTGAGCGAAGATGATCACTGGTTCAATGGAAACAGCCGAAACGTTAAATGCCATTTTGAAAACAATTGATGAAGGCATCCATGTAGTCGATGCAGATGGTATAACTATCTTTTACAATTCGGTTGCAGCAACACTTGATGGATTAACACCTGATGAAGTTCATAATTGTCATGTACTCGAAGCGTTCCCCTCACTGACAACAGAAACCAGCACTTTATTAAAGGTCATTCAAACAGGAAAACCGATTTTTAATGAACACCAATCGTATACGAACCGAAAAGGCAAACAAATAGATACGGTGAACTCCACTTTACCGCTTTGGCTGAATGGAGAGTTGATAGGTGCGGTAGAAGTAGCAAAAGACCTTTCAAAAATAAAACAACTGTCTGAACAATTATTAGATTTGCAGTCAAAAATGAAAAGATTAAATAAATCACATAAGAACCAAACGTTTGCCAGTTACCACTTCTCAGATATTATCACGAATGATTCAACACTTGATCAAGTTAAGAAGCAGTGTGAAAAAGCCTCACAAACCCAATCACCGATTATGATTTACGGAGAAACCGGAACCGGAAAAGAGATGTTTGTTCAAGCGATCCACAACTCTTCTAAACGCAGTTCACAACCTTTTGTTGTTCAAAACTGTGCTGCGATTCCAGGACCGCTGCTCGAAGGTATATTGTTTGGTACTACGAAAGGTAGTTTTACTGGAGCCATTGATCGGCCAGGAGTTTTTGAGTTGGCAGATGGAGGCACTTTATTTTTGGACGAGCTTAATTCAATGCCCGTTGAGCTCCAAGCTAAGCTCCTGCGAGTCGTTCAAGAAGGAGTCGTTCAACGAGTTGGGAGCCATGTTACCCGCAAGATTGATGTTAGGATAATCTCTGCACTCAATGAAAAACCTGAAGAGTGTATGAATAAAGGCAGTTTAAGACACGATCTATTTTATAGATTGAATGTTGTTTATTTCGAACTTCCTCCTTTAAGGGAAAGAAAAAGGGACATTTCGTTTCTGATTCAATATTTTGTTACGCATTTTAATGCTGTCTTCCAAAAAAAAGTTGAAGGCATTACAGATGAGGCAGAACAAGTGCTCCAAAATTATTCTTGGCCCGGTAATGTACGCGAACTTAAACACGCCATCGAACATAGTATGAACTTTTCCGAAGATTACTCGTTGATCGGACTAGAATTGCTGCCAAAGCATGTTGCACCTTCAAATGCTACTATCCGTATAGAAAGTACACCTGATTTATCTACTGTTCCTCCATTAAGAAAGGCATTAGGGGATTATGAACAACAAATTATTCAGATGGCACTAAAACAAACATCTGGAAACATTCTTCAAGCAGCAAAAATTCTAGGAGTACCTAGGCAAACCCTTCAATATAAAATTAAACAAAGATAAACTGCCGATTTTTCGGCAGTTTATTCTTTTTTGATAGATCTTTTCTAAATGCTTTTTTTATAGAAGATTGTTGCTTTCAAACCTCTTTTATATTTCTTCCTTGACAGTTGATTGGAGTGCAAGGTGGGAGACTCCTGCGGGACAGGCGGGCAGGTGAGACACTTAAGAGTGAAACGTTACAAATGTGGCTCACCGCCTGCCCCGCGGAAAGGGAGCACCTGGAACGGAAATCAACACTTACAAAACAACAAAGTAAGACTTTTATAGAAGGTATAATGGCCCACATTCAACATACTTTGCATAAACTAGGGTATATCACTAAATTTCTGAAATTTCTGTAACTTGGCATGCATCTTGCAAGAGTTTGAAGTGTAGAAATAAAGGAGGTCGTTGACATGCCTGTAGTGAATGGATTATTTAAACCTAAGAAACATTGGAAAGAATTTGAGTTATGGAAAGATGTTACAGACGAGCAATGGAATGATTGGTTATGGCAGCTTACGAACACCATCAGAAATTTAAAGGACTTAAAGAGTATCATCAACCTGACACCTGAAGAAGAAGAGGGAGTCAAAATTTCGACGATGACAATCCCTTTAAATATAACACCTTATTATGCATGGCTAATGGATCAAGATGATCCAAGGTGTCCGATTCGTATGCAGTCAGTACCAATCGGCAAGGAAATTTTAAAGACGAAATACGATTTAGAAGATCCTTTACATGAGGATGAAGATTCTCCGGTTCCAGGATTAACACATCGTTATCCAGACCGCGTACTCTTTCTCGTAACCAATCAATGTTCAATGTATTGCCGTTATTGTACGAGAAGAAGGTTCTCTGGGCAGATTGGTATGGGTGTTCCAAAGAAACAGCTAGATGCAGCTATCAATTATATAAGAAACAATCCTCAAGTTAGAGACTGTTTAATCTCAGGTGGTGACGGATTACTAATTAATGACAACATCCTGGAATATATTTTAAAGAACCTAAGAGAAATCCCACATCTTGAAATCATTAGAATTGGTACACGTGCACCTGTCGTTTTCCCACAAAGAATTACAGAGAATTTATGCAATATTTTAAAGAAGTATCATCCGGTTTGGCTTAACACACATTTTAATACTTCATTAGAGATTACAGAAGAATCTAAAAGAGCATGTGAGATGCTTGCTAATGCCGGTGTTCCGGTAGGTAACCAGTCTGTAATTCTAGCTGGCATCAATGACAGTGTTCCGATTATGAAAAAGCTGATGCATGATCTTGTGAAAATTCGAGTTCGGCCTTATTACATCTACCAGTGCGATTTATCTGAGGGTATCGGGCATTTCCGAGCACCTGTTTCAAAAGGGTTGGAAATCATCGAAGGACTGCGTGGTCATACGTCCGGTTATGCTGTTCCGACTTTTGTAGTTGATGCTCCTGGAGGCGGAGGTAAGATTGCCGTTCAACCTAACTATTTAATCTCTCAATCACCAGAAAAAGTAGTTCTTAGAAATTTTGAGGGTGTTATCACTTCTTATCCAGAACCACAAAACTATCAAGCTGGCAGGGCTGATGCTTACTTCAATGAAGTTATGGGCACAGACCATATAAAGCCTGCCATCGGTGTTTCAGCTCTTATGCGAGATGAAGCTTTCAATCTCGTTCCACAAGGATTAAAACGTCTTGAAAGAAGAGAAGATTATGGATCTAATCCAGAGCATAGTTCTTTAAAAGATAAACGGGATAAACGAGATGAACTTAAAGAGAAAAAATTTAAGTTTGAACAGCAAAAAGACGAAGGAGTTTCACCGTCTCCTGAAGAACAAAAGAATGCATAGAAAGGAGGATAACATGAAGTGTTTATGGTGTGAAAGTGAAAAAGCAGAACAGACAGGTCTAACGGGTTATTGGGAACTTCCAGATGGTTCGAGAGCCGTTGAAATAACTGTAATCCCTTCTGTTTCCTGCTCTTCTTGCGGCATGGAATATCAAGAGGACCATGTTGTAGATGAAATTGAGGATCAGCTTATGTTGATTGATACGAAGAAAATAGATTCAACGATTTCGTATACTGATTTAATGAGCATACCAAGGTTTTTAAAGAAAAACTACTTTAAGATTTAACATCATATAGAGGAAGGAAATGTCTGATTTCATAATGGGCGTTTCCTTTTTAACCTCAGGAGGAAGGAGCCTTTTTTATGAGAAAATCACATCTCATCAAACCGGTTCTAGGAAACAACTATCCTGTTATCAGTCATGGTAAAGGAATCTATTTATATGATAAAGACGGCAAGCAATATATGGATGGATCTTCTGGAGCAATAACAGCAAATATCGGGCATGGTGTCCGTGAAATTGCAGAAGCGATGTGGAATCAGGCACAGCATGTTTCATTTGTATACAGATCACAGTTTACTAGTGATGCAGCAGAACACTTAGCAGAAAAAATAGCTCAATACGCTCCTGGAGATCTTAATTCCGTTTTCTTTGTGAATAGTGGTTCTGAAGCAACCGAGACAGCATTAAAGGTTGCTATTCAGTATTTTCAAGAACAAGGCAACATGACGAAAACAAAAGTCATATCCAGATGGACCAGTTATCACGGAATTACTTTAGGTGCTCTTTCCATGTCAGGTCATCAGTTAAGACGGCAGCGCTTCACTCCGCTTCTAGAAGACTTTCCTGCCGCACCTGCTCCATATTGCTATCAGTGTCCGTTAAAAGAGACTTATCCAGGATGCGGGGTAAAATGTGCAGATGATTTGGAGACGATTATTCAAGCGATAGGCCCTGATCAAATTGCTGCTTTTATTGCAGAACCAATCATCGGGGCATCAGGGGGAGCAATCGCACCGCCTGACGAATATTTTGCAAAGATCAGAGCTGTATGTAATAAATATGATATTTTATTTATCGCAGATGAAGTAATGACAGGTATGGGCAGAACAGGAAAGATGTTTGCTATGGAACACTGGAACATCATTCCTGACATCATAGCGTTAGGTAAGGGTATGAGTGCTGGATATACACCAATGGCAGCAACAATCGTATCAGATCGTATTATGAACGTGATTGAAGCAGGCAGCAAAGTAGTGATGAGCGGCCATACATTTAGCGCCAATCCTCAATCAGCAGCAGTTTGCTTAGCTGTTATTGATTATATGGAAAAAAACAAACTTCAGGAAAACGCAGCTGTTATGGGCCAGTATTTAATCACTCATCTGCAACGGCTGCAATGGAAATATCCGTTGATTGGTGATGTAAGAGGAAAAGGATTATTATGCGGTATTGAATTTGTTAAGGATCCAATTTCTAGAGAGCCTTTTGAGTTAAGCACGAAAGTAACCGACCGGCTCCTTTCCATCTGTTTTGAAAAAGGTTTACTCGTCTATCCAGCGGTCGGAGGTGTAACTGGATTCTCAGGTGACTCCATACTTGTTTCTCCACCGTTAACCGTTACGAAAGAACAGATTACCGACATGATAGATATCCTCGACCAATCGATTAGTGAACTAACTACCCAATTAATCACAGACGGATTATACATTACAGAAGCGACAAGTTGAAAGAGGTGTTGAAAGATGGTCCAGAGCGTAAATAAACAGATTTCACTAGAAAGCGCTTCTAACTATTTCTTTAATGGAATGTCGCTAATGGTTGGTGGGTTTGGAGGGGTTGGCGCTCCTCCTTCTCTCGTTAATTTAATTCTTGATAAAGGCATTCAAGATATTTTTCTTATCAGCAATGATACGGGGTTTCCTTGGATCGGTCCTGGGAAACTTATTACGGAAAAACGAGTAAAAAAACTGATTGCATCTCACATTGGCTCAAATCCAGAGGCAGGAAAACAAATGCAAGAAGGGCTTTTAGAGGTGGAGTTTGTACCACAAGGAACGCTTGCTGAAAAAATAAGAGCAGGCGGGATGGGGCTTGGCGGTATTTTAGTCGATGTAGGTTTAGGAACAGTCGTTGAAGCGAACAAAGAGAAGGTTTTTGTAAACAAAAAAGAATACATGATCGAAACCGCATTAACAGCTGATGTATCTATTGTTTATGCCAAAAAAGCCGATTTGTACGGAAACCTTATATATGACAAAAGTGCTCGGAATACAAACCCATTAGTAGCAACTGCAGGGCAGATTACAATTGCTGAGGTAGAAGAAATTGTTCCAGTCGGTTCACTTGATCCTGAAGAAATCATCACACCAGGTGTCTTTGTCGACTACATTATTCAAAGTAAAGGAGTGGACTGGAAATGGGTTTGGGAACTGAAACAAGGCAAAGAATCGCAAGAAGGGCAGCCCTCGAAATAAAGAATGGAATGACCGTGAACCTAGGCATCGGTATCCCAACACTCGTTGCTGACTACATCTCTAGCGATCTACATATCATGCTTCATACTGAGAATGGCATTCTAGGTATGGGTGGTTCACCTATAGCTGGTAATGAAGATGGAAACTTATCAAATGCAGGTGGCTATCCTGTTACGATACAGCCTGGTGCCTCTTATTTTGATAGTGCAACGGCATTTGGAATCATTAGAAAAGGACTGCTTGATGTAACCATTTTAGGCGCACTTGAAGTTAGTGAGCGAGGAGATATCGCAAACTGGATCGTACCTGGAAAACGTGTCCCTGGTATGGGTGGTGCGATTGATCTTGCACAAAAAGCAAAAAAAGTCATTATTTTAATGAACCACACAGATAAGAACGGTAATCCTAAAATTGTAAAGAACTGCTCTCTTCCTCTAACGGTTAAAGAAGGAGCAAACATGATCATAACTGAAAAAGCTGTTTTTCAATGTGAGAACGGAAAGCTGTACCTTCGTGAGATTATGAATCCTTATACGGTAGAAGATGTTATTCAAACTACAGGTGCTTCAATTGTTATTGATGAACAAGTATCCGTTTTTCAATGAATGTTAAGGGAGGTTTCACATGCTAGTTAAAGAAAAGCTCTCAAATTGGCTGATGAAAGAACAAGATAACGCCGTACGATTTTTACAAAAAACAGTGCAAGAAGCAAGTACTACTGGTAACGAAACAGGCGTACAGCACTTGATCGCACAAAAATTGAAGGATATTGGTCTTGAAGTTGATATGTGGTACCCAGATGGTGAAGAATTAGCAAATCATCCCAACTTTTGTGCAAGCCGAACAGATTTCAGTACAAGTCCTAATGTTGTTGGCATTTGGCGAGGAACAGGAAACGGGCGCTCACTCGTTCTTAACGGACATATTGATGTTGTCCCTGAAGGTGATCTGACACAATGGGATGAACATCCTTATAGCGGAAAAGTTATTGACGGTAAGCTCTATGGTCGAGGATCCACTGATATGAAAGGTGGAAATCTATCACTTCTGCTTGCTATTCAAGCATTAAAAGAAACAGGTGCTCAGCTAAAGGGTGATTTATTCTTTCATAGTGTCATAGAAGAAGAAAGCGGAGGTGCAGGAACGCTTGCGGCAGTACTGCGGGGTTATAAAGCAGATGCAGCCATCATTCCAGAGCCTACGAACATGAAGATTTTTCCTGCCCAGCAAGGTTCTATGTGGTTTCGGTTAACGATAAAAGGAAAGGCAGCTCACGGCGGTACTCGTTATGAAGGAGTCAGCGCGATTGAAAAAGCTGGTGTTGTTCTTTCGGCAATCAAAGACTTAGAATCGATTCGTAATAAGAGAATTACGGATTCATTATACAAAGATATCCCCATACCGGTTCCAATTAATATAGGAAAAATTACAGGAGGGAATTGGCCGTCATCTGTCCCAGATTCTGTTGAACTAGAAGGAAGAATCGGTGTTGCCCCTAACGAAACACTCGAAGAAGTAAAAGCAGAACTAGAAAGCTATTTATCTAACCTTTCAGATTCATGGTTAAAAGATCATCCGATCTCTATTGAATGGTTTGGAGCGCAATGGCTGCCTGGATTAATTGAGACCGATCATACACTAATGAACACCCTCTGCAAGAATTTTGAAGGTGTTACAGGAAATGCACCGATCATTGAAGCATCTCCATGGGGAACGGACGGAGGTCTTTTATCACATGTTGGTGATACTCCATCTATCGTGTTTGGTCCAGGTGTTACGGCAGTCGCTCATTACCCAAACGAATATATCGAGATTGCTAAGATTATGGAAGCTGCTGAAATTATTGCTCTAACGATTTATGACTGGTGCGGAGGCGAGAATATATGAAGAAATCAGAGGAGTTATTAAGACGAAAAGAATTAAACGTACCAAGAGGACCGTTTAATACCGTTTTGAACTTTGTAGATCACGCAAGTGGAAGCACGATGACAGATGTTGACGGAAAAGAGTATATTGATTTTGCTGGTGCAATCGGAACCTTAAATGTTGGCCATTGTCCGCCGAGAGTTGTTGAAGCATTAAAGAATCAAATAGAAAAATACATTCATCCATGTTTTCACGTAATGATGTATGAACCGTATGTGCAGCTTGCTGAAAAATTAAACGAAATTACACCAGGGGACCACCATAAGAAAACATTCTTTTTAAACAGCGGTGCTGAAGCTGTAGAAAACGCAGTAAAAATTGCAAGAAAATATACAGGCAGAAAAGCAATCATCTCCTTCGAGCGTGGATTTCATGGAAGAACACTTCTTGCCATGTCATTAACAAGCAAGGTAAAACCTTATAAATTTGAGTTCGGCCCATTCGCACCAGAAACATATAAGATGCCATACCCTTACTATTACAGAGATGATCGAAATACAGAAGAAACAGACGCCGCCATCTTAGAAAAATTTGAAGACTTCTTCTTAGGAGAAGTACCACCAGAGGAAATTGCAGCCATTATTTTTGAACCTGTCCAAGGGGAGGGTGGTTTTGTTATTCCCTCCAAAACTTTTGTAAAAGGCCTTCGTCAAATTTGTGATAAATATAATATTTTATTGATTGCAGACGAGATTCAAACAGGATTTGGCCGAACTGGAAAAATGTTTGCCATGGAACATTTTGATGTTGTGCCAGATTTAATGACCATGTCAAAATCAATTGCCGCGGGTCTTCCGATTTCAGCTGTTACAGGCAGGGCTGAGATTATGGATGCACCAGCCCCGGGAGAGATAGGTGGCACGTATGGAGGCAGCCCGCTTGGCTGTGTGGCAGCGTTAGAAGTAATAACTATGATAGAGGAAGAAAATTTATTAACACGAGCAAATGAGATTGGTGAAACCATTCTCCAAACGTTTACCAGATGGAAGTCTCAATATGATTTTATCGGTGATGTTCGTGGAATAGGCGCAATGTGTGCACTTGAAATTGTAAAAGACAAAAAATCAAAGACACCTGATTCAGACCGTGCAAAGAAAATTATTGCACTTTGTAACCAAAATGGGGTTGCTATAATGGGTGCTGGTCTATACAGCAACGTTATACGGATCCTATCCCCGCTAGTTATAACAAATGAACAGCTTCTTCAAGGATTAAAGATCATGGAGCAGCAACTCAATAAAATAAGTGAAGCAGTCTCCACTTAATCCTGAAACCTCGTCTTATAGGCGAGGTTTTTGAATTCAATTGAATAGAACTTACTATCTACCTAATAACTGGATATTTTTAATAAAAATTCAAAATATTATGCTAATATGGGAGTACAGGGTTAAAGGAGTTGTCATATTTGCAGACATTAAAAAAAGTGTTGATCGGTACAGCGCTGATCGGCGGTTTTGCCATCTATACACAATACGAAAAAACTGCAGAGCCTGCTTGGTCTGTTAATGCAGAACAGTTTACAGTGGTCAAATCATTACATGAAGGAATGAAAAGAGAATATACAAAGTTTGAAGAACTTGAAATGGTTGATCAATATGGATTTCTTAAAGACGCCAATAAAACAGTGGCATTAGAAGAAGCTTATCGAACATTAACAATTGATAAGATTTGGAACTTGGAAGGCCGTTTGTATTTCTTATACAGTGTAGACGTAAAAGAGAGGGATAAAGACGAATATGATGTACCCCGTCTATCTGTAAAAAATATGTTGTTTAAAACGAAGGAAGGCAAAGAAATCGTCCTCAGAGCAGGGGAGAATATGGGAAGTCCAGGTTCAAGAGACGAAGGATTTGTATACAAACACAGACTTTATCGCTCAATGATGCTTATTCCCGGACCAATAGAAGACGAGGAAATCGACTGGTCGATTTTAGGACAAACGAACACGATACAACTTAAGGATCTTGCCATTTCCTATAAAAATGCCGGATCAAAAGCAATAAATGATATTTCATTAAAGGTAACCTCCGACAATCCTTATACGAAAGTATTAAAATCTGAAGCTATTAATCAGACCATTCCTTATGACAATCAATACGTAAAGATTAAATCAATTGATGCTTTGTTGTACGAACAACGGCTTTCATTAGAGATTCCAAAGAATGCTGATGACTTAATAGGATTTTCAGTTGCATCAGACAATTCTCCACAAACTCAAACATTAGGCATTATAGGGACACCTAGTACAGGGTTTTACATGCCTTTATATGAGATGCCGTTTTTGGAGTCTGTAAAAAATGAAAAATCCATTACATTCAATTCATCGGTACATAAAGATAACCGCTCTTTTTCATGGAAAATTCCTAAAGAAGACATTCAAACTTTTCTTAAAAACAAAGATCAACCTGTTGTGAAGAATGAAGTAATTGCGAATTTGAATGAAACGAAGGTTATATATGAAGGATTAACCTTGTTGGATGGCATACCTAGAATTATGTTCAGTGTAACGACTACTTTCAATAATTCACCTGATGATCGAGGATTTATCCCTGAACGTTATTATAATGGAGATAAAGTACCGGAAGAATATGTTCGCCAATTTAAAAACAATTTGATCTCCATAGAAGATGAAATGAAAGCGAAAATAATAAACTTTGACATTCATCGCTCAGATACAGAAGACAAAAGAACGTATTATATAACGTTTTTGCACGAAGAGGATATCAAAAATGGGGAGTGGAACCCAATTATGATTCCGCAGCAAGATCTAACGTTAACATTATCTAATCTTACTTATGAGAAGCCGCTCTCAAAACCAGTCAAAATAAAATATAAGAATCCCATCAAAAAAAGCAAGTAAAGCAATTTATATCCAAAGGGGAAATTTCGTTTGAACCACAAGTGGAAGAAAATCATCATTGGAGCTGTTTTATTAATCGGGTTCGTTCTATATACACAATTCGAAAAGAGTGCAGAACCTGCATGGAAAGTAAATAACGAAAATTTCCACATGGTTTCTGACTGGAATGAATTGATGGACATGGAAAAAATAAAATATAAGGAATTGCGATTTGTTGACCACTTCAATCTTTTAAAGAAAAGCCAAATATCGCTTCCAATCCCTAATGAGCAGAGAAAGTTTCATATCGAGAATACATGGAGTCATGGGCACCAGATGTATATCTTGTATAGTGTAGATCTTTTAGAACGAGATAAAGATGAATTTGAGGTTCCAAGGCTTTCAGTAGAAAGGATTAAATTAACTTCAAAAAAAGGGAAGGATTTCGATCTTCCAGTAGACCTTTTTCCTGGCGAGACTTCTAATAACGGATGGGTTTATAAACATAAATTGTATCGCTCGATCATGATCCATCCTTTATTTGATAGCCTGCAGAATCAAGAAGATTGGGATGAGGTTTCGAGCAGTGAACGTTATGAACTATCAGATCTTTCATTAAGCTCAAAGAAAAACTTTACAAAGCTCAAACCGATTGCTTTTAAGGTGAATCCGCCAAATAACCTTTTAAAACCTGAAACCATTGCTTCAGTAAATTTAAATCAAACATTAAATATTCCTAAGCAAGTGCCATTGCAATTAAAGGATCTTGAATTCTTTCAAATTGGCTCTAGAATTTCCTTGTCTACTCATATAGATAAAGATCTTGTATCACTTGCTGGGAAAGTTAAAAAAAATGATATAGACTATCCCGTTGATTTTGAAATAAGCGGTGATCATTTGAGTGGCTATTTTTTACAAATGTACGCTGTTGAAAACGAGTTAGTAACCCAAGAAAAGGCTGATTCTTTAGAGCTGGTGCTGACGCATTTCGTTCAAAGAAAACGGGATAGCTATACCTTTTCGGTTTCAAGTTCTGACATAAACAAGTTTTTACTTAACCCAACAAAAGATATAGAAAAAAATGAAATAATCGCAAATGAGAATTCGTTAAACATTGTGTACAGAGGGTTATCAATGGAACAGGAAAATAAAGTAGTTGGAATTAAATTTACGCTCGATGATAATCAAGAAGGCATTGAAGATCATTATCTATACCCTCAGCCGTATTATCATTTTGGAGACGAACCTGGGGATGAACGGCATGTTCGTAACTTAGTATCTGTAAAAGACAATAAAGGAATGGAGCTTAAAAATTTCGATATCATGAATTATTATGAAGATGATAAACCTTCATTTTTAATCGTTTTTCATGATGGTCTTCCAAAAGAAAATCTTACAATTACTTTTTCAAATCTCTCTCATATAGAACCTTTGCAAAAACAGGTGGTTGTACCATTAAAACTTCCTGCTCCAAAAAATCAAAAATAGACTGCCGGACTGGCAGTCTTTTCTTATGCTCTAGGATTGCTCTGAGCACGCTTGATATACATTTCTTCTTCTCCAACAATTCCGCATGCACCGCATTGAATCAATCTTTCTGATCCTCGATATGGCAGGTGGAACATATCTAATTGTCCATCTTCATACTGCTGAACAACGTCACCTGTTGAAGGGTCCAGTTTTACCGAAACCGGATTTTGTTCAATAACATTAAAACGGGTACGATTGGTTTTGCAATTTGGACATAAATAAGGATTTGCCATTGTTTTGACCTCCTTTTTAGTCTTAAGTTAACCAACCTAGGAAGAATTATGTAAGTTTTATTTTCAAGTGAAAAAGCCATAGTAAGAACAAGGAGGGATAAAACATGGGCAAACAGAAAAAAGGCAACGCAAATGCACAGCGCAACAACAATGTAAAAGAAAATGGAACTGAAAATCAAACTGAATTTGCATCTTACGCTGAGATGGAAGTAGAAAAGATGCACCACGGCAAAAAAACAAAATGATTTTACTTCTTAACAATCAGGTAGTATAATAAAAATCTGCGATGTTAGTGACTTTTCCATGTCTTTAACCTATGTGCTAATGACGGGAATCCAATATGATCTGTCAGACAGTCATGCCTTGCATTCGACTTGGAAGGCTGTAACGGCAGCTGCGGATACCCACCTGAGAGATCAGGTTCCAAAGGCATATAAAGTCACGGCAGAGCGGACTTTACTTAAACGACAACAAGCGTATTTTACATCACATGTAAAATGCGCTTTTTTAAATAACATATAATTAGCGGGGGATTTAAAGAACATGGACATGGAGAAGAAAGAAGTACTGCTTTTGATAGATGGATTTAATTTGTTAAGCAGATGTTATTTTGCTACAGCATATGGAAAAGAAATGCATGACCTGCCACGGAACTCTAAAGGGCAATTTATTAATGCGATTCGCGTAACGATACAAAAACTGCTTATGCTTGTTCGTGAACATGAACCATCACATATCGTTGTTGCGTGGGATGTTAAACGTGACGAAACGCTCAGAAGAGAGAAATTTGCAGATTACAAAGGAACAAGGAACGAATTGCCTGACCCTCTTATTCAGCAATATGAGACACTCGTCCAGCTTTTTGATGACATTGGAATCACTCAAGTTACGATCCCAAGATATGAAGCTGATGACATTATTGGAACACTCGCTCATCGCTGGCGCAATGAACGTGACGGAGAATGCATCATTTACAGCAATGACCGCGATTTGCTGCAGCTTTTATGTGAAAAAACGTCACAGCTGATTACGGTAAAACGCGATGAACTGAAGTATACGCTGAATCATTTTCAAGAGGAGTACGGCATCACACCTAATCAATGGATTGATGTTAAGGCTCTCTTAGGTGATAAGAGTGATAACATTCCAGGTGTAGCAGGTGTTGGTGATAAAGCAGCATTACCACTCATACAGCAATATGGAGCGGTTGAATCTATTTATGAGAACTTTGAAAATTTAGATCCGAGGTATAAACGTTACCTTAAAAAACTTGAAGCTGGCCGAGAAATGGCTGTTTTAAGTAAAGACCTATGTACGATTTTTACGGATGTGCCTGATGTAATTGACAGAGATTTAGAGGAATGCAGATATATTTTAGACAAACAAATCGTTCGAAGCGCTTTGCAAGAACTTGAGATACAAATAAGAGTGGGTTAAGAAAGATCCCACTCTTTTTGTTTGCGTTTTATAAATAAATCATTAAATTTGATTTCAGACAGAATCATACCCAGCAATATAAAGAAACACCCCGTTAACGCTTTTGGTCCAAGACGTTCACCAAGCATGAGGAAGGCTGTTATGGCTGCAAAAACGGGTTCCATAGCAAAAATGAGAGCCACCCTTGCAGGAGTAGTAAACGATTGAAAATATGTTTGTGCTAAGAAAGCTAAAGCTGTTGCAAACAATGCAGTGATTACTAGTGCAGTGATTACTTCGGGTTGAAGCACCATTTTTGCTGCAAACATCTCTCGCCAATTCTCTGTGAATAAAGCTGTAAAAAAACTTAAGACAGAAACGGTTGCAAGCTGTATGACTGTTAAACACAAGGCATTGAATGATCCAGCGAACTTACCGGTAAAAACAATATGAAGAGCAAAAGAAACAGCACATAACAGTACATAAGCATCGCCGACATTTAATGTTAAACTGTTGTGTATAGTCAGTAAGTAGAGACCTGCAACAGCAAGTAACGAACTTATTCCGACTTGCCAATTCAGCTTGTGTTTCAACAAGATATAGCTAAAAAGCGGTACTAAAACCACACTTAAGCCTGTAATAAATCCAGCTTTAGATGATGTGGTATATAATAGTCCAACCGTTTGAAGGCCATAACCTAGGAACAACCAAAATCCGAGAATAACACCGCTTATCAAAAGATTTTTATTTTTAAAATGAATGAGTGATGACGAGTTAAACAAAAATAGAATAAGAACCAAGATAAGTGCCGCAAAACTAAAGCGTATCGTATTAAAGGAATAAGGCTCTAAAAAAGCAATAGCTTTTTGCACGATAACAAAAGTAGTTCCCCAGATCAGTGCAACCAGTAATAAATTGAAATCCGCAAACCAAGGTTTTTTAATCATTTGGCTGGCTCCTATTCATTTGAATGGCTTGCCTTGCCAATTCATCTGCTATCTTATTTTGTTTGGATGGTATCCACTTAATGAAAAACAGGTCGAGCTGTTGTGATAAGTTTAACGCTTTTTCTAATAGTTCAGTATAACGTTTATCTTTTGCGTATCTTTTATCGATCGCTCTTTCTACGGCTTGAGAATCTGTGCGAAAGGATACAATTCTCCAATCGTTTTCAATACATAACTCTAATCCATGAATAAGCGCATGATACTCAGCTTCATGGTTAGACATAACACCAATTGGAAAACGATGAGAATGAGTTGTGCCATTTCCGATTTTTACATATACGCCGGCTCCAGAAAGTCCCGGATCACCTGCACTCGCACCATCAATGTATATCTCTATCAAATGCGTCTCTCCTCTATATAAATATATACGTATTATAAAGTACTTTATAAAAAACAAAAAGGAGAATACTATGAACTTCTCAATAGAGTATATGTACAAACACCCTAAATCACCATTAAAGATTCGGTTTGTTTCTGATCCAATGTCATTGAACGAAGCTCTCTTTATTACAGCTGACCTTGAAAAAACAGGAAGAGTGTCTGAATTGATCTTTATCGATACGAAGGGTGTTTCTTGGACAAAGAAAGAGCTTTTGAAGCTAACAGAGGTAAAAAACGAAGAACCTAAGAACATCTCGATCTATTTTGATGGAGGGTATAAGGCAGAAACGGGAGCGAGCGGACAAGGAATTATCATTCGTTACTCTCAAAACGGCGTGAACTACCGCATCAAGAAAAACGCTAGTTTGACAAACCTTGAATCCAATAATGAAGCAGAATATGCTGCATTGTGGATCGCTGCACAAGAACTTGAAGAGCTTGGTGTACAGTATGAGGAAGTAATCATTCAAGGTGATTCAAAGGTAGTTATAGAGCAATTGAAAGGTGAATGGCCTTGTTATGAAACAAACCTCCAGAACTGGGCAGACAAGATCGAAACACTATTTAAGAAGCTTCAAGTCGAACCTGTTTATGAGTGGGTAGCAAGAAATAAAAATAAAGATGCAGATCAGCTGGTTACTCAAGCATTAAACGGAAAGATCATTCAAGCAAAGAAAGAAGTCATTGATAATCTTTAATAACTACTGGTACAATTTACTAGAATCTTTTGATTTTGGGGATGAGGTAAAAAATGGAAGAAAATATCCTAGATGATTATGTAGCTTTGCTGGCTTCTAAAGGGTTTCGTTTAAATGATGGTGATCTTCATTTTATTGATTTTGGCAGACATTATACCGATGCTACAGAATCACAAGTGAAGATTGCATTAGAAGTTACGCTCATACAGCAATTATCTTTTGATGGAAGTTACTTTATTGCACTTCTTGAATCTTTTGTAAAAGAGAAAATCACTTCAAAGAAACGCGCCTATGCTTTACTGAATCGATTAAAATCAAGCAGAGAAAAGAAACATTCTTGTACAGTGGGGTAAGCATGAAACATACGATGATCGATCAAACAGAGAATTTTGTAAAGAACAAGCTAAAAGACGAAAGCAGCGGACATGATTGGTATCACATATACCGTGTAAGAAATCTAGCTGAAAAAATTGCTGAAAAAGAAGGAGCGAACCATTTTGTATGTGTAATGGCTGCGTTGCTTCACGACATAGCTGATGAAAAAATTGCTGGAAGTGAAGAAGAAGGGTTAGAAGAAGTAAAGCAATGGCTAGAGTCTATATCCGTTGAAGATCATTACATAACTCATATTTTGTCCATTATTTCTACTATGTCTTTTAAAGGCGGTAATCAAACTGAGATGAATTCAATCGAGGGGAAGGTCGTTCAAGACGCTGACCGGCTGGATGCACTCGGAGCTATTGGAATCGGAAGAACGTTTGCATATTCAGGAGCAAAAGGACAATTGATGTACGACCCTGAGATTCCTGTTCGAGAAAAAATGACTAAAGAACAGTACCGAAATGAAAAAAGTACGGCCGTTAACCACTTTTATGAAAAACTATTAAAGTTAAAGCATGGAATGAACACATCTTACGCAAGAAAGCTTGCAGATGATCGTCATGTATTCTTAGAGAGCTTTTTGGATCAGTTTTTCGGTGAGTGGGAAGGGAAATTATAAGCTTTTACTTTTGAGTTCTGCTCGATTTAAGAAGAAACAGTCTTTTAATGACAACTATTCTATTCAATTTCACCAGTTTTCATCTTTTATTGACGAGTTTTTCAATTATATTGACAAGTTTTTCAATTATATTGACGAGTTGTTGATTTATTTTGACAAGAAAAAAAAGCCCCATTTCAGGGCTTTTTTTCACTTTTGTCTAGTATTAACACTCTTCAGCAGGACGTGGACCAGCATCCAAACCTTCAGATGTTACAGTAAGGATTGGCTTAATGGAAGCGTCTTCCGTAACACAGATTTGGCATGATAATCGAACATTGCCAGACAGACCTTTTGTAGCGATAATATTTGCTTCATTTTCTCCTATAGGACCTAAATCTCCGGATAAAACCTCAACGCGGCATGTTGTACACTTTGCTTTTCCTCCACAACGGTGGAGAATGTCGATTCCGTTATCCTCTAAAGCGTTTACAAGTTTCTTTCCGTTCTCAATCTGATATGTACCAAAGCCTTGAACGTCAATTTTTGCCATTATACTGCCTCCTAATAAATCTCTTAGTATATCTTTCCATACCTATTATACGATATCCTCTTACCAAGTAAACTAAACGATTAAAACTTGTAATAGAAAAACTCGTCGCATCACATACTTGTTTCATATACAATAGATAGTGGAGACAATTTTACATATGGAGGGTTAAATCAACATGCTAGAAAAGGTTACGTATAAAAGTGATATCGAGATTGCCCAATCAGCTAAAATGCTGCGAATTGAAGAAATTGTAGGACAACTAGGAATTGAAGAAGATGATTGGGAGCCTTACGGAAGATACAAAGGGAAACTCTCATTAGATCTTTTTCAAAAACTTCAAAGTGTTGAAGAGGGAAAAGTAGTCTTAGTTACAGCAATTAGTCCAACACCTGCAGGAGAAGGTAAATCTACGGTAACAGTTGGACTTGGACAAGCACTTAATCGTGTAGGAAAGAAAACGATTATCGCTTTGCGTGAACCATCATTAGGCCCTAGCATGGGGATTAAAGGCGGAGCAGCAGGTGGTGGTTATTCACAAGTCATGCCGATGGAAGATATCAATCTTCACTTTACTGGCGACCTGCATGCCATTACTACTGCGAACAATGCATTAGCCGCACTTATTGATAACCACATTCACCAAGGAAACGAGTTGAATATCGACCCGCGGCGCATCGTATGGAAGCGTGCATTAGATATGAACGACCGCGCTTTAAGAAAAATCGTGATCGGATTAGGCGGACCCGTTCAAGGCGTTCCTCGTGAAGACGGGTTTGATATAACCGTTGCATCTGAAGTTATGGCGATCTTCTGTTTAGCGAACGATCTAGAAGACTTAAAAGCACGACTTTCTAGAATGGTTGTAGCATTTGATTATGACAATCAGCCTGTTACTGCAGGGGATTTGAATGCTCATGGCGCGCTGACATTGCTATTAAAAGACGCAATTCGTCCAAATATCGTTCAAACATTGGAAAACACACCAGCTCTTGTTCATGGTGGTCCTTTTGCCAATATTGCTCATGGATGCAACAGTGTAATCGCAACAAAACTTGCATCTAAGTTAGGCGATATGGTTGTGACAGAAGCTGGATTCGGTGCTGATCTTGGAGCTGAGAAGTTCTTAGATATTAAAGCGAGATATGCTGGTATCAACCCAAGCGCAGTTGTTATTGTGGCTACAGTTAGAGCGCTTAAAATGCACGGTGGCTTAGCTAAAGAATATTTGAAAAATCCAGACGTTGGAGCACTTGAAAAAGGAATGCCAAACCTTGAGAAACACTTAGAAACATTAAAACACTTTGGTGTTCCAGTCGTTGTTGCCATCAATAAATTTGTTACAGACACAGATGAAGAAATTGCATTTATTAAAGAATGGTGTAAAGAAAAAGGCGTTGCCGCTGAAGAAGCTGATGTATGGGCTAAAGGCGGAGAAGGCGGAGAAGCGCTGGCAAAAAGAGTATTGGAGACGATTGAAACAGAAAAAAATTCATACAAACCATTGTATGAATTAAACGTTTCTTTACAAGAAAAAATAGAAACCATTTGTAAAAAAGTATACGGAGCTGGCGAAGTGCAATTCTCTCCAAAAGCACTAAAACAAATGAAGCAGTATAATGACTTTGGATGGAATGAACTGCCTGTCTGCATGGCAAAAACTCAATACTCATTCTCAGATGATCCGAAAAAGTTAGGACGTCCCGAAAACTTTACCATTACGATCAGAGAACTGAAACCTTCAATCGGGGCAGGATTCATAGTAGCTCTAACGGGGGATGTTATGACAATGCCAGGATTACCTAAAGTGCCGGCTGCAAACAACATGGACGTTTCAGAAGATGGAAAAGCAGTAGGACTATTTTAAGAAATAGTATAAATGATCCTTACAAACTGCTATACTTCTGTAGGAGGGATGCATATGAAACCATTACAACTTTCAGCAGACACTGCTGTTAAATTAGCAAAGGCATTAAACGTGCCATTGGAGCAGTTGATGCACATGCCACAGCACATCTTAGTAAAAAAACTGATGGAATTGGAAGCATCCAAAGAAAATAAGGATGAATAATTAAGAAAAGAAGGCGAAAACCTACTATGTAGGTTTTTTCTTTTTTCTTATGTATCTTTTAAAAAAAGGAATGAAAATATGGAATCAAAAAAACCAGGTTTAGTATACTCTCTTAAAGTACTAAGGAATTCAGATTTGGGCTATGTTCTTGATTTAGAAGATGGCAAGGAAGTCCTTTTGCACAAAGCAGAAGCCAAAAGCAAGCATGAAGAGGGAAGTTTAGTTGAAGTATTTTTGTATCAAGATCATGAAGGAAGACTTGCTGCTACGGAAACAATTCCAAAAGTACAGCTCGATTCATTGGCTTGGCTTGAAGTAGCAGGTGTAAACCGTAAGTTAGGTGTATTTCTTCACATAGGAATCAAAAAAGATGTGCTGTTATCAAAAGATGATCTGCCTGAATCATGGGACGAGTGGCCACATCTTGGAGACCGTTTATATTCCGGTTTAAAGCTGGATAAAAAGGGACGCCTCTTTGCTGACCTGGCAACAGAAGAAGAAATGGTTGAACAAGCAGAGGCAGCAACTGAAGAAGCATTTAATCAACAAACGTCTGGATATGTTTATAAGATAAACGAAGCTGGTGTCTTGCTGTTTACCGATTCTCAGCACATCGGATTTATTCATAACGACGAATTAAAAGTTAAGCCGCGTCTTGGTCAAAAGCTGGGAGCACGTGTCGCATTCGTTCGTGAAGATGGAAGAATCAACTTATCGATGCGAGCAAGAAAAGAGATTGCGTACAGTGAAGATTCTGAGCGTATTTATCAATATTTAAGAGAAAACAAAGGACAAATGCCTCTTACGGATAAATCTTCACCCGAAGAAATTAAAGAAACTTTCCAGATGAGCAAAGCTGCATTTAAGCGTGCGCTAGGAAAGCTTATGAAAGAAGAGAAGATCATTCAAGAAGACGGGAAAACATACCTTCAAATCTAATTCTTGCAAGAACCTGATTATTCAGGTTCCTTTTTTGTTTCATAAAACATTTGCCAGTGGATGAAGCATCAACCAACAAGGTTAATGTAATCAAATCATGAAAGAACATTGATTAGGAGGAGGGTATAAGTCTTTTTATTTTTGTCACTTTATGTCGACTCGCCGATATATGAGGAAAACTCGCCGGATTAAGGTCAAAACTCGCGGTAATAACGTTGAAATTTCCGGAATTATTTTAAAAATTTCTTGAATTAGCCCTCTGGATACCCTACTCGGTATAAGAGGTAACCTGTTGAAAGAGCCAAAACAACTACTTCAAGGTTTGCGAAAATAGCTCTTTTTTTATATGAGTTACAACAGTTCTCATTGGGTAAAATAGTTTTAGTGGAAAGGTGGGTTTTGTGTTGAAAAGAAATTTAGGTTTTTGGGTTTTAACGGCGCTTGTCGTCGGTAACATGGTAGGTTCAGGTATTTTTATGCTGCCTCGCTCACTTGCAGAGGTAGCAAGTCCATCTGGTGTTCTTTCCGCCTGGATAATTACGGGGTTTGGCGTCTTAATGACAGCGCTTGTATTCGGTAATTTATCATTAAGGAAACCTGAGTTAAATGGAGGACCTCAAAACTACGCTAAAGCGTTATTTAAGAAAGATTCCAATTCTTCATTGTTAGCAGGTTACCTTGTAAGCTGGGGATATTGGGTAGCAAACTGGTCTGGTAACGTTGCCATCATCACAACTTTTGCGAGTTATTTATCTACTTTTTTTCCTGTTATGACTAACGGAAATCCATTATTTAAGATTCTGGGAACAACAGTTACAACTGGAGGCGTGATTACGTTTGCCGTTTGCACAATCCTTCTTTGGAGCGTCCACTATTTAATTCTGAATGGAATTGAAGGAGCAGGAAAAGTAAATTTTGTTGCAACCGCTGCAAAAGTTTTAGGCTTTTTGCTCTTTATTCTTGCATGTCTCTATGCGTTCCAAGCTAGTAACCTTATTCCTTTTTATGAACCGATCGAAGGAGAAGGCGGTGTTCAAACTGGTTTTCTTTCACAAATCAACAATGCGGCAATTGCTACATTATGGGCTTTTGTCGGAGTAGAATCAGCTGTAGTTTTTTCAACTCGAGCCAAGAAAAAGAGTGATGTAAAAAAAGCAACAATACTTGGACTGATAATCGCACTTGCACTGTACTTAAGTATCACGCTATTGGTCATGGGAACATTGCCACAGAATGAACTGGTTGAATCTCAAAAACCATTAGTTGACGCATTAAAAACTGCCATAGGTCCATCGGGAAGTATGGTGATGGCCACATTAGGAGTCATATCACTATTTGGTGCAACGGTTGGATGGGTCTTATTATCTGCTGAAGTACCTTTTCAAGCCGCTAAACAACGAATGTTTATACCTCACTTTTTAAAAGAAAACAAAAAAGGCTCTCCTGTTTTTTCACTCTGGATTACAAACTTATGTACGCAAGCCTTCTTATTTTCTGTAATCTCTCAATCCATGGCATCAGCATTCGATTTTATGATTTTTATTGCGACATTAGCTTTCCTGGTTCCTTATATGGTCGCTTCTCTTTATCAATTGAAACTTGTAATAAAAGGGGAGACATATGAAGGTTCAAGAAGGAGCCGATCAACAGATGCAGTCATCGCTTCACTTGCAGCTATCTATTCGATTTGGGTAATCTATGCCGGAACAGCTGATATTAAGACCTTTTTATTTGGTATTGCTCTGCTTGCTTCAGGAATACTATTTTATCCTCTCGTTCCAAAACAAGCTGCTACAAAAGAAAAACCGGCTCAAAAATAGCCGGTTTTCTCCCTTTCATTATGCACCTTTACGCAATCCTGAACCTGTATTAGCTTTTACTAATATTTCGTTAAACTTGTCGGCATCAGAAGGTTTTGTTAGCATCGTGCCTACAATTGCTCCTAAGAAACCGAGCGGAATAGATACAATTCCAGGATTCGCGAGAGGGAAAATTGCTTCGCCCGTTAATATAGCTGCTCCTTCTATAGGAGACCAAACGCTTGGCGAAATTGTTACCAAAACTAGTGAGCTTATTAATCCAACAAGCATACCTGTTACGGCACCAGCTGTATTAAAGCGTTTCCAGAAGATCGTAAGCAGGATGATTGGAAGGTTCGCACTTGCCGCAACTGCAAAGGCAAGAGAGACCAAGAATGCAACGTTCAGTTTTTGTGCAAAAAGGGCTAAAATAATCGAGATAATAGCTACGCCAACAGAAGCCCATTTGGCTGCTTTCATTTGCTCTCTCTCTGTCGCATGACCTTTTCGTACGATATGTGTGTAAAAGTCATGTGCAAAAGCAGAAGCTGCTGATAGCACAAGTCCTGCTACAACCGCTAAAATGGTAGCAAAAGCGACAGCTGAAACAAAAGCAAATAAAAACTCCCCTCCAAGCACTTCAGCAAGCAATGGAGCGGCCATGTTTCCAGCTGCATTTGCTGCTACAATTTTATCTTGACCAACAAAAGCAGCAGCTCCAAAGCCTAAAAAGATCGTCATGATATAAAAAGCACCGATCAGCCATGTGGCATATACAACTGATTTCCTTGCAGTAGGTGCATCTTTTACAGTGAAGAATCGGATTAAAATATGAGGAAGGCCGGCTGTACCTAAAACGAGTGCTAAGTTTAATGAGATCGTATCAAGAGGATCTTTAAACTTGTTTCCTGGATTTAAAAAGGACTCACCAAGTGGAGTAGCATTTTTTACTTGGTTAAACATTTCTGTAAAACTGAATCCGAATTTTGCGAATACCATAACAGAAATAATAAATGTACCGAGCATTAATAAAATAGCTTTAACAATTTGCACCCATGAAGTAGCAGTCATTCCGCCAAAAACAACATAGACAGTCATTAAAACACCCACGATAAGGACGGAATATATGTAATCAATACCTAATAACAGTTTGATTAAGGCACCAGCACCAACTAATTGCGCAACCATATAAAAGGTTGATATCGCCATCGTATTAAGTGCAGCAACACCACGAACTTTTTTATCATTGAACCTTGCAGCAATCATATCCGCCATCGTATATTTACCTAGGTTACGAAGTGGCTCTGCGACCAAATATAGAACAACCAGATAGGCTACTAAAAAACCAATGCTATAGAAAAAGCCATCAAAGCCAGAAAGTGCAATTGTGCCCGCAATTCCTAGAAACGAAGCTGCTGACATATAGTCACCTGCGATAGCAAGTCCGTTCTGCATGCCAGTTAGGCCACCGTCAGCTGTGTAGAAATCACTTGTAGTTTTCGTTTTTTTAGATGCAAAATAAGTAATGACTAATGTTAAAGCGACAATTCCTAGAAACAAAGAAAACGCTGTACCATTCATGAGGAGGCCTCCTTGTCCATTTCTGTTACAACTTTTTCAGCAAGCTCATCGAATCGTTTTGCTCGCTTCGTATAGATCATACATAACGACCACGTCATTATAAATTGTGCAAATGCAAAGATCCATGCCCACGAGATATCACCTATGGCCCGTTGGTTCAATACATCTGTGTAAGCTGTTAAAAGGGGAAGGCTAAAGTAAAACAGTAAAAAAAATACGGTCATCGGCATAATAAAACGTTTTTTCTCTTCCATTAACTGCTTAAATTGACTGGATTCAACGATTTCGCTATACCTTGGGTGTTCAAATTTTTGCTGTTTTTTAGGTAACAAGTCATTTCCTCCTCAATATTTAATTTTGTGAAGTAAAAATTTCAAACCTCCTTTTTAACTGAATAGTTTATATTTTCAGATAATAACATTTTCTATTATAAACTGAAAAACTTAATCCTTCAAATGCAAACCTATCGAACTTTAGAAGGATTTAATTCCCCTGTTTGCGTATTATTAAGTAAGGGCAAAAACAGAAGAGAGGTGTGAACATCATGAGTGTTGTCTTAGTTAAACTAGGAATGTCAGCATTTTTCGGACTTATCATCGGAATTGAACGAGAACTGAAAAACAAACCAGTTGGACTTAAAACAAGTCTTGTTATCTCAATAAGCAGCTGTTTGCTCACAATCGTAAGCATTGAATCTGCTAAACAATTTTCACTTGTTTCAAGTCAGACCGTTATGGATCCGATGCGTCTAGCCGCACAGATTGTAAGTGGAATCGGTTTTCTAGGTGCTGGTGTTATTTTAAGGCGCAGCAACGATGTGATTTCAGGACTCACAACAGCCGCCATGATATGGGGAGCATCAGGTTTAGGAATTGCAGCAGGAGCAGGGTTTTATAAAGAAGCAGCAGCTGGTGCATTTTTAATATTGATCAGCGTAGAGCTTATTCCTTTAATCATGAAATGGATTGGTCCGAAAGCATTAAGACAAATTGATATTAAGTTAAAGTTAGTTGTAAATCCTGACACAAATATGAGTGATGTCATGAAAGAGATTAACGAGCTTAAAGTCAAAATCGTTAATGTGAGAATTAAAGATCTAGAAAACGACAACAAAAAGATGGAATTGTCAGCATCCATTTACGAAAAAAGGTATACTACAGACCTTTATGATGATGTGAAGAAGATTGAAGGAATACGCAGTGTTGAGATTGAAACACTTGGTTAAATGGAGGATGGAATGAAAGCATTAATTGTAATTGATTATACGAACGATTTTGTAGCCGATGAAGGTAAGCTGACATGCGGAAAGCCTGGTCAGATAATTGAAGAGAGAATTGTATCACTTACAAAAGAGTTTTTGAGAAATGAAGATTATGTGGTTTTTGCAGTAGATGTACATGAAGAAAACGACCAATATCATCCAGAAAGCAAGTTGTTCCCTCCACATAATATTCGAAACACTGAAGGCAGGGAGCTGTATGGAAAGCTAAATGATGTTTATACAAAAAACCGTGCAGATTTAGCAAAGCAAATTCACTGGTTAGATAAGACTCGCTATAGTGCTTTTGCGGGAACTAATCTAGAATTAAAATTGCGAGAAAGAAACATACAAGAATTGCACCTTACAGGAGTGTGTACAGATATATGTGTATTACATACTGCTGTTGACGCGTACAATAAAGGCTTTTCAATTATAGTTCATGAAGATGCTGTTCAAAGTTTTAGTCAGGCGGGACATGAATGGGCAATATCACATTTTAAAAATACATTAGCTGCCGAAGTAGTCAGCAGCAGTAATAATTTAGTGTAAAGTAAGGGATGACAGTTTAGACTGCCATCCCTTTTAATACCTTTTCAAGTTATAATCACTTGCGTTGTTTTTGTAATATTGCACAATAGCGCCAACATATTCCTTAAATGGAGGACAAGTAATTTCAGTTCCTTGCAGGTCCCTAACTAGCTGAGTCGTATCATATTGCGCATCATGAGAAAAGTAAGAGAGCGTTTCATAAGGTACGCCTAGCCATTTAGAAAGGATAGATATGGACAATAATCGTTCTGCAAACATTCTAGATAACGTCCAACTAGGTTTTTTACCAGTAAGCTCTTGGCATAATAAAGAATATGCTTCCTGAATAGAAGGTGAATCAGGACTAAGCATGTGGTACGTTTTTGATTCACCTCTAGGGTCGTGCATTAAGAATACGGAGGCTTTAATTATAAAATCGACGGGAACGAGATGAATTTTCGATGTTGACTTGCCGATATTAGGAATTGGAAGACGAGCTAAACGGTTTAAAAACTGCATCATAAAATAAGGACCGTCAAACTTAATGGTTTCACCTGTTATCGAATCACCTACAATAATTCCTGGCCTAATGATGGTGGTTGGTATCCTATCCATAGATGCTCTAACAATACTTTCTGCTTCATGCTTTGTTTGTTCGTAAAAATTACGAAAGCTTTGAGGCTTTCTAAAATCATTTTCAAGGATTTCCCCTTGCTCGTTACCTGATACATAAGCAGTGCTGTAATAACAAAATCGTTTTAAATCCTTGCATTTCTCTACAAAGGATAAGACGTTTTTAGTTCCGATAACATTACAGGAATAAGCAGGATCATACGGAATGGTTAAATCGTATAGAGCTGCTAAATGAACACAATGTGTAATATGATTTGCAAGGTGTTCGATTTCTGTATAAGACAAACCTAAATTTTCTTTAGTAATGTCACCTTCTATAAGTTGTATATTTTCATGATGATTTTCTAGTTTTTTTTCGGCTATTTGTCTTTCTTGTTTTAAGATTAATAAGTAAAAAGAAGAAGATGGATATTCTGTTTGCAGAGCCTTTACAAGTTTTGAGGCTATAAAACCTGGATAACCAGTGATAAAATAAGAATGCTTCACCCAAATACACCTACCAGTCCGAATTATTATTAAAAATTTGCTTTCAAGAAAAAGAAAGGGTCATTAAATAATGAATAGTGAAACAGTTATTATTGCAGGATCAAGTGGTTTAGTCGGTCAGGAAGTCGTAAAACAGCTCCTTAATGATCCTATGTGTCAAGAAATTATTATGCTCGTTAGAAAAGCGACAGACATAAAACATGAAAAAATAAAAGAAATCATATTCGATTTTTCAGCACCTGAATACCGCTTAGAAAACATTAAAGCTGATGCAATGTTTATCTGTATCGGTACGACGATGAAAAAAGCTAAATCAAAAAGTGCTTTTGAAGAAGTAGATCTGCATATTCCAGTTAAGTTAGGCAGACTTGCTCAAAAATTAAACATCAAACATCTTTCAGTTATTTCAGCCCTAGGAGCTAATGCCAAATCAACATTCTTTTATAATAGAGTTAAAGGGAAGATGGAGTCACAGTTGATCTCAATGAACCTTCCTCATCTCACAATTGTTAGGCCTTCTTTATTGATAGGGGTCCGTGATGAGTTCAGGCTTGGAGAAAGATTTGCTGAAAAGCTCTATAAAGCTTTACCATCTGTATACCCTAAAAAATATGAACCAATTGAAGCAAGTTCAGTAGCTAATACATTAATAAAAGAAAGTTTCAAACCTCATTATCAAAAAGTAAACATACTTGAAAATAAGAAGATTCATGAGATAAGCCGAAATAGTTAAAAAGATGGCTTGTTTACGCTATAATAACATTGTATGTAAATGATTCGTTTTCAGGAGGAATAAATTATGAATGCCTATGAAGAATATATGAAACAAATGGCTCAACCTATGAGAGATGAATTAACGCGCGCTGGTTTTGAAGAGTTAAAAACACCTGAAGAAGTTAATTATTTTATGCAGGAAACAGAAGGTACTGCATTAGTTGTGATTAATTCTGTATGTGGATGTGCTGCAGGTCTAGCTCGTCCAGTTGCAATTGCATCACAGAACCACTCTGTAAAGCCTGATCAATTTGTGACGGTGTTTGCCGGTCAGGATAAAGAAGCTACGGCTCAAATGAGAGAATTCTTTGGTGATATTCCGCCATCTTCTCCTTCAATGGCTGTATTAAAGGATGGAAAAGTCGTTCACTTTATACATCGCCATAACATTGAAAACCATGCACCAGAGGAGATTCTTGAGAATTTGCTCGGAGCATATGACGAGCATTGCTAAGGCTTTTTATTCAGTATAATTGGACTATTTAAAAAAAGAAAGAGAGAAGCATAATTTGCTTCTCTCTTTCTTTTTTTATAAATATAATGACTTAATGAGAAGAGGATGAAGATTCGTCGCAGTCGTCATCTTTACCGTGGAACGCTGTCGCTCCGATAATGATTAGCAGGATGAATAGAACAACAATAATTAGAAACCCGCAGCCATGTCCATAACCATAGCCTCCACCATATCCACCATGCAACGGCATGTTTGCTACCGGCTTCATATTAATGTTCATATTGTCACCATAAGGCATATTCATTTTCTTGTTTTCCATTTCAGTCCCTCCAAATATTTAAGTCTAGGTCAACGTCACATTACACCATATGACCGAACCACCTAAACGGACACGGACAAATGCGGAGTTTTTAGTGAAATCGCCTGTACTTTTTTAGGAGAAAAGCCTATTTTTAATTTTATTAGTATTAATTTGATAATTAAGCAAAGAAAATAAGTTGAAAAACCGCTTAGCAAAACAGATCGACTGGAATTTATGAACAAGGTAGCTTTTGATTTGAAAATGGTGCAGTTTCGAGTATCGAAACTGGTCGTAACATATACCTAGCTAGGTATTCAGCTAATGCATTCCAAAAGTTTAGGCACGTAATCCAAAAATTTTGGCCGTTTATCCACGAATTTCGGCTGTCAATCCAAAAGTTTTTGCTGTTTATCCACGAGTTTACAACCCTCGACATATTTCGCGACATTTTTCTCGTCACATTAACATGCACCGTTGAGACCAAAGCATTTGAAAAAGAAATCAACAACTTACACGTGCAACGAAATTCTCTAAAATAGCATAAAAAAAGATCGTCCTTATAATAAGAACGATCTTAAATCCATTTTACTTTTGGTTCTGTTTTTTTAGCGATTCTGACAATGTTTTGTCTGTGTCTAAAGATTAGAAAAAGTGTAAAGCCAATTAAGATGTAGGTTGTAATGGAGTCGCCAGAAAGCAAGAGGCTTAAAGCGATTGAACCGACACCAGCCATAATAGATGAAAGTGAAACGTATTTACTTAAGTATAGCGTTAAAAAGAAGGTAAGCAGAACGAGAACAAATAAAAGAGGTTCTGCAAATAATAAAACACCGCCAGAAGTTGCTACCGCTTTACCGCCTTTAAATTTCGCAAATACTGGGTAACAATGTCCAATTACAGCTGGTATTCCCGCAATAAGTGGATGAAGGTCAATATCCAGCAAAACAGGCAAGCTTGCAGCTAATGTACCTTTTAAAACATCTGCTGCTGAAACAATAAAACCCGCTTTCTTTCCTAAAGTCCTAAACGTGTTTGTACCGCCTAAATTCCCGCTTCCATGTTCTCTGATGTCAATGCCATAACCTAGTTTTCCTACTAACAGGGCAAAGGGGATTGAACCTAGCAAATAAGAAATAAGAAGAATTATAATAATTTCAGTCATATGAACACCCCTAAAAATAAGACTAGCTATTTCTTATTATAGGATATAACGTTTTAATTTCCCACAATTAGTTTATAGAGAACTTGGTTGCCGTATAGCCTTTTGCGTCTGTCTTAGTTGCGGTCATACTGATCGACCTAAACTTGTTGCCTATGGCGAAAATCTTCATGCAAACAAGTTATACTTTCTGAATGTGTAAAAAAACGGCACCCCATTAGGAAAGGGCGCCGCGGTTTTTATTCTTCTTATTCTTTGAAAATGGCATCCACCAATTCCAGTCTCCGAGAAGCTTCATTAAAGACGGAACGAAGATCATCCTGACGATGGTTGCATCTATAAAAATAGCGAGTGCAATAGCAATACCTATTTGCTTTACAGGCATTACATTGGTAAAAGCAAAGGATCCAGTTATCACAATCATAATTGCAGCGGCTGAAGTAATGATTTTTGAAGTAGAGGTTAATCCCGATAATGTAGCGTGGTCATTATCACCGCTCTCCTCATAGATTTCTTGTATTCTAGAGATTAAGAAAACCTCGTAATCCATACTCAGTCCGAATACGATTCCGAACGTAAAGACAGGTATCATCAATCCAATTTCAACTGGGTCCATCAGCACGCCGCTTTGGAATATCCAAACAAGAATTCCAAAGGTAGCTGCCAGACTAAGCATGTTCATAAAGATTGCCTTTATCGGTATGAATACAGAACGGAATGCAATCATTAGTATGAAAAGGGTAGTAATAAGTACAATCGCTAACCCATATGGTGCTTTTTCGATAATTTCATCAAATATCTCTTGATTAAACTTTGTTACACCACCGATAGTTAATGAAAGTCCATCATGTTCATCTTCCCATTTCTTAACGAATCGCTTGGCTTCATCACCTGTAACATCTACTGATAAATAAGCTCTGATTACTGCTGTTTCTTTATTGATAAACGGCTTTAATGCAGGGGATAACTGCTGCTTTCCTTGTTCTGTCTGCAACACATCGTAAAGCTCTGAACCATTAAGCTGGTTAGTATAATTAAAAATAGATTCTGTTTTGGTTACTTCTTTTTCATTTTCAAGATTCTTTACTAATTTTTCTAACGCAAGCAGAGATTCTTTATTTGTAGTGTATGAATCATTTGATTCCGCCACGATGAGCACCGGGTACAATTCATCTTCACCAAAGGTTTTTTCGAATTTTTCAAAGGCAGTTCTAGACTCATATTCTGGAGGAAGGGCCTCAGCTTCCGGAATTGAAAGTTTCATATCTTTAACGGGGGTTACGGATAACCCTAAAATACATGCTGCCGTAATCGCCATTATAACGGGTCGCTTCATAACAAAAGCCGCAAATGAATGCCAAACTGATTTTCCATTTTTTTTCGGTTTAAACAATTTTAACGCATTAACACGGTCACCAAGTACTGCTAAAATTGCTGGCAAAAATGTAATGGCATTCAGTACGGATAGAATAACAACAACCATACCGCCAATTGCAACTGTTTTAAAAATATCGATATTAATCAGCAGCATACCTGATAGACCTAAGAACACACAAAGACCTGAAAAGGCAATGGATCGACCTGCTGTTTGAACAGAGATTATGGTAGCTTTTTCGATTCCTTGATGAAGTTCTTCACGAAAACGATTTACAAGAAGCAGGGCAAAATCTATTCCTAATGCTAGACCGATCATAGGAACAACATTTAGTAAGAAAATACTTACGTTTGTTTCTTGACCATAAAAATAAAGAAGACCAAGGGAGCTTACAACAGAGATCACTCCGACTATAATCGGTAATCCTGCAGCTATTAAACCGCCGAACGCCAGTAGAAGAATAACTAGTGCTGCAGGTATCCCTATGGCTTCTGCTCTTGCTAAGTCGTGTTGACTTGCAGTGTTCATATCTTCAGCAATAACCGGCCCGCCTGTTAATGAAACTGAGATCTCCTTGTCTTCAGGCAATCGGTCTCTTATTTGTTCAATGGAAGTCTTTAAATCTCCGAAGCTCTTATCAAACTGAATGGTAGCAAACGATACACTATCTTTTATCGTTTTTTCGGGAGCAGCATAGGGACTTTGAACGCCAACTACGTCTTGAACATCACCCATTTGCTCAATAGAATTCAGTACAAAATCTTTATATTCTTGATCTTGAGGGTTATATTCTTCAGAATCAAAGACCAGCATCACAGAAGACTTAGGCTGTTCGAACTTTTCTTGAAAAATATTCTCTACTTTAGAAAAAGAGCCATCCATTTCAAAACCGCTTCCACTTAATATTGAAGGAAGTTTGACAGCAAAGAAGCCTAATACAATGGTAGTCAGTACCCAAAATGTTATAATAAGAACACGGAAACGATATGTAAATTTGCCTAAGGCTTGAAACGATAAACCTTTTTTCATGGTGGTGCCTCCTCATACATATATCTTCCCATATTTTAGGTTTGTTCCAAGATATATGCAAATAATAAGAAGCCTTTTTTGAATTTGATTTTACTTCCTTGTTCATTTAGTTGGAGCGAAATCAATCACTTTCAGAATCAACGAAGTTTGCAAGAACAACATTAATTTATAAACAGACAGGTGAATACATTGATTGTTACAACAGCCGGAAAAAATGCATTGCGGTTACAAAATAAAGCAGAAGAAGTTGCCCTATCAATAGGAGGGACATTCGTGGAGCGAGAAGGCCTCTCCATATCATCCTTAACCGAAAAGTACAATAAAGATGTACTCATGATCGGGGTCGATAAAATTTCGTATCATCCAAAAGACGGGGGCACACCTTTCTTTTTTCATCCTAATTCTTCAATGTTCCGTGTAAAGCAAATACTTAGAGGAGAAAAAGATGCCTTTATTGAAGCTAGCCAATTAAGTGAAGGTATGACTTTATTGGACTGTACATTAGGACTAGCTTCTGACTCTATAGTAGCTAGTTTAGTCACGGGAGAGAATGGCTCTGTAACGGGGATTGAGAGCAGTACCGCTATTTCATTTGTCGTTCGCAGCGGCCTTAAAGTATGGGAATCAAAACTGCCAGAGATGAATGCAGCCATGAGAAGAATTGAAGTTGTACAGAGTAATCATTACGAGTTTCTAAAAAAACAACCTGATAATCGCTATGATGTTGTTTATTTTGACCCTATGTTCGAATCAACCATCGCTTCTCCAGGTATACAAGGTTTAAAAAGCAGTGCTGATTACGGGGAACTTACTAAGAAAACGATTAATGAAGCATTAAGAGTATCTTCACAGCGTGTAGTGATGAAAGATAATCGAACAAGCACGAAATTTAAAGATTTGGGTTTTTCTGTAATTAAAAGGAATGCCAGTACTTTATATGGAGTAATTAATAAGCCCCTTTACTAAAGACTCTATTCTAAAAATGCAACAGAGTTTTCGGAAACAGCCTTAAAAAATTTAGAATGAGGTGTAATATGATTGACCTTAGAAGTGATACCCTTACACAACCAACAAAAAAAATGAGAGAAGCCATCTATAATGCATCAGTCGGGGATGATGTTTACGGTGAAGATCCCACGATTAATAGACTAGAAGAATTGACTGCTGAAATAACAGGAAAAGAAGATGCTTTATTTGTTACTAGCGGCACACAAGGCAATCAATTAGCCGTTCTTGCTCAAACATCGCCAGGCGATGAGATTATCGTTGAAGCAGAGTCTCATATCTTTTTTTATGAAGGGGGAGCCACTTCAGCTTTAGCTGGTGTTCAGCCAAGAGTCGTTCAAGGTATCAAAGGCGAAATGAACCCTAACACAGTGAAAAGTGCTATTCGTTCTGATGATATTCATTTTCCTGATACTTCTTTAATATGTCTTGAGAACACACACAACCGTTCTGGAGGATCTATTGTTTCTTTAGAGAACATGAGCGCTATATATGATATTGCTTCTAACGCGGGCATACCCGTTCATATCGATGGAGCACGTCTCTTTAATGCAGTGGTAGCATCAAAAAGGGATGTGAAAGATTTTACCCAATATTGTGATTCAGTACAGATTTGCTTATCGAAAGGTTTAGGGTCCCCTGTCGGTTCCTTATTAGCAGGCAAAAAAGAAGTCATTCAAAAAGCGAGAAAATGGAGAAAGCGACTTGGCGGGGGAATGAGACAAGCAGGTTTCCTTGCAGCAAGCGGTATCATCTCGATAACAGAAATGGTAGATCGCTTAGCTGAAGATCATGAAAAAGCATTAAAACTAGCTGATGCCATAGAAGAAATGGATAAGTTAACTCTTGTTAACAGGCCTGATACGAACATTGTTATTGTTAATACAGAAAAAACCTTGCAAACCAATGAAGAATTCTTAAGTAACCTGAAGAAAGAAGGCCTGCTCGCCGTCTCATTCGGGGAAGGACAAATTAGATTTACAACACACTATGATGTAAGTGCTGAAGACATCGAACTTGCGATTTCTGCAATACACCGTGTTATTTAAAAACAGGAATGAATGAGTATAGTGCTGTTTTTCACATACAATCTTGCTCTTAACAGTATTTGATTTTCGTTCTAGTTTGCTAGCTTCAAACCATTTGCAAATGGAGAGAAAAAGGCCTAAAGCAATAGTCATTTAGAAAAGAACCAAATAATCGTAAAAAACCGGGTGCTATTCCCGGTTTTTACTTTTAACTATTTAAATACAACAGTTATCCTTTTTTGTGAAGCTTGTTCAAACGCATATGCCAACTGAATAAGCTTTTTCTCTGAGAAAGCAACACCTGTGAACATGACACTTAGAGGCAATCCAGCTTCATCAAAGCCTGAAGGGACGGAAATAGAAGGGTAGCCTGCTTTTGCTGGAATTCCGTACCAAACATCGTTCGGGCTAATAATAGCATCAAGTTGATTTTCGTTCATCACGAGATCAATACCTTTGTTCTGTGTCTTTTCCAAATCGTTCATTCTAGATTGAAGATATTCTGTACTAGTTAAAGTTCCATCTGTTTCGTTGCTCTCGATTAGTAACTCTTGATTATACTTAAGGCAGTTATCTTTATGTTCATTATTTAACGCAATGACATCAGATAAGGTTGAAATACCAATTGCAGGGGAGACAGACTTTAAATAATGATTAAGACCTGATTTGAATTCATGTAAAAGAACAGTATAGTTAGATCCATCTTTTTCTAATGGAGAGATCTGATCTAAATAAATAATTTCTCCGCCTTGCGTTTTTATTAATTGTAGTACTTCATCAAACACAGACCTTTGTTTTTCATTCAGATCACGAATACAAAACTCATAGGTTACTCCAAACCTTTTTCCATTTAATGACGATTGTTCTAAACCATCTGTATATGAGGATTGCTCAGGTGCAATATGGGTGGCTGCATCTTGAGAATCTACGCCTGCTATTACTTCAAGCAGTATTGCTGCATCCTTAACGGTTCTTGCCATTGGGCCTGCTGTATCCTGACTGATCGAGATAGGTATGATTCCTGTTCTCGATACCAAACCGACAGTTGGTTTGATTCCAACAATATTGTTATTACCAGCAGGGCATAATATAGATCCTGATGTTTCTGTTCCAATTGCAAGAGTGGCAAAGTTACATGCAACAGCCGCAGCAGATCCAGAACTGGAACCACTTACATCAAGTACGCCTGGGCCGTAGGGATTTAGAACTTGTCCGCCTCTCGAGCTATATCCATTTGGCATATTATAGGCCATGAAGTTTGCCCATTCGGTCATATTGGCTTTCCCTAAAATAACAGCACCAGCTTCTCTCAGTTTCTGAACAATAAACGCATCTTTTTGAGCATAGTGGTTTTGAAGAGCTAATGACCCTGCGCTAGTATGCATCTGATCAGCAGTATCAATATTGTCCTTAATGATAACAGGGACCCCGTGCAAAGGACCGCGTATTTTCCCGTTTTGCCGCTCATGGTCTAATTTCCTTGCTATGAATAATGCACCAGGATTAACTTCAAGAACAGAGTTGATTTGTGGACCTTGTTTATCATATCTTGATATTCGATCTAAATAATATTTTACAAGGTCAAAAGAGTTTAATTCCCCATTTTCAAAATGCATATGTAGCTGATTAAGTGTTATTTCTTCAATTTGTAACACGTTTATTTGTGACATTTTGCCACATCCTCTCTTAATTGCTCAATACTTATTATATAAAACTGTCGCAAAAAAAGGAATTTTCAAAGTATTCCTAGAATAAATAAAAAAAGGCCCGCATCATGCAGACCTATAAAGGTAAAACGCGATTATTGTATTATTCTTCAATCGTAACTTTCATAGGTGACCATTCACCGATGATGCCTTGTCCGTGAAGAGAAGTACTGCCTTCTGGTGCTAAATCTTTTTCGGTCATAAGTCCAAGAGCAACTGTAAATTCATTAAATTTGATTGGAACATTTTTTTCATTTCTTACGATTGATCCGTTTACAGCGAAAGTTACTTCGTCTGCTTCACGGTTGTAAGTAATTCGATATTCGTTCCATTCTCTATCGTTAAAATCTTTTTCTTCTTTAAAAATACAAAAGTATCTCGTTTTGTCGGTTTCAGGCACTGAAACACCTGGGAACGGAAGTACTGCATAAACACTTGCAAATTGTTCGTTCCCAGCAAAAAAATCAAGCGCTGCGCCAGTTGTAAAGTCCAATAAATTCACAGATACAAAACCATCGTATAAATCGTTAGCATGAGTACCGATTGGGCGAGAGCGCATTTTCCATTGAAAGGAGATGGTTCCGTCTTCAGGCACTTTAATCGATTCATTCGAATAATACATGTGTTTTGCATTATCTAAAAATTGCACAGAAGGGTGTGATTTAGTGAAGGGGTTAACCCTGACATACAACTCATCATTTCTTACAATAACAACTGCCTCTGGCTCTCTGAATTCGTGGAAAGATCCATCTGGAAGTGGAAAGCCTCCGATTCTCCACGTATCTGATTCAGTTAATATGGTGAGGAAATTTCCTAATACTATTTCTTTTTGAAGTTTTTTCATTAAACACAGCTCCTAGTTAATTGCTTATAAAGTTATTTAATCAAATATAGGTTGATGAGGCAAATGCTGGCTTTTCTATTAATACCCGTCCATAAAAAAACTAGATTTCTAATATGGACAAGTATATTTCAGAAAAAACTGAATAATAATGGTATTAAGAGCTCGCAAATTAAAGGGAGGGTGTTCTCTATGAAAACGGTATCTCAAATTAATTTACGAAAAGAAAAGGAAAAGACGTTCTCAAGTGATGATAGAATCATGCTTTTTATCACGAAGTTTCACTTAAAAGCAAAAAGGGATAAATGGTTAACGTTACGTCTTTTATTAAGAAAAGGATCTGTTGATCTTGTAGAACAAATCTTGATTAGTTCAGAGTACAGAAGGGATTTTCCTGAGCTTCTTGAAGATGATACGGTAAGAGACTTCTATTTAGACTTAAAGAATCCAAAAAAAGAAATGTGTCTAACCATTTAACCTTTTGGGGAACCAAAAGGTTTTCTTCTTGTCATTTTTGTGTGCAAAGTTTTTATCATTTGATATAATACGGACATGAAGGTGAAGGAGAACGATGTGATGAAGCGTTATACATTAGAAGAAGCCAACCAATTGCTTCCTGTCCTCTCAAAAGAGTTTGACTCTCTCCATAATTTACAAAGAGAGTTTGATCTTTGGTACGAATCATTTCAACAAGTTGAACCTCAGTTAAATGCTGAAGAAAAAGCAGCTTGGGAAAAGCGAATTCAATTCATGGAACTTGAAGCAGAAATGTTTATTTCTAATATATTGTCTCACGGCGTGTGGTTTGAAGATGCATTTTCTTCCACGCTGCATTTCCCAGCTATCTTAAATGGGAAAAAAGGTGTATTCAAATGGCATCCTGAAGAACCTGTCATCACGATCTATGAAAGCTCTGAAGATTCTCGTCATTTGGTAAATTAAGGAACAGTTATTTAATTGATGTAAAAAACACTTGTATTATTTTAAGAAATTGTTTATGATATTATTCGTGACGTAAATTAGCGCCTATAGTGAAATGGATATCACACGAGATTTCGGCTCTCGTATTCTGGGTTCGAATCCTGGTGGGCGCGCCACTTCCAATTGAATATATTGATTATCGGTTAGTTCCGGTACTCACCACGGGGATGGCTATTGGGACCGGTGGTTTTTTATTTGGCGTCGCAAAAAATAAACTAACGTTGCAGGTTGGTGAATAATTGTGTCAGAAAAAATGAGAGTACTATTGTATTACAAGTATGTTCCGATCGATGATCCAGAAAGCTTTAAAGATGAACATTTAAAGTTTTGTAAGGACTTAGGTCTTCTAGGAAGAATTATTGTAGCACCTGAGGGTATAAACGGAACAGTGTCAGGTACGTATGAACAAACTCAAATCTACATGGATCACCTTAAAGCAGATCCGCGATTTGAAGATATTGTTTTTAAAATAGATGATATTGAACAACATGCATTTAAAAAAATGTTTGTTCGTCATAAACAGGAACTTGTAACTTGGCGTTTTGAAGAAGACGTAGATCCAAACCAATTATCTGGTAAACGTTTATCTCCAAGAGAATTTTACGAAGCGTTACAGGACGAAGATGTTATTGTAATTGACGGACGTAATGATTATGAATATGAAATTGGGCACTTTCGCGGTGCGATTCGTCCAGATGTTAAAGCATCTAGAGATTTCCCTAAATGGGTCCGCGAAAACATAAGCCAATTTAAAGATAAAAAAGTTTTAACGTACTGTACAGGTGGTATCCGCTGTGAAAAGTTCTCAGGCTTTCTTCTACAAGAAGGGTTTCAGGATGTATCACAGCTTGAAGGCGGAATCGTAACTTACGGTAAAGACGACGAAGTTCAAGGGAAGCTTTGGGATGGAAAACTCTACGTATTTGATGAGCGTATCTCAGTTCCGGTAAACCGCACAGATGAAGATGTAGTTATTGCTACATGTTATTATTGCGGAAAAACAGAAGATCGCTACGTGAACTGTGCAAATCCAGAATGTAACAAACAACATGTTTGTTGTACAGAGTGTGAAGTGAAGCATAAGCGTTCATGTACGAAAGAATGTTTAGAACATCCTCGTAACCGCTACGAGACAGAACGAAAAGAACAGCAAACCGTTTAATGGTAAAGCCAGTGATTATACTGGCTTTTTTTATTTTCCTGTTTTAAAGTTAACGGTAATGATGAATATCAAATGAGGTGGAAACAGATGAGTAATCGAGCAGATGAAATTTCTGAAAAAGTAATCAGTAATTATCAAAAAGACGAAGGTATGATGATTATTATTTACGCTCAATGGTGTGTAAATAATGGATTAGATCCAAAGGAAGTTTATCTTAAAGCTTATCCAGAACAAACGAATAACGAATATGTGATGCATATGTTAGAGCAGACTGTTCCATTAGAAGAGGCGGAGCACATTAGCAATGAAACATTGTTGCAAGTCTTATCCTTATTCGGTAATGAAGATCTTGCCTTTGTGGTATCAAAAGAAATAGATGTAAAGCTGGAGGCGAAAAATGACTGAAACAGAAAAGTTAGTACTCGCAAGCTATAAAACAGGGCAATATATAGGAAAAGCAGAAGATGAAAGAAATCAGATGGTACTAGTCCATGTTTTAGCGGTAAAGTCACACCCACGGCAAGGTGATCTGCATCATCCTAAACAAGCTGACGTTCCTTTTTTTCAAGAAAGAAGAGCATTAAGTTATGGTGAGAAAACATGGGTGCCCGTCCATACAGTGAAGGAGTATACCGGTGACCTTCCAGCTTATAAAGACTCATTAAAAAGTGCTCTGATTGGATACATAGAAAAATTAGAAGAAGACAATAGTGAATGGGCAAAGCGTTCTTTACAGTGCCTATATGAGCTTAAAAAAGATTATAAATTAGATTAAAAACGAACGGTAAGTGGAACAGTTAAGTACAAAGTAAAGGTGGCGATTAATTTGGTACTTCAACAACAGATCATTAAAGAATTACAAGTAGAACCTGAAATTAATGCAAAAAGTGAAATTCAAGCTAGAGTTCAATTTCTAAAAGATTATGTAAGGAAATCTGGTACAAAAGGTTATGTTCTAGGCATTAGCGGCGGACAAGACTCGAGCTTAGCTGGTAAATTAGCTCAGATAGCCATGAAAGAGCTGCGGGATGAAACCAATGAGGACTATAAATTCGTAGCTGTCAGACTTCCATATGGTGTTCAAAAAGATGAAGAAGATGCCCAACGCGCGCTAAAATTTATTGATCCAGATGTTTCTCTTACTGTAAATATAAAACCAGCAGTAGATGCTTCAGTAAACTCTTTTATGGAAGCAACGGATAAGGAGCTTACTAACTTTCTAAAAGGAAATACGAAGGCACGCGAAAGAATGAAAGTTCAGTATGATATTGCAGGAGCATACCAATGTCTTGTTATTGGTACCGATCATGCAGCTGAAGCAATCACAGGCTTTTTCACAAAACACGGTGATGGTGCTTGTGATATTGTACCTTTGTATGGATTAAATAAGAGACAGGGAAGAGAGCTGCTAAAAGAATTAGGTGCTGAAGAACGCATCTATTTAAAAGTTCCTACAGCTGATTTAGAAGACGATAAACCGCTAATCCCTGATGAAACAGCACTTGGAGTTACGTATGAAGAGATTGATGATTACTTAGAAGGAAAAGAAATCTCTGCTACTTCAAAAGAAAAAATTGAAAAGAGATACTTACAAACCATGCATAAAAGAAACCATCCTGCATCCATCCATGATACTTGGTGGAAGTAATATGAAGCACCTGGGAAAACCAGGTGTTTTTGTTTTGCAGCTTTTAGGTTATACTTGTTGTTGGAATAAAGGGAAGGGGATACATACCGTGAGTAAAACAGCAAAAATCATAATATCATTAGGAATTGTATTTTTAGCTTATTTCGTTTTTGATACGATTAATCGTGAAAATGCTCGAAAAGATCGTCTAAATGTGATTGACGATCATTTCAAAAAACCTTTCAAAATTGAAGAAGAGCTAAAAGAACAATATGATGAAGACTTCCTGATTGAAATGGACGACGAATTTTATATGGTAACGGTAAAAGACAATAAAGTCGTAAAAACCGTTAAACAATAATGTATGAGGCATGGCTCAAAAGCAAAGTAACTTTTGGAGCTAAGCCTCTTTTTTTATAGACTGTTTTCGTAATCTTTGTTGTTATGTAAGTGGTTGATTTCCGTTCCAGGTGCTCGCTTTCCGCGGGGCAGGCGGTGAGCCACATTCGTACGTTTCACTCTTAAGTGTCTCACCTGCCCGCCTGTCCCGCAGGAGTCTCGCACCTTACACTCCAATCAACTGTCATAGAAGAAATGAGGTTTGAAAGCAATAATCTTTTAGAAAAGAGCTTTTTATAAGATGAGAGAAGGCTAGCGCACGGGTTATCTATACTGGGAGAAGAAATATTTCTATTTGTTTGTGATGAACAACTTAAATTATATTTACATTAGTTACACAGACTCTAATAAAGATAAACCACCCCATGGCCAAGCATACTACTTCCTCAGTAGGACCATCTGCTTAAAAATCTTCATAAAACTTTTATACATAAAGTTCTTTTGGATGAATTTTCTTTACAATTCAAAATCATTAATAAACTTCTACTGTTCCTATGCTATGATTTTTCATGGCTTACATAACATTACAAAAAGGGGTTTGTTTTATGAAATGGAAAAAAAGTATTTCCGCGTTTGTTTTGATGACTTCTGTTTTCTCTTTCAACTCACACCATGAACAAGTTGGTGCTGCCGGAACAGTTGAAGGACCTGTTATCTCTGAAATTGCCTGGATGGGGACAACGATAGATGCGAATGATGAATGGATTGAACTTTACAATCCTACAGATCAAACTATTCAACTTGATGGATGGACGTTAAAATCAGCAGATGGCACTCCTTCTATTCAGCTTAGCGGTTCAATCAACCCGGGTGATACCTTTTTACTGGAACGAACTGACGATTCAACAGTACCTGGTGTTACAGCAGATCAAATTTTCACAGGCGCTCTATCAAACACAGGAGAAAGTCTTCAGCTTCTAGATTCATCAAATGGAATAAGTGATGCTGTTTCCAAGTGGTATGCAGGAGATGCTGCTTCTCGAGCAACAATGGAGAAGAAAAACCTCTCGACCAGCGGAGATGACATTCAGAACTGGAAAACAGCAACAGCTAGCTACGATGCAGGATTCGGAACACCCGGGAACATCCAGGGCACATCAAACGGACAAGCAGAACAATTGAACAATGTTAGTAATGATGTTGGAGCGATCAATGTTTATTTTAATAAAAGTGCCTTAACACAATTCGCGACACCTGGTAACGCGGCCAATTATAATATTAATCTTGAAAACAGATTGTTAAGTAGAATTAATTCAGCTACAAGTTCTATCGATATTGCAACATATGAGATCAACCTTCCTAACATCGTAAACGCATTAATAGAAAAAGCATCTGCAGGGGTTTCAGTACGAATGTTAGCTGACTCAAAACCATTATCTGATGCAGAACATGATGCTCGATATGAGCTTATGAAAATATATCTAGAAAAATTAGCAAGAGGAAAAGATGGTGTAGTGAATACAGCGGATGATGTACACATTTTTTCAGACTCTATTATTTTTGCTGTAGAAGACAAGGCTAAAAGAACAGAATATAACCTTCCTTCAGATGGATTCAACGATTTTACACAACGCACAGTTACTGTAGGCAGTCAAAGTCAGACTGGACACATGCTAGTGGACGGTGAGGAAAAAGAAACAAACGCTTATTATTCTCCTGATACTCAAATGCACAATAAGTTTGTTGTTGTTGACGGGCAATGGGTCTTTACAGGCAGTTGGAATTTCACAACGACCGGACTATATGGGACAGATGAAAACAGGTCAAATGGAATACTAGACGGTAATTCTAATCATTCAATCGAGCTTCATTCAAATGAACTTTCAAGTACTTACAAAACAGAGTTTGATGAAATGTGGGGAAGCGGAGGTACGCAGCCTAATGCAGCTGTATCAAACTTCGGATCGCGGAAAACAGATAATACACCTCACCAAGTTACAGTTGGCGGTAAGACTGTAGAAGTTTATTTTTCACCTGGAGACAACGCCGTTCCAAAGATGAATGAAACACTTGAACAATCTGCTCACCAAAATACGTATTTCAGCATTTTTGCTTGGTCAGATCAAGCTTTAGTTGACACACTTAAAGTGAAGTGGGAAGGTTCCCCTAACGATTTAGAAGGAACGAAAACGGGTTTTGATATAAAAGGTGTTTTTGATGATTCATTTTGGAACATGTGGTGGTCTGCTTCCATTGACATGACAGGCAGAACCGCTACACAAACGAGCACTAATAATCCGAACACACGCTGGAAAAATCCAGCTCCTGTATTTATGGATAAAGAATCCAGAAAGCTGCACCACAAATATTTTATCATTGATGCTGATACTTCAAGTGACCCGCTTGTTATCACAGGCTCTACAAACTGGAGTACAAACGGCAATGATGTAAATGACGAAAATGCGCTATGGATTCATGACTTAGCTCTAACAAATCAATTTAAACAAGAATTTATGGCAAGATATGAACAGGCTGGCGGAACAATTAATTAAATTCTTCGTTCTTAAAAGTGACTCTTGATGGGAGTCACTTTTTCATTTACAGTAGATGAAAGCTCAATTGTATACATATCATATATATGAGGTGGTAAAATCATGGAAAATTCATATGTTTTATATCACGATCAAATTATTAAAAGTGGTTCTATTCCAGTAGATCCTGAAGACAGAGGTTACCTTTTTGGTGACGGCATCTATGAAGTTGTTTTTGTCTATAACCGAAAACCTTTTGGATTTGATGAGCATTTTGAAAGGTTTGAGCAAAGCGCTCAAAAGTTAGAACTTTCTATGCCGTATGATATCACAATGTTTAAGCAATTAACGGATGAACTGATCAGCAAGAACAATGTTGTGAACGGAATGGTCTATATCCAAATGACTCGTGGAGTTGCACCGCGAAATCACCTATATGAACGGAATATGCAAAGTGTTGTTACTGGTTTTGCAAAACCTGTTTCATTAGATTCAATTGCTGCCTCGCAATCAAACGGAATTCAGACGTACTTGACAGAAGATATCAGATGGCTTCGCTGTGACATTAAAAGCTTAAACCTGCTTGGAAATGTAATGGCTAAACGGAAAGCAGCTGATTATGATTGCCAAGAAGCGATTCAGCATAGAGATGGAACAGTTACAGAAGGTTCCTCATCTAACGTGTTTATTGTTAAGGATGGTACACTTAAAACACATCCTGCAACGAACCTGATCTTAAATGGAATCACAAGACAACTCGTGTTAAAGATTGCACAGGAGATTGGAGTTCCTTTCTCAGAAGCAGCTTTTTCTGTTGAAGAACTACTGAATGCTGATGAAGTTTTTATCACAAGTACAACCATGGAAGTCACACCTGTTATTAAATTGTTAGGTACGAAGGATCAAACTTACCAAATTGGTCCTGTCACAACAAAACTTCAAAAAAACTTTAAGCAAGTAATTGAAAAGAAAACATCTGCATTAAAATCTTAGTAAATGAATCTCTAGAGGAAAACATGAAAACATTACTTAAATACTTTATTAATGGATTGTTGACGATCCTTCCGATTGTATTGGCCGTATATATCATCTATAAAATCTTTGGATTTCTCGATAGCATTCTTGGCAATTTATTAAAGGATGTCTTAAAAGAAGACTATATACCGGGAATCGGGCTTATTACAACCATTGTTCTGATCACCGTTCTAGGGTGGATGTCAACACAATATATCTCTGGGAAAATATTCAGACTCATTGATCGAATCTTAGAAAAAACGCCTTTTGTCAAAACCGTTTATACGGTAATCAAAGATACTATTCATTCTCTTTTTGGTGAAAAACGATCTTTTTCTACCGTTGTTCTTATCGAATATCCAGAGCTAAATATGAAAAGTGTGGGATTTATTACAACAGATGATGTAAGCAGCTTAAGTGATGAATTGTCAGACCACGTTGCTGTCTATATCCCCCAAACTTTTCAAATCGCTGGATTCACGTTCTTAGTTCCTAAAGATAAAGTCAAAGTTCTTGATATCAAACCAGAGGACGCTATGAAGTTTTTATTATCTGGCGGAGTCGCAACAAAATAAGGCTGAATTTAACACCCTTTATCCATAAAGGGTGTTTTTTAGTTTCACTCTTCATACATTGAGAATAAAGGGAGGGTGTTAAATTTGAATTCTTCTAAGAGGATACTAACAAAATTTACACTCATTCCAATCCATTTCTTACTTCAGCCCTTTTCTTTATTAAGTAGAAAAAAAGTGTTATGGGAGCTGAGTTCAGAGCAAAAAGTGCAGCTTCAATTTCAATGGAAACGAATTATGAAACACAGAAATAGCGTAAGAATCAGTTTTCAAAACAATAAAGAATTAATACAAAAAATCAAATACAAAACAAAATTAAAAAATAAGGACAACATTACAAGAACAACTGCATATTTATCATTTTTCAAGAAACATCCTGAAATACAATGGGCATTTTTAGCTCATATGGTTTCAAGGAATGCAGGTTACTTTATGACTGATCTAAAAGGAGAATTCTTGCCTCACATCCTTGACGGTGTATTTGCGGAGAATTTATATACAATGTTAGAAAAGGGAAACAGTATGATATTCGAAGACGCATACCCTCAATTGCTTTTGTATGAAGAAAGTAAGATGAAGGGAATGTCGTTATTTTACCTTTGTCATTTTTTTAATGTATCTCCATTTATGGAAGGGGTTTGGGAATTGTATTTTCAAGGAGATCATAGCCCGCTGCTACCCATCGCACAAATTATAAACGAACAAAGTCACATCGAAAACCACCTTGTCCAAACAGCGGAATATCAGCAGTTATTAAAGCATTTGACTTATCGTATCCAAGAATGGCTTCAGCTTTCTCAAATTTTGTTTCCTGTACTTCCGTTAAAGAATTCAGTTGGTAAGAATATGTACAATTTTGAAAGCCTTAACGCAAGAATTGAATTAGGCCAGAATTTATACCACATCCTCTTTCATCCTAAACATTTTCATAACACCTATACGTTTGCTCTTAAAACTCCTCACACTGGATCTCGAAACGATTATGACAGAAGTGTTTTCACTCTAAAGGATGATCCACATAAAAAGAAATATCCGATAGAAAAACTTTCTTTCTTTAAAACGAAAAAAAACCAAAAAATATACAGCCCACATCTTTATGATGTTTGGAAGCAAAATTATCATGGACCTTTTTTCAAGTCGAACTGGTTTTCAGAACAAGACTTCTCGATTGAAAAGATAAGGTTAGTAAAAATGAAATCCGTTCCAATCTCGTTGTCTTATTGGGCGGGACTTCACAAATTAGAATCTGCTTTTCTTTTGAAACACTATTATCGTCTAATCAAAAAAAAATAGAGGCCATTTATAATGGCTTCTATTTAAAGAAGGAAAGGATGTTGCCCATTTGCTGTGCAAGCCCCATAACTTGATTTGCTCCGCCCATCATTTTACCGAAGTTTAACCCAGATCCTTGGTTATTCTGAAACCCTCCCATTTGATTCCCTTGCCCTTGTTTTTGGTTAAAAGGCATACCTGGCATCATCGGATGCGGCATTCCTGGAGGCATCATAGGCATCATATAAGGCATGTATGGCTGTTGGTTAAATCCTTGTGAATATTGTTGCTGCGGCATTGGAACTGGAGTTGCAGGCGCATATGGCGGTCTGTCGGGTACTTGTTGGCTGTTTGCGTAACCCTTTGCAGTAGGAGTGGAAAAAGGATCGTATCCGCCGTATGGGAACATTCTCATAGATTTCTCTTTCAAAAAAAATCACCTCAAAATAGTTTCCATATATGTATATTCAACGAATTAAAAAGGGACATAACCCTTCCTAGGAAGTGATGAAAACGCCCTGTCCAAATTTTTCTCACATCATATTTTATAAGTAGAGGTGTGTTGCTGAAAAGGAGGATAAGGGATTTATGGTTAAATATAATGCTTCTTATGATTGGTTATTAACTGCAATCGGGGATTCCTTAACCGTTGGAGTAGGGGCACCCGTATTTGGAAAAGGCTATGTAGGAAGGTATGTAGGGTTCACTGAAGATATTTTTAATAAACAGATCCTAGTTAATAACTTTGCGGTTACCGGTACAACATCTGAAGAAATTCTCCTTTCCTTAAAAGACAAAGCAGTAAGGAATTCAATAAAAAATTCTAAAATTATCCTAATTACAGCAGGAGGGAACGATCTTATTCAAGCTGCATTTAAATATGTGTTTACACACAAAGAAGAACCTTTGTATCGTGCACTTGAAAAATGCAAAAGAAACTTAAAAAAAATCTTCAAGGTTATCTTTAAATTGAAAAAAGATGATAAAGAACCTTTTATCATTCGAATATGTACGCTTTATAATCCATATTTTAAATGGAGTAAAGCAATTGAATGGGTAAACTTGTTCAATAACCATATTAAAAGTTATGAGTCGTTGCCGAATGTTAGAGTGGCTGATCTTTATCAGGTTTTTAAAGGGAGAGAGAAAGAGCTTGTTTCCTTTGACAGTGTTCATCCGAACAAAAAAGGGTACCAAGTGATAGCTGTTTCATTGTTTGAGCTTGGTTTTAAAGAGATTGAATAAATTAAAACAGCACATGCCGTGAATGATCTGAACCCAAAAAGTTAGACACTAGGATTTTAGGCAGCCTCTGAGGTATGAGTTCGGTATTGAACCGGGCTCATGCCTTTTAATTTTGCCTTAATCCGTTTGTGGTTATAGTATTGAATGTAATTCTCCAGTTCAATCTTAAAATGTTCCATACTCTCAAACTCGTTTAGATAAAGCAATTCAGATTTCAATAAGCCAAAGAAGCTCTCCATGGCTGCGTTATCCAGGCAGTTCCCCTTGCGGGACATACTTGGGGTAATCCCGTGCTCTTTCAGTGCCTGCTGGTATTCCTTCATCTGGTAATGCCACCCCTGGTCGGAATGAAGGATGGGGGATTCTTCTTCGTTCAATCGTTCAAAGGCTTTATCGAGCATTTTTGAAACCAGGGAATATACAGGGCGGTGTTCCATATTGTAGGCGATAATTTCGCCGTTGTATAAATCAAGTACCGGTGAAAAGTAAAGCTTTTCACCGTGTAAGTGGATCTCCGTCACATCCGTTGCCCATTTCTCATTAGGACTTGAGGCGAAGAAATTGCGCTTAATCTTATCAGATGCAATACGGCCTGCCTGCCCACGGTAGGAACGGTATTTCTTCAGCCGTACGAGGCTTTTTAATCCGAGCTGCCCCATGATGCGGCGGACCGTTTTGTGATTAATGCCGATCCCCCTGTTGCGCAGCTCGAGGGTGATGCGGCGATACCCGTAACGCCCTTTGTGCTCGTGGTAGATTTCCGCGATGACCTCTTTGATCTCCTTGTATTTATCCGGCCGGTCCATTTGTTTGACCCAGTAGTAATACGTGCTGCGTGGCATCCCAGCTGCTCTTATTAGATCCCTCACCTTATGCTCTTGCCTTAACTCATGGATTATTTGCGCTTTGTCCTGTTCGGTGATTTTTCTCTTTCTTGAATTAAGGCTTGTAACTTTTTTAAGTAGGCATTTTCCGCACGCAGACGCTCATTCTCAGCCTTCAATGCCTGTTCAGACCCCTCAGGTGGTGCTGAATTCTTTGGTTCTTGTGGTTTCTTTTTCATAGTCGGACGCCCCTTTTTCTTTGGTTTGAGAGCGTCCGGCCCTTCCTCCTCCACCTTCCTTTTCCATGAGAGGATGTTTTGTGGCGAAGGAATCTTAAAAACAGCTGCCGTTTGCATAAGGGACGCTCCATTGTCGTTCATGTATTGAAGTACGTCCATTTTAAATTGAATATCGTAATTTGTATAGTTGGTTAGAAGTCCTTGTTCTCCGTTTGCCCTATATTGGTTTACCCAGTTACGGAGAGAGAAGAGACTTGTATTGAACTGAGAGGCGATCTCCCTCAATGAAGCCTTTCCTTCAAGGTAAGCAAGGACAGACTGTAATTTCAACTCAAATGAATACTTAGACATGAAAAAAACTGCACCTCCAATTGTTAGTGGTGTCTAACAATTGGGGGGCAGTTCAGAAAGCATGTGCTGTCTTACTTTTAGTTAAAGTGCAGGAACTTTTTCAAATTCTTTTCTTAACGTCTTTGAACGCTCCGCTGCATTTTCAACCGCTCTTTCAATGGCTATTCCGCCTCCATTTTCTGCAAGAGCTTCAAGACCTGCTGCAGTTGTGCCATTAGGTGAAGTAACTTTTTTACGAAGCTCTGCCGGAGAATCGTCAGACTCCATTACCATTTTGCTCGCACCATATAATGTTTGAGCTGCAATATCCCGCGCCAACTCACGATCTAAGCCATTTTCTACAGCTACATCTTCCATGTGTTCTAAAAGATAATAGAAGTAAGCAGGACCACTTCCTGCGATGCCTGTAAAAACATCCATCTGTTTTTCAGAAATAATTTTTGCTTTGCCGATGGCTTTCGATAATTCTTGAGCTAAATCCAAATCTTCATTTTTCACATACTTACCGGCACTAATACCTGTGATAGATTCACCAATCATACTTGACGTATTCGGCATTACACGAATGATAGGAAGAGGCTTTTCCAAGATTTCCTCGATGTAACGTGTTGATATTCCTGCAAGTACGGAAAGAATCACATGATGATCTTGAAGTGCGGGTCTTAATTGCTGCAGAACTGCTTCTGCTTGTTTTGGTTTTACCGCAAGAATAATCACATCTGTGTTGCTTAAAGATAATTCGTTAAAAGCAACCGTTTGAATGTTATATTTTTCATTCAGTTCAATTCTTCTATTTTCATTGGAATGGTTTGCAGCAGTAATTCGATCTGGAGAAATCCCCGCTTTGTTGATCAATCCTGATATCATTGCTTCTGCCATTGAACCTGCACCAATGAAAGCTACGTTTCTGTATTTTAACATGCAACCCCTCTTTCAAAATTTGTTTTTTCATACTAACTCATTTTCTCATATTAACGAATAAATGAAGCTTATTTTTGTTTATATGAAAACTTGCCACCATGAATCGTTGGTTGAAGTGCAAGGTGCGAGACTCCTGCGGTACGAGCGGTCAGGTGAGACTCCTTTGCCGCAAAGCGACAGGGGGCTCACCTGACGCCCCGCGGAAAGTGAGCATCCTGAAACGGAAATCAACACATCCAAAAACAGCATTGATTAGCAAGCCGCATTTATATAAAGTACTATGTTAACATGTTCACAAATAGATGCAAGTTTATATATCCATTATTACGTAATTGTAATATGATTTTTACATAAGAAAATAGGGGAGTGTGTATGATGAAATTTTATATCGCCTCGGGTTTTGCAAACAAATTATTAGTAAAACAAGTTGGAGCTGAAGTAAAAAAAACGCTGAACTGGGAGCTTACATATGATTGGACTCAAAACGATAAGGCAGAAACAAATGAGGATCTTGCTGTTATCGGTATGAACGAATTTAAAGGGGTTATGGATTCTGATGTAACCATCGTGATTTTACCGGGGGGAAAAGGCTGTCATACTGAAATGGGAGTAGCGCTGGGCAATAGAAAGCAGGTTGTTTTGTTCGATCCGGAAAATACGCTGCGTGATCTGTCCAAAGCAACAACGTTTTATTTTTTGCCACAAATTAAACATTGGGGTGGGTCAGTAGAAGAGCTGCTAACTCTATGCAGCTCTTCTAACCCTTATTGTGCTTCTTTATAAGATTGATTTTGAAAAGTCGTAATGGTCTTATCGGCAATTCTTGCGTATCCTTCATCATTGGGATGTATTGAATCATAAAGCCATTTATCCATATCTTCAGTTTGCAGAGCATCACTCACAGGAACAACAAGCGCTGGTTTATGAGCAAGAGCGGTCTCATATGCAATTAAGTTCCAATCATTGAGCAGCTTTTCGGTTGCTGGATAGTATTTTTGCTCTGAATTTACAACATTGTATAGTTCATTTAATACTAATATGGCATCAGGATTTTGCTCTCTAATCGTCTCAAAGATTTCGTTTAAATTTTTCTTATAGTCTGTTTTCACTTCGTCATAGCTTTGAATTGCTTTAATTGGACCTTCTTCTTTTGCTATTTGTACAAGATCATTTCCGCCAATATTGATTGATATAATATCAGCAGATTTAACAGATTGCTGAACTGCAGGTATTTCTAGCTGATTTAATAAGCCTTTGCTTGTAGCACCTGACACACCTTGATTCTCCAAAATGAACGTTTTGCCAGTTAAATTTTGAAGGTTTTCATTAACTTTGTTTGCGAAACCGCCTTCTTCTGAGCCTCTTCCTTGTGCGACTGAATCACCCAAAACTAAGTGATTAAACGTGGAATCTGGACTATCCTTTAAATAATCTAAGTACGTAATCTGTTTTAGTTTTGAATTATCATTTTTATCAATAACAGATTCTTTCTTGATCTGATTTATCTTATACTGAGGATAGTAGTACCATCCAGCTGTACCGATTACCATTAGCAAAAGAAGCAAGGATATGATATATCTTTTCTTCATTTTATCCTCCTCCTGAAATTTTTACTTGTAATAACAAATTATCAGTTATTGATAATAACATAAATATGCCTAGAAAGTGTAAGGTGAGAACTTGAATAACGATTCACTTAAAATACCAGTAATTATACCCTTGATTATAGGGATTATCGCCATTTCCTTTTCTTCTATTTTTGTTAAGTGGTCAGAAGCCCCAGTTTCTGTTCAAGGGATGTATCGCTTATTGTTTACATTATTATTAATGCTTCCTTTTGTTTGGAAACAATTTAATTTTCTCAAAAAGATCTCGTTTAAAGATGCAGCTTTACTATTTTCATCAGGAACCTTTTTAGCATTGCACTTTTTATTTTGGATGGGGTCATTAAAATTAACGACAGTTGCAAGTTCCACAATACTCCTTTCATTACAGCCTGTTTTTGTAATGATTGGTGCTTTCATCGTGTTTAAAGAAAAAACTTCGAAAGCAGCAATGATAGGTATGCTTGTTGCTATAATAGGCGCGATTATGATTGGTTGGGGTGACATCGGTATTTCAGCTCAGCATATCCAGGGTGATCTGCTTTCCATTTTAGGAACAATAGTTGTGGCTTTGCATATGCTGATCGGTCAAAAGCTCCTTAAGTCGATACCTGCAACTCTTTATAGCTTCACTGTGTTTTTAACAGCTGTGATTGTTTTTGTTGTTTATAATACTTTCTTAAACATACCCATGACTGGATATCCTGAAAAGGAATGGGGAATATTTTTATTGCTTGCCATCATACCAACTGTTTTCGGACATGTACTTTTTAATTGGCTTTTAAAATATGTCACAGCAGCAACGATATCAATGGCCATTCTTGGTGAGCCTGTTGGAGCAACGATGCTTGCTTACATATTGATTGGAGAAACATTAACAGTCTCCCAATGGATCGGTGGTGCCATCGTTTTAAGTGGATTATATTATTTCTTACAAAATACCCGTAAACAAAAAAGAGATAAACCCCCAGCTCCAATCAAGAAACCTGTAACGGTAGGTCCAATTGTCAAAAAAGGATAAGCTCTTCTATAAAAATTTGTTGCTTTAGAGGCATTTTGTGGGGTTCTCTTCATTGACAATTGGAACGGAAGGTTGAGAGACTCCTGCGGAACGAGCGGGCTGGTGAGATACTTAAAAGTAAAACGTCCAAATATTGCTCACCACCTTCACCGCAAAAAGCGAGACCTGGAACGGAAAGCAACCGCTTCAAAAGAAACAATGGTTTTGTAAGGCTCTTTTCAAAAAGATTGTTGCTTTCAATTTTGTCTTCTATGACCGTTGATTGTAGTGCAAGGTGCGAGACTCCTGCGGGACAGGCGGGCAGTCCGAAAAGTGAAAGTGACTCGTTCAGCCCCGACAAGCAAAAGGTGAATGGGCTAGCAAGGTGCACTTTGCCTTGTAGACAATTTAGCTTTTGACCTCGAGGGGCTAGTCACTTGCAACTAGACAAGTGAGACACTTAAAAGTGAAACGTCCAAATGTGGCTCACCGCCTGCCCCGCGGAAAGCGAGCACCTGGAACGGAAATCAACCACTTCTAAGCTTACGAAATCAACCGATTAATGCTTTTGATAAGAGCCTTTTTCTATGCATTTGATTCTCATTCTTATATGATGTAACAAACAGTTAATAAAGGAGATGGATTTCATGAGTAACTATGCGAAAGCAACTTTTGCTGGTGGGTGCTTTTGGTGTATGGTTACACCTTTTGAAGAATGGCCTGGCATCATAAAAGTTGAATCAGGCTATACAGGCGGTCATACAGAAAATCCTACGTACAAAGAAGTTTGCAGTGAGACAACAGGGCATTTCGAAGCTGTTCAGATTACATTTGATCCATCAGTCATCTCGTATGAAAAAATAGTATCTGTGTTTTGGAAGCAGATTGATCCGACTGATGCAGGAGGACAATTTTATGACAGAGGGGACTCCTATCGTACTGCAATTTTTTATCACGATGATGAACAAAAAGCAGTCGCAGAACAATCTAAGAAAGAATTAGATGAAAGTGGACGTTTTAGTAAACCAATTGCTACCTTAATTTTACCCGCTGATACTTTTTATGCCGCTGAAGAGTATCATCAAGATTATCACAAAAAGAACCCTTTTCATTACAAGCGCTATAGACAAGGGTCTGGCCGGGACGCTTTTATAAGATCGAATTGGGAAGATAAGGAACAAAAACAAGAAATCCTTAGAACATTAAGCCCTATGCAATATAACGTGACACAAAACGATGCAACAGAACCGCCGTTTCAGAACGAATTTTGGGATCATACTGGTGAAGGAATATACGTAGATATCGTTTCAGGGGAACCCTTATTCAGTTCTCTTGATAAGTTTGACAGCAGCTGTGGCTGGCCAAGTTTTACAAAACCCGTCCGTTCTTCAACCGTTGAAGAAAAAGAAGATCTGTCACATGGGATGATTCGTACAGAAGTAAGAAGTAAGGATGCCGATTCTCATTTAGGACATGTTTTTACGGATGGTCCCCGAGATCGCGGAGGATTGCGCTATTGCATCAATTCAGCTGCACTCCGTTTTATACCGAAAGAACAGTTAAAAGAAAAAGGATACGGTGAGTATCTAACTCTTTTTGAAAAGAAATAAACCAGCCGCTCGGCTGGTTTATTTTTGTTCTGAAGAGGAATAGGAATGTGATTGGATAAACTTTAACCTGACAAATAAGAATACGGCTCCAGCTGATAGACCTGATATAAGTCCAATCCAATAGCCATATGCTCCGAGTGTTGTAAAGTTAGCTAGATAATAGCCTACCGGCAGTCCAAGAACCCAATACGAAATAAAAGAAAGCATGAACGTTACATTCACATCTTTATAACCTCTTAATGCGCCTTGAATGGGTGCACCGAATGCATCAGCTAATTGAAAAAAAACAGCGTACCACAAAAATGAAGTCGTGAGTTTGATTACTTCTGGTTCGTTTGAATACATCCGAGCCACTTGGTCATCAAATGCGATAAGAAAGACCGAAAGAATTAATGCAAAACCTACGGCTGCAATGATTCCAATATAGCTATATTGTGCAGCGTCTTTAAATCGACCAGCCCCTACCTCAAATCCAACTGCAATGGTGAGAGCGAAAGAAATGCTCAACGGAAGCATATAGAGGAAGGACGCAAAATTGAGCGCAGCTTGGTGAGCGGCAATGGTAACCGTATTAAAATCACTCATTAGGAGAGTAACTGCTGCAAAAATACTTACTTCAAAAAAGATGGCAAGTCCGATCGGCACACCAATTTTTAATTGTTCCTTCCAAGCTTTTAATGAAGGGGTGTAAAACTTGCGAAATAGTTTATAACCTCTAAAAGGATTGAATTTAATAACAATGATTACGGTTATTAAAGCTGTTATCCAATACGTAATCGCGGAAGCAACACCTGCACCAATACCGCCTAATTCTGGGAATCCCGCTTTACCGAAGATCAACAGGTAATTAAAAACAGCATTTACAGGTAATCCAATAAGTGTAATAAACATCGTTATTCTTGTCTGACCAAGTGCATCTATAAAAGAACGCAATGCTCCGTATAAAAAAAGGGGTAGAATACCGCAAGCTAAAGCAATTAAATAGCCTCTTGCTACTTTCTCGACTTCTTGATCTAATGACATAGCTCCTAAAATTGGATTTAAAACCAATGAACCTAGTATGAGAACAATAATCGATACAACAACGGATAAGTATACAGCCTGCATGACGGATCTAGGCACACCTTTAGTATTTTTAGCTCCTTCAAGCTGTGAAACGATAGGAGTTAGTGCCATTAAGATTCCATTTAGCCCTGTAAATATAGGGACCCATAGACTTGATCCAATAGCGACACCTGCTAGTTGATCGGCTCCTGAACGCCCGCTCATTACCGTATCAAGAAAATTCATAGCATATAACCCTAACTGAGTGATTAAAACAGGAACGACTAATAATATGAAACTTTTATATTTATCTCTAAATGAATATGTCTGTATCATCTGCATACTTCCTTTATTGTTTAAACTGTCAATTCAAGACAATGCATTATATCATAAAACATATGTAATCCACGTAAAGGAGTAACTATGAGCGTACAATTTCTTTTTGAAGTTCAATCTGTTCTGCCAGGAGAGCAAGCAGAAGAAAAAATCGTGCTTGTTTCTACAGAACTTTTATATAAAAACAGCGGTGAAACAATCTTTACTGGCGTTATACCTGTAAGGGTATCAAATCATGGAGTTTTTGTTTCAGTATCTGCCATATCTGCAGCATTCACTTCCAAATACTTGCGCACAGAAACACTTTTCAGGTTAAAGCGATATATAAAACAAATGAGAGATTACTTGGATATTGATAAAAAGGAATAAGTTGACTTTTTTCTTTCACCCTCATATAATATGAAAAACTATATGACAGAATATTTATGAAAAAGAGAGTACTCTGTAAAAGTTGTCATAGCGAGCCAGGGTTGGTGAAAGCCTGGTACAACATTCAGACGAAGCGCACTTTGGAAATGTTTGCTTGAAATGATTAGTAGGGCGAACCGGGAACATCCCGTTAACAGATCAAGCGGCCTTTTTAAGGCAACGAGAGTGGTACCGCGGTAATCATCCGTCTCTTCTAGTAACTAGAAGAGGCGGTTTTTTTATTTTGGGAGGGAGAAAGAATGAACGGTAAAAAACAATTTGCCATTTTTCTAAAGAATAAACTGGTTGATGATCGATCGTTGGACCAAATTGAGAAATTAATTGAAAAGCCAAAACAAATCCATCAAGGTGATCTAGCTTTTCCTTGTTTTCAACTGGCAAAGATTCTTAAGAAATCCCCGAATGAAATCGCGAGCGAGCTTGCTACAGGAACTATTCCAGATCAGTTTGAGAAAGCAGAAGCAGCAGGCGGTTATTTAAATGTATTTCTTAATAAAAAAAGGGCAGTTTTAGAGCTTTTAACGAAGATATTACAAGATAAAGAGAATTATGCAGATCATGATTTCGGAAATGAGAAAACAATTGTTTTCGATCTTTCCTCTCCTAATATCGCAAAACCTTTTTCTATGGGCCATCTCCGCTCTACCGTGATTGGCTCCTCATTAGCATCGATCAGCGAGAAATGCGGATACAAAACAGTAAGAATCAACTATATCGGTGATTGGGGTACTCAGTTCGGAAAGTTAATCTGCGCTTACTTAAAATGGGGAGAAGAAGAAAAAGTACGAGCTAATCCGATTGAAGAATTAACAAAGCTCTATGTTCGTTTTCATGAAGAGGCAGAAAACGATCCTTCATTAAATGACGACGGAAGAATGTGGTTCAAGAAATTAGAAGACCATGATCCGCAAGCAACAGAATTATGGATATGGTTTAAAGATGCTTCATTAAAAGCCTTTCAAAAGATTTACGAACTTTTGGATGTACAGTTTGATTCATACAACGGTGAATCCTTTTTTAACGATAAGATGGAAGAAACGGTAGTAGAGCTTCAGAGAAAAAACTTGTTAGAAACGTCAGAAGGTGCTCAAATCGTTAGAATAGGGGACGATATTCCGCCGTGTCTAATTAAAAAGACAGATGGTGCAACTCTTTATGCGACACGTGACCTTACTGCTGCCATCTATAGAAAGAACACATACTCCTTCGATCAAGCCTTCTACGTGGTCGGTCATGAACAGTCATTACACTTTGAACAAGTGAAACGTGTCCTAAAAAAACTTGGCCATGATTGGGCAGATAACATGCACCATGTACCGTTTGGTCTAATCTTACAAGACGGTAAAAAGATGAGCACTCGTAAAGGGAGAACGGTACTTCTTGAAACAGTCCTTATGGAAGCGATACAGTTAGCTGAACAAAACATTCGAGAGAAGAACCCCGAACTCGAAGAACTAAAAACGGTGGCACAACAAGTTGGTGTAGGTGCAGTCATATTTCACGACCTTAAAAATGAAAAAGGAAACGACGTGGAATTTTCCCTTGAGCAAATGCTTAGATTTGAAGGTGATACAGGTCCTTATATCCAATATACAGCCACAAGAATTCAGACGTTATTAAACAAAGGAAACTTTGACGGGGAACTGCCAAAAGAAATTTCAATTGAGGAAGAAAGCTGGGATCTCATTTCTATCTTAAATGATTTTCCTGCAATGGTTGAACAGGCATTCAATCGAAAAGAACCTTCAGTCATTTCAAAATATTTGTTAAAGCTATCTCATAAATTTAATCAATATTATGCAAACAATAAAATTCTAAACAGTCCTGAAACATCCGAAAGATTGGCATTATGTGCGTCCGTCCAGATTGTTTTAAAAGAAGGTCTGCGATTATTAGGGATTCAAACACCAAATCGAATGTAAAAAATGGGTGACTCAGCTGTTTAAGTCGTGTTGCTGGCTAACCTTTTATGTTCCGTTATATAATCTTATAACTTCAACTTATATAAGGGAATCGGGGAACGAACTATGAAAACTGATGAACATACAAAGGGCATATGGTATGCAGCATTATCCTATTTAATCTGGGGTTTTCTGCCTCTTTACTGGAAGCCGCTCGATTTAGTTGGTTCAGGTGAAATTTTAGCACATCGTATCTTCTGGTCATTTTTACTAATGGTCGGTGTAATGATTCTATTAAAAAGGAAAAATACTTTACAAAAAGATTTAAGAGTACTCATTACCAATCGAAAACAATTTTTTTCCGTGTTAACTGCCTCCGTGTTGATTAGCGGAAATTGGGTGATGTATATTTGGGCTGTAAATACAAATCATGTAGTAGAAGCCAGTTTAGGTTACTACATTAACCCCCTTGTAAGTGTTGTGTTAGGCATGCTTGTACTAAAAGAAAAATTAAACAGTTGGCAAATTGTTTCGTTTGTTATTGCAGCATGCGGTGTTTTCCTACTGACATGGCAATATGGAGAATTTCCTTGGGTGGCGGTCTTTTTAGCTCTTTCTTTCGGCCTATATGGACTCGCAAAAAAATTAGGAAGTTTTGACTCGTTAACAGGATTAACATTTGAAACCATGTTTGTTGTTCCTTTTGCATTTATTTACTTAGTTTACCTTCAATGGAATGGTGAAGCTTCATTTGTTTCAGGAGGAACTTTAACAACATTTCTATTATGGGGAGCAGGACTCGTTACCGCCGTTCCACTGATTTGTTTTGCACAAGGTGTTAAACGTATTTCCATGACCATGATCGGTTTTCTGCAATACATTGCACCGACTATTATGCTCATTTTAGGTGTGTTCCTATATCATGAAACATTCAGCAGAATTCACGTTATTTCTTTTACTTTAATTTGGATTGCACTCCTTATATTTACACTCAGCAGAACAAAATGGGCAAATTATCTCATAAATCGTAAAAAACAAAATTCACTTTCTGCGAAAATATAGTATAATGGCAATGACCATTGCTTACAGTTGAAACCTTATCAATGATAAGGTTCTTTTCATTCATTGTTTGAGAGCGCTTTAAATAGGGAAATATCAAGGGCGAGAAATGATGAATCACCTGTTAACAGCAACAGCACAATACTTACAAAGGGAAGCAGGAGGGAACAAAAGATGAGTCATCAACGTTCCAAATCAGAAAATCCTTGGCAAGGACTGAGCGGTCCAAACCTGGCTTATGTCCTTGAACTATATGATCAATATAGCGTGGATCCGGAATCTGTTGACAGTTCATTCAAAGAGAGATTTGATGCTTGGGGTCCTCCAAGTGAGGGTTCTGAACCAAATCAACGTACTGCACAGAGTTTTGATGGAATGGATTTAGAGAAATTGGCAGCTGCATTAAAATTAGCAGAAAACATTCGCACATACGGTCACTTGGCAGCTAATTTATACCCAGTTGGAGAGTTTCCTAAAGACAACCACCATATTGACCCGAAAGAATTTAACTTATCAATTGAAGATTTGAAAGCGATACCACCTTCCTTTATTTGGAAAGAAGCGCCATCAAGCGTTAAAGATGGCTATCAAGCAATTCAAATGCTGCAGGAAGTGTATACGAAAAACATTGCTTATGAGTTCAGTCATGTACATGAGACTGAAGAACGCCAATGGTTAAATACCATGGTAGAAACTAGCCAGCACTATCCTAAATTTACAGCAGAAGATAAGAAGAATCTTTTAACGCGTCTTTCAGAAGTTGAAGGATTTGAGAAATTCCTTCATAAGACATTCGTCGGACAAAAGCGTTTCTCTATCGAAGGCGTTGACATGCTTGTGCCAATGCTTGACGAAGCTGCAAAAGAAGGATGCCGTGACGGAGCTGAACATGCTCTAATCGGTATGGCACACCGAGGACGTTTAAACGTACTTGCTCACGTTCTTGGAAAACCTTATGAATTAATTTTCTCTGAATTTCATCATTCTCCAAACAAAGAGCTGATTCCTTCTGAAGGTTCTAGAGGAATTAACTTTGGCTGGACAGGGGATGTAAAGTATCACTTAGGAGCAAGTCGATTGGTTGAAACTGATCAATCTCACAAAATTAAAATTTCACTTGCGAACAACCCAAGCCATCTAGAGTATGTAGATCCAGTTGTTGAAGGATATACAAGAGCGGCTCAAGAAACACGCGACAGCAAAGGATATCCTGTTCAAGATACGTCAAAAGCATTTGCAATTCTTATCCATGGAGATGCTGCTTTTCCTGGTGAAGGAATCGTTGCTGAGACTTTAAACTTAAGCCGACTAAGAGGTTATCAAACAGGCGGAACACTTCATATCATCGCAAATAACCTCGTTGGTTTTACAACGGATAGCGGAGATTCGCGTTCAACGAAGTATGCGAGTGACCTTGCAAAAGGCTTTGAAATTCCGATTATTCACGTGAATGCAGATGACCCTGAAGCATGTATTGCTGCTGTACATCTTGCATACGAATATCGTAAAAAATTCCAAAAAGACGTTCTTATCGACTTGATCGGTTACCGTCGATTCGGTCATAACGAGATGGATGATCCTTCTGCAACACAACCAAAATTGTATAAGCAAGTGAACAGCCATCCGACTGTTCGCGATGTTTACGCAAAACAGCTTGTTAAAGAAGGCGTTGTAACGGAAGAAGAAGTTAAAGGCATTGAGGAAGAAGTTTTAACTAAGCACCAAACCGAATACGAAAAAGTACACGGGCGCAAAGAAAAATTCAAACTGGAAGACACAAGACTTCCGGATCCGTTATCGAAAGCACTTCCTGATATCGATACCACAATTTCGGTAACCGACCTTCAGGAACTTACTGAGAACATGCTAAAGTTCCCAGAGGACTTCAATGTTTACCCTAAAATCAAAAGAATTCTAGAACGCAGACGCAAAGCGTTCCAAGGAGAAAAAATTGATTGGGGTATGGCGGAATCGTTAGCTTTCGCGTCCATTCTGAAAGATGGAACACCAATTCGTATCACAGGGCAAGACTCTGAACGTGGTACATTTGCGCAAAGACATCTTGTTTTAAATGATAGTGAAAGCGGTAAGAAGTTCTCTCCATTGCATGCGATGGATGAAATTAATGTTTCTTTTGCTATTCATAATAGTCCGTTATCAGAATCATCAGTAGTTGGTTTTGAATATGGCTATAACGTGTTTGCACCTGAAACGCTTGTCATTTGGGAAGCACAATACGGAGATTTCGCAAACGTTGCTCAAGTTCTGTTTGATCAGTTCTTATCAGCAGGCCGTGCGAAGTGGGGACAAAAATCTGGTATGGTCATGCTTCTTCCACACGGATATGAAGGCCAAGGACCAGAGCATTCAAGTGCACGCTTAGAAAGATTCCTTCAGCTTGGAGCGGAAAACAACTGGACAGTAGCAAACGTAAGTACTGCTGCACAATACTTCCACTTATTAAGACGCCAAGCGAAACTTCTTTCAATGGATGAGGTACGTCCGTTAGTAGTGATGACACCTAAGAGCTTGCTTCGTGATGCGAAGGTTGCCTCATTAGCGGAAGCATTTGAAAGCGACCACTTTATGCCATTGCTCGAACAGCCAGGACTTGGCAAAGAAAAAGACAAAGTGAAGAAAATCTTGCTTTGCTCTGGTAAGATTGCGATCGACCTAGAAAAAGCACTTGAGCAAGATCAAGTGGCAAGAACGGAAATGCATATCGTTCGAGTTGAACAAATCTATCCGTTCCCAGAAGAAGAGATGACCGCTCTGTTAAATGAGTATCCAAACGTTGAAGACCTGATCTGGGTTCAAGAAGAACCTAAGAACATGGGATCATGGCTATATATTGAACCTAAACTCCGTGCTGTTGCACCTAAAGAAGCACACGTTTCTTATATTGGTCGTCAAGAACGTTCGAGTACAGCTGGTGGGGAGCCAGACATCTACAAAAAAGAACAAGAACAAATCATCCAAACATCATTAGCACTAGACATACAATCGCGAGAGGGAGGCCGTGAACATGTTTGACGTTAAAGTTCCGGAATTAGCCGAATCTATTTCAGAAGGTACAGTAGCACAATGGCTTAAAAAAGAAGGCGACACAGTTGTTAAAGGCGAAGATTTAGTAGAGCTTGAAACAGATAAGGTAAATATTGAAATCAGTGCAGAACGTGATGGAGTCCTTAAAAATATCAAAGTTGAGCCAGGTGATACTGTAGCAGTTGGAGACATCATCGCTTCGATCGTTGAAGGTGGTGCTTCAGAATCTGCTGAACCAGCTGCAGAGGAAAAAGCAGAAGAGAAAACTGCTCCCGCTCAGAAGCAAGAACCAGTGGTAGAAAATGACGCGGCAGAAGAAGAAGTAAAAGCTTCAGACCGCCCGATTGCATCACCTGCAGCACGCAAGCTTGCTAGAGAAAAAGGCATCGATCTTTCTGAGGTTAATGCTCGCGATCCACTTGGACGAGTTCGCACAGAAGATGTGAAACGCCACGTAGAAGGCGGAAGCAGTGAAAAGGCTGCTCCGGCATCCAAGCCAGCTGCACAAGCATCTAAACCAGCTGCTTCTGTTGAACCGGTAAACCCTGAGAAACCTGTTGAGCGCGTGAAGATGTCCCGCAGACGTCAAACAATTGCTAAACGTTTAGTAGAAGCTCAACAAACGGCTGCAATGCTTACAACTTTTAATGAAGTCGATATGACTGCGATCAACGAAGTTCGTGCTCGCCGCAAGGACAAGTTCTATGAGCAAAACGGAGTTAAACTAGGATACATGTCATTCTTCACAAAAGCTGTTGTAGGCGCTTTGAAGAAATTCCCTGCAATCAACGCAGAAATCCAAGGCGATGAAATGGTTCTTAAGAAGTTTTACGATATCGGTATCGCTGTAGGCGCTGAAGAAGGACTAGTTGTTCCAGTTGTCCGCAACGCTGATCGCCTTAGCTTTGCTGGCATTGAAAAAGAGATCGGAAACTTAGCTGAAAAGGCACGTTCTAAGAAGTTATCATTAGAAGACCTTCAAGGCGGTTCATTCACAATCACGAACGGCGGTATCTTTGGATCAATGCTTTCTACACCAATTTTGAATGCACCACAAGTTGGTATCCTTGGAATGCACACAATCCAATGGAGACCAGTTGCAATCGATAAAGAGCGCATGGAAAACCGTCCGATGATGTACATCGCACTTTCCTATGACCACCGTATCGTTGATGGAAAAGAAGCGGTAAGCTTCTTAACAACAATTAAATCACTTCTCGAAGATCCAGAGTCACTTCTTTTAGAAGGTTAATGAGTTAATGATGGATATGGAACACCTCCTGCTGCTGCTGCTTCAGGGGGTGTTTTTTTGTGGTGAGGGGGATCACAAAAAGATGTTTGTAGGAGGGTTGGTTGCAGGGGTAGACGGTAGCCAATTTGCTTCGTTTGGAGTTGATGTTTGTCGAATCGCCTATATTTTTCTATAAACGCGATAATTAGGACTAAAAATCGCTTAATTTAGTTTCTAAATCGCTTAATTACCAATTAATATTAACTAATTTTCTCTATAAAGAATTAATTGTGAACAAACTATTATTTTCCGAATTCTTGTTAACCATAGAGTTCCTTTCACTAAAGGATTTTTTTGATATTTATCGAATTATGTAGAGAATGAATAAACAAGAGGTGATCGCTTGATTAAAAAACCGCGCACAAAGCCACTCAAGCTACTCAAATTGGAGGTGATTTTACAAAGATTAGTACTCAATCATCCTAATATTGGTGAACTTCAAATAGAGCTAGCCAAATACACAGCTGGACATAGGGGAGAAGCTTCATTAGCTTACCATTTGAATGATCTCGATGAAGATTCCTACGTAATCTTGCATGATTTAAGGCTTCCAAGAGATAAAGATAAGCAATATTACTTTCAAATTGATTGCGTGATCATTCATTTCTCATTTTGTGTGTTGCTAGAGGTTAAAAACCTGAAGGGAGACCTTTACTTTGACCATCAATTTGATCAAATGAGACGCACAATAAATGGGGAAGACGAAACATTTCCTGATCCAGTTAATCAAGTTGAGCAACAAAAAGATCATTTTAAAAAATGGTTAACTAGAAATCAGTTCCCGCTGATTCCACTTCATACCCTCGTTGTTATCACAAACCCTAAATCGTTTATTACAATATCTCCACGTTATGGAAATAAAGCAGCCCAAATTATACGCGCCAAACACCTGGCTAGGATCATTAACAATCTTCCCAAATTACAAAACCAACTTCTTACCAAGAAAGATATTTCAAAGATAACCACTAGAATGTTAAAGCAGCATCAACAACTTAACACCGACCTTTTGAAGACTTATCATATAAAAGATTCAGATATAATGACTGGGGTAGCTTGTCCATTCTGCAAACATTTGCCGATGGTCCGTAAAAAGGCTACATGGTATTGTTCAGCTTGCTTTAAAAAGTCTAAGAATGCACATATACAGGCTATACGAGATTATGCGATTTTGTTTAATGTAAACGTAAAAAACAAGACACTCAGGAATTTTTTGCACGTCCACTCCTCGACCAGCATGAAAAACCTCTTAAAATCCATGGATATCAATCCCAGCGGACCAACAAACTCAGCAACCTATCAACTTCCTTTTCCAAAATAAATCGTTTCACTACTTAACATAATATTATTCTAATCAAATAAAAGTTGAAGCTGGCAGTGGGGAAATTTTCATTGTCGCTTCATTTCTCAAACATTTGCACTTTACAAATAAATCATTTGCATTCATCAACCGTTAATCGATTATAATATTTGCATTTTGCAATTAGTGATCACTTGCCAAAAAAGATGGCCGCAACTTGCAGCCATCTAATAGGAAAGAGTAAATTATATAAGCTATTAACGTCATTTAAGGAATCAACAAAATCTTGCCGGTACTTTTTCTGCTCTCAAGATATTCATGTGCGGTAGCACCTTCACTTAAAGGGAAGGAAGTATCAGTTATTTTCACATGACCATTCTTAATCCATTCAAACAACTCACTCGAACGCTTTACACGTTCTTCATGAGAGGTGAGCACGTTCCATAAATCACCGCCAGTTAACGTCTTAGAAGTATCCATCAGCATACGAGGATCAATGGACACAGGATCACCGCCAGCCATTCCAAAGAAAACTACTGTTCCACCAATCCGTGTAACTTCAAAACTATCCATAATCGTAGAACCAACAGACTCATAAACAACGTCTACACCTTTACCGAAAGTTTCATCAAATACACTTTCTTTCCAACTATCGTTATATAAGAATACTGAATCTGCCCCTGCACCTAAAGCTACCTGGCGTTTTTCTTCTGAAGATGTCAAACCGATCACAGTTCCGCCTAATAGTTTGATGATTTGGATTAATAGCTGTCCAACACCGCCGGCAGCAGCATGTACTAATGCGATATCACCTTTTTTAATAGAAAAGCTGTCCCTTGTTAAATAATGGGCAGTCAATCCTTGTAATAAAAGCGAAGCTGCTGCTTCATAGGTTACACCTTCAGGAATGGGGATCGCTTTTTCGCTTGGTACAGCAACCAACTCTGCATTTGCTGCAGGAACATCTGCAAAGGCGATACGGTCACCAACAGATACATCATTTACATTAGAGCCTACTTTTTTTACGATTCCAGCACCTTCGTAACCAAGAATGTAAGGAGGCTGTCCTTCTAGATGATAATTTCCTTTTCTTCTATAAACATCTGCAAAGTTTAAGCCAATTGCTTTCATTTCTAACAAAATGTCACCTGACCCAATTACAGGTTCGCTTATTTCACGGTACTCTAGAACTTCTGGTCCGCCAAATTGATCAAATACAAGTGCTTTCATAGATAAAGTTCTCCATTCTAATATAATGTTCAATATCATAGTAACCGATATAATTATAGGAATACTAGGGAAGATGCTTAAAGAAATTGAATTTGACAGAAAACGTACTGCACATTATGATTTAACAAAAGAATTCCTATAAGGAGAGAAACATCATGATACATTTAGAGTGGGGTAACAGACCAACAATCCGAGAAATTAAATGTGTGCATACAGACGCAAAAAAGTATATGGTTAATCGTGCTTTAACAGCCGGTAAGACATACGAATTAAAAAACGAAACAGAAGAGTTTTATTTCGTGGTTGATAACACTGGTAAAGTTGGCGGATACTACAAGGAATATTTCGAAGGGTAAGACACTACAAGAAAAGCCTGACTCTATGAGCCAGGCTTTATCCTTTTTATGAATGGATTTTTTTCTTTTCTTTATTTAATAGTGCGTCCATGAATTCGTGGAATTCAGGGATGTTCATCTGTTGAGCTGAGTCAGATAACGCTACAGCAGGATCAGGGTGAACTTCAGCCATAACCGCATCAGCACCAATCGCCATAGCTGCTTTTGCAGCAGGGAGGAGAAGATCTTTTCTTCCTGTTGAATGGGTTACATCCACAACTACTGGAAGATGCGTTTCCTTCTTAAGAATAGGAACTGCTGAAATATCAAGTGTGTTGCGAGTCGCTCGCTCGTAAGTACGGATTCCACGTTCACAAAGAATAACTTGAGAGTTTCCTTGAGCTAGAATGTATTCAGCAGCGTACATGAACTCTTCAATCGTAGCTGCTAAGCCACGTTTAAGTAGTACAGGCTTGTTGACAGAGCCAGCAGCTTTTAATAGATCAAAGTTTTGCATGTTACGTGCGCCGATTTGAATTACATCAACATAGTCTAATGCCATCTCGATATCATTCGGATTTAGAATTTCACTCACTACCGCAAGCTGATGTTCGTCTGCTGCTTTACGCAGAATCTTTAATCCTTCTAGACCAAGCCCTTGGAAATCGTAAGGAGACGTACGCGGTTTGAACGCACCGCCTCGGATTAATGTTAATCCTTTTTCAGCAATTACTTCTGCAACTTGTTTTACTTGTTCGTAACTTTCAACCGCACACGGCCCCATGATGAAGTGGGGATTACCATCACCAATTTTTTCACCTTTAACATTAACAATCGTATCTTCAGGTTTCTTTTTACGAGATACAAGCAATGCTTTTCGGTTATCATCTTTTTGCAATTCTAAGCTTGCTTTGAAGATCTGTTTGAAAATATGCTGCACCGTAGATGTTTCGAACGGACCATCGTTGTGTGAAGCGATAAGATCTAATAGCTCTCTTTCTCTTACTGGGTCAAAGCGTTTAACACCTTGCATTTCCTTTAACTTCCCAATTTGTTGTGCAACATTTCCTCGTTCATTTAAAAGCTCTAAAATTTTTAAAGAGATATCATCCATCTGCTTTCGTAATACTTCTAATTCGTTTGACATGTGCGGTTCCTCCCCATATTTACACTCGTTTTTTTAGTTCCTATATCGCGGCCGCTCATAGGCTTATTTATAAACATAATCACATAGACACTTTCGCGCTTTAAAGCGTGTGTCTCATAAAGTATTGTTTGTAACTTTAAAGGGATTTCATAAGAATGTCAAGTACTTATCAGAAAAAAAGTTCAATTTAATTTTCGGCAGTTTTTTTGCTTCTTTGACATATAGATGAAGGTAATGTAAATTTTAAGAAAAATGAATGAATTTCCTTTACAATAGCGCTTCAACGTGCTAAAACTGTTTATAACTTTATAAAATCAATTGCAATGAGAGAACAACAGTAGTGGAATGGTTCCCTGTTATTAGAGAGCTGATGGTGGTGCAAATCAGTACACAGCCTTTCATGAATTACAATTCTTGAGCATGCTTTTTTACAAGAGCCGGATTATTTCCGTTATGACAATGAAGGTGGCAGAGCTTTAGTCTTTGCTGTCAGGGTGGTACCGCGATATCAATTCGTCCCTGCTTATTAGCAGGGATTTTTTTGTACATTAAAACAGGCAAACAGGAGGAATTATGAATGAGATATTTAACAGCGGGGGAATCCCACGGCCCTCAACTAACAACAATCATTGAAGGTGTACCAGCAGGTTTGCCTCTTTTGGCTGAAGACATAAACGAGGAGCTTGCAAGAAGACAGAAAGGACATGGAAGAGGCCGCCGCATGCAGATCGAAAAGGATCAAGTTCAGATCTTAAGCGGTGTACGCCATGGTGTAACACTCGGTTCACCGATCACGCTCGTTGTTGAAAACAAAGACTTTACCCATTGGACAAAAATTATGGGAGCTGAACCTCTTGAAGATGAAAACGCCGAAGTAAAACGTGTCATCTCAAGACCGCGGCCAGGACATGCCGATTTAAACGGCGCGATTAAATACAACCATCGAGATATGAGAAATGTTCTTGAACGTTCTTCAGCTCGAGAAACAACCGTAAGAGTTGCCGCAGGAGCCGTGGCAAAAAAGATTCTGAAAGAACTTGGCGTACAAATTGGCGGGCATGTTCTTGAAATTGGCGGAGTTAAAGCTGAGCAAACAACGTATGAAAACTTAAATGAACTTCGTGAAAAAACGGAAGTTTCTCCGGTACGATGTTTAGATGAAAACGCAGAAAAGATTATGATGGATGCGATCGACACAGCGAAAGAAAACGGTGATTCTATCGGTGGAGTAGTTGAAGTGATCGCTGAAGGAATGCCTGTTGGAGTAGGAAGCTACACACATTACGACAACAAGCTCGATGCCAAACTTGCAGCTGCCATCATGAGTATCAATGCGTTTAAAGGGGCTGAGATTGGCATCGGTTTTGAAGCAGCTAGAAAACCAGGAAGCGAAGTTCATGATGAGATCCTGTGGGATATTGAACATGGCTATACACGAAAAACAAATAACGCAGGCGGATTTGAAGGCGGAATGACGACAGGGATGCCAGTTGTGGTACGCGGTGTCATGAAGCCGATCCCAACACTATACAAGCCGCTCAACAGCGTTGATATTGAAACAAAAGAAGTATTTGCAGCAAGCATTGAACGCTCAGACAGCTGTGCTGTTCCTGCTGCAAGTGTAGTAGCTGAATCCGTCGTTGCCTGGGAACTTGCAAGTGCGCTCGTTCAGCAATTCGGCCAAGATAACATGGAAGTCATTAAGAATAATATCGTTCAGCACCAAGAGCGTGCAAGGGTGTTTTAAATGAACACCATACAAATTACAACACCTTCAAAAAACTATCCAGTTTTTATTGGTGAGAACGCCATTTGGAAGCTTAAGAGTGTGTTAGAAAACTTAAACCCCGCTCCTAAGAATCTTTTAATCATAACAGATGAGAATGTAGGAAAACTTTATTTAGATGAAGTACAACATGTTATTGGTGAATCTTTTTCTTGCGAGACAATTCAAATTCAAGCAGGAGATGACCAAAAATCATTTGAAAACTACATTGCTTGTCAAAGCTTTGCCCTGAGTAAAGGATTGGATCGTACATCAATTGTACTTGCACTTGGAGGGGGAATGATTGGTGATCTAGCTGGTTTTGTAGCTGGCACCTATATGAGAGGGATTCGTTTTATCCAGCTGCCAACTACAATTCTTGCCCATGATAGTGCTGTTGGTGGAAAGACTGGCATTAATCATCCAGAAGGAAAAAACATGATTGGAGTATTTCATCAGCCAGAAGCTGTAATCTATTCAACTGAGTTCCTAGCAACTTTACCTCAGCATGAAAAAAGATCTGGTTTTGCAGAGGTGATCAAACATGCATTAATTGCTGATGAAAGTTTGTATAAATCATTGTGTAAAAACGTTCAAACAATAGACGATTTAAACGGTGACTCTCTACTGCAAGCACTCATTAGAGGAATAGAGATTAAAAACGGAATTGTTTCACAAGATGAAAAAGAAAAAGGAATAAGAGCATTTTTGAACTTTGGTCATACACTTGGGCATGCCATAGAAGGTGAACTTCAATACAAAGGGATCACACATGGTGAGGCTGTTGCACATGGAATGGCTTTTGCACTTTCACTTAATGAAAATACTGTACAGATCGGAAATGAATTAAAGAAATGGCTGAAATCTTTAGGCTACCCATCATTACCAAAAACTTTATCCGTACCTTTACTAATCGAACGAATGAAGAAGGATAAAAAGGCTGAAAAAGGAAACATCCAAATGGTGCTGCTTAAAGAATTAGAAAAACCATATCTGTCCTCTTACCAAGCGGAAGAGTTAGAAATAAAACTAAGCGCTTTTTTGGAAGGGAATTAAAAAGGAGCATTTTATATGAGAAACGTCTTACTTATAGGAGTTGGATTGATTGGCGGTTCAATCGCTCTATCTATAAAAAATGAACATGATGCAACGATCTACGGGTATGACGTTTATACCGAGAGCAGTGAAACGGCTAAAAGACTAGGAGTAATAGACGTGGCTGTACATGCCGTTGAAGATGCAGCTGCCATCGCCGATCTTATCATTATCGCAACGCCGGTAGAAGAAACATTAAAAGTGATGAAGCGATTAACTTCAATCACCCCTGTCATTAAAGCTCTTGTGATGGACGTAGGCAGTACGAAGAACTCAATCATGACCAAGGCGGAAGAACTTGCGAATAAAGGACTTCGTTTTATTGGCGGACACCCAATGGCTGGATCTCACAAAACAGGGGTAGAGAGTGCAAAGGCGCACTTGTTGGAAAATGCTTTTTACTTTCTGACACCAAACTCTATCACATCAGATGTGGATATTGATGAAGTAAAAAATTGGCTAAAAGGAACGCGCGCTAAATTTTTAGTATCTGAACCTGACGAACATGATTTATTGACTGGGATTGTAAGTCATTTTCCACATCTTATCGCTTCAAGCCTCGTAAGAATCGCTCAAAATCATGCCGTTGATAAGCCTTTAATTCAACAGCTTGCAGCAGGCGGTTTTCGCGATATTACCCGTATTGCATCAAGCTCTCCAAAAATGTGGAGTGATATTGTAAGTCAGAATAAATCCCATCTTCTTAAACTATTGCACGAGTGGAAAGAAGAAATGGATGAAGTGATTCGTTTTGTAGAAAATGGAGATCAAACTGAACTATTTAATTATTTTGATGGTGCAAAATCGTTTCGTGATTCACTGCCTGTTCGTTCAAAAGGAGCGATTCATCCGTTTTCAGATCTATATGTCGATATCTTAGATCGTATCGGAGCATTATCACATATTACAGCTCTTTTAGCAGAGTCGAATATCAGTATAATTAACTTAAGCATTCTTGAAGTAAGAGAGGGACTAAATGGGGTTCTTCGTTTAAGTTTTCAAAATGATACTGACCGCGATCAAGCGCAAGAAATTTTAAAACATGAAGATTATTTAACTCATATTACGTTATAGAAGGAGGCACTTGTTATGGAAAAGCACTTAACATCTATTTCGGGATTAAAAGGAACAATTAAAGTGCCAGGTGACAAATCAATCTCTCATCGAGCTGTTATGTTTGGATCTATCGCGGATGGTAATACGACCATCAATGGTTTCCTGACAGGAGAAGATTGTTTAAGCACCATATCTTGTTTTAAAAAACTAGGCGTAAACATACAGCAAGATGGTGAAAAAGTAACAGTAGAGGGAAAAGGACTCACTGGTTTAAAGCCTCCTTCAGAAGATCTTTATGTAGGTAACTCTGGTACAACCATTCGTCTTATGCTCGGCATACTAGCTAACACACCATTTTCATCTACTCTAACAGGTGATGATTCTATTGCGAAAAGACCAATGAACCGGGTTACCCAGCCATTAAAGCAAATGGGAGCCATAATAGAGGGCAATGATTCAGGAAACAAAGTACCTCTTCAAATAAAGGGCGGAAAAACAAAAGGAATACACTACACTTCACCGATAGCAAGTGCACAAGTAAAGTCCGCTGTCATTCTAGCTGGTCTTGAAGGAGAAGGCACAACTTCTGTTAAAGAACCCGTTAAATCACGTGATCATACAGAACGAATGCTCGAGGCGTTTGGGGTTGAAGTGGAAAACAAAGGCTTAACGGTTTCCGTTGAAGGAGGACAGAAATTATCAGGCACCCACATAGAAGTGCCAGGTGATATATCTTCAGCCGCCTTTTTCTTAGTAGCTGGAGCCATCGTTCCTAACAGCGAAATCACCTTAAAAAGAGTTGGATTGAATCCAACGCGCACAGGAATATTAGAGGTTTTAAAAGCGATGGGCGCGAATGTAACGTATGAAAACATAAATGAAGAGGCATCAGAACCTTATGGAGACTTGATTATTAAAACGTCTTCTTTAAAGGGTACCATCATTGAAGGAAATCTCATTCCTCGTTTAATCGATGAGATTCCAATTATTGCGCTAGCTGCTACGCAAGCAGAAGGTCAAACCATTATACGAGATGCTCATGAGCTGAAAGTAAAAGAAACAGACCGTATCGAGACCGTGGTCAATGAGCTAAAAAAAATGGGCGCTGATATCGAAGCAACAGAAGACGGTATGATCATTAACGGAAAAACAGCTTTACATGGGGCTTCAGTACAAAGTTATGGTGATCATCGAATCGGGATGATGTTAAGTATAGCTTCTTGTATCTCTGAAGGTGAAACCAAATTAACGAATAGTGAAGCCATCGCCGTTTCATATCCTTCATTTTTTGAGCAGTTGAAGAGTCTTGCAAACTGATTTAAAGAAATAAAGAAATAATGTTTTTACAAGCTTTGTTGCTCTTGAAAGCAGTTGATTTCCGTTTCAGATGGTCGCTTTTATCGAATGCGCCAATAAGTGTCTCTTTGTCTTGCTAAGCCGCTAGCCCTAGGGTCAAACTTACAATATTATTAAAAGCTTCAATCTATCAGAAAGGCTCTTTTCTATCGGGTTGTTGTTTTTTCATTCATTCTCTCCTGTGCAAGTTGATTGTAGCGCAAGGTTGCCGACTCCTACGGGACGAGCGGGCAAGTGGAGACTCCTAACGGCGCAAAGCGGCAGGAGGCTCACCGTTCGCCCTGTGGAAAGCGAGCAACCTGGAGCGGAATTCAACAACTAACAAAAGCAACAATATATGCAGACAGTCACAAAAAAACGTTCCCCCATAAAAAAAGGGAACGTTTTTTGCGTGTTATTGTACGCTTGTGAAAGTTCTTAAATCTTCTATATCTGCGACTTTAAATCCATTTGCCTCCACTCGGTGAACAAGTTCATCGATCTCTTTGCGAGAAACACTTTCATTAAATGTAATAACTACGCGGCGCAGGAATTGTTTACCCGCATCTTGCGTGAATACACCTTCAATGTTGTACTCTTCATGAATGGCTGTGAACAGCTTTCTTAGTGATCCTTTTCCTTCTGTTGTAGATACGGTTAAGGAGTATCCGCCTTTTTTAATTCCATAAGAGTCCTCTAAAATGTCCATTACTTTAGAATGGGTGATAATTCCTAAAAAATTATGGTTATCATCAACTACTGCCATGAACGGCAGGCGTCGAATTGAAAACAGTACTTTAAAGTATGCTGTATTTTCGTGTATAAAAGCATCTTTTTCTTCTACAATTCTACTAACATGATCTTTAACTGAACCAATATTATCAATAATATAATCAGATGTCGTTTCTTTAAAGAGTAAGCCTACAAACTTTTCTTCTTTTTCATCCAACACAGGAATACAGCGATACCCGGATTGAATAATCGTATATCGAGCCTCGCTGATCGACATGTTTTCTGTTACATACGTTACTTTAGATTTTGTTAGATAGTTGGATTTTACTTTCATGTGACACACCCTTTTCAGAATAATATAAATATTTAAAACTATTTCGACAAAAAAAGCAAATACCCTCCTACATTTCCGGTCTACCTCAACTTTTTTCCTATTTGCACAATACGAACCATTGTCATATAATATTACTAGAATATTTACTAAATTCACAAAAAGGAGGTGTAAGGCATGCTTAAAGGTGTACAAATGTTTAACTGGTTGGTCGTTTTCCGCGCAATTACTTATGTAATTTCTAAAATTGGTGGAGTCTGTCCATTTTCAGTTAAAACAAATAATGTACATCAATAAGTAACCTTACCCTATCCTTTTTTAATTGACGGAAAACCCATGGGCAGGTATGTTGCTCATGGGTTTTTTTATGGAAAAAAGGACAGTGGCATTGAAATAAAAGGAGAATGAAAAAATGATAGTATGCACTGTTCAACATGTGAAAAAAATGTATGGCGGAAACGAGATACTAAAAAATATATCTTTTGAGATACACGAACAAGACCGAGTAGGAGTAGTCGGTCAGAACGGCTCAGGAAAAACGACTTTGTTCAAACTAGTAAGCAGTTTGGACCATCCCGATTCTGGTTCTATTTTTATAAAGAAAAACGTCGAGATCGGGTATTTGGCACAGTTGCCAGCTCATGATGAAAATATGACAGTCATTGATGTGATATCGTCAACCTTCCAAGAGATTAAAGAAATCGAAAATCAAATACAAAAAGTTAATATATCATTAAGTGATCCAAAACAAAGTCACCACCTGGAGAAAAACCTTAATAAATTATACCTTCTTCAGGAAAAATTCGAGGACCTTGGAGGCTATTCAATAGAGTCCAAAACAAATGGCGTTTTGACAGGATTAGGGCTTGCACATCTTTCGAACAATCCATTTTACCAGTTAAGCGGCGGGGAACAGACAAAGGTAGGATTAGCGTGTTTGTTATTAAAAGAACCTGAACTGCTTCTGTTAGATGAACCTACTAACCACTTAGACATTGAAACGATGAACTGGTTAGAAAACTATCTTCAAAAGTATAAAGGTGCAGTTATCATCATCAGCCATGATCGTTATTTCCTTGATAAAGTCACCGGAAAAACCATTGATATCGAAGACGGAGAATGCACAGTTTATTACCACAGCTATTCTGGTTTTGTAAAAGAAAAAGAAAATAACCTTCTGCTAGAATTCGAGAAATATCAAGAACAACAAAAGAAGGTAAAAAAGATAAAAGAGTCGATAAAGCAACTGCGCGAATGGGGAGCACGATCTGGAAATGAAAAATTCTTTCGAAGAGCCAGAAGCATGGAGAAAGCACTTGTTCGAATACAGAATATGAAGCGACCAAAGCTGGAACGTAAAAAAGCAGCATTCGAATTTTCTTTAAATAAAAGAAGCGGTCAAGATGTAGCATTAATCGAACAAGGAAATAAATCTGTTGATGGCCGTACCATTTTAAATAATATTGACCTGCAAATAAGATTTGGAGAGAAAGTTGCACTTGTCGGAAGAAACGGATCTGGGAAAACGACTTTAATACATGCATTGCAGTCCAATGATTTCTGCAGCGGTAGCGTGAAACTAGGATCATCCGTCTCAATAGGGTATTTATCTCAAAAGGGACTTACCGCAGATCCTAATCAAACCGTACTTGATATTTTTAGAGATAGAGTCGCAATGGAAGAAGGAGAAGCACGGCATCATCTTGCAAAATTTTTATTTTACGGAGCATCAGTTTATAAAAAAGCGTGTGATTTAAGCGGAGGGGAAAGAACTCGTTTACGGCTTGCTCAACTTGTATATGAAGGATTTAACTTTTTGATACTAGATGAACCTACTAATCATTTAGACATTGATTCCCGAGAAGCTTTAGAAGCAGCGTTAGAGGAATTTGAAGGAACAATTCTCTCTGTCTCGCATGACAGATACTTTATGAACAAACTGTTCGAACGAACGCTTTGGTTAGAACAAGGAATTTTAGACACTTATAATGGAAGTTTTGATTATGCACTTGAAAAGCGTATGGAAAATTAATTGAAAACAGGCTAATTTTTAGCCTGTTTTTTGTTTTTTGATTGCACACTTTGAGTATGGGTAATAATGGTTGTATAACGTGTATTAACAGGAGGTATTTTGTGAGTAACTACGAATATAATATGCCCCAGTTCCCAGAACCGATTTGGAGACAAAACGTAAACCTGCCGACATACTCCTCATTAAGCGGAGATCATGAGTCAGAAGTTGTTGTTGTTGGTGGTGGAATAAGTGGAATCACAACTGCATTACTACTTGCAAAAGAAGGGAAGCAAGTAACCTTAATAGAAGCAGGAAAAATTATAAACGGTACAACTGGCCATACAACAGCGAAAATTACTTCTCAGCATGATATCATTTATGATCGTTTGATTTCGCATTTAGGATTAGAACGAGCTTCTCAATATTATCGTTCTAACGAATTCGCAGGACAATTGATTCATGACCTTGTTAAAGAACATAACATTCATTGCAATTATGAACCACATGACGCCTATCTTTTTGCTAACACAGATCAAGGTGTCAAAAAGCTGAATAGTGAAGCTGAGGCTTATGAAAGATTAGACATTGATGGAGAACTGGTGGACCAGCTCCCATTTAATATTCCTCATAAAAAAGCACTCGTTATGAGGAATCAAGCACACTTTCATCCGATCAAATATTTGACCGGACTTTTAAAAGAGATGGAATCACTCGGTGTCACTATTTTTGAAAACACGACAGCTGAGGATATTACAGAAGATAAAGAAGACAAAAAAGCAGTGGTTCTGACAAGCGAGGGACATAAGGTAAAAGGAGATTATGTAGTATGCTGCACACATTTTCCGTTCTTCGATGGTTTAGGATTTTATTTTACAAGAATGATGGCGGATCGTTCATACGTATTAGCTGTAAAAACGAAAGATGAATTCCCACAAGGGATGTATATGGGTGTTGACGAAACTTCATTTTCTTATCGATCTATACTGCAAGATGGCGAAAAGATCGTGCTTCTGAGTGGAGAAAGTCATCAAACAGGACAGGGCATTCCAACTCATCAGCATTATGAAGCATTGTTAAAGGAAGCTAAAAAATCACTGAATCTGGATAGAGTGTTGTACCGGTGGTCTGCACAAGATTTGATCACACTTGACAAAGTTCCGTTTATTGGAAAACTGACTCACAAACATGACCGTATTTTTGTTGCTACAGGATATAAGAAATGGGGAATGACAACTGGAACACTCGCCGCACTAATCATAAGAGATTCCATCCTAGGCAAGGAAAATGAGTTTGCTGACCTGTATAAGCCGCAGCGGTTCCAGGCTGATCCGTCTGATATTAAACAGTTTGTCAAAGAAAACGCAGATGTTGCAAAACATTTTGTATCAGGGAAATTAGACAAACCGGCTAAACATCCAAGAAGCCTTAAGAAAGATGAAGGATGCGCGGTAACTCTTGATGGTGAAAGATGCGGTGCGTATCGTGATAAAAATGGGGAACTTCATATTGTGGATACGACCTGTACGCATCTAGGCTGTGAAACCGAGTGGAATAGCGGTGACAGAACATGGGATTGTCCATGTCATGGATCTCGTTTTTCATATGAAGGAGCCGTTGTTGAAGGACCCGCCAAAAAGCCGCTAAAACGGATTGAATTACCATAAATTAAATAATTAAAATGACTCATACAGAAGTGGTAGAGCCTGTATGGGTCATTTTTTTGCGTTTAGAAATTAGATTTTGTCAAAAATCAGATAAATTAATATTAATGTGAATATATTTGAATTAACGAGAAATTAATGGATTCATTACTAACGTATAATTCCTTTTTATTCAAATAGATCTTTATTTCATTATTAGAATGGATTGTAGTGTTAGGTGCCAGTCGACAATTAGGACGAGCGATTAGGTTAAAACAGCATAGATTATAAAACAAGATATTTTTCTTATATTTTCAAAAAAATAACAAGTAAAAATAATGATAATTTTTTGAATTTGGTATAAAATAAAGTGCTTGAAAGCGAGAGGGGGAACTATATATGAAGCTTTTAAGAGAGACACTAAAGCACTTTAAGCCTTATTGGAGGGGGCTAACTCTAGCTTTTATCTGTTCTTTAATCGGTGGAGCTTTTACCGTTATACCACCTATTTTAGCAGGTAAGCTTGTGGATGAAATACTTCCGAATGAAATGACCGATATGATCGGATGGTTAGTCGCAGGAGTTTTATTTTCGTTTTTATTTAAAGTCGTTTTTGAATCACTTCAGGAATTTATCCAAATTCAAATTGGTTTGGATGTCATTACGGATATGCAGATGCGAGCATTTGGACGTTTGCATAAAACACCGATGTCATTTTTCACGAACACGCCTCGCGGAGATATGCTCTATCGTCTTACTCATGATGTTGAGGCCGTGCAGAATTTAAACAACACGGTAGTACCTCGTTTCGTTCAGCAAGTAGTTAGTGCTGTTGCTGCGTTCATTGCTGTTTTTGCGCTTTATTGGCCAGTAGCGATCGTGATGTTCTGTGTGTTCGCAATCTATCTGTATCCATCATTTAAACTTGGAACAACTATGAGAAAAATGAGTGCTGTTCAGCGTGATATGCGTGCAGACATCTATCATCACCTTCAAGAAAGCATCGAATCAACGAGACTAGTTCGCACATTTCAAACACAAGAACGGGAAATACATACACAGGATAAAAAGCTCACAGATTGGAAGAATTACTCTATTCGTGCAGCTTTAATAGGAAAAGTGAACTGGCGTCTTGGCAACTTATTCAATATTGCAACACCAGGTGTCATCATGCTGGTCGGGGGGATTGCGGTTTGGAACAACACCATCACAGTCGGTACTCTTGTGGCTTGTCTTGGCTTTATCCCGACGATGTTTTTTCCAATTCGTTCTTTAGCTGAAAATGCACTTATCATTCAGCAAGCCATTCCAGCTCTGCAAAGAATCTATGAATATTTCGATCTGCCGGTAGAACATGAGGATCATCTTCCTAAGATGCAGCCAATACGAGGAGATATCGATGTTAATAATGTTTGGTTCCGTTATCCAGGCAATGAAGAATATGTCCTAAAAGGTGTGTCTTTGAATATGAAGGCTGGTCAGCATATTGGAATCGTTGGAACTAGCGGTGGCGGAAAATCAACGCTTATTCAATTGCTTCTCGGTCTGTATGAACCAGAAGCAGGTTCCATCCAGGTGGATCAGCAAAACTTGTTTAATTTTAACCGCAACTCTTTCCGGCAGCAGGTAGGAGTCGTATCACAAGAAACCTTCCTATTAAATAACACTTTGAGAATGAACTTATTGTATGGAAGAAAAAATGCAACACAGAAAGACTTAGATGCTGCGTGCGAAGCATCAGGACTTACTGAATTTATAAAAGAATTGCCAGAGGGTTATGAAACGATTGTCGGAGAACGCGGTCTAAAATTATCAGGTGGACAAAGACAGCGTGTTGCACTGGCAAGAGCTATTCTTCGCCATCCTGCACTATTAATCTTTGATGAGGCAACATCATCACTGGATGGAGAAACAGAAGAACGTGTTCAAGCTGCATTAGAAGATCTGATTCCTGGCAGAACAACAATAACCATTGCTCACAGACTAATAACGGTGAGAGATGCTGATCAGATCATCCTTCTAGATAAAGGAGTAGTCGCTGAAGTAGGTACTCATGATGAACTTCTTGCCCAAAGAGGTCAATATTACGAACTTTATATGGCGCAATACAGTGAATTAGAAAAGGAGAGAGCGATATGAGCCAAACTGCTATGAAACAAAAGAATCGTGATGGCAGACGCGTTCTTGCCTTTTTAAAACCGCATAAGAACTGGGTTTTCGCTGATGCTTTCGTCATTGCGATCTCCCAGGTATTCTCTGCTCTCATTCCAACCCTTGCGTTAGGATGGCTAGTGGATACAATACTACCTGGTGAATCGAATAAACTTCTATGGGGATTAATGTGGCTTCTTATCTTTGCAGCGGTAATGGATCTAATTTTAATGGTAATCGATGAATATTTTTGTCACCAAGTGGCCAAAACCGTAACAAACTGGCAAAAGTTAAGGCTATTTAAACATTTGCAAATTTTACCTTTCTCTTTTTATCAAAACAACCAGTCTGGTGAAATGATGGCACGTGTTTCTGATGATCCTGATACGCTTCATAACTTCCTTGCTTGGGAAGGTTCAACTTTTATGGCATCCGTTCAAGGAGTAATACTTTATAGCATTGTTTTACTTTGGATTCATCCCTTTTTGATGATAACGAGTGTCGTGTTAGGGGTCATCTTTTACTTAACGTCTAATGCTGTTGGACAAAGAACGCGTCAAGCATCAGCAAATGCCAGAAAAGAAGCGTCACGTTATCTCGAAAGACTTCGCGAATCCGTAACAGGCATACACCTTTCAAGAGTCTTAGGAGTTTCTGACGGCGAAGTATCCAGTGTTGCTGAAATTCGTAAATCTTTTATTAAAGAATCTCGATATGAATTAAAAGCAAGAATGCAATCCATAGTGGTTATTGGAAGCTACAATGGACTTGCACTAGCTGTCGTTTATGGACTTAGCGCTTATCTTATTTGGAACAATAAACTGACAACAGGAGAAATGCTGACTGCAGCGGGGCTTGTAGCTATTGCAGCAAACGAAATGCAAAGAATGTTAAGAAACTGGCTTTCTGTTAGAAGAACAGGACCTGCTTTGGATCGCTCTGAGCTTTTATTGAGCCAAAAAACATCAAGTGCTGAAACAGAAAAAGGAATGATTTTACCAGAAATAGAAGGTTCTATCGAATTAAGAGACGTGGCATTTGGTTATCCGGAAAAAGATGAAAAAGTTCTGAAAGGCTTATCATTTTCGGTTCAGCCAGGAGAAGCTATAGCACTTGTAGGACCGAGTGGATCAGGTAAGTCAACTATCGTTGATTTGCTGCTTCGACTCTATGAACCTGAAAAAGGAGCAATCTTCATAGACGGAAAAGATCTGTCTTCCATTGATGCAGGATGGCTGCGATCACAAATCGCAATCGTTTCACAAGACGTGCAGCTTCGCAACGGATCGCTTGCTGATAACTTGCGAATTGCTAAACCAGAAGCATCTGATGAGGAATTACTTAAAGCGCTTGAAGACAGCGGACTCGGTGAATTCGTTCAGTCACTTCCTGATGGTCTTAATACTCTTGTTGGAGAAAGAGGCAGTTTATTATCTGGCGGTCAAAAGCAAAGACTATCTTTAGCAAGGGCACTAGTAAAAGACGCTGCGATCCTTGTTCTTGATGAAGCAAGTTCTGCTCTAGACCCCATCACTGAAGTTCAAGTGAATGAAGCCATCAATAAAAGAAAATCGAAACAGACGGTATTTATTATCTCTCACAGACTATCCACCGTTTTAGCTGCGAATCGAATCATCGTGATCGAAAATGGGAAAATGATTGAGCAAGGTAAACACGAAGAATTGCTGCAGTCTGAAAATGGTGTATACAGCCGGCTGTTTAAGCGCGAAGCAGATATTGGAACACAAGCGTTCAGCAGTTAATCCTTTCGAGGCAATCTGACTTTAGGTTGCCTTTTTTTCATAAATTATCTCTGACTTGGGTATATATGAAACAAGGTATCCAAAAGGAGGTAATAACAAATGTCTGCAAAAATTAGAGCTTACCTGAATGTTCTAGCACTCGCAGCAGTAATCTTGGTAAATTATCTAGCAAACGCACTGCCGATAAACGGCAACACAACAGGTGAACTATCTGCAAAATATAACGTACTTATCACTCCCGCAGGATATGTGTTTTCCATATGGGGACTGATTTATTTGCTCCTAGGTCTTTGGGTAATCTATCAAGCGATTCCAAAGAATCAAAATAAACCCGTATTCCAAAGCATCGGTTTATGGTTTGTGCTCAACTGTATCCTTAATTGCACTTGGATTTTTGTTTGGCATTATGAGCAACTTGGCTTATCTTTACTCGTTATGATCGGCTTATTATTATCTCTGATCATCATTTATACTAGTATCCAAAAACAAGAAGACAAATCCGCTTTTATTAGACTGCCATTTTCAATTTATTTAGGATGGATAAGCGTTGCAACTATCGTAAATACTGCAGTAGTTTTAAAATACAGCGGATGGAACGGTTTTGGTCTTTCATCTGTCACGTGGACGATTATCATGCTTTTTGTCGGAACATTGTTAGCGATCATTTTCACAATACAAAACAGGGATTTAGTTTATCCACTCGTATTCGTATGGGCTTATATTGGAATCGGTGTAAGACATATGGGGAAAATCGACGTTCTTTCCAATACAAGCTTTGCATTAGCAGCTATGATTTTTTTAATCGTAATTTGGAGAGCGATCAAACACCAAAGCAGCATAGAGACGATGAAATGATGTGATGATTGTGTTTTGTTAATTAGGAATTTCTTCATAAGGAAATCTCCTACACACTAGCTTTAAAACTTCCTGGCAGAAGAACGAGTGAGCATTCTTAACTCTTTGTCAGCAGAAAGATTATGGATTTCTACTTCTAGTGCATATTTGAAATTTGCCTCCGTGAGCAGGGTTGATTGGAGCGCAAGGTGCGAGACTCCTGGGGGATCAGCGGGACAGGTGAGACACCTAAGAGCGAAGCGCCGAGGTGGCTCACCGCACGCCCCCCGGAAAGCGAGCACCTGGAGCGGAAATCAACCACTTTCAAGAGCAACGAAGTTAACAAAAACAGCCCTTAAATTACTCAAGACTTATATCTAAGAGGAGAATGAAACAATGGTTAAATTATCAATGCCGGTTGGCTTATTGATGGAATCAGCTATCGCTGGTGGAGTCACTGGGGAACGTTTAATAGAAGTAATCAAAACGAAGAACATTGAAGCACTTCGACACATAGGAAAAGAAGAGTCTAGCTGGGCTTACTTGTTTGAATTTGCAGAACAAAACTGGGATACCGTTGTTTCGGCAATACAAAATGGATATACGTTCAAATTCATCACTATTCGAGGATTGCTAAACTTGATAAAAACCAAGTATTCGTTAATTGAAACCGAAGACTTTTTGATGACTGATTTCGGCATAGATTTAAACCTTAAAGACGAGCAATTGGACTTTCTGCGATCTCGTATTCCTAATCAGTGGAATTTCACAAAACAAGAAAACGATAAATATAACATTCACGCTGCATTATCACAGCCAACACAAGTGGTATAAGAAAAAAGCGTCTTAGAGGCAGTAGTGTTTCCTCTTAAGACGCTTTTTTTATTCTTGAAAATGATTTATTGGCCTCAAGAATGTATTGATTCCGATTGCTTTACACACTGAAAAATAATGAAGAAGCATCAACAGAACCGAACCGGCGTTCATTCCAATGATAATTCCGTGCATACCAAACGAAGGCTGTGACCCCAGAGTATACATTAGAGCAAATGACAGAGTTGTCGCCCACACCGATTGAATAAATGCGGTCTTAATTAATCCTAGCCCGATTAAATAAGCTTGGAGCGGTATAAGAAAAAAAGTAAATAAAAAGCTAGGCCATAACAATTCTAGGTAAGTAGCTGCTGAAAGAGAATGAAAGAACGTGACAGTTAACTTTTCTGAGAATAGAAGAAAAATCGTAACGGCAGGAAAACCATATAACGCTGTAATCCCCATAACGCGAATCAGCAGCATTTTAAGTTTCTCCACATCTTTTTTTGCCGTTGCTTCTGAAACCGTCGGAATTAAGACGACTAATAGTGAATGAGCAATGAAAGCTGGGAAGAAACCGATTGTAATAGCAACTCCTGCTAACAAACCGAACTGTTCTGTTGCAGCTGCATCAGAAAGGCCTGTCATGGAGAGGGAGTACTTTATTAGAAAAGGTTGAACAGCGTTAGTAACGGCATGAAATAAACGTAAACCCGTCGTTGGTATTGTAACTGCCATAAGACTCTTGGTTACTTCTCCAGAACTTAAATGTTCATTCGTGTGTGACTGCATTCTCCTGTATTGAACGAGATAAGCTGTAAAAAGATAAAGAAAAACTACAAGTTCACTTCCAACGAAAGTAGCCAATGCTACAAGAATTGCGGTTTCTTTATCGAAAGAAAAGAGTTGATAGATCCCCGTTAACAAAATAAGCTGGGCAAGTTTTCGAAATAAATTTGAAAAAGCAAGTTTGCCCATTTGCTGTTTTCCCATAAAAAAACCTCTGGCGATTGAGGTAAGCGATATGAGAGGAATCAATAAGACCATCAACCACCTTACGAGAGGATGATAGTTATTGAATACAGGTATAAATGGAAGGATAATGACAGCTAGTACGATCATAGCAAGTGTAAGTAATAACGTTAATTTTGTAGCATGCTTTAACATGCTGTAATGTTGTTTGTCTTCTTTTTCGGCCACAAATTTTGAGATCGAAATAGGAAGTTCCAGACTTGCAATAATAATGATTAAGATGACAGTCGGAAAGATGGACATGTAATGTCCTAAGCCGAGTTCGCCTAGCTGCCTTGCTAAGACCATGTTTACGATAAACTCTAAGCTTTCACCTACTAATGCTGCTGCCGCTAAAAGTAATACTCCTCGAAAAAATATATTCATACATGGTGCATCTCCTTGTACACGTTGTCCTCCTATTCATATGCACTAAAAAATGAAACGAGACCTCAAAGGACTTTAAACTTAAAAAGAGAAAGATAAGAATATGGCATTGTAAGGAGAGAGTAGTGATGAAAATACATACAAAAGAAAATTCAGCTTATATAACAATAAAACCTTTAGCTGAACGTCAACGAATAATGGACGAATGGCTTTTAACAAGACTGAAGCAGTTATTGCCTGCTTTAATGAAGAAACATCAAACAGATATGTGGGTAACAATTGGAAAAGAATATCATGAAGATCCTATAGGCATAACCTTTTTCCCCTCAGCGATCGATAGCTCTAGAAGGCTGACGATTTTTGCCTTTGTAAAAGAAAAACAATCTGAAGTAATAAAAAGGTACGTGATTTCTTCTAATAAACAATTCGAACCTTTCTATAGCTGTTATCCCGCTCAAAAAGGGGAAGATTCATTCAGCGTCTTGAGAAAAATTATGGATATTTATCAACCTAATAACATTGCTGTAAATACATCTTCACATTACTCTTTCTGTGACGGATTAAGTCATTCTGTTTATAAGCAATTAAAAAGCTCGATCGGCAAAGCTCATTCATCTAACCTTGTATCTTCAGAAAACCTTAGTATTGATTGGCTGCAGACACGTATTTCAGCGGAGATCGAGACATACAAAGAATTAACAGAAATCACAAAGAAAATTGTTGAACAAACATTTTCTAATATACAAATAACTCCAAGTGTTACTTCTACACATGACATCGTCGCATGGATTAATCAGAGAGTATTAGACCTTGGATTAAGGACTTCCTTTTATCCAACAGTGGATATTCAACGAAGGGATGGATCTGCTGACAGAATAGAAGGAACGATATTGCAAGGTGACATTCTCCATTTAGATTTTGGCATCGAATATCTTGGTTTGTGTACAGACTTCCAACAATTAGCATATGTTTTAAAATCAGACGAATCGGAAGTTCCATTCGAATTAAAAAAAGCAATGAAGATTGCTAATTCGTTTGAAGATATTTTCTTTTCTGCATGTGAAGCTGGTATGACAGGTAACGATATCTTCCAAAGTGTTTTAAAAAAAGCAGCAGAACATGATATTTCTGCCATGCTTTATTCACACCCGATTGGATATCATTGTCACGGAGCCGGCCCTCTAATCGGATTATACGATAAACAAGAATCTATACCTGTAAGAGGAGATTTGCAGATTGAAGAAAATACATGCTACGCTTTGGAATTTAATATTAGACATTTTGTTCCTGAGTGGAACAAAGACATTCCAATCTATCTTGAAGAAACGGTATGTTTTAAGGACAATAAAATGCAATATTTGACGAATAGACAAAAAGAATTTTACCTCATTCATCCAAATTGTTAATAAGTAACATTTGAAATGTTTCACCGCCTCTAGTACAATGAGAAACTGTGTGTTTCAGCTTCTTGTATGAGGAGGAGATTTTGTGTTATTACTTGGGCAAGAACAAGAAAAGGAAACAAAACTTGATCGGAACGAACTTGAATTTCAGTTATTACGCATGCAGAACGACATGAAGCAAATTGCAAAAAATTATGACGTGATAGGTGTAGATCAAACAAAAGAAGATAATCTTGTTATTGTATATAAATCTGAGCAGCTTGATCAGTGCAAGATTATGATTAATGATTGTGAATCGAGATATGATGGCTGGGACTTTTCAATTGATGCTGTATACGAAGATGAAAATACGCTTCATATTGGGGATATCAAAGGACCTGCGAATAAAGGATACGGTTCCATCTGTATGCAATATTTAAAAGAAACGGCAACTGAAAAAAATATTCCCATCATAAAAGGTGATATTGCAGCAAGAGACTGGGGCCATGTTGAAAGACTCGTCCACTTTTATGAAAAGCATGATTTTGAAATTGAGCTGGATTCAGATAATAAGTGCGGAAAAATTGAATGGAAAGATTATTAAACAAAAGATGTGTATATAGATACGCGTCTTTTTTTTGTTCATTTCTGAGTAATCATTACACTATTCATAAAATAAACGAAGAAGCCTTTTGTTATGATCGAACTTTCCAATTAAATGATAATATACGATTATTCTATGTGTTCGCAGCGGCGATAAAAACAAAGCACTGCAAACCTGCTCATATACAGAGAGCAGGTTTTTTTTCGTTGACATATTAAACAAGGTGTTTTAAGATATAAATCGAAATGATTACGATTTAAAGGAGTTAAACATGATACATACACTTAAGAGAAGAGTACCTGTTACAGTATTAAGCGGTTATTTAGGAGCGGGAAAAACCACACTATTAAACCACGTTTTATCAAATAGGGACGGATTAAAAGTTGCCGTAATCGTTAATGACATGAGTGAGATCAATATAGATGCTTCACTAGTTAAGAACGAGACAAAGTTATCAAGAACAGACGAAAAGCTCGTTGAAATGACTAACGGCTGTATTTGCTGCACATTAAGGGAGGATCTCTTAATAGAAGTTGAACGTATCGTAAAAAATGGAGAAATTGACTATATTCTGATTGAATCTACTGGAATCAGTGAACCAATTCCTGTTGCACAAACTTTTACTTATTTAGATGAGGAATCAGGTGTTGATCTCGCTTCTTATTGTAAATTAGATACAATGGTCACAGTAGTTGACGGGAATCGTTTTTGGAACGACTTTGCTTCAGGAGAAAGTTTGTTAGATCGGAAAGAAGCTTTAGATGACCTCGACACAAGAGAAGTAGTAGACTTACTGATCGATCAGATTGAATTTTGTGATGTTCTTATTCTAAATAAATGTGATCTTTTAGAGGAGGATGATCGAGAAGAGCTAAAGAGAGTCCTAAAAAAACTACAGCCTCAAGCAAAATTAATTGAAACAGAATTCGGAAAAATCGAACCGAAAGAAATTCTTTCTACTGGCTTATTTGATTTTGAGCAAGCTAGTGAATCCGCTGGTTGGATGAAGGAACTCGAAAATGAACATATTCCTGAGACAGACGAGTATGGTATTTCCTCTTTTGTCTATCGAAAGAAAAGACCCTTTCACCCCGAAAGGCTATATAATTTTTTAGAAAATTGGCCATCAGAAATTGTTCGGGCAAAAGGTTTTATCTGGGTTGCCTCTAGAAATGATTGGGCTATACTCTTAAGCCAAGCAGGAACGAGTATCATTTTTCAGCCTGCTGGACAGTGGGTTGCAGCATTACCATTAAGTGAACAAGAAGAGCTGTTAGATGATGAAATGAATCAAAACCCAAACTGGGACAATGAATTTGGAGACCGAATTACAGAACTGGTTTTAATAGGTATTGATTATAATAAAGAAAAGATTATATTCGATTTAGATCAATGCCTTTTGAGTGATAAGGAGATGAGTGATCTTCAATGGGAAAACTTGAACGATCCATTACCCCTTTTCCCAGAAAGTGAATAACTGCAATAAAAACGAATCCAAGAATGGGTTCGTTTTTTGTTTAAGTTGTTTTCTAGAATATTGTGGCCGGCGGCGAGGAAGTCCACTTCGTTAATATTTTACTTGTATACGCAGGAGCACAAATGCTGTAATGAATGGAATGTCCATCTTCATGGTGGCCTACCGGAAAATGAGCATATTGAAACGAAAATCAACCACTTCCAAAAGCATCATATACGTGAAAACAATTTTGGTTTAATATGTGAACATTTAAGGGTAGTAAATGGGTAGTGCAGTATAAATAAGGGGAGATAAAGGATGACTGTTACTCACATAAAATCAAATAAACAAAACAGCTTATCGGAAAGATTTGAAATTTCCTTTAACCAGATCCACAAATGCTTAATAGACAAAGTAAAAGATACGAAAGATGACAGATTTAAAAACTTAGTAGAAACAGGCATGTCGAAACATTCTCTTATTCGTTCTTTTTATAATGAACTCATTCAGTTTGCTAAATTGAGGAACGCCATTGTTCATGAAAAGATAGATCATGATTATTACATTGCAGAACCTCATTTAGAAATCGTTGAGCGAATTGAAAAAATCGCAGGCTATTTTATGAAACCCGAAACGGCTTTAAATATTGCAACTAAGAAGGTGCAACATTTTAAAGAAAGTGACCGTCTTGAAGATGTGTTAAGCTGTATCAGAAAAACATCTTACTCTCGTTTTCCCATATATAATGAAAAAGGAGAGTACCTTTGGCTTTTAACAGCAACTTACCTTTTGAACTGGTTGACTGATCGCCTTGCTGATCAAGTAATTGACTTAAACAACGCAAAAATTTCAGACATTGCTGACAATGAAAATAAACAACTAGTTGCTTTTATTTCAAAAACCTCAAGTATTTTTAAAGCAGAAGAAATATTTGAGAACATCCATAGAGAAGGTAAAAAGCTTGAAGCCATCATTATCACCTTAAATGGAAGTGAAAATGAAAAGCCTTTAGGAATCGTAACCTCGTATGATCTTATTGAAATCGACTTAGATAACTAAGAGACTCCAATGAGGGAGGCTGCTGAAAAACCGGTTGAATTTTACCGGTTTTTTTTTAATCGAAACAAAGGCTTCGCATGAAAATTACTTGCGAAGTCTTTTTTTGCCCTTGCCTTATCTTTTTTAGTTCATTAACTTCAAAATTCTTTTTGATTTTTTCATACTTCTTGTAGGGATTGTAGAGGAAGGGCACTGACTCCTGCGGGACGAGTGGGGCAGGTGAGACCACTAAGGCCGTGTAGCGGCAGGGGGCTCACCGCCCGCCACGCGAAAAGCATGTAGCCTGGAGCGGAGATACCCGCATTCATTTTTTTAGAACCTTTTCAATGTCGTCTTCTGATTAGGACTTTTTGTTTAAGGAGATAACGATTAGGGAAACGAGAATTTGAGATGACTGAATGTTTTGTAAGTTAATTTCTTTATGAAAGGGTGAAGATCATTTGTCAGAGTTCACTATAAAAATTAATGGATCAGAAGCAAAAGCGATGAAAGATCAAACGATACTAAATTTACTCACTGATTCCCCTGATCAAGTTCCTCATGTTTGTTATCACCCTAGCCTTGGACCTATTGAAACTTGCGACACCTGTATCGTCAAAGTGAATGGAGAGTTTGTCAGAGCGTGTTCGACCAATTTAAAAGAAGGCGATGAAATTGATACAAATTCTGACGAAGTAAAAGAAGCCCAAGTTATAGGGATGGACCGAATCCTCTTTAACCATGAGCTTTATTGTACGGTTTGTGATTATAACAATGGTGGATGCGAAGTACATAATACGGTAAAAGAAATGAAGATTAACCATCAAAGCATCCCTTTTGACCATAAGCCATATGAAGTGGATAACTCTAATCCATTTTATAGATATGATCCTGATCAATGTATCTTATGCGGACGCTGTGTGGAGGCCTGTCAGGATGTTCAAGTAACAGAAACGCTCTCAATAGATTGGGAACGCGAAAGACCTCGAGTGATTTGGGACAAAGATGTTCCTATCAATGAATCTTCTTGTGTATCTTGCGGACATTGTTCAACAGTCTGCCCTTGTAATGCCATGATGGAGAAGGGCATGGAAGGTGAAGCAGGGTATATGACCGGGATCAACCGTGAGACTCTGCGCCCGATGATTGAGATAACGAAAAGTGTTGAAACTGGTTATGGATCCATATTAGCCATTTCAGACATGGAAGCGGCCATGAGAGAACAAAGAATCAAGAAAACGAAAACGGTCTGTACCTATTGCGGTGTCGGATGCAGCTTTGACGTTTGGACTAAAGGCAGAGAAATTCTAAAAGTAGATCCACAAATTGAGGCACCTGCAAACGGGATTTCAACTTGTATAAAAGGAAAATTCGGCTGGGATTTTGTTAATAGTGAAGAACGCTTAACAAAGCCATTAATCCGTGATGGAGACTTCTTTAGAGAAGCATCTTGGGATGAAGCATACAACCTAATCGCATCCAAGTTTACAGAGATTAAAGAGCAGTATGGGTCACAAGCATTAACATTTATTAGTTCATCTAAATGCACGAACGAAGAATCTTATTTGATGCAAAAATTAGCACGGGGAGTTATTGGAACTAACAATATTGATAACTGTTCACGCTACTGCCAGACCCCAGCCACCATGGGGCTGTTCCGTACTGTAGGACACGGGGGTGATTCTGGTTCAATTAAGGATATTGAAAAATCAGAACTCGTTATTGTAATTGGGTCGAACACATCAGAATCTCACCCTGTATTAGCAACACGTGTTAAGCGCTCTCATAAATTACACAACCAAAAACTAATTGTAGCTGACCTTAGAAAACATGAAATGGCTGATCGAGCCGATGTATTTATTCAACCACGTGCAGGATCTGATCTTGTGTGGCTTTCAGCAGTTACCAAATATATTTTAGATCAAGGCTGGGCTGATTACGAATTCTTGCAAAAACATGTTAACGGTTTAGACACGTTTAAAGAAAATCTTGAAAAGTTCACATTGGATTATGCTGAAAAAGCAACAGGACTTTCCAAAGATATCCTTATTCAATTAGCTGAAACGATCTCTCAATCAAAAAGTGTGTGTGTCCTTTGGGCGATGGGTGTTACACAGCATATGGGCGGAAGTGATACTAGTACAGCTATATCCAACATGCTATTAGTTACTGGAAATTATGGACGGCCAGGTGTAGGATCGTATCCGTTACGCGGACACAACAATGTTCAAGGAGCTAGTGATTTTGGAAGCATGCCAGATCGTCTTCCTTCTTATGAGAAAGTGGCTGACGAAAAGGTAAGATTCAAATATGAACAAGCATGGGGTGTGAAGATTCCTGAAGAACCAGGCCTTAACAATCACGAAATGGTTCAGGGAATACATGATGGAAATGTAAAAGCAATGTATTTAAAAGGAGAAGACATGGGAATTGTTGACTCAAACATCAACCACGTTCACGCTGCATACGAGAAACTAGACTTTTTTGTGGTTCAAGACTTGTTTTTAACAAGAACAGCTCAGTTTGCTGATGTCGTTCTTCCCGCTAGTCCAAGTCTTGAGAAGGAGGGCACATTCACGAACACGGAAAGAAGGATACAACGACTTTATCAGGTGATGGAACCACTAGGTGACTCCAAACCGGACTGGGAAATCATCCGCGACATTGCTAACCGACTGGGAGCCGGATGGGATTACACACATCCTAGTGACATTATGGCTGAAGCAGCTCAATTAGCACCGCTTTTTGCAGGGGTTTCTTACGAAAGATTAGAGGGATACAAAAGCCTTCAATGGCCTGTAGCAGAAGATGGCACAGATACTCCTATTCTTTTTACTGAAGGATTTCCATTTGAAGATAAAAAAGCCCGTTTGTTTCCGGTTGACTGGACACAGCCAAAGGAATTTGGAGAAGAATATGATATCCATGTAAATAATGGAAGATTATTAGAACACTTTCATGAAGGAAACATGACATATCAATCGAAGGGAATAACGTCAAAAACTCCAAATACTTTTTTAGAAGTCTCTCATGAACTAGCCATAGAAAGAGGACTGAAAGACGGTACGCTTGTGAGATTATCCTCTCCTTATGGAAGTGTTAAGGTTCATTGTTTGATAACTGATCGGGTAAAAGGAAAGGAGGTCTATCTCCCTATGAATGATAGTGGAGAAGCAGCTATCAATCTACTTACAAGCAGTTATTCTGATAAAGATACTGATACACCTGCATATAAAGAGACAAGTGCTAAACTAGAGATTTTAAAAGAAGAAGGTGTTAATCCACTTCCAAAGACAAACTACCGCTATGGCAATCCACAGCCGCAAGTGGGAGTTGGAGTTGAGAAAAAGTGGGCACGAAAGGATTATATCTTTCCAGGAGATGCTGTGAAAAAGGAGCGTAACCAACATGGCTAAGGCGATTAAGAACATTCATAAACTATCGATATCAGACGAAGAAAAACGTTCAAATGACCTGCGTGAGGTAGAAGATGCTCTCATCGAAAACAAGGCAGCCATTTTGCAGACACTGGAGATTATGAACCATATGCAAGACAAAGGGCTTCTCACACTTCTAAACGGGTTATTTGGTCAAGGAGATAAAGTACTAGATATTGCGGTTAAAACGATGGACAAGCCAGAAAACACCAATACAATGAAAAACCTTCTCTTGCTTCTTGGTACACTTGGCATGATCAATGTGAAGCAGCTTGAACCGTTCTTATTAAAGATCGATGCGGGAATTGCTCGAGTCGCAGAACACAAAGACACGGAAGAGAAAACCAGTTACTTTGATTTGGTTCGTTCATTAAAAGATCCAGAGATCAACAGAGCAGTCACGATACTCATGCAGTTTTTAAAAGGAATGGGACAAGAAACAGAGCCTTATGAAAAAACAACTCAAAATACGCCACAAAAACGTGTTAATCAAACTAAAGATAAAACGTTAGAGTAAATCCAACTAAAGGAGAAAAACGGATGGCTAAAAAAGTGAAGAACCGCTGGTTGATTGCTGCGGCAGCTGTAGGAATACACATTTCTATCGGATCCGTATATTCCTGGAGTGTATTTACAAATCCACTTCGGGAAGAACACAACTGGGGACTAAGTGAAATTTCATTAACATTTAGTATTGCGATTCTTTTTTTGGGACTTTCTGCAGCCTTTATGGGTCATTTTGTTGAAAGATTCGGTCCTAGAATTTCGGGAATGATAGCTTCGATCTGCTTTGGTGCCGGACTGATTGGAGCTGGGTTTGCTGATAGTATTGGTTCATTGTATATGCTTTACTTTTTCTATGGAGCTCTAGGAGGAATTGGACTTGGAATCGGCTATATCACACCTGTTTCCTCTCTTGTAAAATGGTTTCCTGACAGAAGAGGACTGGCAACTGGTCTCGCCATTATGGGGTTTGGTTTCGCTTCTCTTATAGCTAGTCCTGTTATTGCAAGACTCCTATCAAACATTGGAATCTCAAACACATTCTACTTATTAGGAGCTGTATACTTCACGATTATGTTTCTATCTTCTCTGTATCTTTCTCCGCCTCCAAAAGATTGGAAGCCAGAGGGAATGAGCGAAGAAAAGGTGAAGGACGAGAAACAAACAAAAGATCTTGCCCAATTAACCGCTAACGAAGCAGTTAGAACGATTCGTTTTTGGGCATTGTGGGCAATGCTTTTTATAAACGTGACATGCGGAATTGCTATTATTTCCGTAGCTTCACCTATGGCACAAGATATTGCTGGCTTAAGCGCTGCAGCTGCAGCAACTATGGTAGGCATTATGGGATTATTTAATGGTTTCGGTCGAATAGGATGGGCATCTGTGTCCGACTATATCGGTCGGCCAAATGTGTATACAACATTCTTTGCGCTGCAAACTGTAGCCTTTGTGTTGTTACCCAATGTTACTAACGCCTTTTTCTTTCAATTGTTAGTGTATGTCATCCTTACTTGTTATGGTGGTGGTTTCGCATCCATACCGGCTTATATCGGTGATCTATTTGGGACGAAGCAGCTCGGAGCTATTCACGGTTATATCCTAACAGCGTGGGCCGCAGCAGGTCTTGTCGGGCCGCTTGTTGTTTCATGGATACGCGAATCAACAAACAGCTATTCTTTAACGCTTTATATTTTCACAGGAGCATTTGTTATCGCACTTGCTATATCTTTACTTATTCGGATTAATATTCGCAACGTTCGAAAAGAGAGCAGCCAATCTCATGCTGCTAGTTAACGAGAACTTAAACAACCAACAGCATATGAGGCAGAGGGAAGAGAAGCCAGGCTTTATGCCGGGCTTTTTTCATTTGCAATAGGTGTTGATTAATAGATGATTTATAAAAAAACAGATGCTAATTAAGTAAAAAAGACCGATAATCACGGAAATTTTGATGATAATCACGGAAAAAATGGCATTAATCAAGGAAAAGTGATAACATCTGAATTCTTGTCCTTCCCAAAAGGACACTGCTTCTAAATCCACACAATAAAACCGATAGCTCCTAATTAAAAGGGAACTACCGGCTATAAAAAAAGATATTTTATTGATATTGCTCTAAAACCGAGAAGAATTTAATGACAAATTCATAAAATACATGTTCTGCTGGGGCTAATTCTCGGCTGCGCGGTGTAATAATTCCCACTGTCCGTTTTACGTCTGGGATATCAATCGGAATCTTAACCGTAAAACGTGGTTTCGTTTCATAAAAGGAACTATCGGGTAAGAGTGTAACACCCATACCAGCAGTAACTAATCCTTTTATCGCATCTAAGTCTTCACCTTCACACGCAATTTTAGGAACAAAGCCTGATTCTTTACAAGCATTAACAACAACATCACGTAAGATATACCCATCTGGGAATAGAACAAATTCATCATTTCGTAAATCGCTTAATAACAAACTTCTTTTTTCAGATAAATGATGCTGATCAGGCAGTAATGCCGATATTTTTTCGGTAAAAAGAATATGCCCTTCTAAATCAGGATCATTAGTTGGTACTGGTCCTAAAAACGCGAGGTCAATATCACCGTTTTTTACGCTTTCAGTTAAAAAGCGGTAAGATCCTTGCCTTAAATGAAAGGCAATATTGGGATGTTCCCGTTTAAAAGCAGACACAACAGTTGGGAGAAGATGGCCTGCTAAACTTGTTGGAAAACCAATCTTAATCGTACCTCTTTCAGGATCCAGATATTCATCAATTTGCTTTTTCGCATGTTCTATTGCTTTCATAGCTGTTTTTGCATGGGTAAGAAACAAACGCCCAACCGGCGAAAGTTTAATGTTTCTTCCTTCTCTTTCAAATAATTCAACACCTAACTCTGATTCTAAGTTTGCAATCTGACGGCTGACAGCAGATTGTGCTACATGAAGCGCCAAAGCTGCTTCAGATACGTGTTCGCGCTCAGCAACTTCAATAAAATACTGTAATTGTCTGATTTCCATTACATTGTCACAACCAATCATTCTCATTTTGAGATCGTTTTAATCTAAATTATATATTGTTTCGATTAATTATTAAACTTAAACTAAATGAAAGAAAGTTTCGAATATTCAAGTTGAAAATGTTAAGGGGGAGTTAAAAATGACCTACAGTCAATTTCCAGCACCACAAGGGTTATATAGTCCGAAAAACGAACATGATGCTTGTGGAATTGGTCTATATGCTCATCTAAAAGGGCATGCTACCCATCAGATTGTTAAAAAAGGACTTCATATGCTATGTCAGCTTGATCACCGCGGGGGACAAGGAAGCGATCCTTTAACAGGTGATGGAGCAGGCTTAATGACTAAAATACCGTATAAATTCTTTAATAAGGTAACGAATTTTGTTCTGCCTGAAAAAGGACGTTACGGAGTTGGAATGATCTTTTTCCCAAATGACAAAGACGCTCAAGAAAAACTAGAAAATCAGATTAATCTATTTATTGAACAAGAACAACAAACACTTTTAGGGTGGAGAGAAGTACCTGTATATACGGATTCTATTGGAAAGAAAGCTCAAGAGACTTGTCCTGTTATAAAACAAGTCTTCATTGCTTGTAATGATTCGATCACTGACGAGCTTATGTTTGAACGAAAACTGTTTGTTATTCGGAAACAAGCTGAACATTGGGCTAGACAAAACGGGCTGCAAACGTATTTTGCAAGTTTGTCTTCACAAACAATCGTTTATAAAGGACTTTTAACACCAGAACAAGTTGATACTTTTTATTTTGATTTACAAGATGAGGATTTTTTGTCCCCATTCGCTTTAGTGCATTCCCGTTTTAGCACAAATACATTTCCAACTTGGGAACGCGCTCACCCTAATCGTTATATCATTCATAACGGTGAAATCAATACGTTGCAAGGCAATATGAATTGGATGAAAGCTCGGGAAAAGCAGTTTGTATCTGAAGCTTTCGGAGAAGACATTCATAAGCTTCTTCCGATTTTAGATGCTGATGGGAGTGATTCATCCATATTGGATCAAGCATTTGAATTTTTTGTACTTGCAGGGAGAAAACCTTCTCATACCGCAATGATGCTAATTCCTGAACCTTGGAGTGAGAACCCCCATTTAGAGGCAGAAAGAAGAGCATTCTATGAATATCATAGCTGCTTGATGGAGCCATGGGATGGTCCAACAGCGATTTCGTTTACAAACGGAAAGCAGATTGGAGCGATTCTTGATCGAAATGGGCTGAGACCTGCAAGATATTACGTTACGAAAGATGACTATATTATCTTTTCTTCAGAAGTTGGTGTAATTGAAGTTGAAGAAGAGAATGTTTTGTATAAGGAACGATTAAGTCCCGGCAGAATGCTTCTAATCGATTTAGAGCAAGGACGAATCATTACTGACAATGAAATCAAAACAGAAATGGCAAGTGAACATCCTTATGATGTCTGGCTGACTAACGGACTTCATCATCTAAATGAAGAGGGCGAAGAACCGTCTGTTTCATTAGAGGATGTCAGGAGCAAACAAAAAGCTTTTGGCTATACGTATGAAGATATTCATAAGTACTTAATCCCTGTGATAACAGAGGGTAAGGATCCAATCGGTTCTATGGGTAACGACACACCACTCGCTGTATTATCCGATAATCCTCAATCCTTATTTAATTATTTTAAGCAATTGTTTGCACAAGTGACGAACCCGCCGATTGATGCTATACGAGAGAAAATTGTAACTTCAACAATGACATTGCTCGGAGCTGAAGGAAACCTTCTTCATCCTGGACCGCAAAATGCGAAAAGAATTCAGTTAGATTCACCAGTACTTACAACAAAAGAATTTTATCAGATTAAGAATTTTACGATCTCTGACTTTAAAACGGCTATTCTGCAAACTCTTTTTTCGGAAGATTTGGAAAATGGTTTGGAATCTTTATTTCAAAGTGCTGAAAAGGCTATATCTGATGGAGCAAGTCTATTGATCTTGTCTGATCGTGAAATGAGCGAAACCGAAACACCTATCCCTGTGTTGCTTGCTGTAAGTTCTTTACATCATCACCTTGTGAAAAAAGGATTACGAACGAGAGTAAGTTTAATTGTGGAATCTGGGGAAGTAAGGGAAGTTCATCATTTTGCAAGTTTAATTGGATATGGAGCTGATGCGATCTATCCATACTTAACTTACAGAACATTAGAAGAGGCGATTCAAGAAGAACATATTCAACTATCACTTACAAAAACGATCGCTAAATATAAAAAAGGAATTACAGACGGAATAGTAAAAGTGATGTCTAAGATGGGGATCTCAACTGTACAAAGTTATCGTGGTGCTCAGATTTTTGAAGCAGTAGGAATTGGTAAAGAAGTGATTGACCGTTACTTCCCTGCTACAGCTTCTCAGATCGATGGTATTACGTTAGCTGAGATTGAGAGAGAAGCAAGATTACGTCATCAGCAAGGATTCGAGCACACAATCGATGACACATTAGACTCAGGAAGTGACTTTCAATGGAGAAATAAAGGTGAACATCATGCCTTTAATCCAAAAACCATTCATACGTTACAATGGGCTTGCCGAAAAAATGATTATTCGTTATTTAAAACCTTCTCTAAATTGGCAGATGATGAGAGAACAACCTTCTTAAGAAACTTGTTCTCATTCAAACCAGAAACGAATCGGGTTCCGCTAGAAGAAGTGGAATCGGTTGAAGAGATCGTTAAACGATTTAAAACAGGAGCTATGTCATTTGGTTCACTTAGTCAAGAGGCACATGAATCACTCGCTATCGCAATGAATCGTCTAGGCGGAAAAAGCAACAGCGGAGAAGGCGGAGAAGATCCTGCTCGATTTGTTCCAGACGAACTTGGCAACAACCGAAGAAGCAGCATCAAACAAGTAGCCTCTGGAAGATTCGGTGTTAAAAGTCACTATTTAGTAAACGCGGATGAACTGCAGATAAAAATGGCACAAGGAGCTAAACCGGGTGAAGGCGGGCAGCTTCCGGGAAACAAGGTATATCCATGGGTAGCAGATGTCCGAGGATCAACTCCGGGAGTAGGATTGATTTCACCTCCACCACATCACGATATTTATTCGATTGAAGATATGGCTCAATTGATTCATGATCTAAAAAACGCTAACCGAGATGCAAGAATCAGTGTGAAACTCGTTGCAAAATCAGGTGTTGGTACGATTGCGGCGGGTGTTGCTAAAGGTGCAGCAGATGTCATCGTGATCAGCGGATATGACGGAGGAACTGGTGCTTCTCCAAAAACGAGTATCAAGCATACGGGACTGCCGTGGGAACTTGGGCTTGCTGAAACTCATCAGACGCTGATGCTAAATGGACTCCGTGAACGTGTAACCCTCGAGACGGATGGAAAACTGATGACAGGGAAAGATGTTGTTCTTGCCGCTCTATTGGGTGCTGAAGAATATGGGTTCGCAACTGCTCCACTTGTCGTTTTAGGTTGTGTGATGATGCGCGCTTGTCATTTGGATACATGTCCTGTAGGTGTTGCTACGCAGAATCCGGAACTTAGAAAAAAATTCATGGGTGACCCGGATCATGTGGTAAATTACATGCGGTTTGTAGCAGAGGAAATTCGAGAAATCATGTCAGAACTCGGCTTTAGAACAATGGAAGAAATGGTAGGACGTACGGATGTATTAACGGTAGGTGAGAAGGCAAGAAATCACTGGAAGGCAAAGCATCTTGATCTTTCAAGACTTCTTTATCAGCCTGAAGGCGTTCGTACACGACAGACTTCACAAAATCACAAGATTGAACAATCACTAGATATAAAGCAAATTCTGCCACAGCTGCGTCCTGCGTTAGAAGATCAGAAGCCTGTTTCATTAAATCTTTTAATTAAAAACACGAATCGCGTAACAGGAACAATCGCAGGAAGCGAGATTACTAAACGATATGGGGAAGAAGGACTTCCGGAAGATACTGTAACCCTTACTTTTACTGGATCAGCAGGTCAAAGTTTTGGCGCATTCATTCCACGAGGCATGACGATGTACCTGAATGGAGACAGCAATGACTACTTTGGTAAAGGGTTATCTGGAGGTAAGATGATTGTCGCTCCTCCAAAAACGTCTGAGTATCTTGCTGATGATAATACAATCGTAGGTAACGTAGCATTTTATGGTGCAACGAGCGGTGAAGCCTATATTAATGGCCTTGCAGGTGAAAGATTCGCAGTTAGAAACAGTGGTGCTAACATTGTTGTTGAAGGTATCGGTGACCATGGCTGTGAGTATATGACAGGCGGCCGAGTAGTTGTATTAGGTAATGTAGGAAAGAACTTCGCTGCTGGAATGAGCGGTGGTATTGCATATATCTACACACAACAACCTCTACTGTTTAAACGTTTATGCAACAAAGAAGGCATTGAATTTGAAAGATTGATTGATTTGGAAGAAACAGAGACTGTTAAACAACAAATCATTAATCATTACGCTTATACACAAAGTGAAAAAGCTGCAGCAATTCTACAAAACTGGAAAACGGCACAATCACATTTCGTAAAAGTGATTCCTAAAGATTACAAAGAAATGATTAAGAAAATTGACGAAGAGAAAAAAGCCGGATTCACGGAACAAGAAGCCATCATGAACGCATTTGAAGCTGGATCAGCTCCAAAAAAAGCATCAGGCAGACCAGGCCCGACAAAATTAATTCTGAAATGAGCTAAGATGAAAGGAGAGATTTAATATGGGTAAACCAACTGGATTTTTGGAATTCCCTCGTGAAGACACGATAGAGAGAAAACCTCTCCACCGTCTTAAAGATTGGAAAGAATATACCGAGAAACAACCTGAAGATATGTTAAAAAGACAAGGTGCAAGATGCATGGATTGCGGAACACCTTTTTGTCATATCGGGTTTGAAATCAACGGGGCAGCTGCAGGCTGCCCCATTAACAATCTGATTCCTGAGTGGAATGATCTTGTTTATCGCGGAAAATGGAAAGAAGCTCTCGAACGTCTCATGAAAACAAACAATTTCCCTGAGTTTACAGGACGGGTTTGCCCAGCTCCTTGTGAAGGTTCATGTACCGTCGAACTAGCTGGACCGGCTGTAACGATAAAAAATATAGAGAAGGCGATTATTGACAAAGGCTTTGAGAACGGCTGGATCCAACCTCGAATTCCTGTAAAAAGGACTGGAAAGAAAGTAGCGATTGTTGGTTCAGGGCCAGCTGGACTTGCTGCCGCTGATCAATTAAACCAAGCAGGTCATTCTGTAACTGTTTACGAACGAGATGATAGAGCAGGCGGATTGTTAACATATGGAATACCTAATATGAAGCTGGATAAAGATATCGTGGAAAGAAGGATATCATTATTAAGACAAGAAGGAATTGACTTTGTTTTAAATACTGAAGTGGGTAAAGATATAATGCCTGAAGAATTAAAGTCTCAATATGATTCCATTATTCTTTGTACAGGTGCTCAGAAACAGAGAGATTTGAACCTTGAAGGTAAAGATTCCCAAGGCGTTCACTTTGCGATGCACTATTTGACTCAGGCGACTAAAAGACTGTTGAACCTTGAAGTAAATGAGCCTTTGATTGATGCAGAAGGGAAGAACGTCATTGTAATAGGCGGTGGTGATACAGGTGCTGACTGTGTAGCTACGGCTCTTCGTCAAAAGTGTAAAAGCGTAGTTCAATTCGGTAAACATCCAAAACTGCCTAATGCAAGAAGCGATTCAAACATGTGGCCAGAGCAGCCTAACATATTTACAATGGACTATGCTTATGAAGAAGCTACCGCTCAATATGGGCATGATCCTAGAGAGTACTCTGTTCAAACAAAAAAAATTGTATCTGATACAGAAGGTAATTTAAAAGAACTTCATACCATTCAAATGAAGAGAACTTCAGATGATAAAGGTAATATTGTATTTGAAGAGATCCCTGGATCCGAAAAAGTATGGCCGGCAGATCTTGTTTTCATTGCAATAGGTTTTGAAGGTACCGAACAGCCAGTTTTAAAAAAATTTGGAGTAGAAACAAAGAACAATAAAGTAAATGCTAAGCACGGTGACTATAAAACGAATGTAGATGGAATATTTGCAGCAGGTGATTCAAGACGAGGTCAAAGTTTGATCGTTTGGGCAATTCAAGAAGGACGTGATTGTGCTCGTCAAGTGAATCTATCATTGATGGGAAGTACGGTTTTGCCTTAGAGCTTTTTTCCATGCTACAATAAACTCCAAAAGCCAAAAGCTGTTTTTATATGATAAAATAAGGCTTGGCTATCAAAAAATAATTTATGTATTTATAAGGAGTAGAAGCATGGAAAAAGTACTTATTTTTGGACACAAAAATCCAGATACTGACACGATTACTTCAGCAATCGTTTACGCTGATCTTAAGTCTAAATTAGGACAAAATGTAGAAGCAATCCGCCTAGGTGAAATTAATGGTGAAACAAAGTACGCTCTAGATTACTTTAAAGCTGACTCTCCGCGTTTAGTTGAACATGTTTCTGCTGAAACAAACTCGGTTATTTTAGTCGACCACAATGAACGTCAGCAAAGTGCAAACGACATCGACAAAGTTCGAGTACTAGAGGTCATTGATCATCACCGAATCGCAAACTTTGAAACAAGCGATCCTCTATACTACCGTGCAGAGCCTGTTGGATGTACGGCAACCATCCTGAACAAGATGTACAAAGAAAAAGGCGTTAAAGTAGAAACGAACATCGCTGGTCTGATGCTTTCTGCGATTATTTCTGATTCTCTTTTATTCAAATCACCAACTTGTACAGAAGAAGATGTTGAAGCAGCACGTGAGCTAGCTGAAATTGCAGGCGTAGATGCTGAAACTTACGGACTTGAAATGCTTAAAGCAGGTGCTGACTTAAGCGATAAGTCAGTTGATGAGCTTATCTCTTTAGATGCTAAAGAATTCAATATCGGACCTAGTAAAGTTGAAGTAGCACAAGTAAATACTGTTGATGCTAGTGATGTATTAAAGCATCAAGCTGAACTTGAAAGTGCGATTTCAAAAGTGATTGATGAAAAAGGCTTAGATCTATTCATGTTCGTTGTAACAGATATTTTAACGAATGATTCTACAGCTCTTACACTTGGTAAAAGAGCAGAATCCGTTGAAGATGCATACAATGTGAAATTAGAAAACAATACAGCGGTTCTTAAAGGCGTTGTTTCTCGTAAAAAGCAAATCGTACCAGTACTAACTGAGGCGATGAGCAAGTAATTGTTGGCTTTAAAGGGCAAAACCAATTTAGGTTTTAGCCTTTTTTTTTTTGATTTCCTGAATCTACTCGCTCACCGCACGCCGTCATGGAATAGAATTCAACCATTTCCAAGAGAGAGTCTAAAATTGTCCTCCCGAAGCAGACTTACTCAAAAACTGTTGACAATCAAAACTAGCCTGCTATTATTTAAAACATACAACCAACTAAATATTAAAAACCACTAGGGGTGCCTTTCATAAGGCTGAGATCGAAGTGTGACTTTGAGACTCTTAGAACCTGATCTGGATTATACCAGCGTAGGGAAGTGGTGTTGCGGAGACCTATATTCATACATAGAGTTTAATTCTCCATATACAACCACTTTCTCGCTGAAAGTGGTTTTTTTGTTGGGTTCTTTTCTAAAGGCTTTTTTTAAAGATTGTTGCTTTTGAGGGATTTCGTTCAAGCCTCTTCTTAGATAAGTTGATTTGAGTGTAAGGGTGCGTGCCCGCCACATGATAAGCTTCTTGCAAGGCATGCGACGAGGAAACTTACAACGGTAGCATTAACTTGTAGACGCAGGAGCAAGGAATCTTCCTTGAAGCGGTCAGGTGAGACCCTTTAGGGCGCAAAGCGGCAGGAGGCTCACCGTACGCCCCGCGGAAAGCGAAGCAACCTGGAGCGGAAATCAACCACTTTCAAAAGCAACAATGAATACGAAAACAGCCTTATTTTAAAAAACAAGGAGGATTCACATGAAAACATTCACCGAAACTTTACGAGAAAAAGCCAATCCAATTTGGGAAGCAAATCTCCATCATCCTTTTGTAAAAGGTATTGCAGAAGGAGACCTCTCTTTAGAATGCTTCAAATACTACGTATTGCAAGATTCCTATTATTTGTCTCATTTTGCTAGAGTTCAAGCAATAGGAGCTGCAAGGGCTGAAGATCTATACACCACTTCAAGAATGGCTGCTCACGCACAGGGTACGAATGATGCAGAGTTAGCACTTCACGAAACATTCATGAAACAGCTACAGGTTACCGAAGAAGAATTAGCGAACTTTGAACCCGCTCCAACCGCGTACCATTATACATCACATCTATACCGAGTAGCAGAGTCTGGTAGCTTAGGAGAAATTATTGCTGCTATCCTCCCATGTTATTGGATTTATCACGAGATCGGTGAACGCTTTAAAGATGCCACACCACTTGAACCGATTTATCAAGAGTGGATTTCAGCTTATGGTGGTGAGTGGTTTTCACAACTTGTCCAAGAACAAATTAACCGGTTGGATGATTTAGCAGAAATAGCAAGTGAACAGGAAAAGGATAAGATGACTCGCCATTTCTTAATCAGCTGTGAGTACGAATATTTATTCTGGGAAATGGCTTATACACTGGAAAAATGGCCAGTTGCATACGGCACAGCTGCAACAAAAGTTGGGAGGGAAACAAAAAATGTATAAAGGACTGAAGTTAACTGATATTCTAGTAACCATTGTTATATCCATTGGGTTCGGCATTATTTATAAAATGTGGGGACCTCTTTATTATGCGGTTAAGCCGCTCGGGCTTCATATTGATCAATTGATCTATGGAATGTGGTTTATGGCTGCAACCGTTGCCTTCTTGATCATTCGAAAACCAGGGGTTGCTTTTTTAGCAGAAATTGCCGCTTCCTCAGGAGAATTTCTAATGGGGTCTGAATTTGGGCTTGAAGTTTTATTATATGGTGTTGTTCAAGGACTATTTGCAGAATTAGTCCTTATGACTTTTCGCTATAAGCGGTTTGATTTATTTGTTATTTCTCTCGCAGCGATAAGCGCTTGTGCAGGCTCTTTCATTTTAGACTTTTATAAAGGTTATGTTGGTGATCTATCGACATGGAATCTTACACTATTTATTGTATTCAGGCTAATTGGCTCCATCATCTTTACTGGAATGTTAGCTGTTTCAATCGCTAAAGCACTAGAAGCAACAGGAGTGACCAAACTGGTTCGCCCTTCATCAAAGGAAGATTATGAGGCACTGGATCAATAAATGAGGTGGCTGAAATGGATACCGCAACATCTGTAAAACATTTAAGATTAAAGTTTCCAGGGGATGATGACTTGCTCTTTAAAGATATAAATTTATCGTTCCAAAAAGGAGAGAAAGTGCTTTTGCTCGGACCTTCTGGATGTGGAAAATCTACTCTCCTGCAAGTTCTTTCTGGAATTATTCCTCATTCTGTAGAAGTTCCTATTAAAAGCGAAGGTATACAGAACCCTGATAAATGGGGGTTTGTGTTTCAAGATCCTGAAACACAGTTTTGTATGCCGTATGTCGATGAAGAAATAGCATTCGTGTTGGAGAATTTACAAGTCCCAAGAGAAGATATGCCAAGCAGGATAGAGGAGTTATTGCATGAAGCAGGTTTACATTTGAATGATATCCATACACCGATTCAGAACCTTTCAGGCGGAATGAAACAGCGTTTAGCTATCGCATCGGTGTTAGCACTCGATCCCGATGTCATTTTTTTAGACGAACCTACTTCACTAATTGACGAAAGTGGTACTGAGCAAATTTGGGAAACTGTAAAAAAGATTGGCGAGGATAAAACGATAATTATAGTGGAGCACAAAATTGAACTGATCGTTGATTTTGTTGACCGTATAATCGTTTTTACTCCTGAAGGAAGAATTCTTGCTGATGGGGATTCTTCCACCATTTTTTCACAATACAAAGAGAAACTTAAACAGTATGGCATTTGGTATCCAGGTGCATGGAACGAATACAAAAAGGAAAGCTGTTCGACGATCCAGTGTATGCAACATAACAAATTGTATCTAGAAAGCTTTAAGGGGTATCGTAACAAGCAATTAAAAATATCGTTAGAAAGCACAACCGTTCATTCTGGAGAGTGGATAATGGTAGGAGGAGAGAACGGTGCAGGTAAGAGTACGCTATTATTATCGCTAATGCAGCTGATAAAAACATCTGGCACCTATCAAATGAACGATTTTACCATAACGAAAATTAATGATTTGTATGGCTTAGCTTATCTCGTTTTTCAAAACCCTGAATTTCAATTTTTAACAAATTCCGTATACGATGAAATGACATATGGATTAGCTATAGATCATGAAATTACAGCTAGAGCAGAAGAAATACTTACTACTTTCGGGCTAGCAACAAAAGAGAAGCATCACCCGTATCACCTTTCTATTGGTCAAAAGAGAAGGTTAAGTGTCGCTTCAGCATTCATACAACTTCCAAAGGTCCTATTGCTTGATGAACCAACATTTGGCCAAGATTCTATAAACACGTTTAGGATTCTAGAGTGGTTGGAAAACGAAAGGCAAAAAGGAACCATTATTATAATGGTGACACACGACTCCGAAATCGTTCAACATTTTGGAACAAGGCTATGGGAAGTGAAGAATGGAAAGGTAGTCACTGATTGCAAAATAAATGGGTCGTTGAGGTCTAAAGAGGAGCACTTATATGAATTCAGTCTTTAGAGGCAAAGGGACTTGGCTGCATAAAATTAATCCTTCATTAAAACTTCTAACGATGATGATTTTATTTGTTTTTGCAATCACTATTCATCAACTAAATTTTATGATCGGATTTTCAGTAGTTATATCTCTACTGTTTCTATTCGGTACAGGATACTCATATAAGCATATCCTTCTACTTTTGATTCCATTTTTACTTATATTTTTATCAACATCTTCGTCTATGATCCTGTTTGGGAAAGGAGAAACCACGTTATTTAAATGGGCGTACGTCCATATAACAGAAGAGAGTTTACTTCGGGGTATTCATTTAGGATTTAGAGCTTTATCATTTGCCATGCTGAGTTTAACGTTTGTCTTAACAACACAGCCTGTTAAACTGTTTTATTCATTAATGCAGCAGCTTAAACTTTCACCAAAGTACGCATATAGCTTTATGGCTGCTATTCGGTTAATTCCAATTTTGATAGAAGAATTCCAAACCATACGTAACGCCCAAAAAGTAAGAGGGGTTATAGGGTATAAGAATCCGTTGAAAAGATTGCAGCATCTTGTAATCCCTTTGTTATCACAAAGTATTCGGCGAGCACATCGAATTGCAGTTGCTATGGAAGCAAAAAGATTTGATTCAAGTAAAAAGCGAACCTTTTATTATGAAGTTGGGTTCTCAAAGTTCGATTCTCTTTTTGTGAGTTATTTTCTAATCATGTTTACGCTTGCGTACATTTTCTCCATGTACTTCCCATTATTTTCTACAGATGTTAGATTTTAAACAGACAAAGAAGCTGAATTTACATTTCAGCTTCTTTGTTTTAACAAGGTCATGTTGTCTTTTTGCTTTATTACAACAGCATAACGATCTTCTTTAATATTTTTGTATATGTAATAAGGCACCGTTAACTCTTTCCCCCCAGTAAATACAATTTTATAGCTCGGCTGTGTAACAAGTGAAGTACCTATATCTTTAGTCAGCTCAATTCTCTTTTTTTCAATCACGTGGCCACGATATTCAATAACCTCAAATTCTTTTTCAACATAACCAGACCAAGCGAAAAAAAGTAAAAATCCAGAAACAAAAGTGCATAGTATGGAAACCATTCTCATCATAAGATCACCTCTGTCTATTGTTAGTCAAAAGTCTAAAATTTATAGAAGAGGGAAATCACTTAAGAAGGGTTTACATTGAAATTATCTAATATAATTCAAGACCATTGTTTTTCTTTAAGGTCTTGAATTAACCGATTATGCCAGGAAGTTAGTAACAATAGGGCAATGAATGAACCGATTAGTGTAAGTGACATATCCCATTGTGCATCCCACATGTCACCTTGTGCACCAACAAAGTCTTTTGTTTCACGTTTAGCTATTTTTCCTGCAAGCCACTCTATGATTTCATAGCAAGCAGACACCGTTAAAGTCATACAAAAAGCGAGAAACTGAACCCATTTTCCAGATGTTAAAGGTGTTTTTAAAATTAAAATTTCACGAAAAACAATGACAACTAATCCTTTCAAAAAATGTCCAAACCGATCGTAATCATTTCTCTTTAAATCATATTGGTTTTGCAGAAAATCAAATAGGGGAACATCGTCATAAGTATAATGTCCACCAATAAAAGTGAGGATGGCCAATAACGCAATAATACAATACGAGAGAGACGTAAGCCTTATTTTATTATATTGAGAAATTACAATAATTAATATTATCACTGATGGGCCAACTTCTAGAATCCAAATGGGATAATGTGATGGTTTAATGATGGACCATATAAAAAATCCACTAACAAGTATAAGAAGGAAAACATGAAACCGATTTATCTTCAATAACAACACCTCGCATTCTGTGTATTAGTATTGATGATTATCCATACACGTATTCTTTCATTATAAGAATCCACTAATATATAAAGGACGTGAAAGAACAATGACAAGAAAAATAGCTGTAGCGATTCTGCATGGGATCGGTGACCAAACGGAGGATTTTTCAGATTTATTTTCTGAAGTTTTAACAAAAAGATTCTCCCAAAACATCAAGCCTTATTTTCCTACACCTGAAAAAGAACTGATTATTCAGCCCATTTATTGGGGAAGTGTGTTCAATGAAAAAGAAAATGTTTTGTGGCAAAAACTTAATCAAGAAACAGAATTGGATTTCAAGAAATTAAGGCAATTTGTCATTCACTTTTTTGGTGACGCAATTGCTTATCAGCCAACGGACCATCACAATCCCAATTACATAAAAGTCCACGAGGTATATGCAAGAGGATTAAAAATTTTAAGTGAAAAAGCTGGTGAGGATGCTCCGTTGTTTGTTGTTGCTCATAGCTTAGGGACAGTTATTACTAGCAATTACTTTTATGATTTGCAATTTATCTCTGATCGGATTCATGAAGATATAAAACAAACTATAAATGAAACACCATTAGAGAAAGGAGATACACTAACCGGATTCTATTCACTAGGCAGCCCGCTTGCTTTATGGAGTCTTCGATATGCTGATTTTGACGTTCCGATACAAGTCCCATCACCTCATTTAAAAAACTATTACCCCGTTCTTGATGGTAAGTGGATTAACATGTATGACAAAGATGATGTATTTGGTTATCCCTTAAAATCGTTAAATGAATCATACAAAAGGGCAGTTGCAGAAGATATTGAAGTGAATAGCGGAGATTTGATCAGCAGCTTCACACCAATTTCCCATAAACATTATTTCAAAACGAATGAAGTGATCAATGAGATAGGTGATACGTTAGCAGAAACCTGGAAACAATTAAATTTGACAACAAAAAGTAAATAACCATCACTCCCGTCCAAGAATACATTAAAGAATCTTAATATATGGACGGTTTTCTATGGATAATCAGCTAAAGCAGCAAGTGGGTACAGTCATACAAGCGATCGGAACCGTTATCTCAGCGATCGCAAACACACCGATATCTTTTTTGAGTGATTCATTTCAAGAGGATCTCGATTTAATAGGGAACACATTGCAAGCTGTGGGGAGTGGACTAGTTGCAGACGGACTGCAGCCCTGCTCTTTAAGCAGGATCGGGAATGAAGTTCAAGCGATCGGCAATACAACCGTTATTGCTGGTATGCTTTTACCATTAGAAGACAAAACATCTCAAATACTGAATATTAAAGGTAACTTACTTCAAGCAGTTGGCGCTGGGATAGAGCTAGGGGATGAGCTTGATGAAGAACCTTCAACAGGAGAAGCTTTATCTGTTATCTCTAATCTGCTGCAAGCTGCAGGAAACTCATTGCAGGCGCTTGGAGGGAAGTATGAACTGGATAACCCAAATGGCGATGATGCCTATAGTCAATCGTTAACAGTAGCTGGCAGTTGGATTCAGGCAGTGGGTGCAGTAATTTCGGCATTACCACAACAATGAAAAGGAGTATTTGTCATGGAAGATGTTCATACATTCATAAAAGAATTCATAAAAAAACATAACTTAGAAGCGTCACATATTGTTCTTTCAGAATCGTGCCATACCGTACAAGATGCCGCTAATGCGATAGGTGCTTACGGTCATGAATTTGTGAAGAATATTTGTATGATGGGTGCTGATAACCATTTGATCGTTGCCATAGTAAAAGGAGAAGATCGAGCAAGTACATCACGCGTTGCAAAAGCGCTGAACATAGAACGACCTCGACTAGCAACTGAAGAGGAAATAATATCCCTTACAGGATTTCCTCTTGGTGGAATTCCATCTTTTGGGTTTAAAGCAACGTTTTTAATTGACCCAAACGTAACAGAGCTTAATCACATTTATACAGGAGGAGGCTCACCTTATTCTTTAGTGAAAATAAATGTTAAAAGGATGATACAAGTTAACGGCGGACAAGTAGTTCGAATTAGAAAATGAGTGTTGTTTTAGGATTAAATTATTTCTAGGCCCTAATCAGACATTTATAGACCTTCAAAAAGAAATATGGTCCTACAAATATTTTTATAGTCCTTCAAAAAAATTTATAGTCCTTCAAATTCATTTAAAGGCTGTTCGACTTTTATGAGCTTTTATCGCCTCTTCTTATTTAGCGTTCCTCCTTACTTCATATGCAACCGCATCACCCATTTTAATAACGGTGGTACAGCAAAAAAGATAAATAATATCCTAAAGAGTTGATAACCTGTGATCATAGAAACATCTGCTCCTAATTCGTGTCCTATAATCCCCATTTGATCGGCTCCTCCAGGGGCGAGACTAAGGAAACTAGTTATGGAAGAAAAATGGTAGAGGTTAATAAGCAGAAAACTAAGAGCCAGTGCAATACTCACTAACAACATTCCACTAATCAGGGCTACTGGAATCATCCTTGCTTTCCTTTTTACCTTTTCCGGTTTTAACAACAACCCAATATATCCTCCTATTAATAATTGAGAAACATCAAGCATAGATCCTGGCAGTGAAGGACCTGTAATTCCGGAAACATTTAATATTGCGATTCCCAAGATCGGACCTAAAAGGTGGGCAGTTGGTAATTTTATTTTCTTTCCAATAAAGGCCATTAAAATGGAGAAAAGGGCATATATGATGATTTGAGGAAAAAAAGAACTTTGTGTACCTTCCATAAAAACATCTGGTACAGATTGAACCCCTTCTTTCGAAAATAATGGGCTAAATATGAGAAACGGTACAGCAAAGATTATAACAATGAGACGCGTTACTTGAAAAAACGTAACTGTTGTTATATCTATACCTTTTGTTTCTTCTGCAAACGTGATGATTTGTGATAAGCCACCAGGGATAGAGCTTGTTAGTGCAGTTGGGAAGTTTATGCTGGTTAATCGTGATATGATAAATGCCATACCAGCACAAATTATTAATAGAAGAATCGTCATGAACGCCATAGATGGAAGCTGTGAAATCATTAGTTGTAAGGTTTGTTTTGTAAAGGTTAATCCTATTGAATAACCAACTATGATTAAACCTGTATTTCTCAACACGATCGGCCAATACAGTTTTGTCCAACTCAATTGGTTTACTAGTAAAACAGCAGTCATGGAGCCTAACAGCCAAGGAATTGGCCAATTCATGATGGTGAAGATCAAACCGCCAATACTTGCCGAAATTAGTGTAAGTATTAGTTGAAAAAGCTTTCTCTTTTCATAACTTTTACATCTCATAATAAAACCTTCTTTTTGTATTCCTAATCGTTTAACTAGCTATCTTCTTTTTTTCCTCTATTGAAAACAATAACTTATTTATCCACTTCTTACATAATAAAAAGGACCTTTGGTAGATCGGACTTTGTATGAACGTGTAGATGAATGTGAAAACAAAGACATGGCCTCCAATAGCAAAGCCAATTACAAGTATGAGGCACTCAACCATTATTCTAACTCGGCTAATAGATAGTCCCGTTTTTTCTGAAATAGAAAGCATAAATCCATCTCTTGGACCAGCTCCAATTTCAGCGGCAGAATACATTCCTCCACCGATCCCCATCAGAATAATGCCAATAAACAAAAGCATAATATCAAAAAATAAATTGCTGGGAGGGGGAATTAAGTTAATAAACAAAAATAGATCAACAAACACTCCGACCAAAAAAGCATTTAAGAAAGTGCCAATGTTTATGTATTTCCTGTTAATTAAAAGTGTAGTTGATATCAATAGTAGACCTACGATAATATTCCACGTTCCAATCGTAAAACCGAACTTCTCAAACAATGAAATGTTAAGAACATCCCATGGACTAATTCCTAAATACTTCACTCCAATGGCCATTGCTATACCATAGCTAAAGATTAATAATCCTACAAAAAAGAAGAGAAGTTTAAGTCCGATCCTCATTTACTTTGCCTCTTTTCCAGAATAAGTCTATGAATATATAAGACTATAAAGCAATCCGTAACAAAAATAAACCAAGATGCAAGCTCTTTTCCAAAAAGATTGTTGCTTATTGGAGTCTAAGGTTGGTAGATTCTTTGGGATTAGCAACATGAGAGACATTAAAAAGCGAAATTTACAAATGTGGCTCACCGACTGCCCCGCGGAAAGCGAGCACCTGGAACGGAGATCAACCACTTCCAATAACAACAAAGTTTACGAACACAGCCTTTGAAAAAGAAGGAACTGTTTATTTTTGGCGAAATGTTAATGTCTAGAATAAAAAGTAAGGGAGTTTAAAGTATGAGATCTTTTGTTGAAGCAGACGAGAAATATCTTGATCAAATAACAAAAATGGGTATGGATTTGTGGCCTGACAATAATTCGGATGAGTTAAAGGAGGAATTCGCACAACTTCTTTCCTCCCATAAAGATAAAGTGCTGTTATGTCTAAATGATGATGAACCGATCGCATTTATTCATGTTTCGCTCAGAATTGACTATGTTGAAGGATCTCGATCTAGTCCTACAGGTTTTGTGGAAGGAATCTATGTAATACCTGAATATAGAAGGAAAGGGATTTCAAATAAACTAATAGCTGAAGGGGAGCGTTGGTTAAAAACTAAAGGATGCAAACAAATTGGTTCAGATATTGAGTTAACCAATGATACAAGCTATCACTTTCATACGAGTGTTGGTTTTATAGAAACAAATCGTTTGATCGCATTTATTAAAGATATAAATTAAGACTTTTTTTAAAACGCTCTTTTCTAACAGATTGTTGCTTTTACATTTTGTCTTCTATGATTGTTGATTGGAGTGTAAGATGCGAGGCGGGCAGGGAGACACTTAAGAGTGAAACGTTACGAATGTGGCTCACCGCCTGCCCCGCGGAAAGCGAGCACCTGAAACGGAAATCAACCACTTTCTAAATTAATAATCATTTAAAGGCACATCATAGTGTCTTTTTTTTATGGATAAAATTAGAGTATACAAAGTTTTTATTATGTGAAACCTGTTAATCGACTCTATTTTAATGATGGGGTGTTATGAGTGTTTCTTAAAAATGTTAATCCTTTTGAACGTAAATGTTTATATTTTTCATTTTTTGTTATCCTTTTATATTTATCTCCCTTACTCATTTTAGGTGAAAATGCACACATTCGTGTCCACGATAATCTTGATTCCAACCTTGCTTGGTACAAGGTACTTAAAGAGAGCGGTTTGCTGTTTGGAAATGTTAATTCAACAATTCCTCAAATTATTAACGGTCTCCCAAGAAACGCATTAGGAACAGAATTTAGCGGTATCGTTTGGCTGCATGCCATTTTCCCCACTATGACCGCTTATTTTATCAGCCAAGCGATCACTCGGATTTTCGCATTTATCGGCATGTATTTATTATTAAAACAACATTATTTGCCTGAGCAAAAGTACACTCTAATCACGATTGGCACAGCACTTGCATTCGCACTTACTCCATTCTGGCCTTCTGGAATGCTTAGTACACTTGGTATGCCCTTAGCATTGTGGGCTTTTCTAAATATCCGTAATGGAGAAAAAGCGTGGAGAAACTATTTGGTTCTCACATTGCTTCCGTTTTACTCAAGCTTTGTGCTCGGTTTTTTCTTCTTATTATTTGCCTTAGGAATCTTTTGGCTTATGGATGTTATCCGAGGAAAAGGGTGGAATTGGCGATTTTTCTTATCCATTGTCTTTATGACTTTCGTTTTTCTCCTCATTGAGTATAGACTTGTCTATTCGTTTATTTTTGATGATGAACCAAATACAAGAGACGAATATTTTCATGCACGATTACCCTTTTGGTGGGTAACGAGACTCACTTTTAAGAATTTTGTGCTCGGACATACTCATGTAATGACCGTTCATGGTTTATTTATACTTCTCGCAACCATTCTTGCATTATTTTTAGTCTTGTTTAAAAAACTATGGAAACAAGAGAAAGTTTTTGTTTTTTTATTTGTTTTTAATTTCGCATTATCTGCTTGGTACGCTTTTTGGTTTTATAAAGGGTGGCTGCCATTGACAGAACGTTTTCACTTTATGGACACGTTTAATTTTGCAAGGTTTCACTTTTTACGTCCACTCGTTATATACATGGGATTTGCTCTCGGTCTGAAGATAATTATGAATCATGGCAAGGTACTAAAAGCCGCCATTCCTTACTTTATCATTGGTCAAATTATCATTCTCTTTTTGTTTAACGATGAAATCATTTATAGAAAAAAGCCGAGCGTAAAAGAATTTTATGCAGAAGACTTGTTTCAGGAGATTGAAGAGTACATAGCAAAACCATTGGCGAGTTACCGTGTTGCTAGTATTGGCATTCATCCTGCAATTGCACAATATAACGGTTTTTATACTCTTGATACGTATAACAATTTCTACCCAATAACATACAAATACGCGTTTCGGGAAATAATGGAGAAAGAGCTCCAAAAAAACAAAAGACTTCGTAGGTATTATGATGAATGGGGAGGACGCTGCTACATATTTACCGATCAGCTCGGTAAGCATTATATGTTTAAAAAGAACTCAACAGAGAGGCTGAACAACCTCCAGCTTAATATTGAGCCTTTTAAAAAGTTAGGCGGAGAATACATATTTTCAGCTCTGCCAATCGATCATGCGGAGGATCTTGGATTGAAGCTAGAAAAGATTTTTGAATCGGATACAGCAGCGTGGAAAATTCATTTATATAAAGCGAGGTAAACAGCCAGGAGGGCACATATGAAACAACCGGTTTTAACGATTGTTGTTCCTTGTTACAACGAGGAGGAAGTATTGCCGGCAACAATTGATTGCTTGCATAAACTTTTGATTACAATGATAGCCGAGGAACAGATCTCAAGTGAAAGTAACTTGTTATTTGTTGATGATGGCAGCAAGGACCTAACATGGTCGATCATCCATAAAGGAAGTTTAACAGACAATCATATCAGAGGATTAAAGCTTTCTCGAAATGTTGGACATCAGAATGCTTTACTAGCTGGTCTTTTTACTGCAAAGGATACATCAGATTGTGTTTTATCCATTGATGCTGACCTTCAAGATGATATTCAAGTAATCCCGACTTTTGTTGATATGTTTAAAAAAGGGCATGACATCGTATATGGTGTGAGGAAAAAAAGAGATTGTGACACATTTTTTAAGCGCAGCAGCGCAGAGTTCTTTTATAAATTAATGAATAAAATGGGTGTTAGCCTTGTTTACAATCATGCAGACTTCCGATTAATGAGTAAACGAGCATTGCAAGAATTAGAAAAATTCGAGGAAGTCAATATGTTTTTACGAGGTATTGTGCCTTTAATCGGATATAAATCAACTTCTGTTTATTATGATCGAAAAGAACGTTTAGCAGGAGAGACAAAATACCCGCTGAAAAAGATGCTCTACTTTGCATTCGATGGTATTACCTCTTTTTCTGTAACCCCAATAAGGTTTGTTCTCATTACAGGTCTTGTTTCTTTCTTTGTCAGCCTTCTATTCGGTGTATATTTTTTCTCCCTAAAATTTATTGGGGACACCGAAACAGGGTGGACATCCCTTATTACATCCATATGGCTGATTGGAGGACTCCAATTAATAGGGATAGGGCTGATAGGTGAATATATAGGAAAAATTTACAAGGAGTCAAAGCGCCGGCCGAAGTATACCGTTGAAATTGATTCAAAAACCTTTACACAGCCGCTTCCATTAAAAAATACACAGAGAGTGAAAGATGAATCTTATAATCTCAACCTTCGAAAACTTCCTGAAACCAACTAACTCCTTTATCCGTTTTTTATTGGTTGGCATTGTTAATACAGGCATAGGTCTTTCCATCATTTTTCTCTTGATGAACGGAATTGGATTAAACTATTGGATCTCTACATTTATCGGCAACACTTGTGGTGCTGTAATAAGTTATATATTAAACCGTAATTTCACATTTAAAAGCAGCACTTCATTGGGAGTAAGTGGCCTACGCTTTGTGGCCATTATTGCAATTTCATATTTTGGTGCTTATGGTTTAAGTCATTTAATATGGTCCGGAATACTTAACGAAACAAGCCTCATACTCGTTACGAATAAAGAAGCTTCCGTATTTTTCGGAGCTTGTTTCTATACCCTAATGAACTATTACGGACAAAAATATTTTGTATTTAATAAAACGAGGTGACCATATAATGAAACGTAAATTTCTTCTGATACTAAGTGCTGCGTACGTCATATTTATGGCTTACCTTTGTTTTTATTATTTTACGAAAGGTGAAACACATAGTTATCAGGTTGCTTTTGGGGCAATATTTTGCGGACTTATTCCGTTATGTTTAATCCTTTTTACGAAAATAAAGTTTAATATGCCGATTATGCTATCCTATTTTGCCTTTTTATTTGCTTCACAATATTTAGGGTCAATTTTAGGATTTTATCATTTAGGCTGGTGGGATACCTTCTTACACCTATTAAGTGGCGCATTATTGGCGTTTGTGGCCATCGCTCTTTATGAACGAATGACACATCAACATACAAGGAATGATATTTCTTATTGGCTCGTATTCTTATTCGTACTTGCCTTTTCCGTTTTTGGAGGGGTTGTGTGGGAAATTTATGAATTCAGCATGGATCAATTTTTTAATATGACCTTACAAGGCGGAGGAAACTTTGATACGATGGTGGATTTACTTGCCGATACGGCAGGAGCAATCGTTATAGCTGCTATTGCAGCAGTTAAGACGAAAAAACGTTTTAAAATGAATTAAAAAAATAGAGATGATTTATACCACATGCTAATGCCGCATGTGGTTTTTTAACGTTTGATACATTCAAATGTTGTTAACCATTCTTTACAAACATGCAAAGCTCCTTTTACTATATCTTAATAACTTTTTAGTAAGGTAAAGAAATCACGTATAAAAGGAGGCATAAATGAAGAACGTAATATTTTCATCACAGAATAAGTTTATTAAGAGAACTTCTCATATCACATTAACAGCATTAATGATGCTTTCTATACCAGCTTTTACAGATGGTCATATATCAAAAATAAATACTGTTGAAGCAGAGACAAAATCACCATTTAAGGAGATTACAAATAAAAAAACTCGCCAAATACAAGAAGGTGCAACCTATTCTCGAATTGTATATGGAAAAGCAAATCAGAACGATGCGTACATGGTAAACGTAGATTTTCTTAATGAAAGAGAAGATGCCATTGAGCTTAAAGAAAAGCTTGCATCTGATGGTTACACTTCATTTATTAAAACCATTAAAGAAAGAGCGCAAGATGACCCAGAACAGAAACCCCTCGGTTATGTTGTAAGAATCGGTTCATATCAAGAAGAGTTGCAAGCTAAAGCTATTCAAGAAGACCTCGTATCAAAGGGTTACAAAGATTCAAAGGTTATTTTTACTGCGGAAGATGGAGAACCGACTACAGGACCGTATGCTGTCAATGTTATAGAGATTGATCCCAAAACCTTTAAAGGAAGTGTATCGCCAGTAATAGCTACTGAACAAATTCCTGGAAAAGAAACACTGACAAGTATGTCAAAAAGGTTAAATGCACTAGGCGGAATCAATGGTGGTTACTTTGTAATGGGCTCGAAAGATGGAACAGAAGGGGATCTTGCAGGCGTTTCAATGATAGATGGCGAGCTTACAAGCGAAGCGGTAAACGGCCGGACAAGCCTAATATTAAACGAGAAAAACCATGGAAGCATATCCACTGTGTCAACTAAGCTTACTATACAATCTTCAGATGGCAGCAATCGAGAAATAGATGGGCTTAACCGAGCACCAGGACTCATTAGAGGATGCGGTGGAATCGGTGATAAAGAATCTGATCAGCCAAAACATGACTTTACTTGTACCGATTCAAGTGAATTGATTCAGTATACATCACAATTCGGTTCAGATACGCCTATAGGTGAAGGTGCTGAAGCCGTAATGAACAGCAAGGGAATAGTCACTGAAATTAGAGAGTCACGTGGAGGCTCAATTCCACTTGGAAGCACTGTACTAGCTGGAACCGGAGAATCAGCCAATTGGATACTTAAAAATTTACAAACTCAAGAAAAAGTGAAAGTAAAGAAGAAGGTAATTGCAGATGATTCCACTCTCCCAATAGGAAAAGGAACTAACATCATTAATGGAGGACCTAGACTTTTAAAGGATGGAAAGATAACCATTCCTTCGACTGCAGAAGGATTCCACCAGCCTGATAACCCAGAGTTCTTTTATCAGTTCGGCCAAAAACGTCATCCTCGCACCGTTGCAGGTATAAAAGCTGACGGTTCTATACTTTTAGTGACAATCGATGGTAGAAAACCAGGAAAAAGTGTTGGAGCAAACTTTAAAGAAAGTGCACAGCTTTTGAAGTCTTTAGGTGCGGTTAACGCCGTGAACCTTGACGGAGGCGGTTCAACAACCATGACTATAAATCAGAAGATGGTAAGCTCACCTTCAGATGCCACTGGTGAACGTCCTGTTGGTGATGCGATTTTACTATTACCTAAAAAACGTTAAAAATAGAAGAACCTGAGGAGGATAAATGATGAAAAAAATGTTTTTCACAGTAGCTGTTGCTGTTTCAATTGTTTCTATTACAACTGCGTTTGCAAATCCAGATGGTCTTCAACAAAAGAAAAACGAAAACCAATCTGCAGAAAGTTTCAAGCAATTGTCCCGTGATACAGCTTGGGAGCAGAAAGAAAAAGTTGATTTGAAGTTTAATACCTATCATCCACAAGGAATGACAAAGATTGGGGATTTATATTACATGTCCTCAGTTGAGATCCTTGAAAAGCCTGTAAAATATGAAGAGCCTCGTGATGGTTACGACCGCACAACAGGAAAAGGAATAGGCCATCTGTTCGTTTTCAATCAACAAGGTGAGCTCTTAAAAGATATTAGACTCGGTGAAGGGGATATGTACCACCCTGGAGGTATTGCATTTGATGGTGAATCAATTTGGGTATCGGTCGCTGAGTACCGACCAAACAGTGAATCCATCATATATAAAGTTGACCCGAAAACGATGAAGCCCCAAGAAATGTTTAGAACCAATGATCATATCGGCGGAATATTGCGTGACGGTGAAAAAGGAAACTTAAAAGCTGTAAGCTGGGGTTCAAGAACATTTTATGAGTTTGATTCAAAAGGAAAGGTATTAAGCAAAGATAGTAATCCCAGTCACTTTATTGATTACCAGGACTGCGAAAGTGCAGGTAAAGACAATATGATTTGCAGCGGCATTACAGAATTGCCTCAGCAAGGAAGTAATAAAGGCAAATATGAATTAGGCGGATTGGCTTTATTAGATATGAAGACAATGGAAATTGAACATGAACTGCCAATCTCTCTTGTTTCATCACAGGGACATAATGTTACACGTAACCCTGTTTATCTTGAAAATACTGATGAAGCAATAAAGTTATATGCTTTTCCCGATGATGACACATCCTCGATGCTTGTTTACGAAACAAAATTGAATACAAAGTAAAAGAAAATTGATTGTATGAAAACACTTTGAGAGCATCAAAGTGTTTTTTTATAATGAATAAACGAAAATAACAAAAAATAAAAAATAATAACGGATACCTATTGACCTTCACGTTGCGTAAAGGTGTAAAGTGAGAATTGTCAGGAGGTGATCACATGGAATATACCATTCAGAAGCTTGGTTTACTAGCGGGAGTCAGCACCAGAACTTTACGGTATTATGATGAGATTGAAATTCTTAAGCCGGCAAGAATCAACTCGTCAGGATATCGTATATATGGCGAGGCTGAAGTGAATAGACTACAGCAAATTTTATTTTACAAAGAACTCGGGCTTCCATTAGATCAAATAAAGGATATCATAACATCACCAGCATTCAATGCAGCTGAAGCACTCCATGAACACCGTGAAAAACTCCTGAGCAAACGACAACAGTTAGACCGTCTAATCTCAAATGTGGATCAGACTATTGCAGCTAACGAAGGGAGAATTACGATGACTGATAAAGAGAAGTTTGAAGGATTTAAAAAGCAAATGATTGAAGAGAACGAACAAAAATATGGTAAAGAGATTCGTGAAAAATACGGAAATAATGCGGTCGATCAATCAAACGAAAAAGTGTTAAACATGACTCAGAGTGAGCACGATGAAGCAACAAAGCTTGCAGAGGAAATTCACACGACACTTGCTGAAGCCTTTAAAACAAGTGATCCTGCAGGAGATTTAGCTCAAAAAGCAGCTGATCTTCATAAACAATGGCTCATGTTATACTGGAACGAATATAGCAAAGAAGCCCACGCAGGCCTTGCACAGATGTATGTGGATGACGAACGGTTCACGGCGTATTATGATAAAGAAAAGCCAGGAACTGCTGAATTTCTAAGAGATGCTATCCACATATATACTGGTATGAAAAATTAATCATTAGCACGACCTATTCAAAGAGGAGATAACCATCAAAGGTTATCTTCTTTTTGTTTTATTCATCATTCATGTTAGTTTAAACTAAGAACAGAGAGTATGAAGGGATGACAAGTTATGACCGAAAAATTATATTATTCTTCACCATATACAGCCGAATGGGAAACAACCATCAAACAAACATATGAAAAGGACGGGCAATTTTTTGCTGTTTTAGAGGATACCGCATTTTATCCGACAGGCGGCGGCCAGCCGAATGATACTGGGACCATCAATGGCATAAATGTCTTAGATGTTTTTACTGAAAAGGATGAAGTAATTCACCAATTGGAAAGGCTGCCTGAAACAACTTCTGTTAATTGTAAGTTAGATTGGCATAGAAGGTTTGACCACATGCAGCATCATAGCGGGCAGCATCTGTTATCAGCTGTTTGTTATTCATTATATGATGAACGAACAATCAGTTTTCATCTAGGGACAGAATATGCAACAATTGATATTGAGATGGATACGCTGAATCAAAAACAAATGGATATGCTCGAAAAAGCAGTTAATGAAGAAATTTATAAAAATAGAAAAGTACATACTTTCTTTGTTACCGATGAAGAGCTTCAAAAATTACCATTATTGAAAATGCCTAAAGTTACAGAGAACATACGAATCGTTGAAATTGAGGGAATTGAGCATAATGCTTGTGGAGGCACACATGTCCGTTCAACTGCTGAAATTGGGATCATTAAACTATTTAAAGCCGAGAAACAAAAAGGTACGGTAAGGTTGTATTTCAAGTGCGGACAACGTGCACTTTCTGATTATAATAAGAGCTTGAAGATACTTAGATTGATATCTGCGAAGTTTAATACCGGCCGAAATGAGGTCTTAAATCGGATTGAGAAGTGGGAAGCTAATCATCTAGATATGGAAGCAGAAATGAAGCGTCTTAAAGAAGAAAACAATAATTATTTAGCAAGAGAACTTCTTACACATGCAAAAACCGATTTCCTTACGTATGTATTTGAAGGAAAATCGTTTGATGAAACAAAAGAACTTGCAATAAAAATAGCAAATGAAAATGATTTACTCATTTTATTTGCTGCAATACCAGATAATCGTATTATTTTAATGCATAACGGAACAATTAAAGTTTCGTGCGGCACGTTTTTTAAAGAAAACCTTAGCGCATTTAACGGAAAAGGCGGCGGAAGCGATAAATCCGCTCAAGCTGGTTTTTCTTCAATAGAAGACATGCATCGTTTTGTGGAGTTTGCTCGGGAGAACCTAACGAAGGATTAAATCAAAAGATATTGTAACAAAAAAGGAGTGAGGCAGTTGGCCACACTCCTCTTATTTTATATCAAGAAAATCGCAACAATCGTTGTAACAACTAAGCCAATGGTAACCGGCTTTAAGTTTCTTCTAGCTAGTTCAAATGGATCGACTCCACAAATAGCCGCAGCAGGAATTAATGCCCAAGGCACCAACGTTCCTCCGCCAACCCAAATGGCTGCAATTTGACCCAACGCTGTCAGAGTAGCGGCACCTGCACCAATTGCTGTTCCAAATATGTTCGCAACCGAACCGGCTAACGAAATCCCCGAAAAACCTGAACCATCTAGACCCGTAATGGCTCCTACAGCTGTTAAAGTTATGGCACCAATCTCCTTGCTTAATGGAACAACAGATGCAAGTGCTACGCCAAGATCGTTCACAATTCCGTGAGATGTTTTTGGAAGAAACTCTCCAATAATTTTAGCAAAACCTGAGTCACCAAGGTAAAAGAAAGCGGCAATTGGAATTACAGGACCAAACACTTTAAACCCAAACTGAAAACCATCAATTAAATAAGAAGTTGTTTTTTCTAGCCCCTTATTCTTATGACTCACCATCGTAATTAAAAGTAGAATAAAGACTGATGTCCCACCAATCAAAGCTGTTGCATCTCCGCCTTGTAAATTGAGAATGGACATGGCTGCGACATCAAGTGCAAACATTAAAGGAATAAACAGAGCAAAGAACCGCTTCTGTCCTTGTGACAACAGACTTAATTCTTGATCAGTTGTTTCCTTTACCGGTTCAGCCGTTACCCCTGTTCTGCTATTTAACTTTCCTGACTTTAAATCTCTTTTTAAAAAGTAAAACGCCGCTATTGTAGTAACTAACCCCATCACAAATACGAGCGGAATACTTGCATCGATGACTTCGCTTACCTGAAGTCCGGCAGCATCAGCCGTTAATTTTGGAGCGGCTTGAATGATGAAATCCCCTGAAAGAGCTATACCGTGACCAAACAAGTTCATGGCCATGGCTACTCCTAGAGCTGGCAGACCAACTCGAATAGCTACTGGAAGAAGTACTGCACCCATAAGAGCGACTGCCGGCGACGGCCAGAAAAACCACGAAATAATCATCATAAGAATCCCTATCGTCCAATAAGCAAGCGCCGGAGTACGAATAAGTTTTGAAAATGGCGAGATCATTACGTCATTAATTCCTGTCGTGGTTAATGTTCTGCTCATGGCAACGATGATAGAGATAACAAGGATCGTAGGAAGAAGCTCTGTTATCGCATATATAAAACTATTAAATATACTGCTGATCGACCCGCTTAATGAACCTGTTGCTGTAAGGGCAATTAAGAAAATACCGACTATACAAATTAAAGTAGTATCACGCCTCTTTACCATGAACCCGATAATTAAACCGATAAACACAACATAAATCCAATGCAGCGCTGTTAGTTCAACGCCCATCTATATTCCTCCCCTGTGAATGGGTGATTAGCCCTTTCGTAATGTAATACAGAATATGATGGGGAAGAAAAGGGGTGAGAGGAACTTTTACTGCTTTATGCTGCGTTTTATTTTTTGAAGAATATCATAAGTGAAATACGAAATTGTAAAGATAAAGAGGGTATAGCACAAATTCCATATGAAGTTCTCAGATAACCGTCCCAAATCCAAAAATTTAATGAATTTATTAAACACATCTAAGAAAAACACATGGATAATGTATATGCCTAAAGCATTGGCTCCTATTTTTGTTATATATAAACCTTTTCCTAACGATTTATAATGAAGGGCAAATAAAAATAAGAAGGCAGTTAAAAGAATCGTTGAGAAAAAGTATTCACCATGGCTACCTGACAAGACTTTATCTAATAGATAACCCTCCATTGCTTGAATAACTACACCGATAAGAGCTAGACCCAGAAATGTCCGTCCACTTATTTTCTTCAAGCCGCTAAATTTACTATTTAATGAAAACATAATGCCAAGTGTTGTATAAAACAAACCAAAAAACATGGCATCACGTGTACTGTTGATCGGAAATTTATTAAACATCGTGTATGCCTGTCCTAAAAGCCCTAGCAAGTTTAAACCAAAGCTAATCAAAAATAGCACAGTTATTTGTTTAAACTTAAAAAATATATAAATGGCGATTGTTGACCAAATTAACGCTGTTAAAAACCAAAGCTGATATCCGCTCGTTCCTTTTCCGTAATAAATAAGATTTAACAGCGTAAATTGTTCAAAGTATGACCTCAGTTTTTCCTGAACAGCTCCTCCCTCTAAAAGAACAAGGAGAACATCATAACTCGTGTAAAATATCAGCCACACTAAATAAAGCTTAACCAGCTTTATAATATAGCTTTTAAAATAATGAAAAGGATCCTCTTCATGTTTTATCTTTTGTGCAAAAAAGTAACCAGATGCCACAAAGAAGAAGGGTACGGCAAACCTAGCGGCATTATCGATAATAAAATAACCAGTAAACCCATCTAGAGGAAAAACGTGTATGACAACTACAGCAAAAATCGCGAAAAATTTTATGTAATCAATGGAATAAATGCGATCCATTTCTGTGCCACCTTTAAAAAATTATCTACTACTAACAGTATGAACATATCTTTGTCATTCCAAAAACCAATGCCTATTTTCCTTGTACTTTTACAACTGTATGGAGTGACACTAAACTGGAATTAATGTAAAATTATTACTGTTATAAAGTGCGTTATTGAAAAGAGGTAACATGAATGTTATCTCTTTTCTTTTTTTACATGGCTGTTTTCTTATTCATTGTTGCTTTTGAAAGTGGTTAATCTCCGTTCCAGCTGCTTCGCTTTCCGCGGGGCAGGCGGTGAGCCACATTCGTACGTTTCACGTATAAGTGTCTCACCTGCCCGCCTGTCCCGCAGGAGTCTTGCACCTTGCACTCCAATTAACTTGTCAAAGAAGCGAATAAACAAAATCATTAAAAACCAACAATCCATTATAAAACAGCCTATTACATACATTCCATAAAGGGAGAATTCTAGGGGGTTATACATTGAACCAATCCAGATTCATGAAAGATCTTAATGAGTTAAAAGATGGAGGTTATATAAAAAAGAAAGATTATTTAAATATCCTTAATGGCTATTACAGGTATAGAGATGACCTACAAAAAAATGAAACAAAAGAAGCAATGATACTGACAGAAGCAGTGAATCCAGGACTTGAACCTATTCCAGAACCAACACTCGAGCACGAACCTATACCTGAAAAACGTATAGCACCAGCGAAACCGAGAGTCGAAATCACTCCTGAACAAAGAAGAGAAAGAAATATCACAACACTCATGGCTGCTGGCGTGATTCTTCTTCTACTTGGAGGGCTAACACTTGCGACAAGCAATTGGGATGTTTTTAGTTCATTAACTAAAACGATACTTGTAGGTGGAATTGCTATTTTATTTGGAGGCTTAGGAGCGCTTTCTGAGAAAGTACTTCAAATACGAAAAACGGCTTTTACTTTCTTTGTTTTGTTTGCATTATTCATTCCCATTACGGTTCTTTCAGCAGGTTATTTTGAATTATTTGGTGAATGGCTGAGTTTTTACGGTGGTGGAAGATATGTTTTAGGGATTCTAACAACGGTAGTCTGTATCCCTATTTATTTTTGGTTCGGCACCTACTTTCAGTCAAAACTATTCAGCTGGTTTACTTTTATTACAAGTGCAATCGGGTATGGGTATCTAATATTGTCGTTCGGTCTGACAAAAGAAGCTTTTTACTTTATCTATGCTTTAGGTAATGTAGGGTTCATTGCTCTATATCACATTAAGAAAGAGAAAAACCAAACTATATTTTTAAAAACATTACCTGTGTTCATACAAGCGAATCTTATTCTATCAACCGTTCTCATTCTTATAATCTTTGAAAGTCAACTTTATCAAAGCTTCAACATCATTTTAACTGCTGTTTTGTATTTAGCGATGCGAATGGTTAACCAAAGAAAAGAATACGAGCTATTATTTATTGGTTTTATCACATATGGTTTATATCAACTCATACAGAATTCTATTTTAATTGAATATCGTTTGTTACTAGTCGTATTGGTCCCGCTTGTTTTGTTGCTTGTTGGTAGATTTTCAGACCAAAAGTTACGGATGTATTATCAACTTGCCAACGGCGCTATATCCATTCTTGCATTCTTATATATCACGGTTGAGGGAGTCTTATTATCTGTTGGAGAAGGTAGTGTATGGCTTCTATTAGGTTATCTCGTTCTAGCTGGAAATTTTACTTATTTGAGCTACAACTCTACATTTTCATTCTTTAAATACTTAGCTCCTTTTTACTTTTTTTGTACCTTTATGGAAGTGTATCATCTGATGGGTAATGGAAATGATGATTATTGGGGTATGGCTATTGGAGTATCTGCCGCTCTATCCTATACGATTGGTCAAATGGTTAAGACTTTAAACAGATCTAGTCTTATGGTTGGCGGGGGAGGAGTACTGTTAAGTTTTCTATTAACCTCACTAACTGAACAATATGGGCAAGCAAGTGTTGTTTCGATTATTTTAACCGTGATTTCTGTGCGTCATTTCTTAATCGGTACTGTGTATGAAAAACGAATCTCAGCCTGGCTGGTTCCTGCTTTTGTATTTTTTTCGACCTTCTTTTTAGGGATGAAGTTTTTACCAGAACCTACATTGTCACTCTCATTTACAACAGGAAGCACGGTGTTATTAGGAATCTATATTTGGCAGAAGAAGCAGAAGGAACTTGCTGCTGCATTTATTACAACCGTTGCCATTACTTCAATTTTGAATTTTTTAGCAGCATCTCTTCTAGGAGATTATACGTGGGTTAAATTGTTATCTTCTATACTTGTTATGATCGTGTTATGGTTTGTCACACAGCATTTCACATTTATTTTGGGATATACAGGCATTCAAATTGGATTGTTCTTTGCATTAAACTATACTGCAGATCTTCTTGGGCTTGAATTAGCAAAAGAAACAACGATTTACGTTTATATCCTGATTGCCTACATTCTATATATAAGTCAGGAAGTATTTCAGCGAATTGATAACAAGAGTGAATACCCTATAAAAGCTGTATCTCATCTAGTTATTTTATTAACGTTTATGTACTGCTTATTGATGACAACAGCAGCCATTCCATATGTCCTTATTGCATTTCTGTACGGTATTTATGTGTTCCGTGCTAAAAAGGAATATGAAATTAGATTTAATTTTTACGCTGGCTTAACACTGGCAGCTATTGGTTTTCATTATGCTATTAGAGAATGGCTATCAAACGAAGGTCCAGTGATCTACAGCATTCTTCTAGTAGGTCTTTACTTCTTATTGAACACAGAATGGAAGAGGCATTTGCAGTTTTATGTTGTTCCTTTTTCACTGATTTTCCTTGGAGAGTATATGACTAGCAGTGTTCTAAATGAGTTAAATCTCCTTTTACATGCTGCAACATTAGTAGGTTTTGTACTTTTTTATCAGTCATTAAAAGGTTACTGGAAATACGCTTCTGTTATTATTCTGGCATACTTGATGATTGATTTAGATGAATGGTTAATGTTAATCGGAAGACCTCAAGACCTTCAATCACTCATCTGGTTTACGGCAGGGATATTCGTTACCTTTGCAGGCATGTATTATTTTAAGAAGATTTTTTGTGAAACTCCATTTGTTCAATTTGACTTTTTCGCAGTATTTGGCGTTATTTATGTCTTAACCGGACTTACACGTTCTGAAAACCTGATTACAACACTCGGCCTAATTTTGCTAGCTGTACTTTTCTATGTGCATGCAAGACGATTCATGGAAATGCAAATCGGAAAAAGAATACTTCAAACCCTTTCAAGTTTGTTTGTACTGTTTGCTTATTATTCGTTCATTGATCAATTTGAAATACCAGCAATAATTCAAACAGAACTTAACGTGTTGCCCTGGATTTCCATAAGTTATGTGATTACAAGAAAAACATGGAAAGTGCCAGAGAGAACAGCTAATTTGATTCAATATTTCTTGCTCGGAATCATCGGCATAATCTTAATGATTGATGCGATGCAAAGCTATCAAATTATGGACGCCATCATACTTGGCACCTTATCGTTTATTAGTATTATTTACGGATTCATCTCCAAACAGAAGAGTTACTTCTTTACAGGATTAATCATTCTACTTTTAAATGTTTTGATCCAAACTCGTCCATATTGGGGAAATATGCCGTGGTGGGTCTACCTATTATTAACAGGGATATTACTAATCGGATTTGCCAGTTTCAATGAATATAAGAAGCAAAAAGGGATAGACTCTCCACCAATTAAGGATATAATTTTAAGTAAATGGAAAAATTGGTTTGGTGAGTGGAAGTAATGGCTCGTCAATAAGGAGGATCTTTCAGTGGAACTACAACAAAACAAATCCAAAATCTCCATGGGTATGCTTTTTCAGAACAGAGTAATAAGAACGATCCTTTTTTCAGTCTTCTTTTTACAGATTGGTATTTGGGTGCGTAATTATTCCATTCTTTTGTACGTTATTGAAAAAACGAACGAAAATCCAATCGCTGTATCATTAATATCAGTCGCAGAATTTGCTCCGATATTTTTGTTTTCTTTTATCGGCGGAACGTTTGCCGACAGATGGAAACCGAAGAAGACAATGATTTGGTGTGATTTATTAAGCGCGGTATCAATCTTTGTCGTATTATTAACGCTTTTATTTGGAAGCTGGAAAGTGATCTTTTTTGCAACGCTTGTTTCATCGATCCTTTCGCAATTCTCTCAGCCATCAGGAATGAAATTATTTAAAATACATGTTCCTGAAGAAATGGTACAGCTCGGGATGTCAATGTATCAAACACTCTTCGCCGTATTTATGATTCTCGGTCCTATTCTGGGTACGTACGTGTACCAGCAATTCGGAATCAACGCAGCGATTGGCATCATGGGAGTGGCTTTTGTACTGTCAGCGGTTATTCTTTTGTTGCTGCCACCGGATGAAGAAGTGGAGAAGAAGGAGGAAAAGCCTTCTATCTGGTTAGAGATGAAAGAAGGTTTCAGTTATGTTCTCACCAGACGATCATTGACTCTGCTTGGTGCCTGTTTTGCCGTAGCAGGATTAGCTTTAGGATTAACACAGCCTCTTACTGTTTTCTTAGTAACGGAACAGCTTGGACTTCCAAAAGAACAGCTGCAATGGCTCATGGCCGCTTTCGGTACCGGAATGATTTTAGGCGGAGGCGTAACGATCGGGATTGCAGGTAAAGTGAAGCCTCAGTTGCTCCTGTCTCTAGGTATGGGGGCAAGTGCAGTCGGATTTATGATCATGGGTGTTTCTGAACAATTCTGGTTAACTCTTTCTGCAGAATTCTTAAGCGGGTTATTCATGCCATGTGTGCATATCGGAATTAATACACTTATTTTGCAAAATACCGAATCAGCTTTTATTGGACGCGTAAATGGAATATTGAATCCATTATTCATGGGGGCTATGGTTTTAACGATGTCCATTAGTGGTTGGTTAAAAGATACGCTTTCACTTGTTGTCATGTTTGAGGCAGCGGCACTGTTGTTTGCACTAGGTATTTTAACAATGCTTCCACTGATGAAACAGAAGGCTGTCCCTGTGGCTAAAATGGAAAAAGCATAAAATTAAGATGACTCTTAAAGGCATATGGCTGCCTTTAAGAGTTTTTTTGTAATCGGTGATATTTGCATCATACGTGAAATGATATACCTTATTACTTACCAACCACTTAAAATTCTCCCTCTTACAAAGACTAATGAGTTCATCGTTTTTTATATGGTGTAAATGGGTAATATAGATATATTTACATCATAAATTCGGATTCATGAACGTCTAATCATAAGGGGAATCAATGATATGTCTATTTCACCAGATCAACGAATTACATTACACGGATTTAATAATCTCACAAAATCACTAAGCTTTAATTTGTATGATGTTTGCTATACGAAAACAAAAGAAGAGAGAGAGGCTTATATTGAATATATCGATGAACAGTATAATGCTGAAAGACTCACAAATATATTACAGACTGTCTCTGATACAATTGGAGCGCATGTCTTAAACGTTGCAAAACAAGATTATGTGCCTCAAGGGGCAAGTGTAACCGTGCTCGTTTCTGAAGGACCGATTGTAGAAGTACCGACTGATACTTTTGATGAAAATACAACAGCTATGCCGGAATCAGTTGTCATGCAGCTTGATAAAAGTCATCTAACGGTACATACATATCCAGAGTTTCATCCAGAAGAGGGAATCAGTACGTTTAGAGCGGACATCGATGTTTCGACTTGTGGAGAGATCTCACCGCTTAAAGCATTAAACCATCTAATCAACTCATTTGATATGGATATCGTAACGATGGATTACAGAGTAAGAGGGTTTACAAGGGATATTAAAGGCCAAAAGCTGTTTATCGATCATGATATAAACTCTATTCAAAATTATCTTTCTGAGGAAATTAAGAATACGTATGCGATGATTGATACGAACATCTATCAAGAAAATATCTTTCATACTAAATGCAGATTAAAAGAATTTGAGTTAAACAATTATTTGTTCGGTTATACAAAAGATGCATTGGATCATGACAGTCAAGAGCATATTACAAGGCTGTTGAAGGCAGAGATGGACGAGATCTTTTATGGAAGAAATATTAACAATTCGCACCGATAACACATACAAACTAACTGACCACTGGATCATTCCAGTGGTCTTTTTTCGTGAACATTATGAACAAAATGCTCTTTATGTTGTTAAACTTCCTTTTCCAGTTATACATGATAGGATAATAAAAAGATTTATGAAAGCGCTATCATTATAAGGGGGATACGAAATTGAAAAAAAGCAAATGGAAAAGTTGGATCGCAGCTGGCGTATTGTTAACATCACTTACCGCATGCAGCACTTCTGGATCAAGCGGTACAAATGAAGGGGCTTCTGATTACCCGAAAAAAGCAATAACAGTTGTTGCTCCATCTGGTGCAGGAGGTGGATGGGACTTAACCGCTCGAGCTTTAACTAAAGTGTTAGGCGAAACAAAGTTAGTCGATCAAACAATGACAGTTGAAAACAAGCCTGGTGGAGGTGGAGCTGTTTATTTAGCAGAATACGCGACACAGCACAAAAAAGACGACTATAAGCTTTATGTGAATTCACCGCCAATCTTGATCAACAATCTAAAAAAAGAAGGCAATAGTCCTTATGGGTACCAAGATACAACACCACTTGCCCAATTAACAAAAGACTTTGGAGCAATCGTTGTTAAGGCAGATTCAAAATATAACAATCTTAAAGATTTAATGGATGCAGTAAAAAAAGATCCTAAATCGGTAACAGCTGCCGGTGGATCTGCTCCAGGCTCTATGGATCATCTTGTAGCTGTGCTGCCTGCATTTAAATCAGACATTGATCCAAAAACCGTGAAATATGTTTCTTACGATGGTGGCGGGGAAGCAATTGCAGCTTTATTAGGCGGCAACGCAGATTATATCGCTACAGACGCATCTGCCGTTGGTGAATACTTAAAAGCAGGAAAAGTAAAAGTTCTTGGCGTTTCCTCAACAGAGAGATTAAAAGGAGATTTAGCAGATATTCCTACATTTAAAGAAGAAGGAATTGACGCAGAATTTACGATCTGGAGAGGTGTTTTCGGACCTAAAGAAATGTCAGACAGTGCTAAATCATATTGGGATAGTACGTTAAAGAAATTAAATGAGAGTAAAGAATGGCAAGCCGAGCTAGAGCGCAATGGCTGGGAATCGGAATTTAAAGACGGGAAAGAATTCGAGACCTTCTTAAAAGATCAGGAAAAACAAGTTGAAGATCTTTTGAAATCATTAGGAATGAATAAATAATTATGGGGATGGAGGAGTAATAGCTACTTCTCCATCTTTTCAAATATCTAGGATTATCAAAGGAGGCTAGTCAAATGCAGACTGGGAGATTTGATCGGTATGCGAGTGTCTTATTTGCATTACTTGGAGCGGCCTTTCTATTTGAAAGCCGCAACATAGCAGATAGTGCCTATGGCAGTGAAGTTGGACCAAATGTTTTTCCTTTTCTTTTAGGACTTATTCTTATTTTACTAAGTGTAAAACTTTTTATAGAATCTTTTAAAAACATTAAGCGGGATCAGAAAGGACAGAGTGGATTACAAATCAAAAGGTTTCTCATCATTTTAATAGCAAGTTTGTTGTACGCAGCATGGATTGAGTACTTGGGGTACATAATCAGTACTTTTGTATTTTTGTTCGTTTCTTTTCAAGCCATGGAAAAAAGCAGCTGGATAAAAAACGGATTTGTCGCTGCTAGTTTTTCCTTATGCGTCTATTATTTGTTTGTAGTGGTGTTAAAAGGCTCTTTGCCTGGTCTGCCAATATGGTTTAGTTAGGAGGAAGAATGATGGGTGTAATGGATTTTTTAATGCAAGGATTCCAAACAGCAATACAGCCACAGAATTTATTTTTCGCCTTTATTGGCGTATTAATCGGAACAGCTGTCGGCGTGCTGCCAGGCATCGGTCCGATGAGCGGGGTAGCCCTTCTGATTCCCGTTACGGCCACACTTACTAGCGGAATGGACCCTTCTGCAGCAGCAACCAGTTCGATTATCCTTTTAGCAGGCGTTTATTACGGTGCCATGTATGGCGGATCAACTACGTCCATCTTGTTAAACACACCTGGTGAATCTTCATCAGTAGTAACGACACTTGATGGCTATCAAATGGCCAAGCAAGGCAGAGCAGGTGCAGCCTTGTCCATTGCCGCAATCGGTTCTTTCTTTGCGGGTGTTGTATCCATCATAGGGTTAGTGTTACTTGCAGAGCCGCTTTCGGAGATGGCCTTAAAGTTTGGACCTGCAGAATACTTTTCTTTAATGCTTTTAGGACTAGCTGCTGTTAGCGGTCTTGCTGGTGGGTCGATTACAAAAGCATGGATGATGACGGTAACAGGTCTTTTACTCGCTACAATCGGCATCGATGCTGTTTCAGGTGTCGCTCGATTCACATATGATATTCCAGTCCTATTTGGGGGACTTGAATTCTTAACCGTAGCTGTAGGTTTATTTGCGTTAGGTGAGGTATTTAAGACCATCCTTCACAAAGAAGAGGATGGTGAGAAAGTTGCAAAAGTTGGTAGAGTTCTTCCAACAAAATCCGATCTCAAGGAAAGTGCAGCTCCGATTGCACGCGGATCTTTCTTAGGATTTTTTATAGGTGTCTTGCCTGGAGCAGGAGCAACACTGGCTTCCTTCTTTTCCTATATTGCTGAGAAAAAGTTAAGTAAAAACCCAGAGAAATTCGGAAAAGGAGCCATTGAAGGTGTAGCAGCCCCTGAGTCTGCCAACAATGCCGCTTCTGGAGGCGCTATGATTCCGCTCTTAACTCTTGGCATTCCAGGGTCTGGAACTACGGCAATCCTAATGGGTGCACTGATTATGTACAATGTTCAGCCAGGACCGTTATTATTCAGTGATCATCCGGATGTCGCTTGGGGATTGATCGCATCGATGTTTATTGGAAACTTGATGCTTCTCATTTTGAATATGCCGCTTGTAAAAGTTTTTGCGAAAATTATTGAAACACCTCAAAAGTTTTTATTGCCCATTATTATTGCTATATCGGTTTTTGGAGTCTATGCTGTGCAAGTTACGACATTTGATCTGTTTTTATTAATTGGTTTTGGAGTAGCAGGATATTTATTAGCACAAAATGATTATCCGCTTGCTCCTCTAGTTCTAGGTCTCGTTTTAGGACCAATGATTGAAAACAATATGCGCCGAGCATTGACTACTTCTAACGGTGACTTTTTTATTTTTATTGAACATCCAATTTCAGCATTTTTTATCGTATGCTCTGTATTGTGGATTTTAGTTCCTTTCATTCTACGATTAAAAGGAAAAAATGTTGTGATAAACGTTGAAGGATAAAAGAAGAGTGAAAGAGAAGACTTTCTATTTGGGAAAGTCTTTTCAATTTTTATGGAGGGAAACTATGAAACTGCAAACAAAATTAATCGTCATCAGCTGTTCCCTTATCTTTATTGTGATTACCATTTTAGCTGTTATTTTTCAAGTGATGTTTGAAGATACGATGAAGAAGCAGATTGGTGAAAGGGCGCTTAGTGTTTCATATGCTGTTAGTAATAATCCAATGGTGATTGACGCATTTGAAACAGAAAACCCTTCAGAAAGGATTCAGCCTTACGCGGAGCAAATTAGGAAAAAAACAGGAGCTCATTATGTTGTAGTAGGGAACAAAGAAGGAATCAGGTATTCCCATCCTGTAAGAGAAAGAATCGGAAAAAAGATGGTAGGAGGAGATAATGAGTCAGCATTGTCAGGTGAACCGAGTATTACTGAAGCCACGGGTTCGCTCGGTCCAGCCGTTAGAGGGAAATCACCCATTATCAACAGTGAGGGTGAAATAATAGGATTGGTGTCTGTTGGGTACTTAACTGATCGTATTAATGAAGATATGTGGCCGTATAAATTAAAGATTCTAATAATCGGTATTTTAACGCTACTGTTAGGTGTGATCGGTTCTGTTTTAATCGCAAAAGGTGTGAAACGAGCGACACATGGATTAGAACCAAAAGAGATCGGGTTATTATACAAAGAAAAGACTGCAATCTTAGAAGGAATTAGAGAAGGAGTTATTGCTGTCAATCGTGAAGGTGACATTACTCTAGCCAATCAAACTGCTCTGCAGATGTTAGAAACAAAAAGCGAAAATCTTGTTGGGAACAATGTACTACATTCCATTCCCAACTCGAGGTTAGTAGATGTGATGTCCTCTGGCAAAAGTGAATTTGATGAACAAATGAAATTAGGAAACACCAAAGTTGTAGCAAACCGTGTACCTATACTGGATGATAACGGTAAAGTTATGGGTGCTGTTGCAACGTTTAGAAACCGAAATGAACTTTATAGATTGAATGAAGAATTAGCTCAAGTAAAAGGCTATAGTGAAGGATTAAGAGCACAAACTCATGAATTCTCAAATAAATTATACTTAATTTCTGGTTTGATTCAGTTGGGTTCCTATAAAGAAGCACAAGATATTATAACGAAAGAAGCTAATGTACATCAGCATTTTACCCATATAATCATGAACCAGATTTCGGATCCTTATATCGGGGGGCTTTTAATCGGTAAGTTTAACCGATCGAAGGAGTTAAAAGTTGATTTATCGATTGATCCTGCAAGTCATTTTAAAGATATTCCCGATGAGATCGACAGACAATTATTAGTCACGATAATAGGGAACTTAATTGACAATGCTATGGAAGCAGTTGTCGAGAGCAAACACAGTGAGAGAGCTGTAAAGGTAAGTCTCACTGATTTTGGCAGCCAGCTCATATTAGAAGTCGAGGATTCAGGGGCAGGAATTCAAGATACAATCGCTAATAAACTATATCAAAAGGGATTTTCGACAAAAGGACAAGACCGTGGTTATGGCTTATATTTAATCAAGCAATCTGTTGAACTGTTAAACGGAGAACTTTTTTATGAAAGAACAAAAGCCAATACAACCCTATTTACGGTTATAATCCCGAAAGAATAGAGGTTAGAGCATCATGCATTCATGGGAAGTTTTTATCGTAGAAGACGACATCCGTATAGCTGAGATAAATCGAAAATTTGTAGAAAAGGTAGAAGGGTTTTCGGTGTGCGGAGTTGCTCTTACTGAAGAAGAAGCCAAAGAACAAATTGCCATCCTTCAACCTGATTTAGTTATATTAGATATTTATTTTCCAGATATGAATGGGTTAGACCTATTACGCTGGATTAGAAGTGAGTTTCGTGGAATTGAAGTGATCATGGTAACGGCAGCAACAGAAGTGAACACATTAAAACATGCACTGGCTGATGGAATTTTCGATTATATTGTAAAGCCCGTAATCTTTCAACGATTTAAAGATACGTTATTGCACTTTAATGAATATAAGATGTCTATTCATCAACTCTCAGCTGATAAAGAAGTTAATCAGAACGTAATCGATTCGATTATTAAACGTGATAAGTCAGAAGTCATACATCAATCTCTGCCAAAAGGAATTGATCCAATTACTTTAGATAAAGTCCTTTCCATGTTAAGTCAGCATAAAAAAGGGTTCACTGCTGACGACCTTGGACAGCTGATTGGAGCAAGCCGAACAACAGCAAGACGTTATTTAGAGTATTTGGTTTCTGAACAAAAGGTGAGAGCAGACATTACTTACGGAGGGGTAGGTCGCCCAGAAAGAATATATCAATACGGGCTTTAACAATTAGGTCAGTAACTTATAACCAATACGTTTTGTTGAGGTATTGCTTTCATTTGGTCTGTAATACTACTAAAATCCGCTGAGTTTGATGTATAATGTTTTACATAGATTCAAAGTTGAAAGAGAGTGAACAAAATGGGACGTAAGTGGAATAACATCAAAGAGAAAAAAGCATCAAAGGATGCAAATACAAGTCGTGTTTATGCTAAATTCGGACGCGAAATTTATGTAGCAGCAAAGCAGGGTGAACCTGATCCAGAATCCAATCAAAACCTAAAAGTTGTCTTAGAACGGGCAAAGACATATAGTGTACCGAAAGCCATTATTGACCGTGCAATTGAAAAAGCAAAGGGCGGTTCAGACGAAAATTACGATGAGCTTCGTTACGAAGGCTTCGGCCCTAATGGTTCCATGATAATCGTGGACACATTAACAAATAACGTTAACCGCACAGTGGCAGAGGTGCGGTCTGCATTTAAAAAGAATAACGGAAACATGGGTGTATCTGGAGCGGTTTCATTCATGTTTGACGCAACAGCTGTAATCGGCCTTGAAGGAAAGTCAGCTGATGAAGTATTAGAATTACTGATGGAAGCAGATTTAGATGTACGTGACGTGATTGAGGAAGATGATTCAGTCATCGTGTATGCAGAGCCCGACCAATTTCATGCTGTACAAGAAGCCTTCAAAAATGCAGATATTACCGAATTTACAGTAGCGGAACTTACGATGCTTGCTCAAAACGATGTGGAACTACCTGAAGATGCGCAAGTTCAGTTTGAGAAACTAATCGATGCACTAGAAGATTTGGAAGATGTTCAACAAGTGTATCACAACGTAGATTTAGGATAATTAAATAGGATAGAATAGGTAGAATAAGCAGATCCTTTATGGGGTCTGCTTTTTTTAATTGCAAAGCATTTTTTTGGCGATAAATAGTTAAATAAGGTCATTAAACTTCATAATTAGGCGATTTTAATATGGAATAAAGCGATTAACAACAAAAATTAAGCGATTATAAAAGACATATAGGCGATTCTTCAAATCTCGACAAATTTCTCCATTTGACTAATAGCACCCTTCACAAAAATCTTTCATACATCTTAATTCAAAGAAAAAAAAGCAACCGATTAATTCGATTGCTTTTTTATCCATAACATACATATTGTAATTGTTGTAAATCCAACAAACGCCAAAAGTGGAATCGTAATAAAACCCAGCCAGTTTATATATTGCCCAGAACAAGGTACGCCAGATGTACACATCTCAAACGCCTTTAAAGCTGGTATCTTTTGTAAAGCATAATGATAACCCGAAACCAAAATTCCCAGTATAGAAAGTGGAAGGACGTAGCGCGTTATCTTTTGATCTTGATAGTAAAAGGCTGCTCCAAGTAAGATGACTAACGGATACATGAGAATTCGCTGGTACCAGCAGAATGTACAAGGAACAAATTTCATTACTTCACTAAAAAATAGACTTCCTACTGTTGATACGATAGCTGCTAACCAGGCAATCAATAAAGGTTTATTTACCAACTTTATTTACTCTCCTTGGCAGCATCATCGACCATTTTCTTTAGATCTTCAATAGAAGATCCCTCGAATTTTTTACCATTAACAAACAATGTAGGTGTACCCGTTACACCTAAATCACCAACTAGAGCTTCATCCGTTTCAACAGCTTTTTTACTTTCGCTGTCCTCTATTTTCCCGCTGACTTTCTTAACGTTAGCTTGCGTTGTTACTTCACCTAGCGTCTTAACTAAGAATTTTTCTGTGAAAATGTCCTTACGCTCAAGGCTTTGATCTTCTGGCTGCTTTTCATAGAGCAGCTTATGAAACTTCCAAAACGTATCGTTTCCTAACTCTTTGTATACTGTCTCACCAAATAGAGCAGATCTTTTTGAATCAACATGAATAAAAGGATAATTCAAAAAGTAGAATTTTGCTTTGCCTGTTTGAATAAGTTCTTGGTCAATCAGCGGAAAAAACGACTCGTTAAAACTTTTACAGACGGGACACTTGTAATCTCCAAACTCTACAATATTAACCGTCGCATCATCACTGCCTAAGTAAGGCTGATTTTCATACGAGATGCTAGTATTAGAAGTGTCTTTATCATCGAGTGCACCACTAAACAAAAAGATGATTAATCCTAGCGTTACAATTCCAATCGTCCAAAAAAGCCAAACAGGGGACGAACTTGTTTTTTTCTTGCTTGAATTCACGTGACCATTTTTCTTTTTTTGTTTACCCATTGTTCACCTCATAGATTTTTTTACTAAATAAAAAGAAGTTACTAGTATCGTATACAATCTTGTTTGTTTTTACAATGAAGAAATATTGAACATTATTGATAGATTGCCATATACAACCTCCATTTTCGAGATGAAAACAGCGATGGAACATTATTCAAACACAATAAAATAATGGTAGAAAAAACCTGTATCCAAAAGAAGATAATGGAAGTATAATTTTCTAGATATTATATTAAAACACTTTTTGGGGGTCAGGGATGAAAAACGTATTAACACTTCTATTGGCTATCACACTTAGCCTAGGCTTATTACCAGTATCAGCGTTTGCAATTGAAGCAAATGACAAAGAATTTAAAGCCTTCTTACAAGAGATTGGTTGGACGTCTAAAGATTACGAAACTTACTTAAAAAGTAAAGATTGGACTTTAAGAGATTTTGATTTTGTCGATGAATTAGGGACACCTTTATCAGAAGAAGGTGTACAAGCTGTGTTGAAGGAGTTTGACTTAAGTCGTGAAAAACTTAACGAACTTTTGACTGAATACGGTGCTCTTGAAGAAGGACAAGATGTTCTAGAAGGAACGTATGTTATCTTTGAAGAAGACTTGTTTGAAGAAATTGATTTTATTATCGGCACACCTATAAACGATGAAAATCTTCAGCAGCTATTAAACGACTACAACCTCAAGTCTATCGATGAACTGGATGCATTATTAGCAGAAAATGATGATTCACGTGATAACTATGAATACATTGAAGATTTAGAGTCATCTGTAGACTATTATATTAACGGCGATGATTGGGAAGGTACTCCAATCAATGATGAGAATCTTCAACAATTATTAAACGATTACAACCTAAAATCCATTGAAGAACTTAAAGCATTATTAAAAGAAAACGATGATTCACTTGAAAACTATGAATATATTGAAGATCTTGAGTGGACGGTTGATTTTTATATAAACGGCGATGACTACATGGATGAAGAAATAGCAGATCTCTTTACACAGATTGATTTAACAGATGAAGAGATGGAAAAGCTTTTTGCTCATTTAGAAACACTAAATTGGGAAGATCCAGCTTTTCTTGATCAAATGATGCTGCTAGCTGACCGCATGATGGCTTTTGAAGATTTTGAAACAGCAGATGAACTTTCTGCTGAACAAGTTGCTGAACTGCTTTCGATCTTCTCTGAAATGAAGCAGCTCTTACAAATTGAAACAAAATATTATCTTGTTGTTGATGGACAAAAGCAACCCATTTCAATGGACACGTTGATGACGATGGATTCAACAAATGGAAATGACTTAATTATGGAAATCCTCAACTTGAATGGTGAATTATTAGCAGATATCCGTATCACTGCTGATATGTTTGGTTCTGAAATTATTCAAGAGACAGGTAAAGATATTCAAAAAGTTGAAGAAGTTGTTTCGGCACCTCCAACCAAAGCCAAACCACCTGTAAAAACAGTAAAAGGCGGAGAACTTCCTAAAACAGCTACCAACCACTTAGGGAACGTAGTGCTTGGACTAGGAATTGCGGCTGCTGGGATTTTACTATTTAGACGAATGAGAGTAAAAGGATTTTAAATGAAAAAGAGAAGTAAATCTCGGATTGTACTTCTGACAATATCCGTTGCTTTTATTATGTTTGGGATTTGGTTCAGCAGTACAAATGCCTTTACATTTATGAAAGGGTATCTGATATTCAAAACCGGACAGATTGAAGCTAAAGAGGATAATCAGCCTGTTGAACAAAAACAAGTTGTCCCTAAAAAGGAGAGTCTATATCCCGAGAGACCTGCAAAAGGCGACAACATCGGTAATCTTATTATCCCAAAGCTGGATGCTTCACTTCCAATCTTTCATGGAACAGATGAAGAAGAATTAGAAAAAGGTGTCGGCCACTTCGCTAAAAGTGTCTTGCCAGGCGAGAATGATAATTCTGTATTATCAGGACATCGTGATACCGTTTTTCGCAAACTTGGAGATGTTGGGAGAGGTGATCTCTTGATCGTTGAGACATCAGCTGGAACATTTACGTATAAAGTAAAAAATGTTCGAATCGTCGATAAAGATGACCGAACAGTAATTGTCCCAAAACCAAGAGCAACATTAACGGTCTCAACTTGCTACCCCTTTGATTTTATTGGAGCGTCGCCTGAACGATATATCCTTGTGGCAGATTTGATTTCACAAAAATAACCTATTGAAGAAACAGCAGAAGATTTGTATTCTGCTGTTTTTATTTTTGTTTTAGTAAGTTCGTCTCTTTGTTCGGTTTATCTTTTTTTGTTTAAAAAACCTCAAAAACAGGTATGATTACAAAATAATGCAAGAGGAAGCTTAAAGCATTACCATCTGATACATACTTAGAATAATCAACTAGAAAGCGGTGGTTGGAATTAAAAGAAAAAGTACTTTGGTTATTGTAGCAAGTTTATTGGTTTTATTTAGTATTAGTTTAGTGGTGTATTCCTTTAACTCTGAAGAAATGGAAGTCACTGCTCTTGGAGATTCATTAGCGTACGGTCTAGGAAACACTAGTGACAACGGTTATATTGGAGATGTAGAGAAACGTTACGAAGATGACTTAGATAAACAACTTGTTGTTCACGATTTTGGTGTACCAAACGATACAAGTACAGATTTACTTAAGCGATTAAGCAATCCGGAAATTGTAGATACAGCTAAAAAATCTGATTTTATTCTCATTAACATAGGAACCAACGACTTTTTAAAAAGTACGAATCATTTAACAAAGTTCAACAAAGAAGAGCTTGCTGCAAATGAGGAAATTTATAAAGAAAATCTAAATCAAATCATTCAAAAAATCCAAAAGAAAGACAATCCGAAAACAATCTATATTCTTGGCATTTATAATCCAAAGGTGAAATGGAGTGATATGTCCGATGTGAACGAAGCGGTTTTAAACTGGAACAGATCAACCATAGAAGTAACAAAAAAACACAAAAACACAGCATTTATCCGTACAGATGATTTATTTATCAATAAAAAGAAACAAGAGTATTTCTCTGATAAGCTCCACCCGAATGAAAAAGGTTATGCTTTGATTGGAAAAAGAGTTTACGAAACCATTAAGCAAAGTTCAAACGAGAAATAAGCACATTAAGGGTTTTCTTTTATAATTATTTCCCGTATAATCTGAATTAACTTCATAAGCTCGTATAATCGCAGGGATATGGCCTGCAAGTTTCTACCAAACCCCCGTTAAGGGTTTGACTACGAGTGACGCAAATTTTTCCAAACATCCTTACATTAAGGGTGTATTGGGTTATTTTTATTCCGTTTTCTATACCGGAGAATTGCTTCACTCGAACAGAGAGAAGCGTTTCTCCGGTTTTTTGTTTTTCAAAAATAGATTAAGAGGTGGACCAATGAATTTTTTAGAAAAGAAAATCTGTGATGAAGGTGTCGTCTTGTCCTCATCTGTACTAAAGGTTGACTCGTTTTTAAATCATCAGATCTACCCTGAATTTATGAAACAGATCGGCACGGAGATAGCGAACCGGTTTAAAGCAGAAGACATAACAAAGATAGTAACGATTGAGTCTTCTGGTATCGCACCAGCCGTATTTGCGGGATTAGAACTCGGAGTTCCAGTCGTTTTTGCACGCAAAAAGAAATCATTAACACTAACAGAAGGCTTGATCACATCTACCGTTTATTCATTTACAAAACAAGAGAAAAATGAAATTTCAATAGCAAAGAAATTCGTTGAATCTGGTGAGAAGGTTCTAATCATTGATGATTTCTTAGCACACGGAGAAGCGGCCCTCGGACTTGCCGATCTTGTCACAAAAGCGAATGCTCATATTGCGGGTTTTGGCATCGTCATTGAAAAATCATTTCAAGTCGGCCGACAAAAGCTTGAGGAAAAAGGGTACAGAGTAGAATCCATAGCTAGAGTGAAAGAGATGAGTACGAACGGAATTACCTTTATTCAAAGTGAGGTGATGTCATCATGAAGAAAGGAAAAGTATTCTCACTAGGAATTCAACATGTTCTAGCGATGTATGCTGGAGCGGTAATTGTTCCGTTGATCGTAGGCGGTGCACTTAAACTATCACCTGAACAGCTTGCCTACTTAGTTGCAATCGACCTTTTAACCTGTGGATTAGCAACACTTCTGCAAGTTTGGCAAAACCGTTTCTTTGGGGTTGGTTTACCTGTTGTATTAGGCTGTACGTTTACTGCAGTGGGACCAATGATTGCGATTGGCAGTCAATATGGAATGAGCGCGATTTATGGAGCTATTATAGCAGCTGGACTGTTCGTGGTGATTTTTGCAGGGGCTTTTGGAAAAATACTTAAGCTGTTTCCTCCAATTGTAACTGGATCTGTTGTTACCATTATCGGGATTACATTAATTCCAGTCGCTATAAAGGACATGGCAGGCGGGGCAGGGAGCACGAACTTTGGTTCAACGCAAAATCTCCTTCTTTCATTTGGGGTTCTCGGCTTCATTTTACTGCTTTTTCGTTTTTCTAAAGGATTCGTCAGATCTGTATCCATCCTGATCGGTCTGATTGCAGGAACCATTGCCTCTTCATTTATGGGATTAGTTGATTTTACTCCTGTTATGCAGGCTTCATGGGTTCATATGCCAAAGCCATTTTACTTTGGAGTTCCAACTTTTGAAGTCGGCGCAATCATTACGATGATCCTAGTTGCCATCGTAAGTTTGATTGAATCTACTGGTGTTTTTATGGCACTTGGTAAAATATGCGACCGCAATCTCACACCGAAAGATTTAACAAAAGGGTATAGAGGAGAAGGTCTTGCCATTATTCTTGGTGGTATCTTTAACGCTTTTCCTTATACAACATATTCTCAAAACGTCGGTCTTGTCCAGTTGTCGGGCGTAAAAACAAAACAAGTGATCTATGTTGCTGGAGGCATGTTAGTGTTTCTTGGCTTAATTCCTAAAGTGGCTGCACTTACGACTTTAATTCCAACACCTGTTATGGGCGGAGCAATGGTTGCGATGTTTGGTATGGTATTCGCTTCAGGCATTAAAATGCTAAGTGAAGTAAACCTAGCAAAGCAAGAAAACCTTTTAATCATCGCTTGTTCAGTCGGAATGGGACTAGGTGTAACGGTAGAACCAGAATTGTTCAGCAAACTTCCAGAAAGTGTACAAATCTTAACAGAGAACGGAATTGTAGCTGGAAGTATAATGGCTATCTTGTTGAATTTACTATTTAACGCAAAATCGAAAAAGGTAATCGTTCCTCAAATTCAAAAGAATCAAAAGCAAGCGGTATAATCATAAAAGCGGTTATCCTCACTGAACCCAGTTGATGATAGCCGCTTTTTATGTTTAATCTGATTTAATGTTTCTTTCTTTGTCTTTGTCTTTTTTGTAGTCATTTTTTTGTACATTTCTTCTGTGGCGAATGCACTTCGATCTTTCATTGGATTACGCAATCCCTCCCGAATCATTTTTTCTCTTAATTTCCTAGCTTTTGATTTTGCCATATTATCAACTCCTTCAGGAATAATATACCATATTTTATGCAAAACATATGTATTTTCTCCTAATAGAAAATAGGTCTTTCTCATTAAAATTTATTAATTTTATGTAATGTTTCTAATTTTTCCCTAGGCTCTCTATCTTTAACAAATAGCACATGGTATCATATTTTGGGACCTGAATCGTCAGTTTCAATTATTGTAAAGGGGTTTGAGGAAATGAAAACCAATCATAAAAAAGTAGTTTCTCTTACGTTAGCAATAAGTCTATTAAGTTCACCTTTAGCAGGAAATGCTATCGCTAAAATGCCTGCTAAAAATGTTGGTAAAGTAAACCTGAGAATCATGGAAACAACAGACATCCATACAAATCTACTTAACTTTGATTATTACAAGAATGCATCTTCAGAAACTGTAGGATTGGCCAAAACAGCTACCCTTGTAAAGCAAGCTCGTAAAGAAAACAAAAACTCAGTACTCGTTGATAATGGTGACCTGATTCAAGGAACGCCCCTTGGTACATACAAAGCAAAAATTGAACCTTTGAAAGAAGGGGAAGTTCACCCCGCTATTGCAGCTATGAATCTAATGGGCTATGATATGGCGACTCTAGGAAACCATGAATTCAACTATGGTTTAGATTTCTTAGATGAAACATATGACGATGCTAATTTTCCATATGTAAATGCAAACGTCTATGTAGATGACCATGATAATAACCCGAACAATGATGTTAACAAATATTCTCCTTATAAAATTGTAAAGAAAATGGTTAAAGATGAAAACGGCAGACCAAAACTTATTAAAATTGGTTATATCGGATTTGTACCTCCGCAAATTAACGAATGGGATAAATCTCATCTTGACGGAAAAGTCATCACAAAGAACATTATTGAAAGTGCCGAAAAGTTTGTTCCTGAAATGAAGAAAAAAGGAGCAGATATCATTATCGCACAAGCTCACTCTGGGTTTAACAGCAGTGAAGCAAATACAGAAGATGTGATCTACTCTCTAAGCAAAGTAAAGGGCATTAGCGCGATTACGTTCTCACACACACATAAAATTTTCCCAGCAGCAGATGAAAAATCACTAGATGCTTTATTTAAAGATGCTTACGGCAACGTACTTCCAGGAGTAGATAATGCCAAAGGAACAATTAACGGCGTACCAGCTGTACAAGCAGGTTATGGTGGAGGTTCACTTGGATTGATCGACCTAACTCTTCAAAAAGAAAAAGGAAGCTGGAAAGTCGTAGGATCTCAGTCTTCTGTAAGAAGCGCAAAAGATGTTAAACCTGATGATAAAGTAGTTGAAGCTGTTAAAGATACTCATGATGCTACCATTAAATACGTGAATACACCGATCGGTACAACAACAGATGACATCTATAGCTTCTTTGCACTTGTTCAAGATGATCCATCTGTACAGGTCGTTACGAACGCACAAAAATGGTATGTAGAAAAATATATCTCTTTAAATAAACCGGAATATAAAGACCTGCCGATCCTTTCAGTAGGAGCACCGTTTAAAGCCGGAAGAAATGGTGTTGGCGAATACACTGAAATTGAAAAAGGTCCACTTACAATCCGAAGCGCAGGCGACCTTTACTTATACGACAACACATTAAAAGCTCTGAAAGTAAAAGGATCTGTCGTAAAAGAATGGCTAGAGATGTCTGCTGGTAAATTCAAAACTATCGATCCTAATAAAACAGAAGAGCAACCGTTATTAGATGATACGTTCCCAGTATATAACTTTGACGTAATCGATGGAGTAAACTATCAGATTGATGTAACACAGCCTGCTAAATATGATATAAAAGGTACAGTTATTAACCCTAACAGCAGCAGGATTTTGAACCTCACATACAACGGACAAGCTGTGGACCCTAACCAAGACTTTGTTGTCGTTACAAACAATTATAGAGCTGGCGGAGGCGGAAACTTCCCAGGACTCAAAGGCAGCGAATATGTAGTTGATTCAGCGGATGAGAACCGTCAAATCTTAATGGATTACATCACAGAGATGAAAGAAATCACACCAACTGCTGATAACAACTGGTCGCTTGCACCAATTAGCGGCGATGTTAATGTAACCTTTACTTCTTCACCAAATGGTCAAAAGTATACAAGTGAAGAGAGCAAGATTAAATACCTAAACAGAACAGACGAAAAAGGATTTGGATTCTACCGCATTGATTTAAATTAAATCCGAAAAAGAGAGCCTTTCATGGTTCTCTTTTTTTCTTACTTACTAATGAAGGTATATCCTCAATAAAAACAGAAATATAAAATCTAGTGACACATCATTATTAATCGTGATATGATTAGAACGAACAAGTGTTCTTGTTACCGAAAAAATGAGACGATGAGGTGTATACATGATTGTAGCTGTGAATCCTTACCTGGTTACTAACGGAAATGGCCAAGAAGCAGTAAAATTTTATGTGAATGCATTGAACGCTGAATTAATTTCTTTGCAAACCTTTGGAGAAATGCCAGAAGATCCTAATCATCCACTACCTAGCGAAGCAAAGGATCGTGTGATGAACGCTCAGTTTAAAGCGGGGGATACCATCATGATGCTTTCTGATACGTTTCCTGGGATGCCTTACAATCTTGGAAATCAAGTAAGCATTGCGATTCATATCGATACAGTTGAAGAAGCACAGAATGTTTTTGAAAAGCTTTCAGAAGGTGGTAAAGTAACAATGCCTCTGCAAGAAACGTTCTGGAGCCCTTCATACGGCCAAGTTACAGATAAATACGGTGTTGAATGGCAAGTTTCAACGATTAAAGAAGATTAAATATATCTTGCAGACCCCTTCTTGTTATCAAGGAGGGGTCTTTGCGTTTTGTAAGAATATTTTGGGATAATTTTCAATATGTGTATTTATAATAAACTTGGGGTAATCAAAACCATTGACTAAAAATAGTAAAGATATTATAGTATTCACACAAAACATGTTTATAAGTTTAAACACTTAATTATATAATGTTGATAGGGAGGCATCTGTATTGAATCATTCAACATTCATTATAAAAGAAAAGTCAAAAGAAACCATTGATGAGCTGGTACAGGCTCAGAAGGCTTATTTCAGAAGCGGTATAACACGATCTTATGAATTTCGAATAAAAGCCCTAAACAATCTTTCAAAACTGATTCGTAACAACGAAGCAAAGATTCTGCATGCGTTAAAATCAGATTTAAACAAATCAGAAACTGAAGCATATACAACAGAAATCGGTTTTTTATTAGAAGAAATTCGCCATACACAAAAACATCTTAAAAAGTGGATGGAACCTAAGAAAGTGAAAACAGCAAAGACTCATTTTGGATCTAAAGGTTATACCATCTCAGAGCCCTATGGCGTTACGCTTATCATCGCTCCTTGGAACTATCCGTTTCAGCTGCAGCTATCGCCGTTAATTGGTGCAATAGCAGCGGGAAACACAGCTATACTAAAACCATCAGAACTAACTCCACGTACATCTAATTTAATCGATGCATTGATAAAAGAATTCTTTCACCCTGACTACATTGCTGTTGTAGAAGGAGGAGTTGAAACGACTAAAAATTTACTGGATCAGCCGTTAGACTATATCTTTTTTACAGGAAGTGTACCGGTAGGGAAAGTGATAATGGAAGCGGCAAGCAAGCGGCTTATTCCGATTACACTAGAACTTGGCGGAAAAAGTCCTTGTATTGTTGATGAAACAGCAGATATTAAGCTTGCTGCTAAACGAATAGCGTTTGGCAAGTTTACGAATACAGGCCAAACGTGCATTGCACCAGACTATTTGTACCTTCATAAAAACATACGCACAGAATTTATTGATACATTTAAAGAAGTCATTACAGATTTTTACGGAGAACATCCATTGCAAAATGAATCATACGGCAAGATTGTGAATGATCGTCATTTTAATCGTCTGAAAAACTATTTATCAGATGGCGAGATCCTTTTTGGTGGTCGTTATGACGAAACAAAAGAAAAAATCGAACCTACTCTTATGGTTCCTACAGATTCCTCTGTTCCAGTGATGAGCGACGAAATCTTTGGTCCAATCTTTCCTGTTTTGGAATACGAGGATCTGGAAGAAGTAATTGAATTTATTGTAAGTCGCCCTAAACCTCTGGCACTTTACTTGTTTACGACAAATAAGGAAATAGAAGAAAAAGTGGTAGGCAACATTTCATTTGGTGGCGGATCAATCAATGATACGTTGATGCACATCGCAACACCTTATCTCCCATTTGGAGGAGTAGGTGAGAGCGGGATGGGCAGTTATCATGGGGAATCCAGCTTTGTTGCATTTTCTCACAGCAAAAGTGTCTTAAACCAAACGAATAAATTCGACTTTAGTTTTCGTTATCCGAATGCGAAGAATGGTCTGAAGATGATTAAAAAGTTTATGAAGTAGTTCCAAGTATGAGGCGTTGTCACATTGTGATAGCGTCTCTTTTTATGCAAAAGTGCAATATCCAGTGAAAAGAGCCATATAGAATCATGCCATAAGTTACCTGCATTTTTACATAGGTAAAACTAGTTCTGCTGTTGACAACGCTTACACTCTTTAGTTTAATGGTGTTTAAGTTAATGATTAGAGTATGCAGGAAATTGGAGACAAGCATAAATCCTTATAGAGGAATTATGCTGTCTTTTTTTATTAATTAAAAACAGAAATGAGGGATATGTAGTGAACAAGTGGTTAAGTATACTTTACACCTTGATACTAAGTTCAGGTATCGTGATCAGTGGAAGTCAAACTACTGCTAAAGCACAAGAGTCATCAAGTGATGGATTTCTGACAGAACAAGGGATTCCGCCACCTGGAGCAAATGATTCATCTTGTAAGCCTTCTGCAGAGCACCCTGAACCTGTCGTCCTCGTACCGGGAACTTTCGAAACGATGGAAAGAAACTTTATAAATCTTGCACCCCTGTTAAAAGAAAAAGGATATTGTGTATTTTCCTTGAACTACGGTTATAACGGTGCTGTTCCTGCTTCGGGCCCAATCGAGGATTCGGCAGCAGAACTTAAAACTTTTATTGATAACGTTTTAAATTTAACTGGAGCAGAAAAAGTATCAATCGTCGGACATAGCCAAGGAGGAATGATGCCTCGTTATTATATGAAGAACCTGGGTGGAGCCGAAAAGGTAGAAGATTTGATTGGTCTTGTTCCATCTAATCATGGAACAGAAGGTGTAGCGGGTCTTACGGAGCTTACATCAACTGGAGCCGATCTTGCCTCTTGCAAAGCATGTCAGCAACAAGCTGCAGGGTCTGATTTTCTTTTAGCGCTGAATGAAGGGGACGAAACACCAGGAGATGTATCATACACGGTTGTCACAACACGTAATGATGAGATTGTTGTTCCTTTTACTTCAGCTTTTTTAAACGGAGAGAAAGAAAATGTAACAAATGTAACGATTCAGGATTACTATCCATATGATCAAATTGAACATCAGAACATTGCTCAAGATCCACTCGCTTTTAATTTTGTTTTCGATGCACTTGAACACAAAGGGCCCGCAGATCCCCAAAGAGCTGTCGGTATTTTTAAATAGAAGTTGTACTATGAAGAAAAGTATTAAATAAAAGGCGCTGTCACTTAGTGAGTTGCGTCTTTTTTATATAGAAAAATGCCAAAAACTCGCTATAGGAACAGATGTTCGGTATAATGTAAGTATACGAGTAAGGGAGTTGATTGGTATGCGAAAAAGCAAATGCACCATGAGTATCCCTGCAATAATTGAGAGTTTTAACAATGGTATGAGCAGCAATGAGATTGCGATAAAAGCGAATGTGTCATCCAGATATATCAATAAAGTACTGCAAAAGCATAATGTAGATCGTCAGCCGCATAGCAGTTGGTTAAGAAAGTATACGGTGAATGAAAATTATTTCAAGACGTGGTCAGCATCCATGGCATATGTTTTGGGATTTTTTGCAGCTGATGGATTTATGCCACAAGATTTACAAGTAATAAGTTTTTCACAAAAAGACCCTAAGATCCTCGAAGACATCAAAAAAGAACTCCAATCAAAACATCCAATCATAATAAATCCACGAACAGGCGTACATTTATTAAACATCTCAAGCAAGATTATGAAAGAAGATTTAATACACTTACATGGAATGATCCCTAAGAAGTCAACAACACTTGAGTTTCCGTATGTACCAGAGGAGTATTTAAGTCATTTTGTTAGGGGTTACTTTGATGGTGATGGGAATATTAACTTTGAAAAGAGAACGGTATCTTTTGTAGGTGGATCACTAAAATTCATGGAACACTTTAAGAAAAGATTAGAATTTTACTCTTTCGAACCTTTTATTGTAAGTAAGGAAAAGTATCATAGGCTATTTCTATCTGGCAGAAAAACTGTTTATAACTTTGGAAATTGGATTTATAGGGATAAAAACTTATATCTATTAAGAAAACATATAGAATTTAAAAGAGAAAAGCTATCGCCGGAACAATTAAATGACCGGCCAATTAAGATTACTAAAACTGCAGTAGAAGAAAGAAAAGAAAAATTACTTGATAATTATAAGTTAAAAGCAGATTTAACTGAAGCCTGTAAAAGTGCTAATATACAAATACAAACTTTTTATCGCTGGTTGAATAAAGATGAAGATTTCAAGCGACGATTTAACTCGATGGTAATGCAGATAAAAAAATAAAAAAGCAAACACAGATCGAAATTAAGCGATCTGTGTTTTTTTATGGATAACTCCGAAAGAAGAAGAAAGAGAGAGCACACAAATATAAAGTAAGTTTATTATTTATAATTAGGTGACATAATATCTATTCTCGGAAGCTATGTGAGAATAGAAGGAAAAGGTCTCAAAACCAAAGATTACTTAAGATAGTGAGACGAAAAATGAAAAAACGAATTATTTTACTTATCTTTTATCTAAAAATTATAAACCGCATATGTATTTATCATTTAAACGATTATGTATCATTTCAAAATTTCCTTTAAATTATCTGATCTACTTATGTAATAATTACTAATCGCTTTTGTTATTTGTTCATTTACTCCATACTGTTTTTTATTTAAATCATTCTCCCAGATACAATTACTTATTTTCATCTTACTAAGAACTTTATTGTGTTCTTGAATCCCAAAAACTCAAATACTCTATTTTTAATTATGTGTATATGTGTAAATGTTTACTACCATACGTTTCAAACCCACTCTTATCAAGTTCAAATGTGTACTCCAACTTCATCATTTGCACAATTTTCGATTCGTAGTATAATGTTATACATTAATTCCGATAAAATTAATAGGAAAAGGCGGGATAGTATGGCTCAATCTGCTTTAAATACAAAAATGAACAAATCATATAAAAGCCAGCCAACTACTGAAGTAACTGATTTAAGTCCTATGCAAAAACCATTAGTAGCATTAGGCGCATTAGCTGCCATTTTACTTCTTACAGCAATCGTTAGTGTTGCTGACTGGACTAAAGGAACTCTCTTTATTATAGGAATAATGCTTGGCTGTGCACTGCTTTATGCACGTTTTGGATTCACTTCAGCTTTTAGACGGCTCGTTTCTGTTGGAAATGTGCAAGGGCTGCAAGCACATATGGTGATGCTTGCAGTAGCATCCGTATTATTTGCTATTATTTTTAACACTGGTTTTAGCTTTACTGGTGCTGAACCAACCGGTAATGTATCACCAGTTGGTATAAGTATTTTAGTTGGTGCCTTTCTTTTCGGTATTGGAATGCAGTTTGGAAATGGATGCGCGTCAGGAACGCTTTATTCTTTAGGCGGCGGATCTTCATCTATGATATTAACGCTTATATCATTTATTGCAGGATCTGTACTTGGAGCTTACCACTTCACATTTTGGATGGGATTGCCTTCTCTTCCACCGCTTTCATTAAACCAAATTCCAGGAATCGGCTATATGGGTGCGTTAGTCATTCAATTAGGATTATTTGCTCTGATTTATTGGATTACCGTTCAAATTGCTAAAAAGAAAAAACCGCCTATGATGAAGCCGCTGCCGACTACCGTTGGGTGGAAAAAGGTACTTCGTGGTTCTTGGCCGTTATTTACAGCCGCAATCGTGCTCGCGTTGCTAAATGCATTAACGTTAGCGGTTAAAGGAAGTCCTTGGGGTATCACATCAGCGTTTGCGCTATGGGGCGGAAAAGTGATGATGGCATCAGGTGTTGACGTTTCTGCCTGGGGTTACTTTGATGGCAAGAACGGAGAAGCTCTTTCTAAAAGTGTTTTAACGGATGGCACAAGCGTAATGAATTTCGGTATTATTCTCGGTGCATTCATTTCAGCTGCTTTCCAAGGAACGTTTAAACCAGGAAAGATTAAACCAGGTATTGCTGGCGCTTCAATTATCGGTGGATTATTGATGGGCTATGGTGCTCGCTTGGCATTCGGCTGCAACATTGGTGCTTATTTTAGCGGAATTGCTTCATTTAGTCTTCACGGCTGGGTTTGGGCAGTTATGGCTATGTTAGGTACGTATTTAGCTCTGTTCGTGAGACCTATGTTTGGCCTAAGTAATCCAAAATCTACTGATTCAATATGCTAACAAAAAAGCTAATGGACATTGAATACGTCCATTAGCTTTCTTTATGTTTTAGATTCACAAGAAACCTGATACAGCAACTTTCCGATTTCACCCATAATCCTTCTTGATTCAGCACGATTAGGAACATTGTTACTTAATACAGAAACGGCATAGGTTTGACCAGGTAGATAAAATAATCCTACATTATGCTCGATCCCTGGTACATACCCTGTTTTATGAGCAAACTCCCAATTCGGAATCATTCCGATTACACCGTCTGCTTCTGGAAGAAGACTTGGCAGCAAGTCATTCATCTTCTGCTGCTTCATAATATGTATCATCTTTTTACAAGAATTCAATGAAACCACAGATCCTGCCACTATTTTCTTCAAAAATTCATTCATTTCATGAGCAGTTACGACATTCATCTTTCCAGGTTCTCTTGCAGCTTTAATTTGTAGTTTGTGATGTAAGTGACTTTGATTGAATCCCCATTCTTTCATATAAGAATTAATCTGATCTTGCCCTACTAAATCAATCAATATATTTGTCGCCGTGTTATCACTTTCAATAATCATTAATACGATTAAATCCTGAACGGTCCATTCTATACTAGATGTCAAATGCTTTATGATACCATCCCCAGGCACGATTTCTTCTTCTTTTACGCGAACTTTATCAGATAACGAACATTTCCCTTTCATAGCATGAGCAAATACGGCAGCCATAATGGGAACCTTGATAATGCTAGCTGAATAAAACAGCTCATTCGATTGATATTCAAAGCTTTCTTTTATTTCAAAATGATAGATCGAAACTCCATATGTTCCATTTCCTGAAGAGATCAACTTTCGTAAGGCTTGTTCATTTTGTTTTAGCATCCCCGCTTACCTTCTTTCATTATATAGGACAGATCTATTAATACTGGCTAACCCCTTTAAGTTCATTTGAGTATGCCCTTTTAAATAGTTCCAGATAGTCTTCTTTAGTAATTTCTCTCGCATTGCTTGATGTGGATCCATTCAAGTATGATGACTCAGCAAGATAATCGAAATCGTCCTGTTTCACTTCAGGTAAAGAGGAGAATGTTGGAATTGAAAGGTCTACTGCCAGCTGCTTCATTTCATCTACGAGACGTGCGGTTGCATCACGATCTGAATCGACCAGAGAAGCAATTCCAATCGTTCTCGCGATTACTGCGTGTTTTTCTAGTTCCGTCTTTGCATTATATTCAACGATATATGGCAAAAACATAGAATTGGCAACACCATGTGGAGTGTCATATAAACCGCCGATTGCCTCAGCCATGCAATGAACGGATGCTACATCAGCATGAGAGAAAGCCATGCCTGCAAGCGTTGAACCCACCATCATGTTGTACCTGGCTTCTTGATCATTCCCATCATTTACGGCTTTTCTTAAATAGGGATATATGTGTTTCATTGCTTGTAACGAAAGACCATCTGAGATTGGATTACTTCGTTTACAAGTAAAAGCTTCTATTGCATGTACTAAAGCATCCATTCCTGTTGATGCTGTTAAATGAGCAGGTAATCCGTAGGTAAGCTCAGGATCCACAATCGCTAAAACGGGTGCGATCTTGACGTCCTTAATCGTAAATTTTATCTTTTTTGCTGTATTCGTAATAACCGATGAACGGGTTACTTCTGCACCAGTTCCTGCAGTTGTTGGTACAACAATAATTGGAGTTACTTTTTTAGGTACGTTATCTCGCCCAGCGTAATCCTGTGGTTCACCACCTAGGCACTGTAAAATGGCTATCGCTTTTGCTGAATCGATAACAGATCCCCCGCCTAATGCCAATATCGCATTCGCACGAAAATCTTTCGCATCTTCACCACCATTTTTACAATCGATATCACGCGGATTTGGTTTTACTTTATTAAACTTTCGGGTTTCAAATCCTTGCTTTTCTAACATTTGAATAGCTTGATTTACGAACCCCGTTTGCTCAATACCAGGGTCTGTCACGATAAAGATTCGATTTCCCTCTAAAACTTCTTTTAAGTGTATCCCCATTTTTTTAAATTCACCATTTCCAGCTCGTATGATGGTAGGCAGATAAAAGTCTATGTTCTTCATAAACATAACTCCTCCTCTCTTTTTATCATCATATAGGATAAAGAAATGGATTCAAAACAAATTATCTTAATTGTATGAAAATTTTAAAAACATTAGAAACATACCCTAAAATTCAAGGAAAAACAATAGCACCTTTTATCAGGTGCTATTGTTCAACTTAACACATTAAAATACCTTGCTTCAGGATGTGCAAATACAATGGCAGAAACGGAAGCTTCAGGTTCCATCATGCAGCCATCTGTTAAATGAATACCGATATCCTCAGGCTGGATGAGTTTGAATAGCTTTTGCTGATCTTCAAGTTCGGGACATGCCGGATACCCAAAGGAGAACCGCTGCCCTTGATAGCGTGCGGAAAACCGTTCTCTCATCGTAAAATCAACTGAATCTGGAAAACCCCAGCGATCTCGCATCTGTTGGTGAACCAATTCTGCAAAACCTTCTGCTGTTTCTAAAGCTAATGCTTGAAGTGCGTGGCTTTCAAGAAAACGGCCTTCCTGTTTAAGTTCTAAAGCTAGCTCCCGTATTCCGGTTCCAGCTGTTACTGAGAAGAAACCTACGTAATCCATTTCCCCGCTTTCTTTTGATTTTAAGTAATCCGCTATACAAAGATATGGTTCTTTGTTTTGTCTCGGAAAATCAAAAGTCTCAATAACTCTTTGATGATCAAAAGGATCATAAATGAGTACAGAATCCCCATCACTTTGCGCTGGAAAGAATTGATACATCGCTGAAGGAGTGATTAAATTCTTTTCCTTCGCCTCTATTAACAGTGCGTCTACAACTGATTTAATTTGAAGGGTTTTCTCATCTCTTTCTTGGAGCAATCGTGATATTTTCCCTTTAATACCTAAATGATGTCCTAATAGCATCTGTAAATTGATATATGGCTGAATGTGAGACAATGAGTAATTTCTTAGAATATGTCTTTTGGTATCGATCGGAACGAAAACTGGAGCAGTCTGAGATACTTTTGACCGGATCCTTACAGCTGTTGCAACAGAGGAAGAACCTTCATAACTTTCTGCATCAGACACGACTCTTTTTTTCCTTTCTTGAAGTTCGACAGCCAGTTTATCGTAATCTTCTGGTGTTTGAATTTGGTTTGCAATTGAAAGTCCTTCCATTGCATCCTTCGCGTAAAGTACCATTCCTTCGTATTCTTTAGATATCTTTGTATCAGTGAACTTCCTTGATAGTGCTGCACCTCCAACAAGTATAGGTGTTGATATATTCGCTTCACGCATGTCATTTGCTGTTAAGACCATCTGCTGAGCGGATTTTACTAGCAAACCAGAGAGTCCGATAATGTTTGGTTTTTCTTTTTTAACTGCTTCGATTAAAGTTTGTGATGTTACTTTAATGCCTAGATCGACTACCTTAAACCCATTGTTGCTTAATATGATGTCTACCAGGTTTTTGCCGATATCATGAACGTCTCCTTTAACGGTGGCGAGCAGTACTTTTCCTTTTGATGCAGACTCATCACTTGTTTCCATGTGAGGCTCTAAGTAAGCTACAGATGCTTTCATTACCTCTGCACTTTGAAGGACTTCTGCAACGATTAACTGATTCTCGTTAAATAGGCGTCCTACTTCTTTCATTCCATCCATCAACGGCCCATTAATGATGGCTAAAGGTGTTGGATATTTTTCTAAAGCCCATTCTAAATCAGAAAGTAATCCTTCTTTTGTTCCTTCTAAAATGTAATATTGAAGCCGTTCTTCTAAGCTCATATCCGGCAGTTTTGATTTGATTTCTTTCTTCTTTCCTCTATAAAAGTCAGTAAAAAGAGATAAAGCTTCTTCAGTTGTACGGAATAATAGATTTTCTGCCATCTCAATCTCGTTAGGGGCGATTGAAGCAAAACGCTCTAACTTTTCTGTATTTACAATGGCATAATCCAGTCCCGCTTGTGTGCAATGATAAAGGTATACGGCATTTAACACTTCACGCCCTACAGGAGGCAAGCCAAACGAGACATTGCTGACTCCTAGAATGGTTAAGCACTCTGGAAAATGTTTCTTAATGGAGCGTATGCCTTCAACAGTGGCATTCGCCGATCCGATATATTGCTCATCACCTGTTCCAACTGGGAAAACGAGTGGATCAAATAGGATGTCTGAAGGAGAAACGTTATATTTATCAACTAAAAGGTCATACGATCTCTTTGCGATTTCCAGTTTTCGCTGTGCAGATACACCCATGCCTGTTTCATCGATCGTTCCGACAACTACTGCCGCTCCATATTTATGAAGAAGCGGGATCACCTTTTCAAATCGTTCTTCACCGTCTTCTAAGTTAATGGAATTAATGATGGCTTTTCCTTGTGAATATTTTAGGGCGAGTTCTAATACGTCTTCATCCGTTGAATCGATGACAAAAGGAATCTTCACTTTCTTAACCGCTTCTTTCATAAACTCTTCCATATCACTTAACTCATCGCGGTCAGGGTCAGCTAAACAAACATCGAGTACATGAGCGCCCCCTTTTACTTGAGCTCTTGCAATTTCAGCAGCTTCTTCAAACTTCCCTTCAGCAATGAGACGTTTAAACTTCCGGGAACCGATCACATTTGTTCTTTCTCCAACCATGATCGGTCTTAACGTTGGATCATCATATATAAAAGGTTCGATTCCAGAAACCATATGTGTTTCGTTTACTTGCACCTGTCGCGGGGAATAGTTTTTCATTACTTTTGCAAGTGCTTCTATATGAGCTGGCGTCGTTCCACAGCAGCCGCCAACAATGTTCAGCCACCCTTTTTCCGCGAATCCAGATAGTTTAGCAGCAAGAGATTCTGGTGTTTCATGATAGTTTCCTTCTTCATCAGGAAGTCCGGCGTTAGGATAACAGCTTACTGCTGTTGAAGACAAATGAGATAAGGAACGGATGTGATCCTGCATGAATTCAGGACCTGTTGCACAGTTTAATCCCACTGCAATTGGTTTCATATGCTTTAACGATATATAAAAAGCTTCAATCGACTGACCCGCAAGCGTAGTTCCCATCGGCTCGATCGTTCCAGACACCATGAGGGGAATCTCTTTGCCTGTTTGTTTCATTGCTTTCTCTATCCCTAGATAGCCCGCTTTTACATTCAACATATCTTGGCTTGTTTCCAAAAGAAGCAGATCCGCACCGCCATCAATCAACCCTCTTGCTTGTTCAGCATATGATTCACGTAAAGCATCGAACGTAGTACCCCCTGTAACACTGAGCGTTTTTGTTGTTGGACCGAGTGAGCCCGCAACAAAACGCGGCCATTCCTTTGTTGAAACAGCATTAGCTGCTTTTCTGGCAATGGAAGCTCCAAGCTTATTGATCTCATAAGCTCGATGTCCCAGTTTGTATTCATCGAGCACAAGATTCGTTCCACCGAATGTATTGGTTTCGATAATGTCAGCACCTGATTCAAGGTATTTATGGTGAATGGACAGGATAACATCAGGTCTTGTTACATTTAAATACTCATTACAGCCGTCATATTCTTCACCGCCAAAATCTTCTGGTGTAAGTTTTGCTTCTTGAAGCATCGTTCCCATAGCTCCATCCATGACTAAAATCTTTAACTTCAGTTGCTGTTCGATTGATGACTTAGGCATTCTGTGACCTCCTGGCTAGTAGTGATGGATGGTTCTCTTTCGCATAATGTGCTAATTCCACAGTTAGTTCATAACGCATGAATGGAGTGATCAAGTAGATGCCGTTAAAGAGTTCCATAGCTGTGTCTAATAATGATTTTGCGATCAGCAAACCTTCTTTCTGGGCTTGAGTAGGATCATCTTTAAACTTGCTCATGCGATCCCTCACAGAGTCAGAAAGCTTTATTCCTGGTACTTCGTGATGTAAAAACTCTGCGTTTTGTGATGAAGTTAGCGGCATGATGCCAATATAGATTGGTTGATCGATGTGTTTTGTTGCTTCATACGTTTCAATAAGTCTTTGCTCAGAAAAAACAGGCTGACTTATAAAGTAATCTGCGCCATAAGCAATTTTCTTTTCTAAACGATCGACGGCTTTGTCAATGGACCGGATATTCGGGTTGAAAGCAGCTCCGACCGTAAAAGAAGTTTTCTCTCCCAGCTCTTTTCCAGAAAGAGATGAACCCTGATTAAACTGTTTTATAAGTTTTATAAGTTCAAAAGATGTAACATCATATACGGACGAAGCACCTGGGAAATCTCCGACGCTTGCAGGATCTCCAGTAACTGCAAGTATGTCATGAATTCCATGTGTGTGAAGTCCCATCAAGTGAGACTGAAGACCAATTAAATTTCTGTCGCGGCACGTAATATGAACGAGCGGGCGAAGGTTCAGTTGCTTTTGAACAATTGATCCTAATGCAGAGTTACATACACGAGGTGAAGCAAGTGAATTGTCAGCGAGGGTAAGTGCATCGATTCCCGCTTCTTTTAAGGCTTTTGCTCCTTCCATAAAACGCGATGTGTCTAACTTGCGCGGGGGATCTAATTCAACAATGATGGATTGCTTTTTTTTAACTTCTTCACTAAGTGGCACGTAGTTAGGTTTTGATGCTGACTGAATAACCAATTTTCTTTTTACTTGCCTTACTTCTTTTTCTGTTACAGCCTCTAAGTCTTTAAGTTCTTGAGAGAAGGCACGAATATGAGCAGGTGTTGTACCACAACAGCCACCTAATAGACGAACACCTTGCTGTCTAAACATATGGGCACACTCTTTAAAATAATCAGCGTCTCCTTCATATATAAAACGGCCATCTGTATACGAAGGGAGCGACGCATTCGGAAACGCTGAAAGGAACGCGGAATTTGGCAATGCTACTTCCTCTAGCGTCTTTAGCATGTGATATGGCCCTAGACGGCAGTTTAAACCAACAACATCAGCTCCAATGTTCTCTAATCGGTTCAACGCTTCCGAGATCGGCGTACGGTCTTGCAAAAATCCGACTTCCTGCAATGACACTTGAGTAATAATAGGTAGAGAAGTTTCTTTTCTAGCAATCTCTAAAACCGTTTCAAGCTCTTGCAGGTCATAATACGTTTCTAACTGTATGCCGTCTACATTCTCCATTAATAAACAATATAACTGCTCGCGGAAACTGCGCTTGATTTCATCTAGTGAGATGCTATTAGGTTTAATACCACGTATTCCACCGATCGTACCCACAACATATTCATTTTGAGCTGCGTTTCTAGCAATTGAAACAGCCGCTTTATTAATCTCTTTTACATGATCTTGAAGGCCATAACGTTCGAGCTTCGAATAGTTCGCTGCATACGTATTGGTTTGAATGATGTCAGCTCCTGCATCTAGATAAGCACGATGAATGTTATAAATCTGGTCTGCTTGAGATAGATTTAACTCCTCATAACAAAAGTCAGATCCATAGGAATACAGAAGCGTACCCATCGCACCATCACCAATCAGTATCTTGTTTTGTTCTAAGTCTGTGATTAAACTCATGATAGCCTCCTATATAAAAAAATAAAAAAGCCTTCTATTAAAGAAGACTTTTTCTTATGCGCCGGGGTCTTCTTATCTTTACAAGTCCATAAGTGAACTCGCAGGAATTAGCACCATTTCAGCTTTGAAAAAGCTGCTGGTTGCTGAGGTATCATAGGGCCGCTCCCTCAACCTCTCTTGATAAGGTCTATTCTTTTGTTGTTTTACTAGCTAGGTTTCGATCAACTTTGTTCATTAGTGCCTGTTTATAGACATTTTGTTTTTCTTTATCATATAAAAAGCGGGAATCAGTTAGCTCTCTTAATAATGATCTTCGGCAAGCTTGCGGAAATTCCCTTTTTATAATTGCTCTGCATTCAAATAAAAAATCTAAATACGTTTCATAGTCTTCACTGTACGTTTGCTGCAGCTCTTTTTTTATTGATTTAGAAAGAATGGGACTAGCTCCTGAAGTAGAAACAGAAAGTACAAGCTTTCCTCTTTTTACAACACTCGGAACAATAAAGTTTCCTAATTCCATATGATCAGCCACATTTACGAGCTGATTCGGCTTTGCATGAGAAGCAATCCAAGAGTTAGTTTCTTTAGAGTTGGTTGCCGCAATGATTAGGAATGCTTCTTCCAAATCTACACGTTTCACTTCTCTTTCAATCCAAGTCAGCTTTTGTTCAAAATGCCATTCCTGAATCTCGTTAACAGCTGCTAGACTGATTACAGTAATTATAGCTTCTTCATTTAATAAATCTTTAATTTTACGATAAGCTACCAAACCCCCGCCTGCTACAATAACAGTTTTACCAGACAAGTTTACATGGATGGGATACATAGCATTCCTCGCTTTTTAAGAAAATGCATATTTCTTAGTCTCAAGTGTTTCATTGATACGTGTGAGTAAAACTTCTTTTAGGATCGGATGGTAGCCGAGCGTCTCACAAAGAGTTACGGTTTGTTTAGATTGTTGCTGATAATGGCTTATCGTACGTTTCATCCCGTTTATTAGTAGCCCTGAAAATAGAAGATACGGCACAACGATGACTTGGTCGTATAACTCGCGACTATTCCATAGAGCTTCCTCAAAGCTTGGGAATGAACCAGTTAGAAAACAAGCTTGAATACTAGGAATTCCGTAATGGTTTTGAACGTTAAACGCGATCTTCTCTAAGTCCCGCTTTACATCTGGATCGGTGCTGCCTCTGCCTACAAGGAGAATATGTGTATTTTTCTTTAGATTGATCGCACTGTTCATAATTCTCTCCCACAATAAATGCGGAATGGCTTCATGTACACCGAAGGGCCGCCCGTAAATCACTTCTACTCCTGGATATTTATTCTGCAAGTGGTGAAGTTCTTTCGGAATATCCATTTTTATATGATTAGCACTTAATAAGAAAACAGGAATAACAGAGATACTCGTCGCACCTTTTTGTATACACGTTTCAAACCCTTGACCTATAGATGGTTCAGCAAGCTCTAAAAAACAGATCTCTTTTATTGAAACATCAACTTGTGCCATACAAAGTCTCACAAATTTTTCCGCTTCCATTCGTCCTTTTTTTAGTCTTGTGCCATGACAGATAAAGAGCAATGCCTTCATTTACAAAGCCTCTCTTACTGCAGCAAGGTTGCTCGGTTCTTCATGCAGCTGTTCAAACCATTTCAGTTCACTGCGAAGACGAACAACTTCACCGACAATAATCATGCTCGGATTCTCAATTTGTTCTTTAACCACGATTTCCTCAATCGTATCCAGTGTACCTGTAACGGTTCGTTGACTTTCTAAAGATCCCCATTGAACAAGGGCAACTGGTGTTTCTTTGCTTTTTCCGTGTTTCGTCAACTGCTTGCAAATATAACCTAGGCTGCCCACTCCCATATAGATCGCTAATGTATCAATACCGTTCGCTAGACTCTCCCATTTCAGTTCATCTTCTTCACCTTTTTTACGATGACCTGTAACGATCGCAAAGCTTGAAGCGATGTTTCGATGTGTAACAGGAATACCTGCATAAGCTGGTGCTGCAATGCCTGATGTTATTCCAGGAATCACCTCAAACGGAATACGACTTTTTGCAAGCGTTTCTGCTTCTTCTCCCCCTCTACCAAACACAAATGGGTCTCCGCCTTTTAGCCGCGTAACTACTTTTCCTTTCAAAGCATGTTTGACTAAAAAGCTATTAATCGTTTCTTGTTTCATAAAATGGTAGTTTGGCAGTTTACCACAATATATTAAATCGCAATCCGGTTTTGCATAAGAGAGCAGTTCTTTGTTTACTAAGCGATCATATAAAATAACGTCTGCTTCTTCTATACAACGAAGACCTTTTACAGTTATCAATCCCGGATCACCCGGTCCAGCTCCGACAAGATATACTTTTCCCATCATCATCACTCCTTAAGGATTTAATATCGTTTCACGTTCATAAAGCACGAACCCGTTGCCCGTACGAATTCTTTTCTTTTCATAAAGAGAGATCTCGTCAACATCAGGCTGTTTCAAAAAATATTTCTCAAGTTCTATGTCAACTAATTGAAAAGCCTGTTCATCTGTAGAAGCGGCTATCACAACAGGAATAATCGTTGATTTTGAAATCACTTCAAATCTGTAAAGATACATGGCGAGACCCCCATTTTATGAGACTTTTTCTTCTAATTCTTCAGCAATCTGGTCAATATTACTTTGAAGCTGTTGTATACCAACTCGGTCTATATATTCAAAAAAGGTTTCTGATGGAAGTTTCGCAGCTTTAAAAGTTTTAAGAAAGCGCAGCAACACTTCATCAAGCAAATCCGCATGAAACTTTCCTTTTAGCTTTTCGTTAAACTTTCCTCCATCATCAAGTGTGCCTCCAACATAAATCTCAAAGGCTTGAACCATCTTTTTCTCTTTTGTTTTTAACAGTACGCCTTGTAGGCCAATATCTGCGATCTGACGCTGACCGCATGAGTTAGGGCAGCCTACCATATGAATTCTAACGGGAACGTCCAAGGCTATTCTTTGATCGAGAACTTCTGCGATTCGGCGCATCCGCTCTTTCGTTTCAACGAGCGCTAAATTGCAATACTCGATTCCAGTACAAGAAACGGAATGCCCAATAAAAGATAAGGGCTGTGTGGTGATGCGTTTGAAAATACCCTCTTGTAAAAGCAACTCGACGTTTTCGTGTTTAACGTTGGGAATAATCAAGTTTTGAGAATTTACCGTTCGAATTTCACCGTTTCCGTATTTCTTTGCAATTTCAGCAAGCTCTAATACTTCATCAGCATGAAGTCGTCCAACAGGTACGTTAAAACCGATATAACTTAACCCTTCTTGCTTTTGTGGATGAACACCATAGAAGTAGCCTCCGTTCCACTTTTTAAGCGCATCTTTTCCTTTAGAGTGAAGGGGTCCAGTGTATTCTAATAGTTTTTCTTTAAATTTTTCCGGTCCCCAATCCGCCATCAAAAATTTAAGGCGCGCAAGGTGACGCTTTTCCCGATATCCGTAGTCACGGAAAATCGTAGTAATCGCGATAGAAACCTCTTTTACTTGATGCGGTTCAATAAACACATCAAGCGGCTGTGCTAAGAATGGTCTAGATGATAGACCGCCGCCGATTTTTATATGAAATCCTGGAATCTCTTTATCTTTAACCTCTTTATAAGCGGGCGTAAATGCCACACAGTTAATTTCAGCATGAGCACTATTGTTCACATTTGAACTAATGGACATTTTGTATTTTCTCGGCAAGTTAGAGAAATCTTCATTATGCTGAAAGAACTCGTATACTTCTTTTACGATCTCTGTTGTATCGAATAGTTCATATGGATCGATGCCTGCAATTGGATTTCCCATAATGTTTCGCGTAATGTCTCCACATGCTCCAGCGCTCGATAACCCAACCGCTTCCAACCGATTAAAAATGTCAGGAATCTGTTCAATCGTCAGCCAATGAAACTGGATAGCTTGTCGCGTCGTTATATCAAAGACAGACCTGCCATAATCTTTGCAAATATGGGCAAGAGCTTTAACTTGTTCATAGTTTAAAATTCCTGAGGGAACATTAACCCTCATCATAAAGTATCCGTCTTCTTTAGGACGCTGCAGATAAAGGCCAGCCCACTTGAAACTATCCCATTCTTCTTTCGGAATAGAAGAAAAGCCATTTTGTGCGTAATGAGGAATATCTTCAAATATTTTCAAGCCATCTTTTACGAGCTTTTTTTGTTCTGTTTTATTGATTTTCGGATTATCTGCCCACGCTTTTTCATATGCCATCGTTTTCGATCTCCTTTATCGTTAGTTAAATCAACTTCCTGTTTTTTAAATAGTTTAAGATGATTTCAACACTCTCAATAACACCTTGTTCGTTTGTATGAATGGTAAGAGCAGGTGATATCGGTTCTTCGTAAGGTGAATCAATTCCAGTAAAGTCACGGATTTCACCTTTTCGCGCTTTGCTGTATAATCCCTTTGGATCCCTTTTCTCACATTCTTCAATTGGACAAGCAATAAAGATTTCAACAAACTCTTCTTCTGAAACAATTTCCTTTGCCTTCTCTCGATCTTGTATGAATGGCGAGATAAATGCTGTCAGCACAACGGTTCCATTATCTACAAACAGCTTGGAAACTTCAGAGATTCTGCGAATGTTTTCCGTTCTGTCCTCATCGGAAAAGGATAGATCACGGTTTAAACCATTACGTATGTTGTCTCCATCGAGTACATAGTTACGGATGTCACGATCGTACAGTTCTTTTGCAAGTGCATTAGCAATGGTTGACTTTCCAGAACCAGAGAGTCCAGTAAACCAAAGAACAAAACTGGAATGATTATTTTGTTTTCTTCTATCTTCTTTTGTAATCGAGCTATCATGCCAGATGATATTGTGTGGTTTGTTCATTTGAATCTCCTTTTCGCTCTTTTTCTTCCTGTTCTCTTAGCCCTTTTATTAAGACTTCTACTACTTCTTTACGGCTAAAAGTGCTAGGCGGCAGTTCACCATTACGAAGCAGCTCTCGTACCTTTGTTCCAGATAGAATCACATGATCTTCACTTGAGTGAGGACACGTTTTGGAAGAGGCCATTGCTTCACATTTTTTGCAGAAAAAGCTGTGTTCAAAGAAAAGTGTTTGTATTCCAATCTCATCCTCTGTAAACTGTGAAAAGATTTCTTGTGCTTCGTATGTCCCGTAATAATTACCTACTCCTGCATGATCACGGCCAACTATAAAATGTGTGCAGCCATAATTTTTTCTAACGAGAGCGTGGAAAATCGCTTCACGAGGACCTGCATAGCGCATGGCGGCTGGAAACACAGCTAGGAAGACACGATCACTCGGATAATAGTTTTTCAAAAGAACATGGTAGCTTTCCATTCGAACATCGGCTGGTATATCATCAGACTTTGTTTCACCCACGAGCGGGTTTAAGAAGAGACCATCCACTGTTTCAAGCGCTGTTTTTTGGATATATTCATGTGCACGGTGAACGGGATTTCTCGTTTGAAAACCAACAACGGTTTTCCAACCCAAATCCCTAAAAGTCTTTCTCGTATCACTAGGATCGAGATGATAGGCTTTACATTCTTTCTTCTCAGGACGTTTAACAAGCGTGATGTCTCCGCCTATATACACAGAAGGACGATCCAGCAATTTCTTTACACCAGGGTGATCGTAATCCGTAGTTTTGTAGACTTTCTCTGCTTCTATTTGCTTAATGGGAGAATAGATATCTCCAACCAGCAGGACACCGTAAGTATCTCCTTCGTACGTTAATCGAACTTCTTCACCTGTGCTGAGTCCTTCAGCTGTTTCACGATTAACGGGTAACGTGATCGGAAGACTCCAAACCGTACCATCACTTAGCCTGATATCATGAACAACAGATTGATAGTCTTCTTGATTTAAAAATCCTGTTAACGGACTATATGCTCCTATAGCTATTAATTCAAGATCACTAAGTGCTGTCGCATCGAGAGTGATTTCTTTTTGTATGTGGTGATATGATGTGTCAGGCTGATAACGATTAATCAGTTTTCCCCCGTGGGGCAGTATTGTACTCATACGTTCTCTCCTCCAGATCATCTTTTTATTGGCTTTGATGAAGTCCGCATTCTAGCTTCTCAGTCCCTGACCATCGTCCAGAACGAAGGTCATCTGCGGTTTTTGCTGTCTGTGTACATGGCTCGCATCCTATACTCGGATAGCCGTTATCGTGAAGTTTGTTATACGGCAAATCATTTTTGTGTGCGTAACGCCAAATGTCTTTCCAAGTCCAATGAATGAGCGGGCAAATCTTAATACTTTTAAATCGTACATCCCGGTTAATGAATTGCGTGTTTTGCCGGGTAGGAGACTGTTCACGGCGCAGTCCAGAGAGCCAGGCAGTCACTCCGTTTAGCTCCTCTTCTAAAGGAATTACTTTTCTAATCGCGCAGCAGTGATTCGGATTAACTTTCCATAGCTCATCACCATGTTTGTTTGCTTGTTCTTCTAGTGAGAGAGCTGGGGACTTCAGTTTGATGCGAAGTGAAGGGTATCTTTTCTTAGCTGCCTCGATGACTTCATACGTTTCTTGAAAATGAAGGTGCGTATCTAGAAACACGATTTGTGCATCTGGCTTCACTTGATGAACAAGATCAACTAGGACGCTTCCTTCTATACCAAAACTGCAAGCATAAACCAGCTCCTCGTTGTATGTTTCATAAGCCCACTTCAAAACATTTAGTGCGCCTTTTGTAGAGTTTTCACTATCAAAATCTTGAGTTTTGTCCTCCCATGTCTCGTATGTTAGCAATGCCTTACCTCCTTTTTGCCATCAAAAAAGCGGCTTTAACGTTTTTAGGGCTGTGCCCATTCGTTAAAACCGCCTCTAGTTTTCTAGTCAGCGCATTATTTAATTCTTACCTTCTCGTTTTTTTCAAGCTGAATTACTTTTCCATCTTGCACGATCAAAGTAATGGATCCAAATTTGATATTGCTCAGCATTTTTTGCAGCTGAGGAAGAAAATCGTTTGCACTATTTTCGTTCGCCACTCCACTGCCTCCCTTTTTAAATCAAATATCTCTTACAAAAACAAAAAAACCTTCCCATTTCGGAAAGATAGTGGAGGTAAACGTATTACCTTATCTTCCAAAATGTAAAAACATTCTGCTGGAGTTAGCACCTTACGATCGCAGGTTGCCGGGTTTCATCGGGCCAGATCCCTTCACCACTCTTGATAAGAGTTTAATTTTTAAAAATCATATCACATCTGAAGGGGATATCAAGACCTATTTTTTAATTTTTCTTTTTTTACAAAATATTTAAACAAACAGTTGACATTTTGTCTTTTTGGAACATATAGTAATAACTAAAATTTCATCCGCATCGCTGATCGGAAAACCGAAGGCTCTTAACATCACTTGTTAAGGGCCTTTTTATTTTGAGGAGGAAAAGTATGAAAAAGTTAATCGTATTAGCTTTAATCGGACTTGCTGCACAGTTGATTGATGGTTCACTTGGAATGGCATATGGAGTAACTTCAACATCTTTGTTATTAGTAGCAGGGATTGCCCCTGCGGCTGCCTCGGCATCTGTCCATCTAGCAGAAGTCGTTACAACGGCAGCATCAGGAATTTCTCACATTAAGTTTGGAAATGTTGATCGCCAGGTTGTACTTCGTTTAATCCTGCCTGGTTCTATCGGTGCTTTTATAGGAGCATGTTTTTTAAGCAGCCTTCCTGGAGATGTAGTAAAGCCCTATATTTCAATCTTTCTTATTTTGCTGGGTGTCTATATTCTGTATCGTTTTCTTTTTAAGCTTGGTGAAAAACGAGCAGCCGCGAGTAAGCCTTTTACAAAAAAACAACTTCTGCCGCTTGGTTTGTTAGCAGGATTTTTAGATGCTACAGGCGGTGGCGGATGGGGTCCTGTCACAACTCCAGTCCTTATGGCAAAGCAGGATATGAAAACAAGAAAAGTGATTGGTTCTGTCGATACGAGTGAGTTCGCTGTAGCAGTGTCTGCTTCCATCGGTTTCTTTATTTCGCTAGGCTGGGAACAAGTCGAATGGCTTTGGGTAGGAGCCCTAATGGCTGGCGGAGTAATTGCAGCTCCAATTGCAGCTTGGCTTGTCCGCTTGATCCCTTCACATATCTTAGGCGTTCTAGTGGGAGGATTAATCATCATCACCAATATTCGAACACTCCTTCTTACAGTTGGACTGTCTTCCGATACTATGTTCTCAATCTACTTTGTTCTTGCTGCCTTTTGGGCTGTTGGGATTATCTATGCTGTAAAAAGCAATCCTGAAAATAAAAATCCGAAATTTTTAAAAAATTCTGTTGACTATTGATTATGAGCTATGTATTATAAATCTTAATTCAATATTCAAATCTTCTTATCCAGAGAGGCGGAGGGACTGACCCTATGAAGCCCGGCAACCAGCGTACACGCATGGTGCTAATTTCAGCAGAACAATTAACGTTCTGAAAGATGAGACTTCGATCGTGTGAAATCATCGGGACCTCTTCTTTTGGAAGAGGTCTTTTTTGTTGGATAAGTTGAAACTGAATTTAAATTGAATGCTAAAAAATTTAAAATGCTGAGGAGAGATTTGAAAATGAGCGACCAAACTAAAAGCGAAGCAAGACAGTATGGATTTGAAACCATTTCACTGCATGAAGGACAAAAAGTAGATCCAACGACAGGTGCTCGAGCCGTTCCGATCTATCAAACCACATCCTATCAGTTCAACTCTACAGAACATGCGGCTAACTTATTTGCATTAAAAGAGTTCGGGAACATCTACACGCGTTTGATGAATCCGACGCAAGATGCATTTGAGCAAACAATCGCTAAACTTGAAGGTGGTGTTGGTGCACTTGCCCTTGCGTCTGGTCAGGCTGCCATCACAAATGCCATCTTCAATATCGCAGGTTCCGGTGATGAGATTGTTGCATCCACTTCCCTTTATGGCGGGACGTATAATCTTTTCTCTGTAACGCTTCCAAAACTCGGTATCCAAACAAATTTTGCTGAGATCGATAATCTTCAATCGCTTAAAGATGCGATTACGGAAAAAACAAAAGCAGTCTACATTGAGACGATCGGAAATCCCAAAATTGATGTAGCCGATATTCAAGCAATTGCTGACATTGCACATGATGCGGGAGTTCCACTTATTGTAGATAACACACTGGCTACTCCTTACCTATGCCGTCCGATCGAACATGGAGCAGATATCGTTGTTCACTCCGCAACGAAATTTATTGGCGGTCACGGAACATCAGTCGGTGGTGTAATCATAGACTCTGGAAAATTTGACTGGAGCAACGGTAAGTTTCCAGGTCTGACAGAGCCAGATCCAAGCTATAAAGGAATCGTGTACACGGAAGCATTCGGTCCGCTTGCGTATATTTTAAAAGCTCGCGTGCAGCTGCTGCGTGACTTAGGATCTTCCATAGCACCGTTCAACTCGTTCTTATTCATCCAAGGGCTAGAAACGCTAGCTCTTCGTATTGAAAGACACGTAGAAAATACATTAAAAGTAGCAAAGTTCTTAGAAAACCATCCATCCGTTGACTGGGTCAATTATGCGGGCTTACCGAGCAGTCCTTATTATGAACTCGCTCAAAAATACTTGCCAAAAGGAGCGGGTGCAATTCTTACGTTTGGTGTTAAAGGCGGTGTTGAGGAAGGTAAAAAATTAATTGAAAATGTCAGCATCTTCTCTCACCTTGCAAATGTTGGAGATTCTAAATCGCTGATTATCCATCCTGCGAGTACAACACACCAGCAATTATCAGAAGAAGAACAAAGAAAATCAGGTGTTTCACCCGAGTTAATTCGTCTTTCAATCGGTATAGAGACAGTGGATGACCTTATCTATGATCTTGATCACGCACTGAAAGCGATCGCTCTTTCCCCGAGTGGATTGTAATGTTAGAACAGCTCAGAGCATCTTTGCTCTGAGCTGTTTTAATTAAGAATAGTAGGTATACTTCTTTAACTATTATTATAAAACTACTTTTTACCATTCATCGGTCAACGGATTTTACGGTACGTGTTCTCCTATCTATTACACGTTCGCCGATAAAAGTGCTGTGACCACCTGTGAAGTAGTCGATTCCACCTGTACATTCTCCGTGACCACCTGTAAAGTAATCATTTTCACCGGTAGATCCAGCGTGACCACCTGAAACTCTAAAATCCATACCACCGAGAATCCTTCCTTTACAACCGTAGTACTTCTTTTCCCACGTTTACAATCATCATCTTCACCTAAAGCGAACTAGCATCCACATTTTGATTCATAACACTTAAAAATAAAGCGCTTGCATTTTCATAAGCATGTACTATAATACTTGTATACAAGTATACTCGTTCTATTAAAGGAGGTTATTTTATTGAACGAATCAAAGGATTCTCTTTATCCTGCAAAATGGTTATCTAAAGCCTCAACTGGTGAGCGTGTAACATGCGAGCTAAGAATGCGAATCATTTCCGGGCTGATTGAAAGCGGTACCATACTCTCTGAAAATAAATTAGCTGCTGAATATAATGTAAGCCGCTCACCTATTCGTGAAGCGTTAAAGGTTCTTGCAAGCGAAAATCTTATTCGATTAGAACGCATGGGTGCAGTTGTCACTGGAATAACAGAAAAAGAAGTTGAAGAAATATACGATGTACGATTGATGATCGAGACATTTGTTTTTGAACGTCTTGTTAAAAAGGACACTACGGAATTAGTGACAGAGCTCAACAAGATTTTAGAAATGATGCAAATTGCTATGAAATACAAAGACGCGGATGAGTTCGCCTTTCAGGATGTCTTATTTCATGAAACAATCATTCGCGCTATCGATCATTCCTACATTACGATGATCTGGAATAACACAAAACCAGTAATGGAAAGTTTCATTTTATTATCAATGCGCATGCATTTTAATGAAAAGTACGATGATCTTTCCCGTATCATGAAAAACCATGAACTTTATATCGATGCCATCTCTTCAAAAAACAGAGACGTCATGATTCAATCACTGCATCAAAACTTTGATGATGTACAAGGAAAAGTAGATGATCTATGGATGTCACAACAAATGCTATCAAGAGCAAGGGAGCAAGAAAAGGAGTAAACAAATGTTAGATATCGACGGTACACAGCAAAGAAAAAGCTATATGGTAGGAGTCGACATCGGTACCACAAGTACGAAGGCTGTTATGTTTAGTGAAAATGGTGAGGTGATTGCACAAGAAAATATCGGTTACCCGCTTCATACTCCTGATATTTCAACAGCTGTTCAAGATCCAGAACAAATTTTCCAAACAGTTTTGCAAACCCTTACAAATGTTGTAAATCAGTCAAAATGTTCACCTGAAGAGATTTTGTTTATCTCATTTAGCAGTGCCATGCATAGCGTTATTGCGATGGATCATAACGATCAGCCATTAACACCTTGCATTACATGGGCAGATAATCGAAGTGAAGCTTGGGCTAGGAAGATAAAAGAAGAACTGAATGGTCATGAAATATACAAAGTAACGGGTACACCGATTCATCCGATGAGTCCATTAAGCAAAATCTCATGGATTGTAAATGAACAACCTGAAATTGCTGCCAATGCTAAAAAATATATAGGAATTAAAGAGTACATTTTCAAAAAGTTGTTTAATGAATATGTTGTTGATCATTCTTTAGCTTCGGCGATGGGTTTAATGAACTTAAAAAAGTTGGATTGGGATGAAGAGGCCTTAAAAATCGCAGGTATCACACGTGATCAACTCTCTAACTTAGTCCCTACAACTGCTGTTTTCACAAATTGTCATTTAGATTTAGCGAAACAGATTGGTATAAATCCAGAGACACCATTTATTATTGGAGCCAGTGATGGTGTATTATCTAACCTTGGAGTCAATGCGATTGGCAAAGGTGAAATTGCTGTCACGATTGGTACAAGCGGTGCCATTCGAACTATTATTGACCAGCCGCAGACAGACGAAAAAGGCAGAATCTTTTGCTATGCTCTAACCGAAAACCATTGGGTAATCGGCGGGCCTGTTAACAATGGGGGCGTTGTCCTACGGTGGATTAGAGATGAATTTGCAGCATCGGAATTAGAAACAGCAAAACGATTAGGAATCGATCCTTACGAAATTCTAACCAAGATTGCTGAACGCGTGAGACCTGGTGCTGATGGATTGCTATTCCATCCTTACCTTGCTGGAGAACGTGCTCCATTATGGAATTCAGATGTACGAGGTTCATTTTTCGGACTAACCCTTTCTCATAAAAAAGAACATATGATACGAGCTGCCTTAGAAGGTGTGATCTACAATTTATACACTGTGTTCTTAGCATTAGTAGAATGCATGGATGAGCCTGTAACCCGTATCCAAGCAACTGGCGGGTTCGCACGTTCGGAGATTTGGCGTCAAATGATGTCAGACATATTTGATACAGAAGTGACTGTACCCGAAGTTTTTGAGAGTTCCTGTTTAGGAGCATGTATTTTAGGGTTATATGCTACAGGAAAAATAGAGTCATTTGAAGCCGCTTCTGAAATGATTGGCAGTACTTTTAAACACACACCTAATGCAGAAGCCGTAAAAGAGTATAGAGAATTATTACCGATCTTTATTAGTTTATCTAGAAAACTAGAAGAAGATTATACACGTATTGCAGTTTATCAAAGAAGCTTAAGCAATAAAGAAAAATAACATCAGGAGGATTTTATCATGCCCTTATTTATTGTAGCTTGTGGAATTTTAGCGTTATTGCTATTAATCATGTATTTCAAATTAAACACGTTTATTTCATTAATCATCGTTTCTTTTGGTGTCGCGTTAGCGCTTGGAATGCCGCTTGGCGAAATTGTTAAATCGATTGAGGCGGGATTAGGCGGAACACTCGGTCATCTGGCGTTAATCTTTGGTCTTGGTGCCATGTTAGGTAAATTAATTGCTGATGCCGGCGGTGCACAACGAATTGCCATTACTTTAATTGAGAAATTTGGAGAGAAAAAAATTCAATGGGCGATCGTTGTTGCTTCATTCATTATCGGTATTGCCCTATTTTTTGAAGTAGGTTTAGTATTATTGATTCCAATCGTATTCGCGATTTCAAAACAATTACGCGTTTCTATTCTTTATCTCGGTATTCCAATGGTAGCTGCTTTATCTGTTACTCATGGATTCTTGCCTCCTCACCCAGGACCAACCGTAATTGCGGGCGAATTTGGTGCTAACATTGGTGAAGTGCTGCTTTACGGTTTCATTATTGCGATTCCAACTGTTATTCTAGCAGGACCAGTATTTACGAAGATCGCTAAAAAAATTGTTCCGGATTCATTTAATAAAACCGGTAATATTGCATCATTAGGTGAACAAAAAGTATTTAAATTAGAAGACACACCTTCATTTGGTATCTCTGTATTTACGGCAATGCTTCCCGTTATCTTAATGTCTATCGCAACCATTATTACCTTGGTTCAAAACACAATGGGAATCGCGGATAGCAAAACATTTGAAATCGTACGTTTTGTAGGTGATGCTTCTACTTCCATGTTGATCTCATTATTAGTAGCCATCTATACAATGGGACTAGCAAGAAATATCCCGATCAAAACCGTTATGGATTCATGTACAACAGCGATTACACACATCGGTATGATGCTTCTAATTATTGGGGGCGGTGGTGCTTTCAAACAAGTTCTGATTAACGGTGGTGTTGGTAACTATGTAGCTGATTTATTTAAAGACACTACCTTTTCACCCATTCTACTTGCATGGATGATTGCAGCCATCCTTCGTATATCTTTAGGTTCTGCAACCGTTGCAGCTTTAACTACTGCAGGGCTCGTGATTCCATTGCTGGGCCAAACTGATGTTAATCTAGCGTTAGTTGTACTTGCAACAGGAGCTGGTAGTTTAATAGCCTCACATGTCAATGATGCAGGTTTCTGGATGTTCAAAGAATACTTTGGTTTAAGTATGAAAGAAACGTTTGCGACTTGGACGTTGCTAGAAACCATTATTTCAGTAGCCGGATTAGGATTTATCTTATTACTGAGTTTGTTTGTATAAGGATATTTGAAAGTAGTTGATTTCCGTTCCAGGTGCTCGCTTTCCGCGGGGCAGGCGGTGAGCCACATTCTTAACGTTTCACTTCTAAGTGTCTCACCTGCCCGCCTGTCCCGCAGGAGTCTCACACCTTGCACTCCGATCAACTAGTCAAAGAAGTAAATAAACAAAAAGATTTAAAAGCTACAATCCTTTAGTAAACAGCCTTGTATAGAAAATATTTTTAGCCCTATCAGATCATATTTCTGATAGGGCTTTTATTAAGCTAAAATTGCCTTCACTATAACTGCATATCAAATTCCTTCAATAAATCTTTGAAAGCAGGTCGTTCATTTCCATCTCTGCCTATAACATGGGTAGCTGTGATTAATGAATTTAACACAGCTTCTTCAACCGCTTCCCCAACTGCTCGAAATGCAATATCCATATCTTCTTCATGAATTGTTGGAATCGTTAAACAGTCAGCGGATTTATCATGTGGTATTTTAGTAGCGGTAGAAAAACCAATAACCACTTCCCCGCTTCCATGGGTTATGATTGATCCTGTTCTGGACAAACCTGCTACAGATCTTTTTATTATTCGGTTAAGCTGCCGTTCAGAAACAGTAAGATCGGTTGCCACAATAACCATCACTGAGCCCTTATCTTTTTCTTCCCACGACTTAAGAAGAGCCTCTTTCAATTCCAGACCGATAGCTCGTCCCTTTATCATCAGATCACTCAGAATACCAAAATTAGAAAGCACAAGTACACCGATTGTATAATCTCCATGATCTAATGGTATACGCCTTGATGACGTACCGATTCCACCTTTTAAAGAATAACAAAGCATACCTGTTCCAGCACCAACACTGCCTTCTAAAAACTCAGTTGAAGCATTTTGCAAAGCTTGAAATACATGTTCTTTTTTTACGTGTTGTCCTCTAATATCATTCAGCAGCATGTCATTACATTCTCCAACGATTGGGTTCACGGTACCCGTTGTTCTGCCAATCTCAGGGTTGTTCTCTAGCATATATTGAAAGAGTGCGTCAGCGGCTGTTCCGATACTTAACGTGTTGGTAAGGAGAATAGGTGTTTCAAGCACACCCAATTCCTCCATTTGAATGGTTCCCATCGTTTTCCCAAAACCATTAATAACATGGCTGGAAGCAATTAGTTTTTCTTTAAACGTATTTCCTTGGTGTGGCACGATTGCTGTTACACCTGTCTGCATATCCCCTTCACTTAACGTTACATGTCCGACAGTAACCCCCTCAACATCAGTTATTGAGTTCAAGGTCCCTGCTTCCATTCGTCCAATCACTACACCAAAATCTCGTAATCTCATTTGTTTATTCATATGACAGTTCACTCTCTTCATATTATCTGTAAACAGCTTACACTTAGTTCTAAAAATTTGCATACAAAAAGCCCAATTTCAATGAATTGGACTTTTGTTATCTTTCATCTTGTTTATTTATTGCTCCCCGTTTGTAAGTTTAAGAACTTTTAATCCTGTTCCCATATCTGAAGCATAGACATAGTTACCTGCTACATCAACACCCCAGATGTTTGATTTTTCAGGGATATATTTACCGAGTTCTACAGGATTGCTAGGGTCTGTAATATCAACTGAACGGACACCTCCGCCATAATGTGAAAGGTACAGCGTATTGCCATGTACTTTCGGATCGTGAACAGTGTTTGCAAACGTCACTCCATATTGAACATCGTCAACAAGTTCTGTTTTAAACTCACTTAATAGCTTAGGATTTGTCTTGTCCTTAATATCAAAAATACGTGTATAGCCGTAAGATTGTTCATAGCCTGCTTTTGTTGGATTATACACTTCACGCGTTTCGATCAACACATTTCCGCCTTTTGCAAGAGCAGCAGAGTGAGCAGATCCTTGCTGTGTTGAACTAAATGTAGTTCTTCCTAAATAAGTTGGGTTTTCTGGATTCTCCAAATCAAGTACGATTGTACCTAGGTCCCAGAAAGACAGATAAGCTGTTTTACCGTTTACATCAGCCATCGTACTGTGGTTGAATACAGCACGCTGCTTGCCATTCGAATCTGTCCAGTTATAGCCGTCAAAATCCTCAGGCACTTCTGGTAAGTCACGTGGATCAAACTGATAAATCGTTTGTGGTGAAGCTGGGTTGCTCACATCAACCATTTGGAAGTCCTTTTGCTCTCCATGTGTATAATAATCAGCGTATGGATTTGCAGTCAGAACATATGGTTTGCCACCTTGCTCGGTCAGATACAGTTCATGTGTTCCTGTAACACGTTTATCAAGCTCCCAGAAGCCAAGTTTTTTCGGCTGGTATGGATTTGTTACGTCATATAAAAGAAAACCTCCAACAGAGTTTTCTGCTTTGCGATTAAGCTGCTGAACGGATACAACGGCTAAATCACCTTTAAAGTGTTTCGTGTTCACACGTTTCACAATTACTTTTTCTTGCCATGTACCTGGAATATCATCTGCGAAAGCGGCTACTTCTTTAGGATTTGATGGATCCTTAACATCCCAAACACGAACGCCGCCTTCACCACCACTTTTCGTATGTGTGCCTGTATAGGCGAAACCATTATGTACATAAACGTCAGCTGTGTTATTCTGTTTGCCGTCTTTTTCTTTGATTTGAACAGCTGCTACTTCCCTCCAGTTAAAACTTTGAGATCCTTCAATCGTTGATTCAATGGCTTCATAACCAGGACCCGTTCCTTTTTCAATAATATCCGATCCTAATTCATCATGAGCTAAAACAAATGAACCGATACTCCCAATACTTAATGCAGTTGCAAGACTAAGACTTAATACAAATTTTCTGTTCATATGTACCTCCCAGTGATTTTAGTTCGCTACTGAATTAAATTATTACAAAATTCAGCAAATTAACCTAGAGTCAAAGGAAGGATTTAACAATTTGTGTTTTTTAGTATTTTTAAGTAGAAAGTTGCATCTCAACGTTTCAGAGGATGCTTAAAGAACTAGATTATTTAAAGATAATAGTTGCTAGGTATATGGCAATACCCCAAATAATGATTGCTGATCCTTTATTAATTAGACTTAAGATGGTTCCCCCAGTGTCTATTCTCCCAATGGTTCTTCCCGCTAATGCCAATCCTATAAACCAGATCCATGAAACTGCGACACAAGATAGTGTGAACATTAGCCTTTCAGATCCTGAATAGGCGAGTGAACTCGTACCTATCACACCAATGGTATCTAAAATAGCGTGCGGATTTAAAAGGGATACAGTTGCGGCGAAAATGACTTGCTGTTTCGGCTGCATGCTAGATTGAGAGGTTTCCGTGTTCGTTTTGCTAGACCAAATCGACCACCCCATATACAATAAAAAGAAAATACCAACAATCATCAATAACAATTTCAGCGTACTAAAAGCAGTAATAATAGCCGATATCCCTGTTACAGCTAACACAATTAATAGGGTGTCACAAACCCCAGCAGTTACTACAGCAGGAAGACTTCTCCAGAACGATGGTTGTTGAGCACCTTGGTTAAAAACGAAAACATTTTGTACGCCTAATGGCAAGATCAGTCCAAAAGCTAAAAGAATGCCATGAATTAGAGCATGAGACAATTGAAAATCAACTCCTTTTGAAGTGGAGGTAGTTAGATGTATACGAGTGAAATACGAAAGAAAAATCATGACCGAAAAAATGTGAATACGACACTAAGCCATTCACTGTACTCAGAAATCAAGGCTTTAGCAAAAAAACTGGATAAGCCAGCAAATGAACTTATTGAAGAAGGCATGGTCCATGTGTTGAATCAGTACAAGAAAACCAAAAAGTGAAGTTTGAAGCGCACAGGATGTATTCTGTGCGTTTTTTTATGTATTCGTTTAAATGATAAGTCTAGAAAAAATAAATCCTTATGTCCTATATTAGAGTACAGTCTTAAATTCAATTTATTTGGATAAAAAGAATAATAATTGATAAATAATGCTGGTTATTGGAAGTGATCTCCTTGAACACTTATATAGATGTTGTGGTACGTACCATTGTTGCTTTTATCGCCCTATATGTGGCAGCCAGAATACTAGGCAAACATACTGTCTCCAGAATGACGATCTTTGACTTTATCGCAGTTGTAACACTTGGGTCAGTTACAGCAAACCTCTCATTTGCGCTTGAAATCAAAGCTCGCTATATCTTTTTTAGTTTGTTTATTTTTGTTGTCTTGATCTACCTTTCTGCTTTTCTTTCATTAAAAAGTAAAAGAGCTCGAAAATTTGTAGCTGGTGATCCAACTGTCGTGATAGAAAATGGTAAGATATTAGAACACAACATGAAAAAAATGCGCTATACACTCGATTATTTGAATCAACAACTTAGGCAAAAAGATATCTTTTCTGTTGATGAAGTGGATTATGCTCTTGTTGAAAACAACGGGCTGCTATCGGTTAAGAAAAAAGAGCAGCACCTTAACGTTACACGTAAAGACTTAAATATGTACAAGCCTGAAGTTAAGCTCCCGATAGAGTTAATCATGGATGGTGAGATCTTACTTAATAATTTAAAAGAAAACAACATTTCTAAGGATTGGCTGCAAACAGAACTCACCAAGCGCAGCCTCTCAACCCAAAATGTTGTTTATGCGTTATTAACTAGCAACGATAAACTTTATATAGATACACATAATGATCAGCTTAAGTCCCCTTTGGATGTGGAATAAAAGCAGAAAAAAAACCTTGTAGGATTTACAAGGTTTCAAGACCTTTTTGACATATCAATTATTCTGATTGGGTTTCCTGAATCGTCACTGAAAATTGCATATCGACCTGGAGGGATATCGCATGGTTCTTTGACAAAAGAAAGCGTTTGATTATTTTCATTAAAATATTTATCAACACTATCAACTAAAAAAACGCTACCTGGCCCGTATACATGTTCCCCATTATCATCTTCGAGTAAGATTTGAGTATCCGCATTTGTCTTAAAAGCTACTGTATGATCTCCTTCTCTCCAAGCTTCTTCCATCCCTAACACATCACGGTAAAAAATCACGGCTTTCTTCATATCTTTTACTGGTTGAGAATGAAAAACTAATTTCATGTGACAACGCTCCTTATTCCATTTTTTAGAACATAAACGATTTATGTAAATCGTAAATCATTTACGTTAATGTGTCAACATGATATAATCTAATCATGAAGTCAAATATTCCAATTCCAGGTACAGTTAGAGAGAAAATATTAAACCAAGCGGTACAAGAGTTTGGTATGCACGGCTATGAAGGAGTAAATGTTCAACAACTTGCTAAGTCTATAGGCGTAACAACTGGAGCTCTTTATCATCATTTCGGTAATAAGATAGAACTGTATAAAGTTGTACGCGAAGAGATTGAAAGAAGAATAACAAGCAGAATGGAAGGTGCAGCAGAAGTTCATGACGATTCATTAACGTCACTTAAATCGGCAATGCTGGTAGGTTTTAATGCTGCTGTAAAACTAAATGTGTGCACACTACTAAGTGAGCCCGATTATAGCTCTAATCGAGACCTAGTAGCCATCCTGTTCAAAGAAATTTTAGGAGAGAACTTAGTAGAAGGAGTAGAAGTTCTTCTTTCTTCCGTGTGGCGGTCTGCCTTAAAAAATGTATCTCAAGGTATGTCACCCGAAGATGCAAAAATAGCGTTAAATTGGTTTAGCGAGAAGATGATCTAGATTAATAATCACGGTTAACTTTCCAATTTCCATTTATGCTATTTATCCTAATTACCTTATACAAAAAAGAGACTTATCTAAAGTCTCTTTTTAAGTTTACATAATATTTTTATGATATCCTACTTCCAGTTCTCGTTAATGAACGTGTCCCTACCAGACGTTTCACGTTCTTCTTTGTACGCTTTAGGATTCTTTTTGTAAAAATCTTGATGATACTCTTCTGCTTCATAAAACTCATTTGCTGGCAGAATTTCCGTTACGATCGGCTTTTTAAAGCGGCCGCTTTCTTCTATTTCCTTACGTGATTTCTCTGCTAGTTTCTTTTGTTCCTCTGTATGATAAAAGATTGCCGTACGATACTGACTTCCCCGATCGATAAACTGACCCTCATCATCAGTCGGATCAATTTGCGGCCAATACAGATCTAATAATTTTTGGTACGGGAAAAGCTCTGGATCGAATGTAATTTGTACGGCTTCGCGGTGCCCAGTTTTACCCGTTTTAATTTGTTCGTAAGATGGGTTTTCAATTTGTCCACCTGTATATCCAGATACAATACTATGAATCCCAGGCAGTTCATCAAATGGTTTAACCATGCACCAGAAACAACCGCCAGCAAATGTTGCAAGTTCTTTATTGCTCAAAATCCATTCCTCCTATGACAAAACTTCATTGTTAAAGTGATTTTAACGTGATTTTATAAAAAATAACAGTGATTCAACTTCCCTGTTCATAGGATAACCATTTCTGTACATACACTGTAATCACTATGTGGAAAAGTGCGGTGATGGTTATGGATTTCAGAAAACTTGAAAACGAAATATATAGACGGTGTAATGATCTGCTTTCTCTTCAAAAACCGGATGGGACTTGGCGTTTTTGCTTTGAAAACTCCGTGATTACGGATGCTTATATGCTCATCCTGTTAAGAACGATAGAATATAGAAACGAAAAATTGATTAGAGAAATCACAGAACGGATACTTTCCCAACAATCTCCAGATGGTTTATGGCGTGTCTATCCTGATGAGGAACCTGCGAATTTGTCTGCAACCATACAAGCCTATACGGCACTTCTTTATTCACAGCAGTATTGCGCAAATAATGATAAGCTCATTGCCGCGAAGGATTTTATTAAAGTTAATGGCGGCTTGAAAAAAGCCGATCTCCTGACAAAAGTCTTTCTCGCAATGAACGGATTGTACGAATGGCCAGATTTACCACTTGATCCAGCCATTCTATTTTCTCTTCCACTCACTTCTCCAATAAATCGATATGATATTAGCAGCTATGCCAGGGCTCATTTTGCACCTGTACTGTTGATGGTTGAAGAAAAGAAAAAGGTTAGATCCAAATTTACACCTGACCTATCGGATCTCATTGAAGAAGGAGACGAAGGTGCTCACATGCAGGATTGGGTGAACTTATTTTCTGTGTTAAACATTAGAGACTCTTATCTTCAATTGAAGAAAGAGAACATTTTGTCTTATATCCAAAACCATATTGAACCTGACGGAACTCTGCTAAGCTATAGTTTAACGACCATTTTTATGATTTATGGTCTCCTTTCCTCAGGTTTTAAACGCTCTTCAAAAGTTATCCAAAACGCTCTCACCGGCTTGTTAAACATGTTTTGTGAAGCAGATGGAAATCTGCACTTGCAAAACTCTCCTTCCACAACTTGGGACACGTCACTCATTTTATACACGCTGCTTGAAGCGGGTGTACCCATGACAGATACAAGAGTTATAAAGGGTTCACAATTTTTGTTATCACAGCAGCAAACAAAGTATGGGGATTGGACTGTTCATAATCCGGATGCTGCACCTGGTGGCTGGGGTTTCTCAGTAGGCAACACACAACACCCTGATATTGATGATACACAAGCTGCGCTTCGGACGATCACACGGTTTCAACCAACTCATTCCCTTTATCAATCAAGTTATGATCGCGGACTTGCCTGGCTTTTATCGATGCAGAACGATGATGGCGGATGGGCAGCATTCGAGAAGAACACGAATCGTTATTTAATTGGCAGTCTGCCGATTAAACATGCCAAAGATGCCTTAATCGATCCTTCCACCCCAGACATAACGGGAAGAACACTGGAGTTTTTGGGGAAATTTCAACGATTAAATCCAGATCACGCCTCTATAAAAAAAGGAGTGAACTGGCTTTTTGCAAGCCAAGAACAGGATGGCTCCTGGTATGGCCGCTGGGGTGTTTGTTATGTTTACGGAACGTGGGCCGCAGTTACGGGTCTGATGGCATGTGGGGTAAATTCTGAGACCAAAAAAATACAAAAAGCAAAGCAATGGTTATTCAATGTACAAAATGAAGATGGCGGTTGGGGAGAATCATGTGCTAGTGACAATCAAAGAAAATATGTAAAGTTAAACGCAAGTACACCATCTCAAACCGCATGGGCGCTTAATGCACTAACGGCAATCCATAGACAGCCTACTCTTGAGATGGAGAAGGCAGTTAGTTGGCTGATGACACATCGTGAACAAGAAAACTATCCGATTGGAGCCGGATTACCCGGCGCATTTTATATTCATTATCATAGTTATGATTACATTTGGCCACTATTGGCACTTACACATTATTATAAAAAGTATTACTCTGTTTGATCTTTATAGCCATGAAAAAGCACCTGTTTGAAGTGACAGGCGCATAAATCATTTAAGCCAATACATCATTTTTAAGTTGAATTTCTTTTAACTTTTGCTGCTGCTCATCTGGCCACCATGCTCCGCAATCATCTGAAACAACACATACGGCACATTTTTTAAGATCATAGACCATCATGCCACTGATAGGAGGAGAGTAGAGGTGCAGTGTTACTAAATCGCTTTCCTCTTCTGCTTTCATTTTATGAACACCTTTGTTAGGTGCGTAGAATAATTCCCCTAGTGTATGAACCTTTGTAAATAACTCTGAAGGCAAACCGTTTTCTTTGACTTCATAAACGGTGTTCAGAGAAGAACCATTAAGAACTTTGATCCACCCTTGGGAATTACCATGATCATGTGGCGCACATTCAATTTGCGACCAATTCATCACTAACAATTCCACTTCTTCATTCTGATACAGGAGTTTTCTATAGTATGGTTTTCCATTTGAGGATTTCAGATTCGATCTAATTTCCTCCAACCCAATATCTAGAGAAATAAGTGCCTCTCTAAGTTCTTTTTTTGAAGGATTGTTTAATGCATCCAACACGTTCATTGTCTTATGAAGCGTTTCCATTTCAACCAACTCCTTTAGGCAATTTCCTCTAAAGTCAGTAAAAACTACATACAAAACTACTTTCATATGTATGAACGCAGACTTGTCTCTTATGTGAGACTACTCTAAAACAACCTTGTAAGGGACTTATAATTTAATTTATCCTGCTGCAGCTTTGTTAAACTATTATCAAGGTGTTGAAGAAGTAATGTTTGCAGATTTTCTTTTTCTCCACTTTCAATGTGTTTAATCATTTTCTCATGTTCTAGGATATCTAGCTCTTCATCATCATTATCTCCATTAAAGACATCATAAAGTACCATATAAATCGTGATCTGACTCAAAATTTTCTCCATAAATTCAATTAAATAGCTGTTGCCACTTGCTTTTGCGAGTACAAGATGAAAAGCATTGTTTTTCTCTTGATAAGGAACGATGTTTCGTTCATAATAAGCATTTCTCATTTCAAAAAGGAGCTGTTTGAGTTGCTGGACTTCACCCTCTCCAATATTGGAGAATCCTTTCTGAATCGCCATTTCCTCAAGCACTTTTCTCATCTCAAATGCCTGGATCATTTCTTCGATCGTTGGCTGCACGATGAATGCTCCCTTATTAGGAACAACATTCACTAGCCCTTCTGATTCCAGCTTCATGATTGCGCTTCGAATTGGGGTCCTGCTTGCATTAACCTTCTCTGCAATGGCACTTTCAAACAACTGGTTACCAGGTGCAATTTGCCGATTCAAAATTGCGTTTTTTATTAAATGATAAACCTTTTGTTCTACGGTTTCTTTACGCATTTTTTATTAACCTGCCTATACATTCTTTTCCCCTATTCTAACATAGAGAATAAGTGTTACAAATATTTATCGAACAATATTGTAGAACAATCTTGTTCGAAGTATTTCCCTATGATATATTATCCTACGTATTCAGGTAGAACGGAGTGATAATATGAACCATACAGGAAAAGAGATTACACTAATCATTATAGGATCCCTGTTTTTTGCACTTGGCGTAAATTGGTTTGCCATCCCAAACGAATTAGGTGAAGGTGGCGTTACAGGTATCTCAATGACCCTTTATTACTTATTAGGCTGGTCACCAGGTCTGACAAACTTTATCATGAACGGTTTACTTTTAGCTATTGGTTATAAAGTTTTAAATAAAAGAGTGACCTGGTATACGATGATTGCCATCTTCTTTACCTCCCTCTTTATGCATTTAACAGAAGGCATGGGTAACCCCGTAGACATTATGCTCGGAACTGTTTTTGCAGGTGTTTTCATCGGGATTGGATTAGGGCTAGTGCTGCGTTCAGGCGGTACAACAGGAGGTTCGACCATTGTTGCCCGGATGCTGAATCAGCATTTCGGCTGGGGTGTTAGTACATCTATGTTTGTTTTTGATATTCTTGTCGTAATTGGATCTTCGTTTGTCATAGGGATTGAAAATACGATGTACACTGGAATATCCATTTATATTAGTACAAAAATTCTTGATTACTTAATTGATGGTTTCGATACGAGAAAAGCTGTCACGATTATTTCTGAAAGCACGGTAGAAATCGCTCAAAAAGTAAGCGATGAGATGGATCGCGGAGTTACCATTATTAATGCAAAAGGCCATTACTCGAATGAAGCAAAAGATATCCTTTATGTAGTAATCAATAAACAGGAGCTATTTTTGTTAAAGAAAATGATCCAACGTGTTGATGAAAAAGCGTTTGTCGTTGTCCACGATGTAAGAGATGTGTTTGGGGAAGGTTTTACATTTCCTAAGACGTAAGATGAACTTGAAGAAATGATAATAACAATATACGAAAAGTAGTTAAAGGGTCGATTCATTTTGAATCGACCCTTTTGCTATGCTACAAATGCATACTTACTGTTTATGATGTCCTCTGACCTCTACTCTGTCAAGGTATGTTCTACTTTATATTTAATCATTAGTAGAGTTTGAAACACTCCCCAACCTCTCCATAATCCTTCTCTTTTGATAAAGCATCGTTCCTGTTTCAGAAAGATCACTGATCATTGAACGGTTCGCAAACGCACCGAATATAATGCCAGCTACCGGAACCATCTGAAACAGCTTTTTCCAACCGAATGATTCGGTAAAGGTTAATGTTACTTCTCTCCATCCTTGTATTTGAGAAATGACTTCTCGTGACTTTTCATCGTCTTTTTCACTTATCTCAGAAAGTTCATTTAAGATTGCCTCTTTGCCAACATAATCTGACGTTGAGAATTGCAAACATTTTAAAATATATACTCTCTCTTGTTTATCATTGGGATCGTATCCATGTATAATCGCAATTTCTTGAAGTGTTTTTAAAGAGATAGCGAGGATAGCGGGAATATCTATGGCAAGTGTGAATATGCCTCCGATTCCTGTACTTGCTCCTTGAAGCGTTGCTGCACCTTTTCTTTTGTCTGCCAATTCTAATGAAACTTTCTTCATTTCTTCAACTGGAACGTCTTGAAGATCTGATAACTCGTTAATCGGACGGCCTGTCTTCTTTTCGAAAAACTGATAAACGGATTTTTTGTTTGATAGGTATTGTCCGCCATTTTGTATGTAGCCACCAATTTCATCAAGCAGTGTACCGATCTTGGTTTGAATAAATTTTGGTGTTACTTTATCGAGCAGCTTAAATGGCAAGCGTGTTATACGCTCCCAAAACCAGAGACCTTTTTGATCCTTTTCCCACTTCTCAATTTCTTTTAGTTCACGTAACAAATATTCTTTTGTCTCCATGTCAGTCCATCCATTCTTTATTTTCTTACACCTATTTACGATTACCAATTAACATAAGTTTCATTTCATTGAAAAACCGCCTAGGAAGAACTCCTAAGCGGTTTGTTGCGTTCGGCTTTTTATTGTTTCAATACTTTTAGTGACTCTCGTATAAACGCTGGAATATCGTCAGGTTGACGGCTTGTGACTAAGTTGCCCCCACATACTACAACTTCTTCATCCTTCACTGTTGCCCCTGCGTTTTTCAGATCCACGTGAATGGATTTGTAACCTGTGATATGTCTTCCGTTTAATACTTCGGCAGAAATCAACAACTGTGGCCCATGACAGATCGCGAGCACCGGCTTGCCTTCATCCGCAAAATGCTTCGTGAACTGAACAAACTTATCGTCGCCTCTTAAAATATCTGGTGAAAATCCACCTGGAATGAATAGAGCATCAAAGTCATCTGGTGATACTTCTGAAATGGCAGCATTTGTTGTCACTTGTGCTTCTTTTTGCTTGCCTTCGAGTGTAGCTCCTTTTTCTGAGCCGATCACGGTTACCTCATGGCCAGCTTCTCGAAACGCTTTTGCGGGTTCCGTGTATTCTACATCTTCAAACATGTTTGCTAATACCGTTGCAATTCTAGCCATTATTTAACCACTCCTCGTTTTTGTGTATACAATTGTTGTATTACCATTGAGGAAGGAAAGTAAACCCTTTTTTAAGTTCACGTCTTAAAATAATGAAACGATATAGAGATGAACCATGAGAACAGCGGCTATTAAACTAATAATGGATGCAATATTCGTTTCTGTTTTCGATCCTGTTTTTGTATATAGAGGAAAACGAAATCGAATAGGGAGGGGGTATAGAAGCTGTATACCTCTTGAAGTCGCGGCATCCAGTATCAAATGCGAGATCACCCCAACGACAAGGCCCATGCTTAAGCTATCTTCATAACGCCAATCAATCCATTTAGGTAGCATCATCAGGAGTAGAATCATAATCCAGCTGTGCGTAATGGTCCGGTGACCAAACGTTTTTGATATTGTTTTTGATAGAAAGCTAGTCTTCTTTCCTAAATACGAACCTGGATGACAAAGATCTGGCAGCAAACTCCCCAGAACAGCTGCTCCAAAAAAGGTCAGTTCATGCTGAATGGAATTAGGCGGCAGATCTGTTACGACTTTATAAATCGCACCTGCTGCCACTCCCCCAATTAGATGTGTGTTGCTTTTCATGTTATGTATCTCTCATTTCTCTAGTTGTTTTTCCATAATACCTAATCTAAAGTTTGTTGCTTTTTGCTTTTATATTCTCATCATTAGCAAGTTGATAGGAGTGGAAGGTGAGAGACTCCTGCGGGACAGGCGGGCAGGTGAGACACTTAAGAGTGAAACGTACGAATGTGGCTCACCGCCTGCCCCGCGGAAAGCGAGCACCTGGAACGGAAATCAACACCTTTCAAGAGCAATTAAAAAAGAAGAAAAAGAGCAGCATACGCTACTCTTTTGTTTGTTCAGTTGAAACCAACAACTTGATTCGAGTGATCAGACCTGTCTCACCAGTATCCACAACAAACGAACCATTGTTATATCGATCAGCTGGTTTGTAGTTTAAAGCTGAAATGGTTTCTTCTTTTCCTGATTTCGTCTCTAGCACAAAATGTGTTTCATCTTCAGATACAAGCTTCATACCTACGATGCGATGTGGGTTTGATTTTAATTCTCTGACCATCACAAGCCCTCGTTTTGCGCGTGATGTTTTATCAAACTCCGAAACCTTCATCTTTTTCAATGCGCCGCGCTGAGTGGCAATAATCACTTGCGCTTTCTCTGGATCTTCTGGAAGCGCAAATCCGCTTACCACATGGTCACCAGCTTTTAAATTGATTCCTTTTACGCCAGATGCCCTTTGGCCGACGATGGAAATTTCTTCTTCTGCAAACCATAACCCTAACCCAAAATGAGTGGTAATAAAGACATCCTGTTTTCCGTTCGTTAACGAAACGTCTACTACTTCATCTTCCGCTTTTAGCTTAACTGCCATCAGTGGACGGTTGTAGCGTGATGCTTTGTAAGCCTTGAGTTCTGTTTTCTTCGCCATACCCTGCTTTGTAAAGAAGATGAGGTATTGGTCTTCTGCAAAATCTTTGATCGGGTACGCTTTAATCAACTTCTCATCTTTATCCAGGCCAACAAGACTCGCTAAATGCTGCCCCATGTCCTTCCAGCGGATCTCAGGCATCTCGTATACTGGCAGATAGATGTAATTTCCTTTGTTCGTGAACATGAGAAGCGTTTCTGTCGTGTTCAGCTGTGACGCCATGAGCAGTGAATCCGTATCCTTCATGCCTGGTGGTTCGCCGTTTGATGCACTGTAAGAACGAACGCTTGAACGCTTAACATACCCATCTTCCGTAACGGTCACCATTACGTCTTCAGAAGGAATCATCACTTCCATGTCGATTTTAATCTCTTCAATTTCTGCTTCGATCACCGTGCGGCGAGGATCTGCATACTTTTTCTGTACCTCAGACAGCTCTTTTTTAATCACATTATATAATTTCTTCTCACTATCTAAAATTGAACGAAGATACGTAATCTTTTTAGCCAGTTCTTCTGCTTCAGATTGAAGCGTCGTAATATCCGTATTCGTTAAACGATAAAGCTGTAACGTAACGATTGCTTCAGCTTGTGGTTCTGTGAACTGAAACTTTTCGATAATGTTGTCTTTTGCGTTTCGCTTATCTTTAGAAGCACGGATGGTTTCAATCACTTCGTCTAGAATTGAAATGGCTTTGATCAAACCTTCAACGATGTGTGAACGTTCTTCTGCTTTTCTCAGATCATAAGCAGTACGGCGTGTAACCACTTCTTTTTGATGCTGAATATAAGAATGAAGAATGGCTTTTAATCCCATTAGCTTCGGTGTTTTGTTATGAATCGCAACCATGTTGTAGTTGTAAGAGACTTGAAGATCGGTATTCTTGAAGAAAAAGTTTAAAATTCCTTCTGCGTTACCGTCTTTCCGAAGCTCAATTACGATTCGTAATCCAGTACGATCCGTCTCATCACGAATCTCAGCGATACCATCTACCTTTTTATCTAAACGCAGCTCGTCCATACGTTTAACGAGGTTCGCTTTGTTCACTTCAAATGGTACTTCTGTGATAACAATCTGCTGGCGACCGCCTTTTAAGCTTTCAATCTCCGTCTTTGCACGAATGACAAAGCGGCCTTTTCCGGATTCAAACGCTTTTTTGATTCCGTCAAGTCCTTGTACGATTCCGCCTGTCGGGAAATCAGGACCTTTAATAACCGTCATTAATTCATCTAGAGAAACATCAGGGTTATCGATCTGCATCGTAACGGCATCAATTACTTCACCTAGATGATGTGGCGGAATATCTGTTGCATAACCAGCAGAGATACCCGTTGAACCATTTACAAGAAGGTTCGGGTAACGGCTTGGCAACACAACTGGTTCTTCTGTTGTATCATCAAAGTTTGGTGCGAATTCTACAGTCTCTTTATCGATATCACGCAATAGTTCAGACGCGATCGCAGAAAGCCTTGCTTCTGTATAACGCATCGCTGCTGCTGGATCTCCGTCGATACTACCATTGTTTCCGTGCATTTGAATCAGGACGTTTCTTACTTTCCAGTCCTGACTCATACGGACCATCGCTTCATAAACGGAAGAATCACCGTGCGGGTGATAGTTACCGATTACGTTACCGACCGTCTTTGCCGATTTTCTATATGGTTTTTCGTTCGTGTTTCCTTCTGCGAACATCGCGTATAAAATACGGCGCTGAACGGGTTTCAGGCCGTCTCTTGCATCAGGTAATGCACGCTCCTGAATGATGTATTTACTGTATCTTCCGAAGCGGTCGCCGATTACGTCTTCTAACGGCAGCTCTCTAAATTTCTCAAGCAGTGACAATCTTTAAACCTCCTCAGAATGCTGACAAGTTCTCGTTATCTAGTATGTTCGTTTCTTCGTTTATGCCGAACGCCACATGTTCTTCAATCCACTTACGGCGTGGTTCAACTTTATCTCCCATTAAGACAGATACACGTTTTTCGGCACGGGCAGCGTCATCTATACGTACACGGATCAGCGTACGTGTGTCAGGATCCATCGTTGTTTCCCATAGCTGGTCGGCGTTCATCTCGCCTAGACCTTTGTAGCGTTGAATGATGTAGCCTTTTCCGATCTTTTTCTGTGCTTCTCTTAGCTCGTCCTCATCCCATGCATACTCAATGACTTCTTTCTTTCCAGTTCCTTTGCTCACTTTGTATAGAGGAGGAAGTGCGATAAACACTTTTCCTTCTTCAATAAGCGGCTTCATGTAACGATAGAAGAACGTTAAAAGAAGAACCTGAATGTGCGCGCCATCTGTATCCGCATCGGTCATGATGACAATTTTATCGTAGTTCACATCTTTCAATGTAAAATCAGAGCCGACTCCAGCACCGATCGCATGAATGATTGTGTTGATTTCTTCATTTTTAAAAATATCTGCAAGCTTTGCTTTTTCCGTGTTGATTACTTTTCCACGAAGCGGCAAAATCGCTTGGAATTTACGGTCTCGTCCTTGTTTTGCTGAACCGCCCGCAGAGTCACCCTCTACCAGGTACAATTCATTACGCTCAGGATTCTTAGATGTAGCTGGAGTTAATTTACCGCTTAACATCGAATCTTTACGCTTGTTCTTCTTACCGTTACGCGCGTCTTCACGAGCCTTACGAGCTGCTTCACGAGCTTGTGCGGCTTTAATACTTTTACGGATGAGCATTTCACTTATTGCAGGATTCTCCTCAAGAAAATAAGCGAGCTTTCCAGCTACAACCGCATCAACGCTAGATCGGGCTTCACTCGTACCTAACTTACTCTTCGTCTGACCTTCAAACTGAAGAAATTCTTCAGGAATGCGTACGGAAACTACCGCCGTTAACCCTTCACGAATATCAGATCCATCTAGGTTCTTATCTTTCTCTTTCAACATGTTCGTTTTACGGGCATATTCGTTAATGCTTCTTGTAATTGCTGTTTTTGCACCAGATTCATGCGTTCCACCGTCTTTTGTACGAACGTTGTTTACGAAAGACAGTACGTTTTCTGCATAGCCATCATTGTATTGAAACGCAAAATCAACTTCAATCTCGTTTTGTGTTCCTTCAAAACTTACGACAGAGTGCAGAGAATCTTTATCTTCGTTCAAATATTTTACGAATGCTTCTAGACCTGTATCAAATTGAAACTCATCTTTTTCACCGTTACGGGCATCTTCAAGCACAATCTTGATGCCTTTTAACAAGAATGCTGCTTCTCTAAGACGTTCGCTTAATGTTTCATAGTTATAGTTGATCGTGGAAAACATCGTACGATCTGGTTTGAAATGGACGGTCGTTCCAGACTTGCGTGTGTTTCCGATCACTTCTAGAGTTGTAACGGGCTTACCGCCATTCTCAAAACGCTGGCGATATGTCTTACCATCACGATGGATGGTTACTTCAAGCCATTCTGATAGAGCATTTACAACAGAAGCACCTACTCCGTGAAGTCCTCCAGATGTCTTGTATCCGCCTTGTCCGAACTTACCTCCAGCGTGAAGGACGGTAAAAATAATCTCTGGTGTTGGTTTTCCGAGCTTATGCATACCAGTAGGCATTCCGCGGCCATCGTCTGATACCGAAACACTATTATCTTTGTGAATTTTCACATGTATGTAATCACCGAATCCGCCTAAAGCTTCATCAACGGCGTTATCTACAATTTCATAAACGAGGTGATGCAAACCTCTGGCATCCGTACTTCCAATATACATACCAGGACGCTTTCGAACGGCTTCTAAACCTTCAAGCACCTGTATGGCATCATCGTTATATTCCATAAATGACTTATTACTTGCCAAAATGTGTTGCTCCTTTCACGTTGCTGCAGTACTACTATAATAGCAGAACGTTTGTTTCTATACTACTGTTGTCTGTATATTCTCCTCTTATTTCTCGGTATATCGACCGAAAACCTTTAGCCTAAAAAAGAATATTGCTTATAAAAAGTGACAATGTAGTTAAGCATGGGAAAACCACCCGTATGATTGCGGGTGGTTCATTACTACCGTATCATAGCATGTTCCACTTTAATGCACTTATCCATAATATAAGGAATCGTCGCACTTTGCAAAATCTCTTCTGCTTCAGCGCTGTATAAACCAAGCTGTGCCCAGAAAAAACCTGCTTTTATTTTTACTGCTGAACGGGCAACCTCTGGGAGGAATTCACTGCGTCTGAACACGTTGACAATATCAACATGTCCCTCAATATCCTCAAGAGTAGCATATGCTTTTTGCCCTAAAACCTCAGTGACATTAGGATTCACGGGAATGATCTCATAGCCAGCATTCTGCATGTATTCTGAGACCATATAGGAAGTACGAAACGGCTGATCGGATAAACCGACTACAGCAATACGTTTTCTTAATTTTAACAGGTTCTGGATATCTTGTGTCGTTGAAGCTCCCATTTTTTCTTCCTCCTAATATCTTTTTATATAGTTTTAGACAAAATTCGTACAAATGAAACATTTTCATGAAAAAGCCGGCATTCTCGAGTTCGTTTCGAGAGCCGCCGGCTTATGGAAAATTATCCGTTTAAGCGGTAAATATCACTGTACTTTTTCTCAAAATAAGCGATTAGATGATCTGGATTCAATCCTTCACCTGTTACATCTTTTAGGATTTCAATCGGCTTCTTCATCTTCCCATACTGATGCACATTCTTCGTTAACCATTCTTTAATCGGCAGAAGGTTACCAGACTCCACAAGTGCGTCGAAGTCAGGAATGGCGTTCAGCATCGCATTTTTAAGCTGTGCCGCATAAATGTAGCCTAAAGCGTAAGACGGGAAGTAACCGAAACTTCCGCCTGACCAGTGAACGTCCTGAAGCACACCTTCCGCATCGTTTTTCGGAGTGACACCAATATATTCTTGCATTTTTTCGTTCCAGATACGCGGTAGGTCTTTCACTTCAATTTCATCGTTAAACAGACCTTTTTCAATTTCATAACGAACGATAACATGCAGCGGATATGTCATTTCATCTGCTTCAATACGGATAAGTGATGGCTCAACCACGTTGATTGAACGATAGAAATCTTCAAGCTCTACTCCGTTGAACTGTGCACCAGAAACGCTCTTTAACATAGCGTAATGATTCTTCCAGAAACCAAAGTGACGGCCAACAAAGTTTTCCCAGAACAGAGATTGAGACTCATGAATTCCCATCGATGTACCCGTTGCAAGAGGAGTTCCTACAAGCTCTTCAGAAATATTTTGCTCATAAAGTGCATGTCCGCCTTCATGGATCGTTCCGAAAACGGCCGTACGGAAGTCGTTCTCCATATACTTTGTTGTTACACGTACATCCCCAGGATTTAAACCGATCGCAAACGGATGAACCGTTTCATCCAAACGGCCAGAATCGAAATCATAGCCCATGTCTTTTAGAACATGCATACTGAATTCTTTTTGCTTATCTTTTGGGAAATGTTCGAACAAGAACTTCGTATCAGGCTGACCTGCTTCTGTAACTTTTTGAAGAAGAGGCACGATACGGTCACGCAGCTTAGTGAACGTCTCATCTAAGATCTCAACTGTTACGCCTGGCTCATACATATCTAAAAGCGTGTTGTATTTGTTGCCTTCATAGCCCCAATACTCAATAAACTTCTTGTTGAATTCAACTAGCTTTTCTAAGTAAGGCTGGAATAAGGAGAAATCCGAATTATTCTTTGCTTCTTCCCAGACTGTTTCAGCTTTTGATTGTAAAATCACATATTCTTTAAATTCAGCTGGAGGAATCTTCGCATTTCGCTCGTAATCCTTTTTCACTTCTTCTAACGTCTTTTTCGTAACGTCAGACAACGAATCCTGAACTTCTGGCTTTGAAAGTTCTTCGATATAATTTTTCATTTCCTCAGACGTAGACATAGCAAATACATCGGATGATAATGTTCCGATTACTTCAGAGCGTTGTTCTACACCTTTTTTAGGAGCCCCCGTACGAAGATCCCAATACATAAGACCGATCGCTTCGTTTACATGCACCATTTTTTTTACATAATCTAAGAATTCTTTTTCAACAGTTAATTTAGTTTGTGTCATTTCATTTCCATCCCTTCACGGTTTCATTAAAAACATACCGTTATAAGATTTCGTGACACAATAAAAAAGTCCTGCTGGTCGATTTTATTTTTTCTAAAAATCTTCCTTAAACATTTCAGCATATGTCGCAAATGATGGGTCGATATTGTTTATGTGTCCAATTGATTGATGAAGCACATTTTGTATTTCCTCTTTATGATAATCGGCTAGATGTGGCTGAAGGCTGTGAAATGCCTTTTTAATGCTGTCTAAATGACTGTATTGTGTGTACATAGTATTACCTGCCTTTGTTTATTCGTTAGGCATAGTATTTACAGGTCGTTATGTATATTAAACTGAGCCTTTTATCGCATATTGGTACTTTATTTTTGGATGTTTGATAATAGAATTAATAAAACTTGTACGGTACGTGAAATTATTAGGTGGATTGAGGAATAAATAGTAAAACAGGCCAGCTCTGTATGAGCCAGCCTGTAATTTATTATGAATTTATTGCAGCATTCCACGAATCTACGATTGCTGCTGTCTAGGTGGTCTCTTCCCGAAGTATTGGTAGTAATCCGTCTTCAGATCACCGTTGTACAATTTGCGTTTCTTTGTTGCTGAACGGCCGTAGTATTCTTCAAACTTTTCGTTTGAAGTAATCACATATACACTCCACGTGTCATATGGTTTCATCGCATGCCCAAGATCACGGTACATCTGTGCTACTTCATCTCTCTCACCTAATCGCTCTCCATAAGGTGGGTTCGTCACAAGGCAACCGTACTCTTTTCGTGTAGTAAAATCACGCACTTGCATCTGTTTAAACGTGATAAAATCTTCAAACCCGGCTTCGTTTGCATTGTTCTTGGACAGTTCAATCATCTTATGATCAATATCCGATCCTTGAATCTCAAGAGGCAAATCGTATTTTGCAACGTCTTGAGCTTCTCCTACTGCCTCATACCAAACCTTTTTATCGATCCAGTTCCATTTTTCAGAAGCAAATTCCCGATTTAATCCAGGCGCGATGTTTTGCCCGATCATCGCTGCCTCTATAGGAAGTGTTCCAGATCCACAGAAAGGATCAGCGAAAGGTTTGTCTGGTGTCCAGTTTGTCAGCATGATAAGCGCTGCTGCCATCGTTTCTTTAATCGGCGCACCACTATGCAGTTCACGGTAACCACGCTTATGAAGACCTGTACCACTCGTATCAAGCGTTAAAGTTGCGATATCTTTATGGATTGCAACTTCAATCCGATACAATGCACCGTCTTCGGGAAACCATGTTTTACGGTTGTAAGCCGTTTTTAAGTTATCGACTACTGCTTTCTTTACAATCGCCTGACAGTCAGATACGGAGAAAAGTTTTGATTTTACCGATCTTCCAATTACAGGGAATTCTCCATCCTCCGGGATAAATTCAGCCCATGGAAGTGCTTTTGTTTTTTCGAACAATTCATCAAATGTTTCTGCTGTAAATTCACCTACTACAAGTTTAACGCGGTCAGCTGTACGCAGCCATAGATTAGCTTTTACGAGTGTTTTCTCATCACCATCAAAATACACTTTTCCATTTTCAACTTTTACGTTTTCAAAACCTAGTGCGCGCACTTCATTTGCTACAAGGGCCTCTAATCCCATAGCAGCTGTCGCGAGCAGTCGTAATTGTGCCATATCATAAAACTCCTTACTTCTCTTGCATTTAGTGTTGTTAACAGTATACCCTTAATTCCAGACTCTTTTTTATGTAAAATAGAAAAAGCCCCGGTAAACGGGGCCCTCATTCAGCTTTAATTTAGGTACCAATAACGTTCTGTAAGCCATGTTCTGTTCCTTAGTACTGCAAACGGCTGGTAGCCTCGTACACCGGTGGTAATCATCTATCTACAAAAAGCCTTAGCTTTTTGTTCTCCCATTCGTTCAATTCCGAAGTGGGAAACTCCCCTACCATAATTTGGGTTTCTCGCTCGTGGGGTTTACCTCGTTCCACTCCCTCAGTTTCCATCGGGACTACGTCACTGTGGCACTTTCAAGGTATTAACACCATATCCAATGGACTTAGGTGCGTTCCCTGCCGTTAACCCAGTAAGCTCAAAAAGAGCAAACCAAGATACCCTGGCTTATTTTTTGGCCAGGCACGATCATTACGGTCATCTCAGATCCGTGCGAGCATGGACTTTCCTCTAAACTAGAAAATCTAGTCCAGCGATTACCCGAACGTTATTGATTTAGTTTTTAAAAGCAAGATTCATTATAGCATGCAAAACTCATAAAAACAAATGGATAATAACTGGAATCAATCGTATAATTTGCTGCCAAAAACATGTTTTTCCAAGTTAGACAAACGCTGAAGAATATCGGAGTTCGTCGTACTTGAAGTTACTGCAGGCATTCTGCGTGTCTGCTGATGATCAGAAGAATTTTGAGCATCTCTGCGCAGTCGATTGTTTTCTTGGACAACCGCATCGTACTCTTTTTGGAAGTTTTCATAATCCTTAATGATAAGATCTAAGAATTTGTCTACTTCGTCTTGATCATAGCCACGAAAGCCTTGTTTAAAGTCTTTTTCCAATATTTCTTTCGCCGTTAAATGAAAACGCTGTTCACTCATGTGAATCACCTCACACAAAGATTCTAAGATTTATTTTTTCATTACCTGACCTAAATGTCAATTTCTTTCTACTTTACTCTTACTTATTCATTGCGATTATATTGTTCTTCTTGAACAAGAACATCCAAGTCATAAGGAGTAATATAAAATATTTCGTACGAATTGTCCATTTCCTGCTTTTGTTTGGCTGCATCTAGATAATACTTCGGCGAACCATCCTTTTCTTCGTCGTAAAGAAGAAGAATAGCATCGCTTTTCTGCACCAGAAACTGATTCTTCACACGCAGCTGGCCAGGCGACTCATAAGGCTTCCGGCTTACAGAATCCACAAAATCTGCCTGAGCTAAAATTTCGTGATATTTTTCTTGTACATTTTCTTTCCAGCGTGCTTCTTGCTCTAAAAATGGTGTTAAAACGGCAAGCTTCAAATCAGCGTACTCCAGCTGCAGCTCAAACACCACTTCTGCAGCCCACATTTCCACACCAGGCTGGCCGCTGATGATGACCCATTCTAATCCTTCATCAAGTAAAGAAACGATTCTATTCTGTAGTGCTTTCTTTATGTAGTATACCCCTTCATGCTTATCACTAAAGATGCCTAGCTCATGGGCTTTGTAACCGCTTATGAGTAACGTTTGAAGCATTTAATAAACCCCCTATTAATGAAAACACCCGGCTTCATTCATAGCCGGGCTTTTCATTAAAAGTTTTGTGTTGAATGACTGATTTCATTGCCAATCATGAGCGTTAAACCGACTACAACAAAAAATAGAACGACAATCCACTGCTTCACGTACCATCTCTCCATAGCTTAAAATATATCATTTCCCTCTTTACTTTTTGGGTTATTTTGCGAAAACAATCGAACAACACAGAATATTGACGAAAACCACGTAGAAATATGAGGTTTCATGGCGTATTTTGCGCTTACCCGGGGAATAAAAAGAGGGGAAATTTATTTTTTCAAAAACATTTTCATGTCCTCTCTTATTCTACAAAAAACAAAGGCAATTGAGAAGAGATATTTTGAACTTATTCATAAATTTGACGAATTTTTACGAATATTGGATGATGCGTTGTTCTAATCGTTCGATCCTTTTTGCAAAAGCCCGTTTTTCCTGCTCTTCTTTCCTCTTTGTTAATCTTTTTTTACCCTTCCAGACGGTATATGCGGCAACTGCAAAATGGAGCGCTTTTTCATAATCTTTTTGTACGTGCTCATAATATTTAGAAAGCTCAACTGCAGGCTCTTCATCCAGCTCATTTTCCTGAAGCAATTCAAGCCAGTATTGAACAGAAATCTCTATTTTGTTCTGCTTTTTATATAGAGCAGCAAGCGATTTTTTTGATTGAGATTGCAGTGAAGTTCCCGTTTGAAGGACTTCATCGTAAAGGGATGAAGCAAATTCTATTTCATTTAATGATTCAAACCATCGAGCCGCTTCATACGTTTCCTTCTCTGTCCGGAAACTATTCCCTGTCACAACGCCAGACATATGTGTAAAGAGTGTAATTAACGATAATACATCCCACTCATTATGCTGAAAAACACCTTCTAAGAGCGACGGATCTCCTTCGTTGCAATATTGAAAATAAAGCATTGGAGCTAAAAATCCAGGAGTGTCGTGTATCCGATTTACGCCTAAAATCTCTTTTTCAACAACCGAAAGCTTTACTGCAGGAAGCGTCTCTTTCCAAAGCCTTCTTGCACCATGCAGCAGATCAAAGTGGCCGAACTCAGGCAATGACGGAACATAATCTCTGATTAGCGTATGACGTGTTTTTACTTGTGGCCAATCAAACGATTTTCCGTTATATGTCACAAGGTTTCGCAATTTCTTTACATGATTTAAAAAGTAATGATAAAGTGCCACTTCAGACCCTGGTCCCGGCAAGAAAAACTGATGAACCAAAACGTGATCTTCTTTTATTTGGCTCATTCCGAGCATAAAGATCGTATTTCCCGCTCCACCGCTTAAACCGGTTGTCTCTGTATCGAAAAATAACAGTTCAGAGACGTCCAGACCTTTAGCGTTGAGGGGATGATGCGCATTTACTTCCTGCCACTGTGCCACTGCATTCTTCACGTCAGAAAACGGATAGCGCCCCCAAACTTGATCGAGCGGATATTGCACTTTTCGAATGATGCAATAATCGTCTTCAAAAAAGTAAGGTTCGGCTCCAAACTTCTCCCAATATTCTGCATGATCAATTGCAGGATCTTTTGGAGTCTCAGTTGTCGTTTTTGTTTGAAGAGGTGGTGTCGAAACAGGGTTAACCATATGCTTTTTTAGCCGGTTCAATTTATTTTGAATCGACATGATGTGCCGCTCCTTTAATTTGAGATATCAGTTTCACAGCAAGCTCTTTGCTGTTATTTCCTTCTTCCAGCGTACCTGTACAAGACGGGCAGCCGTTTTCGCATGGACAGCGTTTTATCATGGCAAGTGCTTGTTCAAGTACCGTATCCCACGAGCCATACACTTTTTCACTTAGTCCGATACCGCCTGGATAACGATCATAGATAAAGATCGTTGGCAGCTGATTATGAACGGCTTTCACTTGTGGAACCACGTGTAAGTCATTTGCATCGCACATAACAAATAATGGTGCAACGTGGCGCAGCACGTGTGCAATCCCCAGTAGACCCGCTTCTAGCTTTTCTTCACTCAAGTCTTCATTTTGGAACGTTAACCACGTTGCGGAAGTATGAAGTTCCTCTTCAGGCAGATGAATCGGTCCAGATCCAATGTTATCATGAGTTTCGAATTTAATTTTTTTAAAGATTGTCGCTTTAGCGACGACCATAACATCGCCGTAGGCTTTAGCATTTTGTTCGTTTTTTGTTTCTTTGTCCACTTCCAGCACGTTTAATGAAACAGCAAGATTTGCATCAGTAAAATAGTCTACGTCCACTTCACGAACAAATGCTTTCTTCTCTTCATAATCGAGTTTTTCGACTTGATATTGTGTACCTTGATGGAGATAGATGGCTTCTTCATGAAGAAGGGTCATCGAACTAAACCGGTCCATCTCACCGATTACTTTTACATCAGCGACATTCGTTTGATCTATGATGACGACGTTTTCCTGGGATGCTGAACGCAGTGAGATGTTATGAGCTGGGAACGAATCGTTCATCCAATAAAAATGCTTTCCGCGTTTATGAAGGACTTGTTCATCCACTAGAAACTCTAAAACATCCTGTATCTCTTGATTGCCAAATTTATCGTTTTCTTGAAATGGCAGTTCATAAGCAGCACATTTCAGATGATCTACTAAAATAATTAAGTTGTCTGGATTCATTCGAGCCGATTCTGGTGAACGTTCAAAGAAGTAATCCGGGTTTTGTATAACATACTGGTCTAGTGGTGATGATGATGCTACCATTATGACCACACTTTCATCCTGACGGCGTCCTGCTCGTCCAGCCTGTTGCCACGCACTTGCAATCGAACCTGGATAGCCAGTCAAAATGCATGCATGAAGCTGACCGATATCGACACCAAGTTCCAATGCATTAGTCGAAACGACACCCATAACCTCTCCGTTTCGAAGTCCTTTTTCAATGGCTCGCCGCTGTTTAGGCAGATAGCCTCCACGGTAGCCTTGAATCGACTTCGTGCCAAACTCCTTTTTCACGAGCTCTTGTAAATAAGTAAGCAGAATCTCAACTCTTACACGGCTTCGCGCAAATACAATCGTTTGTATGTGGTTTTCTAAAAACAGTTTGGCGAGATTTCTGGCTTCCAGTGTTGCACTTCGCCTTACGTTAAGCGGTTTGTTTACGACTGGAGGATTATAAAACAGAAAATGCTTACGTCCAGCTGGGGCACCATTGTTATTGATCAGTGTCATTGGGTTTCCTGTAAGCTGTTCTGCTAACTCTTTTGGATTCGCTATGGTTGCAGAGGTGCAGATGAAGATCGGATCGCTTCCGTAAAACTTGCAGATGCGTTTTAATCGCCGGATTACATTTGCCACATGGCTTCCGAACACACCTCGATATGTATGCAGCTCATCTACAACGACATATTTTAAGTTCTCAAATAAAGAGACCCATTTCGTATGATGCGGTAGAACAGCAGCATGAAGCATATCAGGATTCGTCATGACGATGTTCCCCGCTTTTCTCACCACTTGGCGGATATTTGCTGGTGTATCGCCATCATACGTATAACTCTTAATATCTAGTTCCATCTCATCGATCAGTTCATTCATCTCTGATTTTTGATCTTGAGCTAGAGCTTTTGTAGGAAAAAGATATAGAGCACGAGATTCAGGATTGTTTGCTACCTCTTGCAGCACTGGCAAGTTGTAGCAAAGCGTTTTCCCTGAAGCCGTTGGTGTTACCGCTACAAAGCTTTCTTTTCTTAGCGCCGCTTCATACGCCGATAACTGATGAATATATAGTGAAGAAATCCCTCTTTTTTGAAGAGCAGATTGAATGTTTATATGCAAAGAGTCTGGCAGTGGAACCGAAACCGCTTTTTTTGGCTCGATCGTCTTCCAGTGCACAATTTGTTTTGATATATCAGGTTCACGTAAAACATCCATGACTTGCTGGATGGATTTTTTTCGAAACATGTCTACCACCTCATTATCTATTTTAACGAATATTTGTTCGTAATGAAACAGGGACTTAATCATATGATCAAGTCCAAAAAAGTTTACCTTTTTTTGTTGGATGATTTCTTCTCAGTTTACCGCAGATGAACAGCCAGAAGCAGTAAACTGCAAAAAAGTACAATCACATATCAAAATCTCACATACAATACAATAACAAAATGAAGCTGCAGGTGAATGGACAATGAAAGACGAATTACTGCCACCAAAGGATTTCTACTTTTCAACACTTGATTGGATAGGTATTACGGGGAACCAAGAACGTTTATATAAAATTTACCCGGAATTAAAAAATCCAGCTGTTGGAAGAGTAGAAGAATATAAAATAATTGAAGGAAAACCTGAATACAGCAATAAAGCCTTTGTAGCGAGTTTACCAGGTGGACGAGTTTTGTCTGACAGAGCAGTCATCTCACCAGACAATAAACTTCTATACGACCTCTCTGTTGAATGGATGACTCCACCCGAACAGCACTCCATTTTTAAAGAAAAATCTTTGCCTCCTATGACCCTAATTGATGAGACCGTAGCAATGCTAAATCATCCCGCAGGCTATAACTATTTTCATTGGTTGCTTGAAAATTTGGCACGTATTCATTTAATTGAACAAAGCAACATTAAGATCGATAAATATATAATTAATCACCGTTCACTCCCTTTTCAGCTTGAAACGCTTAGGGCATGTGGAATCACCAATGACCGAATTTTAGTCCCGCATGAAAAGTTCCATATTAAAGCTAAAAATTTAGTTGTCCCCTCTTATGTGAATTTGCCAAATGCTTGGTCGTGCAAATATGTTAGAGATTTGCTTTTATCTAAGTTTAGGGTAGAAAAAAAGCAGAAGTATGAACGGATTTATATTAGACGTAAGAATAGAAGAAAGGTTACTAATGAAAGAGAGATACTATCTGTTTTGGATAAGTACGGTTTTAATAGCATATTCCTCGAATCGATGCCGATACAAGAACAGATTGAAGTTTTTTATTCCGCAAGTATAGTTGTTGCTCCCCATGGTGCGGGGTTGGCAAACCTTGTTTTTTGCGATCCAGGAACGACGGTAATTGAATTATTTACACCTAGTTATATCGAACCGCACTATTGGTTAATCAGCAAGCTAATGAATTTAGACTATCGATTTATTTTAGGAAATAGAGAAAATCCAAATAGTTTTTGGTCCGGTTTTGATGACATGTCGATTGATAGCTCTGCACTTATTCATGAACTAGAAAAAGAATAACCTATCTTGAAAAATTAGCTCCATACCGAGTACTTATCATGTTTGCTAAAGAAGATTTCCGATCATACTGATGCACGATTGATGCAACTTTCCCATTCATGAGTAGGATCTGGTCCTTTTCGTTAATCACTAAATTATTTTCATCTTCCAAAGCTACTGTCATAATTGGGCCGGTTTTATTGTCTGAGAATGATACTGGTTTTATTTTTTCACTATAAACTATATAGTTGTGCACTGCTTGATCAGATAATGAAAAATATCCATTATAAAACAATGCGGCATTCATTTCTTTCAAATATTTGATTATTTGTTTAGACGGACCATATGTAGTACCTGAACATAGAATAGTTTTATTTTGTAAGGAATTATAAATATGATATCCAAATTTTGTTAATATCCATCTCGTATTATAGATTTCTTTGGATATCTCGCAGCATTCCTTAGCAACTGTAATGGAATCACGCTTCCAATCTTCTTTAAAAGGATCGGATTGGAAAAATACATCTCGGATATCAGTTAATAAAACGTCTTTATAATTACTTTCATTTTCTACCATGAATTTATAATATAGATAATAACGATAATCATTTATTGCAAAAATATATTCTAGCCCCACACGCTGAATAGGAATTAAATTAACTGCAATATTTAATTTTTTTATCATTTCTTGAGTTTCTTGATTAATATTTTCTATAAATAATGTAACCTCACCTGTGTAGCCGGTTTGTTCAAGAGACAAAAAAAACACTCCCATTTTATCCCAATCATAATCTGTAACAACTGCGAGAATAAGATTCTTTCTACTTCCATTACCCACTTTAGAGCCCTCCTCACACGAAATATCCAATTTTGACTATTACTATAAGGTATGAGAGACATGCATGGCTTATATCAAGTAATTAACGAAGACTGAATACCAAAATACACAAGTTAGCTTACACTTCTTAAACCTAACTTTTCTGTCAGCAATAGAATATTTGTTCGTAATGAAATAGTAGAAAACTTACAACTCTCGACATGATTTAATTAATAGGTATCTTTAAAAGCAAGAACAAAAAGGTGACCTGCAAAAAAGACAGCCTCTGTGAATGCTGTCTAAGATTTCTTTATGTTTGGCAATTTGGGCAATGAAAGGATTTGTGCGTAGTACTTTCTGCTCTTTTGATCTCAGCACCACAGCGATTACACGTTTCACCTTCCCTTTCATATACGAGTGTGTTGTTGTTATAACCTCCTGTCTTTATGTCTCCTTCATACATTGGAAAATCCATATAACCACCGTATTTAATAGCTCTTGTAAGAACCGGTTCCATAGATTCAAATAACTGTTTGATTTCTGTTACTGACAGGTCGCTTGCTTTTCGAAACGGACCTAGTTTTGCCTGAAAACAAATTTCGTCCGAATAACAGTTTCCAATTCCTGCAATGAACTTTTGATCTACCAATAAAGGTTTTAATGATCCTCTTTTAGTTTGTATGCGTTTTTCAAAGTCATTTATATTTAACTGTAATGGTTCTGGGCCTAGGTCTTGAAGTTTCTCGTCCAATTCTTCCTTACTTAATAAATGTAGATAACCTAATCGCAATCCTATAAAATTGAGCTGCAATTCTCCAAAAGAAAGAAGGATTTGTTTCGTTCGATCAGGGCTATTGTTTGTGTTCCCAAGAAACATCAAACCACCAAGCATAAGATGAAGCAGCAGATAATTTCCTGAGCTTAACTCGAAGATTAAGTGTTTCGCTCTTCTTTTTATAGAGGTGATGTTCTTCCCTAGAATGGCATCAGTAAAGCTTTGAGCTGATTGGTTGATCGATTTTTCTCTATTAATCTCTACGTTCGTTATTGGCTTATGTAAGATATTGTGACTCAAAAATTCTCGATACGTCTCCATCTCTGGCAGTTCCGGCATACTTTCAACTCCTTATCCTTTCATTAGTATTAAGCCGGTTTCTTATTTTATTTAAACAAAAAGGACAGCCACTAAGAGCCATCCTCTAAAAATTATATACTTGTACGCAGATCCCAAAGCTCTGGAAAGAAACGTTGATCTAATACTTTCTTTAAATAGTTCACGCCTGATGATCCACCTGTTCCCACTTTAAAGCCGATGATGCGTTCTACGGTTTTCATGTGGCGGAATCGCCACTGCTGCAGCCAGTCTTCAATATCTACGAGCTTTTCTGCCAATTCATAAAGATCCCAATACTTCTCTACGTTTCGGTACACTTCAAGCCATGCTGCTTCTACTGAGCTGTTATACTCGTAGCGTTTTGTAACATCGCGGTTAAGAACTTCTTCATCAATGTGAAGACCTGCTTTTGCTAACGCCTGGATTGATACATCATACAAACTTGGTGTATGAAGAGCTGCTGTTAGTTGTTCGTGAAGGTCTGCATCTTTTTTATAGATCTCCAAGATATGTGGAGTTTTATATCCAAGAGCAAATTCAATCATTCGATATTGATAGGATTGAAAGCCTGATGCTTGTCCAAGCTTATCACGGAACTCCATGTATTCTGCTGGTGTTAACGTTGAGAGTACATCCCACGATTCGATGATCTGAGATTGAATCTTTGAAACACGTGCGAGCATTTTAAAAGCAGAATGAAGGTTCCCGCTTTCGATAGAAGAAATTGCTGATCGTGTTTCGTGCAGAATAAGTTTCATCCATAATTCAGAAACTTGGTGGATAATGATAAACAACATTTCATCGTGATGACCGGAAAGCCTGTTCTGACCGGATAAAATTTTATCAAGGTTCAGATATTCTCCATACGTCATTTGATTAATAAAATCCGTGTGAATTCCTTTTTCTGTTTCTTTGCTGTCTAATTTTTTCTGTTCTGTCATTCTAATCCACTCCCCCGGATGAGTAACTTGTTTGGTATCGCTTTCATTATACATGATTTTTTGGAAGACTTTTTATAATTCTACAGAAAAAAGACTGTGCACCTACACAGCCTTTCATCCTATATGTTCTGTTCGAGTATCTGCTTAATCTTTAATAAATCTTTTTTGTTTGCTTTCTTCATCATAAACGACATAAAGGGAGTAACCAATGCTGAAAATCCGGTTGGAACACCTTTGTTGCGCAACGTCATTCGGGTTACCCCTTCCTTTTCCGTGTTCCAAGTATAAGTGGTCTCCATTGGAAAAGGCCCGTTCGCTGTTCTCATCACTAGTTTCTGTTCAGGAGCATGTTCTACTATTTCATAGACATATTCTAATTTTCTTCCAAGGAAAAAGGCGATAAATGCTATTTTCGAACCTAATTGCATAGGTTTCTCAGTGACCCATTCTACTGTATGGATGTTATCGTACCATTCAGGTGCATGATCTGGATCAGTTGCATATTGAGCTACTACATCTTTAGGGCGATTAATGGATATCTCTGTTTTTACATCAACCATAGTTAAGACTCCTACTTTTGCTCAATGAATTTTTTCAAATTCTCTTGCAGCAGTTCGTTCCAACCGTGACGATGCGCTTCTTCCCAATGTGGTTCAAGAATTCCGACTGCTTGGTGAGAAAGTTGCAGAATGGTCTTATCACCGTCTTCAATTAGTTTGTAAGAATACGAACTATTAACGGCGCCACTCATTCCTAATAAGCCATTCAATCGAATCTCATCGTTTCTTTTGAAATACGTAACAGTCCCCCAAAGTGCTCCTTCACCATTTCCCCAGTCTTCATAAAAACGCCCACCTAGTTGAGGTTCGAAAATTAACTGTGCACCCTTATCTCCTACTCTAAAATGCCACCAGCTGCCTATGTCCTCTGTTAATGCTTTAAATACTGTTTCTACCTTTCCATGTAACACAATATCTTGCTCGATTTGAAATGAGTCGATCTTGATTTCTTTTGTTTGTTCCATTTTATTTCCTTCCTTTTCTTCTACTAATTTTTTGATTGTAAGGAGTGAATTTGCATGCATCGCCTCATATTTACTAACCCACCTACTATACAGCTCTTGAAGTGGAATAACATTCAAGTAATTTACTCGCAGCCTACCTTTCCGGCGGACTAGAACGAGATTTACGTCAACCAATACCCCTAAGTGCTTCATGATGGCATACCTAGAAACATCATATTTCTCACTTAGTTCACCCGTCGTTAAAGGCTGGCTTTTTAAATGATCCAAAATACCAATGCGGATAGGATGAGATAATGCTTTAAATACCTCAACTAAATCTTCATTAACCATTGGCTAGATGTTTCACCTACTTTCAATTATAAATGTGACTAAAAGGTAACATATTTAACATGTGACTTAAAAGTAACATGTATAGTTAGAGTTGTCTATAAAAAAATAAAACCCGGAACGAATTCCGGGTTTTTCTTACAAGGAGGTTACTGATTAACGAAGTCCGCCTAGCGCTTGTGCTACAAGACGCTTAGTGATTTCGCCACCTACAGATCCGTTTGCACGAGAAGTTGTGTCTGGTCCAAGATGTACTCCGAACTCAGCAGCGATCTCTTGCTTCATTGCGTCAAGAGCTCCTTGTGCTCCAGGAACCACGATTTGGTTGCTGTTGTTACGTGCCATGCGATTTCCCTCCTTTGGGAGATAATATGTACGAAAAACTTTTTTGTTTTCCGTTAAAGGTAGTATGGGTTAATTTTGAAAACCTATTCATAGAAATATAAATTTTTTTCAAAAAAAAAACAAGAACTCGTCATAAGTCCTTGTTTTTCAGCTCTTTGCTCAACAAATCTTCTTCTATTAATTGTGCTCTCTTTAACTCTTTTGCAGAATGTTTCTTAAAAAAGACAACCGTTCTCCACGCAAAAATCGTAAAAATCGCAAGCGTTATAAAAGCCGGAATATACTCAAGTTTGTTTTCAGGAAACACAATTGGCAGCATCTCTTTGCACCCTTTCGGTAAACAATTACATTTTATTATACCAAAAAAGGACAAGTATTGTTAAGTTATAGAGCGGTATTTGTGTTGTTTCTGTTAACGCTGTCTCGATGTTCAATTGGTTTAGCAGTTAGCTTGCTGAAACAGAATACAAGAAATATGCCAAATGCAAAGCCTGCCAATATATCAGATGGATAATGGACTCCTACATACACGCGGCTTACACCCAAGAAGAATGGAAGAAGCACTCCAGTCCAAAGGATCCAACGCTTTTGGTATCGTTGATAAATAAGAACTGCTGCAAATAAATAAAACGTTATTCCTACCATGGCGTTCCCGCTTGGAAAACTGTAACCATCTTCCTCCATCAAACGCAAATCCATCGGACGCTCCCGCTCGATCATGTTTTTTACTAGCAAGTTAAGTCCATAAGAAACAACGATACTTCCAAACAGCAAAAAGCTGTTTCGCCATTGTTTCATTATGATAAGAACGATCGCGCCTAGTAGACAGAGTCCCGCGAGCACTTTCGCGTCTCCTATATGCGTGAAGGCTACTACAATTTCATTTAACCATTCCGATCTCAAGCCTAAAATAAATTTTCTAACAGTTAAATCAAATGATTTTACTAAACTGGATTCATAAAACGCAAAACTAACAAAAATCAACACACACAAACTCAGGACTATGTAACTTTTTTTCATGTTCACTCCCCCTCCAATTATTTTACGTTAAAACATCCACTAATAGGAATAAAATCCAATGAAACATGTCCTTTTCAACCTTTCTAAGAACAAAGCAAGTGAATTCTTAGCTTCAGAAACAAGTTACCTTTATACCTTAGGGGGTATAAAACTAAGGAATTCGAGAAATATTTTAAATAATCCTAGAAATTTCGGAGTTAATCCAGCGAGTTTTGGCTTAAATCCGGCGAATTCAGCACATATATCGGCGAGTCGACGTAACTCGACAAACCCAAACCATCTTATACCCCTCAAGCATAAGCAACAGCATTAACCATAGATTTAAGGTTACTAACCAAAAAAAAAGCCCTCCTTACAAAGGAGAACTTTGGCTTTCTGCTTCACATTCTTTTATATAACGATTCCATGGGTGTTCTTTGCAATCTTTGCTGCAAGAGCGCTTATGTTCATGCTCGCAATCTTCACACATCAATAGATGCGCGTTGCATTCTGGATTGCCGCATTTTACATAACGTTCTTCGAGATTTCCGCAATGATAACACTTTCCCACGACGGTTTCTTCACCGCTTCTGTTTACCGGCACAGATATACGCTCATCAAAGACATAGCATTTTCCGTCCCATAGCTTGCCTTTTGCTTCTTCATCATACCCGTAGGAGATGATTCCACCTTCAAGCTGTGATACGTCTTTAAATCCTTCTTTCACTAAAAATCCTGAGAATTTTTCACAGCGGATCCCTCCCGTGCAATAGGTCAGAACCTTTTTGTCTTTAAACTGACTAAAGTTTTCACGTACCCATTGAGGCAGCTCTCTAAATGTTTCCACGTCAGGTCTGATCGCATTTTTGAAATGGCCGAGGTCATATTCATATGTGTTTCGTGCATCAAGAATGACCACATCTTCTTGCTGCATCGCTTCAAGCCACTCTTTTGGAGAAAGATGCTTTCCTGTAAGCTTATTCGGGTTCACATCATCTTCAAGACTCAAATGGACAAGCTCTGGCCGCACACGGACCTTCATCTTCTTAAAGGCATGATCATTCGTTTGCTCTATTTTAAAAACCGTATCTGCAAAACGGGGATCTTCCTTCATCAACTGCATATACTTCTCTGTCTGTTCAACTGTTCCTGAAACAGTTCCATTTATTCCTTCGCGGGCGACAAGAATTCTGCCTTTTAATCCGATCTGTTTACAAAGAGCGAGATGTTCCTCTTTAAACTCTTCAGGATCGTCTATTGACACATATTTATAATATAACAATACTTGAAAGTCCATATATTCCACCTACTTATGCTTCTTAAAAAACTACCTTTCCTATAATAACAAATTATGAGAAAAAGAAAAATACAGGACGCATCCTGTATTTTAGATTTTATTAAAAGTATAGTTTCGCAATAGCGAAGCGGCGTCAATAGATTCTTCTTCTTCCGCTAAATGAAGTGCGGTCTTCCCATCACCTTTAACAAGAAAAGGGTCTGCTCCTCTTTCAATAAAATAGGAAATCATTTCGGGATCGTTGTGCTGTGCCGCTTGATGAAGGATCGTCCAGCCTCCGCTCTGCTGTTCGTTAATATCCGCTCCATGCGATAATAATAGACCGATCATTTCTTGACGGTTCTTCATATTTGCTGCAGCAGCATGAAGCGGGGTGTTTGCCATGTTGTTCCCTGACTTCACATGAACATCTGCTCCTTGTTCAAGAAGCAGTCTTACGATATCAATATGGCCAAAATGCGCGGCCAAATGAAGAGGTGACCACCCATCATTCAATGCATCTATTTGTACATTTCCTTTCTTTAACAAGTCCTCAATTTCTGTTATCTTTCCATCCATCGCTGCTTGGTGCAGACTCATATCATCACCCTTTCTAATTGTTGGTTCAAGACTACTTCTTCTAAACAACATAAAAACCCTTCAAGATACATTTATTTACAAAATTTTTCTGCGATTCCCAGTTGTTTACCGTGCAGAATTATGTGAACATTTAAATAGTGAAAGTCGTTGGGGGAACTGGATATTTGGGGGATATTATGCGTTTAAAAATACTATCTTTATCATTAGCAGCTTTTTTGATGATGGGTACAGCTGCTTATGCTTCAACACCTTATACGGTTCAGCAAAATGACACACTGTGGAAGATCTCACAAAGTAAAAATGTAAGCCTTTCTCATTTAATAGGGATGAACCGACTTACTAGTTATTCAATCTATCCTGGTCAAACGATTTACATTCCATCTTCTTCAAAGATTTATACCGTTAAAACAGGAGACACTCTTTATAAAATCGCTTCGGCGTCAAATGTTAGTTTATGGGCAATACAACAGGTAAATCCTCAGATTAAGCAAATCAATTGGCTTTATCCTGGACAAGTTTTAGACCTGCCAGCTTCTGCTGCACAAAAACCTGCAGCTCCAGCACCTACTACAGCTCAACCTTCAGTTGGTGCATTTGCTACTCAAGTTTCACAGCTCGTGAACCAAGAGCGTCAAAAAGCCGGCCTTGCCCCATTAACACTTGATGCTGAATTAAGCAATGTTGCTATGGCAAAAGCAAAAGACATGATCGCAAATAACTATTTCGATCATAATTCACCAACTTACGGATCTCCGTTTGCCATGATGCGCAGCTTTGGAATCGATTACACAGCTGCTGGTGAGAACATTGCTAAAGGACAAACTTCTCCTCAAGCCGTTATGACGGATTGGATGAACAGTCCTGGTCATCGCCAAAACATTTTAAGCTCTAATTATGACTCTATTGGAGTTGCTTATTACCAAGGAGCTTGGGTACAGTTATTCAAAAAATAAGGATCTTCCGCACGACTTCCACTAAAAAAGCATGCAGCTCATTAGCCGCATGCTTTTGTCTACATTTAAAAACCTTTATTCTCTAGAAAATCGACTGAAATAGTACATTGTTCAACTAACATATACTCCATGTAGATGTTTTGTTCACATGATGGTATATTTAAGTTAATTACCTTAATTACCCTATGGGAGAGAAATCATATGAAGTCTAAACTGTACAGCTGGATTCAAAAAAACAAACTGGAATTACAATGGTTCAGCAACGTTAGCGGATTTCCCGCTTACCGAGTAGAGAAGCTATTAAACGACCCCTTCTACAAACCAGATGGTACTACGATGCGGATTGTACTAAGTATTGTTAAAAAGAAAGATGATTCAGCAAAATTGAGTGACTTTTGGGATGTGTAATTAACTAAATCTTTTCTATTAATGGTTCAACGGTAACCCTTCCTGAAAAGAACGTTGCTCCGCCGCCCATGTCAGCGATACGGTCTGGAGTCAGCGAGTTGACCAGATGTTTTGTTTCTTTGTCTGCGCCCCAAAGACCTTGCGTAACTGCCACACCTGGAAGGACGTTGTTCCCAGCATCTGCTTTAAGTATACATTCCCCGCGTTCGTTCCAAACCCTAACCTGCTCTCCATTTTTTATTCCTAATGATTCAGCATCAGAACGATTCAAAACCACAACTGGCTCTTTTTCAAGCTCAACATGTTTGGATTGGTTCGCAAATGTTGAGTTCAAAAAGTTATGATTTGGACCCGCTATAAAAAGGAGGGGGTGTTCGGAATCTTTTGACAAAGGTATATAGGTCGGCAAAGGTGGATAACCGTCCTGTTTCATTTTTTCTGAATACAGTTCTATTTTTCCGCTCGGAGTCGGGAGTACGTCAGGAAATTCCGCTTCTGCTTTTAAATATTGATTTTTTGATAAGGTTTCATAGTTTATTTTCGTTATAAAAGGATTTAACGGATTAGTGAGTGCTTGATCAATTAACTCCTCGTCCGTCTCTATAAAAGCTGTATCGTCAAAATCCATAGCTTTCGCTAAAAGCCTGAACACATCTGTATTTGATTTAGCTTCCTCATAGGGCTCTATCACTGGCTGCTGAAGCTGAATGTAGTGATGCCAATATGATGTGTAAAAATCTGTATTTTCAAAGGAAGACGTGGCAGGCAAAACAATATCTGCATACCTCGCTGTTTCTGTTAAAAACAAATCATGTACAACCGTAAACAAGTCTTCTCGTTTTAATCCTTTTCGAACTTTATTACCAGCAGGTGCAACTACAGCAGGATTACTTCCATAAACATAAAGCGATTTTACTGGTGGATCAAGCGTAAGTAAGGCATCTCCCAGCACATTCATATTAATTTTCCGCGTTTGCTTGTTTTTCAGCAAGTCCGGGCGCTGCAAGGAATCCGTATTGTGGGCCAAGTAAGCGGAATTTCCTTTAATAGCCCCTCCCCCTTTTACTTGCCATTGTCCGGTTAAAGCTGGAAGACAGGAGATTGTTCTAACAAACATTCCTCCATTATCGTGGTGCTGCGGTCCGTTACCAATACGAATTAAGCTAGGTGAAGTCATTCCGTACATTCTTGCGAGTTGCACAATATCCTCTTCTGGTATGCCGGTAATGGCAGCTACAGACGTGGGATCATACTGTTTTACATGCTCACGAAGCTCCTCATGCCCTACCGTGAATTGCTCAAGAAATGAGGCGTTCACCATGTTTTCACCAAATAAAATATGCATCATTCCTAAAGCCAGAGCGGTATCCGTCCCAGGCAGAATCGGAATGAACCAATCTGCCAATCTAGCGGTTTGATTTTTATGAACATCAATTACAATGATCTTAGCTCCATTTCGCTTCCTGGCTTTTTGAGCGAGAGCGATTTGATGCATGTTCGTGCTCACCGCATTAATTCCCCAAAATATAAATAGCTTGGTATGAATAGTGTCCTCAGGATCAATTCCATAGCTGCCGCCCATTGTATATTTATAGCCGACAGCACCAGCAGAATTGCAGATACTCCTATCAAGCTGAGAGGCTCCCAAACGGTTAAAAAAGCGGCGATCCATACCTTCCGCACTAAGGTTCCCCATATTTCCATAAAAACTGTATGGAAGGATGCTTTCTGCACTGTCACTTTTCAGAAGTTCTTTCCAGCGAGTAGTAATCGTATCAATCGCTTCATCCCAGCTTATTCGAACAAACTCTCCATCGCCTTTTGCTCCAACGCGTTTCATAGGATATTTAAGTCGTTTTTCATCATAGATTCGTTCAGTCATATTACGAACTTTATTGCAAATATATCCTTTAGTCACAGGGTGGTTTGGGTCACCCTCGATCTTCGTAATTTTACCGTTCTTTTTATGCAGAAGCAGCCCGCATTGGTCGGGGCAGTCTAGTGAACAAACGGAAGGAAAAATACCATCAGGGCGATCAATAAAATTGGTCAAATTTTTGTTCTCCTTTCCTATCGTGTAGTGTCCTCATTCAAAGTGGCTGTTATGAATTGTCTGTCTGTTAATATATTATCTAATTCTATTTTATCATAGCGTTAGTTAGAGATAAGCTCACCTGTATAGGTTAAGAATTAAAACCATGTAAAAAAACGACCATTTCTGGTCGCTTCCTTAGAACTTTATTGTGTGGAACCACTTTGCTCTGCTGGTTTTTTTGCGGGAGCAAACCATCCGATAAGTGCAATCGCAATCAATACTCCATAGAAAATGATCGTCCAAACGGTACTGTGAGGAAAATGATGATCTAAAACTCCTATATCTTTGTGTGCAAGTGTAATTACAGCAAGCTTGACACCAACCCAAGCAACAATGGCATACGCAGTTGTTTCTAATGCAGGACGTTTATCAAGCAGCTGTACAAACCAGGTTGCAGCAAATTTAATTAAAATAAGACCCGCAATTCCTCCTAAAAGGACAACGATAAACTGTCCTCCATCCATGCCTCCGAAGTCATCTAGAGGTGAATCTGGAAGACCTAAGGCAAGAGCAACGGCTGCCAAAATCGAATCAATCGCAAAAGCAAGATCAGCTATAGCAATTTTTCCTACCGTTGGCCAAAAACTTTTGCCAGCAGACTCCTCTTCCACTTCTTCTTGAATGTTCTCATTTTCTTTTCCAAATTTCGCTTTAATGACATGCTTTAACCCTAAGTATAGAAGATAAGCTGCACCAATCGCTTGAATCTGCCAAACGTTTGCAATAAATGAGATTGCAAAAAGCGCACCAAATCTAAATACAAATGCCATTATGATTCCATAATTTATTGCTCTTTTTTTCTGTTCTTCAGGTAAATGTTTTGCAATAACAGCTAGTACGAGCGCATTGTCAGCTGATAACAAACCTTCCAACCCGATTAAAATTAACAATGCCCAAGCATACTCTAGCCATATAGACTCCATCTACATCTCTCCCTTATTTAATACTGCTAAACGATAAGTAATAGCTATAGAATTCCCCGTTTAGCCACAGGGTACTCCTAATAATAACGGTTTATCCCTATCTCAAAACGATTCCTATACTTATGCCAAACTCATCTATACATTAACTATACAACAAACACTGTAACAATGAATGTTACAGCGTTCATAGTTTGTACTCGATTAATCCTTTATAAGTGAAACACGGAATGGGTGAAGGTTACCCGTCATGATTTCACCTCTGATTGCTGGGTCGTTCTCCATTATTCTTAGCGCTTCTTCTTCATTCGTATTATGAAGGATGACTATACCAAATGAAGCATCAAGACATGGACCGGCTAGTACTAATTTCCCCTCTTCTAAAAGGTTTTGGAGGTATTGAAAATGGGATTGCAGAGTTTTCTGTTCAGCATCCGTTTGATTCTCCATAAAATGAGCCCTTACCGGTTTAATTTGATATAAGAATTCTGTAGTTTCCATACAATATCTCCCCTTTATAGAGATTGAGATTCTATAAATGATGGAAATATCCTTTTTGTTGTTTTTATCTTCTTTTTTTGCTTGTTTCCGATTTTAGATGAGCGGGCTTTGCGCTTTTTGGTGCAGCTAAACGTTTATCAGACGTTCTTGCTTTCTCAGAATCCTCTTTTATAATAACTTGTCCTTGTTCAAGAAATTGCTTTTGAAGAGGCACATTCATCTTAGCTGTCCATTTTTTTACGGAAGTTAATTCAGTTTTTGTTACAAGAGATACAACCGTTCCTTCTTTACCCATGCGGCCTGTTCTTCCAGAGCGATGAACATATTGTTTAACATCTTCAGGCATTTCAAAATGAACAACATGTGTAACATCTGGTATATCCAGTCCGCGCGTAGCCACATCCGTCGTTAAAAGAACAGGAATTTTTCCATTTTTAAAGTCATTTAATACTTTTTGTCTTTCTTGTTTTGTTGAATTTCCTGCTAAAACACCCAGTTTAATTTTTTTATACTCAAGCTTAGTAGCAAATTCATCCATCTTCATGGAACTATTGATAAATACCATCGCTTTAATTCCTGGCGTATGACGAATTAGCTTTCGCAAGTTATCAACTTTGTCACGGTAATCAGATACCATGAATGTATGCGTTACTTCACTCTTGACTGATTCTTTTTCAACTTTAACAACAACAGGATCTACCGCTAATTTTCTTGACCAGTCTTCTGTCTTATTATTAATAGTAGCTGACACAAAAACAAGCTGGCGGTCTTTTAATGTTGCAGCAATTACTTGTTCGACATCTCCATTGAAACCTGCTTCGATGATATGATCTGCCTCATCAATCACTATGGTTTTCACTTCATGTACTTTTAGTTTTTTGTTTTGGATCAATTCTTTGACACGGCCAGGTGTACCGACGATATATTGCGGCTTCTTTTTCAGTTTATCTAACTGGCGCTGCATGTTGGCTCCACCAATAAGAGAAGCACCGCTAAAACCACTGTTTTCTGTGAACTTTTGACAAACCTCATAAATCTGCATCGCTAGTTCTCGTGTGGGTGCCAAAAAGAGAACTTGAGCATTTTTTACTTCTGGGTTTAATTTCGAAAGAGCAGGCAAAGCATAGGCAAGCGTCTTACCAGTACCTGTTGGTGATTCAATGATCAAGTCCTTATTTTTTAATTGATCTGGTATTGATCGTTCTTGAATATCTGTTAATGCTGAAAAGCCGCTCTTGTTCCAAGCGTTTTGTATGAATTCCGGAAAATTATGTAGCGATTGTGTCATTTTTTATACCCCTTAAAATAGTCATTCATTTCGTTCATAGACGTTATTAATTGTTCTAGTACAAGTGAAATTCGTTCAGGTTCTTCTTCTTGTGCTGGCTTCTGTAATTGAATGGAGATCGTATCGCGAAATACATGTCTCGGCTCTCCATATATATAGGTAAGCTTTTGCTGAATGTCACCTTTTAAATCACCGTTTCCCCATTTTTTTAAAATAGACTGAATCTGCTTGCAGTCTGTTTCAATTTCGTATACGGGTGTTTGAATGCATACTGAGAGCTTGCTGCCCGCTCCGTCAGGATTGTCGTTCAGCTTCTCCATCGCCAGATCTTCGAGAGTTGACGTTAAGCTAATATTTCCTCTCATTAACTCTCCGATCGTTGAAACCACAAAATCGACAGAATAGTTCCTCTCCATGATTGCATGGTCCAATAAATCTTTACGGTTAACTATTTCAATTTCTCCTGAAAAATCAAGGTCATAAATTGCTCCTTCAAGCACAACCTTTAGATTATCATAAACGGATGGATGATACATCTTGTTCTCTCCCTATTTTTGAAAACGATATTTAATTACGGTACGTGAAATTTTTATGATTGTTGCTCAGGCATTTGTTCTTTCAGCTGGTTCAGAACATAGAGAACAGATTTTACCATTTCCGTTATGCGTTTATCTTTCATTTTCTTTTGAAAGACGTAGACTCCTAAATAGCCGATATTTTCTGCGGCTGTCTTGATTTGGATTGGATACAGATATTTAGGCTTATTCGCGATCACCCAATCCCTTGCAAGAGGTTCCCACTCTTTTACACGAAAGTGTATGCGATCGGCAAATGGTTTAACTTCTGTAAAAAAGTCCGCTTCTGTTTCTCTTGTTTTTGTTTCTGTTTTAAAAATATGAAACGCTTCATCTATATCCGCGATTAGTTCGTTCGTTAATTTATATAAATGGCTCATAAAAAAGTCCCTCCATTCTTTATATCCTACCAAAGAATGAAGAGACTTACACTTTTTGATTTTGATTTAGTGTTAATGAATATTCTCTGTAGCAATTGAAAGTGGTTGCTTTCCGCTCCAAATGCTCGCTTTCCGCGGGGCAGGCGGTGAGCCACATTTGTGACGTTTCACTCTTAAGTGTCTCACCTGCCCGCCTGTCCCGCAGGAGTCTCGCATCTTACACTCCAATCAACCATCATAGAAGAGGATATTTAAAAGCAACAATCTTTTAGAAAGAAGCGTTTTATAAAAACAGTTTTTACAATGTAAACAAACTCACGAACCAGTTCTTTTTTGGCTTTTCTTTTACGTATAGTCGCTCTTCTGGAAAATCATTTTTCAACAGGGCTACTTCCAGATCTTGAAGACGTGCTTCCATGTTCTCCATCTTTTTGATAAGCTCTTCCAATTCTGAAGCATGCTGCAGCATCTGATAAGATACAACTGCATCTGCTTTCTCTTCGACTTTTTTCTCTAAAGCTTCTATAGCAGCATTCAAGCGGTTGAACTTCTCTTCAAATTGGGTTGGCAGTTCAAATGATTGTTCTGTTGTTTGGATCGTTTGGATTTGAATGTCACTCATCAAAAGTCCGTTGTCTAGCTGCGTTTTAATTTCTTTTAACTGATCAATGTCTTCTTGTCTGAATAAATAGTGTCCGTGCTCATTCTTGTCACATTGAATGTTAAAATGCCTTACCCAGCGTTGTACTGTTGTCGGATTCACCCCAAGCTCCTCAGAGACAGTTTTGGTTTTCATCAACACCATTTCCATCATGAATCCCTCCCCGTTTTCTTATGCTAACTCATTTCGAGCCGTATCCTTCCTTCCCCTTCACACCTGACAAAACTAGTTTTCATTCGGCAAAGAAAGTGGAATACCTCGTAATCATTACAAATTCGACACTCAATTTGTTGATTGTTTGTATATTCAGTCGCAACAACTCCAAAACTAAGGACAGTTCAGGTGATACAAAAAGGAGGTGCCAACATGAACCAAGAAAGCAAACAGCAGCAACAGCAGAATCAGTATACGAATCAAGATGAAACGGGTACTCAGAAAAAGAATCAAAAAGAAAACACAGGCTATGGTGATAAAAAGCTTAACGGCCCAGATATTCCAAGCACGTAAATAGTCAAAAGACGGCTCTTTGTTGGCCGTCTTTTTTATGCATGCTGAATCCATTCTTTTAAAAGAATCCCTATTTTCAATTGTCTTTGCTTTTGTTTATACCAGTCAGTCAGACAAATCTTGTGTAGCGGTTTAACTGCTCCATAGAATTTTTCGGTATTCATGTTTTTTTTGTACCAGTCGACTCTGTTTGATGAATGATGCTTTATGACCGGAAATGCCACGCGTAAAAAAGGCGTTTCTCTTTTTTTCTTCGGGTATATAACCCTCTCAAAATCATGTCTGGATCCAGTATGTGTTACTTTATTCGAGAAGGACAAGATCTCTTCGCTCCATTTCGACTCAAAGAGGATGGTATATAAAATTTTGCCTGTTTCAATTCGGTTGCTTGTTTTTTTAAAACCATGTATAGAAATTCCGAATACATCTCCTGACTCGACAGGAAAAAGCACTGTGCTAAAATGCATATAGTCTTGTAAAAGAAACGGAACACTCGAAAATATTCTTCTTTTATAAAAACCATCTTTAATTACAGGCTTTTCAATTACATGCTGTTCGTTGATGATTAATGACGTACATATTCGCTTCAGATCTCTCTCTCTCCAAAATCGCTTCCATTCTACCTCCATGAATCTTGAAACGCCAAAACATTTTAACAAGTGAAAAAACGGTATTCTTTGTTGTTTCGAATATTCGTATAGCAAAAGCTGAGGAAACGCATCTTGAAAGATAAGCCAGTTCGCCCGCTCGTACGTTAAAAACAGATGCTTCCTTGTGTCAGCAGAAAGCATTCTTGGCAGCCAGTCCCCTTTAAGATCACACATACTGTATCCCGCGTTTCTTGAAACAAGGCTCGCGAGCATCGCCCATCTGATCTCAGGGTTTCTTTTATAAAATGAGGCATAACTTACGGTACGTGAAATATTATCACGATTTTGTGAATTCGTTTCACTTAGTATGTTGTGAACAATCTCCTCAATAGCCCTCTCCACGCTGTTCCTCCATGCATTTTGTCCTATTTTCTATCGTTTGCTTTCATGCTATAAAATATTTGTGTCACATAAGAAAAAAGAGTAAACTAATGGTTATGAAAGATGCATTTGGAAAAAGGAGGCATTAACATTTTGGAGAAAAAAGTAATTATATACACACAAGAAACATGCCCTCCATGTTTTGCAGAAAAAGAGTGGCTAAAAGCAAATGACATTCCTTTTGAAGAACGAGATATACGTAAAACCCCTGCGCATATGCAAGAAGTGATCGATCTGGGTGCTTCTGCTACACCTGTGACCGTTATTGAAACGACTGAAGGCAAAGAGGTCGTAATGGGCTTTCAAGAAGATGAACTTTCCCGACTATTAAAAAAGTAAACATCTAACGGCTATGTGTATCTTTTTCTTAATGCGCATAGCCATCTTTCGTTGTAAAGGAGATGAATCATGGGTACTTTCCATTATCCTAACGGTAAGAAAGTGACTTCTATCGTGAAAAAACAATCCTCATCTTCTATGAAAAAAGAGATTTCTTACAGCAATAGAGGAATGTCGTTAGAAGATGATATCAATCAAAGCAACGAGTATTATCTTCTAACCAATCAAGCGATCATCCATAAGAAACCTACTCCGGTTCAGATCGTAAATGTAGAATATCCAAAACGATCTGCCGCCGTCATCCGTGAAGCGTACTTCAAACTGGCTTCCACGACCGACTATAATGGGGTGTATAAAGGAAGATACATTGACTTTGAAGCAAAGGAGACGAAGAATAAAACGAGCTTTCCTCTAAAGAACTTTCATGAACACCAGCTCACCCATATGCAGCACATCTTGGATCATGGAGGCATCTCGTTTGTTATTCTCCGTTTCTCATCAACAGATGAGAGCTATTTATTCGACAGCTCTCACCTGATTCATTTTTGGAAAGAACAAAGTTTGGGAAGAAAATCCATTCCGAAGGGTGAAATTGAAGAAAAAGGACATTCTATTACTATCGGGTATCAGCCTCGGCTTAATTACTTACACGTAGTAGATTCAGTCTATTTTTAATCATCACCTTCATTGTTCATAAATTGTCAAAAGCCGTCGAATAATTGAACATGTTCATTTTTTTATGAAGTTGAAAGGTTGGTAAAGCTATGTCAAAAGATTACCGAAGCCGTATGGAACGCAGACAATCAAGTGATGGTTCCAAACCGGCAAATAAAACGAAAACCAAAAAACCTAGAGGTGGACGCAACTGGAAGAAGACCCTCCTGTTGCTTGCTGTTATTCTAGGAATTCTAGGACTACTAACTGTCGGTGTGATTGCCGCAACGTCACCGAAACTAGATCCTAAAAAACTTGAAACGCCCGTATCCTCAAAAATTATGGATATGAACGATAAAGAAGTGTCCCTTGTGGCAGGTGATGAAAAACGGATCCGTGTTAAGATCAACGAGATTCCAGAACCTGTACAAAATGCGTTCATCGCAACAGAAGACGTGCGATTCCGTCAGCATAGCGGTATTGATGTACGTCGTATCGCAGGGGCCGCGTTCGCCAACGTAAGAGAAGGCTTTGGAGCAGAAGGTGCGAGTACGATCTCTCAGCAGGTGATTAAGAACACCGTATTAACGAATGAAAAATCACTCACACGTAAGATTCGTGAAGCGTATCTTTCTGTACAGTTAGAACAGAAATATTCTAAAGATCAAATTCTAGAAATGTATCTGAACAAGATCTTTTTTGGGAATGGTGCATATGGAATTGCCACAGCAGCGAAAGTTTACTTCAACAAAGAAGTAGCGGACTTAGAAGTGCAAGAAGCAGCTCTATTAGCAGGTCTGCCTAAAGCACCAAGTTATTATGATCCTACTAGAAATCCAAAAGAAGCAGAACACCGACGCAACGTCGTGTTAAATCTGATGGCTCAACACAAATTCATTACAAAAGAAGAAGCAGAAAAAGCAAAGAGCATTCCGGTTAAAGATATGATTAAAGAAGGCGAATTAAAGACTGAAACTCGTCCTTATGATGCGTACATCAAACAAGTCATAGATGATCTGAAAGACATTGAAGGTCTAGAAGAAGCGGATATTTACTCTTCCGGGTTAAAGATATATACAAACCTTGACACAAAAGCTCAACAAGCAACTGAAGATGTTCTAAGAACGAAGTTAAGTGAAGAACATGAATTTCTGCAATCAGGTGTTACGTTAGTTGATACGAAGTCAAGCGCAATTCGTGCGGTTGGAAGCGGCCGTGGTGGTCAGTTAAGTAACTATTTCTCTTCAAAAATAAAACGTCAACCAGGATCTACCATTAAGCCGATTTTGGATTATGGTCCTGCGATTGAAAACAAAAAGTGGAACACGGGATACATCTTAAAAGATGAGCCTGTGGAACTAAAAGACATTACAATTAATAACTTTAACAAAAAAAATGTTGGAGACATCTCGATGCGTCAAGCACTTGTTGAATCCAAGAACACAACAGCTGTTCGTGCGTTCCAAGAAGTTGGGGCTGAAGAAGCAACTGATTTTGCAAATAAGCTAGGTTTTGATTTAGATCCAGACACAACGTATCCGTCCTATGCAATCGGTGGATTTAACGGTGGTATCTCCCCTCTTACTCTTGCAGGTGCGTATACTGCATTTGGTAACGGCGGTGTATATTCAAAACCAACAACGGTTCGTAAGGTAGAGTTCCCTGATGGACGTGTGATCGAAGTCGACTCAGAACCAAAAGCGGCAATGAAAGATTACACCGCTTATATGATCACAGATATGCTAAAAGATGTTATGGATAGAGGAACTGGCCGTGAAGCTAACGTAAGTGGATTGAACTTAGCTGGTAAAACGGGTACAACAAACTACTCAAAAGAAGATCGTGATAAATATGGTCTTCCAGAAGGTGCAACAAAAGATGCTTGGATGGCCGGCTACACACCAACTTATACAGCAGCCGTTTGGACGGGTTATGCTGAAAATAAAGATAAAGAAGGTAAAGGTCTCTATCTAAACGACAATGAAGCGGATTATTCTAAACAGATTTTCCGTGACATCATGAGCCAGCTCGATCATAAGAACACGGACTTCAAAAAACCGAAATCAGTAACAGAAGTTGCGATGGAAAAAGGAACAGGTAAACGTGCTAGTGAGTTTACACCGGATTCAGAAAAAATCATCGAACTATTTGTTAAGGGGACAGACCTTCCTGGCGTCAGTGATAAGTTTGAAAAACCATCAACCATAGAAGGTCTAGAAGCGAAGTTCAAAGAAAACAAAAATGAGATCGAAGTGAAATGGAAGTACGAGAAGAAACAAGGTGTAACGTTTAGAATTCTCGCGAGCTATAACGACGGACCTATGCAGGAACGTGCAACGATCAACGATACGAAATTTGTTGTTCCAACTCCTGCTCCAGGTAAATACACGTTCCAAGTAATAGCCGTCGACAGCGAAAACAACACGCAAAGCGAACCTGCCGAAACGTCTATTACGATAGAAGGTCCTGAAAGTGAAGAACCGCCTCCGGGTGAGGGTGAAGGCGAACCGGGGACTCCTCCAGGGCAAGAACCTGGTACAGAGCCGCCTAGTGAAGGTGAACCTGGCACTCCTCCTCCAAGTGAAGGCGAACCAGGGACTCCTCCAGGGCAAGAGCCTGGAACAGAGCCTCCTAGTCAAGGTGAACCTGGCACTCCTCCTCCAGGGCAAGATGGAGGCAGAGAACAAAATGGTGGAAACGGAGGAGGACTCCTCCCTCCATTCAACCAATAAACAAAAAAGATCCGTCAGCATAAGGCTGGCGGATCTTTTTTTGTCTAAGTTTTAAGAGCTGTTTTCAATCAAATTAAGGCGGGGAGAATTAAAACCTTGCTCACTTAATATTATAACGGTCAACTAAATAATTCCAAAATACAGGATATCCGAATGAAAGATTCCAGAAACTTACCCCTGCAAATCCGTACTGATCTACAACATCAAACTTTGCTTTCATACTCCTGAGATCCTCAAACCAAACGACATGCTCTTTTTTGTCTTTGTCCCAATATCGAAAGAACGGTGCTTCATCTTTTCGGCTGTACTTGATTGCAGCTTGCCTTTTTCCAGCTAGCTGTGTGGCTTGAACAGGATTTAGAGCTTTCGCAAACTCACCGCCAGGTTTATAAGGAAGTTTCCAGTCATAACCGTAAAGATTGATTCCCATCAAAATTTTCTTTGGATCGATCTCACTAACCGCATAGTCTAGCACTTTTTTTACAGAAGGAAGTGGACTTACTGCCATCGGCGGACCGCCGCTATATCCCCATTCGTAAGTCATAAGAATCACGTAATCCACAATCTCCCCGTGTGCTTTATAATCATGTGATTCGTACCATTCTCCTTGCTGAGTGGCAGAAATTTTCGGCGCTACCGCAGTCATCACGATATAGTTTTCTTTGTGCATCCTCTCTGTCAGTGTTCTTAAAAATTGATTATAAGCTTCTTTATTCTGCTTTCCGAGAAACTCAAAGTCAACGGAAATTCCCTGGTACCCTTTTTGTTTCATGATACGAAGGGACTCGTCTATTACTTTGTTCGTAATTTCTTTATTCGTCAGAATTGCCGTTCCAACTTCTTCACTGAACTCACCGTCTTTAATGTTTGTGATTGCCATGATTGGTCGAACATTTTTATTCTTTGCTTCTTTTAAGAACGCTGTGTCATTTAGTGGTTTAAACACACCTTTTTCATTCACTTCATAACTAAACATCGTAATATAACTTAATCCTTTTGCTGCTGCAGTAAAGTTTTCTTTTGCTTTTGGAACAGGCTCTGCAAACGCGTTCGTTATGATCGTCTTCTTACTTCTCTGTGGAACATTCAATTGGGTTCCAGCCTGTAAAGTCTCATCTGTTAAACCTGGATTCGCCTGCTGAAGCTGTGCGACGGATACTCCGATTCTTTTACCGATCTCTTCTAAAGAATCACCTGGCTGTACGGTATACGTAAATGGTGTTGGAATAAAAAGTGTTTGCCCCACAGAAAGAACATCTTTTTCTGTAAGTCTATTTACCGCGGCCAGCTCTTGCCAAGGCAATTTATAGTATTGTGAAAGCTTCCAAAGTGAATCCCCTCTTTTCACCACATGAATCTGCATGATACCCCTCCTAAAAAACGTCTCATGTCATCATCATATGTCCAAGAGCCTTGTCCTTATGTACTTCGTCTAAAAAGTATGACACTTTTCTTTTCCCATTCTGAAAATAACTCACTAAGCTGGATAAAAGATTGGTAATGATCTGGCTGCTCATTGATAAAAATAAGTCGATCTATCGCATTGACCGGCAGATGCTTAAATCCCTTCAAATGATCTTTCCAGTTTTTCAATTCTTGCTCCGTTGCCTTATGGCCGTTAACGACATACAAAACATATAAAAAACGGTTAAAGAAATATACCATTGGTTCTCTTGCACGTTTTCTGTCGCGATCTTTAAAGTAACGAGCGATTTCCTCTGAGTTCTCTTTCCATTCTAAAAATATCTCTTCTGGATTTTTATTTTGAGTCATTTTAACCCCTCCATGTTTATCTGCAAACTAAAAAGAGTTTATCTATCCCTTATCTAAATGTATTGTAACTCTTTAAAACAACGTATTCCAAGTTGATTGTCCATCCATTTCGTCTGCTTACATAAAAAGACTCAAAAAGACATGATGTCATTTTTGAGTCAGCTTTTTCTTCTCTTTTTGGTTCATCCGCTTCTTGCCTTCACGGCATATCGAAAGTAGCGGACATTCCGGACAGTTCGGGTTTTGGGCTTTGCAATGGTATCTGCCAAAGAAAATTAATCGGTGATGAGTGGCACCCCAAAGGGATTTTGGAATCTTCTTCATAAGTGTTTCTTCGACCTGGAGTACAGAATCCTTCAATTTGCAGATTCCAAGCCTTTTTGATACACGCTCAACATGAGTATCAACAGCAATTGCAGGTACGCCGTATGCTACAGATACAACAACGTTTGCCGTTTTTCTTCCTACACCAGGAAGTTTCGTCAGTTCATCACGATCTTTCGGGATTTCACCGCCGTATTCAGTTAAAACAAGTTCGCTCAGTTTTTGGATGTTCTTCGCTTTATTTCGATATAGTCCGATCGACCGGATATCATCTTGCAGCTCTTCTAAAGATACGTTCAGATAATCCTGTGGTGTTTTATATTTCGCAAATAGTTTCGGCGTAACTTTATTTACAAGTGCATCTGTACATTGAGCAGACAGAAGTACAGCGATTGTTAACTCGAACGGATTTGAGTGATTCAGCTCACAGTGAGCATCTGGAAACATGTCCTCTATCTGTTCTAAACAAAATTGAATCTGTGCTTTGTTTAACACGAAGCTTTTACCTCCTATTATAAAAAGAAAGACCTAAAAGGCCTTTTCATGTTTTAAGATTCCAACCAATTGTATGCGGGTCTTTTTAGCCCAGAGTCTTTTCGAGGCTGATCTTGTTGACCTGTTCGCTGCAGCTGTCTGACTCTGAACTTTTCACCATACATCTTTGCAGCTTCTGGACTTTTTATTCCGTTTTTCTTCCACTCGAACAAAATACGGTCGATATATCTGAAGTTTAGCTTTCCTGATAGAACGGACTCTTTAAGTGCTGAAAGAATCAATTGTGGCGATTGCTGATCTTCATCCATCCAAATTTTCAGGGTTTCAAGCTCCATAGGAGATAATGGACGTCCAAATTCTTTTTCAAATAGTACAAAAACATTCTGTTCTTGGTTTTCCTTATGAATCTCTTTTTGGATCTGCTCTTCTTCTTTTAAACTTTGAAGAAGTCTGTTCCATAAAGGCTGCAGGGTGTAGGCTTCAAAATAGACGCCTTTTTCTTTATCTTCGTATTGATCCATACCGAGAACGCCTCTACCGATCAACGAACGCAGCATGGAAGACACATCGTTACTGGATGCTGACATTCGTTCAGACAGCTCGACTGGCGTCGGAAAATAGTTTCCTGATTCTATAAAAACATGAAGCTGTATAAACAACATGCATTCGTTATCAGATAAACCGATCTGTTTGTATGTTTTTAAAAGCATGTTAGGAATACTGATCGACCCTTCAGCCATCCATCGTTCAAATAATGTACCGTTCATTTTTAAAACACCTCTATTTCTATTATAGCATATAAAACTAGCTTTTTTTATTTTGACTATACTGTTGAATGTTGAGAAAAAGTAGGTATGTAGTTCACGAGCAGTTGTTGGTGATGATGTCGAAATTTGCAGAATCGCCTTTATTGTTGTGGTTAAGACTTAATTAGATACGATTTAAACTTAATTTTTTTTTTTAAGACTTAATTGACAACGAAAATGACTTAATTCATCTTCAAAACGACTTAATTAGACTTTACCAGCCTAAAAAACACTTCTTAAAAACAATAAAAAAATCTCCCATAAAGGGAGATTTTTAAATCAAGGATATAGACGGTTCAATAGACGCGGGAATGGAATCGTTTCACGAACATGCTCCGCTCCTGAGATCCAAGCTACCGTACGCTCTAATCCAAGACCGAATCCTGAATGAGGAACGCTTCCGTATTTTCTAAGTTCTAGATACCATTTGTATGCATCGTCAGTTAATCCGTGCTCTTCATAACGCTGTTCCATAAGTGCAAGGTCATCAATACGCTGACTTCCACCGATTATTTCTCCGTATCCTTCAGGAGCGATCAGATCTGCACACAATACAACATCGTCACGGTTCGGGTCTGGCTTCATGTAGAACGCTTTAATGTCTTTTGGATAATTCGTGATGAATACCGGCTTGTCGAAGCTCTCAGCGATCGCTGTTTCGTGAGGCGCACCGAAGTCGTCTCCCCAATCAATATCATCAAAGCCTTTTTCCTTTAACATCTTAATTGCGTCGTCATATGAAACACGAGGGAAAGGAGCTTTAACATTTTCTAGTTTAGAGATATCGCGTCCAAGTGTCTTCAGTTCGTTTTCACAGCGTTTGATCACTGATTGAACGATATGTGAGATGAACTGTTCTTGAATCTCAAGAGATTCTTCGTGTTCAACGAAAGCCATCTCAGGCTCGATCATCCAGAATTCGATCAAGTGACGGCGAGTTTTTGATTTCTCTGCACGGAATGTCGGACCAAATGAATATACTTTTCCAAGTGCCATGGCTGCCGCTTCCATGTAAAGTTGTCCACTTTGTGAAAGATAAGCATCTTCTTCAAAGTATTTTGTGTGGAACAGTGATGTTGTTCCTTCAGCAGAGCTTCCAGTTAAAATCGGAGGATCTACTTTTACAAAGTCATTGTTGTAGAAGAATTCGTTCACAGCGTGGATGATCTCGTTACGGATCTTTAAGATTGCGTGCTGACGCTTAGAACGGATCCAAAGATGACGGTGGTCCATCAAAAATTCTGTTCCGTGTTCTTTCGGTGTGATCGGATAGTCAACAGCTTGATGAAGCACTTCAACATCTGTTACTTCAAGTTCCACACCAAGTGCAGATCGCTCGTCCTCTTTAACGGTTCCTGTAACGTAAAGGCTGGATTCTTGAGTAAGTCCTTTTGCTTTTGCAAAGATCTCTTCACCAACTTCACTCTTTACGACAACACCTTGAACAAATCCGGATCCATCGCGGAGCTGTAAGAAGGCGATCTTACCAGAAGAACGCTTATTTGAGAGCCACGCTCCTATCGTAACGGTTTTACCCACATGTTCATTTAGCTTTTTTATAGTCGTTTTCACTACATGTACCTCCACTGTACTAAATATCAATATCTACCAAAAAATTATGAATGAGAATTTTCTAAAAATCAATCATTACTTGCGGTTTGATTTAATAAAACGCTCGATTCGGTCTAACGCTTCCATGATCGTTTCAAGACTTGTCGCATAAGAAAGTCTCACGTTGTCAGGAGCACCAAATCCTGATCCTGGAACGAGGGCCACTTTTTCTTCTTCTAAAAGAGCTTCTACCCATTCATCCACTGAAGAGAACCCTGTCATTTTGACCGCTTCTGTAGCATTTGGGAACAGATAGAATGCACCGTTCGGTTTTACACACGTGATCCCAGGAATGGTGACCAAACGATCGTACACTTTGTTCATACGCTCTTCAAAAGCTTGACGCATTTCTTCAACAGGTTCCTGAGTGCCGTTATAAGCAGCAAGTGCACCATGTTGAGACGTTGTCGTCGGGTTCGATGTACTATGACTGTCTAAGTTCGTCATTGCTCTAATGATTTTGGAATCCCCTGCAGCAAAACCGATTCTCCATCCGGTCATCGCATGGGATTTAGATAGACCGTTGATGATGATGGTTTGTTTTTTCAGTTCAGGTGAAAGCTCTGCGATTGATGTATGCTTCACTCCGCCGTATACGAGTTTTTCATAGATTTCATCAGAAACGATCAAGATATCGTTCTCTAGACACACTTGACCGATCTCACGCAGCTCTTCCGCTGAATAAAGAGATCCTGTCGGGTTGCTTGGAGAATTTAGTACTAATGCTTTTGTTTGATTTGTGATCACTTTTTTCAGATCTTCTGCCGTGATCTTAAACTGGTTCTCTTCTTTACCTTCAAGATAAACAGGTGTCCCATCAGCCAACTTAACTTGTTCAGGGTAGCTCACCCAATAAGGAATCGGGATGATCACCTCGTCACCTTCATCTAAAATGGCTTGGAATAAAGAGTACAACGAATGTTTTGCTCCTGTACTTACGATGATCTCAGAAGGCTCATACGTTAATCCCTGATCTTGCTTTAGTTTGTTTGCGATTGCTTTCTTCAGAGAAAGAAGTCCGCCAGAAGCGGTATATTTCGTGTGCCCTTCTTTCATAGACTCATATGCAGCTTCAATAATATGTATTGGTGTATTAAAGTCGGGTTCACCAGCCCCAAGTGCGATTACATCGTGCCCTTCTGATTTTAATTGGTTTGCCTTTGCTGTGATTGCCAGAGTTGTTGAAGGAGTTAATGCCTCCACACGTTTTGCAAGTTTCATACTACTAAATCCCTCCACTTTTTATTATTGCTCAGCTTCTTTAAGACGATAGATTTCGTAACGTTTTCCCGTTTCAAAATATCCATAATAATAGGTGTAGCGACCTTGATCATCATAATAAACAACTTCCCACAATGGAATACCATCTTCCATACCTAAACGGCTGTCGATAATTTCCTTTGCATCATAGTTTGTTTTTACAAAATCAAGAATTTGTTTCTCTGATAACCCTTTTTTTGCGATCTCGGAAGTAACTTCTTTATCTTTTCCGACCCAAACGACCATATCTGTGCCGTTTTCGTTCTTGCCTTCTACTACATAATAAGTTTCATTCTTAAAAAAGTGTTCCACATTTGTAATCGAGACAAGATTTTTTTCTCTTTTTGCGATATCAACAGCTTCTGCTTCTTTCTTTGCAGGCTTGGCTTGCACGCCATTATAAAGATAATAGGCTTGCCAGCTTGCTAAGAGAAGGATTCCAATAATAACAAGTATCCACTTTTTTCCCATATTTAAGCCTTCCTATGTGCGATAGATCGTAAAAATCATCTTATTTTTATTTTCGTCATCTAACGCGAGACCAAACATCAAATCTTGGTGCTTTAATGTTTTGTTCAGTTCAGATACTACTTTGTACAAATCACTGGACTTGTCTACTTTTAGCGTCGAAAGAACTTCAATTTTACTTTCCACGGTTCTTCCTCCTCATACATTACAATCTTATCCCTGTTTACTATAGCAGAAATTCTATGAAAGTGGTACTTTAGAATCCGTGAAAAGGACGGAAAATGTCTTTGTTTAAAGCTGTTGTGATAAAGATGGATGTATTTTCAAATTTCGTTCAAAGTTTGATGAAAAACGTAATAAAAATACATACAAAAGATTAAAAAAAAGCTAGATTTGTTTTTTAAATTTGGAGGCAGCCTTTTTTTTGTTCATAAACTACTCTTACGTTATACCCATCTGGGTATTTAAGCTATTAATCCAAGATATTACATAATTAATTCTAGAAATATCGAGCTTAATTCAGCGAGATTTAACAATAATCCGGCGAGTTTTGCTCGTATATCGGCGAGTTGATAAATTTCGACAAAGTTCGAACTGAATATACTCCTACACCTGAAAACAACAACAAACATATTCAATTTTCTAAGCTCTAAACACGATCAAACCGACCAGATTTTTGTCTGATCGGTTTGAAAGGTAATTACATGATTCAATTAATCTATTTTTACGTTTACAGGGGTTATATCCAAAGATACATTTATAAAAGAATAATCATCTTTCTGACCGTCCGTATATCCCCAATAGCCCTCTGTTTCAGCCGTTTTTCTAAAGTTCAACTCAAATCCTTTACCGTCATTGAAACTGTAACTTTTTACACTCTCCGCTCCAGCATTATCTACTAGATTGTAAGAGATGAACTTGTTTAACACGCCGTGAGCACTCAAGACACCTGAATGAGGCGGTACTTTATGATCATAATACTCATAGCCTGTTGTGCTGTCTTTGCTATCGTTAATTGATATTTTCTTTGTTGCAAGATCGAGCTCATCGCCTTGATTGATCCACGATAGCTTAATATTCTTAAACTGACTCTGACCAAGGTCTGGACTTTTTACCTGTTTGGATAGATCAACTAAAGTTACCCCACCCCTGCCTACAACTTCTGCTTTTTTCTCTTCGTTGTATACGACTAGAGCTGTATCCTCATCAATGCCATATGAAAGTTTACCAGGATCGCCTTTTTCATCAGAGACCGCAATCAATCGGCCAAGACGCGCTTTGTTATCAAAGTGCTGATCCACAATACCATACTCAAAGAAACCAAGTCCTCGTTCCAAATAACCAGGCCCGCCTTCTTGCTGCAGCATTCCGTCATACGTTTCTGTAAACCCTGCTGCAAGTGTATCGTAACTTCCACCCCCGGCAATCATAACATCACTCATGATCGCAGCTCCGGCACTCGTGCCGCCAAGGACAGCTCCATTTCTATACGTCTCCCAGATGGCATCCAACGCTTTAGAATTGCTACCGTCCTCGTTCAATAACGAAGCTGTAATTTTGGTTTGATCTCCACCTACAAACCACACCGCATCTAACTGCTCTATTTTTTGAGCAAGTGCTTCACTGTTTTTATTTAGGTCTGCCCATTTGGACTCATCTTCAGGTGTTTTTTTGTCATTTGTGATGGAGAGCGGCAGAATTTCTATATGCTCTGCATGCATTCCATAACGAACGAGATCTTCTTTGAAGGTTTTTGAAGATGCTAAGCTTGAACTTGCGGCAGGAATAATTCCAACTCTTGAATCCTCTTTTTGTTTCGCAAGATTGATAAATTTCTCATAAACATCAGCGTTTGAACTGCCTAAAGATCCACCAGCAATCAAAAGTTTTCCTTTGACTGGCTGTGAACGGTCAATAACGGGTGCAATAAACTCTGAAGGCTTGTATGCTGAGAAGGCATTCTTATTTTCTGTAAAACTCACCTTTTTAGGTTCTACATCAAATGCGACGTTTGTAAACGAATAATCGTCTTTTTGTCCGTCTTTATAGCCCCAATAGCCCTTTGTATTCTCTGTTTTTCTAAACACAACCTGAAAACCATCACCAGCAGAATCATATAAATAACTCTTTACAGCATTCGTTGTTGCATTATCGACCAATGAATAAGCAATGTATTCTTTTAACCTGCCGTAAGAAGTAAACACGCCTGTCGCGTCGAGGGGTTTAAATTCGTAATATTCATATCCGTTCGTTACATCTTTATGGTCACTCACAATAAATTCTTTTGTTGATACATTTTGTTGATCACCTGAAACGAGATGGCTGATATAAACGTCTTTGAAATGAGCTTTTTTTGAATCGATGACTTTAGCCTTACTTACATCTATTACCGATACCCCGCTTCTTCCGACAACCTTCACTGTTTTTTCTTTGTTGTTTACAACAAGTGCGGTATCTTCATCCACGCCATAAGCATACTGTCCTGTTGCTTTTTCTTTTAGGGCTGTCATCACTAAACGGCCTAGGCGAGCACGTTCATCAAAATGCTGATCCACTATTCCGTACTTAAAGAACCCTAGACCTTTTTCAAGATAAACAGGTTCGTATTCTTCGCTAGAACCTGCCTTATCTTTCGTAACAAACTCATTGTTTAAAGCACCTAAGCTGTCACCACCTGTAATCATCACATCGCTCATAATGGCTGCCCCTGCACTCGTACCTCCGATAACACCTCCTTCACGATACACCTTCCATATGGCTTCTAACGCTTTCGTTTGATCTCCATTCGGTTTTACTAAAGTATCCGTGATCCGCAGCTGATCTCCTCCAACAAACCAGATCGCGCTTAAGTCTTCAATTCCGTCTGCTATACGGTCACTATTGGCGTTCTTCCTCCACTTGGATTCATCTTCTGGTGTACCGCTAAAATCACGATTAGCAAGAGGTACGATCTCAATCTGTTCTTCATCCACTCCATACGAAACCAAATCTTTTTTGAAACTTAGTGAAGATTTCAGAGAGCTGCTCGCTGCTGGTATAATACCAATCTTGGCATCTTTCTTACCGCCAGCCAGTTGAATAAACTCGTTATAAACCGCTTTGTTGCTGCTCCCTAAAGCTCCTCCAGCGATTACTAAATTTCCTTGAATGTCATCCCTTTTCTTCGCAAAGCTTACAGAAGATGTAGATAAGGTTAATCCTAGTGCAAGAGATAGTGTTGCAGCCATCCATTTTTTGTTCAAAATTGCATCTCTCCTTCATTATTTTAGATAGCCCTTTTTTAAAATTTGGTTAAAATGGAAGCTACCTATTATTTGAAAATTCTAATATATACATGCAAGTTGTGTGCCAAAACAGCAACAGCTTGTCCCATAACAATCAAAAGAAATTACACCCTGATTTGGTCATGATTAGGTTTAATAAAAAATCCAAAACACAACCAAATATACTGTTTTTCATGCCGTTCTTATTGACATCGTTCTTATATTCTTAGATCGTTTTAACCTCAAAAAAAGGTGCATTTCCATTGTGGAAATGCACCCAATCGTTAAAAAGTAAAATTCATATTGAATGTATTAAAAAGAAATCCTCTAATTCTCAATCACAATTTCTCCTTCACCTTTTGGAGTTTCGAAGCCTTTAAGGTAGGAAATTAAAGTCTCTTCTGTAATCGGGAAAGAATTTGCATCAAAACGTTGGCTTCTTATCTTAAGTCGCTCACGTAAGTCATCAGGGTGTACGTTCAAATAAACAAGCTTCCATTTACCGCCGGCTTTTTCAATAATTTGTTTATAGAGATTTCTCCTATCACGATCCCAAAAACTGAAGTCAATCACCACGTGTTGTTTTTCATGAATGAGTTCTATTAATCGGTTTCGCAATTTTCTTTCTGCATCCTTCTTAAAGTCCTCAATCTTTTCAAGTGGATAATCAATACCATAGCGACCATTTGTTGCCCATATCTCTTCATCAATCGAAAGACGTACAAAACCTTCTTTTTCTAGTTGTTGTGCGAATGTTGTTTTTCCAGAACCAGCCACTCCACACATCATTACGACTAAAGAGGTTAGATTATCACGTTCACGATATATCAGATCAAAGTTAAACTTTTCAAACATATAGATACCCCCTGATAGGTATAACATATACACTCCCTGCTGCATCTGTTTGTGGATTATAAGCCACAGAGATCTCTGTCTGAAATCGTTTTACATATTTTTCCTATTACCGATTTATTTTAGGTTAAACATCCCTTTTCCAGTATTCATATCTATTGGCAATGATGAATGTTCGTGTGTTATATACCAAGACTCATTTACTTTTTTTAAGCCAAATGTAAAACGGTTTGTTATTTGACGAAGTTTCTCTCCTGATTTTTCACTGTACGCAGCGAATGTGACAGCACAATAAACAAAAGCTACATTAGTATTTTCCTCAATAGTTAAATCCTTAAAATCTACTTTTAGTAAATCTTTGTCTTCACTCAATCCATTAAACCACTTCATTACATTTTCTCTCCATAAAGAAATACCCTTACACTCCCAGTTACCCCAGCAATCATATATATGTACATCAGAAGCATAGATAGATAGAAATTTTTCAACATCTTTTTCATAAACGGCACTTCTGTAATTTTCAAGTACATCCTGAACTGTACTAATACAAATCTTCATAAAGTCATCTCCTTTATAAAAAGTTAAGTTACTTTATTATTTCCATATTCAAACCTTTTTTCCTTCTTCAACTCTGCTACGAATAAGAGTATAAAAAATCTTATGGAATCAACAAAACAGCCATCTAATTCAAAAGGAACTAGGTGGCTGTTTGCATTACTATTTTCTATTTTGTAATCTTAACAAGCGTTCAAGAACCGATTTATTCCATCCATTCATCTAATTCTGAAACGAGTTCATCGATTGGCTTAATCGAAACCGGAAGCTTTGGCAGTGATTGAACAAACGACTTTCCATATCTCGTCTCTATTATTCTTCGATCAAAAACGAAAACGGCTCCTTTATCACGGCTGCTTCTAACTAATCGGCCAAAGCCTTGTTTGAAGCGGATGATCGCCTGTGGAAGCGATAAATCGTAGAAGGGATTACCGCCTTCTGCTTTTAGCTTCTCACTTTTTGCGGCCATCACGGGCTGATCGGGCGGAGTAAACGGCAGTCTGATGATTACGAGACAGGATAAATCATCACCTGGGATGTCGATTCCTTCCCAAAAACTGTTCGTTCCAAACAGAATGCTGTTATCAAAACGCTGAAAATTCTTTGTTAACCTTGCACGGCTGCCAGAGTCAACACCTTGTGCGATCAGAACGAACTCTTCAGAACCCATCATGTTCTTAAATGCTGCATGCGTCTCTTTTAACATCTCATAAGAAGTAAAAAGTACGAGCATACGACCCTTTGTCACTTTTGCGATCTCATAGAGAGATGATGAGATCTTAGAAACAAACGTTTTTTGATCAACTTCATTTATGAGCGGAATGTCTGTTGGCACCATCAGTTTAGCTTGTTGTTCATACTGAAAAGGTGAAGGCAGCTGAGCGCTTATTGGACCAAAGTCCAGAAGTCCGAGTCTTTCAGACAAATAGCGAAAACTGTTCTTAACACTCATCGTTGCAGAAGTCAGTACAACTGAACTTTTCTTGCCAAAGAATTTATCAGCTAAAATCTGGTCGATCTCTACTGGTTTTGCAAAGAGGGTGACTGCATGTCTCGGTCCTTTAGATTCAGCTTCCATCCAATAAACTTCTTCTGAAAGCGGACAAGACAATAGGTGGTGCAGATTTGTCATCTCGTCTTGCAGGTCGTTAAGTATACCTTCAAGATCCACTAAAAACCCTTTTTGTTGCACTGTTAAATGGTCTTCGTATTGATCAAGACTTTTTAATACTCGTTTCACCGGCTTTACAAGATCCGCAATAAACTGACGAGCTCTCTCTTCCATCTCTAAAACAGGTTCCCAGATCGCTGTTTCAATATCTTCTTTTGTATATCGAAGAGTAAGTCTCGTTAACTCTGTAGCTCGAGAAGATTTCGCTTTTCTTAAGCAAATGGATTTGATCTGCTTAAAGATTTCGTCCAGTTCATTTTTTATGTCTGAAAACAGAGTATCCCAGTTCGCAAGGTGATGCTCATACTTTGGAATTTCAAGCAAGTCACAGATCTCTCTGAACGTGTTCATCATTCCGTCCCCATCCGTTTGTGAAAGTCTGTCAAGCAGCTTAACGAATGAAAAATAATCCGTTTCCTTCCCAAAATGATCACTTACGACTTCTTCAACGTGATGTGCTTCATCTAACACTACTTCTTTATAAGCGGGCAGCAGCTGATTATCCGATTTTAAATCAGTAAACAGCAAAGCATGGTTCGTTATCACAAGATCTGATTCATGAGCCGCTCTGCGCTGCTTATGATAATAACATCTTGAGAACCAAGGACATCGGTGGTTCAAGCACGAATTGGCATCACTTTTGACCGTGTTCCAAAACAGCTTGCCTCCAGATGCCATCGAAAGCTCTTCAACATCACCTGTTTCAGTTTCAGTAAGCCAGATGATCAACTGTGCTTTTGTAAAGTTCATATCATAGTTATCATCATGGTTGTCCATTAAGGTATGTTCAAATTTTCTTAAACATAGATAATGGTTCCTTCCCTTAAGAAGTGTTGCTGTAAAATCAAATGGCATGATCCTTTTTAAAAGCGGAACATCTCGCTCTAAAAGCTGCTGCTGCAGCTGAACAGTATGTGTGGAAACGACAAGCGGGCGGTCTTTTTCCTTAGCATAACGGATACCTGGAATAAGATAGCCTAACGATTTACCAACACCCGTTCCTGCTTCAATGACAAGATGCTGACTCGTATGAAGCGCTTCGTCGACTAGTTCAACCATTCTTTGCTGACTTTTCCGAACTTCATAATGCTGCATATGCTGCTGAAGCTGATCCTGCACTTCCTCGTCTTTAAACTCTTTAAAATCACCATCTACCAATTGAACGGCATCTGATTTTCTCTTTAGTGCAAGTTTACGGTAGAAATCATATGTCTCTTCATCTGCCAAAAAAGCGGACTTTTCAGCGATCATATCTCCAACAATACTTTCTAAAGAACTTTGCAGCTTCTTTAAAAAGGGATTGAGCCGCTCGAGCGTTGCTAAAGGCAAGTTTTCAAGCTTTTCTAAAAGATGAATGAGAAGTCTTGCCGTCACCTCTGCATCACTGTCTGCTTGGTGAGGGTTAACATGTTCTAACCCGAGATAGTCAGCAAGCATGCCGAGCTGATAACCGTCTGCTCCTAACAGAAGGAGCCTCGACATCTCGACTGTGTCGATCAGCGGCATGGATAATCTGGAATAACCAGAACGGTCTAGCTCACCTTGCAGAAATGAATAATCAAACATAACATTATGAGCAACAAAATAAGCTCCTTCTAACATCTGAAGGAGCTTTGGTGCCACTTCTTCAAACAACGGGGCATCTTTTACCATTTCATCGTTGATGCCCGTCAATTGTTCAATAAATGGGGGGATGGGAACTCCTGGCTGGATGAACGTCGAAAATCTGTCCGTTATCTGCCCTTCCTCAACGGCGACCGCACCAATTTGAATAATTCGGTCTCCTTTTGCTGCTGAATTTCCTGTTGTTTCAAAATCGATAACGACATATCGCCGTGTCATAGCCTTTCACCTCATTCCCCTGTGGCTCGTTTATAACGAATTAATAAATAGTAGCCTCAGGTTCAACTCCGAGCATCTCATGTACTCGATTATTTTTATCCATAATCGCAACTTTCGGTACATGATGTCTTGCTTCGGTTTCATCATACATTCCGTAAGAGATAACAATAACAACATCCCCTTCTTGGACGAGACGTGCTGCAGCGCCATTCAGACACATCACACCAGAACCTCGTTTTCCAGGGATAATATAAGTTTCAAAACGTGCACCATTATTATTATTAACAATCTGCACTTTTTCGTTCGGAATCATATCAACAGCATCTAAAATATCTTCATCAATCGTGATGCTGCCAACATAGTTTAAGTTAGATTCAGTTACCGTTGCACGGTGGATTTTAGCTTTCATTAACGTACGGAACATGTTTCTTCCCCACTTTCTTGTCTCGTTAAAATGTTGTCTATGATGACATTATCGATCAAACGTGCTTTGCTGAATTTAACAGCGACCGCAATGATCAATTTTTTTGAATCTGGTGTTGGAGGAAGAAGTTCAGGATACGATAGAATTTTGCCATATTCAACAAAACCGCTCGTATGTTCCTCCAAGTATTTTATCATTTTTTGTTCGGCCTCACCACTATCACCTTCCAATAGCCAGTTCTTCGCTTTTAGCAGTGATTGATTTAGATGGCAAGCTTCTCTTCTTTCAGCTTCCGTTAAGTACACGTTTCTTGAACTCATCGCAAGGCCGTCTGACTCTCTCTTCGTCTCACAGCCTATAATTTTCACAGGAAAGTTGAAGTCATCTACAAGTCCTTGAACGACCGCAACCTGCTGAGCATCTTTCAGTCCAAAATAAGCAAAATCAGGTGAAACGATATGAAAAAGTTTGGTGAGTACTGTGGCCACTCCGTCGAAATGACCTACTCGGCTCTCTCCACAAAGGGCATCTACTCTTTTATTTACGGAAACCGTAACGACTGGCTCATCAGGATACATCTCATTCGTGTCTGGAAAGAAAAGTACGTCCGCACCAGCTTCTAATGCAAGCTGTTTATCTCGCTCAAGATCACGCGGATATCTGTCAAAGTCTTCGTTCGGCCCGAATTGAAGCGGGTTCACAAAGATGCTGACTACGATTACATCAGACTCTTTTTTCGCTTGTTTCATGAGCGAAAGATGGCCGTCATGCAAATAACCCATCGTAGGCACGAATCCTACTGTTTTGCCCGACTTTTTTTCTTCTGAAATAAAAGTCTGTATGTCTTTGATGCTGTTGATTAACTTCATGATTTAACTCCTCCGTACAATGAGTCGAGCGTTTCTGATTTCATATTAAAACTGTGGTTTTCTTCTGGAAACTGACCTACTTTTACTTCATCTTTATATTTTAATAGTCCTTCGACCATTACATCTTTCACGTTAGCATAGGTCTTCACAAACTTTGGCACGTGGTGAAACCCGTAGCCGATCATATCGTGATAGACGAGTACTTGCCCGTCTGTATGTTTACCTGCACCGATGCCGATTACAGGAATGGAAAGTTTTTTTGTTACAATCTCGGCAAGCTGCTGAGGAACACACTCTAATACGATGGCAAAAGCCCCTGCTTTTTCGAGCAAAAGACTTTCTTCTATAAGTCTCTCAGCTTCTTTTTCCTCTTTTGCTTGAACACCATAACCACCCATCACACCGACCATCTGCGGTGTGAGACCTAGATGTCCCATTACAGGAACTCCTGCATCTGTCAGCCGTTCAACCGTCTGAACGATCTGTTTGCCGCCTTCAACTTTAACAGCCGATGCACCGCTCTCTTGCAGCATCCGTCGTGCGTTGTTCAGTGTGTCATCGATCGAACCATGATAGGTCATAAAAGGCATATCCGTAACGATAAAGGTGTTCGGTGCACCGCGTTTTACCGCTTTTGTATGATGAATCATATCTTCCATCGTAACGGGAATCGTGGATTCATAGCCCAATACGACCATGCCAAGAGAATCTCCAACCAACAGAAGATCCATCTCCGCTTTTTCACAGATAACAGCCGTCGGATAATCATAAGCGGTTACCATCGTAATTTTTTCGCCGTCTCTTTTCATTTTGAGAAAGCTTTTCGTCGTTTTCATAGTTTAGCCTCCCTGTTTTTTGTTTAGGTTTTTTTCTGAAGACTATCCTCTAGCAAGTTGTTGCTTTTTTGTCTTTTGTTCTTTCTCATCATCGTCAAGTTGATTGAAGTGCAAGGTGCGAGACGGGACGAGTGGGACAGGTGAGACTCCTAAAAGCGCAACGCGCTAGGAGGCTCACCGCCCGCCCCGCGGAAAGCGAGCGCCTGGAACGGAAATCAACCACCTACAAGAACAGCCTGAGAAAAAAACCTTTAATAAACAGGGCCAGAAGTGCAAAAAACCTTCTTTCCAAAGAGGAAGAAGGCATAGGAAAACATCCTAGACTTTTGTTGTTTGCTCCCTCTGTCCCGGTCCTGATTTTGGATCTAGGCAGATATAGTATTTGTGGGTAAAACTAGACAAACTTAGTGCAGTTCCACACGGATACCGCCTACGATTTTATTTTATCACGTACTTATCTTAAGGAGAAGGAATTTCAATGTCTGCTGAATAGATCGAGTGTACCTGACCCATATCATCTTCTAAAAGCAGTACACCTTCTTCTGTAATTCCTTTTGCATATCCTGTTATAGAGCCTGATACAGACCTCGCCGTAATCCGCTTGCCTAAGCTGAATGCTCTTGCTTCCCATAACAGCTTGATCACACCAAATCCTTTTTCAAGATATTGATGATATAACATCTCAATCTCTTGCAGAAGAACACCGATTATTTCCGCTCGCTTGTACGTTTGTCCGCCTTCAATCGAAAGACTTGTTGCAATTTGAGCGATTTCATCAGAAAAATGCTTACTTTCCTGATTGACGTTCATCCCGATTCCTACGATAACCGAATGGATGGAATCCGCTTCTGCCTGAAGCTCTGTTAAGATGCCTGCAGTCTTTTTGCCATTGATTAAAATGTCGTTCGGCCATTTGATAGCCGCTTCAAGACCCGTAACTTTCTCGATCGCCTTTGAAGCTGCTACCGCGATCAGCAAAGTGAGCTGCGGCGCTTTTTGAAGAGGAATGTTAGGTTTTAGAATCAAGCTCATCCACACACCAGTCCCAGCTGGAGACTGCCAAGCTCTTCCTAATCTTCCTCTTCCACCTGTTTGTTCATCCGCAAGCACGATGCTTCCTTCAGCTGCTCCTTCTCTTGCTAGACTGTGAGCGATCTCTTGCGTACTTTTGACAGAGGATTTGTACGTGATTTTCTTTCCGAACGTTCCGTTGCCCGTATATAATGAAACTTCTTCTGCGGTAACTAGGTTTGGTGAAGTAACCAATCGGTATCCCCTCTTTTGTACCGCTTCTATCGTATAACCGCTTTTACGAAGTTCTGATATGTGCTTCCATATTGCCGTTCTGGAACAGCTGAGTTTATTACTGATCTCTTGACCAGATACAAACTCTCCTTCGTTTTCTGAAAGCATATGCAATAATGCTTCTTTCATTATGGCTCCCACCTTTTTACCCAATCCTTAAGCACAGATTCTGATAGGCTAAGATCTCCCTTAACGATTTTTTCTTCCATCTCGTGCAGGAGCTTGCCTAACCAGACACCTGGTGCTTTTTGTTTGATTTTCAGTATCTCTTCACCGTCTATCGGTAGATCTTTTCTAGATGTGATCGGAATCTCACTAGCTAGTTTTCTAAGATCTTGCTTTTCCTGTTCGTAAGGGACCTTTTCTATCGTACTCTTTAACGTCATACTCTCTAATGCCGTAGAAAGCCCCGTTCGATACAAATCGATCTTACTCCACGTTCTCACCTCAAAAGCAGATAAAAGCTCTTGAACTTTATTGATCGTGGTGTTTGGAAGCTTCCACCTTTTCAAGAATTCTCGTGAATCACGAACTTGTGATAAAAGGATGATGGCAGCCCAACGTTGATCCTCGGTATGAAGCAAGGTCCACTCTAACCCTAAGTAGCCATCAATCTTTTTTTCCTTCAATGGATAAGGCAGGTATTCCATTACAGCACTTTGTTTCATAAACTCAAGTGCTTGACCCGCCTGCACTCCTTGAAGCAGTTTGATGAACTCAATGGAAATACGTTCGGTTGAAATTTTTTTAAGCAAAGGGGCTTTTTTTTCGATTGCCTTCTTTGTTTCCGTTTCTATCTTCATGTCGTACACACTCATAAAACGGCATGCTCTCATAAGGCGGAGCGGATCCTCTGAGAATCTCAGATGAGGATTTCCAACTGTACGGATCTGTCCGAACTTAAGATCATCTCTTCCCCCAAAGTGATCAATCAAGTGAAATGACGTATCCATCGCCATCGCATTAAACGTAAAATCTCTTCTAGAGAGATCTTCTTGCAGATCATCAACAAACCATACTTTCGAAGGTCTTCGATAGTCTTCGTATTTGTCTTCTTTCCTGAAAGTCGTTATCTCATAAGACACATGATTATGTCTGACAATAACGGTTCCATGCTCTATTCCCACTGGAATGGTCTTTGGGAAAATTCTTTGAATCTCTTCAGGTCTTGCGCTCGTTGCAATATCAATATCTTTGATTGGCCGCTCTAAACAAAAATCACGCACACATCCGCCGACAAAATAAGCTTTAAACCCTGCTTCTTCTATTTTCTTTAAAACAGGCAAAGCTTCATGAAACATTTCGTTCATACGGAGCGATCCTCTACTAAAGAATAATAGATGTCTTCATAGATCGAGACGATCCTGTCAGATAAAAAGTTCTCTTTTACATGTCTTACCGAATTTTCTCTAAAAAGGTTCAGCTTTTCTTTGTCCTGTAAGAGCGCAACGGCTTTTTCTGCTACCATGTCTGGGTCTCCTACTTTCACCATATATCCTGTTTCACCATCAACGATTACTTCAGGGATACCGCCGATACTTGTCCCGATAACAGGTACACCACAAGCCATCGCTTCAAGCAGTACGAGTCCAAAGCTTTCTTTTTCTGATAAAAGAAGTTTCAGGTCACAAATGGAGAACAATTCTCCTACATTTTCTTGTTTACCTAAAAACAAGACGTCATCTTCTATATTCAGCTCTCGGACCAGCTCACAGGCAGTTGTTAGTTCGGGACCGTTGCCGATCAACAGAAGTTTTGACGAAAGCTGTTTTCGAATCAATGCAAACGATTTAATCACATCTTCAATTCTTTTAACTTTTCTGAAGTTCGAAATATGGACGATCACTTTCTCGTTTTCACTGATTCCGTATGTTTTTCTTAATTCAGAATCGTTGTTTCTTCTGTAATAAACTCTTTCATCTACGAAGTTATGTACAGGAATAATATCTTTATTGATGTTAAGCAGCTCTAACGTATCTGCTTTTAATTGGTGAGAAACAGATGTTACAACATCCGACTTCTCGATACCGAACTTAATCATCTCACTAAGAGATGGATCATATCCGAGTACCGTTATATCTGTTCCATGAAGGGTTGTGACAATTTTGATTTTATCGTTCAGCATCTGTTTAGCTAATACGGCACAAACCGCATGCGGAACAGCATAATGAACATGAAGCAAATCAAGCTTTTCTCTTTTCGCCACTTCTGCCATCTTGCTCGCAAGCGCAAGGTCATAAGGAGGATATTTAAACACAGAATAATGATTTACTTCCACCTCATGAAAGAAGACGTTCGGATAAAATTTACCTAATCGAAAAGGAATACTTGACGTAATAAAATGAATTTCATGCCCTTTTTCTGCTAAAAGTTTTCCTAGTTCAGTCGCAACCACTCCAGATCCGCCTACAGTCGGATAGCAAGTGATGCCTATTTTTAACGTCATGGCTTACTCCTTATAAATTGTTGGTTACATAAGTTTGTTCTGGTATGAAGCCTTCTGCATAAAATGCACCAGCTTCAATTCCAAAGAGCTTGTCACGGTTTTCCACTCGTTCGATATACCCGTTCGTAAGCGGAGTATCTACGCTGTCTGCTGTTTTAATAAACTGAGATGGATATGCTTTTAACGCATCAATCTTGGAAGAATACGAAGAGCTCACATCTACGAACAGGTGCGGTTTTTCCGTGCTATTAATTAAATAGTAAAAGATATTACTCACTTTATGAGCTGGCAAATTTCCAGGATCTTTAACATTTTTGATTCCAGCAGAAAAGACAGCTTCCTTCACAAGACGAGCACAGTTTCCATGATCCGGATGACGATCGATCCAATACGGCGCAAAAACATATTGAGGTTTATGCTCGCGAATCACAGAGACCAGTTTTAAAATATAATCATGCTGCAAATAAAGCCCGCGGTCTGGTAACTGCAAGTTCCTTCTTTTTGTTACACCTAAAAGTTCAGCTGCTTCTTTTGCTTCTTTTTTCCGGATATGAACTGTGCCATTGGATGATAGTTCTGCTTCTGTTAAATCACAGATCACTACTTCACGGCCTCTTTTTGTTTCTTGCTTGATCGTAGCTCCCATACCGATTTCTACGTCATCAGCATGTGCGCCAAAAGCAAGCCAGGTTTCAACGTTCATTTTTTCTCTGACTCTCTTTCATCTATAATTTTTCGCCAGTCAAGATCTCCACGTTCGAGCGAACGAATAAAAAGTTCTGCAGATGCAACGTTTGTCGCTAGTGGAATTTGATATACATCACATAAACGCATTAATGCTGATACATCTGGTTCATGCGGCTGTGCTGTAAGCGGATCTCTAAAAAAGAGAACAAGATCCAGATCATTTTCAGCAATTAATGCACCGATCTGCTGATCCCCACCTAATGGACCTGATTGAAACCTTTTAATATCGAGTCCTGTCGCTTCCTGAATCTTAGAGCCTGTCGTTCCTGTTGCAAACAAAGTATGATCTTTTAAGATTGGTGCATAAGCGACGGTAAAATTAATCATATCGTTTTTCTTCTTATCGTGTGCAATAAGAGCTATTTTCATAGTATCCCCTCTTATTCCATAATATTTTCAAGGCCATATACGAGGCCTTCTATGTTCATTACACTTTCAACAGCCAGTCTGACTCCAGGCATAAAAGAGGTTCTGTTTATCGAATCATGGCGTATCGTCAATACTTGCCCAACACCCCCGAAAATGACTTCTTGGTGTGCAACTAGACCTGGCAATCTTACACTATGAATCCTAATTCCTTCTAGTTCAGCGCCTCGTGCACCTTCCAGATCTTCTTTTTCATCAGGATGACCTTGTCTTTTTTCGTCACGTACTTCAGTAATAAGCTGTGCTGTTTTTAAGGCTGTTCCTGAAGGGGCGTCCAGCTTTTGATCATGATGCTTCTCAATGATCTCGATATCTGGCAGATACTTTGCTGCTTCTTTAGAGAACTTCATCATCAGAATCGCTCCAATCGCAAAGTTTGGAGCGATTATGGCACCCGTACTCTTTTCTTCAGCCAGCTTCGTTAAACGTTCTAGATCATCGTTTGTAAAACCAGTTGTTCCAATTACTGTACGAACTCCATGGTTTAATGCCAGCTCAAGGTGCTTCTTCCCGATGTCCGGGCGTGTTAAATCTACAACTACATCTGCCTCTATAGCTTGTATACAGTTTTCCATATCATCATAAACCGGAGCATCCATTGACCCAGGAGCTCCTGATAAGTCTTTTACTTGTAATCCATCATTTTTTGAGTCTACAGCTGCCACTAGTTCAAATTGAGGCGTTTCCTCGATCATCTTTAATGCTTCTTGTCCCATTTTCCCGCGTGGTCCAGCTAAAATAATTTTAATTTTTTTCATGAATCTTTCTCTCCTTCTTTTCGTGTCCATCTGTCTTTATCGCGCGTTTCAAATTTCTTCATTACCGTATTCAGCGCTTCGTCTAAATCTATATTTAATGAATTTGCAAGACAAATTAAAACAAAGAACATATCGCCGAGTTCTTCTTCAACGGTCTTACTATCTTCTGTGGATTTTTTTGGTTTCTCACCATAATGATGATTCACTTCACGAGCAAGCTCACCCAATTCTTCTGTTAATCTTGCAAGCATTGCTAACGGACTGAAATAGCCCTCTTTAAATTGTGATATGTATTGATCTACAACGTCCTGACTCTCTTTTAAGGTACGGTTGGCCATGATGTTGACACTCCTCATTCTATATTATTCTTCTTTATGTTATCGGTAATTTTTCTGTTTGACAAATTTCATGAAATTTTGATTATAATAGGAAGGCATGATTGTAAACTAACGTCGTATTTATAAGGAAAGTAGGCATTATATGAAATATCCAATCAAACTAAAAAATATTCTTTTTATCCTGTTTGGATCTGCTATCTTCTCGTTTGGAATTGTCCATTTTAACATGGCGAACAACTTAGCAGAAGGCGGTTTCACTGGGATCACTCTTATACTTTATTTTCTATTTTCTATTGACCCCTCATATTCTAACCTTGCATTAAACATTCCATTATTTTTTGTGGGATGGAGACTGCTCGGAAAGAATGCTTTTATCTACACGGTTATCGGAACGGTTGCCGTATCTGTATTTTTATTTATCTTCCAGCGTTTCACCTTCGTAACCATTGATCTTAAAGAAGATATGACGCTTGCTGCTCTTTTCGCAGGTGTATTTATCGGAGTCGGCCTGGGTATCATTTTTAGATTCGGTGGTACGACAGGCGGAGTTGATATTATCGCAAGGCTTGGTCATAAGTTCTTAGGCTGGAGCATGGGTAAGACGATGTTTATCTTTGACTTCGTAGTTATCGCGATCTCCCTTGTTTACTTAGATTACAAAGAAGCGATGTACACACTAGTTGCTGTATTTATCGGTGCACGCGTGATTGATTTTATGCAAGAAGGAGCTTATGCTGGTAAAGCGGTCATGATCTTCTCAGACAAAAATACGGAAATCGCAGCAGATATCATCAAAGAGTTAGACCGTGGTGCAACCATCTTAAACGGAAAAGGTTCCTTTACTGGCAATATCCGTGAAGTGCTGTACTGCGTAATCGCTAAGAATGAAATCGTTCGCATCAAGCAGGTTATTGAGCGTGTTGATCCACATGCTTTCGTTACGGTTAATGATGTACATGAAGTAATCGGCGAAGGTTTCACGCTCGATGCTGATAAAAATCCGATAGGCAGATAAAAAAAGCTCCCGATACTTAATCGGGAGCTTTACTGTTTCATAAAATTAGTCGTCTTGGTTCATCCCTAAGAACATGAAGATGAAACGTGCTAGTTCCAGTAACGCTACTAGAGCACCTGCAACATAAGTTAATGCAGCAGCGTTTAACACTTTACGTGCGCCGCGCTCTTCGTTATTACGAATTAATCCGGTTGAGACGATTTGGTCCATCGCGCGTGAGCTTGCATTAAATTCTACAGGCAATGTTACGAATTGGAACAGAACTGCTACTGACATGAAAATGATCCCTAGAAGAAACATGTTCATTGAACTTAACAGCATACCACCGAGTATTAAGAAAAACGAAAAGTTCGAACCAATATTTGCAACAGGAACTAAGGCATGTCTGAATCTTAAGAACGCATACCCTTCTGCATCTTGAATCGCATGCCCTACTTCATGGGCTGCAACAGCGGCACCTGCAATCGAACTTCCGTAATAGTTGTCTTCAGATAATCGAACTACTTTACTGCGAGGATCGTAATGATCGGAAAGCATTCCTCTAACAGGTTCAACCTGAACGCTGTAAAGTCCATTTTGATCTAAAATCTCTCTTGCAACTTCAGCACCCGTTTTCCCAGTGCTGTTTCCAACTTTCGAATATTTCTTGTACGTGCTTTTCACTCTCATCTGTGCCCAGATAGGAACAATAAGCAAAATTGCGAAGTAGATTAAGAATCCACCCATTGTTGGCATTCCTCCATATAAAAAGCTTTTGTTAATTATATTTTACGTTTTCAGCTCATTGTTTGTCAAAGAATACGCATGAAATCAGCGTTTATCTGGAACGCGCAAATCTTCTTGATCACCCTTATATTTTCTCCATCCTACGTAAATTAATGTTGAAGAAATTATTCCACCAATCGAGAATATAAGCCAAAATAACGAAGGCTCGGAATTATCCTTTTTAGCAAAGAATAGCGCTTCAAAATCGGCAGCTGCCGTTTCAAGCTTTTTCTGATGTGCCGTGTCTGTCATTATATGATTACGGTTAGCGTCAACATAAGAAACGTGTTCATCAAGCAGTTCCACTTCTTCAGCAGACAAATCGACCATTAACGCCGGTCTTACCGTTTCATAGCGTTCTAGCAGTAGATTGGCTGCCTGATGAAACGCAACAGAATCATCTTCGCTGACCCCTTTTTCCATCGTAATAAATGGTTCAAGCATCATCAGTCCAGTTTTTTTCCACAATGGCTCATAACTCGTCTGAAGGGCGTCTACTAATAATCTAACCTCAGTTAGTTTGTTTAATTTTTTCTCTTTGGACCACTCAGGATTTTGAAGAGATGATAGGGCATCAGCCAAAGTATTTTGAACAATACGCTGCTGTTCTGGCCGTAAGGATACGACATCTTCTATGTGCACAATGTTTTCTGTAGTAAACTTTAAGACGTTTGCCGCTTCTTCATATCGTTCTATTTTACCAAGCTCCCAGATCTCACTCGTTAGCTCATTAATTTCAGACCACTCTTTTACTTCTGTATGATTTGATGCAAATGCTGGCATAGAAAGTCCAAAAACCATACAAAGAACCATAAATGCCCATCCTAACCTTCTCATCCTTTGTCCCTCCTGTACCCTTATACTAAAACGTATGAGAGCTGGGACAAGGTTAGACCTATATTCGATGAATTAAGAACACCCGCTAAGGTCTTCTTATTTTCCATAAAATAAATACAGAAAGCGCAGAAAGCCAAAATGTTAAGTAACCGATTGTATTTTGATACGGAGAAAGGACGGGGTACCTTGGCATCATATCAAATACGTAATCGATAATCTCGTTATGAAACAGTACGAATGCAGCAAGTACAATGTGCCATCCTTTGATTTTGTAAAAAGGTGCATATAAAAGACCCTGAACCGCCATACCTAAATGAGAAAATATAAGCATGTAGTTAACGAAATCCAATGGTGTTCCGACAAATGCTCCTCCAAGATTCATGCCTACTGCCCAAATACCGTATTTAAATAGTGTCGCTACAGCGAGCGCCTCTATCCATCCTTGTTGTATCTTTGTTAAAAAACCGATGATTACAAATACAAAAAACAATGAAGCTGTCGGGCTATCAGGAACGAACGGCAAAAAATACCAAGGAGTTTCTTGAAGCTGATAAAGATACCAATAGTATCCATAGATCGTGCCAAAAATGTTGATCCATAGAAGAGTGATTAAAAACCAACGTTCCATAATGATTGTTCGTATCCATGACATGAACATAACTCCTTTTCTTTTCAGAAAAAAAGCCGACCCATACCGAGCCGGCTTCTAACTGTTACTTCTGTTCTAGTTTGGAGATGAATTCAGCTAATTGTTTCAGCTCATCATCAGAACCTTTAAACGCATTAGGCGGCATGCCTGGTGGCTTACCTTCTTTTGCGATTTTCATGATTTCTTCTGGCTTTAATCCTGTTCCAATCAATGATGGTCCAGATGCTCCGCCTGATAAGGTGTTACCGTGACAGCCTACACAGCTCTGCTGTTGGTAAATCTTATATCCAGGATCGTTTTCATCAAAACTTACATCGACAATCTTACCTTGAGTCTTTGCTTTCTCCCAATCGTGTGTCACAACGGATTCCCATGTTAAATATGTAACAGAAATCAAACCTAGTAACATTAATCCTGTTGCGATCGGACGTTTAGAAGGTCGTCGCTCTAAACCTGTATCCAGGAATGGCGCCAACATTAACGCACCAAATGCAAGACCCGGTATGATAACAGTACCGATAAGAACATAATCCCCTGCCGCATACTTGTACTTCAGAAGCTGGTATAAAAATAGGAAGTACCAGTCTGGTAGAGGAATATATCCAGCATCGGTAGGATCTGCTTTTTTCTCCAACGGAGATTCATGGACGATTGTCAGTACAAGGTATCCAATCAAGAATACAGCTCCTACCATCCATTCTTTTAAAAGAAAGTTTGGCCAGAACGCTTCCGTTTTCCCTGGAAACTCCGAATAGTCTTTAGGGATATTCGGCTTGCGCTCAGCAGGGACACGAGAGTCACCGACAAACTTCATTCCTTTACCGCGATGCATATATTTCCCTCCTTTGCTCTTATGAAACTTTAAATCTTATGTTTGTTTTTACAACGGTCCGGAAATACCTTGTTTACGGATCATTAAGAAGTGGGCACCCATTAGACCTAACAATGCTGCAGGAAGGAAGAATACGTGAATCGCAAAGAATCGCGTAAGCGTCTGTGCTCCGATAATCTCTCCGCCGGCAAGGAATGTTTTAGCGATAGGACCAACTACAGGAATCGTCATAGCAATCTCGATACCTACTTTAGTTGCGAATAGCGCTTTCATATCCCAAGGCAATAGATAACCTGTGAAACCTAAACCTAACATAACAAAGAAAATAAGTACTCCAACAACCCAGTTTAACTCTCTTGGCTTTTTATAAGCTCCCTGGAAAAATACGCGCAATGTATGTAGAAACATCATTACGATAACAAGGCTTGCGCCCCAATGGTGCATTCCGCGTACGATAACTCCAAATGCCACTTCATTTTGCAGGTAATATACGGATTCCCAAGCATTCACGATATCAGGCACATAGTACATGGTTAAGAACATACCTGAAAGAATTTGGATAACCGTGATGAAGAAGGTTAGTCCACCAAAACAGTAAACAAACGCAGAAAAATGATGTGCGGGGTTTACGTGTTCAGGTACTTCATGGTCTGCAACATCTCTCCAAAGCGGCGTAATATCCAGGCGCTCATCTACCCAGTCATAAATCTTTTGTAGCATTCATTACGCCCCCTTTCTTGGTTTTGCCTTTCCTAAATAAAGCTTTCCATCTTTCACCTGGCTGTCATATACATCCAGCGGTGCAAGAGGTGCCGTACCCTTAACGTTCGTTCCATCCTTTGTATAACGGCCTAAGTGGCAAGGACAGAAGAATTGGTTAGGGTGCGATGGATCTGTATTCCAGTCTACCGTACAACCTAGATGTTTACAGATCGGAGAAAGTGCTATGATATCACCATTCTTCGCTTTATAAACCCAGGCAGATTGAGTTACATCAGACTCGTACCAGCCATCTTTTTGTTTGATTTTAAAATCGAAACGCTTTGGTTCGTTCGCTAGTTCTTCAACGCTCGTAACCGCTACCATTTCTTGATCTGAACCCTCTTTTAAAATCGGATCAAGGGCGAAACGGACCATTGGCATAAGCATGCCGGCAGCCATAAATCCGCCAACGCCAGTTAATGTGTAGTTTAAGAACTGACGTCTTGAAATATCTTCCTTTGACATTGTTTTCCCCCCCTTATGCTGTAAATGACGGTCCATCCGGACTTTTACACACATATTACTAGGACATAAACATGATAGCTTATGTTGTCTTTTAATGTCAATATGACATGTGGTAAATATTACGAATTTATACTTCTTTGCCAATCGTTAAAAATAAGCTGAAATAAAGGTTTTACCTGTTCTTTTACAACTTCAAGCTTATAGTTTTCATCCATGTTATCAAGCGGCAGAGCCGGCACCCAAAAAAGTTGTCCACTTAAACGCTGTTCGAATTCCTTCCAATATACGTCCGAGGTCATCAAAAAGATGTGCTTAAAGTGTCCGGAATTTGTAACATGTTCTATAAAACTTGTTAATCTTTCTATAGCCGGCTCACTCTTTACATAAGTAAAATTAGGCGCTAAAAATAATCTGCCGTGCAGCTGGCGTTCCATTTCTCCGCAAAGAAGTTCTGTATACTCCGCCATCGTTACACTAGACTTGAAATCTTGTGTAAAACTTACAGGCGTTAATGGGATTAAGAGAGAGTCCACATACTCCCCAGACTTTAAGAATACATCTGCGTCTTTCGTTTTCCATTTCATGTTTTGAAGTTCTCCTTACTTGGTATGTACTGCTTTTATCGTACCATATTTCTTAAATCATAAGCGGATTGGTTTTTAAAATTGTGGTGGATAAAGAGGAGACGGTAAACTCTAGATGTGTCTAGGTGTCGTATTTTTCGTATGGCGCTCGTATTTTTCATATGGCGCTCGTATTTTTCATATGGCGCTCGTATTTTTCATATGGCGCTCGTATTTTTCATATGGCGCTCGTATTTTTCATATGGCGCTCGTATTTTTCATATGGCGCTCGTATTTTTCATATGGCGCTCGTATTTTTCATATGGCGCTCGTATTTTTCATATGGCGCTCGTATTTTTCATATGGCGCTCGTATTTTTCATATGGCGCTCGTCCAGCGTGCATAAATGCCGCTGGACGAGCACGAATCCTCAAATAGGGAGCACATATGCTCACCGTTAGAAAAAAACAAAAAAGGCGACTCTACAAGAGTCACCTTTACACGGCTATGACGGCTGTTTTTCTAAATTTTTAAGTTCGTTGGTCCATTTCGTAAAACTATCATAATCTTTTTGATCTAACGCTTCATCGATCTTAGCCATAATATCGTTCTTTCGGTAGGTTTCGATCGATTTTTCAAGAACCATTTCTGCCCAGATGCCGTATTTTTTGTCCATTGACATATTTTGAGGCAAATGAGGATTTTCTTCTAAAACAGAAGCATATTCTGGTGTTAACCGTGATGCATTAAAATTGAGTTCGAGATAGATTTCTTCTTCTTGGTTTAAGCGAATGTCATGAAATGATTTTTCGGCATCAGTTGTTAGAACATTTTGCTTGTAAAAACGGAAAGGAACTCCGTCTGTACATTGAGTTGACATGATTATAGCCTTAGGACAATACTCAGCCTTCTCTACAAAATGTACTTTCTCCATCAGTTGGTCGTCACTAACTAAATAGTTTAATAACCAAACACATTCGCGCTTCTTTAACTGATAATGATTAAGGAACCATTTGATAAAATCCTTTTTTTCAAGGACCGAAACGGTGCTGCTCATTGCAATCCCCCCATCATTCAAAAACACGTCTTTTGTATAATAATTTATATTCTCTCACAGGTTGTAAAATCCTTCTTTGCTTCAGAAAGTTTTAAAATTCTTCCAATCGATTTAAAACGTCTTCAATATCCACTCGTTCAGGGTTTTGGTTCAGCAGGTTAACCAAGATATTTTTGGCTTTCTTCTGCTCTCCCTCCTCAAGAAGAAAATAGGCATGTTCTTCTAAGAACACGGGATCTTCGGAAAAAAGTTCTGACGCTTTTTCATACCATTTAGCTGCTTCACTATAGTTTTCTGATTCTTTATTGGCGGTAGCAAGATGCCAATACATGAGCGGAATTTCCTCTTTTGTTTCAGCAAGCGGTTTGTATAGACTTAATAGATCCTCAAACCTTTCTTCCCTTATATATTGATCACCTAACCGTAATAACGGCTCAATACGAGTTGGATTGAGTTCGAGTGCTTGCTTGACCCACATTTCTCCCTGATCAGGGTTATGGAGCTTATAAGCTAACCTCGCAGCCTGCAAATATATATTTTCGTTATGTTCATCTCTCTTTAATCCTTCTGATATCACTTCATACGCTTCTGTCAAAGCACCTTCTTCTTCGTAAGCTTCAGATAGTACACTATAAAGCGTGGTATAGTCCGGATCCATATCTTTTAACTCTTCTAAACTTGAAATGGCCTCTTTAAATTCTCCTGCTTTAAAGGCAGTCACGCCATGGCCAAACAAGCTATATAGATCTTTGTGATGATCCAGGCCTTTTCTGTAAAAAGGAAGTGATTCTTCAAATTTCCCCGCACGGCTCAATGCTTCTGCATATCTAAGGGTCAAATCTTCAATTTCTGCTTTTTTGTCGATCGCTTTCTTTAGAAGAGGCAAACTTGAATCAAATTTACCTTGTCTCAAATGAAAATCACCTAGTGCGTAAGAAAGTACAGGATGATTTTCGTCTTTTTGGTGCGCCTCAGTCAGCTTACGCTCAGCTACTTCAGTCAATCCAAGACTTTCATACAGATCTGCTTGGAGGATGAGTGCTCTTAAATATTCATCATCATTTTCGTCTACTTGTTCTAAATACTCTATTGCCTTCTCGTCCATTCCCTCATCCAGACAGCATTCTGCTACTGAAACGAGCAGCTCACCATCACCAGGATATTTTTCAAGCAAAGCATTAAAAAGGCTCATTGCTTCTGAAGTATGTCCCCAGTTTAGATAAACTTCAGCGATCTCAAACTTTTCTGGATCTGTTGCTTTTTGTTTAAGTTTATTTAATAAAGTCATGCCTTTTTCTACGTCGCCGTGTTCTACGAGCCTAATGGCATCTTGGATATCGTTCAATGAAAAAACTCCCTTATCCCTAGTATTCTTGTGCTTATTATACACGAGAAATGAGAGATTCTCCAAAACGACGGGGCTTTATAACGATAATTTCTTTCCCATAACCTTGCTGTCTTTCCAGAAGATTTTCTGAGTAAACGATTGTTCCTCTCACGATCACACTCTTTAAAGTTTCATTCACTCCATCAGTAGCAAGGATACAGTAATCTGCATCACTTCCTGTAAACAATCCACCTTTGACCGGATAGATCCCAAGCATTTTTAAACTTGGTAATGGCAGCGGTTCATTCTCAATTATTTCGTTAAAAAGGGTTGGAATTTGAAATTTGGTTGCAAGTTCATTCCATTTTCTTTGCCATGTCTTTTTTAACTTCATATCAATATGAGATGGAAAAGAAGGGAAAATGACAGTTCCATAATCAAAATTCGCTTCTCTTATTCTTTCCCAAATAACGTGAGTTAATTGTTTAAAATCCATACAGATCAACTGAATGAATGGAATTTTCCTCTTTCGGCAAAAGCTCATGATCTGTGGTGAAATCTTTTCAGGAGACATGCTTAGACCAATGCAATAATCGATCGAACTTGACACAAGAAGATGACGTGTTCGTTTTAACTCTGTTTCCGCTTCATGCAGGTAGTTAATCTCTGCAGATGTTAATAATGTGGTGGTACCGCTTCGAACTCTTTCACCAAGACGCTGCTTTACCTTTTCGATAGGCAATCTATTCAATGACATTAGAGGACTGATATGCCCGGGTATCATCTTTAAACCTTGCATGGACATCTTCATAACATTCATTCTTAGAGGGCCCTGTGACACGTAGGAGATTTTTTGAGAGTCTACTAGATAGGAAAGCATAGTATCTGTACCGAGCGATTGCAGCGGGCGCTCAATAATATATCGCATAGCTCGCCTCCTTTTTTCTTCTTAAGACAAGCTATGATAAAAACGGGGAATTTATGTGAGAAAAAGTACTGAAAACAAAAAAAGTCCTGACATGTAAGCGCTGTCAGGAAAGTATAATATGGATAGGAGTGGAGAGAAACCATATTACATTCATTATAAATAGAGCTTATTTAAAATGCAACACTTTTTTGAAAATTATGAAAATAGCCCGAGTTCTATGCTAATGGACCTGGGCTATTTTCTTTTTATGTTAAGCTTTCTTGCACTTATCCTTATTTATTGACTTTTTGTACAACTGTATCAATATACGTTACTAAATGTTCAATGATCTCTCTGTTTTGTTCTTCTTCGCCAATTGTAATTCGAATCATTGTGGGAAAACCAAGGGCACTGCCTGAGCGAACGATATATCCTTTTCTTAATAGATAATCAAAAGCTTCATCTGCATTTGACTGGACGTCCAGCAAGATAAAGTTTGCTTCAGAAGGATAATACAGCAGCCCTTTTTGATTACAGAATGCATAAAAAAGTTCTAATCCTTCTCTATTTTTCTTTTTGCACTCGTTAATGAAGCCTCCATCACCAAGAGCTCCGATCGCTGCTGCTTGCGCAATTCGGGATGTATTGAACGGTTCTCTTGCCGGCTCAATAGATTGGATAATCGATGCTTCAGCTATTCCATAGCCAATTCGAAGCGCTGCAAGACCATGCGCTTTAGAGAAGGTTCTTAAGATTACTAGATTCGGAAAATCATTTAAATAATCGACTGTGTTTGGATAATCAGCAGCTGAAACGTATTCAAAATAAGCTTCGTCACTTACAACAATAACGTTTTGCGGCACTTTTTTCATAAAACTTACAAACTCAGCTTCAGGAATGTAGTTGCCAGTCGGGTTGTTCGGATTGCAAAGCCAGACGATTCTCGTATCATTATCAATTGCCTCAAGCATGCTATCTAAATCATGATTTCCTTCTATCAACTGAACTTCTCTCACTTCTGCTCCTTCAATAACAGCATTATGTCTGTACTGAGGGAAAGTCGGCGCCGCCATTACGGTATTCGTTTCAGGTGATAAATAAGCTCTGCACAGAATTTGTACGACTTCATCAGATCCATTACCAAAGATGAGCTGCTCTTGGTTTACTTGAAGATGAATTGCGAGCTTCTCTCTAAGCTCTGCAGAATATCCATCTGGATAAACATGAAGGTTTGAGAGCTCTTCAGCTATCTTTTCTTTTGCAAGAGCAGAACATCCATAGGGGTTCTCGTTTGATGCAAGCTTTACAATCTTCTCAAGGCCTAATTCTCGTTTTACTTCTTCAACTGGTTTACCTGGTTTGTAAGGTTTTAAAGATAACAACTGCTGTTTCGGCTGCATTTTTCCACTCCTTTTTAACGACTATAGACAGGTAGCAATGATTCAATAAATGCTTTAAACGTTTTGATCGCTTCCTCCCTGTTAGTTAGCAGCTCTTCTTCAAGTTCCTCAATCTTTTTAACGATCGCACTGCCTACGATAAATCCATCGCTGCTACCTTCAAACTGTTGGATTTGTTCTCGCTGTGACAGTCCGAACCCTACTAAGACGGGAACTTGGCTGTTTGCTTTCGCGGCTCGCAGAAATTCGTCCAGACCATCCCTAAACTCGCTTCTTATTCCGGTAACACCCAATGATGATATGCAATATAAAAAGCCATCTGCCTCTTTTGAGAGCTTTACAAGCTTTTCTTCACGTGTTGTCGGTGAAACAAGCGAAATAAGAGCAAGGTTATGCTGTGAACACATTTCTTGCAGATAACCGCTTTCCTCATACGGCAGATCTGGAACGAGAATACCGTCCACACCGTTTTCTTCTGCTAACTGCAGGAAGCGATTTTCTCCTAATTGTAACAAAAGATTATAATAAGTAAAGATAATAACTGGAATCTCTAAACCTCTTTCACGAAGCTTCGAAACAAGCGCTATTGTCTTTTCAAGATTAACCTTTTGTGCCAGACCGCGCATACCCGCTCTTTGAATGACAGGACCATCAGCCAAAGGATCAGAATAAGGAACACCAAGTTCCAGTGCCGCGGCACCGCACTCTTGTAGTGCTAATGACAATTCAATGGTAGCTTCTTCACTAGGGTCACCTGCCATGATGTACGGCACAAAGCGATAGTCTGACGAATTTTGAAAGACTTCCCATCTTTTATTCATTTTTTATTCGCCCCCTTCTTTGTCCATAAGTGTATGAACATCTTTGTCGCCTCGCCCTGACAAACATACAACAACAGCTTGATCTTTATTCATAGATTTAGCGAGCTTTAAACTATATGCTACAGCATGAGCACTCTCTAGAGCGCATAGAATACCTTCATTTATACATAAAAGCTTTAACGCTTCTAAAGCTTCTTTATCTGTTACAGCTTCATATTTTACTCTTTCTGTTTCATGAAGATAAGCATGCTCTGGACCTATTCCAGGATAATCAAGGCCTGCTGAGATGGAATATGGCTCAGTAATCTGTCCTTCACTCGTTTGAAGCAGTTTCGTCAGTGATCCATGAATAACACCATTTGAACCCTTTGATAGTGTAGCAGCATGTTGGTCCGTATCTACACCAAGACCTGCAGCTTCTACACCATATAAGGGAACTTCCTTCTCAATAAAAGGTGCGAACATTCCTATCGCATTACTCCCTCCGCCGACACAAGCTACAACAGCATCAGGAAGTTTGCCATCATGTTCTTGAGTAAACTGACTTTCCGTTTCATGACCGATTACTTGCTGAAACTGTTTTACCATTTTAGGATAAGGATATGGACCCACCGCTGAACCTATAAGATAGAACGTGTCTTCTACTGAAGCTACCCATTCTCTAATCGCTTCGTTCGTAGCATCTTTTAACGTTTGGCTTCCGCTAGTAACTTCAATCACTTCTGCCCCTAAAAGCTTCATCCGGAATACATTTAACGCTTGTCTTCGTATATCTTCTTTCCCCATATACACTTTGCAAGACAATCCATATTTAGCAGCCACTGTCGCTGCAGCAACACCATGCTGTCCCGCTCCAGTTTCAGCGATTATCTTCTTCTTTCCCATTCTTACTGCAAGAAGCGCTTGGCCGATCGCGTTATTTATCTTATGTGCACCTGTATGGTTAAGATCTTCTCGTTTTAAATAAATGGATGCACCACCATTGGAATCACTCAGACGGTCTGCTTTTGTAAGGGGAGTCGGTCTTCCAGAATAAATCGCTAGTTCTTTCTGAAACAGCTCATTAAATTCTTTATCTTTTATGGCTTCATCAAACGCTGCCTCAAGCTCTTCAAGTGCAAACATGATCGTCTCTGGTACGTACTTTCCGCCGAACACACCGTATCTTCCTCTATAATCAGGTACTGAAGCTGTTGTCATCTCATTATCATCCTTTCCAATTGTTCTATCCGTTTCACACTCTTTTTCCCGTTCTCTTCTATTCCGCCGCTCAAGTCTATTCCGTGGGGATTGTATCTTACTAGTTCAGAAACATTATCTGGTGAAATGCCTCCTGCTATGAAACACGTTGTTCCTACTTGTTCAGCTTTCTTCATCATGAGGGGAACATCTACCCAAGAGAAAGGAAAACCTGTCCCGCCGAATCGTCCTTTCGATACACTATCTACGATGATTGCATCAGAGGCATGTGCGTAAATTTCAATGTCTTCAAGAATTTGTTTATTATAAGGCAGTGCTTTATAGATTTTCTTGTTGAAACGTTTACTCAACTCTTCAATCATTTCTACCGATTCATCTCCATGACACTGAATGATATCTATAGGTGCTTCACTCAACACATCCGTAATTTGTTTCATTGAAGCATTTTGAAACACTCCGACGAGCTGTTTCGGATTTCCGTATTTTTCAATCCAGTTCTTCACATCAGATGCGTTTACTTTTCTTTTGCTCTCAGCAAAGATAAAACCAACCAAGTCAGCATTTGTTTTTATTAACAGGCTGTAGTCCTCTTCTGACTGACAGCCGCAATATTTAATTTGAACCGTCATGATAAAGCTCTCTGATTGTGTTTTCTATTGAGTCAGCTCTCATCAATGTCTCACCGATTAGCATACCGTTCACATTGTGATCCAACAGACTTTTTACATCTGAAGCCGTTTTAATGCCGCTCTCACTTATAACAAGCGTTTCTTCCTTAATAAATGATAGAAGAGAAAACGTATGCTCAATATCGGTTGTAAACGTCTTAAGATCTCGATTGTTGATTCCGATCATCGAAGGATCGCATACATCATAAACTTGAATAATCTCTTCTTTAGAATGAACTTCTACTAAACATTCTAAGCCGCATTCCGTTGCAAAAGCGTGCAGGTTCTTTAATTGATCACTTGTTAAACATGCCGCGATAAGTAAAATCGCATCTGCTCCGTGTTCGACACTTTCAATGATTTGCTTTTCGTCTATAATAAAATCCTTTCTTAACAGGGGAAGTGACACGTGATTACGTATGTCTTTTAAGTATTGAAGGTCTCCTTGAAAGAACTCTGTATCCGTTAAGACGGATAAGCAAGATGCTCCTGCTTTTTCATATTCCACAGCGATCTCTACAGGATTGAAATTTTCTTTTATGATTCCTTTAGATGGTGAAGCTTTTTTCACTTCGGCGATCAACGCTGGTCTGTTCAAAGAGTTTGCAATTTTATCAGCAAAAGGGCGATGATCTTTATCTGTAAAATCCAGCTCTCCTATTTTAAATGAAGGAAGAACCGCAACTTCTTTTTCTTTTTGTCTCAATATTTTAGTTAACATACACATTCGCCTCTTCTTTCGTCATTTCTTCAAGATGATAATATGCGGATTTGGATTGTAGACATTGTTTAATGATTTCCACTCCGTCTCGAATACTTAGAACCCGTTTTGACGCATACAAGGCTGCAGCTGCATTAAGGATGACGATATTACGAGCTGATTCGTTTCCTGCACCTTGAAGGATGGAACGGATGAGTTCAGCACTTTCTTGTTTATCTGTAACGGTTAAATCACTTAAATTCCCTCGATTTAATCCTGCTTCTTCAGGTGTGTAAAGAAACGACGTAATCGTGTTGTTCTCAACTAAAAACATCCTTGTTTCGCCTGTAATCGAACATTCATCCAAGCCTTCTTTCCCTGTAACAATCAATGCTCGTTTGATTCCGAGCTCCTTAATCACTTCAGCAAGCTTTTCAGCAACTTTCTCATTGCTAGCTCCAATCAACTGATATGCGGGTGACATCGGATTTAACAAAGGACCGATCGAATTAAAAATCGTTCGGAAAGGCAGTTGCCCCCTTAAAGAGGCTACTTTTTTTAGTGCCGGATGAAAATATGGAGCGTGTAAGAACGCTATATCGTGTTTCTTCAGCTGAGAATTCGCTTCAAATTGGTTACTGGAAGCTTGAATACCTAATGCCTCTAGCACATCTGAGCTTCCACTTTTTGATGTAACCGCTTTGTTGCCGTGTTTGGCTACTTTTACCCCTAAAGAAGCGAGTATGATACTTACTGCAGTAGAGATGTTAAAAGTCGATGCTCCATCACCGCCAGTACCGCAAGTATCCATCAGCTCATTTTGTTGGGAAGAATCTGCCGCTCTAGAGAGTTTTCTGATTGCTTTAACAAAACCAACAATCTCTGCTACAGTCTCACCGCGAAAGCTCATGATGCTTAAAACAGAACTTCCTTGAGCATCTGTTACTTCACCACTCGCCAATTTCTCCATAAAATAAAAAGCTTCATTTTCTGTTAATGTTTCGTGTTTCATTATTTTTTGAATGATATTTGAAATCATATGAACACCCCTTAATCGTTTTGGTTGTTTTGTCTACAAACAAAAACGTTCAAGGAGGAATCGGGAAGGATATAATCATATCTGCACCTCCGTTAATACGGAGAATGAGGAGGATATAAGAGGTCGATCTAATAGGGAACATGTACATACTTCTTATGAAGCATACAAAAAAGCCATGCAGAAATAACCCGCATGGCATATGTACATATCCATTCTCGGCTCTGCTCCACTCAAACTCTCTCAACTTGTCTCAACTATGCTCTAAACTCTAAACTAAATTGCTCTAACCTATGTGCTCTAAACTTATCAGTTACATTAAACCATTGCTGTAAATCTGTCAACAGATTTGTACGTAAAGATTTCCATTCAACTTAGTTTACGATAAAAGAAAGGTTCAACGGATTCTAGGTCGTATAACCCTGGATTGAAAATCTGCTCGGTACTTCCTACGAACAGGACACCGCCTTTTCGAAGGGCTTTGCTAAATTTTTGATAAAGAACGGCTTTTGCTTCCTCAGTAAAATAGATCATTACATTTCGGCAAACGATCAGATCAAAATCGGATTCAAAACGATCTGAAAGCAAGTTTTGCTTTTTGAAGGTTACGTGCTTTTTAATTGTATCTGAAACTCTTATACCAAGTTCCTCTTTCGTAGTATGTCGCACTTTTTTGTCGCTCGGCACATCTTTGATTGCTTTTTCGAAATAAAACCCTTTTTTCGCTTGCTCTAACACTTGCTGATCTAAGTCTGTTGCAAGTATCGAAAACCTAAATACGTTGTTTTTGTGATCTGATAACATCATCGACAGGCTATAGGGCTCTTCTCCTGTAGAGCAGGCTGCACTCCACACTTTTATTGATGACCTGTCTTCAAGTAATAAGGGAATGATTTTTTTCTCAAGCACATCCCACCGTGCAGGATTTCGGTAAAATTCAGAAACGTTGATCGTCATCCGGTCTAAAAACTCAAGAAGCAGTTCTGGGTCTTTTTTGAGTGCATGAAAATAATCAGAAAACGTACCAAACGAGCGTTTATCACGCAGCGCAATGAGTCTCCGCTTCATTTGTGCTTCCTTATACAATGAAAGATTTATCCCTGTTTGATCATATATGCTCTGTTTAAAGCCTTCATAGTCGCGATCCATATGTCTCTCTCCAATTCAACTGCCATGCAAATTTAATCTATATATGTATAGTATCGGATTTTATATTAAATTGTTGCGTTAAGTGGTGACACTTTTAAAATCTATTAGCATACGATTTGCTGAATTATGTCTGATGATGTCGACTCGCCGATATATAACTAAAACTCGCCGGATTATCCTTAAAATTCGCTGTATTAATCGTAATTCTCGCTGGAATATTGCAATAACTCGCCGGATTCATTTAAGATTTTTATTGTAGGAGCTTTGAAACTGCATAAGCTGCTACATCACAGTCTCAACTTTGTCCTGGAAAAACAAAAACCGGCACAATGGCCGGCTAAAACGCTTTCATTTTGTTATAAAATTAAATCCAAACTGCAACTGCTTTATCGTATGACACAAGTTCTTCTTCTTTAAAGAAAAGACCGATTTCACGGACAGCGCTTTCAGCTGAATCAGAACCATGAATAATGTTGTTGCTAACTTGTACAGCATAATCTCCGCGGATTGAACCAGGAGCAGCGTCAGCTGGGTTTGTTTTACCCATCATGTTACGAGCTGTTAGAATAACGTCTTTACCTTCCCAAACCATAGCAAATACTGGTCCAGAAGTAATAAAGTCAACAAGTTCTCCGAAGAACGGACGCTCTTTGTGCTCACCATAATGTTCTTTTGCAAGATCTTCAGAAATGTTCATTAGCTTAGCACCAACAAGCTGAAAACCTTTCTTTTCAAAACGGGATACGATTTCTCCGATTAACGCACGTTGAACACCATCAGGTTTTACCATTAAAAACGTTTTTTCCATGCATTCCCTCTCCTATCATCTATGTATATGTGGGACAAGTTCCCCAGAGAAATCGTACCAAAAATTTTAAAAATTAGCAATCACTCAAAATTTTCGACCAGCGATATAATCTGCTACTTTTAACAAACTATCCCTAGCATCCGTTTCAGGTAAGGAAGAAGCAGCTAGTTTTGCACGCTTCAAATATTTATCAGAAATCTGCGTTGCAAACTCAATACCGCCAAGACGTTTAATATCTTTTAAAAGTTCAGCAAGCAATGCTGCATCTTTTGTTTCGTAGTAAACATTTAATTTTTCCTTGATTTCTGGATATTGTCGCATAGTGAACAGTACAGGCAGCGTTAAGTTCCCTTGTTTCAAATCGCTTCCTGCTGGTTTGCCTAGCTGTTTCTCAGATGCTGTGAAATCTAAAATATCATCTGTAATTTGGAAGGCCATGCCTACACAGAAGCCAAATTCATATAATTTTTTCTGAAGAGAAACATCCGCCTTTGAAGTGATGGCGCCTAACTGACAGCTTAGTGCGATCAATAAAGCTGTTTTTCTTTTTATACGTTTAAAATACTTTCTTACATTTTGATCAGTATCATACTGTTCGTTAATCTGCTCAATCTCGCCAAGACACATCTCTTTCATACCTTGTGCAAGAATTTGATGAGCAAGAGGAATATTAATTTCTGACATTAGTTTCAAAGCGGATGCGAAGATAAAATCTCCTGTATACATGGCGATTTTATTATCATATTTTGCTTTGACGGTTTCTCTTCCCCGTCTCATATCAGCATCATCCACTACATCATCATGAACCAAGGAAGCCATATGAATCAGTTCAAGTGCCGCAGCTGGCTTTTTGATCTGCTGAATGTTATACGTCCCAAACTGAGCAGATAGCAGGACAAATACAGGGCGGATTCTCTTTCCCCCTGCTTTTAACAGCTCAGCGCCAGCCGTATGAATCAATGTCTGATCAGAACGAACAGATTGTACTAGCTGATCTTCAATTTGCTGCAAATCTTTTTTTAGAAATGAGTATAAGTCCTTTAACTTCACTTTTGTTTCACCCTATCGCCCGTTACTTATACGAATACTTTAAGATAGAGGGCATTGTCTTTAACAATCCGCACTCTACAGCTAGCTGAAAATAAAGGTTTAGTCCTTTTTCATGTTCGCCACTAAACTGATAATTTAACCCATTAAAATACGATTCCCAGAACTGAAAAGTCCCTCCATGCTTTGCCAGCACTCGCTCTATGACAGGAATAAATTTTTCTCTTTGGCAGCGTTCTTTGCTCTCGATCATACTTTTTCCAACATACGAAAGAAGCGATCCTTTTTCTGTTTCCATTTCATTTCGATAAGCCATGACGGCAAAAATCATAGGTAGCCCTGTCTGCTGATACCAGATCTCCCCAAGATCATAAACATGATAAGACCCTCTTTTTCGGTATGCTGAAATTGCATCATCCCCAATAAGAAGACAAGCATCGTAATTCTCTAGCATTTTTTCAAAATGAGGTGTTTCCACCTGATATGAAACTTCAACGGAATAAAAGCGATCTAATACGATCTTTAACAGTGCAACAGATGTTTCTGAGCTTGATGTTAATGCGATTTTTTTTCCGCTCAAGTCTTCGATTTTGCGTTTAGAAAATAAAAAGATAGAGTTCACTCTTCCGTAAGAAGACACGGAAAGATCTGGAACTAGACTGTAATGATCAGCATTCTTTCCAAAAGAAAAGGATGAAATGCCACCGATATCGACTAACTGGTTCTCCATCAACCTATTGATTTTAGACGGAACAGCATGTGTAATCGTTACCCCTTGATCCATCAGACGTTCTCTATCTAAATAATAATATAGGGGTATGATGTTCGTATAGCTGATTTCCCCGATGTTCATAATCTATCAGTCTCCCCAGCGTGTAAACAATTCGTGATGTACACCTAAGTTGTCCAAAACTTTTCCTACCAAAAAGTTTACAAGGTCATCCATTGACTTAGGTAAGTGATAAAATCCTGGCATGGCAGGAACAATCTTTCCTCCAGCTTCTGTTACTTTTAACATGTTTTCAAGATGTATTTTATGAAGCGGTGTTTCTCTAGGCACTAAAATCAGCTTACGGCTCTCTTTCAGCATAACATCAGCTGTGCGTTCTAATAGATTGCCAGAAGCACCATGTGCAATACCAGAGAGAGTGCCCATCGAACAAGGAATGATTACCATCCCATCGTTCTGATATGACCCGCTGGCGATTGGTGCATTAAAGTCACGCAATGTGTGGTAATGAAAACGTTCTTTGCCGTATAAAGCAAAATGTTCCTCTATACATTGTTCACGATTCTCCGTATCCCACAACAATTCTTCTCTAAACACTTGCCAGCCTGCTTCCGTTACGACAAGATGCAGTTTATGCCCGCTTTTCAAAATTTCTTGAGCAAGTCTAACGCCGTATACAGCGCCACTTGCCCCTGTAATCCCTATTGTAAATGTCTTCATAATAAAAGGTCCCCTATTGAAAAGATAAACATAACGACACTCAAGATACCATTCATCGTAAAAAACGCTACATCCAGTTTGGACAAGTCATGCGGCTTTACGAGTGAGTGTTCGTAAACCATGATTGCTCCAGAGATGAATACACCTAAGTAATAGATCCAACCCATCCCAGACACAACTCCGAGTGAAATAAAAGCTATAAAACTAGCAACATGCAGCCATCTAGCTGTCATCAATCCGTTCGCGATACCAAAAGCAGAAGGAATAGAGTATAGACCATGAGACTTATCATAGTCAGCATCTTGTGTCGCATAAATCACGTCAAACCCAGCTGTCCAGAACAATACACCAAAGAATAGCAAAAAGGCTTCTGGACTCAGTGTACCTGTAGCTCCAACCCAGCCACCAAGAGGTGCAATGGCGATCGTAACCCCTAAAACAATATGGCATAAATAAGTAAATCGCTTCGTATACGAATAAATAACTAGAAAAAAGACAGCCAACGGCAGCAGTTTCACGGATAGAGAATTCAATTGATAAGCACTGACGAACAAAAGTGCCAGTGAAGCAGCTATAAATACGAATACTTCGCCTCTGTTTAACAGCTTTGCCGGAATGGCCCTTGTTTTCGTTCTTGGATTCGCTCCATCAATCTCTGAATCTATCGCACGGTTAAGTGCCATTGCAGAACTTCTTGCACCAACCATGGCAAGCGTAATCCAGATCCATTCGATCAATGACGGCATAGTGCCTTCTTCTACAATGTTTCCCATGATTGCCCCTAAAAAAGCGAATGGCAAAGCAAAGATAGTATGCTCAAACTTAATCATTTCTAAAATTATTTTGAATTTATTCCACACACTGCAACGCTCTCTTCTATTGCTGTTTTTTCCCGGTATGCATGGCGGCAGCACCTAGTGCATACGATTTGACTTCAACGTTAGACAAACCTGCCTCTTTAAATAGTTCTTTAAGTTCTTCTTTTGTCAAAAATGCTTCTGTTGATTCTTGAAGCCATGCGTATTCTTGATAGCTTTTAGCGAATAATTTACCGAATACTGGCATGATGTAAGTAAAATAAAATTTAAAGAGCTGTTTAAAAACAGGTACGGTCGGATGAGAAGTTTCCAGACACACCACTCTTCCCCCTGGCTTTACAACCCGTGCCATCTCTTTGAGCGCCTGAAGGTAATCAGGAACATTTCTAAGGCCGAATCCAATCGTTACAAAATCAAACGAATTGTCTTCGAATGGCAACTCCATTGCGTTGCCATGAATAAATTTCACTTGAGGAGAGGAGCGTTTTTTCAGCTTTTCAATTCCTACATTAAGCATGTTCTGACTAAAGTCTAAGCCTATGACTTGCCCTTGTGTCCCAACCGCTTCAGCAAGAGCAAATGTCCATTCTCCCGTTCCGCAGCACACGTCCAAACAATGATCTCCAGGTTGTACTTTCATACGCTTCATCGTATCATTGCGCCATTTATTATGCTGTTTAAATGAGATTAAATCGTTCATATAATCGTACTGATCAGAGATCTTTTCAAATACAGAGTGAACCCGTTCTTCTTTGCTCAACATCGGATTAACCCTCTCCTAACATTAAGTCATTTTCACTGCCTGTTTCGATGCTGTATCCTTCTCTATGAAACATGAGAGGCATTTCAACATCTTTGTTTTTCAATTCTTTTTCACAAGCTTTCAAATAGTTCAATTGTTCCTCGCTTAACTGTCTTCTCATTTCTGTATTCTGATAACGTGACACAAGAAGATAACGTTTAATAAAAGGGATATATGTATGCAGACCAAATGATTCTGCTGCTTTTGTAAATAGTAGACTTTCAATTCTCTGCACGTTTTTCAAATATTCTACACTGCCGTTTAGCAGCCTGTCTTGTTGATGCAGATTTGCTTTATGTTCGTTAATACTCTGCACAGCACTCGATAATTGTGAAATCAAATCTAAATTTTCACAACGAGCTAACAGCAGATAGTATAGACTGCTAAAATAGTCACCAGATAAAACAACAAGCTGCCTTTTCTTCTTATCAGCTGTAACATTTTCGTCCAAGATAACATCATGGCGGTCCAATGCAGACTGAATTAAAAGAATTGAACTAAAATATTCCGCTTCTACAGCCTCATCAAGTTCAAGTTCACGAAGCAGACAGTAAGTGATAAATACCTTTGACTCACTAAAGACTGGAGGTTGAATATAACGTTCCACATAGCTGTGCTGCATCAATAAAAGTGTATGTTGTTTTAAGCGTTGAATTTGTTCCATGGTGTTCATCAAATCCCTCCAATGACACAGCAAAATTGTGCTTTCTTATTATACCATAGTCGCCAATATAGTAAGGTTTCAACCTCATCAAAAGACATAAAGAAAACTAGGCTTATGGCCTAGCACATCTTATCGGCGACCTTACCGCCAGTAATCCCTTACGATTCAGTATCTACTTCTCCATGTTTCGTATAGATAACAGCTTTGCCTCTAACCTTTACTGCTGAAGTATGTTCGGTAAACTGTGCGATCATCACTTCACCTTTATCAAGTTTTTCAGAATGATGAAATCTTGTTTCAGTACCACGTGTTAACCCAATTACATTCACACCGTTTTCTTTTGCTTTTATTACAAAAAAGTCAAATTCTGATTTCATGGGTAACCCTCCTTTAATTTCAGTTTCTGATTAAACTTAACACTTCTGCACGAGCCGCAGGATCTTTTTCAAAAACGCCTCGAACCGCTGAAGTCACTGTCATGGAACCAGGCTTCTTAACGCCTCGCATCGTCATACACATATGCTCAGCTTCTATCACAACGATCACCCCATGAGGTTCCAATGTCTCAAGTAAACTGTTCGCGATCGTTGAAGTAATTCTTTCCTGCAGCTGCGGACGCTTCGTAACAGCCTCTACCGCTCTTGCAAGTTTACTTAAACCTGTTACTTTTCCGCCCTTAGGTATGTAGCCGATGTGCGCTTTCCCAAAGAAAGGGACGAGATGATGCTCACACATTGAATAAAAAGGAATATCTTTAACAAGTACTAATTCTTCATGATCTTCCCCAAAAATGGTAGCAAAATGTTCTTTCGGATCTTGATTTAAACCTTGAAACACTTCTTCATACATTTTCGCTACACGTTTTGGTGTATCTATTAAACCCTCGCGCTCAGGATCTTCACCAATAGCTTCTAAAATCATTTTAACTGCTGTTTCAATTTTTTCTTTTTGAACTTCTGCCACGCTTTTTGTCCTCCAATTCCAATAACACAATAGAAAAATTTTAGCATACTGAAAGAAGAATAGCAAAAGGAGAAACCCCTTACACCAAGGGAGATATAGTTTTCTTTATGAGTAATCAGAAGTTGGCGGAAGACGAATACATTTACAGCTAATTTAAAAAAACTAGAGTTCTTTTAATCGAAGTACTTGTTCTTTAGAAAAAAATCGTATAAAAAAAGACCGTGAAAAACTTCACGGTCTTTAAGTTGCCCTATGTATCAATTATTTAACAGCGTCCTTAAGGGCTTTCCCTGGTTTGAAAGCAGGAACTTTGCTAGCAGAGATTTCGATCTCTTGACCAGTTTGTGGGTTGCGTCCTTTACGAGCCGCACGCTCACGTACTTCAAAGTTACCAAATCCGATAAGTTGTACCTTATCACCGCTTTGTAGAGTACCAGTGATTGCTTCGAAAACAGCGTCAACTGCTTTAGATGCATCTTTCTTAGAAAGCTCAGCTTGCTCAGATACTGCATTAATTAGATCAGTCTTGTTCATTCCATTCACCTCCTCTCAAGGATTCACTCACCTTATATCGGTCATGAAATACTTTCGTACAGTATTAATTTAATAGGTAATATACAGGATTTTACTAATTTTATCTGTGACAAGCCTTATATTATACGATTACATTCAAGAATTCAATCTTTTTTAGCTGTTTTTCGGTATTCAACCCTTAAAATTCCTTATTTTTTGACCTTTTTTTACAAAAAACGCCGTTCAGCGAGGTAAAAAAGTCTCTTCTCTACGGCAGGACAATTGTGCTATTTTCTTCAAGAAAACATAAACGCAAGAAGTGTTTTCGCATGTTTAATTAGTTTTGGTAGTGATGAATTTTTCGTTACATGATGCTCGCTTTCCGCCATTTGTGCAGAAAACAGTCTATAACAAGCAAGGCTCTTTTCTAAAAGATTGTTACTTTCAAACCTCATTTTTATTTTCTCCTGTGACAGTTGATTGGAGTGCAAGGTGCGAGACTCCTGCGGGACAGGCGGGCAGGTGAGACACTTAAGAGTGAAACGTACGAATGTGGCTCACCGCCTGCCCCGCGGAAAGCGAGCACCTGGAAAGGAAATCAACCACTTACAAAAACAACAAAGAATACGGAAACAGCCAAAGCAAAAAAAAAAAAGACTCCCGGTTATAGGAGTCTCAACGTTATAAAATAATGGCAATTAATCCGCCTGATCCTTCATTAATAATGCGTTCAAGCGTCTCTTTTAATTTATATCTAGCATTCTCTGGCATTAGTGAAATCTTGCCTTGGATTCCTTCTCTTACGATAGAATTAAGTGATCTTCCAAAGATATCAGAATTCCAGATGGATAGCGGATCTTCTTCAAAGTCTTGCATCAAATATCTAAGCATCTCTTCACTTTGTTTTTCCGTACCAATAATTGGTGCGAACTCTGATTCAACATCTACTTTAATCATATGAATGGATGGTGCAATTGCCTTAAGCCTAACGCCGAATCTAGATCCTTGTCGGATGATTTCTGGCTCATCAAGACTCATATCTGTGATGGCTGGCGCTGCAATTCCGTATCCTGTTTGTTTGACCATTCTTAGTGCATCTGCCACTTGATCATACTCCGTTTTAGCGTAAGCAAACTCTTGCATTAGCTGAAGCAGATGGTCTTTTCCTCGAATCTCTACCCCAACCACTTCTTTTAAAATCTGGTCGTACAAGTAATCTGGTGCAAAAAGATCAATTTCTGCAATCCCTTGACCCATTTCAATTCCTGCGAGTCTCGCATCGTCAATAAAGTCATAGTCTGCAAAGAAGCCAACCACTTTATCCACATCACGAAGACGCTTAATATCCTGAACTGTTTCTCTTACTGCTTCTTCATAGCTTTCACGCAGCCAATGGTTTTCGCGAAGCACCATGACCCAGCTAGGAAGATTCACATTGACCTCAAGCACCGGAAACTCGTATAATGCTTCTCTAAGAACATTGTTGATATCATGCTCCGTCATGCTTTCAACACTCATTGCAAGTACGGGTATATCGTATTTTTCACAAAGCTCGTTACGCAGCTTCTGTGTATCTGGATGATGCGGTTGTGTAGAGTTGATTAGCATAATAAACGGCTTTCCAACTTCTTTTAACTCTTCTACAACACGCTCTTCTGATTCCACATAATCATATCTTGGAATTTCTCCGATTGATCCATCCGTTGTGACGACCACTCCTAGTGTAGAGTGCTCTTGGATGACTTTTCTTGTGCCGATCTCTGCCGCTTCATGGAACGGAATCGGCTCATCATACCAAGGAGTATGAATCATTCTAGGGCCGTTTTCATCTTCGTACCCTTTAGCACTTGGTACAGCATAACCAACAGAGTCTACCAGACGGATGTTAACATCAAGCCCATCACCTACGTTGATTCTTACCGCGTTGTTTGGAACAAATTTGGGTTCAGTGGTCATAATGGTGCGTCCAGCTGCACTCTGCGGTAACTCATCCTGTGCACGTTGACGTTCTGCTTCGTTTTCAATGTTTGGCAGCACCACAAGCTCCATAAATTTCTTGATAAAAGTGGACTTACCCGTTCTTACTGCTCCTACTACGCCTAAGTAGATATCTCCGCCCGTCCTTTCGGCGATATCTTTGAAAATATCGATTTTTTCCATTCGTTTCCCTCCCGATCCAAATAAAGTTCCGGATGCTAGTCTTGGACAATATATCGTATGATTTTGTCCTATTGATTATGACAAAGGAACGGAAATTTTTATTGGATCCTTACATTTCTCTGTTGTATAGTTTCATAAAAACGGGAGGGCGCACTTCAGTGCCTACCGATGAAACTATAAAGCTTGTTTCGTTAAAAGGATTTCCAAAAAAAATCTCTCCGCCTTTTCTATGAATGTATTAGAAAAAGGGAGAGTTCATGCCTATTTTATTAAAAAAACAGGCTTATTGTTTTCAACTGTATAAGGAACCGAATAGATAGGCACAAAAAAGGAATGCATCGCTAGCAAATGACGGATATCTTCATGTTTATCTAACTCGTTCGAATAGCTTGAGATCGCAGATTTTAAATCTTTTCTGTAATCTATAAAAATCTTTGCATCACCGTTAACCATCAACGGGAGTTTCTTGCCTGTAAAAGGGCTCGTAACGTACGGGTCTTCCTTAAAACCTAACTTTTTATAATCGAGCGTGTGCCTGCCCTGCGCTTCTATTTTTTTAAACGGCGGATATTGATGTTCTGCCATATAGATGTTTAGTGCGACCTGTACATCTTGAACCTTGTCTGTTAAAACAAGATCTGCAAGCTTAACAGTCGGCTTCGTTTCAACATCAATTAAAACGTATTGAAAAGTTCCGCCCTTTTCAAAAGCATTCCCAGGGGGCTCCTGCATATATTTGGGGACTAGTTTATTAAAATCAATCAAGTATTTTTGGTAGATATCTGTATCAGCATCTTTTGTTTTAATCGGCAGCACACCTGTATCTTTCTGAAAACTTTCAACGGCTTGCTGAACTGCTGTAATCTGATCCTGATAAGGAACTCGATTTTGAGTTTTTCGTTCTTCGGGATATAAACACCCAGAAAGAGTTAACACCATTAGACATAGAGGAATCCACCATTTCTTTGTCATCTTGATTTCCTCCTTTATCCTTGAACAGGTCCGCTGAATACAACGATTATAATAAGAATACCTGCTACGACCATACAGACCCAGGCGAATAACGAAACAACCGTCTGAAATACCCCTGATAATTTTGATCTGCTGAACATGATAGAAAAAACAGCAATAAACATTAAACCGATGGCAGACAACGCCACCCACATTTTCAATAAACCTTCACTCATATGTATCCTCCTTGTCCACAGCGTACATTATAGCATAATTCTTGTTATTTCCTTTACTTTTTCAGGAACGTGTAGATGAATTTCTTCTAAGTTGAGAGGATTAACTGCCTTTTAGCAGGCCATCTGCAGAGACTCTTTGTTCGTATTCTTCATAATATGTTGCCAAACAACAGTCCACAAGAACATTAAGATTCCTAAACAGAAAAAAACACCCGGCTCCAGACCGAGTGTTCGACTAAATACTTCCTGCACTGTATGAACACTTCCATGATTTTGTTTGTGTCTAAACTTTTATTAACTAACCTATGTTCTACTTATTATCAAACATCTTAGATAATGTTGCCAGATCTAAAGGGATGTTGTTGTTTAAAACAGCCTGAACGATCTGATCTTCTTTTTGTTTCGTAACTGCTACCCCAGCCATAGAAGATACTTGGGAAATCAGCATTCGAATCGTGCGCTCGTCGCGAAGATTAGAGCCACTTACGGATTGGGCAAGTTTAAAAATATCATCCTTTTTTACACTTGTTTTCTTCTCAATCTTATCAAAAAATTGTTGTTCACGTTCCACCTGAAGTCCTCCTCCCACTTCCTTTTCACCCTATCCTATGCAAGTAAAAAAGAAGCGTGAAAGAAAAAAAGGCGATTGCCTAAAATTTTTTAGACATTCGCCTATTAATCTGTGTGTTTAGCTCTTTAATGAAGATACATCTTCTACTTCGTGTGTGCGAGAACGCTGCATCAGATCATCAACAGCTTGTTTTGCACCCTTACCGTTAAACAATACATCGTAAAGGACTTGAGTGATCGGCATCTCCACTTCTTCTCGCTTACTCAATTCGTAAGCTGCTTGAGTCGTTCTAACACCTTCAACTACCATGCCCATATTCTCAAGAACATCATCAAGCTTCATGCCTTTTCCGAGCATATTGCCTGCACGCCAGTTACGGCTATGTACACTTGTACATGTCACGATTAAGTCACCGATTCCCGTAAGGCCCGAAAAAGTAAGTGGGTTTGCACCCATATGTGTGCCAAGGCGAGCAATTTCCGCTAAACCTCTTGTAATTAAGGCAGCCTTTGCATTATCTCCATATCCTAGACCATCAGAAAGACCTGCTCCTAAAGCGATAATATTTTTTAAAGCTCCACCAAGTTCAACACCAATAACATCGGGATTCGTATACACACGGAAGTTTTGATTGATAAAAAGATCTTGAACTCTTTCTGCAGCTTGCATATTTGCAGAAGACACAGTAACCGTCGTTGGCTGCCTTAAAGAAACCTCTTCTGCATGACTAGGTCCTGAAAGAACCACCACCGATTCAAGAACAGACTCAGGCAGTTCTTCTTCAATAATTTCAGAAATTCGTTTATATGTACCAGGTTCGTTTCCTTTTGAAGCGTGTACAATTGTAACAGGAGATGCAAGGTTGTTTTTCAAAAGATTCAATACGTCTCTCATCGCTTTTGTAGGCGTAACAAGTACAATCGTATCAGCATCTTTCACGCATTCTTCCAATTGAGTGGTCGCTTTTATGTTCTCAGGCAACTCTACTCCTGGAAGATACTTTTCATTTCGATGTTCTTTATTAATTTCAACAACTTGTTCTTCTCTACGGCCCCACAAACGGACATCATGACCATTGTCAGCTAAAACGATGGCAAGAGCAGTACCCCAGCTCCCAGCACCTAAAACAGCAACATTATGCATACATGTCACACTCCACTATTAAATTTTGCGTTCGTTTCCTCTCCAGATCCTAGCCATATTTTCTCGATGTTTCCATATTGAAACGATCGAAATAGAGAAGCTTGCCAAAACAGCTTCAAGAGGCAAGTTAAATTGATACAGCATAAAAAACGGAGATAATACTAAAAAAACGATAGAACCCAATGAAACAAACCTGGAAACCCAAATCGTTAGGATTGCAATCAAACCTGCTAGTAAAGAAGGTAAAAATGCAACAGCAGCAAACACACCGATTGCCGTAGCCACTCCTTTCCCGCCTTTAAATCCGTAAAAGACGGGATAGTTGTGACCAATAACAGCCATTAAACCGCATAAAACAGCTAGTACTGGTGAATCTGTAAACCAAAAAACGGCTGACACGACCAATACACCTTTAAAGCAGTCTAATAGCAGGACAGCGATCGCAGGTCCTTTTCCAAGTACTCGTAACGTGTTGGTAGCACCTGCGTTACCACTGCCGTGATTTCTTATATCTTCATTTTTTAGAACTTTGGTCAGCAAATAACTAAAGCTAATACATCCTATCAAGTAGGAGAAAACGAAGAGAACGATCGTCATCATGAAACCTTAATCGTTTTTCTTTCTAGCAAATATTTTGATCGGTGTTCCAACAAAACCAAACGTTTCACGAATTCTATTTTCCAGAAAACGCTTATACGAGAAGTGGAATAATTCTGGATCGTTAACAAAGATAACAAAAGTAGGCGGTTTTGAAGCCACTTGTGTTGCATAGTTGATCTTCAGTCTCTTTCCGTTATCCATTGGTGCTGGGTTCATAGCTACTGCATCCATGATTACTTCGTTCAAGATATTTGTCTGAACTCTGAGCGAGTGATTTTCGGCAACTTGATTAATCACAGGATATAGCTGATGAAGTCGCTGTTTTGTTTTTGCCGATACGAAGACGATAGGTGCATATGATAAGTAGAGGAAATGGTCACGAATCTTCTGCTCAAACTTTTGCATCGTTTTATCATCTTTTTCAACAGCATCCCATTTGTTAACAACAATCACGACAGCTTTACCGGCTTCATGTGCGAAACCTGCAACCTTTTTATCTTGCTCGATGATTCCTTCTTCAGCATCGATAACCATAAGGACGACATCGGAACGTTCGATCGCTTTCATCGCACGCATAACACTGTATTTCTCAGTCGTTTCGTACACTTTTCCACGTTTGCGCATTCCTGCTGTATCGATAATTACATACTTCTGATCTTCACGTTCAAAGCTTGAATCAATTGCATCTCTTGTAGTTCCTGCAATATTACTTACAATAACGCGTTCTTTACCGAGAATAGCGTTTACGAGTGAAGATTTCCCTACGTTCGGTCTGCCGATTAATGAAAAATAGATCGTGTCGTCTTCTTTTTCTTCTGCAACCGTTTCTGGGAAATGGCTTACCACTTGATCTAAAAGATCTCCAAGCCCGATTCCGTGTGTTCCTGACACACCGATTGGCTCACCCATACCCAGGCTATAAAACTCATACAGAAGCTCTTTACGTTCAGGGTTATCAATCTTATTCACACCTAATACAACAGGCTTTTTTGAGCGGAACAGCATTTTGGCAACTTCTTCATCTGCCGCTGTAATTCCGTTCATGCCATCAACTAAAAAGAGAATGACATCTGCTTCTTCGATAGCAAGTTCTGCTTGTTCTTTCATCTGACTCATAAATGGTGCATCACTAATTTCTATTCCACCTGTATCGATAAGGTTGAATTCTGTATTCAGCCATTCTGCTGAACTGTAGATACGGTCACGCGTTACTCCTGGCATATCTTCAACAATAGAAATACGATCTCCCGCAATTCTGTTAAAAATAGTAGATTTCCCTACGTTTGGTCTCCCTACTATTGCTAAAACTGGTTTCGTCATGTAGACACTTCCCTTTTTCCTGATCAAGTCAATCATCAAGTTTTCTTTTATATGTTCCATCATTTTCTTGTAAATAGACAAGTCCACTTATTTTAGCAAATACTTTACACTTTAGACAACTCAATATCTTCTAAATCTGTTTTGCAGAAGTGACCTTATTAAAAGCTGTACGTCTTAACTTTTTGAACATATCTACCAATACTACCATAAATAAGAGCATCATAGAAGTTGAGACCAACAAATCCATCACGTATAGTGAGCCTATTTCTATCGTGGCACTGAGTTTATATATCAAAAACTGAAAAACTGTATCACCGATAAAAAGACCTATTATAGGAATATAGAAAAGATCTCTATACGTTTTGGTTAACAAGATAAGAAGAGAAGCAAGTACGATAATGATCATATATTTTTTTTCAAAAAATAATTTAACTGGGTCGTATAGAGCAAAAAGTTCTAACGACACGTAAGCTGTAGCAACAATAAAACAGCTTGTTACATAAAAAAATAGCTGATCGGTATGTTTAATCAAATAAATCAGCCCTATACACAAGAAGAATAAGAACGTGGCATTTATTTTTCCTAGTGAAAACGGAATGAAGGTGTCCGACAAGGTTATTCCCGTTAAAGTAATAAAAACAGAGTGATTTCTAACAGAACCCTTCTTGATGAGAAAGGTTGCAATAATCCAGCCCATCCACATGAACCAATAAAAAAGCGTACCATCATTCATGTAATTCACCTCGGTAGCATTATTGCCACCTTACGCCTTCTTTTAACCGTCGTTTAATCACATATAAAAAAACAGCCCTCGATTTTAAAATCGAGGGCTGAAAATAATAAGTTATTTATATCCTTTAAGCTGGTCGCCAATCATATCTGCTAATGAGAAACCTTTTTCTTCTTTAGGAAGATTTTCTTTTAAGTTTGCTTTTTCCTTCTCATCTTGAACAGCTTTCATGCTCAAGCTCATTCTTTTGTCTTGACTGTTTACATCTAGAACTTTTACAGATACTTGCTGACCTTCTTTTACAACTTCACTCGGGTTGCCAATATGTCGGTTTGCCATCTCAGAAATGTGAACGAGACCTTCAATGCCAGGAGCTACCTCTACAAATGCTCCAAATGTAACGATGCGTTTTACTGTACCTTCGATTACACTTCCTGCCTTAATAGAAGAACTTGCTTCTTCCCATGGTCCTGGCTGTGTTTCTTTTATTGATAAAGAAATTCGATCATTATCGCGATCAACGGAAAGAACTTTAACTTTAACGGTTTCACCTTCACTGAGAACATCGGAAGGATTATCTACTCGATTGTGCGATAACTGTGAAACGTGAACTAATCCATCAACGCCTCCGATATCAACGAAAGCTCCAAAGTCCGTTAAACGCTGCACTTTTCCTTCAATAATTTCACCTGGTGCCAAACGATCTAAGATTTCTTGTTTCTTGAAGCCCGCTTCTTCTTCCGTAACAGCACGATGAGATAAAATAACTCGTCCTTTTTCAGCATCCAATTCTACGATTTTAACAGAAAGAGTCTTACCTTTGTAATCAGAAAAATCTTCAACAAAGTGAGACTCAACCATAGAAGCTGGAATAAAAGCACGAACTCCAAGATCTACTACAAGCCCGCCTTTAACTACATCGTGAACAACAACTTCAAACGTTTCTTTTGAATCAAATTTTTCTTGCAGTTCACTCCACGATTTTTCGCTGTCTACTGCTTTTTTTGAAACAAGTAGCTTGTCCTCAGTGTTAGAGAGTACTTTAACAGTGATCTGATCTCCTTCATTCAACACATCACTAACCTTTTCAATAAAAAGACTTGAAACTTCATTAATGGGTAAAAATGCGTCTTGCTTTGCACTGATATCAACTAACGCGTGCTTGTCTTCTACTTTTAATACAGTACCTTTAATGATTTCACCTTTTTCAGCCATGGTAGCATTTGTTAAACTTGTGCTCATTTCCTCTGTCATGTTCGTGCCCTCCTCAAAAATTAGAAAAGTAATTTATTGAACTTTCGGTAATGAAAGAACATTAACATCGATCATGGAGCTGTTTTTTTAAGATGCAGTCAATTGAAAGTGATTGAATTCCGTTTCAGGTTGCTCGCTTTCCAGGGGGCGTGCGGTGAGCCACCTCGACACTTTGTGCCCTTAGGTGTCTCACCTGTCCCGCTGATCCCCTAGGAGTCTCGCAACCTTACACTCCATTCAATTTGCAAAGAAGTCTATAAAAACAACTCAAATGTAAATTCTTTAAAGATAAAAATAGAAATTCGGTTATTCATGCTCTTTTTTTAACTGACCTATATGTTTCATTATAAGCTCAGTGGCTTCTTTAGCGGAAGCTTTTTGCTCCCGAAAATGTGTAAAGTCTATCGGTTTACCGAATACAATTTTTAGATTTTTTCCCTTTTTGTATTCGCCGATGATTGCACATGGAACGATGTGTGCATCAGATTTCAGGGCAAAGAATCCGGCACCCGCTAATCCTTCTCCGATCTCACCCGTCTTGCTGCGTGTACCTTCCGGAAAAAGGCCGACTACTTTACCTTCTTTTAGAAGATTCATACCCGTCTTTAAGGCCGTCTTATCACTCATTCCACGTTTAACAGGAAAAGCGTTGATCTTCGGCAAAATATGTTTAAGCACGGGAACAGAAAAAAGTTCAGCCTTAGCCATAAAATGTACTTCTCTCGGTGAAGCCACTCCAACAAGAGGAGGATCATAATTATGGATATGATTCGTACAGAGCAGCACACCGCCTTTTTTTGGCATGTTTTCCGCTCCAATGATTTCAGGCTTATACGTTCCTTTGAAATACGTCCCGCACAGCCATTTACCGAAAGAATAAAGCTTCATATTAGAGTGCCCTTTCTTTTGCATAATGAAGGATGCTTGAAACTACCTCTTCGATTGACATACTCGTTGTATCCAGTTCAATGGCATCTTCTGCTTTTCTTAGTGGAGCAGCTTCCCTCTCACTATCACGTTTATCTCTTAAAGAAATCTCACTTTTTAACTGCTCAAAATCTGCTTCGAACCCTTTAGAAAGGTTCTCTTCATATCTTCTGCGCGCTCTTTCTTCAACAGAAGCGATTAAGAAAATTTTTAGCTCGGCATTCGGCATTACATGCGTACCTATGTCACGGCCATCCATCACAACACCGCCAGATTCCGCAAGCAGCTGTTGTCTTTTTACCATTTCAGTCCGAACTTCTTGCTGACGTGCTACAAAAGATACGTTATTCGTTACTTCACTCGTTCGGATTTCCTCTGATACATCTTTTCCATCAAGAAGAACCGCTTGTCCTTGATCTGTAATAACAAGTTTAATATCAGTTTCGTTTAAAACAGCTTCAAGCGCTGTTCCGTCGTTTAGATCGGCTCTATTTAAAAGAGCTTTATACGTTAATGCCCTGTACATGGCACCTGTGTCAATATAAATAAAAGAAAGACGCTCAGCTACTTGCTTGGCTACCGTACTTTTCCCAGCCCCTGCAGGGCCATCAATAGCAATTGATAATAATTTTTTCATGTTTCCTCCTACCCGATCCCTATGTGACAATGCATACATAGCAATAAAAAGCAGGTGAGTATCCCCTGCTTTTTTCTGTGTTAGAATCTGAAAACATCAGATTCTTTCTATATGTATCTTACCATATATGTTGTTTAACGGTCTATTGTTTCCAAAGCTGGTCCTTGATTGTTCTTAATAACTCCTTCGTAATAGATGATTTTATTCGTATACATCTTAAACGAAGGAATATCAAGTAGAATCTGTGCGGTTACTAATAGGATAAAATGAACAATAGCAAGCTGAATTAAAATTCGTTCAAATCGTCTCATGTAAATCCGTCACCTTCTTTTCGGGAATATTTTCCCCTAAAAGAGATTAATTATCCGTTATTAAAACTCAGGCTTTCCTTCTTCTTCATTAGAAGCTGCTGTTCAAAGCAAAATCGAATAATATACTGTCTGTCTTTTTGAGTAATTTGATCAAATTGAAGCGATGCTCTCTGACGGCCATTCATGTGACCATTCAGTATTCTTAGTACGTTACATGGCAAATCCAGATATACCTTCTCACCTGATTGCATCGGCAGAACAACTAGACAATCCAACTTATCTTCACTTTTTACAGAATGGTCTAACGGAAGAGAAAGAAGCATTCCTCCTGCACTAAAATCGAGTACTACAGAATTAAAAGGAGGATACGAATCGTTACTATTTACTACTGAAACATCAATCATGGTTTCAACTCTTACGAATTCTCTTCGCTGAATTTTTTGTATTTCTTCTTCTTTTGGAGAGGCAATCATCAATACAGGTATGTTCTCTATCTTTCTCCCCAATAGCTCTGTTCGAAAGGTGAAGACGTTCTTTTCTTTATCAACAAAGGATGCTTTGAACTGCGTTCCATCAAAAAAATACTCTGTGCGATTCGTCTTTTCATTACTTGGATAATCAATGTAAAGATGATCACCTTTAACATCATATACTTTACATCGATATTTATTTTTTTTGTCGGAAAACAAAGGCTCTAAAAATAATAGTTCACCTACTGAAATCATTAAACTTCCCCCAAATAAAGCTTTGTTATCTATCTACCTTATTATGACAGTTTAAAAATAAAAGAAAAAGCAAAATTTCAAACTTCGAAATTTTGCTTGATTGGAAAGCGAGCAACCTGTAAGTGGAAATTTAACGACATCTACGAAATTTTTAAATATCGTTATAGGATGGCTCAGCTTCTTTTAGTTTCTTCACTTCTTCTTCGTTTCCATTCTCTGCGTTGATGAATACACGGAACGTATCATCACCTAGCGTACCTAGGAATTCATAACAATATACTTCTTCGTTAATATCATTTCGAATTAACGCCCTGCTTATTTCTTTCACTTCAAATTTAGGATTTAGATTGGTTCTTGCTTCTTTTTCAGAGATCTTAAACACCGGAGTTCTCTTGTCTACGTGGGCAAGAAGGAAATCTGTGCCTTCATAACCCATGATATCACCATTATCTAAAGCAACTTTTATAGAAACCGTTTCTGGATAGATTCTAACATCATCCACAAGACGAGCATAAGTGAATACACCAATGTTATCGTATTGATCACTTGTTACCATTTCCATTTTGCTTTCCATGTGCTTTTCAAGGAAATCCTCTGCTTGCAGCATGGCTTCGTTTAAGGATATCTTCGTTTTCCCAACATTCCGGTCATAGAGTACATAAAGTGGATAGCCCCCCTTTTTTGTAAGGTCCATATATGTTGTACCTTTTGTTTCAGGGTTGTACAGCGTTAATGAATAAGCATCATACTTTGCTTCTTTTCCAGTACTTTCTACTGTGATCTTCACGTTCTTCTTTAGCTGGAAAAAGTCAATTGCTATCTTTTTCGCTTCTTCTTTCGTAATCTTCTTTCCTTTTAGCTGACTAAGATCACGATCTTTCATTTTCTGCATGTTTGACACTTCTGTTCCAAAATCAACATCTGAATATCCTTCAACAGATTTATCAACGGTCTTGAATCCGTCAATGATCGTGTTATCTTCAGGCTGCTTATTGGTAGCAAGAGCCATCTCTACGTCCATCCAGCGAAGGTTGTTCTTTTGAGCAAGAGATTCTGTTTTCCTTAATTCGTTTTGGATCTCTGTTGAATTGGCATACAATTCTTTTAAAGTATTATATTCTTTGTCACTAAGTGGATTCTTATCTAAATCTCGAACAGCTGCTCTATAACTGAATTCGCCCATCTTTGTTAAGAACTCTTCCGTTTTATTAAAAGGAAGCAGCGCTAACGGAAGCTGACCAACATCATTATGAGCTTCTGACGTTAGTCTCCATACTTGAGCTAAAGCCGGAGAAAGCTGATTTCTTGTATTCATCGCGATGGTTTCACCGATTTTGTCATGAAGTGAGTCCATATGGAAGTTCAAATCATGGAAAGCGCGCTGATAGTTGTTTTCAGCTTGAAGAAGTACAGCGTTTTTTTCCTGATGTTCACTGTAGCCCCAATAGCCTGTTCCTGCTACAGCAACGAACAACAGTACGATTAGGATTGTGCGTATCATATCATTTCACCCCTTTATTAGTTACAGAAAATATGCTTTCCAATTTTTTTGATTTGAGGACGTCCCCATATCCAGCCAGATGTAGCTGTATCCGGGTTAAAATAATATTCTGCTTCACCGGTTGGATCCCAACCGTTCAACGCGTCCATCACTGCTTTCTTCGCTTGCGCATTTGGCGTTAAATAGATCTGTCCATCGGCTACAGCCGTGAATGCTCCAGGTTCAAAAATAACTCCGGACACAGTATTAGGAAAAGTAGCACTTTCCACGCGGTTGATGATTACTGCAGCTACTGCTACTTGTCCGATGTATGGTTCACCTCTTGCTTCACCATAAACAGCATTAGCCATCAAGTTAACATCGTTTTGAGAATAGCCGTCTGGAATATTTTTTGCCGGCTTTACTTGAGCAGGTTTAGCTTTTGCTTTTGCTTGTCCTTGTCCTGCTCCTTTCGTACCTTTAGCCGCACCGCCTTTAGCTGTTCCACCTTTAGCTGTTCCACCTTTTGCAGCACCGCTTTTTGCACTCTTCTTTTCCCCGCCATAATATGAAAACTTCTTTCCTGAATCAATTTGCTTATTAACCCAAGCTTTATCATACTTTGAAGCATTGGCTAACTTATGTTTCGTGGTACCTCCTGCTAAACCATCAATAGGCAAACCAAATTCATATTGAAAGTTTCGCAAAGCCCAATAAGTTCTCCAACCAAAAACACCATCGATGTTACCAGTATAAAAACCTAAATATTGAAGCCTGGACTGCAGTTCTACTACATCTTCACCTGTTGCTCCTACTTGTATGACTTGGTTTGAAAATGCATGTGCATTATTCTGACCAAATCCAGCTAAAAGCCCAAAGCAAAGGGCTATTATAACTATTACTCCCTTTATGTAAGCTGAATTTCTTTTCATGAGAAAGTGAGCCTCCTGTAATTTAATCTCCATTTTCGTGTTATACAGATATCATTTGTAATCTGTTTAATTTTATTCAGCTTTCAAAGTCTAATTGTTCACAAAAATAAAAGAAGACCGGCTAGATACCGGTCTTCGCTTCAGCGTTTGTATAGGGGGTTATTGCACTATTAGCAAGTCTTACTTTACGAAGAGCAAACCACCACAAGAAAATCATAAATGGAAACATGTAAAAAAAGATGTATTTTGTACTCGATAGTAACAAGAAGTTAAACGTACCATGTAAAATAACGGGTAAGAATAAGGATAAGGAAAGGTAGATTATCTTCTTTCTGCCTGATGAAAACTTACCTTTACCAAGATAAAAACCCATGATCACACCAAAAAGGGCATGACCACTTACTGGAAGAAGCGCACGGACCAAGGCTTCCTCAATGCCGAACGTATAGAGATAAAAAATATTTTCTAATGATGCAAATCCTAATGACAGCGCTGTTGCATATACGATACCATCATATGGTTCATTAAACTCTTCATGTAGATAAGCTCCATAGAAAACTAAGAACCACTTAAAGAATTCTTCAAGAGTACCACTTACAAAAAAAGCATCCACAAAAGGGGTAACGTTCATCTCCTCTTTAAATCCAAACTGAATAACCATAATTGGAAAAACGAGAAGCACACCAAATATATATACTTTAACCACTAACGATAATGGTTCTGTTTCATATTTATCTTTTAGGTAAAAAAAGGATAATAGAGCAATAGCCGGAGCCACCGCTGCAGAAATTACAGCTAGCATGTCCTGCCTCTTTTCTACTGTTTTTTTATATCGTAACATGATATTTTAAGAAGTGGAATAGAGAACACTGAGAAATAAGGAGGGCTGCAGCCATGAAAAAGATTTTACTAATTCATACGGGCGGCACTATTGCAATGGAAGAAAACAAAGCAACAGGCGGCGTTAATACGAAAGAGATACACCCGTTAGAAGCAACCATTGCTGAGCTATCTGATATCGCAGAAATCACTGTGAAAAATTATGTTAATTTGCCATCTCCTCACATAACCCCTTCACATATGCTGGAGTTAGCAAATTTTATTGCTATTCAAACAGATTCAGAACAATATGATGGAATTGTTATTACGCACGGCACTGATACACTAGAAGAGACAGCGTATGTATTAGATCTTGTCCTTCAAACCTCAATACCAGTTATTGTTACAGGCGCTATGCGTTCAAGCAATGAGCACGGATCTGATGGACCGTACAACCTTATTTCATCTGTGAGAGTTGCTTGTGAGGAGCAATCATTAGGAAAAGGCGTACTCGTTGTTTTTAACGACGAGATACACGCTGCAAAAAACGTAACAAAGACACATACAAGTAACATTGCTACTTTTCAGAGTCCTCAATATGGACCGATCGGAATTGTTACAAAAAGAGGAGTTCTGTTTCATCATACACCACTGAAATCCAGTTCATTTCACGTTAAGAAATTTTCTAAAAATGTCATCTTACTAAAAGCATATGCAGGAATGGACGGCAGTTTGATAAAGGCCGCAACAAACGCTGCAGACGGAGTTGTCATTGAAGCTTTAGGACAAGGCAACTTGCCGCCTGCGACGGTTCCCGCGTTAAAAGAACTCATATCAAATGGAATACCTGTTGTACTCGTTTCAAGATGCTTTAACGGAATCGCACAAGATATATATTCCTATGAAGGCGGAGGAAAACATCTGAAAGAACTAGGTGCCATCTTCTCAAACGGTTTAAATGGACAAAAAGCACGTTTAAAGCTGATGATTGCACTAGAAAACACGAGTGACTGTGATCAACTGCAGCAGCTTTTCCTTGAATAGGACAAAAAAAGAAACCGATAACCCGAATTTAGGGATTACCGGTTTCTATTTCTTTCTTCAATCGTTTTAGCGATCATCTCACCGTGAAATCTTCCATTTTCAATAAAGATTTCATTTGCATTGTTACCTGCTGCAATAACACCTGCTATAAATAGCCCTTTAACGTTTGTCTCCATCGTTTCCTCGGAAAAACAAGGCCGCCCTGTTTCTTCCTGTATGCTTACTCCCATATTAGAAAGAAACTTATGATCAGGATGATAACCTGTCATAGCAAATACAGCATGAAACGGGTAATACTTCTCTTTCCCACTTTCATTCACATAAATGCCATCATCGGTAATTTTATTTACAGAAGCGTTAAATGTCATTTGAATATTGCCTGTTTTAACTCCAGCCTCAAATTCCGGAAGCACCCAAGGCTTTATACTTGGTGAATATTCACTGCCTCTATAAAAGACATGTGGACGAGCTCCTGCTTTTTCAAGTTCAAGGGCTGCATCTATCGCTGAATTTTTCCCGCCAATCACAGCTACATCAAGATCATAGAAAGGATGTCCCTCATTAAAATAATGAAAGACATGAGGAAGATCTTCTCCTTCAATGTTCATTAAATTAGGGTTGTCATAATAACCAGTTGCAATAATTACCCATTTCGCCTCATAGAACAATGTCTCTTTTTTTCTATTTATTGTTTGAATGGTAAATATACCATCTGACCTTTTTGTAACAGATTTCGCTTTTTCAAATGTGCGTACATGAAGCTTGTTTCTCTTTACGACTTCACGATAATACGTTAATGCATGAATCCTTTTAGGCTTTCTTTGTTCGTGCACAAAGGGAAAATCCCCAATTTCAAGTTTTTCGCTTGAGCTGAAAAACGTTTGATGGGTCGGATATTGATAAATGGTGTTCACAACATTGCCTTTTTCAATCACACAATACGATATGCCTTTCTTTTGCAGTGCAATAGCAGCTGCTAGCCCACAAGGTCCTCCACCGATAATACAGACTTCAATATTCACTTCTTCACCACTCCAAAAAACGCTAATATTCTTTTATTATCATGCCAAAAAAAATCTCCTATCATCAATGATAGGAGATTTAGTATGAGTTTGCAAAAATTTAAATCCAGCCTCTGAAGCGAGAAGCCTCAGCCATCTTACGAACACCAACCATATATGCAGCTAGTCTCATGTTTACTTTTCTGTTCATGGCAGTGGTATAAACCGTTTCAAACGACTTTACCATAACTTTTTCTAACTTTTCTTCTACTTCTTCTTCTGTCCAGTAATATCCTTGATTGTTCTGAACCCATTCAAAATAAGAAACCGTTACTCCACCAGCACTAGCTAAAACGTCTGGAACCAATAGAATTCCTCTTTCAGATAAAATTCTAGTCGCTTCAAGTGTTGTCGGTCCGTTTGCTGCTTCTACAACAATCGTAGCTTTGATCTGATGTGCATTTCTTTCAGTAATCTGGTTTTCAATGGCTGCCGGTACTAAAATATCGCAGTCAAGTTCTAGCAGCTCTTGATTAGTTATCGTATCTTTAAATAATTTCGTTACTGTTCCAAAACTGTCACGGCGTTCTAGCAGATAATCAATATCTAAGCCTTCTGGGTCATAAAGACCACCATAAGCATCTGAAATAGCGATTACTTTAGCGCCAGCATCGTGCATAAATTTAGCAAGGAAACTTCCTGCGTTACCAAATCCTTGTACAACTACACGAGCACCTTCAAGTTGGATGCCTTTTTTGGCTGCTGCCTCACGTATACAGATCGTAACACCTTTAGCTGTTGCTGTTTCACGTCCATGAGATCCACCTAAAACAAGTGGTTTTCCTGTGATGAAACCTGGCGAATCAAACTCTCTAATTCTGCTATATTCGTCCATCATCCATGCCATAATTTGTGAATTTGTAAATACATCTGGAGCGGGAATGTCTTTTGTAGGTCCAACCAGCTGACTGATTGCTCTTACGTATCCACGGCTTAATCTTTCAAGTTCTCTAAAAGACATTGTTCGCGGATCACAAATGATTCCGCCCTTACCACCGCCGTATGGCAGATCTACGATTCCAGCTTTTAAGCTCATCCAGATTGATAGCGCTTTAACTTCTGTTTCTGATACATTCGGATGAAAACGAACGCCGCCCTTGGTTGGACCAACAGCATCATTATGCTGGGCACGATATCCTGTAAAAATTTTTGTGCTTCCGTCATCCATTTTTACCGGAATTCGAACAGTCAACATACGAATCGGTTCTTTTAATAACTCATAAACTTCGGAAGAGTACCCTAATTTATCGAGCGCATCCGCGATAACGGATTGCGTGGATTGGAGCACATTGTCATTTTCATGATGATTGTCGGATTTTTGGTCTGTAGTATTTTGGGCTGTCATTTGTTTACCTCCCATATTCGTCACCTCTAGAGTTTAGTCAAGCTTCATCGTCAGTATACACCTTTGTATAAACAATGAGAAGAGAAATTTAGTGATTTTCGCCTAAAAAGTAAACGCTTTCTTAAGTCACGAACTGTTAAGAAAATATCTAATTTTCTGCCAATATACCTATAAAGCTTGTCTCTTGAATATTTTAAGTTTTCCCCGCCTGAAATATCAGGCGGGGAAATGATCAGACTTATTTCTTTAAAGATAGTTCGATCAATTTTTCAATCATGGATGGGTAATCCATACCTATTTCATTAGCAGCATCCGGAAACAGACTTGTCGGTGTCATACCTGGCAGCGTGTTTACTTCTAAAATGACAGGTTCTGATCCATCGTGAGGCACGATAAAATCAACACGTGAATAAACTTCACACCCAAGCACCTCATGAGCAAGAACAGCCCGTTTTTGCAATAGCGCTGTTGTTTTTTCGTCAAGTCGTGCAGGAACATAGTGGATACTACCACCTTCTGCGTATTTTGATTCATAATCATAATACGCATTTTTCGGTTCGATCTCGACAACAGGAAGAGCTTTATACTTACCGTGTTCCCCCATCACCGCAACGGTAACCTCTTTTCCACTTACAAATTGTTCTACAAGGATCGTATCATCATGTAAAAATGCTTCTGAGATTCCTTTCAGCAGTTCTTCATGATTTTGAGCGATCGTAAGCCCAATCGTAGATCCTTCTCTGTTTGGTTTAACAACTGCCGGAAAATCAAATGACAGTTCTAATTGATTCTCATCGTATGACTTGCGATAAAGAACTTTCTCTTTTGCAATATTGATACCAGCATCTTTAAAGAACTGCTTAGATTTTGCTTTATCCATAGCGATACCTGATGCTAATGCACCTGACCCTACGTAAGGGATCTCTAGCATATCTAAAAGCCCTTGTAATCTGCCGTCTTCACCAAATTTGCCATGAAGTCCTAGAAAGACAACATCTGCTTCTAGATCTAGCAGTTCATTTAGCCGCGAAGGATGGAAATCAATCCCCGTTACCTGATGCCCTTTGCTTTCAAGCGCAGAGATGATTTGTTTTCCTGTTGATAATGATACTTCGCGTTCAGCAGATACACCGCCGTATAAGACTGCAATTTTCATTTTAATGGTCACTCCTAGCCCAAAAGTTTTATGTATTTATTATATTCCCTGCCGTCATAACGGTTCAGAGGATGAAAAAATATTAATAATCATAACACGTTTACTCTCTAAATTCACAATGATATATACATGATAAAAATATATTCTGCCATCTGCTGATAAATGGATTGATTTAAAACAAGTACCTATCGATGGAGACTCAAAGTTTGTAAAAACAGCCTTTAAGAACAAAACTTTAAACGACGGCCATTAGATAAAAGTCAAAATAAATAAGGACGCAAAAATTTGCGCCCTCTCTTTTTCACTTGAAATAACGGTACAGTTCACTTATTGCCTCTGTTTTCATCAACTGTTTCCCATACTCAATCACTCTGTAGCTTGTAATTGTAGAGGAGCTGCCGAACTCAGCAAGAAGAGCTATGAATAGATCAAGGTCTACTGGTTTGACCTCATCTTCTTCAAACTTTAAGTAAAAGTGATTATTAAAAGAATACAGACTTCCACCCTTAATCTCTAGAGAGTGAAGACGTTTTGCGAGCAAAATAACATCTTCAAAAGATGAAAACTCATAAAAAATCTCATCGTTCTCATCTAAGGTAACCTGCATTTCTATATAATCTTCATCATATTCTTCTTCAAGTTCATACTCATTGATTCCTTTAGTAACAATAACAACCATACCTTGAGCTGGAAGTGAAAAGACCTCAACCGCAATAGGACCATCAGCTTTAAATCCCACTTCATCATCAGCTTCAGTCATCATATCACGGAAAAGCTGATGCACTTTCGGAATATCCTGCCATATTTCTTCCTTAGAAATACCACGTTCATTCAGGTCATCAAAAGTTAGGAAGATTTTTATCTTGTTATAGGTTAACCGTTCTACCCGCATCTCTGGTCCCCCTTACGATCGGCGCTATTATGTCTTAATCTCAATATATGAGTTTGTAAAAAGTTGGTGATAAACATCCAAGCAAATAATCCCAAAAGTTAATTATTTCTCAGATTCTGAGAAATCCAGTCGTCCCATTCTACTTTGGCACTCCCGATTAGAAAAGAATCATAATCTTCTTGAATATCTAAAGGTAATTGGCTGATAGCCGATCCTCCTACACCGAATGCGGTATTTGGAAACTGTTCTTTCAGTCCGTTTACCCATCTAAGTGTTTTCGTAGAATTATTTACAATCGTACACGAGAAAAACACCATTTTAGGCTCTACTTCTTTTATTACAACCTCAAAATCTTCTTTTGGTATGCCATGACCTAAGTATATAACTTCAAATCCTTTTCTTCTTAAAAACAGTGTAAACATTAGAAGACCCAATTCATGTTCTTCATCTAAGCCACATGCTGCAATTACCTTTGGCAGATAAGGATCGGATGGAAGCCATTGAATAAGTTGTCCAATTTTACTCCTTAAAAAGGATGAAGTAAAATGTTCGTGTGCTACTGTGATTTTCTGTTCTTCCCAAAGGTGTCCTACGCGTACTAATAATGTACCCAAAATATCAATTATGACTTTTTCCAAATTATACATACTAAACGCTTGACTCAAAAGATCGTTTGCTTTTTTTTCTTGAAACGTTAATAGAGCTTCTAATATCATGTTACTCATTTCAGCTGCTCGATCTGTATTTTCAGCTGCAAAAGGAGCCGCTTCTTTATAAAGTTCCCCATTTTGCGCAACATCAACCGCTTGACTGATCGTAAACCCCTGATTCACTTTATTCACTAGCCATTTTAATATGTATACTTGTTCGTCGGTGTATAATCTATGGCCAGCTTCGTTACGTTTAGGCTGAACAATAGAATAGCGTCTTTCCCAAGCTCTTAGTGTACCTGCTTGAATGCCAAGCATCTTAGAAACCGCTTTAATGTTATATTTCCCTTCACTAGGCATCCGTTCTTCCTCCAATAAATAGGTTAAGAAGAGTATATCTAATAAATCATTATACTGTAAACTTTTTACCTTGTAAGTGAAAGTAAATGTGTTTGACTTGGTGCACCTAGCCGCAAAGGCAAATGAGTAGCACCATAACCGTTACTCACTAAAAGAATGTGTGTATCCTCTCTGTACCAGCCACCTTTCTTAGCTATTCCGAAAGGTCCTAAGCGTATTTGACCTCCGTGTGTATGGCCGGAAATAACGAGCTGGATGCTGTGATGCGTTGTAATACTTTTTGATATATCAGGATTATGACTGATTAAGATTCTGCACTGAGACTGGCAATCATGTAATGCATCTTCTAAGGAAGAATAGCCTAAAGATATATCATTTATGCCAACGATTTCTATTTCTTCATTATTTTTTTTTATGCTGAAACTGGTGTTGTCTAGAATTCGAGCTCCCTGTTTAACAATCGTATCCGCAAGCTGTGCAGGTTCTACATCATAATCGTTATTTCCCCACACAAAGAAAACAGGTCCCAATTTTGAGAGCAGCTTTATGTTATCTTCTACCCTGTTCATCGGAACTCCTTTTTCAACAAGATCGCCTCCGATTATGACCAAATCTGCTTTTTTTGCTGCAAGAACAATTTCTTCAGATATTTTTCGTTTATGAACATCCGAAATAAAGAAAATTTTAAAGTTTTCAAAAGATCTCGGGAGCTTGTCAATCTTAACTGAATCAAATATGACACGATTTCGGTGTGCTTCAATATACATATATAGTAACAGGAGAAAAACTGCAGAGATAAATAAATATATAAAGATCATTATGGCCTCCTATAACGAGTCTAAATGATCATATCATACCATTCAAAACCGTCCTATGTGAAAGAATCCACATTAAATTTTTTGAATATTTAAAAAATGTGAGTTGAAAAAATTGTAAATTTGCCTTATGATTAATTTACATGATTAACCAAAATGATAGGAGAGGGAAAACATCATGACATTAACTAAATTAAAAAATAAGTCTCTCGTGACTGACCTAGATTTATCCTATAGTATGCGCCTTGGACTGCCGATCGAAGTTTATTGCCCTGAAAAACATGAAACTTTGGCCTTTGGCAGAATCGATCATTTTTGCGAAATGACAGTGGTTATTCAAGGTCAGCGCCACGATCGAGAATCTTGTTTATTTTTCGGTTGTCCTTGTAAGTAAAACCTTATTTGTGAAGAATATTGATGTTATATTCTTTTTTCATAAACTCAAAAACAACATGCCTCTGATCCCATTGATCCTCATCACTCCACCATTCTTCATTACGATCGATAAAATCTTTTCTGATCGCTTCGAAATCATCGTCAGCTTTTTTGTACTTCTTTTTCATCCAAATCATATAAAAGCTAGAGAAAATAAGAAAACCTGTACAAATCCATACCATTTCATCAGAAAACAATAAAGTTAAAGGATTTGCAAACATTGAGGCTGTGGGAAGTTTATAAAAATAAAGATATACGAAGGTAGCTAGCACAACAAAAATCATAGATAAACCCCATTGATTAATCGCTTTTTTCCATCTGTCTTTCTCTGCTTTTTTGTCCACAAGCTGCGCTAAAACCATACTTGTCAACTCATTGATAAAGGGCTTTATCTTCCAGTGATTCAATGCATTCATACGCATAACCTCCTGTAAAATAACTATGCCTATACAAGCAGATTCATGCTTTTTAATAAAAGGTTGTCTTCGCATACCAAGTTAGGAAAATAAAAAGCCAAATGCATCAATCCTTCAGAAAAGAACCTTTATAAGAAGTATTCTAAATACAGACAAAAAAAAGATAAAATAAAGACCGTCAGTTTTTCTGACGGTCTTTATTGTTCGATCTCCACTTGCTCGATCCCCTTTTTATCTTCACTATGTACAGGGATATATATATCTTTGGACCACAATTTATAAGTTAAGGTAATTCCAATCAAAAGTATAAATGCACATAAAAGAAGACGTGTAGCCAAAAATGTTGTTTTCCTTTTTACACTTTTGGCTTCTTTCTGCTTTTTTTGACTGTCCCTTCTTTTCCCGTGGACCTCACTCCTAGATGGCAAAGATTGAGTCTTTTGATTACCGTCAATTTGGCTATCGACCACTTTTTCCCTTAAGTTTTCTGCTTGATCATTCGTCATCCTGGTCCACACTCCATATCTCGCTGTCTTTGTTTTTGTTTTTGCTATGTCTGGCAATCCAGCAACCTGATATAAAATCAATTAAAAAATGTGCGAAAAAAGGAACCCAAATGTTTTCTGCCCATTCATATAGCATACCTAGCCAAAAACTAAGACCCGTAACTATGCTAAATAGAATGGGTTTTTTTATATATCTAACATGCAAAAACGCGAAAATAATACTTGTTAAAGTAAGGCCAATTAATGGTTGAAGAACTCCTCTAAATAACCATTCTTCAGAAAAAGCGATAATTCCTGTCAGAATTAGAATATGAGGATAAGAAAGTGAACTGAATATTTTTTCATTAATTCCGCCGTCATCTAAAGCATCAGAATGAAGCCGTTTTTTTAACTGTATTGATAAAAAAGGGAATAACAAACCTGTTCCTACAGCCACGGTCCACTCATTAGCAGAAAGAGAAAGCTTGTTAAAGTCCCAAGGAAAAGGAACATTAAATAGAAATGCTGCGCCTAATGCTGCTGCTATAAATAAACTCTGTGAAAGATAAACATTCATTATAAGCTCTTTATGTGTGATCTGATCGATCCAGTTGTTTTTTACAGGTTTGCTCATCCTTAATTGTACACTTCCTGTCTGAATAGTCGTTTTAGTTCATCTTCCCATCGTTCATATGAAGTGTTTAGTTGGTCATGATTTCCATAAAAGCAAGAGATTTCAGCTTTACAGTTGCTGCAGCACAAGTCAGTTTCTTCAGTTTCGTCTTCACCAAAATAATCCAGCAGTCCCTTTCGTTTGCAATCGATACTGTTTAACCACGTTTCAATCATTTGCAAAGATTTTACCTTTTCGGTTTTTCTTTGTTCGATTTTCTTTTTCAGTCTCAACTTTAACGATGCTTTTTCCTCGGTTGAAATGTCTGATCTGTTCAAAAGTCCATTTTTATTTAAGTGATATTCCATAAAGCGGTGGGCAGTTTCTGACAGCCCAGCCATTTGCAACTTTTCTGAAAAAGTATGTTGGTCCAGATGCTCGTAATCTGAAAATAAATAATCGACCTGTGTAGCATCAGGCAGTTCTTGATCAATAAAATGATACGGAATTTCAAGATCAGCAGGATGAAATAGCAGAATTGCTGCAGATTGTTTTGAATCCCTGCCCGCCCTTCCAATCTCTTGTATATAACCCTCAATTGTAGACGGGGTGTGAAAATGAATAACATAACGAATATCAGCTTTATTTATGCCCATTCCAAATGCATTTGTACAAACAATTAAATTCAACTGAGATTGAAGAAACTGCTTTTGAACAAGCAGCCTTTCATCGGGATCCATACCGCCATGATAATAAGAGACATCTTTCACTCCACGATCTTGCAATAGCATAACAAGCTGTTCGGCAGCATTCCTCGTATTTGTATATATAATTCCAGGTCCTTTTAATTTTTCTACAAGTTTCATAGCCCGCTCAAATTTTTGTTCATATTCATCAAAATACTCAACAAAGATAGATATGTTAGGACGATTCACACTATGAACATGTATCTTAGCATCATGCATGTCCAAATGCTGTAAAATATCGTTTCGGACCTTTGGTGTAGCCGTGGCCGTTAGAGCGAGACAAGTAGGATTTCCCATCTCCTTTTTCATAAGAGCCAAGTCTAAATAAAAGGGACGGAACTCATGACCCCACTGTGAGATACAGTGTGCCTCATCAACTACAAACAATGACCATTTTACCGACAATAATATGGAGCGAATAAAAGGGTTTTGGATAATCTCAGGGCTCACAAACACAAATTGGTAGTTTTTAATTTGTTTTAAGATTACTTGCTTCTCACCGTAATTTAAGAAACTGTTCAGAGCAACTGTTCTTTTAAAGCCCGTCTGTTTAAACTGATCTACTTGGTCTTGCATCAGAGATACGAGTGGGGATACAACGAGCGCCCTACCTTTTAATAGATGAGCTGCCATCTGATAAATTAGTGTTTTCCCTGTCCCTGTTGGCAGCATACCTAAAACATCGTGCCCTTCAAGCAGGTCCGATATGATCTCTCTTTGTCCAGGTCTAAACTTTGAAAAGTCATATAGTTCTTTAAGCGCTGCTTCCAGTTGCATGTTTTCCACCTTCTTTTGCCAATACCAGCCTTATCTGCAAATACGAAAGATGAGGAAATGCATCTTTAAACGGCCGGAGTTTATTTTCTTTCGTTGTATTGTAAAACTTCTTTATGCTCTGAATCTCTTCCTCATTAACATATGGATGAATGGAGAAGTCGGAAATCTCGCGAGCGAACTCCACAAGGTGATCTTCAATTGTACTGGCCTTAATGTTCCTCATTTCCATTATCTCTTGAAGTGTCTTTCCCTTGTTCAGCATTTCGTAAGTATGAGAAGCAGATTTTGTAAGTGCTGGAACGTCAGACAAGGAACAAAATAAAGAATGGAAGACGGGATATTGCTGTTTCTTCTCAGCAGCATTTTGAATAAATGCGTGCAGTACAGATCGGAAACGAAGAATCGCTTCTCTTTCACTGATGCCTGTTTCTCGTGCAGCTTGTTCAAAGGTATTTCCGATACGATTATAACCGGACAGCTTCCTTACAAAAATATCTGCACTTAGAGGGTCATGGATCAAGAGCAATCGCGACATCTCATGATATAAAGATTCAGCTTTTTCTTTTCTTTCTGTTTCAGATCTTGGAAATAAACTTTTAACTTTTTGAACGGCCAGGTGGTCTCTAACGATTGGGGAGTAATCTACATTGTCATATAGAGAGTTTGAGAGTGCTTGCACATATAAAGTTAGAATATGCCAGCAAGCAGACTCAATAGATGCATATTTTAAGCCGTTCAAATTATTTAAGAATGAAAGTCTTTCTTTTTCTTTTAAAAGGACTTGTTCCCCTGTTTTTGTGACCACGTATTCTTGGTCTCCATTTGAAACTATCCATTTTTCATTCAAAAGAATCTCTATTGTTTCTGTATATGCCGTATTCGTTATACCTTTTAATGCAGCGTAATAGTGTTCAATCCCAAACCATTGACTATCAGACAAAGACTGAGAGGTTTTCTTTCCTGTAACAATATAATAAATGCCTGAACCTTTTCGGCTGCCATTTACTTTATGAAATATATCTAATAAAACGACATGACAAATATCCATACTAAATCACCACACGATATCATATAATCTATCTTATCAGATTTAAGGAAATTTAAGAGTAAAAGTGTTATATTTTGAGGAAGGATGGGAATAAAAGATATGATGAGGTTATTAATTTTCTATTGAAAAGTAGAGGGATACTTATTACAATATGATTAGTAGACCCTTAATTTAAAATGGTTAAATATGTAAGCGGGTATTTTTTCAATTCCTTAGGAGGTATTCACTATGCCAAAGTATACGATTGTTGACAAAGAAACTTGTATCGCATGTGGAGCATGCGGAGCTGCAGCACCAGACATTTACGATTATGACGACGAAGGAATTGCGTTTGTAACTCTAGACGATAACCAAGGAATCGTTGAAATTCCGGATGTATTGTTAGAAGATATGCAAGACGCTTTTGAAGGCTGTCCTACAGACTCCATTAAAGTTTCTGAAGAGCCTTTTGATGGTGATGCATTAAAATACGAATAGTACCAAGTTTTCACCAAACCCTCTTTTCAGAGGGTTTTTTCTTTATTTTATTAAGGATGATTCTCATTGTCAATTAGTTTTCTAATAATGAAACCGCTATCATAAAAATCGTAGTTGTACCCTTCTTCAGAATGTGTTAAATTATCAAAATATTGATACTACTTATACAAAAATCAAGGGGTGGAACTGTGACAGCAACCATATTAGTATGTGATGGAATTACGAGCGATGGAGTTGAACCATTAGTAAAGCTTGAAGGCGTAGAACTTATCTTTGGAAAGCTAGAAGATTTCGAGCAACCTGAAAACATTCATGGCATCATGGTAAGAAGTGCAACGAAGATCACTGAAGCAGTCTTAGAAAAATTGCCTGAACTTCGGATTGTTGCTCGTGCTGGTGTGGGTGTTGATAACATCGATATTAATGCTGCTACTAAAAGGGGTGTTCTTGTCGTTAACGCACCTGAAGGAAACACCATTTCAACGGCTGAACACACTTGGGCAATGATGATGTCTTTAGTACGCAATATCCCCCAGGCTAATCAATCGGTTAAACAAGGTGAATGGAATCGTAAGAAGTATACCGGTCAAGAATTATACCAAAAAACACTCGGGATAATTGGTATGGGACGAATTGGTTCAGAACTTGCAAAGCGTGCGAAAAGCTTTTCCATGAATGTCCTTGTTTTTGATCCTTATTTTTCTGCTGAGAAGCAAAAAGAGCTATCTGTTACTTCCGTTGACCTTGACACACTTATTCAACAAAGTGACATTATGACCGTTCATACCCCACTTACAAAGGATACCCGTAAACTATTAAATTATGAGAATTTAAAACATGCAAAAAAAGGTGCATTTGTTCTAAACTGCGCACGTGGAGGCATCATTGACGAAGAAGCACTTCTCCATTATTTAGATAACGGTCACCTTTCTGGCTGTGCACTGGATGTGTTTGAACAAGAACCCCCAGTAAGCCGTTCATTGATTGATCATCCTAATGTCATTGTAACTCCGCATATTGCAGCTTCAACTGTACAGGCACAGAAAAATGTGGCATACATGGCAAGTGATGAAATTAGATCCTATCTCTTAAATCAGCCATTAAAACACGCTGTGAATTTCCCATCACTATCTAAAGACACCTATGAAAAACTGATTGCTTATTATGATTTTTCCAACCTTCTTGGTTCGTTTACAACTCAATTTTTCAAAGAACCTGTTTCAGAGATTTCTATAGGCTACGGAGGATCATTATCAGAAACTGATACGACTTCACTCACACGCAGCTTTCTTTGCGGATTTTTAAAAACGAGACTTGACCGGCCGGTTAACGATGTTAACAGTATGGTAGCAGCGAAAGAACAAGGCATAGTGGTTGGAGAAAAACATGGAACAGCTGACCATGGTTATCCAAACATCATTCATGTAAAAGTAACTGGCGTCAACAAGATATTTACGCTTTCTGCAACACTCGTTAAAGGGTTCGGCGGCCGTATTATTCAGCTAAACGGCTACACGGTAGACTTTGTTCCTCAAGGTTCACTTTTGTACATTGAACACAGAGACACTCCAGGAATCATCGGAAAAGTCGGGGCATTTTTAGGTGAAAGAAACATTAACATCGCTACGATGCACGTTGGAAGAAAATCAGCTGGCGGAGAAGCGATGATGGTTTTAACATTTGACACCCAGCTGCCGGAATCTACTCAAAAAGAGCTTGCAAGTATTGAAGATCTTCTTGTTTGTAAACCGTTAGACTTGTAAGTATAAAAGACAGGCTGTTTTCGTAAACTTTGTTGCTCATGAAAGTGGTTGATTTCCGTTTCAGATGCTCCCTTTCCGCGGGGCAGGTGGTGAGCCACATTCGTACGTTTCACTTTTAAGTGTCTCACCTGCCCGCCTGTCCCGCAGGAGTCTCGCATCTTACACTCCAATCAACAATCTTAGAAGACAACATTTGAAAGCAACAACCTTTTAGAAAAAAGTGTTTAGAAAAGAGCCAATAGAAAAAAGCTCTGCATTGAAATCATTCTAAAGCAGAGCTTTTTTGAGTTTTTGATTACGTTTTAAGAGTTTTACTTACCCTAATTCTACTTCTTTCCTCTCTCCGCCTCTAAACGTCATGAGTTTCGTGTATCCCGTCTCTTTGGCTAGCGTAATGGATGCTTCATAGTTTTCTCCAACCTGATGAGGTTCGTGAGCGTCTGACGAAAGTACGATCGGAATTCCTTTCTTGTAACAGAGTGAAAGGAGTTCGGGTTCAGGATACAGCCTCCCAACCGGTTTCCGAAGTCCAGCAGACGAGATCTCTACACATGTCTTTGAACGGCTTAAAGCATCTGTAACACGGTCATACTGTTCATATAAGAATTCTTGATCGGCAGGAACATAGTTAAAGATCTTCACAAGATCAAGATGCCCCACGATATCAAATAAGTTACTTTCAGCAAGCGTAACGATCTGATCATAATATACACGATACGTTTCATAGAGATCACGACGATCCCATTCTTTTCGGTACTCTGCCAAATCTATTCCAAAATCGTCTACCCAGTGAACAGATCCGATCACATAATCAAACGGATAAGATTTGATGAACGCAGCCATTTCCTCATGACTGCCTGGTGTATAGTCCATCTCAATAGACATTCTTACGTCCATTCCAAGTTGATCAGCTTGTTTAAACAAGTTCACATAATCGTCCATCTTGTAATAGCGTCTTTCTTCCATCCATGGTTTTGATACAATGTTCTTTGTTTCATAAAAATGATAAGCGTGTTCTGAAATTCCAAACTCTTGTATCCCTTTTTCTCTTGCTGTGTCTACAAATTGCTTTAGATAGTCGATTGTTAAAGTGCCTTTTTCCAGATGAGAATGGTAATCCGTTAACATATTAATCTCCTTTTTAAAAACGTTTTACCATATGTATCATGAATATCTGTTTCAATCAAGAGTTTATGCTCCTAATTTAACTCCAATAAATAATACGCTAAGGCACATCATTAAAAACATCACTGCAAAAAAACGGTTTAAATAGTCTCTCATTTTGTCCTCCTTTAGAAAAGTTAAATCAACTTTATCATCCTATTCAAATAAGACTTATTTTGAACCATTTTTTTGCAGAAAAAAAAGCTCCCTATTCAAAGGCAGCTTTCTTGTTCATATCTTTATTAATTTGATGCTCCATTACGTAAAGAAGCGGTTTATAAAGTACTACAAAGAATACCACATTTCCAATCGCATGATTAAGGTCAAACGGCAGCCCAGCTATATAATATGGCCAAAATTTTTGCATGATAATTCCGCCCATTATAACCGACATGATGAAACCGAATAAAAATCCGCAGAAACCAGCATATAAAGGTAAAATCATCCACGGTATGTTGTGACGGTATCGACCTATCAGGCCGCTCATCACGGCAATAAGACCCCAAGCAATCATCTGACCGAACGACCATAAGCCGTGGCCTAAAACTAGGTTTGTGGTTAGTGTACTCAAGATAGCAAGCAGCAGTCCGTGAATAGGACCTAGTACAAATGATGCCAAAATCAAAATCGTTGTGTTTGGCTGAACGTTTGGTATCATTGCAAACCAGATTCGCCCTACAGTTAAAAGAGCAGCTAACAAAGCAATGATCGTCATTCTTCTAATACTGAGATTATTCATATTTATGGAAGTCGAACTCTAAAGAATCTCCCGGCTTTAAAGTGATTTCCTTTGCGCCTTTCATTGCTTCCTCACCATTCACAGAAAAGAACCATGATGTTTTATCCTTTTCATTTCCCTCAATTCCTTCAATACTGCTTATAAATGCACCATCGAATTGAGTTTTGATATCAAAGTTATCTTGCATCACGTCCATAATTGTTGCACCTTTTGTTAAATCCACTTTCTTCTCTGTTACCTTTTCTTTTCCATTATCTTTAGTGATCTGAACCGTGACTTGTTCTTTTTTTGTTTCCTCTTGTTTTGGCTGATCCGTGTTTTCCTTTACTTCAGTCGTTCCACAGCCAACAAGTATCATGATCATTGTTGTAAATACTAAAAGTAGTTTTTTCATCATTTTACCTCTTTCTTGTCTTGAGTTAAGGTTTTTCTCAAATCATGTTGCTCTTGAAAGAGTTGATATCCGTTTCAGGTGCTTCGCTATCCGCAGGGCGTGCGGTGAGCCTCCTGCCGCAAAGCGCCATTAGGAGTCTCACCTGCCCCGCTCGTCCCGCTGGAGTCTCACACCTTCCTCTACAATCAACTTTTCAATAAAGATTCAGGAAAAAACCCATAAATTTAGTGAATTTACGTATAACTAAAAAAATCCCCTTCGTCTACGAAGGAGATTAATAGTATACAGGCAGAAAACAGCAGCCGGCTCTCCGGCACTGTTAAACACCCCCCTATCCTCGTAGGTCATGTCATGTAACAAACAGGCAGGTCTCCTGGCTCTTGATCATCGTCTCCTATCGCCTTCCCGTATTAACAGTGGCGAAACTATAGGATTCTCACAATTACAGTGGCGGGACCGCAACGGCATTTAACCGTTTTCCCTATTAAGCGTGTCCAATACTGGACTGCACCTGTTTAACACTTATGAATTTTTTGAAAACACAATTCTTATTATAACGTAATGGAGAAATTTGTGAAATCTTTTTTTATATCATTTTTTGTTCCTTATGAAACAAGATTAATCGGGGTGTATTGCTAATTTATTTCAACGTTCGCGGAATAACAAAGGAAAATGTCGTACCTTCATTATTTTTGCTGTGAACGCTGATTTGTCCTCCATGTGCTTCTACGATGTTTCTTGCTATGGCTAATCCTAGACCAGTACCACCGGATTTCCCTCTCGTTCTAGCTTTATCCCCTTTATAAAAACGTTCAAATACAAACGGTAAATCTTCTTCTTTGATCCCAGATCCATTATCGCTCACATAAAACTTAACGTTCTGTTGGCTCACACCAATCGACAGATTTACAAATCCACCTTGTGCCGTATGGCGAATCGCATTATCAATTAAATTGGTTAACACTTGTTCAATTCTATCCGGATCTACTTCTATTTGATCTTGATGGGAGTCCAGGTTACCGTCAATAGAAAGATTTAACTGAATATCTCTGTCTTTGGCAGGTCCTTGGAATTTACGCACGATTCTTTCTGCAAAAGGCACAATCGCAAGAGAGGCGTAGTGAAGTTTCATGTGTCCTGCTTCTAGTCTTGCGAGATCGAGCAGCTCGTTAACAAGCCTGCCCATTCGTTTTGATTCATCTAAAATAATGCCAGCAAGCTCTTTTTTCTCTTCTTCTGATTCTGCGATATCATCTACGATCGCTTCACTATATCCTTGCAGCATAGCAATCGGAGTTTTCAACTCGTGAGAAACATTGGCAACAAAATCTTCTCTTAACTTATCCATTCGGCGTTCTTCCGTCATATCACGAAGTACTGCGACGGCACCTCTAATAAGGGATTGATCATATAATGGTGTCATCACGACTACCCATGAGCGGCCTTGAATCGCAATCTCTGTCATCTGCTCACTCTCAAGTGAGACAACTTGCTGAAAAAGCTGTCTGACAGCTTCAGGAACATTTCCGTTCACTTCAGTCTTCATCCCTGATTCATAATAAAACGCTTGTAAAAAGCGATCGGCAGGAGGATTAGTAACTAAAATGTTCATCTTTCTGTCAAAGGTAATCACACCGTCCGCCATAGAACTTAACACACTTGTCAGCTGTTCTTTTTCTTGATTCAGCGCTGTGATGTTATTTTTCAATTGACGTCCCATACGATTGAACGTCATTCCAAGTTCACCGATTTCATCATGTGTTAAAATCGGCACTTTCATATCAAATTCACCTTTAGCTACAGACGTTGCAGCTTCTCGCATTCTTCTTAACGGCGCCGTAATCCGGGTTGATAGGAAAAACGCAAAAACTGTAGTTAAGATGATAGCTATACCAGCTGCTAAGAAAATCAAATATTTTGTGTGATTGGTTGTCTTTTTCACATTTTCAATCGACTGATAAACATATACTCCACCTTTAGTATTTCCGGCTTCGTACGGTTCCCCATAAATGATCATCGTCTGCTTGGACTCATCATTTTTGTTCACTACAGGAAAATCTCCATTCACGTAGATCTTCTTTCCGTTTTCCGTAACCGTAGAAAGTTTATCGTTTTGATTAAATACGGAAACTGGTATGTACGGTGCATTATCATACAAGTTTTGAGACATGAATGAATCCTGGTTTTCATCAATGATCATGATGGACATAGAATAAGCTTCAGCCATCTCACTCGTAATGCGGATTGCTTCTTCCCTATTCTCATCACTTTCCATAATGAGTACAAGCCGGTCTGCCATCTTAGTTAACTGTTCGCGTGCTTGGCTATCGTAAAACGTTTCAAAGAACTGAGTGAGCAAAATGGTTAATAAGGTTAGTACAACGGAGACTAACAATAAAATCGTTATCCAAAGCTTACCAACTACACTTCTCCAGATCATTCATTTCCCGCCTCAAATTTGTAGCCTACTCCCCAAACGGTTGCAATCATAGAAGCTGCATCAGGAGACACTTTATTTAGTTTTTCACGAAGTCTTTTTACATGTGTATCGACTGTTCTTAGATCACCAAAAAACTCATAATTCCATACATCTTTAAGCAATTGTTCACGTGCGTAGACTTTATCAGGTGTTTTTGCTAAGTAATAAAGCAATTCATACTCTTTAGGAGTTAGATTCACCTCTTTGCCTCCTGCTGTCACACGGTGTGCATCGTGATCAATCGTGAGGTGTTTAAATACCACTACATTTTTAGCCACAGTCTCTGTTTGAAGGAACTTAGTAGGTGAAGATCTTCTTAACAGTGCTTTTACACGTAAGATGACTTCCCTCGGGCTGAAAGGCTTTGCAATATAATCATCCGTGCCTGCTTCAAACCCTTGAATACGGTTAAGTTCTTCGCCTTTTGCTGTTAACATGATGACTGGTGTAGCTTTCTTTTCTCTTAACTTCTCACAAACTTCAATGCCATCCATCCCTGGGAGCATGAGGTCGAGCAAGATAAGATCAAAGTTAATAGATACAGCCATCTGAAGAGCATCCTCACCATTTTCAGCTTCATGCACTTCATAGTTTTCTCGTTCCAGATACATCGTTAATAGTTTGCGAATTCTTTCTTCATCATCAACAACCAGTATTTTAGCTTCTGTATCCATATTCAATCCTCCATATCTAATCATGATAAGCACGTCTTTATATCCTGCTTCTATCATACATGAAACAAAGCGCTGCAAACAAACAGGACACGTATATCTAATCTCTTTTTTCGTAAGCGTTAAACTTTGATGTTATTGGAAGTGATTGTTTTCCGTTCAAGGTGCTCGCTTTCCTTGGTGCAGGCGAAGACAAAAAAATAAAAAGATTTAAAAGCAACAATCCTGTAGAAAACAGCATTTAGAAAAAAGCCTTTCCTAAACATTTTGCTCCCTACAAAAAAGTCCCTCTTATAAAAGAGAGACTCTATTTTAACCTTTAAGCATACGAATGCAATCCGACAAGAACCAGGTTTACTGCAATCAAGTTAAACGTAATAATCCAAAATCCTAAAACGCATAGCCATGCGGACTTTTCGCCGTGCCATCCTCTTGAAAGTCTTAAGTGAAGAAAAGCCGCGTAGAACAAGAACGTAATTAATGCCCAAACTTCTTTAGGATCCCATCCCCAGAATCTCGACCAAGCCTGCTGCGCCCAGATCATCGCAAAGATAAGCGCACCTAGTGTAAAGATGGGAAAACCGATTGCTACCGCTCGATAACTAATCTCATCAAGAAGGTCAGGTTTTATCTTTACTTTAGACTGAAGAGCTGCAGCAATTCTTTTTCTTAAGATCAAGCGAAGCAAGCCATAAAGAACTGCACCGGCTAAAAGAGACCAGATGAATGTATTTAGCTTAACTGATGCCTCTACACCGTTCATCCAAGATGGTGTAGAAAACAAAGGTCCAAACGAGTTATCTAGGTGCTCACCATTACTAGGACCCGCAATAGCAGGCATATCATAGACTACCTTAACAGGCTGATTCTGTTCGTTCATCATCTCGAATGTTGTTTGATAGCCAGCACCTTTAAATCCGATTGAAACAAAAATGAATCCAACTACAGCGATTAAACTATAAAGGATAATTTCCAGCCACAGCGTCTTTTTTGATGCTACAGTTTGGTCTACCGTGCGAATTAAATAAATAAGTCCTGATACGAACGAAATGGCGAGAATTCCTTCTCCTAACGCTGCAGTCGTAACATGGATTTTTAGCCAGTCACTTTGAAGTGCAGGAATAAGGGGAGAAATATCTCTCGGAAACATACTCGCATATGCAATAACAAGAACTGCAACAGGCATTGCAAAAACACCTAAGCCATTCGTACGATAGATTACATATAAAATAATGAACGCAAGCACCATCATCATGCCAAAAAATGTTGTAAACTCAAACAGGTTGCTTACAGGTGCATGTCCACTTGCCATCCATCTTGTTATGAAATAGCCTAATTGAGCTGCAAAACCTATACACGAACTTATAAAACCGATTTTACCCCATTTTTTTGTGTGATTTTCTTCTTTGTTCTTTTTATCTGAAATAGACATTGCAAAAAATAGAGTAGAGAACAAATAAATAATAAATGCACTATATAATAGCGTACTGCTGATTTCAGCCATCATTAACCCTCCTGCTCGAACGGCATTACTTAGAATCAGATTCTTTTTCTTCTAGTGGTGTGAGGTTTGTCTTATTGGACAGGAACTCCACATCTTTTTTCAAGCCATACCAGTTTTTATTCGTATGAGCTGCTGCCCAAACTTCACCTTGATTCTGTTTAATCCAAATTCTTCTATAGTTCCAATACAAACCTTGCGTTACACCAATCATAAAAATAATGCCGCCAAGTGCAATAATCCATAGTGTGTGGTCTTTTCTAACTGTTAGTGCCGTTAAATCTTTCGTTTCAATACCCGCAAACGACATTTTGAACTGGTTTTCACCAGAATCTATATTTTTTTGAATACCTACAAACGCTTTTTCTCCTTCAGGTACCTTTGGAGAGTACATTGAAAAAACAAATGCTGGATTATCAGGCAAATTATTGACCGTAGAAGGCTGTTTTTGTTCGTTTAAAATAAAATTAGGAAAGTATTCTTCAATTTTAACTTTGTATCCATTTCCTAAATCATACTCGGTTTCTGGATCATGAAGATCAACCGTTAACTTGCCAAACTTTTTTCCTGTTGCCTTTTCTTCAAGTTCAAAGCTCATCTTGTAAAACTCATTTAATTTAAAATCCGTTTGATAGAGTGCAAAAGAATCAAATTTAAACGGTTCATTTACTCGGATCTCGCCGTCTTTTACTTTTACAAGTTCAGGGGCTGCTCCCGCGGTATGATTTTCTTTTGTCTTATAAAGCGTTACGTTGCTTTGATAGTTCTTAGCAACTTCTCCATCAACGGAACTAAGTGCACTATTAAACTTCTTTTCTTGTTTATCATACATCTCAAGAATAAATTCATTGTTCTCAAGGTAATACTGACCTTCATCACTGGCAGTACCTGGGATGGAAGCTTTTTCTCCCTCTCTCACCCACAAAATGTCGTCAACATACATGCCTGGAAAGAATCGAAGCATCGCACCTGTTAAAAAGATAATTAACCCAACATGGTTAACATAGGCACCCCAACGAGAAAATCGTCCTTTCTCAGCGAATAAGTTCCCATTTTCCTCACTTACTTTATAGCGAAGAGATTCGAGCGTATATTTGATTTCTTCAAGTTCAACATCATGGCTTTTTGAAAACAAACGCTGCTTCTTCATAAATTGGTCATGTCTTGTAACTCTTTGTGTCTTTAACGCTTTATAAAGCGGAATTCCACGATCAAGACTGGCAATAATAATAGAAAGTCCTAACATTCCTAATAAAAGAATAAACCACCAAGAACCATAAAGATTGTGAAACCCAAGCAGATAATAGATCAAACCTAGTGTTCCGTATTCGCTTTCATAATGGGTAGCAGGATCAACATTAGGAGGAATAAACGTTTCCTGTGGAAAGATTGTCCCGATTGCTGCAGCTACTAATATGATAACAATTAACCAAACCCCTACTTTTACAGACGAAAAGAAGTTCCATACCCGATCAACAAATGTTTGTTTATACGTTTGAGATCGTCTGGCGCTTCCTTCATACCTCATGCTTGATAAAACTTCAACATCTTGCTGCAGCGGTTTTCCGCATGCTTGGCAAAGACTAGTTCCGTATGGGTTGGAGTGGCCGCATTCACATGTTATCGATTGCATCTTATCACCCCGTTACGGCTTTATTTTTTCCATAAAGGAAATAATTTTTTTTTCTGATAATGACTCACTCGTCCGTTCGACCACTTTACCGTTCTTATCAATAAGAATAGTCGTTGGAATCGGTCCAATCCCATAAGCCTTTGTTACTTCTCTCTGTTTATCCATTGGAATAGGAAATGATAAGCGATATCGATCCGCAAAATTTTTAACAGGAACGTTTGTCTCACTAACGTTAACCGCAAGTATTTCTACGCCTTGCTCTTTATATTTTTCATATTGCCTTTGCATATACGGCATCTCGCGTTCACAAGGTTTGCACCATGTGCCCCAGAAATTTAAGAATACACCTTTTCCACGGTAATCTTTCAGTTCTACTTTTTCGCCATTTAGATCGGTAAGTACAAAATTAGGAGCCGAATCCCCTTTGCTTATGTATGTACCTGACTCTTCATTCATACTGTTGTAAATGGTATAACCGATTGCAACAACTAAAATGGCAAGCAAAGCAGAACGAAACCATAATCTGTTTTTTTTCAAGTCCATCCGCTCCTTTAAGCCGCTTCCATTTTACTATAACTTGAAAAAAAAGCCTATCTACGGCTTTTTTTTGACGTTTGTGTGACAGCGAGATTTCTCAGCTGCTTTATTTCATGTGGTGTTAATTCTCTAAAATCTCCAGGATTAAGCCCTTTAAGATCTAAAAAGCCGTACCTTTCACGTTTCAATTTCATTACAGGAGTGCCAATTGCTTCTAACATACGCTTAACTTGACGGTTTTTACCTTCATGTATGATCAGTTCCACAATAGCCGTTCCTTTTTTCTTATCAATAGACATTACTTTCACTCTTGCAGGGGCAGTCATTCCATCCTCTAATCGAATGCCTCTTTCAAGCTGCTTAATCTTTTCTCTTGGCGGAATGCCTTTTACTTTTGCAATGTACACTTTATCAAGCTGGTAACGCGGATGCATTAGTACGTTTGCAAATTCTCCGTCATTCGTCATAATGATCGCACCCGTTGTATCATAATCTAATCTTCCAACAGGAAATACACGCTGTTCAATGATGTCCTTAAAATAATCAGCGACTACTTTTCTTCCTTTATCGTCAGAAACGGCTGTAATCACACCAGAAGGTTTATACATCAAAAAATAAACGGGCTGTTCCCGTTGAATTTGAATTTCATTCACTTCAATCTTATCTTTTGTGCCCACTTTTGTGCCGAGCTCGGTCACTACATTTCCGTTCACTTTCACTTTGCCCTCACGAATTAGCTCCTCAGCTTTTCTTCTGGAAGTAATTCCGCTTTGAGCAATCACTTTTTGCAATCGTTCCATGATTTCACCTCATGTCTCATCATACCTTCATTATTCGTAATTCTCAACCTCAGTAAACGTAAAAAAGAGCCATAACGGCTCTTTTTTGTCGAATTATGAATAAAACAATAGAGAGATCACAGCGATAGAGGCTAAAAATCCGATCAGATCAGCTAATAATCCTACTTTTAATGCGTATTTCATCTTTTTAATACCTACCGCTCCAAAATAGACGGTCAATACATAAAACGTTGTATCCGTACTTCCTTGTATCGTAGAAGCGAGTCTTCCGATAAACGAATCAGGACCGTGTGTTGCGATTAAATCTGATGTCATCCCAAGAGCGCCTGTCCCTGAGATTGTCCTCATAAGCCCGAGCGGAACAACTTCTGCTGGAATATGAAACAATGAAAATAAGGGACGCATCGCCATCATGACATAATCCAAAGCTCCTGAAGCACGAAAAACAGAAATGGCAACAAGCATGCCAACTAAGAACGGAATAATGTTTATGGCGATTGAAAAACCTTCTTTACCTCCTTCTACAAACGTTTCATAAGTCGGAACTTTTTTATAAGTGCCATATAATAATATAAAACCGATTAAAAGCGGAATAAACCATATCGAAAACGATTGAACGAAGGACATCTATTTCCCTCCTTTTGGCAAGGAGCGGTAATAATAATATCTATCTATTAATATAGCACCGACCGTAGAAATTGCAGTTGCAATTAAAGTTGGAGCTACAATATCAGTTGGAGACTGTGAGTTGTAACTCATCCTTATTGCGATAATGGTTGTTGGAATGAGTGTAATGGATGATGTATTGATCGCAAGCAGCGTAATCATAGATCGGCTTGCTTCGTTTTTCCCGCCATTTAAAATCTTTAACTGTTCCATCGCTTTGATTCCCATTGGTGTTGCTGCGTTCCCGAGTCCAAGTAGATTCGCTGCCATATTGGAGAGAATATAACCTTGTGCCGGGTGATCTTTTGGAATATCAGGGAAAAGTCTTTTAACAATAGGACGAAAAAGAATAGCCAGCACATCCAGCAAGCCGCCTTTTTCAGCGATTTTCATAATGCCCAGCCAAAACACAAGAATACTGATCATCCCAAAACTGAGCGTAACGGCTTCTTTGGCACTCGTGAAAATGGCTTCGTTCACTTTATCCATTGTTCCGTTTATTCCAGCAACAATAAAACCGATCACCATCATTCCAACCCAAATATAATTCACCATAGGCGGTTTTGCTCCTTGGCAACAAAGAACAGCTTGTTCAGCATGTTCTTAAAAGATGACCAAAGGCTGTCTTGATCAGGTTTAATCAGGGTTTTTCCATCATAATAGAGCGGAAGATCAGCAATTCTCGTGTCCTTTAAGTCTATGAAATAGCGGCCAACAGGTTTAGGAACCTTTTCTTCTTCCCACTTCCCTGATTTCGGAAGCTTATATAAGTCGATGGAAGAAGAGATCTGTTTAATCTCTTCTTTTAACAATGGGTATGAAAATGTTCTTGCAGCCTCAACTTTACCTTTATAACCTTTATCTTTAATGCTCGAGATCTTACCTTCTTTAATTAGCTCTGTCATTTTAAATGAATGGAATCCCCACTCAAATAAATTGCGGTGATCTTCCCAATCGTCAGGATCGTTAAGTGTTACGGCAATCAGTTCCATGCCGTCCTTTTCAGCAGTTGAAACTAATGTCCTTTTCGCACGCTTTGTGTATCCTGTTTTGCCGCCAGTGGATTTGCTGTACAGTTTCAACATCTTGTTTTTGTTTCTCCATACTCTGTCCCATTTTTCACCGGTTTGTTCTGACCGGTAAACTTTTGTAGAAGAAACGTCCTTAAAGGTATCATTGTTCATCGCATATTTAGTCAGTAATGCCATATCATATGCGGTTGAATAATGATCTTCATGTGTATCAAGTCCATGAGGATTTCTAAAACGAGTATGTTTCATCCCAATCTCTTCCGCTTTTTGGTTCATCATATATGAAAAACCTTCTAAACTTCCGCCGACATGTTCAGCGATCGCAACCGCGGAGTCGTTTCCAGAGCGAAGCATCAACCCATAAACTAAGTCTTCGAGAGGGATTTTTTCACCTGGCTTTAAATAAAGTGAAGATCCTTCAGTTCGTGCTGCATGTTCTGTGATCGTAACTGTGTCGTGCATCTTCCCTGATTCTATCGCGATGATTGCAGTCATGATCTTTGTAATGCTCGCTATTCTCATCGGACGGTGTTCATTTCGCCCATACAGCACTCTTCCTGATGACTGTTCCATCAACACAGCAGCCTTTGCTGATACACCAGGTTCAGCTTTGGCTTGTTGCGGGAATACAGCAAAGATAAGCGTACATATAACAACGAGAAGTAATGGTTTTATAGTTTGTTTCATTTATAATCCCGCCCTTTAGGTGTTTTGTAAAAGTTTATGCAATCAAGGACAGGTTATGAATGGGATTTACTTCCGCAATCATTGACTAGGGAAGAAACGCTGTTTTTGACCGTGGCTGTTTTCGTAGTCTGTCAGTTCCATCAGTGCTTTTTCTTCAACAGGTATTCGCACTCTTAACATTAAAATATTTAATATTGTAAACAGAATCGCTGTATAATAAGCACCAAAAATTAGAGGAATAACTAAAAGCTCAAGAGAGACAACTGTATAATTCGGATGTCTCATAAACCGATATGGGCCTTTCGCTACCACTTTCGCTCCAGGAAGCAGCAATATCTTCGTATTCCAGTACACACCAAGAGATGATATTGCCCAAATCCGAATGACTTGAGCGATAAGAAACAGCACAAAAGGAATCAGCCACCAACTAGGCGGTTTTGCGTTTAGGAGATATACTTCTGAAAAGAAAGCTACAAAAAAGGACACATGCATCAAGACCATCCATTTATAATGGTCTTTTCCTGCTTCCACCGCTCCTTTATTTCGAAGTTTCTGTTCATTTGATTTTGCAATTCTAACTTCAGCCAGTCTTTGAATCACGAGAAAACTCCAAAAAAGAAGAAACCACACGATTTACTTCCTCCATTCCACTAATAGAAGTTCAGAGGAAAAACCAGGACCTAGTGCTGCCATTACTCCCAGATCTCCATCTTGCTTTTCTGTTTCCATAAACTTTTTTAACACGTAGAACACAGTTGCTGATGACATATTTCCATTTGTCATTAATACATCTCTTGAAATATCTGTTTTAGATAATGGAATTCCTAAAGCATCAACATAAGCTTCAAGTACTTTTTTTCCGCCAGGATGCGCAATAAAATGTTTAATTTGTTCACCAACAAGTTGATTTCTCTCCAAAAACTCGTCTACATTGGGTTTTAACCATGTTCGGATTACATTTGGAATATCTCTTGAAAACACAACATACAGTCCCGTATCTTTTACTTCCCACCCCATCACGTCTTCAGAATGCGGCTTTAAAGTAGACATCGTATCTTTTATATATGGTTTTACTTTTAACGACATACCCGTTTCAGATTCATCACCACAGATTAGTGCGCACGCAACACCATCAGCAAACAAAGATGTTCCAACTAAGTTACTCTTGGATAAATCTTCGTGCTGAAAGGTTAATGAGCATAGCTCAACACTTAATACAAGTACGTTGGACTTCGGATAAGCTTTGCAATAATCATAGGCTCTTGAAAAACCAGCTGCTCCACCAGCACAGCCTAACCCCCAAATGGGAATCCTTTTTGTATGAGATGAAAATGGAAGTATATTCATTATCCTTGCTTCAATACTTGGAGTAGAAAGTCCGGAACTCGATATAAAAAAAATAGCGTCAATATTTTCATATGATACGTTGAGGTTCTGATCTGACATGCACTTTTCTATACATTCTGCTCCTAGATTGGTGGCAAAATCTATGTATAAATCATTTTTCTCTTGAAAACTTCTTTTTTTCTTAAACCAATCGATAGGCATCGCAAAGTAACGAGACTCGATTTCACCATTTTGAAAAACCTTTAATAATCGCTCAATGTCTGAGAAAGCATCCTGAAATAAGTTTCTTGCAAATTCCATCGTTTCATCTTGGGAAAGTTTGTGTGGGGGATTTATCGTTTCGACTGCTGCTATTCTTGGCAAGTGATCTCTCTCCTTCTGCTGCATTTCCTTTTTTAGTAATTTACCCTTAAACAGCCTTTTAAAACGGAGACTTTTTTTAGAAGGATGATTCCGCTAACCTATGTTCTTTAAGGTAGTTGAATTCAGTATTTGTAATACTTCAAACCACTTCAACAGCAACAGTCTTTTAGAAAGGCTGTTTTCATATTCATTGTTGCTTTTGAAAGTAGTTGGTTTCCGTTCCAGGTGCTCGCTTTCCGCGGGGCAGGCGGTGAGCCACATTCCTACGTTTCACTCTTAAGTGTCTCACCTGCCCGCCTGTCCCGCAGGAGTCTCGCACCTTCCACTCCATTCAACTGTTCAAGGATGACAATAAAAAAGAAGCAACAAAATAAAAAAACAGCCAAAAAAATAATGGCTGTCCTACTTAGCTATTTTCCTTAACGCGTTCAGATGAGGTCTTAATATTCCTTCGTTAGAATGAACAAAAAGATTCCTAAATTCATCATAGTCGTTTATATAAACTCGTTTCCGCTTTAAATATGCGTGATTGCTGCTCAACGCAACAAGTGAAGCAATCTCACGTATTTTGTAAGTATCCAAGTATTCTTTCCAGAAGTCATGCTGCGTTAATTCCTCTTGAAGTTTTTCTTCAAAATATCGCACATAAAGCAGGTGAAAAGTTTGTGTTTTTCCGTTCAATTCATAAGTAGCTTCTGAACGGTTGAAAAAATCCTCTGATGTATTCGGCTTTTCTTTTTCTAACTCAATACCCTCAATATGCTGAATCAACAATGCATAACTCCCCCTTACTGATCTTCAGTAGTTAGTGATTCCTGAAACTTTGAAAAGAACAAGTCTGCTTCCTGTTCAACACTTTCTTCCTTTATGTTCTCAGGCAGCGGTGGCAGCTCCTTAATGTTCTGCAGACCAAAATGCTCTAGAAATGCTTTGGTTGTTCCATAAAGGATCGCTCTACCGGTACCCTCAGCTCTTCCAACTTCTTTTACAAGTCCTTTTGCAGATAATGTCTGTAAAGGCTTTTCTGTTTTTACACCTCTTACTTCTTCAATCTCAGACCTCGTAATCGGCTGTTTATAAGCAATGATTGCAAGTGTTTCAAGAGCAGCCTGTGAAAGTGTTGAATGTCCTGGTGTTTCGACAAGCCTTTCATAATAGACAGCATGATCCGGCTTTGTTACAAATTGAAGAGATCCCGCATATTCCACAATAGACATCCCTCTGTCTGATGACGAATAACTCTCCTTCAATTCTTCAATGATGGGATCCAAATCTTTGCTATCAATCTCCAGTACTTGAGCGATCTGTTTTCTATCAATTCCTTCGTCTCCACTGACAAAAAGCAAACCCTCGACAACTGCTTTTATTTCATTTCGTTCCAAATCGTATTACTCCTCTAACATCGTTATATATATTTCACTAAAATGATCTTGCTGTTCACAATTGATGGTTTTCACCTTCATTAGTTCTAAAATCGCAAGAAACGTAACAACCACGTGCTCTTTTGTACTTTTATCAAACAGCTCTGTAAACTTTTTTCGTCCTCCTACTGAAACAAGTGAACTTTTTATTTGTTCCATCCTTGTTTCGATAGGAATCTCTTGACGTTCAATCGTCGTTTGTCTCGGAGCACGGGTAACCTTCTCTTGAAAGACTTTTTGCATCGCCTGCAGCATATCATAAAGGGTTACATTCGTGACTTGTTTGGCAGTTTCTTCTTTTTCAAACTGACTCAAATCAAGCGGCTGTCTCGTATAGACTAAACTTCTTGCGGATTCTCTTTCTTTTAGCTCATCTGCAGCATGTTTATACTTTCTATACTCTACTAGCCTTCTAACAAGCTCATCTCTCGGATCTTCTTCCATCTCAAGTTCCATCTGGTTTTCAAACAGTTCTTCCTCATGCTTTGGCAGCAGCATCTTACTCTTAATCGCTAGCAGTGTAGCTGCCATCACTAAAAATTCACTTGCCACATCCAGTTTTAGTTCTTTCATCGTATGTATATATTGAAGGTATTGCTCAGTGATAATGGCTACTGGAATATCATAAATATCCACTTCGTAGGTTTGTATTAAATGAAGCAATAAATCAAGCGGACCTTCAAATCCATCAAGCTTCACACTATATTGCATAACATTTCCCCAGTTTTATCAGCGTTTTTGTATTATAAAATTATATCATATTTTGTTCGTGTCGCGGTTTGTTTTTATTCACACGGTGCATGTGGTAAACTTAAAATCGAGCTTATTAAGGGGTGTGGACGACTGTGATTTACCCAAAACCATGGATTGAATACTTAATACATTTTCATAGAGAACAAGATTATTTTGAATGCCATGAGGTTCTTGAGGAACATTGGAAAGCAGAAGGAATGAAAGGTGATCTGTGGCCGGGACTCATCCAACTTGCTGTCGCACTCTATCATCAGCGGCGAGGTAACATGAACGGCGCAAAAAAAATGATTACGAGCGGTTTACGAAAACTTGAAAAAGAAGAATCAGCTATAAAGGAACTTGGGATACAAACACAGCCCTTGTTTGAACTGATTAGGGAGAGAAAACAAAAAATTGAGCAACAGAAACCCTTTGAGCCGATATCTCTGCCCCTGACAACGGAATTATTACAAAAATGCTTATTTGAAGCAAATGCAACAGATGAAGATTGGTACTCACAAGCCATGACTGATGACAGCATCGTTCATAAGCACTCTTTAAGAGATCGAACCTCTGTTATTGATGAACGAAATAAACAAAAACTGAAGAAAAACAGAATTTTATAAAGGTTGACTCACACTATTTGTTGATTTGAGCTTTCATTCAGCCAATTTCATAATTAATTTGACGAGTTCATTGATTATTTTGACGAGTTTAATGATTAATTTGACTAATTTTAATCATATATTGACGAGTCGACATAAATATAAAAAAGCTCCGGATTATTTCCGGAGCTTTCTTCATTTTAGAAAATTATTCTTCCCAAACTTTAACTTCTTTCATTACATCGCCTTGTTTAATGCGAAGTACTGTTTCCATGCCTTCGGTAACTTGTCCGAAAACTGTGTGAACACCGTTCAAGTGCGGCTGTGGCTCATGTACGATAAAGAATTGGCTTCCGCCTGTATCACGGCCAGCATGTGCCATTGATAGAGAACCAGCTACGTGCTTATGCGGGTTTCCTTCTGTTTCACAAGGGATTGAATAACCAGGGCCTCCAGCTCCAGTTCCCGTAGGGTCTCCACCTTGAGCTACGAAACCAGGGATAACACGGTGGAAAGTTACACCGTTATAAAACCCTTCGTTTGCAAGTTTTTCAAAGTTTTCTACTGTTCCAGGTGCTTCTTCTTGGAACAAATCAAAAAGTATTTTTTCGCCATTTTCAAATTCAATCGAACCTTTTTTCATAAAAAACAGGCCTCCTTCAACTTCATTACAACTACCATTGTACGGTTAAATGACTGCTCCGTAAACTAATTTACACAAAAACATTTGTTTTTAATGGGACATCATTCTTAATGAGGTCTTCATATGTTTCCCGTTTCACTACAAGTTGTTCCTCGCCGTTCTCAACAAACACAACGGCAGGTCGTTGAATGCGGTTATAATTGCTCGCCATGCTGTATCCATATGCTCCGGTACATGATACTGCTAAATAATCGTTATCCGTTACTTTCGGCAGCTCGATATCCCAGATCAGCATATCTCCGCTCTCACAGCATTTCCCTGCGATGGATACGGTTTGTGCAGGCTTTTCGTTCATTTTGTTTGCAACATAAGCTTCATATTTTGCCTGATAGAGTGCAGGGCGAATGTTATCGGTCATTCCGCCGTCAACAGAAACATAATGTCTAACACCTTCAATCTCTTTTTGCGATCCGATCGAATAGATCGTTGTTCCTGCGTCACCTACAAGCGACCGGCCCGGTTCAATCCACAACTCAGGTAAACCTCTTCCTTCAAAACGGTTCATCTGTTTGCTCACTTCTTCAATCATAGCCGTGACATACTGTTCTGGTGCAAGCGGTGTGTCTTCAGAAGTATATTGAATACCAAAACCTCCACCAAGGTTAACGACTTCTGGAAAATAGTTGAAGCTCTCTTCCCATTTCTTAAAGTGCCCAAATAACTTCTCGATCGCTAAAGTAAAACCATCTGTTTCAAAGATTTGAGAACCGATATGACAATGAACCCCTAATACTTGAAAACCTTCATAATCAAGAACTTCCTGCAGCGCCTTATCAGCTTGGCCGTTCCCTAAATCAAAACCAAATTTAGAATCCTCCTGGCCTGTAATGATGTAATCATGTGTATGTGCTTCAATGCCTGGAGTGAGCCGCAATAAAACATTCACTTTTTTATTGAGTTTGCTGCTTAACATTTTTAGTAATGAGATCTCAAAAAAGTTGTCAACTACAATACATCCTACTCCAGCATTAAGTGCAAACTCTAACTCTTCATAGCTTTTATTGTTTCCATGAAAATGAATTCGTTCTGCGGGAAACTCTGCTTGAAGGGCAGTGTAAAGCTCTCCGCCTGAAACTACATCGAGACTTAATCCTTCTTGTTCGATCAGCTGAAACATGGCGATGGAGGAGAACGCTTTAGAGGCGTACGCGACTTGGTAGCCCACACCTTTTTCTTCGAATGCTCTCTTAAAACCTCTTGCTCTATTCTTTATCAAAGATACATCGTACAGATAAAGTGGTGTTCCGTATTTTTTTGCAAGTTCAACCGTATCTGTACCACCTATCCATAAATGATGATTTTGTCCGATCTGTGCTGTACCGTGTAAATTCACAAAAAATCCCCTCTCGTTGTTGATAGAGAATTCAATCCCGACAAATACAAAAGACAGCCGCAACTAAGGCAGGCTGTCATAACCGTACCCTCATGTCGGAATAGCTCTCCACTACTGCTGTAGTGACAGTCCGTTGCTTCTTCAGCAGCGGCCCAGCATAAAAAGAGATGGAGCTCTTTTTACACTTCGGCAAATTGACCTTTCAACATATTTCATCGTCATCCACAAACTCCATATGCTACTCATTCGTTTTGCGCCTCTACCTCATATGAGGCATATATAATTAGTTATGAATTTAACACAATTTTCAACAATCAGCAAGGGACAGATTAATTAGTTGGCTGTTTTTTTGTGTTTTGCGGATGCACGATGCTCGGTCGCACTTTAGAGAGCGGAACGGCTATCCGAACGACAATCTGCAGAAACGCTTTCGGATTAAACGGTAAGAGCGGCCATAAGTATGGTGTGTTCAAGTTCTTAATGGTTGCCATGTATAAAATCATAATCGTAAACCCGATTATAAACCCCGGGACTTTAAAGAGCATCACCATTGCAATTAAGAAGAGCCGCAGCACTTTATTGGCGATACTGAGCTCGTAGCTTGGAGTTGAAAACGATCCGATCGCAGCAATTGCTACATACAAGATAACTTCTGGAACGAACAAGCCAACGTCAATCGCAATCTGGCCGATCAATACTGCTGCGATCAGACCCATAGCAGTCGAAAGGGCACTAGGTGTATGAATGGCGGCAAGCCTCAAGATATCAATCCCAATTTCCGCAAAGATGATCTGTAAAAATAATGGGATGTTGGTTGTTTTATTTGGTCCAATAAAATCAATAAAAGGCGGCAGCAGCTCTTTTTCCATTGAAAACAAGAGCCACATCGGAACTAAAAAGACAGAAGCGAGCATCCCAGTAAAACGTGTCCATCTTAAAAAAGCACCGATAAATGGAGTTTGCCTAAACTCTTCTGCATGCTGCACATGATGAAAGAGTGTCGTAGGGGTAATAATAACGCTCGGTGATGTATCCGTGATAATCAATACATGCCCTTCCATTAAATGCTGAGCTGCAACGTCAGGCCGCTCTGTATACCGGACTAAGGGAAACGGATTCCAGCCTTGTTTAACAATAAATTCTTCGATCGTTTTATCCGCCATCGGTATCCCGTCGATCTCTATAGAGCTGATTTCTTTTCTTATCAGATCAACGAGCCCTGGATCTGCAACGTCCTGTATATAAGAAAGACATACATCGGTTTTAGACCTTTCTCCAACTTGCATAATTTCGTGTCTTAAACGCTCATCTCGAATACGTCTTCTTGTAAGAGCAGTGTTGATGATAATGTTCTCCGTATATCCGTCGCGAGCACCTCTTACAACTTTCTCGATATCCGGTTCTTCAGGAGACCTACCCGGGTAGCTCCTTACGTCAACAACAAAGGCTTCTTCCTCACCGTCAACAAAGATAACGATTAATCCCGACAGCATCCTGTCTACGGCTTCATCTAATGATTTTGTTAGCTCCACTTGCTGGTGAGCCAAATGATTATGTACAAGGTCTTTTACTTTGCCTGGTGACCTATGACCATGATCCATATCCATAAGCTCACGATAGATCATAATGATGAACTCACTGTCACAAAGACCTGTACAATAATAAAGCTGCAGTTCTTTTTTTAGAACAAAAATCTTTCTGACCCCAACATCGAAACTTACGCCGATGCCAAGACGTTCTTTTAAGAACTTTTCTGTGTCATGAATATTCTTACTGATCGGAGTCTTATTTTTGGCGTTTCCCACTTGATTCGCTCCTTTCTAAAATGAGTTTAATGGCTTTAACTGTAATCGGAGCCCCTTTTTCCACAGCATCGAAGCCTGACATTTTACCAATGTCTCCGATTCCAACCACAAAGGGAAGATTTAGTTCATCGAGTATATACACGGTATCGCCATTAATTCTTCCAGTTTCTAAATCTGGCAGCCCGCTCTTATCAATGCCAAACTCTGTGAGTTCACCATATCTGTCCATTGAGCAATGTACTTTCGTCCACTCAGCGAAATGAGTCTTTGAAGCCACAGCTACTGCACCGATAACATCTATGTCTTTTTGCTGATGAATGTATCTCATTGCATGTTCTCCAGGACCTTCTCCCTTAAAACCACAGTCATCGAACATCACAAGTACAGGATCATTAGGTGTTGTTCGGATCATTTCTACTAGTTCTTCTCCGCTCTTTTTGGATGGATTTCCCCATGATTGCGAAATACAGCGGCCGCCAACTTGTTTAGCAGCATGTTCTACAACCCGCAATGCATACAGATCTCCATCTGTTATGAAAATGACCCGTTTTTTCACCATAGAATCACCCCTTTGGTTCAAAAATGACTGCTACTAAAAAACCAAACAAAATGGCAGAAGAAATACCTGCAGATGTTAACTCAAAAATACCCATCGCTATTCCGATAAAACCATGTTCGTCAGCTGCTGCCATCGCACCATGAAGAAGTGAGTGACCAAAGCTTGTAATCGGAACGGTAGCACCCGCTCCTGCAAACTTGATTAAGTTATCATAGATTCCGAAAGCATCAAGACCTGCTCCTATCACTACAAACGAAGTGGTAACATGCGCTGGTGTTAATTTCAAAACATCCATCATCAATTGACCGACGACACAAATGGCGCCTCCTATTACAAATGCCCAGAAAAATTCCATCTTATTGTCCTCCTTCCGCCCGCTCTAAAACAACTCCGTGAGCAACCGTTGGAATACTTTCTTTTTGCTGAACCATAACAGGGTTTAAAAGTGCTCCTGTCGCTACCATAAGAACTTTCTTTAAATTCCCTTTTCGGATCTCATCCAGGATGTACCCATAAGTGACAACCGCAGAACATGCACAGCCGCTTCCTCCAGCAAACACCTGCTGACCGGAGCGATAAATCATCAGCCCGCAATCGCGATGATTATCAGAAACATCATAGCCCTGTTCTTTCAACAGCATTTTTACGATTGGCGCACCCACACCTGAAAGGTCTCCTGTAGCGATTAAGTCATACTCATTTGGTTCAACATTCATCTCTTTAAAATGAGCAGCGATTGTATCCGCTGCTGCAGGTGCCATCGCAGAACCCATATCAAAAGGGTCTTTTATTCCTAAGTCCACAACTTTTCCGACTGTTGCTGATGTAATCTTAATATCAGAAACCTCTTTACTGACAAGAGCCGCACCTGCACCTGTAACGGTAAACGTAGCCGTATCTGGTTTTTGTCCGCCATATTCAGTTGGGTATCTAAACTGTCTTTCGGCTGTTGCGTTGTGCGAACTAACGGCTGCCACAACTCTGTTTGCGTAACCGCCATCTACCAATGCTGCGCCTAACGCTAGAGACTCCATAGAAGTTGAGCAAGCTCCAAATACGCCTAAGAAGGGGATACCATTGCCTCGAGCTGTATAGTTGGACGAAACGATCTGGTTAAGCAGATCACCTGCCAATAAAAAATTGATATCTTCAGGCTTCATCTTTACTTTCTGTAAACAAGCATTGATCGCGTCTTCCATCAGCTGCCTTTCAGCAAGCTCCCAATTCTTTTGCCCGCAATGAAGGTTGTTATATGTTTTATCAAAGTAACTGCCTAATGGACCTTCACTTTCCATCGGACCAACGGCAGTTCCTGCTGCATTCAGATACACATTATTCGCAAATTTCCACGTCTGTCTTCCTAATAAATTCATGCTTTCACTCCTTATGTCAAATGCTGAAAGATGTAGCGGATCATCCCAAAAACGTAGGCAGACACAGCCCCGAAAACGATAACTGCTCCTGCAAGTTTAAACAGATTTGTAGCCACTCCAAGTACAAGACCTTCACTCTTATGTTCTAGTGCAGCACTCGTTACAGCATTCGCAAAACCAGTTACTGGCACTACTGAACCTGCTCCAGCAAACTGACCGATCTTATCATAAACACCTAATCCTGTTAAAAGAGCTGCAATTAAAATGAGCGTTGCAACGGTTGGATTGCCGGCCGTTTCTTGTGAGAAATTAAAAAATTCGATATAAAAGTTTTGAATCGCTTGACCAATCACACAGATTAACCCGCCGACTAAAAATGCTTTTAAACAATTTAAAACATAAGGAGGTTTAGGCTGAATCGGTTTGATTTTTTTTGCATATGCTTGCTGTTCTTCTTTTGTTGCCATAAATCACTCACATCCTTAGTGGTTAATGTAATACATCCAATGAAACAAAGATCCTGAAATTTTACCTAATACAATCGCCATTAATATGATGATGATCTTCTCACCGAATCCTACTCTTTTTGCAAGAATCGGAAGTACGTTCAAGACTTCAGTTAAAGCAGCTGCAAGCATCCCTACAAAAATTCCTGCAAATAGGCCGATTGGAACGAGGAAGAATGCTGGAAATGTAATTGAAGCGTTTCTTAAGTTCATCCAGCCGCCAATTACCGCTCCTAATATAATGCTTAATTCATAACCTCTGATGTACCGATATGTTTTTGAAAGCTGCATCAGTCTTGGAACGATTCCTAATACCGTTATCAGCGCAACGAGACCAGAACCAACTGTTATTCCTCCGCCAAATCCAATAAAAGCAACCAGTATGACTTTAATTCCCATTGATCTTTTTCTCGGTTTCTTTGTTTTCATGAACGATTACATATTGATCAAGGTCTTGTTGATAGTTGAACATCTCTACTTCTAACGGGCTTGGTTCTTCGTTAAGCCTTTTCCGGAACAGATGGTTAAAAAACAGAATCATTCCTAAGCCAAGTCCGAATGAATAAGGAACTTGAAGCAATAAAGGCTGTTCTTTATAATGCCCAGTTATCATAAAATAGATTTTTTGATGAACAAGCTGCATGCTGACATCTTCATGAAAATTCATAATCGCAAGCGCAGAACCAGTAAAGAGCAGCAGCCACACGAGTACAAAATAAACAGGTGCTAACTTTTTTTGTTTCATCTGAATCTCTAGAATCGATTGTGCAGGGCCGATTGTCTGAACATCTAACTCAGGCTTTTTCTGTTGAATCGTTCCGATCACACGCATGACATCTATAACAATCAAATGCTTATCTTCAGGGGTTACTTCATGGATAACATATCCCTTGATGTCTCTTTCTAACTCATCAGATGCAACAATCTGTGCAACCTCACCGATTGTAACCTTCTGATTCAAAAGGACCTGTACACGTTGACGCATACGCAGGTATACCGTTTTATCCAATTTCACTTCACCTCTTTCTTAAGCGCATTTGTGTTTAGTATGCGATACCGCAATTCTTATCATGCCTCACAACGAACACCATCCAAAAACTACCACAAAAAAAGATAAAATATAAAAAACTGGTTCCACAATCTTTGAGGTATTTGAAAGTGGTTGTTTTCCGTTCCAGGTACTCCCTTTCCGCGGGGCGTACGGTGAGCCTCCTGCCGCTTTGCGCCATTAGGAGTCTCCACCTGACCGCGCGTCCCGCAGGAGTCTCGTACCTTCCACTCCAATCAACCATATCAACGAAGATTTTAAGGTAAAGAAAGAACTTGAAATTCTTCTTAAGTCATCATTTGTGTGTTCCAAGAGAATAATTATTGGAAATGTTATCAAGGTATTAAAGGTATTAGTGGTTGAAGGTAAAAAATTTAATTTTGGAGGCAACTTAAGTGTTCAACAGCAACATTCTTTTAGAAATGTCTTAAATGAACGCTCTTTTCAAAAATCGTTGCTTTTGCATCTTGTCTTCTATGAATAATTGATTGGAGTGTAGGATGCGAGACTCCTGCGGGACAGGCGGGCAGGTGAGACACTTAAGAGTGAAACGTACGAATGTGGCTCACCGCCTGCCCCGCGGAAAGCGAGCATCTGAAACGGAGATCAACTACTTTCAAAAGCAACAATGAATACGAAAACAGCCTAAATAAAAAAAATACAAAACAAAAAAACCAGATAGGACGTTTAAGTCTCCATCTGGTTTTTCATAAATAATAGTATCTTCTTTTCGAGTCTCGACACTTGTACTTGAGAAATCGCAAGACGATCAGCAACTTCGGATTGGGTTTGATCTTTAAAATACCTCAAATATACAATTAGACGTTCTCTTTCATCGAGCTTATCCATGATATCCTTTAATGCGATCTTATCAAACCATTTGTTTTCAGAGTGGTCTGAGATTTGATCGAGTAAAGTGATAGGATCGCCATCATTTTCATACACCGTTTCGTGAATGGATTGTGGCGCTCTTACTGCATCTTGCGCCATGATCACATCTTCCACTGCAACCTCAAGATGTTCAGCCACTTCTGATATGGTTGGTGTACGCCCTAATGACTTGGATAACTCGTCTTTTGCTTTTCTTACTTTATTTCCTGTCTCTTTTAAAGAGCGGCTAACTTTCACAGTTCCATCGTCTCGAATGAAGCGCTGAATCTCCCCGATGATCATCGGTACTGCATAAGTTGAGAACCGTACATCATAGGAAAGATCAAATTTATCTACTGATTTTAATAATCCGATACTGCCGATTTGAAAAAGGTCATCAGCTTCATAACCTCTGTTTAAAAAGCGTTGAACCACAGACCAGACCAGCCTCATGTTTTTTTCTACAATCGTATCACGAGCTGACTGATCTCCTTCCTGACTCTGTTTGATCAATAACTTAATCTCTTCATCCTTAAGAAACGGTTCACTTTTGCTGCCTTTCACCTCGACATCCATAGACATACTCCCTTAATTACACATTGCTTTATTTTTGGTTAAGTATTTTGTCAAGTGAATCGTAGTTCCGTATGACGGTTCTGAGATGACTTCTACACTGTCCATAAAGTTTTCCATGATTGTAAAGCCCATACCTGAGCGCTCAAGCTCTGGCTTAGATGTATAAAGCGGCTGTCTTGCCTGATCCAAGTCACGGATTCCCATACCTTCATCACGGATTGTTAGATGAATCGTGTCCTCTTCAATGGCTGCTTCAATATAGACCATTCCTGTTGCTTTGTTTTCATATCCGTGAATAATGGCGTTCGTTACAGCTTCTGAAACAACGGTCTTGATCTCAGTCAGTTCATCTACCGTTGGATCAATTTGGGCAATAAAAGCTGCTACCGTAACACGAGCAAAGGATTCATTTTGACTTAATGCTGAAAATTGAATCTTCATTTCATTTCTCATTTTAAGCCACCCCCAAAGCCTGAAGGGCAAGCTCTTCATCTTCTTCAAGCCTGATAATCTTAAATAGTCCTGACATTTCAAAAAGTCTTTTTACCGCTGGTGATATGGCACATACTACCATCTCTCCATTTTGACTCTTGATCTGCTTATATCGTCCTAATATTACACCTAAGCCTGAACTATCCATGAAACTTAAACCTTCTAAATTTAATACAATATGATTTACCGTATGTTTTCTCAAATATTCTTCAACTTGTGACCGAAGCATGTCTGCTGTATGGTGATCAAGTTCTCCGTCTAAGCGGATACATAATACGGTGTGTTTAAGTTCCAGATTGACAGCTAATCCCACGCTATCCTCTCCTTCTTTTTTGGATAACGTGAAGTTTCTATAAAAATAGACGAATTCCTTCACTCCTGACAAAACTAGTGGGAATTCGCCTATAACTGTCAAGAATACTTCATAATCAGGAGGATTTTGACATTTGTCCTGCTGTTCGTTTGAAAAGTTTCCACCATGATGCTTTTTTCACTGTCTCTGAAGCTAGAACTGGACTTTCAGTGATCAGCTTATCCCCGCTATATATTTTTAGAGATCCGATCTGCTGTCCTTTTTTTACAGGTAGTTTCAAATCTTTATCCACATTTACTTCGGTTTTCACTTTTTTCGCTGTTTCACCTCTTTTTAATAAAAGGGAGATGTTTTCTGAAGTAACAACAGGCAGTTTAGATTTTTCTGCTTTTTGAACCTTTACTTCTTTTACTATTTCATGTCTGTCGTATAGCTTCTTAGTTGAAAACTGGGTAAAGGCATAATCGAGCATCGATGTAACTTGAGCATTTCTTTCTTTTGGAGAAGGAGCACCCATAACGACTGCAATTACCCTCATACCGTTCTTATTTGCTGTTGCAGTTAAACAATATTTTGCTTCATTCGTAAATCCAGTTTTCAAACCGTCTACACCCGGATAAAATTTAACAAGTCTGTTCGTGTTAACGAGCCAAAATTTCTTTTCTGATTCTTCTCTTAAATAATCTTCATAAAGTCCGGTGAACTTCGTAACTTCTTCATGTTTGAGAAGTTCCTTCCCCATGATTGCCATGTCGTGCGCTGACGTGTAATGTCCAGCTGCAGGAAGTCCTGTTGGATTCTTAAAGAACGTATCATTTAAACCAAGCTCTTTTGCTTTATCGTTCATCATGTTAACAAAAGACTCAGCTGATCCAGCAATATGTTCTGCCATTGCTACAGACGCATCATTGGCACTGCCGATCGCAATTCCTTTGACCATATCTTCTACACGCATCTCTTCACCAGGCTCAAGGAAAATCTGTGATCCTCCCATACTTGCTGCATAATCAGAGACACGAATCTTATCGTTCCAACTGATTTTCCCTTTATCAATGGCTTCCATGATAAGGATCATCGTCATGATTTTAGTCATACTTGCTGGCGGCAGCTTTTCATGACTATTTTTCTCAAACAGAACACTGCCACTATCTTGTTCCATTAAAATTGCCGAGTGGCTCTGTTCAGCAAGCTTCATCTTTTCTTTTTCTGCCGCCTCTGCTTTTGGGATAGAAAAAGCTGCTAGCAAACAAATACTAAGTAGACCTGAAATTACGCCTTTCATACAGTTCCCTCCATTCATATAGCTTTATTTTTTCCATAATTTTTCACTTTATACCGTTTCTTCCATCTAAAAAAGCTCTGTTCCCACATTTAATAGTAATCAAAAACGGCTGAAGTTTTGTTTTGTCTTTCTGTATATGAATATAATATGAATATAAGAATGGCATTTGTGGGCAGTTTGTAGCTTGAACGGTTGAAATCATAAACACCTTGGGGTATTCATTTTGCTGAATTGAGCGATTTTGGGAAAAATTAAGTTCATTCTAGAAATAATTAAGCGATTTTTAGCATTAATAAGGCGATTATTGACTTAATAAAGGCGATTCGCTATTTCTCGACAAACTCTCCTTTTCTTTCATGCCCCAAAAAACAGTTTTAAGGAGCTAAATTCAAAAAGAAGCTGGATTTTTCATTCAACTTCATCCTTTTGCCTATCGAAGAGTGAAAAGCTATCCAAACAAAAAAAGGTGACTCAGAAGTTTAATCCTCTTGAGTCACCCATAAAATTTAGAGTTATTGTTTGATTTCTTTATATACAAGCGGTGGTGCTTCTACTGCATCCTTTGAAATCGTATAAGCATCACGAATTCTCTTTTTAACATCTTCTACATTCTCTGTGTTGCTGTAGATCGTAACAAGAGAATCCCCTTTTGATACTGAATCCCCAACTTTTTTGTTAAGCATCAGACCAACAGCTAAATCAATTTCGGATTCTTTTGTTGCTCGTCCTGCACCTAAAATCATTGCTGCTGTACCGATCTCATCGGCAATGATCTCAGATACATATCCATCTTCTTCTGCAGCCAATTCAAATGTATGAGCTGCTTGTGGAAGATTTTCTGGATGGTCGACAACAGACTCATCTCCGCCTTGTGCTTTTAAGAACACTTTCAACGTTTCAAGAGCCTTACCAGAAGTAATCGCTTCTTTCAGCATCTCACGTGCTTGTTCAAGGGAATCTGCTTTTTTCGCGAGATACACCATGTGAGATCCTAGTGTTAAGCATAACTCTTCAAGGTCTTTAGGTCCGTTTCCGTTAAGTGTGTCTATCGCTTCCTTAATCTCAAGCGCATTTCCGATCGCAAGACCCAATGGCTGACTCATATCAGAAATTACAGCCATTGTATTTCGTCCAACTGCGTTCCCGATTTTCACCATTGCGTTTGCAAGCTCTTCTGCTTCTTCTGGTGTTTTCATAAATGCTCCAGCACCTGTTTTTACATCTAATACAATCGCATCTGCACCAGCTGCGATTTTCTTACTCATAATCGAGCTTGCAATCAGTGGGATCGAATTAACCGTAGCCGTTACATCACGAAGACCATATAGTTTTTTATCCGCAGGTGTAAGATTTCCGCTCTGACCAATAACAGCAAGCTTGTTTTTGTTTACTAAATCAATAAACTGCTGGTTGTCAATTTCAACGTGGAAACCAGGAACTGCTTCTAATTTGTCAATTGTTCCGCCAGTATGCCCAAGTCCTCTTCCTGACATTTTAGCTACAGGTACACCAAGAGCGGCAACTAGAGGAGCTAATACTAGAGTTGTTGTATCACCAACACCACCTGTTGAATGTTTATCAACTTTTATTCCTTCGATTGCTGAAAGATCGATTTGGTCACCTGATTCAACCATCGCCATTGTAAAATTAGCGCGTTCCTCAGTTGTCATGTCTTTAAAGTACACAGCCATGGCAAACGCAGACATCTGATAGTCTGGGATCTCGCCATTCGTATAGTTTTGGATAATATAATCTATTTCGGCTTTAGTTAGTTCTTTACCGTCACGCTTTTTTTGAATTAAATCAACCATTCTCATATTAACAACACCACTTTCTTATAACGATACTTCAAAACATTTTGTTTGTACTAATTGGATAAAACTTTGGTTTAGTGCGATTTTAAACTTAAATTTCTTTTACAATTCCTTTTACTAAAGAAAGAAAATTAGCTTTTACCATTTCTGTTGTTTCCATAACTTCATCGTGTGTTAAAGGCTGATCTAAGATACCTGCAGCCATATTGGAAATACATGAGATTCCAAGCACTTTCAAGCCCGCATGACGTGCGATGATTACTTCTGGGACCGTAGACATCCCTACAGCATCTGCACCTAGAACACGAAGCATTCTTACTTCAGCAGGTGTTTCATAAGAAGGCCCTGTGTTGCCGACATAAACGCCTTCTTTTAATGTGATGTTTAATTCTTTTGCTACGCCTCGAGCCACATCTTGAAGTGAAGCTGTATACGCTTCACTCATATCAGGGAAACGTACTCCGAATGTGCTATCATTTGCGCCAATTAACGGATTGACACCAAAATTGTTGATATGGTCTGTAATCAGCATTAAATCTCCGGCTTCAAAGTCCTTGTTTACGCCACCAGCTGCATTCGTAACTACAATTGTTTCTACTCCGATCAGTTTCATCACACGAACCGGGAAAGTTACTTTTTCCATTGAGTATCCTTCGTAATAATGAAAACGGCCTTGCATTGCAACAACTTGTTTACCAGCAAGCTCACCAATAACAAGCTGACCAGCATGTCCTTCTACTGTTGATACAGGAAATTCAGGAATCTCTGAATATGGAATAACAACTGGATTCTCAATTTCCTCCGCAAGGATTCCAAGTCCAGAACCTAGGATTAAGCCTATTTTTGGAGTTGAAGTAAGTTTTGATTGAATAAATTCAGCAGATGTCTGCAATTGTTTTGACATGTTATTTTCCCCCTTAACTTAAAGCTGATTTAAAAAGCTTTGACCGATTTCTGGTTTCTGTACATCGTAAATCTCTGCGATTGTTGCCCCAATGTCAGCAAACGTATTGCCTACATTCAGCAACTTACCTTCTTTGATGTTTTTGTGATAAACCATCAATGGTACATATTCACGTGTATGATCTGTTCCGTGATGAACGGGATCATTACCATGGTCCGCTGTAATGATAAGCAAATCATCATCTTTTAACTTTTCGAGAACTTCTGGCAAACGTGCATCAAATTCCTCTAGTGCCTCTCCATAGCCTTTTGGATCTCTTCTATGTCCAAACAGTGCATCAAAATCGACAAGGTTTAAGAAGTTAAGTCCAGTAAAATCCTCATCCATAGATTCAACAAGCTTGTCCATTCCATCCATGTTAGATTTCGTACGAATAGCCTTCGTTACGCCTTCACCATCAAAGATATCCGAGATTTTTCCTAGAGCGATGCTGTCGTAACCTTTATCTTCCAGCTCGTTCATAACCGTTCTTCCAAAAGGCTTAAGAGCATAGTCATGACGGTTAGACGTTCTTTCGAAAGATCCGGGCTCTCCTTTAAACGGACGAGCTATGATTCGGCCTAGCATGTACTTGCCTTCTCGTGTCATTTCTCTTGCTGTTTCGCAAATCTTATACAATTCTTCTAGCGGTACAACATCTTCGTGAGCTGCAATTTGTAATACTGAATCTGCAGACGTATATACAATTAATTTACCTGTTTTAACATGTTCTTCCCCAAGCTCTGAAATAATCTCTGTACCTGAAGCTGCTTTATTTCCTAGTATCCCTCTGCCCCACTTTTCAGTAAGCATATCAATCAGTTCATCTGGAAAACCGTCAGGGAACGTTTGGAAAGGTTCCTTTATATGAAGGCCCATGATCTCCCAATGTCCTGTCATCGTATCTTTTCCGTTTGAGAGTTCAGGAAGTTTTGCATAATGAGCAAGAGGATTCTCTGCCTGCTGTATCCCTTTCATCGTTGCATCAATATTTCCGAGTCCCAGTTTTTCCAAGTTAGGAACACTTAGCCCGTTCATTTTCTCTGCGATATGACCTAAAGTGTGGGCGCCTTTATCACCAAATTTTTCAGCGTCTGGCGCCTCACCGATCCCTACAGAATCCATTACGATTAAAAAAGTTCTCTTAAAGCGTGATTGTTTCATTTTTTCCTCCTGAAGTTCATAAATACACTTTATTTACTATTTCCTTTTAGTAGAAACAACAAACAAAACCTCAATGATGTCAGAAGTCTGACATCTAATTTTAAAAATAAAGCTCACGCCCTCGGATGGAAGGCGGAGTAAACATCTTTTAATCTTGTTTTCGTAACATGCGTATATATTTGTGTTGTTGAAATGTCAGCATGTCCTAACATTTCTTGTACGGCACGCAAGTCAGCTCCATTTTCTAAAAGGTGTGTAGCAAAGGAGTGCCGAAGCGTATGCGGTGTTAGTTCCTTTTCAATATGAGCTTTTCTTGCAAGCAGTTTTAGAATTTTCCAAAATCCCTGACGAGATAAACGATTACCATGATGATTCAAAAATAGAGCTTCTGTCTTCTTACCCTTTAACATGATTGAACGTCCATTATGTAAATATCGTTCGATCGCTGCCTGAGCCATCTTCCCAAGCGGGATGATTCTTTCTTTGTTCCCTTTTCCTACACAGCGGATGAAACCCATATCAAGATGTACATCTCCTAAATTAAGCTGTACGAGTTCTGAAACACGAATGCCAGTTGCATATAGAAGCTCTAGCATGGCTTTGTCACGCTGTGAGAACGGATCGTTCGAAGCTGGTGTATCCAACAATGCTTCGACTTCTTGAGTCGATAACACTTTCGGCAGTTTTCTTTCTGTTTTTGGTGTCTCAATATGTACAGAAGGATCTTGGCTTGATACCTTCTCTCTTAAAAGAAATTGGTGAAACGAACGAATAGATGCTATATTACGAGCAAGTGTCGTGGAAGCCTTACCATTTTCCTTTAAAAATAAAAGATATCCCATAATGTGATTACGGTCGATCTCATGAATGGTTTCAAGAGATTCCACTTTTTCTAAGTAACGTACATACTGAGTCAGATCTCTTTTATATGAATCAATTGTGTTTTTTGAGAGGGCTCGTTCTACAATAATATATTGAAGAAAATCCTGAACATGACCGTTCACTATACCCCTCCTTACTCACCTGTTTGGTAAAAATAGAAAAGCCTTTTCACAACGTTCGAATCCCTGTCAGAACTCAAATTGAAGACTTTAACCGCTTTCCCTTTAGGTTCGTCATATCTATGATAGTTTTCGTATTCCTGGTTGATCCAAAGCAAACCGAAATAAAAAACAAGCGTGCAGATCGAAAATGCAAAAAACACCTTTGTTGTATTCCAAACGATTCTCATCCAGGAAATCATCATGTCCACCCCTGTCCTCATATAGTACAGGTTATGCCCATATGTTCCCTGATTATACATAAAAGTTAAATCTACAAATCATACGTTACCCGATTCTCAAGATTTTGTAAATATTCTTTGCTTTATATTTTGTAAAAGCATTTAAAATAAAGTCTGTTTTTGAAAATCTTGTTGTTCTTGGAAGTAGTTGATTTCCGTTTCAGGTTGCTCGCTTTCCGCGGGGCGACCGGTGATCCCCTTGCCGCTTTGCGCCTTAAGGGTCTCACCTGACCGCTCGTCCCGCAGGAGTCTCGCACCTTTCACTCCAATCAATTTTTCAATGAAGAAAAAGTACATATGAAAGCAACGATTTTATAGAAAAAGCTTTTACGAAAGCATGTTTTCTAAATCTTCTTTGCTCTTATAAGAGGATCTCAATTACAGGATACTCCCTTTCCGCGGTACGAGTTTCAATCCACTTGTCATTGAAGAGAATAAAAAAATGAGACAAAACAAAAGGAAGCGCTACTCTTCGCTTCCTTCACTCTCTGTATCTTCTTTTGGATGACATCTGTGACAAATTCCGTGGAATGTCAGCCTGTGATCTTTAATTTTAAAATTCCAGCCTTCTTCAACAACTTTTTCCACATCGCCAAGAAGGTCTTCTTGTATTTCATCAACTGCTCCACACTCGATACAAACAAGGTGATGATGAAAGTGATCGGCACCTTCTGTTCTAAGATCGTAACGGGATACCCCATCACCAAAGTTAATTTTATCTACTACTTTAAGTTCGGTTAAGAGTTCCAGAGTACGGTAAACGGTCGCCAAACCAATTTCAGGCGCCTTTTCTTTTACGAGCAGATATACATCTTCCGCACTTAAATGATCTTCTTCGTTTTCGAGGAGGACTCTCACGGTCGCCTCACGCTGTGGAGTCAGCTTATAACTTTGTGAATGAAGCTGTTTTTTGATACGGTCGATTCTGCTTTCCATACCCTTTTCCTCCTTATGTATACACAAGACAATTATAAGCATGGAGAAAAAAGTTGTCAATTTAAAGTCATTTTAAATAACGATTTAAACTTATTATTAATAAATATTTATTATTAATTATTGAATCGACCATTTTATCACTTGTTCCATTAATGCCGGTGTAAAAAAGGCTTCCATTGTGGAGGCAAAAAGCACCAATATACCAACTCCTGCTACTAATAGCGTATATCTCATGAGCTGTGGCAAAAAAGGCATATGATGTCTCTTAAAAGCTAGCTGGCGGATCATCTTAATTGAAAAAGCAACAGCAGCTACTGTAACGATAATGAATGCAGGTATCAATAGTACGTTTTGTGGCAGAACAGAAACAAAAGAGAGCAAAAACCCATACCATCCCATCTGATTAACTAAAAATCCTACCGTAAATCCGATGACTACTCCTTTTAAGAACAACATCACTAAAATGACAGGCAGCCCTATAACAGATAACCCGAGAACCCACATTAGACCCATATATTTTAAGTAGTGGCCGAAACTCTGAAAAAACATATCCGATTTACTAGTAAAGCCACCTTCAGCTGCTTGAACAAAAAAACGAGATAAATACGTATAGAGGTCTTGTTTCTGATTTAAACTCAATGAATTAACGATAATTGCTCCGAAAATGACACCCATTAAAAATAAAACTCCAACAAACGCATACAACGTTTTATTTTCTTCCAGGTGACGATGCATATAATAGCGCACACTATCCATTATGTATGGCCTCCTCCACCGAAACTCTTAATTCTATTCTATGAATTCGGGGAGAAGGTATGTCTCATTTTTTATGAATTAATAGGATGTATTTTTAGAAATTTTTCCATATGTGCCGCCACCGCCAATTTGGATTGACAGCTCGCCGCTTCGAGCTGAAAGAATGTGGTCTGCTATTAAGGGTTTTACAACCTTTAGTAATTGTTCTCGTGTCACAGCGTGTATGATATCCATGTCTGTTCCGAATGCATCACGCAGTTTTGTCAATGTCTTCGGACCGAGGCCCGGAATAAATTCTAGCGGAATCTGGTGGATATATGGAGGCCGGTTTCTTTGTGCAGTCTCGTTGCCTTTAAGTTCGTTTATTCGGTCGTTTACTCCCTTTATAAACCTAGTACTTCCACACTCGCTGCAAGCCTTATTATTTGGTTGAAAAGCATGTAAGCAATTTTCACAAGCAGAATTATAGTATTTTCCAAGATACGGATTCAGACCGTAATTCGCGATAATTTCTCTGCCTTCTTTTTCATGTAGTGCACATTTAAATTCATCAAATGTTGCTTCTTGTAAAGAGAGCATCTGATATTCACGGGCTATCTTCTCTAGTGAATGAGCGTCTGAGTTTGTTAAAAACGTATACATTGAAAGTTCCTCTAATGTAGATGCCATTTCTGTATTGGAACTTAAACCCAGCTCCACCGCATCGATCAAGTTCGGATCAAACACCTCGTTTAAAGACATTTTCACTCCTTTTCCGTACAAACTTTTGAAAGGAGTAAATATATGCGCAGGAATGAACAATCCACTTAAGGATTTCACAAATTGCTGCAATTCAATTGCACTACCGTACATTCGCTGTGAGCTAAGATTAATATTTTTCATTCTGGAAGATAGCCACTGACTTAAATGTTCCATCGTCTCGATGCTCGGCATGTATACAAGAACATGAATCGGCCCTTGGCAATTTTCGTCATTAATTTCTATTTCAGCGCCAGGTATGAGGGTTAGTCCATCAATATCCAATCCCCCGCCATTCAATTCCTTAATCATACCCTCTCTTCTTAACTGCTTTAACTCTTCCAGTATTTCTGGCGCATGACAATCAATGATTCCTACTATATTCAAACCCTTTTTATTCTTGGCTTCATTTAGAATGTTTGAAAGCGTTAATGAGCGTGAACCTGTAATCTTTATTGGCTTTCCTGTTCTCGATGCACCGATATGAATATGCATATCGGCAAAAAACGGTGATAATTTACTTTTTAAAAGCACGCTTTAACTCCATATACATAACACTGTAGGCTGTTTTCGCATCATGAATTCTTTCATCTTTCATCATTTCTTTTGCTTCATCAACGCTGATCTCCATGACATTTAAAAATTCATCTTCATCCGTCATTTGGGCACCTTGTTTTACAAGTGTGTCTGTAAAATACAGATGGATCAATTCATCAGCAAATCCTGGAGATGTATAGAACGAACCGATTGATTCCATCGACTCACAGCTATAACCTGTCTCTTCCATCAATTCGCGTTGTGCACATTCTAATGGATCTTCCCCTTTTTCTAGTTTTCCCGCCGGTATCTCAATGATGGTCTTTTCAAGAGGCTTACGGAACTGTTCGACCATCAGCATCTTCCCTTCATTCGTAACAGCAAGCACAGCCACAGCACCAGGGTGTTTTACAATCTCTCTTTTTCCTGTTTTTTTATTTGGAAGCTCAACTTCTTCTACATATAAATCAATAATCTTGCCGCTGTAAATTTGTTCTTTGCTCAGCGTCTTCTCATATAGGTTTTCCATTTTTCACACTCCGATGGTCTATTTAACTTCTTTTCTACATAAAGTCTATCATACTTTGGAATACTGCATTTACTAGGATATGAAGGAGGTAATGCGGGTGAAGATCTACCTTCAGCCAAAAAGCATTACGTTAGTGGGAAAAGCGTGGCAGATTAAATACATGTTACGGAACTATATGAAACAGCACGAGCTCGTACAAGACTGGATTAATGCTTCCTCACCAAAAAAGTAAAGTCTGTATTAAGTAAGAATTAAACTGGTGCGAATGGATTCTTTCGCATCAGTTTTTTGTTATGGAAAATTCCGCATACAATTGCTTTTGGCTCATCGTTATTTTCATGTGCTGACTTTTTTCATTTTATGAATCAGTATGATACGTTTATTTCAGTTACATATCACAAAGAAAATATATTGAGGTGAGGATTTTGAATAAAAGACGATTAGGTTCATCTGACCTGTATGTCAGCGAACTTGGATTCGGCTGTATGTCACTCGCTCCTGAACTAGGTAATGAAAACGAAAAGATTCTTAGAACAGCACTTGAGCAAGGAATTAATTATTTTGACACTGCCGATTTATACGGTTTTGGGTGGAATGAAGAGTTTGTCGGCAAGACTTTAAAGGATGTACGACAAGATATCATTCTTGCTACAAAAGGCGGAAACGAATGGAATCAGTCTAAAGATGGCTGGAACTGGAATCCTTCAAAAAAACACATTAAGTCCGCATTTAAAGACAGTCTTAAACGTCTGCAAACGGATTATATTGATCTTTATCAGCTTCACGGAGGAACGATTGATGACCCTATGGATGAAACGATCGAGGCTTTTGAAGAACTAGTTTCTGAAGGACACGTTCGTTATTACGGTATTTCATCAATACGTCCGAACACGATTAAGTATTATGCTGAACACTCTAACATTCAAAGCGTCATGATGCAGTATAGTTTATTGGATCGACGCCCCGAGGAACTTTTCTCCTATTTAAAGGAACAAAATATAAGTGTAATCGCAAGAGGTCCTGTTGCTAAAGGGTGGCTTAGCGAGAAAGTGTTTGAGAAAAATCCAGAGGGCCATTATTTAAATGATACTGGATCTGATATTCAGCAAAAAGTAGAAAAAGCAAAACATATTTTGCGTGACAAAAATATTACACATGCAGCCCTTCAGTATGTTCTTAGTCAACCTGTTGTTGCAACCGCCACGGCTGGAGCAAGCTCAGTGGAACAGCTCCTAGAAAACATCAAGACTTTCGATCGTTCAGCTCTTACTAAGGAAGAGATTGCTACATTAAACACACTCTTCCCTGCGGAAATCTATGAAACACATCGTGCATAAAAGACAAAATAGTCCCATTCAGTTTGTGCTGAATGGGACTATTTCTTTTTGGCTGTTTTATAAAGGATTGTTGCTTCTTAAACTTTTGTTCATTTACTGCTTTGACAAGTTGATTGGAGTGCAAGGTGAGAGACTCTCGGCTAGGACAGGCGGGCAGTCCGAAAAGTGGAAGTGGCTCGCTCAGCCCCGACAAGCAAAAGGTGAATGGGCAATAAAGGCGCACTTTGCCTTTTTGACCATTTAACTTTTGACCTCGAGGGGCTAGCCACTGCAACTAGACAGGTGAGACACTTAAGAGTGAAGCATACAAATGTGGCTCACCGCCTGCCCCGCGGAAAGCGAGCACCTGGAACGGAAATCAACTACTTTCAATGCACCGATGAATTTGAAAACAGCCTTTTCTTTCTAAACAGATTTTAATAGCATCGCAATTCCTTGACCTCCGCCAATACAAAGGCTAGCTACTCCGTATTTTTCATTGCGGTGTCTCATTTCATAAGCGAGAGTTAACAATAGTCTTGCACCGCTCGCTCCAACTGGGTGGCCGAGTGCTATCGCACCGCCATTTACATTCGTTCGTTCACGATCCAGTTTTAATTCTTTTTCAACAGCTAAGTACTGAGCACTAAATGCTTCATTAATCTCAAATAAACCTATTTCATCAATAGAAAGGTTTGCTTTTTCAAGCAGCTTATTAATAGCTGGAACAGGTCCGATCCCCATGATGGATGGATCTACTCCCGTTACAGACCACGAGACAATTTCAACGAGTGGCTTTAAGCTTTTTTCTTTTACTGACTTTTCATGAGCAAGGATTAAAGACACTGCACCATCGTTAATTGACGATGAGTTACCTGCTGTAACTGTTCCGTCTTTTTGAAAAGAAGGTCTAAGTTGTCCGAGCAGAGATACAGAAGTCTCTGGTTTTATGCCTTCATCTTCAGTAAAAAGTGCACCGCTTTTTAATGGTACAGGGACGATTTCTTCTTTAAATCTGCCCTTTTCTCTTGCGTCCGCTGCTTTACGATGACTTAAACTCGCATATTCATCTTGTTCTTCTCTAGAAATGTTATATTTCTCAGCAAGGTTTTCAGCGGTTATTCCCATACCACAGCCAATGTACTCATCACTTAAGGTTTGAAGGAGCATATCTTCAAATGAAATTGCGCCAAACTTTTGATTATGAAATCTATGATGAAAGGAAACGTGTGGGGACTGTGACATATTTTCTATGCCCCCGCAAAGTGCGATTCCTTCTTCCTGATCTCGAAGATTCTGCATCGCCGAAACGACCGCCTGCAAGCCTGATCCGCATAAGCGGTTAACGAGCATTGCAGGAACATCTGAAGGTACACCTGCTTTTAAAGCGGTATGGCGTGCGACATAAGCTGCATTCTTACTAGAATGAATCACATTTCCGTAAACCACATCTGTGATGTCTGCACTAGTGATATTAGCTCGTTTAATCGCCTCAAGAGCAGTTATTTCACCTAGATGTGTCGGGTTTACATCAGTTAAAGATTTTCCATACGAACCAAACGGTGTTCTAGCACCATCGATTACATAGATCCCCATGTTTTTGCACCTCACATTTTAAAAAAGTAAAAAGCCAGCACAAATGATAATTCCACTTACAAAAAGAACGATCAAACAGAATCCCATAATATCTTTTGCTTTAAGTCCGGCAATTGCTAATGCAGGCAGCGCCCAAAAAGGTTGGATTAGATTAGTCCAAGCGTCACCCCATGCTACGGCCATCGCCGTTTTCGCTTGTGAAACGTCAAGTGCCTTAGCAGCATCCAATACAACATGAGCCTGCACAGCCCATTGTCCTCCGCCAGATGGAACAAAAACGTTGACGATTCCCGCACTTAAAAACGTAAACAATGGAAGAGTAGTCTCATTAGATATGGCTACAAACCATTCAGACATCTCAGTTACTAATCCTGAACCGACCATCATACCCATTATCCCAGCATAAAACGGAAACTGTATGATGATGCCGCTAGCCCCTTTTACAGCTTCTGCGACAGAATTAATATAGTTTCTCGGTGTTTTATGAAGCAGAATGCCTAAGAACAAGAAGATAAAGTTAACAAAGTTGATGTTTAAGTTAAAGCCGTTCGCTGCAAAAAAGTAGACCATGTAGGCAAGTCCAAGAATCCCAATAATCATGGACAGCCACATGCTGTTTTCAAGCTTTTCTGCTGGTGTATCCGCTTCTGATAGAGTGGCTGCTTCAACTCCGTCATCCAGAAGTGACGCATCAATTTGATAAGCTTCATCTTTATTCATCATAAGACGGTTTGTTAAAGGTAATAGAATAAAAAGAGCACCTATAATAAATAGATTAAAAGGGGCAAACAATGTTTCATTCGTTGAGATGACTCCCATTGTTTTCTCCATAAAATGTCCGGGGGTAGCAATCGTTAAAGGAATGGAACCTGATAAACCACCGTGCCAAACAACAAATCCGCTATAAGCACTTGCGATCAACAAACGATAATCTGTATTTTTCACTTGACGTGCTAATTCTTTAGAAAAGATAGCACCAATAACTAAACCGAACCCCCAGTTTATCCAGCTTGCTAATAGCGCCACCAACGTAACGCTGATGATGGCTTGCCCTGGTGTTTTAGCGTATGATGCGAGTTTTCTTAGCATTTTCTTAAAAAATGGCGAGCTCGCCAACACATACCCTGTAACTAATATGAGGACCATCTGCATGGAAAACTCAAGTAGTTTCCAGAAGCCGTCTCCCCAAAATGACACCATTTTTACAGGGGACTGACCGGTAACGATCAGCCCAAACAAAAAGACTACTCCTGTAAGTAAGATGACGAATATAAAAGGATCAGGTAAAAACCGCTGCATCAATTTATTAGAGGCGCGGGTCATTGCTCCAAACATAGAACGGCCTCCTCTTTATCAATATGCGTTTAGTTTTACATCATCACTAACAGTAAGCTTTGCTTCAGTTGAGTTCAGAACATCATCTACTGAGTACCCTTCAGCCACTTCTCTCAGGACAAGACCTTTATCAGAAACATCCATTACAGCACGGTCCGTTATAATTCGTTCCACGACGCCTTTACCCGTTAATGGAAGCTGACATTGTTTTAAAATTTTGCTTTCTCCTGCTTTGTTCACATGCTCCATGATGACGATGATTTTTTTTGCGCCGTGCACTAGATCCATCGCACCGCCCATCCCTTTTATCATCTTTCCTGGAATCATCCAGTTTGCAAGATCTCCACTCTCTGAAACTTCCATTCCACCGAGGATTGCGATATCAATATGACCGCCTCGGATCATTGCGAAAGACTCAGAACTGTCAAAGTATGAAGCTCCCTTAATAGCAGTTACCGTTTCTTTTCCTGCGTTAATCAGGTCAGGATCCACTTCATTTTCAAGAGGATATGGTCCAATTCCTAACAGTCCGTTCTCAGATTGCAGGACTACCTCTTTATTATCTGATATGAAATTTGCCACCATCGTAGGCATTCCGATTCCTAAGTTTACATAGAACCCTGATTCGATTTCTTTCTCGGCTCTTTTGGCAATTCTCTCTCTAATGTTCATTATGGTTTCCCTCCTCTTATCCTTGTTTTACTGTTAGGCGCTCAATGCGTTTTTCTTGTGTGCCAACAATCATCTTCTGTACGTATACACCTGGTGTATGTATGTAGTCGGGGTGCAATTCGCCGATTTCCACAAGCTCTTCTACTTCAGCGATCGTTACTCTTCCAGCTGCTGCAATCATCGGATTGAAGTTGCGCGCTGTTTTGTTATAAATGAGGTTCCCGGCTTTATCTCCTTTAGCCGCTCGAATTAAACTGAAGTCCGCTACGATTCCTTCTTCAAGCAAATATTCTTTTCCGTTAAATGTACGTGTTTCTTTTCCCTCAGCAATAGGCGTTCCTACTCCTGCCGGTGTGTAGAATGCTGGGATGCCTGCTCCGCCCGCTCTGATTCTTTCTGCCAGTGTACCTTGTGGAATCAAGTCTACTTCGATTTCCCCTGATAAAACTTGTCTTTCAAACTCTTTGTTCTCACCAACATAAGAACCTACCATTTTTTTAATCTGTTTATTTTTGAGTAAAAGACCAAGTCCCCAATCATCTACTCCACAATTGTTTGAGATCACTGTAAGGTCTTTTGTTCCTTTTTCAACTAATGCTAGGATTAAGTTTTCAGGAATTCCAACTAATCCAAATCCCCCTACTAATAGTGTAGATCCGTCTTTTATATCAGCTACAGCTTCAAGTGCTGAGTTCACAATAGGTTTCATGTTAATCTCTCCTCGTATAATACTTAATAAGTGTGTTGTTTCTATGACGTTAATTATTCTCTTCGTTTTCAAAGATCGAAGCTACACCTTGACCGCCGCCGATACAGAGTGTTGCAAGGCCTCTCTTTGAATTCCTGCGCTTCATCTCATGAAGCAGCGTTACCACAATTCTTGCACCGCTTGCTCCGATTGGATGGCCGAGTGCAATCGCTCCTCCGTTTACATTCAGCTTTTCTTTATCAAACTCCAGATCTTTGCCAACAGCGAGAGATTGGCTTGCAAATGCTTCATTTGCTTCGACAAGATCGAAATCCTTCATACTCAATTCTGTCTTCTTCAATACTTTCTTAACTGCTTCTACTGGGCCGATCCCCATCACTTCAGGTGCAACACCAGCACTAGCATTTGCTTTAACGACAGCAAGCGGTTTAAGTCCTAACTCTTCAGCTTTCTTTCTGCTCATCACAACAAGTGCGGCTGCACCGTCATTAATGCCAGAAGCATTCCCCGCTGTTACCATGCCGTCTTTTTTAAATGCTGGCCGTAACTTGCCTAACTTTTCAGCCGTCGAGCTTGGTTTTGGGTACTCATCTTTATCTATAATCACCGGATCTCCCTTGCGCTGAGGAATCTCCACTGGTGTGATCTCATCATCAAACTTTCCTTGTTCTTGTGCTTGAGCACATTTCCTTTGGCTTTCGGCTGCAAATTCGTCTAATTCTTCACGTGATAGAGAATGGGTTTCACATAAATTTTCTGCCGTAATCCCCATATGATAATCACCAAAAGCACACCATAGTCCATCTTGGATCATGGAATCTACCATAGGAGCGTTCCCCATACGCAGACCGTCTCTCGCCCCGTTTAATAGATAAGGAGCTTGGCTCATGTTTTCCATACCACCGCAAACGATAGTATCTGCTTCGTTCAGCCAGATGGATTGGCACGCTAAATGAATGGCCTTTAAGCCTGAACCACATACTTTATTGATCGTCATGCTAGATACCTCATTCGGTAACCCAGCTTTAATGGCAGCTTGTCGTGCAGGATTTTGTCCAAGTCCTGCTTGCAGAACATTCCCCATAATGACTTCATCTACGGAATCGTGTGGAATGCCCGCTTTTTTTAACGCGTCTTTAATAGCAATTGATCCCAGATCCGTTGCCGATACCGTTTTAAAACTTCCCATAAAACTTCCGATCGGTGTTCTGACAGCGCTTACAATCACAGCATCTCTCTCTCTTGAAACCATTCCTAGTCTCCTCCTTATTAAACGCAATAATATTTCTGAAAATTCCTTTTTATCATACCATAACATTTGAAATGTGTTGCAACAGACGATTTTTTTTAGTTAAAATAAAGAAAGGAAAACGCTTTCTAGAAAGGGGTTTTACATCAGTGGACTTACCTGAACGAGTCACACTTATCGAAGTTGGACCGCGGGATGGACTTCAAAACGAAAAGAATCTAATCCCCGTAAAAAACAAGATTGAATTCATTTCATTACTGAAGAATGCGGGGTTTCAAGAAATGGAGCTCACCTCATTTGTTTCGCCAAAATGGGTGCCTCAAATGCAAGACGCCTCCGTTGTTATTGAAAATTGCTTAGATGACCTGCGGAACTTTGTTCTGGCTCCTAACAAAAAGGGAATCGATTTAGCTACTGAATCAGGCGTGAAACATATCGCTGTGTTTGTTGGTGTAAGTGACGCATTCAATAAAAAAAATATCAACAAAACGACCGAAGAAAGTATGAATGAATTAAGACCTCTTATTGATGAATTGAAAAGGAAAGGGTATTTCGTAAGGGCTTGTATCTCTACAAGTTTCTATTGTCCTTTTGAAGGAAAAATCGATGAACACGATGTATTAAAAGTTTGCCTAGAATTTGAAGAAATGGGTGTAGATGAACTCAGTGTAGCTGACACGATCGGAATGGCTAATCCATCGGAGTGCTATGAATTGTTTACATTATTGAAGCATCATCTGCGTGCAACCACTCTGCTTACCGCTCATTTTCACGACACGCGTGGAATGGCACTTGCCAACATTTTTGCTAGTCTGCAAGCTGGGATTGACCGTTTTGATACTTCTGCCGGAGGGCTTGGCGGCTGCCCGTTTGCACCAGGCGCTTCTGGAAACGTTGCTTCTGAAGATGTAGTCTATATGCTATCTCAAATGGGCATTTCAACTGGTATTCACTTGGATAAACTGCTTGAAGCTGCAGCCTACATATCTCCGCTTCTTTCTAAGCCAGTTGCAAGCAAGCAATTTAACTTAGTAAGGAACGTTCCTCAGCATTAATATATGAAGGCCAATGAAAAGCAGGTTGAAATTCTCATGTTTTTTTCGTATTCATTGTCGCTATTGAAAGTAGTTGATTTCCGTTCCAGGTTGTACCCTGGAACGGAGATCACCGCACCAAACATTTTATAAAGAGACTTTTACAGTGCCCTCTTACACACCCGTGTTTTGTTTCGTTTTATCGTAATATTTCATTGAAGGATTTAACATTTCTGCAGGGCTTTTTAACGCGAAGTGATTGCCAGCTGTTACATCGATCGTCATTTTCTCATCAAAGAAAACTGCTTTGTTATATTCCATATAAAGGTCGGGACCATTCGTCTCGATTTTCGTGTCATTATCCTCTGTTTGATCAACTAGCCAAAGGGCCGCGACCCCACTCACAACACACCCACAACCTTCTGTATCATGCTTAAGTTTTAAGTACCCTCTTTTCCCTTGCACCTTTTTTTCTAACCGTTTTAATGCTGCATCTGTGAATACAATCTCCATGCTGTTTTAAGACTCACCTTTCTTCTTCAAAACTTTAATTGCCCAGTTACACCATGATAGCCAGCTTTCCATATAACGAATGCCGAATTCACTCGTCAAATACTCGCCAAGTTCATTTTTTTCATACGTTCCTTTTGGAAAGTTCTCCTCTTGCCATCTTTTCGTCATCATTAGGCCCATCTGATGGTGTTCTTTACTCTTCTCTAAAAAATCAATCGCTTTTTCTGTAGGAATAAAGTGAAACATAGATACTCTTAATAACAGATCGTCCTTCAGTTTCGGGACATTTACAGGCTTGTTCAGCATCCATTCAAGAAGCTGTTCAAACCCTTTATCGGTGATCGTATATATTTTTTTATCTGGATAATCACTCTGCTGAACCGTTTTAGATTGAGTTAGACCTTCTTCTTCCATTTTCAATAGTTCACGATAGATCTGGGTGTGGTGGGCTGTCCAAAAATGAATAACCGTTTCTTTAAATTGCTGTGTAAGCTCATATCCTGTTGCTTCATTTTTTGCCAATAAACCTAACAGCGCATACCTTAACGCCATTTGTTACCCTTCTTTCATACTGTACTGTTTTGCATTGTAACATATTTTTCACAAATTATTTATTCTTATTACTTGATAAAAATCTTATACACACATTATATTATAGATAAACATATGTGAAAATACACATATAAAAAACATACGTAGGAGAGGAATCAATGAACTGGCTAACGAAATTCAGTTTAAAAAACCCAGTAGCGATATTTATCTTTTCATTTTTGCTCATTGTTGGAGGGGTATTCTCGTTCACGAACTTAAAAGTGGATCTGCTTCCCAATGTTGAGTTTCCACAATTGACGGTTCAAACTGTCTATCCAGGAGCATCTCCTGAAGATGTAAACAAACAAGTAACAGACAAACTTGAAACTCAATTAAAGCAAGTAGAAGATGTAAAATCAGTAAAAAGTTCTTCCCTTGAAAGTGTTTCGATCATTAGTATGGACTTTCCTTTTACAGCGAATATGGATGATGTAGAGGATCAAGTAAAATCGGTCATTTCAGAAACAGATCTTCCAGATGATGTTGAACCTGAAGTAAGCCGCTTTTCATTTGGAACCATACCTATTTACAATATTTCTTTATTCCCTGAAAAAGAAGGAGAAAACATTCAAGCGTTTGTAAACGATGAATTGGTTTCAGAACTTAAAAAGATTCAAGGCGTTAACAACGTTTCTGTAGGCGGTGTAAAAGAAACATTCGTTTCTATTACATTAGATAAAGAAAAAGCCAAAGAAGCTGGAGTAACATTAAATTCAGTGAAAGAAGCGATCAACGGCCGTGCTATTTCATTCCCAGCAGGTACAGTAACAGATGACTCGATCACGGTTCCGGTTCGAGTTGAAGAAGCCGTAGACACGGTGGCTGAACTTAAAGAAATTACAATCTCCAGCAGCCAAGGAGCACCTGCTCAATCTCCTGGTGGAGCTGAAAATGCACCAGGTCCTGGTGCACCTGGTGGCGCTGGCGGTGGAGCACCTGGCGGACAAGGAGCGCCTGCTCAAACACAGGCTCCTCAAGCACCAGCCAGCTTAAAACTTGGTGACATTGCTGAAATTAAAGAAACAGATGATGTAAGTGAGATTACAAGATATAACCAAAAGGCTTCTCTATCTATGGCCGTCACGAAAAAGCAAGATGCAAACACGGTAGAAGTCGCTGAAAAAGTAATCGAAGTTCTTAACAAAAAGAAATACGATGATAAGTTAGATTACGCGATTGGATTCGGACAGGCGGAAGGCATCAAAGATTCCGTAAACACACTTGTTAAAGAGGGATTATTCGGTGCATTATTCGCTTCCCTAGCCGTTTTGATCTTCCTTAGAAACTTTAGAGCGACCATTATCGCAATTATCTCCATCCCGCTCTCATTGCTTGTTTCAGCTATCTTCTTAGACCGCCTTGATATCACCTTAAATATTATGACACTAGGCGGAATGGCTGTCGCAGTCGGGCGTGTTGTAGATGATAGCATCGTTGTTATTGAGAATATCTTTAGAAGGATCAGAAAAACAGATGGAGTCTATGACCGTGATGAACTGATTATCGACTCTACACGCGAGATCTTAAAAGCAATCGTGTCTTCCACGATTACAACCGTTGTTGTATTCTTGCCGCTCGGTTTAGTCGGCGGAGTAACGGGTGAGTTCTTCTTGCCATTCGCTTTAACGGTTGTGTTTGCGCTGTTAGCATCACTGATCGTTGCTGTTACAATTGTACCAATCCTAGCAAAATATGCATTTAAGAAAGTTAAACCAGAGAAAAATGATGGTCTGTTGCAGCGCGGTTATGAAAAACTAATTAAAGCTTCTCTGAACCATAAGATCCTTGTTCTCTTCACTTCATTTATTCTTTTAGGAGGATCCTTCTTCCTGGCAACAAAATTGGGAATGGTATTCCTTCCGAATGAAGAGCAGAAAACATTAACCGTTAACGTAGAATTGCCTGCGAGTACAAATGTCACAAAAACAAATGAAATCTCACTTGAGGTTGAAGATTATCTGGCTAAAAGAGACACGATAAAAGATGTTACAGCTGGTATTGGATCACGTGATTTCCAAACTGGCCTCAAACGTCAAAATGTTGCTAACTATTTTGTAAACCTTAAAAAAGAAGCAAACGTTGAAACAGAATTAAAAGAACTTGAAAAAGATATAAAAGCCATTACTGATGAAAAAGCAGAAGGAACCGTTATCAGCTTGCAAGAAGTTTCAAGCGGCGGACCTCCATCTAATAACGAAGTCAACATTGATTTATACTCAAACAACTTAGAAGATTTACAAAAGGCTGCAAGCCAGGTTGAAGAGTACATGAAGACTCTCGATTCGATCAAATATGTATCGAACAACTTTAAAGATACGCAAAAGCAATGGGCTGTTTCAATCGATACAGAAAAAGCAGCTGAAAAAGGCGTGTCAGGGTTTGCTGTTTTAGGAGCAGTTTCTGATGTAACGAAGCCTGTTGAAGTCGGTGAACTTACGTTAGATGGGAACCAAAAGAATGTAAAAGTTGAGTATGACGAATCTGTCAAATCTCTAGATGAAATTAAGGATCTTACTGTATTCGGTTCATCTGGCCCAGTAAAAATCTCAGACGTTGCTGATGTTTCTGAAAAAGAAACCGTAACAGGTATCCAGAAGCTTGATGGTAAGATATATGCTCAAGTCTCTGCACAAGTTAAAGGAGACAATGTTCAAAAGGTTACACAGGATGTTATCAAAGGCGTTGAAGATAATGTAGATCTTCCTGCTTCTGTGTCAACTGAAGGCGGCGGCGGAAGCGAAGAAACGATGGATACGTTTAAAGATCTCGGTCTTGCGATGCTTGTTGCTATCGGTCTCGTATACTTAACGATGCTGATTACCTTTGGTCGTGCTCGTATACCGTTTATCATCCTTTCTTCTCTCCTATTCGTTCCTGTCGGAGCAATCGGAGGACTATATTTAATCAATGAACCACTATCAGTAAGTGCGATGATTGGGATACTCATGCTGATTGGTATCGTTACAACGAATGCTATCGTATTAGTAGACCGTATCGGCCAGAACCGTGAAATTAAAGGGATGCCAGTACGTGAGGCTCTCTTAGAAGCAGGAAAAACCCGCTTACGGCCGATCTTAATGACAGCATTCGCGACCATTGCAGCATTAATTCCGCTTGCATTAACAACATCCTCTGGAACGCTGATTTCCAAAGGTCTAGCGATTGTTGTTATCGGAGGACTAACGACTTCTACTTTGTTAACATTGATTATCGTACCTGTCCTTTATGAATTATTCTTTAGAAGACAGGCAAAACGTGAAAAAGCTAAGATCACTTCATAAACTATAAAAAGAGTACTGCTCACCTCTTCTCGAGGCAGCGGTACTCTTTTTTTGCTGTTCATAAGCTTTTAAGCTTTTACTGTTTTTGAAAGTGGTTGATTTTCGTTACAGGTGCTTCACTTTCCGTGGGGCGTGCGGTGAGCCCCTTGCCGCTTTGCTCCTTTAAGAGTCTCACCTGACCGCATCAAAGTTCCTTGCTCCTGCGTCTACCTGTTCATGCTACCGCAGTGAGCTTCCTCGTCGCATGCCTTGCAAGAAGTTTCTCAGGTGGTAGGCACGCACCTTTCACTCCAATCAAAAGCTTCTCTTGGATACGAGACTTTTAGAACTTATATATCTAGATGCACAAAACAGTTTTTTATGCCAAAATACCTTATTTTATCCTTGAATTTGCACATTAGGACTAAAGACCCTGTTTTACCTGACTTGCTAATGGGAAATATATCAGCAATATCAAATTCAGGAGGCTGAAAAATTATGAAACAAATATGCTCAAGAAAAGTAAAAGTTACAGCAAAATATACAGTCAATAAAGCGATAGAAATTATGCAATCTGCTAAAAAAATTAACAGTCAGCTTTTTTTATCTAAAGACGGTATTACTGTCCACGCCTCTGGATTATCTCAGCTTGTTTCATTCTTCTTAACACTAAAAGAAGGAGATTCATTTCTTTATATCGTTGAAGGGGCTGATGCTGAGTCTGCCATGAGCATAATCTCACCGCAAGAAACTGTATCTCAATCGTTATAAGCCTACTTTTGCCTTCATTTTCTTTTTGAAGATTAGAGGTAAACCTACAATGACAAACAGCAAGGTTGTTCCGATCCACACCACTTCCTTGCTTCCCGATGTCATTGATGTCCCTAAATACGTATAAGCGATTGTACCTGGAATGATTCCAATTGCTGTCGCAATCGCATAGTCTTTAAACTTCACCTTTGTTAATGATGTTAAATAGCTGACAAGATCAAAATTTAAAACCGGCAACAATCTCAATATTAGGACATAACGAATCCCTTCTCTTTCTATCTTGCTGCGTACTTTTTCATATTTTTCATTTTTCCATTGTTTACTTTTCTTAAAACGGCCCAGGCGGTTGATCGCATAATAAGTTAGGAGTCCCCCTCCAAGCGATCCTAGGTAGGTATATAGACATCCCCAATAAAAACCGAATGATAGACCGCTTGTTATAGCAAAAATGGAAGATGGAAATAACACAAAAGGCCGCACTGAATAAAGGACAACGAAGATAAATGGAGCAATCCATCCCCACTGCATGATCCAATTTCTAAATTCTTCAGGACTGAATCCCTTATAATTTTTTTGCAGCCACAGAATGAACACAATCAATGCTACAGAAAACAAAGCAATGTATAGCCATTTTTTTGTTAATTTCATATTCCCTCCATATAAAGATTTCATTTAGTATGCATTTTTCCTTCTTCTGCACATATCCATACATAGTGTGATTGGCAAAGGAGGTTATCTATTGTGATAGTTAAGGCAACTGCACCTATTTATGCAGAGCGCGCAGCAAAACTTATTGAGCTAACAGGAAGCTTTACAGAATCTATCTATTTAAAAAAAGGGGATCGCACCGCTGATGGAAAAAGTTTTTTGGGCATTATTGCACTATCCATCTATCCAGACGATCCCGTTGAAATTATTTGTGATCCGCCTAGTACTCAACTAAAAGAAAGAATACTATCTTCTGGACTTTTCTCAAGCTGTAATTCATAAGGTTTACTATTTACTAGTTATCATTTTATTACAGCCGCTCATTTTTGGCTAATTTTCCCTTATGCGGCCACTTATCAAAGTGGTTTTGTATCATTTGTATAACAGCTTTATTGAAAAGCTAAAGCGGAAGCTAGCATTCTAAAACGAAATCAACCACTCCTAAGAACAATAAGGTTATATAAAAATCCATATAAGTAGCCGGGATTAATTCCTCGGCTTTTTTTCATTCACCTATTTATTAAATTGATTCTCATTTAAGAGGTGTCTTCCTAATCCATATCACTGTATTAAGCTTATTAATCAGTTAAATTATATATAAAAATGCACTTACTTCTATTAAAAATGAATTGGCGGTATACTAAAAAGAGGCATATAACTATTTTTATAAAAACGGATTTTTGAATAAGGTGGGTACAGAATGGAAGCTGCTCTACTAGGAAGTGTTTTATCTGCATTAGCAACCGGATTTGGTGCTTTGCCTGTTCTCTTCTGGTCACAGGTAACACACCGGTTCCGTGACATCTTGCTTGCCTTTACAGCAGGCATCATGGTCGCTGCATCTACTTTTAGCTTGATTCCTCAAGCTTTAAAATTATCAAACTTAACTGTGCTGACAATTGGGATTACACTCGGTACCTTAACACTATTGGTTTTAGAAAGATTCGTTCCGCATGTTGATCTCGATCATTCTAAAATCTTTAAAGGCATTGATTCAAAGGCTTTTCTTGTTATTGCTGCGATAACACTGCACAATTTACCTGAGGGACTTTCTGTTGGTGTCAGTTATGCGAGTGATAATACAGGACTGGGCGGTTTGATTGCATTCGCGATTGGTCTTCAGAACGCACCTGAGGGAATGCTTGTGGCACTTTTTTTGATTCATCAAAAGATGAACAGAATAAAAGCGTTCGTTATTGCAACGTTAACAGGTGCTGTTGAAATCGTCACCGCGATGCTTGGCTATCTTTTAACTTCGTATGTGGAGAACCTTGTGCCATATGGTCTTTCTTTTGCAGCCGGTGCTATGCTCTTTATCGTATACAAAGAGCTCATACCTGAAAGCCATGGAGACGGCCACGCGCGTTCTGCTACATTATCATTTATTGCGGGGCTATTGATCATGATCTACTTAACACAGATTTTCGGATGATAATAAAAGGCTGTTAAAAGACCTTTTTAAAATGGCGTAATTAAAAACTGGCCCTGCATCGGACCAGTTTTTTTATGCGTAATCAATATTCATAATTTCCGTGACTTTTAGGATATGCATCTTATCGGCCTCATCCATCACACGTAATTCCTTTTTGAATTCATCTACGTAATGAACCTGCCCCTTAAGCTCAGCACTTCTTCCTTTTTCAAAATACGTAAACTTTAATGTTTGATTCTCCTCCATCGCGACACAGATTGTCTCATTAAATTCTTCGTACTTTTGTTCATCTAGTTCGGGTTTTCGCTCGTAATCCAGACCGTCCTGATGTTCTCTTAACATTTTCACGTGTTCCGGCAGCATCATCGCCGTCCACTTAATAGTGCCTCTGTCACGAATCACTGTTCGCCCTCCTCCCTATGCCTTATGTCCGCCTAAAAGCCGGCTTCTGTATAAAGCTGTTCCTCCTTTTGTATAGGAAACAGCCCGCAAAAGAGAGTTGGAGCCGTGTTTTTGCCGAATATCGTCCATCACATAGCCAATTTTTCTTTTTTGTGGATGATCTAAAGAAAATAAAGTAAGCTGTGTTTCTGTATCTTCAGAGACGTTGGAAAGAGCGATTGAAATCTTGCGCACCGTCTCTCCCTGATAAAAAGTCCGAAGCAAATCCAGACAAACTTCATAGAGCTCCATCGTAATATTAGTTGGCTGATCGATTGATTTGGAACGGTGGAAGCCTCCTCCTCCTTCATCTTTGCTGTATCCTAATCCAAAGCTGATGGTCCTTCCTGCTTTTCTTGCCCGTCTAGCACGTCTTGCCACCTCTTCACACATCTCTAAAATGACATGTTTAATCTCGTTTAAATCTGTGTAATCTCGCAGTAAGATCTGGCTCTTTCCATAGCTGATCTGTCCTTGAAGAATAGGAGCTCCGATCTCAGACAGATCCACTCCCCATGCATGATAGTAGAGCTGATTTCCCATAACCCCAAACTTTTTCTCTAAAAGCTCCAGCGGATAGTGTGCCAGATCACCTACTTTTACAATCCCCATTCTGTTCAGCGTACGTTCCACCCGCGATCCGATACCCCACATCTGACTTAAAGGAGCTAGAGGCCATAGCTTCGTTTCTACATCTTCGTATCGCCATTCGGCTACGCCTTTTTTCTTTGCCTCTAGATCTAGACAAAGCTTTGACATGAGCATATTTGGACCGATTCCGATTGCACACGGTAATCCAAACTCTCGCCAGATGTCGCGGCGGATTCTTTCTGCGAGTTCTTGTGCGGTTCCCCATAATTTTTCTGTTCCATCGGCTTGAAGAAAACTTTCATCTACGCTGTATGTGTGTATGGACTCAGGCGGAACATAACGGTGCAGCAGTTTCGTGATCTCCATCGATCTCTCTAGAAAAAAAGCCATCTGTGCGTTTACGATGATGATGTCTTTATTTTTGGGGATTTCAAAAAGCCTGCTTCCTGTTCGGATACCAAAATCGGCTTTTAATCGCGGAGAAGCAGCAAGCACGACACTGCCTTGCCGTTCTGTATCCCCTACTACTGCCAAATGACACGTCAGCGGATTTAATCCTAAGCGCACAGCAGCACAGCTCGCATAAAAACTTTTCATATCCATACATAAGATGGTGCGCTTTGGCATTTCATCATAGTTCATTTGTCACAACTCCTTCGCCTTTTACGAACATCTGTTCCTTATATGTATACCCATTTTAACCGAATGTATGTTCTTATAACAATGGTAATTTTTTCAGCAAATTTTGCAGATTGACGTTTTTTACTCAAAAGTCTAGGATTTATAAGGAAAGACAGGTGGAAAAATGGACCGCTCTTTGTTAAGAAAAATGATTGTAAAAGCGTTGAAAGATTACTTATGGGAAGAAGAAGATTGCATATTAACAGATACTGAATGGAATGAGCTTGAGGAGAAGATCCTGGGGCAGATGAGCGAAGTGGATCAGAAAGAGGCTGTTTATACTATCATTCAAGACGTTGTTTATGAATTTTTTACAAATAAATAAACAGGTTCTGTATGAAAACAGAACCTGTGCTAAGTTAGGAGATTGAATCTGAGATCAATGTGGAGTTTCGGGTAGCAACCTCGAGTTTTAAGCTTCAATCCACATATTTTGGCCTTCAATCCACTAGTGCTCTTGATTCTCTTAATATGATGCTATACTTCCCACTCAATTAGTTAACATAATATAATTATAGTCGTCTACTTTTGACGAAACGATTTTCCGCCTAATGTTTCGATCAATTTTGGCATCACTTGGTACATTGTGCTCCCGACATTCATCCACCAAGGCAGATTAATCTCACGTACAGGACGTTCCAACGCCTTTACGATTTTTTCGGAAACATGGGAAGGCTGGAGCATCATTTTTTGAACATTTTTTACGTAATTTCCTGACTGGTCCGCAAGCGTAAAGAAATCTGTCGCTATTGGTCCCGGATTGATGGTTGTCACGTAGACCCCCTTATGAGCAACTTCGAGGCGCAACCCGTTTGAGAAACCTAGAACAGCATGTTTAGTAGCTGCATACACGCTTGATTTCGGTGTTGAGATCTTGCCGGCTTGTGAAGCGATATTCACGATGTGTCCGCTCCCTCTTTGAAGCATATGAGGTAGAAGTGCTCTCGTACACGCCATTAAACCGAGAACGTTCGTTGAAAACATACCCTCAATATTCTTCCAAGGTGACTCGGCAAATTCTTCGAAGATACCGTAGCCAGCGTTATTCACTAAAATATGTATGTGTGGATGTTCTTTTAAAATCTCCGAGAACACCTCATCCACGGTTTCTTGGTTTGACACATCCAGTATGTAGTATGGTGCCGTGATATTGGTTTCTTTTAAGATCGTTTCCTGTACTGCTTTTAGCTGATCTTCTCTTCTTGCAGTCAGGATGGGGATAGCCCCTTTTTTAGCAACATCCATAGCAAGGCGGGCACCAAGTCCCCCCGATGCTCCTGTGATCAAAACGACTTTTCCGTTCAGTGTATTCATCTTACAACTCCTGTTCTGCGATAATAAAAAGTTGCTTCCTCTTTATCTATTGACACTCTTCCTTCAGATTCAAGAAGGTCAAGGTGGCCTGCAACTTCCGAGACAACCAAACCCAGCTGCTTTTCATATAATTTAGGAAAAAGACGTGCACACAGCTCAAATACGGTCAAAGGCTCATCACTTAACAAATGTTCAAGAGCTTTTGCCCGCTCATTATGATCGAGAAGTCTTTTCCTGATTAAATCGTGAGCGTTCGTAAAAGGTTCGCCATGACCAGGATAAACCATTTCTAAATGTAACGCTAAAAGATGTTGAAGAGTCTCACGGTATTGAAGCAGCGTTTTAGGACGCTCGGTTCCACCCATTGGTGGCGGTTCTAAGAGAGCATTGGATGAAATATGCGGCAAAAGAACGTCACCGCCGATTAAGATTCCTTCACTTTCACTGTAAAGCGACAGATGGTCTGGCGCATGACCAGGCGTCTTTAAAAAGACAAATCCTTCATGACCAGGAACCGCATCCCCTGGTGCGGGAAGAATATCAGGAACGAATGGGTTTGAAAACGTTCGATATTTACGGAGCTTTACCAATTCGATTCTGCCTAGTGAATTGGGTACTCCAAAAGAATCATAAAGGTTCATATAAAACGATTCTGCCCACTCCGTAAATTCACGGTCCACGCTAACATAAGGAACAGCTTCTTGCAGCATGAGTGTAGGAACACCAAAATCCTGAATCTCTTTTGACAGTCCGGCATGGTCCGGGTGATAGTGTGTACAAATATATTGATCTAGATCTTTAAAAGTGAGTCCGTGTTCCTTTAGGGAAGAAATAAGAATTTCTCTGCTTTCTTCTGTTTTTGCACCGGAATCAACAAGTGTAACTGCATCACCTTTTAGGAGGACACAGTTGACAGGCCCTACATCAAATGGTGTAGGCAAAATGATCGGGATTATGGTTGCTTTTTTCGTCATCTTTTCCTCCAATTAAAATAACTAGTTGACATACATATAGAAATCATAGCATAATGTTTTTTAAAATATAAAAAGAAATGCCAATTATGGCCAATAAATAAATGCGTTGAAAGGGATTAGTAAGCTACTTCCCCCGTTTATAGAGAGTGGAATCCATAGGCTGCAAGATTTCACCGGAAAGGAATTGCCGAACCTGCCCTGGAGCAGTCTGGAGAAATCTGGCGCAGTTCTGCGATAAAGACATCTTGAGCGGGCAAGCAATAATGCCAACAAAGGTGGTACCACGGATCACTCCCATCCGTCCTTTAATTTAGGACTGGGAGTTTTTTTTATACTCAAAAATTGAGGAGGGATCGATCGTGGGAAAAGAAAAAATGGCTTTTATTGGTGCTGGTTCAATGGCTGAGGCCATCATGGAAGGATTAATCAAAACAAAAAAGTGGCGAGCAGATTTAATTACGATAAAAAACCGCAACAATACGAAACGAGTTAAAGAACTTGAAGATAAGTATGGTGTGATACCTGCCTCATCGATAGAAGAAGCAGTAGTGAATGCAGATATCATTATTCTTGCCGTAAAGCCAAAAGATGCGTATAGTGCGGTCGAAAGCATTAAACCGTTTGTTCAAAAGCATCAGCTCATCATTTCCGTAATGGCTGGCATCGCTTCAGAAACCCTTACAGAATGGACAAATCAAGAGAATCCAGTAATCAGAGCCATGCCAAATACATCAGCATCAATTGGATACTCAGCAACCGCACTTTCAGCTGGTATATACGCCACAAAAGCACATGTTGAAAAATCACTTGAACTGTTTAAAACGATCGGGACGGTTACACTCTTACCTGAGGACAAACTACATATCGTGACAGGTCTTTCAGGAAGCGGCCCTGCTTACATTTATTATATTGCTGAAGCTATGCAAAAAGCTGCTGAAGAATTAAACCTTTCTCAGGAAGAAGCGAAAACACTTATAACTCAAACCTTTCTCGGTGCAGCGCTTATGCTGAAACAAACAACAGAATCCCCAATCGAGCTTAGAAGAAAAGTCACTAGCCCCGGTGGCACGACTGAGGCTGGGATTTGCAAGCTTGATCAATATCACGTTCAAGATGCTTTTTTAGCTTGTATCAAAAAAGCGGTAATGCGCTCAGAAGAATTAGGAAAGATGAATGGATGATATGGATGATGTTAACGGTCTGTCTCTTGAAAGGAGATACTCTTAAAAACACGATTTGGGCTTAACGTTATCGTAACAACGACACCTTTTTCAGAAGAGCCTTTCTTGATCCACAGCTTAAACCTTTCGATATTATCTCCATTTTGTGTCAACGTTCGACCAACGTATAAATAATCTACAATATCGTAATCGGGGTAACGTTTACCTGTTTCAAAAACCGCAAGCCGGCCCCATTTAGCATAAGCGGGTTCCTGTGTGCCTGGATATGCAGCTGAAACTGCAATCGGAACGGAAGTGAACAAAAGAAAGCTTGTCAGAACTAAAGAACATAATTTGAAGGGAATTTTCATAAGTCATACACTCCTTTTTTATTATTTTGCTCCATTTTTCTAGATACTTCTGCGAAAATTGACGATTAGAAAAAATTGACAAGCCCTTGCCCTGGTCTTTATCATTTAATATAGAGAGCTAGATTTAGGGAGGGATTTATGTGGCAGAAGTAGAAATTTCCCAAAGATACCTTGAATTGCGCGTTCAGTTTGAAAAGTTCACAAAACGATCTCTTACTGAAAAAGAGCTTGTTTTTATCCATTGGCTGACAGAAAAAGGGGCCAGTGTCGAAGAACATAAAGCAGAAGAAAAGAAGAAGCGTTCCAGACGCAGAAAATAACTTGCCCTTCCTGATTATAGGAAGGGTTTCTTTCATTTCCAATATGTTTCATTATCACCTATACTGTCTATAATCTTAAATTTCTCTTGGAGGGTACTGTATATAATGACTTATATTTTTGCTCACAGAGGTTCTAGTAAACATTGTCCTGAGAACACAATGGCAGCCTTCAAAAAGGCATATGAAGATGGTGCAGACGGTATCGAACTAGATGTACAGCTTTCTAAAGACGGTATTCCTGTTATCATTCATGATGAAAAATTAGATCGTACCACAAATAAGAAAGGCCATATCATTGAATATACATATGAAGAGCTAACCAAGACAGATGCAGGAAGTTGGTTTTCAAAATCATTTAGCGGTGAGCATGTCCCCTCTCTGCAGGTATTTTTAGAGTGGATTTCCCCTCTTCCCATGCTGTTAAATATTGAATTAAAAAATAACATTATTGAGTATAACGGACTGGAAGAAAAAGTGCTGCAGCTATTGCATCATTATGGAATGGAAGAACGAACGGTTATCTCATCGTTTAATCACTACAGTTTAGTCAAGATCAGAAAGATGAACGCATATATCGAGACCGCTCCCCTCTATTCTTCTGGTTTATATGAACCATGGGAATATGTAAAAGCAGTCTGTTCACAAAGTGCTCATCCAAACTACAAATCACTGCATCCATACATCATGGAAGGCTTTAAACGAAATAATATTCCAGTACGTCCTTATACAGTTAACAGTCAAAAATGGATGAATTATTTTTTTGAATGGGGTACACAAGCCATTATCACAGACTATCCCCTCATTGCAAAACAACTGTTAAACAATCCATCAACAAAAACAAAGAGCAGATTTCTTCAAAAATGGTGGTAAAACGAATTACAATGAACGTGAAGGACGAGTGAACATTACTGCGTCAAAAGGAAAAAGGAGTTGTTTATTATTCAACCGTTATTGTTTCAACCGCTAACGATTCGTAACGTTACGTTAAAAAACCGTATCGTTATGTCACCTATGTGTATGTATTCTTGTTACGATCAAGATGGAATAGTAACACCATGGCATATTACTCATTACACCTCAAGAGCAATCGGTCAAACAGGCTTGATCATGACAGAGGCAGCCTCTGTAAGTCCTCAGGGACGAATCAGCCCGGAAGACTTAGGGATATGGGATGACAGCCATGTGGAAGGGTTGTCTCAGCTCGTGAAATCTATTCAGGATAATGGTTCAAAAGCCGCTATTCAGATTGCACATGCTGGACGAAAAGCGATGATTGACGGACCCATCATTGCCCCATCTGCCATAGCTTTTTCAGATAACATGAAAACACCGGAAGAAATGACTCTGCAGCAGATTGAAGAAACGGTGAATCAATTTAGGGCTGCTGCAAAAAGAGCGAAGACAGCAGGCTTCGATGTGCTCGAGATCCACGGGGCACACGGCTATCTGATTAATGAATTCCTTTCACCTCTATCCAATAGAAGAAGCGATTCTTATGGAGGAAGCCAGGAAAACCGCTACCGTTTCTTAAAAGAGATCATCGCCGCAATGAGACAAGAGTGGGATGGCCCATTATTTGTTAGGATTTCAGCAAATGATTATCACCCTGAAGGGAATACCCCAGAAGATTTCGTAACGTATGCGAAGTGGATGAAAGAAGATGGTGTTGACCTTGTTGACTGCAGTTCAGGAGCTGTTGTGCCAGCGAAAATCAACACATTCCCTGGCTATCAAGTTCCTTTTGCGGACAAAATTAAAAACGAAGCAGAAATCGCTACTGCTGCTGTAGGATTGATAACGACTGGCAGCCAGGCAGAAGAGATTCTGCAAAACAACCGTGCTGATCTCATTTTTATCGGCAGAGAATTCCTTAAAGATCCGTATTGGCCACGATCAGCGGCAGAGGACCTTGGAACGGAACTTCAAAGTCCAAAACAATATGAACGCGGCTGGTAACGCGTAGATAGGAAACTGGCTCTTCTGATAGAGCCAGTTTTTGTTTTATATAGATTGACTGACTATTTTTATGTGATGACACTCGTTTTTTATGTGATGAGGTTCATTTTTTATGTGATCACGGTCGATTTTTATGTGATGAACATCATATGAACTCCAAACCGTCTTACTCGAACATCTCTCTATCAATGGACTCTTCTATTAGCGAGTCCAACGAGCCATTTATATAATAAAACACATAAAAGCAGCCAAGTTCCGCCAGCAGCAAATCCCCCAAGAACATCTGTTGGGAAATGAACACCTAAATAAACCCTGCTAAAGCCCACTAAACCAATAAAAAGTGCGGTAAGAAAATAAATATATTTTCTATAAGCGCGCAAAAATGCATAGTTTTGAACGAGCAGATAAGAAAGTAATCCAAAAAAAGCGATGGAAATCATAGCGTGACCGCTCGGGAAGCTATACCCCGTTATTTCAATAACACGATCATACATAGGTCTGTCTCTCTCAAACCAATTCTTAAACCATTGATTTTCAAAACGAATTCCAAAAAGGCATACACCTAAAACAAATGGCTCTATCCATTTTTTTTCGCCGACGAGCCAGATCACAGCAAAAAAGATAAAAATTGCATACTGATAAGGCTTTGATGCTGAGTTTGTGAAAAATGTAAAAACATCAATTAAAACAGGCTGGTGAATGTCAGAAATGTTTTTCATCGCCCAGACATCAAATATTTCTACTCTGGACTGTTTATAAATAAATGCAAACATAATAAAAAGGCCAAGACAAACAGCAGTTAATACAACCGTTTTGATCAAGCTTTTTTTTGAGATCATAATATCCTCAGCTCCTGCTACTTATTTCCCCTTTTAATGATCCCTTCACCATGTTTCCTTTCGATGGATGATAATACATCATGAAGCAAAGCATCTTTTTCGTTCTTTTCTACAGAGAATAAATCAAGCTGATAAGTCGCATGTTCCTTTTCGACCACTTCTGTAGCAGTGATGCCCAAAAGACGGACTGGATCATGATTCCAGTGACGATGAAAGAGATCTAGAGCTGTTTTTTGTATTTCAACAGAATGCTGAGTAGCATTCGGAAGCATCTTACTTCTTGTGATTGTTTTTCTGTCACTGTATCGAATCGTGATTGCAAGTGTTAAGGCAACATACCCCTTTGTTTTTAATCGAGTTTCAACTTTTTCCGCTAATCGTTTAAAAACGGATTCTGCTTCTATTACAGAGAGTAAGTCTTCACTTAATGTTGTTGAACTCCCGATAGATCGATAATCACTGGCAGAACTAGGGTCTACAGGGCGGGGATCGATGCCATTTGCTCTTTCTTTCATTTTGATTCCGTTAATTCCAAAACGGTGCTTCAGCTCATAATCAATAGCTTCTGCTAAATCTTTAACTGTAAATATTCCGTATTTATTTAACTTTTCTTCTGTTTTCTTTCCGATTCCATGCATCTCACCTACTTGCAGCGGCCATAACTTTTCAGGAAGATCTCTCTTTCGAAGAACGGTGATACCCAGTGGTTTTTTCATATCTGAAGCTGTCTTTGCTAAAAATTTATTTGGTCCAATACCAATGGAACATGGTAAGTTCAGCTCGTTCTGCAGTCTTGTCTGAATCTCTTTTGCCAATTCAAGCGGATGTACGCAGTCTGTCACATCCATATACCCTTCATCGATAGAAACAGGCTCTACCCATTCTGTATATTCTTGTAAAAGCTGAAACATGCGTGATGAATATATTTTATATGTTCCAAAGTCTGGCGGAACAACAACAAGATTTGGACAAAGCTTTCTCGCTTGCCAAAGAGGCATCGTGGTTCTTACTCCTCTTTCTCTTGCCTCGTAGCTGCAAGTCACAATGATACCTTTACGTTCCTCCACATTTCCGGCTACAGCAACGGGCTTTCCTCGGAGATCAGGGTTCTCGGCCATTTCTACAGAAGCATAGAAGCTGTTCATGTCAACATGAAAGATGATTCTTCTTTTAGACACTGGTGACTGATGCACATGAACACTCCTTTTGAAATATTTCTATTAGTATATGTTAGCGGACAAGCTTTAAAAACAAAAGAAAAAGACAAGGTATCTACCTTGTCTCATGAAGCCGCTTTCCTGTATCTTCTACCCAATCCACAAATTCTTCACCATGAAAATGTTTATTTAAATCTTTATGTAATTGAATTAGCTCGCGATAAAACTCTCGCTTGCTTCCGTCTTCCAGCCATTTTTGAAGGAATCCGTAAATTTGGCAGTTGAAACTTGTTGATTCTTTATGTTTTTCCAATCCTTCTTCTGTTAAGTAAACATAGGAAATACGACGGTCTTCGTTCTTTTTCTCTAATCTAACAAAACCTTTGTCTTTTAACCGCTTTATAACCTGCATAACGGTTGATACATCCCACAATCCATAATAAGCGATCTTAGAAATCGTAATATCTTCTTCGAGAGATACAATCCATAAAATATGCTGCTCTGCTTGTGTTAATCCAATCGCTTTTGCTGATTTCTGCCAATCTTCTTCTAAAACTTTATACACACCACGCATATAATTTACCATCATATGCATGTCCGATAATTGACTCATCCCATTTCCTCCCCCGAAATAAGATTTCTTAAATTACCAATATTTTCATCTATATGATAAAAACATCTTACATAAATCATAAATACAATGTCAACTTTTAAGTGATAATTTATTGATAAAAGTATTAAAAACAGGCAACATGTCCTATAAAAGAACAAAAACTTGGCGAAAATCCGCCAAGTTTCGTCATAAGTTATTTCATTCGCTAGCTGCTACATCTATAACAGCTAGTACCATCTCTGCTGTTTTCGTCAGCTCTTCAATAGGCATTCTTTCGTTTGTTGTATGGATCTCTTCATAACCAACAGCTAAATTAACTGTTGGAATACCATGACCTGCAATAATGTTAGCATCACTTCCACCACCGCTATGAAGAAGTCTGTGTGGACGTCCAATCTTTTCCGCTGCCTTTTTCGCAATCTCAACAACGTGATCTCCATCACCAAATTTAAATCCAGGGTACATAACTTCAACTTTAACATCAGCACGTCCGCCAAGTTCAGCAGCAGCAGATTCATATGCATCTTTCATTTTAGCTGTTTGCACTTCCATTTTTTCATTGATTAATGAACGAGCTTCAGCTAAGACAAAAACTGTATCACAAACGATATTTGTCTGCTCTCCCGTTCCTCCACCATGGAAATGTCCGATGTTTGCCGTTGTTTCTTCATCAATCCTGCCAAGAGGCATACGAGCAATCGCTTTAGCAGCAATTGTAATAGCTGATACACCTTTTTCAGGAGCTACACCCGCGTGAGCTGATTTCCCATAGATTGTCGCTCGAACTTTAGCCTGTGTTGGAGCTGCAACGATAATATCTCCTACCGGTCCGTCACTGTCTAACGCAAAGCCGTATTTTGCTGTGATCTTTGACGCATCCATCGCTTTTGCGCCTACTAATCCTGATTCTTCTCCAACTGTAATAATAAACTGGATATCACCATGAGCTATGTTTTGCTCTTTCAATACTTTAATTGCTTCAAACATTGCAGCAAGTCCCGCTTTGTCATCTGCTCCAAGAATCGTTGTACCATCTGTTACTACATAACCATCTTTAATAGATGGTTTAACCCCAATACCAGGAGTGACTGTATCCATATGAGAAGTGAAATAGATCGTATCTACTCCCTCTTTGTTTCCTTTTAATGTACAAATTAAGTTTCCTGCGGCGTGGTCTGTTTTTGACTCCGCATCGTCTTCGTACACTTCTACACCAAGCTCTTCAAACTTCTTTTTAAGTACGATCGAAATTTCCTTTTCGTGTCGAGTTTCAGAATCAATCTGAACGAGCTCTAAAAATTCGTTTAACAAGCGGTCTGCATTTACCATTATGTATTTCCTCGTTTCTTATAGTGGTATATTTCCATGCTTTTTGTAAGGTCTGTCTTCCTTCTTGTTGCGCAGCATGTCAAGCGCTTGAATACACTTGATTCTTGTTTCTCGTGGATCAATCACATCATCGACCATGCCATTTGCAGCAGCGATGTACGGATTAGCAAACTTCGTGCGGTACTCTTCAATTTTAGCTGCTCGAGTCGCTTCAGGATCCTCGCTACGTTCAATCTCTTTTGCAAAGATAATATTAGCAGCACCTTGAGGCCCCATCACAGCAATTTCAGCGTTCGGCCATGCAAACACTAAATCAGCACCAATCGATTTACTGTTAAGCGCTACATAAGCACCGCCATAGGCTTTTCGAAGAATAATTGTTATTTTGGGAACAGTCGCTTCCGAGTATGCATAAAGAATTTTTGCTCCATGACGGATGATTCCGCCGTGCTCTTGTTTGACCCCAGGGAAGAATCCAGTTACATCTTCAAATGTGATGATCGGAATATTAAACGAATCACACAGTCGGATAAATCGAGATGCTTTATCCGAAGAATCAATATCCAGTCCCCCAGCCATGACTTTTGGCTGATTACATACTAATCCTATCACTTCACCCTTTATTCTTGCAAAACCTACAACTATATTTCTTGCAAATTGTGCATGAACCTCCATAAAAGAATCTTTATCTACAACTTCATTTATTACCGTTCTAACATCATAAGGTCTTGTTGAATCAAACGGAATAATCTCCGTAAGATCTGGACGGTCGTCTTTTTCATCTCCCCATGGCAAAACAGGTGTCTTCTCTTTATTATTCTGCGGAAGGTACGAGATTAATCTTCTAACTTCTTCTAGAACTTCAGATTCAGTAGGTGCTGTAAAATGTGCATTACCACTTCGCGATGCATGAACTTCTGCGCCACCCAAATCTTCTGATGATATTTTCTCACCAGTAACGGTTTCGATTACTTTTGGACCTGTAATAAACATCTGGCTCGTTTTTTCCACCATGAAAACAAAATCTGTAATTGCTGGTGAATAGACAGCTCCACCTGCACAAGGACCCATAATAACGGATATTTGTGGAATCACACCAGAATAGATGCTGTTTCTGTAAAAGATGTGTCCATAGCCATCCAACGACATAACACCCTCTTGAATACGTGCTCCGCCTGAATCGTTCAGACCAATAAAAGGTGTACCGTTTTTAGCAGCAAGGTCCATTACAGCAGCAATTTTTTTGGCATGCATCTCACCTAGCGCACCACCGAATACCGTGAAATCTTGTGCAAATAAATACACAGGACGACCATGGATCTTACCAAAACCCGTCACAACACCCTCGCCAGGTGCCTTCATTCCAGAAAGGCCGAAATCATGAGAGCGATGCTCCATAAAAGGATTGAGTTCAACAAACGTTCCCTCATCTAATAAAAGATCAATTCGCTCTCTGGCGGTCAGTTTCCCTCTCTCATGCTGTTTATCAATTCGGTCATCTCCACCGCCTAACTCGATCTCTGTCTTCTTTTCATACAGTTCATTAATTTTGTCATAGATGTCCATTTATTACGCTTCCTCCTTATTTTTCGTTTTTTCACAAAGCTCAAACAGCACTTTATGAGTGGAAGAAGGGTGTATAAATGCAACTGAAGCACCACCCGCACCAGGAACGGCAGCATCATGGATCATCTTGAGTCCATTCGCTTTCATTTCATTAATGCGTTCTTGGATGTTTGTCACACCTAAAGCAACGTGATGTACCCCCTGCCCCCGCTTTTCAATAAATTGAGCAACAGGACTATCAGGAGACATAGCTTCAAGTAATTCTAGCCTTGTTTCTCCAATCTTAATAAAAGCTACTTTTACTTTTTGAGAGGGAACTTCTTCAACAGCTTCAAGTGTCAAGCCGAGAACATTCACATAAAAAGGAAGAGTTTCATCCAGTGATTGAACAGCAATTCCGAGATGGTCAATACGTTCAGGCGCAACCGCAGCTGCTTTCTCAGTTATACCATCGCGTTCAAAAACGGCTTGCTCGATAAATTTAGCTGTTTCAATCGTTGGTGTCCCTGGTGTAAAAACTTTTTGAATGCCTTTCGATTCTAAGAACGGAATGTCTTCCCAAGGTATCACCCCGCCACCGACTACGATAATATCGTCTGCTCCTTTTTCATGAAGAAGACGCATCACTTCCGGAAACAGTTCATTATGAGCTCCTGAAAGGCATGACAAACCAATCGCGTCCACATCTTCTTGGACAGCCGCTGCTGCGATCTGTTCAGGAGTTTGTCTTAAACCTGTATAAATCACTTCCATACCATAATCTCTTAAAGCTTGTGAAACGACTAGAGCCCCTCGATCATGACCATCCAGTCCTGGTTTGGCTATTAAAACACGTATTGTTTTCGTCATCTCTCTCCACTCCTCTTCAGTCTTAGGCGCCTGTGTACTCTCCAAACTCTTCTCTTAATACACCGCATATTTCACCGATCGTACAGAATGATTTTACACACTCTACAATGATCGGCATTAAGTTGTCACTGCCTTTAGCGGCAGAACGCAACATTTCCAACTGAGCGCTCACTCGGTTTTGATCTCTCTTCGCTTTTAAGGCTTGCAGCTTTTCTTTCTGTCTTTCACCTAGCGTTGGATCTACTCTTAATAGTTCTGGCTGTGGTTCGTTCTCAATCGTAAACTTATTCATCCCCACAATGATTTCCTGGCCATTTTCGATCTTTTTTTGTGTTTCATAAGACGTATGATGAATTTCACGCTGCATGTAGCCTTGTTCAACCGCAGAAACAGCTCCACCCAGCTGTTTAATCTTTTCAATATATTCGTTTGCTTTCCGTTCTAACTCATCCGTTAAATGTTCTACGTAATATGACCCAGCAAGAGGATCTACTGTATCAGCTACACCCGTTTCATGAGCGAGAATCTGCTGCGTACGAAGTGCAATTCTTGCAGAATCTTCAGTTGGGAGTGCTAGTGCTTCATCTCTGGAGTTAGTGTGAAGACTTTGCGTACCTCCTAGAACTGCAGAAAGAGCTTGAGTCGTAACACGTACTATATTATTATCTGGCTGCTGTGCAGTCAGGGTTGATCCGCCAGTTTGCGTATGAAAACGGAGCTGCCATGATTTTGGATTTTTCGCGCCGTATTGTTCTTTCATAAGCTTTGCCCACATTCTTCTTGCCGCTCTAAATTTTGCGACTTCCTCAAAGAATTGATTATGTGCATTAAAGAAAAACGCTAAACGCGGTGCAAAATCATCAATGTTTAATCCCGCATCTATCGCTGCATCTACATATGCCAGTCCGTTTGCGATCGTGAAAGCGAGCTCCTGTGCTGCGTTAGACCCTGCTTCTCGAATATGGTAGCCAGAGATGCTGATCGTGTTCCATTTCGGCACATGTTCCTGACAATAGCCAAAAATATCCGTTATTAATCGCATGGATGGCTTTGGAGGAAAAATGTATGTACCGCGTGCAATGTACTCTTTTAGAATATCATTTTGTATCGTGCCTGAAAGTTTATCAGAATCCACGCCTTGCTTTTCAGCGACAGCGATATACATAGCAAGCAGGACAGAAGCAGGTGCATTAATCGTCATAGATGTACTTACTTTATCTAGTGGAATATCTTTTAAAAGCGCCTCCATGTCTTCAATCGAATCGATAGCTACTCCTACTTTTCCTACTTCACCTCGAGCCATTGGATGATCAGAGTCATATCCGATCTGAGTAGGAAGATCGAATGCAACAGATAGCCCCGTTTGGCCTTGATCCAGCAAATAGCGAAAACGCTTATTCGTCTCTTCAGCAGAACCAAATCCTGCGTATTGTCTCATCGTCCAAAATTTGGAACGATACATAGTTGATTGAGATCCTCGTGTAAATGGATACTCACCCGGCAGTCCTAATGAATCCATCTGATAATGCTCTTCTTCTGCACCATATAGTCTTTCAATTTCTATATCCGATGAGGTATGAAATCTTTCTTTTCGCTCTGGAAATCTATTCATTGATTGCTCTGTTTTTTCTTGCCAGTTCTTTAATCGCTGTTGTTTATCCATTAGAGGCCTCCTGTTAACAAAGAAAAATATTCTCAACATAACATCTTTCGTTTTGTAAGCGCTTTTTCCTGCTTGAATGCGCAAATTTTCGACGAAAAATGCAGAATGAATTTCTTGCCATTCTTGTTTCTGTGACTCAAACACGTTACAATTATGGTGGAAAAGTTATAGGAGGTAATGAATGTGTCTCAGAAAATGATGAAAACTGTGGTTTATATTATGATTATCTCGCTAGTGGTAAGCAGTCTTCTAACAGGGGTCGCTTTCTTTTTATAAAACTGTTTTCGCATACATTGTTGCTTTTGGAAGTGATTGATTTCCGTTCCAGATGCTCGCTTTCCGCGGGGCAGGCGGTGAGCCACATTCGTACGTTTCACGTATAAGTGTCTCACCTGCCCGCCTGTCCCGCAGGAGTCTCGCATCTTACACTCCAATCAATTGTCATAGAAGACAATGAAAATAAAATTTGTAAAGCAACAATCTTTTAGAAAAGAGCGTAAAAAAACATCATACTAAAGCATAAAAACCCCCTGCCTGAAGAAGGCTGGGGGTTTTACGTTGCTGTTATTTAATTAAATCCTCAAAGTTCTTGTCAGAGTGGACCACTTTAATCTTTGTGCCTATCTTTAATATGCTATAAAGTTCCTGCACGTCTTTTTCATACATTCTTATGCATCCAGCTGTAACAAACCTTCCAATGGCTGATGGATTGTTATTCCCATGAATCCCGAAAGTGCGTCCATCTGTATTCTGAGCATCAAAGCCGATCCATCGCGAACCGAGGGGGTTGGTCTTATCGCCTCCAGGTATATCTTTTTTGCGATAATAAGGATCTATTGCTTTTACGGTAATCGTGAATTCACCTTCTGGAGTTAGCTCTTTCGATTTTCCTGTTGCCACTTTATAAATTTCTTTTACTCTGCCTTCTTCAATTAATGCTAGACGGTTTGACGTTTTATTAACAATCACATATGGGTCACCAAGTGCTTCGGCATTCCCTAATGGCCATATTGGTGAAAATAACAAGATAAAAGCAATACTCAGTTTTACCATTCTTCATCACCCTGTCATTTTTTAATTAGTATTTGTCAATGAAGGGTGACTCATGAGCTGCATTGTTTTATTTTTTGGCTCTTTTCTAAAAGATTGTTGCTCTCAATGTTTATTTTTATTTTCTTTTATGACAGTTGATTGCAATGGAAGGTGCGTGCCTACCACTTGAAAAGCTTCTAAGCAAGGCATGCGACGAGGAAGCTCACCTCGATAGCAATTGCTTGTAGACGCAGGAGCAAGGATGCTTCCTTAAAGCGGGCAGCTGAGACACTTATACGTGAAACTTACAAATGTGGCTCACCGCCTGCCCCGCGGAAAGCTAAGCACTTGAAACGGAAATCAACTACCTACAAAAGCAACAAATGAATACGAAAACAGCTTATTTTTTAAACTTACTTTTAATCACTAAATAATCTTCTATATCCTGAAGCAGCTGGTACAGCTTAGAGCGAGTCTCAAATTCTTCTCGGTCCTTTGGAAGATGCATCTCTCTGAAATCTTGTCTCATTTTTTCTAGGTCATCCAGAAATAGTACTGCTGTATTTCCAGGATGGACTGCTGCACCCAAACGTTCAAAAAACTCACCTAATCTTTCGCATTGTACATAAGTTTTATCAATAGAAGAAATGATCGGAAGCATCCGCTGTATGATTTCAAACTGTTTTTCTCTCATTTTAAAATAATGGTAATATTGATTTTCATAACGAAGAAAATGGTTTTCAACGTCACGAAAAGCGAGACTTTTAGCGTTTGAGATAATATCAGCACATTCCGTGATCTCTTTCCCATCCCACTCGTGTTTATCATGAGCAAGATAAAGATGAAACTCATGAAAAATGATTTTATATCTCTTCTCAAGTTCTTTTTGCATATGTAACAGCGTCTTTTCCATTGATGGCATATACAGATTCATAACAAGTCCCATGCCTATACCAATCACAATAATACTGAATTCGTTGAGTACGATATCCCATGAGATCTTTTGAAGGGTATATAAGTGAAGAATAATAACAGAAGACGTGATAATTCCTTCTTTTAGATTAAGTGATACGAGTGTGGGAATGAACAGTATTAACAAAATGGTTAATGCGTAAAAATGATAGCCAACTAGTGAGAAGATGAGAGCAGCAAATACTATACCAAGCAAACATGCCGCAAATCGTTCCCAAGAACTAATGATCGATCGTTTCTTCGTAATCTTGATACAGAGGATAGTTAAGATACCGGCAGACGTAAAAAAGTCGAGCTTTAGCCACTCCGCGATCGCAATCGCCAGTCCAGCACCTATAGCGGTTTTTAACGTTCGGTAACCAATCGTAAATTTCATAGAATAGTAAGCCTTCTTTCGATTGTCTTTCAACATTTTATCCCATTATGCCATACTTTACTTAGGATTTCTCAAATAAAAAGGGACTCCATCTAAGAAGTCCCCGTAAACCATTATAGTACTTTTTCTAAAAAAGCTTTAGCTCTTTCCGTTTTAGGACTATCAAAGAACACAACTGGTTCTTCGTCCTCCACCAGCTTCCCATCGTCCATGAACAGCACTCGATCTGCTACTTCTTTTGCAAACCCCATCTCATGCGTAACGATGACCATTGTCATTCCAAGCTTCACTAAATTCTTCATAACTTGAAGTACCTCTTTTACCATCTCTGGATCTAACGCTGAAGTGGGTTCGTCAAATAGCATTACTTCTGGTTTCATAGCGAGTGCTCTTGCGATAGCAACACGCTGCTTTTGCCCGCCAGAGAGGTTAGATGGATAGCTGTTTGCTTTGTCACTAAGACCTACTGTGCTAAGGAGATCTAATGCCTCTTTTTCAGCTTCACTTTTTGAAACCTTCAAAACTTGTTGAGGAGCAAATGTGACATTCTCTAGTACGGTTAGATGCGGAAAAAGGTTGAAGTGCTGAAACACCATCCCTACCTTTTTACGAAGATGGAGCTCCATTGATTTTATGTCTTTTCCTTGTAACTTAATAGAACCTTCACTATGAGTTTCCAGCAGATTGATACAACGAAGGAACGTGGATTTTCCTGAACCGGACGGCCCGATTACAGCTATAACTTCACCTTTTTTTATCGTTGTTGAAATTCCTTTTAACACTTCATTGCTTCCAAAACTTTTTCTTAAACCTTGAACATCAATCACTTTTTGCAAGCCTCCTCTCCAACACACGTCCTGCGAGCGTCAACAGCATAACTAGTAGATAATAGATTACACCTGCTAATAAAAGCGGTTCAAAAAAACGATAATTGCTAGCACCGACGATCTGAGCTCGTCTCATAATATCAAGCGCGCCGATAACGGAAACAATAGCTGATTCTTTCGTCAATGTGATGAACTCGTTCATAAGCGCCGGCAAAATATTCTTAAATGCTTGAGGAAGTATAATTTTTACCATCATCGTGCGATACGGTACTCCTAACGCCATCGCCGCTTCTTTTTGACCTTTATCAACAGCGTTAATCCCTGCACGAATAATTTCTGAAACATAAGCGGCTGAATTTAGTCCGAATGTAAGAACCCCTGCGGTAAATGCACCAATATCCACACCTGTCAGCTGCGGAATCGCATAATAAATGATAAGCATTTGCAGAATTAAAGGCGTACCTCTGAACACTGAGGTGTATGCATCTGCAAACCATCTTAAAATCGTAATTTTTCCTATTTTAAAAAGGGAAAGCACTGTTCCCCACAAAAATCCAAATACTAACGATACTGCAACGAACTGCAACGTAACCCATATTCCGTATAGAATGTACGGAATAGAAGGCACGAGCTGGGCAAAATCCAAGTTCATGCCTACCACTCTCTTTCTTTACTGTTTTTTCACACCGAACCACTTTTCAACAAGCTTGTCCAATGTGCCATCTTCTTTCATCTTCTTTAACTCTTTGTTGAACTTCTCTGTTAGTTCACTTTCTTTTGGAAACGCAATGGCTGATCCTGCTGCATCCGTCTCTGGCAGCGCAAATGAAGATAATTCTTTGTTCTTCTTTAAAAACTCATACGCAACAGCATCTTCAATGATCGCAGCATCTACACGATTTGATTTCATCTCTTGAACCAACTCAGTTACTTTGTTTCGCTGCACCACTTCAAATTTGTGATCCTTTAAAAGCTTATCTGCTTCTTTTTCTTGAATAGATGCTAACTGAACACCTAGTTTCTTGCCTTCTAGATCATCTACGGTTTGAATGGATTTATCTTTTGTAACGATTAGTTGCTGAGCTGCATAATATTCATCTGAAAAATCCACCGTTTTCTTTCGCTCTTCGTTTGGCGTCATACCAGCAATTACAAAGTCAGCTTTTCCGCTGTCTAATGCTGGAATCAATCCGTTAAAGTCCATGTCTTTAATTTCAACCTTATATCCTAATTTTTTTGCAATGTGATTAGCTACATCAATATCAAAACCGACGATGTCTCCGCCTTTAGCTGTTTCTACAAATTCATATGGTGGATAATCAGCAGAAGTAGCCATCACTATAGTTTTTTCTGATGACTCGCTGCCTGTATCTGTAGAACTCTTTTCCTCAACCGCACCACATCCAGCTAACATTGCCAGTACTATGATAAAATAAATGCTAAAAAGATTACGTTTCATTTGTAGATCCCCCTGTACAAAGTGTTTATATTTATTCGTTAAAATGAATATTAACACACAAAAGTGCTAATTTAAGTATTTTAATAATTCTGAATGTATTTTTATTCAACGATAAGGAGATCATTGAATGGAATTTGGCGATAAAATACCTGATGTGACTTATAGAGAGCGAGATGCAGTCTATGCAGTTGTGCTTGATGAAGAGAAGAAAACAGCTATTATCATTCAAAATGGTAAGGGCTTCCTGCCTGGTGGAGGCTTAAAACTTGGAGAAGAACATATAACTTGTTTAAAACGAGAATGTATCGAGGAAACTGGTTATTCATTTCATGTAAGTCAATGGGTTGGTGAAGCAAAACAATATTTTATAAGCAGTCGAGGAGAATACATAATGAATAATGGGTATTTTTATACAGGAAGCTTTGGAGATTATGTAAAAATGCCCGTTGAAAAAGATCATGAACTTGTGTGGATGGAGTTTGATAAAGCAGAAAAGATATTATTTCATTCGTCTCACGCATGGGCTGTTAAAAAAGCAATTAGTAAAGACCGTGAGCGTGCGTAAATCTCCTTGAACGCTCGTAAATCCCTGCGAACGATCGTAAATCTCTACGAACGCTCGTAAATCCCCGCGAACGATCGTAAATCTCTGCGAACGATCGTAAATCCCCGCGAACGCTCGTAAATCCCCGCGAACGCTCGTAAATCCTCACGAACGCTCATAAACCTTCAAAATCTTAGAATTCACCTTCATTTTTATGATCTTAGAAAAAAAGCTGGCTCAAAATTTGAGCCAGCTTAACAACTTTCTTCCTACTTACAATAAGTTTCAAAAGCACTTCTTAACTTATTAACAACTTCCATCGGTTCGTGGCCTTCAATCTCATGACGTTCGACCATCATTTGAATCTCTCCATCTTTTAATAGGGCAAATGATGGGGATGAAGGCGGATAGCCTGTGAAATAAGAACGGGCTTTCTCTGTTGCCTCTTTATCTTGTCCGGCAAATACCGTAACAAGATGGTCCGGGCGAACATCTTGTTTTACCGAATATGAAGCCGAAGGGCGTGCGATTCCTCCAGCACAGCCACATACGGAATTGATCATGACAAGTGTTGTACCTTCTTTACGAAAAGCTTCTTCAACATCTTCTGGTTTGAAAAGCTGCGTATAGCCAGCCTCTACCATTTCTTTACGAGCCGTCTCTACTACATCATTAAAAAGATTAAATTGAAAGTTCATTTGTATTCAGCTCCTTTCTTTCTTATTGTACTCAATTATGGACATATAAAAAAGAAAAATGCCGTAACATATACGGCATTTTTCTTAGGGGGTTATGGGGTTTGGAGGTGTTGATAGTTATCTCTACCCGCAATAAAACCCATATAAACCTGAAAATCACATTTTTTAATAAATTGATGTGTTTTCTTTTGTCATGTTCTCTAAACGTGCTTTTACTGCCGCTAAGAAGCGACCGCATACGAGACCATCAAGAACTCGATGATCAAGAGAAAGACAAAGGTTAACCATATCTCGTACAGCAATCATGCCATTGTTCATAACAACCGGGCGCTTAACGATCGATTCTACAGAAAGGATAGCAGCTTGCGGATAGTTGATGATCGGCGTAGACATCACAGATCCGAAAGAGCCTGTGTTATTTACGGTGAACGTTCCGCCTTTCATGTCATCGCCAGCTAATTTATTCGTTCTTACTTTATCAGCTAGTTCTTTCACATCGCGTGCGATACCCTTGATAGACTTTTCGTCCGCATGTTTAATGACTGGAACATATAGTGCATCATCAGTTGCAACAGCAATTGAGATGTTGATGTCCTTTTTCTGAATGATCTTATCTCCTGCCCACATGGAGTTGATCTGCGGGAATTCTTTTAGTGATTCTACAACAGCCTTTATAAAGAAAGGCAAGAACGTAAGGTTGTACCCTTCTTTTGTTTTAAAATCACCTTTTACAGAATTACGATATTCTACTAAGTTTGTTACGTCCACTTCTACCATTGTCCAAGCATGAGGTGCTTCGTGCTTTGAACGGACCATATTTTGTGCGATCGCTTTGCGAATACCCGATACCGGAATTTCTATATCACCAGGCATTGTGTCAATCGCTACCGGCTTTAATGCTGGCGCTGATTGTTGAGGTTGAGCCGTAACTTGAGAATCAGATGAAACAGGTGATGCTGAAACTTCCTCTGTAGCTGGCTTGTTACCTTTTGTAGGAATCTGGCCAGAATCAATAATTTTTTGAAGATCTTTGCGAGTGATTCTTCCGCTTTGTCCTGATCCCTCTACTTGGTCCAGATCAATGCCGTGTTCAGATGCCATTCGTACTACTGCAGGTGAAAAACGTCCTTTTGCAGTACGATCAGCTTTTGCAGCAGGTGCAGCACTCGGACTTGGGGCGGCAGGAGCAGAACTTTTTTCTGCAGGCTTCTCTTCTTTTGAAGATGAAGCTGCTGATGCCTCTCCGCTGCCTTCTCCTTCTGTATCGATATAACAGATCAGCTCACCAACTGAAAGTGTATCGCCTTCTCCAGCAACTAATTCTTTGATTGTCCCGCTAAAAGATGATGGAACTTCTGCGTTTACTTTATCTGTCATAACTTCAGCTAATGGATCGTATTTTTTAACCGTATCTCCAGGCTGTACCAGCCATTTACTGATTGTGCCCTCAGTTACACTTTCTCCTAACTGAGGCATTGTAATTTTTTCTCTAGCCATTAAAGTCCCCTCCTATTGTTAAAATGCCGCAAGATCTCTCATGGCTTTTTCTACTTTGTCAGGATTCACCATAAAGTGCTTTTCCATTGTAGGTGCATAAGGCATCGCCGGTACATCTGGACCTGCCAGGCGTTGAACAGGTGCATCTAATTCAAACAGACAATTTTCAGCTATGATTGCTGAAACTTCACTCATGATGCTGCCTTCTTTGTTGTCTTCCGTAACAAGAAGCACTTTACCTGTTTTGGAAGCTGCTTCAATAATCGCTTCTTTATCCAACGGGTATACCGTACGAAGATCAAGAATATGAGCTGAGATTCCGTCTTTTTCTAACTTCTCAGCAGCTTGAAGAGCAAAGTGTACACAAAGTCCGTATGTAATAACGGTAATGTCGTCACCTTCGCGTTTTACATCGGCTTTCCCGATTGGTAATACATACTCTTCTTCTGGTACTTCACCTTTAATTAAACGGTAAGCACGCTTATGTTCAAAGAAAAGTACAGGATCTTCATCACGGATAGCTGCCTTTAATAGTCCCTTAACATCATAAGGCGTTGATGGCATAACAATCTTTAAACCTGGTACATTAGCAAACAATGCCTCAACGGATTGTGAGTGATATAAAGCACCATGTACACCGCCGCCATAAGGAGCACGAATCGTAATCGGACATGACCAATCGTTGTTTGAACGATAACGGATCTTTGCTGCTTCTGAAACAATCTGGTTTACCGCTGGCATGATAAAATCAGCAAACTGCATTTCTGCAATTGGACGCATACCGTACATGGCTGCTCCGATCCCAACTCCAGCAATTGCAGATTCTGCAAGCGGCGCATCAATTACTCTCTGTTCTCCGAATTCTTCAATCAATCCAGTCGTGGCACGGAAAACACCTCCGCGAACACCAACATCTTCTCCTACAACAAAAACCCGTTTATCACGCTGCATCTCTTCGCGAATTGCTTGAGTAACAGCATCAATATAAGAAATTACCGGCATCTCGTTTTCCCCCTTTACTCTGCGTATACATGAAGAAGTGCGCTCTCAGGATCAGCGTATTTTGCGTTCTCTGCATACTCTGTAGCTTCATCCACTTCTTTTTGAATTTCGTCAAAAATCTGTTTTTCTAGTTCCTCAGTTAAAATAGCATGTTCTTTCAAGTAAGCAGCAAATGTATGGATTGGATCTTTTGCCTTAGCTTCTTCTACCTCTTCACGCGTTCTGTATGCACGATCATCATCATCAGAAGAGTGAGGCGTTAAACGATAAGCTACAGTTTCAACCAATGTCGGACCTTCACCGCGTCTTCCGCGATCAGCCGCTTCTTTTACTGCTTCATAAACAGCTAAAGGATCATTTCCATCAACCGTTACACCTGGCATGCCATAACCGATTGCACGGTCAGAAACATTCACACACGCTAGTTGTTTAGAAATTGGAACTGAGATCGCATATTTATTGTTCTCACACATAAAGATAACAGGCAGTTTATGAACAGAAGCAAAGTTAGCACCCTCATGGAAATCTCCCTGGTTAGAAGAACCTTCACCAAACGTAGTAAACGTAACAAGATCTTTTCCTTCCATTCTGCCGCCAAGCGCGATACCTACAGCATGCGGAACTTGAGTTGTAACTGGAGAAGAACCTGTTACAATACGAAGCTTCTTAGAACCAAAGTGTCCAGGCATCTGACGGCCTCCGCTGTTTGGATCTTCAGCTTTTGCAAATCCTGATAGCATTAAATCTTTTGCTGTCATACCGAATTGAAGTACAACACCCATATCACGGTAGTATGGCAAGACAAAATCTTTTTCATTATCTAACGCCATTGCAGCACCAACTTGTGCAGCTTCCTGGCCTTGACATGAGATAACGAAAGGAATTTTACCTGCACGGTTTAAAAGCCACATACGCTCATCTATTTTTCTAGCTAAAAGCATTGTTTTAAACATGTGGATAACATCTTCATTTGTTAAACCTAATTGTTCATGACGTGTTTCTGCCATTTGTTTTACCTCCTTAGAAATGAATCGCTTTTCCTTCAACAGCTAATGCTGCTTCACCATATACTTCAGAGAGAGATGGATGCGGATGAATCGTATGCGCGATCTCCCATGGTGTTGCATCCAGAACTTTTGCTAATCCTGCTTCTGAAATCATATCTGTTACGTGAGGACCGATCATATGAACACCTAAAAGGTCATCAGTGTCTTTATTTGCAACGATCTTCACGAATCCATCACTTTCACCATACACAAGAGCTTTTCCGATCGCTTTAAATGGAAACTTTCCTACTTTAACGTTATATCCTTGGTCTTTTGCTTGTTTTTCAGTAAGACCTACACTTGCCATTTCTGGACTAGAATAGATACACTTTGAAATGTTGTCGTAGTTGATTGGTTCAGGTTTAAGGTTGCAAAGATGCTCTACAGCTGTAATACCTTCGTGTGAAGCAACATGTGCAAGCTGAAGTCCGCCAATGACATCGCCAATTGCATAAATATGACTCTCTGCCGTCTGGAAATATTCGTTCGTTTGAATGTATCCGTTTTCAACTTTTATGATTGTGTTTTCAATTCCAATACCTTCTGTGTTCGCCATACGTCCTACAGAAACAAGCATCTTCTCAGCACTGAACTGTTTTGTTTCTCCTTTATGTTCCGCGGAGATCATAACCCCTTCACCTTTTTCTAAAGTATCGGGAAGTACTTTTGCGCTTGTTACCAGTTTGATTCCTTTTTTCTTTAAAACACGTGCCGCTTCTTTCGAGATCTCTTCGTCTTCCGTAGGAACAATGCGGTCAGCATACTCTAAAACAGTAACTTCAACACCAAGATCATTTAGCATCGATGCCCACTCAATTCCGATAACACCGCCGCCAACAATAATGATGGATGCTGGCAATGTTTCCATTTCAAGCGCTTCATCACTTGACATAACATGATTACCGTCAATTTCTAAACCTGGCAGTGAACGAGGTCTTGAACCTGTGGCAACGATTACATTTTGCGGAATTAAAATTTCGTTCTCCGTTCCATCATTAAACTCCACAGAAATCGTACCAGGCATTGGAGAAAAAATCGATGGTCCAAGAATTCTGCCGGTACCTTCGTATACTTCAATCTTGCCTTTTTTCATTAAACTCTGTACACCCATGTGTAGCTGATTTACAATAGATTGTTTGCGCTCTTGCATTTTAGAAAAGTTTAAGCCTAATCCTTCGATCTCTACACCAAAGTTGGCAGCATTTTTAGCCGTTTTATAAACTTCAGCACTTCTCAGCAAAGCCTTGCTAGGTATACAACCTCTATGTAAGCAAGTGCCTCCAAGTTTTCCTTTTTCAACAACTGCTACTGTTTTTCCTAATTGAGCAGCTCGGATGGCGGCAACATAGCCGCCCGTTCCTCCGCCCAATATGACCAAATCAAAGTCTTTTGACATCGCTCATATCTCCTTTTGCTGCTAGTTAATCAAGTGGCACCCTAGCAATAGTCTTTTCTCCCGGATAAACCTTTGCTGATTCTTCATCTCTTAATACACGAAGGCCACCTTCTGCTAACGCTTGAAGCTCATTCTCCCCTGGCTGAATAATACAGTCAGAGATCCATTCAACACGATCTGTTATCTTCTTTACAAATTCCTTGCCAAAAGCAAGACCGCCTGTAAGAATGATCGCGTCTACTTGTCCATGCAATACAGTGCTGGCGGAACCGATTTCTTTTGCGACTTGGTACGCCATTGCATCATAGATAAGCTCTGCTTTTTTATCACCGTTCTCGATCTTTTCTTCTACTGTTCTTGCATCATTAGTTCCTAAATAGGCAACAAGTCCGCCCTGACCAACAAGTTTCTTCATTACCTCATCTGCGTAATATTCACCAGAGAAGCAAAGAGATACTAAGTCTCCAATCGGAACGGTACCGGCGCGCTCTGGTGAAAATGGCCCTTCACCATGAAGTCCATTATTTACGTCGATCACGCGTCCTTCCTTGTGGATACCTACTGTGATACCTCCACCCATGTGTACAACTATTAGACGGAGAGATTCATAAGATTTATTTAGCATCTTGGCAACACGTCTTGCTACAGCCTTTTGGTTCAGTGCATGAAATATACTTTTTCTTTCTATTTCAGGGACACCTGAGATTCGCGCAATCTCATCCATTTCATCTACAACAACTGGGTCTACGATGAAAGAAGGAATATTCAGTCCTTCAGCTATCTCATAAGCAAGAATACCACCTAAGTTAGAGGCATGTTCACCTGAGTAACCTGTCTTTAAATCCTGAAGCATTGGTTCGTTAACGCTGTATGTGCCACCTTCGATCGGTCTTAATAAACCACCGCGGCCAACAACACAGCTGAGCTTTGAAATATTTATTCCTTCATAGTCCAATGCTTCTAATATGGTTTCTTTTCTAAATGAATATTGATCAATGACAGACTCAAACTGATGAATTGTTTCTGTTTCATGACGTATCGTTTTTTCAAATACAGGCCTTTCGTTGTCGAATATACCAATCTTGGTAGAGGTTGAGCCCGGATTAATCACTAGTATGCGAAATTCTTTTTGATGCACGTTTCAAACCTCCATTGATATGAACTCTTAGCGAGTACGGTTAGACAGAATGTGTCTTTCGTTTAATAAGAACTGACTTCTTGACATTCTCATGCGTTCGATACGCTCTTCAGCAAGGCGGTCTGCAGCAAGGTATGTTGGAATGTTATCTCGTTTTGAGATTTCAATAACACTAGCGATGTTGTCATAGATTGTTTCAACTTTCTTCATCGCACGGTCACGGTTATATCCGTTAAGCTCATCAGCCACGTTGATTACCCCACCAGCGTTAATTACGTAATCGGGAGCGTAAACGATTCCCATTTCGTGAAGAGCATCTCCATGACGTGTTTCTTTAAGCTGGTTATTTGCAGCCCCTGCTACAACTTTCGCTTTAATTTTAGAGATCGTGTCGTCGTTAATAATCGCACCTAGAGCACATGGAGCAAAGATGTCACAATCCACACTATAAATATCGTCAATCTCTACTGCTCTTGCACCAAAATCTTCAACAGCACGCTGAACAGCTTCTTTATTAATATCTGTAACAATCAGTGACGCTCCTTCTTCGTGAAGGTGTTTACAAAGTGTATAAGCTACATGACCAACACCTTGGACAGCAATCACCTTTCCTTCTAAGGAATCTGTTCCAAACGCTTCCATAGCTGCTGCTTTCATACCGCGGTATACTCCGTATGCTGTTACAGGAGATGGGTTGCCGCTTGATCCAAACGCTGGAGATACACCCGTTACGAATGGTGTTTCTTGATAGATAAGATCCATGTCTTCAACAGTAGTACCCACGTCTTCAGCTGTAATGTAGCGTCCGTTCAGTCCTTGGATATAACGTCCGAACGCTCTAAACATTTCTTCGTTCTTGTCTTTTTTCGGATCCCCGATAATAACTGTTTTTCCACCGCCAAGATTTAATCCAGCAGCAGCGTTTTTATATGTCATTCCTCTTGCAAGTCTTAAAGCATCTTCAATTGCTGCATCTTCTGTTTCATATGTCCACATTCTTGTTCCGCCTAGTGCAGGTCCGAGTGTTGTATCGTGAATACAGATGATTGCTTTTAATCCTGATTGTTTGTCTTGGCAAATTACCATTTGTTCGTAATCGTAAGTTTCCATATATTTAAAAATTTCCATTTTGTATTCCTCCTAAAGTTTGTTATCAGTGATGACAGATTTTACAGCTAAGGCAATGGAATAATATTTACTTTCAGCTGAATCTGCTCTGGAAGTAAGAACAATCGGCGCTTTAGCACCGCAAATAACAGCTCCAACTTTTGCTCGAGCAAAATAGATCAGGGATTTATAGAGTACATTTCCAGTTTCGATGGTTGGAACTAAAAGGATGTCAGCATCTCCTGCTACTTTACCTGTAATTCCTTTGTGTGCTGCAGCTTCCTTAGAAATTGCGTTATCAAGCGCTAATGGACCTTCAACAATTCCACCTTTTATTTGCTCCCTAAGGCTCATAACGGTGAGGCTTGCTGCATCCAGTGTCGCTTGCATCGCAGGATTAACATTTTCTACTGCGGCCAATACAGCTGCTTTCGGTACTTCAATACCCGTTTGTGCAGCAAAGTCAATGGCATTTTGCAGGATTTGTGCTTTTTGATTAAGGTCTGGTTCTATGTTCATAGCAGCGTCCGTAATGAAGATCAATTTTTCAAACCCTTCAACTTCAAATGCTGCTACATGAGATAAAACCTTACCCGTTCTAAGACCAATTTCTTTATGAAGAACAGCTTTTAAGAGTGCAGAGGTTGAAACAAGTCCCTTCATGAGAATATCTGCTTCACCATCATGAACAGCTTTTACCGCACTAAAAGCAGCGGTGGCTGTGTCTGTTGAAACAACTTTTATTCCATTTAGAGATTCATCTGCATTTCTTTTAAGCCAGTCAGATATTTTTTCACCGTTTCCAAACAAAATAAAATGGGCTAAGCCCTCTTTATATGCTTTTAGTACGCTTTCCAAAACCTCTTGATCGCCAGCTTCTGCCACTGCGATGACTGGTTTCACTTGCTGTTTTTTGGCTTGGCTCACCAAGTTTTGCAAACGCATGCTATCCCCCCTTGTTTACCACGGTATAGTTAATGCAATTTTCATGCCAACTATTTTCCGGGTCAATTAATGGATTATCAACACAATATATGCATTTTTTTGCACGTAGTATGCAATTAATTGCATGAAATTATTTGCGTGGTTTTTCATCAAGACCATATTTTTCTAATTTATAATAAAAGTTGCGCAATGAAATGCCTAGTGCCTTGGCAGTTTTTGTCTTGTTGCCATTAAATCTCTCTATAGCTTCTGTTAAAATGCTTTTTTCAAACTCATCAATTTGTTGAGCGAGGGTTTTCGTTTCTTCTCCCGTAATGAAATTATCAATAGTAGATTCTGATTTCGCCTTCGTCTGCTCAAGAGACAAAAGGGAGATATGGCTCCTGTTGATCTGAGAATCTGTATGGCTCATATGGATAATAGCCCTGCCTAACACATTCTCAAGCTCCCTAACATTTCCCGGCCAATGATAGGCTAATAAGAACTTCTCTGCATCTTTGCTTATAACATCAATGTTTCTTCCGTAATCTTGATTCAGCTTCTGCAGAAGGTGATTAGCAAGCAGTATAATATCCTGGTTTCTCGCTCTTAGCGGTGGAATATAGATCGGCATTCTATTCAGCCTATAGTACAAATCCTGTCTGAATGTACCATCGGCAATCATTTTTTCGAGATTAACGTTCGTAGCAGCAATTACCCGGACATTGATAGGAATTGCTTTAGTGCCTCCCACACGCCTTATTTCATTTTCTTGCAGAACACGCAAAAGTTTGGCTTGAGTGTTTTGAGATAGCTCACCAACTTCATCTAAAAAGATACTTCCCCCGTTCGCTTCCTCAAACAGCCCTCTTTTCCCGCCTCTTAACGCACCAGAGAACGCCCCCTCCTCATAACCAAAAAGCTCACTTTCCAACAGTGATTCTGAAAGGGCGGCACAATTCACACGAACAAACTTGTTAAATTTTCTGCTGCTCGCATTATGGATCGCATGAGCAAAAAGTTCTTTTCCCGTACCTGATTCTCCTCGAAGCAATACAGTTGCGGGAGTTGAAGCTGCCAATTTCGCTTGATCCATTGCGAAGTTCATTTCCTCTGACTTACCAATAATATCTTCAAATGAATATTTTGCTTCTAGCGTCCGAATAATTTGTCTAGCACGGTTCAGTTCTTCTGTAAGCCCCTTGATTTCTGAAACATCATGAATGACCCCGACGCTTCCTTTTAGAAGACCATCAACAATAACTGGAGCTACATTCACAATGACATCTTTCCTGTTTGGTCCTACTCGTAAACGAGCGCCTCTTACCGGCTTCCTTGTTTTAAGGACTTGCATATGGATACTTTCACCTTCGGAAATATCAGTTGTAGCAGGCTTACCGATTACTTGTTCAGCAGTATAACCTGTAAGTTTTGTATAGGCGGGATTGATCATAATTCCTTTCCCTTGTTCATCAACAACCGATATGGCTTCTTCTGAAGACTGAATAATGGATCTCAACATACTTTGTATACTTTTAAGGTTCGTTACTTCCTCTGCCAAATCTACAATTTCAGTGATATCTTTAAAAACGGCAAAGGCTCCAAGTTTACGTCCTTCATGACTTAGGAGGGGCGTTCTTGTTGTAAATATTTTTGTTCCGTTTGCCAATATCTGTTCCTGATTCACTTCTTCTATTCCCGAATCCATTACTCTTGGCAGCTGGCTGTTTGGCATCACTTCAAGGATCGACTTTCCAACTGCATCTTCCTTAGATATTCCCGTCATTTTTTCAGCACTTTTATTAAAAATTGTAATCATTAAATGTTGATCGATTACGATCATGCCATCATGCGTATTATCTAAAATACTTCTGAGCTGCTGCAGGTGACTTAAATCTTTTACGGCTATTTCCTTATCGTTTAGAAGTAATAACATAACTTCAAATTGACTAACAGGTAATTTCCCTGCGTCTGGATACTTGAACTCATATAAACGATTTGCACTTTCTTTACAAGAAGGAGAATAAATAATAAGATCTACACTTACATCAGGTGCAGAAGAATATGTAAATACCGGGACATTTTCAAATGGGGATGACATCGGATGAAGCTGATCCTGCAGGGTACCCACAAGTTCAAACACTTCAGATTGATCGATTCGGCTCATCAGCTGAAGTCCTTCTTCACGCTCGGTCACTAAAACTACCCTTTGCAACAATTATCACTCCATTTTTTGTCTAATTGCACTGCGTGCAATTTTTTTCACACATTAATCATACCTTAGCATGAAAGGGTTTGCAAACTTAAATGTCGTCGACAAAGATTTGAAGTTTATGTACAATAATAAAAGTAAAGGAGTGGGGATCTTCATGAGCAGATACGCAGCATTAGTAATTGTATTAATCCCTGGAATCATGGCCGTTATGGGCATAAAATGGATGAGAGACACTTTGTTTGGAGTATTACAAACTCCTTTCCCTGTTTTATGGCTACAATTTATCACAGGGCTTTTAAGTTTTATTTTGGGATTAGCTTTTGTAGGAGGATTCATCTTTTACAGAGATCGCAAAAGAAATAAAGTACAATTGAAATATAGAAAAAAATGACCAGATTCCTACTAGGAAGCTGGTTATTTTGTTTTTAAACTTTGCTGATAGTTGAAGGCACCAAAAAAATATTACTATCTCATTTGTTGTTCAAACAAAAACACCTTCACTTTAATTAAATAAAGGTGAAGGTGTTTAACTCATTGCTATTTAATTAATTCGGTAAGCATTTATGCCATCGCCTTATGTTCGATACGAAGTTTATCAGCGACCATCGCGATGAACTCTGAATTCGTAGGCTTCGCTTTAGACATTGAAACGGTATAGCCAAATAACGATGAGATGCTGTCGATGTTTCCACGGCTCCATGCTACTTCAATCGCATGGCGGATCGCGCGTTCAACACGGCTTGAAGTGGTATTGAATTTTTTTGCAATATCCGGATAAAGAACTTTTGTAATTGATCCTAAAAGTTCAATATCATTATAAACCATTGAAATCGCTTCTCTTAAGTACATATAGCCTTTAATATGAGCCGGAACACCAATTTCATGAATAATGCTCGTAATGCTTGCATCAAGGTTGCGCGGCTTGTTGATTGTTGTTTGGAAATTGTTTCGAATATTGCTGGATGCGCGTTGGACAGTTGATTTTTCAGATCCGCAAATTTGTCGGATTTGACTAGCAAGATTGTCCATATCAAATGGTTTTAAGATAAAGTAGGAAGCACCTAAGTCTACTGCCTTTTTCGTAACATCTTCCTGGCCAAATGCCGTTAACATGATAACGTTCGGTTGAGGCAGATCATCACTTGATCGGATCTTTTCAAGTACAGCTAACCCATCTAAATGCGGCATAATAATATCAAGAACTAATACATCAGGATTTTTATTTTCTAAAACGGATAAACATTCTTGCCCGTTGTAGGCAACCCCAATTACCTCCATATCATCTTGACTTGAAAGATATTCCCTCAAAAGACTAATTAACTCACGATTATCATCAGCTAGACAAACTTTAATTTTTTGCACCATTATTTCCTCCCCATCCAACAATTTCTTGTTTTTCCCAATGTAACATTTCAACAATAAATGTTAAATCCCTTTATTTTGTTTTAAATTTTTTAAAATTATTTTGTTTTAGTAGCAAATAAAGCTATTTTCTTCAATTTACTTAGAATTTCGACAGTTATTGTATGTAATCATATATTTTTGTCGAATTTTCTTTATACCCTTTCATTATACAAAATATTCTTGCGATTGTCTAAATTATCTAAAAAAAACAGGCAAGTAAATTAACTCGCCTGTTTTGTTTCTTTATAAATATTGATTCCTGCTTCATCAAGCATCCATTCAATATGAACGCCATAACCTGATGTTGGATCGTTAACAAAAACATGTGTTACCGCACCGATGATTCTGCCATTTTGAATAATTGGGCTCCCGCTCATACCTTGAACGATTCCACCTGTTATTTTTAACAGCTCAGGATCCGTGATCTTAATAACCATACCTTTAGTAGCAGGGAACTTTTGTGGAACAGAACTTACGACATCTACGTTAAATTCGCGCACTTTAGACCCCTCCACTACAGTCAGGATTTTAGCCGGTCCTTCTTTTACTTGATCAGATAGAGCGATTGGCAACGGCTTGTTCCAGTCGCCATTTGAAAGTTTGTCATTTAATTTACCAAATATCCCAAAGGGACTATTTTTGGATATATCCCCTAAAATTCTTTGGTCATTTGAGAAACGTGCTAATTTTTCTCCAGGATGTCCGTTTGAACCTTTTTCGATAGAAGTAACCGTCGATCCAAGTATTTCACCGTTATTTACCTTTATCGGCTTCTTCGTATCCATATCAGAAATAACATGACCTAACGCACCATACTTAAACGATGCTGGATCATAAAAAGTTAAAGTTCCAACTCCTGCTGCTGAATCTCGAATATATAGTCCGATTCGATAAGACTGATCGTTTTTGTCCTGCAGAGGATTAAGTGATTTATGAAGTGTTTTACCGTCTCTTATTATCGTTACATCTAACGGTTTTCGAGACTCCCCAGATTGTTTAACGAATGGGCTGACATCACCCATTTTCTTAATATTTTTTCCGTTGATTTTGGTAATAATATCTCCTACCTGAATATCGGCAATTTCACCGGGAGATTGTTTTCCTGCAGTTGTATTAACTAGATGATGCCCAACGATAAGGACTCCTAGTGTATTCAGCTTAACACCTATGGATTGTCCGCCTGGTACAACCTTTAAATCAGACAATACTTTTACATTCATCTTCTTTATGGGAAAACTTGCTGCTTCAAGAGTTGCCACGCTATCACCGTTTGTTTTGGCTTGTATCGAAACGACTTTTTGGCTTTCCATTGCAGTAGTATAAATATTTGTTTCTTCCTGTTGGATGGTTGTCCCCGCAGGAAGAGATTGTAATACATGTTGTCCTTCAAAAAAGGTAATCGATTTAGGCATTGTTACATATTCACGCACAGGAGACAAAAAACCGATTCCCACTAAACTTCCAAGGAGAATAACGCCGATCGTTCGCCGCAGTAAATCCTTATACATCATACACTCTCCTCGCTCCTAGCTCACACCCTCACCATGGCTGTACCTTTAATTTAGCCTATGGACCGTGAGTTTATAACCGATAAAAAAGAAAAAGCTATTCCTTAAATGGATAGCTTTTTCATGAATAAAGTTTATGATGACTTTTTAATGGACTCTGCTAGTTCCAATAATTCTTTAGCATGCTGTTTGGTCAGATCTGTGATCTCTACTCCAGAAATCATTCTGCCTATTTCATTTACTTTTTCATCCGTTTTTAATGTTAGTACCTTTGTAACTGTTCTTCCTTGCAAAGTATCTTTTGAAATGTGCAGATGTGTGTCTGACATCGCAGCAACTTGAGGAAGGTGGCTGATACAAAGCACTTGTGATCCGATTGAAACACGGTAGATCTTTTCTGCTATCGCTTGTGCGACTCGCCCTGAAACTCCTGTATCCACTTCATCAAAAATAATGGCAGTGATTCCCTGGTTTTCAGAGAAAATAGTCTTAAGAGCTAATATGATCCTAGATAACTCCCCGCCGGAAGCAACTTTAGACAAAGGTTTAAGCGGCTCACCAGGGTTTGGAGATATATAAAACTCAACAGAATCCATTCCCGTTTTTAAGAACTGACTTTCTTCTGTTCGTTTCATAACGACTTCAAACTTTGTTTTTTCCATGTACAACTCTTTTAGCTGCTGCTGTATGGCATTTTTCAAAATTTTCGCAGTCTCTGTTCGTTTCTTTGTAAGCTTTTTACCGGAAATCTCTAGTTTAGAAATAATCTTATCTTGTTTCTTTTTTAATGCTTCAAGGTGATTATCTTTATTTTGAATGAGTTCAAGCTCATTTTTAATTTTTTCACCGTAACTTATAATTTCTTTTACTGAAGATCCATATTTGCGTTTAAGTTTACTTATTTCATCTAAACGTGCTTCGATGCTGTTAAGCCTTTCGGGGTTATACTCTAGTGAGTCAAACATATCCCGAATTTTATAGGTGAGTTCTTCAAGAACATAGAAACTGCTGCCGAATTGCTCTTCATCAGCTTTTAACGACTCATCTAATGCTGCTACTTGAGAAAAATCGGTTAATGCACTGGAAATCAATTCAAGCGCTTTTCCTTCACCATATAAATTATGATAGGCATCTTGGAGAGAACCGTGAATTTTCTCGAAGTTCGATAACATATTCTTTTCTTCTTCAAGTTTGATATCTTCATCTGGGATTAAATTTGCACCAGATATCTCTTCGAATTGATATTTCAATAAATCGATTCTTTGAGCAATCTCTTGTTCGTTTCTTGATAGCTCAGAAAGCTGTTTATTGATGTCTTTATACTCTTTAAACCAAATTTCGTAAGCACTCAATTCTTTCTTAAAATCCTTGTCTCCAAAACTGTCGAGCAGGAAAAGATGTTTATCAGGCTGCATGAGATACTGAGTTTCATGCTGTCCATGAATGTCTACTAGTGCCTGTCCGATCTCTTTAAGAACCGAAAGTGTAACAAGCTTCCCGTTTACTCTGCAAATGCTTTTACCGTTTTCCGTTATATCTCTTTTGAGAACAACCATTTCATCATCTTCTGAAACCGAAATTCCAAATTCCTCGCATTTACCGTATACGCGATGACCAGGATGAATATGAAACAATCCTTCAATCTCTGCTTTTTGAGTACCATAACGAACAAACTCAGTAGAGCCTCTTCCTCCGATTAATAGCCCGATCGCATCAATAATGATTGACTTACCAGCCCCAGTTTCACCAGTCAAGACCGTTAGTCCCTTCTTAAATGAGACAGTTAAGGAATCAATAATAGCAAAATTACGGATACTTAATTCTGCTAGCAACTACATCACACCTTACTATAAAAATTACAGCATATCTAAAAAGCGCTGCGATACATCTGCACTGCTATCTTTAGAACGACAAATGATCAGGATCGTATCATCCCCGCATATCGTTCCCATTAAATCTTCCCAATCCAACTTATCGATTAACGCTCCAATTGCATTTGCGTTACCCGGCAGGGTCTTCATAATAATTAAATGGTCTGCGTAATCAATGCTTATAAAACTGTCTGTAAGTGTTCTTTTTAACTTTTGAAGAGGATTGAACCTCTGATCAGCCGGAAGACTGTATTTGTAACGTCCGTCGTTCATAGGCACTTTAACAAGATGCAATTCTTTAATATCACGGGAAACGGTTGCTTGCGTCACATTAAAGTTTGCTTTTTTAAGAAGTTCAACTAAGTCATCTTGTGTTTCAATATCATGATTGCTGATCATTTCACGTATTTTAATATGTCGTTGTCCTTTATTCACTGGCAATTCCACCTCAATTTACACTTCACATTCTGACTTTATCTTATACTATTGTGCATAAGATGTAAATTTTTCATGAATGAAAATAATAGGCTCTTTTCTTTGGCTCTTGAAAGTGGTTGATTTCCGCTCCAGGTTGCACGCTTTCCACGTGGCGTACGGTGAGCCTCCTGCCGCTTTGCGCCATTAGAAGTCTCCACCTGTCTAGCTACAGCGGCTAGCCCCTCGAGGTCAAAAGTTAAATAGACAACAAGGCAAAGTGCGCCTTGCTAGCCCATTCACCTTTTGCTGGTCGGGGCTGAACAAGCCACTTCCACTTTTCGGACTGACCGCTCTTCCCGTAGGACAAGGAATGCTCCGGCAGCAAGACATCGCACGAAGAAAAATTGAAGTTTATTTTTCGAGGAGTTGGCAACATTAAGCTACAACCAACTTGGAAGTGAAGAAAATAAGGAAAACATCCATACCCAACCATCCTTTAGAAAGCAGCCCTTTCTTAAAGATTATTGTTTTGCTAAATGGTATGTACTCGAGTAAATGCACACCTTGAAGAGCTTCTTGCAAGGTATGCATAATTTGAAGCATTGAAGCAAACTTCAGAAGCATTGGCTTGTGTTAAATAACAACAAAAAAAGAGCGGAGAAATTATTCCCGCTCTTTCTTTAATGTATCATGTGCTTCTTTAACAACCTCACCAATTTTTTCAGAAGTAATGGTTAAAGAATCTTCGTTATTCACTTTTCCAAGCATCAAAAACTCAATGTTGCCGTCTCCGCCTGTTATCGGTGAAAATGATAACCCCACGGGATTTATGCCTGTTTTACGAGCAAAATCAATAATCTCTTCGATTACTCTAGCATGAACTTTAGAATCTCTTACGATTCCCTTCTTGCCTACTTCTTCTCTGCCAGCTTCAAATTGAGGCTTAATTAATGCGATCACTTCACCCTCGGGCATTAACTGAACGAGAACAGGAAGTATGATACGCAGCGATATAAACGAAACGTCTATCGTCGCAAAATCCGGCACGCCATGTTCAAGCTGATCAGTTGTCACGTACCGAAAGTTTGTTCTTTCCATTACCGCTACCCTCGGATCATTTCTAAGCTTCCAAGCCAACTGATTGTAGCCTACATCAATAGCATATATAAAGGATGCACCGTTTTGAAGAGCACAATCTGTAAAACCACCTGTTGATGCTCCAATATCCATTCCAATTTTATCTTTCACGTCAAAAGAAAAAACGTTTAGCGCCTTCTCTAGCTTAAGCCCGCCTCTTCCGACATATGGAATTACATCACCTTTAACTTGCAAAGGTGCATCTTGTTCAATTTTTTCTCCTGGCTTATCCATCCGGTTCGTTCCAGAATACACAAGACCTGCCATAACAGATCTTTTTGCTTTTTCTCTTGTTTCACAAAGTCCCCGGTTAACAAGCAAAACATCTACACGTTCTTTTTTCATGTAAGAAGACCCTTTTCTGCCTTTCTCTTAACAAGCGCTTTAACACGGTTTACTAAATCAGGTGTCGTGATTCCTATTTCTTCAAGAAGCTTTGTAACACTTCCATGCTCAATAAAACAATCAGGTATCCCCATTCGATCCACGATCACATTTGCATGGTTATCTGAGGCATGTTCTAAAACAGCACTTCCAAAACCGCCTTGAAGGACAGCCTCTTCTAGAGTAAGAATCGGCATGTTCTGTGCATAAAGCTCATTCAGCATTTTTGAATCTAAAGGCTTTATAAAGCGCGCGTTAATCACACGGGCAGACACCCCTGATTTTGCGAGGATTTCCCAAGCTTCGAGTGCCATAGGAATCGTTGTTCCAAAAGTAAGGATCGCAACATCGTCTCCTTCTTTTAGAACTTCCCAAGACCCAATCGGAATATTTTCAAACTCATCATCCATTGGAACACCTGAACCGTTTCCTCTAGGAAATCTAATCGCAATAGGACCGTCATCATATTGAAGGGCAGAATGTACCATATGCTGCAGCTCGTTTTCGTCCTTACCCATCATTAGGACCATGTTCGGGATATGGCGTAAGAACGCGATATCAAACACACCTTGATGCGTTTCTCCATCTGCACCCACTAGTCCAGATCTGTCGATTGTAAAAACGACATTCAGATTCTGTCTCGCAACGTCATGAACCACTTGGTCGTAGCCGCGCTGCAAGAATGTAGAATAAATGGAAAGCACCGGCTTCATATTTTGTGTCGCGAGTCCTGCAGCCATCGTTGTTGCATGCTGTTCGGCAATCCCAACATCAAACAAGCGATCAGGAAAAACCTTTCCATAATCCACAAGCTTAGATCCAATCGTCATTGCAGGAGTAATTACGGCGATTCTGTCATCTTTATGGGATAATTTCTCCAAGGTCTTGCTTACTACACCACTGTAAGATGGACCTTGCTGCTGTGGTTTAATTTGTTCACCCGATTCAATCTTATACGGACCTACACCGTGCCAGCTGTCTTTTTTATCACTTTCTGCAGGTTCATATCCCTTACCTTTTTTCGTAAGTACATGAACGATTACAGGACCGTTTGTCTTTTTTGCGTAACTTAAATTCTCGATTAAATCTTCAACATCATGACCGTCAACAGGGCCTAAGTAGGTATATCCTAGTTCTTCAAAGAACATGCCAGATACTAATAAATATTTTAAGCTGTCTTTAACCCGCTCTGCTGTTGCAGCTAATTTCCCGCCAAATGCAGGAATCTTACGGATAAGTGACTCTAACTCATCTTTTGCTTTATTGTATTTTCTAGCTGTTCGCATACGACCAAGAACGTTATGAAGAGCTCCTACATTCGGCGCGATAGACATTTCGTTGTCGTTAAGAATAACGATTAAATCTTTCTTTTCATGACCGATATGATTGAGCGCTTCCAAAGCCATTCCGCCTGTTAAAGCGCCATCGCCAATTACAGCTATCACTTTATCATCCGTTTTTTTCAAATCTCGAGCTATTGCCATTCCCATTGCAGCTGAAAGTGACGTCGAGCTGTGACCTGTTTCCCAAACATCATGTTCACTTTCTATCCTTTTTGGAAATCCGCATAATCCTTTGTATTGGCGAAGTGTATCGAACTGCGACGCTCTTCCTGTAAGGATTTTATGAACATATGCCTGGTGTCCTACATCCCAAATAAATTTGTCTTTAGGGCTTTCAAACACTTTGTGCATAGCAAGGGTCAGTTCAACTACACCTAAATTAGGACCTAAATGGCCTCCTCTAACTGAAAGTTTTTCAATTAGAAAAGAGCGGATTTCATCAGCTAATTGATTTAATTGTTCAGTCTCATATGTTTTTAAAAAATGAGGATCTTGAATATCTTCCAGGTTCATGGAATATGCCTCTCTTTCCATTAACGCCTTTTCTTCTCTCTTTTAGCAGGCGATAGCAGTTTAATTCTTAATTTTTCCTCTAAAAAATATAATAAACGCCCAACCTGAAAAATAATAAAGGTTGAGTGGTTGATCGCATATGATTTTCCGAGAGCTTTGCCTCCGACAGTAAGAGCAGCTACTACACTCGTGAAGATAATTGAGATCAGATACTCTAAGTTCGTTCCTGATTTATTCCCCATAGAGAGTGTAAGTTCTACTACTACTGCAGCAGATGCTGTTCCGCTAACAATACCGGAAATGTCTCCTATCACATCATTACAAAAATTCGCTACACGATCCGCGTTCCTTGTAATGATTATAGCATGTCTTGCACCAGGAACCCTCTCTGATGCCATCGCATGGAATGGAACTTCTTTCGCAGCTGTAGAAGCAACACCTACAATATCAAAGAGTACGCCTGTTAAAACAATTAAAAAGACGATTCCCATACCGATAGCCCAAGAAACTCCGTTTAATAAAAAGGAGGATACAACTGTAAAAATAGCCGCTAACACAAGAGTGATAACGGCAATGCTTGTACTCCATTTGAGTGTTTTAGAAAAGGAATGCTTCATGCATAACTCCTTCTTTTTTGGTCACTTTATGTAATAGGGAGTGGTCACCTTATTAAGTAAAGACTGCGGCTTAGGTCCAGTAGGTTTTCCCAGAAGAGTACGAAATGTCGCCATATTCGCGGTTTCCCTTTACTCTCTTCTTAACGCTGTCACCAAACGTTAGACTAGATTACCACTTAGTCCGCACTATAATCCCTAAAAGGTGTCAGAAATAGAACAGTCTAGGAGTTTTCCTCAACAGCCTCGCGCACATTCCCTAGCCTCTTTTGCAGAGAAGATTTCATATGGTATAAAGCTCAAAATCAGCGGCCAACCGATACAGGCTTTTCACACCATAATCCCCTCAAACTCCACTCAAGGCAGGCTACGCTGCTCGCCTCACTTTTCCTGAAATCAAGAAAAGCAGCAAAGCAGGTTCAAACCCCATTTCGCAGTAAGGTCTTTTGAACACAAACCGCAAATATGGGGGCCTCCGCGGAAGAAGGGTCATCGCCCACATGCCATTGTGGATCGCCCTTCAACCTTAACTCCCAGCGTTGACCCAAGGCTGGGCGCCTCAAGCCAATACAAGGAACTTCATCGATGTGCCCTTTGGCGGATTTTTAGGCCCGCCTTCAGGAACGGGGGGCTGACTAGAATACTGCACCACTCCAAAGCAAATAATATCATATCATACTTCCAATTGCTCAACAATCTATTAGTGGTTTCTTTTTATAATGTAGTCAGCAATGGACGCTAATATGCCTGTATTTCCATTGGTTCTGCCTAAATGTTCCAAAGAAATATGTATATGTTTTTCCATTTCTTTCTTTGCTCCATCCAGACCTAGAATTTTAGGATATGTCGTTTTTAAATTGGCTTCATCACTTCCAACAGGTTTACCTAAATCATCTTGATTACCCGTTACATCAAGAATGTCATCCTGGATCTGAAATGCGATTCCAATATGGCGTGCATAACTTTGCAAATGCATAAGGTCAATCTCTGAAGTGTTCGCGGCAATCCCGCCAAATAAGACGGAGCACTCAAGCATTTTACCCGTCTTTTTTTCATGGATGCTTTCCAACTCAGACAAAGTAAGATCTTTATCTTCTCCCTCAAGGTCCTCAACTTGACCACCGACCATTCCTGCTGCTCCAGCAGCCTTTGAAAGGACCGCGACCATCTTAACCTTTTGTTCATGAGTCAGTAATGTATTATTTATAATTAAGGTGAAGCTTTCTGTTAAAAGAGCGTCTCCCGCTAGAATCGCTTGAGCTTCTCCAAACACTTTATGGCTCGTGAGTTTACCTCTTCTATAATCATCATTGTCCATCGATGGGAGATCATCGTGAATTAATGAATACGTATGTACAAATTCTATGGCACATACAGCATCTAAAAATTGAAGAGGATCTTTTTCAAAAGATTCTATGACAGCTAGCGCAAGAATAGGTCTTATTCTCTTGCCTCCAGCAGAAATTGAATACAACATTGACTTCTTTAGAGTTGAAGGAGCCTGAAGCTGATTCAAGTAATCAACCATCTGTCCCTCAACCAATTTCTTTTTATCACGAAGATATTGTTCAAACGCTATCAATGATCTTCCCCCTGAATCACAAAAGGTTCTTCTCTTCCATCTTCATGCATGATCTTATCCATTTTCTTCTCAACATTTTTCAGCTTTGTATGACATAACTTTGAAAGCTTCATACCTTGCTGATACAAATCAATGCTTTCTTCTAACGGTACATCACCCTGCTCAAGCTTTTCTACAATTTCTTCAAGCTGTACCATCGCTTCTTCAAATGTAAGTTTGCCCGCTTTTTCACTCATTCGTTAAAGACGCCTCCGTTCCCGTGATGTGACAATCAATCTGTCCATCTTTTAACTTAATCGTTAACGCATCTCCTGCTTTCACTTGTTTAACAGACTTAACGAGTTCTTTCTTTCCTTGTTTGTACGTCAAACTATATCCCCGCTCCATTATGGCAAGTGGATTTAGAGATGATAGCCTTGAAATCTTATTAGAGAATTCCTTTTGGTGCTGTCTAACATGTCGGTTTGTTTCTTTTATCAATAACTTATGTAAAGAAACAACTCGTTCGTTCGCTTTGTGCAGCTGTCCTGCAGGTGAGAACAATGATAGTTGACGCTTCATTTTTGTCAGCTCATTCTGATGCTGAACTACAAAACCTTCAACTGTTCTTTTTAATTTATCCATGTTTCTATCAAGTTCCTGCTCTTTTTGCTTAACAAGCTGAGTAGGGTATTTGAATGCATACGATTTTTGCAGGCGGGACAAATGCTGTTGATGCCCTGCCAGATAATCTTTCATAACTCTCTTAAGCCTTACACTTCTTTGAAAAAGTCTATCGCCAAGTTCATTGAGGTGGGGTACGGCCATCTCAGCAGCCGCTGTTGGCGTAGGCGCTCTTAAATCTGCCACAAAGTCAGATATTGTAAAATCCGTTTCATGTCCTACCGCTGAAATGACAGGCAATTTGGAAGAAAAGATTGCTCGAGCAACGATCTCTTCGTTAAAAGCCCATAATTCTTCAATCGATCCTCCGCCGCGTCCGACAATCAGCAAATCCGCTTTATTTGCCTCGTTAGCTTGTTCTATCGCTCGTGAGATAGCTGGAGCTGCACCGGGACCCTGAACAAGAACAGGATATAAAGTGATAGCAGCTAAAGGAAAACGGCGTTTAATCGTTGTGGCGATATCCCTAACAGCAGCACCTGTCGGAGAAGTGATCACAGCAATCTCTGATGGAAACTTTGGCAGCGGCTTTTTTTGTGATGAATCAAAAAGTCCTTCTTGTTCAAGCTTGGTTTTTAGATTCTCATAAGCTTGAAACAAGTTGCCAACTCCGTCTTGTTGCATCGTTTTCACATAGAGCTGATATTGTCCTTGTGGTTCATACACTGAGAATGATCCTTGAATTAAAACATTCATTCCTTCCTCAGGCTTGAAATTCAAATATCTGTTATTGCCTGCAAACATAACCGCTGAAACTCTGCTGTTTGCATCTTTTAGGGTAAAATACAAATGCCCTCTGCTATGCAGTTTCACATTTGATAATTCACCTTTTACCCAAACATCTTGCAAATTACCATCATTTTCAAATAATCGCTTTATATACCGGGTTACAGCCGATATTGGGACATACCGATTGTTGTTTTGCATTAAAGAACTTCCTTTAGCTTCTTTCTCCATTTGGAAGCAAGCACCGTATTGTTCATCAGCATCGTGATCGTCATAGGACCCACGCCCCCTGGAACTGGTGTGATATGTTTTGCTTTTGGTTTAATTGCGTCATAGTCCACATCTCCACACAATTTTCCGTTTTCCTTGCGATTTACGCCTACATCAATAACAACTGCACCTGCTTTTACCATATCTTCTGTAATAAGATTTGGTTTTCCTACTGCAGCTATTAAAATATCAGCTTGTAATGTTTGTTCTCGAAGATTATTTGTTCTTGAGTGACAAAACGTGACAGTCGCATTTTCTTGTAAAAACAGTTGCCCTGCAGGTTTCCCGACAAGGTTGCTTCTTCCTACAACGACAACATGCTTACCAGCAATTTCTTCACCTGTTTGTTTTACCATCTCTAAAATACCTAATGGTGTACAAGGAATAAAAGCGTGTTCGTCACCGGCATGCATTCGGCCAATATTAATCGGGTGAAAACCGTCTACATCTTTTTCAGGTAGGATTGTTTCAATTACTTTTGATTCACTAATATGTGAAGGAAGGGGGAGTTGTACAAGGATCCCATCAATTTGTTCATCATTGTTAAACGTTTGAATATATTCTAATAATTCTTCTTCAGAAATAGATTCAGGAAGTTCAGATAATACAGAGTGCATTCCGAGTTCTTTACACGTTCTTTCTTTTGCAAGAACATATGAACGAGACGCTGGGTGATCGCCTACTAGAATAACAGCTAAACCTGGAACAGTACCTTCTTGTTTTAGGTCTTGGATCTCTTTTGCAAGTTGTTCTCTAATCTCTCTTGCAATTTGTTTTCCATCTAACACAGCCATTCTAAATCCCCCTCAAAAAGTAGTTATTAATTATTGTTAAGATCTTTAACTATTTTTCCTAGGACACCATTTACGAAACGTCCTGCTTCTTCACCGCCAAATATTTTAGCTGTTTCAATCGCTTCATTCAACGTTACGTTCTTAGGGATCTCTTCCATATAGAGCCATTCATACGCAGCCATTTGCAGAACTACACGCTCCACATTTGCTAGTCTTGAAAAACTCCATTTTTCAAGGTAAGGCGTTAGAAAACGCTCAATTTCCTCTTTATTTTCTACCGTACCGTAAACCATTTTCGTTAAAAATTCATCAGATGGTTCACCTTCTAATACGTGTTCCATAGCTTCATTAGCTGATATGTCACTTACTTCAATTTGAAAAAGCGATTGAAATGCCTTTTCTCTGGCAAGTCTGCGTTTCATAATCCGACTTCCTTTCTATTTGCGAACAATTTCTATCTAGCATAATACCATATTGTGAGGAGTGGTTACAATCCGAACAATGGACTTACAAACCCTTCCGAACATTCAGTTTTTTTCACTAAAAGTATTGTCCAAATGGTAAAGGCTGATTTATATAAAAGAATGTAGCTGTAAAGTCGTTCTTTTCTTTCTCTTCATTGACAAGTTGATTAGAGTGTAAGGTGTGAGACTCCTGCGGGACAGGTGGGCAGGTGAGACACTTAAGAGTGAAACGTACGAATGTGGCTCACCGCCTGCCCCGCGGAAAGCGAAGCACCTGAAACGGAAATCAACCACTTTCAAAAGCAATAAAGTTTGCGAAAACAGCCAAAAGAAAAAAGATCAAAGGGAAGGTTACTCACCTCACCCTTTGACCTTTTTTAATAGTCTACTTCTGGTGCTTCATTCTGTTTTTCTTTTGAATCAAATTGAACACCAACTACGAAAACGTTGATATCCGTTGCTTCTAGTGCTGTCATATCTAGAAGCGCTTGTCTAATATAATCTTGAATCTTTTGAGCAACGTCTGGAATGGCAACACCGTATTTCATTGATACGTAAACATCAATTGAAATACCAGTTTCAGAAAGTTCAACTTTCACACCTTTTCCGTGTGTTTTCTTTCCAAGGCGCTCTACAACTCCGCTTGCAAAGCTTCCTCTCATGGATGCTACACCTTCAACGTCTGAAGCTGCAATACTTGCAATGACTTCAATGACTTCAGGTGAGATCTCTACTTTCCCTAGTTCTGATGAGTAACTTTCCATTTCAAATGATAGTTCATTCATCTCTAACACCTCCGCACTTATTCGCTTTTTGAAGTTAAATCATGATTTTCCAAAAACTTTGTATTAAAGTCACCATTCACAAATGTCTCATGGTTTAACAGACGCAGGTGGAACGGAATGGTCGTATGAACACCCTCGATGACAAATTCACTTAATGCACGTTTCATACGGTCTATTGCTTCTTGTCTTGTATTTCCATATGTGATTACTTTTGCGATCATAGAATCGTAAAATGGTGGAATTGTATAGCCTGGATATACAGCAGAATCAACCCTGACACCTAGTCCGCCTGGAGGAAGATACATCTCGATCTTACCGGCTGAAGGCATAAAGTTCTTTTCAGGGTTCTCCGCATTTATTCTGCACTCAATGGACCACCCATTAAATTCAATGTCTTCCTGTTTGTATCTTAATCTTTCACCAGAAGCCACTTTAATCTGCTCTTTTATAAGATCGATGCCTGTAACCATCTCTGTTACAGGGTGTTCTACTTGGATGCGTGTGTTCATCTCCATAAAATAGAACTCACCTGTATTGTGGTCAAAAATAAATTCAACTGTACCAGCGCCAGAGTATTGAACAGCTTCAGCAGCTTTTACAGCAGCATCTCCCATCTCTTGGCGTTTTGATGGAGAAATAGCTGGAGAAGGCGTCTCCTCCAGAAGCTTTTGAAGGCGTCTTTGGATGCTGCAATCTCTTTCACCTAAGTGAATAACATTCCCATAGTTATCTGCAAGAACCTGTATCTCTACATGGCGGAAATCTTCAATGTACTTTTCAATATAAACACCCGGGTTGCCAAAGGCGGTTGCTGCTTCTTGCTGAGTAATTGCGATGCCTTTTAAAAGTTCTGTTTCATTTTTGGCTACACGGATTCCTTTACCTCCACCGCCTGCTGTTGCTTTAATAATTACAGGATACCCAATTTTATTGCTGAGTTCAATGGCGTCTTCCTTGTCCCTGATGATCCCTTCAGAACCTGGTACGATAGGAACTCCTGCATCTGCCATTGTTGCTCTGGCAACATCTTTAATACCCATTTTGTTGATCGCTTCAGCACTCGGGCCTACAAATGTCACGTTGCATTCTCTGCATAATTCTGCAAAGTCAGCATTCTCAGCCAAGAATCCATATCCCGGATGGATGGCCTCTGAACCAGTCAGTGTCGCAACACTCATAATGTTTGTGAAGTTTAAGTAACTGTCCTTTGAAGCAGTCGGTCCGATACAATAAGCTTCATCTGCCAAACGGACATGCAAGGCATCTTTGTCAGCTTCTGAATAAACGGCTACTGTTTCAACACCAAGTTCTTTGCATGCTCGAATAATCCGTACTGCAATTTCACCACGGTTTGCTACTAATAGCTTTTTAATCATAGACATACCCTCCTATTCTGCTTTCACAAGGAACAGAGGTTGTCCGTATTCTACTAATTGTCCGTTTTCAACTAATACTTTAACAATCTCACCATTCACTTCAGATTCGATTTCGTTAAATAGTTTCATGGCTTCGATAATACAAACGATGCTGTCTTTTGATACTTGATCTCCTGGTTTAACGAAAGCTTCCTCATCTGGTGAAGACGCAGCATAAAACGTTCCTACCATAGGTGAGACTACTTTATGTAAGTTAGCATCATCATCTGCAGTCTTTGTTTCTTGTTTTACTTCAGTGTTTTCTTTTGCAGGTTCTGCTGCTGGAACTTGTTCTCTTGCTGGTGGTGCTTGAGTAACTACAGGCTGAGCTTGTGCTTCCTCTGCATGATAAGCAACTGCTGTTCCATCGTTCTTTTTAAGGACGATTTTAGATCCGTCATTTTCGTATTTAAATTCGTTAATGCTTGATTTGTCAATTAGCTTAATCAGTTCACGGATTTCTTGTATTTTTAGCATGAGGTCTCTACTCCTTTTAACAATTCTATCCAGTTTAGATTTTTTAGTTAGCACCTTCTATTGTGACTAGGTCTTAACACATGTAATATACCATATTTCTCATTTTAAGGATACATTAGAATCAAGTACAAGTTAATAGTACACGATTCTCATTCATATTGTAAGCGTTTACGGCATGTGTTGTCTGTTATTTCTATCATTACCTGTCACAATCAAGTCCAAACCAGCTAAACTTTTAGGGTTTTATAAAATATATCATGAAACTCTGCAAAAATAAAAAAAGCTGGTCATCAAAAACAAACAAAAAGCCGGAGTCCCCGGCTTTTTGTTTGTTAGCTCATTTCTACAAGCATGCTGATGAAGATCCTTCAAAGTAACGAAGCTTGAGAACACAGCTTTTATTTAGATGCGTGATATTCAACGGCTACAGTCTTGCTGTTTCCTAAGTGTTCATTGGCTACGTTCATAATCTCTACAACTTCTTTTTTGGAAAGTTTATCAGCTTTTACGATTACTTTAATCTGATTGTTCATCGTACTTACAAGTGCATCATCAAAGCCCATCGACTTGATCAATGTCTCTACTGTTGATTCTTGCATCGTGAGTGACTGAAGCTCAGTCATTTTTGCCCAAGCATCCGCTTGAACTTCAGCTGATGCATCTTCTGAACCTGCAACTGCTACATAATCTGCACTCATCTCATCACGAACTTCATCTCGCTCTAAACGAAGTGCCGTAAACAAATCATCATTCGCTACACCTGAAACAGTCGCATCTTTACCTGATTTCTTGCCTGCTTCAAGATAGGCTAGGTCATCTGTTGCACCAGGAGCTGTAATATAATAGACCGATAGAACAATAATTAAGCTAAGCATGGTTAAAAGCCAAACCGTTTGTTTTTTCAATAACATTTGTTTATTCCCCCTCAGGATTTTTTGGTCCTACAAAGATCTGGTCACTTCCAATATCAAAAATCTTCTTCACAAGCTCGATAATCATCGCCTTAGTCTGAATGCTCTCAGCACCCTGTGCTAACACAGCCACTCCTTTTATCTTAGGTTTTTCTGTTGTCACGATAATTGGCTCTTCTCTTCCATCATTTGAAATGATAACGACTTTTTCATCTATCTTTTGATCTTCTATCGTTCTGGTGCCTCCATTTTTATCATTTTCTAGCGTTGTTTGACTTTGGGTGCTGTCATCTGTTACAAACTCTTTTTTTTCTGTTGTGGAAAGCTCTACCCAGACTGATACTTTTCCTACACCTTGCATCTGTTCTAATAAATCTTTTAGCTCGTTGGAATAACGATCTTCATATGTCTTAATATTCTTATCTGTCACTTCCTTGGCTTGTTTAAAAACTGCTTGGGTTTTCGGTTCTGTTTCCATGCCTATTCCATTTAATGCGCTTTTTTGAGCAGGGGAGTCTATCATTTTACTAATAAACATAAGAGAAATTCCCAATAGAAGTAATACTAGTAAGTACTTTTGTTTATTCCCTGCTTTATCACTAAGCTGCAGCCGTTTTTTTATCTGTTCCCAAAATGAATGTTTCATTGGGATAAATCCTCTCCCCCTTCCATTTGCACCTCAACTTGCTGTGAATCTAGCTGCCACTGGCTGGCCAAGAAATACACAATCTCATCAGGAACTTCTTGGTGTTCAAGGTCTTCCTGTTTTTGTGGATGAGCGATACTAACATTCACTTCTGAAACATCTGAAATTCCTGCTTGTTCATGATGTTTGGCCAGTACCACTTTTGCACCAGTAATATCTTCAGGCTTTAACGGCTCTGTACCCATTTCCGTTTGGATTTGAAGATCGACAATTTCTAATTCATACGTCTTTTTCAACTCCTCCTGAACTTGTTTTTTCATTGGGACAGCCATTTGCTCTAATATATATGCACGTTGTGCGGATTGTATTTCACTTTTATTCTCTTCTATTGAATTTTTTATTTCATTTTCCTTTGCAGCGGCTGGTAGATCCATGGCCATGAATACTTGATCCAGATCAGAATTTATAAGTTTGAATAATGGTGAGAGCATAGCTAGAAGTATAAGTAATCCTACGACCATCTTGATGTAACTCTGAAACTGGTTGCCTGGCAATAAGAGTTCTATGACGCCCGCTAATAAGACAAGAATAATAATGTTTGTGATCCATTCTGTTAAAAACGCCATAATCCCACCTCCTATCGAACCATTAGCGTTACATTGCCCGCTGCAATAATAATCGTAATTGCAAGAAAGAACATGATAGAGACAGTCATAAGTGCAGCAAAGATAAACATGACACTTTTACCGATGATACTTAACGATTCTACGATCGGGCCGCCACCTAACGGCTGTAATAGGGCTGCTGCCATGCTGTATATGAAAGCGAGAATAAGTACTTTTATTGCTGGGAAGATAGCTAGTAAGAGTAATAATAGAGCTCCAATAATACCAACAGAATTTTTCAGTAAGATAGATGCACTCATTACTGTGTCAGTTGCATCCGTAAACATACGTCCTACGACCGGTATAAAATTGCCTGTAATAAATTTTGCAGTCTTAATCGTTATTCCATCGGCAACAGCTGCAGTAGCTCCTTGAACACTCATCACACCGAGGAAGACTGTGAAAAAAAAGGCCAAAGCACCCATGCTGATATTTCTTAACAATTTCGCGAGCTGCGTCACTTTGTGATGTTCAGACATGGTGGAAACGATACTTAATAAAGCTGATAAAAAAAGAAGGGGCAGAACAAAGTTTTTAATCAAAAGCCCGCTTGTGTTTACTAAAAATAAAATGACTGGATGAAAGAATGCCACTGAAGCAATACTTCCTACTGTTGCCATCAAAGCAAGAAGAAGGGGAATGAGTGCAATCATGAAGCTAAGCATATTATCGATTGCTTCTGTTGCATATGAGATCGCAACGTGAAAACTATTTAGTGCTAAAATAATCAAAACCATATAGACAATGCCATATGCTACTTTTGAGATAGCTGAACGATCAAAAGCATTCTGTATAGATTGGAGGAGCATACTGAATACGGTTAATAATATTAGGGTTCCTAACAACTCCCCATGAACGGCAAGCTCATGAAACATAAATTTCAAAAGGCCCATCATATAACCTTTGAGGGAGAAATCCTTCTCTCCTTTTACAAATTCTAGAAACGTTCCTTTTTGACTTTCCGGCAAAAAACCACCATATTCACTAGAGATGCTATCCCAATATTGTTTAATTTCATCAAGCTGCATGGATGAGACTTGTTGATCTACCATTTTTGAAGTGATCGAGCTCGCAGATGCAGATTCTGAGTTACCGAATAGCATAAAAGAGAAGATTACTAGCATAATTAGACTTGTCCGCTTCAACTTTGTCTGCATCTTTACAACCCGCTTTCTTATTTGGGAATAAGCGTCAGCACGGTTTCAATAATAACCGTCAATATCGGTATAGCCATCACAAGGATCAGAATCTTACCTCCGAGTTCAATCTTGGAAGCAATAGCTCCTTGCCCTGCATCACGTGTAATCTGTGCTCCAAATTCTGCGATATAAGCGATACCAATAATCTTTAGTAACGTTTCTACATAGACCATGTTGACGTTTGCATTAATGGCAAGCCGTTGAAGCATCGTTAATACCTGTCCAATCTTATCGATCAAGAACAAGAAGATTCCTGCTCCGACCATGAGTGTAACCAAAAAAGCGAAATTCGCTTTTTGTTCTTTAAGGACTAAAGCTAAGAAAGCAGCGACCAGTCCAAAACCAACAATTTGGATAATTTCCAATCTACCCCCTCCTTAATTCTGAAACAAAAAGACTCCTTTTACTTTTTGAAACAAGTCATCTAATAAAGTAATAACCATAAATAGAGCAACAACAAATCCTAAAAGCGTTACCCAGTGCGCATAATCCTCTTTACCAATCATCTTTAAAACGGTATGAAGCATCGCGACAATTATTCCTAATCCTGCAATCTGAAACACTGCGTTTACATCCAATCCCATTAGTGAGACCTCCTGTTACATTAAGAGAATAACGATTAAAAGCCCCATTAACACCCCAAGACTTTTGCACATTTTTTCATAGCGTTCTTGTATGTCTCTTGCTTCTTTTTCCTCACGGGTAAGGTGGGCGAGTGTTAACTGTATCTGCTTTTGCTGATGCTCTTTGTCATGTCTGCCAAGCGTTGATCCAAACTGGCGAAGCACTTCTATTTCTCCGGCCTTAAAGGACGTTTCCTTTGCCAATACAGCCAGTTGACTCTCCCATGCTTCTTGAACAGAGAGTTCACCTTCAATCAAAGAATCAGAAATCGTAAGAAAAAAAGTAGATAAAGGCTCTTTTAAAGGTTTTCCTATATGCTGAAAGGCTTCATGAAGAGGTGTTGACCCATACATGATCTCTGCCTCAAGTGCTTGAAGAGTGACTTTTAGTTCTCTTAATTTCTTTGGTCTTTCTCTTACACGCTTTGCCCACTCAAATCCAAATATTGTGGTTGCAGAAAGAATAGCGATCGCACCGATCCAACTCATCATGCTGCACCAACCGGCGACCGATAGATTTCATTGAAAGCCCCGTCATAAATCCTTTGTATCGTACCAGGTCCTTTATCACGGCTTAAAATTACATATCTTTGAAACAGCGAAAGACCAGACAAGGGTTTCATCACAGGCCTTTTGAGCGCATCTTCTAAACTGCTTCCATGGGCAGTGAAAATCATCTGTACACCAGCGTGCATAGCCTCTAAAATAGCCTCACCGTCTTCTTTTCTCCCAATTTCATCCACGATTAAAACTTGCGGGCTCATCGAACGTATAAGCATCATCATACCTTCCGCTTTTGGACAGGCATCAAGTACATCCACTCTTTGTCCAAGTGAATGTTGGGGAATCCCTTTAATGGAACCAGCTATTTCAGAACGTTCATCAACGATCCCAACTTTAAAAGAAGGAATATTTTTTTTGTTTGCGCCACAACTGACTAGCCTTGCAATATCCCTTAAAAGGGTAGTTTTCCCGGTTTGCGGAGGACCGATCAGCAATGTATTCAGCCAATTTTTTTGAAACAGGTAGGGAAGAAGCGGTTCAGCAATTCCTATTTTCTCTCTCGCAATCCTTACATTAAATGAACTGATATCTTTTATAGCTTTAACAGATCCATGCTCCGTGATCACCTTACCTGCTAGTCCTACGCGATGACCTCCAGAGATCGTGATATAGCCCCGCTTCAGCTCTTCTTCTAGCGCGTATAGAGAATGCTGACTTAAACGATTGAGCAATACTTGGGATTCTTCTGCCAGGATCGGTTTTTCTAACGGATAGACCGGCTTACCCGAACATAAAATTTCTAACGGCTGCCCGATTCTAACTCTTATTTCCTCAACTGATTGAAGGATAGGAGCTGGCAGATTTCTTAAAGTATGCTGAATTTCTTCCGGAAAAAGTCTAAAAATGGTTTCCATAACCGTTTCTCCTTTAAAAGGCTAGTACTATAAACGTATGGCTTATCCCTACGCTTTATGCCAATAAAGGGAGGTTTAGTAGTACTGTCGTTAAAAATGAAGTGAGTTTCAGGGATAAGTTGATTAAAGAGGAAAGTAAATGAAGTTTTATAGAAATAAATCACCACATTTATATACTTTTTTGAACGTTAACGGGGTTTGTAATAAGCATATTCAACTTTCGGAGCGAAACGATGGACACACTGAGCGAAACTGTAGCTAATTGGAGCGGAAAATGGGGTCCACTGTGCGGAATGGAAGGAGTTAGGAGCGAAACACCGTCCAGTTTGAGCGAACGTGTAACAAATACAAGAACACGTACCGTAAAATTCATAACAAAAAAGCCTCATCCCGATTAAAGAATCAGAATGAGGCTTTACTAATTATTTAATTATGCACGTGATACATATGCTGCATTTCTTGTATCGATGATCAGCTTGTCTCCTTGGTTAACAAAGAAAGGAACTTGAACGATCAATCCTGTTTCAAGGGTAGCTGGTTTTGTTCCGCCTGAAGCTGTATCACCTTTGATTCCTGGCTCAGTCTCAGCAACTACTAATTCTACTGTGTTCGGCAGTTCAACACCGATCGTTTCACCTTGATACGTCATGATGTGTACTGTCATGTTTTCAAGCAAGTACTTCAATTCATACTCAATTTGAGAAGCTTGGAGCTCAATTTGCTCATATGATTCGTTATCCATGAACGTATGCGTATCTCCTGATGCATATAGGTATTGCATCTTACGGTTTTCGATATGTGCTTTTGCAACTTTCTCTCCGCCACGGAACGTTTTTTCCTGGATACCGCCTGTACGAAGGTTACGAAGTTTAGAACGAACAAATGCCGCTCCTTTTCCCGGTTTTACATGTTGGAATTCAAGAACTTGCCAAATCCCTCCATCTACTTCAATCGTTAATCCTGTTTTAAAATCGTTTACTGAAATCATGTTATTATCCTCCTGAATCGTTTAACTGATTGTTAAAAGCGTTTTTGTTGAGTGAGTTAGTGATTCATTACCGTCTTTCGTGATAAGTGCATCGTCTTCAATACGAACTCCACCTATTCCTGAAACATAAATTCCAGGTTCTACAGTAACAAGCATCCCAGGCTCAAGAATTGTATCAGACTTCATAGATAAAGCAGGTCCTTCATGAACATCTAAGCCTATTCCATGGCCCGTTGAATGTCCAAAATTGTCACCAAATCCTTTTGAAGTTATATAATCCCGTGTTAACGCATCTGCTTCCTTGCCCGTTATTCCAGGCTTAATGCCTTTCATTCCAAGCATTTGTGCTTCATAAACAACTTGATAGATCTCTTTAAGCTCATCTGAAACATTACCGATCGCAACCGTCCGAGTAATATCAGAACAATAACCTTTGTAGTATGCACCAAAATCCAAGGTTACTAATTCACCAGTCTCGATCTTTTTATCTGAAGCAACACCGTGTGGAAGGGCTGAACGATAGCCTGAAGCCACAATAATATCAAATGATGATGAAGCTGCTCCATTTTTTCTCATAAAAAATTCTAGTTCATTAGAAACTTCACGTTCTGTAAGACCTGGGCGAATAAACTCTATGATATGTGAAAAAGCGGCATCGGCAATGCTTGCTGCATCCTTTACTATCTTAATCTCTGATTCATCCTTTATCAAGCGCAACTTTTCCACAAGCCCCGTTACAGGTACGAGTTCGGTCTCCTGTGAATCTAATTGTTTCTCATATGTACGGTAAGAAGAATATGTAACATGATCTTGTTCAAAACCAAGCTTCTGGATTGAAAGTTCTTTCGTTAACTTTGCCACCTCTTCTGGAATCGGAGCGGTATGCATGACGACTCGATAACCCTCTGCCTGTTCAGCTGCCTGTGTCTTATAGCGGAAGTCCGTAACCAAAATGGCTTCTTCCTTTGTAATTAAAAGTACACCTGAACTGCCCTTAAACCCACTTAAGTAAAAGCGGTTTGAAGAAGAAGTGACTAGCAATGCATCAATATCAAACGTTTCAAACAACTCTCTCGCTTTTTCAACACGTCTCATATTGCATCCCCCTTAAATTGATTGTTAAAAGCATGCAGCGCTAATTTATAACTATCAAAACCAAAACCTGAAATCTGTCCGATCGTAACTGGGGCAATAACAGAGTCACGCCGAAATTCCTCCCGAGCATGAACATTGGACAAATGGACTTCTATAACTGGGACATCCACACTGGCAATTGCGTCCCTAATCGCATAACTATAATGAGTATAAGCTCCTGCGTTTAAGACAATACCCTGGAATTGACCAGCAGCACCATGAATTAAATCAATGATATCGCCTTCATTGTTGCTTTGATTAAAGGATACTCCCATTAGAAGTTTTTCTGATAACTCTTCTAGTTCGTTTTCTAAGTCGTCTAATGTTTTTGCACCATAAATGCCAGGCTCCCGTTTTCCCAATCTGTTTAAATTCGGTCCATTAATGATAAGTAAATTTCTGTTGTTCATCGGAAACACCTAGCCTTTGCATAAAAAAATAGAATGTTCATAAAACATTCTATCATAGGGGCTGATCATTTGAATAGTTACGAACTTTGTGCAGATTCCTTATTCCCTTGTGCCTGACCATACCGCTCACTGTATTCAAATGAAATCGAATATCCCACAAAAACACCATATAAGATGTATATACAAAGCGTAGTTGTAATCGTGTTTTTACCTATCGTATTCATAGGTTCTAATCCAGGAAATATCGGATGAAGCAGATAGAATACAATTGCCCACAATGCCACTCCATATATGATTCCAGCCCACATTGACTTGACCTTTGCAAAAGCATAACGATATGCAATCGCTACAAGGATTGATAGTAAAGCGACAATCAGAATACTGATCAGCTGCCCAAGCCATTGAGACTTCCATTTCCCGAGTGCCCACGGTGCTAAGACGAGTGCAGGACCTACTTTTGAAAAATTTAAGTAGTATGCAATAAAACCAAATGAAGCCCATATTAGACCCCCAAAAAAACCAACACCTATCACTCTGCTCATAAACGAGGATTGAGACTCTTGTTTGTCTTGCTCTAATTTTGAATCGCTCATATACGACCACCTCCAACATTTCTAGTATGTCCACAAAATTAACGCCCAAACTTCTCAACATTCATCAATCATAATCCGTGTAAAACATGTATAAAATGGGAAAAATACAATCATCCCATGTGGAGGAATATCCAGCTTTACTGTAGAATAGAAAGTACCTACAAAACTTTAGGCTGGGGGTTCAACATGACAAAAGAGAAAAAGCCCGCATACGGCGGTCAAGCCGTACTTGAAGGGGTTATGTTTGCCGGTAAGCACACATACGTTACGGCAATACGGAGAAACGATGATTCCATCGAGTATTTCGAACTGAAAAAGAAACCTTCTCCTGTTTTAACTAAATTAAAGAAGATTCCTTTTTTACGAGGATTTATAGCGATAATCGAAGCGAGCATGAATGGCACACAGCACTTAAACTTTTCAGCTGAACGGTTCGGTGTAGAACCTGGTGAAGAAGAGAAAGTAGAAGAAGAAAAACCATCTAAATTTGCCTTTTTCTTTTCTTTAGCGATTATCGGTGTTCTATCTTTTCTATTTGGTAAGTTTGTATTTACACTTGTACCTGTGTTTTTAGCAGAAGCATTTCGCTTTATCGTACCTGGACACCTAGGTCAAAATCTTCTAGAAGGTTTATTCAAGTTTATCTTTTTATTAAGCTACATCTATTTTGTATCGTTGACACCAGCGATTAAAAGGGTATTTATGTATCATGGTGCAGAACACAAAGTCATCAATACTTACGAAGCAGGCGATGAACTAACGATTGAAAACGTGAAACGCCATTCTAGACTTCATTACCGTTGCGGCAGCAGTTTTATCTTATTTACCGTAATCGTAGGAATGTTTATCTATTACTTCTTCCCATCTGATCCGCTTTGGCTAAGAATTTTATGCAGACTTGCGCTTATTCCTGTCGTTTTAGGGGTATCTTTTGAAGTATTACAATTTACGAATAAATTAAGAGATGTTCCTGTTCTCCGTTACCTCGGATACCCGGGACTATGGCTTCAGTTATTAACAACAAAAGAACCTGATGAAAAACAAATAGAAGTTTCTATTCTTTCTTTTAATGAAATGTTACGTCGTGACGCATCCTATGAAAGTGAAAAAAACGCTAGTCAAATCGTTTAATCATAAGGAGGTGAACCTGTTGCAACAGAATAGCAGAAAATTGCATCCCATCATTTGGTTCGTTATTTCACTGGCTGTTGTAGGAATTCTTTATCAATTGATCACTTCACCTCGCCAATTATTTACAACCATTCTGATCGGAGCAGCAGTGGTCGCCGTGTTTTACTTTATCTTTCGGAGAACCTCATCGGGTGTAAACGGCAAATATAGAAAAGCAGTCAAACAGTCGCAAAAGCGGTATGGCTCCAATCAGAAACCGCCGAAAGCATCTCCGCTGTTTCCTAACAAAAAGGCTGCAAAAAGTTCCGCTCAGAAAAAGAGAACACGTGAACATCATTTAACCGTAATCGAAGGTAAAAAGAACAAGAAAAAAAATCGAGCCTCCTTTTAGGATTAGGCTCGATTTTTGTATGATGGATGCGCTGGATGAGGATACCTCTTACCTGTAATCCAGTTTTGCAAAAAGTGCTCTGCTCGGTCATGACCGAATGTATATAATTCATTTTTTGCTTCTGACGAAAGCTGGAAATCTATTACCGAAACATGTTTAACCGGCATAAATATTATATCTCTTGCATCGTGTGAATCAATATAACGGTTATCGTGTGCTTGCATCATCGTCTCAAATAAGGCTTTAAACAACTGTACGGCATTCTTCACATTATGTGTTGGTATATGATCATTAATATACGAACTTAACTGAAACCCTAATACAGGGCGGATTGGAACGCGATCTCTTCTTTGGAACAGCCACATCGGAAAGTTGCTAAGCACTCCTCCATCAACAATATAGCTTTTCTGTCCAACTCGATTAAACAACTTAATGGGATAAAAAAAATAAGGCAGGCTGCAGCTCATTCTTACTGCTCGAGCAATAGGAAAACGTTCAGGCAGCAGCCCATATTCTTCTAAATCGTCTGGCAAAACAATCAATCTTCCTCTTGTAATATCAGAGGCAATAATCTTTAAGCTTCCATAAGGAATATCCGCAAACGTAACAATTCCCCTTGCAGCTAAAAGGGACGCCACCCAGTTTTCCAAATAATCCCCTTTAAACAATCCTAGTTTCCAATATAACTTTAACCAGTTCATAAAAGGAATAGGCACAATGGTTTTACTCGTATCAAGAAATTTTCGAAAGTCCAATTGATCAATGAGCTCTTTCATTTCTCCTGCCGAATAACCCGCCTTAATTAAAGCTGCCATCAACGCACCCGCACTCGTTCCAGCTACCCTCTCAAAAGTAAGCCCCCGATTTTCAGCCGCTTCAACAGCTCCAATCAAAGAAAGTGCCTTGATGCCTCCACCAGAAAAAACACCATCAATCCGCATAAACATCTCCTCCACTACTATCCTAATCAGCAGAAGATGTCCCATATTACCGATTTATGAAAATAAAATTTATATAATAACCTTTACCGTCCATATTTCAAAAATACTGTCGGGTTTTCTCAATTTACTGTCCACTTTTAGAAAAATACTGGCCGCTTTTCACGTTTTACTGTCCACTTCTTACAATTTACTGTCCGCTTGCCAGCTATAAACCTGTAGTAGGCGCACAAAAAAACAACCATATAAATTATGATTGTTCTTGTTCTTCATTCTTCGCTTGTACTTCTCGTAATTGCTTTAGTCGGCTCTCGTCTTCCTCAAAGAACTGCACAAGATCTCCAATTCGGTCTATCGCGTTCCAGCTTAAGTGATGCTCGATCCCCTCAACATCTTGATAGATGTTTTCTTGGTCTACACCGATAACCTTTAAAAATTCTTCAAGTAATTCATGTCTGTAAACTAATCGCTTACCTAGCTTTTTACCGTTAGGCGTTAAAACGAATCCTCTGTATTTTTCATAAACGACATACTTGCCTTTGTCGAGTTTCTGAATCATCTTGGTCACAGAAGAGGGATGCACTTCTAGGTTTTCAGCAAGATCTGATACCCTGGCATAGCCTTTCTCTTCGATTAAGGCGTAAATGCGTTCTATATAGTCTTCCATACTTGGGGTTGGCGGCAAAATGTTCCCTCCCTATATACTAAACCAGCTTGGTCTCTATAAAAAGGATACTATAGAATGGTGAGCGTGACAAGGGAACCTATTAACTACTCCATCACGTAAAATACTCGATCTTTGCTGAAGGAAACATCGTATGAATGTAATTTTCAACGGTTTCCCGCAATCTTGTTGCTTGATCATCTTGATAGACATATTTACCGATTCCATAACGTCCCCACTTGTATTTACGCTCTTCTTCGTTCATTTCAAGCTTAGATTTAGGATAGTTTTTTTCAATAACTCGTTTTGCAGGTTTCGTAAAACGGTGTTGTATAAGTTCAAACGTCAGGTCGTTTGTTAAATGCTTCGGAATTTTCGCTTCTAAAATGTCAAAAAGCTCTTTATATCCTTCTTCCCAGTCTTTATGAAGATAAAGTGGAGCCACAATAAATCCTAACGGGTATCCAGCTTCCGCTACTCGTATAGCTGCATTAATACGTTCTTCGAGCGGACTAGTGCCGAGTTCGAAGTTTTTAATTACATAATTCGAATTCACACTAAATCGAAATCGTGTTCTTCCTTGATGTTTAGCATCGAGTAAGTGATCAACATGATGGTACTTTGTCGTAAAACGAAGTCTGCCTAAGTCGGTTGCACCAAAAAATTCAATCGCTCTTTTTAAATTATGTGTTAAATGATCAATTCCAACGATATCTGATGTACATGATGCTTCAAAGCGAGTAACTTCAGGTGCTCGCTCTTGCATATACTTTTCGGCTTGAGCAAAGATTTCATCCGTGTTCACATATGTTCGTAAATAAGGCTTACTGCCAAGAGTCGTCTGTAAGTAACAATAATGACAATGACCCATGCATCCCGTCGCTAAAGGAATTGCGTATTCTGCAGAAGGCTTGGACGAATCAAACTTCAAAGTCTTTCTGATTCCGACTACAAGCGTTGATTTTGCGGTTCTATACTTTTGAAAATCATTGTCACCTGGCAGATCACGGATTTGATTATGCGAAGTCGTTTCTCTGATCTCCACTTCCAACTTGCTGAATCGGTCGAACAGTTCTTTTCCTAACGGATATTCAAGTGCACGCGGTTCAAAATAGATCAACTGCGGCATAAACGGTTTATTGGCACCAGCCATAGCACTACACCCCACAATTTTTTTCACAAATGATGGAGTTAGTATGTGCTATTCGGTCCAAAAGAAAAAGGAAGGAACATTTCCAGTTCCTTCCCCGTGCAAATTTTAAAGTCCGCATTTTAATTGTGCATTACAATTTGTACATGTATTGCAGCCGCCGATTTCTTTTACCTTTCCTTTTCGGCAAACTGGGCAAGTATTGCCTACTTCGTTTCCGATTGTTACATCTGTTGAACGAAGATCTGTAATCGTATCTAAAATAACGACTTTGCTTTTTTCTTCTTCCATACCAAGATCGATTTCGGTCTGTTCAAATGTCTCTTCTGCTTTTAGTGTAAGAACTTGTGAGTCACGGCTTCCGTCAACGTAAACTGTTCCGCCTTTCGCTCCGCCCTTGTAAAGACGTTCGTAAACCTTTTGAACTTGATCAACCGTGTATCCTTTTGGCGCGTTAACCGTTTTAGAGATCGAGCTGTCTACCCAGCGCTGGATCACACATTGTGTATCTGCATGCGCTTCTGGTGCAAGCTCCATCGCGGCAACAAACCACTCAGGAAGCTCGTTCTCGTTTGCATCAGGATTGCAGTCCAAATATTCTTTTACAATATCCGCTTTTACTTCAATAAACTTCCCTAAACGACCGCTTCGGAAGTAGGAGAATGAGAAGTATGGCTCAAGGCCAGTTGATACTCCAACCATGGTTCCTGTGGATCCAGTTGGCGCGACTGTTAACAAGTGAGAGTTACGAATGCCGTATTTTAAGATATCTTCACGAACATCTTCCGTAAGCTTTTTCATGTAACCTGTTTCAATAAAACGATTTCTTAGCGTTTCAGTTTCCGTTTCTGATGCACCTTCTAAGAACGGGAAGCTACCCTTCTCTTTTGCAAGTTCGATTGAAGTGCGGTAAGCCGTAACAGCTATCGTTTCAAAGATCTTGTCTACAAGTTGGTTTCCTTCTTCTGATCCATATACTGTTTCACAATAGATAAGAAGGTCATGAAGTCCCATTACTCCTAATCCCACACGACGCTCACCTAACGCTTGAACGCGGTTTGGTTCCAAGAAGTATGGTGTTGCATCAATAACGTTGTCTTGCATGCGTACGCCAACTTCAACCGTTTGTTTCAGCTTTTCAAAATCGACTGTTTTGTTTTCTTTGTCTGCCATGTTGCCAAGGTTTACAGCAGCAAGGTTGCAGACACTGTATGGTGCAAGTGGTTGTTCCAGTTTTTTGTTATCACAAAGGCTTTTTATCCTTTGTTTCTGGAGGTTCGTTTCCCTCATCCCTAGTTAAGGTACGACCAGTCGTTTCTGGTCCAGCTCAGCATATCTTTTCACTATTTTTATAATAGTGCTGCGGCCTCGTGGGAGAATTATATTCTGAATTGCTCAGTTTCATCCCCTATGCGTTGCCCCTGACTGAACTTTTACACTCAGTCTTCGGTTCGGATTAGGATTCTCACCCTTCCCGCTTAGTTCCGCAGTTTTTAACGTGAGGCAAATCAAGCCACCTTACCACACGGATTCGTAGCTACAACTTTTTGTCCATATGCTGTAGCGTTTGTCATGTCATTGGCGTTATCAATAAAGAAAATTCCTGGCTCAGCTGAGTATGTGGCACAAATATTGATCAGGTTCCAAAGTTCACGAGCTTGGATGCGTTTGTATACTCGAATACCATAGCCTTTCTCTTCCCAAACCCTAACATCTCCGACCTCATGCCACTCGTTGTTGTAGGCTTCCATCTCTTCAGGCGTGTATGCCTCAACACTTGGAAAGCGTAATAGATACTCAGTGTCACTTTCTACTGCTTCCATAAATTCTTTAGTGATCGTAACTGAGATATTCGCTCCAGTTAAGAACTCAGAATTATGAACACTGTAAGTCCCACCATCGCGAAGCATTGTTTCAGCATCGCGTAATACGTCTGAGTCAAATCCACCTGTACCTGGGATATCCTTATATCTTAGAATCCCTTCGTACATCGCTTTTTGAGCTGGTGTCAGTGGTGTGAATTTTAATTTATCTTGTGCAACTTGTTTAATTTTTTCGTCATTTGTATTTTCAATTAAGTAACGCAAAATTCTAGGATTTTGCATTTTTGAAATAATGAAATCAATAATGTCAGGGTGCCAGTCCGCCAGCATGATCATCTGGGCCCCTCTGCGACTTCCGCCCTGCTCAACCAAGTGCGTCAGCTTCGCGATATCATCCAGCCAGGATACAGAGCCTGATGATTTTCCGTTTACCCCTCTAGCGAGTGCGTTTTTCGGTCGAAGAGTAGATCCGTTCGTTCCTACACCGCCGCCTCTGCTCATGATCTCCATCACTTGCTTACGGTGATCTGAGATGCCTTCACGCGAATCTTTTACATATGGCATCACGTAACAGTTGAAATACGTTACATCCGTTTCTGCACCTGCTCCATATAAAACACGTCCTGCAGGAACAAAGTTCATTTCAGAGAGTTCTTTGTAAAATTTCTCGAATGATTCTTGGCGCTTCTCTTCTGTCGTTTCTACAGATGCTAAGCCCGTCGCATTTCTCAGAGCGATTTGCTCATAAAATACTTCTAGGGGCTTGTCCATTACATCTAGTGAACGAGTGATCAAGCCTGTTTCGGCTTCTTCCGGTTTTTCTAGCACCGCTTTAAATTCGTCTTCAACGAGTACGACGGCATTTTTGTCATCCCAGTTGACCGATTGAATGTATCCAAGTCCTCTTGCTGGAAACTTTGGATCTTCTTTTACGGTTAAAACAACAAAATCACCCGGTTTTAACGTTTTCTTTTCTGTGTCTTTAAAGCTGTAGCGATCGAGCATAACCAATCGAGAAACACCTTTATGAGTTGTTTTCATTGTAGAAGTTACGGGGTGCACTTGTGGAAACTGAGCTATATCACTGTTGAGAGCGTCAATATCAATACCCTTTTTAACAGTTGCGACTGTGTCCATATTTCTCCTCCTCTATTAAAATCACATACGATGCATATCTATATCTTGTATGTATAAGTTCTACCCTTATACTATATATACGTAAACCTCGTGTCAAAGAAAAAAAATTGTCAAACTTAAAATCATGAGGATATTACAGCAAATTGAAGATTGCACACTATTTTTTATGATTTTATTAAATATTTGGCTGAAAATTAGATTTGTATTTATTGGAAGTTACAGAAAGCTTTAAAACACGTGTTTTTCTTAAAATCCTGCTCTATCACAAAAAAAATTAATATCTTGACTTCTAATGTTTTTACACACTTTACCAAAAGAAAAAATCGAGACCTCTAAGGAGGTTTCGATTTTTCTGTTATTAACGTCTAAATGTCCATTCATCATTACGATAGCGAGTCTCAGCAATGTGTTCTACTTCAGCCCACTGCTCATTTGAAAGAGTATATGGAACAAGATTAATATTCAAGCCGTTTTCAAAACCCTTTTTAAAGGCGATTTTTGCATCTTCAATCGTTACAGGGTCTGAAAGCAATGAGTTGATGGCAACTGCCTTCTTTTTAAAAGCAGACTGCATTCTCTCGCGCAGTCGATCGCTTGAGTATTTAAAAAGGTCAAAGAGTTTATCTTCATCTAGATCCAACAAAATGGATCCATGCTGCAAAATCACACCTTTTTGCCTTGTTTGAGCACTTCCTGCCACTTTTCTGCCTTCAACGACTAACTCATACCAGGAAGGGGCATCAAAACAAACGGCAGATCGAGGATTTTTCAACCCTTCTCGCTCTTCTTCTGTTTTTGGAACAGCGAAGTAAGCATCCAAACCTAAACCTTGAAATCCTTCTTTAATTCCTTCAGAGATTACCCGATAAGCTTCTGTTACACTTTGAGGCATATCCTTATGCGATTCAGATACGATTACACTATATGTCAACTCCTGATCATGAAGAACCCCGCGTCCTCCAGTTGGGCGTCTAACAAAGCCTAAATCATATTTTTTAACCGCATCAAGGTTAATCTCTTTTTCTACTTTTTGAAAGTAACCGATGGATAGTGTCGCTGGATCCCACCCGTAAAAGCGGATAACGGGAGGGATTTTACCTTCACTGTGCCAAGTAAGAAGCGCTTCATCCATCGCCATATTTATTGCCGGTTCGCAATTTCCAGAATCAATATAATACCAGTTTTCTTTTTCCACGTTTTTCGTCTCCCTGCCATTCATTCGTAACTAGTGTACCAAATTCGGAGTATGTGTCAAAACAATCGCTTAAAGTTAGATTTTTCTTTTGCCTATATAGCGATCCACCGCTATAATTGTGGTAGATTGTTTAAAGGAGTGCAAGCGTTATGGGATGGATAGTTTTAGCAGGTATCGTGGTAGCTTTATTGGCCTATGTGATTGGTATGGGTCTATACCAAAAGAGATTTTTAAAGACATTAAACGAAGAAGAGTTCAAGGCAGGTTATCGTAAGGCTCAATTGATTGATGTCCGTGAACCTGAAGAGTTTAAAAAGGGTCATATTTTAGGAGCCCGCAACATTCCCTTATCTCAAATGAGACAAAGATTGAAGGAAGTTCGTAACGACCAGCCTGTTTATTTATATTGCGAGAGCGGATTCAGAAGTGCTCGTGCAGCCAACTTCCTTAAGAAGAAGAAGTACGGCCAACTGCATCATTTACATGGCGGGTTCAGAAAATGGACAGGCCGAGTAAAATCAAATTAACACATATAAAAGCAGCCCATTCAAAAAAACGGGCTGCTTTTTTTGTATTTTATACTTGTTTGCTGTACTTTAAGATTGGCTTTCTAGCTGCTGTTGCTTCATCCAATCTTTTTACAACTGTTGTGTGAGGTGCTTCTTGAACGATTTCAGGTGTTTCTTCTGCTTCTTTTGAAATCTGAATCATCTTTTCAATAAATTCATCAAGAGTTTCTTTAGACTCAGTTTCAGTCGGCTCGATCATAATTGCTTCTTCTACACTTAATGGGAAGTAAATGGTTGGCGGGTGATAGCCAAAGTCTAAAAGACGTTTTGCAATATCGAGTGTTCTTACACCTAACTTCTTCTGACGGCGTCCAGATAATACGAACTCGTGTTTACAGTGCTGTGTAAACGGCAGATCAAAATGAGGCTCCAGACGGCGCATCATATAGTTTGCGTTCAACACTGCATTTTCAGACACTTGGCGCAATCCATCAGGCCCCATCGTCATGATGTACGTAAACGCACGAACGTTAATCCCAAAGTTACCGTAGAAAGGTTTAACACGTCCGATTGATTGCGGACGATTGTACTCAAATTTGTAAACATCGTTTTCTTTGACAAGTACTGGTTTTGGCAAGAATGGGATTAAATCCGCTTTCACTCCGACTGGTCCTGATCCAGGTCCTCCGCCACCATGTGGTCCTGTAAATGTTTTATGCAGATTCAAGTGAACAACATCAAAGCCCATATCCCCAGGTCTAGCAAAACCTAAGATCGCGTTCGCATTCGCACCATCATAATAAAGCTTGCCGCCAGCTTCATGGACAATCTTTGCCATCTCTAAAATATGTTCTTCAAAAAGTCCTAATGTATTTGGATTTGTAAGCATAAGGGCAGCAACATCTTGATCGACTACTCGTTTTAAGTCTTCTAAATCAACAAGACCGCGCTCATCCGATTTTACGGTAATCGATTCGAAACCTGCAACGGTCGCAGATGCTGGGTTCGTTCCGTGAGCTGAATCTGGAACGATAACTTTCGTTCGATTAAAGTCTCCGTTTGCTTCATGATAAGCACGGATCATCATAAGACCTGTCCACTCACCATGTGCACCAGCTGCCGGCTGAAGCGTTACTTCATCCATACCTGTAATCTCAGCTAGAGATGTTTGCAAGCGGTACATCATTTCCATTGCACCTTGTACCGTCTCTTCATCTTGGAGAGGATGAATATGGGCAAAACCAGGAAAACGTGCAACATCTTCATTGATTTTTGGATTGTATTTCATTGTACATGAACCAAGGGGATAAAAACCAGAATCAACTCCATGGTTACGATTGGATAATGCTGTATAATGACGGACGATTTGAAGCTCAGAAACTTCAGGAAGGTCAGCTTCTTCTGTACGCAAATAATCAGATGGAATAATTGACTCCACATTTACTTCTGGAACGTCAAGTTCAGGAATGCTGTATCCCACTCGACCTGGCTTTGACAATTCAAAAATTAGTGACTGATGTTCTGTACGCATGCTAATCCCTCCAATACATTTGCAAGCTGATCGATTTCTTCTTTTGTTCTCACTTCAGTAACAGCTAAAAGCATATGATTTTTTAGTTCTGAATACGATAGACCTAAATCATAGCCTCCAATTATTCCTGATTCTAATAACTTTTGATTCACTTCTTTTGCAGAACACTTTAATTCAATGACAAATTCGTTAAAGAACGGTCCATTAAAAGCTGTTTTAAAGCCTTTTTCTTCAAGCACTTTTTTTGCATAGTGTGCTTTCTGGATATTTTGGTGAGCCACTTCTTTAACACCTTGCTTTCCAAGAGCTGTCATGGCAATGGATGCAGCAAGAGCATTTAGCGCTTGGTTTGAACAAATGTTACTTGTTGCTTTATCACGTCTGATGTGCTGTTCTCTCGCTTGAAGCGTTAATACAAAGCCGCGCTTTCCGTCTTCATCAAGTGTTTGACCTACTAGTCGACCAGGAACTTTACGCATTAGTTTAGTTGTTACAGCAAAATATCCACAGTGAGGACCGCCAAATCCTTGAGCGATACCAAATGGCTGTGCGTCACCTACGACGATATCTGCACCAAATTTCCCTGGAGGAGTGAGGGCACCTAAAGCTAGCGGGTTTGAAGAAACAACAAACATTCCTTTCGCTCCATGAACGATTTCTTCAATCTCTTTTAACGGTTCAATCTGTCCGAAGAAGTTTGGATATTGCACGATTACACATGCCGTTTCTTCATCCACTTCAGCACGCAAAGCGTTAAGTGAAGTCATTCCATCTTCCATTTCAACTTCTACTACTTGTAGATGCTGTCCTTTAGCATAAGTCTTCAGTACATCACGAGATTCTGGATGAACGGACTTGGATACAACGATTTTCTTTCTGCGAGTTTGCGCTGCAGATAGAAGACCCGCTTCAGCAAGTGCAGTTCCGCCATCATACATGGAAGAGTTGGCAACATCCATACCGGTTAATTCACAGATCATCGTTTGGAATTCGAAGATCGCTTGAAGTTCACCTTGTGAGATTTCAGGCTGATATGGCGTATATGCTGTGTAAAACTCAGAGCGAAGAAGCATATGATTTACGATCGATGGAGTATAGTGATCATACACACCAGCTCCTAAGAATGATGCATGTTCTTTTGTATTTTTATTTAACGCAGCCAAACGGCCCATTTCTTTCACGAGCTCAGGCTCAGACAAAGCTTCCTCAATTTGTAAACGTCCTTTAAAGCGAACTTCTTCTGGAATATCTTGAAAAAGATCTTCTGTCGTTTCAATTCCAATCGTTTCAAGCATTTCCTTTTTATCTTGGGCTGTCATTGGCAAATAGCGGAATGTCATGGTTTCTCCTCCTTAAAAACTCTATTTTCCTCGTTTATAAAATGGTGAAGCAACAACTTTTGCTTTTAAGCGTTTTTGGCGAATCTGTACTTCCACTTCAGTACCTAGCTCTGTAAAGTCCTTTTCAAGCAAAGCAAGGCCTAAATTTTTCTTTAATGTTGGCGATTGTGTCCCGGTTGTAACTTCTCCAATCTTCACATCGCCCTTATATACTTCATAATGAGACCGCGGGATACCTTTATCGATCATCTCAATGCCGACAAGCTTCCTTGGCGCTCCATTTTTCTTTTGTTCTGCCAGTACTTCTTTGCCGATAAAATCTGCTTCTTTATCTGTTTTCACTGCGAATCCGATACCAGCTTCTATTGGAGTGATCTCTTTTGTAAGTTCTTGACCGTATAGAGCAAGTTTAGCTTCAAAGCGTAAAGTGTCGCGCGCCCCGAGTCCAGCCGGGCGCAAGCCGTCTTCATGGCCCGCTTCAAGCAAAGATCTCCACAGCTTTTCTGCATGTTCAGTTTTTAAATAAATTTCAAAGCCATCTTCTCCCGTATAGCCTGTTCGAGAAACAAGGGCGGAGATTCCAGCTAGTGATACATCTTCTTTAAAACGGAAGAATCCGATCTCAGAAAGATCTGTATCTGTTAGCTTCTGTAAAATTTCTTCTGCTTTAGGTCCTTGGATTGCAAGCTGTGCATATTCAGGAGAAACATTTACAAGTTCTACACCTTCTGGCTTTTTGCTGTTTAGCCATTCGAAATCTTTTTCAATATTAGAGGCATTCACAACGAGCAAGTAATCGTTTTCATCTCTTTTATAAATTAAAAGATCATCCACTGTACCGCCGTTTTCATAGCACATAGCCGTATATTGAGCCTGGCCGTTTTGAAGTTTAGAAACATCATTGGTCATCGTATATTGCAGGAACGATAATGCATTCGGTCCTCGTACATCAAATTCTCCCATGTGAGATACATCGAATAAACCTGCTTTTGTTCTAACAGCCTCGTGTTCCTCTTTAATGCTTGAGAACTGAACAGGCAATTCCCAACCACCAAAATCAATTACTTTTCCACCGTGTTCTTTGTATGTTTCGAATAGCGGTGTTCGTAACAATGTAGCCATGTGAATTCCTCCTTTTTCATACTTAAAAATTTTCGGACTTTTCTGGACAAAAAAAGGACAGAAAGACCCCTTAAAATGGGATCCTCTGTCCTGCAACCTGTAAGTTTCTCAAAATATCATTGAGTTTCTTCGTTGGTGGCTTTCATCTATTAAAAAGCACTCTCCAGAGATGCGTCTAGCAAGAGTCTTTTTGCCTGAGAGTTTCACAATTGTTTGCTCCTTCGGCGCCGCTAACGCAGTCTCTCCTCTTACTTTCATTCGCGAGTATGTTATTGTCCAAGGTCGCACATACTATTACTATGTTTACTACATTATTATCCTATCATTTTTACAAATGGAATGGCAACGAACTTTTTTAAAGAAAGGAAATCCGTTATGAAAATCGACGTTCAGTTTCAGCGAGATTGGCACGATGACTTTTTTAAGCGCGTGGAAGAAGATGGACCTTGGGCCAATTGGGAATTGTATAACTTAGCATTAGAGGCAGAACATCACCTGGCAATTCCTGATTTTCTAGGACTTCAAGCTCCAGATCATCTGCCACAGATGACTTTTCTGCCTCATCAGCTGGACGTTGCAACAACCGTTATAGAACAGATGAACGGAAAAGCAATTTTGGCAGATGAAGTTGGACTAGGAAAAACGATTGAAGCAGGATTAATATTAAAAGAATACATGATTAGACGACTGGCAAAAAAGATTCTAATTCTTGTTCCAGCTTCACTTGTTATTCAATGGACAAATGAATTGAATCAAAAGTTCTTTATACCTGCTATTGCACAGAAAAAAGCTTACGTCTGGGAACAATGCGACGTTGTTGTGTCTTCGATTGATACTGCCAAGCGTGCTCCCCACCGTGATATCGTGCTAAATCAGGATTATGATCTTGTTATTATAGATGAAGCACACAAACTCAAAAACAAAAAAACAAAAAACTATGAATTTGTACAGCTGTTAAAAAAGAAGTTCTGCTTGTTGTTAACAGCCACTCCCGTACAAAATAGAGTTGAGGAGATTTTTAATCTCGTATCTTTATTAAAACCTGGGCATCTAGGAAACAGAGAGAACTTTGATAAAGATTTTAAAGAAGATAAATCTTCGCTGAAAAATGAAGAAAAGCTCAAACAGCTTGTTAACAAGGTTATGGTTCGTAACAGAAGAGAAGAAACGGGTCTAAAATGGCCGAAGCGGCTCGTCAAAACGATACCTATTACATTATCAAAAACCGAACGTGACCTTTACGATGAAATCTCCAAACTAAAGCGTGATCCATACTTTGAGAGAAGTAAGTTCTCTATCGTTACATTGCAGCGTGAAGCATGCAGTTCACGTGAAGCTGTTTTTTTAACACTCAAAAATATGCTGCAAAAAGAAGTTCCTACTACCTTGATGGAAAACAGAATCGTGGAATTGATGAAGAAAATTGAGTTGGTCGAACAAAACTCCAAAGCATTAAAAGCTTTAGAACTGATTCAATCCATTGATTCTAAGGTCATCATTTTTACAGAGTATCGTGCTACTCAATTGTATTTACAGTGGTTTTTGCAGCAGCATGGCATCTCTTCTGTTCCGTTTAGAGGCGGATTTAAAAGAAGTAAAAAAGATTGGATGACTCATCTCTTTAAAACACGTGCTCAAGTATTGATTGCAACTGAAGCAGGTGGAGAAGGAATTAACCTTCAATTCTGTCAGCACATCATAAACTATGATCTGCCATGGAACCCCATGCGGATTGAGCAGCGTATCGGACGTATCCACCGTATCGGTCAGCAAGGTGATGTTCATATCTACAACTTTGCCACTCAAAACACAATTGAAGAGCACATTTTAAACCTGCTATACAACAAAATTAATCTATTTGAAAGTGTTATCGGAGAGCTAGATGAGATCTTAACAAAATTTGAGATTAAAAATATTGAACGTCATATTGCAGATATCATGAACACGTCTGATAGTGAAGGTGAGATTCGAGTGAAGATGGACAATCTTGCTTCCTTAATCAACCTCGACGGCGGAATAAAACAGAAAGGATGGGAAGAGCATGCAGCAGCACGAGATACATCGCTTTCTTGAACGATATTTTGATGCAAATGAATGCCGAATCTTAGAAAAGAACTTTAGTTATATGAAAGTTCAATTGACCACAGAACTAGACAAAGTTTTAATGAATCGCCCGTTCTACTGGCATTATCTTGAGAAAACCGGCGGTACACCAAATCCGATGACGTTGACACTCGTAACAGGACAACAGCAAGCACCTGATGGGAAAGGTGAATTTATCCATTTTGGATCACCACGGCTGCACCAAATATTCGGCTCAACGAAAAAGCTTGCATCTTTTATTCGCCTATATGAGTCTGTTCCCCAACAAGGTGCACAAGTGCCGCTGCAGCCATGGCTCTGTCTAAACGTTAAAGTAACCTATCAATGCGATCAAAAGAAAGATCGAGTGCTTTCTTATGGGATTCAATTGATCAATGGAACGATTGAAGATCAATTTCATACGCGTCTTCAAAAAATGTTATTAACGAAACGAATACCAGACTTTTGTTATACACTTTCTCCATTTATTAAGCCTCAGAGTGCAATTAAAAGATTGGAGAACAAAATCCAAGAAGTGATTGATGCAGATGACCACACTTGGGCAGAAGATGCGAGGAACCGTTGGAAAGAAGATCAGGATTTATTGGAGAGCTTTTATGAGGATTCTCTTACAAAACCAGATGCCTATCATGTAGAGAAAGAAGCACTCCGTACACAATACGAACCGAAAATTATCGTAGAGATCATTAACGGGGGACTCTTTTACCTTGCATGAAACATCAGAATAAAAATAAGAGCCAGGTTCTGTACCCGGCTCTTCCTTTTTCCAGCCAATCCCTATTTTCTTCTTTTTTTTCGAAATGCTAATCCAAGACCCATCGGAACAACACCAAACAAATAGGTGAGCAAAGGCTCTCTTTCATTTTTTTTAGAAATTCGTCTTTCCTTTCTTACCCCTTTTGGTTCATCTAAATATTTTACAATTTTTTGCGTGAGAAATTTAATAACGTCAGTACCTGCAGCCATTGACAAAACTCCTTTTAAATAACAATCACTTCTTAGTTTTGTCCAATTGCTCCGTATTTAAACGATTTAACTTCTCGAGGATTTGATGACATACTTCTTCAGTCGTGAAATGATCAGTGACGATTTCGATATCACTTTTCTCATAATACTTGCTTCTTTCATGAAAAAGAGCTTGAACTTCTTCTTTCGTTCGAGTTAATAATATTGGTCGTTTGTTTCTTTCGTTTTCTTTCATCAGTCTATTCCATAGAACAGGAAAACTTGTTTTTAAATAGATGACGATTCCTTTACTTTTCATATAAGACAGATTTTCTTCCCTTACGACTGCTCCGCCTCCAGTCATTACTACAGCATGCTCGAGCGGCAGTTGTCGAATGGCAAGAGATTCATAATTTCTGAATGCTTCTTCACCTTCATTGTGGAAGATTTCTTTTATGGTCTTTCCTCTAAGTTTTTCAACGGTCGAATCAACATCATAAGGTGGAACTTCTAACTGCTTAGAGAGCTGTTTACCTACAGATGTTTTTCCACAACCCATAAATCCGACTAAGTATATGGTGTTCAAAATTTAACCCTCCACCCATTTTGTGACGCTCTTCTGCTTTACATTATAATACACTTTCACTCTTCTTGTATGCTGGCGAGCTGTGACTGAGTCAATATTAAATACAACTTCCTCTTCTGAGATTTTTAAGGCAACTATTTTAATAAGACCTTCGTTCACATTCAATATGTGCTCTGAAGGGAAGTAAACAACCTCACCTATCCATTCAGAAGCGCGATCAACGGCTTGCTGTAACAGACGAACCTGAATCATTTGTTCTTCTTGCAAATAAACAAACTCTCGTTCAGTAAATACATTCTCTGTAACAAAACTAAAGAAGATCAGCATCATAAAACAAATTATTACAACAAGCGGATATACGAATCCCTTCTCACCCATTATTTCAACCTCCGAAATACACGCATTAGTTCTTTTCCTTTGGTATCAATAACAGTAACTTTCAAGGATGTATCAGACTGCTTTTCAATCAGCATCTCTTGAATATTTTGTACCCACACCTCATGTCCTAATCCATTCACTTGTTTACGGATAAGAGAATGATATTTTGTAAAACTTAGCACATCACCTGTCGTTTGAGTAATGTACAACCCGTTATTTCTTATTTCTACAGATTTCCCTTCCCTCACTTCCTTTCCTAGCATGGAAAGAAATACGCTTGTTTCTTCAAGTTGGATTGATGGAGGATGTTTCTGTATGGGGGAGAGCAGCAACGGAACAAGTGAGGCAAGTATTAGCATAACTCCAAGTGAAATAATGGCTTCGACAAAGGTATGACCATCTTTATGAAGAATCCGTTTAGTAAGAACTTGCACAGGTTGTGTACTCTTTATGGTTAGAACCATTAAACGTAATACATATTTCATACTCATCTGTAACACCTTTTCTTGTTTTTAACTCATATCGTATCCCATCTTGACTCCACTCTTTTTCTGTAGCTTCCTCTTGACCTTCACTATTTTTAGCAGCAGCTAGATCTACTTCTGTCATAGCATACAAGAGTTCTTTAGAGGCTTTTTGTTCTTGATAGGCCACATAGATGAACGGTAAACAAATAGAACACACTGCGGAAATCAGTAAAACACCCAACATAGCTTCGAGTAACAGATATCCCTTATTGTTTCGTAACATAAAACTTTCCTTTACCAATCTGGAAAACCATCTTATACGTACCATTTGCAGAATGAATGTAGAGTGTTCCTGCTCGACTTATATTTCCGTATTGATTAAACTGAACTCTTAATAACATGGAAAAGCTTTCAAAACGTATGTGTTCTGGAAAAGCTCGTTTTAAAGGCTTTTTTAAAGCGTTGCCACTTACTTCATAAACGTGTTTTTCATTATCAATTGATAAAACATACATACGATTTTCATTAATCGCTTTTTGCTGCATATGAACGATGTCTTTTTGGAAGGATCGTAAAAAATATTCGGTTTCCCTATTTTTCCGAAACGAATCAAACGCAGGATAAGCGATTGCACCAATTGTCGCAATTATCATTAGTACGATCATCATTTCAATTAAACTAAACCCTTGTTGGTTCCATGCCTTATGTTTCTGATTACTCACTGCTCACACTAACGATTCCCTCGCTATCTATGACCAGCGGTCTTTTGTCAGGACACACTTTTGTATCAATGTACTTGTTATCAAATAAATCTTCTATTGTAGGAAGTACATTTTTCTCTGCTTCATAAGCTCCCACTTGTCCCTGTACTAAATCGATTGTTGCCTCACAGCCTAATGACTTTACAAGGCTGTTATTCTTCGTCATGCTCGGGAGCGCGATTAGCATGAGTACCGAAATAATAAGCAGAACAATCATCATTTCAATCAGTGTAAATCCTTGTTCATTCTTCATTCATAATCCTCCTTATAATGCTTCCATCAGTTTGAACATGGGCAATAACATAGAGGCAAACATGAGCAATACAAAGCCACCTATCACAGCAAACAATATGGGTTGTATTTTCTGCAATGCGGAGTAAATCATTTCTTCTAATTCACTAAAAATCCACTCTCCATAAGAAGTCAATTCAGCACCTAACTCTCCATGCGCCTGACCGTATCGAACAATCTCCGCTAATTCCTTAGTGAAATATGGTTTTAACAGCAAAAGATCAGGCAGTAACTTTCCATTTAGCAATCCTTTTTGAAGCCGTTGACTTTCTTCTTTATAGAAGCCTTTGTTTAAATGCATTTCCATCACAACTAATGCGTCAGACACCGGCAAACCACTTTTTAACATCGTCCCGAAATTAACACTAAAAAAGTGCGAGTTGCTTAAGCGTAAAAATCTCTTGCATAGCGGAAATTTCATTAATAAACTCATTTGTGTAGAATATTTAGCTTTCTTTTTAATGAAGTAAATGATGATCCAAGAGATCAAGCTAAGCACAAGAATAACAAAGCCTATTATCGGTATCATGCCTAAAAATGAAAGCATCCACGTTGTAAAAGTCGGAGTTTTAACATCTAATGAAGAAAAAAGAAGTGAAAATTGAGGAAATAAAAATTGATAAAACAGAATGCCTATCCATATTGTTAGAAATAACAAAAACAAGGGATACCTGAGTGCTTTGATCAGTCGCGCGTTCCATTCTGCTTTCTTTTTCATGAAGGTGCCGTTTTCGATTAAACTTTTCGTTAAATTTCCGTTAGTACTATTAATTGATAAGGAACTCATTACTTCTTTGGGTAACTGAAGCGGTGTAAATACATCTTGGATCGAACCACCTGAAGCAAGAATTTCAAGCATATCATCTAGCAATACCAGCTTTTTTGGGGGAAGTTGTGCCTTTAAGAGTTCAATGCTCTTTTGAATAGAATAGCCCTGATCTAACAAATAACCTAGTTTATAAAGAAAAATTCCTTGAGAAGCTCGTTTCCAGCCTCTAATCTTCAACTTAGGTCTCCCCTCCCATCCATTTTTCATAACTTTCCTTCGTAATAAATCCCGCTGACAATGCATGGTTAAAGTAATGAGAAAGGTTTTTATATATTGGCTTAACATGATTACCTTTGTTTAAAGCAAATTCTAACTCTTGATTACACAGCATTTCATAGATCCCGGCTCTCCTGAAGGTTCTAGCTTTAAAACAATAATCGTAACAATCATCCCCGCAAAAACGACATGGAATGGAAATAAGCCTTTGTGAAACTACACCCATTAAAGTTTGATTTAGTTCCCCCTCTTGAACACCGAACTCTCTAAGGCGTTCAATACAACCTATACAATCAGCTGCATGCATCGTTGACAATACAAGGTGGCCAGTTAAAGAAGCACGGATAACGAGTCTAGCCGTGGACTCATCCCTAATTTCACCAATCATAATCACATCAGGATCATGACGTAATAAAGATCTGAAACCTTCGCCATACGTTATACCAGCCTTTTCATTGATCTCCATTTGTAAAAAGGAGTCTACTTTACGTTCAACAGGATCTTCAAGGGTAACGACTTGCCGTTTATAGTGTTTTTGAAGGTAATGAAGCAATGAGTAAAGGATTGTTGTTTTACCTGATCCAGTAGGTCCTGTGAAAAGTAATAATCCGCTAGATCTTTTGATTAGGGAGATTAATTTTTGCAACACTTGAGGAAAAAGAGATAATTCATAAAGAGATAAGGTTTCTTGCTGAGGAAGTAAACGAATAACAAGAGATTCATTAAAAGCAGAAGGTATGGAAGAAAAACGAAGGTGCACATATACATTATTTAGCATGACATCCATTGCGCCACTTTGAGGTTTACGCTGTTCACCAATATCCATTCTTGCAGAGTATTTAAAATGAGCAATAACTCGGGTGTATTCTTCTTGGGTAAGTGTTTTAAATTCAATAAGCCGATCATCTATTCGAAATTGAACGATACCCCCTCTTTTGATTGGTATAAAATGAATGTCTGACGCCTTCTGTATTGAAGCCTCATGAAGGATGTTGGTGCCTAATATTTTTATCGGCAAGCATTATCAGCCTCCTTTTCTTTTGCTTTATAAAGTTTTCTTCCATCAAACGACAAATTCCTGCATTTTTTTATAAAAAGAACGCATATAAATTTCGACACGGCTCATACTATTATTGTTGCATTGGGCTATAGCCAAGCGGTAAGGCAACGGACTTTGACTCCGTCATGCGTTGGTTCGAATCCAGCTAGCCCAGCCAAAAAAATAACACTCTTCAGATAAAGAGTGTTACGTTCAGGACACATGACTTGAAATGTGTTCTTTTTCTTTTGTTGCACATAATTTCTTCATGTCTCCGGGACTATATCCTGCAATCAGCTGTTTACCATCAGTTACTAAAGGCCGTTTTAAGAGCTTTGGATTTTTTGTTAATAATTTTAGAAGTTCATTTGTTGAAAGGTCATAAATATCAACATCTAGAGATTTGAATGATTGGCTTCTTTTTGCCAAAATATCTTCTGTTCCGTACTTTGTTAGCTTTAACAGTTCTCTTAGCTCTTCAACAGATGGTGTTTCTTTAAAAAGATGTCTTTCATCAAAAGATACTTTATTTTGTTTAAGCCACATTTTAGCCTTTCGACACGAAGTGCAGCTGGGATAAGTGTAGAATGTAATTGAACTCATAAGACTCACTCCTTTTGGTTTACATTACCTTTAAAAGAGGCATAATAAACCAAAAAAAGCCTATTTTATTTAATTATCTTTTAATTGTGTATTTATCCGCTTACAATTGTCATTTACAAGAGAGTGGAAACTCATATATAATACTAAAGGATACGAGTATTAGCGAAAAAAGGAGGGGATACATATGTCAAGAATGTATAAAGTTTTAGGCTTTTGGACTGGAATCATTGGTGTCATGGCTTATCTTGGCGATATGCAAGACATGGCGTTATTGTTCTTAGGACAAACAATTATGTTCGTTTCATTAGGTTATTTGAACTTATCTGAGCGTATGTATATTTATATCTTTGGTGCTTATTTAACTGTTTTCTTTGTTGGATTTACATACTGGTCAACGTTTATGATGACTCCAGGAGCTGGCGGGGGTCACTAAGAAGTTCTCAACTGCAACAATAGAAAAGCGGTCCGTGTTACACGAGGCCATTGAAAAACCGGTTGAATTTATAGACTAACCTAGGTAGATGGGACACAATAAAACACCTTCGAAATGATACACTTATTAAAAGTGAAAAATCGGAGGTGTTTTTGCATGGGCAAAAACGTTTATTCAAAAGAAACAAAGTGGGCTGTTGTTAAAGATAAAATGAGTGGTCAATTTTCCAACGAAGAAATCATGGATAAGTATGGAATCAAAAATGTGTCCCAAATTAAAACGTGGATGAGATGGTATCGAGATAATGAAGTACATCGGTTCGATCAACCTATCGGTAAGCAATACTCTAATGGTCTTGGACCTAACTCCCTTAGTGAAGAGGAAAAGAAAGAACGTCAATTTAATCACTACAAACAGGAGAATGAAATATTAAAAAAGTATTTGGAGATCGAAAAGGAGCTGAAAAAGAAGTAGTTCTCCGTTTGGTAAAGAAATTAAGAAAAAAATACACCGTTAGAGCTATTCTATCTGCTTTAAATGTTCCAAAATCAACCTACTATCGATGGTTAGCAGCTCCATCTAAAGGGTTATCTGAATCCGAGAAGGCTATTATCTCTCTTTGTGAAGAGACGAAATACCGGTATGGTCATAGGAAAATTAAGCATCTACTAAAGCGTCGATATCAAATGAGTTTGAATCGAAATTCTGTCCAACGCATTATGCAAAAGCATCATCTACAGTGCCGTGTAAAGCCAAAGAGAAAATGGAAATCTCAAGGACAAGCCATCATTGTCGCACCAAATCTTTTACAGAGAGATTTTTCAGCCATTTTACCCAATCAAAAATGGGTAACCGATATTACGTATATTCAATATGGTTCAAGCACATTGTATCTTTCAACTATTATGGATCTATTCAATAATCAAATTGTGGCGTACAAGCTCTATACGCATCAACAAGCACCTCTGGTGACGGATACTTTAAAAGCTGCCTTAGAATCACGAGGAAACCCCAAAGGGGTTATTATTCACAGTGATCAAGGAAGTGTGTATACATCTTATGCGTATCAGCAGTTAATAAAAGAAAGTAAATTAATTAGCAGTATGTCCAGAAGGGGAAATTGTTGGGATAACGCCGTTATTGAATCTTTCCATTCAAATCTAAAATCTGAAGAATTCCAATATGTGAAGTTTAATTCTATAACCGTAGATAAAGTGAAGGAAAAAGTAGATCAATACATGAAATATTATAATGAAGAGCGAATTCAAGAAAAATTAGGCTACCACACCCCGATTGAAATTGGTAGTATGGCAGCCTAACAGGTGTTTTATTATTGTCCCAAATGACTAAGTCAGTCTATTTAACCGGTTTTTTTAATCTTAGAAAAAAACAAGGGCTCCGCATGAAATTACTTGCGGAGCCCTTGTTTTTTGACCTTGCCTTTTCCTTTTTTATTCCATTAACTTCAAAATTCTTTTGTCTCTGTTTGAGTTCACTGTTCATCGCTTCAACTTTGTACCGTTCTTTTGCCTTACTTATAAAGATTTCACTGTTTTTAACGGCCTTTTGTACTATATGTATGTTAGATTTAATGCTTACCGAATAAGTCTTACTTTTCGCTCCAAGTTTATAACACTCTTCTTGAATGGACCTTAGCTTTTGTTTCTAAATCATCAGTTATCATCCACACGTATTTGATTCTTTTTTTATACCGAAAAGAAAAAAGATCAATCCAACTCGATAATAGCTGGTTTGATCCTTTTTTCATACTTACATGTTGGGATTGGAGCGTAAGGGTACTGACTCCTGCGGGACGAGTGGGACAGGTGAGACCCATAAAGGCGCGAAGCGGCATGGGGCTCACCGCCCGCCCCGCGGAAAGCATGTACCCTGGAGCGGAGATCCCCGCATTCAATTTTTTTATAGGGACTTTTTCATAAGCCCCGTTCTACACGGTAAGCTTTTTTTGTTGTTGTATGACTTGGAATCCATTCGCTAGGGTGCTGTCGAGTAAAAAGGAACGAATAGCGCGATTTCTTTTATGTTCGTATGAAAACGGGTCAGGATTATGAGTATCCTGTAAAAGTAACAATAAGCCTTCTTTGAGCAAGAAGTCACCTTGATTCATAATCTCAAGCGTTTCAACCCTATATTGATAACCCGTCTTCTGTACTTGCTCCCAATCTATGTGATATGTAATATCCATTTTCCCAGGATATGCTAAAGGATCGTTCTGCATTTGATGACGGTAATAACCTCGAATACTTCCCTCTTTCAAGTAAGCATTATTCCATTCATCGCCACTGAGCCCATAATCAACAAAATATAAGCAAGATTCATTATCTGTCCATTCATATAATTCCTTTAACCATTGCAACATTTGAAAAGAGACTTCTAATTCATTCTGTTTGTTTCGACTCTCAAAGATTTCATCTAAAGTTTGAAGCAAGGATCGATTCTCGACCTTTTTATACTCGAAGGAAAGTTCTCGATCTTTACTTTTTAAGGTAACACCTTTTTCATACCAGCCTTCTTTTTTGGACTTAAAGATCCGAAGCGGAAAAGCATCAAGAACTTCATTTGCAAAAATGATGCCTCTAAAGGATGGATATTCTTGTTTAAGTTCTTCAAAAGAACTTAAAATCGTTACAGATGTATCTACTAACGCTTCTTCTAGCAATTTTCTGTGAAAGGGACTTCGTTCTACAATTATATACTTTATAGGAGCTGTATGGTTGTTATTCCAAGCGGTTTGAATTTGCTGAGCGAAATGACCATTGCCTCCTCCAAATTCTACTACTACAGGGTCTAAGTTATTATGAGTAATTTTCTTTACAAAGAAATCAGCCCAAACGGTTGCAAATACATCTGACACGAAACTTGACGTATAAAAGTCACCATTTCTTCCGATTTTCTTGTTATCGTTCATGTAATAACCCTTTGTAGGATGATATAGAGCGTACTCCATATATTCCTCCATTGTTAACCATTTGGTCTCTTCAAGTTTCTTATAAAGCAGAGACGTTAGCGACATTATTAGAAACCGCCTAAAAATGGATTTGAGTCCATTTCCATTCCAATCGTAGTTTCAGGACCATGACCTGATAAAACAATCGTTTCTTCTGGCAGATTCATTAATTTTTCATGAATGCTCTTTAATAGGATGTCTTGGTTTCCCCCGAAAAGATCCGTTCTACCGATACTGCCTGCAAATAATGCATCGCCTGAGAAAACTGCACTAGCACCTTTTAAATAAAAAGAAATACTGCCCGGTGAGTGTCCCGGAGTTGAAAGAATTTCAAAAGAAAAGCTGCCAATCTTCAAGGTATTGTCTTGATCGGATAATAGATGACTTGCAGCTTTTGCTGTAATGCTTTGACCAAAATGATTTGAACCATTCTTTTTTGTGTTGCTCAGCCAGTCTGACTCTTTTTTATGAATATATAGTGGTATTTGATATTTATCACGAACATCATCTACCGCCCCGATATGATCAAAATGAGCATGCGTTAAAAGAATAGCCAATGGCTTAACTTTTAGTGACTCAATTGCTTGAATGATCTTCTTGCTTTCGCTGCCAGGATCGATGACAATTGCTTCATTGTTAGTGTTATATATAATATATGTATTTTCTTGAACAGGTCCTACCGTTAGCTTTTTCCACTTCATCATTAGTCCTCCAATTGCAAGTTATTTCTTTCTATCTTACACTAAAATAGTCATAATTACGGAGGAAATGCATGAAAGTATATTATGGATACGAAAATATTGAGAACGCTGACATTATTGTCTATGATCAACATGAGGATTTCTTTATTGCGACAGATGCTATTGTAGATTTTCCTGATACTATTCCTTTACTCCACATCAACCCTATACAGACAACACTTCTATATGAGGATTATGGCTTCAGATCCGATTCACAACAACATTACATTTATATGGATATGGTTTGTGCATTTTCTATCATTGACTGCGATGAACAAGAAAAAGAAATGTTTCTCCTTCAAGTGGAAGAAGAATTAATCGCTGTTTGCGAGGAAGAAAAAAGAATTTATATTTTAGATAAACATCATCAACCTCTCATTAAAAAATGGTGCTTCTGCTTATAAACTAGCCGTGGAATTCATTTTGTTCTAAATGTTCACTCGACAAACCAGAATAAAACAAGTAAAATAATACAAGGTTGTACCTGTGTGAAAGCGTTATACATAGGATTGGTATTACTCCAGAGCAAGGGGGCACAGAATAATGGGATTAGCCATTATATTCGGCTTAGTAGCTATTTTAGCTGCATTGGGACTATTGCGTTCGTTAAAAATTAAAAATTTAATGGCTGCAGGCTTTGCCTTTTTAACGTTTGCAGTTTTTGGCTGGTTTACAGTCATGACTGTACTGGACGTATTAGTAGGCAGCGGCGGTTCTACAGGCCATTAAGAACTCAAAAAACCATCAGAATTCATATTCTGATGGTTTTTTCTTTCGCTCACCGCACCCCCCTCAGAAAGTGAGTCTTATGGAGCGAAAAAGTTTATTACATATATAAGCCTGCAAGCATTATGCCTCTTGTATCCTCATAGATCTTATCAAACTGCCTCAATGGTAACGGATTAACCCCTATCCCAAGTTCGATCGTAAATCCAGGTTTTCTATATTCCTGAATGTACCAGTCCTTATATCCTGCATAGCTATCTACATATCTGATTGCTTTATATCCGCTTACCCTTTCAAATTCCTTGGCAATTTCTTCAGATAAAGGCATAGGCTCCTCACCCTCAAAACCCCAGTAGAGTTCTTTTCCTTGAGTATGAAGAGCGATCACTCGATCAAATTGATACTTTTCTGTTACCTCAGCCATTACTATCGCTTCAGGCTCGCTTAATGGGGTTGTTCCTGGATAATCTCTTGGAGCTGGAGCTTTCGGCTTTCTCACTTGTTCAAGCTCCCATCTTGCGGGAAATTGATTATTCAAGTCTACCCCGCGAATATTTGCTTTCCATCCAGAGAAATCCTTGCTTCCTTTATTTAATTTTAACACAAGCTCTTTATACGCAGAGTCCTCAGGCGGACCATTCAATACAAGATCTACACCATCAGGATCTACCATAGGAACGGCTAAAAGAGTTGTATCTCTATAAAGCTTAGAAGGTTTATTCCCATTTAAATCAGTTTCACTCGTTAGCGCATAAGCATATTCATTGATGAATTTCATTAATACACCTGAAGTGATCCATTCGTTACCATGAAAAGATCCATTAATATGAACTTTCTTTTTCCCATTACCGATTATTAGCATATCTATCGATTTACCAAGTACAGATTTGCCGATTTCCTGCTTTTTAATAAACGGATAAGTATTTAGCAGCATTTTGATGTCATGCTTTAAAGCAGCCGTATCGTATTTTCGCTGTCCATTAATTAATGGAAAAGATATTCTTTTAGGAATATTTATAATGTCTTTTGTAAAGATTTCTTTCGGATTTACATTTTGATTAAATAAATATAAAGCATCCAGTGGTAAATCAAATTTCTCTGCTATTGAAAAGAATGTATCTCCATTTTTAATCTTGTATTTCTCAACCTTTAAACCGGGTATTTGAATTCTTTCACCTGCTTGCATATTTGCACTAGAAATATTCGGATTAGAGTCTTTAATCAACACGTAAGGGATAGATAAGAGTCGAGAATAATACCACAGTGAATCGCCGTTACGCATGATAATTTCCAAACAGAGCCCTCCCTATAAAACGTTCCTCTTAAAGATGTATGTTTACCCTTTTCAGATATGCAAAAAAAAGCACTTAGCCGTGGCTAAGTGCTTTTCTTATTTACTGTTTCTGTTTTTCTTTGTTTTCTTTATCTAATGCTTTATCTTTAGCCTTATCTTTATCATAGAATCTCAACAAGTCACCATAAATGATGCGATCAGAGATATCTAGTTCAGTTTTAGCACGTTCACTGTATGGTTCACAACCATTGTTTTCACCTTCAACAGGTTGACCAGTTGCTTTGTCATAACACTTACCATCTGTGAACACATTATCTTTGGTGATATACGAATTATCACGCAGTACAGCGAAATCTTCGTGGTCCTTAGAGAATAAATCTGAACCTAGTTGAATGTCGCCTTTTGTATCAATTCCAAGCAAGTGCAGAATCGTTGGTTTTAAATCAACTTGCCCACCAACTGAATTCATTACCTTGCCCTTTTCACCAGGCATGTGGATGATCAACGGTACTTTCTGCAATTGAGTTGATTCAAAAGGAGTAATTTCTTTACCTAAGAATTGTCCCATTGCGTCATTATGATTTTCAGAAATTCCGTAATGATCTCCATACATAATAAAGATTGAATCTTCGTATAGTCCTGCTTCCTTAACGTCAGCAAAGAATTCTTTTAATGCTTCGTCTGTGTAACGAACCGTTGTAAAGTAACGGTTAACTGTTCCATCGTTCGAAGTCCATTCTGGAATCATTTCATCTTCCTCTTCCAATGTAAACGGGAAGTGATTCGTTAACGTAATATATTTCGTGTAGAATGGCTTGTTCATAGCTTGCATTTCTTTTAAGTGCGGAATGGACTGTTTAAAGAAATCTTTGTCTTTTAAGCCCCAGCCAATTGAATTTTCAGGTGTTACTTCAAAATCCTTTAATGAATAATAACGGTCATAACCGAAATTATCATACATGATATCACGGTTCCAGAAACTCTTGTTATTCGCATGCTGTACTGAAGAATAGTAGCCTTGCTCTTTCAATATTTCTGGAGTTGCATTGTATTGGTTTTGTGAGTGAGTAAAGAATACTGCTCCACTTGGAAGCGGATATAACGAGTTATCTAATAAGAACTCAGAGTCAGATGTTTTACCTTGCCCTGTTTGGTGATAAAAGTTAGGGAAATAGTAACTGTCTTCAATTAAATCATTCATAAACGGTGTAATTTCTTTTCCATTTACTGATTCATTAATAACAAAGTTTTGAGTTGATTCAACTGAGATGACAAATACATTCTTGCCTTTTGCTTTACCGAACATTTCAGGGTTCGGCTCTTTGTAATTAGCACGTGAATAGTTCTCGATATCAGTGATCTCACTTCCATCTGCAAAAGCACGCTGCGCCTTTGCTTTAGACTGAATAATGGAATCATAAATGTGATAGTTGTAAGAACCGATGTTTTTAATTAGCATCTCACGGTCAAATGTACGGGTTAATAATTGTGGACGCTCAGTTTCAGCAATCCCTACATTGACGATAAAAAACACGATAGCCGCAGCAAATGTAATCGTAATTTGCTTGCGTGAAGCACGAGCAGGACGGTAATCTGCACGTCTCATGAAATAAGCCAAAATAACAATATCGATAAACACTAATAAGTCGGTTGGCTGAATCAATTCAAAAACACTATTACCTAAATCTCCCATATTACTTGTTTGAAACAAGACGGGAATCGTAATAAAGTCGTTAAAGAATCTGTAGAATACCATGTTGGCATACATAACAAAACTCATAATCGCACTGACAGCTACAATCATCCGTCTATGTGCTCTTCCTTTAAAATAAAGGGTAAGCCCTAAAAATAGAATAACGGAACTAATCGGATTAATAAAAAGGATCAATTCCTGGACTTTGTTGTCCATTGGTAATTCGAAAGCTGTTTTATAAACGACATATGTTTTTATCCATAATAAAGCAATTGCTATAAAGAAAAATTTATAATCAGCAAAAGCTTGTTTCATTTTTTCTTTCATATGTTCTCTGACCTCCTCAATCAAAAAGAACTCTTGTGTTCCTGCACGTTTTATTTTTTCCTTATTAACTACTCTCTGTTATATACGGTAAGCATCCAATGGAAATGTAAATCAGTCTTTACAAATTTACAAAACCTTAATCAAAGGATTACATAAAGAGTATATTAAATGGTTTTACACAAGAATTCAATACCCTAACGTACTATTTCAAGATTCTGACAATAGGACAACAAAACTATTTTAGTTTTACCCTTTTTTAAAGCTCATAAACCATTAGACGAACTTACCCCAAAAAAGTTTCAAAAAAAAATCTGTTATCACAACCTTTAGAAGGGCTGTTCTCTAAAAGATTGTTTTCTTTTGGAGGAAGGTGTGATCCGCTGAGATTTTAATCATTTCCATGCGTATCATCGGAAAAACAGCCAAATAAAAAGAACCACTAATTGTGGCTCAATTTATAAATGAATATTAAAGGTTGTGTTTTGCAAGCCATGCTCCGCCTATTACCCCTGCATCGTTGCCTAAAGTGGCTACTTTTAATTCAGCGCCTTCTGCAACCCTTGGAAGAGCAAAATGTTTAAACTTCTCTTGAAGTCTCTCCATGAGGGTGTTACCCGCTTTAGAAACGCCACCGCCAATTACGATCTTTCCTGGGTTGATACTGTTCGAGAGATTGGCTATCACAAGGCCTAAATGGAAAGTAACTTCGTCTAACGTTTCAATAGCGACTTGATCTCCCTTATCTGCCGCGGCAGCAACATCTTTAGCTTTAATTTCCCCGTTTTGCTCTAAAATGTTATAAAGAGATGAAGTTGTATCTTTTAAAGCTTTTTCTTTTGATATTCTTGCAATTCCTGTTGCTGAAGCAATGGTTTCAATACAGCCCGTTCTGCCACAGTTACATGGTGCGCCGCCGTCTGGTATTGAAGTAATATGCCCAATTTCTCCTGCCATTCCGTTCGTACCATGCATGATATGGCCGTTAACAATGATTCCGCCGCCAACACCTGTACCGAGCGTTACCATTAGTAAGTTTCCTTCTCCATCTCCAGCACCACGCCACATTTCACCGATTGCAGCAATGTTTGCGTCGTTATCAACGATAACAGACAGACCTGTTGCTTTTTCAAGTTCTTCTTTTAGCGGGTAATCTCTCCAGCCGATATTAACCGCATGGTAGATAAACCCTGTTTTCATATCAATAAAGCCAGGGGCACCCATGCCAATTGCCGCAAGTTTTTCTTTTGGTTCAGAAAGCTCATTTAGTTTGGTCTGTATAGATCGAGCGATGTCAAGCACAATATTCTTTCCATCTTGCTCAATATTTGTAGGAATCTCCCATTTCTCTACGATATGGCCGTCCAAAGTTATGAACGCTATTTTAATTGTTGTTCCACCAAGGTCAACGCCAACCAACCATTTTTCCATCTTGTCTCATCCTTTATTGAAATTTATTGTGTGCAGCTCGGATAATGAGTATCGCTGTTTTGTATTCGTTTACATCAATTAATTTTTGATTGTAAAGTTCTCGTACTTCTTCTTGTATTAATTCTAAATCTGCTACAGGATTTCCCGTATATATAATTGTTCCAAACCTTTTTAACAGCTGCTGAACATCATACATTGTTTTCATGAATATCACCTTTGTCATTATAACAAAAAATATAGGGATGAATGCAAGCCTTTGCACAGAAATAATGCATAAAAAAACAGCTGATTAATTTCAGCTGTTTTAAACATACTCATCGATCAGGGTCTTTTGGATGCAATACAACGGGTCTTCTGTTTTTAAGAGGCATTGGTATTCTAAAAATAACATCTCTGATGGCTTTGAAGTTAAACGGTATAAATGGCCATAAATAAGGGATATGGAAAGATTTAAAGGATACAAAGAACAATATGGCTAGCGTTAAGCCAACAATATAACCTGGAACTCCTAAAAGCGCAGTAAGCGATAACAAAGCGAGTCTTAACAAACGATTGGCAAGACTCAGCTCGTATGTTGGAGTTGCAAATGTACCGATGGCAGCAACTGCAATATAAAGAACGACTTCATTTACAAACAATCCTGCTTCAATGGCTACCTGTCCAATTACAATGGCAGAAACGAGCCCAAGACCTGTCGAAACAGAAGTGGGTGTATGTATGGTAGCCATCCGAAGCATATCCATACCTAACTCAATGATCACAAATTGCATAAATAAAGGTACAACCCCAATTTCTTCTGGTCCAATAAAAGAAAGAGAAACTGGGAGCAGCTCTTTATGTACAGAAAATAAATACCAAAGAGGCAATAGAAAAATTGAGATCCACACAGCTAAGAAACGTACAAATCTTAAATAAGCACCGACAACTGGTTTTTGCCTATATTCTTCAGCATGCTGTAGATGATGCCAGAAAGTTGTTGGAGTTATTAATACAGATGGAGAGCCATCTACGAATACAAGAACATGTCCTTCGAATAAATGCACAGCTGCTGTATCAGGACGCTCTGTATACCTTACTAAAGGATAAGGGTTCAGGTGTCTGCCGCATATGAATTCTTCTACCGTCTTCTCCCCCATCGGCAGTCCGTCGGTATCAATCATTTTCAAAGAATCTTTTATTCTCTCTACAATATGCGGGTCGGCAATATCTTCAATGTAGGAAATACAAATATCTGTTTTTGATCGCCTTCCGATACTCATATATTCCATACGCAGCGATCGATCACGTACTCTTCTCCTTGTTAATGCAGTGTTAAAAACAATTGTTTCAACAAATCCGTCCCTTGCACCTCTAACAACCCGTTCAACATCTGGTTCTTCTGGTCCACGAACGGGATACGTCCTTGCATCAATCTGCAGAATTTCTGATACCCCTTCTACAATCAAAACAGTAGGACCGCTTAGTACCCAATCAATTCCTTGGTTTAGATCGTCAGACGTAGAAATCTCTATATACGGTAAATACGTTTTCATCAACTTTAATAAAGGATCTGGTTCTAATTGGCCGGGTTCGAGATCTGCTAAAAGCTTCATTAAATAGTGAAGGATGTCGTCTTTAACAAATCCATCGACCATAAATAAAGCCATCCTTCTGCCGGCATATTCTAAGTCTAAGTGAATGCAATCAAAACTGACATCAACACCAAGCTGTTTCTTCATATAATGTACGTTTTCATCAAAGTTTGGTGAAAGAGGTTGTTTTTTTGGCAGATATGTCATTTTTCATCACTCCTCTGCCTATCATCCTTCACCAACTCCTTTTAATTCATACCTCATCAAAAAGAAAAAGCTCTTCTCTATAAGATTGTTGCTATTGTTCATTCTTCTCATTAATTTTCAAGTTGCACCTACCACCTTTGAAGCTTCTTGCAAGGCATGCGACAAGGAATCTCACGGATTCTGAAGAGAATTTTGTAATTGTCTTCATTTGCAAGTTGATTGAAGCCCAAGATGCGAGACTCCCGGCTAGGACGAGCGGTCAGGTGAGACCCTTTAGGGCACAAAGGGTTAAGGGGCTCACCGCACGGCCCGCACAAAGCGAAGCACTTGGAGCGGAAATCAACCACTTAACTTACATCAGCATCAAAGTTTAAGAAAACAGCCAAAGAAAAAACCCTAGCAATGGCTAGGGTTTAGTATGTTACACAAGCGGTGATTGCAAATATACATTTATGAGATCAGCTGTTTGCTTCAATGACTTAACATGAGTACGCTCAAATGCATGAGAAGCATCAATCCCAGGACCGATTAACCCATGTACAATGTCCGCTCCCGCGCGGATCGCAGCAGTTGCGTCTGACCCATAATAAGGATATATATCTACCTTGTACCCAATGTTGTGTTTTTCAGCTAAAGCGACAAGATGTTTTCTTAAAGCAAAATGATATGGACCGCCAGAATCTTTTGCACAGATACTTACGGTAAATTCATCTGTTGCTTGCCCATCACCAATTGCTCCCATGTCCACTGCTAAATACTCAACGGTTTCTTTTGGAATGTTAGAATTACCGCCAAACCCGATTTCTTCATTATTACTGATCAGAAAATGGGTCGTGTAAGGCAATGTTACAAAAGATTGCTTAATCTGTTTAATGATGTGCATAAGAATTGCAACACTTGCTTTGTCGTCGAGGTGGCGCGATTTCACAAATCCGCTTTCAGACTCTTCAAACCTTGGCGCAAAAGAAATAAAATCTCCTACAGAGATTCCCGCTTCTTCAGCATCTTTCTTGGAATGAAATTCTTGATCGACTCTAACAACCATGTTCTTTTCATCACGCTTTAATTCGTTCATCCCTTTATAAACGTGTGCTGCTGTTTGATGCATCATAACAGTACCGGTAAACACTTTTCCAGAATTCGTATGAATCGAGCAATATTCACCTTCTATCGTGTTCCAATAAAAACCGCCGATTAAATCTAGTTTCAAGCGACCATCATTTTTAATTTCTTTAACCATAGCACCGAGAGTATCCACATGTGCAGTCAGGAGCCGGTGTTTTGTATCATCCTCACCTTTGATAGTTGCAATAACAGCACCTTTATTGCTCATCGTAAATGAAACATCGTTTTCTTCAAAAAATGATTTCATATAGTTTATTGCAGCTTCTGTATTTCCTGAAGGACTTGGAATATGTACGAGATCTTTAATGAAGCCCACTATTTCATTCGTTTGAATTTCCATACCTTTTCTCCTCTCGTTTCCACTCCTGCGTTTTCTGCTACTCCGTCTTCTATTTTTTAAAATTCTGCATAGAATTTAGGAACAAGTTTGTCCTATAGGAGGCCTAACGTATGAAGTGGAAAATTTCAATCTATCTGCTGATTATTATACTTGTAATAGGAATCATCTACCAGCCGTTTGTTAAAAAAGAAGCTCGTGAAAGTATTACATTCTTTCCTTTAGACAGCTCATTCTCCTTTTCAAAGGCAACAACAGACCTTTCATTCGTAAAAGGTACACCGACAAGCTACGAATTACTTTGGAAAGTAAATTCTGAGACATCTGAACGGGTTTATCTGCGGCAGGACATCGCTATGATCTTTGAAAACGGAAAGTTAATCAACAAAATGACTGAATGGAAAACATCTGCAAAATCAATTGATTTGGAAAAAGACATTAAAAGTACAGATCCTGGACTTTGGGAGGCCATCTCTTATCATCAAGGAGAAATTCATTTAAACGAAGAAAAGTATCGCTCTGTTCAGCAAATGAGCCATGATTTTTTGTATACATCTGTGATTGGCCAATCTTATTCTGGATTTCAAACCCCTAATAACGCACTAGAGAGAAGAGCAAAAAATGCATTAGATGAAAAAACGAATCAATACCTACAAGGAACACTTACACAAGCAGCAAATTATTATCAGATCGATCTTAATAACTATAATGTGATCTCATTAGAATCTTTAACAGATTACAATGTTAAATCCCTGCCTGGTTTTTCTCAAGCAAAGAGCCAAGAGATAATAGGAAAGCTTTGGGAAGGATTATACAAAAACTACTTTTTAGGAATCACGACAAAGAACGGACAAAAAATAAGTCCGATCGGAAGTTCTATGCCATTCATTTTAATCAGTAAAGATAAAAAGTATTTATTCGTACTGCTTCAAACCGCTAATGGAGAGAATATCCAGCTGATTCAATACATTTCTTAATGACTTCAATCAAATCACTGCTTGATGTGCAATTGTAAATGGAGGAGTGGTTAACAGCCGCGGGCTGCTTGAGCGGGTTCCACCATATGGCAGTCCAACCAGCTTGTACTGCAGGCACAATATCTAAATCAAAAGCATCTCCAACATAGTGATAAACTTCAGCATCCGTACAGTTTTTGACAAAATGGAAGATATCGGGATTTGGTTTTGCAACATTTATTTCGGATGATATATAAATGTTCATCTCTGGTATATGTAATTTTAAATTTTTTATTTTTTCCCTCTGAATTATCGAATCACCGTTTGAAATAATTCCAATTAAGACTCCTAGCTGGTCTAATCGCTGAAAGATTTCTTTTATCCATACAAAGGGTTCCACTTCAGAAGGAACACTTTTTTCAAAAACTTTTTGATAATACTGGATCTGTGCATCACAAAAGCTCTTTAAACCTATTGCCTTAAATGAAGAAAGCAGCCGTTTTCTTTGGTATTCTTGACGTGATATCACTTCCTTTTCATAAGCTGACCAAAACAAATCACAATATGCCTTATAATAAGTGAACCACTTTTCCACCATTGGGGTATCGTTCCATTTGTTATTCGTAATTGTATGAAATGCAAACAAAGAAGCCTTCTTAAAGGAGGCTTCATAATCAAACATTGTATTATCTAAATCAAAAAAGAAAGCAGCTTTTTTAGCAGATTGCATATCTAAATAAGTTCGTCCATCATTTTAGAGCGCAATCCTGGAAAAGACATGGCGCTTCCTACTAAGAACCTTCGGATTAGCGGTTGACCAAGAGCCATATTCATCATGCGATATCTCATTCTGTAGCCAAGCATAATAGCAAGGAATAACAAAAAACTTTTAATCACAAACCCTTTCATATAAAAACCTCCTTGCTACTACTTTCTGTTTTATTTTCGCATTTTATTCGTCATTGGTCCTGACAATATACCTCTAATCATTTTTTCTCGTACATTTATTAATCCGTCAAATTCAAAAGCTCTTCTTTTGTATTTACATTGTGAAAAAAGCACTCTTCATCTTCGCTAATTTCTATATAATGGGTGTTTTTACGTTTCAGTAAGCTTAAGACCTTGTACGTCTGATTCCTTAAGCATGTTTCTATATCAGGGAAGCATGTTCGTTTATATACACCGTTAAGCGGATATACTTTCCCTTCCCAAAGCGGAACAACACAATCATACTCTGGATGATCCATAGCAATTTTTAGCCATTTTTCATACATGCTGCTGCTCATTCTCGGCATGTCACAAGGTGAGACCAAATAATAATCGGCTTTTATTTGCATCATTGCGCTATAGATGCCTGCTAAAGGACCATTTCCTTTAAAAGAATCGATATCTGTAATGATTTCGGCATTGTAATTAATATTGTAAGGTTGTAATGCTTGTATCCATTCCTCCCTGACCACAGCTATAAGGTTATCTGAAAGAGGAGCGATGGAATTCATTGAATGCTCAAAAAAAGTTTTGTTATTCCATTCCGCAAACACTTTTGGACTTCCAAACCTCCGAGACTTACCCCCTGCTATAACGACACCTACACAGCTCATAGGTTTATCCATATATATAGCCCCCCCGCAATCATTCCACCGATTAGAGTTGAAGTGAAATTCACAAGATTGTTTGACACCCAAGAAACCCCATATATCCTTGTTGTTTTCTTTCCACAGTGCACTCGGCTCTCTGTTTCCTTTTTACACATTGAGCAAAAGAACTTTTGTTCAAACCAGGCCCCAAATACGGTGTCAGCTAGGTTGCCAACGAAACCAGAAATAGCAATACAAAGCGCAACAAGAAATGACGTGTCAAAAAGAATATAAAAACTAAAACCGATCAAAAGGGCACCTAGAGCAGCCGCAAAAGTACCTAAACTTGAGATCGCTCCAGACAGCCCGCGATCTACAGTCTTCCACTCTTTTATATGGAATGGTTTCTTTTTTGATAGAACACCGATTTCAGAAGCCCACGTATCAGCTGTGGCTGTCGCAAAAGCTGCAGTGTACATAATGAGCCAAACAGGATTCGGTATTGCCGTGTGACATGCTGCAGCGATTAGAGCAGCACCTCCATTAGCCAGCACTTGTCCAGCTGATCTTCCCTTTTTTTCTTCAGAATGCAGTGCTTTTTCGTCTCGCTTTAAATCTCTTTTCCATTTTGTTAATAACGTAGAAGTTATAAAAAATACACCTAATATAACCAGCCCTTGCCAGTCAAACGCTTTAAAAATGATAAATCCCAATATGAAAGCTGTTATACTTCCCGGAACCGTCAGCCATTTAAGTATTGCAGATAAAAGTGAAAGCAGAGCAATCCCGCCTAAAATGATTTCCATTAAATAAAACGTCCATCTTCCGTAATGATGTGATCAACTGGAATATCAAATTCTTCGTGCGGAAGTGTATCTGTCGTTTGAAAGGAGTATGCAAGTGAAATTTTTAATCCTTGATACGTTTGCAAATAACGATCATAATAACCACCGCCGTATCCGATCCTATATCCTCTCCTATCAAACACTAGTCCAGGAACGATGATCAAATCTATTTGGTCAGAAGTAATAAGCTGAGTCGCATCCATTCTAGGTTCAAATAAATCCATGTAAACATTTTCAAGTTCGTCATATGAACGCATTTCTCTAAATTGCATTTGTTTTTCTGCAGAATAACACTTAGGAACACCGACTTTCTTTCCTTCTTCCCATGCCTTTTTAATAATAAAGGACGTATCTAATTCAAATTTTCTTGCAACGGTAATTCCGACACTTTGTGCTTTATTCCATTCTTCGGTTTCAAATAGAAGATTAGAGATCGCCTTGCTTTTTTTTCTTCTTTCATCCTCTTTTGTCAAAAGCAACATTTGTTTTATTTTTTTTCGCCATTCAGATTTATTCATCTATAAAACACCTCTAATAAAGTGATGTATTTATCATATCACGCAGCTATGTATGTATTGAAATTTTTGAGTATGAAAAAACGCCTGATCCCTCATTTACATGGGTATCAGGCGTTTCTAAGTGAAATTACTTCGTTTCACGGTGAACTGTGTATTTCTTTAAACGCGGGCTGTATTTTTTAAGCTCTAAACGGTCTGGATTCGTACGCTTGTTTTTAGTAGTGATGTAGTTACGATCACCAGTTTCAGTACAAGCTAAAGTAATGTTTACACGCATTGTTGTTTCCCTCCACATCTTTACCAAAGTACATAATCATGGTTACTAACAGTCATTATTCTCTATTAAACCATACCATAACATGATAACAAATTCTTTTCTAACGAGCAAGTGAGTTTTGCGAAAGTTTCTCGTAGACTTTCGTATATTCTTTCAAAACGTCTACATATGTGGCATGTGACCATGTTAAAGGCGCAACTGACAATGCTTCACCAGTAAACGGATGAAGCTGTTCAGGTAATACACCTGTTGAAAAGCTATGCTGCTGTACCCAGCGCAATATTTCATGAGGTCGTTCTAGGTCAGAAATAGACTTAGCGTATTGAATATGCCACTTTGCCAGCCAGAGTGTGCAGATAAGCCAAGGATTCCCTGGAGCTCTTGCCATATCATGCGTTTGCTGAAAGTAATAATCATTTGTATATCTTGCAATTCCGCCTACACCTGACTTAATGCTTAACTCTTCATTCATCTGGTGCATCGTTCGAACAACTCGCTCATCATCAGCTGGATAAACACCAAATGCAAAGAGAGCATACATACTGGATTCCATGGTAAAGTCTTTCTTATACGCATTATCATCTAATAAGTAGATGCCTCTTAAAAATCTGCCTGCTCCTTCATCGTACAAATGTTTTTCCATTCCTGCTTTTATACGATCCGCACCATTTTTATACCGTTCTGCACGATCATCTTCACCAAATAATGTTGCGAATGAATGAGCTGCCATGAGTCCGCCATAAACACTGCTAGCTGTAAAGGTAAAGATTCCTCTTCTTTCTTCCCATAAATCATACGATGGCATAGGAAGATCTAATTCATCCTGCATATATTGAAGCAAAAATCTCGCACTTGGCCTAACAAGTGATCGATAAAGAGACTGTGCAAACTCAATATCTCCTGTTTCTTTGTAATGCTCCCAAAACGCCCACAGAACAAGAGCGGTTTCATCTTCCTGAATCGGCAGCTGACTAGCACCATCTTTGTTAATCATAGGGTGCCAAGATGATCCAATCGATCCATCAGGGTTATATTTATGATGAAGATAGCCTTCTTTTGTTAAAACATCTGCACACCGACGATAAAAGTTTTTCACCATGCCGTGAAAACCAGCCTTAGCAACAGCTGCTGCTATTAAGGCACCATCCCTTGGCCACATATAGCTATAATGGTCACGATTATAATGCTGAATATCGGAATCATTAGCAGCTATGATATATCCGTTCTCGTTCGTTTGAGTACGTATGATGAGTAAACTGCGGTTATATAGATTCAGTAGTTCATCAGATAGGTTGCATGGGTTAACTTTCGTTTTATTCACCCATCTCCGCCAATAAACGTCGATTTTATCTAAGGTTAAAGAAGGTCCGATCTCCATGAGATAATCATATAGCGAAAACACTTCTTCTCTGCTTTTGCCAACAGTTAACGCATAATATGCGTCACCTTTTCCATGAGGAGGAACAATTCCTTCCACAGAAAAAGTACTATCTACTGACCCCTGTGCGATCGGGTTCACATGTAGATGCCCATCCTCAGCATCTTTCCATGTTCCTTCTGCACTTAAGAATCGTTTGACACCTGTCGTATACTGGTCAATCCCTTTTTGGTCGAAAGAAGCAGTAAACAAAAAGTACCGATTCTTTTTATAGTGGATGATCACTGATTTTTCTGGATCATAATAGGCAGTGTCTCCAACTTCATTTTCATAAATCGATAGATCCTGATGAAAAAAGAGTTTAATCTTTTTTTCCTCATACGACTCATTGTGAACAGTAATCCTGCGCATAAACATGTTTTCTCTTTGATGAACGGCATCTTCTATTTTAAGGGTCACGCCTTCTTTATTGTTTCTAGCATATGAAAGAGTTACAAGTGAATCATCGTGATATCCTGGCTCAATAATCCATTCTTTTGAGGAAAGCCAAGAAAAGGAGCCATTAATACTGGCTCCTAAGCGGTTAACATGCCCCTGCACATGATTTTGCTGACCGACGTAAGGATAATAGATGTCTCTGATCTGCAAATGCTCATCTAAATTGATTAATAAATTTCCGTTACCTAAAACCAAATGTCTTGGCATACATTACACCTGCTGATACAACTGAATTTTTTCGATATATTGCGATGCAGCTTGTTTCGCTTGTTCAGGGTCTTTGTTCTGTGAATAAACCGTAAATACAGGCTGTTCAACATCTGGCAATATTAGCGTCCAGCCACCCTCAGGATGAAAGACTTTGATACCATCGAGCAACTCTACATTATTATCTCGTATGTCCTCCATCAGTCTTCGCATCACTCTTCCCTTCTTGTCTTTTGGACACGGTACATATTCTCTTAACATATGCACATCTGGCAGCATCTTTACCAGTTCAGATAGGGTGATCTTTTGCATAGCCATAATTTCTAAAATATGAACAAAAGCATATTGAGCATCATATTGGTAATTTAGAACACCTTTTCCAACTTCCATAATCGATCTAGGGTTGGCTTTCGTTCTAATTAATTTCCCCTTTAAGCGTTCAGCAATAGAGTCTAGCGCTGAAGATCCGTAAACCGGAATCGCCATCTCTTTTTGTTTGCCTTGTGAAAATGCTGTAAATACATATAGAGCAAGCATCGTCTCTTCATCAAGCACTTCACCTGTCTCTGTAATGAGACGTAATGTTTCTCCCGCTTCTCCAATCAGAACACCGATGTTGGCATTCGTTACTCTTACAAAGGATGCCATTTCCTCAGGCTTTGTTTGATATGGAGCCGTTAAGATCTCGCAGTTAAGGCGATTATATAGGTTAGGAATAAAGTTTAAATAGGGTTGATGATTGTAATTGACCACTACACGAAACTTGGCTTCTTGAATTCCTTTTTCTTGTATTTCTTCTAAAAGAGCAGATATATAGTCTTCGTGTTTGTTCGCTTGAACTGCACCTTTTCCGATTCGGTCAAATGAAGCACGTCGATAATCTTCCTGCCAATACGCATTTTCGATTTTTCTTTCAAGATCAGAGTGAATCGGAAGCCCTTTATTATCATAAAACTCGATCATCAGCTGCTTTTCTCCTGTAGGATTGGAGAACCTTACATATACTCCACCTTCTAAACGTTCTTCTTCAATCGAAAAACGAACAACAGGTGCAACTGTAGGACTGATATCCAGGGTATGCACCCCTGATGAATGAAGACCTTGGATGAAGGACTGCTTGATCATAACTGAAAAATCATGGGAGTCACTAGCAATGATAATCTGTGATCCATAAGGCAGAACAGCTCCATATGCTGAAGCCAGTCGAGCAATGTAATCAGGTGTAATTTCCACATTAGCAATGCCAGATACACCTCGAGAGCCGAACAAAGATTTAGTCGCCTTTTTTCCCCATACGATAGAAGTATGAACGAGGGCTTCTTCGAAAATTTCTTTTTCAGGCCAAATTTTCACATCTGGTTTAAGTGTTGCGTTTCTTCCGATTGTACAATGATTACCAACAACCGCATGTTCAAATACAGAAGCATCTTTTTCTACTTTCGTACCGTTTGCAATTGTAGCTCCTCTTAATTCACACTGATCACCTACAAATACATCATTCCATAAGACGGTTTTCTTTAATGAACTTCCGGTGCTGACAACACTGTTTTTTCCAACAACAGATAATTTCCCGATATGCGCACCCTTCCTGATCACTGCTCCATCCGCGATACTGACAGGTGCATCAATGACTGCGCCGTCTTCGATAAAGACATTTTCACCAACCCAAACTCCTGGTTCATGTTCTTTTCCTGAAAACGGAAGATTAACAAGACCGTTTAACATGTCGTAATGAGATTGGCGGTACTGCTGCAGACTTCCAATATCAGACCAGTAGCCTTCTGCTTGGTACCCAAAAAGGTTTTTGTCTTCTTTCATAAGTAAAGGAAACAGATCTTTACTAAAATCAACTGGAACATCTTTTTCGATATAGTTAAACACTTCCGGCTCTAATACATAAATCCCCGTATTTACCGTATCACTGAATACTTCATTCCAGCTTGGCTTTTCAAGAAAGCGTATAATCTTTCCTTCTTGATTCGTCATGATCACGCCATATTCCAGTGGGGAATCTACTTGTTTCATGAAGATCGTAGCCAACGAATTGTTTTCTTCATGAAAATGAATCCCTTTAGCAAGATCAAAATCAGTTAAAGCATCACCGCTGATTACAATAAAACGCTCATCTAAAAATTCTTCAGCATTTTTGATCGAACCTGCTGTTCCGAGCGGGGAGTCTTCTACAAAGTAATGAAGGTTTACACCAAAGTCACGGCCGTTGCCAAAATAGTTTTTAATTGCATCCGGCAGATAATGTACCGTAACGGCAATATCTGTAATACCAAATTTCTTTAGTAGTTCAATTCCATATTCCATAACAGGTTTATGAAGCATTGGCACCATTGGTTTAGGCATATTGCATGTAAGAGGTCTTAAGCGTGTTCCTTTTCCGCCTGCCATAATTACACCCTTCATTACACGATTCCTCCCACTTTTGATGTATTTTTTTTATGAAACATTGCATATAATTCAGCTGTCTTTTCTGCAATAGAATTCCAACTGAATACAGTTCTTGCGATTTCTTCACCATTTAGGGCAATCTCTTTGCAGCGATCACGATTAGATAGAATAAATTCAACTGCCCAAACAATACTATGAGGATCATTTGGATATACCTTTAAACCAGTTTTCTCATGATCAATAATCTCTCTTAATCCACCAGTGTCTGAAACAATGGTTAGCTTTCCGGACGCCATGCCTTCAAGAGCTACAATGCCGAACGGTTCATAATGACTTGGGAACAAAGCAGCATCTGCTTTCGCGAACCATTCATTTCTTTCTTCATCACTAACGAATCCAGCAAGATGAACAAATTCCGATAAATGTTTCTGCCTTATCATTTCATTTAGTTCATCAAACAAAGGCCCTTTTCCAGCAATAACGAATTTTACGCGCTTTCCATTGTTTCTTAAAATCTCTGCTGCTTCGATGATCGTTTGAAATCCTTTTTCTTTTACAAGCCTTCCAACCGAGAATAAAAGAAGTTCTTGATCGTTATCGTTTTGATTTTCTATGGCTGATTCAGACTCATAAACAATCTGCTCAGGATCTATTCCATTTGGCAGAATCGTGATCTTTTCTTCTGGAATGCTAAAAACATCGGTTAATTCAGTTTTCATATATTTGCTGCACACAATAAGGCTGTCCGATCCATCCATAAGTTCCCATTCTTTTTGGTTGATCTCATACTGAAGCGGTGATGTAATCCCGTTATTCCTTCCGTGCTCAGTTGCATGAATCGTAGTGATAAGAGGAATATTAAGTTCCTTCTTTATGGCGAGAGCGGCAACTGAAACGAGCCAATCATGTGCGTGTATACAATCAAAATCAAACTTTTTAGCAAGACAATTCGCTTGTTCAACCATCGCCATATTCAAACTTCCGGTCCAATGGAAGAACGATTCAAAGTTCGGCTGTTTGCCTGCAACTCTGTAGACATGAACACCATTATTGACTTCATGTTCTGGATAACCCTCAACCGAAGAAGTCACAACATAAACCTCTGAACCTTGTTCTACCAACTTTCTAGATAGATCAAATACGTGTCTTGCTAATCCGCCTACTACCATCGGAGGAAATTCCCAAGATAGCATTAAGATTTTCTTTCCGTTGCCTTTTTTCTTGCTGTAGTGAGCTTCCACATATTCATCATGCGGGTTTTTAAAGAATTGCCAGAGATCTGTCATAAGAAAAGGAAATTCATTTTCGTAAGCAGAAATTTCTTCCGGATAGAAGTTTTGATTATAGATCGAATTATTCAGTTCATGAAACCTTTCAATGTGCTGCTGAAAACGGTTCTTAGCATACTGTGATGCACTATCGCCTTCAACAATAAAAGCCCAGTCTGAACTAGCAGCAAGCATCCATTCTCTTACCATTTGATTCGCGTAGCGTTCAACGACAATGTTTCCTTTACCATTTGAAAGATGAGCGGCAAGCTGAACTAGCTTTCTTTCGCAGTGATGAAGGTGTCTATACATCCAAGCGTTGGTCTCGTTTAGCCATACTTCTCCTGTTTGATTTTTTCCCCATGTTGAAAAACAAGGTCTAACGGTTTCTAAGTCTTGATAGTGTCTGTTTAAAAATTCTTGAGGTGTAATCCACGTGATGTCTTGGTCAGTTGAAACTTTCATTGATTGAAGTAAAAATTCCGGTCCTTCAAACCACCAGTGTCCAAATAGTTCTGCATCAAATGGTGCAGTTATAAGCTGAGGAGGATAAGATTGTTTGTTGGTATGTAGATAATCTGTAATTCGATGACAAAAATCAAATGCATGTTGCTGCAATTTATTTAAAGCCCAATCCCTTTTGTACCAATCTTTATTTTCTGTTTTCCCTGTTATACGCCAATACTTTAAACCAGTATCAATCCTTATACCATCAGGATGTATAAAGCTCTTAATGTACTCATGGTCACGCTCATAAGCTACATCACGATAGAACTCACGATAGTCATAATCACCAGGGTAACCAACTGATGAGTTCCAAATTGTTTCAGAGATACATTGATTTCTTGAGAACAATGCCACTCCATGAGGAGAATAAACGGGCGCACCAATTCCTTTAGAAGGTGCGGGCTTGCTTCTTAACAACGTTTCCTCATCAACAAATGTGTAGCGAACCCCAGCTTCAGCTAACACTTTATCTACTCCAGGAGAGTATGCGCATTCTGGAAGCCAAAACCCTTTAGGCTTTTCATTAAAATACTTTTCAAACGTATGAATACCAGAAAGGATCTGAGCTTTAATACCTTGCTCTGTTTCAACGTAAGGAAGGAAGGCGTGAGTAGCAGCAGATGTAATACAAGTTACCTTCCCTTGATCCATAAACTGTTTATACGCATTTGTAATCTTACAGTCGTGTTTTTGGTACGTTTCCATGATTTTTTTATAACGTTCTTCATAAAACTGAATAACATCTTGCTCTTCCGTTCGAGTCGATTGTTTTTTTTCTTTCTGAACAAGTTTCATCGTTAGATCTAAATGTTCTAAATAGCGCTTCTGAATCACAGGATCGTTTAGTAGTTCAAGAAGTGGCGGTGAAAATGATAGAGTCCAAGACAAGTATTCGGGCTGTTCTTCGAGTACCCACAATAACGGGATGTATGTCTCAGTAAGTGCCTCAAATACCCATCTTTCCTCTAAACGGTTTGCTTCTTTATGCCTCACATAAGGAAGGTGAGCGTGCAAGACCAGTGAAAAATACCCGTTAGACATGTTTTACTCTCCTATCTAATTTTTTGATAGTACGAATAGGTTGAAAAGTTCTCCAGCCATTCAGGCTCGTTAACATCCTGATGTTTCCATCGTTCTATCTTTTCATCATGTATACTGTTATAAGGATCAGGACTTGTTTCAGCGGGATTTGAACGCAGCAGTGTAAAAAAACTTCCATCAAAAGTGCGCGTTCCGATGTCCACAATAAACGTTCTCCCTGGTTCTAAAGATTGAAGAAACCAATTATTAGTCATGGGAGGAAGCTCCACTTCAAATGTACGGTGTGCATTATGTCCAAAAAATTCAATGTCAGTTACATCATAAATCTTCAAAACGGAAGGAAGTTCTTCCCATTTTGTGCGAAAATGGTGTTCTGCCATCTGTTTGATGGATTCTGTGAAACTCCAATAGGCATACAAACTATCAGATGTTCTTGGCATGAGACACACATTATCTTCTTCGTATTCATATGGCATCGTCCACTTTTCCTTCTCTTTAACAGCTACGGCTTCAGGAGAAAGTTCATGATTCGATGGTGTTTGCTGCTGGCGGTATTTATACCAGCGGTATTGAACCTTTCCTAAAGACATGTTCATTCTTTGTGCGATCTCTTGTAACGTAAGACCTTTTTCCTTTAATTTCACAATATCTTCGATCAAGTTCATCACCTCATCCTATTCAATTATTCTAGTAAACTAAGTTTTATACCTCATTTTTATTAATCGTATCACTGGATATTTTTATATACAATGTGTCAAAAAAGTCGAAAAATGACGCTTCCATGCCCCACTTGTGATTTCCGTATATGTAAAGTTTTTGAAATCGGTTTCTCCGTCAGATTATTCTGTTAAATTGACAAATCAGGACAAAAAACGCCAATGATTCAAGGTAATACCTATCTACTTCAATCATGTCCTGTATGAAAATAGTCGAATTGTAGCAATTTTTGTAAACATTTGCGAAAAAACCTATACCACGGGTAAATACTATGTTATAAAAGTAAAGTGTATAGCTTTATTTTAGGGAGGATTTTATGGAGTTTGCTATTTTTGGATTGTTACTTGTAGGTGTTATTCTTTTGATTCTTTCCTTTAGAAAAAATCGCGAAAACTCAGTTGAAACACAGCTGGAAAATTTCACGATTCAGCTAATGAAAGAAATCTATCAAGTTAAAAAGAAATTAAAAGTTCTTGAAGACGAAATGATGATTAACGATAAGAACTAAATTTGTGAGGGGAAATGGGTATGACAAGCAAAAACCTTCGCGGATTTTCAGCAGGTATTATTCTTTCAACTGGTATTTTAGCTGGTTTTTATTATACGGCTGATACAGATACAAAATCTGTTTTAACAGATGAAACGGTATCTCAATATCTTTCTGAAAAAGGCGAAATAGCAATTTCAAAAGACGAATTTACTGCATTAAAAGAAACACAAACTGCCGTTGCAGCTCCTGCAGCCAAAGAAGAACCAAAGACTGCTCCTGTAAAGGAAGAGGAAGAAAAAGTTTTTCAAATGACTTTGACAATCACTCAAGGAATGACAACAGGTGAAGTTTGTGATCTTTTACAAAAAGGGAATATTATTAAAGACAGCAAAGAATTTTTGAAATATCTACGTACAAACAACTTAGAAGGTGCAGTAAGGGCTGAATCTCATCAAGTAAACAGCAAGATGAACTTTGACGAAATCGCTAAAGAGATTACAAGTTCATAATTGTACATAAAAAAGAGCAAGCGCATCATGACGCTTGCTCTTTCTTTTATGCGTTTTTCTAAAGGATGAAGTGCAATAAGTGAAACTGTCTTTAATCATTCAAACCGTATCTTTTCCCTTTAACCAGGAAGATAATGCTTTCTGCAATATTTGTTGCATGATCAGCTGTACGCTCAATGTATCTGCATACAAACAACAATTGGCTAATTTGTGAAAGGTGATCAGGATTTTTGGTCATTAACTCTAGAAGCTCTTTAATAATTTTCCCATACGTTTCATCAACAAAGTCATCCATATCAGCAAGTTCTTTTGCAAGTGCAACGTCTTCTTCCACGTAAGCTTTTGTAGCTGCAGTCAGCATCTTTATAGCATGATGCGCCATTTTAGGAAGTTCTTCGAGGGGTTTAATCAGTTCCTGCTTGCCGATTCGAATCGTTGATTTTGCAATATTTACTGCAAAATCAGCCATTCTTTCAATGTCAGATGAAATCTTAATAGCAGCGATGATTCTTCTTAAATCTGACGCTACAGGAGCTTGTTTTGCGATTAAAAGAATGGCCATATCATTGATCTCATCTTCTAACACATTTATTCTATTGTCATTTTCAATAACTTCTAATGCTTTATCTAAATCTTGAGTTTTTAGAGCTTCTACAGATTCAAGCAAAGCTTCTTCTGTCAGCTTTGAAATCTGAATAATAGCATTTTTCATTTCTTCTAATTGAAGCTGAAAATTTTCACGAACAACCATTTATCCCACTCCTATTCGCTTTTATTAACCAAAACGTCCTGTAATATAATCTTCTGTTCGCTTATCAGATGGATTCGAGAACAATGTGCTGGTATCTGTGTACTCTACAACTTCCCCATTAAGGAAGAATGCTGTACGATCCGAAATACGAGCTGCTTGCTGCATGTTATGAGTAACAATAACAATGCTATAATCCTTTTTCAATTCTTGAACAAGCTCTTCTACTTTTAATGTCGAGATTGGATCAAGTGCAGATGTTGGTTCATCCATCAAGATTACGTCGGGTTCAATTGCAAGACAGCGTGCAATACATAGACGCTGCTGCTGGCCTCCGGATAAACCATAAGCATTCTCATTCAGACGGTCTTTCACTTCATCCCAAATTGCTGCGCCTTTTAAGCTTTTTTCAACAACTTCATCTAATACTTTTTTGTTCTTGATCCCGTGAATACGCGGTCCATAAGCTACATTATCATAGATTGATTTAGGGAACGGATTCGGCTTTTGAAATACCATACCTACTTGTGTACGAAGTTCTTCAACACCGTATTTAGGATCAAAAATATTTTTATCTCTATAAACAATTTCCCCGGACATACGAACGATCGGAATCATTTCAACCATTCTGTTCAACGTTTTAATAAACGTAGATTTCCCGCATCCTGATGGTCCAATAATCGCAGTAACCTGCTTTTCAGGGATATCGAATTTAATATCTTTTAATGCATGATCTTGACCATACCATAAGTTTAAGTTGTTTATATTAAAGACAGGTGTGAAATCCTGATCTTTTTCTCCCTTTTGTACCAATTGCTTATTAATTGTGATGTCCATGTTTTTTGTCCTCCTTCTCTCTGTTAGAAGCGTTTATGAAACTTATTTCGAATAAATACCGCAATGGAATTCATAATCAGCAAGATGATCATCAAGATAATGATTCCGCTCGCTGCGAGCATATGGAAATCTTCTTGTGGTCTGCTCGTCCAGTTGTAAAGCTGAATAGGAAGCACCGTAAACTGCGAGAATAAATTTTCTGGCACAAAAGCAACATATGCTAATGCTCCTAACACTAATAATGGAGCTGTTTCCCCAACTGCACGAGATAGAGCCAAGATTGTTCCAGTCAAAATACCAGGTAGCGCAGCAGGAAACACAATTCTTCTAATGGTTTGCCACTTTGTTGCGCCCATTCCAAATGAAGCCTCACGAATTTCCCTCGGAACTGTTCTGATCGCTTCTTGAGAAGCAACTACAATAACAGGAAGAATCAATAAACTCATCGTTAATCCACCAGCCAGCACACTCGATCCGAGTCCAGCTAAACGAACAAAGATTGTAAGTCCCAACAACCCAAATACAATGGATGGAACACCAGCTAAGTTAGAAATATTAATCTGAACAAATTTTGTGAATGCATTTTTCTTCGCATACTCTTCAAGATAGATAGCCGTTCCAACACCAAGGATAAATGAAACAGGTGCCGTAACCGCCATGATCCAGATCGTTCCTAGCAGCGCTGCCCAAATACCTGCACGTTCAGGCATTCTAGATGCGAAGTTAGTAATAAAATCTAAACTTAAATAAGGTAATCCTTCAGATAAAATTCTATAGATCAAAACACCTAGTACAAGCAGGGAGAAGCATGTTGCAAGTATAAACAGGAATTTAGCAAAGCCGTTCGCTGCTATTCTGCTCCCCATTTTCTTTTTAACAGACTCTTTATTAATTAAACCCATTAATATTCCTCCCTAAACTTGCGGGAAATAAATTGAGCAAGCAAATTCATGATTAACGTAAATACAAACAACGTCATACCTACAGCATAGATACTGTAATAAATCGTAGTTCCATATCCTGTATCACCTTGACTGACTTGTACGATGTAAGCAGTCATCGTTTGAATGGATTCCGTCACATTAATATCGGCAGTCGGTCTAGAACCACCTGCAATGGTTACGATCATTGTTTCACCAATTGCTCTTGAGATTCCTAGAACAAACGAAGCAATCACTCCAGATAGTGCAGCAGGCAATACAACTTTAATGGCAACTTCAAAACGTGTTGCACCTAAAGCCATAGCACCTTCTCTCATAGAGTTTGGCACAGCATTCATCGCATCCTCTGATAATGATGCAATCATAGGTATAATCATAATACCCACAACAATTCCGGGGCTTAAAGCATTAAAGATTGAAATGCCGCCTGGAATAATTTTATCTAATAAAGGTGTTACAAACGTGAGTGCAAAGAATCCGTAAACAATTGTAGGGATTCCAGCTAAAACTTCAAGAATTGGTTTAATGATCTTTCGAGTTTTTGCTGATGCATACTCACTTAAATATATAGCTACAGCAAGACCTACAGGGATTGCAACAACCATGGCAATGGCAGTAATCGTCAATGTACCCATAACTAGTGCAAGAATCCCGTAGTCTGCATTTTCGTCAGAAGTAAAAGGGAACCAGCGAGTATTCGTTAAAAACTCAAATATTGAAATTCGGCTAAAAAACGTAACAGTTTCTGTTAATAAAGTAAAAACAATGCCTAACGTTGTAAAAATAGATATAATTGCACAAATCAAAAAGATTTTTGGAACTACCTTTTCCATTACCGCCGATTGACTTCTTGAAGATTTATTCTCCTGAATCATAGAGCGGATTGATTTTTGGTTTGTTTTATCTCTGGACACCAACAAGACCTCCTATAATTCGACAATACTAAACAGGTGAAAGGTGAGGAGATATCCCGCTCCTCACCCTTTATTATTTTCCTAAGTTATTCCATAAGAAATTCTTATTTACCTGCAAGCTCATCAAGCTTTTTCATTTGCTCTTCGTACTTTTCTTTCGGAAGTGATACATATCCGATTGAATCAGATGATGCAAGCTCACCTGCGTTCTCAAGAGCAAACTTCATGTACTCATAAACTGCTTCGTTTTCTTTTAGAGATTTGTTGTTTACATAAGTGAACAACGGACGAGAAAGTGGAGCGTATTCACCAGATTCAATTGTTTTAGGTGTTGGTTCTACAGGACCGTTTCCACCATCAATCGGAACAGCTTTTACTTTATCTTTATTTGCTTGGTAGTATGCATAACCGAAGAATCCAATAGCATTTTTAGAACCTGTTACACCTTGAACTAATACGTTGTCATCTTCAGATAATTGAGCATCACGGCGCATTGGTTTTTCTTCAAGGATTACTTCATCAAAATAATCGTATGTTCCAGAGTCTGTACCTGGAGCATAAATTTCGATTTTTTCTTTAGGCCATCCTTCACGTACATCAGCCCAAGTTTTTGCAGCCTCTTCTTCAAGGAAGATCTTTTTAAGCTCATCTAGTGTTAAGTGATCAATGAAATCATTTTCTTTTGGTACTACTACTGACAAACCGTCTTTTGCTAGTTCGAACTCAGTGAATTCAATACCTTTATCTGCAGCAGCTGTTTTTTCTTCATCTTTAATCGGACGTGAAGCATTAGCTAGGTCAAGTTCTCCACGAACGAACTTTTCAAATCCACCACCTGAACCCGAAACTCCAACAGGTGCTTGAACATCAGGATTTGCAGCTTGGAACTCTTCAGAAACAGCTTCCATAATTGGGAATACTGTGGATGATCCATCGATTTTGATTTTACCGCTTAGATCTCCGCCGCCAGCAGCTCCATCTTCACTCTTGTTTCCACATGCTGCAGCGAAAACTAGGATTAGTGACATTACCGCTAAAAGGTACACAGACTTCATTTTCTTCATCTTGATAGGTCCCCCTAAATATGATTTTCGTCTTTTCATGTTAGAGAAATTCTTCTCAGGTCATGATCCCTTTTTTAAGAGCTTGTTTCTTTCTTACATGTTCTACAATAAACCTTGAATGTGAACTGCGTTTTAATGAATTGTAAAGGTATTGTTAAGACTGATTCATCGACGAATATGTTCTTAGTCTTTACTAAGACTATCTATCTATACAAAAAAGAATCACGTATTTTAACGTGATTCTTCATCTTGAGCTCTATCTTTTGTATCCGGTTTAGCCGGAATGCCTTCTTTTTTCATTGAGAAATACGCATCCAGTGCCCCTTCAGCTATTTCACTGTTCGTATTCCCTTCTTTTATGTTTGGAACAACGACTGCAAATGCTACCTCTGGATTTTCGTATGGTGCATATCCAATCAGTGTCTTATTAACAATACCTGTAGCCTTATCAATTTCGGCTGTACCTGTTTTTCCTGCTGGATTATAATCCTTGTTTTTGAACTTCCATGCAGCTGTACCGCCGTTGCCGTGCATAACTTCATAAAATCCTTTTTGTACAACTGCGATTTCACTTGGCTTCATTTCGATCCTATTTAAAATATTTGGTTCAAATCGATAAAGAAGCTTTCCTAACTTGTTAGGATCTACGGATGGTTCTCTTACCTCTTTTAAAAGATGCGGCTGCATTCTAAGGCCACCGTTAGCAATAGTAGAAACATACTGTGCCATCTGCATCGGAGTATATGTGTCAAATTGACCGATGGAGAAGAACATGGCTTGTGATAATTCATTGCTCATCCCTGTGTTATAACCAGTCGCCTCTGAGGGAAGATCTATTCCAGTTGGTACACCAAGACCAAATTGACTGTATGAGTTTCTTAATATATTAAATGCTTCTTGGACCTTGTTCTCGTTAAAGCGCTTGTTAGAATAGTCATATCCCGCTAAACGCATAGCAATGTGCCACATATATACGTTTGAAGATCTTTCTAAAGCTTCAACAGCGTCGACCGGCCCCATGTTTTCATGCGATTTTAAAGGACGGCTGTCACCAAAAGTTAACGGTGCATCATTAATGATCGTATTTGGCTCGATGACTCCTTCTTTGAGGCCAGTTAAAACAGTTGCTCCTTTAACAGTTGACCCCATAGCATATGAGTCATAAACATTGCCAAAAGGTATGTCTGTAAACTTCCCTGTTTTTCTGTCGTATTTTTTAGCCGCCATGGATAATATTTCACCGGTATTCGGATTCATCATGACAACATACGCACTGTTTAACTTGTTGTTGTCGTATGCAAACTTGCCCCGAATAGCATCTTTTAATTTTTCTTCGATGACTTTTTCAACTTCTTGCTGAAGATTCATGTCTACAGTCAGAATAAGATCGCTTCCTCTTGCACCATCTTCCTCTACCGGATCTCCAACTGGATTACCCTTTTTATCTGTAACATATTTAATTTTCGACTTTGTTCCACGTAGAAGTGATTCGTATTGTTCTTCAAGAAAACTCGTGCCGACCATATCGTTACGGTCATTACCACGTGCTGTGTAATAATCCATTCTCGATTTCGGTATTTGCTTTACTTGACCGAAGATATCACGAAAAGAATTACCATAAGGATATGATCGTTCAGCATCAGGTTTTATATCCACACCTTCTAGTTCAGGTAAATGCTCACTGATCAACGCAATTTCTTTTTCGGTAGCTCCAACCTTAATTCTTTGGGGAGAAAGCGTATAACCCCTGTCCATTTCACTTTTAATCGCAAGAACTTCAAGCTCTTTATTTGTAAAGGAGTCAATATCTTCTTGAGTTACTTTTTGAAGCATAAGATTATAAAGCTCTTCTGGGGGAGTATCCTTCTTCTCTTCCTTAGATAATCTTGATTCTACTTCCTTTTCGTTTAGAAAAATAAAATAATCTTTTTTATCTCGTTCGGTTAGTTCTTCAAAATCTTTATCTATAAGATCCGCTAGCTTTAAGGCTAATTTGTATCTTTGCTCAGCATCAGCTTCCTGAGTTCTTGTATATGTAATAGAGAAAACTGGATCATTATCCACTACTACCCGGTAGTTCGCATCAAACATTTTACCTCGTGGAGCATCCAATTTCGTTGTTACATTCTCTGTTAAGTAAGCATCGCGCTTATATTCTTCACCTTTTACGATCTGCACATAACCAAGTCTGAGAACCAACACTGAAAAGAGAAAGAACGCCGATAAAAAAAGGGCATTGATTCGAATTGGTACATGGTTTTTCTTTTTATTGTCGTTTGTTTTCATAATATTGTAAATCTCCCTCTAAAACAGCACAGACACCTTTCTAAAAAGGTGTCTAAAGCGAACCGGTAATTATATCTGCATAATAATAGTATCCTTACAAAGGCAATTATGTCAAAAGATAATTATTGTTTGTTAGGATTGTTTCCGTCTTGCTGTGTTTCTGCAAGCTCAATTGTTTTTTGAGAGCTGTTTTTTGAGAAAGAAACTTTTCTTAAGCAAAAATAAATTAAAAAGTGTCCGGCACCTAAAATGGGCAGCAATAAAGGGATACCCTTTTCTTGTGATAAAAGATTTACCACGATGATAAACGTAATGATTGAAATGATCCTTCCTGCATTCAGATACATTTCACGAACAACAATATACTCAATTCTTTTTTCATGAATACCCCTACATTTTCCGATAATATCATACGTTAATGAGACATATGGAACTAATAACAGCGGATAAGCAATCGAAACAGATACCCCGTATACGACGAGGAGTGTAAATGAAACGGGGAAAAGCAGCATAAACGGCGAAATAAAGAGCAACAATCCTCCAATAAATATCGCTCTCATTCTATTCCTAGGTGTTAAATAATGCGAGACACAATAATACCCAACAAAAGATACTAAGGACTGAACAAACCCGTAAGTTCCAAGAGCGAATTCACTTTTAGAAGCTGTATATACCCATATTACAATTAAAAAAACAAATGTTCCTTCACGAAATCCCTGAAAAAAATGTGCTCTTAGCAACTGCAGCCAAGCTTTGTCTTTTTTACGTTCCTGTAAAACCTCTCTTATACCAAACCTGCCATCTGCTTTTCTTCGTTTTAAAAAAAAACTTATAGCAACTGCCACAAAAAACAAGACCATTGAAACGGTGAAAATTGTTTCGTATCCTGCATGTTTGTCCATCCTAGTAATGATATACCCTGCACTGAGTGGACCAATCATTCCTGAAAGGGAATTCAGTACGCCTAGATATCCGTTAAAAAAATCACGGGTCTCCGGTTCGGTAACTTCCAATGTCAGCACGTTAAAAGCGAGCCAGTAAAATCCTAAACCAAATCCTAACATAGCCCCTAGTAAAATGATGTAGTTACTCGCCAACGATCCCATGTAAAGGACGCCTATATAAAATAAAGCAAGTATTAAAACACCTATTCTCAGTACGATAACGCGGTCAATTTTTTTGGCAAACCATCCCGCTAAATAAAACGCTATCGGCTGCATGACAACAATAGAAAGATTATAAAAAGCGATATCTGTAATTTTCCCAGATTGCTTCCACAAAAAAATGTTAACAAACGTATTTGAAAGAGCTGTACTTAAGGTAAATAATCCGCCCACAAATAGCAATAAGAACAAATCTCTAGGGTATTGGTCGGTATCCATGAATTTTTTTAATCTCATGTTTTCGCCCCCTTACATATCGTCGTTAGTGTCTTTCAAGACGATAGGGGCTATTCACTTTTTCATAAATTGGTTTTTATTGTATAAAGGGGTATGATGATATGTTTGAGTATTGGATATTTGATTCTGTAGATATAGACCTTTTCTATGACTCCGATGTAAAACTAGAAGACAGCGCGAAGTTGCAAAAAGATTTTATTTGGTATTTTCAATCAAAAAATGTATTTGTTATTCAATCGTTTGTTCCATTCGGTGACGGTAATCTAGCTCTTGATGAACTATTAGTAAGGTTAGCAGATCATTATGAAATACATGACAAAGGCATAATAAAAAGCCACTGGCAAGCCAGCAGCTTTCATTAATTATTTTGCTTCGTTATAACGCTTTTCAACTTCATCCCAGTTTACAACGTTCCAAAATGCAGCGATGTAATCAGGACGTTTGTTTTGATAATTTAAGTAGTAAGCATGCTCCCAAACATCTAGTCCTAGGATCGGTGTTTTACCTTCCATAACAGGTGTATCTTGGTTTGGCGTGCTTGTAACTTCAAGCTCTCCATTGTTTACAACTAACCATGCCCAGCCAGAGCCAAATCTTGTTTTACCAGCGTTCGCAAACTCTTCTTTAAATGCATCTAGGCTTCCGAATTTGCTGTTGATTTTGTCAGCAAGTTCTCCAGATGGTGCGTTAGCTCCGCCTGGTGCGATTACTTCCCAGAAAAGACTATGGTTAGCGTGCCCACCACCATTGTTTCTAACAGCATTTTGGATACTTTGCGGAAGAGAATCAAGGTTTGAAAGAAGATCTTCCAAGCTCTTGTTTTCAAATTCAGCTTGCCCCTCAAGAGCAGCATTTAAATTATCAACATATGTTTTGTGATGGCGACCGTGGTGGATCTCCATTGTTTCTTTGTCGATATGCGGTTCAAGTGCGTTTGTTTCATAAGGTAATGCAGGCAGTTCAAATTTAGCCATGTTCATTTCCTCCTTATAATATGTAGAGTTTTATATGTTCATTTTCAAGGTAACTTGAAAAGTGAAACCATTTAATCAACTTACTTGTTTAGAAAGTATTCAACATGTTTACCTTATCAAATTTATAGCGAACTTTCAATTTTTAAACACTGTACCCTTTCTAACAATAAAAAAACCTTACGCCACGCCGTAAGGTTAATATGTATAGTATGGTGGCTCGAGACGGAATCGAACCGCCGACACGAGGATTTTCAGTCCTCTGCTCTACCGACTGAGCTATCGAGCCAAAAATTTTTCAAAACCAAAATTTTTGGTCTTATTTAATTACTGTGTCTCTTCCTCTACACGTTCCCTTCTAGGGTGTATCCGTCGAGACAACTCGCAGCATACTCGTGCTGTAACGCTCGTAGCTATCGAGCCAAAAAGAAGATATTTATAATTTTATTTACTACAAAATATGTAATGGAGGAGGTAGAGGGATTCGAACCCCCGCGGGTCGTTAAACCCCTGTCGGTTTTCAAGACCGATCCCTTCAGCCGGACTTGGGTATACCTCCTCGATTATATGGTGGACCCTGTAGGACTCGAACCTACGACCAATCGGTTATGAGCCGACCGCTCTGACCAACTGAGCTAAGGGTCCAAAGATAAAACTTATGTACATGTTATGGGGCGGACGAGGGGAATCGAACCCCCGAATGTCGGAACCACAATCCGATGCGTTAACCACTTCGCCACGACCGCCATCGTGATTAATTAATAAAACATTTTGGTAGCGGCGGAGGGAGTCGAACCCACGACCTCACGGGTATGAACCGTACGCTCTAGCCAGCTGAGCTACACCGCCAAAATGGCTCCACAGGTAGGACTCGAACCTACGACCGATCGGTTAACAGCCGATAGCTCTACCACTGAGCTACTGTGGAATAACGTCTTAACTTTGTTAAGGACAAGAACTACTATATCACGTTGTCGTAATTAATGTCAATAACATTTTTGAAATGAATTTGCGCGAACACATGTACTTTTTAGAACAAAAATAATATAACACGCCCGACAGCAATAAGCAATGAAGATTTATAACACTTGATAATAAAAATATCCGATCATTAAAGCCTGTGTAAAGACTTTAATCAGAGTTGTTCCTACGAAAGCAAGCACAGTACCAATACCTACAGAAACGGCTGACTTCAATCCTTTTCTTTGGAATAGAAGTTCTGCAATTACAGCACCTAAAAACGGTCCAATCAGTATTCCGGCAACAGGTATTACAAAAGGTCCGACTATCAATCCGATCGTACTTCCCCATAAAGCCGCTTTAGATCCTCCTTTTTTCTTAACCGCATAAGCATTCCCTATGTAGTCAACAACAAACAAACTGATAAACAATAGGATTTGCACAGTAAGAAATAAAGGCGTGAACGGCTCAAATGAAAAAGCAAATCCATAAATTAAAAAACCGGCAGCTAAAAATAATACACCAGGTAAAATCGGATAGATTAACGCAATAAAACTGATTACTAACGCTAAACCAATTAAAAACCAATATAAATAGTCCACTTCTGTCTCCTTTCTCGTAAAAGACCAAATAAATAACCAGGAGGAAATTCCCCCTGGCTTCATTTTACTTCTCTAGTACAGCTTCTGCAATGTTAACAGCGTGGTCCCCTATTCTTTCTAGGTTACTTACGATATCAACAAAAACAATACCTGCATTTCCGTCGCATAGTCCTTCGTTCATACGCATAATGTGCTGTTTGCGAAGTGTACGCTCCATTTTATCGATTTTATCTTCTAATCCAAGCACTTCTTTAGCCAGTTCAATGTTTCCTTCTTCTAATGCTTTAACGGCCTTGTCGACTGTTGAAACGGTAAGAGTAAACATTTCATCTAAGTCTTTTTTAGCCGTGTCTGTCAAACGAACATTATTACGCAGTTGATAATCAACAAGTTCAATAATATTTTCCATATGGTCCCCAATACGTTCAATGTCACGAGAGGTGTCTAGCAGCATTGAGTGTTCATTTGATTCTTGAGGTGTTAACGGATGTGCAGACAGTTTTACAAGATAAGATGTTATCTGGCGATCTAAATTATTGATTGCTTCTTCATATTGAAGAGCAAGATCAGAATTCTTTTTATCTTTTTCATTTAAATAAGCGATGGCTTCTTTTAATCCCGCCTGAGAATAGTTAGCCATACGAATAATTTCTTGCTTAGCTTGTCTAATTGCTAGAGAAGGTGAACTCTCTAAAACGATTTCGTCAAGATGTTTTGCCTTGTACTCAATCAATACATCTTCACCCTTAATAAGTTTTGTAACAATAAAGGCTAATAACCCAATGAACCAAAACTGTATCAGAACGTTCGTGACATTGAAGGTACCATGTGCAAATGCAATTTGCATAGCCGGTTCCAAGTTAAACTTTGCAGATAAGAATTCAATATAGTGTCTGAACGGAACAAGAACGATCAAAAAGATAACTGTTCCAAGCAAGTTAAAGATTACATGAGTAAGCGCAGCGCGTCTTGCTGCAACTGTAGTACCGATAGCTGCTAAGATTGCCGTAATCGTAGTACCAATATTATCACCAAACAATACAGGCAGTGCGGCTTTAAGATCAATCATATTTTGAGAATACAGCTCTTGTAAAATACCAATCGTTGCACTTGAAGACTGCACAATAACAGTAAATAACGTTCCAATTACAACTCCAAGGATTGGGTTGTCACTCATGGAAACCGTCAGCTCTTGAAATGCTTCAAGGCTGCGCAATGGTTTCATTCCGTCACCCATTAGTTCAAGACCTAAGAATAACGCACCAAAACCAAACGTAATCTGTCCAAAATAGTTATACTTCGGATTTTTAAAGAAAAAGATTAAGATGGATCCAACTGCTATGATCGGCAATGCATACTCACCTACATCGATACCGATGATAAAGGACGTAACTGTTGTACCAATGTTTGCCCCCATGATAACACCGATCGCTTGCCTTAGAGTTAAGAATCCAGCATTAACAAGTCCAACTGTTAACACAGTCGTACCTGAACTACTTTGAATTAATACTGTTACAAATATCCCTGCTAAAACTCCCATAAAAGGATTTGTTGTTAATTTATCAAGTATTTCTCGTAATCGGTCTCCTGCTGAATTTTGAAGTCCATCTCCCATGTACTTAATCCCAAATAAGAAGATCCCCAGTCCTCCGATGAATTGAAATAACATTTCTTGATAATTCAATGTTTACAGCTCCTTATTAACTATCATTTATCAACCTTTGCCATTATCTCTATTTGTATAGTTTGTGTAAATAAAAAAGGGGAATTTGTAACATTTCCTTTACAATTGAATCTTATTGTCGAAAGGTCTGGGTTCATGTAAACTATTTATGGTCAGTAAATAAAGGGGATTCTTTAATGAAATTACATATTCGTTTTGTTAAAAGTTTATTTTCCATAATGTCGATTGCTCAATTTAGATTATTAGGTGTAGGGAGTACTATTCTTTATGTTCTATCCCTAACCTTATTATGTATTGTGCCTGTATTAATCATTTTCTTATTAAGTCTTTTGTCAGGTAATCAATCCTTGTCCAATTTTGAAAGCTTTGGCTTAAATCCAGATCAAATGCAAAATTTTGCTACCTCACTAGATGGAATATACCCTATCATTATAGCCGTAATCTATGCGGTGATGTATGTCCTGTTCTCAGGCATACTATTTTCAGGTGTTTCCATAATAGCTGGTATTGCAATTCCTGCAGCAAAAATTTTGGGCAGAAAACTTACGTATAGACATCTATGGGTCATATCTTGTTATTCAATTACCCTTCCTTCTGTCTTGATCACAATTCTTTTTACTTTAAATATTCATGTTCCTCACTCTTTTATTTGGTTTTGGCTATTATCATTTATAATTTGCATCCTAGCTATTACTAAGACACCTTCGAAAAAAAATAAAAAAAGCGGCCTGTGAGCCGCTTTTTTTCTGTCTATTTAAAGAGTGATTTAATCGCCTCTATCAGTGCGATAAGAAAGTCGATTATTTTCTGAATAAAAGATTGTGTCTCTTCCTTGTTTAAGAAGTCTCCAAGGTTTTCACTAATGTTCTTAAGATCGCTCTGAACTTGATCCCAATCAATATTTAGATCTTTCATCTTATTAAATAGCGCAATAAGCCCGTTCAATTCATCTTGAGTCAGTTCGATTCCCATATCTTTTGCAACTTTTTCGATTAACGCCCTCAAATCTTCTTCTGACTGTACCGGATTCTTTGCGATTTCCTCTTTAACACGAGTCATTAATTCTGTTGCTTCTTTTGTACCGATTCTTTCTCCTAATTTAGCTGTTTTAACCATTTCTTCATTAGCTACTTGTTTTTGCGCTTCTGGAATCTCAATCTGAGCTGTTGTTTCGTATGCTTTAAGAATACCTGTTAACGCTGCTGTACCAGACACTTCAAAAGGTGCTGTAACATAAATCTCTGCATCTGTAACACCAGCAGTCGTTAATGCATTCATATACATTTCTTCTGTTACCCAATTAATATTGTTGGTTTCAACAGATAAACCTTGATCTTTTTCACCAATTGTAATCTTAGATGACGAGATCGCTTTTGATCCAATTTGAGCTTTTGATATATATTCACCTAGATATTGGTGTTCTTCTTCATTTGTAACTTGTACTGTCTCTACATCAGCAGATACATCCATCTCTTTTAATAAACTGTTCTTTTGTTCTTCAGTTAAGTTTTGTCCAAGTGTAACGATGACATCCCCAGGTGCTGCGTCTGCAAACATTTTTAAAGGGGCAATAAATAATGCTGCAGCCATTATAGATAGCAGGGCGAGCACTTTTGCTTTTTTCATAAATTTCACCTCTCCAATCAGTACATCTAAAAAGATACGCAGAAATGTATTTTTTTCTGTCCTTCCTGCCTTTCCATTTTACACCAATGGTTATCCAGAAGTCACTTTAAACTTGTCATATTAAAGATGGACAAGCATATAGTCTTATATGTGAAATTATGCGAAAGGAGAGGGAATTCATGAAACGTTTCCTGAGAGCCTGTGCGATTATGCTTATTTTATATGTGGTTGCTTATGATTTAAAAATTGGTACACTCCCTCAATCTACACCTGCAAATGCTAATGCGGAGATAAAAACAGAAAAAAAGCAAAAAAAATCTTACGAAACATATGAGGTTAAGCCAGGTGAAACCTTAATCTCAGTTGTTGAGAAGCTTAATACGAATGGAAATTATTCTATCGTTACCATGATAAAAGATTTTAAATCATTGAATCCTGGAGTGAACCCAGAAAATATTCAATTAGGAAAATCATATAAATTTCCGCTATATAATAAAGTGGATAGATAACATTACTTGTCAAAACAAAATAATCCCTGCTAAAATGAACTGATGATAGGACAGACTAATACTGTCAATTTGAAAAAAGGAGCGATTCACCAAATGAGTGAAATCACCCACCGTTCTAAAACAAGACCTGTAAAAGTAGGACCATTAACAATAGGTGGTACAGACCAGGTTATTGTTCAGAGTATGACAACAACGAAGACACATGATGTAGAAGCCACAGTAGCTGAAATAAAGCGTCTAGAAGAAGCAGGCTGTCAGGTCGTACGTGTAGCATGTCCAGACATGCGCGCTGCTGAAGCGATAGCAGATATAAAGAAAAGAATTAATATTCCGCTTGTAGTGGACATTCATTTTGATTATAAACTCGCTCTTAAGGCTATCGAAGGCGGAGCTGACAAAATCAGAATTAATCCTGGAAACATCGGGCGCCGCGAAAAGGTAGAAGCCGTAGTTAAAGCAGCTAAAGCTAAAGGGATTCCAATTCGAATAGGTGTTAACGCAGGTTCTCTTGAAAAGAAATATCTTGAAAAATACGGATATCCTACTGCAGATGGTATGGTGGAAAGCGCACTTCACCATATTCAAATTCTAGAGGAACTTGATTTTCATGATATTATCGTTTCAATGAAAGCCTCAGATGTTAATTTAGCGATAGAAGCTTATGAAAAAGCTTCAAAAGCATTTGACTATCCGCTGCACCTTGGTATTACAGAATCAGGTACACTTTTTGCTGGTACTGTTAAGAGTGCCGCTGGCCTTGGAGCAATTCTTCATAAAGGCATCGGTAATACTTTACGTATTTCGTTAAGTGCGGACCCGGTTGAAGAAGTTAAAGTGGCTCGTGAGCTCTTGAAATCATTCGGACTTTTATCTGACGCAGCTACCTTGATCTCCTGTCCAACTTGCGGCCGAATTGAAATTGACTTAATTTCAATAGCTAATGAAGTAGAAGAATATATCTCTAATGTACGTGCTCCTATCAAAGTAGCTGTTCTAGGCTGCGCAGTAAACGGGCCTGGTGAGGCTCGTGAAGCTGATATTGGTATAGCTGGGGCTCGTGGAGAAGGATTGTTATTCCGACACGGAGAAATTGTACGAAAGATTCCTGAAGATCAATTGTTAGATGAACTGAAGAAAGAAGTAGATATTTTAGCAAAAGCTCATGAAGAAAAGTTAAAAGCTGAAGCAGCTGCACAAAAAATATAAAGTACGTAAGCTCCCGTTTTGGGAGCTTTTTTTAATTAAAGGATTGGCTGGCGTGCCGTATTTTCTGCGGAAATTCAGCAAGCATGAGCGGTGGTCTGGCATTGATTGAAAAAATGCCTTTTAGCTGATCACTTTTACATGGGAAGTCACGTGGAACAAACAATTTACATACATGTTCATCCCATTTATAAAAAAAAGCTCATTGATTTTAATTTCACGTTATTTTATATAATTTCACGTTATTTGAATTTATTTCACATTAATCTCTATAATTTCACGTTAAACGTAATAATTTCACGTTAACCATATTATCCCAGTAAACTTCAACTTTTTTTCATATAAAAAAGAAGAAGCCTCAGCTTCTCCTTTGCTCCTTCTTCCTTTAAAAGAACGGTGCAAAAAATAACGAAATGATTATCGATACGATACCAATTCCGATCGCCCAATTCCCAAGCGAATGTGCACCTTGTCTTCTGGCAATAAAACCAACGATAATACCTGCTGCTCCAAATAACACGGGTAGTATGAACAGTGATAAGACAGAAAGAATAATCGCGATGACTCCAGCCGCTTTTCCTCCTGCTCTTTCACGATTTACTTCGTGTTCATGTCCGTGATCTTTTTCTCTATCCGCATAACGAGGACGCTCGTTTTCAGGTAGTGTCATATCACTTCTTACAGGAACGGGTACAGCTTCAGCCGCCATCTCTTCACGAAATCCAGCTTCGTTTATATTACGTTCATCTCTTTCGTATGCCATGATGATTCCCCCTCTTTTAGTCTTAAGGAGCGTTCTTATTATGGCTTTAAAAGAGATATTTCATAGATGTTAAGTTATGGGCATAAGAAAAGAGGCCACATAAATGGCCCCCTCGTTTAGTGCTTTGGTTTAAATGTATGACAACACGTTTCAGCTGGATCATAGGCAGCATCTTTATGAGCGGCATCTCCATGGAGGTTACCATCAGCGCTCATATCAACAGACATATTCGCATGCTTATCGATTTCAACAAGAATGGCATCTGCTGCACAGTTATTGCCTTCACCCCAATAGGTACAATTCGAAACATTACATTTTACTTCAGGCATAAAAAAACCTCCTTTCTCTTTAGCTTGGCTAAATAAAAGGAGGAACATACTTGTTTACACACAAAAAAATTTAATCTCTGCAGTCCGTACAATAGCCGTAGATCTCAAATTTATGACCTGTCACGTCAAACCCGTTTAGTTCACTGTTCAGAACTTCCATCGGGCAAGTGTGAATCGATTTCGTGCTGCCACAGGTGAGACAGATTAAATGGTGATGGTGTTCATTGTGTGCACACGTAAACCGAAACTTTTTTTCGCCTTCCCATTCGGTATCTTCAAGCAATTCTAGATCAACGAAGGTCGTTAAATTTCGATAAATCGTATCAAAACTAAGACCAGGATATTTTTCTTTTAGCCCTTCTTGTACATCTTTTGCAGAAAGATATCTTTTTTCCTCTGCGAATAAAGAAATAAGATCTTTTCTCTTTTCTGTATACTTATAGCCATTCTCTTTCAGAATCTCCATTGCTTTATCTATCGTTATGGCAAATTTCACAAGTGACCCACCTTTCTGGAACCTGTAAATTTTTTATAAAGAATACTTAAGCATAAAATAACAACAAGGCATAAAACAATGGTTCCTCCTGAAGCAAGATCGAGATAGTAGGAAAGAAACATGCCAGAAATTACGGCAGCCTCTCCGAAAAGAACGGAAAGCCAGATTGCCTGTTTGAAACCTTTTGCGATTCGGATACTTGCCGCTACCGGCAGCGTCATAAGAGCAGAAACCAAAAGAATACCGACTATTTTCATCGATGCTGCAATAACTAAAGCGGTAATGGCCATAAAAGCAATTAAGATCCAGCTGCTTCGTATTCCAGATAGTTTCCCTTGCTCTTCATCAAAGGATAGGACGAACAATTCTTTGTACATAAAGAATACAAATAGAAGGACAACAATAAGAATAGCAAAAACAGTCCATACATCCGACTTCTTAACTGCGATAATACTTCCAAATAAGTAATTGAACAGATCAGTATTGAATCCATCTGCCATTGAAATAAAAATAACACTTAGGCCTATTCCTGCTGACATGATAATTGGTATAGCTAGTTCTTCGTAATGTTTGTATACTTTTCTAAGCTGTTCTATAAAAATGGCTCCACCTACCGAAAAAGCCATTCCTAGATATATGGGATTAGCTGCAGCAAAGAATGAAGACCACTTTCCTAACAACAAGTTAGCTGCAATTCCCGCTAAAGTAATGTGAGAAAGTGCATCTGCAATTAAAGCTTGCCTCCTCACAACGATAAAGACTCCTAACACTGGTGCAAGCAGTCCGACCATTATCCCTGTAAAGAAGGCGTTTTGTAAAAATTCGTATTTTAAAAACGGTAACATTCATTCATCCCCTTACTTCTGTTCATGGTCATGGTGGAGAACATGAACATGATGTCCATAAAAAGCAGACATGTTTTCAGAAGAACTCTCCTCAAATTCTTTTGTATTTCCATGAAAGTGAACCTGTTTGTTCAAGCAGGCTACATCTGTTACATAATTCGTCATAACCCCTACATCATGTGTAACCAATACAAGCGTCATGTTGTTATCAAGATGCAGATCTTTTAACATCTTATAAAAAGATTCTGAAGACTCTGTATCAACACCAACAGTCGGTTCATCCAGGATCAAAAGCTCAGGATCGCTTACTAACGCCCGCGCGATAAAAATTCGCTGCTGCTGACCACCAGAGAGTTCACCTATATTCTGATGCGCAAAATTATCCATATTCACTGATTTTAAAGCATCCCATACTTTCTTTTTATCCGCTGCCTTTAAAAAACGGAACAAACCAACCTTACCGAAAAGCCCCATAGATACGACTTCAAATGCTGTTGCAGGAAAAGCAGTGTTAAAACTGTTTGCTTTTTGGGAAACGTAGCCGATCTTTTCCCAATCATTAAATTTATTTACTTTTTCTCCAAATAGATAAACTTGCCCTTGCTGAGGCTTTTGGAGACCTAATATACATTTAATCAGTGTAGATTTACCTGAACCATTCGGACCAACAAGCCCTAAAAAAGATCCTTTTTTGATTTCCATCGTTACATGTTGAAGTACATTTTTATCACCATAATGGAACGATAAATCATCTACACGAATGGCTATAGAATTTGCATTGTTCTCCATGACTAACCTCCGTGAGAATGAATAATAAGTAGTAATGAGTACGATTTAGACTGTCTCATAGTATACACGAAATATGAACAAAGTAAAACAACATGCCTAAGTGACATGCTGTGAAATGGATGAAGTTCGAATCTTACTTAGCCCCTTTTAATAGGCTCTCAACCGTTCGTTCTAAATCTTTACATTTAACAATTTGATCGGCCTCTTTTAAATATTTCTGATCAAGTGTAGTTTCTACAGCTAAACAATAAGCGCCTGCACTTTTCGCAGATTGAATGCCAAGTGGTGCGTTTTCAATGACCAGCCACTCAGACGGGTCGAAAGGATGCTGATCCATGGCTAATAAATAGGGTTCTGGCGCAGGCTTTCCTTCTTTCACATCATCACCGGTAATGATCGTATTAAAAGTGATTTGAAGTTTCCCTAAGACTTCATTGACGAATTCTTTTCTGCTTCCTGTTACCAAAGCGATCGGAATATGAAGATTTTGCAGGCTTTTAAGCGTAGAAACCGTTTCTTCTATAAACTCATATTGGGCATTCTCTTTAAAGTAGTTTCTCTTTTGTACATATATATCTTCAATGATTTCCTCAGAAGCATCTACATTAAAAACTTCAAATACATCTTTAATGGTCTTCTTACCTGGCATTCCTTCTCTCAAATAAAAAACATGCTCATCATGATCATAGCCTTTTTTATTAAATGCATGACGCCATGCTTCAACATGGTAACGCATCGTGTCTACAACCACACCATCCATATCAAAACAAACTGCTTTAATTTTCATACAAAAACCACCTTAACCTCGAACTTACATCTTACTATTATAAAACAAAGTCAGTAAAAACAAAAAAGAAGCTGAAGATTCCTCAGCTTCCTTTATATTCTTATTTTAATCCTTCAATAACAGTTTTAGTGTTCCATTCCATCATTTTTTTGTACGTGTCTCCATCTTCACCAGGTTTCCCTAATGAGTCAGTAAACACTTTTCCTGTAATAGGAATACCTGTTTCTTTTGATACAGTTTCCATACTTCTAGCGTCGACGCTTGTTTCTACAAACAACGAAGGAACGTTTCTTTCTTTAAGCAAATCGACTAAACTTTTGATCTGTTGTGGAGAACCTTGGTTTTCTGAGTTGATCTCCCAAACATATGCCGTATCCACATTGTAGGCTTCTCCAAAATACTTAAATGCCCCTTCACTCGTAACAAGTACTCGTTTTTCATCTGGAATCTTATTTAACTCTGAAACGGTCTTGTCATGCAGAGCTTTTAATTCACCAATGTATTTTTCAGCATTGCTTTTATAGTACTCTTTGTTTTCTGGATCCTCTTTCATAAGAGCATCTCGAATGTTTTCCACATAGATTATGCCGTTCTCAATATTAAGCCATGCATGCGGATCATATTGTTTTTCAAGTCCTTTAGATTCTAAGTGAATGGCTTTAACACCTTCACTTACACGGTACACAGGCGCATCTTCCCCATCTTTATTAGAGGTTTTTAATAATTTATTAAACCACGAATTTCCCTCTTCTAGGTTTAATCCGTTATAAAAGATAACATCTGCGTCAGTTGTTTTTAAAACATCTTCTGGTAACGGATCATATTCATGTGGATTCGAACCGATCGGCGCCAAGCTATGAACGTCGACTTTGTCTCCACCAACATTTTTAACTAAGTCAAAAATGATAGAGTAAGTCGCTACGACTTCCACCTTTTCTGAATCATCCTTGCCAGAGCTGCAGCCTGCTGCAGCCATTATTAATGAACCAGCCAAAATGAGACTTGCTATTCTTTTAAACATGTAACCATCCTCCCTACTTTTCCATCAGCTCTAGTCTGTTTTTTCTTGATTTGTGCGCCTTCCATATTAACCCTTGAGATGGCGAGAAGAAGAACGCAAGGGCAAAAAGAAAGGCTGATACTAAAACGATCGTGGCACCTGATGCCAGGTTGTAAGTAAAGCTGAAATATAAACCGAATACTGACGAAACAACTCCAATTAATGCAGATAAATAAATCATCACCGACAAGCGGTTTGTTAAAAGATATGCCGTTGCTGCAGGAGTAATTAGCATGGCAACGACAAGAACGATTCCAACGGTCTGCAGAGAAGCAACCGTAACCATTGTTAATACAGCCATCAGCGCATAGTGTATCCATTTATTCGGAAGTCCGTAGCTTTGAGCCATTGTTGGATCGAAGGTTGAAACGAGCAGTTCTTTATAAAACAGAACAACTAGCCCGATCACTAATAAGCCGATTCCAAGCGTGATCCACATATCACTCATCCTTACAGCAAGAACATTACCAAAGAGAATATGATATAAATCTGCAGAACTTTTCATCATCGTGATGATTACAATACCCACAGCAAACATGCTTGTGAACATGATTCCAATCGCCATATCATGTTTAATTCTGCTGTTTTGGCTTACATATCCGATCCCGATTGCTGTCAGCACACCTGTAATAACTGCTCCAAAGAAAAAGTTAATGCCTAGCATATAGCTGATTGCGACTCCTGGTAATACTGCGTGAGAAATCGCATCACCCATTAGAGCCATGCCTCTTAAAATGATGAAGCATCCTACGATTCCGCATATTATCCCTACTACAACTGAAGTAAAGAGTGCTTTCTGTAAAAACTCATATTGCAGCAGCGCTTGAAAAAATTCAAAAATACTCATGTTGTCACATTCACCCCTTTAGGCTGCAGAAATGAAAACTGATTTGCATAAGCTTTTGTGATCACCTCTGGCTGAAGAACTTCTTCAGATGCTCCGTAATGAATCATGTTTTTGTTCAGCAGTAGCAAGTGGTCAAAGTAGGACTCCGCTTTGCTTAAATCGTGATGCACGACTAGAATCGTTTTTCCTTCTTTTTTCAAATCCCTCAATATATGAATGATTGTTTCTTCACTTGCGACATCAATACCAACAAACGGTTCATCAAGGAAAAACAACTCTGCTTTTTGTGCAAGTGCTCGGGCAAGGAATACCCTTTGCTGCTGTCCTCCTGAAAGCTCTCCGATCTGCCGGTTACCGAACGCTTCCATACCTACTGTCTTTAAACATTCATAAGCCCATTCTCTATCACTTTTAGATGGACGCTTAAATAGTCCTAATTTTGGATACGTCCCAAGAAGCACTACATCAAATACAGTGATAGGAAAATCCCAATCGATATCTGACCGCTGCGGAACATAGGCGATTTTTTTCTTCCACTTTTTCAGCGGCTCTCCAAAAACCTGGATCTCACCTTTATCTTTAGCGATTAAGTTTAATGCAGCTTTCATCATGCTGGATTTACCCGCTCCATTTGGTCCTATGATGCCGACTAAACTTCCTCTTTCCACTGAAAAAGAGATATCTTTAACAACTTGATTCCCTAGATAGGAAACGTATAAGTGTTCAATCTTTAATGCACGTTCCATTGAAAAAAGACCTCCTTTTTCACCCGGTAACTTTTTTTGCCTAAGAGCAACTTTTAGTTAAAAAAATAGTTCCTTCACAATGTATGAAACAAAAAGAAGGATAGTGATTATTTTTGCACAAGAAAATGTTTCCTTCAGGCAACTTTTTTACTTAAGTCAAATTATATAGGGTGGACACAAGATTGTAAATGATTTTTTCTAGCCATATTTCTACATTTGCTATATAATCAACTCTGGCAGTAAACTGCTGGGTGGGAGAGGGTTGTTTTACAGTATTAAGGAAGGAACAAAATGGAACAAAATCAAGTTTCACTAAAAAAAGAAGTACTCGCAGGGATTACCTCATTCTTCACTATCGCTTATATTATTGTCGTTAATCCACTGATATTAGCGGATGCTGGAATGCCATATGAGGGTGTAGTGCTTGCTACAATTCTTACTTCTGTTGTTGGATGTTTAATCATGGGGCTATATGCGAATGCTCCAATCATTCTGACACCGGGCATGGGTGTTAATGCGTTTTTCACGTACACTATCGTCCAAGGTATGAACCTAAGCTGGCAAGAAGCTCTTGCAGCAGTCGTTATGTCTGGTATTTTCTTTTTAATCGCAGCTTCAACACCGTTAAAAGATATACTTTCTAAAAGTATTCCTCAATCATTAAAACACAGTATTACAGTTGGAATCGGGTTGTTTTTAACGTTCATAGGACTACAAAAGGGTGGAATCATTGAAGCTAGCTCTGCTACTTTCGTGAAGTTAGGGCATTTAGATCATCCTGACGCAATCCTTACAGTTGTAGGTTTGGCTGTTACACTAGCCCTGTTCTTAAAGAACGTGAAGGGAAGCTTTTTAATCGGTATTGCTTTAACCACTCTTATTGGCTTTTTTATGGGCCATACACAAGAAGTTAAAGGAATGTCTGATGGGTTTTCTTTTAAACCGTTTGGAGAATTGCTATTCGCTTTTGATTTTTCAGGCATTACGGAGCTTTCCTTTTGGATTGCGACATTTTCCTTGACCATGATTATCACTTTTGAAAACATGGGATTGTTATATGGACTGTTGCCTGATCAAAAGAAATTCCCAAAAGCCTTTCAAGCCAATGCTGCTTCATCCATCGTTTCTGGTCTCTTCGGAACAAGTCCGACGATCTCAACGGTAGAGAGCGCATCTGGTATTCAAGAGGGCGGCAGAACGGGGATCACAAGTATTACAGTTGCTGTATTGTTTATCGGTTCTATTTTTGCAGCGCCTTTTATCGCTTATATTCCAGATGGAGCAATTGCTCCAATCTTAATCATTATTGGCGGCTTGATGGTACAGCAGATTCAGCATATCCCTTTTGCTGATTTTACAGAGATGTTTCCATCTTTTCTAATCATCGCGCTGATCCCATTAACGTACAGCATTGTGGATGGTCTTGCATTTGGATTTATCGCATATCCACTTGTTAAATGGATGTCTGGGCAGAAGAAACAAGTTACGGCGCCAATGTATGTTATCGCCTTTTTATTCTTTATGAATTTTATCCTTCATACAATCGTATAAAAATATAAACAAAAAGACTTTGGACAACTTCCAAAGTCTTTTTTAAACGTTCTTTTCTAAAAGATTGTTGCTTTCAAATTTTGTCTTCTATGATTGTTGATTGGAGTGTAAGGTGCGAGACTCCTGCGGGACAGGCTGGCAGTCGGAAAAGTGGAAGTGGCTCGTTCAGCCCCGACAAGCAAAAGGTGAATGGGCTAGCAAGGCGCACTTTGCCTTGGTCCATTTAACTTTTGACCTCGAGGGGCTAGCCACTGCAACTAGACAGGTGAGACACTTAAGAGTGAAACGTACGAATGTCGCTCACCGCCTGCCCCGCGGAAAGCGAGCAACCTGGAACGGAAATCAATCACTTCCAAAAACAACAAAGTTTGCGAAAACAGCCTTTTTAAAAGCTGTTTTCGCAAATAATATTACTCTTAGAAGTAGCTGAATTCAGCTTCAACGAAATATATAAAGTAACACTCTCCTAGAAAAGAGTCTTTTTTTTAGCACTTTCTCCTCTTAGGACTCATACAATGAGAAAGTCGGGAGGTGGTTGCTTAATGAATCCAATTATTGTTCATTTTGTAAATCAAAAACTTAATTCGATCAGTCCGAATGAACTGATCACACTAGCCGCGCAATATCAACTTCCAATATCTCAAAAAGAAGCCGTACAAATCGTAAACATTCTGCGAAGGCAGACCATCGATATTAAAAACCTTGGGCAGCGCAAGAGAATCATTGACACTATTGCAAAAGAAGTCAGTCCTGAAAAAGCGAACTATATCCAATACTTAATTCAGACTTATATTGATAGGTAATACAAAAAAGCCGCACAAACTTTGCGGCTTTTTGTTATAAATTGATCCATTTTTCTGTGTGTCGCACAAACTTATGCGTTTAACAGTTTATTCTGAAGTTCTGGGTCAAACGTCTTTGCTTTAATCATCTCGATCTCAAGTTGATAAGGCGGTTTTTTGTTATTTTTATCAGTACCTACATAAGGTGTTTCAAGGATTTTAGGAATATCCTTGAATTGATCATGATGTACGATATAGCTTAATGCATCAAATCCAATATGTCCGAAGCCTATGTTTTCGTGTCTGTCTTTTGCAGCTCCGGTAACATTTTTACTGTCGTTAATGTGAAATACTTTTATTCGATCCATGCCGACTATTTTATCAAACTGATTCATAACTCCGTCAAAATCGTTTACGATGTCATAGCCTGCATCATGTGTATGGCACGTATCAAAGCAAACAGAAAGCTTTTCATTCAGTGTAACGCCATCAATTATCTGTGCAAGCTCTTCAAACGTTTTTCCGCATTCAGATCCTTTTCCAGCCATTGTCTCTAGTGCGATTTGAACATTTTGCTCTTTTGTCAGCACTTCATTAAGACCTTCGATGATCTTTTTGATACCGACCTCAGAACCTTCACCAACATGTGCACCAGGATGCAGCACGATCTGTTTCGCACCAAGTGCATCTGTTCGTTCGATCTCTCTTCTTAAAAAATCAACACCGAGCTCAAAGGTTTCAGGTTTAACTGCATTTCCGATATTGATGATGTACGGAGCATGAACGACAATATCAACGATGCCGTTCTCGATCATGTGCCTCGTTCCGGCTTCAATATTAAGGTCTTCAATTTTTTTTCGTCTCGTGTTTTGGGGTGCACCTGTATAGATCATAAATGTGTTGGCACCATATGAAACAGCTTCTTCACTAGCAGCGAGAAGCATTTTTTTACCGCTCATTGAAACGTGAGATCCTAGTTTAATCATATTTTCCCCTCTTCCCTAACAAACTATCTGATGTTTCTTCTTTTCTTCTTCATTAATTTCTTTTTCTGCTCGTCCATTTTCTTCTTATAACCTGGTTTTACTTTACGAGGTTTTGGTACATACACGCCGTCTTGCTCTTTTGATCCTGTGCTTTTCTTACTCGGTTTTACAGGTACCCATTCACCATTCTTATACTGTTCTAAGTGGAAAACAATTTTTTTCTCTTTAAGTTTTTGAACAGAATGCTGATCTGTCTGTTCATAAAGAGAAGCACAGATTCCTGACATTCCTGCACGGCCTGTTCTGCCCGCTCTATGAATGTAGAAATCAAGATCTTTCGGAAATTCATAATTAATGATGTGGCTGACACCTTTAATATCAATTCCGCGTGCTGCAAGATCTGTTGCAACTAAAAATTGAAATTCCGCTTTTTGAACGCGTTTCATGATGCTCTTTCTTGTTCGTGGCGGTATGTCACCATGCAAACGTTCAACACTCATTCCTTCTGCACTCATAGCGTCCGCGATTTCATCAACTGCTTTTTTGGTGTTAGCAAAAATAATCGCAAAATAAGGATTATAATTTCTCGCTGTTTTTATCAACATGGGAAGCTTATCATTATGCTTTGCTTGAATAAGAACATGCTTGATGTCTTTTGCCGTAATATGCTGAGGCTCTACGTGCACGTGCTTAGGGTTCTGCATATATTTTTTCAAGAAAGGCTGCAATTTTTCCGGTACAGTTGCAGAGAACACCATCATCTGAAGTTCGTTAGCCATACGAGATGCAATCAAGTCCACATCTTCAATAAAGCCCATATCAAGCATCTGATCCGCTTCATCTACTACGAGCATGTTAGCTGTGAAAACAACTAGCTCTTGCGCGTTTACAAGATCTTTAATACGCCCTGGAGTACCGATTACAAGTTGAGGAACAGTTTTCAATTTTTCTGCCATTCTCTTTCTGTCAGTTCCGCCAACGATTGCTTTTGCACGGATTTGTTTCTCTTCTGGCATATGTTCAGAGATCTTAAGAAACTCATTGTAGATCTGTTGAGCCAATTCACGAGTTGGAGCTGTAATAACAGCTTGTACTTCATCTTTTGTTACATCAATTCTGTGCATAAGAGGCAGCAAGAATGCAAATGTCTTTCCTGACCCTGTTTGTGACTGTCCGATCATGTCTTGTCCATTAATAATTCCAGGTATAACACGTTCTTGTATATCAGTTGGTCTTTCAAATCCAATACTGCTTAACGCAGTTTGGAGCGATTCGTTTATTTTTAACCGTTCAAACGGAGATTTCATACGCTCACCTTTTCTTTTTCAATATAAATTCATTCACTTTTAGTATTATAGAGTAAGTTTTGCTTTTCCGCCAACCATCCTTAAGATTAGGAAGAAAACAGGGATAAATATCACACATGTTTTTCTAATTTCATATTCTGTATATGAGCGTATTATTTTGGAAAGGAGGGGGAATTATGCAGCCATTTTATAGATATCCGAATCAACCTCAGCATCCGATGCAGCCGTTTCAAGTAAATCCTCATATGCACAACATGCATGGAATGCCTGGAATGAACCACATGCCTCGTCAGATGGGGTCAGTAGATCGATTTTTAGGAACGATTGGAAGCGGCGGCAGTGTGGCAGGCAGTACGAGTGTCTTTACAATGCTGAACAATGTTCAAAAGGTACTAAAAGTTGCTGAAACGATGGGTCCTATGATCAAACAATACGGTCCTGCAATGAGAAATCTGCCATCCATCATGACAGCTCTTAAAGATTTTCAGAGCGGATCGAACAAAAAGGCGGACAACGATACTGAGGCAGATACCTCCGAAAAAGCGGAAATGAACGTTGAGAAAAATGAAGTTAAAGAAAATACTGAGTCAAAGAAAAAAGAAAAGAAAGAAAAAGAAAAATCAGATTCTGAAGAAAAAATAGCTGTAGCAGGTCCTAAATCTTCAAAAGCTTCCATACAGCCCAACGAAGCGCCCAAAGGCAAGATGACTTCACCGGGAACGAAATCCATACCATCTGCGCCAAAGACAAATGTGCCAAAAGGCTTTAGATTGCAAGGACCTAAGTTATATGTATAAGTATAGTGTTTGAGTTCTAATGATCTCTCCTATATAATAAAAGACATACAGAAGTAAATCTCCCAAGACAGCATAGATCTCTGTGCTGTCTTTTATATGAATAAAGGAGAGATCCAAACATGGAAATAGTAAAAATATCTCCGAGAGGGTATTGTTACGGCGTGGTTGATGCAATGGTTATGGCTCGGCAAGCTGCGAATGATCCCACTCTCCCAAGACCTATCTATATTCTTGGTATGATTGTTCACAACAAACATGTAACAGATGCCTTTGAAGAAGAAGGAATCATTACGCTCGACGGAAATAACCGCTTAGATATCATCCGCAATATTGATTCAGGTACAGTAATCTATACGGCTCATGGGGTTTCACCAGAAGTGAGACGGATTGCTCACGAGAAGGGTCTATACGAAATAGATGCAACCTGTCCAGATGTAACAAAAACACATGATCTTATACGAGAAAAAGAAAAAGAAGGCTATGAAATCATCTATATCGGAAAAAAAGGCCATCCTGAGCCAGAAGGTGCGATCGGCATAGCCCCACACATTGTTCACCTAGTTGAAAATATTGATGATTTAGAAGCACTAAATGTTCAAAGCGATAAGATTCTTATTACGAATCAAACCACAATGAGTCAATGGGATGTAGCTGAACTTATTAAACGCTTGCTCATGAAGTACCCTTCTGCAGAGGTTCATAAAGAAATCTGTTTAGCGACTCAAGTAAGACAGGAAGCTGTTGCGAACCAAGCTGGGGATTGTGACCTTGTTCTAGTGGTCGGTGACCCTAGAAGCAATAACTCAAACCGCTTGGCACAAGTTTCAGAAGAAATTGCGGGTACAACTGCTTATCGAATCTCAGATGTATCAGAGATCGATCTAGCATGGTTAGAAGGTGTTAAAAAGGTTGGCATCACTTCTGGTGCTTCTACTCCTACACCAATAACTAAAGAAGTTATTGATTTTCTTAAAAATTATGACGGTACGAATGAGGAAACGTGGAAAAAAGAACGTAAAGTTACATTAAACCGCATTCTTCCAAAAGTAAAAGAAAAAAAATAAGAAAAAAAGCAAAGCTGACAAAAAGATCAGCTTTGCTTTTTTTATCGTCCTACTAAAAGAATTCTACATAAACGTAAAAGGATCGGTTATCAGATTTGATTCTACAACAACAGTCTCATATTTACCGGACGTAAGCTTGTTCTCCAAAACGTTTTTTAGTTCACGTTTCATAATTTGTTCAATATGATGTCCTGCATCAATAATTGTCAGGCCATCTTCTTGTGCATCATGTGCATTGTGATAATAAATATCACCTGTCACTAAAACATCCGCCCCTTTATGAAGTGCTGGATAAATATATTTGTTTCCATCTCCGCCAACAACGGCTACTCTTTTTATAAAAGACTTGTTCCCCTTAATAACACGAACATTTGAAATCTGAAAGACCTTTTTTACATGATCTACAAATTCTTGAAGACTCATCTCTTTAGGCAGCTTTCCGATTTTGCCTATTCCGAGCTCGTTTCCTTTATTCAATAGCGGATAAAGATCGAAGGCTACCTCTTCGTATGGATGAGCTTTTTTCATGGCTGCAATCACAGCTTTTTGAATGGATTCCGGCAGGATTGACTCAATCTTAACTTCTTCAGTCCGCTCTAATTGACCCTGTTTTCCAATGTATGGCGCAGTCCCTTCCAGCGGAGTAAATGTACCAAGCCCCTTAGAAGTGAACGTACAATGACTGTAGTTGCCAATATGGCCTGCCCCTGCATTGCCAATCGCTTTCCTCACCTGCTCCTCATGTGAAACGGGTACAAAGACAGATAATTTTACAAGTTGATCTTCATAAGTAGTTGAAAGCACTTCGGTTTGTGTTAACTGCAATTGATTCGCCAGCCACTCATTCACACCTAAAGCGGTAACATCAAGGTTAGTATGGGCAGCATATACCGTGATATCGTTCTTGATTAGCTTTTCGATCACTCTTCCTTTTGAAGTACTTGTGTCTATTTTCTTTAAAGGACGGTATAGCAATGGGTGATGTGCAATGATTAAATCTACATCACCTTCAATCGCTTCATCTACAACACTTTCTAAAACATCTAGAGCAATCATTACTTTTTTTACAGGCTTATCTAGTGTTCCAACCTGCAATCCAATCGGGTCGCCCTCCATTGCCATCTTTTTTGGTGCAAAGCTTTCTAAGAGAGAAATAATATATTGCCCGCTTGCCGCTTTACTCAAAGAATCCACTCCTCTGCTAGTCTTAGATTTTTTTCAATTTCTTTTCTTTTATCTTCTGATGCTGTTCCTTGACTGTTTTCCATCTGATTCAAAATTGTTTTCCATTGCTTGACTTCTCCAGTCCATTTTTCTTTAAACGCTTCGTTTTGATTTTTCAATAAAAAGGGTCCGAATAAAATCTCTGCATCCATGTTGCTCGTGTACGGCTGGTTCCCTGCTCGATCAGCAATAAGAATTTCATAAATTTTTCCGTCTTCTTTTAGAATTTCTTCTTCTGATAGCACCCAATCTTGTTTTAATAGCCAGTTCCTAACGGTTTTAGAACCAATATTAGGCTGAAGAATGAGACGTTCAGTCTTTCCTAGCTTCTCTTTTCCTTTTTCAAGAATAGATGTTATAAGAGAACCTCCCATACCGCATATGGTTACGACTTCTGCTTCACCTGTTTCCAGAACCGAAAGGCCATCACCTTTTCTCACTTCGATCATATCGTTTAATCCGTCTAATGTTACCTGCTCTTTTGCAGATAAGAATGGTCCATCTGTGATCTCTCCAGCAATTCCTTTTTTTATAACTTTTTTCAACCCCAAAAAGCAAGGCAAATAAGCATGATCAGAACCGATATCCGCTAAAATTGAGTTTTGTGGTACATACGATGCTACTCTTTCAAGCCGTTTCGATAATTTTTCAGAATTCATATTTCATCACCGTTTCATTAGTTTGTTCACTTTAGTATTCGTAACTTGTTTGATTTTTTGCAAATAAAAAAACTTCTTGTTATAGAAACAAGAAGCTCTTCTTATTTTATTTTTTTTCTGCTAACCAATCAACTAGTATTTTCGCTTCTTCACCTTTTACTAGCCCTGCTGGCATTCCAGATCCTTTACCGTTTTTAACGATATCTGCAATTTCTTCTGCCTTATACTGTCCGCCAATCTTTTCAAGTGCAGGACCAACGTTACCTTCTAAATTTTGTCCATGACAAGAAGAACAGTTCTGCTTATAGATTGCTTCTGGATCCATAGCAGCCTTTTCTTTATCCTGACTAGCCGTATGAATTTTGTTAATACCATATCCGCCCATTGTAAGCATAAGAACAATTCCAATAACTCCAATAATGGCAAAAGGAATGAGTGGATTACGTTTCATGCAAATTCCTCCTTCATCTGTACAGGTACATTTGTTGTCGTCTTGATAAACTTAATATGTATTGGTTTACAATCCATAACCTATTGTACTGTAAAAGCGTTTACTTGGGAAGTACAAACTCTATTTTTCCCAGTTTTGTCACAGTATTAACGATTTAAACTTATCTTTATCTTCGTACTGCAACTCTGAGCTTCTTTGATATAAAAAAAACAGCCACACAACAGGTGGCTATTCATGGGTAACAGACAAAGCCTCGATTGCTTGTTCTCTTAACTTAAACTTTTGTACTTTACCAGAAGCAGTCATAGGATACTGTTCGAGAAAGATGTAGTATTCAGGAATCTTAAAGTGAGCGATTTTCCCTTTACAAAAATCTCTTAATTCTTTTTCAGAAAGAGTGTGCCCTTCTTTCAGCTGAATACACGCTGCTACTTTTTCACCAAACTTTTTATCTGGTACTCCGATGACTTGAACATCTAAAATGGAAGGATGAGAATAAATAAACTCTTCTACCTCTCTTGGATATACGTTTTCACCGCCACGGATGATCATATCTTTTAAGCGGCCTGTAATCCTAAAATAACCTTCTCCATCCACCGTTGCCAAATCCCCAGTATGAAGCCACCCTTCGCTATCAATGGCTTCATTAGTAGCTTCAGGCATTTTGTAATAGCCTTTCATCACATGATAGCCTCTCGTACAAAGTTCGCCCTGCTCCCCTGCTTTCACTTCTTTATTTGTAACAGGGTCTATCACTTTCGCTTCCACTTGTTCATGTTTTTTACCGACCGTTTCAACTCTTCTTTCAATCGGGTCATCTGTTCTCGTTTGTGTGATAACAGGTGATGCCTCTGTCTGGCCATATGCAATCGTAATTTCAGACATACCCATTTTTCCGATCACGTTTTTCATTACTTCAATCGGACATGGTGATCCTGCCATGATGCCCGTACGCAGTGTGCTTAAATCGTATGAATCAAAGTTTGGAAGGTTGAGTTCTGCAATAAACATCGTCGGAACTCCATGCAAACCTGTGCATTTTTCCTTTTCTACCGTTTCTAATACTTCTTGTGGATCAAACTGTACGATTGGTACCATCGTTGCTCCAACAGAAACAGCAGCGAGCGTTCCAAGAACACATCCAAAACAATGGAAAAAAGGAACAGGAATGCATAACCGATCAGCATTTGTGAGATTCATGCTATCAGCAATCTGCCTAGCGTTATTCACAATGTTGTAGTGTGTCAGCATTACACCTTTAGGAAACCCTGTCGTACCTGATGTGTATTGCATATTGATTACATCATCATAGTGAAGAGACGCCTCTCTTTCCTGAAGGGCTTCATCTGATATCACATCCCCTGCTTCTAAAATATCTTGGAACGCTTCATAAGATGAAGAATCTGACCCCAGTAAAACAAAGTGTTTTAGCAATGGGAATTCATCCGGTCTGCCTTTAACAGAGTCAACCATTTCCTTATATGAAGTGGAACGGAATTCTTCTATAAAGAAAAGTGCCTTTGCGTCAGATTGTTTTAATAAATAATCGAGTTCTGAAAGCTGATAGTTCGTATTTACAGTTACTAAAACAGCCCCTGCTCTTGCTGATCCAAATTGAAGAAGAAGCCATTCCGGTACATTTGTAGCCCATACAGCAATGTGATCTCCTTTTTCAATTCCCATTGCCATCAAGCCTTTGGCAACTTTAGTCGTTAATTCATAAAATTCCTTATAGGTGTAGCGAACTCCAAGTTTACTGTAAACCATAGCTTCTTGATCTTTAAAATTTAAAGCTTGTTTCTTCAAACAATCTCCTATAGTTACTTTCATTAACTCAGCCATAATTCACCCCATCACCTGATATTATGAACGTTAGCAACCAATCTCTCTAGCGATAACAATACGTTGTACTTCTGAAGTACCTTCTCCGATCTCTAGAAGCTTTGCATCTCTAAAATAACGTTCTACATGATAATCTCTCATGTACCCGTTACCACCATGAATTTGAACAGATTCAGAACAAATCTGCATGCACGCTTCAGACGCATATAATTTTGCCATTGAAGCTTCTTTAGAGAACTTTTTACCCTGGTCTTTTAACCAAGCTGCTTTATATACCATCATTCTTGCAAGCTCAATCTTCATAGCCATATCTGCAAGTTTAAACTGAATAGCTTGAAACTTAGAAATCGACCTTCCAAACTGTTTACGTTCTTTTGCATACGCAAGAGCCTTCTCATAAGCCGCCTGTGCAATTCCGACTGCCATAGCGCCTATTCCTATTCTTCCGCCATCCAACGTCACCAGGAACTGTTTAAAGCCATCTCCGCGCTTCCCTAGCAAGTTTTCTTCTGGAACTGTTACATCTTCCATAAAAAGTTCAGTTGTATTAGAAGAATGAAGGCCCATTTTTTCATAATTATCAATAACTCGGAAACCTTTAGCATCTGTTGGAACGATAATCGCAGAGATTTCCTTATCACTGCCATTTCTGTTCGTAATAGCGGTTAACGCTAAATGCTTTGCATAGCTTGCATTCGTAATGTAGCATTTACTGCCATTAATAACCCATTCTCCGTTATTCAGTACCGCAGATGTTTCCGTACCTCCAGCATCTGATCCCGCATTCGGTTCAGTTAATCCGAATGCCCCAAAAGATTCACCCGTACAGATCGGTGTTAGATACTTCTCTTTTTGTTCATGAGTACCAAATAAATTTAATGGAGCTCCACCTAAAGAAACGTGTGCAGAATATGTAATTCCTGTAGATCCGCATGCACGGCTTAGTTCTTCAACAGCAATCGCAAAACTAATCGTGTCAGCGCCGCCCCCTCCATATTCTTCTGGAAAAGGAAGACCCATCATGCCAAGCTTAGAAAGTTTTTGGAAAATTTCTAGTGGAAATTCTTTATTTTTATCTCTTGCTTCAGCACCTGGTGCTACAACTTCATCTGCAAATTCCCTCATCATCTTTTGAATCATTAACTGCTCTTCCGTTAATGTAAAATTCATGGCTGCATCCCACCCTTTAATAATTTTAGCATCAATATTGTATGCGCTTACATATTTATTATAGATATAAAGGCCGAATTTTTACAAGATTTAAAGAATTTTAAATTTAATATACAGCAGAATGAGTAAGCAAAAAATAGAATTTGGCAGAAAAAAGCCGCAGGAAATAGTTTTTTGGGCAGTTTGCATTGAAGTGGAATAATCAGTAAAATAAAAGAAATAAAAAAAGCCTGCCCGCTATGGGGCAAACTTTCTATTCTAAGAAATCTTTTAATCGTTTACTTCTGCTTGGATGGCGGAGTTTACGGAGAGCTTTGGCTTCAATTTGACGAATACGTTCACGTGTTACGCCAAATACTTTACCTACTTCTTCAAGAGTGCGAGTGCGTCCGTCATCAAGACCAAAACGTAAGCGAAGAACATTTTCTTCTCGATCTGTTAACGTATCTAGGACATCCTCAAGTTGTTCTTTTAATAGTTCGTATGCAGCAGCTTCAGAAGGTGCAAGTGCATCCTGATCTTCAATAAAATCACCAAGATGTGAGTCGTCCTCTTCACCAATAGGCGTTTCCAATGAAACCGGCTCTTGTGCGATCTTAAGGATTTCACGGACCTTTTCAGGTGTCAGTTCCATTTCAGCTCCGATTTCTTCTGGAGATGGTTCTCGGCCTAAATCTTGAAGAAGCTGGCGCTGAACGCGAATTAATTTATTGATCGTCTCGACCATATGAACAGGAATACGGATTGTACGGGCTTGGTCTGCAATTGCACGTGTAATTGCTTGACGAATCCACCACGTAGCATACGTACTGAATTTAAATCCTTTGTCATAGTCGAATTTTTCAACAGCTTTAATCAGACCCATGTTTCCTTCTTGAATAAGATCCAGGAACAGCATACCCCGGCCAACGTATCGTTTCGCAATACTAACAACTAGACGCAAGTTAGCTTCTGCAAGACGGCGTTTTGCTTCTTCATCACCGTTTTCAATACGCTTAGCGAGTTCGATCTCTTCATCTGCTGAAAGCAAGTCCACACGTCCGATTTCTTTTAAATACATACGAACTGGATCGTTAATCTTAACTCCTGGTGGCACACTTAAATCATTCAGATCGAATTCTTCTTCCTCTTTTTCCATTTCAAACTTAGGATCTTCTTCATCGTCGGAATCATCAGATGCTTCGGCAACTTCAACACCTTGCTCTTCCAAGTAATGATAGAACTCGTCCATCTGATCTGAATCTTGTTCAAACGGAGCTAGCTTACTTGTAATTTCTGTATATGTGAGCCGTCCTCGCTTTTTACCGGCTTCAACTAATTGTTCTTTAACTTGATCGATGGTTAATTCGCCTTCCGTCCCTTGACGGTTTGGTTTCTCAGCCATTCGATCCCCTCCTTCCAAAACTTCAACCATCCTACATCCCGATTATTTAAGAGATCTTTTCATTCTCATAATTTCTTGGGCAATTTGGGCTGCCAGTTTTATTTCATTCCTTCTTATCGCGTCTTCTTGCTGCTTCTCTTTTTCTTGTATTTCCCGCAATAAAGGATAACTAGAAATAATACGAATATAATCTGCGAGCTCTATTTCATTCAATTCCTCACTGATTGTGAGCATCGCCAATTCTGAAGCTAATTTTCTTAACTTGTCATCGTCAATACGCTGCATGAACAACCCTACATTGGGTTTATTTCCTTCTTCATAAAAGGCATATAAGTATGCGGCGATTGCATTATGTTCTTCTACATTAAAGCCCGAGTCCAACTTTTCCTGAATTAAAAAAGCTGCGTCCTCACTCTTTAGCATGTGAGCAAGAACAATTCGTTCAGCATTCAGATTTCTCGGCAACAATGACTTCTGCAAAAGTGTTTGTATTCTAAAATTATTATCCCGCTTTTTAGGGCCGTTATCCTTAGACCTTTGCAGTTGCTTGAAAGTCTGAGTTTGTTGCTGCTTTAATGCATCTAAAGACAGATTAAATTCAGAAGCGATTTGCCGAAGATAATGATCTCGTTCCACCGCTTTTGGCAGACGGGCTATTTCCTTGATAATCTCTTCGATATAGATCATCCGTTCTCCTTCATCACGAAGGTTTTTGCCCCGTCTGTAGTATTGTATTTTAAATGCCATCACGGTCAGGCTAGCCCCTATTATATCTTTTAGAAACGATTCGTTTCCATATTTTGAAATATAGTCATCGGGGTCCATTCCATCTGGCATTTGTGAAATCTTCACGGCACAGCCTTGTTTCGTTAAAATTTCAGATGCACGAAACGCTGCCTCTACTCCTGCACGGTCAGAATCATAGCAGATTGTGACTGATTGAACATTTCGTTTCAAAATAGAAGCATGATCCTCGGTAAGCGATGTACCTAATGTTGCAACACCATTTGTAACTCCTGCTCTGAAAGCTGCAATCGTATCTACATATCCCTCAAAAATGACAGCATGCTGCTTCTGTCTCATCTCAGCACGTGACAAGTTTAATCCGTAGAGCGTTTTTCCTTTTTGAAAGATTTTAGACTCAGGACTGTTTAAATATTTCGGCTCGTCCTCTCCGTCTAACACCCTTCCTCCAAAAGCCACGACTAAACCTGTGCGATCCCAGATTGGAAACATGATCCGATTCCTAAAACGATCATATGGCTTCCCATCTGATTGTCTTTTTCCAATCAGTCCAACTTTTTCAGCTGTATTCAGATCCATACCTCGTTTTTGAAGAAACTGTGAAGCTGTTTCCCATGAATCTGGTGCAAAGCCAATTTGGAAGCGTTCGATGGATTCTCTTGTAAATCCTCTGTTTTCCAAATATTCCAATGCTGGTCTGCCCTGTTTTGTGTGGAGTAAGCAATGATGATACAATTTAGCCAATAACTCATGAACATCAGCCATTGTCCTTTTTTCGTCAGTACTTTTTTCGGAGAAATTTTGCTGATGAATTTGAGGCAATTCAATGGCACTTTTTTTTCCAAGTTGAGTTACCGCTTCAATAAAAGAGTACCCTTCAATGTTCATCAAAAAAGAAAAAACATTGCCTCCTGCTCCACACCCGAAACAATGGTAGATCTGCTTTTCAGGCGAAACAGAAAAGGAAGGCGACTTTTCCCCGTGAAACGGGCAAAGGCCAAAATAATTTCTGCCTTGTTTTTTTAGAGGAACATAATCACTAATCACATCTACTATATCGTTTGATGACCTGACTTTCTCTATTAAATCCTCAGGTATTCGTTCCATATTACCACCACAGAATCTCTGTTTCTTTAGACACTAGATATATATTCGTGGCACAACTCTATTTTCCTTCAACATTCGACAGGATTTCGCAAAAAACTGTGCAGAACCTTTCAGTGTCCTCCTTTTTAAATTTTGCAGGTCCCTTTGAATGCTTGCCTGAACGTCTTGCTTTTGCAGACATATAACGTTCATGCAGTACTCTTTCCATTTCATTCTCTTGAAATTGTTTCCCTCTTGGGGTAATCACGTAAACCCCTTTTGAAAGAAGAAGACTAGCCAATGCATGATCTTGGGTAACAACAAGATCATTTTGCTTAGAATGATTATGTATGTACAGATCAACTTCCTCAGGACTTGCATCAACCAAAATCCAGCGCCCAGGCTGGTCAGTGCTGCTTGCGTGTGCATACGAAGTGACGAAGATAGGTTCAAAGTTAAACATGTTAGAGAACTTATTAATCTCTTCTTTTATAACAACGGGGCAAGCATCTGCATCAACAAATACATTTCCAATTAATTTTTCCATATTCTTATGTTCTACCTTAACAGTGATTCTCCTTCATATAAGAGCATTTGTCGAAAAAAAGCATAGTCAATGTATCACTATTTTGGACAAACTTATAAATTTTAATCACAATGTAATATTATAATAAAAGTCGGCCTAATTTACCAGTAAAAAGAATAAAAAAGAAAGCTGTAAAAACTTTGTTATTATTGGAAGTGGTTGATTTCCGTTCCTTTCTCCTTTCAACTGTCATAAAAGTAATTAAAAATGAGATTTGAAAACAACAATCTATCCCAAAATAAAAAGCGCAATCATCTGCGCTTTTTATGATAGACCCCATTGTTTTTATATAAGTATAGAGGAAGTTTACGATACGTTATTTATTTATAAGACTTTCCCTGAAACAGATTGTAGATTACATTAGCAGATTCCTCTACCGCTTTATTGGAAACCTCTACTACTCTGCATCCAATTCGATCTACGACTTTGTTAAAATAAACAAGCTCTTGCTTGATTCTTTCCATGTTAGCGTAGTTTGCCTCTGAATTTAACCCCAGTGCTTTTAAACGCTCACGACGAATGTCGTTTAGCTTTTCAGGTGTGATCTTAAGGCCGAAGCATTTATTAGGCGATACCTTGAATAATTCTTCGGGCGGTTCTACTTCAGGAACGATCGGCACATTAGCAACCTTCAATCGTTTATGTGCTAAATATTGTGATAGAGGTGTTTTTGAGGTTCTAGAAACACCTATTAAAACGACATCTGCTTTTAAAATACCTCGCGGGTCTCTTCCATCATCATACTTTACAGCAAATTCTATCGCTTCAACTTTTCTAAAGTAGTCATCATCAAGTTTGTGTACAACACCCGGTTCATATCTAGGAACTTGATTTAATCTTGATTGCAGCTGGTCCATCATCGGTCCCATAATATCCACAGTCGGGATGTTGAGTGATGCAGCTTGTTTTGCAAGGTAGTTGCTTATTTCAGGTACCACAAGTGTAAAAGCAATAATACCATTATGGTCTTTCGCTAAAGAGACCACTTCATCAATCGTTTCTTTATCTTCTACATAAGGTACACGTTTAATCTCAATCCCGGTTGAATTAAACTGGCTAGCAGCTGCTTTTACAACCAACTCTGCCGTTTCACCAACTGAATCGGAAACGACGTATACAATTGGACGTCCTTTCATGTTGGCCTCCCCATTTCATTATAGTAATTCGTCATGCGCTAGTTCGACAAAAGCCTTAGTGATATTGGTCTTTGTTATTCTGCCAACAACTTCAAGACCGCTTTCTTCGTTCGAACGCTTAACTACTGGAAGACAGTCGATTTGCTTTCCAATCAAAATGTGAGCGATATCTAACAAGTAATCCTCTTTAAAACAATACGTTATATTAGGCATTCTTGTCATGATAATGTTTATTGGAATGCTGTTTATTTCTTGTTTCCCCATACTTGCTCTCAATAAATCTTTTCGTGAAGCGACCCCTGCCAGATGTCCGTTTTTATTAATAATAAATAGTGTTCCGACGTCTTCTAAAAACATTGTGCAAATCGCTTCGTAAACAGTAGCTGAGTCCTGAACAACCACTGGAATAGAAGTAAACTCAGCAACTTTAATCTTTTTTACCTTTTCGGTTAACAATTGTGAACCCGTCTTACCTGTATAAAAATACCCTACTCTTGGTCTTGCATCCAGGTACCCTGCCATCGTTAAAATAGCTAGATCTGGTCTCAAAGTCGCTCTTGTTAAGTCCAGCTGATCTGCAATTTGCTCTCCGGTTATTGGTCCATTATCTTTAACAATCTCTATAATTTTTTGCTGCCTCTTATTTAGTTCGATTGTTTACACCACCTTTTGCCGCATCCAATGTGTTATACTTATTTTCATTATTATAACCTATTAAAGGAAGAATGCGAACTAAAAAAACTGCAAAGATTTAGGGCTTCACAGTTTTTCAAGATAGATCATCTAATTGTTTAAGGAATTTCTTCGATTTTAAAAACACACCTGAATATTCATCCATGTATGCATCAAATAACATCCTAAGTTCTTTTTTCGTTTCTTTTTTTAAAGATACATTGCCAAGTCTAGCTAAATCTAAGTAGTAAAACATATTTAAAAGTTTAGCTGTACCTTTAGAAATGTTCATTCGATAAGGGTCTTTATAAGAACACCTTTCACAAAGAAAACCACCTTCTCGAATAGAAAAAGAAAAATCCCCTTCTGTCGAGTGACAAGATACACATTTGGTTAACTCAGGTACAATTCCAGCTATTTTCATCATTTTCATTTCAAATAAAAAGGTAATCACTTCTGGGTCAATACCGTGATTGATATATTCCAGCGATTGTTTAATCCATCCAAAAAGGTCTGGCCTCAGATCATCTTCAGATGTATGTCTATCTAACAATTCTGCTAAATAAGCAGCATAAGCGGTCTTAACTAAATCTTCTCTTATTTTGCGAAAAGAAGACAACGCCTCACCCTGCTGCAGTGTTCCAAGCCCTCTTCCTTTTTGAAAAACAAAAATTCCGTATGTAAAAAGCTGCGTAATGGATGTGAAGCGGCTTTTTGGTTTTTTAGCCCCTCTAGCCATTACGCCGATTTTCCCTAATTCTTTTGTATACAAAGTTATAATTGTATTGGATTCGCCATACGGAACGGTTTTAATGACTATTCCTTCGACTTTATAAAGCAAGGTAAATCACCACCCTCTCGTCAAGAAGGCACCGTAGTTACGATTAATGAAATGGAGGTTCCTCAAGAGACTCTTCATAAGGAATAACTGCTGATAATGCTGTTATTTCATGGTCTAGCTCTTTGTATAACAAATAGGTATCAATACTGCCCGTTTCACAGAATACTTTCCAAGTAAATTCTTTCATGTTTGGACACACCTTTCTATTTGTTTTTCTCCTGTTATAACTAGGTTCACCTTAATTGTTTTTTTCATGTGAAGGAAATTTTAACAGTTTTTTTATTTAACCTGTTGAAAGTGGTTGATTTCCGTTCCAGATGCTCGCTTTCCGCGGGGCGGGCGGTGAGCCCCCTCGCCGCAACGCGCCTTTGAGGGGTCTCACCTGTCCCACTCATCCCGCAGGAGTCTCCCATCCTCCTCTCCAATCAACCTGTCAATGAAGAAAATGAATAAACACAATAACAACCTTTTAGAGAAAATACTAAAGTTTTAGTACTCATCCTCGTTAAAACCAAATTCTACTAGCTGTTTTTGCTTGTTTCTCCAGTCGGCTTGTACTTTAACGTACAATTCTAAAAAGACGCGGGATCCTAACAGTGTTTCGATGTCTGTTCTTGCTCTTTTTCCGATCTCTTTAAGCATCTTTCCTTGTTTACCGATGATGATTCCTTTTTGAGAAGAACGTTCTACGATAATCGTAGCATTTACAAACACAACATTCTTTTCTTCACGCACTTTCATCTCTTCGATGACAACAGCCACTGAATGCGGGATTTCTTCTCGAGTAAGATGAAGAACTTTTTCCCGAATCAGCTCTGCAGTAATGAACCGTTCAGGATGATCAGTAACCTGGTCTTCAGGATAAAATTGCGGCCCCTCTTCCATGTAGGAAACGATCTGTTCTAAAAGAGTATCAACATTATTGCCGTTTAAAGCAGAAATCGGCACTACTTCAGCAACGTCTAATTTATTTCTGTACATATCAATCAGCGGAAGCAATTGATCAGGATGGACTTTATCAATTTTATTAACAACTAAGAAAATAGGATTCTTTACATGCTCAAGTCTATCGATAATAAATTGATCTCCACGGCCATACCCTTCTTCAGCATTGATCACAAAGAGGATCAGATCCACTTCATTTAACGTCTGCTGAGCGGTTCTCGTCATAAAATCCCCTAGCTTGTGCTTAGGTTTATGAATACCTGGTGTATCAATAAAAATAACTTGCGCTTCATCTGTTGTGTAAACAGCTTGAATCTTATTTCTTGTTGTTTGAGGCTTATCGCTCATAATGGCAATTTTCTGGCCGATCACTTGATTTAACAGTGTGGATTTTCCAACGTTCGGTCTTCCAATGATCGTAACAAATCCAGATTTATAACTTTCTTTATTCATTTAAATCCTCCGGCGAAAAAGCACCTGGCAATAAATCTTTTACTAAGATTTCTTGAACGTCACCTTTTAAGTTTGTTAAATATACTGGCATTTCCGGCGGGCAAAGCTCTGAGATCACCTGGCGGCATGCTCCACATGGCGGCACTGGACGCTTTGTGTCTGCCACTACAGCGATTGCACTAAATTTCTTATCGCCTTCTGTATACGCTTTAAATAGTGCCGTTCTTTCAGCACAACAAGTGAGGCTGTATGCAGCGTTCTCAATGTTTGCACCCATATATACTTTACCTTCAGACGTTAGAAGTGCTGCACCTACTTGAAATTTAGAGTAGGGAACGTAAGCCTTTTCACGTGCTAGTTTCGCTTGATCCATCAATTGTTCTTTGTTCATTACACATTCACCTTCTTAACAATTATTGCTTCATATTGTTTATGCTGTTCATAAGCGGTTCAATAAAGAGCAGTATACCGATTATAACAGCAAATATTGAAAAAACCAAAACTGCTCCTGCAGCAGCATCTTTCGCCTTCTTCGCAAGGAGATGATATTCTGGTGTGATTAAGTCCACTGTGTTTTCTATCGCAGTGTTGATCAACTCGAGTGCTAAAACCAGACCGATTACAATCAATAAAATGATTAATTTTAATGAAGAAAAATCAAGTGCAATCGCTGTAGTGATAACGATTACACTTATAAAGGTGTGAATCCGAAAATTTTGCTCTGTTTTAAACGTTGTAAATATGCCTGCAAATGCAAACATAAAACTTGAGAACAACTTTCTCCATGAAATCATCTGCTTAATCCGTATTGCTCCAATATTTCTTCTTGTCTGCCAAACATTCTCTTTTCATCTTCTTCGTTCATATGGTCATAACCTAACAAATGCAGAAAACCGTGTACAGCAAGGAAGCCCATTTCTCTATCTAAAGAGTGTCCATACTCTTCAGCCTGTTGTTTAGCAACATCTAAGCAGATAATAATGTCTCCTAGAAACCTCGTCTCTTCTCCGCCTATAATTTCTGTCTCATCTTCACCCATCTCTTCCATGGCAAAAGAAATCACATCTGTTACGCTGTCTTTTTGGCGATACTCACTATTAATTTCTTGAATTCTTTCTTTGGTTACAATGGTTACAGATACTTCCGCTTGGCCTGTTTCTTCCATTTCAGCCGCTTTTTCAAGTACCTTTGTTAAAAGTTCCTGAAATTCTGTACTGTTTTCATCAATTTCGTTTAAATACTCTACATGTAGTATCATTGTTTTTCCACCTTTTTCGTTTCTTCTGGATACTCAATTCTGGAATGGAAAATTCCTTTCAATGTTTCGGTCAATGTCTTAGCTACCGTATCCAGTTCTTTAAGGGTAATGTCACATTCGTCAAACTGTCCATCCTCAAGTCTATCATTTATTATCTTTCGAATGATTCCGTCGATTTTAACTGGTGTCGGTTTCGATAATGATCGAACAGCCGCTTCAACAGCATCAGATATACCGATAATTGCAACTTCTTTTGTTTGTGCTTTTGGCCCAGGATATCGAAAGTCTGATTCTGCGACTTCCTTATCTGTTAGCTTAGCTGCTTTATGATAAAAGAATTTTAACAAAGTCGTTCCGTGATGCTGTTCAGCTATGTCAATAATCTCTTTCGGTATTTTTTCTGCTCTAAGCATATCAGCCCCGTCGTAGGGATGCGCCGTTATTATCGTCTTACTTAATTGTGGAGCAATCTTGTCATGCGGATTCTCCATATTCATTTGATTCTCTATAAAAAAATGGGGGCGTTTCGTTTTTCCGACATCGTGATAATATGAACCCACTCTTGCAAGAAGTCCATTAGCACCAATAGATTCACAAGCTGCTTCAGAAAGATTGGCTACCATGATGCTATGGTGATAAGTACCCGGTGCTTCCATCAGCACTTTTCGCAATATAGGATGATTTGGATTAGATAGTTCGATAAGTTTTGTTACTGACAATATGTTAAAAGAAGACTCTATAACAGGTAACAACCCTAGCGTAAGTACAGCTGAGACAAAACCAGAAATGGCTGCACAGCCAAGATCTAATCCTATTTGCAGTGATGTGAACTTTCCGTTCTGCAACAATAGAACACTCGCTACAGTTAGGATGGCAATAAATGATACAAAAAATCCAGCTTGAAGGATTTTCGAACGCTGCTGTGTTTTGCCTAGAAACACAATTCCAGAAATTCCGTTAAATAAAACATACATGCTCATGATAAAGTTAAAGTTTCCTGCTGTTTGTTCGTTAAAGATTAAAGCTGCACTAAAAGCAAAGATAATCGTAGAAACAACTGCGAGCTCTTCATTAAAGAGCATCTTGATCATCATCGCACCTGCAGCAACAGGAACGGCATACATGAGACTTGTTAAACCAAGGTTGGTACTGATACTTAATACTTTCATCACGACGAGGGTAAGCGTGAACAATAAGGCGTAGATTGTTACATATTTTCTAAAATGCTCCTTCTCGCGCTCTTCTTTCATAAAATAATACAAACCAGCCATTACGATCAACACAAAGAGGAACAAACCATAATACGGATACGTTTTCATTTCCTGATCCAGTAATCCAACCTTTTTGAGCCTATCAAAGATTTCAGGTGTGATTACCGACCCACTTTTAACTAGGACTTCTCCTTCTCTAATCACAACCTCTTCAACTTTATCACTTGCTTCTTTTCGTTTTTGTCTTGTTTTCTCAGTATCAAGCGTTCTATTCGCAATAATAAAACTTCTAGTGATTTCTTCTGTAGCATTCCTTAAAGAATAAGACAGATTGCTGTTTTCACGGATCAGTTGAACAGCTTCATTTCTAGCCTCTTCTACCTCTTCAACCATGATAGGATTGGATAATACCTTGTTCACAACATCCGGACCTAAATTTTTCATATTGTTTAATTCTGTTACACTCGCTTGAGCCAAAGCAGTATATGTCTCATCAGATATTTCAGATTTGTCTATTGAATCTTTTATCTGTTCCAGCTTCTGATCCATGGATAGCGGAGCTTCGTCATCCTTTTTTTCCTCTTCTGACTTATTAATGGTTATAACTAGATCAAATAGATCTTTCAAGGCTTCTGCTTGAAGTAAAGCGAGATCTTTATTAAAGGTATATTCATTCTTAACACTCTCTTCAGCCAGCCTTTTCCTCGCTTCCGTCTGATCTTCAAGCGGAATCGTAATAGGAGATTGGATATCCCTAGGAGCACGCTCATAAACATTGACGTCCACTACATTGGGAGTAACATTGCTGACTAAAAGGGAAAACAAAATGATGCCCATAACAATAAAGGATACTGTTGCTACACTTAAACGAAAGTAATTGGACAAAAGATGCCTGATATTGGACAAGCGATACCACTCCTTAAACTTGTACATCCTGTTCTAATCTTAGCAAAAATTGTACAAATATGGTACTTTTCAAACGAAAAAGATAAAAGTAATCCTTTTCTTAAAGAGCAGGTTTCGTATTTATTCTTGGTTGAAAGTGGTTGATTTCCGTTCCAGGTGCTCGCTTTCCGCGGGGCAGGCGGTGAGCCACATTCGTACGTTTTACTCTTAAGTGTCTCACCTGCCCGCCTGTCCCGCAGGAGTCTCCCACCTTCCACTACAACCAACTATTCAAAGAAGACAAGAAAAAAAGATTTAAAAGCAACAATCATTTCAGATTTATCGTTAATAAAAATGGTATCCCTACCATCAAAAGTATTGGACTAGTTGAATTCCCGCATCGTTCCAATTTTCAGCGCGTTGTATTCTTCTCTATAGCATCTTATCCAATTCTTACACCACATAAAAAAGCCTCTATAAAAATAGAGGCCTTAGTCTTCGTATGTTTCATATGCTTCGATGATTCGTTGTACTAGCGGATGACGTACAACATCCAATTGTTTTAAGTATATAAAATCAATGCCCTTTACGCTCTCGAGCCTTTTTTCGGTTACTTTCAACCCAGATTCTTTTCCACGCGGAAGATCGATCTGTGTTAAGTCACCTGTAATAACCATCTTAGAGCCAAAGCCAAGACGCGTTATAAACATTTTCATTTGTTCTGGTGTTGTGTTTTGCGCTTCGTCTAAGATAACAAAGCTTTCATCAAGTGTCCGGCCTCTCATGTACGCTAATGGGGCAATTTCAATCGTCCCGCGCTCAATCAGCCTTTCAGTATGTTCAGCCCCTAGAAGGTCATGCAGCGCATCGTAAAGAGGCCGCAGATAAGGATCCACTTTTTCTTTTAAATCCCCCGGCAAAAAACCAAGGCTCTCTCCTGCTTCAACAGCAGGGCGAGTAAGTACAATCTTTTTCATTTTACCTTCTTTTAAAGCGTTAACTGCCATAACTACAGCAAGATAGGTCTTACCAGTACCAGCAGGACCAATACCAAATACAAGGTCGCGCTTTCTCATGGATTGAACGTAATGCCGCTGACCAAGAGTTTTTACACGAATTGGTTTTCCTTTTGCAGTAACCGCAATATCTTCTTCATAAAGCTCACTTAATTCATCCAGCATATTTTTTTCAGCAAGCTGAACAGCATAAACAATGTCTCTTTCTGAAATCTTGATTCCTTTACGCACCAATTTCAGCAAGACGAACAGAGTCTCTTCAACCATTTCTGCTTTAGCGAGTTCACCTGAAACTAAAATGTCTTCTCCTCTGGTAACAATACTCACGTTGAGCTTGTCTTCAATCACTTTCAAGAAAGCATCGTTCGGCCCAAAAAGGGAAGCTGCTTCAGTCGTATTTTCGAGTTGTAATGAATTAAGTCTTTTCGTTTCTGACAAACTACTCATTCTCCTTGTTGGATAGGTATAGGTTGTTCAGATGCAATATTTTCAATTACTTGGTAGAGCATCGTTAATTTAACTTTACCATTCGAGACGTTTTGTTGCCAAACTTTTTCACCTTTAATTTTTGCATCTTCAGGCAATTTCTTTCCTAATTCTTTCTTTGCCATCTTCTTACCAACTTCGATGGCTTCTGCTTTCGTGTAGGAGCGCTTGACTCCATCCGTTTCCCTGATTTCTTTTTTTATATAAGAAAAGGGCATCTTCCATTTCGCTAAGTAAAGAGGGCTTTCATTTAGTGTTTCCGTTTTGTCTTTAAATTCTCCATCAGAAAATCCGTATATCGGAAGATTTAAACCAAACAAGGATACATAATGTCTGTTTTTATATTCTCCTGTGTACGTTTGAAAAGAAGTATTTAAAGGAACTTCCACCTCTGTTTGATACCATACTTCTCCCCAGATCTTCCCTTTTGCACTTACGAGCTGTGGTTTTTTTTCTTTTCCTATAAGCCCAGAAACTAATAAGGACCCCTTCTTAACATAATCATTCACACCAACGATGGGTTGTCCTTTTTCAACGAATACAGAATGAATTACAGCTTCTTTCGTTGCGACAAGATGTCTTGGGCCGGTAATCGGTTTTGTTTCAGGTATCTCCTTTTCAACTACTTCCAAGCGATATGAGGTACCATGTTGAGTAACACCGATCCATGTGACATTGTCCATTTTTTCTGTTAATTCCCGCTGAATCTCTCTAACGTTAGGCAATAGAAAAATAAATTTCCCCTTCGTCACTCCTATTTCAACAGCGGCTTTTCTTAACTCATATTCAGTCTTAGGATTTGCCCCCGTAACATTTATATTCCAAATCATATTAGATAATAAAAAAAGCACAAAGATAAAAGAGGCCATCCCTAGGATAAAACCATTTCTTTTCCACATTCTATTCAATAGAAAAGGTGTACCCTTCTTTTCTTTTATTCTAATTCTTAATTTGTTTTCTTTTAGAATGACTTTTGCTTTTCTTACATCAGATAAGGATATGGAGACGAGTACGCGGCTATGATCAAGAGGCTGAATATCCCATATCTGTATTCCAGATTGTATGCAAGTATTTATAAAAGAGCTAGAATCTTGTCCAATAATTTCAACCCTTATATAGCCTTTTATGTGATTCCAATTGGTTTTCATCTTGTCCCTCCCTATTCATCAACACGTTATTCATTTTTAAAATCAACTGAAGATATCGTACCTTCAAGTAAGATTTCTTCCGATAAGATGGTTTTAATGACAAATTCACTTCCTTTAATAACGAGAGTCCCTTGTTTTAATTTGAGTGTAAGCTGTTCATTCGAAAAAGCTTTTACACCTCTGTGGTTTTCAATATATATGTGTAATTGTCCAATCATCGTGATTCGGGGTAAATCCATCACTACATCTGCTGGTAGTTCAAGGTTCTGCATCATCCATTTGTTTACTTGCTGCCGCAATTTTCCCATAAAAAAACCCCCTCTCTCCATTTTTATGAGAGCAGGGGGTAAACTATCACTATTTCATTGTTTCGTTTCGCTGTTTTCGCATGGCTGCGCTGAAAGTAATGATAAGAATAGAGAAAGCCAGTGGCAGCATTTCTTTAGAAAAAAACTAATGCAAAAGAGTCATTTGTTTAGATACTCTATCGCTTTTGCATAGCTTTAGGTTTAGAAAGAATTTCAGACCAGATAATCGCTTTTTGGAGTTCTTGCTGATCTACTTTAAAGCTGCTCAGAATTTCTTCTTCTTTATCTTGGTAACGGTTCGATCGATTATTAAAATCGGCACTTTTTTGACGTTTAGGCGTCTGCCTTTCGTATTTCTTGCCTCCAACCTCTGCAGCTTTACTTTCAGCGATTTCTTGATGTTCAACCTGTGCTGGACTGCCAAAAGGAGAGACGGTTTGTTTTGGTTGTTCCGCTGCACGTCTATCAGGCACAGGTCTCGAGGTATTCTGAGTTTCTTTCATCCTTTTAAAGAAGCTAAATATCCCACCTGCAACCAGAATAACAAAAAAGATATTCGCAAACAGCAGTTCAAGAATCGCTTCAAAGATGTTCATCTTTAAATCTTCCGTCCTTTATCATCGTTGTTCTCTTTATCTGTATTAGAGGACTTGCTGATGGATTCACGCATCGTTGTGTCTGCCATAATGTTCTTCATGTTCATATAATCCATAAAGCCCATGTTTCCTGATCTAAGCGCTTCTGCTAAAGCCATAGGAACCTCTGCTTCTGCTTCCACAACTTTTGCTCTCATCTCCTGAACTCTTGCCTTCATCTCTTGTTCATTAGCAACGGCCATGGCACGTCTCTCTTCGGCTTTTGCTTGAGCAATATTCTTATCAGCCATAGCTTGATCTGTTTGAAGTTCAGCCCCAATGTTTTTACCGATATCAATATCCGCAATATCAATGGATAGAATTTCGAAAGCTGTGCCTGCGTCCAGTCCTTTTGATAATACCGTTTGAGAAATTAAATCTGGATTTTCAAGAACTTTTTTATGCGTTTCAGATGAACCGATTGTACTTACGATCCCCTCACCAACACGGGCGATAATTGTTTCTTCTCCAGCTCCCCCTACAAGGCGGTCGATGTTTGCACGAACCGTGATTCTAGCTTTTGCTTTAACTTCAATTCCATCTAAAGCCACACCGGCAATGAAAGGAGTTTCTATTACTTTTGGGTTAACACTCATCTGAACGGCTTCAAGTACATCACGTCCTGCCAAGTCGATTGCTGCGGCTCTTTCAAAGCTCAGTTCTATATTTGCACGGTGTGCAGCAATTAATGCGTTAACGACGCGGTCTACGTTCCCTCCAGCCAGGTAATGACTCTCAAGCTGATTGGTACTCAAGCCTAATCCAGCTTTTACAGCTTTGATTAATGGGTTAACTACGCGATTCGGAATAACCCTTCTTAATCTCATCCCTACTAAAGTAAAGATTCCCACTCTAACACCTGCAGCTAATGCTGAGATCCATAGCATTACTGGGACAAAAGTAAATAATACTGCTAAACCAATAACAATGAGTCCGATAATTACAATACTTGCGATAGAACCGAATTCTAACATTCACACACACTCCATTCATTCATTATTTTCAACTGATCTGACAACGACACGTCCTCCACTAACTTTTACAATCTTTACTAGTTGACCTTTTTCAATATAAGAGCCTTCTGTAACAACATCGAGATATTCCTCATCAACCTTCACACTGCCTGATGGTCTCAATGGTGTAGCTGTTACACCTGTTCTGCCAGTTAGATCTATACGCTCTTGATGGGAGAGGTAACCTTTTTCAGAACTGGTTGAATCAAAAAGAACTAACCGTTTCAAAGGCCCATTGTATCCAAAAGATTTAATAAAAAAGTAAGACCCTATAATTGTTACAACAATTGCGATTGCAATCGCGATCAGAATTCCAGATAGCGAACCGCCAGCGAGTATCAACCCCGTTAACATTGCTGCCACCCCCAGTATGCCCATAATTCCTCCAGGCAGAAATAACTCCAATATGATCAGAACTAATCCGACACCAAACAATATAATGGCTTCCCAGCCAGCAAGACCTGCAATCATGTGGCCATAAAAAAACAACATTAATGATAGCGCTCCGATTGAGCCTGCAAGCCCGAATCCTGGTGTATATAGCTCTAAAACGAGGCCTAGGCTTCCTAATGAAAGTAAGATCGGTACAACTACTGGATTTGTAACGAACCGGGCTATCTTATCAGCAAATGTAGGATTGGATTCTAAAACTTTAGCATCTTCTAAGTTTAAGTACGATAAAAGCTCCTGCCTGTCTTGAGCAATTTTCTCAGCGTAACCAACCTTTAAAGCTTCACTAGCTGTTAACGTTAGCAAATCTCCTTTTTTTACATTCAAAGCTGATATCTCGATGTCTGGATCTACCATTGCTTCAGCATACAATGGATCTCTGTCATTCAGCTCGGCTGCTGCTAGCATTTCTGCCTTCCATGCAGATTCTGCTTTTTGACCTGCCGCATTACCTTGGCCATCGATAACAGCTGCTGATCCAATGGTAGTAGAAGGCTTCATGACAATTTGATCGGCATTAAGAGCTATATAAGCTCCTGCAGAAAAAGCATTCTTCACGACATAAGCCGTAATCGGAATCTCTGTTTCCCGCATGACTTTTGCTATATGTAATGCGGCGTCTACTCTGCCTCCTGGTGTGTAGATTTCAAGTACAATATGATCAGTACCATCTTCTTCTGCTTTTTTAATACTTCGTTCTAAAAAAGCTTCGAGACCTCTCTCAACCTCATGTTCAACTGGAATAAAAGTTACAGTCTTCCCTTTTCCAGCAGAGAAAACATGCTGTGTAGAAATCAAACCGTATATCCCCCATAAAAGACAAAGCATATATATGAATAAACGGGTTTTTTTCACAAGAACCCCCCCTTCATTTTTATTTTACGTTATTTTGTGGGAAAAGTTTCAAAAAATAAGAAAACGCTCTGTATAGTATACAGAGCGTTTGTCAATTCAATTATGATAATTGTTGCTGCACAATACGGTTAACGAGTCCGCCATCGGCTTTCCCTTTAACTTTCGGCATAAGAGCACCCATAACTTTACCCATATCAGCTTTTGAAGCAGCACCTGTTTCAGAAATCGTTTGAGCAACGATTTCTTGCAGTTCTTCTTCTGTAAGCTGTTTTGGTAAGTATGGCGTAAGAACAGCAATTTCATCTTGAAGACCAGCGACTAAATCATCGCGGCCAGCTTTTTCGAATTCTTGGAGGGAGTCTTTTCTTTGTTTCATTTCGCGTACAAGAACGGTAAGCTCTTCTTCCTCATTTAATTCGCGTCCTAGCTTGATGGCTTCATTTTGAAGTGATGCCTTAAGCATACGAATAACAGAAAGCTTTTGCTTGTTCTTGTCCTTCATCGCTTGTTTCATATCTTGATTTAAATCGTTAAGAAGACTCATATTTCTTACTTACACCCCGCTTAGAACTTACGCTTTCTTGCTGCCTCAGCCTTCTTCTTACGCTTTACGCTTGGCTTTTCATAATGCTTGCGCTTTTTAACTTCAGCCAATGTTCCATCTTTGGAAACGGATCTTTTAAAACGACGAAGAGCATCATCAATGGATTCATTCTTGCGAATACGTGTTTCTGCCATTTGTATTTCCCTCCCTCCAGACCACCCTTACATAAAGTAAAGATGCGTCACATATCTTTTGCCATTATAATATATCCTTGCAATACGGTCAACTTAATTTAAACAAGTTGGTCGGAGAGAGCAGGTAATTATTTAAAAACAGATATTAATAGTCTGAAGTGGATGTTCCGCCTTCAACAATTGCGATTCCTGCACTAGCACCAATACGAGTCGCACCAGCTTCGATCATAGCTAAAGCTGTTTCACGGTCACGTACAGCACCAGATGCTTTTACACCAATGTTTGGTCCAACTGTTTCACGCATTAACTTAACATCTTCAACAGTCGCTCCGCCAGTTGAAAATCCAGTAGATGTTTTAACGAAGTCAATACCAGCTTTTACAGCAATTTCACATGCTTTAACTTTTTCTTCATTCGTTAAAAGAGACGTTTCAATAATAATTTTAGTAAGTGCCTTGCCTTTAGCTGCTTCAACTACTGCACGAACATCTTGTTCAACTAGTTCATAGTTTCCATCTTTTAAAGCACCAATGTTAATAACCATATCAACTTCAGTAGCACCATTTTCAATCGCATTCTTTGTTTCAAATGCCTTTACTTCTGGTGTATTTGCACCTAATGGGAAACCAATTACCGTACAAACGGCAACATCTGAATCCTTTAATTGTTCAAATGCTGTATAAACCCAAGTCGGATTAACACATACAGAAAAGAAATTATATTTTTTAGCTTCTTCACAAAGAGTTAAGATCTCTTGCTTTGAAGTATCTGCTTTTAATGCTGTGTGGTCAATCATTCTTGCAACGTTTAAATTGCTCATTTCAACAAACCCTTTCTTAAATAAAAAATTAAACACCGTTAGTATCATATCAAATAATTCGACATAAATCGAGTTGCTTCAAATTTTAAATAATAATTCGGTGTTTTTGTAAACATTGTTTGTTTTTTCTCTTCATTAGCAAGCTGGAGCGGAAATTAGCTATTATCAAGAGCAACATTGTATGCGAAAACAACCTAAAAGGCTCTTTTCTAGAAGATTGTTGCTTTTAAACATCATTTTTCTTCTATGACAGTTGATTGGAGTGGAAGGTGGGAGACTCCTGCGGGACAGGCGGGCAGGTGAGACACTTAAAAGTAAAACGTTCGAATGTGGCTCACCGCCTGCCCCGCGGAAAGCGAGCACCTGGAACGGAAATCAACGTCTTTCAATAGCATCAAAGTTTACGAAAACAGCCACCTAAAAAAACACCCTGGCATGAACTCCAGGATGTTAGCTTGAAACAGCTTGCTTCAGGATTTCTTCCATTTCTTGTTTTACAAATACACCTTTATTATAAGGATACCCAGCTTCAGTAATTTTCACTTTCACTAATTTACCGATCATCTCTTCGCTGCCTTCAAATACAACTTTTAGATAATTTGGCGTATATCCTACAAATAAATTGCTTCCAGCTTCTTCTTTAAAAGCTTCTTCTGGAATAACTTCAACAACTGTATCTTCATAGTTCGAAGCATATTCTTTCGCTAATTGATCGGATAATGCGATCAGCTTGTGAACACGTTCATTCTTAACATCTTCTGGAACCTGATTCTCCATCTTAGCAGCTGGGGTACCGGTACGTTTCGAGTAAGGAAATACATGAAGTTCCATAAATTTATGGTTCTCAATGAATCGATACGTCTCCATAAACTCTTCTTCTGTCTCTCCTGGGAACCCAACTATAACATCCGATGTGATCGCCAGACCCGGAAGCGCCTCTTTCAAACGATCTAATCTTTCTCCAAACATTTCCATCGAATACTTTCTTCTCATTCTTTGCAGAACTGAATTAGAACCAGATTGAAGCGGTATGTGAAGATGGGGAACCACTTTGTCAGATCTGCCCATTACCTCAATCACTTCATCAGAAATCTGACTAGCCTCAATAGAAGAAATACGTATACGTTTAAGCCCCGAAATATTTTTATCTAAATCATCAAGCAGTTTTGCAAAAGAATAATCTTTCATATCCTCACCGTAACCTGCTGTATGGATTCCAGTAAGAACAATTTCTTTGTATCCTGCATCAACGAGCTGCTGTGCTTGAGAAAGAACATCTTCTGGTTTTCGAGAACGAAGAAGACCTCTTGCCCAAGGAATAATACAAAATGTGCAGAAATTATTGCAGCCTTCTTGAATCTTTAATGATGCTCTTGTTCGATCAGTAAAAGCTGGCACATCTAATTCTTCATATACTCGTGCCTTCATAATGTTAGAGACACCATTAATCGGCATACGTTCCTCTTTGTATTGTTGGATATAGGAAAGCATTTTAGAACGATCTTGTGTACCTACAACAACATCTACGCCCGGGATAGCCATAATTTCGGCTGGTGAAGTCTGAGCATAGCAACCTGTAACACAAATAACCCCATCAGGATTTTTACGGATGGCTCTTCTGATTACTTGTCTGCTTTTTTTATCACCAGTGTTTGTAACTGTACATGTATTAATCACATAGACGTCTGCTGTATTGTCAAAATCAGCTCGTTCGTATCCTTCAGCTTGAAAAAGCTGCCAGATTGCTTCTGTTTCGTAATGATTTACTTTACAACCTAATGTATGAAATGCAACGGATGGCATATTAATCACCCCTTTAATTCAAAATGATAAGAAATGGCAGATAACATATATAATGGCGCTGTTTCTGTCCTTAAGATTCTGGGACCAAGCCCGCATAATACAAATCCGCGTTCACTAAGAGAAATCGCTTCTTTTTGACTGATTCCTCCCTCAGGTCCAATGACACAGAGGATGGAATCTCCCTTAGCTGCTGTTTTTAAAACAGAAGCAAAACGTGATGATTCGTGTTGTTTAGCTTCTTCTTCAAACGCAACGATTTTTATATTATACTGTTCTGCCATTTTAAGCAAATCAGAAAAAGAACCTGGCTTCAGAATCTCTGGAACCCTGCTTCTATGAGACTGTTCTGCAGCTTCTTTTGCAATTTTTTCTAAACGGTCTTGTTTCTTCAAAGCTTTTTTTTCATCCCATTTTACGACTGAACGCTCAGCTGTATATGGGAAAAAGGATACTGCTCCAAGTTCTGTGCCTTTTTGGACAATATACTCGAGCTTATCTCCCTTTGGAAGTCCCTGTGCAATGGTAACAAACACAGGCATCTCAGTTTCTGTCTCAACATCTTTAACTACTTGTACCTCAACTACGTTACCATCAAGCTCCACGATTTCACACAAAGAGGTACGACCGTTGTTATCCGAACAGATGATGTGATCTCCATCTTGCATTCTCATCACTTTTAAGATGTGTTTCGCATCTTCGCCTGTTATTAGCACGCGGTTATCTCTCCAGTTTTCTGACGGAACAAAGTACCTTTGCATGAAGCGCACTTCCTATCTTCTTATTTCTGATTTTGAGCAACGATCGCTACCCAATCTTCCATTTCTAAAACTTCTACGATGGTAAAGCCTTGTTGTTCTAACTTTTCTTTCACATCGCGTTTTTTACCTTGTATAATACCTGATGTAATAAAGTATCCGCCCGGCTTCAATACTTTTGCTGTATCTTCGACAAATAATAGAATGATTTCAGCCAAAAGGTTTCCTACAACAAGATCGACTGGACCATCAATGCCTTTTAAGAGATCATTCTGGTCTACATGGACTTTTGTATGAACCTTATTCAGCTTCACATTTAAACGGGCAGAGTTCACTGCTACTTCATCAAGGTCATAAGCTTCAACTTGTTTTGCACCTAACATAGCAGACGCGATACTTAAAACTCCTGATCCTGTTCCAACATCAGTAACAGAATCGCCTTCTTTGATATATTTTTCGATAGCCTGTAAGCTCATAACAGTTGTAGGGTGTGTTCCCGTACCAAAAGCCATCCCAGGATCTAATTCGATTATAAGTTCATCAGAATTTACAGGCTTGTAGTCTTCCCAAGTAGGGGTAATTGTAATTCTCTTTGAGATTTTTACCGGCTTATAATATTTTTTCCAAGCAGTTGCCCATTCTTCTTCATTCACTTCTGAAATAGATATCGTGTTTGCCCCAATATCAATATCGTACTTAACAAGATTCGTAATCGCTTGTTTGATCTCTTCGACCGTTTCACCTAAAAAACTATTTACAGGTAAGTACGCTTTTAAAATAACGCCTTCAGAAGGATAATCAGATGGATTCAGCTGATAGATTTCGCCAAATACGGATTGACGCTCTTTAGAGAGGTCATCAACATCCTCAATCACAACTCCGCTTGCTCCTGCCTCATGTAAAATATTCGATACTGGTTCAACAGCTTCCTGAGTAGTGTGGATGCTAATCTCTGACCATTTCATCATATCAACTCCGTTAGTTAGTTTGGCTTATAGATATTTTAAATAGACTGTTTTCGTAAAACTTTGTTGCTATTGAAAGTAGTTGATTTCCGCTCCAGGTGTTCGCTTTCCGCGGGGTGTGCGGTGAGCCTCCTAGCGCTCTGCGCTGTTAGGAGTCTCACCTGCCCCACTCATCCCGCAGGAGTCTCTCACCTTACGCTCCAATCAACTTGTCAATGATGAGAATAATACAAAGTAATACCTTAAGCAACTTTTAGAAAGAGCATTTAAATTAAAAAAGAACAATTAAATGCATCCGAGTAAGTTAATAAGTTACTCGAATGCTGAGTTTGTTTAGTCGCCTTTGAACGCGCGCTTTACTTTATCGAAAAATCCATCTTGTTGTTCATCTGGCAGGCTTCCGCTGATCTCTGAGAAGTCACGCAGCAGCTGTTTTTGTTTCTCGGTAAGATTTTTAGGTGTTATGACTTTTACTTGAATATGCTGGTCACCTTGACCTCTTCCATGAACGTTTTTCACACCTTTTCCTCTTAAGCGGAAATGAGTTCCTGTTTGTGTTCCTGCTGGAATCTTCAGCTTAACTTTCCCGTACAAGGTTGGGACTTCTATTTCATCTCCCAGAGCTGCTTGAGAAAACGTCAATGGCATCTCGCACAGGATATCATCTCCATCGCGCTCGAAGAACTCATGATCTGCTACTTGGAACACCACATAAAGATCACCTGCAGGTCCGCCGTTCACGCCTGGTTCTCCGTGTCCAGACATACGGATCTGCTGACCATTATCAACACCAGCAGGTACTTTAACTGAGATTTTCTTGTTTTTGCGTACTTTTCCTGCACCATGGCATGTATTACATTTTTCTTTAATAATCTTTCCTTTACCACTGCAATGGTTACATACTCTTCTGTTTACAATTCGGCCAAAAGGTGTATTTTGTTCAACATTCAGCTGGCCGCTGCCATTACAATGTGAGCACGTTTCCGGTTTTGTTCCAGGCTTTGCACCTGATCCGTGACAAGTAGCACACGACTCTTCTGTAGGAATCTGAATATCGGTTTCCTTTCCGAACACAGCTTCTTCAAAAGAAAGACGCAGTCCGTACTGAAGGTCATTACCTTGGCGAGGAGCATTTGGATTTCGTCTTCCTCCGCCACCACCGAAAAACATATCAAATATATCGCCAAAGCCGTCAAAACCAGCTCCGCCTCCACCGAATCCTTGATTTGGATCCGTATGGCCAAATTGATCATAGTGAGCTTTCTTTTGAGGGTCGCTCAGCGTTTCATATGCATCTTTTACTTCTTTAAATTTTGTTTCCGCATCTGCCTCTTTATTTACATCTGGGTGATACTTTCTGGCAAGTTTACGGTATGCTTTTTTCACCTCATCACCTGAGGCGTTCTTATCTAATCCAAGTACTTCGTAATAATCTCGTTTACTCATATAGGACACTCCCGATTTCTCACATAAAAGTTATCTTACCATTGAATACCACCTGACTCAAGACGAAAACTGCAAAGGTTTTGTTACGGTCTTAAGTCCGATGTTCTCATCGTCAACTCAGAAAAAAAGTCAAAGTCAAGATGACCTGACTTTGACTTTTATCTGCTAAAAATTACTTTTTATCGTCGTTTACTTCTTCATAATCAGCGTCAACGATGTTGTCATCATTCTTCGTTGATTGTCCTTCTGCATCGCCTTGTTGAGCTTGAGCTTGTTGAGCTGCTTGCTCATAAAGTTTAACAGAAAGCTGTTGAACGATTTCGCTCAATGCGTCCTTTTCTTTCTTAATCGCTTCAATATCGTCACCTTCAAGGGCCTTTTTCAAGCTCTCTTTAGCTTCTTCAGCTTTCTTCACTTCAGCTTCGTCTACTTTACCTTCAAGGTCTTTCAACGTTTTATCAACTGTGAATACAAGCTGATCCGCTTCATTTCTAGTGTCGATCTCTTCACGTTTCTTCTTATCCGCTTCAGCATTTTCTTCAGCGTCTTTTACCATGCGATCGATCTCTTCGTCAGAAAGTCCTGTAGAAGATTTAATCGTGATGGATTGCTCTTTATTCGTTCCTAGATCTTTTGCACGTACGTTTACAATCCCGTTCGCATCGATGTCAAAGCTTACTTCGATTTGAGGCACTCCACGCGGTGCTGGTGGGATTTCAGATAACTGGAATCTTCCAAGCGTTTTATTGTGCGCTGCCATCTCACGCTCTCCTTGAAGAACATGGATATCAACAGATGTTTGGTTGTCAACAGCCGTTGAAAATACTTGGGATTTTGAAGTTGGGATCGTAGTGTTACGATCGATCAATCTCGTAAATACTCCACCCATTGTTTCAATACCTAATGAAAGTGGTGTTACATCTAGAAGAACAACATCCTTTACATCACCAGCAAGCACTCCACCTTGAATAGCTGCACCTAGTGCTACAACTTCATCAGGGTTTACACCTTTATGAGGCTCTTTACCCGTGAACTTCTTGATCGCTTCTTGTACAGCAGGGATACGAGTAGATCCACCAACAAGAATTACTTTATCAAGATCAGAAGGTGACATTCCAGCATCTTGAAGTGCTCGGCGAGTAGGTCCCATAGTGCGCTCAACTAAGTCTGAAGAAAGATCTTCAAATTTTGCTCGAGATAAGTTTAACTCTAAGTGCTTAGGTCCAGAAGCGTCCGCAGTAATAAACGGCAATGAGATTTGAGTAGATGTTACACCAGAAAGATCTTTCTTCGCTTTCTCAGCTGCATCCTTCAAACGCTGAAGTGCCATCTTATCTTGAGAAAGATCAATACCGTTCTCTTTCTTGAATTCGCTAACTAAGTGGTCGATGATAACTTGGTCAAAATCATCTCCACCAAGCTTGTTATCTCCAGAAGTAGCTTTTACTTCAAAGAAACCATCGCCTAGTTCAAGGATTGATACGTCAAACGTACCACCACCAAGGTCAAATACTAGGATCGTTTGGTCTTCGTCTTTTTCAAGACCGTAAGCTAAAGCAGCTGCAGTAGGCTCGTTTACGATACGCTCAACTTGAAGTCCTGCGATTTGTCCAGCATCTTTAGTTGCTTGACGCTGTGCATCATTGAAATAAGCAGGCACTGTAATAACCGCTTTTTCAACCTTTTCTCCAAGGTAGTCTTCTGCGTGAGACTTTAATTTTTGCAAGATGATCGCGGAGATCTCTTGTGGAGTGTAATCTTTACCTTCAACCGTTTCTTTATGGTCAGTTCCCATATAACGTTTGATCGACATGATTGTATTCGGATTCGTTACAGCCTGACGCTTTGCAACTTCCCCAACTGAACGGTCTCCGTCTTTGAATGCTACTACTGATGGTGTTGTACGGTTTCCTTCCGGATTAGGAATTACAACCGCTTCTCCACCTTCCATAACAGCCACACAAGAGTTTGTTGTACCTAAGTCAATACCGATGATTTTACTCATGTTTTTTCCCTCCATCATTCATATGTAGTTCTTAAGCGTTTACTTTTACCATTGCTGGTCGAATTACTCGATCTTTTAACAAATAACCTTTTTGCAATTCCTCAATAACCGTGTTGGATTCAAATTCAGAATCCTCTACTTGCATTACAGCTTGGTGCAAGTTCGGGTCAAATGTTTGACCAACTGACGGAATTTCTGTCAATCCCTCTTGTTTCAGAGCATCTGCCAACTGACGATAAACCATTTCCATCCCTTGGATTAGCGTTTTGGTTTGCTCGTTCGTAGCTTCAGTCTTCAAAGCACGCTCAAAGTTATCGAGTGCAGGTAATAACTGTTCTAAAAGACTTTGAGATTTATATTTAAGGCTCGCTGCCTGTTCTTCTCTTGTACGGCGACGGAAATTATCGTAATCCGCTTGCAAACGAAGATTCTTTTGACTAGCTTCCTCAAGTTTTGCTTCTAATTCTGAGATACGTAGCTGTTCTTCACTAAGAGTTTCCTCGGTTGAAGATTCTGCTGATTCTTCAACAACTTCTTCAGTTTCCGCCACTTCTTCATTCACATCTGTCTGTGATTGATCTTGAGTGATATCCTCTTTGTTCATGCTTTCACCTCCCTAAACTAATACAATTAATTAGAAAAACCGTTTAATCGATTTGTCATTTCCTTGGATAACGAATCTAGCAGCGAAATAACTTTCTTGTATTCCATTCTCGTTGGACCGATCAATGAAATGGTTCCTATATGTTTGCCATGCATGGTATAGGAAGCATTTATCACACTGCAGTTTTTCATGGCTTCATGCTCATTCTCTGTACCAATCCGAATTGTTAGACCCTTATCAGTAGAGGAAACAAGCTTTTCCATTAGATCACGCGTTTCCAAAAAGTCGAGAAGCGGTCTAACCTTATCAAGATCACGGAATTCCGGTTGAGAAAGCATGTTTGTTTTCCCGCCATAAAAAAGCTTTTCTTTCTTGCTCCATAATAAAAGCTGATCAAGGAAAACTCCCATGTTTTGATAATCTCGGAGATGTTTTTTAAACACAGTTGAAAGTTCTTTTTGAATACGTGTGTTCAGCTCTATCAATCTAACCCCTGCAAGTCTTTCGTTCAAAATATTAACGAGCTTCTCAAGTTCAGACGGTTCAATTGTTTCAGGCAGAACGATCTGTCTGTTTTCAACATGTCCGGTGTTCGTTACGAAAATAGCAACAGCCATCTGAGACGATATCGGAATGATCTGCATGTGCTTGAGCTTCATGTCTAGGGCGTTAGGCCCTAAAACAACAGATGTATAATTGGTCAAATCTGATAGAATTTTAGCAGATTGATCAAATAACGCTTCTGCCTCCTGAACTTTTTCTGTGAATAAAAGTTCTGAATGTCCAATCTCACTTTCCTTCATGAAAAGAGAAGGTAGAAGGTGATCTACATAAAAACGATAACCTTTTTCAGACGGTATTCTACCAGATGATGTATGGGTTTTTTCTAAGAATCCAAGATCCTCCAAATCCGCAAGTTCATTTCGAATGGTTGCGGGACTGTAGGTAATGTCCTCTCGCTTAGAAATTGTACGGGAACCTACAGGCTCAACATGCTTAATATAGTCATCTATTAAAACACGCAGAATAAAGAGTTGACGTTCCGTTAACATACCATCACCCCATTTGTTAGCACTCTTAAAGAGCGAGTGCTAAATCTATAATATAAGTTACCAAAAGGTACTCTTCGTTGTCAATCTAAAACTACACCAATAAATTCTTGAAAGACTTCGTTGCCTAAAGGTCTTCCATCCTTTGTTAAAAGAAGAGTGTCTTCCCTCTGTTCCAGCCAACCTTTTTGAATGAGTCTTTGAATGGGTTCTTTATAAATATCAAACATGGATCTGCCATAACGATTCATAAACGTCTTATCAGAAACACCTTCTTCTTTACGAAGACCCATGAACATTTCTTCTTCCATCTTTTCAGCTATAGGTACTTGATGTTCTTCGATATAAGGAAAACCTTGTTCCTCGATTAAGTTCATATATTGTTTTAATGGACCCGCATTTCTTCTTCTCGTCCCCTCAACATAACTATGGGCTCCTGCACCAATCCCAAAATATTCGTTATTATTCCAGTATTGGAGATTATGTTTGCTCTCAAACCCAGGAATTGCAAAATTGCTGATCTCATATTGCTTGAATCCTTTTTTATCAAGAGTCTCAATTAAATATTCATACATTGCGGCTTCAAGCTCTTGCTCTGGCAAGACGAGCTTACCTTTTTGGGCTAGATTATAAAATACAGTTTTCTTTTCAATCTGCAATGAATAAGACGATATGTGCGGAACATCAAGTGCCAGTGCCTCGTCTACTGACTTCTTGAACATATCCATCGTTTGTCCTGGCAAACCAAACATCAAATCAATCGACATATTGTGAATTCCTGCAGCTTTAGCTTCAGCAACAGTTGAATACACATCTTCTCTGTTATGTGTCCGACCTAATTTTTTTAACAAAGAGGATTGAAACGCCTGCACGCCGATACTCAGCCTGTTAACCCCATTATCTTTTAAAACTGCGATTTTTTCTTTTGTTGTTTGTTCTGGATTTGCCTCAACTGTGAATTCTTTTAAGTATTTGTTTCCAAACACTTCGTTTACATCATTTAAGAAGGTGTTCAATTGATCTTCACTTAGAGAAGTAGGCGTTCCCCCTCCTACGAAAATCGTCTCCATTTCATAGTTCTTAAACCTGGACGTCGTATTCAGCATCTCTTTTTTCATAGACGCTAAATATTCATCTACTGGCTGCTGATGAATAAAAATCTTATTAAAATCACAATAGTTACAAATTTGAACACAGAATGGGATATGAAGGTATGCCGCTTTAAGCACGATGTTCACCGCCTTTTATTCTCATAAATTAGGAAAGACCGCTAAAATTGCCTTCGCGGTCTTAAAACAGCTTTTATTTGTTGTTGTTTGTATCATCCATACGAAGAACGGCCATAAACGCTTCTTGAGGTACATCTACTCGACCGATTGTCTTCATACGCTTTTTACCTTCTTTTTGTTTATCTAATAGCTTACGTTTACGCGAGATATCCCCGCCGTAACACTTAGCTAAAACGTTCTTTCTTAATGCCTTAATGTTTGAACGAGCGACAATCTTCTGACCAATTGCAGCTTGTATTGGCACTTCAAACTGTTGACGCGGAATCAATTCTTTTAGCTTTTCAACTACTACTTTACCGCGCTCATACGCGAAGTCTTTATGAACAATAACAGACAAGGCATCAATCTTTTCATTGTTCAGCAATATTTCCATCTTAACCAGCTTTGATGGTTTATAACCAATCAACTCATAATCAAGAGATGCGTACCCTTTTGTACTAGATTTTAACTGATCAAAGAAATCATAAACGATCTCAGAAAGCGGAATCTCGTAAAGAACGTTTACGCGATTGTTTTCTAAATAATCCATCGTCATGAAGATGCCGCGTTTCTTTTGGCAGATCTCCATAATTGTCCCAACATAATCGTTAGGTGTCATGATTGAAGCTTTAACATATGGTTCTTCAACGACAGAAATCTTCTGTGCTTCAGGCATATTAGCAGGGTTATCGACGATTATTTTTTCACCGTCCGTCATCGTAACGTTATAAATAACGCTTGGTGCTGTTGCGATAAGGTCAATATTAAATTCACGTTCAATACGTTCTTGAATGATCTCCATATGAAGAAGTCCTAAGAATCCACACCGGAATCCAAATCCAAGGGCTTGAGAAGTCTCAGGCTCATATTGAAGAGCAGAATCATTTAACACAAGTCGTTCTAACGCTTCACGCAGGTCGTTATATTTTGCAGTGTCTACTGGATATAGTCCGCAATATACCATTGGGTTCATCTTTCTATAACCAGGTAGAGGTTCAGATGCGCCTTTAACTGCACTTGTTATCGTATCCCCGACTTGAGTATCCCCAACGTTTTTGATAGAAGCTGTTAAGAAACCAACATCACCAACTGTTAAAAAGTCTTTTTGAACCGCTTTAGGAGTGAATACTCCGAGTTCAAGCACCTCAAACTCTTTTCCAGTTGCCATCATTCTAATTTTATCGCCGACCTTAACTGTACCTTCAGCCACACGAATATACGTTACTACGCCTCTATATGGATCATAAAGGGAGTCAAAGATAAGCGCTTTAAGAGGTCCCTCAGGATCACCTGGAGGAGCTGGTACTTTTGCTACAATCTGTTCTAGAATATCTTGAATACCAATACCTGCTTTCGCTGAAGCAAGTACTGCTTCTGAAGCATCCAGTCCGATAACATCTTCAATCTCTTGGCGTACTCTTTCTGGCTCAGCACTCGGAAGATCGATCTTGTTGATAACTGGCAAGATCTCAAGATCATTCTCAAGAGCCAAGTATACGTTTGCTAACGTTTGCGCTTCAATACCCTGAGCGGCATCTACAATAAGCAAAGCTCCCTCACAAGCTGCTAAGCTTCTAGAAACCTCGTATGTAAAGTCTACGTGTCCCGGGGTATCAATCAAGTGGAACGTATAAATCTCACCATCTTTTGCTTTATATTGAAGCTGAACGGCATTTAATTTAATCGTAATTCCACGTTCACGTTCTAGATCCATTGAGTCTAACAACTGTTCTTTCATCTCACGCTGTGTTAGAGCACTTGTTTCTTCCAAAATTCTGTCAGCTAATGTAGATTTCCCATGGTCAATATGAGCAATGATGGAAAAGTTTCGTATCTTAGCTTGTCTTTTTAATTTTTCTTCTCTATTCATTATACGTTCACTCCTACAATTTTAGGAAAAGTCACTAGCTTTGATTATAGCAATACAAGGTACCTGTTTCAATGACAACCTAATAAAATTACAATAAGCACCTCTTCGGATACCAAAATATATTTAAAAACTCGTAAGGAAATAGAACGAATAAGTCTCTCTGGGCATCAAACAAAACGCTCTTTTCTAAAAGATTGTTGCTTTCAAATGTAGTCTTCTATGATTGTTGATTGGAGTGCAAGGTGCGTGCCTACTACCTGAAAAGCTTCTAAGCAAGGCATGCGACGAGGAAGCTCACCTCGGTAGCATTTGCTTGTAGACGCAGGAGCAAGGATATTTCTTAAAACGGGCAGGTGAGACACTTAAGAGTGAAACGTACAAATGTGGCTCACCGCCTGCCCCGCGGAAAGGGAGCAGCCTGGAACGGAAATCAATCACTTTCAAAAGCAACAAAGTTTGCAAAAACTGCAAAAAAAAGGAACCCCTAAAGGAGAGAATCCTTCATGGTTCTTATGGCGAAAAGACTGCTAACATCTCCTGTATGATGATACCGAAAACAGAGATCATGACACTAAAAGCTGAAGAAATCCATGATGTAAGATTTTGACCCAGTGCAGAAAACACATTAAAAGAATCAATTTTATTTAACGTTTCTTGTTTTGTTTTAATATCATGACTCGTTACGGTCTCAGCTTCTGTTGTTTTAGATTGATTTTGTGATGTTGATGATAAAGATTTAATACTCTTTAGAGATGGCGTCTTTAATTCATCCATTTCAAAATGCGCTTTTTGAATACCAAATAAGACCCCAAATAAAAGTATAATTACCAGTCCGAAACACTTTAACATAAATTTTGCCATGATTTTTCCTCCACGTGGGGATATACAATTTAAATTTATGCACAAGCTTGTCCAAACATGACTATAAAACTTAATGTGTATAGGATGATGTGTTCCCTTGATCGATTCCACCGTGAAGAGCGGTGTTTAATCCATTGGCAAGAACGTTCGCCATATCTTCTATAAACACATCCACTTCCTTTGGCGTAACCATTAAATTATGTCCAAGTGGTGCTAAAACTTCACGAATCAACCGAAGCTTTTCGTCGTCCTCTAACACGCCGACAATACCTAAAAACGATTTACGGTGACCTTCTTCAGGCATGTCATCATCGGTTAATACTTTCTTTTCTCCAAACGTCATACCAGCAGGCAAAAGAGATTTGGAAGGTTTGTCTTTCTCGTTCATCTCCCGCCCGAAGTGTTTTAAGATAAAATCAATCGTATCACTTGTAATGGTTGCTGCATCAACAACGGTTGGGATACCTATAGATATAACCGGAATACCTAGTGTTTCTTTGCTCAGTTCTTTACGTTTGTTGCCAACGCCTGAACCCGGATGAATCCCAGTATTAGAAACTTGAATCGTAGCGTTTACCCTCTCAATTGATCGTGATGCTAAAGCATCGATTGCGATTACAAAATCAGGGTTCACCCTTTTTACGATGCCATCAATAATATCGCTTGTTTCAATTCCTGTAATACCCATTACTCCCGGAGAGATCGCACATACGGGTCTGAATCCTTCTTCAACGTTTTCAGGAGCTAATTCAAAAAGGTGCTTCGTGATTGTTAAGTTTTCAACAACAAGAGGACCTAGTGAGTCTGGTGTTACATTCCAGTTGCCTAGACCCACGACTAAGCAAGTATCATCTTTTTTTACACCTTGTTCATTTAAAAACTGATTAAAATCGTGTGCAAAAACTTCTTGAACTCTTTCTTGGAGCTTTGAATCTTTTTCACGAATTCCTTGAACTTCAAAAGTTATATATACCCCCGCTTTTTTACCTGTTGTTTCTGCACCCTTTTCATCGATTTCAACTCGTACACACTTGATACCATCTCTGTCTTTTTCATGTATAATGACGCCCTCAAGAGTACTCTTATTAACGGCCGCATCTTCTTTTACCAGCATATCGTGAGCTTCAATCGCCAAATCAGTTCGAACTGAATAGGCTTGTAGATCTAAATCTTTACCCATAATCTACCACCATCCTTTATCATGTATTTTTGCCGCAACTCTTCCTTTTCATTCTTGTATTGCATTTAAAGGGCGATTTTGATAGAATACTTTGTGTCCTATTTTTTGCAACGGAAAGTAATTTTGTTGCTCATGGTTCATTTAGGGAGGTGAATGGATTGGCTAATATTAAATCAGCGATTAAACGTGTAAAAACGAACGAAAAGCGTCGTGCTCACAACGCTTCACTTAAGTCTGGCATGCGTACTGCTATCAAAAACTTTGAAGTGCTAGCAGCTTCAAACAATGCAGAAGGTGCTCAAGCAGCTTTTGTTACTGCTTCTAAGAAGATTGACAAAGCAGCAAACAAAGGACTTATCCACAAAAATGCAGCTTCTCGCCAAAAGTCTCGTCTTGCTAAGGCTTTAAACGGTGTTAACGCATAAATTGAAGGATGAAACCCGAAAAACGGCCTTACACCAATAGGTCGTTTTTTTATTTTGCCTAAAAATCATTTAATTTTTGAGCCAGCTCTAACCTGATATGAGCTGGTTTTTGTCTGACTTTAGGCAGAAAGTACAAAAGACCCCTTTTCATCTGATGAAAAGGGGTCTCCCTACATAGAAAAGGCTGGCATTTACGTTTAGTATAATGGCAGTCTTTAATTAGCATTTCGGGCAAGGGCGAATTTGTGAGGCGTTGTTTTGTTTGTCGATTGTCGAAAAGCCTATAAAAAGTTTTGAGGGACTATAAAATTTGTGGAGGGCCTATAAAGTTTTTTGAGGGCCTATAAAATAATTTGAAGGACTATAACACTTTTTAAGGGCCCATAAATTAATTTTACGGCTTTTAAAAGTTGCTCAAGGTCCATGCCCGTAGCTAATTTTAGGCACCATCCGTGCCTTACATATGATCATTGTGCAAAAGAATGTGGCTCTTTATTCAGATTTAGAGCCTTACGTGGAATTGTAGCTTCTAGCGTCTTATGAACCTTGTGAAAGTTTTACAATCTCCATTTCCAGTAAAAGCGTCTTATCCATCTGACCTGTTTTTAATTTATAATCCGTTTCCGCAAATTCATTCAGACAGTTCCTTAGAAATTCTTCATGAAATCGATTAGCATGCTTTGAAGCCAACTTTACTGCGTAAGGATGCAATTTTAGGGAAGAAGCAATCTGTTTCTCGCCATATCCTTTCTTTTGCAGCTCTTTTACTCCGTTAATCATTCGAAATTGCCTCGTAATTAATGCGTGAATCTGTATGGGCTCCTGATTCTGTTTCATAAGATCATAAAAACTTCTTAGCGCTTGTTCTGTCTTTTTATGAACAACGTGATCCACAAGCCCAAACACATCATCTTCAAGTGTTCTAGCAACTAATGAATCCACTGTTTCCTTTGTAATAACCCCATTCTCACCTACAAAGAGAGCCATTTTCTCCATCTCTTTTGCCAATACTGCCATATGTGTACCCAGTCTTGAAAGAAGAAGCTGAATGGCTTCACCATCGATTGAAACCCCTAAATTCACCGTCTCTTTTTGTAGCCATTTTTCTGCAGTATCATTGCTAAGCTGGGAAACTTGAATGACTTCTGCTTGTGTTTTTAGCTGTTTGACGATCTTTTTGCGTTCATCCAGCTTTTCATAGGGTACTGCAATAATTAAAATTGTATAATCAGCAGGGTTTTGTATGTAATGTTCAAATACTTTATAGTCGTGTTCTATTTTTGTCTTTTCTTTGGCAGCAGTTAAAAATGCAGCATTTTTCATGACTACAACTCGACGGTCTCCTAAAAAAGGCATCGTCTCTGCATCTTCAATCACTTCCTGAACGGAGATCTCATCCAGGTTATGTACGCTCAAGTTAAAGTCCTTCTCGTCAGGAGACAAGAGGCTTGTTATGGTTTGGATAGCATCTTCTGCTAAATAAAGCTCTGTTCCCCAAATGAGATAGATCGGAGACATCTCTTTATTTTTAATTCTCTTTTTTAATGATTCAACTGTTAGCACCTTTTTCACCTCTCCTTATAATCCTATGGTGAACTAACGGCATTTGCAAGCAAAAGAAGGAACAGAGCAATATGCCTGTTCCTTCATTTATGATAAACACTAACACCTAAACGAGCCTATCGTTTACGGTTAGCTTTAATTAGGATATCCTATGCATTTTTATATTATTGGTGACAACGAATCTCATCTCTGGTAAGTTTTTGATAAAAGGAATAAAAGAAAGCATTTTCAGTATGGATTTTTCAAAAATGATAACGTATACTAAAAATGGATTAGGAGGGTTGTCACATGAACCATTTTGAGAAAGATGTACAGAGCAAGCGTAACGACCTTATAGATTCCGGCATGGGCTTTGTCGTATCATTTGGATTCTTCACAGTTATTTTCGCCATCGGAGTCATTCTAAAAGCAATTGCATAATACATAAAAAAGGACCGAATCGCGAATTGCATTCGGTCCTTTTTTATTGTGATGTTCTTATTTCCAAACTCTCTTTTCCTACTTCAAATGATATATCACCATGTTGGTCCGTTCGGTAGATCTCGATTCTTTCGTGTTTCAACCGTTCTACAACCTCATGAGCAGGATGGCCATAGATATTATTTTTCCCCGCCGAGATAATCGCATATTGCGGTGATAGTTTTTTTAGAAAGTCATCAGTAGACGAAGTCGCACTTCCATGGTGGCCGATTTTGAGAACGTCTGCATGCAGATCATTAAAATTGTACATGATTTCAGCTTCTCCTTCTTTTTCAAGATCACCTGTAAAAAGGAAACGCTGATTAAAAAGATTAACCCATAAAACAATAGAGCCGTTGTTAGAGGAGTAAGGACTGGAACCCGGATGCAATACGTAAAAGAAAGTCTGATCGGTTCCCCATTGCATACCTTTACTTAACCTGATTAGTTCGATATCTTTCGCTTGAGCAGCTATCTGAATCGTTTCTTCTAGCTCATTATCACTTTGATTAACCGGCAAATAAACAGTGTTAACTTTGAAATTTTCTAGTAAAAATGTTGCCCCGCCAGCATGATCCATATCTCCATGGCTAATGATCATCCCGTCTATTTCCCTTATTCCCTTAGCTTTTAAGAAAGGAAGTACAACTTCTTTCGTAACATCATACTCTTCTTCTCGTTTTTCCCAGTCCTCTTTATCAAAAGAAATTGTTCCGCCTGTATCAATTAAATAGACAGCTTTTCTATAAGGTAATTCTATTAAAATACTGTCTCCTTGACCAACGTTTAAAAAGGTTACAGTCGCCTTTGAATTGAAATAAGGGATAAAGGTGTGTATCAAAATTATAAGCAAAAAGGGTATGGCTAATTGTAATTGAAATCGCTTATTTACCTCCCATTTATAAAAAAAATAAAATATAGATATAAAATAAAATACAAATAACCACGTAGCTGGACGACCAAGAACGATACTTCCTTTTAATGATTGAGCATAAGTAAGGAGGGTTACTGAAAATTCGAAGACAAATTCAATGAAAAATGAAACGTGTGAAATTACCCCAGGTACACTAAAAGCAAGAACAAGCGCAACAAAAGAAATAGGGAACAGCACTAAAGATACAAATGGTATGTAGATCATGTTAAAAGGTATAGACCATATTGAAAACTCGTAAAAATGATAGAGAATGATAGGAAAAGAAAATAAAGAACACATAAAAGATGTCATGATCAGCAAACTGATGTAGGATCTGCCTTGGAATAATGAGATTGAGGTAATTAAGACGAAGGTCATTAAAAAGGAAAGCTGAAACCCTAGTTCAAAGCTATAAGAGGGATGATATACCAGCATTCCTATGCAAACACCTGACAGAAGAGTCGCTGGGCTAACCTTTTTTCTGAACATCATGACCAGCATCACAATTATCCCCATCAAACCAGCTCGAAGGATAGAACTCTCTCCTCCGGTTAATACAATGTAAACCGGCAAGAAAAAAATGATGATTAAGTAGGCGAATTCTTTCACAATACCCACTCGTACAAAGAAGAAATATAAAATAAATGAAACGATACCAACATTAAATCCTGATACAGCTAAAAGATGTGTCAAGCCCAGCCTCTGATAGGCTTGAAGAGTTCCTGATTCTATGCCATCCCTATAGCCAAAAAGAAGTGCATTCATTAGACCGGCCGTGTTTTTTGAAAATTGACTTTCGATTTGTTGAATCGCCCTGCTTCTCAATAATTTTATCTTATCTTGAAAATCTAGCTTATTCTTCATCTGACAATAATCAAGATTAAAATCCCTAGTCTCAAGGATCCAATAAATATCCTTATTTTTTAAGTACTCGGGATAATTCATTCCGTAAAAATGACTTTTTTGTTCAGGTTCTTTCAGGTTTCCTTTTAGCATGCATGTCATATTAATTTCTAGATTGCTCAGTTGTACTTTTTCAATTGAAGATTTCATTTTGTGTTGAACAACTATAGTTTCGTTGTTTGTTTCATAATAAAAACGGAGCATCTTTCCGTCAATTTTGGGGATGGTGCTGATTTGACCAGTAAATATCATTTGATCATGAGGTATTTTAGATTTGCTGTGCTTCAAATCATATTGAGAATAAATAAAAAAGAGTGGGAGGAAACAGAGGATAAGAAGGGATTTTCTTTTAATCTGAATAACTATTACGATAACCAGAAAAGCAGTACCTGCAATTCCGGTTACCGTTTGATATTTCGAAAGCCAAATTCCACATAGCGCAACAAGTGCACTTAAGACGGCGTATCGAGGATTCATGCTTCGTTCGTGATAAAGGCTGCAGGAGGGGTTTTCATTTCAACTTTTTCTACAATCACACCCGCTTCTTTAAACTGTTCAATGCTGTACGGATGGTTTTTGTAATCTTCACCATAATAGATCTTTTTTATACCGCTTTGGATAATAGATCTGCAGCAATGCAAACAAGGAAAATGGGTTACATACATCTCAGCACCTTCAGTCGGCACTCCGAACTTTGCGCATTGCAAAAGAGCGTTCATTTCAGCATGTATCGTCCTTACACAGTGGCCATCAATAACGTAACAACCTTCGTCAATACAGTGCACTCCACCTGAGATAGAACCGTTATATCCACCCGCGATAATCCGTTTATCTCTAACAATTGTTGCGCCCACCGCTAGCCTCGTACAGGTACTCCGCAGAGCAAGCAACTGACTTTGTGCCATATAATATTCATTCCAGGAAATTCGCTGCAACACCAACCGCCTCCTCTATTTTGTATAACACTAGTGTAGACCCCGTTATTTATAGGGTCAATAAAAACCATTACTGAAAACTGATTTTATCTTTCCATTGTTCGATCGTCTTTTCTCCAATACCCCTAACTTCCATTAATTGTTCTATTGAAGTAAATGGTCCATGTTCTTCTCGATATGTGATGATACTTTGTGCTTTGGCAGGACCTACGCCGTTTAACGTCTGCAGCAAGGCTTCATCAGCAGAATTAATGTTTATTAAACCGCTAGTTTGAGACCCATTGCTTCCTTCTTCCCTCTGAACTTCATATTCCTCTCCTTTTGAAGCAACATAAACAATCATCTCATCAGATATTTTCATAGCCTGATTAACGGAACGAAGCTCTGCTTGCTCTTGGAAACCGCCCGCCTTTTGAATAGCATGCATCACGCGGTCTCCATCTCTCATTTTATATACACCAGGATTCTTAACACTTCCTTGAACATCGACCATAATATCTTGTACTTCTTTATTCTCATCTATTTCCTCTTGCTTAGGCGTGTCAGAAATCTTTATTTCGGGTTCATTATGTGCAGGTATTTGAGATGTTATCGGAATATTTTCCTCGCTTTTGAAATAATTGAATAAAGATAAACTTATTACGAGTAGAAAGACGATACCTATGCCAATGATTCCATTCAGATGTTCTTTAATTTTCTCCATTATTTCACCTACTTAGATAAGCTTGAACTACGCAAAAATCATATTCAAAACATCGTGTGCATAGATTTTAAGGTAGAGGAAGGAGGTTCAGGTATGAAGGTTGGAATTATCGGAACCGGAAATATGGGAAGCGTTCTTGCTTCTTCTTTTATCGAATCTTCAGCCGTTTCACCATCTAGGCTGATGGTTACTAACCGCACCCTGTCGAAAGCGGAGAGGCTGCAGAACGCCTATCCTAAAATGAGAATCGGAAAAACACCTGAAGAAGTTTTTCGTTTTGCTGAAATTGTATTTATCTGTGTAAAACCACATGAATTTTATTCGCTGCTGTCTACCAACAAAAACAATATTTCTAAACATCAGTTAGTCGTGTCGATCACAAGTCCTATTTCCTGTGAACAGCTTGAAGATGTAGTAGAATGCAATGTTGCCAGAGCCATCCCGAGCATCAATAACCGAGCATTATCCGGATCATCTCTCCTATCTTTCGGAAAAAATTGTCACTCTGATTATAGGGAGAAACTCCTTTCATTGATGGCCTATATTTCTACGCCGCTTGTTATTGATGAGAATATAACTCGGATCTCCTCGGATATCGCTAGCTGCGGTCCTGCATTTATAGGCTACGTCCTGCAATGTTTCATTAACTCTGCGGTTAATCAAACAGACATAACAAAAGCTCAAGCAACTCAGCTTGCTAGCGACATGATCATCGGCATGGGAAAATTACTAGAAAAAGATATTTACACATTGCCTACACTCATACAGAAAGTGTGTGTAAAGGGTGGTATTACAGGAGAAGGAATAAAGATTTTAAGCAACGAGGTTGACGAAGTGTTTGATCATGTTATTAAACGGACACATGAAAAATACTATGAAGAGTGTGAAAAAGTGAGTCAGCAGTTTGAAGTGAAGGAAGAACTCAAATAAGGTTTATTGTTATTATAAACAATCAAATGGAAAAAAGCCGGAATGAATTTCCCGGCTTTTTATAGTTCATCAAACCCATTTTCATCAGATACCTTAGTGTATTGTCTCGATTTCTGCTCAAAAAAATCACTTTTTCCAGCATTCACATCAGAGTATGCTTTAATCCAAGAAAGAGGGTTTTTATTATGCTGTGGATATATCTTTTCAAACCCGAGCTCATTTAGACGTTTATTTGCCATAAACTTAATATACGCTTCTAAATCAGAAGCATGGATGCCATCGAACGAATTCCCAATAATATAATTGCTCCACTTAATTTCCAGCTCAGCAGCTTTTTTGAAAGTACTCTTAGCAAACACCTCAAGTTCTTCGTCTTTCAAGTGCGGATATTCAGCTAAGACTGCTTTAAATACTTGGCAGAATAAATAAACGTGCAGCTGTTCATCTCTATTAATATAGTTAATCATCGTTGAAGTAGAGACCATCTTTTGATTTCTAGCTAGATTATAGAAAAAACTGAATCCCGAATAAAAATTTAATCCTTCTAAAATCACATCGTAAATAATAGACTTTAAAAATGTTTCAGGGCTGGGGTGATGAAGAAACTCCTCATAGCCTTGCACAATAAAATCGTTGCGTTCTCTTAGAACAGCGTCTGTCTTCCAATACTCGAATATTTCATCTTGCTTCGCCTTAGGAACCAAAGAAGACAATACGTATGAATACGACTGATTATGAATGACTTCTTGAAAGGATAGAGTCGCCATGAGTGCAGCTAGACTCGAATCTGTTAAAAAGGCTGCTACTCTGCTTGAATAATCGGTTTGTACACTATCTAAAAAAGCTAACAATCCAATAATTTTATTAAAGGTATCTTGCTCTTTTTCAGATAGATTTACATATTGTTTGCTGTCGCTAGACATATTGATCTCAAAAGGCGTCCAAAAATTAGATAACATATTTTTATACAGCGGATATGCCCATTTGTATCTGACGTCGTCCCAGTTCAGTATATTAGAGCTTCTTCCATTGATAATACCCGTAGAAGCGTTAGGCGCTTCCACATCATAGATTTTTCTCTTCTGCAGATGTTCGGCAGCTTTAACTTTCACAGCTTTCACATCCTTCCAGCTCAATTGATGTAGATCTCGTATAATAGGTAGTCTTCAACCCTTTTTGGAAGCTCAACATGTGCAGATGAAGCAGCTCTTTCGCTTTTATATTGTGATTAACATAAAGGTTAAACGAAATGGATTGATCCACATGTCTTTGTCTTACAGCATTCTGCTCGATACTCCAAGTTTGATCAATAAGAAAAGCAGATTTATAGAACCACGTTGTCTCAGTACTCAGATCGGGTGCTGTTACTGGAATCTTATAATTCTTTTTTTCTTCTGAATAAAACTTTTTAAAGATCGGATCAACACTAGGCGTTGAATTTGCAATAATTGACGTAGAAGAATTTGGAGCAACAGCAATAAGATATCCATTTCTTAAGCCGTGCATTCTTACTCTTTCTTTTAAGCACTTCCACTCTTCAGAAGAATACCCTCGCTTTAAAAAATAGTCTCCATTCGCCCAGTCTGACCCATCAAATGCGGGATACTTTCCTTTTTCTTTTGCGAGCTCACAACTAGCACTTATTACATAGTAATTGATTATTTCATAAAGTTTGTCTGCATAAGATACTGCTTCATCACTTTCCCATTTGATCCCCTCTTTTGCAAGAAGATGATGCCATCCGAATGTTCCTACCCCTATCGCTCTGTATTTTTGATTAGTAAGCATTGCTTGAGGAACATCAATACGGTTAAGATCGATCACATTATCGAGCATTCTGATCTGAATATCAATTACTCTTTTTAACACATTATCTTGAATTACCTTAGCGAGAGAAAGCGACGATAAGTTACATACCACAAAATCTCCTGGTGTTTTTCTGATAATAATTTCTCCATCTTCAGTCTCTTCAGAAGAAACGACGGTTGCGGACATGTTTTGCATAATCTCTGTACACAGGTTAGAAGCATAGATCATTCCTAGATGAGGATTGGGATTTAAACGGTTTACCGTATCGCGATAAAACATAAAAGGAGTTCCCGTCTCTAGCTGAGATTTCATGATACGTTTCATGATTTCAATTGCCGGTACACATTTTTTAGAAAGTCTATCGTCTTCAAGACACTCCGTATATTTTTCTCTGAAGCTTCCCAAGCCCTTTGTTTCGTCAAAGAAATCCTCCAATGAGTATCCCTTTACCTTTCTTATTTCATGGGGATCAAACAGATGCCACTCTCCCCGTTTCTCAACTTGTTCCATGAATAGATCCGGAAGACATACTCCTGTAAACAGGTCATGTGTTCTCATTCGCTCATCACCATTATTTAACTTTGCATCTAAAAATTCTAAAATATCTTTATGCCATATATCTAGGTAAACGGCAATCGCTCCTTGCCTTTGTCCTAGTTGATCAACAGAAACTGCAGTATTGTTTAACTGCTTCATCCATGGGATAACACCTGATGAATTGCCTTTAAATCCTTTAATATCTGAGCCTCTCGCACGAATCTTACCAAGATAGATTCCTAGTCCTCCACCGCCTTTAGAGACGGTTGCTGCATCGGTATTCGAATCAAAAATCCCTCTAAGACTGTCGTCGATCGTATCAATAAAGCATGAGCTAAGCTGGCCAAAACTTTTACCTGCATTAGCTAGGGTCGGGGTTGCGACCGTCATATATAAATTAGAAAGTGCCCAATAAGCTTCTTTCACTTGTTGAAGCCTATTCGTTTTATCCTCGTCTCTCATTAAATACAAGGCAATCAGCATCCACCGTTCTTGAGGCAGTTCATAAATCTCATTATCAAACCCTTTTGCCAAATATCGGTCAGCCAGCGTTTTCAACCCTATGTATGTAAAAAGCTTATCTTTAGCTGGATCTATCATTTTTTCAGCTTCTTCAATTTCTTGCTCATTATAAGAGGTTAGGATCGTATAATCGTAGATATTCAAGCCCACTAATTTTTGAATTAATCCACACAGATTTGAATAGGGGGGATTCTCTAATTCTCCTCTGTTACGTCTTACTTCTTCATATAGCTGCTTCAAATAAATCTGTGCCGCTACAAACGTCCAATCAGGTTCTTCTGCAGTTAAACCATTTAATGCTTCCATCACTAATTGTCTGTATAGAGATGCAGAATCGTTTGTCTCAGTTTCACTTTCTAGTTTTTCAGCTCTTTCTAAAAATGCCTTCGCTTCTATTCCTGGGAAATTCTCGACACATTCTCTTAACCACTCCCCGAGTAAAGAGTTTGCAGCTGTCATTTTCATTGTTCAAACACTCCTTAAATCATAATAAAAACCCCCTTCCATCAGGAAGAGGGTGAAAGAAACGTGTGATTGCTGCAAGAATACCTTTATACAGTCACTGTTCTTTCTCCCAATCCCCGAGGAAAAGAAAATAGGAGTATTTCAGGCAGGTCTACTGGCTTTTGCTTCTTCCTACTTTGGGCCTTCCCATACAGCAGCCATAATACTTATAGCTAATCTGTACAGTGGCTATTCCATTTCGTCCACAATTACAGTTGCGGGGACAGCTTCGGTTTCTCACCGAATTCCCTTTTAAGCCGGAAACTTCCGGCACCTGAATTCTCCATATATAGGTTTGTATCATTACTCTGACACTAAATATAGTAAATGTCAATTAAATCTATAAAATTATTATTTTTTTATTGAGCCACATAACCGCCATCAATCACAATAGCCTGCCCTGTAACACCCTTTGCATTTTCACTAGAAAGAAACAGGGTATAATCGGCAATTTCTTGAACATCAAGCAAGCGTTTTTGAGGAACAAGCGGGTAGATCACTTCTTCCAAAACTTTTTCAAGTTCAACGTTTCTAGTTTTCGCTAGATCCTCAAGCTGTCCTCTTACAAGGGGTGTATCTACATATCCAGGACAAACAGCATTAACAGTAATACCATGTGGTGCACCTTCTAAAGCTGCTACTTTAGTTAATCCGATTACTCCATGCTTTGCACTATTATAAGCGGATTTTCCAGCAAAACCGACTAATCCATTTATTGATGCCATGTTGATTATGCGTCCGAACCCTTGTTTTTTCATGATCGGAAACACATGTTTTGTAGCAATAAAAGGAGCAGTAAGCATTACAGAAATCAACTGCTGAAACTTTTCAGTAGGAAACTCTTCTAGTGGTGATACGTATTGTAATCCAGCGTTGTTGATCAGGATATCAATCCGATTATAATGTTGATGAGCTTGATCCAATGCGTTTGTTATGTCTTCCTCTTTTGTAACATTGCACCCTAGCCCGATAGCATCATGACCATCACGTACCAAAACTTCAGCTGACTCTTTTGCCTTCTCATTATTAAGGTCACTGATTACGACCTTTGCACCTTGTTCGGCAAACGCTTTAGCTAATTGCAGCCCGATCCCGCTTGCAGCTCCAGTAATAAAAACAACTTTTTTTTCTACGAAGGATCTCATGTATGACTACTCCTTTTCTTTCATAATTCTTATACGATACCAAGACCATAGTAAAGTCCAATAATGACAAATACAGCTACTGTTTTAATAATTGTCATTGCGAAAATATCAATATAAGCCTGTTTATGAGTTAATCCTGTAACAGCTAACAGTGTAATTACGGCTCCATTGTGAGGAAGAGTATCCATCCCGCCGCTCGCCATAGAAGCAACACGGTGAAGGACTTCTGGATCAATGCCTAATTTATTCGCTTGTGCGATATATGTTTCACTCATTGTTGCGAGCGCTATACTCATACCGCCTGAGGCTGATCCTGTAATCCCAGCTAAAGTTGTAGTAGTAACTGCTTCATTTATTAACGGATCTTTAATTGTATTTGACATGGCTGTATTCACTGCCGTAAAACCTGGAAGTGCTGCGATTACTCCCCCAAACCCATACTCTGATGCTGTATTTAGAGTGGCAAGCAAAGCACCGCCGATCGATAAGTTGATACCTTTATTAAAGTTGTTTTTAATTCTTTTAAATGAGAACAGAAGTACCGTAATGATACCAATGATCAATGCACCTTCAACTGCCCAAACTGCAGCAAGTGTCGGAATCTGGATCGCGGGTACATTCTTCATACCAATGGCAGAAAAGTCAAAAGTTGTTCCGTAATACTTAGGAATAAGAACCGTGAACCATTTGTTGAAGACTCCTACCAAAATGAGTGGAAGGATCGCAATAAATGCGTTCGGAAGGTTTTCAGACTCAATTTTTTCAGGCTCGTTGCTGTGACCCGTCCCATAGCCTTCTCCCTTTGCTGCCGCTTGTCTTCGTCTCCATTCCAAGTAAACCATACCAATAATAAAGACAAACATTCCCCCAATAAAGCCAAGCCACGGCGCTGCCCAAGTTGTCGTTCCAAAGAATGACGTTGGGATGATATTCTGAATCTGAGGACTGCCTGGAAAAGCATCCATCGTAAAAGTAAAAGCACCTAACGCGATGGTTCCAGGTATGAGTCTTTTTGGAATATTTGCCAGTCTAAAGAGTTCTGCTGCGAACGGATAAAGAGCAAAAGCAACTACGAATAATGATACGCCTCCGTATGTTAGAATGGCTCCAACGAGCACAATAGCAAGCATCGCTCGCGATGGTCCGATCAGTTTAATAACAAACTGCGTAATGGATTTTGCAAACCCTGACATCTCAATAACCTTTCCGAATATTGCTCCTAATAAGAAGACTGGAAAGTATAGCTTAATGAATCCAACCATCTTCTCCATAAAAACCCCAGAGAAAAACGGAAGTACATGTCCTGGTTCTGTTAGCAGCACAGCAAAAAGTGCTGCAATCGGTGCAAATAAGATAACACTAAATCCTCTATACGCTACAAACATTAAGAAAAATAATGCCAATAAAATAATAATAATATCCATTTCTATTCCCCCATTTCTTACGTTCTCGTATACTTTGAAGCGCTTTCATTTTACTGTGGCATCAGCACCTTTCCGTATAAACTACACCCCGTAATGTAATGCAAGTTCCATGCCAACTTGAAAATTCCTTTATTCAGGTCACAATAAAGAATTTTTTCCGAAAAAGCGGAACATTAAGCTAATAAAGTTTCTTGCAAAAATAAATATTGCTATAAAGAATGTTTTCAAAGCTACTAATCTATTCATTTTATTAACATTATGAATAATTCCGAAAAAACGGAAAGTGATTCCGTTTTTCCGGAAGATGAGTGCGAATTAACGAATATTGTACTTTTTGATTTTATCGTACAAATTTGTCTTCCCTATACCTAGTTGTTTAGCAACTCCCTTAATATCACCATTCATCTTCTCTAGATAATAAGAGATAACGTTCCTTTCTGTTTCTTGCACATGTTCTTTAAGTGTCATTACCGTTTTATGTACACCTAATTTTTCTTTTAGAAAATCCGGAAAAGAATCAATCGTCAATCGATCACTCAGTGTAAGCTGAATAGCTGCTTCTACAAAATTTTTAAGTTCTCTAGCATTTCCAGGCCATTCATATTCTAGAAAAGCTTCTTTAACATCATCATCAATACTGAGGATTCTTTTACCTGTCACTTTGCAATTCATAACTATAAAATTTTCTGCCAAGGGCCAAATATCTTCTTTTCGTTCACGAAGTGGAGGTACCTTAATCTGCAGTACATTAATACGATAGAATAGATCTTCCCGAAATTTGTTTTCCATAATTAGCTTTTCAAGAGGACGGTTTGTGGCTGCGATCACTCTAACGTTTACCTTCTGAGTATGTACAGCACCAACAGGCTCTACCTCTTTCTCTTGAAGTACACGTAGCAGCTTGATCTGCATACTTTGAGGGAGATCACCAATTTCATCTAAAAATAATGTTCCTCCATCTGCAACCTGAAACTTTCCTAATTTCCCTCCTTTTTTTGCTCCCGTAAAAGCGCCTTCTGAATAACCGAATAATTCCGACTCAAATAAATGCTCAGGTACCGCGCCACAATTGAGCTTTATGAACGGTTTTGCACTTCTTTCGCTTAACTGATGAATGCTATGGGCCAGTAATTCCTTACCCGTTCCGCTTTCACCCCGAATCAATACAGATAAATCACCACTAGCAATGTTTTTTACATGTTTTTTTATTTTTTCAACTTCAGCAGATGTTCCAGCAAAATCATTTAATGTATAAGATGCTCCATTGATTTCTTCCCACTCATTTTTATAAAAATTCAGCTCATGAAGCAAAGCTTTAATATGAGAGTTCATCTTTTTCCATTGTTCAGTGTCTCTAAAGATCACTGTTCCGACTGCGCCTATTATTTTCCCCTCATTAAAGATGGGAATTCTATTAGCAATCATGTAGTTGCCTCGAATGAATTGCAGATCAGCAATTTCTACCTTACCCTGTAAAACCGCTTTGTCCATTCTTGTATTTTCAATAACATTTGTTACATGTTTGCCAATAACTTCTTGAGGATCCTCACCTAAGAACTTACAATATGTCTTATTCATATAACGGACGATGCCTTCATGATCAACGACTACAATCCATTCGTAAGCGCTATCAATAATCGTCTCTAAAATGTTGTTTTTAAATAACGGATCTTGAACTAGCAAAATATCCACCCTATTTCTGTAAGAAACTAATACTCTTTAATGGTATTGTAACGTTTCCTACAATAAAAGACAGCACATAGGCTGTCTTTTTAAACTTTTATCTTTTTAGCAGTTTTTAAAAGATTGCTACTTTTGAGGCATTCATCTTCATTGACAAGTTGATTGTAGTGGAAGGATGCGAGACTCCTGGGGGATTAGTGGGACAGGTGAGACTCCTAAAAGTGCAAAGCGCTTAGGAGGCTCTCCGCACCCCCCGGAAAGCGAACATCCTGGAACGGAAACAACCACTTTCAAGAGCAACAAGAATTGTGAAAACAGCCTACCCTTTCCTTGCAACGAATAAAATACGTTCACTTTCATCTGATGGATCTTCATGTTTAAAATCAGCTGAAACATTTAATAGGTCGTAGCCGCATTCTAGTAACCATTTTGTATAATCTTCTACTGAGAATGTTCGCTGCATATGAAGTTCGTCATATCGATCATACTTGGTTCCGTTTTGAATAAAAAAGGATAAATCATGTTCCACACTATTTTCATATTCACCTTGATAGCACTGCCATATGTAAGAGAGCTTCTCTTCGTTACTTCCGAAGGTTTGTCCTATAAAGATTTCGTTGATCTTATGTATAGAATGAACATCGAACAGCAGAAGTCCTCCAGCTGTAAGATGATTTCCTGCTGAAAGAAAGGTACGTTTTACATCTTCTTCTGTTAAAATGTAGTTAAGCGAATCACATAGTATCGTCACACAGTCGAAGGAGCCTAATCCTTCTAAATCCCTCATATCCTGTTGAAAGAGAGCGATTGAAACTTTTTCAGCTTCTGCTTTTTCTCTAGCGACCATTAGCATGTCTGATGAAAGATCCACTCCAGTTACATTAAAGCCCTCTTTTGCTAAGAGTATAGTCAATGAGCCGGTTCCGCAGCCTATGTCTAAAAAACGTGATCCATCCTTAAGATACTTTGATACAGACGCTTTGACAAAAGAAAGCCAATCCGAATAAGGAGCATCCTCCATTAATTCATCATAAAGGTATGCAAATTGCTGGTAGCTCATTTATAAGTTCTGTTGAGGGGCAAGGATAGCATCTACATCAACTTTGTTAGCATCTCCCCAAAGTTTTTCTAAATTATAGTAACTGCGGTCATCACGATGAAATACATGAACGACGATATTAGCTAAGTCAATCAATACCCAGCGAGCATGATCGTAGCCTTCCATGCGGCGAATTTGAATATCATTTTCTAAAGCAACATCCTTCAGTTCCTTAGAAATAGCCTGAACTTGTTTTTCTGAATTACCGTGACAGATAACAAAGTAATCCGCAACCAGTGAGATTCCTTCCATATCCAAAACAGCTATGTTTTCTGCTCTCTTATCATCTGCCGTTCTGACTACCAATTCCATAAGTTCTTTTACGTTCATCCAGTGCACTCCTCCTAAAATTATTGTTTGATTTCTTGAAGCAATCCGTTATACGTTTCAAACGTGAGTGGGTAGATTTTTTGATTCTGTTTCATTAAAAATCCAATCGTATTCTTAACTGCCATTAAACAGGCCTGATTCAAATTTACCTGCGCCAGCTCTCTAACAGCTTCAACGCCGGGAAATTGACGGTTAGGTTCAATATAATCAGCTAGAAAAATCACTTTTTCGAGTATTGTCATATTTTCTTTACCCGTTGTATGATAATAAATCGCATTTAAGATTTCCGGATCTGCAATTCCTACTTCTTTTTTAACTAAAAATGCGCCAACTGGTGCATGCAATACTTCACTGCCATATAGAAGAAGTTCTTGAGGAAGTCCCTCATTTCGAACGATCTCTCTCATTTCATCCTTTGGACGGAATTTAGCGTAATCATGAAAGATCGCAGCAGTTTCAGCTTTCTTTGGGTCCGCGCCAAATTTATTCGCTAAAAGGATACTCGTTTCTTCTACTCCTAACGTATGAATAAAGCGGTGGTCAGTAAGCTGCTTCTTAACAATTTCAAGTGCTTCAGTTCGTTCCATAAAGATGGTTCTCCTTAACATATTTCCATACCTCATCCGAGACATAATAGCGGATGTTCCCCCCAGATCTTGATCTTGAACGTATGAAAGAAGAAGAGATCTCAATAATAGGTATTTCTACATGTTTTACCGAATACCTTTCCCAATGTTGGTCAATGGGGTATCCTGCACGTCCGACACCTGCAAATTGAACAAGATTTTTTAATTCATCAATTTCATGCCAGCTGCTTAACGAATGAACCATATCTCCACCCATAATGAAAGTGAATTTTATATGCGGATATTTATGGGTGAGAATTCGTATCGTATCAATAGTATATGAAGGACCACTTCTCTCAAACTCAAGTAAAGAAAGGGAAAATTGATTATTGTTACCAATTGCTCTTCTTACCATTTCAATACGCTGATCATCTGGTACTTCGACGTCTTTCTCTTTGTGAGGTGGTTTAGATGAAGGCATCCACCACACTTCATCTAAATTCAACTGTACCAATGCTTCTTCGGCAATGAGCAAGTGTCCGATGTGCGGCGGATTGAAAGTTCCACCAAAAAGTCCGATCTGCTTTTCCATTCTTTTTTTCACTCCTTAAGGGAGTTCAATGCGTTTCTGATTAACGGATTCTTTGTATAGCACGATTGTACTGCCGATTACTTGTACCAATTGAGCCTTAGATCCACTAGATAATTCTGATGCTACTGTATCTTTATCTTCATCACAGTTTTGCAAAACACTTACTTTAATTAACTCTCTAGCTTCTAATGCTTCTTCTACTTGCTTGACTAAATTTGAATTTACCCCACCTTTACCAACTTGAAAAATGGGTTGAATATGATGGGCCTTGGAACGCAAAAAGCGTTTTTGTTTACCTGTAAGCATAGTTACCTCCTAAGTTGTTCAATAACAATTTGTTTCATTTTATTTGTGTCAGGAAAAATACCTGTCCATTTTTCAAAAGCCATTGCTCCTTGCATGACGAGCATTGAAACACCATTATCTGTAACAGCACCTCTAGCTTTTGCTTCTTCTAACCATTTCGTGACAAGAGGGTTGTATACAATGTCACATACAACTGCCTCTTCCTTCAAATGAGCTAGCTTTAAAGGGACAGAATCCATCTCAGGGTACATCCCTGCGTTAGTCGTATTTATCAGTACGTCAAACCGTTCAAGATCTTTCTCTGCCCTTTGTAAAGACAACCCTTCTATACGCTCATCTTTTAGGTCGTTTAATAAAGATTGAAGCCGTCCCTCTGAACGATTAGCAATAGCTAACTGTTTTGGGTTTTCTTTTTTTAATGCGTAACAAATCGAACGTGCAGCACCACCTGCACCAATTAGCAATACATTAAGTTCTGAAAGAGGTTTACTGATTTTATCCTTTAAACTTCGTAAAAAGCCTTTACCGTCTGTATTATATCCAATCAATTTACCGCCGTTGTTTACGACGGTATTGACAGCACCAATCTCTCTCGCTTCTTCATCAATCTCATCCAAAAAAGGAAGAATGGATACTTTATGTGGAATGGTTACATTACATCCAGCGTAGTTGCTTTCTTTAAGCTTATTAATAAAAACTTCTAAATCCTCTGACTTCACTCTTTGTTTTTCATATATTCCAGAGATGCCCGTATGCTTAAAAGCTTCATTATGCATAACCGGTGACAAAGAATGTTCTATTGGATCTCCGATTACAAGTGCTTTTATCATTATGAAAGGTCCTCCTTAAATTAAGGATTTACGAACAGTGACCGCTACACCTTCAGGAGCATGAAAAACAACTTTTGCTCTTGCTTCCGGAAACGTAACCCAACCTAGTCCTGAGATTACAACGTCAGTTTTACTTTCTTTAATCATGAATTCATAGCGTTTAAGCTTAGGGAAGTTCGTAACGTCTTCTGGTGGAGCTAGCATATCACCCAAGTGGTTTTCATAAAGCTCGTCTGCTTTTTCTGTTTTGGTTCGATGGATGTTTAGATGGTTAGAGAAATGACAGACAAAGGATTGTTTTCCGCCTTTTACATAATCCATTCTCGCAAGTCCGCCAAAGAACAACGTCTGCATTTCGTTTAGTTGAAACACCATCGGCTTTATCTCTTTTTTCGGCATGATGATATTCAGTTCTTTTTTAGAAACATAATGTGCCATCTGATGGTGATTTATGATTCCTGGAGTATCATACATGTGACTTCTTCCATCAAGCGGAATATCAATGAGATCAAGAGTTGTGCCCGGGAAATGAGAAGTTGTAATAAAATCAGCAGCATCTTCTCCATACTGCTTAATCAATCGGTTAATAAATGTAGATTTCCCTGTATTCGTACAACCTACAACATATACATCTTTTCCTTGACGGTAATGATCGATAGCTTCTGCTAATTCTTCAATTCCGTAACCCTTTTCTGCTGAAATCAACTGGACATCAATTGGCTTTAATCCCAGTTCTTTCGCTTCTTTCTTCATCCAATGAATGACTTTATTAGGGTTTACTGATTTTGGCAGCAAATCAAGTTTGTTCCCTACAAGAAGTATGGGATTTTTGCCTGCATATCGATGTAACCCAGGCAGCCAGCTTCCACTAAAATCAAAGATATCTACAATTTTTACGACAAGCGCATCTTCATCACCAATACTAGAGACAATTTTACGATAATCATCATCTGTTAAACTAACGTCATGAATCTCATTATAGTGTTTTAAACGAAAACAGCGCTGACAGATAGGCAGCTCTTTCGTTAGTGCTGAAAGAGGTGCGTATCCGAGCGCTTCTTTGTCCTCTGTTTGTATGGAGACTCCGCAGCCCACACATTTTATTTGTTCCAAACTTATTCCTCCCAATGCAACATGCCTTTTCTTTTCATCCAAGACAATATAATGCGTTCAATCTTTCTGTTAAACCTTGTCCAGAACCCGTCACTGCTAGCAACAGGTACAACTAGAATGGTGTGAAGCCCAAGTCGGTTTCCACCTAATACGTCAGTAAGAAGCTGATCACCAATTACAACAACTTCCTCATTTTTTAACTTCATATCCTTTAGAGCTCTTTTAAAAGCTTTTGTCATAGGCTTTCTTGCACTATAGATAAACGGGATCCCCACAGGGTCTGAGAAACTTTTCACTCTATGCTGTGTGTTATTCGATACGATGGTAATCAAGATTCCTTTTTCTTTAATAGAAGTAAACCATTTAATTAATTCGGGAGTTGCTTCAGGTCTATCCCATTCCACTAGCGTATTATCTAAATCTGTGATAATCCCTTTAACTCCTCGTTCAACTAACATTTCCGGTGTAATGTCCAATATATTTTGAACATGCTGATCCGGCAAAAAATGTTTTAACATTTCAAGCACCTCTTCACATTTCCTTATGAACGTTTCTATTTTACCAGTAATGAAAGGAAGTACAAACGATTTTTCTACATTTCCCGATTTTAGGGTATTTTCGTGACGTTTGCTATTAGTAAGAATTCAAATATGAAATACAGAACATTATTTTTGTTCATACGCTCCCTGGACAAGATGATTGTTTTGTATGTGGTACACCACACCTAAAAGGATTACTTTCAAGAGCAACTTCTAAAAGATTTTTTTAAGAAATTCTTTTTTCTTGTTCTTCATTGAAAAGTTGAAAGCGAACAACCTGGCGGAAATCACTACTTTTAAAGCTCAACATAATATCCGAAAACAGCCTAAAGAAAAGAGCATTATTTAAAATAATAAAAAAGTTTTCGACAAATTGTTCCCCTACCCAACAATGTGGATAATCTTATACACATTATTCACCTTGGTATCAGTTATCTTTCTTTAAGATGTTAACATTTTACCCACAACTTATCCACCAAACACTGTGGATAAACGAACGGTTGTTCCTTTTTACAATACATGGTAAGCTTCAAATACATAAAAGCAAGTACATAAAACATCAACCTAACATTTTATGACTTTTATACGAATTTAGAATAGCTGTTCCATCATTTTTTATAAAAAACAGGAGGTGACCATGCCGCTTCGTGAGGGCTATATTATGGAAAAACTTTCGGACGACCTGTTGATTGAATCCTACTTAAAGGCAAGAGAACTGAAACTTAGCAAAGACTTTATTTTACTTATAAAAAAAGAGATTGACAGAAGATCACTTCATGCTAGATTACAGCAAGTTTTAATGTAGAGCGTATACGTACGCTCTATTTTTTTGTGGCTAGCATCTTCTCTGCTTTTCGGTAATCCCCTGGTGAAAAGGTAATTTCAACAGGAATTCTCCATTTTTCTTCCCAGAACTGCTTATACTTCTTACTCAATGCTTCTGCTTCTTTATGATGATAAGCTTTTACTTTTATCGCGACTACATATTTTTCTTGATCTTTTAACACAATCGCATGTTTGATATGTTTGTCTTTTGTTATTTCTCTTTTCATTTCTTCGGCAAGCGACGAAGCGTTAAAAACACCTGTATCGGAAAAACTTATGTGTTTCCTATAATATTCTCTTGGCTGAAAACCAGGGCTACCTTCTTCTTTTTTATATACAGAATCATTTAAACATCCTGTTAATTGAAACAAAATTAAAAGTAATCCGTATATATGAAATAGTCTCATTATCATTCACCTCTCAAATAGGTTAGGTATTTTTTGGGAAGGATATTCAAGAGTTAATAAATCTAATGTGAACGAGAGAGTTTCTGCTTAGTAAACTATTTGCTAAAACGGAAAGGTTTTGCTTACAATGTAATGGACTATCATGATTATTATTGGGTTTTAAGGAGGTTTACCGGTATTTATGTTACATATTTACATACTTGTACCTTTTTTAGCAGCACTGTTGATCGGGCTTGTCGCTAAAAAAGAAAGCCGGATACATACTGGCTGGTTTGTATTTCCTGTTCCAGCCGTACTGTTTATTCTGTTTTGTTCGAAATTGCCTGTATTAGCTGAAGGGAAAATTGTTCAAAGCGTCGCTAACTGGATTCCATCGCTTGATATTCAATTGAGCTTTTACTTGGACGGGCTTAGCATGCTTTTTTCCTTATTGATAACTGGGATTGGTTCATTGGTGGTTCTTTATTCCATCTTTTACTTATCGAAAAAAGAACAACTCGTCCATTTTTATGTGTATTTACTCTTATTTATGGGATCGATGTTAGGAGTCGTTCTATCTGACAACGTATTCGTACTCTATACCTTCTGGGAATTCACGAGTATCTCATCATTTCTATTAATCGGTTTTTGGTTCTACCGTGAACGTTCAACATATGGTGCACAAAAATCGATGCTGGTCACGGTCTTTGGAGGACTATCGATGCTTGGTGCTCTTATTCTCCTTTCCATAACAGCAGAGACTAACAGCATTCGAGAGATGATTGCAAATCGATCTGACATCATTGAGAGCGATTTGTTTATTCCCATTATGCTTTTGCTGCTGATTGGAGCTTTTACTAAATCAGCACAGTTTCCGTTTCACAGCTGGCTTCCTGATGCAATGGAAGCACCAACACCTGTCAGTGCGTACCTTCACTCGGCAACGATGGTTAAAGCGGGAATCTATTTAGTCGCAAGATTCTCACTCATTTTTAGCGGTTCGGATATATTTTTTATTATCGTTACAGGTGCCGGGCTAATCACGCTCTGTGTTGGGTCTTTTCTCGCGTCACGCCAAACCGATTTAAAAGGAATTCTTGCTTATTCTACAATCAGTCAGCTCGGTATGATCATGTCTATGCTAGGCTTTGGCACTGGAGTTGCTACTCTAGCTGCTATCTTCCATATCTTTAATCACGCCACTTTTAAAGGCAGCCTGTTTATGATTGCAGGTATTGTAGATCATGAGACAGGAACAAGAGATATTAGGAGACTTGGCGGACTATACACGTTTATGCCTATCTCTGCTACTCTTGCCTTTTTTGGGGCGTTTTCTATGGCGGGAATACCACTTCCCATCTTCAACGGCTTTCTAAGTAAGGAGATGTTTTTTGACGCCTCCTTGAAACTAGAACAAACGAGTGGATTTGCTGCAATGTTTGCCCAATGGATTCCCATTTTTGCAGTAGCTGGGAGTATTTTTACTTTTGTTTATTCCATGTATCTTGTTTTTGGTACTTTTACAGGGAAAGCAAAGCTTGATCAGTTAGAGAAACAGCCTCATGAGGCACCAATCGGCATGCTTATATCACCGATTGTACTTATTGGATTAGTAGTATTGATTGGATTATTGCCAAATTTAATCAACGAGCCCCTTCTTGCACCAGCTGTTGCTTCTGTCACGGGAGATTTTGCTCTTATACACCTTAAATTTTGGCACGGTTTGAATGGACCGCTTTATATGTCACTTATTGTTGTAATACTAGGTATTTTACTTTCTCTGACATTAAAAAAATGGCAACCGGTCTATAACAGGGTACCTGGGAAATTTTCAACGGACCGTTTATATCAAGCATTAGTAAATGGGTTATTGAGGTTTTCGAATATCTTTACAAAATCTTATATGACGGGGTCATTGCGTTTATACACATCCATCATCCTTGTATTTTTGGTCATTTCAACATCAGCCTTTATCTTCATTACAGACGGATTTAAAATTTCTTTTGATGACTTAGCGCCAGTCACTTGGCCTGAGGTGTTAATTGGATCTGTAATGGCTGTTGCTGCGATTGCAACCATTTGGATGAACCAGCGCATTGCTGCAATCATTGTAATCGGGGTCGTAGGGTATGGACTTTCTTTGCTGTTCGTATTCTTCCGGGCACCTGACTTGGCATTAACACAGCTAATCGTTGAAACAATTACTGTAGCATTGTTCTTGCTATGCTTTGCTCATTTGCCAAAGTTAAAAAAGTCGGATAAAAAGAGTTCTGAAAAACTTGTGGATTTTGTAATTGCTGCTTCGACAGGAGCTTTGCTTACCATTGTAGCGATCTCTTCACATAGCTCACAATACTTTGACAGCATTGCAAAATATTTCGTCGATAACTCTTATAAACTCGGCGGAGGAGATAATATCGTAAACGTCATCCTTGTTGATTTCCGTGGATTGGATACTTTATTTGAAATAGCAGTACTTGGTCTAGCTGCTTTGGGCATTTTCGCCATGATAAAATACCGGGATAAAGGAGACATGAATCACTAATGGAAATTCTTATGTCTATACTTGCCGGAACTTTATTTGCAGCCGGCGTTTATCTTATACTTCAAAAACAACTATTAAAAATTGTACTAGGCACAGCGCTTTTATCACATGGGGCACACCTGTTTATTTTAACGATGGGAAAATTGAACCGTGGTGCACCTCCCATTTTAGAAAAGGGGATCAAAGTATATACTGATCCTCTTCCTCAAGCGCTAATACTGACATCTATTGTTATAAGTTTTGGGGTAACGAGCTTTCTTCTTGTTCTAGCTTATCGTACCTATCAAAGCAATAAGACGGATATGATGGATCAGCTAAGGGGAACGGATGATGAGTAATTTAGTATTTTTGCCAATTTTTATACCTTTATTTTTCGGTGTTTTGCTCGTGTTTTTTAATAAGAAACAAAAGCTAACGATCAATACTTCTTTTCTTGTAGTTTTTCTAAACTTAGGGATATCTATCTTTCTAAGTTATTATGTTTTTACAAAAGGTCCGCTTGTTTTAGAAACCGGTGGATGGAAAGCACCATATGGAATTGTTCTTGTTGCTGACCAGTTATCGGTCATTATGATACTTGCTGTCAATGTAATTGCGGCAACTGCAGCTATTTTTGCATTATCATCAGTTACCGAGAAGATGATACACCACTACTTTTATCCTTTGTTCTTATTATTGGTTGCAGGAGTATGTGGTGCATTCTTAACAGGTGATCTTTTCAACCTATTCGTATTTTTCGAGGTACTTTTGATGGCCTCCTATGGATTGATTATCATCGGGGGTTCCAAGCATCAATTCCGGGAATCTGTAAAGTATATCTTGCTAAATTTGTTTTCGTCTATTTTATTTGTAACAACGGTAGCCTTTCTATACTCTGTTACCGGGACAGTTAATATGGCACAACTTGGAGAACGTGTTGCCGAAGTTGAACAGCAAGGAATCTTAACCGGTATTGCGATTTTATTATTCATCGTTTTCGCAACTAAAGGAGCATTATTTCCTTTGTATTTTTGGCTTCCTAAGTCATACATTGTTCCTTCACCGATTGTTTCTGCACTATTCGGAGCCCTGTTAACAAAAGTTGGCGTTTATTCCATGCTAAGAGTATTTACACTCATTTTTTCTCACAAACTTGAGCTGACTCATACCTTTTTCATTTGGATAGCCACTCTAACTATGTTAATAGGAGTTATTGGAGCACTATCCACATCGAATGTAAAACTAATCATCGCCTATAATATCATGCCTGCCATAGGGTTTATGCTGCTTGGAATCGGAACGTTCTCAGCTGAATCAATTGCCGGTACGATCTATTATTTAGTACACGACATGGCAATCAAGGCTGCGCTATTTTTCTTGGTGGGATTACTTGCTTGGCATGCTGGAACATCAAACCTTCACAAGATGGGCGGATATATTAAAACAGCACCATTTATGGGCTGGATGTTTTTTATCGCATCTCTTGTTTTAGCAGGAATACCGCCGTTCAGCGGATTTATCGGTAAATACCTTCTTTTAAGAGGCGCAATGGACGAGGGTCACTATATCGCTGCTGGGGCCGGATTGTTATCTAGTTTGTTAATCTTATTTTCAGTAATCCGCATTTTCATAGGTGCTTTCTGGGGAGAGTTAAAAGAAGAGCCTCAACAAAAAGTGAAATCTTCAGGACTAACGGCTTCTGCTGTACTGCTGGCTATCTCTATTGTTTTAGGGGTTGGTGCGGAATGGTTTTATCCATATATTCAGGCCGCGGCAGACAGCCTAATTGATCCGCAAATCTATATTGATTATGTATTAAAGGAGTAATCCCATGACATTTCAACTTATTCTAAATTTGCTGATCGGCGTTATTTGGATGTTTTTATCTGAGAGCTACTCTTTCGCAAGTTTTTTAGTTGGATTTGTGATTGGGGCTGCTCTTCTGTTTTTATTAAACCGATTCATTCCAGATTCTTACTATTTCAAACATGTAAAAGCGATTGGATTTTTGATCTTTCTGTTCATTAAAGAGCTGATTTTATCAAACATAGAAGTACTAAAGTGGATATACAAACCTCGGCTTGATTTTCAACCAGGAATTTTAGCGCTCCCTATTGATGTAAAGAAGAATTGGGAAATTACGCTGCTCGCAAACTTGATCACTCTTACACCAGGTACTCTTTCTGTTGATGTTTCTAAAGATCAAAGATTCATCTATATACATGCCCTAGATTTACCTGATGTAAATGAAACAATCGTTTCAATTAAGGATTCATTCGAAAAAGCAATAAGGGAGGTAACACGATGACAAATTGGTTCTCCATTGTTGTCTATATATGTTTATTCGTCACTACCATCTCTATCCTGCTTCTCCTTTATAGAGCAGTAGTTGGTCCATCCAATCCAGATCGTGTTGTAGCACTCGATACAATAGGAATTAACTTAATTGCGATCACTGGGCTAATGGCTATAATTTTAGATACGGTCCAATTGAACGATATCATCTTGCTGATTGGAATATTAACTTTTATTGCAACGGTTGCAGTTGCAAAATTCTTAGAAAAGGGTGTTATCATTGATCAAGATCGTGATTAGCTTTTTCCTTATCATCGGCACCTTTATCATTTTTTCCGGTACACTTGGCGTTCTTCGATTTCCAGATGTGTATTCAAGACTTCATGCAGCCAGTAAAGCTTCGACTCTAGGTGTGTCAGGAATTCTTATTGGGTCGTTTATATACGTATTAGCTGAGATGAATTTGTTCAGTGGAAAACTAATTCTTGGAATCCTCTTCGTACTTATGACAGCTCCTGTAGCAGGTCATATGATCTCTAGAGCTGCGTATCGGACAGGAGTTCCACTGTCTGATAAAACAGTTTTTAATGAACTCGAAAAGAATCATAGGTCCAACGGTCAATAACTAGAATCAACTTCTCTCAGACATATATTAAAAACATTGGGTATATAATTTTAAGCAACGGACATTGTTGGTAAAATGGGCGGCAGGAATTACTATATTCATCTGCCGCTTTCATTTATTGTTCTAGCTTGCTACCCTTTGAGGAGTGATTATATGTTCATGCTTGAGAGAGAGAGGATTGATTCAACGTTAAAGAAAGTGAAGGGGCAAACAGCCAACTTCTTAACGTTAATCAATTTATCACTAGGTGTTTTAGCTTTATTACTTATGATTTCAGGAGACTTGAAAATTGGATTTATCTTGATCTTTTTGGCAGGTTTGTTCGACCGTTTTGATGGGATGGTCGCTAGAATGCTAAATATTGAATCAGAGTTTGGAAAGCAATTAGATTCACTTTGTGATTTAATCTCATTCGGTATTGCACCAGCCTTTTTAATCTATCAAGTTGTTCTTTATCAGTTTGGCGTACCTGGTATGCTATTTACCATCATTTTTATTGTTTGCGGTGCCATACGTCTTGCCCGCTTCAATATTACCGAGTTTACCGGTTCCTTTGTGGGTGTGCCCATTACCGTAGCAGGCTGTTTAATGGCTGCTGGATATTTGACAGTACATGTAGTACCAGGTTTTCTATATATGTTCCTTACCTTTGGGTTATCTATCTTGATGATAAGCAATATCTCCATTGAAAAGAGATAAATATCTTTTCTCTAATAGTGGAGTGCTGTGAATTAGAAAAAGCTTGGTGTTTTGCCAAGCTTTTTTTATATTTCACAAAGCCTTTCTTCTAGTATTCTGTGTGGTAAATACACTAGTAAGATGAACTTTCGAAAAACATGCTGCAATCACGGAATTTTTGGGTGGAATCACGGAAATAAGCGGTATAATCACGAAAAAAATACGCTACATCACGGAAAAAAATCAATCCGCTTAAATGTGTACTCTTCAAATAGACAAACCTTCACAAAAAAATGGCAGCTCCCATAACGGAAACTGCCAGTATACTTCAAACCAGTCATATTACTCTTCAGTTAGTGCCAAAAATTCCTCTACATCTGCTGCTGCTAATTCAATTCCTTTTAACCAGAAATCTTGTTTTGTTACATCAATGCCTAAATGCTTTTGTGCGAGCTCTTCCACTTGCATCTTCCCTGTGTCTTGAAGAAGTGCAATATACTTTTCCTCAAACGACGGCCCTTCTTCTTTTGCTTTTGCATAAATACCTGCAGAGAATAAATAGCCGAACGTATATGGGAAGTTGTAAAACGGAACATCGGTAATATAGAAATGAAGCTTAGACGCCCAGAAGTATGGGTGATACTCTTCAAGCGCATCGTTAAACGCTTCTTTTTGAGCTTCTTCCATTAGTTCGCATAAACGTTCAACAGACAGCTGACCAGATTTTCTTTCTTCATACATTCTTGTTTCAAACAAGAAACGCGCATGTATGTTCATAAAGAACGCTACAGATCTTTGTGCTTTGTCTTCAAGAAGGGCAATTTTTTCCTCTTTTGTTTTTGCATTTGATACTGCTGCATCTGCAACGATCATCTCAGCGAATGTAGAAGCTGTTTCCGCTACATTCATCGCATAATTTGTTGCATAGTAAGGCATTTCTTTTAATACATCCGAATGAAAAGCATGACCTAATTCATGTGCAAGCGTAGAAACATTGCTTGGTGTTCCTGAGAATGTCATAAAGATACGTGTTTCTTTTTTAGTAGGAAAACCTGTACAAAATCCACCTGGTCTTTTACCTGAACGATCTTCCGCTTCAATCCAGCCATCCAAAAATGCTTTTTCTGAGAAATCTGCCATTTTAGGTGCTAATGTACGGAAATGTTCAACAATAAACTGAGCAGCTTCATCATAGCTCATTTTGCTGTTTGCTGAAGACAATGGTGCATCTACATCATACCAGCTTAATTTCTCAAGATTTAAAAGTTTGGCTTTACGGTCAAGATACTTTACGAAGATGTCTTTTTTAGATGTAATTGCATCCCACATTGCTGTAAGCGTTTCTTCCTTCATACGATTGATCGCAAGAGGTTCTTTTAACGTTTCTTCCCATCCTCTATGCTTATAGATTTCATTTCTAAAGCCTGCGATGTGATTAATAGACGCAGCACAAAATTCTCCTTCATGATCCCAAGCTTCAACAAACTTTTTGAACGTATCTTTTCGGACTTGACGATCAGGACTTGAGAATTTGTTTTCTGCCTGGCCAACTGATAATTCTTCTTCTTTACCATCTATCTCTACTTTAATGTTAATTCTGCCCACTACTAGATCATAAAGAGTTGACCATGCATGGTAACCGTCAACTGCTAAATCATTGATTAAAGATTCTTCTGAAATGCCAAGCTTTTCTTTTGCTTTTGCTCTTCTCTCGTTTAAAGAGAACGCAATATGTTCATATTCAGGAAGGCTCATAAGATCTTCCCATGCATCTTCAGAGATATCCATCAACTTTTGATCGATTACTGAACCTACATTAGAGAAGGCTGCGTAAACAGATTCTAATCTTCCACGAAGAGCCATCGCCTTCTTATCTTTTACATCTTGAGCAATTAAACAGCCGATAAAAGCTCCTGCAGTTGATAATCGCTCAGAAAAGTTTTGAAGCTCTTCAATAAGATTTAAAAAGTTTTCGTTTGAAAAAGTGAAGGATTCTGCTTTTTTAGCTAATTCCTTCGCTTCTTCTTCCGTCCACTTTATTTCAGCTAATAATTCTTTGGATTCACTTCCACCAGGAAAAACGGAATCAAGTTCCCATGTTTGCCTTAAGTCTTGTAATAACATTATTTCTCCCCCATTATGTACGTATTTCCACTCTTTTCTTATTATAAAAAATATTCAAACAAAAATCGACTATGAAGTTTATTTTTGTGTGTTTATTTTTCTATATGGCTGATTTCGTACTCATTGTTGCTAATGAAAGTAGTTGATTTCCGTTCCAGGTGCTCGCTTTCCTCCGGGCAGGCGGTGAGCCACATTCGAACGTTTCACTCTTAAGTGTCTCACCTGCCCGCCTGTCCCGCAGGACAAGGAAGGCTACGGCAGCGACACATCGCACGAAGAAAATTTGAAGTTTAATTTTCGAGGAGTCTCCCACCTTACACTCCAATCAACTTGTCAAAGAATCAATAAACAAAATAATTTAAAAGCAATAATCCTTTAGAAAAGAGCCAACAAAAAAAAGCCCTCCCAAAAAGGAGAGCTATTACATTATTCAGCTATTGCGGCATAAACAAAATAGGCTAACATGACGACGAATGATCCATATAAAACAGCTTCTTGCATAAGAACGCCTCCTGGTTTTTTTACCTATTCTATTCCCTGTTTTATTCATTTAAACACAGTACATTTTTTATTTTTCTTAACGCACTTGTTTACCTAAGTTTGCTTTTGCTTGCTGTATTAATTCTTTTACCATTCTTCCGCCAATCTGCCCGCCTACACGGCCTGCATCTTTAGAAGTAATCGTTCCGTTATATCCTTTTTCTAACGATACTCCCATATCTCTTGCCACTTCATATTTGACATCATCTGGTGACTGGTCAGACACTTTATATCCTGCTTCTCTCATCACTTTCGCTTTAAGCCGATCAAGACCTTCTCTAGCTTCAGGTACAATAGGCTGTCTTTTTCTGCGTGCCATCTATAAAAACTCCTTTTTTTCTTTAGTTTGCCCGAAGCCCAAAATAAAAAGGCTGTAAATGTTACCAGCCTTGAACACCTTTGTTTTACCGTTCTGATTGCTGACGGCTTCTATAGAACTCATGAAACAGCTTCATAAGCGCTCTTTTTTCGATTCGTGAAACATAACTCCTAGAAATCCCAAGCTGTTTTGCGATCTCGCGCTGTGTTTTTTCTTTTTGAAGATCCAGGCCAAAACGTCCAACAATGACTTCTTTTTCCCGGTCATCCAATACATGAATATAATCGTAAATTTTCTTTTTTTGCATCTTTAATTGAATGGCATCTACTACATCTTCTGTTTCCGCTTTCAATACATCGATCAACGTGATCTCATTGCCTTCTTTATCCGTTCCGATCGGATCATGAAGCGAAACATCTTTTTTTGTCTTCTTCAAAGCTCTTAAGTGCATCAATATCTCATTTTCTATACAACGAGCTGCATAAGTCGCAAGCTTCGTTCCTTTTCCCCTGGAATAACTCTCGATCGCTTTAATCAGGCCGATGGTACCGATGGAGATAAGATCCTCAGTGTCCTCTCCTGTGTTTTCAAATTTTTTGACGATATGCGCCACAAGCCGTAAGTTGTGCTCGATCAGCATAGCCCTCGCGTGTTCGTTTCCTTCTGCCATCTCTTTTAAGTACTGCTTCTCTTCATTTTCAGACAGGGGCTGGGGAAAGGCATTGTTTTTAACGTATGACACAAACAGCATAACTTCTTTAAAGAAATAGGCCAACACACCTACTAATGACATAACAGCACCTCCAAGACGTTCTGTATTCCCTTATGTTTATGCGAAGCTGGGCTTGGGTGTGTCTGTACATACAAAATCAAACGAAACCTTTTTATTTTTTATCACGTACTAGAAATAAATGGTTTAAATACACGATGATCCATACTATAATTGAGCATGGAATGAGGTGAAATTGTGAATAAAACGAAAAAACTTATCGCCGGTGTATCCTCTGCCTCAGTAGCTGTTATGCTTTCTGGATGCAATGATTATTCAGCAGAAGATCTTCCACCAGAACCAACTGATACTGAATGCCAAGATTGGGAATGGGATGCAGATGATGGCGTTTATGAATGTGATGACACGAATTCCCGCTATTTTGGCAGTTATTTTTATGGTGGAAAATATTACAAAGGAAAAAGCAGCTTGTTAAAAAGCTCAGCTTATAAGTCATACAAAAGCAGTTCCAGTTTTAAAGGCGGTGGATCTGGTTTTGGAGGCAGCAAGGGATTTGGCGGATAAATCATGAGGAGTTGTGAAGATGGAAAACTTATTTCTTAATTTTGCCCTATATGCGGCTACGGGGCTTGCATTATTATTTGTCGGCTTTATCATATTTGAACTTACTACAAAAACGAAAGAACTACAGTTAATCAGTAAAGGTAACTGTGCGGCTGCTCTATCACTTGGCGGGAGACTTTTTGGTCTTGCCTTTGTAATTGGATCTTCCATTGCAAATTCATTGAGCATTATTGATTTGCTCATCTGGGGATCAGTTGGAATTATCGCTCAAATCGTAGCATTGTTTGTTGCAGAACACTTAGCCATTCGTTCGAGCATCTCAAAAGCGATTGACGCTGACAACAAAGCTGTCGGACTGCTCGTTATGTTTCTAAGCGTTTCTGTTGGCTGGGTTATCGCTCAATGTCTTACATATTAAAAAAAGCATGTGGCATTTTGCCGCATGCTTAAATTTTTTCACCTACATACATAACATAAACAGCACGGTCTTCGTCAATTTCCGCTAAATCGCGTAAGTACTGCCCTTTACCTGGAATATCAACGACATCTTTTAATAAATAGCGCATAACATCCCAGTGGCTGTTTAATGCTTGAACATGCAGGATCGGCATATCGCCTGTTTCGTTGTACTTTCTAAACTCTAAAAATATTCCTCTTCCTTTGTAACTCGGTTCTTCTGCAAAGCTTCTAACAGGACCGACTTCTTTTACGATTAAGATTTCTTCGCTGCCCTTCATTTCGTTGGATTGAAGTTCGTACTCCCTTTGTCCAGAAACAAAAAATTCACAAAGCTGCCTCGCATACTTTTCATCGTTATGCATGTTTTCAGGTATCTTATAGGTTAAGAAAGGTTCATAACTCTCTTGTTTTTCTATGTAATAAGTAAGTTCCATTATTTTCATCCTCTTTATTCTTTGTTATGTTTATAATACCAGTTTATTGTTTTGAATGTATGTTCGGAGGTATTGATCAGTATGAGTTATACGGAAGACAGAAGATTTTTTTATAAACAGCTACCCGAATTTTGGGCGGACATGTACGGACAGGAATATGCGTTATACAACCCGTATAAAATCTCTGAAGACGTACCAAAAGCCATAAAAAATCTTGGTGAAAAAGCAGGGCGTATTCTATTTAAGACTGCCTCATTATTGCAATCAGAGAGTATAGAGGATGATACATTAAAGCTGCTAGGCTTTCCAGAATCCATTCTTCCCTTTCTTCGCTATCAAACACCATTAGCCAAAACAGTGATCGGAAGAATCGACTCTATCGAAACACCTTCTGGACATAAGATTATGGAGTTCAACAGTGATACTCCTACCTTTATCTATGAATGCTTTAAAGTCAACGGATTAATTAGTAAACATTTTGGATGCAGTGATTCGAATGAAGGTATGGAAGAACAATTAAAACAAGCTGTTCGTTCTGCTATCTTAACCGCTTATCGTCAATTAAAAACATCACATGCACCCCATATTGTTTTTACAGCACATGATGAGAATACAGAAGATAAACAAACGGTGCTTTATTTAAAAGAGTTATCTGGCTTTCCTTCACAATTTGTACCTTTGGATGAATTAGTTATTAAAAAGGATGTAGGATTGTTTGATCAGCAAGGCAAAAAAATCGATGTATTATATAGACAGACGTTTCCGATCGAACTTCTTATTCAAGATAAAGATAGTGAGACTAATGAAGAAATTGGACTTCAGCTTACTCAGCTTGTTATTCAAAACAAACTGGCAATTGTTAATCCTCCTTCTGCATTTCTCCTACAAAGCAAAGCTGTTCTCGCTGTTATCTGGGGTCTTCATGAAGAACAATCGCCATTCTTTACAAAAGAAGAACATGAATGGATCAAACATTATTTTCTTCCTACCTATTTAGAGCCTGATATTTTCCTAAATAATAAAGAAAAATTTGTGCAAAAACCAGTGTTTGGGCGTGAGGGAGATACGGTCCGAGTATTTGACGAGAATGGCAGCTTGATTGCTAAAGATCAGCATAATACTTATGAGAACTATGTAAGTATTTATCAAAAGCATGTGCCGCTTCCTAAAATGAAATTTGAATCTCAGCAAGGTGTACAAGAAGGCCATCGAATGACAGGTACCTTTTTAATTAACGGAAAGCCAAGCGCTTTTGGGTATCGTATCGGCAACGCAATAACAGATAATCTATCTTATTTCCTACCTGCTTGTTTAAAGAAATAGCGCCTAACCTTCTTTAAGGCAGGCGCTTGTTCTATTTGTCTTATAGCCAAGAAGATACATTATAAGAAGCCTTTTCTTTGGCACGATCATAAAGAGATTTTACTTCTTCATCATGAGCATGTAACTCTTTGGATCGGCTGTTTGTTTTTATAGAAAAGGTTATCGTTACAAAAAACAGGTGCAGTGTAAACATAATAAATTCACTCCTCAATTCCATTTATCTTTTTCCTTAGGTCGAATCTTTCTCCGTTAAAAGCCATGTAAGCAGCGTAATCCCAACCATTATCATTTCCATCTCCTCCTTTAGATTTATAAAAAAACACCGCAGATTAATCTCTGCGGTGTTGTATAAGCGCACAAAAAACCGCAGGCATTCGACCCGCGGTGTCTTTTAAACAAATTTAAACAGACATAATGCTCCAGAGGGCGGTCGAACGTATAGTATTCAATTGATTGATCATTTTCAATTTCATCATTTTGTTCAACCTCCTTTTGTTTTTTACTTTACTTAGCAAATAATACACAAATTACCAACTGTTGTAAAGAGATAATTTCTAAGCCTGTATAAGGATATGCTGAAACAGAAAAAAGTTTACAAAAATACGATAAATATCTTAAAAATAGGTATTTGCTGTGCAAGATATTTATGTGTACACTTTCACAAACTTTTACTATAATAAGGAGTGTAAAGGGGGAAACACAAATGATACATCCTAAGGTCATCTTTGCTTCAACTCGGCCTTTTTCACTCACTGCTTCAGTCATACCCGTCATGTTCGGGACGATTTTAGCGCTGCAATGGACAAGCATTCATTGGACTACTTTTTTATTAACACTTCTTGGTGCTATATTTTTACAATGTGGAACAAACCTTGTTAACGACTACTTTGATCATGTAAAGGGTGCAGATATCCCTGGTTCATTGAGTCCTTCCGGCGTCATTGACCGAAATGAGATGACACCTCGTCAGGTTTATATAACTGGTCTGATCTTCTTTGGCCTCAGCATAATTGTTGGACTTATCTTAACTGCCTTAACAGGCCCTGTTGTACTTTATATTGGTATACCATCCTTATTAGTAGGATATTTTTATACAGCTACTCGATATGCCCTTGCTTATAACGGCTTGGGTGAAATAGCCTCAGGAAGCACATTAGGAATACTTGCTGTTGTAGGTTCTTTTTACACACAAACATTAACATTAAATCTTGAAATATTCCTTGCTGCAATTCCTAATGCCCTTCTTGTAATGGCCATTCTTCATGCAAACAATTTACGCGACTTTGATACTGATAAACAGATCGGTAAAACGACCGTCGCTGGATTAATCGGGAGAAAAGCATCTAGAATAGAGTATTACATCTTAATGCTTGGTGCATATGTCAGCTTAGCTGCACTTATTATAATGGATATTTTACCTTTATGGAGTCTTATAGCTGCCATTACGCTGCCAATCGCATTAAAAGGTCTTAAGATTGCGATATCTACATGGGATAGCAAAGAATTAAACAAAGCACTTGGTTTAACAGCTCTGCTTCATATGGCTTTTGGGATTCTTCTATGTGTTGGTACACTAACAGGAATTCTTCTATAACATAAAAAAATTGTCCGCCTATTTAAAGGCGGACAATTTTTTTTAACCTTTTCCTGCTTGAAATCCTGGATACAGCGTCATTCCACCGTCAGCGATCAGTGTTAACCCGGTTACATAGCTTGCTTGATTGGATGTTAGCCATACAGCCGTTGCTGCGATCTCTTCAGGTTCACCAATATACCCCATTGGAATAAGCTTAAGAACCCCTTCTTTTTGCTTTGGATCAGCAAATTTTTCTGCATTGATTGGCGTATTAATAGCACCCGGGGCAATACTGTTGATTCTTATTTTTTTAGGAGCATATTCAAGTGCCAGGGTTTGTGTCATTAATTTTATACCTCCCTTACTTGCTGCATAATGAACAAAGTGCGGCCAAGGGATAATCTCATGAACACTCGACATGTTGATTATGGCACCTTGAATATCATTGTTTAAAAAGTAATCAATCGCTTCTCTGCAACCTAAAAATTGTCCAGTTAAATTCGTAGAGATTACCTTATTCCAATCCTCTAACTTCAGTTCATGTGAAGGCACTTCATTCTCAATCCCTGCATTATTGATCATAATATGAAGTGATCCAAACTCTTCAGTTGCTTTATTAATAAGTTGTTTAATGTCCTCTTCTTTCGTTACATCCCCCTGAACGGATATCGCATTTCCGCCGCTTTTTTTAATGTCATTTATCATTTCATCTGTTTCTTTTACTTGTTTTTCAGAGTAATAATTAATAACCACATTCGCTTTTTCTTGTCCAAACCGTAACGCACATGCTTTACCAATTCCTGTTGCTGCTCCGGTAATAATGACTGTTTTTCCATTTAAATCTGGGTACATTGTACATCAGCTCCTCTATGATTTAGTGAACCCTAACATGACACCGCCTGCTATGATAAGCATACATCCTGAGATCACCCAAATGATTTCTTTTTTGCTTCTTTTTTCACCTAATAGGAAAATACCGCCTAGTGTTGAGATGATGATACCGGTTTGCGAAAGCGAGAAGCTTGTGGCTATTCCGATAAGAGGCAAAGCAAGCAGGAGTGTCAGATTACCCGTACTCCATATCAGTCCTGTTAGAATATTTTTGAGTGAATATTTATTGAATGGTTTATGTTTTAGTGATAAGACAAGTGCTCCTAGAAACATCCCAACTGCCTGTGGTAGGATAGCCTGCCAGCCATTTACTTCAAACCATCTGATGATTACCACATATGTAACGTATCCTACTGTAGAAATCAAAAGAAATGTGATTCCTTTTTTAAAGTTCTGTTTGTCTTTTTGATCGCCCTGCTTGCTTCTTCTCGACGTTAAAAGAGCTCCAGCTACAATCGCTGAGATTGCAATTACCCCTATAATAATTTCCGTCGTCGTTTTCCACTCGTGAAACACGATGACACCAAATAAAGTTGTTCCAAATAACTGCATACCTGTTGATAAAGGTACGATTTTAGAAACTCCTAAATAATCAACACTTGCAAATTGGTTACGCTGGCCGATGACCCAAAAGATACCTGAAACGACCCCTATCGCGATAACTGACATGTTTAGATCAGGTTGTACGATAAAGAAAGCAACAACCGAAAACAACAAGGCTCCTAATGTCATCCCAAATGTTTGACTGTGAAAATCACCGCCGAGCTTTTCACTCACTAATACGATGCTTCCCCAGCAAACTGCTGTAATAAGTGCCCATATGATACCCAAGTACTCCACTTCTTTCTCTCTATAGATTGTTAAAACTTAGTATGGCCTTTGGTGGCCATTCCGTATCCATTCCCTTAATTTCATTTCATAAAAACAAAAATACCGCCCTTTTTAAAGGACGGTACGTGAAATTTTTATTTTAAGTTTATTCGCTCAGTTCTTGTAATTGTGTTTTGCACTTTCTAACGATATTGTACATAAGTGCAGTGAAACCTAAACACATGGTAGAAGCAATACCTAACGTGATAGATTGGATAAAGTTTTTGTCTTCAACAGGAAGTACTAATCCTAAATAAAAGAACGTGCTAACAGCCAACAAAATAAACCCGAAACGCTGGTAGTCAGCCATCTTCTTTTGTAATTGTTCAGCTTTGTTTTTCATAGCAGTCTCTACCTCCTAACCTCTACTAAAAGGATAACATAGGTAAGACAGCGACCTACCAAGCAGTTTTTGACAAAAACGTGAAAAAACTTTGTCTAAAATGTGATAATAAAAACTCAATGCGTTTGATCCTGACTGTGAAGTGAGCAATAGTAACATTTACTTTTTAAGCAGTACAAAAGCCGGTGCTGTTTCGCCTCTAAGAACTGGTTTCCACTAATACTAGGTGGGGTATCCATAGTGCTAATTCAAGAAAATATTGAAATAATCCCAGAAATTTTAGAGTTAATCCCGCGAGTTTTGTCTATAATACGGCGAGTTTTGCTTATATATCAGCGAGTCGACATAACTCGACAGACCTGACATGTCCTATACCCCCCATCCTAACAAGAAAGACTCTACACACTCATCTAAGCTATCACCTCATTCTCGTAATACTCTTTTAAAAAACAGTAAAAAAGAACAAGCACCTGCTAAGGCACTTGTTCTTCCAATATGTCATTAACTTAATGCATTTTTAAGATCTTCAATCAAATCCTCTGCATCTTCAATACCAACAGAGATTCTGATTAAGCCATCTGTAATGCCGAGTTCTGCTCTACGCTCAGCCGGAATTGACGCGTGAGTCATTCGTGCAGGAACGGAGATAAGACTTTCAACTGCGCCTAAACTTTCTGCTAGAGTGAAGTACTTTACTTTTTTCAGTACAGCATTGGCATTTTCAAGAGATCCAACATCAAATGAAACCATTCCCCCAAAACCGCCAGCTTGCTTTTTAGCAATTTCGTGCTGCGGGTGGTCTTCAAGTCCTGGGTAATAAATTTTTTCGACTGATGAATGCTCCTTTAAAAACTCAACAATTTTTTTAGTATTGATCTCATGAGCTTCCATACGTAAACCTAGTGTCTTGATACCGCGTATTAATAGCCATGAATCTTGAGGTCCTAAAACGCCGCCAGTAGAATTTTGTACAAAATGAAGATCTTCCCCTAGCTTTTCGTCATTTACAACAACTAGGCCTGCTACAACGTCACTGTGGCCGCCAATATATTTCGTTGCAGAATGAAGAACGATATCTGCCCCTAATTCGATTGGGTTTTGCCAATACGGTGTGTTGAACGTATTATCCACCATGAATAAAAGGTTTTTAGATTTTGCCCATGATGCTACAGCTTCAATATCAGTAACTTTTAGCAGTGGGTTTGTCGGTGTTTCAACATAAACGGCTTTTGTGTTTGGCTTCAGAGCCGCTTCAATCTGATCGATATCAGTTGTATCCACAAAAGTTGAGTCAATCCCAAGGCGATTTAATACTTTACTCATCACACGATACGTTCCACCATAAACATCATCCGTTAAAATAACGTGATCGCCAGAATCAAATAGCATCATGACAGCAGTGATCGCAGCCATGCCAGAGCCAAACGCAAATCCGCGCTTGCCGCCTTCTAAGTCTTTAATCAGCTCTTCAAGTGCATGCCTTGTAGGATTTCCAGTTCTAGAGTATTCAAAACCGCTATGAACTCCTACATCTTCTTGTTTATACGTGCTTACTTGGTAGATCGGAAAAGACACAGCTCCTGTGGTTTTATCAGAAGGAATGCCTCCGTGGATTAGTTTTGTTTTACGTTTCATATCAGATGCCTCCTTCATAAATTTTCTTGCTTAAATATCGTTCAGAACTGTCCGCAAATATGGTGACAATGTTTTGCCCTGACTGTGCCGATTGTGCTTCGATCAATGCAGCGTGAAGTGCTGCTCCTGAGGAACTTCCAACGAGCAACCCTTCCTTTTTAGCCAGCTCAGCTACCCGCTGAAAAGCATCAACATCATCAACGGTATGAATGCTGTTGAAATAGGCAGTATCCATATATTCTGGCAAAAACTCCATCCCAATTCCTTCAGTCTTATGCGGACCAGATTGCCCTCCGTTAAGAATGGATCCTTCTGGTTCAACAATTACCGTTTTTATTGTTTTGTTCTTTTCTTTCAAATAGCGAGCCGTTCCCATGAATGTTCCGCCCGTACCCGCACCGGCCACAAAAACATCTACATTTCCATCAAGGTCATTCCAAATCTCAGGGCCTAAAGTTTTAAAGTACGTGTTCGGATTATCAGGGTTTGAGAATTGAGACGGAGAAAAAGAGTTCGGAATCTCATTTAAGAGCTGGTTTGTTTTCTTAATAGCACCTTTAATACCTTCTGCTGTGGGTGTATGAATAATTTTAGCGCCTAACGCTTTCATAAGCTCTTGTTTCTCAATACTAAATTTTTCCGGAATAACAAAAATGACGTTAATTCCTTTATTGATTGCTGCAAGAGCAAGGCCAATCCCTGTATTACCTGCTGTAGGCTCTATGATGGTTCCGCCTTTAACCAGCTGCCCCTTAGCTAAAGCAGAATCTAAAAGTTCCACCCCAAGACGGTCTTTCACACTTCCACCAGGGTTCATAAATTCTAACTTCGCAAAAAGACGTACACCTTCCGGAAGGGGAAATTGAGTAATTTCCAACAGAGGCGTATTGCCGATCAATTCGTGCACGTTTTTATAAAATTTCATTTCAATCGTCCTCTATTCTGAAAAAACAATATGCCACTCGTCTTTTTTAGCAAGCATCTTGCGTGCGATATCTTTCGCACCTTCAAGACTATGATTAGTTGCCCAGCCACATTGCACTTCGTTACATGCCGGTACTTCTGTAGCTTCTAAAACGTCATTTAAGGTCTTTTCAAGCACCTCTAAAATCTCATCATAGTTATCGTGGTTGATAACAGAAAGATAGAAGCCAGTCTGACAACCCATAGGGCTGATATCAACAACTGTTGAATGATGGTTGCGAATATTTTCTGCCATCAAGTGCTCGATGGAATGAAGTCCTTCCATCGGCATATGGTCTTTGTTAGGCTGGCAAAATCGGATATCGTATTTGTGGATCACATCTCCGTTTGCTCCTGTTGTTGTACCCGCTAAACGGATATATGGTGCAACAACTTTTGTATGGTCAAGGTTAAAGCTTTCTACATTCATTTTTTTTGTCATAATGATTTCAGCTCCTCTACGATTTGTTGTACTAGTTCTGCTGAGTTCTTAGATGCCGTTTTTAAGAATTGATCATAAGAAACGCGCGCATCCTTCCCTGCAATGTCCGATAAAGAACGGATGATAACAAAAGGAACAGAAAACTGATAGCACGTTTGGGCAATCGCTGCCGCTTCCATTTCAGCAGCATATAAAGCTGGAAACTTTGTTCTAATGTCCTCTACCCGTGCATGGTCACTCATAAACGAATCACCCGAAGCAATCAATCCTTTTGCAACTTGGATGTTTTGTACACGCTCTCCAGCTCTTACAGCCGCCTCAACAAGCTTTTGGTCAGGCAGGTAATTAGGCGGCATCTGAGGCACTTGGCCATGCTCATAACCGAAAATTGTAGCATCCACATCATGATGACGAACATCTGTTGAGATAACTACATCTCCAACATTTAAATCTGAGTGGAATCCGCCTGCAGATCCTGTGTTTAAGATAACGTCTGGACTGTACAGCTGAATCAATAACGTTGTACCGATTGCTGCATTTACTTTTCCAATTCCAGATTTTAAAAGAACAACTTCTTGATCGTTCAACATACCTTTATAAAATTCACAACCTGCAAGTTGTTTCTCTTCAAGCCCTATAAGCTGCTCACGTAATAGAACAACTTCTTCTTCCATTGCACCTATAATTCCGATTCTTTTCATGTTATTCTCCAATGTCTATTTTTTTACCGCTTCCATCAGCCAGACGTATTCATTCAGCTTTTCAAACGAAACGTCAAAGTCATAATTTTTAAAAATATCTTCTAAGACACCAAGGGTTGTATAATATTCTGTCTGCAAATCTTTTAATAAGTTAAGGTAGCCTTGTGATTTAACTTTTTCATGACGTTCTTTTTTATCGACTTCGTGAAGATAAGCGGTATCTGCAAAGACAATTTTACCATCTTTTTTAAGCAACTGGCTATACTGTCCGATTGCCTTATCTTTTTCATCATCCGTAAGATGGTGAAAGGCATACGTACTAACGACTGTATCAATTTCCTGATCAAATGTTGGGAAAGATAAAAAATCACCATCGTAGAGCTTTAAATCTGGATTTCGCTTAACCGCTTTTTCCCGCATTCCTTTTGATGGCTCAATACCGATAACTGTTTTTCCGCTCTTAAGAAGCTTCTCGCTCAAATTACCAGTACCTACCCCAAACTCTAATACAACATTTCCAGAACGTTGCACTACAGCTTCTAATATTTCATCGTATTTATGAAAAACTTCCTTATATTCCTGATCATCTCCTGAAACAGTTTCGTCATAAGAAGAAGACCACTCATCAAAAAGATCAATAAATTCTCGTCCCATTTTTTCCACTCCACGTTTTAAATTATATAATTCCTATCAATATACTATGAATTAAAATCTTACAGGTTCCAAATTAGCATAATTTCTATAATTTTTCAAATGTAATATCTCTGTAGATTGGTGAGAATTACAATTATATGAAGAAATAGGAAGAGAGTTATAAAGAGGCGTGGCGGATCTCTGAAAAATATTTCTAATTATTTCTTTCAGTTTTTTTGCTTCCAGAAATGTTGTTTTGATTGAGATGCGTGCCTATCCCATGAAAAGCTTCTAGCAGGCACACGACGAGGAAGCTCACTACGGAAGTTTTCACTTGTAGACGCAAGAGTACGCCTACCACCTGGAAAATAAACTAAAGTTAACCACAATGTTTTGCAAAGCTCATTTCTAAAAGATTGTTGCAATCAAATTTTGTCTTCTATGATCGTTGATTGGAGTGTAAGATGCGAGACTCCTGCGGGACAGGCGGGCAGGTGAGACACTTATACGTGAAACGTACGAATGTGGCTCACCGCCTGCCCCGAGGAAAGCGAGCATCTGAAACGGAATTCAACCACTTTCAAGAATAACTATGTTTTTGCGAGGCAGTTTTCAAAAAATTGTTTCAATCTAATTTCGTCTTCTATGACCGTTGATTGGAGTGTAAGATGCGAGACTCCTGCGGGACAGTCGGGCAGGTGAGACACTTAAGAGTGAAACGTACAAATGTGGCTCACCGCCTGCCCCGCGGAAAGCGAGCATCTGGAGCGGAAATCAACCACTTCCAAGGGCGCCAAAGTCTTCGCAAAAAAAAACAACCTGCCATTTTAACAGGTTGTTTGTCATTTTATTGAACTGGTGTTACACTCGTTGGCTGCCATCCTTTTTCAGGAATCCATTGCAGCATAACATCATACTTCGTTCCATCAGCTTTGGATTGAACGGTTCCTTTTGAAAGATCAGGACCACCACCGTTGCCTAGCCAGAAAATAGTCATCTGATCTTGAGGAATATTTGTTGCATAAGAAAGGGCTTGAACCATCTCGTTCCAGTCTTGCGATCCATCGTCATAAGATTTTTGATGCGGCTCCGTTTGTGAAGTTCCAATTGGTTCCCATGGACCTTCTGGACCACCGCCAGCAGGTTGTTCTGAACCTGAATCTGTTTCTTGGTTTTCTGCTTCTTCCTCAGTATCTTCTTTATTCGCAGAATCTTCTTGCTTGCTGTCAGAATCATCCTTTTCCATTTCTATTGAATTATTATTATTGGATTCTTTTTTGTCAGCTGTTTGTTCCGTTTCGTTTGTTGTAGCTGTTTCGTTTTCATCGCCTGAGAAAAGATTAAATGCAACAACAACAATCAGCAAAACAACTAACCCGATTGCTATGTTTAAAAAACGATTTTGTTTTCGTTTTTCTAGTCTTGTTTCATAACGTTGGTTTCGTTTCATAATATCCTCCTCAGTAAAATTACTTTTTTTATTTTACCATGAGGATGATGTCTGCGAACACTATTAACTATCTATCTTTGTATTATTTATGTTCACTTTTGTTTGCATCGTTCATAATTTCATTTGCTATGTCCGCAAAAACAGGAATCGTTCTATTGGTCTTATCATGTTTCAGGTCAACTACTACTAAAGCGAATCGTGGTTGTTCAGCCGGAAAATATCCCGCGAACCATTTGTTATTCAAGCTGTTTCCTTCCCCCTTTTCTGCAGTCCCGGACTTGCCTGCAACCTGAAAGGGAAGTGCCTGCAAAGCATGACCTGTACCACTTTCATTTTTTACGACATTTAACAGAAGAGATTGAAGTCTCATCATTGTATACGAAGAAAGCTTTTGATCTCCTGCCGTATGATCCTCAAATTCAATTAACTCTGTTCCGTTGGCGAAATTAACACTTTTCGCCGCCTTCACTTCATACCTTTCCCCGCCCCGTGCAATCGTCGCCATCATATTCGCCACTGCAAGGGGAGTGATTTTTACATCAAGCTGACCGATCGCTGTTTGCGAAACGGCTAATGAAGATTGATAGTGGGAATGCTTCTTTTTCGAGCTATATATTTGTCCAATCTCTTCTTGATAAAAGTGTGTAAAGGAATTAAGATGATACACTTCTCCTTGCCAACCATTATAGTGAAGTAGTCCCATCTTTTCTGCGTACTTCTCTATAAAATCAGGATTCGTCCTAATCATTTCATTCGCAAGCTCACCGAATGTTTTATTGCAGCTTTGTGCAAAGCTATCTTCAACATTAAGATTACCTAATTGTCTTTCGTCTTTTTCACCATATATATTAAGGCTGCAATCGTATTTTTTCACATTTTGAACCCTATTCTCTTCAATGGCGGCAGCTGCCGTTACAATCTTAAAGACAGAACCTGGAATTTGCTGAGACGTCATATTATTTCCATGGTTAAAAATTGTCTTGCTCGTAAACAATGGTCTGCTTGCCATAGATAAGAGCTCGTTTGATTCAATATCTAATAGAACAGCACCACCATCTTTAATACCATGGACATCCAGTGCATTCTCTACTGTTTCCTGCATCTTTTTATCAATTGTCGTCTTGACGTACAAAGGATAGAGAGGATTGGTCTGGGAACGATATTTGACGTCAAGACCTAATAGAGGATGACCTTGTCTATCGACGTGATAGATATATTGTGTCTCCCCTTCAGATATTAAAAATGGATCGAACGTATACTGCATCCCGTTCTTGCCCGTTTTTGTGGATGTAGTCACCGTTCCCTTTTCTAATTTATCACCGTATTTTCTCTTTATTAAATCAGGATCTTGACCTACAGCACCGATGATATGATTTGCAAATGGAATTGGCTTTCTTCTTGTAACGAGCTGGGCGTATAGACCTGGAATCTCAAGCTTATTAATGTCATTCATTTGGTCAAGACTCAGTTCTTTTTGAAGCGAGAGCGCTGAAGGCTTCTTAAGTTGTCCAATCATTTTTGCAACATCTTCGGCAGGGATCTGCAGTATATTACCGATTGTTGCCACTGGCCAATTACTTGTAAAAAGATTAGGAAAAACAACTACTTGTGGTTTAACATCTGTTGACAACAGTTCTCCGTTTCGATCCAGAAAATAACCCCTGCCGTCATTTATGGTAAATCGGTGTGTACGCTGATCAACACTTTCTTGTATAAGGTTAACTTTATTCTTTGAAAATGATTTTGTTGAAATCAATTGTATATCCATTAAGCGATAAATCAAAAATAAGATAAGTGAAAGAAAACAAATAGCCAGTCCTATTGTTCTTTTTTTAGATAACAAATACATTTCACCACCTTATCCACATTTTCACCTACTCTTGTTGTTCCTAATCAAGGGTCAAAAAAAGAAGACTTGCAAAAATTCGCAAGTCTTCTTTAACTTTACACTTTATTTAACTTCTAAAATAACAACGCTGATTTCTCCACCTGGTGTTTGAACAGAAACTTTATCTCCTGGCTTTTTACCTAACAAACTTTTTGCCATTGGAGAGTCGTTTGAAATTTTCCCTTCAAACGGATCAGCTTCTGCACTACCTACGATAACATATGTTTCTTCGTCTCCATCTGGAAGCTCTTGAAACTTAACTGTTTTCCCGATGGAAACGTTATCAGATTGGTCTTTATTGTCTTCAATAATCACCGAATCACGAATCATCTTTTCTAATTGAACGATACGAGCTTCAACAAAAGCCTGCTCGTCCTTTGCTGCATCATACTCAGAGTTCTCAGAAAGATCCCCGAAGCTTCTCGCTACTTTAATGCGCTCAACAACTTCTTTTCTTCGTTCTGTTTTTAAAAATTCTAATTCGTTTTCTAGCTTTTGCTTACCCTCTAAGGTCATATAGTGTTTTTTCTCGTCTGCCATAATATTCACTCCTTCAATAATCAGTACCCTTGTTACGTTATATGATAATTCGGGCAGGGTATGTATAAAAATAGGACAATAGTTGATTGCCAAGCAGCTTAGAGCTGTGATTTGTCCGTGTATACCGAAAAAATGAGGATGATGTTCCTCATTTTTCCAATAATGCTTTGTCTTCCAATATGGTCTTTATCTTTGTCACCATTAAGTCGATCGCAACAAGGTTTTGACCGCCTTCTGGAATAATGATATCTGCATATCTTTTCGTTGGTTCAATAAATTGATTATGCATCGGCCGCACTACGGAAGTATATTGATCAATTACGGATTCTAATGTTCTGCCACGATCACGAGTGTCACGAACCATTCTTCTAATAATTCGAACATCTGCATCTGTGTCAACAAATAGCTTGATATCCATCAAATCACGTAAACGCTCGTCTTCTAGAATTAGAATACCTTCCAATATAATGACATCTTTAGCATCAACTGGGATAATTTTATCACTTCTTGTATGTGCTGTATAGTCATACACTGGTTTTTCAATGGATTCGTACTCTAATAACGAGGAAATATGTTTGATCAACAGATCATTATCAAAAGCAAGAGGATGATCATAATTGGTATTCAATCTCTCTTCCATAGATTTCTCAGATTGATCTCTATAATAAGCATCTTGTTCAATAATGAGTATGGATTGATCAGCAAACTGCCTGTAAATTTCTTTTGCTACTGTTGTTTTACCTGATCCAGATCCACCTGCAACCCCAATTACAATCGGTTTTTGTGCCATTGTTATTACTCCTCCAAACTCCTGTACCCTTAAGAATTTCGAATGCTGACCATCATACCATCACCAACCGGCAAGATTGAAGATTGATAATCAGGATGCTGCATCATGTATTCATTAAAACTTCTAATTTTTTTTACTAGAGAACGAAGTCTTCTACTCTCTAGACCGCTTTCATCCGCTACATACCCTCTAAAGAGAACATTATCTGTAACGATGATGCCGTCTGCTGACAGCATAGTGGAATAGTGATCAAAGAAGTTTTGATATTGTCCTTTAGCTGCATCTATAAAAATAAAGTCATATGGGGCATAGTCTTCTACTTGGCTTTGCAATTCATTCGCATCACCAAATAATAAGGTAATCCTGCTTTCAAGATGAAGAGCTTTAACGTTATCTTTTGCTATATTGTACCGTTCTTCATCTCTTTCAATACTAATAATTTCAGCTGTTTCACAAGCAAGGGCCATTCGAATGGCTGAATACCCAATGGCTGTGCCCACTTCTAGTATACGTTTTGGTTTTCTTAGCCTTACATATGAAAGAAGTGCTTCTATTCCTACTAGATCCATAATCGGCACATTATGCTCTTTGGCGTATTGCTCCATTTCTAGAACTTGATCAGAGCGCGTTGGAATTATTTTTTCAATGTATTGGTTTACTTCATTTGAGACCAAAGTAACACGCCTCCTTCACACTAACCGGTATATTGTAACATAATCTTTATTTGAAGGCGAGAGTCCTATCATTTTTTCATATTTTCCATGTCCGTTAGCACTTTACAGGTGATTTCACAAAAGGCAATAAAATAATGTCACAACACATTCTTTTTGAAAGTTGCTTTAAATTTTTTCTTCTTTGAATAGTTGGTTGTAGTGTAAGGTGTGAGACTCCTGCGGGACAGGCGGGCAGTCCGAAAAGTGGAAGTGGCTCGTTCAGCCTCGACAAGCAAAAGGTGAATGGATTGGAAGGCGCACTTTGCCTTCTGAGCCATTTAACTTTTGACCTCGAGAGGCTAGCCACTGCAACTAGACAGGTGAGACACTTAAGAGTGAAACGTACGAATGTGGCTCACCGCCTGCCCCGCGGAAAGCGAGCACCTGAAACGGAAACCAACTACTTTCAAAAACAACAAAGAGAATACGAAAAAGGACTTTTAAAAAAACAGAAAGAGAATACGCGTAAACGTACTCTCTTAAAAGTTATTGTTTATCTTTTTCCTGCCAAACTTTCCATTCATCTCTGTATTTTTTATATACCGCATTATGTTCACTTAAGGTTTTCGTGTAGATCACTTCACCATTAGGCCTTGCGTAGAAAAAGAGTTCTTCCATCTTAACTGGATTTAATGCAGCTTCGATCGCCTTTTCACCTGGAGAGGTGATCGGACCGATTGGAATCCCTTTATACCTGTAAGTATTATAAGGAGAATCAAACTCAAGATGTTCGTATAAAACTTGTACATCGAAATCTTTCCTTGCATATTTAACGGTTGGATCAGAATCTAATTTCATATCTTTACTGATACGATTATAAAATACCCCTGCGATTTTTTTTCGATCCTCATCACGTTGAGACTCTTCTTCGATAAGAGAGGAAAGCGTGATCACTTCAAAAAGTGAATATCCGCTATTTTTAATTTCAGCTTCATGTTTTTTTAAGATAATAAATGATTGTTCAACCATCTTGTCGATAATATCAGTTATTTCGGGTTTTTTAACTTCAAAATCATAAGTTGCAGGGAATAAGAACCCTTCAAGTGGATAATAAAGTCCTTCTTTCGTTATTTCATCCGGCAATAAAGGATATTTTTGCTTCAGCTCGTTCAGATAGGTTTTATCAGTCATCTTCTTTAAGATATCAGCTTGATCGTACCCTGTAGCCTTGCTGATTAATCCTGCAATCTGTGGGACGTTATATCCTTCCGGGATGGTAAGCGTAAGTTCAGGTTTTTTGAACAGCTTTCCTTCTTTAAGTGCAGAAATCACTTCTGAAAGACTCATCGAAGGTGACAGTTCATAGATGCCTGCTTGGAAGTTCCCTTCTCCCTTAACTCGAGTGTAGAGTCTGAAAAAGTCACCGCTGTTAATGATACCTTTATCTTCTAGTTCTTTCCCAATGTCTGCAGAAGTTGAGCCAATTGGAATTTCAATCGTCATGTTCTTTTTGTTATCAGCGTCTAGAGGGCCAGTATTTTTAGTAAAATAAAAATACGCTCCTGCCGCCGTTGCCATGATGATTGCCAAAAAGAGAGCGAGAATGGATAGTACGATGGTTTTTGTCCGTTTTTTACTTTTATTTTCATTTATGTAATTCCCAGATGACTGGAGATGTAACATTGTGTTTCCCCCTTCCACCTGTTTAATTATACGTTTGCTAGCAGAAATTGTCGAGATTGGCCGTAAATTGGAATAAAAAAAGGAAGATGGTATCATAACCATCTTCCTATCTCTTAACCAATATTATTCAGTTTCGAACTCGTCATCTTGGAATGTATTTAACATTTCTTCGATCATATCCCATTCTTCGTCTGTCTCCAGAGGGAACAATGCTAGATCATCCTCTTCTTCTCCCTTTTCTTCATAACGGAAAGGAAAAACTTCTACTTCATCTGTATCGTCATCTTCCGAATCAGCTACAGGAATTGTTACCATGTATGATTTACCTGTTTGGTCAACATCAAATTTGAATAATACTTCAAATAGATTTTCGTCACCGTTTTCGTCAGGAATAATAATGCGTTCGCGTTCTTCTTTAGCCATGATTGGCTCACCTCTACTTTTCTTATTGTTGGCTGTCCAAATAACCTTGCAGAATGATCGAAGCAGCAAGCTTATCGATCACTAGCTTTCGTTTCTTCCTGCTTACGTCAGCTGAAATCAAAGTTCTTTCAGCAGCCATAGTTGTTAGTCTTTCATCCCATAGGATAACCGAAATACCTGTAAGGTTTTCAATATCTTTGGCAAAGTTTTGACAAGCCTCGCCGCTGGGACCGATCGAACCGTTCATATTTTTAGGAAGGCCGACCACAATTTTGCTGATATCATGAAGCTTAATCAGCTCTTGAATTCGTTCATAGTCTTGTTCAGGTTGATTAGGACGGCGCCGGATCGTTTCGACTCCTTGTGCTGTCCATCCCAGTGCATCTGAAACAGCAACACCTATCGTCTTCGTTCCGACATCCAGTCCAAGAGTTTTTGTCATTAACGGCTTCCTTCTTTTTGAGTTGAGAGATACGATTTAACAAGCTCTTCAATAAGCTCGTCTCGCTCAAGTTTTCTGATCATACTTCTCGCATCATTATGACGAGGAATATAAGCTGGATCGCCTGAGAGCAAATAACCTACGATTTGATTAATCGGGTTGTATCCTTTATCCTGCAGGGCGTCATAAACAGAAAACAGGACAGTTTCAACATTCGTTTTATAAGCATCATCTTCGTTGAAGTTAAACTTCATCGTTTTGTCCATGGAACTCACTAGCGAACACCTCTTTCTGAAGATCTCCCTTATGGGACAAATTAGTTTCTATCTCTATTGTACATGAAAGAGGAAAGCTTAGGAAACCGTTTTAATCATTTCAACTGCAGAATCTATTCCTTCTTGCAGCTTTTCTGGATCTTTTCCGCCTGCTTGAGCCATATCAGGACGGCCTCCGCCGCCTCCGCCGCAGCGAACTGCAACTTCTTTTACAAGATTACCCGCATGGTACCCTTTTGATACTAAATCTTTTGTCACTCCAGCTACAATATTCACTTTTCCAGCATTTTCTGCCCCTAAAATGACAACTCCGCTTTGGAGTTTATTCTTTAAGTCATCCACAATTGTGCGAAGTCCGTTCATATCCATACCGTTAACTTTCTTCGCGATTACAGAAACGCCATTAATTGTCTGAACTTCATCAACAAGACTGCCTGCTTCCATGTTTCCAATTTTCGCAGCAAGAGATTCTTTTTCTTTTTGCAGTTCACGAATCTGTTCGTTTAGTGCATCAATACGCTGAGGAACATCTTTTAAGTTTGTTTTTAATTTTGAAGCTGTGTCTTTCAAGAGTTGAACTTGACCGTTCATCAGGCGGTATGCATTTTCTCCTGTAACAGCTTCAATACGGCGAGTTCCCGCTCCAATTCCTGATTCTGAAACGATCTTAAACAATCCGATCTCTGCCGTATTGTTCACGTGGCACCCACCGCAAAGTTCTAAGCTATAGTCTCCCACTTTTACAACACGAACAGTCTCACCATATTTTTCGCCAAATAAAGCCATTGCTCCCATAGCCTTTGCTTCATTGATGTTTTTAACCATCTTATCTACAGGAATGTTAGCCCAAACCTTTTCATTAACAATCTCCTCGATCTTTTCAAGCTCTTCTGGAGAAATACTTCCGAAATGTGTAAAGTCAAATCGCAGACGTCCTTCTTGAACAAGTGATCCTGCTTGGTTAACATGCGTTCCTAATACATCTTTTAATGCTTGATGAAGCAGATGTGTAGCGGTATGATTCTTAACAATTTTTGCACGAGTTTCTGGATCAACCTGAACCGTAACTTCTATGTTATTTTCAAGAACACCTTTGTTAACGACTACCGTGTGAAGGTTTTGTCCGTTTGGAGCCTTTTGAACATCTTTTACTTTAAGTTCCAGTTCTTTACCTGTAATGGTACCTTGGTCAGCTATCTGACCACCGCTTTCTGCGTAGAAAGGTGTAACATCCAATATAACTTGAGCTTCTTCTCCTGCTGCTACCATTGCAACACGCTCACCGTTTTGAAGGACTTCAAGAATTTTAGCTTCTCCTGATAAGTGATCATACCCAGAGAATTCACTTTTTACTGTAATGTCAGAAAGTACTCCGCCTTGTACTTGCATGCTGTCCACTTCTTGCCTTGCAGCACGTGCACGTTCACGCTGTGCTTTCATCTCATTTTCAAAACCTTCTAAATCGACATCCATTCCATTTTCAGCTACATACTCTTGAGTAAGCTCGAACGGAAAACCAAACGTATCATATAGTTTAAATGCGTCTTTTCCAGAGATAACAGATTTTCCTTCAGCCTTCTCTTTAGCCATTACGTCTTCTAAGATAGCAAGACCTTCATTGATCGTTTCATGGAATCTTTCTTCTTCTGTCTTCACGACTTTTTGGATAAAAGGAACTTTCTCTTTTACTTCCGGATAAAAATCAACCATGATATCAGCAACTGTCGGCACTAATTCGTACATGAACGGTTTATTAATATTGATCTTTTTTGCAAAACGGATAGCTCTTCTGATCAATCGTCGAAGGATATATCCTCTTCCTTCATTCGAAGGAAGTGCGCTGTCACCAATCGCAAAACTAACTGTACGTACGTGGTCTGCGATAACTTTAAACGCCGTATCTGTTTCTGTATTTAAACCGTAAGACGTATCTGAAAGTTTCTCTGTTTCCTTGATGATCGGCATGAAAAGGTCGGTCTCAAAGTTTGTTTTTGTATCTTGAATAACAGAAACCATTCTTTCAAGGCCCATTCCTGTATCAATGTTTTTCTTAGGAAGCGGCGTGTACGTTCCATCTGGATTGTGGTTGAACTGGGAAAACACAAGGTTCCACACTTCAAGATATCGATCGTTCTCACCGCCTGGATATAGTTCAGGATCAGATGTATCGTTACCATAAGATTCACCGCGGTCATAGAAGATCTCAGTGTTTGGTCCACTAGGGCCCTCACCGATATCCCAGAAGTTCCCCTCTAAACGAATGATGCGCTCTTCTGGCAATCCCACTTGCTTCGTCCAAATGTCAAACGCTTCATCATCCTCAGGGTGAATTGTTACGGAAAGCTTTTCAGGATCAAAGCCGATCCAATCTTCACTCGTTAAAAACTCCCATGCCCAAAGGATTGCTTCTACTTTGAAATAATCACCGATAGAGAAATTTCCAAGCATCTCAAAGAACGTATGATGTCTTGCTGTTATACCTACATTCTCGATATCGTTCGTACGAATGGATTTTTGCGCGTTTGTAATACGAGGATTCTCAGGAATTACCCGGCCATCAAAGTATTTTTTAAGTGTCGCAACACCACTGTTAATCCAAAGTAATGTTGGATCTTCATGTGGAACAAGTGATGCACTCGGCTCCACACGGTGGCCCTTTTCCTGGAAAAAATCAAGAAACATTTGTCTGACTTGAGCTGAAGTCAAATTTTTCATGGTATTCATTCTCCTTTTACTTTTTTAGATCGATAAGAGTTAGATAAAACAAAAAAACTCCCATCCCTGTAAAAAAACAGGGACGAGAGTTTTGAATTCACGCGGTACCACCCTGGTTATATGCATTTGAAAGCATATCACCTTGATTAAGCCTTAACGCGGCATAACGGCAGATTTTTCTTCTGCACTCCAGAGTAGCTTTCCGTTTTCCTTCTTCCTAAAACATCTTTCAGCCGGTGGATGTTTCTCTCTTTTGGAAGGTCTAAAACGTACTTATCTCTTTCAGCGATTTTTTTATCTTCTAGCGTTAGTATACGTTTATTTATTCTGACTTGTCAATCGGATGTCTGAGCCGATGTTCCCTAATATGAATGACAACCACTTTAATCACACTAAAAATAGGAACGGCAAGAATCATTCCGGGCACTCCTGCAAGCTCTCCTCCAAGCAATAGAGAAAAGATAATAAAAACGGGATGGATATGAAGATTTCGTCCTACGATAAAAGGGCCTAAAATATTGCCTTCGATGAACTGTAAAACAAGCATGATTCCAACAGTTATCCAGACCATCTTCCAAGATATCGTTAAGGCAATCAGGATGACTGGAATGGCACCTAAGATCGGACCGAAGTACGGAATGATGTCTGTTATCGCAATAACAAGACCTAATAGGATGGGATATGGCATACCCACAAACCACAGAGCTACCATCGCTGCTGCCCCTAAAATGGCTCCAACAAATAACTGCCCTCTTATATACCCTCCAAGGGATTGATCGATATCTTTTATCAAGTTCTTGCCTTCATTTCGGTATTTTCTTGGCGTAATAAACCAAAGTGCTTTTTTTAGTTTCTCAAAATCATTTAGAAAATAAAACACTAAAAATGGAACAACGATAATCACAAAGAAGTAATCTACAATTTTCCGCAAAGAAAAGATTGCATTGGTCAAAATATTTTGAGCGTTAGTCTCCATTTTCCCAATGTAATTTTCGATTTTTAAATGAACAGAATGTGGAAGTGCCGAAGTTCCTTTATCAACTTTATATAAAAGGTCTTTGTAATCTTCTGCAAGGGCAGGCACATTTTCTAACAGCTGTTTCATCTGCACAATAAAATAAGGAAACCCTTTAACAGCTGCGTACCCTAATCCTCCAAAGAACAAGAGATAGATGCTTAAGATCGCAACAAATCGAGGCAGCCCTTTTTCATGCACGTATTCAACGACAGGATGCAGCAGATATGTAATAAGAGCAGCTAGAAAAAAGGGCAGGAATATTCCTTTTATAGCTTTCCATAATGGTTCGTACAGAGGGTAAAGTTTCATTAAAAGAAACAAACATAAAAACAATAATAAAGAAAGGGTCAGTCTGTAAACCCACTTCATTCTACTGTCTCTTGTCATACACTCACCCTTTTCTTTAAAAAACCCCGTCCTTGTTTGAGACGGGGCTTACGTACTTTAATAAATAGCTTTTGCGACTCTTTTGCGGATTCTTTTTACCCGTCTTGATGTCCAAAGATCACCGATATCGGAAAAATTGTAGTTCATTTTAGACATTCTAGACATCCTCTTGTTTCTCATCGCATATGTTGCCGCTCCAATACCAAGTGCGAAAAGAGAACTCATCGTCCTGCTCATGCTGTATCACCTCGACATTAGAGTTTTTACAATTATGATGTGCTTTCTCTATAAGTCAGATCTTGATCTTCAAATAAATCATCTAGTGAAGTTAGAGAGCCGTCTTCTTCCACTTGATGAAGGGACAGTCTTCCTTTAACAATGGAAAGCTCAATAAAACAGTTCCAGCAATAATACTGGTTTACACCGATTTTCCCAATATCTTTTCTACTGCAGTTCGGACATTCCACTTGCTCTCGCTCCTTTAAAATTTTACTTTTACAAGGGTGTCCCGAATACAGAGAAAATATACGCAATTATTGGTTTTGAAGAATCATGACTCATAGAAATAAAAAAGAAATGTCCGACGAGATGACATATTACATCTCCCGAACATTTCTAGTTTGTTTCGTTTAGAAGGGTCTCATTCATTAAATCTTTTTCCAGCAGCGTTTCTTGAAGACGAAGTTTCAATCCTGAGAATCTTTCCAATTCATCTGAGCGCTGAACTGCCCAATTAAAAGCTTCTTGTTCCCCACATAGAATTAAGTACTCTTTACTTCTTGTTATTGCTGTATAAAGCAAGTTGCGCTTTAACATCCTATAATAGCTCTTTAAAACCGGAAGAACCACGATCGGATATTCACTTCCCTGTGACTTATGAATCGAACAGCAAAAAGCATGTGTGAAATGATTAAATTCACTTCTTTTATACGTTACTTCGATTTCGTCAAAGCTGATTACAATCTGGTCTTCTTTTTCCGTATTCTCTCTGGCATAAATAACAGCTACGATCTCACCAATGTCACCATTGAAAACCTGATCCTCTGGCTGATTGACAAGCTGAAGAACTTTATCTCCTTTTCGGTAAAAAACATCAGCTACTTGCAGTTGACGCTGTTTTGGTTTCTCAGGATTAAAAAGGCGCTGAAGCTCAACATTCAATCGGTCGATACCCACTGACCCTTTATACATAGGAGCTAATACTTGAATATCTCTTGAAGTGTATCCTTTTTTTATCGCATTTTCACAAACTTGAAGAATCGCTTGAAAAACTTGTTCACCAGAACATGGAAAAAACCGTCTGTCGCTTTGAGGAATCAAGAGATCATCAGGTACTTTTCCATTTTTCATTTCATGAGCTAATCGTATAATGGATGACCCTTCAGCTTGCCTGTAAATATCCACTAATCGTGTATGTGGAATATGTTCGGATTGAAGCAGGTCTTTTAATACTTGACCTGGCCCAACAGATGGCAGCTGATCTTCATCACCTACAAAAATAATCTGGATATGCTGCGGCAGTGCTTTCGATAAGGAATGAGCAAGCCAAATATCGACCATCGACATTTCATCAACGATCAATAGCTTCCCTTCTATGGGTTCATCTTCATTCTTTTCAAAATTCCCGCCGCCTTTCCACCCTAATAAACGGTGGATTGTATGCGCCGGTATTCCTGTTGATTCAGTCATACGCTTTGCAGCACGGCCTGTTGGCGCAACGAGTAAAACAGGGAAAGGTTCTTTTTTTCCTCTGTAATCATCAGGGTTCAAACTCACACCATGAATTTCGCTATAAAGTTCAACGATTCCCTTGATAACGGTGGTCTTACCCGTTCCTGGCCCACCAGTGAGCACCATTAATGAAGAGGTTAGTGCCTTTTTAATAGCCTCTTTTTGACTGTTTGCATATTTCATGTTGAGTCTTTTTTCAAGAGCTGATAGCTTAGATTCCAATTTTTCATCTTTAATGTGATAATCGTTTTGCTGAGTATGTAATAATTGATTCATCTTTTGAGCAAATCCACGCTCTGCGAAATATAGGGTTGGCAAATATACAACATTTTCTTTTACAATCAAACGCTGTTCGGTCTCCATATCTTGAATCTCTCTAAAAATACTCATCTCATCGACAGTGTTCTTTCCATCTGCTAAAAGCTTTCTCACACCCTCTAACAGTTCTTCCATCGGCAAATACGAGTGCCCGAGATCTGTACCTTGATCACGAAGCACGAACAGACAAGCAGCTTGTATTCGTTTTGGATGATTGACTTGCATACCATTTCCCTTTGCGATTTCATCAGCACGATGAAATCCAATTCCAGAAACATCTTCAATCAAGCGATAAGGCTCTTTTTTGATGACAGTAACCGACTCATCCTGATACGTTTGAAAAATCTTCATAGCGAGCTGAGGACCAATTCCATAGGGCTGGACCGCCATCATCACTTGATCTAATCCTCTGTTCTGCAAAAGTGATTCCTGTAAGTTTTTAGCCTGTTCTTCTGTTAACTTTGGAATTTGGCTAATGTATTCCGGAGACTCCAACAGTTTGGTGATCGCATCATTGCCCATTACTTCAACAATATGTTCTGCCGTCTTCTTTCCGATTCCTTTAAACAAATCACTGGAGAGATATTGAACCATTGCTTCTTTTGATTGCGGCATCTCTTTCTGAAAAAATTCGACTTCATATTGCTTACCGTATTTCGGATGATCTTTAAATTTGCCATAAAATAAATACAGTTCATCTTCTCGTAAAGGCGGAAGAATTCCCGTAACCATGACTTCTTTTTCGTTATAATTTTCATTTGTCTCTTTCACCCTAATTCGTGCAACGGTGTAGAGGCTTTCCGATTGATGATAAACAGTAGCAATCAACGTACCTTTTATAAATCGGGACGTTTCTTGTGTTTCATCGTCGTCTAAATGAAAGGAAGGCTGCTGTGCCATAAAGCACCCCCTTTAATGGTTTGTATTCTTACTTTCGATATTTCTTTTTCCGTTCCCTGCTAAATAATGGTCAGGTTGAATGTCGAGCGCTTTTTTAAAGGCTTGAAGTGCTTCATCGTTTCGGTCAAAATAACTAAGTGTAACGCCTAAGTTGTACCATGCATCTGCATGGTTTTTATCAACCTGTACAACTTTTTCAAACGTGTTTAAAGCTGATTGGATATCACCAGTTCTCGCTAGACACAGACCAAACTGAAACAGTGCTTCTTGATCTTCGTTGTTAAGTTCCGTCGCTCTCATCAAGTATGGAAAAGCCAGCTTGTTCTCACCGAGCGAAACGAAAGACATACCTGTCATGAAGTGAGTATCGCTATCTTGCATACCGCCTTTTATGGCTTCTTGAAATAGTTTTGCCGCTTTGGCAAATTCCTCTAAATGATAGCAAGCAATACCCGCACCATACAATGCTGCTGCAGCACTTTCATCAAGCGACAAGGCTTTATCAAAAAATTGAATTGCCTTTTCATGTTCATGAACTGCAGAAAGCAGATTTCCAAAGTTAATATAATGAACTGGATTTTGAGGATCGGCTTCAATCATTGCTTCGAGGCTTTTTGCCGCTTCCTCAAACTTCCCTTTTTTTAAATATTCAAGACCTTTTGAAGGTTCCATCTGTATTCCCCCACTTTTGATTTCCTTCAAAAGTATAACAAATCGTGCTGGATGACGCATAGTTTTTCTGGATGCTTTGGCGTGATGGGTTTAGAAAAATCTCTGGAATCGCTTATAAATCTCTGGAATCGCTCATAAATCTCTGGAATCGCTTATAAATCTCTGGAATCGCTCATAAATCTCTGGAATCGCTCATAAATCTCTGAATCGCTCATAAATCTCTGGAATCGCTCATAAATCTCTGGAATCGCTCATAAATCTCTGGAATCGCTCATAAATCTCTGGAATCGCTCATAAATCTCTGGAATCGCTCATAAATCTCTGGAATCGCTCATAAATCTCTGGAATCGCTCATAAATCTCTGGAATCGCTCATAAATCTCTGGAATCGCTCATAAATCTCTGGAATCGCTCATAAATCTCTGGAATCGCTCATAAATCTCTGGAATCGCTCATAAATCTCTGGAATCGCTCATAAATCTCTGGAATCGCTCATAAATCTCTGGAATCGCTCATGCAGCGAGCATAGTTATGCCGCTGCACGAGCACCACCAACAATTTGCTTATAAAAAGAAAGTCTAATGCCCTTCAAATCCTTAATAACGCAAAAAAACTGGCTAAGAAAGGTCATTATGCCTTATGAGCCAGTTTTTTTATCATTCTTATAAATACGTGATTGGTTTATCGTTCTTGTACACTGTATCGATCGTTGCGCCGCCTAAGCAAACATCGCCGTCATAAAACACAACAGCTTGTCCGGGAGTAATCGCGCGCTGTGGTTCATCAAAAACAACATGAAGAGCTTCGTCTTCCATCACATGAACAGTTACCCCCATGTCAGGCTGGCGGTATCTGAACTTCGCTGTACATTTGAATTCAGAAGGTACAGGTTTATCCGAAACAAAACTCGGTTTTACTGCCTTCAAGCTATCTGAGTAAAGTTTGTCATTATGGAATCCTTGTTCAACGTACAGCACATTGTCTTTCAAATTCTTCCCGACAACAAACCATGGATCTCCGCTTCCACCAATACCGAGGCCGTGACGCTGCCCAATCGTATGGTACATTAATCCATCGTGCTTGCCCTTCACTTCGCCTTCAAACGTTTGCATCTCACCAGGCTTTGCAGGCAAGTACTGACTTAAGAATTCTTTGAAGTCTCTTTCACCAATAAAACAAATGCCAGTGGAATCTTTTTTCTTGGCAGTGGCAAGTCCCGCTTCCTCAGCAATCTTGCGAATCTCAGGCTTCTTTAACTCACCGATCGGGAACAAAACTCTTTTAAGCTGATCTTGTGAAAGCTGGTTAAGGAAATACGTTTGGTCCTTATTTTCATCAACACCGCGAAGCATTTTTACTTCACCATCTATTTCAGCCACACGTGCGTAATGGCCTGTCGCTACATAATCTGCACCTAAATTCATGGCGTGCTCAAGGAATGCTTTGAATTTGATCTCCTTGTTGCACATTACATCAGGATTAGGCGTTCTTCCTGCTTTATATTCTTCCAAAAAGTACGTGAATACCTTGTCCCAGTATTCTTTTTCAAAATTCACCGCGTAATATGGAATGCCGATCTGGTTACAGACCGCTATCACATCGTTGTAATCTTCTGTTGCTGTGCAGACGCCGTTTTCATCGGTATCATCCCAGTTTTTCATAAAGATTCCGATAACGTCATAGCCTTGCTCTTTTAATAAAAGTGCGGCAACTGAAGAATCAACACCGCCGCTCATTCCAATAACTACTCGTGTATCTTGAGGTGCCTTTTTGTTTAATTCCGTTTGCATACTGTCCACCTCATTTCTTTCATATGACAAACATTGTAACTTATTTTGTTAAACGTTTCACGATTTTTGCTGTCTCGATAGCCGCATACTCAATATCTTCCAGATTATTGCCGTATCCGAAGCTGAATCGAACCGATGACTTTGTCCGTTCAACTTCTCCAAACATCGCTGCTAATACATGCGAAGGCTCATGCGAACCTGCTGTACAAGCCGATCCGCTTGATGCAGCTATTCCCGCTAAATCTAGATTAACTAGAAGAACTTCTGTTTTTACTCCAGAAAAACTAACGTTGAGTATATGTGGAAGTGTACTTTTCTCACTTCCGTTTACGACATAAGAAATTCCCTCTTGATCCCAGATCTTTTTCATTGTTTCCTTATATTCTTGATATTGCGCGTAACGATCTTTGCGCTCTGCTTCAGCAAGAACAGCTGCTTTATGAAGAGCTCGGATTCCTGCTACGTTTTCTGTTCCTGCACGGCGTTTTCGCTCTTGCTCTCCTCCGAAACCTTGTGGAATAAATGGAGTGCCTTCTTTTACATAAAGAAAACCAGTGCCTTTTGGACTGTTGATTTTATGACCAGAAGCACTCAAGAGATCAATGCTCAATTTCTTAACGTCAATTGATACAAGCCCATATGCCTGAACAGCGTCCGTATGAAAAATGATCCCATTTTCTTTTAATACGTTGCCGATCGACTCAATATCCTGCAATGTACCTGTTTCGTTGTTACAAAACATAATAGAAGCTAAAATCGTATCATTTCTTATTTCTTCCTGCAGCTCCTCAAGAGAGATTTGTCCGTTTTCATCAACCCGTAAGTAGGTCACTTCAAAGCCTCTCTTTTCAAGTTCATGAAAAGTATGAAGAACTGCATGGTGTTCAATATGAGTTGTTATAAGATGTTTCCCTTTACCTTGCAAAGCAGAAGCGACACCTAAGATTGCAAGGTTATCACTTTCGGTACCACCGCTTGTAAAAATGATTTCATTTCTGGACGCACCAATCGATTCTGCAATGGCCGCTCTTGCATCATCAAGTACTTTACGAACTCGTCTGCCGAATTGATGAATACTTGAAGGATTTCCAAAATGTTCGGTAAGATACGGAATCATCTCTTCAACCACTTCAGGATGTACAGGAGATGTTGCAGCGTGATCTAAATATACGTTTTTCATTACTCCATTCCTTCCTATATATAAAACATGTAAGCGTCCTGTCCGCCCTCGTCTTCATAATTCGCTAAATCTTCGAGTGTTGTAGAATCTAATACGTCTTTTACTGCATCACGGATTTTAATCCATAGGTTGCGTTTAGCCGGTTCTTCATCGTCCATTACTTCTACCGGAGAGATCGGTCCTTCGAGAACTCGAATGATGTCTCCAGCTGTAATCGTTGAAGCTTCTTTAGCTAAAATATAACCTCCGTAAGCACCTCTTATACTCTTAACAAGACCTGCATTTCTGAGAGGTGCAATAAGCTGCTCCAGATAGTGTTCAGAAAGACTATATTCTTTTGCGATTAATTTTAACGCGATAGGACCCTCACCTGATCTCTTTGCTAATGCCATCATGATGGTTAATCCGTACCGGCCCTTTGTTGATATTTTCAAATTGTTCACTCCGTTCTAATACAAACTTCACTAACTTTTGGCAATACGGAAGGGTTCTGCCTACGATTGCTCCAATTGTTACACAAAAAATAATGGTTCCGAATGAAATCGGTCCTTTTAACATCCATCCAAAGAAAAGAACGATGAGTTCCATAAATAGACGAATGTTTGAAACTTTCATACCTGATCTCTCGGTAAGAGCGAGCATTAAACTATCTCTCGGTCCAGCTCCGCACTCTGATGAAATATAGAGTCCGATGCCAAAGCCTAATATCAGGATTCCAATTATAAGGAAAAGCCATTTTCCAACCCACGTTATAGGATCATGGAAAAAAGGCAGCCATAAATAAAAATCAATAAACAAGCCAACAGACACCATATTTAAAAAAGCACCTGACTGAGGCATCTTTTTGGTTAATAATGATGTTGCAAAAATAACGAAAAAGCCCATAATGATCGACCACGTTCCAATCGATAACCCGAACTGTGAAAACAAACCGATATGAAGTACATCCCATGGAGCGCTTCCTAAGTTCGCCTTGATCATAAGAGCTATTCCGAAGGCCATAATAAACAGTCCCACAAAAAACACAGACCACTGAAACAAAAATTTGTTCCATCTTGAATGTTTTTGGTCTTTCACTATGCAAAATCCTTCCTTATTAAGTTGTCTGATCTTACTACTTTTCATAAATCTAAAGCTTATTATAGCATGAAATGATTTCACCTTGCATGACGTACTGTTGTATAGTATTGTCATATGACGACTAGAACAAGTGTACGGAAGGGTGAAATATCAATGGACTTGTTTTCTTATAAAGACGAAAGCTCTCACTCCTTAAAAAGACCTCTTGCTAACCGCATGTTAAGGCGGGCAATCGAAGCGGATCAGCTTACTCCCATGATCTTTTTCGGTCCTCCTGGAACAGGCAAGACCACTTTAGCTAAAATTATCGCGAACTCAACATCAGCATGGTTTGAGCAGTTAAATGCCGTTACTTCTGGAGTGGCAGACTTAAAAGTGATCATGGGAGCAGCAAGAGAACGGCTTTTGTTAGAGGAAAAGAAGACGGTGCTCTTTATCGATGAAATTCACCGCTTCAACAAAAGTCAGCAGGACGCTCTTCTTCCTTATGTAGAAGATGGCAGTGTTATTTTAATAGGTGCCACAACAGAAAGTCCGATGTTCGAGATCAATCCCGCTCTCTTATCAAGATCACGATTGTTTCGCTTTGAACCGCTAACTGACGAGCATATCGCGAAAGTCATCGTTCAAGCTCTTTCCGATAAAGAAAGAGGATATGGTAAGCATCCGATTAACATGGAAAAAGATGCTCAAGATCATATCGTTTCTATTGCGAACGGTGATGCAAGAACAGCACTTAATGCCGTAGAACTTGCTGTGTTGACCACAAAACCAGATAAGGATGGCACCATCAATATCACACTTGAGATCGCTGAAGAATCCATACAGCAAAGAGTGCTTCAATATGATAAAAAAGGAGACAACCACTATGATACAGTCTCTGCTTTTATCAAAAGCATCCGCGGTTCTGATCCAGATGCCGCTCTCTACTGGCTTGCTAAAATGATCTATGCCGGAGAAGATCCGCGATTTATTGCACGCCGTCTGCTTGTGCATGCCGCTGAAGATATCGGATTAGCTGACCCTAACGCATTGTTGGTTGCCCACGCTGCAAGTTATGCGGCAGATTTTACAGGAATGCCTGAAGCGCGTATCCCGCTTGCGGAAGCAACACTTTATTTAGCAACTGCTCCAAAAAGCAATAAAGTGATAACAGGAATCGATAAGGCACTTGACGCTGTAAAAAAAGAAAAAACTGGCCTTGTTCCAATCCACCTGCGTGATGCTCATTATAAAGGGGCAAAAGAATTGAAGCACGGTGAAGACTATAAATATCCTCATCACTTTGAAGATGGATATGTACCGCAGGAATATTTGCCGCGTCATCTGCAAGGCAAGACTTTTTATGAACCTACTGAACGCGGTTTTGAAAAAAATATCAAAAAACGTCTCGACTACTTCAATGAACGAAAGAAAAAAGGACAGTAAATCTATGAGACTTTTAACGGTTTTCTTATTCTGACTGCATTATGAGCTGTTCTAACTTATCAAACTAGCAAAATTTCTCTGCTTCTGTGTATAGGATTCTCTCTCATTGGTAAACATGTAAATAGTAAATGAATATTTTTGTAGCTAAGGAGAGGATTACCGTGTCAAAAATCAGACAGGACGCATGGTCAGAAGAAGACGATCTATTGCTGGCCGAAACGGTTTTGCGCCATGTCCGTGAAGGCAGTACGCAGTTGCATGCTTTTGAAGAGGTTGGAGATAAATTAGAACGAACGAGTGCAGCCGTTGGCTTTCGATGGAATGCAATCGTTAGAAAAAAATACGAACAAGCTTTAAAGATTGCTAAAAAGCAAAGAAAAGAGCGTCAGCGTGCGTTGGCAAGATCGCAGCAACAGCAGCCTAAGCCTACAGCAAAGCCTGTTCAGCCAATTCAGCAGGTTCAAACACCACAGATGCATGATGATGAAACCTATCATCCTGAAGAGTTTTTTAAGACACCATATACGTATGATAATAACACTGCAGCTTCAACGTCTGCAGCAACACCTGCAGCTCATACTCCAGCGAGCTATGTTCAGCAGCAAGCAGCTGAAGCACCGCCAGTTTCTGAAGTTTCTAATACACATGCAGCATCGCCAGTTTCGTACTCTAATCGCCAGCCACAACCTAGTAATAGAGATGGAGTTACATTAGATGAAGTGATAGATTTCCTAACCGGATTAAAACGAAACGGAATGGCAAGCGGTAAACTCGTTCAGGAAAATATGGAACTGCGATTGCAGATGAACGAATTGATGCAGCAAAATAAAGTGATGAAAGAACAGCTTGCCGTTCTTGAAAAAGAGCATCAAACGGTTCAGGAAGATTATCAAGCTCTTATTCAAATAATGGATCGAGCAAGAAAAATGGTGCTGTTCCAAGATGAGGAAACAAATCCAAACGTAAGCTTCCGTATGGATAAGAACGGAAATCTGGAGAAACTAGCAAAATAACGTTTAAATGACTCACAAGGGTGCAACTCAGCCCGGGTGAGTCGTTTTTTTCGTTGGAGTTTGTGGATATTTATTGAAAATCGGATAAAAAATTTTATACGCGGAATTATTGAAGCTATAAGCGGAATTAATTGCAATTACCTTGGAATTAATCGAGATTACCCCTTAAAGAAATGAGATGTCCATTACACATGAACTCTTTCTATCAGTGTCCGTCTTAAAAGAATGATGATTCACCTTTTAGTAATTAAAAGTATTTAGTTAACTAAAATCTCCCAAACAAATACAAAAAAGGCCCTGATCCAACTGAAACAGAACCTTTTCCACTAGCATTTATCGAATTCTTTCAATCTTAATGTTATTTTTCTCAATAATTTTATTGATCACATATCCAGCCATATACAGTCCTGATACGGACGGAACAAACGCGTTGGAAGAAGGCGGCATTTTAGCTTTACGAATGCCAGGCGCGTTCTCAGGTACAATCTCTTTGCGGATTTCTTCGCGAATTTGTACTGGTTTTTCATCTGAGAAAACAACCGGAATTCCTTTTGTAATCCCTTCTTTTCTTAAACGCTGACGGATAACCTTAGCAATTGGGTCATAACTTGTCTTTGAAATGTCAACAATTTGAAGACGCGTCGGATCTAGTTTGTTCGCAACACCCATGCTTGAGATGATAGGGATGTTGCGGTTCAAACATTCCTTCATGAGATGTATTTTATAGGAGATCGTATCTGATGCATCAACTACAAAATCCAGTCCATATTCAAAGATCTGTTCATACGTTTCTTCTGTATAGAACATCTTAAGAGCGATAACTTCACAATCAGGGTTAATAAGTGCGATTCTTTCTTTCATCAGATCTACTTTTGGTTGACCAACAGTCGTAACTAGAGCATGTATTTGACGATTCACATTTGTGATATCAACGTCATCTTTATCGATAAGGATCAAACGGCCGACTCCTGAACGCGCAAGAGCTTCAGCTGAAAAAGAACCTACTCCGCCGATTCCTAGAACAGCAACAGTTGAGTTTTTCAGAACATCGATTCCATCTTTTCCGATCGCAAGTTCATTTCTTGAAAATTGATAAAGCATACTAACGAAATCTCCTTTCAGCGTGCACATATATAAAGAAAATGCATCTTTATCAGCATATCCACTTTTGGAAACAAAATCAATATGCTTACTTGGTTTTTTTCGCACAAAAAAATGAGCCCCAAAAATGCCGTTTTCCCTTAGTTTTGAACCTGCTCTCGCAGGTGGGTGTCCTGTTTCGCATTTTGTCCGTCCCCTATCTCTCAGGGCATGGACGCTGTGAGAAAACACAAACTCCCTAGTACTTAATGTTGGCTCAAAACTTTCGGGTTGTTAACGGTCACCATAGGACCCATCGCTTAAATTCATACTATCATACGAAGATATCAAATACAAGACAAAATGTGTCTCCGTAAAAAACAATTCGTATTTTTCTAAATATTCATTTACTTGGTCTCTTGCTTCATTTTAACCGATAAGTGAAGTTCATCTAATTGCTTATCATTCACCTTTGATGGTGCGTTGGTCAGCAAGCATGAAGCAGAAGCAGTTTTCGGAAATGCAATCGTATCTCTTAAATTAGTTCTGCCAGCTAATAGCATTACCATACGATCCAGCCCTAGAGCAATTCCGCCATGCGGAGGTGTTCCATATTCAAAAGCTTCTAAAAGGAAGCCAAACTCTTCACGTGCCGCTTCCTCAGTGAACCCTAATGTTTTAAACATTTTTTCTTGAACATCACGCTGATAGATACGCTGTGATCCGCCGCCTAACTCATAACCGTTAAGAACTAAATCATATGCTTGAGCTCTTACTTCAGCAGGGTTCGAATCCATTAAATGAAGATCTTCTGTCTTTGGCATTGTAAATGGATGGTGAAGAGCAACAAAGCGATCTGCATCTTCATCGTACTCCACAAGCGGGAAATCAACGACCCATAAGAAATTGAATTTTGATTGATCAATAAGATCCAGGTCTTTCGCTAATTTTTGTCTGAGAGCACCTAAGCTGTCTGCTACTACTGAAGGCTTATCTGCTACGAATAAAAGCAAATCTCCTTCTTCTGCATGAAGGGCACTTGTAAGGTTTGCTGCATCTTCTTCGTTAAAGAATTTAGAGATCGGCCCTTTTAAGCCTTCTGCCTCAACCTTCATCCAAGCTAGACCTTTTGCTCCGTATACTGCTGTAAATTCAGTAAGTCCGTCGATGTCTTTTCTGGAATAGCTCGCTGCTTTTCCTTTAACGTTGATCGCTTTAACTTGCCCGCCGTTCTCAACTGCTGCAGCAAATACTTTAAAACCTGACTCCTTCACAATTTCAGAAACGTTAATGAGCTCTAAACCAAAACGAGTGTCGGGCTTATCTGAACCATAGCGGTCCATAGCTTCTTTGTATGTCATTCTTGGGAATGGCTTTGGAATCTCAACACCTTTTACTTTTTCCAATAACCCAGTCATCATCTCTTCCATCATAGATAAAAGTGGTTCCTGACCCATAAAAGAAGTTTCGATATCGACTTGTGTGAATTCCGGCTGGCGGTCTGCACGCAAGTCCTCATCTCTAAAACAGCGAACGATTTGATAGTATTTTTCAAAACCAGAAACCATTAAAAGCTGCTTAAATAATTGTGGAGACTGCGGAAGTGCATAAAATTCTCCTGGATGCACACGACTCGGCACAAGATAATCACGTGCTCCCTCAGGTGTGCTCTTCGTAAGCATCGGTGTTTCCATTTCCATAAATTCATCATTCTCAAGGAAGTTACGGATATAGCGAGTTACCTCATGTCTCATCTTCATCGTTTCTTGCATAACCGGACGACGCAAGTCTAGGTAACGGTATTTCAAACGTACGTCTTCTGTAATATCCATATCTTCGCTAATGGAGAAAGGAGGTGTTTTTGCGCTGTTCAATATTTTAATGTCTTCACCAGAGATTTCGATCTTACCCGTAGCCATAACTTGGTTAACTGTACTTGGATCACGTTCGATTACAGTACCAGTTACAGTAAGAACATACTCACTTCTTACTTTTTCAGCTGTTTCTAGAGCTTCTGCTGATACTTCAGGTGAAAAGACGATCTGTACAACTCCAGAACGATCACGAAGATCAATGAAGATCAAACCGCCTAAGTCACGTCTTTTTTGTACCCAGCCAGTAATTGTTACTTTTTCACCGATAATTTGTTCAGTAATCTTACCACATTGATGTGTGCGATATTCCATAAGATGTGTCCTCCTTATTTCCCTTGCTTGATAAAAGTGCTCAATTCTTCGATCACTACTTCTTGTTGATCGCCAGAATCCATATTTTTAACGTTGATGATTCCTTTTGTCAGCTCTTCTTCACCCAATATGGCAACAAATTTAGCCTTCAATCGGTCAGCGGCTTTGAACTGTGCTTTCATCTTTTTATCTAAGTAGTCTTTGTCACTCTTTATGCCGTTCTGACGAAGCTGGCTTAAGATTGAAACGGACTTTTGTTTTGCTTCATCACCTAGCGCAACAATATAACAGTCAAGCTCATCTTCAGTTTCTAGCGTGACGCCTTCTGCTTCCAGTGCTAACAAAAGTCGCTCTAAGCTCATCGCAAATCCGATACTTGGAGTAGCAGGACCGCCTAAGTCTTCAACTAGACCGTTATATCTGCCTCCGCCGCTAAGTGTTGTTATAGCGCCAAAGCCTTCTGCTTCACTCATGATTTCAAACGCGGTGTGGTTGTAGTAATCTAAACCTCTAACTAGCGTTGGGTCTATCACATACTCAATGTTCATTCCATCTAAGCTTGACTTAACGTCTTCAAAGTACGCTTTTGACTCTTCGTTTAAGTGTTCCAAAATTGAAGGAGCATTCTTCATAAGCTTGTGATCACGGTCTTTTTTACAATCCAGAATTCGAAGCGGATTCTTCAATACTCGGTTCTGACAATCTGAACAGAATTCATCGATTCTAGGTTCAAAATGTGCGATCAGTGCTTCTTTATGAGACTTGCGGCTTTCAGCATCTCCCAATGTATTCAATACGAGACGAAGCTTTTTCAAACCAAGCTCTTTATATACCGTCATCGCAAGTGAGATTACTTCTGCATCAATGGCAGGATCTGCTGAACCCATCGCTTCAATACCAAACTGTACAAATTGACGATAGCGCCCTGCTTGCGGTCTTTCATAACGGAACATAGGCTGAATGTAAAATAATTTCACTGGCTGTCCGGGAAGACCGAACATTTTATTTTCAACGTAAGATCGAGTAACAGGTGCTGTGCCTTCTGGACGAAGGGTTAAGCTGCGGTCACCGCGATCATTAAATGTGTACATTTCTTTTTGTACGATATCTGTTGAGTCTCCAACACCTCTTTGAAACAAATCAGTATGCTCAAAGATCGGTGTGCGGATCTCTTTATAGTTAAATCGCGCTGATACTTCTTTCGCTTTTTGTTCGACCAGCTGCCACTTTTCGACTTCTCCTGGGAGTATATCTTTCGTTCCCCTTGGAATGTTAATACTCATTTTCTTTCATCCTCCCGCTTTTTCATGTTCGTTAAAATCAAAGGCAGTTTTCGTGTACTTTGTTGTCTTATGAAAGTGGTTGATTTCCGCTCCAGATGCTCGCTTTCCGCGGGGTGTGCGGTGAGCATCTTTCGTACGTTTCACTTTTATGTGCCTCACCTGTCACGCTTCAAGGAAGTATCTTGTTCCTGCGTCTACAAGTTTATGCTTAACGCAGTGAGCTTCCTCGTAACATGCCTTGCGAGATGTTTCTCAAGTGGTAGGCACGCACCTTGCGCTCCAATCAACTTGTCAAAGAAGTGAATCGAACACAATGCCTTTAATGCACAATATGTTAGAAAACACTCAAATAAAAAAATCCCGTCCCTTATGAAATCTGTAATTTCATAAGGGACGGGATTTCCCCGCGGTGCCACCCTGCTTCGAAGCTAAAAAGCTTCCTCATTATGCAAGTAACGATTGCCCACGTGTAACTCTACTGAGGTTGATAATAACCGTTCGAATTAAAACCTATGAAGTGTCTTTCACTTTATCATCAGGGAGAAATACTTCCAGCCGTGGTATTTCCTCTCTAACCCTGTGGGGTAAAGGTACTTTTCTTCGTCATCAGTTTTACATTTTGGAATTGTAGACTATCATACTTTTCATTAGGGTATGATGTCAATAGTTTTCGCGTTTTATTTTTTTCTTTAATTGATTTACTTGGTACAAGTTTAATCCAAACTCTTCTGCGAGTTCCATATTGTTCGATGATTTTTCAAGAGAAAGAAAATCATGAAAGCTTAGATTCTTCCAACCAGGAATCCCTTCAATACCTTTTCGGTTCTGCCTCATAAAAACCCCTCCGCCTTTTTTGGTTTAGTCTTTCCATAAAGGCGGAGGTTTCATTCATTTGTATTTACATTTTAGAATCTAAGATCAAGGTTACAGGACCATCATTTGTAAACGTTACATCCATCATCGCTCCAAAAACACCTGTTTCCACATGAACGCCTAAATGACTAAGCTTATTGTTAAAATATTCATACATGTTAATCGCATGATCAGGTTTAGCGGCTTCCATGAAATTCGGCCGTCTTCCCTTTTTCGTATCACCATACAAAGTAAATTGAGAAATGGAAAGTATGCTGCCGGCGATATCCTTGAGTGATAGGTTCATTTTTTCATTTTCATCTTCAAAGATACGGAGATTCACAATTTTTTCTGCTAAATAATCTGCATCTTTCTCTGTATCGTCATGGGTAACACCAACTAATAGCACAAGGCCGCTATCAATTTTGCCCTTCACTTCAGAATCAACTATAACCTCTGCATTTTTAGCACGCTGCAATACTACCTTCATTACAAGATCACTTCCCTTAAAGCCTATTGCATAAGCCGTCTTACGGCATAAATATCAGGAATACGTTTAATTCGCTCTACAACTTTTTGCAGATGGCTAACATTGTGAATTGAAATAGACATGCTGATTGTAGCCATTTTATTTCGATCTGACTTACCACTAACCGCTGTGATATTTGTCTTTGTTTCTGCAACTGCCTGCAGAACCTCATTAAGAAGACCGCGTCGGTCAAAGCCGTTAATTTCAATGTCCACATTGTAATTTTTAGGCTGTTCCAAATTGCCTTCCCACTCAACAGGCAACAAACGTACCTGAGCATCTTCGTTATGAACATTCACACAATCTTCTCGGTGAACAGAGACACCGCGCCCTTTTGTAATGTAACCTACAATGTCATCTCCAGGTACTGGATTACAGCATTTAGATAAACGAATCAGCATATTATCAATGCCTTTTACGACGATGCCAGAATCTGTTCGTTTTTTTGGTTCGGGCTTTTCAGCAGAATCCCTGATCGCGTCGAGGAGTTCTGAATTATCCGGATCCTGCTCTTTTTTACGGCGTACTTTATCTGTTAGACGTGTAGCGATTTGAGCGGCAGTAATACCGTTATATCCGACTGCTGCATACATGTCTTCTTCGCCTGCAAAGTTATACTTTTGAGCTACATATTGAAGATTTTCAGTTGTGAATATGTCTTTAAGCTCGTAACCGCGATTCTTAATCTCTTTTTCAACGAGCTCTTTACCTTTAGCAACGTTCTCTTCTCTTCTTTCACGCTTAAACCATTGACGAATTTTATTTTTCGCATGAGAACTTTGAGTAATTTTCAGCCAATCTTGACTTGGCCCATAAGAATGCTTACTCGTTAAAATCTCAATGATATCTCCAGTTTTCAAGCGATAATCTAATGTGACCATCTTCCCGTTCACCTTAGCTCCAATACACCTATTCCCAATTTCAGTATGAATACGGTAGGCAAAATCGATTGGAACGGAACCTGAAGGCAGTTCATATACATCTCCTTTTGGCGTGAAAACAAACACCATATCAGAGAAAAGGTCGACTTTTAATGATTCCATAAATTCTTCGGCATCTACAACATCATTTTGCCACTCAAGAATTTCACGGAACCACGTCAGTTTATTTTCAAAAGTACTTACAGGTGCTTTCGTAGCACCTTCTTTATAAGCCCAGTGTGCAGCAATCCCGTATTCCGCTACACGGTGCATATCAGCCGTTCTGATCTGGACTTCAAGCGGATCTCCTTTTGGACCGATAACGGTCGTATGAAGGGACTGGTACATATTTGCTTTAGGCATGGCAATATAATCTTTAAAGCGACCTGGCATAGGTTTATATGCAGTGTGGATAATCCCTAATGCAGCATAGCAATCTTTAATATTTTGAACGATAATTCGAACGGCAAGCAGGTCATATATCTCGTTAAACTGCTTGCCTTGCTTAGCCATTTTCCGATAGATGCTGTAAATATGTTTCGGTCTTCCAGAAATATCTACCTGAATGTTAACTTCTTTTAACTTGCTCTTCATTTCATCCATCACTAGATGAACATACTCTTCCCGTTCAGCGCGTTTTTGCTGCATTAAGTTAACGATTCTGTAGTATTGCTGTGGATTTAGGTACCTTAAAGAAACATCTTCAAGCTCCCACTTAATGGTTGAAATCCCAAGACGATGGGCAAGCGGAGCGAAGATTTCGAGCGTTTCATTCGCTTTTTGAATCTGTTTTTCTTTTGGCATATGTTTCAGTGTACGCATGTTGTGAAGACGGTCAGCAAGCTTGATCAAAATACATCTGATATCTTGTGCCATCGCAACAAACATTTTGCGGTGGTTCTCAGCCTGTTGTTCCTCTTTTGACTTGAACTTGATCTTCTTCAGTTTTGTAACACCATCAACAAGCATAGCCACTTCTTCATTAAACTGGTTGGATATATCCTTAAGAGTAATAGAGGTGTCTTCAACTACATCGTGAAGAAACCCTGCAGCTACAGTTACAGGATCCATTTGCAGGTTAACAAGGATGGCTGCTACTTCAACAGGATGATGAATATAGGGCTCTCCCGATTTACGGAATTGTCCCTCATGTGCACTTTTTGCGTATTCATAGGCCTTCGTAATAAAGCCGATGTCGTCTTTAGACAGATAGCTTTCCGCTTTTTGCAATACTTGCTCAATCGTCATGGAATCACCTTACGTTGTCATTGTATATTGCTTCTATTATCGTTAAATTGAACCCTCATGTAAAGCGAAAAACGAAATTTGTCGAATGAATGGGCAGTTTTTGTGACAGGATTGTAAAAAAAGGCTGTTTTCTCACTCCATGTTTTTGAGTGTAGTTGATTTCCGCTCCAGGCGCTTCGCTTTCCGCGGGGCAGGCGGTGAGCCCCTTGCCGCATTGCGCCCTTAAGGGTCTCACCTGACCGCTTGTCCCGCAGGAGTCTCGCGCCTTCCACTCCAAACAACTTATCAGTGGTGAGAATACAATAATTTAAGCACAATGTTTAAAAAAACAACCTTTTAGAAAAGAACTAAAAAAGAGCCCCTTTAATAGGAACTCTCTCATCTGTTTAGTATTGAGTTAAAGTGAAGATATCATAACCTGAAAGTTTCTTGCGGCCATCTAAGTAAGTAAGTTCGATCATGAATGCGATACCTACAACTACTCCGCCAAGTTCTTCAACAAGCTTAATCGTTGCTTCAATTGTTCCGCCTGTTGCAAGTAAATCGTCTGTGATCAAGACTCTTTGTCCTGGTTTGATCGCGTCTTTATGCATCGTTAAAACATCTTTACCATATTCAAGACCGTAATCGACCTTAATTACTTCACGAGGAAGTTTTCCTTCTTTTCGAACCGGAACAAATCCTAGTCCAAGAGTGTAAGCTACAGGACATCCTACGATAAATCCGCGTGCTTCAGGTCCAACAATTACATCGACCTGTTTTTCTTTAGCGTACACAGCAATATCATCCATTGCTTGTTTATATACTGCACCATCAGACATAAGTGAAGTGATATCTTTAAAACGAATGCCTTCGATTGGAAAATCTTCTACTACTGAAATAAACGGCTTATAATCCATGAATCTTTGCCTCCTGAAAATTACAAACTGGCTTTTGGCCGGGTTTGTTCTGTAAACCAGCTTTTTAAAGAATGATAAGAAGAATAAACGAGCTGATTTTCTATGTCTGCTTGTTCAAACTTTTTCTGATATGTTTCAGAACTTTCTAATTCTCTTTTGCTAGGTTCTTTATTAATGAAAATAACACCATCGTCTATTGTAACAAAATCCAGCTCAAAAAACACCTTTGACATAAAATCTATTGTTTCTTTTGACCAGCCCTTCCATTTCGCGAGTTCTGCACCATCTTTACGAACATTAAACGTTTTTCGTTTGGCTAAAAATCCATAAAACCATTTAAAGTGTTCTCTTGTTGGCAGCGTAGTAAAAAAGTGTTCTGTGTTTTGGTGGAACACCGCATAAATCCGAGATGGTTCTCCGATCGTTTCCAGCCATTCTGAAAAACGAACAAGAGAGGAAGGGACATCTAAGAACACTAAATATTTATCTTTAAAATAATCTTTCGGAAGTGTAGAAAGCTCATCTTCTCCGATCACGTGTTCAGTTAATCCCTCTAGTCCCGCAAGTTTTAATGTATCTTTTTCAAACGCGATAAAACATGTTTTGGAGTATGGCAGACCAATCAACCTTTTACCAGCGTCTTTTAGACCACGGTAGTCAAAAAGCTGAAAATGATTTACAGAAAGATCTTCAAGAAGAAGTTGAGGTTTTCGATAACCGTTCCATTCGTTTAATTGAATTTGACCGACTAATGAAAGCAAGGAGTAAGGAGTCATCTCATCAAATAAACTTCCTTTTTGAAAACCAATACAATCTAATACAGACATCTCACCATTTCCTACCTGTAATTTTAGGTGGTTTGACTGACTACCAATCCTTTTCATCTCGCGTATAGGCACTTCTTCAATCAATACACGAGGTGATGGATTTCCTACACCAAAAGGAGCTAAAGTACTTAGCATCTCAACTGTTTCCAGTGAAACCTCGCCTAGACTAGCACTAAGGTCAATAGAAGTAACCGGAAGATAATCTTCTGGTTGTAAACAATTTTTCGCTTGCTTAATGAGCCTCTTTCTCAGCTCATCCACATCATGCATCGACAATGTCATACCTGCTGCCATCGGGTGACCTCCGAAATGAGGCAGGATATCTCTTGATTCGGACAGATTCTCAAACATATCGAAACCTTTTATGCTTCTGGCCGATCCTTTTGCCGTTTCCTTTTCATGATCCAAACAAAGCACGATGGTTGGCCGGTAAAATTTTTCTACCAATCGGGAGGCTACTATTCCGATAACCCCCGGGTTCCAACCTTCTTTCGCAAGAACTAGCACTTCATTTTCGTCAGGCGGAAAACTCTCTTCAACCATAGTGATTGCTTCTTTCGTGATCTCATTAACGATCCCTTGACGCTCTTTGTTAACCGAATCGATCTCTTCAGACAGCATGGCAGATTCTTCACGGTCGTTTGAGGTAAACAACTCTACAACTGGCATCGCTGATCCAAGCCTGCCTGCTGCGTTTACTCTCGGTCCGATCGCAAACCCTACATCTTCTGCTGAAAGTTCTTTTTCGTAAAGTCCTGCTACTTTTAACAGCTCTTGCAAACCTATCTTATCTGTTTTTGAGAGTGCTTCTATTCCAAGTTTCGCGATCACTCTATTTTCATCAACAAGTGGTACAAGGTCTGCAATTGTTCCTATACACGCAAAATCAAGCAAGTGCAGCAAAGGTTTTCCGTGAAGCGCATGCGCTACTTTAAAAGCGACTCCTACACCCGCTAGACCGGAAAAAGGATATGTGCAGCCAGGTTTTTTAGGATTAATGATGCTATAAGCATCTGGTAATACAGGCGGCGCTTCATGATGATCGGTAATGATAAAATCAAGCCCGATCTCTTTAGCAACAGCTGCCTCATGTACAGCAGAAATTCCCGTATCAACAGTTACTACAAGTGAATAGCCGTCTTCTTTCGCTTTTCTGAGAGCGGGTTCATTAGGTCCGTATCCCTCTGTGAATCGATTCGGAATATAATAATCAAACTGTGCCCCTAATTCTTTCAGCGCATAATACATAACCGTTGTACTGCTGACACCGTCTGCATCATAGTCTCCAAAAATCAATATCTTTTCTTCAGATTCTATCGCTTTATGTATCCGTTCAACACTTTCTTTCATGCCATCCATCAAGAAAGGATCGTGAAACTGATTCGTATCTATTTTTAAAAATGCTTGTGCTTCTTCTATTGTCTCAATCCCTCTAACGATTAGCAAATTTGCTATAAGCAGAGGTACGTCTAATTCTTGGGACAACCATTTTGCCTTTTCTTCAGAAGGTTTTTGGATTTCCCACCTTGTTCTAGGCTCCAGCATAAAAAATCACCTCTTAACCTATTCATTATACAAAACAGGATAAGAGGTGACAATTTATGAATGAAATTTATCTTTAGATTTCTGGTTCTGCTTCAACAGGTCGTGTCTTTTTCGATTTCATCTGTCGTGATTTCATTACGTACCACAACTGAGAGGCGATAAAGATTGATGAGTAAGCACCAAAAGTAAGACCAATTAACAAGGCAATGGAGAAGTTTCTGATTGAATCTGCTCCAAAAATCAAGAGAGCAACTGCTGCGATGATTACCGTCAGTACAGTATTGATGGATCGACCTAACGTTTCACGAATACTTCTATTAACGATTTCAGCTAGCTTTTCTTGTGTTTTTACTTTTTCAAGTTTCATGTTTTCACGAATACGGTCAAATGTAACAATCGTATCGTTGATGGAATAACCAACAATGGTCAAAACAGCTGCGATGAACGGTAGATCAACTTCAATTCTTAAGATGCTAAAGATTGCAATGATCATAAACGCATCGTGCAGTAACGCGACAACGGATGCAACAGCCATGGACCACTCGAAACGGAATGCTACATAGATAATAATACCAACTGAAGCAATAAGAACTGCAAATAGGGCGTTTTGTGCAAGCTCACGGCCAACAGTCGGTGTTACAGTACTTATACTTGGTGTTTCCCCATATTTATCTTCAAAATGGGTGTTTATCTTTGCCACTTCGTCTTTTGATAATGCTCCCTTAAATGCAACATTTGCTTGATCATTATTTCCGGCTAATACAACCGATTCTGGATCTAGACCAAGTGACTTAAACTCTTCTTCAACACCTTCATTTGTTAACGTTTCAGTCGCTTGAATATTAACACGTGAACCACTATCAAAATCAATACCAAGTTTCAGACCGATTGTAAGCAAAAATACAATTCCAACAATCGTAAGGAGAGTTGAGATGATGAAATAAAGGTTTCTGTTTTTTACAAAGTCGTAATTAAAGCTCACGGATGTCACTCTCCTTTACACCAAACAACCCTGGCTTTTTATCCATCACACGTGACTGTACCCATAGTCCAAGGAATAGTCTTGTTCCGAAAACGGCTGTGATGAAACTTGCCAGTACCGAAATGATTAAAACCAATGCAAAACCTTTTACTGAACTCGTCCCATAAGCGAATAAAACAGCTGCTGCAAGAATCGTTGTAATGTTTGCATCAAAGATCGTTGTAAATGAACGGCGGTTCCCCGCTTTAAAAGCACTTAAAACGGATTTTCCGCTTCTCAATTCCTCTTTTATACGTTCATAAGTAATAATGTTAGCGTCAACTGCCATACCCACACCTAGAATAAGTGCTGCGATACCAGGCAATGTTAAAACGCCGTTCATTAAATAGAAAATGGCTAAAATCAACCAAATATAGATGGATAGAGTTAATACAGCAATGATTCCTGGGATACGGTAGAAGATCAGCATGAATAAAAAGATTGCTGCAATACCGATAAAGCCAGCAAATACTGTTTCATTTAATGCTTTTTCACCGAATTTTGCTCCAACAGATGTAGAATATACTTCATCAAGCTTAACTGGCAAAGCTCCTGCATTTAAGATGCTTGCAAGACTTTGTGCTTCCTCTACTGAGAAAGATCCCTCGATCATAACGTCGCTTTGCGAAAGCACTTGATTAACGGCAGGAGCAGAAATATATTTGGGCTCCTTACCAGCTAATTCTTTTTGCTGTTCTTTCTTAAACGAATCACCTTTTTCAAAATCTAACCAAATAACAAGAACATTTTCACCAGGAGGCATGTTCACGATTTGTTCAGTAACTTGTTTGAACTTATCAGCATCTTTAAGTTCAAGTGTTACTATTGGATTATTCGTTTGTTGCGCAAATGACTGTTTTGCAGCATTTCCTTTTAAATCAGATCCATCAAGCAACACTTTGTCATTTACATCACGAAACGTAAGTTCTGCTTGTGTAGACAATAGTTCACGCGCTTTATTTTGATCAGACACTCCAGCAAGTTGAACACGGATACGATTGTTGCCTTCGATCTGAATGTCAGGTTCAGACACACCTAACACGTTGATACGGCTGTTTAACGCTTCTACCGTGCTCTTTAACGTTTCTTCCGTTATTTTTTGACCTTTTTTTACAGGTTCAACTTCATAAAGCACTTCAAAACCGCCTTGGAGATCAAGTCCAAGCTTTGTTTCTTTTACGATTTTTTCTGTCGTAAGCCCAATAAGTGCGGCAAACATTAGAAGTACGACAAAAAAGATGACGATCTTACTTCTCTTTACCACTTTAAGAAACCTCCTTCATGCTGCACCAAAAAGACAACACTATGTATAAGTACGAATACTAATCCTTCCCATTATAGCGATTGTTGTTTTTTTCTGTCAATTTGTCCTGTGATTGTTCATAAATAAAACATAAACAAAGTGAAGCATCTGCTTCACTTTTGATATCACTATTCTTTATAAGATTGAATCGTTAGCCATGTCATAAAATCATTCAGTGAAAGTGCTAAAATTTGATCGACTAGCGCATGCAGACGAGGCTCGATCTTTTTTTTCTTTAACCTAGCCTGTACACATTCCCATATTTCCTCTTCTGTAACACTTTCATACCCCATGTAATGAAATTCTTCCTTTTTGCTCTGTACGGCTGGCTTCACTTCTTTTTTCCAATGAGTAAAATGAGTATCCTCCATCATTCTTCTCTCCTTTCAATATGAAACAAGCTGTCATGACCTTTCACACATCGTGCATATAGTGATATATGAGATTGTCCAAGAAAGGACAGGTTAAAATGACAAAACAAACACTTGTACAAGGAACGATTCTGCTTATTTTAGCAGGTCTTGTAACTCGGATACTTGGTTTCGTTAACCGAATTGTAATGGCACGCGTAATGGGACCTGAAGGTGTTGGACTCTATATGATGGCAGTCCCAACGTTTTTATTGGCCGTTACGCTGACAAGACTGGGTCTTCCGATCGCTATTTCAAAGCTTGTAGCGGAAGCTGATGCTACAGGTGACAGATCGAAAGTGAAGAAAATTTTAATCGTTTCACTCGCCATCACTGGTGTTCTAAGTATATTGATCACGATTGCTTTATTTATTGCAGCCCCGTTGTTAGCTCAATACTTTTTTACAGATAAAAGAACGATATGGCCGCTGCTCGCGATTGCACCTGTTGTTCCTGTAATCGCTGTATCCTCTGTATTGAGAGGATACTTCCAAGGACTGCAGAACATGAGACCTTCCGCTTATTCACAAGTGATCGAGCAGGTTGTCAGGATTGCCCTCGTAGCTCTTTTAACCGGCCTTTTTCTGCCATACGGCGTTGAATACGCAGCGGCTGGGGCGATGATCTCTGTAATCATCGGAGAACTCGCATCTCTGTTATACATGTTTTCCATGTTCAAAGTAAAAAAGAAAATGCGCATACGAAAAGGCTTCTTCAAACAGTTAAAAGAAGGACACGAAACACTGAAAGACCTTTTGAATATTGCACTTCCTACAACAGGAAGTCAATTGATCGGTTCGGTTTCGTACTTTTTCGAACCAATCGTTGTTGCAAAAAGTTTAGCACTTGCCGGAATCACCACAGCTTTAGCCACAGCCCAATATGGGGAACTTGCAGGCTATGTTATTCCTTTATTGTTTTTGCCAACGTTCATAACCTATTCTCTTTCTGTGTCTTTGGTCCCTGCTATAAGTGAAGCGAATGCACAAAAAAAATACCATCTTATCGAGCACCGGCTTAATCAAGCGTTGAAGCTCTCCATGCTATCAGGTGGTATTGCGGCAGTTGTAATGTATGTTTTTGCTGTTCCCATCATGGACTTGATGTATGATTCACCAGCATCTGCTTCTTATGTAAAGATTATGACTCCTTTTTTCTTTTTTCTCTATTTTCAAGGTCCATTGCAAGCTGTTCTTCAAGCCCTAGACTTGGCTCGGTCTGCGATGATCAATAGCCTTATTGGTGCACTAGTGAAATTAACAGCCATCTTTGCACTTGCTACACGTCCAGAATTTGGAATTATGGGCGCTGCTCTCGGTATAGTAATTAGTATAGTTGTCGTAACATTGCTGCACTTTGCTACAGTTATAAAAGCAATCAGCTATACAATCGTTGTGAAAGATTTTGTATTTTGTTTGCTAGCTATAATCATTACAGGCGGAGGCGCAGTATACTTATACCGTTATATGATGCCACAGTTTCCACCACTGCAAGGTCTAATCATCTGTGTTACAGCAACATGCTGCCTTTATTTGTTCACACTGATCTTTTTTAAGCTTTTAGGAAAAGAAGATTTAAAGCACATACCATTCATAAAAAAATGGGTATAAAACAGCCGCTCGGCTGTTTTATTTTTTCTTATTCATTTCATCAACATATAGTGATCCATCATCGTTAATTGTGCAGAAGGAAATGGTTTTAATATCTTTATAACCAACTTTTTTCAGCTCTTGTCTCAGCCAAAAAGGAGTTTTGTCCATTTTTTCTAAGTTGTCCTCTAACATTTTCCCGTCCAATATAAGTGGTAAGATCATCTGGAACGGAGTCTTGTTTGAATCTTCATTTTTCTTAATTACAGATAGTTTTCCTGTTGTTTCTAAAACACCAAATTCCACTTCATTTAAACTTTTTATGTTGTTCTCTCTTAATTGTGTGAGAAGGTCATCAAAATTATATCGTTGTTTTTTCATTTCTTCTTCATCTACTTCACCTTCACGAATGATTAAAGAAGGTTTTCCGTCAACAATCTCTCTCATTCTTCTGCTCTTCAAAGAGACTAAAGCTAACAAAAGCTGAATACCAAGCAATACAAAAATGGATACGAGGGAATTTAACATTGGAATTTTCGGATCTTCAATGGATATGACCGCTAACTCAGCAATCATGATGGATACGACAAAATCAATAATGGACAATTTTCCTATCTCTCGTTTACCCATCATACGAAAGATAACCATAATTAAAAAATATATAAAAAGCGTTCTAAATATAATCGTATAAAGCTCCATAATCCCCCTCCTTCCATAATCTTTCTCATCACATTCCATTTGTTAGTGTGGCACAGAAATGAAAAAACATGATACGAAGGTTTTGCCAATAACTAAGAAATGGGAACTGAAGGGAAAATACCTTGCTTGTACTTCTAATTCTGAAAAAGACTGAATAAAGTATATAGAAAGCTTGTAGGAATAAGGAGGATCAAAAGATGGGGATTAAGCATATGGCTTCTTCTATGGGACGGGGTTTGATAGCAGTACTTCTTATGATTTTGCTATGCAGTTTGGTTCTTTCACTGATATTACGATTTACCGGACTGACAGAAGCATCACTCAAATGGGTAACGATCGGCTTATCTTTTTTATCATTATTTATTGGCGGGATGATTTCTGGAAAAAAAGGACAAAGTAAAGGCTGGCTTTTAGGCGGCGGTACAAGTATTCTGTTCTCTTTTCTTGTTTTCCTCATTCAATATTTAGGTTACCAAAGTACATTTAACTCTTCTCAGTATATGTATCATGGGCTTTTTCTTCTGTTAGCAATGATCGGCGGTATTATGGGCGTTAACTTAAGTAGTCATAAGCAAACATATAAATAAGACCCGTTACATAACGGGTCTTATCTTTTTGCTATAGAGCAGCTTCTTCTTTTACTTCACGAATCGCGTTGCGGTCAAATGTTAGTTTTGCACCATCATTTGAACGAATAACTGCAACATTGTCATCAATGCTATCCAGCGTTCCGTGCAATCCACCGATAGTTACTACTTTGTCGCCTTTTTTCAGATTAGACTGCATTTCACGAACCGCTTTCTGTCTTTTTTGCTGCGGTCGGATCAACAGGAAATAAAAAATAGCAAACATTAAAATAATCGGTAATATTCCTCCAAGATTTCCCATACTTATTCACCCCTTTCTATAAGTTAAAGACTGTTTTCGAATACATCATTGCTTCCTGAAAGTGGTTGATTTCCGTTACAGGTGCTTCGCTTTCCGCGGGGCAGGCGGTGAGCCCCTTGCCGCTTTGCGCCCTAAGGGTCTCACCTGACCGCTTGTCCCGCAGGAGTCTCACACCTTCCACTACAATCAACTTGTCAATGCAGAGAAAGGACAAAATTTCTTTAAAGCAATGTTGCATGCTTTGCAGAAAGGCCTAATCTTATTTAAAAGTTACGAGCGTTTGGTTTATTAAAGCCGTACATTTCGAAAAATTCATTTCTAAAGTCAAGAAGCCTGTCTTCCATGATCGCTTGTCTTACTTGCTTCATTAAGTTTACCAAAAAATAAAGATTGTGGTAACTTGTTAATCTAAATCCGAATGTTTCGTTTGCTTTTACAAGATGACGAATATACGCTCTGGAATACGTTCTGCACACATGGCAATCACACTTTTCATCGATTGGACGGAAGTCTCGTGCATACTTTGCGTTTCGAACCACGAGTCTTCCTTCGCTTGTCATACATGTCCCATTTCTTGCGATACGAGTAGGCAGAACACAGTCGAACATATCTATTCCTCTAATCGCACCGTCAATAAGTGAATCTGGAGACCCAACACCCATCAAATAACGAGGCTTGTTTTCCGGAAGATGCGGAGTAGTGAAATCTAACACTCGGTTCATCACATCTTTTGGTTCTCCTACAGAAAGACCTCCAACGGCATAGCCAGGAAAATCAAGTGATACAAGGTCTCTAGCACTTTGTTTTCTAAGCTCTTCGTACTCTCCGCCTTGAACAATACCGAACAGAGCTTGATCCTGAGGTCTAGCATGTCCTTTTAAGCAACGTTCAGCCCAACGGCTCGTACGTTCTACAGATGCCTTCATATACTCATATTCAGCTGGATATGGCGGGCACTCGTCAAATGCCATCATAATATCGGAGCCTAGTGCATTTTGAATCTCCATTGCTCCCTCAGGACTTAAGAAAAGTTTTTCACCACTAAGGTGGTTTCTGAAGTGAACGCCTTCTTCCTTAATCTCTCTAAGGTCACTTAAAGAAAAAACTTGAAAGCCACCTGAATCTGTGAGAATCGGACGATCCCAATTCATAAATTTATGCAGTCCTCCTGCTTCTTTTACGATATCATGGCCCGGTCTTAGCCAAAGGTGATACGTATTGCTCAGGATAATCTCTGCACCGAGCTCTTTTAGTTCTTCAGGACTCATCGTTTTTACCGTAGCTAACGTTCCAACAGGCATAAAGATAGGAGTCTCGAACGTTCCATGCGGGGTATGGACTTTCCCGAGTCTAGCTCCTGACTGTTTACACGTTTTAATTAGTTCATAAGTTACTGCTGGTTTCATAACTAAAATATATCCCCCTTAAAGTATAAGCATCGCGTCACCGAAACTGAAAAAACGATACTTTTCTTCAACGGCTTCATGATATGCTCTTAAAACGAAATCTTTCGTTGCGAATGCGCTCACCAACATAATTAACGTTGATTTCGGCAGATGAAAGTTTGTGATCAGACCGTCGATCGCTTTAAACGTATATCCCGGATAAATAAAGATATCTGTCCAGCCCGAGTCTTCCTTAAACTCTCCATCAAATTTGTTTGCTACCGTTTCAAGTGTACGAGTACTCGTAGTTCCAACGGTAATGATCCTTCCGCCAGCCGCTTTAACTTCATTCAGTAGTTCAGCTGTCCCTTTTGTAATCTGATAAAACTCTGCATGCATGTCATGTTCGAAAATGTTTTCTACACTCACAGGACGAAACGTGCCTAATCCCACGTGTAGCGTTATAAACGTAACATGTACACCCATCGCTTTAATATCTTCAATCATCTCAGTTGTAAAATGCAGTCCAGCAGTCGGTGCTGCTGCTGATCCTTGATGCACAGCATAAACCGTTTGATAGCGGTCTTTCTCTTCAAGCTGTTCTTTAATATAAGGAGGAAGCGGCATCTGCCCAAGGTCATCGAGAAGTTCATAGAATATCCCTGAGTAGATAAACTTTAACTGCCTGCCGCCATGGTAGCTCTCACCCGTACAGACCGCTTTTAAGCGTCCGTCTCCAAACGTGATTTCCGTTCCAGGCTTTATGCGCTTTGCTGGTTTAACCAATGTCTCCCATGTGTCGTTTCCTTCTTCTTTTAAAAGAAGAACTTCAACCTTTGCACCTGTATCAGACTTTTGCCCAAAAAGTCTTGCTGGCAGAACACGTGTATCATTTAAAACAAGGCAGTCTCCTTCTTTTAAGGACTGCTTTAAATCATAAAAATGTTTATGCTCAATTTTTTCTTGTGATCTATCTAACACCATCAGCCTAGAAGAAGTTCTGTTCTCCAAAGGTGTCTGAGCGATTAGTTCTTCAGGCAGATGGAAATCAAAATCATTTACGTTCATGTATTGTATTCCTGCTTTCTATTTAAATCGACCTATAATCATAAAGATCAAGGAAAGAACAACACTGATGATAATGGAAGTCATGATTGGAAAATAAACAGTTGTGTTTCCTTTTTTCCAAACCATATCACCAGGAAGTTTGCCAATATACGTACCTACTAATCCTATTATAATCAGAACGATTCCTGCAATAATTAAGAGCCGATTCAATCTCCGGACGCCTCCAGTCCAAAATAATGATAGGCTTGTTCAGTTACCATCCGTCCACGAGGGGTACGCTGTAAAAAACCAATCTGCAGAAGATACGGTTCATACACATCTTCAATCGTCATGGACTCTTCTCCTATTGTAGCCGAAATGGTCTCTAGCCCGACAGGACCGCCCTTGTACGTGTGAATGATCCCTAGTAATAATTTATGGTCAATATGGTCCAAACCTAAACGGTCTACTTGCAGAAGTTCAAGTGCTTTTTGGCAGATGGGCAGCGAAATGGTATCTTTGCCTTCCACTTGTACAAAATCCCGAACCCTCCTTAAAAGACGGTTTGCGATCCTCGGTGTTCCTCTTGATCTTCTTGCAATTTCCTCAGCTGATAAATCATCAACCTTTACGCCAAATACATCACCGGTACGCCTTACAATTTCACCAAGTTCATCCGGTTTATAATATTCAAGCCTAGCGAGTACTCCAAAACGATCTCTAAGCGGAGCTGACAAAGACCCGGCTCTTGTAGTTGCTCCTATAAGCGTAAAAGGAGGAAGGTCCAGCCGAACAGACCTCGCCACCTCTCCTTTTCCAATCACGATGTCTAAGCAAAAGTCTTCCATCGCCGAATATAAAATCTCTTCAATGGCACGTGAAAGTCTATGTATCTCGTCTATAAATAACACATCACCAGGTTCTAATGAAGTTAGAATGGCTGCTAAATCTCCCGGGCGTTCGATCGCAGGACCACTGGTTGTCCTCAAATTAACTTCCATCTCGTTTGCAATAATTGAAGCCAAGGTCGTCTTACCAAGACCAGGAGGCCCATAAAGCAGGACATGATCAAGCGGCTCATTGCGGAGCTTTGCAGCTTTAATAAATATCCGCAAATTATCTTTTACGGAAGTTTGACCAATGTATTCATCTAACACTTCAGGGCGCAGGCTTAACTCGATGTTTGCTTCATCTTGACGTTCCTCTGAAGAAACAATTCTCTCTTCCATCCATCCTCACGTCCTTATGCATTCATTAACTTCTTTAATGCTGCTTTAACATATTCATTAGCAGACATCTTTTCTTTCTTTAAAGAGGGAAGTATCTTTTGGATTTCTTTTCTTCCATATCCTAAAACAGCCAGTGCTTCGAGTGCTTCATCAAGTTCATCACCAGCTGTTTCAACTTCAGCAAAAAGACCCTCTGTAATTTCAACATCAGCAAAGATAGACAGCTTGCCTTTTAAATCTAGAATCATTTGACGCGCTGTTTTCTTTCCTACACCTGGGAATTTCGTTAAGAACTTTTCATCTTCATGTTCAATGGCATTCACTACTTGTTCAGGCTGACCAAAAGCAACAATTGCTAGTGCTCCTTTAGGCCCAATACCTGAAACATTTAATAACTTTAAAAACAGATCCCGTTCTTTTCGATTTTTAAAACCGTATAATGCAAGAATATCTTCACGCACGTATTGATACGTATACACTGTTTTTTGTTCGTTTAGCTTATAGATAAATGGGTTTGGACATAACACTTTATAGCCGATCCCGTTATTATTCAATACTATATATTCTGCTGTTATGTAATCTACATTTCCAGAAATACTTTCTATCAACTTCTTCTCTCCCTAACGCTAAACCGAGCGTATGTTTCTATCCCCATTGTAACATAGCCCACCCCCTAATTCCTTATAAAAAGTGAATTTGGTTACTTTGTGTGCCCATTTGCTGAACTCTTTGGTTGAGTCGTGTTTTGTCGAATCGCCTATATTTTTCAATTATCGACTCAATTCTTTATATAATCGCTTTATACACTTTAGAAAACGCTTAATTTGGCCAGAAATCAACTTAATTCTCGCTCAACAAAAAAAGAACTGCTCAAAAGTTGAATAAACTTTTGACAGTTCTCTAAAGCTAGCGGTTGTTTTCGAAAGGACGTTTTATAGCATTTCCAAGATCGCTTCCTGCATTTACGATGTCTTTACTGATTCCGCGTACATCTGATTCAACTTCCGTGTATGCACGGCCATCACGCAGGTCATTATCAACATTCTCAATGCGGTTCACCATTTTTTGATCAGAAACAACCTTCACATCACGATTTGGCGCCAAATTAGCAGTGGTTTCCCTGACTTTTTTAGTCAGTTCTTCCCTTTTACTCTCATCCGTGTCTACTCCTACAATGACGTTGTTATCCTCAAGAATAACGTGAGCATCGTCTACACCCCGGATATTGTTTACTTTATTGGCGATACGTTCAGCGAGCTTACCATCATAATCTTCGTGGTAAGTTGAGGCATGATCGTTTACATCTCGGTCAGCCATATCAGAAATAAATCCACTACCACGGTCAAGATCACCACGATTATCTCCCTCATTGGAATAATATCCGATTGGGCGAGTATCGTTGTCATTCCTGTCCTGTGATTCATTTACACCGTTACAGCCTACAAGACCACTAGCAAGAATTGTTACGGTAAGTGTCTTTATCAATGCATTCAATGGAAAAACCTCCTTTCACCATTAGCTTGGCAAGAGAAGGTCTTAAATAATCTGTTAAATGTAGGATGTCATTTAATTCATTTTTTTTATGATTTTCTCAACAAATTTTTTTCTGTGAGAATAATCACGCAATGTAAATCTCGTTACGGCCTCAATCATGCCTTGGTCTTGATATTTCAAGGCCCTATTCCACTCCCTATAAAGATCTGTAGGAAAGACTAAACAACTGACAAACCATCTTTTTGTAAACATTTTCAAGAAATCCTCGTTACCCATTTCTTCCATTTTTTCATAAGACCAATACCAAAATGGTAAGATTCGATTCGCGTATTGCAGCCAGTCAAAAGCTTGAGGAACGGCCGCAAACAGATCAAAGTCAATCAGATAAGCTTTATTGGATTTTTCTTTATTGATTACAAAGTTATGCGGTGCCACATCTCCATGCGTAATTTCTTTTCTTTTATGCGCTTTTTTCTCAAGTGCTTCAATTGCATCATGATCAAAATTCTTTAAGCTCCAATTTCCCCACATTAGTATGTCAGAAATGAGCGGCTGCATTTGATGACTCCATTTTGCTGATTGAGCATGATATTTAAACGTATCAAACCTATCGCTCCACTTTTTGTAAAGTGAATAAGAGGATAATTGATCATAAACAGAGGAAGGAATGTTTTTTGAAAAAGAATGAAAACGACTGATTGCATCCATTCCTGCACTTACATCGGATTGATTGCCGAAATGAAGTCCTTCTCCTTTATAAAAAGGCATGATTGCCCATATATATTCTCCAAACTCCATCGACTTCTTTTGATTGGGATAAACGGTATAAGTTCCCATGATTCTAGGTTTTTGACCATGATAAAGTTTAGATAACTTTAATTGTTTTTTGCATGTTTCCGATCGGCTGAAACCCTTTAGAACATACTTACCTTGCCTAGTATTAATCCAAATTACATTATCACGGAAGAACCCGAAATCAAGGATTTCAAGACCCATTTCTTTCATCTTTTTTAAAAAAAGACGATCTCCTTGGAAACCGTCCCTACCATCCCTATTCATCGTCTTCGTTTTCTTCCGCAAAATCTTCCTGAAGATCACGAGACTGAGCTTGTGAATATGGGTTAGGCATGTTAACCATTCCTTGACCTTGTGGCATCATTTGAGGCATCATACCCATCTGACCCATTTGGGGCATTACTGGCATTCCTCCACCCTGTGGCGTCATACCCATCTGACCCATCTGCGGCATTCCTGGCATTCCTCCACCCTGTGGCATCATACCCATCTGACCCATCTGCGGCATTCCTGGCATTCCTCCACCCTGTGGCATCATACCCATCTGACCCATCTGCGGCATTCCTGGCATTCCCATTGGCATCATGCCCATCTGACCCATTTGCGGCATTCCTGGCATTCCTCCACCCTGTGGCATCATGCCCATCTGGCTGATCTGTGGCATTCCTGGCATTCCCATCGGCATCATACCCATCTGGCCCATTTGAGACATCTCTCCGCCTTGTGGCATCATGCCCATCTGTGGCATTCCTGGCATTCCCATCGGCATCATGCTCATTTGGCCCATTTGCGGCATCCCAGACATACCCATTGGCATCATACCCATATCACCCGATTGCTGCATGCCCATCTGCATTCCTTGCATGCCTTGTTGAGCACCAGGTGTATATTCTCCAGCTGGCATTTGATCCATTTCTGAATCAGGATATTCACCGAATGGCATGGAACCACCTTGCTGCATTCCAGCACCCGCTTGTTGACCTCCTTGTGGATACCCTCCACCGTAAAGTTGCGGCATACCACTAAATCCTTGAGGAGGCATCATACCATAACCTTGTGGCATCTGAGAATACGTTTGCGGCTTAGGAAACATCGACGGCATAGAGCCATACATATTTTGCATCATACCTGAGGACTCTTCCATTAAAAATTGATGTTTATTAGGTCCATAACCATCTTTTCCTGGATACAACCCATGTTTACTGGCTACATCAGGCTGGTTTGCCATATTTGGCTGATTCGCCATGTTTGGCATGTTTGCCATATTTGGCTGATTCGCCATGTTTGGCAAGTTTGCTATATTTGGCTGATTTGCTATGTTTGGCTGCTGATTTGGATAACCCATCGGAACATAATGGCCTAGGTTTGAAGACTCCATCATTCCGGCAAAATCTTTGTCATGAAGGGGTGCCATTGGTTCCTTCATAGGTGCTTTCATATGCGCCTTCATCGGTACATCTTTTTGCATAGGAGCATCTTTTTTCATTGGTGGTGCAACATCTTTTTTCATTGGCACATCTTTTTTCATCGGCACGTCTTTTTTGTCCATCTTAGCCGGGGCTGGTTTCATCGGCGCTGGTTTCATCGGTGCCGGTTTCATTGGCGCAGGCTTCATTTCTTGTTTTATAGGTGCCGGTTTCATTGGTGCTGGTTTCATCGGCGCTGGCTTAACCGGAGCTGGTTTTGGAGCCTCCTGTATAGGTGCTACCGGTTTTTCTTTCACTGGTACTATAGGCTGCTCTTTTTTCATTCCAGGCATCTTGATCGGGATTTTAATCTTTTCCCCCCGCTCGATTACATCTGTTTTGGAGAAACCAGGATTTGCTCTTCTTAGTTCTTGAACTGGAACATCGTATTTTTCAGCTATTTTGTCAAGTGTGTCCCCTTTTTGCACAATGTGAATTCTCACGCTGCAAAACTCCCTCCTGCCAAATTTCCTTACAGTATATGAACATTTGGGCATATTGCTACATCTTAATGAAGTGTCATTATTCCTTTATCAATTTATGCCTGATAAAAGAAGGATATGACAGAGGGGAGTTAGAGCTCTTACATCATTCGATTTAATGCCATTACGGCATATTTTTTTGTTTCATCATCCACTTTAATAATATTCTCCAGCTTACCATCTATAATATTTTCTAAAGACCATAGCAAGTGTGGCAGATCAATGCGATTCATTGTTAAACATGGACAAAGATTAGGGTTTAATGAAACGATTTTCTTATCTGAAAACTGTTGAGCTAACCGGTTAACTAAATTCATCTCTGTCCCGACTGCCCATTTTGTTCCTGGTGCTGCATGTTTTATGGTTTCAATGATGTAATGTGTTGAACCGTTCAGATCGCTTGCACTTACTACTTCATGCGTACATTCGGGATGAACGATGATTTTATAATCTGAGTAGTTTTGTCTAAAGTCTTGAATTTGATTAACTGTAAACTTTTCATGAACTGAACAATGGCCCTTCCAAAGAATCACTTTAATTTGCTCGATATCAGATCCTTCAAAGATAAGCTCATTTTTTATCGGATCCCAAATCGCCATATCCTGCAGCGGAATCCCCAGGGCAAAGGCAGTATTTCTTCCTAGGTGCTGATCAGGTAAGAAAAGCAGTCTTTCCTTTTGTTCAAATGCCCAGCTTACCATCTCTTTAGCATTGGAAGAAGTAACCGTAGCTCCTCCATTCTTACCGCAAAACGCTTTAATTTCAGCCGTTGAATTCACATAAGTCAGTGGAAGAATGGTGTCACCAAAAATTTTATTCAGTTCGTCCCAGGCTCTTTCGGTTTGATGAATATTAGCCATGTCCGCCATCGAACAGCCTGCTTTTAAATCAGGAAGTATGACAATCTGATTTACGCTGCTCAGCATATCAGCTGTTTCAGCCATAAAATGAACACCACAGAAAACGATAAAATCAGCTTCTTTGTTCCGAGCTGAAATTTTAGCAAGCTGAAGAGAATCACCCGTAACATCTGCAAATTGTACCACTTCATCTTTTTGATAATGATGCGCAGGAAGAAATAGCTTATTTCCTAGCATCTTCTTTATTTCCTTAATCCTGAGTTCCATTTCTGTTGTTGTCATATCTGAATAGCGAGCTGGCAATGTCTTATTCTTAGAAAAGGTTTTGAGTATAGTCATGCTTTATAACTCCTTTAACGTTCATGCTGATATCCAATGCTTTGTATGAGTGAGTTAAGTAACCTAATGAAATATAATGGACCCCTGTAAGGCTATACTCTGGAATCATCTCAAGTGTAATGCCGCCGGATGCTTCTGTAATCATGCCTTGAGGTACATGCTTCATCCTCTGTACGATTTCTTCTGGCGTACAGTTATCGAACATAATAATATCTGCTCCAGCCTGCACTGCTTGAATTACTTGTTCTTCCGTCTCAGTTTCAACTTCGATTTTTACCGTATGTCCAAACTTTTGTCTCGCTGCTTCAACTGCTGCTTGAATAGATTGAAATCCTGCAAGGTGGTTTTCCTTCAACATCACCGTGTCGTATAATCCAAATCGGTGGTTAAATCCTCCTCCGCACCTTACTGCATATTTTTCTAGCATCCTAAGTCCAGGTGTTGTTTTTCTTGTATCACAAATTCGTGTTTGTCCGTTGCAATTAGAAACAGCTTTTGCTGTGACCGTCGCGATGCCTGAGAGACGCTGCAGCAAGTTTAACAGCACTCTTTCTCCAGATAATACACTTTGTCTTTTACCAGTAATTTCTGCAAGTTTAGTACCAGCTTCAAACCATTCACCATCACTCACATAAATGTTTGTTTGAAGAGTTGTGTCAATCAGTTCATAACCTGCTGAAAGTATCTGTCCACCTGCAAATACACCTTGATCCTTTGCAATAATCGTTGCGGTAACTTCTGCGTTTCCTTCAAACAGTGAAGCTGACAAGTCTCCTGATCCAATATCTTCAATTAAAAACTCTTGCAGCTGCTTTTTGAGCAATAATGGATTCATCATGCCGTAAACTCCTTATAATCTTTTTTTGTTCCCACTCACTTTGTGGAAATGGATAGTCCTTTCGATAATGACTGCCCCTGCTTTCTTCACGCTTCAGAGCGCTCGTTAAGGTTAGCCAAGCCATTGTTTGCATATTTAATCTCTTAATCACAGATAAAGGCTCATTGATAAGTAGTGGATTCCAAGTTGTTAACTGCAGCATCTCTGCCGCTGCTTTTAATCCTTCTTCGTGCCTACAAATACCAGCATGCTTATCCATTATGGATCGAATCTGCTCTTCACTAAGCAGTTCCGATGCTAGCGCATAGTCCTGAGTTGGCGTTTCTAATTCGCGAAAAGAAAATGAACTCGTGTTACAGTCATCTGTGAGAAGGATACTTTGTGCTGCCGACTTTGCAAAAACTGCTCCCTCTAAGAGAGAGTTGCTAGCGAGACGATTCGCTCCATGTACTCCTGTATTCGCACATTCTCCTATCGCATATAGTCCTGCCATTGATGTTTTGCCGTTCTGATCTGAAACAATACCACCCATTGTAAAATGAGCACCCGGGGCTACGGGAATCAACCCTTCGTTTAACGAAACCCCCGCTTTTTCGCACAACATACTTACACCAGGAAAGTGTTTTTCAAAACCAGTAATACCTCTAATATCGAGATAAACTCTTTCACCATGATTATGAATCTCTTCAAATATTCTTCTTGAAACGATATCTCTCGGTGCCAAGTCTTTAAGAGGATGAACACCTTCCATAAAAGGAATTCCTTTAGAATTGACTATGACACCACCTTTGCCTCTTACTGCTTCTGTAATCAATCCAACTGTATTTCTCCCCGTTAGTAATGTTGGATGGAATTGAACAAATTCCAAATCAGAAAGTTCAACACCCGCTCGGTATGCCATACATAAAACGCTTCCATCAGATCCAAAAGCGTTAGAAGTAGTCGCATAGATTCCTGCATAACCACCACCTGCTAAAATCGTATTCTTCGCATGAAAGAAGGTAGAATTACCTGCATCATCCTTACAATACACTCCGGTACATTTGTTATTCTGTATGATTAAGTCTACGGCGTATTGATATGTAATCACCTCGACTTTATCCTTTACTCTGCGTATAAGAGCGTCCATAACCTTTTTGCCAGTTTGATCTCCACCTGCATGAACAATTCGATTTCGGTGATGCCCACCTTCTTTTCCAAGCATAAAAGAACCATCTTCTGTTCTGTCAAACCGCACTCCCCACTGTGCAAGAGTATGGATGACGTTTTTTCCTTCTTGAACGAGGTTCTTTACCATCTCATGATCATTGTGAAGATGACCGGCTTTAATGGTGTCTAGAAGATGCTCCACCCATGAGTCTTCTTTATCAACGGCTGCAGAGATCCCGCCTTGTGCTAAATAGGAATTTGATTGCTCTTCAGAAAACTTTGTGATAACTATCACATTCTTATGCGAACTTAAATATTCAGCAGCCATCAATCCAGCGATTCCTCCACCGACAATTAATACATCTGCTTCAATATGAGTCATTCATTAGAACACCTCTACTTTACACGTGTCTTGACACCTATATTTACATAGATTTAAACTAGATACAACTATTTTATTTAAACAGAGGTGAAAACCTTGATATATCTCGATTTTGCTGCTACTACTCCTATGTCAGAAACAGCTTTACAAGCATTTATCCATACATCAAAAGTTTTTTTTCACAATACGGAAAGTCTCCACGATGGCGGTTTAAACGCAAAGGATTTATTGGAACATGGTAGAACTTCATTAGCAAATTTATTAGGAATAGAAGGAGAAGGAATCTATTTTACTGGCGGAGGTTCTGATGGGAATTTTCTTGCCATTACTTCTTTAGCGTTTGGCGCACAGAAAAAGGGGAGACACATTATTACTTCAAACATAGAACACCCTTCTGTTGAATACGTTCTTACCTTTTTAGAGAAGAATGGATATGAAGTTTCAAGAATTCCTGTGAACAATAACGGGAAAATTTCTATCGATCAATTGCAAGCCACAATCCGGAAAGATACCATTCTGGTTACCATTCAACATGTAAACAGTGAGACAGGAATGGTTCAAGACATCAAGGAAATAGGAACCTTCTTAGCCGATAAAGATATCTTGTTTCACAGTGACTGTGTTCAATCATTCGGAAAATATAGCATTGACTATTTCAGCTCAGCTTTCATAAATTCTTTTACTGTCTCTGCACATAAAATTCATGGACCAAAAGGAACGGGAGCTGTTTACATCTCACCGTCAGTTCATATAAAACCACTTCTTTCTGATGTAACACATGAGCGTGGCTTCCGGCCAGGAACGGTTGACATGCCCTCCATTGTAGCTTTTGTTACTGCGGCAGATGAGTATATAAGTAAGCAACCTGTCGTTTTTCAGCATGCTGAAGATATGCGAAAAAGGTTCTTATCGCTTATACTTACAAATAAAGATATTATCTTTGAAGGAAAAGCTGATAGCTCGCCTTTCATCATTCCAATCAGAATTTTAGGAATGGAAGGGCAAATTGTTATGCAGGAACTTAACAGAAGGAAGATTGCCGTTTCCACAGGATCTGCATGCAAAAATGGTCAGCAAGAACCATCTAAAGCATTACTTGCAGTAGGAAGAACTGACAGTGAAGCCCATGGTCTAGTACGGATTTCACTTAGTCACCAAACAACGATAGAAGATATCACGATGTTAGGAAAAGCACTTAATGAGATTACAAATAAATTCAGATCTGTTAGTGAGGTTTTATCCAGATGAGCAAACTCGATAAATTAAAAGGTGATGATAGAAGGTCGCTGCTTATATCATGGCTGATAGAAGCTGAAGAGCCCCTTAGCGGTTCATTACTCGCCGCCAAAACAAACGTTAGCAGACAAGTTATCGTTGGGGACATGTCGCTACTTAAAGCGAGCGGTGAGCCGATTATGGCAACTGCACAAGGCTATGTTTATATTAAGCCCGATATTAAAAACTCTTTCACGCGCGTGATTGCTGCAAACCATCTTCCAGAAGAAACGATCGACGAACTCCATACAATCGTGGATTACGGTGTAACCATTGAAGATGTTACAGTTGAACACCCTGTTTATGGAGATATTAAAGCTTCACTAAAGCTCTCCACTCGGAAAGATGTTGAGAATTTGATTAAGCGGCTTAAAGATACGAACGCCACTCTGTTAAGTGAGTTAACAGAAGGCATTCATATGCATACACTCTCATCTGATTCGCAGGAAAAGTTAGATAAAGTTTGTGATGCGTTACAAGAAAAGGGATTTTTATTGTAGTTTTTTTGGAAAACTTTGTTGTTTTGGAAGTGATTGATTTCCGTTCCAGGTGCTCGCTTTCCGCGGCGCAGGCGGTGAGCCACATTTGTACGTTTCACTCTTAAGTGTCTCACCTGCCCGCCTGTCCCGCAGGACAAGGAAGGCTACGGCAGCGAAACATCGCACGAAGAAAATTTGAAGTTTAATTTTCGAGGAGGCTCGCCCCTTACACTCCAATCAACTGTCACAGAAGAAAATAAAAGTGAGGTTTGAAAGTAACCGCCTTTTAGAAATACTGTTGCGTAATCGTTGTACTCTTGTAAGTATTGCTCTCTATTTGGTTGGTCTTAACACTCGGATGGCGCTCGTATTTCTCGGATGGCGCTCGTATTTCTCGGATGGCGCTCGTATTTCTCGGATGGCGCTCGTATTTCTCGGATGGCGCTCGTATTTCTCGGATGGCGCTCGTCCAGCGAGCTTATCATCCGCTGAACGAGCGCAAATCTCCATGAACCGACTTTCACCCACCTTTTCAAGATTCATAAAAACACCCCCTAACTTAATTAGCTAGGGGGTGTTGTCTTATGCACCTGTTCCTACGACCTCTACTCGTTCGACGGTTTCCATTCTATTAAGCGTACTTAACAGATCCTTTAAGTCACCTTGCAGCATGTTCGTTTCAATCGTTAATGTAATATGTGCTCGTCCTTGTAATGGGATCGTCTGATTAATTGTTAATACGTTGCAACCTTGAGAAGCAACAACTGTTAAAAGGCTCGACAGGGCACCGGATCTGTCTTCAAGATGAATAGAAAGCGTAATAATTTTCTCTTTTACCATTGTATGAAACGGAAAGATTCCATCGCGGTACTTGTAAAACGCGCTTCGGCTCAAGCCCACTTTCTCAGCAGCTTCTGCTACCGTCTTAACTTTTCCTCTATCTAAGAGAGATTTAGCTTCCAAAGCTTTTTGCATAGATTCAGACAAAACATCTTCTCTAACCATATAATATTGCTGATCATTTTTCATATAACTTTCCTCCGGTGTCAATCTTACCTCTATTATAAATAAAATAAAAGAAAATGTCTATTCCAGGCGGACATTTGTATACAAAAAGACAGCCTATAAAATAGGCTGCCTCGTATTAATCAATAAATTCGAATTCATATTTCAAGATACGAACAACATCACCGTGCTCTGCACCCCGATCACGCAGCGCCTGGTCAACACCGAGTGTACGCATCTGACGCGCAAAACGTTTCGTCGCTTCTTCGCGAGAAAAGTCTGTCATCTTGAACAGCTTTTCGATCTTTGGACCATTAATAACAAAAGTTCCTGCCGGATCACGAGTAATATAAAAACCTGCATCCTCTTTTTCGTGCTTATATAGAACCCTTTGCTGCTCCACACCATCATCATGGATAAGCGGGAATTCAGGAGTCACTTCAAGAATATCAGCGGTCGTAAATAATACTTCACGAATTCCTTGACGAGAAATTGCTGAAATCGGAAATACTTGAACATCTTCTCCGACTTTTTCTTTGAACTCTGCAAGGTTTTCTTCTGCGCCCGGAATGTCCATCTTGTTTGCAAGTACAATTTGCGGACGTTCCATTAATCGCATGTTGTATTGATTAAGCTCTTCGTTGATTTTCACAAAATCATCGTAAGGATCTCGGCCTTCCATCCCAGACATATCGATAACGTGAAGAATTACACGTGTTCTTTCGATGTGTCTTAAGAACTGGTGTCCTAGCCCAACACCCTCATGAGCCCCTTCAATCAATCCTGGCAAGTCAGCCATAACAAAGCTGCGACCATCTTCTACTGCAACTACTCCTAAATTCGGAGTGATTGTTGTAAAATGATATTCCGCAATTTTCGGTTTAGCTGCAGACACGATCGATAAGAACGTTGATTTTCCTACACTAGGGAAACCAACTAATCCAACATCCGCTAACACTTTTAATTCTAGTGTAACTTCACGTTCTTCACCTGGTTCACCATTTTCCGCGATCTCAGGAGCCGGATTCGCCGGAGTTGCGAAACGAGTGTTTCCACGTCCTCCACGACCACCCTTTGCTACAATCGCTTGCTGCTGATGATGAACTAGGTCTGCAATCGTTTCACCTGTATTAGCATCTGTCACAACAGTCCCTGGAGGAACTTTTACGATCATATCATTAGCTTTTTTTCCATGCATGCCCTTAGACATACCATGCTCGCCACGTGGCGCTTTAAAATGACGGTTGTAACGAAAATCCATCAGCGTACGCAAACCTTCTTCTACTTCGAAAATCACGTTTGCACCTTTTCCTCCGTCACCGCCTGCAGGACCACCATCTGGAACATATTTTTCACGGCGAAATGCTACCATTCCGTTTCCGCCGTCACCTGCTTTTAAATAAATTTTGACCTGATCGACAAACATTTAATTCTCCTCCTTCCTTTAAGAAGTTAACTGAATATCAAAATAACACTTATTTTCCTGGTTATAGCTTTCGATGAGTAACATGCTTTTATGTGTTGAAAAAATATTCTTCATGTTTTCAAAGGTACTCTCCCCGTCTGTCAGTGCCCCTTGAAAGGCGTAACAAACACGAAGAGCTGCAGGATCAAATGTAACAGTAAGTGAGTATTCATCATAACCCGAAATGGAATTGTTCAACACATCGCATACTTCTTTCGTTGTATGTAACAATTCGTCTTCAAATAAGCTGAAATCCCCGCTTTCCCCATTTACTTTTCCATACAATTTAACCGGATGTTTCAACCAATTATATGTTAATAAGTACTCCGATAAATTCGGGGTTTTCAGGTTAGAGATTCTTGATTCTTCCCGGGATAGTTCAATTACTTCATTCATAATCTCTTTTGCCCGCTCAGTGCGGTCAAGTGATAAGTTTGCTTTAATAAGCTGTAGCTGGTTTAGCCAGTCATGCCTGGCGTGGCGCAAAAGATCGACAGTTGTCCATTTTTTTGACATTATCGCACTCCTAGCCTTTCCTTTTAATATGGCTATACCTTACACCAACAAATTTAGCGCAGTACTTAAATTCAATAAAGCAAAGAAAAAACTCTAACCAATCTGGTTAGAGTTTTCATCTCCCTCTTACGCTTCTTGCGCGATTGGGTAAACACTTACCTTTTTGCGGTCACGGCCATAACGCTCGAAACGAACGATTCCGTCTACCTTAGCAAATAGTGTGTCATCTCCGCCTTTACCTACGTTTGTACCAGGATAGATCTTAGTACCACGTTGACGATAAAGAATTGAACCACCAGAAACGAATTGTCCGTCAGCACGCTTAGCGCCAAGACGCTTAGACTGTGAATCACGACCATTCTTTGTGCTACCTACCCCTTTTTTAGAGGCAAAGTATTGAAGGTTTAATTTAAGCATTCGTTGCACCTCCTTCATGTTCAGTCAATTTTATATACTCGTTGTACCCTTCTTCAATTGAAGCAAGAGATACAATCATGCCTTCCAAAAGCCATTGCGTTTTTTGATAGGTAGAATCATCAAGATTATTCGGTACTTTACACTTTAGAAACCCACCATCTTCATGAGTGGTCACTTCCGGCTCAAAGCCGCAAAGCTTTTCAATAGCATTAATTGTACCGAACGACACGGCTGTTGCGGCTGCACAAACCAAATCTTGGCCATGTGGAGCAAAATCAGCATGTCCATCCATCGTAAACGAAAGTATGTTTTGATTACGGTTTCTGTAAATAGAAACTTTAATCATGAGAATTACCCGTTAATCTTGTCAATCACAACTTTTGTGTATGGTTGACGGTGTCCTTGCTTACGACGATAGTTCTTCTTCGCCTTAAACTTGTAGACAACGATTTTTTCGCCACGGCCATGTTTTTCAACTTTTGCCGTAACTGTAGCACCTTCAACTAAAGGAGCTCCTACTTTCAAGCTGTCTCCACCGACCATCAATACATCTTCGAATGTTACTGTTTCACCAGCTTCAACATCTAGTTTTTCAACATAGATTGCTTGACCTTCTTCAACTCGAACTTGCTTACCACCAGTTTGAATAATTGCGTACATCAACGTGCACCTCCTCTTATACTCAGACTCGCCATCCTAGGCGTATAAAAATACTTAAAACCTAGTCTGTGCGGTTGGAGCGGGTGCTCCAAACACTAACGAAAAAAGGATACCATGTTTGGCACCCTTGTGTCAATCTGAATCTTTTAACATTCTGCTTCTTACTTCGTTTTCTTTGCCTGACTGCCTCACGATTATTTCACGGTTTGATGAGCCTGCCGATAGAAACAAAACGAGTCCAGTTTGTTCCTTAATCACTTTCAGTTTGTCGGGATTTTTTTGCATCCATTCTGAAAAGTGATGAGGCACTTCTATCCATAACGCTTCTACATCTTCAAATGTGTATTCCTTAACCAACCGCTCCATTTTGAAATACAGTGTTTCTGAACGAAGTATATACCCATCCATCATATGGCTTTGCTTTTCCGCTAGCGTTTCTAGAAGTGATGGACGTTCTTTTTTTCTAGTCATCTCAAACAATCCCATTTTTGTGAAGCCATGTAAAACCATGGTGGAAGAATCTTTTCTCACTTCCTCGCGCATTGCCTTAATAATTTGTTCTTTGTCTTCATTTGATTGCATGGTAATAAAATCGATAACGATCATCCCCGCTATATTGCGTAAGCGGAGCTGTTTCATTATTTCTTTGGCAGCGATTAAGTTCGTCTCAACCACTGTTTTAGAACGGTCTTTTTTTCCGGTGAATTTTCCCGTATTCACATCAATTGCCGTTAAAGCTTCAGTTACATTGAAGTACAGAAAAGAACCATTCTTTAACCACACAAGAGGAGAAAGTGTTTTTTCGATGTCTACGTCAATTCCAAACTTGTGAAAAAGAGGTTCTTTTTCATTGTACAACTTTACAGAATAAGGATTACGATAGGAAGCTGCATATTCTTTAACGAGATTATACGTGTCATAATCATCCACGACGATCTCTTCTACATTTGCGTTAAGCCATCTTTCTAATAAAGGATAGAAAAAAGGGGGCTGAACGATTAGAGCAGGCGCTTTTTTGCCAGCTGACTTTTTTTCAGCCTCTTTTAATTGTCTTCTTAAGTTCTCAAGCTCATGATTCATTTCCTGCTCAGGAAAGTCCTCACATCCTGTTCGAATGATTAATCCTTCCGCACCAGATAATACTGAACTTCCCCATGTTTGCAGTGCACTCCGTTGGGATTCTCTTATTTTTTTCGATATCCCAATGTGTGGGGTGAACGGGAAATATACGAGAAGGTGACCGGTAAAAGAAATAAGTCCTGTTAACTTTGCCCCTTTATCTCCAGTCTCTTCTTTTGATACTTGAACAAGAATCGATTCTCCTTCTCTTATAAGATTCGAAATAGATGCCTTTTTCTTATCATCCTCCGAAAGCTGTTGATAAGCAGGAAGGTCATCTTTGTGAAGAAAACCATTCTTATCTGTTCCAATGTCTACAAACACCGCCTGCATGCCTGGTAATACTTTTTGAACTTTACCTTTGTATATGTTTCCTGTTAACGGCTTTTCAGTTGGCCTATGGATAGCACATTCTATAAGCTTTTCGTTATCAAGAAGTGCAGTACGTTTTTCCATTCCTGCTGCATTGATTACCACTCGCTGCATCTTTAAACTCACATCTCCCTGTTTTCGCATCTTCTTATTATTCTAACGAAAAACTTTCCCAATTGCACATTCAGGAGGATGTTTATGAAAATAGGCATCTAAAAGCTCTGCTTCTTTTATCTTAATGGGTTTGAGGTTCTTAATGACGATGTAATGTGTAACCCCTTTCATTAGTTGATGTGTAACTTTTGAAAGTGGCCATGTTGGCGGAACAATAATCGTTCGTGTGGTTCTTGATGAAGTTTGCTGCACCCTGCTTAATAAGAACCGCATAAAAACATAATGTCTGCTTCTCCATTCAAGGACATGTGCTAATCCTAAGAATGTGCTTATCACCCATAAATTCAAATGTGTTGGCTGTATGGATAGCTGCCAAGCGCTCCCGATGATTAATAAGCCTCCCGATACTAGTAAAAAAATGCGTTGTGCTTCTTTAAAAGGAATCCATTTGGCGAAGAGGGCAAACGCCACTTTCCCACCGTCCAAAGGCCATATTGGAAGAAGATTAAAAATAAACAATGTAACGTTTAAAAGAAAGAACCAATAAAAGTCATCAGCAGAAATGATCTCTCCTTGCCTTAAAGCATATGCAATTCCAATTAACCATACATGCTGCAGCGGCCCAAGAACTGCCACCCATATTTCTTCGTGAAAGGGCCTTGTACCGTGCTCTTCAACGACAGCTGCTCCTCCAAAGGGAAGAAGATCAATTCTTGAAACTCTCCATTTAAAAAGACGGGCCCCAGCAAAGTGACCCATCTCGTGAATAAGAACAACGAAAAACCAAATGATAATTTCCCTGAAGTGTCCTGTATAGACGGCTCCAAAAATAACAATCCAAAAGAAGGGATTGATCTTTATTTTTCGTATAAATTCGAATATTAATTTAATCAATATCAATCACCTTGCTCGGATCGATAAAACTCTTGTCTTTTTTAATCGCAAAGTAAAATTTACCTGATTCCCCATCCTCGTTTTCTGATACTTTACCGAGTCGTGTACCGCTTTCAACATAATTATAAAGCTTTATAGACTTATCGATTTCCTTTAGATTTCCATACCAAGATTCTTGCTCGTCCGAGTGCTGAATAATAACGGTAAGCCCGAGATCATCCTTTTTTCCAGCATATACAACATAGCCATCTTTTGCCGTTTCAACATCTTCTTCTTTTCCTGTTTCAATCACGATCCCTTTACCATTTGTACTAAATGTCTCATATACTTTTCCATCAGCAGGAACCGCAAATACTTCACTCACTTCTTCTGTTTTTTGTTCCTTTTGCAGCTTATCTTTAGGCAATAATGCTAAAGGCTTTCCAAATTTATCTTCATACCAATCTTTTGCGGCAGCAAACTGAAATTCATCTTCATACACATATTTAATAAAATTTTGTGCTTTAGCCGTGTGCTCTCCATTGTTTTTAAAGATAATGCCTACTATTAAAAATAAGATGATGGAAAACATGACCTGCATCAGCATGGCATGACGGTTAAATAGAGGATGAGATTTCTCCGGTTCTTCTCTAGAAGTCATAACTGAACCATTTTCTTTTGAACTGCCGTTCTTAGAAATATTTCCGTACTTTTTTCGGATTTCATCTGCTCTATTTTTCATAACCGTGCCTCCATTTTTATCATATATGTACATCCTATGACTTGTCCGGAAGAGATATGAGTAAAATGGTTTTGTTGATTAGGTTGTTTACATTGTTGCCTTAGAAAGTAGTTGATTTCCTCTCCAGGTTGCTCGCTTTCCATGGGGCGTGCGGTGAGCCTCCTGCCGCTTTGCGCCATTAGGAGTCTCCACCTGACCGCTCGTCCCATAGGAGTCTCGCAACCTTGCGATCCAATCAACTTGCAAATGATGAGAATAAAAAAGAGTCAAAAGCAGTACTCCACACAACCTTACAAAAGGACGCAAAGAGGACGTTCACTTTAAAACCTTAGACGCTAGAGCAAAGGTGGTTGTTACATACTAAGTGGGAGATGGACCTACAGTTCAACAGATTTCTGGAACCCGAAATAACCACTCTTGATAAAAGACACCATTGATTAATTGATTGGAGTGCAAGGTCGAGACTCCTGGGGGATTAGCGAAACAAGCGAGACCCTTAAAGGCGCAAAGCGGCAAAGGGCTCACAGCCTGCCCCGCAGAAAGCGAGCTCCTGAAACGGAAATCAACCACTTTCAAAAGCTACAAAGCTTGAAGATTAGCCTTTAAAAGACACCTTTGAAGTTGATTGGAGTGCAAGGGGCGAGACTCCTGCGGGACAGGTGGGCAGGTGAGACACTTAAAAGTGAAACGTCCCAATGTGGCTCACCGCCTGCCCCGCGGAAAGGGAGCTCCTGAAACGGAAATCAACCACTTTCAAAAGCTACAAAGCTTGAAGATTAGCCTTTAAAAGACACCTTTGATACTTGATTGGAGTGCAAGGGGCGAGACTCCTGCGGGACAGGTGGGCAGGTGAGACACTTAAGAGTGAAACGTCCGAATGTGGCTCACCGCCTGCCCCGCGGAAAGCGAGCTCCTGGAACGGAAATCAACCACTTTCAAGAGCTACCTGTTAAAAAAACAACAAAAAAAAACATCAGCGCAAAGCTGATGCTTTATTTCATCCCTAATAACGTTTTAATCTTTCCAAAGAAACCTTTTTCTTCTTCTAAAGAAAGTAGTGGCACAGACTCACCTAAAATTCTTCTCGCAATATTTCTATATGCAATAGAAGCTTTCGAGTCAGGCTGCATCGCAACAGGTTCACCTTTGTTCGCTGCTTTAATCACATTTTCATCGTCAATAACGACTCCTAATAGCTCAATAGAGAGAACAGAAACAATCTCATCTACATCTAACATATCTCCACTTTTAGCAAGATGATTACGAAGGCGATTCACGATTAGTTTCGGAGCTTCAACCTCTTCTTGTTCTAGAAGTCCAATGATTCGATCAGCATCACGTACAGATGAGATCTCAGGATTTGTTACAACTATGGACTTATCTGCGCCTGCTACAGCATTTTTGAAGCCTTGTTCAATACCAGCAGGACAGTCGATAATCACATAGTCATAGTCTTGTTTTAACTCCTGAACGATTTTCTTAACTTGTTCAGGGGTTATGGAAGATTTATCTTTTGTTTGAGCTGCAGGGAGCAGGTACAAACACTCAAAGCGCTTATCTTTTATTAAAGCTTGGTTCAGCTTGCAGCGTTCTTCTGCAACATCCACAAGATCATAGATGATTCGGTTCTCGAGTCCCATTAATACATCAAGGTTACGTAAACCGATATCTGTATCTACAAGGCATACTTTTTTTCCAGAAAGAGCTAGAGCAGTCCCTATATTGGCAGAAGTCGTTGTTTTACCGACCCCACCTTTCCCAGACGTAATGACTATCGCTTCTCCCATGCTTCATTCCCCTTTCTATACCAAACTGTTCAACATCGGTCTTAATCGGTGAACAGCACTGATTCGATCAATACGAATCTGTTGTTCTTCATTGGATATGTAAGCAAACTCCATCTCGTTTCCTAGTTCCGGATAAGAGTCTGGTGCTCTATTAATATGTTGAGCAATCCTTAGCTGAGAAGGTTTCATTACGGATGCTGCAATGATCGCTTCTTCGTTGCCCTTTGTTCCGCAGTGAGCGATTCCCTTGAGCGAACCGAGAATATAAATATTCCCCGTCGCCATAACAGTACCGCCAGGATTAACATCGCCAATCAAGAGCAGATCTCCTTGAATATCAAGGACCTGTCCTGACCTGACGATCTTTGAAACCGTTACAACTTGGGCATCTTTCCTCATTTCTTCAGCTTCTGCCTTTGTTATAACTTCTGACTCAATATGCTCTAGAATCAGATTTTCTTTTTGTTTAAGCGATTCTCGTAATTTTTCCTCTTGCTCAGCTGTTACATAACGCTTACCCGCTTTTACTTTTACAGAAATAACGGGTCCGTTTAACAACTGGCCGCTTCCCGCGGTTAATTTATCATTAAGCTCCTCGATTAACTTCTCGAAAGAACACTTATCATCCAACAATAAAATGAGGCCGTCTTTTGTACCTTTTATTGTTACGTTGTGCTGGAGTTTTTGTACCATTGCCATTGTTCACCTCAACGTACTAACATTCGACAGCTAGGTCTAAATTCCTCTTTGCAGAAGTTAGTTTTCTTTTAGGGTATCCTTTATTTGGTTCAGCTGCTTTACAAACGGATAATAAATGAGTATCGCAAATAAACCGTTTAAGATGAGGGTAGGCAACAATCTTTTATAAAGAAACACATCAATCATTTGATTGCTGATTCCTATCAGACTGTTCAAACCGTATACAAAAAACTCTAGGATAGATACTCCTACAATGGAAAGAAGCAGTGTCACAATTAAATTACCAAATAAGTATCTAGAAAAAACAGACGTAATATAGGCAGTAGCAGCCATTGAGAACAGGTAAACACCAATGATGTCTGTATAAAGAAGGTCCGTCAATAGACCAAAAGCCAGTCCATACAGAAGTCCATATGTAGTATTCAAATAGATAGCAACAAATAAAATCATAACCATTGAAAAACGGGGAATCAATTGCCAATCCATACTGTTTTCATGAGGCAAGAAAGCTTGAACTAAAGAGCTTTCACTAATAAAAGCTAAAAAGATAAGAAAAGGAAGAAGGATTTTTTTCATCATTCTTCCTCCTTTTCTTTTAAACTTTCATCCACTGCAGGCATTTCTCGTTCAAGCACCATTACATGATCAATATCATATAAATCTGCAGAAGGCTTCAAATAAGCAGTCTGTGTCAAACCTACTTCATCCGGCTCGATATCAACAACTTCTCCAATCAGAAGATTAGGCGGGAAAACATCTCCCAAACCAGAAGTAATAACTTTCTGGCCCTTTTTAATCTTTGCGTCTACTGGAATCTTTTTAAACAACAAAGCTTGCTTTTTGGCATCATAACCTTCAATCGTTCCAAAGATGTTCTTCTCACCTTGAACAATGGCAGAGAAACGATTTGTACGGTCATTATCACTGATTAACTGAACCGTTGATTGAAACAAGGATACATTCGTTACTTTACCGATAAATCCTTGTGGTGAAATGACAGCCATCTTCGGTTTGAGCCCGTCCTTTTCACCTTTATTGATATAGATGAATTGATTCCATTGATCCGGGGAACGGCCAATCACAGTTGCTTCTCTCACTTTAAAATCGGTGAGATCTTCTTCCTTTTCCAATTGTGCTTTTAGTGTTTCATTCGTTTTTTTAACTTCCTCATACTGAACATATAGTTTTGCGTACTCATCTAACCTAGCTTTTAACATTTGATTCTCTTTGTAAAGCTGTTTCATTTCAGCTAAATTCTCAAAGAAACCCGCTATTGTATTAGCGGGTTTATAGAAAATCGTTTGTGTTAGTCCTGCAGAATCTTTTAAAAACTGCTCAGGTAAGGTTAGGCTTTCCCTTTTTTTCATCGAAAAACCAATCAAAGCTACTAGAATAATAATACTGACTAGCAGAATGATAAGGCGTTTATTCGAAAAAAAATGTGGCATGAAAATACACCTACTTACTTGGATTTAGATCTAGAAGTTATACCAGCTTTGGATTTAAAAAGGTGCAGGTTTTCAAGCGCGCGGCCAGTTCCAACTGCTACACAATCCAATGCATTTTCCGCCACGATAACAGGCATTTTTGTCTCTTCGCTGATTACTTTATCCAAGTTTCTTAATAAAGCACCACCACCTGTTAGTACAATACCGCGATCCATAATATCAGCAGCAAGTTCTGGCGGTGTTTTTTCAAGAGTAACTTTAACTGCATCCATAATGCTGTTTACAGTATCACGCAACGCACTGGAAACTTCTTCCGCCGTAATCGTAATTGTTTTTGGAAGACCTGTCAACAAATCTCTACCACGGATGTCCATGTCTTCGATACCTTCAGGCGTTCCAGCTGATCCAATATCAAGTTTGAGCGTTTCAGCCGTTCTTTCACCAATCATTAAATTATAAGTCTTTTTAATGTAAGCGATGATTGCATCGTCCATTTCATCCCCAGCAATACGGATTGATTGGCTAGTAACGATACCACCTAAGGAAATGATAGCTACTTCCGTAGTTCCTCCACCGATATCAACAACCATACTTCCCGTTGGTTCCCAAACTGGAAGATCTGCACCGATTGCAGCTGCAAATGGCTCTTCGATTGTATACGCTTCACGCGCTCCTGCTTGCTTAGTTGCATCTTCTACAGCACGTTTTTCAACCGCTGTAATTCCTGAAGGCACACATACCATTACGTATGGCTTACGTGCAAAAACAGAACGGTTCTTTTGGGCTTGCTGAATAAAATACTTCATCATAGTTGCCGTTGTTTCAAAATCAGCAATAACTCCATCTTTCATAGGTCTTACAGCAACGATATTACCTGGAGTACGTCCAATCATATTTTTAGCAGCATTACCTACTGCTTCAATTGAACCTGTGTCAGTACGCAAAGCAACAACGGAAGGTTCACGCACAACAACACCCTTGCCCTTCACGTAAACAAGTGTGTTTGCAGTTCCTAAATCAATTCCTAAATCTCTTGAAAATCCACCAAACATTTATGTAGACTCCTTTCATCAAGCAAAACTCATAAGTTTGATTATACGCTAAAAAAGAAACAAAAGACAATGTTAAACATATCCTTTTTCTTTTAAACTTACGTATTTTTGATCACCTATTATGATGTGATCCAACACTTCAATTCCTAGCATTTTTCCGCACTCTACTAACCTTTTTGTAACCTCGATGTCTTCCCTGCTAGGCGCAGGATCACCGCTTGGATGATTATGAAAACAGATGATCGAAGCACTTGAACGTTTGAATCCTTCTTTAAATACTTCTCTTGGATGAACAATAGAAGTATTTAAGCTTCCTATGAATATGGTCTGCTTATGCAGCACTTGGTTCTTTGTGTTTAAGTACAAACAAACAAAATGTTCTTGCTGCAAGAAACGCAATTCATCCATTAAATACCTTGCTCCATCTTCTGGAGAACGAATCGTATACTTTTCTTCAAACTGAAGACGGCTGATGCGTTTACCAATTTCGATTGCAGCCATTAGTTCGACTGCTTTTGCTGATCCGATACCGTTAATCTCTTTTAATTCACCTATTGTCGCTTCTTTAAGATGCCTCAATCCTTCAAATTGCTGAATGATATGATGCGCAAGTTGGATAGCTGACATTTGTTTCGTACCCGTTCTTAAAAGAATAGCTAACAATTCATAGTTGGATAGGGCTTCAGGTCCATCATTCAACAGCCTTTCTCGCGGCCTCTCCTGTACTGGGTAATTTTTTATCATAAGCGGTTTAGTTACCACTTACGTTCCCCCTTATTATTCAGTCTGCGTGACTGACTCGGTGAATAAAAATCCAAAATCTTTTAGTGAACGAACCACTTTTGAAATCGGTAAACCTACAACATTAAAGTAATCACCTTGAATTTTTTCTACTAATAATGATCCATGGCCCTGAATCCCATAACTTCCGGCCTTATCAAATGGTTCACCTGTGTTTATATACCAAGAGATTGTTTTTTCATCTAACGTGTAAAAAGTTACCTCTGTTTTAACGGAGAAAACCACTTTCTTTTCTTGGTCTAATAAACAAACACCAGTGTAAACTTCGTGGGTTTGTCCAGAAAGCATTCTTAACATATCAGCCGCGTCGTCAGCATTTTTTGGCTTACCTAGGCGATTGTTATGAAAAGAAACGATCGTATCTGCACCAAGAACCACACAATCAGCTTTATACGTAAAAACATCTTCAGCTTTTTGTTCAGCTAGTGATTCAACCAATTGACTTGGAGTAAGGGAAAGGTCCATTTTTTCTTCAAGTGTACTTGGATACGTTTCAAATGGAAGAAGCGTTAATGACAGAAGTTCATGTCTTCGAGGTGAAGCAGAGGCTAATATGAGGCGTTTCATGTAATCACCTTTCATCTAATTCATTGATGTTATTTTTTGTACAGTTTTACAATAACAAACTTGTAAAAATTAGACAAACCACGCCAAAAAACATACTTCTATTACTTTTTCGATAATATTCAGCATTTTATGTGGGCAAATGACAATATTTATAAACAGTTTACAGCGAAATGCTTAAAAGCGAAATATTGATCAATCTTATCAATTCTAGACTAAATATAAAAATAAAAAGAATGGCTCATCAGTATTTACTGATTTGAGACATCCTTCAAGTTAAGGCATCATGAAACGCTCACTTTGGTTATTTATGTTGTTTCAAATGAAATGGTTTAAAGCAAGATTGCTAGACTCAAAGTCCTGTGCTACAAAATTTTGTAAAAGCCTATTTCAATGTTGACAGGAGATTAGTATACGCTTGGAAGCTATCCATCACTTTTTGCTGGAACGCCCAATTTATTTCCCCTTTCTTAGAATCCTTTAGTGCTAAAAAAGCACCTTCCAGCTGTTTTTCAAAATCAGATGACGCCTTTGCGGTATTTTCTTTCCATTTACCTTTTTGGTTATTCCCATACTCTTTCCATTTATTAAAGTCGTTTAACGTACGATCAAGACCAGAACCTTTTGCTTCAGGCATTTGAGAAAGAGTAAGCACATTTTGAAGTAGGACTTGCCCATTCTTAAAATAGATTTCATCAAGATTATTTGGCGTTTTTAGGTTTTCGAATGTAAAAGAAAGAGTTTTAGAAAGCGGCTTATCCATTTTCTTTTGATAAGCTTCATTATATTTATCTAATTGATGTTTTTCATTTCCCATGCCTACGATTACCGAGTACTTCTCTTCATCTGTTTTTACAATAACAGCCGAGAATCCATTTTCTTCAATAGATTTCACTACTCCTTCTGCACGTTCTTTAGATGAAAAGACACCTGCTTGAAGAGCTGAGAACTCTAGTTTGATAGGGGTTAACGCTACAGATTTTTCATTGTTAGCTGGTTGTTCTGTTTTTACAACTGGTGCTTCCACCTGTTTATCACCAGCTTCAGTAATATCTGAAGAGAACACCATCAATACGAATACCCCTAAGATCGTGCCAGTCACTACCGCACCCATTACGGCAGCAAGAATTTGCTTTGAAAGTGTTTTATTTTTTTGAGGCATTGGAAAGCTTGTCTTCTTATGTGAAAATACATGCCAGTTCCTTTTTTTCAAGAAGTGATCTGTTTTCTTTACAGGTGCTGCAAGAATCGTATAACCATCTCTGTTTACAGTCTCTATCGCAGCCGCAACCTCACTTTGAGCATGCTCTTGATTATCTGCTGTTTTATCTTTATTAAAATTCTTTTCTTTCCCATTTATTAAAATTGAAATCTCTTGTTTCATCACGAATCCGCTCCTCTCTATCATCTACTAAAACATATGCAAAATTCATTTTAATAGAACTTGAAAATGAGAGGAAGAACGCAAATATCAAGACGAGTATAGAAGACAAAATTTGAAAGCAACAATCTTTTAGAAAAGAGCGAAATAAAAAAACTTTAGGAACTAACCCTAAAGTTTTCTCTAACCTACATAAGCTGCTACTTTATTTCGCCCTTGCTGTTTTGCTCCTGTATACATTGCGCGATCTGCGTTTCTAACTAGAGTAAGCGCATCTTCTCCTTGATGTGGTGCTGTTGCAACCCCAATACTTGCTGTTATGTAAATGTTATGTCTGCATTGATCTGTGAGATCGTTATGTATTTCAAATCCGTTATTCGAAATGATTGAACGAAGCTGTTCAGCTAGAACTAAACATTCTCTCTCACCAGATTCAGGCAAGACTATTATAAATTCCTCACCGCCATAGCGAGCAACTGTACCCCGTTCACCAATAAATTTCTCCAGTCTTCTAGCTAATAGGATCAGCACTTCATTTCCACTTTGGTGTCCATATGTATCATTCACTTTTTTGAAATGATCGATATCCAAAAGGATAACTGAAAATTGCTTTCTGAAATACTCATAATTCTGATACATATTCGTCAAAAGATCTTCAAAATAACGATAATTATACAAACCCGTTAATGGACATTGTTCACTTTTTAATTTTGTAGACTCATAGTTTCTAGCATTATCGATAGCAACAGCCAAATAGTTGGCTAAGATCTCAAGAATAATTAAATGGTGATTATGAAACGCATGCTTATCTTTTGATGCAAAGGTAATGATTCCAACAATTCTTTGATTTCGTATCATTGGGACAGATAATACGGATTGGGCTTTCCCTTGAAAGAACAGCTCTGAAATCTGTCGCCAAGCTTTCAGTTTGCTGTAGCGAATACTCTTTCCAGTCGCCCATACTCTCCCGCTGATTGCTTCATGTTTTTTTATAGGAACTGCTGTTAATAAACCCTCTTCACTTTCATATTGGCGTATGATTTTAAGGTGTTCTCCTGCATCAGCATCATAGATAAATGCAAAATCCACATTCATAAAACCAATTAATTTTTCAATAAAAACATCCAAGATATGATTCACTTTCAAATGTTCAGAAAGCTGCTGGCCGATCTCACTTGCTTTTTGAAGAGCATCGTTAATCTGCTGGCTAGAATGATACAGATTAATAATGATAGAGAGCGATAGAAAAGGAAGTCCTACGTAAAAGATGCCCGGCCGTCCTAATTGAGAATAAAGAACAAATAACATAAGACCGACTGGAATCGCTAGTACTTCTGAGACAAAGTCCCACACTGCATCACGTTCAAAGAAAGCGACTTCTTCTTCGTATAGAAATTTTACAATAAAATATATGGCTACATGATTTAAGACTAGGCCTGTGCCTACATAGGCTATAACAGGGATTAAATTGATCGTTTCGTTTACTTCAAACGCCCCCGTTTCCCCTCCAAAAAGATGGAATACGGTGCTTTCACAGATGATAATCCACGAAAACATAAGCGTGTTTGCCATATATCTATAATATTCTTTGACGATATTTATTTTTAGAGACAAGAACATCGCGATCAGTGATAAAAGCGTCATGTATAAAGCAGGTGCAAGCCCAAAATATAAAAATACAGCCAAATTAATACCAGACATAAAAGAGATGTTTGAATTTAAAACTTTAATAGGAAAACAAGAAACAACAATCGCTAATAAGGAAATAATGCCCAAATCAATAAAGTTAATATCAAGATGGTTATTAGTCATCTGAGTAGCTGTCCAAATGGCCAGCGGGAATAAACATACCCATGCAATTACAAGAGACATCCGTTTTTTTCTATTTACCATTCGCGTTGTCATTAACTTGTCCTCCTCTCTATATAATTGTCTGTCTATCAATCTTTCCTAGTGAAAACACATCTTTTTTACTAGGACAAATTCATTATCTTTTATTTTATCAAAAGTTCAAAAAATTACAATAAATGTTATTCCAAATTTTGAAATGTTTTTCTTACTTCTGAAATAAAGTAAAGCGATCCCGTAATAATGAGGACATCTTCTTCGTTTAATTGTCCTCTAACATGATTTAAAGCTTCTTCCCATAAAGAAATAGCAATCGACCTTTTAAAAGGACTTTCTGCTAGTAGTTCCTCGGCAGAAGCAGCTCTTGGAAAATCAAACGTGGTGAAGCACGCTTCGTAAATGACACTTTCCAGGTCTTTCATCATTTCTCCATATGCTTTATCCTGCAATGCTGCAAAAAGCAAAAAAATCCTTTTAGACTTATAGTGGTTGAGCAATGTTTTTTTAAGTGCATGAACGCCTTGCTGATTGTGCGCGCCGTCAATTATTATATCGGGTGATTGTGATACTTTTTCAAATCTCCCAGCCCAATTTGCTTTATTTAACCCTTTTTTTATTTCGGAAGCAGAGATGTTAAATTCACCCGACTTCACTAAATGCATAATGGCAGCTGCTGCCAGACCTGCATTCTTTATTTGATGTGTTCCTTTCATGGAGATAAGGTATTCATGCTCCGTCTTATCAAAATCCTTAAAAATAAACCGCTCACCTTGATCCATGCTCTCAAGATGACGCACAGAAAAGTCGCGATCTAAAAGATATAATCCTGACTTCGTTTTCTTTGCTTTTTGTTTTATTACCGTGATGGCACTATCTTGTTCTACTGTAGTAATAACTGGGGTATTCGGTTTTATAATTCCAGCCTTCTGAAACGCAATGTCCTCAAGTGTGTCGCCGAGTATTCCCATGTGGTCAAAGCCGATGTTGGTTATAAGACTCAAGATGGGTGCAATTACATTTGTAGAATCGTAAAGACCGCCAAGCCCTGTTTCATACAAAACTACATCTGGCTTTTTGTCAGCAAAATACAGAAGGGAAATAACCGTGATCACTTCAAACTCGGTAGGACTTCCAAGTGATGTTGAAGACACCTCTTCAACTAGAGGCTTTAAAATCCTCGAATAATGAAGAAGTTCTTCATCGGCTATCGGCACACCATTTATCGAAACTCTTTCATTGAAAGTTATCAAATATGGTGATGTAAAAGTACCTACAGAGTACTCTGCTTCATTAAAAATGCTTCTTAAATACTCTACGGTTGATCCCTTTCCATTCGTTCCTGCAATATGTATGAGGGTTAATTGCTTTTCAGGATTCCCTGTTCTTTCTAACAGCCATTCCACTCTTTTAAGTCCTGGTTTAATACCAAATTTTAATAAGCTATGAATCCACTCTAGCGCATCATTGTAAGAATTCACGTTTTCCCCGCCTTTCTTAAAAGTAAAGAAGGCGAATCCCTGCTGTAATAAGGATCCGCCTCATATTGTTAAATTTTAGCTTTGAAGTTCTTTGATACGTGCTAATACGTTATCATACTTTTCCTGATAATCTGCTTGTTTTGCACGTTCTTCATCGATAACCTTTTCAGGTGCTTTTTTCATGAAACCTTCATTGCTTAATTTTTTCTGTACACGTTCTACTTCTTTCGCATACTTTTCTGCTTCTTTTTCAAGTCGCTTAATCTCTTCATCAATGTTAAGCAGTCCTTCAAGAGGAAGGTACATTTCTAAACCTGTTAATACGGTGCTCATGCTTTTTTCAGGTGCAGAAATTTCATCTGAGATTACAAGTTCACTCGGGTTACAGAAACGAACTAAATATTGACGGTTCTTTTCTAGCGCAGCAAGAATTTCTTTGTTCTTCGGCTTGATTTGAAGCTCAATAGGTTTACTTGGTGCAACGATCATCTCTGATCGAATGTTACGAACAGAACGAATTACTTCTGTAATAAGAGCAAACTCTTTAGCTGCTTCAGGGAAATGAAGATCTTCTTTCTTTTCTGGCCATGCTGCAACCGTTATAGATTCCCCGTTGTGAGGCAGATGCTGCCAAATCTCTTCTGTAATAAATGGCATGAACGGATGAAGCAATCTCAGTGTATTGTCTAACACATACGCGAGTACCGAACGTGTTGTTTTCTTAGCTTCTTCATCTTCTCCGTATAAAGGAAGCTTTGCCATTTCAATGTACCAGTCACACAAGTCATCCCAGATAAAGTTATAAAGAAGACGTCCAACTTCTCCAAATTCGTAAGCATCGATCAGACGAGTAATATCTTCTGATGTTTCGTTCAATCGAGTAAGAATCCATTGATCAGCGAGTGATTTCTTTCCGCTTAAATCGATTTCATCATACTGCATGCCATCCATGTTCATCAAAGCAAAACGAGATGCGTTCCAGATTTTATTTGCAAAGTTCCAAGTAGATTCTACCTTTTCCCAATAAAAACGAAGATCGTTTCCTGGTGAGCTTCCTGTAGATAAAAAGAATCGTAATGCATCCGCACCATACTTCTCTATAACATCCATCGGATCTACACCGTTGCCAAGTGATTTACTCATCTTTCTGCCTTCAGAGTCACGAACAAGTCCATGGATTAATACGTCATTAAACGGCTTTTGATCCGTAAATTCAATGGATTGGAAGACCATTCTTGAAACCCAGAACGTAATAATATCGTAACCTGTTACAAGTACATTGCCAGGGAAGTAACGTTTAAAATCCGCAGCTTCTTCATCTGGCCAGCCCATCGTTGAGAAAGGCCATAAAGCAGATGAGAACCAAGTATCAAGTACATCCGTATCCTGCTCCCAATTTTCCGGATCTTTTGGCTCTGTTTTGCCAACGTAGATTTCACCCGTTTCTTTATGGAACCAAGCTGGTATACGGTGTCCCCACCACAACTGACGTGAAATACACCAGTCACGAATATTTTCAACCCAGCGCATGTATGTGTTCTCAAAACGATCTGGAACAAAGTTTATTTTGTCTTCACTTTTTTGAAGTTTGATCGCTTCTTCTGCTAAAGGCTGCATTTTAACAAACCATTGAGTTGATAAGTAAGGCTCAACAACAGCTCCACTTCGCTCAGAGTGTCCAACTGAGTGCATATGTTCTTCAATTTTAAACAATACGCCTTGCTCCTGCAGATCTTTAACAATCTGCTTACGGCATTCAAAGCGGTCTAAGCCCTGATACTTTCCAGCGTTTTCGTTCATCTTTCCGCCTTCATCCATAACAAGGATACGCTCAAGGCTATGTCTATTTCCAATCTCAAAGTCGTTTGGATCATGTGCAGGCGTAATCTTTACGGCACCCGAACCAAATTCCATATCAACATAATCGTCACCAACAATTTCAATCTCACGGCCAACGATCGGCAGAATTGCTTTTTTGCCGATCAGCTGCTGATAACGCTCATCTTTTGGATGTACGGCAATCGCTGTATCTCCGAGCATCGTTTCAGGACGAGTTGTCGCTACTTCAATGTGACCTGATCCATCAGCTAACGGGTATTTCATATGATAAAAGGCACCTTGAACATCTTGGTGAATAACTTCAATATCAGAGAGTGCTGTTTTTGTCTGCGGATCCCAGTTGATGATATACTCACCGCGGTAAATTAATCCTTTTTCATAAAGATTTACAAATACCTCTTTAACTGCTTCTGAAAGACCTTCATCAAGCGTAAATCGCTCGCGGGAATAGTCTAGACCCAGTCCTAGCTTCGCCCATTGCTGACGGATAAACTTAGCATACTCATCTTTCCATTCCCACGATTTTTCTAAAAACTTTTCACGTCCTAAATCATAACGGGAAATACCTTCTTCACGCAGTTTTCCTTCTACCTTTGCCTGTGTAGCGATTCCAGCATGGTCCATTCCTGGCAGCCATAAAACATCATAGCCTTGCATGCGTTTTGTGCGAGTTAAGATATCTTGAAGGGTTGTGTCCCATGCATGCCCAAGGTGCAGTTTTCCTGTAACATTTGGAGGTGGGATAACAATCGTATAAGGCTGCTTCCCTTCCTCGCCTTTCGCCTCAAAAAACTTACCTTTCAGCCAAAAATCATAACGGTTTTCTTCCGTTGCCTTTGGATCATACTTTGTTGGCATCGTCAGTTCTTTCTGTTCGTTCGTCATTCTATTCTCCTCCTTTATTTCTAAAAAACAAAAAAGCCCTTTCGTCGAAAAGGACGAAAGGACTCCGCGGTACCACCTTAATTTACGGCAAGTCTAAATAAACTTGCTGTACACTTCATTTATAACGGATGTACCGTCTTCTCCTACTACATTTCAAAGAAGATGCTCAAGGGCGACTTCCAACGAACTTTCCTTAAGGATTCTTTCAGCAGATGAATCCTCTCTCTAAAAGGCGTTACATTTGTACTATTCCCTATCTACGCAACAATATAGATTCTGAGTATATTTTATACAACATATCTGTTTTTAGTCAATAGCATACCCGTATCTTGTAAAAGTTATTCTATGTAACATCCCCCACTTTAGTGAATGCATGTCTTTCACATTAATCGTATATTTGCATAAATTATTTAAAATGGGCGAATGGGGGGCTTTTCTTGGCTAGAAAGTATTTTCGAAAAGCACGTTTTCCTGCTGGCTGGTTTGTAACCCTTAAACAAACGATCGGACAATTGACTGCACCACTCATTATCTTTCAACTGTTAAGGACGATACTATTTCCATCTGCTGTAGATTTTATTATTCTTTTAACCTTAGTGATTCTCCATATATGTTTTGCTTACGATATGCTGTAAAAAGTAGAACTTGTTTCACCAATCGCATGTTTTAGCATAGTTGTGTTGTTATGGTACGTGTTCTTTTTTTAAAACATATTCGCGCAGCTACCCTTTGTTTACGCCCACTTAAATGGAGTTTACGCGCAGTAACGTTAATCTGCACGCACAAACGAACCAACTGCTGAAGGTAGTATGAATAGTGGGTTCTTTACTTCCAATACCAACAAAGATTACGAAAACGCCCATAAAAAAAGATCACATATACGTGTTATATGTGATCTCCTTCGTCATTTATGTGAATTTTCGTCGGAACAGTATTCGAATTATCTAAAGGTGCAGGAGGAGGTGCCAGCATAATCGCATCGCAAAAATCCCGGATTTTTTTCATTGCTCTTATTCTGCTCTCCAGACGATGCACCATTTCAATTTGAGAATAATCGTTTCGTCTGCTGCAGTATAGGTCCACTGCATTAAAAACGGGTTCAGGATAAGATAAATAACTAATTAATAATCCTCTTTCCTCATTCAACAATGGTACATGTTTCTCGTAAAGATCTAATAAAAACTTTCCTTCTTCTACTGTCCATTCTCTTTGATGTGCAGATCTTCTGAAGTAAACCGCTAGGTCTCTTACTGGCGTATCAAGTACTGCTTTCTCAAAGTTTAGAAGATGACCTTCACCTGTCGGGTTAAAGATCAAGTGATTTCTTGAAACTTTTCCGTGACAAAGGACGCTCCGGTAGCGTTTTTCCCTTTGACATGTATCGTACCAGTCTTTCAATCTTCTTTTTGCTTCTTCGGTCATTCTCATGATTTGATGAAAATGACTTAAATAGGTTAATTCAAATGGTGACATATACGTTTTCTGTTCTGCTTCTTCTGTAAACCGTTCCATCTCATATTGCCGATTTTCCCATCTGTTCATGAGATACTGATAAGAATGTTCCACTACTTCATTTGAAAAGTCCTGTTCTTTTAGCGTTAAGGCATGAATTTTTCCTAAGTGATCGAGAAGCACCTCATCTTTTGCTTTTTCGTTTCTCTCATCTGAAGCAAACCAAGGCATCAGATAATACGTTCTTGTGCCTAGCTGTACTGTGTAATCACCAAACTTTGTTGGATACAGAGGTACAACCTGGTGAAAGCCTATTTCTGAAAGACGCTGGATTACATGAGTAAACCAGCTTCTTTCATCCTCAGTCATCTCTGCTTCTTTTAGTGCAAATGTACCCCTTTTCGTTATGACCTTCTTCACTTTCCCATGCTGCTCCAATTTTTCAGGAAATAGATCATAATGAAAAAGGACGGGCCCGTAATTTAAAGTTTCCTTTTCCGTTGTCATAGGGCCACCTTCCTTCTTTTTTCATCAAACCATTCTGTTACCGTCTTAACAAGAGTTCGATTTGCCTCCCAGCATTCTTCATACCTCTTGAGTCCCTCTACCATTCTTTCTAAAGAACTGTTATCCAATTGTTTTAAACAATCATAGATTTCCCAAGGTGTAACGATCTCAGCTAAAAGAAGTAATCCTTGCTCCTGGTCCAAAGAAAAGTGTTTGTTTACCTCTGTTAAAAGCCCTTTTAACGAAAGAGGTGAAGAATGTTCCAGCCACTCTAATAAGAACGTTCGAAGAGGCAGATATCCTCTAACCGGCCAAGCATCACCACCCTGGTAAAATAAGAAATGAAAGATTTTTTTACCGTTTTTAACACTCATCTCTCTTTCTAAAACAGGCAATGAACTTTTCTTCACCTTACTTCTGATCGCCTCAGAAAGCTTAAGACGTTCTTTTGCTTCAAAAATACTCGTTGTTATAAAGGAAAAGTTTGCTTCCATGTACTTTTGAGACAAACGTAAACAATGATTCATATCAAATACCGGAAGTTCTGTTTGAAGGGCTGGGTTCTCTTTAACATCATAATTTACTGCAGATTTTAATAACATACCGATGAACTGCGCCCATCGTTCTACCTCATCACAGCCGAATAAAGCATCTGCATGGTCATGTAAGGATATCCATTGTTCACCATATTGTATTGCAAATTCCCCGCTTTTAGTACGAATCATACGGTCTGGCACGGCGCCTGAGCCTTTTGAAGACTCATCGCGCCACTTAACATGCCATTTTAGCCTTTCGTGCTCCGTCCAATAACGGATGCGTTTCTCCCCCGAATCAGTCAGAATGATATGAGGTTTTTCTTTCCATCTTATCCCGTACAGTTCATATTCATTTTCCAAGGTGTTAATCAGCCCCATAACAGCACCTCATCTTAACGTGAACTTACAGGGATATATATAATCTGCCCCTCAGATACTTCACCTTGCTGAAGTCGATTCATGCGCATCAGTGTATTTAATGAGATATCATACCTCTCACAAATATGCTCTAAAGAATCTCCTCGCTGTAGAATGTACATTCTCATCTTAGAAAAACGATCTTCTTTAGCAGAGAGCATTTTTGTTAAATAAAGAGCGTTCTCATCTCTAGGTTCATCACGTTCAACCTGTTCAGCCACTGGCTGTGATTCAGGTTCTGTTTCTGCATAACTATTATCTTCATATTCATAAGATGCATCATGCTCTTCCGCACTTTGCTGATAGCTTGAATCTTCGTATTCTTGTTCAGCCTCATATGATTGTTCACCATACTCATATTCATTGGAATAAGAAGGACGTTCAGAATGATTTTGCTGATATTGATAATTGGCATAGTGATTAGCTTGCTGCTGGTACGCTTGTTGCTGCTGATACGGATTATAAGAATATGGTCGATTCGTATCTTGATAAGGCGACTGACTTTGATAGCTGTTTGGTTGATCTTGATACGTTTGTGCTTCATAATCTGGTGTTTGCTGAGCTTGATAGCTTTCATAAGCCTCTTCTTCTTCATGATCATATGCTTCTGAATAATCATTTTGATCTGAAGCTTCTACTTCACCGTACACTTCATGATCTTCTTCATAGTGAGCTTCGGGTTCATCTATGGAAGGTGGGTCAGAATGGCGAGTATCTTCACTCGAAAAAGCAATGGCCTTCAGCGAATCAAAGGTAGCCTCCATTGTGCGGTCATCTAATGCTTCAAAATGCGGTTTAAACTCAAAAGCTGCTTTCTTTTCATCACGAACTTCAGCATTATTCTCATTAAATCGAGCTAAAAACTCGTTTGGCTGAGGCTGTGACGGTACTCCACCGCTTTGACGCGCTTCAAATTGAAAAGGAGTAAAAATATCTTGCTTCTCTTCTTTTTGTGCCGATCTCTCTTCAGCGGCTACCGAACGTATCTCCTCTTTTGGAGAATCATACGCAGGGCTTTCTTGACGCTGCTTTTCATCTTTTATGCCGTAAATACAGATGGAAGCAGAAAGTTCAAAGCAAGTAGAATTGGGGAGCTCGTATTCGAATGATTCCACTTCCACTTTTACCTCATTTGCATCTTCTACACGATAGGACGGGATGGTAATGTCCACCGGAAAACGATGCACCAGGTCTGTTACTCCATCTTCTGCAACACTTAACTGTGTAAGTGAACGATAAGAGACACTCTCAGCCAGCGGGTTTAGTTCTGGATCACCCGCATTCTGATCTTGATTCTCTGCACGGTATCTGCCGTTTAAAATAAGGGCTCCCTTGATATAAACCTGTCCGGCTTCCTCTGTAATACGAATATCAGGATCAAGTGACATCGACAAGACTTCAGCTACTTCCTGTCCTTTCTTAAGCCAAACAGACTCCTCAATGGAGAAACGCAGCTTCGATTGACTCATGCCCTTCTCCTCCTTTCGGTTTGCATATAGTTATACAATATAGGTGTATGAGGGAAGAGGACGAAATATGAATCAAATAAAAATAGCGCCCGCTTTTATAAGCGAACGCTATTAGATCTCATTATTTTAATTGAGAAAAAGCTTTTCTGAACGCAGCTACCGTTTTGTTAATATCTTCCTCCGTATGAGCAGTAGATAAGAACAATCCTTCAAATTGTGATGGAGGCAAAGAAATTCCCTCCTGAAGCATCGTTTTGAAAACAGAATTAAAATGATCTAAATTCGATAATTTTGCTGTTTCATAATTAATGACATCTTTATTTGTAAAGAAGAACCCAATCATACTTCCCGCACGGTTGATTGTATGTTCCACTCCATAATGTTCTGCAGCTTCAGAGATCCCTGTTGCCAACAGATCACCCAGCTTTTGAAAGTATACATAGCTTTCTTTTGTAAGCTGTGAGAGTGTAGCAAACCCAGCAGCCATAGCAAGCGGATTTCCTGATAACGTTCCCGCTTGGTAGATCGGACCACTTGGCGCAATCTGTTCCATGATCTCGCGTTTCCCGCCATACGCACCTACAGGAAGTCCGCCTCCAATTACTTTTCCTAAACATGTTAGATCTGGAGTCACACCAAAATAACCTTGTGCACATTCATAATCCACTCGGAATCCTGTCATCACTTCATCAAAGATTAATAGAGAGCCATGCTGCTCCGTCATTTTGCGAACGCCTTCAAGGAAACCTTTTTGCGGAGGAACAACACCCATGTTTCCTGCGACAGGTTCAACAATAACACATGCAATATCTTCACCAAATTGATCAAAAGCTACTTGTAGACTTTCAAGATCATTATAAGGAACAGTTATTGTATTTTGTGCAATACCTTCAGGAACACCTGGAGAATCCGGCAGACCTAGTGTTGCTACACCAGAACCTGCTTTAATCAATAAAGAATCTCCATGCCCGTGATAACATCCTTCAAATTTAACAATCTTGCTTCTTCCAGTGTATCCACGTGCTAAACGCAGAGCACTCATCGTTGCTTCTGTCCCTGAATTCACCATACGAACAACTTCAATGGATGGTACGCGATCGATCACAAGCTTGGCCAATTTTGTTTCCATTTCATTAGGAGCACCAAAACTTGTTCCAAGTTCAGCTGTTTCTTTAAGCACTTTTACTACTTGATCATCGGCATGTCCTAAAATTAATGGTCCCCACGACAAAACATAATCGATATACTCATTTCCATCGATGTCATAAATTTTTGATCCTTTTCCTCGCTCCATAAAAACAGGGTCCATTTTTACTGATTTAAATGCTCGAACAGGACTGTTAACACCGCCTGGCATTACTTCCTTCGCTTCGTTAAAAGCCGCTATTGAACGTTCAAAGCTTCTCATACCAACACCCTTTCTCTTATTTTTCATTCAGCCATCTTGCAGCATCTTTAGCAAAGTAGGTAATGATTAAATCTGCTCCTGCTCTTTTCATTGAAATTAATTTCTCAAGCACGATGCTCTTTTCATCTACCCATCCATTAATTGCAGCTGCTTTTATCATGGAATATTCTCCGCTTACGTTGTATGCAACCAATGGAAGAGGATATCTGTCTTTTAGTTCTCTTAATATATCCAGGTAAGAAAGGGCTGGTTTTACCATTAAAAAGTCAGCACCTTCAGCAATATCCGATTCAGCTTCACGCAGAGCTTCTAAGCGATTTGCCGGGTCCATCTGATATGTTTTTCTATCACCGAACTGAGGCGTGCTATGTGCAGCGTCACGAAACGGACCGTAAAAAGATGATGCATATTTAACAGCATAAGACATGATGGGCACGTCGTAGTATCCTGCTTCATCCAATCCTTGTCTGATTGCCGCAACAAAACCATCCATCATGTTTGAAGGGGCAATAACATCCGCTCCAGCTTTTGCTTGAGAAACAGCTGTTTTGGCAAGCAGTGATAGCGTTTCATCGTTTAGCACTTCACCGTTTTCAATCACACCGCAATGGCCATGGTCTGTAAACTGACATAAACAAGTATCGGCAATTACAGTTAAAGAAGGTGCAATCTCTTTAATTTGAGAAATCGCTCTTTGTACAATTCCATTATGGTCATAAGCTGAGCTTCCGCAGTCATCTTTTTCGTTTGGCACTCCAAACACAATTATTGACTGTATGCCTAAACTTTCGATTTCCTTAACTTCTTTCTCAAGTAAATCTAGTGATAAGTGGTATACACCTGGCATTGAAGGTACTTCTTTTTTTACATTCTCACCTTCAACAAAGAATAGTGGGTAAATAAAGTCGGATACTTGAAGATGCGTTTCACGTACTAATGAACGCATGGATGCAGATTTTCTTAAACGGCGATGACGCTGAAAATTCATATTATCTTCCTCCTTGAAAATAAGAGATGGCACAGTTCACCATATCTTCTGCTGTAAAATTACTAGGCATAAAAACATGCTTAAATCCGTACTTTTCAGCCGCTGTTTTTGTTGTAGGGCCTACACAAATTACAGGCGTTTTGTAGATCATGTTATTTTGACTGTCAGATAAACCTTTTATCATAAATGAAACAGCGGATGGACTCATAAAAAAGAAACAATCCGTTATATCAATTAACGACCAGTCCAAACCGTCTTCGGGCTCTGTTTTATAAACGACCATCTCTTCCACAACAGCTGTACTTTTGAGTTCTTCTTTAAGAAAAGAAGGAGCTAGGTTACCTTTAGGAAACAAAATTCTTTCATCTTTTAAAACATGTTTTTTTAACGTTTCAGCTAAGTCTGCCGCATCATAACGTTCTGGAACAAGTATAGATGTTATACCATGACGCCTTAACGTCTCGGCTGTTTTTTCGCCTACAGCAGCAAACTTATAGTCTCCTAAAGAAATCCCTAACTCATTAATCAACCGAAAAAAGTAATCTACAGCATTCTTGCTCGTGAAAACGATCCATTGAAAAGTGTTTAACTGATTTAGGCGTGCCGCTGCCTGCTCGTTCTTCACAGCTTTTATAGATATTATAGGAAAAGAAAGAGGAGTTCCCCCATTCTCTTCAATAAGCTTAACCAATGAATCTGCCTGGTTCTTCGGCCTTGTAACAAGTATCTTTTTACCTGCTAATGGTCCACCTGACGTATTCATTAAGCATTTAGATCCTTTTTCACAGCATCAAGTATGGTCTTTGCTCCTAAAGTCTTTAACTCTTCAGCAAGCTCGACCCCTACACGGTGTGAGTCTTTTCCTGTTCTCATTTCTTTAAGTACTTTTTTGCCTTCTGGGTCTGCAACGAGTCCTGTTAACGTTATTTCATGATCATCTGCCATCGTTGCAAACGCAGCGATCGGCACCTGGCAGCCGCCTTCTAACGTGTTAAGGAAAGAGCGTTCTGCCTCAACCGTCTGATACGTATAAGCGTCATTGAGGGTAGCAAGAAGTTCTTTTACTTCTGAATCATTACTTCTGCATTCAATCGCTAATGAACCTTGACCTACAGCAGGCAGACAAAGATCAATGTCCAAGAATTCAGTAACGACATCTTTAGACCAACCCATTCTTTCTAAGCCGGCCGCAGCTAGAATAATCGCATCAAATTCTCCTGATTTCAGCTTCTCAATCCGTGTGTCAATGTTGCCGCGAATCGATTTTATTGAAAGGTCAGGGCGTCTGTTCAGCAACTGCGCCGCTCTTCTTAAAGAGCTTGTTCCTACAACGGCACCTTCAGGCAAGTCTCTTAATGAAGAATACTTTTCTGAAATAAGAGCATCCCTCGGATCAACACGCTTAGGTGTGCAGCCTATTTCAAGTCCCTCTGGCAATTCAGACGGCATATCTTTCATGCTGTGAACCGCTATGTCAATCTCTTTATCTAACATCGCTTGTTCGATTTCTTTCACAAAAAGGCCTTTTCCGCCTACTTTTGATAATGTGACATTTAAAATAACATCACCCTTCGTCACGATTTCTTTTACTTCAAATTCAAAGGGCATACCAGCTTTTTTTAATTGCTCAATCACCCAGTTTGTTTGTGTAAGAGCTAATTTACTTCTTCTTGAACCTACTATAATTTTTCTCATTATATGAATCTCCTATCTCTTTACTTATACCATAGATGGAATTCTGTAAACGTAGTCGCTAGAAAGTAGTTGATCAGTACTACCAAAAAAGCGGCAGCATTCCATAGAGCTAACGTTTTACCTTGAACGCCTCTTCCTACCTTTTGATATAAGTAAGTACTATAAACCAAAAGAACAATAAACGATGAGATGACTTTTGCATCAAGAAGTGTAAAGTCATTTATTTTCCAGAATGCCCATACGACACCCAATATTAAACTGAGCAGAAGGAGCGGCACCCCAATCGTATTCAATCGAAAAGATAATTTTTCTAAGTATGAAAGACTGCCAAACCGCTGAAGTCTTTTGCTCCATTTTTTTCGTTTTAACATCCCATGCTGCAGCAAGTACATGAACGAAATGATAAACGAAAGGGAGAATGCTCCGTATGAAATAAAAGCCATTGTGACATGAATGATTAACAGCTCTGATATAAGCTGCTTCTCCAGTACGGCACTAGCTTGTCCTGTAGGTGCGAACAAATGAATAGACACGAGCAGGAACCCTAGTACGTTTGTAAAGAACACTAGAAAATCGACCCGGAAAAATCTGCTCATGACCACTGAAAAGGTCACAAGGATCCAGGCATAAAAAAACAGGCCTTCAGAAGGTGTTAATATAGGGAACCGCTGATCTTTCAGCATCCTTAACACAAAAAAGACCGTTTGAAGTATCCAGACAATAGAAAGCAACCAGAAAGCAAATTGGTTCGCTTTCCGGTTGTTTTGAAGAAAATCTATAAAATAGCCTATGATGCTAAGTGCATATAGAACAATAGTCAGATCATATATCCAATTCATTTTGCTCACACTCCATGAGCCCGAGGGAAACGAAAAATTAAGTTCTTACTGCAGAAGAATGAATCACTTCATCTGTAAGAGAAGCCTTCTCTTTTCTGTTTGCAGCAAGCCCAGTTTCCAACTGCTTCTGTTTATCCAAATATTCTTCTAACCCGAAAATTTCAGTGAATAATTGTAATTGCTCTTCTGCTCCTGGTTCTCCAGCCATTTCTTTAGCTCTAGTAACAGGTTCACGAAGCAATTGATTCACGATACTCTTTGTATGCTTGCTTAATATCTTTCTTTCGCGATCTGTAAGATCTGGAAGCTTGCGTTCAATGCTCTGCATCGTTTCTGCTTGAATGTTTAACGCCTTTTCACGAAGAGCAGAGATTAATGGTACAACGCCAAGCAGTGAAATCCAGGACTGAAAAGCAACAATTTCAGCTTCAATCATAATCTCGATCTTTTCGGCCTCTTTCATTCGCTCCGCTAGATTAGATTCTACGATGCCCTCTAAATCATCAATATCATAGAGAAAAACGCTTTCCAAATCATGCAAAGCGGGATCTAAGTCTCGCGGAACAGCGATATCCACCATAAACAATGGAAGACCCTTACGTTTCTTTACAGCAGGTGCCGCTGTATCTTTCGTGATAACAAACTTACTTGCTCCAGTTGAAGAGATAACAATGTCTGCTTTTACGAGTAAGCTTTCAAGATTCTCAAACGGATGAGCAGTACCGTGAAACTTCTCCGCTACCTCTTGTGCTTTTTCAAAAGTACGATTGATCACTAAAACTTCATTTCCACCGCTTGCATGCAAATGTTTCGCAGTAAGTTCACCCATTTTGCCGGCTCCAACAATTAAAATCGTTTTGTTTTGCAAACCGCCAAAAATTTTCTTCGCGAGTTCAACGGCTGCATAGCTGACAGAAACAGCATTTTCACCGATATCAGTTTCAGAGTGACATTTTTTTGCAAACGTGATCGCTTGCTTCATAAGTTTATTAAAAATAGTGCCTGTTGCATCAAGCTTCTGTGATTCTAAGAAACCATCTTTCACTTGACCCAGTATCTGTGTTTCACCAATAACCATAGAGTCCAAGCCAGCTGTAACTCTAAAAAGATGCTCAACAGCAGCTTCTCCGTCTCTAATGTTTAAAAATGGTGAAAGTTCTTCTTTATCTATTGAAAACCAGTCCGCCAAAAAAGATTTGATGTAGTATCTTCCGGTATGAAGCTGATCGGCAACCGCATAGATTTCAGTACGGTTGCACGTTGAAACGATTACACATTCAAGTATACTTTTTTGTTTTCGGAGTGTAGAGATCGCATCAGATAATTCAGCAGGCTGAAATGAAACTTTTTCCCGAATTTCTACGGGTGCCGTTTTATAATTAAGTCCAACCACTAGAATATGCATGCGCTCACCTCCCTTAATTATGTATGTCATTATTATAACATGTCCTAAAATACGGAATATCCAATATTGTGAACAGAATATAAACGTTTATGCTATGATGGGTTTATCACATTTTAATGTGTGTTCAGCAGTTTTAGGATAACCATATTTACTAAAACTTAGCACCAATAATAAAAATAACAAATTTCGACCAATTTAGCAAAGGTTTACGTTTAAGATGGAGGCATTATGAAACAAAGAAACACTTTTAGTGGTATCATTTTACTCGGAATCGGATTATTCTATTTCACTATGAGAATGGAAATTGAACTTCTTCAGCCTTATATGACATGGCCTACTCTAATCGTAATTATTGGGACAGCCCTAATTATGCAAGCAGGTTCTGGCAAAGACTCGTCAAACTTGTTTTCAGGTGTTTTCTTAACAGGACTGGGTTTGCATTTTCATGCTGCAGCAAAAGTAGCTGCATGGCCTGAGCCGCTTCAAATGATTATACTGCTTGCAGGAGTATCATTTCTGATTCAGTACAGAAAAACAAAAGAAGGACTAATCCCTGGGTTATTATTATCTCTGCTAGCTCTATGGTTACTGTTCTTTAAGAGTAATACCCCTTCTGTAGAAAATATATTTGTAAAAGCAGAAGATTTTTGGCCTATTATCTTAATGATCCTAGGTGCTTACCTTATGTTTTTTAAAAAGAAGAAATAGAGAAACCCCCTGTGTTTTAAGTACTAAACACAGGGGGTTTTCTTTATTATTTGGCTTTCAATAGGTGTCTTTTGTCTATATTTTTACTTCTCTTCAATGACAAGTTGATTGGAGTGCAAGGCGCGAGACTCCTGTGGGACAGGCTGGCAGGTGAGACACTTATACGTGAAACGTACGAATGTGGCTCACCGCCTGCCCCACGGAAAGCGAGCGCCTGAAACGGAAATCAACTACTTCTTAGAAAACAGTTGAAGCTTTAAAAATGGTTCTTACTTCGTTAAATAAGAATTAAGGACTCCCCATGCTTCATCTTTACCGTGTCCCGTTTCGGATGAGAAGAGTATGATCTTATCCGTCGGGTCCAAGTTTAAAGTTTCTTTCACTACTTTCTTATGTTTATCCCATTTTCCTTTTGGAATCTTATCACTTTTCGTTGCCACAACAATAACAGGCAGTTCGTGATATTTGAGCCAATCATACATTAACACATCATCTTTTGATGGTGGATGTCTGAGGTCAACGAGCTGAACGACCGCTTTTAACTGATCACGTTCAACCAGATATTGCTCGATCATCTTGCCCCACGCTTCTCTTTCTGTTTTTGACACTTTCGCGAATCCATATCCAGGTACATCCACGAAATAAAAACTTTCATTTAAGATATAAAAGTTTAAAGTTTGTGTTTTTCCTGGTCTAGAAGAGGTTCTTGCTAGATTTTTACGATGAATCATCTTATTGATAAAAGATGATTTTCCTACATTCGATCGCCCTGCCAGAGCAATTTCCGGAAGATTGCCTTCCGGATATTGTTTTGGTCCAACTGCCGAAATTACGATTTCTGCTGTATTTACTTTCACTTTCCATCACCTGCTAATGCAACTTTTAATACTTCATCCAAATGAGAAACTGTTATAAATGATAACCCTTCTTTTACCGTATCAGGAATATCTTCTATGTCTTTTTCGTTTTCTTTTGGAAGAATAATGGTCTTGATTCCCGCTCGATGTGCACTCAGCGATTTTTCTTTTAAACCGCCTATTGGCAGCACACGGCCTCTTAATGTTATTTCACCTGTCATACCTACATCTTTTCTTACAGGCTTTTTCGTTAACGCAGATACAAGCGCTGTGGCAATAGTAATACCTGCTGAAGGTCCATCTTTTGGTGTTGCGCCTTCAGGTACATGAATATGGATATCCGTTTTTTCGTAGAAATCCGCATCAATTCCGAGATCTTCTACTTTTGTTCGAACATAGCTTAATGCCGCCTGTGCTGATTCTTTCATCACATCGCCTAGTTTACCGGTAAGGATTAGCTTACCTTTACCTGGTGAAAGCGCTACTTCTATTGAAAGTGTATCCCCGCCTGCCGTCGTATAAGCTAATCCAGTTGCTGCACCAATTTGGTCTTCTAGTTCCGCCTGTCCATATCGGAAACGAGGCTTACCTAGATAATCTTCAAGGTTTTTAGCTGAAAGCACAACCTTTTTCTTCTCTTCTGAAACAATCTGTTTGGCTGCTTTTCTGCATAATCCTGCAATTTGGCGTTCAAGATTTCGCACACCAGCTTCCCGTGTATAGTTACGGACTAACTTTAAAATACTTTCATCCTTAAACTGAATCTGGCTCTTTTTTAAACCATGTTCTTTAAGCTGTTTTGGAATCAAGTGGTTTTTAGAAATGTGAAGCTTTTCTACTTCTGTATAACCAGCGATCGAAATAACTTCCATTCGATCTAAAAGCGGACCTGGAATCGTTGAAAGAGAGTTTGCCGTCGTCACAAACATAACTTTTGATAGATCATACGGCTCTTCAATGTAATGATCACTGAACGTACTATTCTGTTCAGGATCCAAAACTTCCAGCATAGCAGAGGACGGATCTCCTCTAAAGTCACTTGACATCTTATCGATTTCATCAAGCAAAAACACAGGATTTATCGTTCCTGCTTTTTTCATACCTTGAATTAACCTTCCTGGCATTGCTCCAACATACGTTCTTCGGTGACCTCTGATCTCAGCTTCATCCCGAACACCACCAAGGGAAATTCTCACAAAATTTCTGCCGACGGCACGTGCGATTGACCTAGCTAGTGAGGTTTTACCCACTCCAGGAGGTCCGACTAAACAAAGGATAGGTCCTTTCAGTGAGTTCGTCAGTTTTTGAACAGCTAGATATTCTAAAACTCTGTCTTTCACTTTTTCTAGTCCGTAATGATCTTCGTTTAACACCGTTTCTGCATGCGGAATATCAAGATTATCTATCGTTTCTTGTTTCCACGGAAGATTAACGAGCCACTCGATATACGTTCTTATAACCGAACTTTCTGCAGAAGAGTTTGGCATTTTTTCGTATCGATCCAGTTCTTTCTTAGCTAGCTCCATGACATGTTCTGGCATATCAGACGCTTCAATACGCTCTTTCAGCGTACTGACCTCACCAACTTTACCTTCTTTGTCACCAAGCTCTTTTTGGATGGCTTTCATCTGTTCACGCAAATAGTATTCCTTCTGCGTTTTTTCCATCGCTTTTTTAACACGCTGACCAATCTTCTTCTCAAGACCGAGTACTTCTTTTTCATTGTTTAACAAAGAAAGCAAGTGTTCAAGCCTTTCTTTCACATCGAAGATCTCAAGAATTTTTTGTTTTTCTTTAATCTTGAGGGAAAGGTGTGAAGATATAACGTCCGCCAATCGCCCAGGCTCTGTAATATCTTGAACAGAGGCAAGAGTCTCAGGAGTCACTTTCTTTGATAGATTTATGTATTGTTCGAATTGTGCCAGAACTGCTCGCATCAACGCTTCCGTTTCAGCTTCTTTCACATCAACATCATCTGTTAGCTCTACTTCTACTTCCGTATGGGTTTTTTCATCCATAAAAGCAGTGATTTTCCCGCGTTTAATACCTTCTACTAGTACTCGTATCGTGCCGTTTGGCAGTTTGAGCATCTGATTGACTTTTGATAACGTTCCTACATTATAAATTTCCTCTTCAGCTGGATCTTCAATAGATACCTCTTTTTGTGTAGATAGAAAAATCATCTGGTCATCAAGCATAACTTTTTCAAGCGCTTGAATGGACTTTTCTCTTCCTACATCAAGATGAAGCACCATCGTTGGATAGACCAACAATCCGCGTAGAGGGAGGAGCGGAAGAACTCGTTTTTCCCCCATTAAAAACACCTCCGAAAACTGCTATGTAATCATTAATTATATGCATAGTCTTTGTACAATTCTACCGATAATGCTTAACTTTGTCTAATGTAAGCTATGTTTTCTATAAAGCTTGTGTGACCTGCCTCTAGAAGCAGAATAAAAAGAAACCCCCTTCTTCTCCTTAAACAGAAGAAGGAGGGGAGTTTAATGCTGCTGATGCAGGTACGGATTGCTCTTCACTCTCATCTAAAAAGGCATGCTGAAAGACTTCCGAGAGTTTTTTCACCGGGATAATTTCCACATCTTCAATGCTGTCAAATATCTTTTGATTATTTTCAAACGGAATGAGTACACGCTTAGCACCTGCGTCTTTAGCAGCCAATATTTTGGCCATTACCCCTCCGACCGGCTTTACTTTTCCGTGGATACTAATTTCCCCTGTCATCGCGAGCTCGTGATCAATTTTTATATTATGAATCGCTGAATAGATGGAAGATGCAATCGCGATTCCCGCTGAAGGACCATCTACCGGGCCACCGCCTGGAAAGTTAACGTGTATATCATACATGCTTGCGTCTACTCCCATATATCGAAGAACGGTAATGACGTTTTCTACTGAACCTTTAGCCATACTTTTTCTTCTAATGGACTTTGATTGATTTCCGATACTCTCTTCCTCGGCAATTCCTGTTATTGTAATAGTACCCTGTTTCTTAGCAGGAAGAACGGTAGTCTCAATCTCTAATAACGCTCCGCTTGTAGGGCCATACACAGCAAGACCATTTACTAAACCAATCTTAGGCTTTTCTCCAATTTTCCGCTCTGGCCTTGGTGCCATCCTGCTTGAATGTGTAACCCACTCTACATCACTTTTTGTAATACTTTTACGTTGTTCTGTAATCGCTAATCCCGCTGCTATCTGGATCATGTTGACAGCTTCTCGGCCATTTCTTGCATACTGAGCCATGTATTTTAATGACTCTTCATCAATTCCTAGTTGGATTTTATCTGCAGCTCTTTTTGCAATCTGCTCGATTTCAGCCGGCTGTAATTCTCTAAAAAATACTTCTAAACATCTTGAACGAATCGCAGGTGGAAGTTCTTCTGGCATACGTGTTGTTGCCCCGATCATACGAAAATCGGCAGGCAGACCGTTTTGGAAAATATCATGAATATGCTGAGGAATGTTTGCGTTCTCCTCAGAATAATAAGCACTTTCTAAAAAAACCTTCCGATCTTCTAATACTTTTAAGAGTTTGTTCATCTGAATAGGGTGAAGTTCACCAATCTCATCTATAAATAAAACTCCACCATGCGCATTCGTAACCGCCCCTTGTTTAGGCTGCGGAATTCCTGCCTGTCCCATCGCACCAGCACCTTGGTAAATAGGATCATGAACAGAACCAATTAGAGGATCTGCTATTCCCCGTTCATCAAAACGGGCTGTAGTTGCATCTAATTCAACAAAAACAGCTGTCGAACGAAAAGGTGATGTGTTATTTCGTTTTGCTTCTTCTAAAACTAAACGAGCAGCAGCTGTTTTACCTACTCCTGGTGGTCCATAGACAATAACATGTTGGGGATTAGGTCCACATAACGCCGCTTTCAAAGCTTTTATCCCATCTTCTTGTCCTATAATATCTTCAAATTTACCAGGACGTACTCGTTCAGACAATGGTTCTGATAACGAGATCGAACGCATTCTTCTGAGCTGTTCCATCTCTTTTCTTGATTCTTTATCTACGCTCACTTTTTGAGAACGCTGGTTTCTCAGCAGGTTCCAAAAATACAGACCGATTATGATTCCAAAAAATAATTGAATGAGTAATGCTATGCCAGTCCAGTTCATTGTTTTTCCTCCCGGTACCTATGTAGTGATAATCATAGTATCTCCGAGGAGGTGATTAACTAAACGGTAATCCTGTTAAAAAGAAAGGAATGATGAGAAATGTTCTTTATAGTAGAGAACTGCGGGGAACTGCAACTAGGAAGTTCTTTTTTTAATATGAAATCATCGAAACAATCAGTTTGGTACAAAACTGATCGCGTTTTGTTCTGAGAGGTAACTTTTTAAGACATTAAAGAGTAGGTTTTTGCTGGGGCATGCGATAAATGTACTTTTCACAAAAACATACATACCTTATGTGCGTTTGGGAGTAACAGCCCAAAATATATTCACATTAAATGACTTTTATTCACGTTAACTTAGATTATATTCACGTTAATTTAAATAATTTCACGTTATTCCAAATAATTTCACGTTAGCAAGGTTTCGGTTTCGGCGGCAGCGATATTCTTGAAAACAAACAAAAAAGACCAGCATAAGCTGGCCTTAAAATTAAGCACTCTCTTTTGGAGTTTCTTTTGATTGTTCGATTACAGTACCATCTTCAAGCTCTAACGTTGGAGGTACTTTGTCAGAGATCGTTTCTTTCGTTACGATACATTTGACAACGTCTTCTCTAGATGGCAGCTCGAACATAACGTCAAGCATAACCCCTTCAATAATCGAACGAAGTCCACGGGCACCCGTTTTACGTTCGATCGCTTGTGCAGAAATCTCTCGAAGAGCTTCATCTGTAAATTCTAATTCTACACCATCAATATCCAATAGTTTTTGATATTGTTTTACAAGTGCATTCTTAGGCTTTGTTAAGATTTCAATCAATGCGTCCTCATCTAAAGGATTCAAGTTTGAAATGACCGGTAAACGACCGATAAATTCTGGAATTAGACCAAAACGAAGCAAGTCTTCTGGAAGAACTTTTGATAAGTATTCTCCAGCTTTTAAGTCCGCTTGCTTAGAGTCAGAACTAAAACCGATTACTTTTTTCCCGAGACGGCGCTTGATAATTTGTTCAATTCCATCAAATGCACCACCGCAAATGAATAGAATATTCGTAGTGTCAATCTGGATAAACTCTTGATGAGGGTGCTTTCTTCCTCCTTGTGGCGGAACACTCGCTACCGTACCTTCAAGAATTTTAAGAAGTGCTTGTTGAACACCTTCACCTGAAACATCTCTTGTAATAGAAGGATTTTCAGATTTACGTGCAATCTTATCGATCTCATCAATATAGATGATCCCTTTTTCTGCTTTTTCTACATCATAATCAGCAGACTGAATCAATTTAAGAAGGATGTTTTCTACGTCCTCTCCAACATATCCAGCTTCTGTTAAAGATGTAGCATCGGCAATTGCAAAAGGTACATTTAAGATACGAGCCAATGTTTGAGCAAGAAGGGTTTTCCCGCTACCCGTTGGTCCGATCATTGCAATATTACTTTTTGCAAGTTCAACTTCATCCGATTTTTGAGTAGAATTAATACGCTTATAATGATTGTAAACGGCTACAGAAAGAGATTTCTTTGCCTGATCCTGTCCGATTACATACTCATCAAGTATCTTTCGAATTTCAACTGGTTTTGGTACTTCTTTTAGTTCTACATCCTCTTCTGTACCTAGTTCTTCCTCTACGATTTCTGTACAGAGTTCGATACACTCATCACAAATATATACACCTGGTCCAGCAACCAGTTTTCTTACTTGATCTTGTGTTTTGCCACAGAAAGAACACTTCAATTGCCCTTTTTCATCATTAAATTTAAACAATGATATCACCCCTAAAACAAGAATATGGATGAAACGCTTGACCCGATTTCAGATATTTTCTGAAGGAAAGTCTGTTTTATTTATTTCGACTGCTTAAGCATTCCGTTGATTATAATGGATTGTATCACACTTCCATATTAAAACGGAAATAATAACGCTTAATAAATATGTATGGTATGGCTCTATATAAGTATGAACAATCCTACGAGTTTTAAAACCTATTTTTCAAATAGGGGTAGTAATTACCCATATTTTGTTATGTATTGCAAAACAAGGCACGATAAATAAGGAATCGCGCCTTGTTTCATTTTAAACTGATTAAATTATTTTAATTAAGCAGTCTTGCTGTTTTCAACAAGAAAATCAATCGCTTTACGCACTTTCAAGTCAGCAGCAACTGCGTCATTTCCACCTTGCATTGCTAGCATTTGCTTGATTTGTTCTACTTCCATTTTGTACATTTCAGCCATCTTGCTAAGTTCTGCATCGATTTCTTCTTCAGAAACTTCGATGTTTTCAGCTTCAACGATTGCTTCTAGTACAAGGTTTGTACGAACGCGCTTTCCAGCATCTTCTTTCATTTGTTCACGAAGAGCTTCTTCGCTAGTACCAGAGAACTGGTAGTAAAGGTCAAGGTTCATACCTTGCATTTGCAAGCGCTGACCGAATTCTTGTACCATACGATCAAGCTCAGTATTAACCATTGCTTCCGGGATATCCAACTCAGCGTTTTCAGAAGCTTTTTCAATCACAGTTTCACGTGTTTTGTTTTCAGCTTCTTGCTTTTTGCTTTCTTCAAGCTTAGTGCGAAGTTCTTTTTTAAGATCTTCTAATGTTTCAGCATCGCCTTCAGCTTCTTTAGCGAACTCATCGTTTAGTTCTGGAAGTTGTTTAGATTTGATGTCATGAATTTTCACTTTGAATACAGCAGGCTTACCCGCTAGCTCTTCAGCATGATATTCTTCAGGGAAATTAACGTTAACGTCTTTTTCCGCACCAGCTTTTTCACCAACTAGTTGCTCTTCAAAGCCTGGGATGAAAGAACCAGATCCGATTTCAAGTGAATAGTTCTCAGCTTTTCCACCTTCGAACGCTTCTCCATCTACGAATCCTTCAAAATCGATATTTACAGTGTCACCGTTCTCAACAGTACCTTCTTCTTTAACAACTAGCTCAGCTTGTTGTTCTAGTAAACGAATAAGTTCGTCTTGAACATCTTCATCAGTTACTTCAGTTTCAGTCTTTTCTACTTCAAGACCCTTGTAATCACCTAGTTTAACTTCAGGCTTAACAGTTACTTTTGCCGTGAATACTAGGTTGCTTCCTTGCTCCATTTTTTCGATGTCAACTTCTGGACGATCAACAGGCTCGATACCTGTTTCTTGTACAGCGTCTCCATATGCTTTTGGCAATAGGATATCTAAAGCGTCTTGATATAAAGATTCTACTCCAAAACGTTGCTCAAAAAGTCGGCGCGGCATTTTCCCTTTACGGAATCCTGGTACGTTAACTTGCTTTACAACTTTTTTGAACGCTTGATCAAGCGCTGTATCTACTTCAGTAGCCTCAACTTCAACCGTTAAGACACCTTGATTGCCTTCTAACTTTTCCCATTTAGCAGTCATTAAATGTTCCCTCCAACATCGGTATTTCCATAACTATCATATAGATTACAACCATTCCATTATAGCATAGCCGTTCTGTATTTCAACAAGTTACATCACTTTCTCGTTAAGTCTGCATATAAAATCTTTCCAATTCAACGAGAAGCTTTACTGCATTTTGCAATTCTTCTTCTTCGTTTTCTATTTCTTCTTCTATTCCACATAGAATGGATGCCGCTAAAACGGAGGCTTCATACCATAGAAGTTTGTTTTCAGGCTTTGGAGAAAAAGGATAAAGAGCCAGCGTGTAATCCTTCCATACAGCAAGTGCAATGTCTAGTAATGATGGGTTTTCTTGTTCAAGCTCATCTTGAATTAATGTTTTTACTTCCTTATAAAAAGGATGTTCGTTTAATTCTTGCAGTTTTGCTATGTCGATTTCATCGGTTTGACCGTATTTTTCAACTTTAACCGTTTTATTTATTTGATTTTCTTTTAAATATTGAAGGATCAGACTTTTTACAGCCGGATGTTTTTTCTCATCCACTAAAAAAGATTCAAAAATCGGAACGGTCATTTCAGGTCCAAGCCGTTTTAACTGCTGAACAGCAATCCATTGCGAGTCTGCTCTCTCACTGGACAGCATCTCTTTTAATGCTTGAAAATCTGGATTAGGATTTACCGTTGCTTCAGGATCTTTTTTAACTTCTGGAACTCCTTCTTGTTCGATTACTTTTCTGCTGAATTGAAGGAGCTGGTAAAACGTTTCTGCTTTGTCAGCTGGAATCTTCTGCTCTTCTAAGACCGCTTCAATAACAGAAACCACGGTTATGTATTCAGATAGCTGCACTAAAATGCTTAAATAAATCTGAAGAACATCGTAATATTCACCGATTCCTTCTTTAAGCATTCGGTCACATCTCATTTTTGCCTCGTGTAATCTGCCCAACTCAACCAAACTTAATACGAGCCCAAGGTTGCCTTGTGAATGCATAGGATCAGAATGAAGCAATTGTTCAAAACAAGAAAGTGCTTCATCGTATTTTTTGTTTTTTAATGAATCCATGCCTTTTTCTAAAAGTCGTCCATTTAAATTAGGAAACCGAATGATTTTGTTTTTGTTGCTCTTATCGTTTGTCATCACAACTCTCCGCTTCCGTTAATGTTTGACTAAAGAATAGCAGGTTCACGAGGGGAACTCAAGACAACCTATTGTAATGTGACAGATTTCCTTTATCACATAAAAAGTGGTCGATATCACATAAAAAACGTCTGCCATCACATAAAAAATGACTTATATCATATAAAAATTGTACATCATCATATAAAAATCTTTCTCTTTTATGAAGATACCGTAAAAAACCCCTCAGAGAAGAAAGTTCCTTCTCTAAGGGTTTTATACACCTAACTTATTCTCTTCATATTCAGCTTGTCGGCCATCCCTTTGTACAGCGACCATTTTACAGGATCCACATTCCCTCCGCTTATGATGAGCCCAACTTTCTGATCAAGTGCAAGGTGACTATGAAACAGGACTGCCGCTAGACTTGCAGCGCCTGCACCCTCCACGACCACTTTTTCTCGTTCGAGCATAAACATCATAGCGTATGCGATTTGTTCTTCTGTAACAGTGACCATTTCATCTACATATTTTGAAATCACAGGAACGGTAATCTCTCCGGGTTTAACAACCGCGATCCCATCCGCAATCGAAGTACAGCGTGATAATGTTTTTTTAGAAGTACACGTGAAGGCTTGATAAACAGCACTGGCGTTAACAGATTGCACGCCGACTACTTTCACGTCTGGTCTGACAGATTTAACTGCCAAAGCGATGCCTGCTAGTAAACCGCCCCCTCCTACTGGTACGACAATCGTTTTTAATTCAGGGTTTTGCTGAAGCATCTCAAGCGCAACCGTACTTTGACCTGCAATCACGTCATAATCGTCAAATGGATGAACAAAAACACCGCCGTTCACCATCTCTTCTCTCTTAGCTGCTTCATATGCAGCTTGATAATTATCACCTTCTAAGACAATATCTGCGCCATATGATTTTACTGCTTCGATTTTGGAAAGCGGTGCATTTTCCGGCATAAAGATTTTTGATCTGATACCACGCAATGAACAGGAAAGCGCCAATCCTTGTGCATGGTTGCCTGCTGAAGCAGCAATAACACCTCTTGCGCACTCTAACTCATTTAATGTAGAAACTTTATAATAAGCTCCCCTTAGTTTGAAAGAGCCTGTTTTCTGCATGTTTTCAAGCTTCATATACACATTTCCGCCCGTCCACTTGTTTAACGTTGTAGATTGTTTGAGTGGTGTACGGTGCGCAATTTTTGACACTTCCTCCATCGCGTGAAATAAACGTTCCCCTGTGATTGTTAAATTCCCATTGTCAGTTCACAATCCTCTCATCTTCATATTTTTTAATGTTTGCTTCCTGTTGAAGAGTGACAGAAATTTCATCCCATCCGTTCAGGAGCATCTTTTTCCAATACGGGTCAAACTCAAACCAGAAAACCTCTCCATTTGGATTCGCAACGTGCTGTTCTTCCAGATTCACTTTCAGGTTCTCAATAACTTGTTTTGAAGAATTCTTACGAAGCTGTTGGATCTCATTTTCGGATAACCTGATAGGCAATATTCCATTTTTTACACAGTTGTTAAAAAATATATCAGCGAAACTTTCTGCGATAATTACTTGAAAACCATAGTCCTTAAGTGCCCATGGTGCATGCTCTCTCGATGAACCGCATCCAAAGTTTTTACCTGTAACTAAAATGGAAGCTCCTTTTGTTTCTTCTTGATTTAATTCGAATGCTGAGTTTTCGCTCCCGTCAGAGAGATATCTCCAGTCATAAAACAAAAACTCACCGTACCCTGCTTTATCAATTTTTTTCAAAAATTGCTTTGGGATGATTTGATCGGTATCTACATGATTACGGTCAAGAACTGCGGCACTACCCGAATGTGTCTTAAACCCCGGCATAACGATTCACCTCCAGTTCCTTAACAGGCAGTACAGAACGAACATCTGTAAATTTTCCTTTCAAGGCAGCAGCAGCGGCCATAATTGGACTAACTAGGTGTGTTCTCGCCCCTTTTCCTTGTCTTCCGGCAAAATTCCGGTTCGAAGTAGATGCACATCTTTCTCCTTCTGGAACGATATCATCATTCATCCCAAGACACATTGAACAGCCTGATTCTCTCCATTGAAATCCTGCATCCAAAAAAATCTGATGCAAGCCGAGTTTCTCAGCTTCTTTTTTAACTGATTGTGAACCAGGTACTACGATTGCACGTACATCAGGATGAACTTTCAAACCCTCTACAACTTTTGAAGCTTCGATTAAATCACTGAGCCTAGAGTTCGTACATGACCCAATAAACACATGCTGAACAGGTATCTCTTCTATTTTTTCATTGCCTTTAAAGCCCATATAAGTGAGAGCATTTTGCAAAGATTGTTTTTCTTCACTTGAGAATGACGGATCATCTGCAGGAATCACTCCACTGACCGGCAGACACATTGAAGGCGTTGTACCCCATGTGACCATTGGTTCAATCTCTGAAGCATTGATTTCAATAACGTGATCAAACTTTGCTTCTGGATCACTTGCTAGCTTACTCCAGCTCTCACAACTTTGTTTAAAATCTTGATCTTTCGGGGAATAGCGCTTGCCCTCGATATATTCAAAAGTGGTCTCATCAGGAGAGATAACCGATGCTTTGGCACCTGCCTCGATCGACATATTACAAAGCGTCATTCTTTCTTCCATCGAGAATTCTCTGACTGTACTGCCAGAAAACTCAATGATATATCCTGTGCCAACATTTGTTCCAAATTTCGCAATGAACCATAAAATCACATCTTTAGCTGTGACGCCAAAACCTAAATCCCCTTCAATATTGACCTTCATCTGTTTCGGTTTGTTCTGCCATAGTGTTTGAGTAGCAAGAACATGCTCCACTTCACTCGTGCCGATTCCAAATGCGAGTGCTCCAAACGCACCGTGTGTGGAAGTGTGGCTGTCTCCACACACGATCGTTTTACCTGGCAGAGTCAATCCCAGTTCAGGTCCAATAACGTGAACGATTCCTTGCTGTTCAGAATTCAGTCCTTCGAGCTGGATACCAAATTCTTCACAGTTTTTTTCAAGTGTTTCTACCTGCAAGCGGGATGTCTCATCTTTTATATTGAAACGGTCTACTGTCGGGATGTTATGATCCATCGTGGCAAAACATAAATCCGGTCTTCTAACTGTTCTGTTTTTTTCTCTTAATCCAGCAAAAGCTTGAGGTGATGTCACTTCATGAATTAAATGGAGATCAATGTAAAGAAGGTCTGGTTTATTTTCTTCTTTTACAACAACATGGCTATCCCAAAGTTTATCAATTATTGTTTTACTCAAAGAAATTCCTCCTTACACATAAACCTCTAGAAGTGTTGCGCTTGTTGAATCCTCAAGCATTCTAAAATGAATTTGATTAACCATTTCTTTTGTCGAAACGAGAGTGCCCGTTCCATCATAAATATCCTTTGTGCGATAACCTGCTTGAAGTGTTTCAAACACAGCCAATTCTACAGCTGCCGCTTCTTTTTCTAATCCAAAGGAATGGCGAAGCATCATCCCAACACTTAGAATCATTCCAATAGGATTTGCTTTTCCCGTTCCTGCAATATCAGGTGCTGAACCATGGATGGGTTCATAAAGGCCTGGACCGCTCTCACTAAGAGAAGCAGAAGGCATCATGCCCAGGGATCCGGTAATTACAGAAGCTTCATCAGACAAAATATCTCCGAACATGTTTTCCGTAACGATTACATCGAAACTTGAAGGATCACTTATCATTCTCATAGCAGCATAGTCTACCAGCACGTGCTCTGTTTCTACAGTTGGGTATTTTTCCGCCGTTTCTTCAACGATCTCTCTCCACAACTTGCTTGTTTCAAGAACGTTTGCCTTATCGACAGAAGTTACTTTTTTTCTTCTTGCAACAGCCAGTTCATACGCTTTTTCTACGATCCTCGTAATCTCTTCTCGCGTATAAGATAACGTATCAACTGCTCCGTCACCGTTTCTTGTCTTCGGTTCCGAAAAATAGATTCCGCCCGTTAATTCCCTAACAAAAACAAAATCGGCTCCTTTAACCCTGCTTGATTTAAGAGGAGATAGATGTTCAAGGCCAGGAAAGACTTGAACAGGTCTTACGTTGGCAAAAACATTTAATGCTTTTCTTAATGCTAATAATCCCTGTTCTGGCCGGACGTTTCCTTTATCCCATTTCGGACCGCCGACTGCTCCAAGCAGTACAGCATCACTTCCTTTACAGAATTCTAATGTGTCATCCGGCAAGGGAGTGCCTTCCTGGTCAATAGCAGCACCTCCAAATACTTTTTCAGTCGTTTCGAATTGATGACCGAACCGTGTTGCTACACCATCCAGCACTTGCAGAGCACCCTTGACCACTTCTGGTCCGATGCCGTCACCAGGCAAAACTGCTATCTTCTTTTTCATCTAACATCCCTCCTAAATTTAAATACTGATCTGTTCGTAACTCTTCTTCTCAGAATGGAGCTGCAGTTTATTAAATGCATGAACATAGGCTTTAGCCGAAGCTTCCAAAACATCTTGAGCTGTACCGCTGCCATTGATTTCATGACCGTCACTAACAATCTGAACAAAAACTTGTGCAAGTGCATCTCTGCCAGCACCGACAGATTGAATTCTATAATCTGTTAGTTTGAGTGATGATGGCAGCATCTTGCTAAGCGTATTGTAGATTGCTTCAACACTTCCCGAGCCTGTTGCTGCGTCTTGAATTAATGTGCCATCTGGAGTCAGCAATCGTAATGTCGCTGTTGGAATTTGATTCGTTCCGTAGTTCACTTGAATATCTTTTAACTGATACAGCGGTACTTCCGGCTGGATTTTATGGTCGATCAACAAGGCAAAGATATCTTCTTCTGTCATTTCTTTTTTTCGATCAGCTAACTGTTTAAAATCCTCAAAAAGAACTTTTAGTTTGCTGTCATCAGGATGAAACCCTAGTTTGTGCAGGTAATCCTTAAAAGCATGTCTTCCGGAATGTTTACCTAGCACAAGTTGATTAGACGGAACTCCAACAAGTTCTGGTGTGATAATCTCATACGTTGATTTTTCCTTTAGTACACCATCTTGATGAATACCTGATTCATGAGCAAAAGCGTTCTTTCCAACTACTGCTTTATTTGGAGGAACCGCAATTCCAGTCAACCGGCTCACAAGCTGGCTCGTACGGCTAATCTCATTTAATTTCAGGTTCGTTTTTGCTTTATAAAAGTCTTCACGAATGGCTAATGCTACGGCAATCTCCTCAAGTGATGCATTTCCAGCTCTTTCACCGATTCCGTTGATCGTACATTCCACCTGATTAGCACCATTTTCAATAGCTGATAAAGAGTTAGCTACTGCCATTCCTAGATCGTCGTGACAATGTGCTGATAAAATAGCGTTTTCTATATTAGGTACATTATTTAAAAGAAAACGGAAAATCTTACCGTATTCTTCCGGATTCGTAAAACCAACTGTATCCGGTATGTTAATCACCGTTGCTCCTGCATCAATGACCTTCTCTACGATACGAGCTAAAAACACAAGATCCGATCGGCAGGCATCTTCAGCAGACCATTGGACTACCGGGAATTTTTGACGAGCGTATTTTACCGCTCCAACAGCAATCTCTACTACCTGGTCAGGTGTTTTCTTTAATTTATACGTCATATGGATGGGAGACGTTGCAAGAAAGACATGCAGCCTTGGTTCGGCAGAATTCTTTAGAGCTTCCCATGCGTAATCAATATCACTCGTGTTTGATCTCGCCAATCCTGTAACCGTTGAGTTTTTCACGGTAGAGGCAATTTTTTTTACAGCTTCTAAATCACCTTTAGAGGCAGCAGGAAAGCCTGCCTCCATTACATCAACACCAAGCCGTTCAAGCCTTTTCGCTATTTCAAGTTTTTCAGCTGTATTCAGGTTGACTCCAGCTGTCTGCTCACCATCCCTCAATGTTGTGTCAAAGATTTTAATTTTTCGCACTAGCTACGGCCTCCTTCTTTTGTTTGGCCTTCACGAATGGCATCATTTCTCGTAATTCCCTCCCTACCTTTTCAATAGGGTGGTTTTTCTCACGGTTGTTCACCACATGGAAGACAGGTCGGTTAGCTTGATTCTCTAAAATCCAGCCTTTAGCAAACTCACCGGATTGAACGTCTTTTAATACTTCTTTCATAGACTCTTTTACTCTTTCATCAATAACGCGCGGTCCTGATTGGAAGTCACCCCACTGCGCGGTATCTGAAATGGAGTATCTCATACCTTCTAATCCACCTTCGTACATCAGGTCAACAATCAGTTTCAGTTCATGTAAACATTCAAAGTAAGCAACTTCAGGCTGATAACCAGCTTCTGTTAGTGTTTCGAATCCTGCTTTTACTAGAGAAGATAACCCGCCGCAAAGAACAGCCTGTTCTCCAAAAAGGTCAGTTTCTGTTTCTTCTTGAAAGCTCGTTTCAAGAACACCCGCTCTAGCCGATCCAATTCCTTTTGCATAGCTAAGAGCTGTTTCCCGAGCTGTTCCTGTAGCATCTTGATATACTGCAAAAAGTGCCGGTACACCTTCTCCTGCTTCAAAAGTACGTCGGACCAAATGACCTGGTCCCTTTGGAGCGACTAAGAAAACATCTACATCTTGAGGAGGTACCACTTGGTGATAATGAACATTGAATCCGTGAGCAAATACGAGCGCATTGCCAGCTGATAGTTCTGGCAGGATCTCATTTTTGTACACTTCAGGCTGCCTTTCATCCGGAAGTAAAACCATAACAACGTCAGCAAGCCTTGCTGCTTCACGAACTGGATATACGTCAAAACCATCTTTAACTGCTTCATCAAAAGAGCGACCTTCACGTACACCGACAACCACATCATATCCGCTTTCTTTTAAGTTCAATGCGTGTGCATGCCCTTGTGATCCGTAGCCTACTACCGCTACCTTCTTATTCTTTAATACGTCGTTAGAAAGATCGTTTTCGTAATATACTTTAGCCATTTTAATGAGTCTCCTTTACATAATAGAATAGGGATGAAGTTCAAGTACTTTCTTTTGTGTTCCACGCGGTATAGCAGTGACACCTGTTCTTGAAATTTCTTTGATGCCATATGGACGGAGCAGTTCGATAAGTGCATCGATTTTTTCACTGTCTCCCGTAACTTCAAGCGTCACATTTTCAAGGGAAACGTCCAGCACTGTTGCTCTAAAAGGTTCAATCAGCATTTTGATCTCACTCCTTGTGTCCGGAGTAGTCAACACTTTAATGAGTGCTAATTCCCTTGAGACAAGCGCCATATTGGTTAAATCTCGTACTTTTAAAATATTGATTTGCTTATGGAGCTGTTTAACGAGCTGTTCAGCTTTTCGGTCATCTTCTACCCAAACGGTAAGAGTCACTTTTGAGACAGCTGGGTCTTCTGTATGCCCTACTGTAATGTTTTCAATGTTAAATTGGCGTTTTGTCAGCAACCCGGTTAAACGGTTCAACACACCGCTTTCGTTTAATACGGTTGCCGAAATGATGCGTCTCATCCTCTCACTCCAATCATTTCATGAAGTCCTTTTCCTGGTGCAATCATCGGATACACATTCTCGTCTGCTGAAACGACACAATCGAGAACAAAAGGTTTCTTTGACGCAAGAGCAGCAGTTAGAGCTTCTCTTACTTCATCTTCATTTACAGCAAGTTTCCCATCAATACCGTAAGCAGAAGCTAGCTTTACAAAGTCGGGCTGAATATCAAGAAGAGAATGAGAGAATCGTTTTTCGTAAAATATTTCCTGCCACTGTCTAACCATCCCGAGCGATTTGTTATTGACGATCACAACGATTACAGGCAGCCCCCAATCTTGAAGTACACCAAGTTCTTGAAGTGTCATCTGAAAGCCGCCGTCACCAACAACTGCGATAACAGGAAGTTCAGGTCTTCCTACTTTTGCCCCGATTGCTGCTGGAAAGCCGAAGCCCATGGTCCCTAAACCACCTGATGTGATCCATCTGTTAGGGTCTGAAAACCTATAATATTGTGCCGCCCACATTTGGTGCTGCCCTACATCTGTAGCAACGATTGCTCCTCCTTGTGTAACTTCGTGAAGAATTTGCATTAATTTCTGTGGTTTCAGTTCAGAATCATTTGTTTTATAGGTTAGCGGGTACTCACTCTTAAATTGCGAAAGCTGTATTACCCAATCGTTATAGTCTCCTTGTTCAGCTGCAATCTGATTTAGTGCTGACAGTGTTTCTTTTGCACAACCTACAATCGGAATCTCAGTCGGAACATTCTTTCCGATTTCAGCTGGATCAATATCGATATGTGCAATCAATGCTTTTTTGGCAAAATGATCAAGATTTCCTGTTAACCTATCATCAAATCTAGCACCTACACCTATTAAAAGATCACAATCGTAAAGTGCCATATTTGCGGCATATGTGCCATGCATACCAGCCATCCCTAAACACAGTGGATGTTCTGCAGCAAAGCCTCCCAACCCTAAAAGTGTTTGAGCAACTGGAATCTGATGATATTCAGCGAATGCTACTAACTCTTTTTCTGCTTTTGCTGCCAAAACCCCAGCTCCTGTTAAAAGAACAGGTTTTTCGGCTTGCAGCAGCGCTTCATTTAACCTCTTAACTTGAAGGATATTAGGCTTTAAGGTCGGCTGGAATCCTGGGAGATGTATCCCAGGATCTTCTTTTACTTCAGCTGTTTTTACCGCAACATCTTTCGGTATGTCGATTAATACAGGACCTTTCCTTCCTGTATTTGCAATGTGAAATGCTTCCTTCATGATCCTTGGTAAGTCTTCCGCTCGTTGAACTTGATAATTGTGCTTTGTGATCGGCATCGTAATCCCGACAATATCGGCTTCTTGAAAAGCGTCAGTACCAATTACGTTCGTTGCTACCTGACCTGTAAAGATAACAAGAGGAATCGAATCAATCATGGCGTCAGCGATACCTGTGACTAAGTTGGTAGCACCTGGCCCTGAAGTAGCAAGGACAACTCCTGGTTTTCCTGTTACTCGCGCGTATCCTTGAGCTGCATGAATGGCTCCTTGTTCATGTCTTGTTAGTACGTGCTTCATTTCAGCTTTGTATAGTGCATCGTAGATCGGTAATACTGCACCGCCCGGATATCCAAACAAGACCTCTACGTCTTCATTCTGCAATCCTTGTATAAATAGTTCAGCACCAGAGACTAAGGAAGTATCAACTGAATTTTTTTCAGCCACCCAACTGGCCTTCATTTTCATTCCTCCTTTTACTTCGAACCTTTATTTAATAAATTTGGCTACTTTCGTATTCATTGCAGCTTTTGAAAGTAGTTGATTTCCGTTCCAGATGCTCGCTTTCCGCGGGAGTCTCGCACCTTGTACTCCAATCAACTTGTCGAAGAAGCGAATGAACAAAAAAGATTAAAAAGCAACAATCCTTTAGAAAACAGCCAATAAAAAAACTTCTCCACCCAAATGGACAGGTTAATCCTATCCAAAGGGGTGAAAAAGTTTATTTTTTCCACGGTACCACCCTTTTTTCACGGTACTTGTTCTTATTGCATACAAGGACCGCCTTAAGACGGACGAGCCGTCATTTGATAACAAGCGATAAAAAATGGAGTATCGCTTGGCCCTTCCTACTAAAATTCTTTCAAAAGGGCACTCAGGAGGGATGTCCTGGTATTAGGAATAACCGGTTCACAGCAACCACCGGCTCTCTGTGTATTCCACATCTACCATTGTTCTCCGTCATCGTTTTATAGTATTAAATTTTTAAGATTCCTCCAGTGTTAGCAGATGTTACGAGTGCGGCATACCGAGCTAAATAGCCTTTCTTGATCTTCGGCTCAGGTTTTACCCAGTTTCCTTTTCGTTCGATCCAATCTTCTTCCGTTAACAAAACTTGAATCGTTCTATTTACTAGATTGATTAGAATCGGATCTCCATTATTTACAAAAGCGATTGGTCCGCCTTGAGCAGCTTCAGGTGATATATGGCCGATTGAGATACCTCTTGAAGCTCCAGAAAATCTGCCGTCTGTTATTAACGCCACCTTAGTGCTTAACCCTCTACCCGCTATCGCTGATGTAGGAGTAAGCATCTCTGGCATTCCCGGGCCACCCTTTGGTCCTTCATATCGAATGACCACGACATGGCCTTCCCTAACTTCTCCATTATTGATACCTTGGATCGCCTCTTCCTGTGATTCATAGACGATCGCCTCACCTTGAAATGTTTTTATGGAAGGATCAACTGCTCCCACCTTGATGACACAGCCATCTGGCGCAACGTTTCCGTAAAGGATAGATAAGCCGCCAACTGGTGAATAAGCGTTTTCTTTTCTTCGGATAACATCGTCATCTAAAATTTCAGCGTGACGCACTCGTTCCTCCAGCGTTTTTCCGGTAATCGTTAATCGATCGTTATGAATAGCACCTTCCATTTTACAAAGTTCATTGATGATAGCGCTGACACCACCAGCTCTATGAACATCCTGCATGGAATAATCTGAAGCTGGACTAATCTTTGAGAGATAGGGAATTCTTTCTGCAATTTCATTGATTCGCGACAAGTCATAATCAATCTCAGCTTCATTTGCTATCGCAAGCATATGGAGAACAGTGTTAGTTGAGCCACCCATCGCCATATCTAATGCAAAAGCGTCATCAATAGCTTCTTTTGTGATAATATCTCTAGGTTTAATGTCGTTTTTCACAAGATCCATAAGTGATACTGCAGCTTCTTTATACAATGCTTTTCTATCATCTGATGTAGCTACGAGCGTACCATTGCCTGGTAATGTAATTCCTAGCATCTCCATAATGGAATTCATGCTGTTAGCGGTAAACATACCAGAGCATGATCCGCAAGTCGGACAGGCACTCGTCTCAAGTTCCAATAGTTCTTCGCGAGTCATCTTTCCAGCAAGGTGAGATCCAACCCCTTCGAAGACCGAGGCAAGAGAAAGCGATTTTCCTGCCATTGATTTACCAGCTTCCATCGGACCGCCTGAAACAAATACGGCTGGTACATTCGTTCGAACAGCCGCCATCAGCATACCAGGTGTGATTTTATCGCAGTTTGGTATATAAAACACACCGTCAAACCAGTGGGCATTAATCACGGTTTCTGCAGCGTCTGCAATGACTTCTCTGCTCGGAAGCGAATACCTCATTCCAATATGCCCCATCGCAATACCGTCATCTACGCCAATCGTATTAAATTCAAAAGGTATTCCGCCTGCTTCTCTAATGGCTTCTTTTACCCACTCACCAACTTTGTTGAGATGCATATGCCCCGGAATAATATCAACATAGGAATTACAAACACCGATAAATGGTTTATCCATATCCTCTGGTGCAACTCCCGCTGCGTGGAGAAGACTTCTGTGCGGGGCTCTATCGATTCCTTGTTTGATCATATTACTGCGCATATCTGTAACACTCCTATACTTCTTTTATCCCGCTTGAACGGATTGATTTGAATAAACTTTCACACCTTCTTCAACTACTTTTTTTCTAAAGGATTCTAAAAGTTTGTTTGTATGCTCACCTGGAGCACCGTTTCCGATAACTCTGCCATCCACTTTTACAACTGCTATAACTTCAGCAGCCGTACCGGTTAAGAATACTTCATCCGCTACATAAACATCGTGCCTCGTAAACGGTTCTTCCACCATGTTGTAGCCCTGGTCGCGTGCAATCTCGACAATCGCGTTTCGCGTGATTCCTTCTAGAGCTCCTAAGTAACCTGGAGGCGTCTTAATGGTATTGCCTTTTATAATAAATACATTGTCAGCTGAACCTTCCGCCACATAGCCTTGATCGTTTAGCATAAGCGCTTCACTTACACCTGCAAGACTCGCTTCGATCTTGACTAAAATATTGTTTAAGTAATTTAATGATTTTACTTTAGGACTTAATACATCCGGACGATTTCTTCTGCTTGCCACCGTGATGATTTCTAAGCCAGTCTCATATAGTTTCTTAGGGAAAAGAGCAAGCTGCTCTGCAATTACGATGACACCCGGCTGGCCGCAAGAGAAAGGATCCAGTCCTAAATTTCCTTTTCCTCGTGAGATAACTAATCGAATATAAGCATCACGATATTCATTTTTCTGGAGCGTTTCGACAATGATGTCTGTTAACTCTTCTTTAGTGTGTGGAATTTTAAGCATAATGGATTGAGCCGATTCGTATAAACGTTGAAGATGTTCGTCCAAACGGTATACATTGCCGTTGTAAACACGAATACCTTCAAACACCCCATCTCCATATAAAAATCCATGATCATAAACTGAGACTTTGGCGTCTTCCTTTAATACGTACTCACCATTAACGTAAACCCATTGCTCCTGCATCGTGATCCTCCTTTTCTTTACATTTCAAATTATTAGAATTTTTTAAAAATAACTTAATAATTGTTGACAATATTACGCCCATATTCCGTAAGGGTCAACCATGAATTTATAGTTTTTTTATTATATTCTGACTTTTCAGTTATTTTGTATACGCTTACATTCCCATGGACATAAGGATATTGAGTCATATAAAAACGTATTGTAAACATTTATAAAGCGCTTACAATTAGTGCGATAAAAAAAGAGCCTTACACAATCATTGGTGGTTTTGAAAGTAGTTGATCTTCGTTCCAGGTGCTTCGCTTTCCGCGGGGCAGCCGGTGAGCCACATTTGGACATTTCATTCTCAAGTGTCTCACCTGCCCGCCTGTCCCGCAGGAGTCTCGCACCCTGCACTACAATCAACTTATCAATGAAGTGATTCAAATAAATGCCTCAACAGCATCCCTCTTTTAGAAAAGAGCAAAAAAAAATTAACAAACAAAAAAACACACCTTATGTCCTTTAATGGAGGACATAAGGTGTGTCGATAATTGTTGTATGTAAGTATTATGGCGTCCCAGGAGAGATTCGAACTCCCGACCGTACGCTTAGAAGGCGTATGCTCTATCCGGCTGAGCTACTGGGACATATGTATTGGAGCCCATTCCGCATAGCAATGCGCTTTCCGCAATTACCATGCGCTGCGGGCACACAGTGATTTGTTCCACCTGTCGACCGTGGATACAAATATGTTTTTATGACATGCATTTTAAATGTAAGATCTGTAAACTTTAGATGTAACTTTTCATGTGCCATTTGAACGTGAGAAAAACAAATGGAGCGGGTGATGAGAATCGAACTCACGACCAGAGCTTGGAAGGCTCTTGTTTTACCACTAAACTACACCCGCAGACAATTTAGATCTTGTCGCGACGACATAACTAAATATACATGATATCTAAAAAAGAGTCAACCATTTTCTTAAACTTTTTTATTTTTATTATTTATCTTTTCCCCAAAGGTCTTACATAACTGATCTATACGTATACCATCTAGTGAATAAAAACTTACTGAGACTATTCCTTCTTCAATCTCAAGAACTGCATATGTCTTTTCAAATGTCCCTCTTGGCAGTCTTATACTTCCTGGGTTGATGAAAATCATCCCTTCACGTTCAAAGGCTTCAGCAACATGTGAGTGTCCAAAACAAGCTATCTTTGCCCCAGTTTCTTCGGCTCGATAAGCAAGAGAAAGGTATGACATCTTCACATCATACAAATGACCGTGTGTTATATATATACATGTTTGTCCTAACAGTTCAATCGCTTCATTGGGGAAATCATCGCCTAAATAATCCATATTTCCTTTTACAGTTACAAATCCAGACAGTTCTTCTGCATTTGTCGATAATTCGGAATCACCGCAATGTATCATTAAGTCAACTTCACTGTCAAAACGCTTCTTTAACGTTACTAATTCATCTGTTAAACCATGACTATCACTAACGATTAAGGCTTTTCCCATAGCAGATCCTCCTCATTGATCAGGTTCTTTAGTTTCATTAGGGCAACAGCTCTGTGGCTTATTTTATTTTTTTCTTCTTTCGCAAGTTCGGCCATAGAACGATTTAATTCAGGAACAAAGAAGATAGGGTCGTACCCAAATCCTTGAGATCCTCTTTTTTCTCTCAAAATTCCACCTTCACATTCACCTTTTACAACAATGGTCTTTCTATTCGGCCTTGCGAAAGCCAACGCACATACAAATCGAGCACTTCTTTGTGTTTCAGGTACGTTTTGAAGTTCAGCTAAAACTTTGTTCATATTATCTTCATCACTTTTCTGCAGCCCTGCATATCTTGCGGAATAAACGCCAGGCTTTCCTTCCAAAGCATCGATCTCTAAGCCTGAGTCATCAGCTATCACGGGTATGTTCATCTGGAGAGAGATTGTTTCCGCTTTTAAGATAGCATTTTCTTCAAACGTCGTTCCTGTTTCTTCGACATCAGGACTTCCTTCAATATCTGATAAAGAGAGGATCTCACACCCAAGATTCTCAAACATGGATTGAAATTCCTTTACTTTTCCTTTGTTTTTTGTAGCGATTAAGATCTTCATTATGTAAAACCTCCGTTTTCTAAATAGTTCTTTTCGTAAAATTTTGTCGTTATGGAAGTAGTTGATTTCCGTTCCAGATGCTCGCTTTCCGCGGGGCACGCGGTGAGCCACATTTGTACGTTTCACGTATAAGTGTCTCACCTGCCCGCCTGTCCCGCAGGAGTCTCGCATCTTACACTCCATTCAACCGTCAAAGAAGAAAAGAAAAATAAGGAGTGAAAGCACAAACTTTTTTAAAAAAACCCTTCCAAAAGTTTGCTGCAATAGGTGCCACCTGAGAGGCTTTTCACTGGTCAAAAGGCGAAAAAGTCCCTTCACTGCTATTTCTCGCTAGCAGACAATGCAGCTCACAGCACACCCCTAGAAAGAGACAACAAGAACTAAAATCAACTATTTTTTCAATAACTACAAAAGATAACAGCCTTTAATTGGCCCTCTTTTAAATAATTTGTTTCATTCATTTGTTTGTGTTTGTCCATTCTTCATTGACAAGTTGATTGGAGTGTAAGGCGCGAGACTCCTGCGGGACGAGTGATCAGGTGAGACCCTTAAAGGTGCAAAGCGGCAAGGGGCTCACCGGTCGCCCCGCGGAAAGGGAGCGGCTGAAACGGAAATCATCTACTTACAGAACAACATACCTCATTAAAAAAGAGACGATTCTCTCGTCTCTTTACTGTATCACAACCTATTTGATTTTAAAATTCACCTGTATTTACTTCTTTTGGTCTTGAAACCGGTGCTGTAAGTTCCTTGCCTTTTTCATTAAAGATTTTCGATTTACCATCTACTTTAATCGCTACTTTCTTTACTTCTGAAAGTTCAGTTAAAGAAAGAACGATAGAATTCAATACTTCATCCGCAATCATGCTCTCTTCTTTGTTATCTAGCAAAGCGCCGTTAAAGTTTAGTGTAACTACACCATCTTTAACTACAGGTGTACTCAATAGCTTCACATCTGTTCTAAAGTCTGTAAGAAGGCTGCTTTCTGCAGACGGGCCATCGATCAAATGTTTGATCGTTGCGGTAACTTTATCTGTTCCTTCCTTTGCTACTCGGCGTGTGACCGGAACATAATACGTCTGGTCTTGAGTCTGAGCCAAGAAATACAGAGTTACGAGTTCACTGTTTGTAATATCAGCAACGCTGCCATTCTCGAGGTTAATCCCGTCTACCCTGCTTACACCGTCACCCACAGGGGTATTGTTTACAGGCATTGAATTTTGGTTCTTTCCGTCGATTTGAATTTTCACCTTTTTAATATTATCGAACTGAGTAAGTGTAAATGTAATAGCTTGGAGAATTTTCATTTCATCTGTAGCATTATATTCAGTAAATTCTTTAGAGAAGTTTGCAGTCGCTGTCCCCTTTTTAATGTTTACAGATAGAACCTCTGTATCTGCGGGTAATACTGCTTGAAATCCATTAGGCAGAATATTGCTTACAGGACCATCTTTAACAAGATACTGCAAGACTTGCTTTGCTGTTTCATCATTTTTTGGAAGAGCCAAGACTTGTGGCACAACCATTCCATTGCTGTCGAATAAAAACAACTGTCTTTTTTGTGTTTGTTCAGCGCTTGCCGCTTTATCTTTCTTGCCAAGCGACTGCCCTTCCTTCACATAGTTCACTTTTGGGGGATCAAGCTCGTTTCCTGCTTTCTCTCCCCCAATTCCGCAACCCGATACCAGCAAAGACACTGACAACAAAAGCAACGGAGCCCCTGATTTCATCATTTTGCGCATACTTTCCCTCCTCAAGTGGTTGTACTATTATGTATACGAGCCATATTGTTCTGTTAGACCACTTGTACAAAAAATAAAAAGAGCAGAACCTTTAATAATGGATTCTGCTCTCTTTTGCATCTTATAATGAAACGCACTCTACTTTTTCAATTTTACGGTCAAGCCAATGGTTTGCGATTTGAAGAAAATGACTGCTTTCTGCTGTAGCTATGAATCGGTGGTTAGGTCTCGCGTCTTTTGTATTCAAAAGGCCACTATGATCGAGGATGACAGAAACCTCACGTGCTGTTTCTGCACCAGAACAAATCAGCTTAATGTGCTCTCCCATCACCTGCTGAATTACTGGGCGTAATAGCGGGTAATGTGTACAGCCGAGTATTAACGTATCAATGGAAACATCTTTTAATGGATAAAGAGTTTCTGAGACAACGTTGAGTGTTTCTTCACCTGAGAGTTTTCCTTGTTCCACTAAAGGTACGAATAGTGGACAAGCTAAACTTTCAACAATAACATCGTTGCGAATCTGCTTAAGAGCCTGCTTGTATGCCCCACTATTAATAGTACCCACAGTCCCTATTACGCCAACATGATTGTTTCGAGTTGCTTTTAAAGCAGAACGCGCCCCTGGATGTATGACCCCGAGAACAGGAATATTCAGCTCTTTCTTGGCTTCTTCTAATACGGCAGCCGTTGCTGTATTACATGCTATAACTAGCATTTTTATCTCCTGTTTTAACAGATAGTTAATCATTTCCCATGTATACGCCCTAACCTCTTCAAATGGTCTTGGACCGTATGGACACCTTTTTGTATCCCCTAAATAAATAATTTCTTCTTTTGGGAGCTGCTTCATGATCTCTCTTGCTACCGTTAAGCCTCCCACTCCAGAATCAATGACTCCGATCGGTCTGTTCAAAAACATCGCCTCATCTCTATATACCATACTGGCGTTAATCATTGTTTTCTATTTTGCTAATAATCTTATGAAATTGCAATAATAATCGTTAAAAAAACAATATTTGCATTCTTGCAGCTCGTGAAAGTGGTTGATTTCCGTTTCAGGTGCTCGCTTTCCGCGGGGCAGGCGGTGAGCCACATTTGAACGTTTCACTCTTAAGTGTCTCACCTGCCCGCCTGTCCCGCAGGAGTCTCACACCTTCCACTCCAATCAACTTGTCAATGAAGCGTGACCAAAACCACTTTAAAGTAACCAGCTTTTTGAATCAACCTAAAGAAAAGGACTATGGAATCTCCCATAGTCCCTTCTTCTTATTTAGAAGTTTTCTTCTGCAAATTTAACGACATCTTCCATCGTTTCCATTTGTAAAATTTGATCGATGTGCGAGCTGATCTTTTCTTTAGATAAACCTAAGATCTGACTGCGTGCTGGTAATACAGAAGTGGCACTCATTGAGAATTCATCGAGCCCTAATCCTAACAGAATAGGAATCGCGATTGGATCTCCGGCCATCTCACCGCACATTCCGGCCCATTTACCTTCTTTGTGAGCCGCGTCGATAACCATTTTAACTAGTCTCAAAATAGCAGGGTTGTATGGCTGATACAGATAAGATACCTGTTCATTCATACGGTCCGCCGCCATTGTGTATTGAATCAAATCGTTCGTACCGATGCTGAAAAAGTCTACTTCTTTAGCAAATGTGTCAGCCATCACAGCAGTTGATGGAATCTCAACCATGATACCAACTTCGATCGAATCAGAAACTTCAATTCCTTCTGCGACGAGCTTTTCTTTTTCTTCTGTTAAGATTCCTTTAGCTGCACGGAATTCTCCAAGTGTCGCGATCATAGGGAACATAATTTTCAAGTTTCCATAACGGCTAGCTCGAAGAAGTGCTCTAAGCTGTGTACGGAAAATATCCTGTTCTTCTAAGCAAAGACGAATCGCACGGAATCCAAGGAAAGGGTTCATTTCTTTTGGAAGATTTAGATAAGGAAGCTCTTTGTCACCACCGATATCAAGCGTACGGATAACAACAGGTTTTCCTTCCATTTTCTCTAGAACTTCACTATAAGCTTTGAACTGCTCTTCTTCTGTAGGTAGCTGGTCACGGCCCATGTACAAGAATTCTGTACGGTATAATCCTACACCTTCAGCTCCGTTTTCCAATACACCTTTAACATCTGCAGGTGTACCAATATTTGCAGCAAGTTCTACTTGAACGGAATCGCTTGAGAATGTTTTTTCATTCACTAGCTTTGCCCATTCCTCTTTTTGTTTTTGATATTGTTTTTGTTTTTCTTCGTAAGTAGCAATTTCATCTTCAGAAGGGTTTACAATAACATGTCCATCTAAACCATCGATGATTATCATTACACCGTTTTCAACTTTTTCAGTAATCGTTTTAGTCCCAACTACTGCAGGAATTTCCATCGAACGAGACATAATCGCAGAGTGAGAAGTTCTCCCTCCGATGTCTGTTGCAAAACCTTTAACGAAATTACGGTTTAATTGAGCAGTATCAGAAGGAGTCAAATCTTCAGCAAGAATGACAACTTCTTCAGAAATACTTGCAGGTGTAGTAAAAGTTACATTTAACAAGTGTGCTAAAACGCGCTTTGAAACGTCACGGATATCTGCTGCACGTTCTTTCATATATTCGTTATCCATTGATTCGAACATATTAATGAACATAGATGACACATCGTCCATTGCTGCTTCAGCATTCATTTTTTCATTTTCAATCTTTTGTTTTACAGCATCAACTAGTTCTGGATCGCTTAATACTAGAAGATGGGCAGCAAAAATAGCTGCCTTATCTTCACCTAGTTCTTTGTTCGCTTTTTCTTTAATAACAGAAAGTTCTTCTTTTGAGACAGAAAGCGCCGAATCAAAACGCTCGATTTCACTCGCTGAATCTGTAATTGATTTTCTTTCAATCGTTAATTCAGGGTTTTGAAGAACGAACGCTTTAGCGATTGCGATGCCGGCTGATGCTGCAATACCTGAAATTTTTTCAGACATTACTCACCAAGCCCTTCCTTTTTCATAACATCTTCTAATGCTGCAATTGCTTCTTCTGCATCTGAGCCTTCTGCTTTAATCACGATTGAAGATCCTTGTTGGATTCCAAGGCTCATAACACCCATGATTGATTTTAAGTTAACGCTTTTTCCGTTGTAATCAAGTGTAATATCTGAGCTGAATTGACCTGCTTGGTTAACTAATGTTGTTGCTGGACGTGCGTGAATTCCTGATTCGCTAGTTACTTTGAATGTTTTTTCTGCCATGATAATTACCCCTTTATTTTTTAAATGTAATAATATTTTCTTCTTCAATAGCGACAGTTCCTGTTTTTTCAACGGAAACCGTTTCACCCGATAAGTTCGTAAACACGATTGGCGTGATGATAGATGGAGCATTTTCCTTAACAAAGTTCAGATCGACCTTTAGGATCTTTTGGCCAGCTTTCACTTTGTCACCTTCAGAAACAAAGCTCTCAAATCCTTCACCTTTAAGTTTGACTGTGTCGATACCAAAATGAATTAGGATTTCTTTACCTGAGTCTGACTCAATACCAATGGCATGTTTAGTCGGGAAGATATTGATTATCTTACCATTAACCGGTGAAACCACCAAGCCTTCCGCTGGCTCAATTGCAAATCCGTCACCCATCATTTTTCCTGAGAATACTTGATCAGGAACTTCTGTGATCGAAAGTATTTTCCCTTTAATCGGTGAAACGAAACGATCATCAGTAGAAATTGAAGATGTTGGATTAACAACTTCCGTTTCTTTCGTATCAACAACTTTTCCTTGTTCAGGCGTCTTCTCGATATTTTTCGGCTTAGCTACTGTCTTACCATTAATAATATCTTGAATTTCACTCTTAATCGTATCAGAACGTGTTCCGAAGATAGCTTGGATGTTGTTGCCCATTTCAAGGACCCCGGAAGCTCCAAGCTTTTTCAAACGATTTTTGTCCACTTCCTTAGGATCATTAACAGAAACCCTTAGTCGTGTAATACACGCATCAAGGTTAGATATATTGGATTCTCCGCCAAGGCCTTCTAAAATGTTCGCTGCAAGAGAATCTTTATTGGACGCACCAATATTCGTTTCAACTTCATCATCAACGATCTCTCGTCCTGGTGTCTTCAAGTTCCATTTGCGAATCGCAAAACGGAAACCGAAATAATAAATAACAGCAAAGACTAGACCTACAGGAATAACGAGCCACCAATCCGTACGGTTAGGAAGAACTCCGAACAGCAAGTAGTCAATTACACCACCAGAGAATGTCATCCCTATTTTAACATTTAACAAGTGCATGACCATAAAAGAAAGTCCTGCAAAAATAGCATGAATTCCAAAAAGTACTGGAGCAACAAATAAGAACGTAAACTCAAGCGGTTCAGTAATCCCTGTTAAGAAGGATGTTAGAGCTGCTGAACCCATGATACCTGCTACAACTTTCTTGTGCTCAGGACGTGCTTCGTGATACATAGCAAGAGCCGCGGCCGGAAGTCCAAACATCATGAACGGGAACTTACCTGTCATGAATGTACCAGCCGTTAACTCAACGTTATCTTTTAACTGTGCAAAGAAGATTGCTTGGTCACCGCGCACAAGTCCTTCAGCAGCAGACTTGTAAGAGCCGAATTCGAACCAAAACGGTGAGTAGAAAATGTGATGCAAGCCGAATGGAATCAATGATCTTTCAATTACTCCAAAAATAAAGGCTGCAACAGTTAAGTTTGAATTGATCATACTTTCAGAGAACGTATTAAGTCCATGCTGAACTGGAGGCCAGATGAACGTCATTACGATACCAAGTGCTAAAGCAGATACAGCAGTAATGATTGGAACAAAACGTTTACCCGCAAAGAACCCTAAGTACTGGGGAAGTTCAATATTGTAAAAACGCTTGTATAGATATGAAGCCAAAATACCAACGATGATACCTCCAAACACACCTGTTTGAAGCGTTGGGATACCTAGTACGTTCGCAAAAGAAGGATCTTTTCCGATCATATCAGGTGTAACCCCTTCAATAACACTCATCGTCACGTTCATAATTAAGTATCCGATGATCGCAGCTAATCCAGCTACACCTTCACCGCCAGCAAGTCCAACGGCAACACCTACTGCAAATAGCAAGGATAGATTGGCAAAGACAATATCACCAGATTTCTCCATTACATCTGCAACAAGCTGAAACCATGATGCATCTAATGCTGGTATTACTTTAATCAATGCTGGGTTCTTGAACGCATTACCAAAGGCAAGCAACAAACCTGCAGCTGGCAGAATTGCTACCGGCAGCATAAGTGCTTTACCTACGCGCTGTAAAACACCAAAAAGTTTTTTCCACATAGGAAGTCCTCCTTTTATTATGATAACCCTTCCATTTACTTCCGCATAAAACAAAAAAAGACATAAATAAGAAACATGAGCAAATTTGTCTAATCAGATATTAATATATCCTAATTAGATGACTGCTACACTTTTGTTTCTTACTTATGCCTGATCGAATCAGTAACACGTAAAAACGATGTATGGTATATTCATTTACTTATTACAGTTTGTCTTAATTGTCATAACGCGAAAGCCTTTGCAAATGCATGGTTAAATAAACAGCTTCTGCATGTGGCACGGGTTTGTTTAAGGTGTTTTGCATCACCTTTATTAACTTCCAAGCCAAATTGTAGCATATCGGATATTCTTCTTTCAACACTTTTGCTAACTTTTCTTGTTCTTCCATAATATCACCCATAGATATCCGCTCTATCGCATGACGCAAATGGCGAACAAGCCGCAAATAATTGATGCTTTTTGTATCAATCGTCAAGTTTAATGAATGCTGAACCATCTGCATCAGTGTATTAATCAATTGAGAATGTTTTTTAATATCCGTCACACTTTTATTCGTAATTGCACTATGAATATGGAGTGCAACAAATCCAATCTCCCCTTCAGGAAGGTGAATGCAAAGAGACTTGTTAATGATCTCAATAACTTCTTCTGCAACCGTATATTCTTTAGGGTATAGTGTTTGAGTCTCGGTGAGAAATGGATTTTTTATATCCAGACCTTGCTCCAATCGTTTAATGGCAAATGTGATGTGATCTGTTAAAGCTACATGAATATGTTCATTCAAGTCATTCTCAAATCTTGCTCTTATATGAACGATAACATCATTAATCAATTCAACAATTTTTTCATCTATATGATTCAAAAGAGTCTTATATTGTTCCTGCTCGTTTTCATCTTTTAAAACAAACAGCTTGTCCACTTGATCAGGCAGAATCGGTTCGCCTTGCTTTTTTCCAAAGCCGATCCCTTTTCCAATTACGATTCGTTCTTCGCTCGTAGAATCAGTGACAATTACCACATTATTGTTAAGAACTTTTTTTACTTGGAGGTTTTTGTTCATGAATTTTCACCTTTTTCATTTAGGTCCATAAACCATTAACATCATAACCTTCATCATAGCTGAAAAAGGTCAGAAAAATCAATTACACTTTTTGCCTGCAAGGAAACCTGGGCAGATAAAATCTCTGCAGCTTCTTTAAAAAGCAACAAAGCATACGAAAACAGCTTCATAAAATTCCGCATACTTTCTTCATGCAAACTGAAAACGGCTTTCGCTTGAAAGCCGCTTTCTGACTAAATCTCGAGTTCTCCAAGCCTCAATAACTCTACAACGGCTTGAGAGCGTCCTTTAACCCCAAGCTTTTGCATGGTATTCGAAATATGGTTTCGAACTGTTTTCTCACTAATGAACAGCTGTTCTGCAATCTCTTTTGTAGTCTTATCTTGGACCAATAGTTCGAAAACTTCTCTCTCTCTTTTTGTAAGTAGAGGCTTCGGTCGGTAGTGTTTATCTTTCAATGAATTCACCCCTCCTTGCTAGGGTTTAGGAACCGCCAACGAATATTGGAAGTATTTAGTCAACATATAGTATGTAAAAAGGCAGATGTGAGTGACTTGGTTCAATCAAAAAGATGAATAATATTAAACATATACAATAAAAAAAGCCCATTTTTTAAACACGGGCTTTGTCAGAAAAATTATTTAATTGTTGTTTTAGCTCTTCATTCCACTTGGCAGGACGTCCACTTTTCCTAGAAATCTGTACGATTGCACCTCTTCCAGTAAAAACAGGAACTTGCTTTTCATTTATACCTAAGTAATGAATGTCGATGGAAGATGATCCTACTTCATTGATTTTTACATGTACTCTTAATTTTTCGTCGTACATGATCTGAGCCAGATAATCACATTGAAGGTCTGCGACAACCGGAATTTCTACCGAATTAGGAGCTCCCCAATCAGCCATTAATCCCAATTCCTTAAACATCGCTATTCTCGCTTCTTCCATATAGGTGAAGATATTCGTATTATTCACATGTCCAAATCCATCGATCTCACCAAATCTAACTTGCAATTCGTGATAAAAAGAAAAACCACTGCTCCACTCATCCATATTTGATATGTAATCTTGTCTAGCCATCATTTACCGCCTCTCTCAAATAGAAAATCTAATGGACACCACTCTATAAACATTGCATTTGTACAATCTTGTTAAGAGAATATCCTGTCTTATTGAAGAGTTTTTTCTGAAAAATGGTTACTGTTGGGTTGTCTTGTCTTGAATGTCCATTTTTTTGGAGACTCTTTGTACGCTCCCTTGAAAGCCAATATTCTGAAACGACGATCAACTATATTTTAAATGGCTCTTTTCTATAAGTATTTCTTTGAGTTCTATTTTTCTCTTCATTTGCAAATTGATTGAAGCGCAAGGATGCGAGACTCCTACGGGACGAGCGGTCAGGTGGAGACTCCTAATGGCGCAGAGCGGCAGGAGGCTCACCGTACGCCCCGTGGAAAGCGAGCATCCTGGAGCGGAAATCAATTACTAACAAAAGCAACATTGTATAAGAAACAGCCTTGTAAAAAAAGCTTCTCCCTAAAAGAGAGAAGCCTTGTTTAATTCATATAACAGATCCTTAACGATCGCTTCCAAAGAAGTTTTTAAATGCTTGGAAACTTGTATCACGATTTAGTGCTGCAATCGATGTTGTCAAAGGAATACCTTTTGGACATGACTGTACGCAGTTTTGAGAGTTACCGCAAGAAGCAAGTCCTCCGTCATCCATGATCGCATTCAAACGTTCTTCTTTGTTCATTTCACCTGTTGGATGTGCATTGAACAGACGAACTTGTGATAATGGTGCAGGACCGATAAAGTCTGACTTTGAGTTAACGTTTGGACATGCCTCTAAGCATACTCCGCAAGTCATACATTTTGATAGCTCATATGCCCATTGGCGTTTCGTTTCAGGCATACGAGGACCAGGTCCAAGATCGTACGTACCGTCAATTGGAATCCAGGCTTTAACTCGCTTAAGCGCATCAAACATTCTGCTTCTGTCGATTGCCAAGTCACGGACAACCGGAAAAGTTTTCATTGGTTCAAGACGAATCGGCTGTTCTAATTGATCAACTAGAGCCGTACATGATTGTCTAGGCTTTCCGTTGATCACCATTGAACAAGCACCACAAACTTCTTCTAAACATCCCATCTCCCACGTTACGGGAGTCGTAGCTTCCCCTTTTGAATTTACTGGGTTTCTACGAATTTCCATAAGAGCAGATATTACATTCATATTCGGACGATGAGGAATCTCAAACTCTTCTAAATATGGGGCAGTTTCTGGGTTATCCTGTCTAGAGATGATGAATTTCACCATTTTTGTGCTCATACTTACACCCCTGCCTTCTTCTTAGAATAGTCACGTTTACGTGGCTGGATAAGCGAAACGTCTACTTCTTCATATTCAAAATCTGGTCCGTTTGTCGCAGGATTGAATTTCGCTTTTGTTGTTTTTAACCATTGCTCGTCATTACGTTCTGGGAAGTCAGGCTTATAATGTGCTCCACGGCTCTCATCACGGTTAAGCGCCCCAAGAGTAATAACACGAGCAAGCTGCAGCATGTGCCAAAGCTGACGAGTAAACGACGCACCTTGGTTGCTCCACTTAGATGTATCGTTAATATTGATGTTCTTGTAACGCTGCATCAACTCTTGAATTTTTTCATCCGTTTGCTTTAACTTATCGTTGTAGCGAACCACTGTTACATTGTCCGTCATCCATTCACCTAGCTCTTTATGGATCACGTATGCATTTTCAGTTCCATCCATAGAAAGGATATTGTTGTATACTTCTTGATCTTTTTTCACTTGGTTGTCAAATACAGAAGAAGAAACATCTTCAACCGTTTTTTCCAATCCTTTAATATACTTAACAGCAGATGGACCTGCCACCATACCTCCGAAAATAGCAGAAAGCAATGAGTTTGCTCCTAATCTATTAGCGCCATGGAATTGATACTCACATTCACCAGCGGCAAAAAGACCCGGAATGTTTGTCATTTGATCATAATCTACCCACATGCCACCCATTGAATAGTGAACAGCCGGGAAGATTTTCATTGGAACTTTACGTGGGTCATCACCCATGAACTTCTCATAGATCTCGATAATTCCGCCAAGCTTAATATCTAATTCCTTAGGATCTTTGTGGGAAAGATCAAGGTATACCATGTTCTCGCCATTAATTCCTAACTTTAGATCTACACAAACGTGGAAGATTTCACGAGTTGCAATATCACGAGGAACAAGGTTACCGTAAGCTGGATATTTCTCTTCAAGGAAGTACCAAGGCTTCCCATCTTTATATGTCCAAACACGTCCACCTTCACCACGTGCTGACTCACTCATTAGACGGAGCTTGTCATCACCAGGAATAGCAGTTGGGTGAATTTGAATAAACTCACCATTTGCGTAATAAACACCTTGCTGATAAAGAGAAGATGCAGCGCCACCTGTGTTAATGACAGAGTTTGTTGACTTACCAAAGATAATACCAGGGCCACCAGTTGCCATAATAACAGCATCAGCAGGAAAACTTACGATCTCCATCGTTTTTAAGTTTTGAGCCGTAATTCCGCGGCATTGGCCTTCGTCATCAATGATTGCAGATAAGAATTCCCAGCCTTCATACTTCGTTACAAGACCCGCAACTTCATGACGTCGAACTTGCTCATCAAGTGCATATAATAATTGCTGACCTGTTGTAGCACCTGCAAATGCTGTACGGTGATGCTGAGTGCCACCGAAACGACGGAAATCAAGCAATCCTTCAGGCGTTCTGTTGAACATAACACCCATACGGTCCATTAAGTGGATGATTCCTGGTGCCGCATCACACATTGCTTTTACAGGCGGCTGGTTTGCTAAGAAGTCTCCTCCGTAAACAGAGTCATCAAAATGCTCCCACGGTGAATCTCCTTCACCTTTTGTATTTACAGCACCGTTTATACCACCTTGAGCACAAACAGAATGCGAACGTTTTACTGGAACTACTGAGAAGAGGTCAACATTAACACCAGCTTCAGCTGCTTTAATTGTAGCCATTAATCCGGCGAGACCTCCGCCAACAACAATAATTTTTTGATTACTCAATTTGTCTCACCCCTTTTAAATGAATGCAAAGATTGTTCTAACGCTAACAATAGCAAGAGCTACGAATACAGCCATTGTTACGTATGTTGAAATTTTCTGTGAACGAGGCGAAACTGTAAGGCCCCAGCTGACAAAGAACGACCATAATCCGTTAGCAAAATGGAATACCGCAGATAAAACACCTACAAGATAGAAGGCAACCATGAATGGAGAACTTAATATATCTGCCATCATATTGAAGTTTACTTCTTGTCCCAATGCAGCTTGTACGCGTGTTTCCCAAACGTGCCAAGCGATAAAAATCAATGTGATCACACCTGTTACACGCTGAACAAGGAACATCGCATTTCGGAAATAGCCATAACGGGTAACGTTATTTTTTGCTTGGAACGTAATGTAAAGTCCAAACACTGCATGAAACAAAAGTGGTAAATAGATAACAAACGTTTCTAGGAAAATACGAAACGGTAAACTTTCCATAAAGTGCGCCGCTTTGTTAAATGCTTCAGCATCCCTTGTTGCAAAATGGTTTACAACTAAATGCTGAACGAGAAAAAGCCCGATCGGAATTACTCCTAATAATGAATGAATTCTTCTGTTAATAAAATCTCTACTGCCAGCCATTTTCTTGCCCCCTTCAAATTTAGCCTCTCTCTGGCTGCTAATCTTTGTTCCTCTCCACATGTAAGCGTTTTAAGTTTCCTCTTTTAGAGGATGAGTGTTAAACAATTAGTTTAATTAACTAGCAACATGTCCATTTTACTCCCATCGTTTGACACCGTCAAGAAAACGCTAACAACTTAATGCGTAAATTTTATTGATAAATCAACGTTTTTTCCTGCTAAGATTTTCGACAAATACCGATAGTTGCTCTAGAGTTTAAACAGCATTCCCGTTATAATGAAAATAGAAAGAAGGGATGCAGAATGTTTAAACAAAAAACAAAGGATGATAACACCCCTGTAGAACAGCTTTCTGTTTCAGCTTTTGGGTATGAGATCCTTCGAAGCGATTTGTTGCCTGAACTTCTCGGTAAACAAGAACGAAATATTCTATATTGGGCAGGAAGACACTTAGCCAGAAAATATCCTTTACATACGATGGAAGAAGTACATGCATTTTTTATTGAAGCAGGCTGGGGTAATCTTGAAATGATTGAAGCATCAAAAACAGAGATGCTGTTCTCCTTACACTCTGTTCTCATTGAGCAGCGAATCGAGAATTTCAATCACCAAACGTTTAGCTTAGAAGCAGGTTTTCTGGCAGAACAAGTCCAGCTGCAAAAAAAATGTACGACCGAAGCATTAGAATCTGTTAAACGGAACAAAGTTTCCATCACCGTTCAATGGGATAAAAAAGATACGATCGAATAACACAAAAGCCGGCATAAGCCGGCTTTTTAAATGTTTTCATTACGTGTTCTGTACTGGAACACGTGCATCCAATTCAAATATATCATGCAGCGTTTCAATAGACTTAATCATATCTTGTTGTTTAACAACGGTTGAAACCTTAATTTCTGATGTGCTTACCATCTTAATCATAATATCTTTATCTGACAAAGCTTTAAACATTTTAGCAGCTACACCAGGATTAGAAATCATTCCTGATCCTACAATAGAAACTTTAGCAAGCTCCCCTTCATAACTAATGGATTCAAATCCTAATTGTTCTTGATGAGCAGCAAGTACTTCCTGTGTTTCTGATAAAGAGCTCGATTCTATCGAAAATGAAATATTTGTTTTTTCTTCATTTAATACATTTTGAATGATAATATCTACATTAATTCCGTTTGAAGCAAGTATTGTAAACAGTTCCGCTAATGCATGGATCTCATTAGGAATCGCTGAAACTGTGATTTTCGTTATATTCCCTTCAAATGCCAAACCTCTTACCATTAAGTTTTGTTCCATTGATGCTTCCTCCTCTACTAACGTTCCGCGTTCTTCACTCATACTCGATCTAACTTCTAACGAAATGGAATAGTTTTTCGCGAACTCTACTGCTCTAGGGTGCAGAACTCCTGCTCCAAGGTTCGCCATTTCCAGCATCTCATCATAAGAGATAGAAGGTATTTTTCTTGCTGATTTTACTACTCGAGGATCGGTCGTATAAACGCCAGTAACATCTGTATAGATATCACATCGGTCAGCTTTCAATGCTGCTGCTAATGCAACGGCTGTAGTGTCCGATCCGCCTCTTCCAAGAGTAGCTATATCTTTTGTCTCAGAGATCAGCCCTTGGAAACCAGCTACAACAACAATGTTTCCTTCCTTTAGCAAACCGTTTATTCTTTCGGAATCTATGTCTAGTATCCTAGCATTCGAAAAAGCATTTTCTGTTTGAATCCCAGCTTGCCAGCCTGTTAAGGATTGAGCTTTGTATCCTTCATGATGAAGAGCCATCGTTAATAGTGCAATCGTAACTTGTTCTCCTGTAGTAAGAAGCATATCCATTTCACGCTTGGAAGGATTACGATTGATTTCTCCAGCCAGTCTTACAAGCTCATCTGTTGTTTTACCCATTGCAGATACGACAACAACGACTTCATTCCCGCCATCAACTTCATGGATGATCCGTTTTGCAACATTTTGTATCCGCTCAACTGAACCAACACTTGTACCGCCAAATTTTTGTACGATTCTCCCCATGATTCTCTAATTCCCTTCTTGTTGTAATAATCTATCTCTTTTAATAGAAAACTTTGTTGACGTTCAATCTATTCACGTCTACTTAGTTGCACTAATACTCTCAACAATAACTTTCACCAGCAGATAATCGATCATGCGGGAAAAGTTATATTATTCTGAAAGTAAAAACAAAAAAAGCAACAATAAGGAAAAAACCTTATTGTTGCTATTATCCGCAGCAAGCCAAGTTTGTTTCCCCTAGTGAGATAGTCCTCCACACAAATCCTGGGGGGACTTGTGTGACAGCTCTGTATTTATTCAATACAGGTCCAGCATAAAAGGCTAGAAGTCCTTTTACACTTCGGCAAGAATCCCCTTTCCTCCATCATCTTAAGAGCTTCTTCTCTTCAGATGGTCTACTATTGGTTCCTGCTCCTCTACCATCACTTCATTCGAAGCATGGCATTATTTATAAAGTTGGATTCATTTTAACAAAGTTATTCTTTAACTGCAACTACTCATTTGATAAAAAGGCTTTTGTAATGAGTTCAGCAACAGGTTTAGGCACTCCAGCTTCTTGTATCTCTTCGACAGACGCTTCCTTTAGTTTTTTCAACGAACCAAAATGGCGAAGAAGCATCTTCTTTCTTTTATCCCCAATCCCCGCTATATTATCTAATGTGGACTCAAACATACTTTTAGAACGTACTTTACGATGAAACGAGATTGCAAATCGATGCACTTCATCCTGAATACGCTGCAAAAGATAAAATTCCTGGCTGTTTCGCGGCAAGTGGATCATTTCTGGAGGGTCACCTATCCATAGTTGTGACGTTCTATGTTTGTCATCCTTCGACAGTCCTGCAACAGGTATAAAAAGATTGAGCTCATTTTCTAAAACATCCTGAGCGGCTGAAATCTGACCTTTACCTCCATCAATAAGAATCAAACTTGGAAATTCCCCTTCTTCCCTTAATACTCTTGTGTATCTTCTTCTGACGACTTCTTTCATGGAAGCATAATCATCAGGACCTTCCACCGATTTGATCTTATATTTTCTATAATCTTTCTTATATGGTTTTCCATCTACAAAAACCACCATCGCCGAAACAGGATCTGTTCCATGAATATTGGAGTTATCAAACGCTTCTATTCGATATGGTGGAGCTACACCCATTCTCTCACCCAGGTTCTCTACTGCTTTTATTGTTCTAGCTTCATCCTGTTCAATCAAAGCAAATTTTTCGTTAAGAGCAAGGGTCGCATTTTTAGTCGCTAATTCAACTAGCTCTTTCTTCTGGCCTTTTTTTGGCTGAAGAACTTTTACTTGAAGAAGCTCTGAAACGAGTTCAGCGTCAACTTCTTGCGGAAGCAGAATCTCTTTAGGCAGCAGATGATTTTTTTGCAGATAAAACTGACCAATAAATGTAAGTAGATCCTCGTGAGCCTCTCCGTAAAAAGGAAAAACTGAAATATCTCTAGCGATCACTTTACCTTGACGGATAAAAAAGACTTGAACACACATCCAGCCTTTATCAAAGTGATAGCCAAAGACATCCCGATCCACTAGATCTGCTGTCATCATCTTCTGCTTTTCCATTACAGCTTCTATGTGCTGAATCTGATCGCGAAGTTCTTTTGCTCTTTCAAAATTTAGGGCTTCAGACGCTTCAAGCATCTTTTCAGATAACTGGCTTTTCACATCTTGATATCCGCCATTGAGAAACTTCACAATGCCTTCTACCATCTTCTTGTTTTCTTGTTCTGTAATATCGTAAACACACGGCCCTAAACATTGACCAATGTGATAGTACAAACACACTCGTTTAGGCATCGTGTCGCATTTTCTTAGTGGAAAAATACGGTCTAACAGTTTTTTCGTTTCTTGGGCCGCATATGCATTTACAAACGGTCCAAAATATTTGCCGCCATCTTTTTTTATTTTCCTTGTGTATAATAGTCTTGGCTGTTTTTCAGAAGTAATTTTTAAATATGGATAGCTTTTATCATCTTTCAGCATGACATTATACCGAGGATCATGCTTTTTTATTAGGTTCATCTCGAGAACTAATGCTTCCATCTCAGTAGAGGTGACAATATATTCAAAGTCTCTGATCTCACTGACGAGTCTTTGTGTTTTGCCATCATGTGTTCCTGAAAAGTAAGATTTCACTCGATTTTTTAAAACCTTTGCTTTACCTACGTAGATTACTTTACCGAACTCATTTTTCATGAGGTAGCATCCAGGCTGATCAGGAAGCAGCATTAATTTTTGTTTTACCGATATAGAGGTCAATGTCATCCCCCTTTAACTTCATTGCAGTCTTTTCTTTAATCATATCATGTATGAGGTAAATCATTATACTCTCGTGATTAAATTACCATATACATTCATTTATCGACAATATTTCCTAGAAAATAGTACAAAAGGGATGGTTTTTCTTTTAGAAATATTAGTTGATTTCCTTTCTTTAATGCTTGATTGTATGCGGTTGATCACCTGAACTCATCAGTTATGCTTCTCCTGCCTAGCTGCAACTCATAATGGTTCTTTTCAAAAGAAATGTTACTTTTGATTGAATTCTCTCTTCATTTGCAAGTTGATTGGAGCGCAAGGTGGCGAGACTCCTACGGGACGAGCGGTCAGTCCGAAAAGCGGAAGTGGCTCGTTCAGCCCCGACCAGCAAAAGGTGAATGGGCTAGCTAGGCACACTTTGCCTTGTGGTCCATTTAACTTTTGACCTCGAGGGGCTAGCCGCTGTAGCTAGACAGGTGGAGACTCCTAATGGCGCAAAGCGGCAGGAGGCTCACCGCACGCCCCGTGGAAAGCGAGCTGCCTGGAGCGTAAATCAACTACTTTTAAACTACATTGAATCGCATTTAAAAAAACTTGAAATCTATCCCACAAAAAAAAGCCCGAAGTTCGGGCTTTTTTGAGGATCGCTTACTTATGTTTGTTTAAAAGCTCTACTAAAGCTTCTTTAGGCTGGAAACCTACAACTTGGTCAACCACTTGACCATCTTTGAATACTAGTAAAGTAGGAATGCTCATTACGCCATATTTACCCGCTGTTTCTTGATTTTCATCAACGTCCAGCTTTACTACTTTTACTTCTTCCATTTCTTGATCTACTTCTTCAAGTACTGGAGCAATCATTTTACAAGGTCCGCACCATGGTGCCCAAAAGTCAGCAAGTACTAAACCTTCATTCGTTTCTGTATTAAATGTTTGATCTGACGCATTAACAATAGCCATTTATTTGGCCCTCCTTTTAAATAACAAAGTGTAAACAAAGTATATCTTACAAATTACACAGTTGCTAATAGTTTGCTCAACCTTATGGTACCCAAGTTTTCATTTCGACAAACGTTAAATAGTTGCTGTCTCCTCAAGGTGCTTTTGGCAGTTAAACAATTCGCATTTCCAGCGATCTTGCGGTGTTAGTTGGAAAACAGAAAATGAAGTGTTGTTCAGTCCATACCATTGATCCGTCTTGTCTTGAAGAAGATCCTTAAATATTCTTACAAGGAGTGCACCATGTGTCACAATAATCACTTTTTGATTTTTGTGGTTTACAGTAATTTCTTTTAACACTGCTCTCCAGCGAAAATCAGCCTCTTCATTCGTTTCTCTGCCGAGATCAAGATTCATCCAATCCTCTCCCCAGCGTTCAACCCGTTCAGCTTCCGTTGTCCCTTCTGTCTCACCGAACGAGATTTCACGAAGTCTTTCATCGGCTATTACAGGTAAACCCGTCACACCACTTAAAGCTTCAGCAGTCTTAAACGCTCTTTTAAGGGGACTGGCATATATGACATCCCATTTTTCATCAATCAATCTTTCTGATAGCCTCGCAGCCTGATATATTCCTTTATCATTTAGAGGTATATCCTTGCAGCCCTGCGCCCTTCTCTCTGTGTTCCAATCTGTTTCACCGTGACGAATAAAAGCGATTGTAGTCATTTAACACCCTCCATATTCGCTTAAAAAAAACGTCCAATGTATGGACGTTTTAAACGTTTTTCTTCTATACTAACACTTTCTTAAACTCTTCTGTTAATAAAGGTACTACTTCAAACAGATCTCCTACGATTCCATAATCAGCAACAGAGAAGATGCTTGCCTCTGGATCTTTATTGATTGCTACAATAACTTTTGAGTTGGACATACCAGCTAAATGCTGAATAGCTCCTGAGATTCCACAAGCAATATACAGATCAGGAGTAACTACTTTACCTGTTTGGCCAATTTGAAGTGAATAATCACAATAATCAGCATCACAAGCTCCACGAGAAGCACCAACAGCTGCTCCAAGTACATCCGCAAGCTCTTGAAGAGGTTTGAATCCATCTTCAGATTTCACACCGCGGCCTCCCGCAACGATTATTTTAGCTTCAGAAAGGTCAACCCCTGTCGATGCTTTACGAACAACTTCTTTTACAATTGTTCTTATGTCCTTGATTTCAACAGAAACTGACTTAACATCACCTGTTTTAGACTCATCCTTTTCTAGAGGGGTGATGTTATTTGGACGAATCGTCACGAATACTAGTCCATCGGAAATTAATTTCTTTTCAAATGCTTTCCCCGAATATACAGGACGAGTAAATACAGTGTTCTCACCAGCTTGTTCAAGACCTGTTACATCTGAGATCAGTCCTGATTCTAAACGTGCTGCAAGTCTTGGTGACAAGTCTTTACCTAGTGATGTATGTCCGAATACGATGGCTTCCGGGCTCTCGTCGTCGATGATTTGCTTCAATGTTTGAAAATAACCATCTGGTGTATAGTTTGCCAGTTTCTCATCTTCAGCCACAAGAACACGGTCAGCACCATAGTGGAATAATTCTGCTGCTAACGCTTGAACGGAGTCACCACATAATACAGCGAACACTTCTCCTCCGCCAGAAATTTCTTTTGCTGCTGCAATTGCTTCAAATGAAACATTACGTAATGCACCGTCACGGGATTCTGCAAGTACTAAAACTTTTTTTGCCATGATGACTCCTCCTTATATTACCTTCGCTTCGTTTCTTAACAGAGATACAAGTTCTTTCACTTGGTCTGGAGTTTCACCTGATAGGATTTTTCCAGCTTCCTTTTTAGGAGGAAGATAAACTTCTACTGTTTTTGTTTTTGCTTCTACGTCATCTTCATCAATATCGAGATCATCTAACTCCAGGGTTTCAAGCGGTTTTTTCTTCGCTTTCATGATCCCCGGAAGAGAAGGATAACGAGGTTCATTCAATCCTTGCTGCGCCGTAACTAGTAAAGGAAGAGTCGTTTCAATTTTTTCAAGATCTCCTTCAACATCACGTTCAATATTTACCGTTGTTCCATTCACTTCAATCTTCGTAATTGTCGTTACGTGCGGAATATCTAGAAGTTCTGCAAGTCGCGGACCTACTTGACCTGTTCCATTATCGATCGCAACGTTTCCACCTAGAATAATATCGTACTCTTTATCTTTAAAATATGCCGCTAATACTGATGAAGTCGTAAATTGATCTTGACTGTCTAAGTCTTCATTTGAGATAAGAACCGCTTGATCAGCGCCCATTGCTAAAGCTGTACGAAGTTCTTTTTCAGAGTCTTCATCCCCAACCGTTACAACCGTTACTGTACCGCCATGAGCATCCTTTAATGTGATCGCTTCTTCGATCGCATACTCGTCATAAGGATTAATGATAAATTCTGCGCTGTCTTCAGAGATCTTATTGTTTGAAACAGTGATTTTTTCTTCTGTATCAAAAGTACGTTTTAAAATAACAAAAATATTCATCGTTACCCTCCTAATTATCGGTCCTGAAATTCAGGCTTTCTTTTTTCAATAAATGCAGCGATTCCTTCTTGTCCGTCGAAACTTTTAAATGCTTTGCCAAACAACTCTTGTTCTTTCTCAGCCCCTTTTTCATAAAGGCCGTGTTTTGCATAATTCAATAACTCTAGCGTGTACTTGATGGATACAGCACTTTTTTCTGAAAAGTCCCCCGCCATTTTGTAAGCCTTTTCAAAAAGTTCTTCAGCTGGAAAAGCATCATTCGCTAAACCGTATGTGACAGCATCTTTTCCAGAGATCGGTTTACTAGAAAGGAGCATTTCACAAGCTTTCGGTACTCCAACAAGTTGAGGAAGCCTCTGCGTTCCCGCAAAACCAGGTACTAAGCCTAGCGTAAGTTCTGGAAGTCCTAGCTTAGCATCTTCTGTAACAAGTCTTATGTGGCAGCTCATCGCAAGTTCCAAGCCACCGCCAAGAGCCGCGCCATGAATAGCTGCTATTACCGGTTTTGAAAATTGTTCAATTCTGTTGAAAACATCCTGTCCTTTTTTCCCTAGCTCAGCGAAGCCTTTTTCGTCAGGTACTTCTGTAAATTCTTTTATATCAGCTCCTGCTGAAAAGAATCGGCCTTCTCCAAGAATGACAACGACTTTTATAGAGTTATCGTTTTCAATCTGATCGAGCGCTTGAACAATTTCTTGTATAACTCCAGTGGACAACGCATTGGCAGGTGCGCGGTTGAGTTTAATTGTTGCCACTTTATTTTGTGTTTCGATTTGTAAGAATTCCAATTGTGCAACCCCTCCTTATTTATAGATATCAATCTGATTGAACAGACCTGACTGACAGACCGTTAACAAGCATTTGGTGCACAGGTCCCGCAAGAGCAGGAAGATCATATCGATGATCATTCATCACCCAGTTTGTAGCAGTTTCATCAATCGTCCCGAAAATCATTTGTCGAGCCAATCGGTAATCCATGTTTTTTACAAACACACCTTCATTCATGCCGTCTTTTAAAATAGAGTCGATTAAATTCAAATAACGCTTTAATACCTCTCCGATTTTTGCACGAAGCTGTCTGTTTGTTTGACGGAGTTCCAACTGTGTAACGATTGATAGTTCAAAATCAGCAGTGAGTTGCTTAAAGTGCATCTCCACTAGAATTCTAAGCTTCTCTATAGCTGAATCATTGTTTTTCAGCTCGTTTTCTGTCTTTTCAATAAAGGTCCCCATCTTTTCATTAAAAACAGAAACAAGCAGATCTTCTTTATTTTTAAAATATAGATAGATGGTGCCATCAGCGACACCCGCTTCTTTCGCTATCTTTGAAACTTGGGATTGATGATAACCGTTTTCTGCAATCACATTAACAGCAGCATCAATTATTTTTTCATATTTTGGACCTTTACGTTTCATTGCTATCGCCTCTTTTTGTATAAGACAATCACTTTGTAAAAAATGAATGATTGTTCATTCATAATTGTAAAACAAATCTTTCTTTTCTGTCAATTTCATTATGTCACTTTTTAAATATATTTTACAAGTGTAAGTTAAAATGAACTGCAAATAAAAAAGCATTTAAACGTAAAAAGCCGCCTATAGGCAGCTTTTACGTTTTTTGGATTGCTTTTTCACGTTCTTCTTCTAAAAGAACTCTTCTTAATATTTTTCCTACCATCGTTTTCGGAAGTTCAGTCCTAAACTCGTAAAGTCTTGGAACTTTAAAGGATGCAAGATGCTCTCTGCAGAATTTGTTTAATTCTTCTTCCGAACATTCAGCACCTTCTTTTAACACAACAAAAGCTTTTACTGTTTCGCCTCGGTATTCATCTGGAACACCAACTACTACAGCTTCTTTTACTTTTTCGTGTTCATAGAGAACTTCTTCTACTTCACGTGGATAAATGTTAAATCCGCCAGCGATAATCAAATCCTTCTTACGGTCCACGATATAAAAGTATCCATTGTCATCCATATAACCCATATCCCCTGTGATTAGCCAATCTTCCCTGAAAACGGATGCGGTTTCCTCGGGTTGATTCCAATAGCCTTTCATAACTTGAGGTCCTCGAACAGCCAACTCCCCGATCTCTCCAGGTTCTGCCCAATCTCCTGTTTCTGCAGAGATAATAGCTGCCTCAGTATTTGGCCACGGCAAACCAATACTTCCTTTTATTTGTTTTCCGTAGATTAGGTTGGCATGTGTAACAGGTGATGCTTCAGTAAGTCCATATCCTTCAACAAGCGAACCGGATATGACTGCCTGAAATTTTTCTTGAACTTCTAACGGAAGTGCTGCTGACCCGCTGATACACGCTTGAATAGAAGATAAATCATACTTCTTTAAATCTGGATGATTAAGCAATGCAATATACATAGTTGGAGCTCCTGGGAAAAGTGTTGGGCGCTCCTTATGAATTGTTTTAAGAACTTGTGCAGGATCAAAACGAGGCAATATAATCATCTCTGCTTTGGTAATGATGCCTAAATTCATAACACATGTCATGCCGTACACATGAAAAAATGGCAGAGCACCAAGTATCTTTTCTTTACCGTCTCTATTCTTGTACATCCACGCATTGCATTGAAGTGCATTTGTCACTAGATTCTTGTGAGTGAGCATTACACCTTTTGCAGGCCCTGTAGTACCTCCGGTGTATTGCAGCAGTGCAAGATCTTCATCTGGTACGATCTCTGTTTGAGGCTTAATCGCCTGTGAGCGTTTAAGCAGATCACGAAACGAATGAACTTCGTGATTATAAGAGATATCGACCACAACAGTTGGATTCTGCCTTTTTTGAACAAAAGGATACAGTAGGTTCTTTGGAAATGGCAGATAATCCTTAACCGATGTCATGACAATGTGCTCAAGGTTCGTATCCCCACGAACTGCTGAGATCCTGCCGAACAACAAATCTAATCCAACGATGACTTTCGCACCGCTATCAGAAAGTTGATGGCGAAGTTCTCTTTCTGTGTAGAGCGGATTGGTTTGAACAACGATTGCACCTAAGAAAAGGCTTCCGTAATAAGCAATCACTGCTTGAGGACAGTTAGGCAGCATGATAGCGACCCGGTCTCCTTTTTTCACTCCAAGTGTTGACAGAGCATGTGCGAACCGCAAACTGCTTTCGTGAAGCTCACCAAACGTTAATGTTTTCCCTAAAAAATGTACAGCAGTATTGTCTCTTTTTTCTTCTGCTGCTAACTCTAAATACGCGAATAAAGGTTTGCTGTCGTAATCAAGATGTCCCGGAATTTCACTTGGGTAACTGTTAAGCCACCGTCTTTCCACTTGCATCTCCTCCTTTAATTCACGCCTTCCTTCAAAATTTCTATATCTTTATTCCTATTATATTGAAAACGGATACAATTTTATATACTTTTTTAAAAATTAAAAATTATTAGTTAAATGAGGAATAAAAAACCCAGGACCAAAAAACTAGTCCCGGGTTTTCGCTTACGCAAAGAAAAATAAGTATATAAGACCTGCGGCGATAAAAACTCCGCTTAGTACAAACAAAACTTTAAATAATGTTTCCATATTTATTCCCTTCAGCTATTCGATTCCTTCACCGATTACAAACGATAAACCAATAGAAATGACCATTGAAATAAAACCAACCGCTCGGTTATCATTCTCGATTTCTTTATCAATCTGAAACTTAGGAGTCAGAAATTCAAAAATAAAATAACCGATCAAAAGCAATACAAACCCATAGATTCCCCATGTAATCATCATGATCAAGGAATCATTCTGAGCAATAGAATAGCGGAAAATATTTGCGATACCAAAAATTTTCCCGCCTGTAGCCATTGCAACGGAAAAATTTCCATTTTTGATCTCCACCCAGTTTTTATAACGGGTAACAAGTTCAAATACAGCCAAAAAGACGACAAGACATAGCACTACAACACTGTAGTTTGCGGCTGTTTTAACAAACGCGTTACTCATAAAATCCATTCAGCAATACCCCTTTGTAAATGGCTTGGTTATGTGTGTTATGTGTGTGAGATTAGGGTCTTTTCCATGAATGAACCCAGAATCTCCTCTTACTTTAACACAGCTACGGTTACTCCGCCCCCGCCTTCACCGGCGGCACCCATCCGAGTGGATTTCACATTTCGATGAGTTTTCAAAAGATCTTGAACGCCCTTTCTTAATGCACCAGTACCTTTACCATGTATGATATACACTTGATTAAAGCCTGCCAATAGAGCTTCATCCAAATAGCGGTCCACTTCGAGCATCGCATCTTCGTATCGTTTCCCGCGAAGATCCAGTTCAGGTCGTGAAGAGTCTGAGTTTCCTGTTACTTTTACGAATGAACGCGGTTCAGGTTTCGGTTTACTTTGTTTTACCCATTCCAAATCTTTCTCTGAAACATTCATTTTTAAGATTCCGATTTGAACTTGGTATTCGGTGCTGCTCACCTTTTCAACAATATGTCCTTTTTGCCCAACGCTGAGTACTCTTACTTCATCTCCAGGAACATATTCTTTCTTGGTTGATACGGCTTTGGGCTTCTTGCTTTTGGTTTTTGATTGAGGAACGGCTTCTTCCAATCTCTTTTTCGCTTCAATTAGCTTATGTTCTTTAATCTGTCCGCCAGCTTTTTGAAGCTCGCGGATCTCATGAATGATTTCTTCAGCCGTTTCACGCGCTTTTACAACAGCTTTCTCTGCTTCTGTTTTCGCTTTTTCATACAGTCGTTCTTTTTCATTTTGGAAAAGCTCGAGCTCTCTTGCCAAGTCAGCTTTTATAGACTCTGCTTCTTTTCTTCGGCGTTCAGCTTCTTCCATCTCTTTTTCTGCTTGTTTGCGGTTATCCTCAAGAGACTTAATCATATTATCAATCTTGTTTTCATCTTCACTGATCTGTGATCTCGCTAAATCAATAATATCCTGGCGGAGTCCTAGTCTTTTCGAAATTTCAAACGCGTTGCTTCGGCCCGGAACTCCAACTAATAACCGATATGTCGGCCTTAGAGTCTGCACATCAAATTCAACGGATGCATTCATTACACCGGGACGGTTATAAGCGTATGCTTTTAGTTCACTGTAGTGTGTCGTTGCTACAACCCTTGCTCCTCTTGCGAAAACAAAATCCAGGATTGAGATAGCAAGTGCTGCCCCTTCCTGGGGATCTGTTCCTGCACCTAATTCATCAAAGAGTACAAGTGATTCGAAATCAATCTTGTTTAAAATATCCACAATATTCACCATATGTGAAGAAAACGTACTCAATGATTGTTCAATCGATTGCTCATCACCGATATCAGCGTAAATACTCTTAAACACAGCCATTTCCGATTCTTCCTGAGCAGGAATTTGAAGTCCGCATTGTGCCATCAGCGTAAGGAGTCCTATTGTTTTAAGTGTAACTGTTTTACCCCCGGTGTTAGGACCAGTAATAACAAGTGATTGATATTCACCGCCTAACATAACGCTTGTTGGGACAACAGTTTCTTGATCGAGAAGAGGGTGTCTTCCGCTGTTCAATGAAATAAATCCTTTATCATTCATAATTGGACGCGTACACTTTAACTCATGAGAAAATCTTGCTTTCGCTAAAATGAAATCCATTTCAGCTAGAATGTCTACGTTTACTAAGATATCGTCAGCACTCTCAGCTACCTGTGAAGTGAGCTCTCTTAAAATCTTTTCGATCTCTCGTGCTTCTTTTGCTTTTGCTTCCTTCACCTGATTGTTAACCGTTACAACGGATTGAGGTTCGATGAACAAAGTTGCTCCACTAGCAGATTGATCATGCACCATTCCGCCAAAATTGCCTCTATACTCCTGTTTAACCGGAATAACAAATCGATCATTACGAATGGTGATTATCGAGTCTGATAACATCTTTTGATAGCTCGAAGACCTTACGATGGATTCAAGTTTTTCTCTTACTCTCGCTTCAAACGTACGAAGCTGCTGACGAATCGCGCGCAGTTCCGGACTGGCACTATCCATCATGTGACCATTGTCATCAATACAATTTTTTATGGCTTGTTCAAGTTCGTGAAGAGGGACGATTTGATCTGCCGCATAACTTAAAATACGCAGTTCGATCCCATCCTCAGTTAATCCCTCAATAAATCTTTTGAACCGTCTTCCCCCATAAAGAGTGGAAGCAATATCCATCAGGTCTTCTTCGTTAAGCAGGCTTCCTATTTTAGAACGCTTCACGTTTGAAGAAATATCAAAGATCCCGCCAAACGGAACTTGTCCTTTTAAACGCAGGACTTTTACCCCTTCATCTGTCGCTTCTTGTGCTTCAGTCACTTCTTCAAGTGTTGTAAAAGGCATGAGCGAATCAATTTTATTAAGTCCAAGTGAGCAGCTTGCATGCTTTTTTAGCCGATCAATCACTTTTCTCAATTCTAAAACACGCAGCATTTTTTCTTGCATATTGTTTCCTCCTGATTCGAGGATCTAGAGCTATTTTTTACGGTTAAGATAGGTTTCTAGTTCTTTTAAAGTCATCGTGTTTATTACACTGCTTTTTTTAATCAAACCTTTTCGTGCAACCGCTGCTCCAATCTCCATATGTTTCATTGTATCTTTATAATGTGCATCTGTGTTTATCGCAATCTTTACATCGAGCTCTTGTGCTTTTTGCAGCCATTCAGGTGCAAGGTCCAACCGATTAGGGTTTGCATTTAACTCAATTGCCGTATCCGTCTCAGAGGCGAGCTTCAGCAGCATCTCTATGTCCACGTCATACCCTTCTCTGCGGCCGATCAATCGTCCAGTTGGATGAGCGATAAGGTCTACTTTTTTATGCTCTAGAGCTGTTTTTAAGCGTTTCATGATTTTGCTTTTGTCTTGTGAAAAGGCGGAATGAATACTTGCTATAACAAAATCCATTTCCTCTAGTAGTGCATCATCATAATCTAAAGTGCCATCGGGTAGTATATCCATTTCAATCCCCGCGAAAATTTTAAAATCTGAGTATTTTTTATTCAATTTATTAATTTCTTGACGCTGCATACGAACTCTTTCAGGTGTAAGACCATTCGCTACACGCAAATATTGAGAATGATCAGTGATCGCCATAAACTCATAGCCTCTATTTCTTGCTTCTTCAGCCATTTCCTCAATAGAGAAAGCTCCATCACTCCAGGTTGAGTGAAGATGAAGATCGCCTTTTATATCCGACAATTGAATAAGCTCATGAGTCTCTTTAAAAAGCTCAATTTCATCTCCGGTTTCTCTAGCTTCAGGCGGTATCCAGTTTAAATTAAAATGCGAATAAAATTCTTCTTCAGTCTCAAACGTTTTAACCTCACCTGTTTCAATATTCTCAACACCATACTCACTGATTTTTTCCCCTCGAGCCTTAGCAAGCTGCCTCATTTTCACATTATGCTCCATCGAACCAGTAAAATGATGCAGAGTTGTAGCAAATTGCTTTGGTTCAACGATTCGGAAATCAACTGAGACGGACAACTTTTCATCTAGCACCACAGAAACTTTTGTACCGCCGCTTGCAATTACATCTATGACACCCTCTAAATTCAGAAGCTGTTCCTTCACTTTCTCAGGATTTTTACTAGAGATAATAAAGTCCAAATCCTTTATCGTTTCGCGGTAACGTCTAAGGCTGCCCGCTCTAGAAAACTTCTCAATGTTTGTCATTCTTTTCAGCTGCAACTCGATCTTTTCAGCAATCGGGAGCATATAGGCTATCGGCAATCTTTCTGGGCGTTTACCAAGATCTTTTAGAGAAGATAATATTTTTTCTTCTGTTTTTGCACCAAAGCCTGCCAGTTCTCTTACTTTACCATTTTCACATGCTTCTTTAAGAGATTCAATATTCGTTATACCTAACTCTGAATAAAGTTTCGCAATCTTTTTTCCGCCAAGATTAGGAACTTGCAGCAAAGTAATCAATTCAGATGGTACTTTTTCCTGAAGTTCTACTAAAAGGTCCGACTCGCCTTTTTCCATCATTTCAACGATAACAGTTGCTGTTCCTTTACCGATTCCTTTCAACTTTGACACATCGCCGATCTCATCCATCGTCCGCTCATCACTCTCAAGAGCATTCGCCGCTTTACGATAAGCAGAAACTTTAAATGAATTTTCACCTAAGATTTCAAGGTACAAAGCAATCTGTTCAAGTGTACGTACTACCTCTTTTTTATTAACCATAATGAGCTCTCCTCTTTTGTTAATTGTAAGGCTAGAAAGACAACGTATGTTTTCTTTTGTGTTGTACTTTTTATGGCTATTTTTTAAAGAATTGTTGTTTTCGAATTTTTTCCTCTTCATTTGCAAGTTGATTGGAGCGCAAGGTGCGAGACTCCTGCGGGACGAGCGGTCAGGTGGAGACTCCTAATGGCGCAAAGCGGCAGGAGGCTCACCGCACGCCCCGCGGAAAGCGAGCAACCTGGAGCGGAAATCAACCACTTTCAAGAACAACAGAGTATAAATGTAAACAGAAAAGACAAAAAAACTTCTCCGCTTTGGGAGAAGTTATGCCATATGTTTCATCCACATTTCCTTTACTGACTCAGAAAATACGGGGGTGTTTTTGACCATTCCCTGTGCGATCCATGAATTTTCATAATGAGCTTGAAAGGCTTCAATCGGTACTAATGTTGCGATATACAACAAAATAAACACAATCAGATATACTTCTACAAAGCCTAATAAGCCACCAAACCATCTATTAAATGTATGCAGGATTGGCAGGTTGGCAAGAAAATCGAGCATTGAACCAAGAATTTGCAAAATAATCTTTGTCGCAAAAAACAGAACAGCAAAAGCAATGGCATTATAGTATGCCTGTTCTAGTGATATACTGTTCAGCAGAAATGATACCGAACTATCATTTGAAGAAGGGTATGGAATCCATAACTCCAGCTTTGGAGCTAAATCGTCATAATACAGATAAGCAACAATGTAAGCGGCAATAAACCCGATCAAGTGTACCAGTTGCATAATGAAACCGCGTTTTAATCCAATCAAAAAACCGCCAATTAATATGACAAATAAAATTAAATCTAACATGCTATCTTTCCTCTTTTCCAATTCGCTGTTGCAATTTTTTCAGCTCTTCTTTAATCTTTAAATATTCACTCATTGTATTTACTGCTGTTAGTACAGCAAGTTGTTTCGTATCGAGAAACCGATTATGAGATTGAATTTCTCTCATTTTCAAATCTACTTTATCAGCTACTAAATGAATGTGGCTGGAAGTTTCGGTCCCTGCAATTACATAACGTTGGCCATAAATCTCGACCGTAGTACGGTTTTTATTTTTGTCTTCCGCCACAAAATAACCTCCTTATCATAAAAAGGATCATTCATTTAATGAATACTCTAATCTTTATCTTATCAAATATCGTACATAGTTGAAAATATTTCTGTTCTATCGTAGCTTTTTTTTGATATATTTGGAAATCTCTTCATTCATAGGAGGAAAATACGCATGGCTCATGTAGTAAAAAAAATGACGAACTCGGAAATTCTAGCAATGAAAAAAGAACTTTTACAAGTCCTCTCACCTAAAACACCTCCTGGAGCCGTTTTTTCGGCTAAACTTACAGATTGCACGGTAACGGCCTATCATTCAGGGAAAGTCCTGTTTCAAGGAAAAGGGGCCGAGGAAGCGTCTCAAAAATTTTCAGGTCAAGTCGCACCCTCTAAGGAAAAAAGCAAAACAGCTAAACCAGCACATCGCTATGCACCGCCGCAAAATGCCGCTGAGTTATCTATGATCGGAAGCGATGAAGTTGGCACAGGTGATTATTTTGGTCCGATGACAGTTGCTGCAGCGTATGTATCAAGAGATCAGCTAGATCTGGTAAGGGAACTTGGGGTTAAAGATTCGAAGCACTTAAACGATAAACAGATCATTCAAATCGCAAAAGAGCTGATTCACACCGTCCCTTATTCTCTGCTTGTACTAAACAATGAAAAGTACAATGAACTGCAGCAAAAAGGAATGACTCAAGGAAAGATTAAAGCGATTCTTCATAATCGCGCTCTTCAAAATGTAAAAGCTAAAATTGAAGGAGAAGAGATTGAAGGCATATTAGTAGATCAATTTTGCGAACCTGGTGTTTACTTTAACTATTTAACGAAAGAGAAAAACCTTTTAAAAGAAGGTCTCTATTTTGCGACAAAAGGTGAATCCATTCATCTTGCGGTGGCGGCCGCTTCTATTTTGGCAAGATACAGCTTCTTAAATGAGATGGATAAACTAGGGGCTCGCTTCAATACTATAATCCCAAAAGGAGCAGGTCCTCATGTCGATGTTAAAGCGGCAGAGCTTGTTGAGAAGTTCGGACAGTCTGTTTTTGATACAGCAACCAAAAAGCATTTTGCAAATACCCAAAAAGCGCTAAATTTATTGCGTAAAAAGAAGATTTAAGAGGCAGAGAGGATGAATCCATAAGGAATCATCCTCTTTTTCGTAGAGCGAGCATCCGCCATTGGTTACTATAAAGTTCTAATCACATAAAAAATGAAATCCATCACATAAAAATGATCCCCTATCACATAAAATTGTCCAGTTCACATTGAAACCATTTTCAAGAACGGCAAAGTATACAAAAACAGCCTAATAATAAAGACAAAAAACTGGTCCATCTCTTGATGAACCAGCTTCTTCAACAATTATTTTCTTAATTGAGCGCCAAAGCGTTCTTCTAAGCTCTTCAATACACGATCATGTGCCGTTACTACTTCTTCATCTGTAAGTGTACGCTCTGGATCGAAGTATTTTAAAGAGAAAGCAAGTGATTTCTTACCTTTCTCCATCTTTTCTCCTTCATACAGATCAAAAAGATTTACTTCTCTTAACAATTCTCCACCCGCGGCTTGTATTACGGTTGTCAGATCACCTGCTGGAAGTTCTTGATCAACAACTAATGCAATATCACGTGTGATAGAAGGATAACGAGGCAATGTCTGATATACCATCTGATCTGTTTCCTTCTCCAAAAGATTTGTTGCGTTCAACTCGAACACAAACGTATCTTTTAAATCTAATTCTTTTTGGAGTGCAGGGTGAAGCTGACCAACAAATCCAACAGAAATACCATCAAGTTTCACGATGGCTGTTCTTCCTGGATGCATATTTTCAATTTCGCCTGCTTCATATGTGATGCGTTCGGAAAGGTTCAGTTCGTTCATTAATCCTTCTAAAATTCCTTTTAGAACATAAAAGTCGACTGTCTTTCTTTCACCTTGCCACAGATGTTCATTAAATACACCTGTTACTGCGCCAGAAACAAATGCATACTCCTCTGGAAGTTCTGCCAACTTTTCTTGACGGTTTATGAACACAGAGCCCATCTCATAAATAGCGAGATCTTCCATTGAACGGTTTCTGTTATATTGAAGCACTTCAAGAAGCTGAGGCAGCAAGCTCATTCTTAGCGTACTTCGCTCTTCACTCATAGGATGAGCAACAGAAATCGGATATACTTTTTCACTGCTAAATGAAAAATGTGTGGATTTAGCTGGAGTCGTTAATGCATATGTTACAGCTTGATAAAGTCCAGCACCTTCAAGATACGTTCGAATGTCACGGCGTTGTGCCTGGTTCTTTGTTAATCCGCCAGGACGTGCTTCTGATAAAAGGTATGTCGTTGGAATGCGGTCATATCCGTAAATACGGCCTACTTCTTCGATCAGATCCGCTTCAATCGTAATGTCTGGTCTTCTTGAAGGAACAACCACTTCAAACTGGCCATCTGCCTCTTTATATGAAAATCCAAGTCTGTCAAAGATTGCTGCTGTTTGTTCAGACGAAATTTCTGTTCCGAGAAGACCATTCATTCTAGAAACGTCCATCTTCACGCTATATGTGTTTACTTCACGCTTTCCTGCTTCAACAATTCCCTCAGCCACTTTACCGCCAGCAAGTTCAGCCATTAATCCAGCCGCTCTCACAGCTGCTGCGTATACACGGTTGCGATCAATGCCTTTTTCATATCTAGAACTCGCTTCACTGCGTAAACCTAGATCTTTAGAAGCTGCTCTTACTCGTTGTGAAGCAAAATAAGCTGCCTCTAAAAGAACATTCGTCGTATCATTTTGCACTTCACTCGTTGCTCCGCCCATCACACCAGCAACAGCAATTGGATCTTTGCCGTTTGTAATCACTAAGTGTGTGTCTTTGAGCGTACGATCTTGATCATCAAGTGTAAGAATGTGCTCTCCTTCATTTGCACGGCGAACAACGATCTCTTTAGAACCTAAACGATTATAGTCAAATGCGTGAAGCGGCTGACCATATTCCAGCAATACATAATTTGTAATATCAACAATGTTATTGATCGGACGAATTCCAGAAGCCATTAAACGATTCTGCATCCAAAGCGGTGAAGGACCAATCTTAACATCACAGATAATCATCGCTCCATAATACGGATTATCTTCCAGTGAATCGATGTGAACAGAAATAAAGTCTTCTGCTTTTTCTTCTGTAGCTGCAATCGAAAGATTTGGAAGCTTCACTTCCTGCTCAAGAATGGCTGCCACTTCATATGCAACACCGATCACATTTAAGCAATCAGCACGGTTTGGTGTTAGGCCTAATTCAAGTACGTGATCATGCAGGTTTAAGTATTCCAAAGCATCGCTTCCTGGCTCTGCATCAGAAGGCATCACAAAAATACCTGTTGAATATTCTTTTGGTACAAGTTTTGTGTCTACGCCTAACTCTTGAAGAGAACAAATCATACCGTGTGATTCTTCTCCGCGAAGTTTTGCTTTTTTAATTTTAAAGTTCCCTGGAAGAATTGCTCCAGGCACCGCTACGGCAACCTTTTGACCTTGTGCCACGTTAGGTGCACCGCAAACGATCTGAGAAACTTCTCCTTGGCCGACATCTACTTTACAAACTCTAAGTTTGTCAGCGTTAGGATGCTGGATACATTCTTGAACATATCCTACAACTACTCCGCTGATTCCTTTATTTAACGATTCGACCATTTCAACTTCAATACCACTTTTTGTGATTCTGTCTGCTAATTCAGACGGAGTGATTTCGATGTTTACATATTCTTTTAGCCAGTTATAAGAGATTAGCATGTAATTCCCCTCCTCAAGTTATGCATTTTTGAATTGTTTTAAAAACCGGATATCGTTCGCATAGAAATGACGGATATCATCAATTCCGTATTTGAGCATCGCGATACGCTCTGGCCCCATACCAAATGCAAAACCTGTGTATTTCTTTGAATCAAATCCAGCCATCTCAAGAACATTTGGATGAACCATACCCGCTCCTAAGATTTCAATCCATCCCGTTTGTTTACAGATCGAACACCCTTTACCACTGCACTTAAAACATGAAATATCCATCTCAACAGACGGTTCTGTAAAAGGGAAAAAACTTGGACGCAGGCGGATTTTACGATCTTCGCCAAACATTTTCTTAGCAAACGTTTCAAGGACTCCTTTTAAGTCACTTAAACGAACGTTCTGATCAACCACAAGCCCTTCAATCTGCATGAACTGATGAGAATGTGTTGCATCGTCGTTATCTCTGCGGTAAACCTTCCCTGGAGAGATAATTTTCACAGGTCCTTGACCCTCATGCTTTTCCATCGTACGAGCCTGTACTGGAGACGTTTGAGTACGAAGCAAAATGTCTTCAGTGATAAAGAACGAATCCTGCATGTCGCGTGCCGGATGACCTTTTGGCAAGTTCAACGCTTCGAAATTGTAATAGTCCGTTTCTACTTCTGGACCTTCCGCAATGGTAAAGCCCATGCTAAGAAACAGATCTTCAATCTCTGTTACAACCGCTGTTAACGGATGAGCATTACCTTTCTTTACAGGTCTGCCTGGTAATGAAACATCGAGCGTTTCTTTTGCCAGTTTTTCTGAAATTGCTGCATTTTCCAGCTCAGTCTGTTTTTTATCAAGCTCCTGCTGAATGCTGTCACGCACTTCGTTGGCATATGCTCCGATTACAGGACGTTCTTCTGCGGATAATTTACCCATTCCTTTTAAAACTTCAGTGATGGGTCCTTTCTTACCTAGATAAGCAACTTTCACAGCTTGAAGATCTTTTAAATCTTGGCTTTCTTTGATTTGGCCGATCGCTTCTACTTTTAGAGCTTCTAAACGGTCTTTCACCGTGCAACCCCTCCTTAAAAAAATAAAAAACTCCTCATCCAATAAGGGACGAGGAGTTCGCGGTACCACCCAATTTAACAATGAAAAATACACTGTTCACTTCATTTCAATAACGGCTCTTCACCGGTCAGCCCTACTTAGATCCTTCAGGTGACAACTCAGGAGTGAATTCAATAATACCTACCAAAGAAATGCTCGCAGTCCAGGACATTTCCTCCCTTTTTGGCGGAATCATTATTTACTTTTCTCCATCTTTGTTTTTTACTCTATTTCATTCATCTTTTTCATTATATATGAATAAAATCATCAATTGCAACGCTTTGGAACAAATTACGTTCGATTTCGCTGTAATTCATACAAAAGGATGCCTGTAGCAACGGACACGTTTAGTGACTCAGCACTTCCGAAAATAGGTATCTTTACATTCATCGTCGATTCTTGCTGCAATACTTCCTGCACGCCGGCTCCTTCATTCCCAACAATTAAGGCGAAACCTTCAACTTCTGGCGCTTTCCTCATGTCGACAGCTTCTTGCAGAGAAGTTGAAAGTACAGTGATATTCCGCTCCTTACATTGCTCGATAATCTCTAAAAGATCAGCTTTTACAATCGGCAGATGATAAAGAGAACCTTGAGTAGACCTAACTGTTTTACCATTATAAAGGTCTGCGGTACCCTCACCTAAGAAGACTCCATCAAGTCCAGCACTATCCGCTGTACGAATGATTGTTCCAAGATTACCTGGATCTTGTACTCCGTCTATCAATAAGTAACGGCCATTTTCTTTTATAAGCTCTGCTGACTGATCCATCATTTCACATACAGCCACAATCCCTTGCGGCTTTTCTGTTTCAGAAAGCTGTTTCATCAATTTAGCCGGAACCGACCATAGCGTAAACTTTTCTTTTAGCCATGATTCATTTATTTCAAAATTTTCTTCAATAATGACATGCTGCAGCTTTGCACCAGATTTTATTGCCTCTTCAATAAGATGTGGGCCTTCAATCAAATATGTGCCTGATCTTTCTCGCTCTTTTTTTGTATGCAGCTTCTTCCATTGCTTTAAAGAAGCGTTGGATTCTGATTCGATGTGCTTCATTATAAGGTGTACTCCTTTAAATCATAAATATTTAATATTTTTCCTCATAAAACTTACTCATAACGTACACAATAAAAAAAGAAAAAAATTAATAGAGGTGCTTATCCCATGAATCTTGATTTAAGAAAAGCAGTATTGCATAACGTTACTGGAAACAATAAAGAGCAATTACAAGATACGATTGTTGATGCAATCGAAAGTGGAGAAGAAAAAATGCTTCCTGGTCTTGGCGTACTTTTTGAAGTGATCTGGAAAAATTCAGATCAACAAAAGAAGGAAGAAATTTTAACAACTCTATCTGATGGCTTAAAGTAAAACCCGGGATTTCCGGGTTTTTTATTTTTTTGTTGTTTTATTACTCTTGATATAGTTTTGGCTCTCTTCTGTTGTTTTAGAAGCATTTTGTTCAATGCTCTTCTTTGATAAATTGATTGGAGTGTAAGGTGCGAGACTCCTGCGGGACGAGCGGTCAGGTGAGACCCTTAACGGCGCAAAGCGGCAAGGGGCTCACCGGTCGCCCCGCGGAAAGCGAGCCCCTGGAACGGAAATCAACCACTTCCACGAGCATCAAATTTTGCGCAGGACAATCATGGTATTAATAACCTGTATCCTGACGCTCGTGATTTACAGCATTTTTATCAAAATAAGCCGTTTCAATCTCTTCAAATGAAAAGCCAAGTTTTACGCCTAAACCTAAGAATTCATCAAAAAACGCATGAAACTCTTGGTGCGATAAAGATTTAGAGCCCCATTGATAAAGAGAAAGAAAGAGACTGTTTAACTCTATCTTGTCCATTTCCCCTCGAATTTCTACCTCATTTGACAGTTCGATCTTTGTAAAACCAAGGTCTAGCCCGATGGATAATACAAAATGCAGTCCGTCTACATATTCCTCTAAAATTACTTCTTTCTCAGATGCTGGACGTTTACTCCAATATTTAAAGCATCTTGTTTCGTTTGCCAGCTCCCCAAGTTCAACAAGAAATGCCAATCTTCTTTGTTCAGATAATGATGCATTCTCAAGGTTATGTTCTTTTACGATTCGTGAATTTAATTCATCTTGCATGGAAAAAAGTCGTTCAATCTCCACGTTCATCCCCTGCCTTTCATTCCTAAGCTATTATAACGTTATCTTGATCTACATTCGAGGATGAATTTATTCTAATTTCAACAAAAAAAAGCATACCCTATGCAGGCATGCGCTGTTTTTCACGTTTTACGTTGTCTTCTTCAAAAAATTCACTCCATTTTATGACCCATTCTTTTCTTCTTAATAGATAAAACAGAACGGATAACCCAATTATAACGGCAAGAGATGTAAATAATGACAGTGAAAGCAGTACGGATCCAAAAGAGGAATAGAAAATGGCTATTGGTATGTTTGAAATAATACTAGCCTTCGTGTACTCTCTAAAATTTGATGAAATCTCAATCAGACAAAGACTTAAAAGATGGAAATGCATGAATGGGACCATTTTTAAAATAGCAATCTGACCAACCGAGAATGGCATTCTTTTTCCGATCCACTTTTTCTGCAGTTTTTTTACTTTTTTCATAAGCTTTGGCATGCTTTTCATACCCCAGTAAAAAAGAACACTCGACAAGGTGATACCGATAACAGAATAAAATGTGCCCGCAACGGCTCCGAACAAAATTCCACCTGTCAGACAGATAAGACCTACAGGCAGGAAAAAGAATTGTCTGAAAGCCTGAAGAAGAATGAACAGCAAAGGGGCAAAGATTCCACTAAACTTGAGCACCTCGATATACACACTTGTATTGTCTAGCACGCACTCACCCCCCTTTAAGTCAGCATATGACAGAAGACGAGCTCTATATGACAAAATGTCGTGTGCATAATCCATTCTATATATTGACACCTTAAAGATAGATTGTTTACTTACAAAGTTCTTAGTTTTTAGGAGGAATCGGGCATGGATACAGTTGTACTAGCGAGAGCCTTTTTTGGAACATCACTGGGTTTTCATATTATTTTTGCTACGCTTGGCGTTGGAATCCCTTTAATGATCGTCATCGCAGAAATCATTCATCAAGTTAAAGGTGACAACGACTACGCTATTATGGCAAAACGTTGGACGAAAGCCTTCGCTGTTCTTTTAGGTGTTGCCATTCCATCAGGAACGATTGTAGGTGTACAGCTATCGCTTCTATGGCCAGGTTTTATGGAGATCGTCGGGAAAGTAATCTCACTTCCCTTTCAGATTGAGATTTTTGCTTTTTTCTTGGAAGCCTTATTTATGTCTATTTATGTATATGCAGCGGACAGATTACCAAGGTACTTTCGCTTAATCTCGGTATTCTTTGTTGCACTAGGCGCCGTGGCATCTGCGATTTTAATTTCTGCAGTTAATACATGGATGAATACACCTGCAGGATTTAAAATCAAACCTGATGGCACGATCTATGATGTAAATCCTTGGGACGCCTTTTTTAATCCCAGCTTTTTGTCTTCCTCCTTTCACGTTGCAGTAACCGCCTATATGACAGGCGCATTTGCGGTTGCATCTGTAGCGGCATTTAAACTATTAAAAAAACGTCCTGAACGTGAACGTGCATATCATTTAAAAGGGTTATTCATGTCTTTAGCTGTCGCTCTTGTGATGAGTTTTGTCTCTGCTACTTCCGGGCATCATTCAGCACAGATTCTTCATCAGCATTCTCCTGAAAAACTAGCTGCTGCTGAAGGGTTGTTTGAAACACAAAGATACGCACCGCTTGCAATAGGTGGTTATACAGATCCTAAGACAGAAGAAGTTAAATACGGCATAGAAATTCCATGGGCTCTCAGCTGGCTGGCTGCTGGAAAGTTTGATACGGAAGTTAAGGGACTATACGAATTTCCTCGTGAAACGTGGCCACCTTTCTATGTCCACACTCTTTTTAATTTAATGGTTGGTATCGGCACTCTTTTACTGGGACTCGCCGCATTCGTTTTATTTTATTGGTGGTTTTTTGTTAAAAAGCGAGGAAAGCCATTTCCAAAGTGGCTGCTTTGGTCGCTCGTATTGTCTGGACCTCTATCCATGCTAGGCATTGAATTCGGTTGGGTATTCAGCTGCAGCGGTAGACAGCCATGGACCATCTACAGAGTTCAGACAACAGCAGAAGCTGCAACAAAGAATGAAGATCTCGGAATGCTTTTCTTATTATTCTTAGGCCTATATGCCTTGCTAAGCGTTTTAACGGTTCTTATTTTAACTGCTTATTTCAAGCGAAACCCAGTTTCAAAAGATATGGAAAAACTTCAGAGTTAGAAAGGAGGAGTAAAGGATGAGCGAAGAAGTTTTAGCGATCCTGATGATGTGGACCTTTATATTTATTTATAGCATATTTGGATCCATCGATTTTGGAGCAGGATTTTGGGCGATGATCTACAACAATCATAGGACGATGGCAGGTAGGATCGCCAATCGTTTCTTATCACCCACATGGGAAATTACGAACACGTTTCTCGTTCTTCTAGTGGTAGCGTTTGTCGGCTTCTTTCCAAAAGGAGCCTACACACTTGGAACTGTTATGCTAGTACCTGTTTCATTGATTCTCTTTTTGCTGGCCATTCGAAGTGCTTTTATGGTGTTCTCCTATTCTGTACAAGGATATAGAAGGACGATGTTTATCATATCGGGAATATCAGGATTATTAATTCCTTCCCTACTCATAGCTGTTTTGCCTATTTCTCAAGGTGGATTTATAGCTGTTGATGGAGACACCCAAAGCCTTTTGTTAGGAAAATTGTTTACAAGTCCAACACTATATCTTTATGTACTTTTCGGCTTAACTTCTGAACTTTATCTGTCATCGTTATTTTTAGCAGATTACGCACGGGTTTCAAATAAAGAAGATGCTTACAAGCTGTATCGCAGCAATGCCATCATGTTAGGACCCCTTACTTTGCTTTCAGCTCTTTTTACACTTTTGTTTATGGCACCCGAATCTCGTTGGCTCATAGACAACTTAATGGATCAAAAGATATGGTTTATTCTATCTTTACTTGCGTTTCTAATGGCATACGCAGCCCTTTGGTGGCCAAAACAAAACCGCCCAGGAATTGGACGGCCGCGTTTTACATTATTGGCAACTGTATTTCAATATGGTCTAGCTAGTATCGGCTATGGTTTAGCTCACCTGCCGTATATCGTTTTCCCTGATTTAACGATTTATGAGGCTTTCACCGCTAAAGAAACCTTTTATTCCTTGATGATTATGTATATCGTAGGTCTTGCCATACTCGCTCCTGGTTTTTATATATTCTGGAGGCTCTTCTTAAAAGACAAACGATACCTTCAACAGGATTAGTGTGTTTTCTATATAAACCAGCCGGCCAAAACAGTTATTACGATGCTTAAGACAGGTAAACCATTTCGAAAAGATGGATGTTTCGTCTTATGACGGAACTTTTTCATAGCTAGCCACATTCCAGGTGCTCCACCTATAAAAGCGATCAGCCAAAGCCTCGCTTCAGGAGTGCGCCATTTTCCTTCTTTTGCGTTCGCTTTGTCTTTTTTCATAACATAATAGGCGGCTGCGTTTAAAATGATTAAATATATGATTAACACCTTGTTGTTTTCCCTTCAGAATGAAAAAAGATCATCTCCATCAAATGAGGAAATGATCTTTTCTTTTTTCTAATTAAGCTTTTAGGCTTTCTTTAGCTTTTGAAGCCAATTCAGCGAAAGCTTTTTCGTCTGTGATTGCAATCTCTGAAAGCATCTTACGGTTGATGTCGATACCCGCAAGTTTAAGACCGTGCATTAAACGGCTGTAAGAAAGACCGTTTGTACGTGCAGCAGCGTTAATACGAGTGATCCAAAGCTTACGGAAATCACGCTTCTTCTGACGACGGTCACGGTAAGCGTACATAAGTGATTTGAATACTTGTTGTTGTGCTACTTTAAATAATTTATGTTTAGAACCGAAATAGCCTTTAGCTAACTTAAGAACTTTTTTACGACGACGACGTGTTACATAGCCACCTTTTACTCTTGGCATATTAAAAACCTCCTAATTTTAAATCGAATGACGAACGATTAACGTTTTTTGTAAGTTAACAGTGTGCGGATACGCTTGTAATCACCGCTGTGAACAAGTTTTGCTTTACGAAGCTTACGCTTAGCTTTTGTAGACTTGTTAGCAAACAAGTGACTAGTATAAGCGCGAGCACGCTTCAATTTACCTGATCCAGTTTTTCTAAAGCGCTTTGCAGCACCTTTATGAGTTTTCATTTTAGGCATAATGGTTATCCTCCCTGGTAAAAATTATTTTTCGGCTTTAGGTGCAAGGATAAGGAACATGCTACGACCTTCCATTTTCGGTTTTGTTTCAACCGTAGAAAGATCTTCACATTCTTTCGCTAACTTTTCCAATACCGTTTTTCCGATTTGAGAATGAGTAATTGCACGTCCACGGAAACGAATACTTGCTTTTACTTTGTCGCCTTTTTCAAGGAACTTACGGGCATTTCTAAGCTTTGTATTAAAGTCGTTTTCCTCAATTGTTGGACTTAAACGAATCTCTTTAGTCGTAATGACTTTTTGATTTTTTCGTGCTTCACGATCTTTACGCTGTTGCTCGTATTTAAACTTACCGTAGTCCATGATACGACACACTGGCGGTTTAGCAGTTGCAGCAACGAGAACAAGGTCAAGATTTGCGTTTGTTGCAAGGTCTAAAGCTTCCTGTCTTGTTTTAATGCCAAGCTGGCTTCCATCAGGACCGATTAATCGAACCTCACGGGCACGAATACCTTCATTGACAGACATGTCCTTACTAATAGTAAGTCACCTCCAAAATTTTTCAGTGAGTGCAAATACACTCGACTTGTTATTTCTGCAAATAAAAAAAGCGTCGGCGCAACGATCACCCACACATAGTAAACCGGCTATGTACACTTTGACATGCCTGAATATCCATCTACCCATCAACAGTCTAAAGACGTCGAATCAGGTGAGAAGCGGGTGCTTCTGCTTGTTTGATGCTTTTGCTTATTTTATTAACCTTACATACTATAACATATTGGAGACAATTGTGTCAAACAACGAATATAACAACAAGCAACGAAATTAATTTTACTTCGTTTACAGAAAGAATGCAAGAGTTTTTTTGAGCGAACCACTTTAATGATAGTAAACCCATTTGTTGTGTGTCTAAAATTGATAATCTGTCCAATCTCATCGTTAATTTGTCGGATTCCTCTAATTATCTGTCCAATTTCTAGATTAATTTGTCGGATTGAAGGTTTTTTTCTGTCCGTTTACTGAATTAATCTGTCCATTTCAACTTTCATATCAAATAAAAGCAGCCAACTTTGAAATTGGCTGCTTCGCTCTTTTATCTATCTCTTCTCGTTAATTTGAGCTAGAATCTTGTCTCTGAAATCTTCATATGAAACAGTTTCAGATTTTTGCTCACCATACTTACGAACGTTTACCGCATTGTCTTCGATCTCTTTATCACCTAGAACAAGCATGTAAGGAATCTTCTTCATTTGAGCTTCACGGATCTTGTAGCCCATCTTTTCATTTCTAGTGTCGATCTCTACACGAATTGCATGCTCTTTCAAATCTTCTTGAAGCTTATGAGCATACTCGTTATGAACATCGGAAACAGGGATTAGTTTCACTTGAACTGGTGCTAACCATGTAGGGAATGCTCCAGCAAAGTGTTCAACTAGAATTCCTAAGAAACGGTCAATTGATCCGTAGATTGCACGGTGAATAACAACTGGACGTACCTTTTGGTTGTTTTCATCTACATAAGTTAGGTCAAACTTTTCTGGCATCTGGAAGTCCAGCTGAATTGTTGCACACTGATGACTTCTCTTCAAAGCATCTTTTATATGGAAGTCAATCTTTGGACCATAGAACGCTCCATCGCCTTCATTAAGGTGATAATTCATTCCAAGATCTTCTAGAACGTTTTTCAACGCGCCCTCAGCTTGTTCCCATAAACGGTCATCGCCCATAGAATCTTCCGGACGAGTAGATAGTTCAACTGAATACTCAAAACCAAAAGTGCTGTAAATTTTATCTACCAGTTTAAATACGTTTTTGATCTCACTTTCAATCTGCCCTGGTGTAACAAAGATATGTGCATCATCTTGACAGAAAGTACGAACACGAATCATACCGTTTAGTGCACCGCTATATTCATGACGGTGAACTTGACCGAACTCGGCCATACGTACAGGGAGATCTCTGTATGAATGAAGCTTGTTTTTAAAGATGAGCATGTGACCCGGGCAGTTCATCGGTTTCATCGCAAATTTTGTATCATCCACTTCAGAGAAATACATGTTTTCGTGGTAGTGATCCCAGTGGCCAGATTGCTCCCATAAACGCTGATTCATCATAAATGGCGTACGCACTTCATCATAATCCACTTGACGCTGAAGTTCGCGAGAGAAATTCTCAAGCTCAGTACGGATAGTCTGGCCGTTTGGAAGATAGAACGGCATACCTGGCGCTTCTTCAGAAAACATGAACAGTTCTAATTCTTTTCCTAATTTACGGTGATCACGTTTTTGAGCTTCTTCAATAAAGTGGAGATACTCATCAAGATCTTTTTGGCTTAAGAATGCAGAGCCATAAATACGCTGAAGCATTTGGTTGTCACTGTCACCACGCCAGTAAGCTCCAGAGATACTCATTAATTTATACGCTTTGATCTTTCCAGTCGAAGGAACGTGCGGCCCGCGGCAAAGGTCAAAGAACTCACCTTGCTCATAGATAGTGATCTTTTCACCTTCAGGAAGGTCACGAATCAATTCAAGCTTTAAGTGATCATTCAATTTTTCATAAATTTCAAGAGCTTCTTCGCGACTTACTTCTTTACGCACGATAGGCAGGTTTTCGTTAACGATTTTCTTCATTTCTTTTTCAATCGCAGGAAGATCTTCTGGTGTTAAATTGTGAGACATATCTACATCGTAGTAGAAGCCGTTATCGATAACAGGTCCGATTCCTAGCTTCACGTCAGGGTAAAGGCGTTTAAGAGCTTGAGCAAGCAAGTGGGCATTCGAGTGTCTTGTCATTTCAAGACCTTCTTTAGAATCCTGCATCACGATTTCAATGGAAGCATCTTCTTCAATCGGACGAGAAAAATCATATAATTGTCCGTTTACTTTTCCTGCAACTGCTTTTTTCTTTAAACTTGGGCTGATACTTTCTGCCACTTGTTCAGAAGTAACGCCTTTTGGAAATTCCTTGACTGATCCGTCTGGGAATTTGATTGAAATTGACGACATATTAAACATCTCCTTTTTTATTTCAGCTGTTTAAGCTTTGTATCTCTTGTAAGTGGTTGATTTCCGCTCCAGGATGCTCGCTTTCCGGGGGGCGTGCGGTGAGCCACCTTGACGCTCTGCATCTGCTGTGTCTCACCTGTCCCGCTGCTCCCCCAGGAGTCTCGCACCTTGCACTCCAATCAACTGTCAATGAAGAGAAAAAAAGCTAGAAAGCAATATTCTTCAAACAGCCTTTATTTTTAAAACAAAAAACACCCGTCCCTAAAAGAAGGGACGAGTGATTATCTCGTGGTTCCACCCTTGTTCCACAACAAATAAATATGCTGCGGCACTCGGACAGTGTAACGGACTGCGGCCGTCAACGAATACTCTGAAAACATTTCACCGTTGAAGTTCCAAGGTGGTAAAGCAATTTTCCGTGATAGGAAGTTTTCAGCCTAGACTTCCCTCTCTTTAAACCGTAAAAATTTGCTTCGTGTCCTTTTCAATACAGATTGAGTGATAAAATTATACATTTATTATATGCAGTCACTTTTCAAAAAGCAAGAGGGCTCTGTAGGTTTATGACTTTTTTTTGCGATAGTACCGTTGTTCCTTATATGTCATCCTCTCAATCGGACTAATCGTCACCTTTTCTTGAAATATATTTTTTACAGTTTGAAGCAGTGGGTGATCGATGTCATAAGCATATATTCTAGCTGAAGAGGGTGATAATCCGATTAATGGACCTAGAAGCCTTTCATCCAAATTTGTAACATTTGTTAACCTCAAAGCTTTTTCATGCAACATCATTAATTCTGTGTGTGACAACTGTTTTTGCTGTTCATCAAAAAGAAACACATGCTCTTTCTCAAAAATAATGATGATATCAGATTTCGAGAAAGATCTTTGTTTGGTTAAGCAAGTCCGCAGCTGTTCGACAAACATCTGGTATTCAAGTTCTAATTTATATTCATCGATCGCACATTCAACAACCTTAAGCAAGGTAGCTAAGTACTCTTTCAATCTAAATTTTATAAATGATTCAAACTCTAAAAATTCTGTTTTTGCTTCTAGGATAGAATCCCACTGTCTGCGAATCAGATCATTCAAGTTTGGCAGATGCTTCACCTCAGGAATTCCTTCGATCTCTCCTAAAACAATACTTTTTGTTATGGCGAAAATTTCTTTTTGTTCAGCGGTATCTGTGTAAAAAAAAGCATGTTCAATCAATTCCTTTAAACAAATATCTTCTACCTTATTCCGTGTAAATTCTGTTAACACATCCAATATGAACGATTTTTTCTCATGTATGTGCAGTTCAAGAATTTTTGAAGAAGTTTCAGATAATTTGGCAAAGGAAGGGTTTATTTTATGTTTTGCAGCTATCCTGATCATGTTTTTCAAGACAGCTATTCCATCTGATGGGTGTGAAAAAGCAATCGCGACCAAATAAGTCCCCCCCATATAAAATCCTCAATAATACACTATATGGGACGAGGTCCTAAAACATGTTACTTACAAACGAAAAAACAACCCAGTAGATCGGGTTGTTTAATCATAAACAAATTTACGTTCAATTTTTGATAAGATATATGCCATCCCAAGAGTTAGGAGCAGATACATCAAGGCTGCGGTCATATAGGGTTCCCACGGCCGGTAGTATTCCCCCATCATGGCCCTCGCATAATACATCAATTCAGGTGTAGCAATGATGGAAACGAGTGATGAATCCTTAATCAGAACAATAAATTCATTCCCAAGCGGAGGAATCATTCTTCTTGAAGCTTGCGGAAGGATTACATTTTTCATAGCTTGTACATTGTTCATTCCTAGAGATCGCGCAGCTTCCATCTGCCCTTTGTCGATCGATTGAATACCTGCTCTGAAGATCTCCGCAATATATGCTGCCGCATTCAGTGACAGAGCTAGAACACTGGATACAAATACATTAGGCGGCTTCATAAAAATCGGCATTAGTGCTGAATGAATCAAAAGAATCTGAACTAATAATGGAGTTCCTCGAAAAAAACTGATATACCAGACACAAGGAAGACTTATGTATGACTGTTTCATCATTTTCCCGAGTCCAATAAACAATCCTAATATGGTGCCAAAAAGAATGGCTAGCAATGAAAGCTGGATTGTAACCCATGTTCCTTTTAAGAACAGAGGCATATACTCACCAATTATTTGTAAAGACAATTCCATGTAGACCTCCAAAGATAGTTTATTGTTTCAGCACATCTACATTCGGCTCTTCACCAAACCATTTTTTATAGATTTCAGCATACTTGCCATCATCAATTACTTTTTTCAAAGCCTTGTTGATCTCATCTTGATGCTCCCCGTCTTTAGGGAAAATGATACCGTAGAATTCACTTTCAAAACTATCTTTATCACTGATCGTCACTAATTTTTTATCAGGGTTATTCTTTTCATACTCCTGAACAACTGCATTATCCGCAACAACCGCTTCTACTTCACCGTTCAATAATGCTTGTATAGCCAGTGTATTGTTATCAAACTTTTTGATATTCTCATTTTTCCCGAACATTTTTTCTAGAGCTTCTTGACCGGTTGTCCCGTTTTGAACACTTACTTTCTTTCCTTCAAGGTCTTTTGCACTCTTAATAGATGTTCCTTCTTTTGCTAAGATCATATTTACGGATTCAAAGTACGGTGAAGAAAAATCATACGTTTTTTTTCTTTTATCATTAATTGTAATGGCAGAAATACCTGCAGATACTTCCTCATTTTTTAAGGCAATAAAGAGAGGCTCCCACCCTGTGTTCTTCATTTCGTATTCTAATCCTGCTTCTTTCATCACAGCATCAAGTAAATCCACATCAAATCCGACAATCTTGTCCCCATCCAAGGATTCAAAAGGGGCATATGCCGCATCTGTTCCAATCGTTAACTTATCTCCTGAAGACGAACAGGCTACAAGGAAAGCAGCAGATAAACCGATAAGTCCCATTTTAAATTTTCGTTTCATGTTCATTATTTTGTTTCCCCCTTTATTCTAAATATTCTTATATTATACACAAAATTTAAAATATAAGGAAAATTAAGATAATTATTTTTAGAAATTGCTGTTTTCGTAAACTTTGATGCTTTTGGAAGTGGTTGATTTCCGTTCCAGGTGCTCGCTTTCCGCGAGGCAGGCGGTGAGCCACATTTGTACGTTTCACTTTTAAGTGTCTCACCTGCCCGCCTGTACTAGCCGTAGTCTCCCAACTTGCACTACAATCAACTTTCACAGAAGAAAATAAAAATGATCTTTGCTCTACGTCTAAAAGTAAATGCTACCGACGCGAGCTTCCTCGTTGCATCCCATGGTGGTAGACACGCACCTTACACTCCACTTAGCTTGTCAAAGGTTTCTTTGGAACAACAACAAAGCAAAACAACAATCCTTTAGAAAATTGTGTTAAACAAAAAGACCCCATCTAGGAGTCTCTTAATTGAACAATTATATTCTGCAAATCTCGATTGGACAATCTTCACAGCTGCAGGCTGTTTTCAAATACTCCAAAGAGGTAATTTTAATTGTTCCTTCTGAATAAACAACGGCACCCTCTTTTTTTAACTGGCTTAACATTCTGTTTACCGTTTCTCGTGATGTACCTATAAGTTCTGCAAGATCAGTATTTGTGAAGTGCTGGGATAGCACAATTCCATCCGGTGTCATTATTCCATAAGAATTTGCAAGCCTGATTAATGTCGAGCATAGCGCTCCTTTTTTTCCATAAAGCATTAAATCTCTAAACTTGGATCGAGTAATTGCATGCATATTACTCATCCATCTCATGAATTCAACCGCTACTTCACCATGCTGCCAAATAATCGTTTCAAGATCTTTTTGCTGTATGATTCCTACTTCACACGTTCTCGTTGCTTTTGCACTGTAGCTGTATCGTGAGTTTGTTGAAATGCCTAATTCGCCAATAAGATCGCCTTCTTGAAAAATATATAAGACGAGTTCTTTTCCATCTTCGTTCATTTTAGTAATTTTAATCTGTCCTTGTTTCAAGTAATACAGACGATCGGCAGGATCGTTATCAACAAATAAATAATGATCTTTTTCCACTTTTTTCGAATACATAAGGTTCTCTAAATATTGAAATGATTTCTTTGAAAATACATCGGTATTTTGATATGAACAAAAATTTGACTGTTGCGTGCAGGCACCCATCAATAAAACCTCCCCGCTTTACTTATTTCCATTATAATCCACAAACGAAATAACGAGTGTGATTTTTATCACACCAACTGTGAACAATGTGTGATTTTTGATACATCCCCTAAAATGTATTTGAATTATCCTTTTGTTAGAAGGAGGTTATTTAAATGACAGCAGCAGTTATTTTAACGGAAATACACCCAGCTTGTCACAAAACGAATACTGTACCACACATATTGCAAGAACTTGAACCTTATTTTCAAGAAAAGATTTTGATCAGCAATCAGCCCTCACTTTATTTACCGTTTGTTAAGAATCAAGCACGCATTCTTGTTCCTTTCTACAAAGGGGCAGATCCATTATCGTCTCTTCATACTTCATTATCCTTGGCTGTTTCAGACGAGGTTTGGCTGCTTCATGAATCCAAGGGCTTTTCTGGTATTCATACTTTTAAAGAAATGAAAAAAACGAAGGAATACTTTCAAACTCAAGGTATTCTCTATCAAGAGGAATCGAAGACCTGCTTTACTAATAGTTTGTTTGATAAAAGTGTATTGAGTGTCCTTCAAAAACAATTAAGCGAGAACAATAAAGATACAGCAAAATTTTTGCGCCAAATTAATTATGTATTTTTTCATGAACAAAAAAAGAAAAGCTTGTAGACGACTGTGTCTACAAGCTTTTTTCTTACCAAAACTTATAACCTGGTGAACCTGGGGGTGCATGCTCAATCATGTGCCAAAAAGGAACGGTGTACGCGATAAGGATCAGTGCAGCGCAAATGCCGACCCAAAGCTTCCAGTTTTCAAGAATGACAGGAGTGGATACTGCATTTTCTTCTACCTCTCCTACCGGAAAGTCCACAACACCTTTAGGAGCTTTAAAGGCGAGAAACCAAGCAATATACATCAATAGTATGATAGCTAAAAAGAGGATTGTTCCACCCACTGCCATGGCGACCTGATAAGGAATCCAATCAACTGCCTGTGAATGATCTGCATAAGTCGTATACGAAGTTCTTCGTGGTGCACCGAACAGACCAACTATATGCATCGCACCCGACATAATCGCCATTCCTGCGGTCCACATGATAGTTTGGATGATTCCCAGCTTATTCATTCTAGGCGTTAACGTCCGTCCTGTAAGGTAAGGAATGAGCCAGTAACAGATGCCAAAAAAAGTGAGTGCAACGGTTGATGCTACTGTTAAATGAAAGTGGCCTGTTACCCACAGCGTGTTATGAATAACTTGGTTTAACTGATGGCTAGCATTGATGATACCTCCAGCTCCTGCCGGGATAAAAATCAGCATACCCATCATAGGAGCGAAAAATCGCACATCCTTCCAAGGCAAAACTTTAATCCAGCCAAACAAACCCCTTGCTCCCTTTTTTCTGCCTGCTGTTTCAAATACAGCAAACATAGAAAAGGCAGTCATCAAAGAAGGAACAATAACCATAAACGTTAAAACCACTTGGAAAAACTTCCACGTATGCGAGATTCCAGGTTCCAGCAACTGATGGTGAAACCCTACTGGAATACTAAATAATAAAAACAATACGAAGGAGAGCCTAGCTAAAGCATCACTAAATATTTTCCCACCTATAATCTTTGGAATCACTACATACCAGCACATATAAGCTGGCAGCAGCCAGAAGTATACGAGCGGATGTCCGAAATACCAAAAGAGAGTTCTGCTAATTAAGATATCAATCTTATCAACCCAACCGATCGACCATGGAATAAATTGAAGAAGAACCGTTGCCGCTAACCCAAGGGTTGCAACAAACCATAATGCCATAGTCATAGCTGCCATGTAGCTAAAAAGAGGAGAAAGTTTATTTTTTGTTCTGCTTTTCCAAATGTAATATTGGTTCCACATCGAAAAAGCACATAACCAGCTTCCCACAACAACGTGAACGAGAGCAATGTAAAACCAAGGGGATGCTTGGAGTGGAGCATAGAAGGTGTAAAGAACCGTTGCTTTGTTTAAAAGAATAAATACCGTTGCTAAACCAGTACCAAAAGTCATCATCACAAACCCAAGCCAGCCTGTTCGCCTTGGTACGTCGTAAAGAGTTCCCATCGTTTTACTAATTCCAGCGTATAAAAATCCTAAAATGAAAAAAGTCGTAAAAATAAGTGCCAACAATACCCCATGAGCCGTTAACAGCTGATAATAGCCTATAGAAAATGGAAGTTCAATTGCACCGCTTCTTACAAACGTCTGCAATAACCCTGCTATTGCCCCAATAAAAAGAGCAATGAAACTAACCGTCAAAAAAGCTAAACTTAAGTGAGCGTCTCTTTTATCAATCATGCTGTCACCTCCAAGGTTACTGCCATGACTTGGTGACCTGCTCCACAATATTCATTGCATAAAATGAGATACTTGCCGGGTTTTGTAAACGTATAAGAGATTTCACTTACATACCCTGGAGTAATCATCATGTTTACATTCGTTGATGGAATTTCAAAACCGTGAACCACATCAGTGCTTGTTACTTTAAAATGGACGGTAGAGCCTTTAGGTACAGACATTTTAGAAGGAGTGTACGTAAAAGCTTGTGCAAGCATAACCGCTTCATATTCCTTTTCTCCAACCTTTGTAAAACCTGGGTTATCAAATGGAGGAGTAGTTACAGCTTTTTCTGGATCAATTGTTTCCATATGACTAGGTGGCTGATTCCCCATAGCAAATGCTGATACACCTACAATTAATAGAAAAAGCGTTAAACACACTGCGCCAGACCAGAGCCAAATCTTTTCATATCTATGAATATGCATGTTTCAACCTCCTAACGTGAAAGGTACAGCAAATAAATTGCCGTCCATGATAAAACGATAAATAATCCTACACCCATTACTGATATAAGAGTGCCTAACAACTCTCTTTCTTTTTTTACTTCCACTTCTTCCTTTACATTTTTTTGAAGCTGCGGCATCTTCATTCCTCCTCACGTTTTACATCTACAGAATAATGCTTTATAAAAATTACCGCTGTGACAAAAGTCATAACGGTATTCACACATTAAAAAACACCCGACACGAATTCATGTCAGGTGTTCTCCACTAGTTTTGCATAACAAAATCTTTTTCTGCTTTTTCCTCTTCTTCAAAAACACGAAGCGTTTCATATTTTGTATTTCGCTGTGCAGGAATCTTACCTGCTTCACGAATTAAGCGAAGCGTTAAGTTTGTGTTTACTTTGTGTGTTGTCCCAGCAGCTGAAACAACGTTCTCTTCCATCATCGTGCTGCCAAAATCGTTACAGCCATAATGAAGAGATTTTTTTCCAACTTCAGGACCCATTGTTACCCAAGAGGATTGGAAGTTTGGAATGTTATCTAAGAAGATACGAGAGATGGCAACGTTTTTCAAATATTCTCTTGGCGTTGTCTTCTCTGCCTTCATATTTGTATTGTCAGGTTGGAACGTCCACGAAATAAAAGCCAGGAAGCAATCCGCTTCATCTTGAGCATCGCGAACTCGTTTTAAATGAAGAGCTCTCTCTTCAAACGTTTCTCCAAATCCAATTACCATCGTCGCAGTAGAATGAAGCCCTACTTTTTTAGCTGTCTTCATACACTCGATCCACTCGGTCCAAGAACCTTTTAATCTGCTTATCTTCTTACGTGTACGATCATCCAGAATCTCCGCTCCTCCACCAGGCAACGAATCAAGACCAGCTTCTTTCAGTTCACGAAGTACTTCTTCAAGAGATAGCCCTGATACTTCAACCATCTTCCACACTTCAGCCGGAGAGAAAGAATGCATCGTAATATCAAACCGTTTCTTTATTTCACGCAATAAGTCGGTATAATAGCTAAACGGCAGATTTGGGTTTGTTCCACCTTGCATTAAGATTTCTGTACCGCCAACATCAACGGTTTCCTGTATTTTTTGGAAGATTACTTCATCGTCCAATACATAACCTTCTTCACTTCCTGGTGCTCTGTAGAAGGCACAGAACCTGCAATATGTATCACAAAAGTTTGTATAGTTTACGTTGCGTCCTATTACAAAAGTGGTGATCGGTTCTGGGTGCCACCTTTTCATAATAATATCCGCAACTTCTCCCATACGTTCTACTTCATCACTTTCATAAAGTTTAACGGCGTCTTCTACCGATAAACGTTCGCCATCTAAAGCTTTTTGTAAAATCGATTCTATACTCATCGGTAACCTCCGAATACAATTTCTTAAGATCTCATCTGTTCTTATCCTATCATATTTTAGCAGAAGAGACAGCTTTGGGTTATAAAGAAGACTATTTTCATAACCTATGTTGTTCTTGGAAGTGTTTGATTTCCGTTTCAGATGCTCGCTTTCCGCGGGGCAGGCGGTGGGCCACATTCGTACGTTTCACTTTTAAGTGTCTCACCTGCCCGCCTCAAGAAAGTATTCTTGCTCCTGCGTCTACAAGTAAATGCTACCTCAGTGAGCTTCCTCGTCGCATGCCTTGCGAGAAGATTTTCATGTGGTAGGCACGCACCTTACACTCTAATCAAACTGTCACAGAAGAAAAGGGACAAATCATATAAAACACTCATTTTGGATATTAGCTTTAAAACGAAAAAAAGCTTCTGCCCTAGAAAGAGCAGAAACCGATATTAATAGTCTTCTCTGAAATTTTTATTGCCGCCCATGAATACTGGAGAACTTAAATGTTTAATGCGCTCCATGATCCTAAGAGCTTTCACTTCATCGAGGCCGCCTTTTTGCGAATAAGACAGGTGCTGCTGAAGCATGTCATAATCACAATTGGATGTATACAAAGTTGGCAGCTTCTCCATCATTCGATATTGAAGGATAACTCCGATAATCTCGTCTCTTACCCAATTAGTCATGTTTTCAGCACCAATATCGTCCAACATTAATACAGGGACCGTTTTTAATAGTTCCATTTTAGAATCAAAACTGCCATCAGAAAGTGATGATTTCATCTCTCGCAGAAACTCCGGTGTGTGGATGATCAATGAATGAATGCCCTTTTCAGCTAATCCATTTGCAATTGCACCGAGTAAATACGTTTTACCCACACCGAACTTACCATAAAAATAAATGCCTTTTACTTGTTGGTCTGTACCTGCCATTTGGACAAACTCATACGCCTTTGAGATAGCATTTCGTCTTGTTTCATCAATACTATGTTTATACAAACGATCGAACCTTGCTTCTAAAATCTCTTTTGGAATAAAATAGCTTTTAATTAATGAAGTCATCGTTTTCTTTTGTTCATCAAGAATTTTCAGCTCGCACGGTTTGTATCGAAGTTCTACAGTTTGTCTGACTTTCGTCAGTTCCGATCTGTACCCTTGCATAAGGTTAGGACATTTCTCTAAACCAGGGCAATTGCGGCAGGCATGTTGTTCGTTCTTAAAGGTGTAAAAACTGGACAATAATTTTTCCGCGTGGACATCTGATATGTCAGGGTTTTCTCTTAAAAAACGCATGACACCCGGGTCAGATAGAACTTGTTGTTTCATTTGCTCATATCTCTCTTGAAACTTATCAAAACCCGGCATGTGTTTAACAGATTCCTTTATGGATTCCATGTTGTTCCCCCCTTTATTTCGAACTATTTAACAAGCTCTCTAGCCATTTGCGATTTTCATCTTCTGTAGAACTTGAACTCGTCTCATCTGGCTGACTAGTTGGAGCCTTTTCTTGCTTCAGCCAATCTGGTACTGTTACATTCGGTTTATTATTATCTCTATACGATCTTGAATTTGACTTTTTATCTTGCCATTCTTTATATTTTCGTTTTTCATCACGAGCAAGCGCCATAGCTTCCGTTACGGTTTGCACTTTTTTACGAGCCCAATGTGATGCGATTCGTTCAATTAGTCCTTTTGCAAGTTTCATGTCATTCTCAGATAACACGTAATCCAAAAGCACATTTGTAACTCCTGGTGTTAAGTTTTGATCGAGCATACAATACGCAACTAGTTTCAGATCAACTTCCGAAGGTGTTGCACCAGAGTAGTCTTCTAGAAGACGGTATGGTGACACTTCTTCAAAATACTTAATAAGCTCTTCTTCTTTTGTTTGCGGCTGCATCCCATGCAGTGCCTTTAAAGGAACCGGTTGTGTTTTCAAAGCCAAAACCGGAAGCCCCTCTTCGTGTTCAAAACGATACCACTTTTGAATTTCTCTTCTTAAGTTTTCCGCAGAAATCTCACCTGTTGAGTAATATACGTTTTGGATTTGCTTGCTCATATCCATTGGCTGCAGCTGGTAGATATAAGCCAGTTTATAGATTGCTTCCTTCAATTTAGGAGTAAGAACCTCTTTAGGGACGATGAAAGCAGAAATCTGGTTTACCATCGCCTCAAAATCAAAAGTAGACTCACCTAGTACAACTTTCCCATGAACTCCTTTTTCATGTAAAGCGGCATCTTCTGGAAGCACATTTTCTGATATCTCGGCATAACTCTTTGAAGACATCTCAGATGGATGCAGCGAAGTAAACACATCGCTAAACGAAGCTGTCACATCCTTAAAACCCGAAACATCTAATTGAGGAATATAGAATGATTCTCTTACTTCAGTGAATTTCGCTTTTCCTAGTCGATTAAATAAGTAAATACTTAAAAAACCATCTGTAAAAAATGCATTTGGAGATAGAGGTTGTTGAAGCTCATACAAATATTCTCTTGAGCTCTCTCCATCTCTCTTATATGTTTTTAGCAGTCCGATCGCTTCTAATTTCTTTCTGCCGGATAAAATATCTTTTAATGAGAACTGAGTTACGTTCATAAGGTGCTGGTGTTTTTGTGCCTGTCGATCCATATTTGCTTCGCACCATAATGTCATGTATAAACTATGTGCAAAAGCGCCAATCAATGGCTGATAAAGCATGGTGAGAACTTTGTGATCTCCTTCATGTAATACACCCTTGCACTGGACGGAATACGCATCAACGGGCACGACTTCCTGAAAATGTACCGTCATCGTTTTCACCCTTTATAAATGATAAGTTATAAAAGTAATGTGGCCGACAGATCGTTTTAATCGTCAGCCATAATTACAATGTATTTTACGTTTTTTATCTCTTCATAACTGTTTTATGTTAAAGGAACAAAAAGAGCGTTACAGCAGTATACCAGACGCTTTAACGCTCCTCTTTGTTAATGAGTTCCTTAAGTTCCTGTATAAAGACGTTAATATCTTTAAATTGGCGATAAACTGAAGCAAATCTTACATAAGCAACTTCATCCGTTTTAGACAAGTGTTCCATTACCTGTTCACCAACAGCTGTACTTGAAATTTCAGATGCACCTGAGTTTCGCAATTCTTTTTCAATACTATCTACTATATTTTCAAGTGTTTCCAAGGGAACAGGTCTCTTTTCACATGCTTTAATAAGCCCACGAAGAATCTTTTCGCGGCTGAATTCTTCCCGTTCCCCGCCCTTTTTAACAATGATAAGCGGTGTTTGTTCTACCGTTTCAAATGTAGTAAATCTATAGCTGCAAGATTCACATTCCCTTCGTCGGCGAATGGACCTTCCGCTATGTACAGGTCTTGAATCAAGCACTTTTGTTCCGTTGTGCTGGCAAGTAGGACACCTCATTGTAATCATCCCCAAAAAATTTTCTATTCTATATCTATCTTAAAGAAAAGGGAGGAATGTGACAAGCTATTCCTACAATTTTTCAGCCATAGACGTCCCAATAAACGTAAGCTTTTGTTTTAACATTTCGTAAATGCTCGTGATCAGTCTCTGATTATTGCCGAAATTAAAGGGAAGAGCAGATTCTGTAGAAACATTAAGGTCTACAGCTGTACGATTTGGCTTCACTGTTACGACACTTACTACAACAAATGCATTCTTAGGCTGTCTTACCTCAAAGGTTACCTCTCCCCTTTCTTCTGAAAAACCAAGTTCCTGAAAATTGGTATCCTCATCTAAGATTTGTTTAATAACTCTCATTACTTCATGCTTATTAGCTTTAAAATAATGTGTTTTAAGCCTTTCGTCTACATGCTGTTCACTCGTTTCTGCATGGCTTTCCATAAGATTTTGAAGTTTTCTAAACATAGTAGTCCTCCAAAGCAACGTAATTTGTATCGTATTATTCCCTATTTTTAGTGAAATAAAAAAGAGGTGTGAAATCTCACACCTCGCTTACATTCTGTTTTTAATTATTGAGCAGTAACTTTTGATTTGGCAACGGAAATTGGACCCATTCCACGAGGAACTTCCAAGTTTTCACGTTTCTTAGCGCCTAATGCTTCTGAAATGTAATCAGCAGCTACGTTAGGATCAATTCGATCTCCACACGTATAAACATCAATACTTGCATAACCATGCTCAGGAAAACTGTGAATAGTTAGATGAGATTCAGAAATAATAACAACCCCACTTACACCATGTGGAGCAAATTTATGAAAAGCAACCTCACGAATTTCTGCACCTGCTTTCAATGCAGCATCAACGAATGTCTCTTCAATAAATTTCATGTCATTTAATTTTTCAGAATCACAACCCCATAACTCAGCAATTACGTGTCTTCCCATTGTATCCATTAGCATAGTCCCCCTTTTAAAAATAATCATGCCTTCAAGCATGCGGTATTGAACATCCACCACGGGGGCAAGTTAGTCCAAAGAGGTCCTAACCCTTTAAGTAGCATTCAACGCCTTTGTTTGCTTTATTTGAAGTTCACGAAACATAGTATACTTCTTTTAAAATTTATTTGCAATAAGTATGGGCAATTTTTTTTGTATCAATTTTTTGATGCGATTCATTTTTGTTGCCTGTCCTTTACTGCCAGTATGATTCTCTTTAAGTATTTAGTAAAACAAAAAAGAGCTGGCAAGTTCCAGCTCTCGGAATATATATTTTTTAATTTACGAAACCGATACATTCTTCTCTTGAACAGGCGTATTCAATGCAAGGCTAACATGCTTTGCAAGATCTACAACTCGGCAAGAATAACCCCACTCATTATCATACCAAGCAAGAACTTTAACCTTATTCCCGTCCATCACCATAGTCGATAATCCGTCTACGATCGAAGAGTTTTCATTTCCGTTATAATCGATTGAAACTAAAGGAAGATCGCTATACCCGAGGATACCTTGCATGGATCCTTCAGCAGCTGATTGAAACGCATGATTTACTTGATCTTTTGATACTGGCGTCTTAAGTTCCACAACAACATCTACCAAAGAAACATTTGGAGTTGGAACGCGAAGGGCCATTCCATTTAGCTTTCCTTCTAAATGCGGAAGAACTTTTGAGATCGCTTTGGCTGCACCTGTTGATGTTGGAATGATAGATGTTCCGCATGCACGTGCACGTCTTAAATCTTTATGTGGATTATCGATATTCTTTTGGTCATTTGTATAGGCATGAACCGTTGTCATCATGCCAGATTGAACACCAAACTGATCATCTAGCACTTTGATTACTGGTGCTAAACAATTTGTTGTACAAGATGCATTTGAAATAATATGATGTTCAGCTGAAATGTAATCGCTGTCATTTACACCCATAACAATTGTAATATCTTCATTTTTCCCTGGCGCTGTAATGATTACTTTCTTTGCACCCGCTTCAATATGAAGACCTGCCGATTCTTTTGAAACGAATTTGCCTGTAGCTTCTATAACAATATCAATACCTAATGTTCCCCAAGGAAGTTCGCGAGGATCACGGGAATTTACTAAAAGAACTTTTTTTCCGTTAACAAAAAGGGCATCTTCTCCAGCGATAACGTCTCCAGGATATGTTCCGTGTATAGAATCATATTTAACCATGTGAGCAAGTGTTTCTGCTGGATAGCTGGCATTAACAGCTACAACCTCGAATTCATCGTTCTCCATCATTTTACGGAAGACCATTCTTCCGATTCTCCCCAAGCCATTAATTGCAATTTTTGCTTTCATGAAGCTGCTCCTTCCAATGTGTTATACTCTTTATGGTATCTATCTGTAAATAGTATATCATAATGAACCACGAAAAGAACATACTTTTATTTAAAATAGGCTAAAAAGGGGCTTATATATACAAAAAACAGACCTTATCATTCTTAAGGTCTGTTTTTTGTATCGTTTAGCAGCTGCAGAACACGACTCTCCAACTCTGTAAGAGAACCGTTATTCTCAATCACTATATCTGCTAGTTTCTTTTTCTCGTCGATCGGCATTTGTGATTGAATTCTAGATAATGCTTGCTGTTCCGTAAAATCGTCTCTTAACATAAGACGCTCTAACTGTATTTCAGGTTTTGCATATACGAGCCAGGTTCGATTCACCATGTGCGTAAGTTTACTCTCAAATAGTAGAGGAATATCCATTATCACTAAAGATTCGCCTGCTTTAAGGTAGGAATCAGCTTGCAGCCGCATCTCTTTCCGAACAGCAGGATGTACTATATTGTTTAGTACACTTCTTTTTTCAGCATCGTTAAAAATAATTTCTCCTAATTGTGCTCGATTTATCGTCTTGTCTTCATGCAAAATACCTGCGCCAAAACTAGAGACAATTTTTTCATATGCTTCTTTTCCTGGCATAACAACTTCCCTGGAAATGATATCAGCGTCGACTATAGGAATTCCTTGATTCCTTACTATCTGGCTGACTGTCGATTTCCCAGTTGCGATGCCTCCTGTTAATCCGATTATCAATCGTTTTCCCCCTGTTACTGTTACATTTTTAGCAAACCCATTACAATCAATAATACACCTGGCAGAATGGATAAACCCTTCATCCAATTTGTTTTATTGAATAAATATAAACCTAACGCCATTCCACCCCACAAGAACAACGCACTCATTACAGCAATCGTAAAAGTTGTTAAAAAAGGTGAAAGATCGATAAGTGCGGCTCCGATTCCTGCTCCAAACGCATCAAGCGATAATGCTATTCCTAGCAGTACAGCTTCCCAGCCTGTTATGGAACCAGACTTATCAATATCAGCCATCACTGGTTTCTTCAGAATGTGTATGACGATGCCTAGAGACTTAATTTCAAAAAGCACAATGTTCTTAGGTTCTTTTTCATTGCTCTCAATGTTCTCTTTCTCTGGCAAAAAAACCTGCCATAGAGAATAGATTCCTATTCCTAAAAGAATCACGCCTCCCAATATCTCACCCGTTTTTGGCGAAATGAATTGTTCTAACGCAAATCCGAGCACCATTGAAAGTAAAAAGGTAACAGCTGAACAAATTGCAATGATCATTATGGAGCGAAAAGGAATTTTAATGGATTTCATTCCATACGTTAATCCGGCTCCAAAACTGTCCAGGCTGACGGCTAGTGCCAGTAAAACAAATGAGTAAGCCACCATGTTCCTGTACTCCTTTCAGTTAACGGTAAACGTAGTATATGAAAGGAGCAGTAAAATGGTTTATCTTTGACAAGACTTACAAATATGAGTTCCTCTTCCGGCTACGACTAACCGTTCGATCTCGGTCCCGCATACCCGGCACGCTTCATTTTTCCTGCCGTACACAAATAATTTCAGCTGAAATCCACCTGTTTCACCCATCGCATTCGTATAAGAACGGATGGAGCTTCCGCCATGCTTAACGGATTCAGATAATATATCCGTTATTGCGTTTTTTAATTTCTTTAACCTGTGAAGTGATAATTCATTCGCAGGTGTCTCTGGATGTATGCCCGCTTGAAACAATACTTCATCCACATAGATATTTCCTAATCCAGCTAAAAGCGTCTGATCTAGGAGTACTGCTTTTATATTTCGTTTTCTGTTAGAGAATAACTTTTTCATAAGAGCTGCTGTTAAGGAATCTGATAGAGGTTCTATTCCTAGCGTTTTCAACGGGGCATTACTTTCTTCTGTCCCTTTTGGATACAAGTGCATAGTACCAAACTTTCTTACATCACGATATCGAAGCTCTGTTCCATCGGTAAACTCAAACACCACGTGTGTGTGCTTATCAGCAGGTTCATCCGATTCAAACAAACCGTATTTGCCTTCCATTCGCAGATGAGAAACTAAAGAATCTTCATTCAGATGAAAAATTAAAAATTTACCCCTTCTGTACACCTTTTCAAAAGTTTGACCTGTGAGCTTCATGACAAATTCTTCCGTACAAGGATGTTTGATAATATTATCCCAATGAATTTTTACATCTTTAATTACTTTGCCAGGCAAAAATTGATTCAGCGTATTTTTGACGTTTTCTACTTCAGGTAACTCAGGCATCAAGTCCACCTCCTTTATTAAGAAAAACAGCACCCCACTTTTAATGAGGATGCTGTTTTTTTATTTATTTTGCTTCAAACCAGGAATCTCCCCAGTTCACATCTACTTTTAATGGCACATCTAGTTCAACTGCCTGTTCCATTACCTCACAGACAATTTGTTCTAGCTTTTGTAATTCATTCTCAGGTACTTCAAAAATAAGTTCATCGTGAACGGTTAAAAGCATCTTCGCTTCTAGTTTTTCTTTACTTAAACGCTGATCCATGTCCACCATCGCTTTTTTTATTATATCAGCTGCTGTTCCCTGGATCGGAGTGTTCATAGCTGTACGCTCAGCAAAACTGCGAAGGTTAAAGTTTCTGCTGTTGATTTCTGGTAAATAACGTCTTCTATGAAGAAGAGTTGAAACGTATCCGCTTTGCTTTGCTTCTGTAACGCTATCCTTCATGTATTGCTGTACACCTGGAAAACTTTCTAAGTAAGACGCGATAAATTCGCCTGCTTCTTTTCTTGTGATTCCTAGACTTTGAGATAATCCATAATCACTAATTCCATAAACAATACCAAAGTTAACGGCCTTTGCATGTCGCCTCATTTCAGATGTTACTTCGTCTTCTCCAACATGAAAAACGTCCATGGCTGTTTTCGTATGAACATCCATCTCCTTTTTGAAAGCTTCCATCAAGTTTTCATCTTGAGAGATGTGCGCCAGTACTCGCAATTCAATTTGCGAATAATCGGCTGCAAGAATCTTCCATCCGGGTTCTGAAGCCACAAAGGCATGTCTGATCTTCCTTCCTGCCTCTAAACGTATCGGGATATTTTGCAGGTTCGGATCGATCGAACTGAGTCTTCCTGTCTGAGCAAGCACCTGGTTAAAGCGAGTATGAATTTTCCCTGTATCTTCTTTCACAACTTTTAAAAGACCTTCGATGTAAGTTGATCTTAACTTACCCAGCTGACGATAGATAAGAATCTTATGAATGATCTCATGCTTTCCTTCTAATTTCTCCAAAACATCTACTGAAGTAGAGTAACCCGTTTTGGTCTTTTTTACAGGAGGAAGATTTAATTTCTCAAACAAGATTTCACCGAGCTGTTTTGGTGAGTTGATATTAAATGAAACACCTGCAAGCTCGTGAATTTCTTTTTCTAATGAAGTTAACTGCAGATCTAATTCAGCGCCCATCTTTTGCAGTGTATCTGCCTTAACCTTTACTCCGAACTCTTCCATTTTAGCTAGTACTAGAGCTAGCGGCATCTCTAGATGATAGAATAAATCACTCTGTTCGTTCTCTTTTAACTTTCCATCTAGTATTTCACTCAATTGAAAGATGGTATTTGCTTTTCTGCATAGGTGTTCAGCTAAAACCCCTTCTTCTTCCGGCAGCTTTTTCTTAGCACCTTTTCCGTATACAGCTTCATTCACATCTACATTGGATTTCCCATATTGCTTTGCAACATCAGCCACCTCATCTAAAGATTCAGCAGGATTTAGCAGGTATGAAGCAAGTTGGATATCAAATTCAATTCCATTCAACGTTATTCCTTGACCGTGTAATGCTACATGAGCTCTTTTGGCATCAAACATGACCTTTTTTTGTTTGTCATCTTGCAGCCAATCCTTAAATTCAGTAGATTCTTCTGCAAGAGTGGAAGAGATATAAAACGTTCCACTTTCATTGCTGAGCGCAAACCCATGAATTTTCGCTTTATGATAATCTTCTGTAAGAGTTTCCACAACAAGGGCAGAAGGACTTCTTAGCATGTCAGGCTCTATTTTCGTAACAGTCTGAAAGCTAAGCTCTTCTTTTTCTGCATCTTGAAGGACTTCTTCTTCACCACCTAATCGTTCTAGCAGCGAGTTGAAACCTAGCTCTTTAAATAGAGGAAAAACAGAAGAATTATCATAGCCTTCGTAGTTTGTATCTTCTAAACCAATCTTAACAGGGGCTTCCTTTGTGATAGTAGCAAGCTCTTTACTCATTAAAGCTTGTTCCTTATTTTCTGTTAAACGTTCTTTCAGCTTAGCTCCTGAGATCTCATCAATCGAATTCAATACTTTTTCAATCGTTCCGTATTGTTTGATAAGCTTGATCGCAGTCTTTTCTCCAACTCCAGGAACGCCTGGAATGTTGTCTGACGGGTCTCCCATCAGACCTTTCATATCAATGATCTGATCTGGCGTGATACCATATCGTTCATTTACTTGTTCGACTGTATATGCTTCTACCTCTGATATTCCTTTTCTCGTTAAAACAACTTCAACATCCTCGGTAACGAGCTGAAGCAAGTCTTTATCGCCAGTAAAAACTTTGACATCCCATTCACCATCTGCCGCATGCGAAGCAAGTGTTCCGATGATGTCATCGGCTTCATAATTCTCAAGTTCATAACGTTTAATTTCAAAAGCATCTAATAGCTGTCTGATAAAAGGAAACTGTTCAGATAGTTCAGGTGGCGTTTTTTGACGGCCGCCTTTGTATTCACCAAACGTCTTATGGCGGAAAGTCGTTTTCCCAGCATCAAAAGCAACAAGGATATGAGTTGGCTTTTCATCTTCTAAAATCTTTAATAGCATTTGCGTAAACCCATAAACAGCGTTTGTATAAACGCCTTTGTCGTTGTTTAAAAGGGGCAGAGCAAAAAAAGCTCGATAAGCAATACTATTTCCGTCAATCAGCACTAATTTATTTGTTTTTCCCAAGTCCGTAACCTCCTGAGGACAATTCTCTACAATCTATTGTATCATGACCGCTAACAGAAACAAAAAAGAAGAACAAAAGGAGCAGTGCTTCGCGTTTTTTAATGAATTTTCTTTTTAATGGTTGTTTTCTAACGGATTGTTGCTTCTTAATGTTTTTATTCATTCGCTTCTTTGACAAGTTGATTGGAGTGCAAGGTGCGAGACTCCTGCGGGACAGGCGGGCAGGTGAGACACTTATACGTGAAATGTAAAAATGTGGCTCACCGCCTGCCCCGCGGAAAGCGAAGCACCTGGAATGGAGATCAACCACTTTCAAAAGCAACAATAAATACGAAAACAATGGACATAAAGGAGTTTTACTAACAAAAAAGGCGAGAATCCAAAGGATTCTCGCTAAGGGGGTACTGAAAAAGGATACTTTTATAATAAAGTCTGACTATTAATTAAAGAAAACAAGGGTGTAAAGGATTTGTAAATCTTAAGACTCTATCTTTTTTGGAAATAATATTGTGAAAAGTGACCCTTCACCAGGCTTACTTTGAACGTAGATGGTCCCATGATGAGCTTCTACAAGATGTTTAACAATAGCAAGCCCCAGTCCAGTTCCACCTGAATTCCTGCTTCGTGCTTTATCTACACGATAGAATCGCTCGAAAATGCGAGGAATCTCACTTTCTTTAATACCGATTCCTGTATCTTTAACGACTAGCTTAACATGCTCTTCAAGTTCTTCGACAATTACAGATACACTGCCACCGACAGGCGTATACGTTAAGCTGTTTGATACAAGGTTGATGATAATCTGTTTCAGCCGCGGAGGATCTCCATCCATCATTGTATTGCCTATAACCTCGACTGAAAGTGAAATCTCTTTTTTTTCAGCCTTTGGAAGTAAAATCTCTACCGTTTCGTTAACTAATGATTCTAAATTAGTCTGTTGTACTTCTATCTGAAAGCTTTGCTCACTTTTTGATAAATCAAGTAAGTCTTGTATCAGCGCTTGCAGTCTGTCACTTTCATTCAAAATTATAGTTAAGAACTTATTTCGGAACTCTGCATTTTCTCCAGCACCATCTAAAAGTGTTTCAGCAAACCCTTTTAAAGAGGTAATTGGTGTTTTGAGTTCATGAGACACATTGGCTACGAAATCTTTTCTTACCTGCTCTAGTTTTTTTAACTCCGTTATATCGTGAAAAACGAGTACTATTCCTTTCAATTTGCCTTTAGCATTTAATACGGGTGCGCTATATACATCAAAATGCTTTCTTTCAATATGAATCGGAATGACTGTGTTTTTCCTTACATTTTTTTCAGTTAGATACGTTTCTTTAACGATATCTTTAATAGAAGCATGTGGAAATACTTCGTAAAACAGATGGCCCGTCCAATAATCAGCATGCTCCTTGAATAGTTCTTTAAATGCTTTATTCACTAAATTGATATAGCCGTTTGCATCAATTAAAATTAGTCCGCTGCCCATATTTTCTATTAGTGTTATTAAGCGGTCATGCTGTGATTCCTGTGATTTTGTCATTTTTTCTAGATTTCTAGCCAATACGTTCAATGAAAAGTTTAACTCTCCAATATCCTCCCCAAAGTACTCATATGTTCTTGCTTTAAAGTTCCCTTTTGCAAGTTCTTTAGCGGTTTGGGTCGCCTCTTCAACAGGCCGAACAATCTTATGAATCACTTTAATAGATACGTAAAGAATGATAATAAAACATACTAAAAAACCGACTGACATCATGATCCATATTGATCTCTCATCTGATTCCGCAGAACCTTCTGGAATGGCAAATTGTATATACCCTGATTCATCTTTCTTTTTTAATGTATAATACAATTTGCCATTCTCGTTCTTTTGCACGAGACTCTGATTCGATTGTTTTGTATCACCTGGATAATAGGGTGCCATGTTTCTTGGACTGTCCCCGTCAGATGTATACTTTACATTCCAGTCCGAATCCAGTACATAGATTTCACCCTTTAAGGATTTAGAGGCTGTTCTCAATATGTTGGTTATGATTAATTTTCGTTCCTCTGTCTTTAGGACTTCTTCAATCAGGCTTAATTCTCCCGTATAGAATTCCATTCGTTTCTCTTTAACACTGTGATGAACGATGTTTCCCATAATTAGCGCTAAAAGAATAAAAACAAGTAAAATACCGAGTAAAAAAAACGTAAGTACCCGGTTTTTAAAGTCATGCATTATTGAGGCTCCTCTAATTTATAACCTAACCCTCTAATCGTTTTGATATAAACAGGCTTACGCGTATTGCTTTCAATTTTTTCACGAAGATGACTAATATGCACATCAACAATTCTCGTATCTCCTACAAAATCATAATTCCAAACCGCTGATAGAAGCTGCTCTCTCGAAAGAACACGGCTCTTGTGCCGAGCTAAATAAACGAGCAGTTCAAATTCTTTTGGTGTTAGTTCTAGTGCTTTTTCTTTAAAATAAGCTTCATAATTCTCAGGATAAATATCTACTTCACCAATTCTGAGATGCTCAACTTCTTCTTTTGTTTTTTCAGAATCAGTATTCACTGATGCAGTCCTGCGGAGAATGGCTTTCACTCTAGCTACTACTTCTCTTGGACTGAATGGTTTAGTCATATAATCATCAGCACCTAGCTCAAGGCCTAAAACTTTATCAAACTCATCATCTTTAGCCGTTAGCATGAGAATAGGAATATTTAGTTTCCTTAGACGGAGCTCTTTACAAACTTCTATCCCGTCCATTTCTGGCAGCATGAGATCTAGTATGATCAGATTGGGCCCTTCGCTTTCTGCCTTCTCTAATCCGCTCTTGCCATCCATTGCCGTTACTACTTGAAATCCTGCTTGTTCTAAGTTAAATTGCAACAATGTTGAGATGGATATTTCATCTTCTACAACGAGTAACTTTTGGCTCATTCACATTCCCACCTTTTTACGACTTGTACAAATTTATCATACTATTTTTTTATTAGTGTGTACAAAAATCGCAAAATTTTCATACCGACTTTACATACCCTTAACATTCCCTTTACATTGTTGTTCTATTTTTTCGTTATTGTAGTGCTGAGTATACTTACTATTTACAACAATGTTCATCACAAAAAAAGCGAGCATCTTGAAATGAAAATCAACGGCTATCAAAACATAACTATAGGATTTCTTCATTGACTAATTGATTGTAGTGTAAGGTGCGAGACTCCTGGGGGATCAGTGTGACAGGTGAGACCCCGCCATCGCAAAGCGGTAGGGAGGCTCACCGCACACCCCCCGGAAAGCGAGCACCCTGAAACGGAAATCAATGGCTTTCAAGAGCATTCAAAATCATCTAACAACCTTTTAAAAAGAGCAAAAAAATAAACCTTTCAGATGAAAGGTTTAAAAATTCTCCATTGTATTAGATGTGATGGACTTTGGTGGATATGGCGGACATACTTGTAAACTGCTCTTCAGCACTTCAATGCCATCTTCATTTTTCGCTGTAACTTTCATATATACAAGATGATTATCACGGTCTACATCTGTGATTTCAAATAGAAAAGTTAGCTTCGAATAATGAAAGACGGGTTTAACAAAAGAAAATTGAGATTCTACGATAGAGCTTCCTGGACCCGGTAAATATTTGGACACAGCAGAAGTTACCATTCCCATGAGCATGATTTGAGGTACGACCGGTTTTTTAAAAGGTGTAAGTGTTGCATAATCATGCTGTATGAACAATGGGTTATTATCATTGGTTAATCCTAAATACAGAAGAAGATCTTTATCTTCAATTGTTTCCTGCATCTCCAGCTTTTCGCCCGCTTGGATTTCGCCTATCTTTCTTCCGAGCTTTCGTTTTTTTCCAATCAGCATTTTAAGACCCCCTTTTTCATGGTAGCGCTTTCATTAATTATAGGAGAAAAGATCCGGGGTACGCCCGAATCTTTCTTACTTTCACATGCTTATGCTAATACTTTCATAACTGACTTTACAGACTCCGCGGATTGATCAAGAGCTGCTTTCTCTTCAGCTGTAAGTTCAAGTTCAATAATTTCTTCCAGACCGTTTCCTCCAAGGATAGTCGGAACACCAAGACAGATACCTTCATAACCGTATTCACCTTCTAAATAAGCGATTGAAGGAAGCACTCTTCGTTGGTCTTTAACGATCGCTTCAACCATCTCAACTAATGAAGCAGCTGGCGCATAATATGCGGAACCGTTACCTAATAGATTAACGATTTCTCCGCCGCCTTTACGTGTACGCTCAACAATAGCATCAAGACGATCTTTAGAAATTAATTTTTCTAGTGGTATTCCGCCTGCATAGGAATAGCGTACTAACGGAACCATATCGTCTCCGTGTCCGCCAAGAACAAAGCCAGTAACGTCTTTTACAGAAAGGTTTAACTCCATAGCAACAAATGTGCGGAAACGAGCTGTATCAAGAATTCCAGATTGTCCAATTACACGGCTCTTAGGAAAACCTGACTCTTTTAGAACCGTATAAGTCATAGCATCAACTGGGTTCGTTAAAACGATGATCGTACATTCAGGAGAATGTTTTACGATCTCTTTCGTTACGCTTTTCATGATTCCCGCGTTCGTATTCACTAAGTCATCACGGCTCATTCCAGGCTTACGAGCGATACCAGCAGTAATAACGACTACATCAGAACCCGCTGTATCTGCATAATCACTCGTTCCTGTAATCGCAGCGTCAAACCCTTGAACAGGGCTCGCTTCCATCATATCTAGCGCTTTCCCCTTTGTTGGGTTTTCCATTTGGGGAATATCAACTAATACTACGTTTCCAACTTCTTTTTGCCCTAAGATGAATGCCGTCGTTGCTCCGGTAAATCCGCCGCCAATAACTGAAATCTTTTTACGTTTGTTAGCCATGTCTTTCCCTCCAGAAACATTATAATTTCTTCGTCTTTTGAAAAGACCCCTCGCGAAAGGGGCCAACAAAGATTACATATTTTTGATTAGTTCGTCTGCAAACTCTGAACACTTAACTTCAGTTGCACCGTCCATAAGACGAGCAAAGTCATATGTTACAACTTTACTAGCAATTGTATTTTCCATTGAAGAAAGAACAAGCTTAGCAGCTTCTCCCCAACCTAAATGCTCAAGCATTAATACTCCTGAAAGGATAACAGATGATGGGTTTACTTTATCAAGACCTGCGTATTTTGGAGCAGTACCATGAGTTGCTTCAAAGATTGCATGTCCTGTTTCGTAGTTGATGTTTGCTCCTGGAGCAATACCGATTCCACCAACTTGTGCAGCAAGTGCATCAGAAATGTAGTCACCGTTCAAGTTCATTGTTGCAACTACATCAAATTCAGCTGGACGAGTCAAAATTTGCTGTAAGAAGATATCAGCGATTGAATCTTTCACGATGATCTTCCCAGCAGCTTCAGCGTCAGCTTGAGCTTTGTTAGCAGCGTCTTTTCCGCTCTCTTCAACGATACGGTCGTATTGAGCCCATGTGAATACTTTGTCGCCGAATTCAGCTTCAGCTAGCTCATAACCCCAGTTCTTGAAAGCACCTTCTGTATATTTCATGATGTTTCCTTTGTGAACAAGCGTTACACTCTTACGGCCTTCGTTGATCGCGTATTGGATCGCAGCACGTACTAGACGCTGAGTTCCTTCTGAAGAAACCGGTTTGATTCCGATTCCTGAAGTTTCAGGGAAACGGATTTTGTTTGCACCCATCTCATCTTGCAGGAATTGGATCAGTTTTTTCACTTCATCAGAACCGCTTGCATACTCGATACCCGCATAGATGTCTTCTGTGTTTTCACGGAAAATAACCATGTTTGTATCTTCAGGGCGTTTTACTGGTGAAGGAACACCTTTAAAGTATTGAACTGGACGCAAGCAAGTGAATAGGTCCAACTCTTGTCTTAATGCTACGTTTAAAGAACGAATTCCTCCTCCTACTGGAGTTGTTAAAGGTCCTTTAATCGCAATTATGTAATCGCGAATCACATCAAGTGTTTCTGCAGGCAGCCATTCACCTGTTTGGTTAAACGCTTTTTCTCCAGCAAGAACTTCTTTCCATACGATCTTCTTCTCACCGTTATATGCTTTTTCAACAGCAGCTTCTAATACACGTGAAGCAGCAGCCCAAATATCTGGTCCAGTACCGTCACCTTCGATAAAAGGGATAACCGGTTGATTTGGTACGTTTAATACACCATTGTCGACTGTAATACGTTCTCCGTTAGACATTCTAAATTCCTCCTAATTCTTCAATTGCATGTACTTTACTAGTCTACTAAAAAACATAGGTAAAAGAGAAGAAGAATCCCTTCTCTTTTTACGTTATGTCATATTGATTTAAATTTATCTTTGCTCTAAAGCTACATAATGCTGCATATCAGGTCCGATATATTCAGCACGCGGGCGGATTAAGCGGTTGTTTTCGTATTGTTCTAAAATGTGAGCAATCCATCCAGAAACACGGCTGATTGCAAAGATTGGTGTGAATAAGTCATGATCGATTCCTAAGCTGTGGTAAACACTCGCAGAATAGAAATCTACGTTTGGAAGCAATCCTTTTTTCTGCTTTAACGTGTCTTCAATCTTCACGCTCATTGTGTACCATTTCTCTTCCCCAGTAATGGCTGTAAGCTGTTTGGACATTTCACGCAAATGTTTCGCGCGTGGATCACCATTCTTGTACACACGGTGACCAAAGCCCATGATCTTTTGTTTGTTCTCGATTGCATTCTCCAAGTAAGATTCAACATTTGCTTCTTCACCAATTTCAGAAAGCATCTTCATTACTTGTTCATTAGCTCCACCGTGAAGCGGTCCTTTTAGTGCACCGATTGCCGCTGTGATTCCTGAATAGATATCAGAAAGCGTAGCCACACAAACACGCGCAGTAAATGTAGAAGCATTCAACTCATGGTCTGCATGCAATACTAATGCTTTATTAAAGGCTGTTTCAGAAATTTCATCAGGCTCTTTGCCTGTTAGCATATATAGGAAGTTAGCCGCATAGCTAAGTTCTTTTTTAGGAGCGATCGGATCTTTTCCTTCTCTAATACGTGCAAATGCCGTCACAAGGGAAGACATCTGTGCCTGAAGACGGATGGCCTTTTTATAGTTTCCTTCCGTAGACATATCCTCTGCATCTGCATCATACATCGCAAGTGTTGAGACGATTGTACGTAATACAGTCATAGAATGTGCATTCTTCAAAGGAAGCGATTTCATTTGTTCCAACAATTCTGCAGGCAGCTCACTTGCCTCAGCTAGTTCTGATTTAAATTGATCTAATTCAGATTGGTTAGGCAGTTTACCATTCCAAAGCAAGTATACAACTTCCTCAAAAGTTGCATGTTCAGCTAAGTCATCAATGCTATATCCTCTATAGGTTAAAACATCGTCAATGATAGAGCTGACAGAAGATGTTGTTGCAACAATTCCTTCTAATCCTCTTGTAGCTGTCATGGCTATCTCTCCTTTTTTTCTGTTATTCTCTCTTCTCCTTTAATTATTTCACTTTTTAAAAAATAGAAAGAGCTTACATTTTTCTCTTATAAAAAAGGCGGATTGCCTCTTGCATTTCCGGCTTTTTAATCTCAAAACTGAGACTTGAAAAATGAAAGACTATTTAAAGGAAATGGGACATACACATCAATTATAAACAATAATCTGATATTTGTGAACGGATATCACTTAATTCGTGTGTGATAGGCCTCATGAACCCGTAAACATCCCGACTATCTTCATTGCCATGTAAGCGATCCCTGCACCGATTAATGGTCCGACTGCTACTCCTTTAAATAGAGCGACAGCAAGAATCGTACCAAACACTAAAGCTGCTGTTATATGAGGGTCATTTTGCAGCAAGTGAAGTCCTCTGCTTGCAATAATAGCAACAAAAACCCCTGATAATAAGGCAATCCAAGCATAAGATGAGCGAAGTGCTTCTGATAGTTGTCTAAAGCCGATTTCACCGGAGGCTATGGGTACTAAAACGGCAATCGTAATAATTGTCACTCCCCAATTTATTCCCTTTTGCTGAAAGAGAGAGAACCACTTTTCACCTAATCCGGTAAATTTTAACGCTAATAAAAACGCCACTGCGATTATTAAAGATTGGTTCTTTGCGATTACACCAATGACTAATAATCCTATTAGAAAAAGAATAGGTTCCATAAATAAAATCCTTTCTGATTAAATGATATGTATGAAAAAGGCGGGTGAAAAAAGTGTATACCGAATTGACACATCGATTAATTCGCTTAATCTCTATTCTATTTTTTGCATCAGTTCTTATTTTCACCAGTTATTATGTTTCAGGCATTTTGTATCCATTTATTGCAGGGGCAATTATTGCTCTGCTCATCAATCCATTTGTAGATTTTTTAACTGCCAGATTTAAAATGAATAGAGCACTTGCTGTCATTCTTTCCATATTAGCTCTTCTTGGTGTTCTTGTCTTATTATTAACATTGCTTATTCAAGAAATGATGACCGGATTTGCCTATATTGCCCATGAGTTGCCTGCTTACATTCAAGAGCTTGTGTTTTATTTTGAAAAATCTTTTAAAACAAATATCCTGCCGTTATATCAAGATATGCTCTCTATTTATAGCCAGTTAGGAACTGACCAGCAAGAAACAGTTATGGATAATATCGAGAAGATCGGAACAGGAATTACTACGACAGCGACAAGTATTACTCAATCCATTATTAACAGCGTCTCTTTAATGATTGTAAGTCTTCCTACTTTTTTAACGGTATTCATATTTTCATTATTAGCTGCCTTCTTTATTAGCAAAGACTGGTACAGACTGACGGGTTTTCTCACTTCTACCTTTCCTAAAAAGTTAACTTTGACCGTTCATACTGTTTATATTGAATTGCGAAAAGCGTTATTCGGATTTATAAAAGCACAATTAACTTTGATCTCTATAACGGCATGTATCGTATTAGTGGGTCTACTTATTTTACAGATCGATTATGCGGTAACAATTTCTGTGTTAATTGGAGCCATTGATTTGCTTCCATACCTTGGTACAGGCGCAGTCTTTTTACCCTGGATCGCTTATTGTTTCTTAACTGGAAACTATACACTTACGATAGGGCTCTCCATCCTTTATGGTATTGTTGTTGTTCAACGTCAGGTCATGGAGCCTAAACTTTTATCCACAACCATCGGACTGGACCCTCTCGCAACACTAGTTGCTCTGTTTGCAGGCTTCCAGCTATTCGGTTTTGTAGGTCTGATTATAGGTCCCGTGATTCTCGTTATCATGCGAGCACTTTATGAAGCGAAGTTTTTCCACGAAATCTATCAGTTTGTTATGAAGCCTATACAAAAGTAAAAAAGCTGTTTTCGTATTCTATGATGCTTTTAGCAGGTTGATTTCCGTTCCAGGTGCTTCGCTTTCCGCGGGGCAGGCGGTGAGCCACATTCGTACATTCCATGTATAAGTGTCTCACCTGCCCGCCTGTCCCGCAGGAGTCTCACACCTTGCACTCCAATCAACTTGTCAAAGAAGCGAGTGAACTAAAAGATTAAAAAACAACAATCCCTTTAGAAAAGTAGTTAAAAAAACCAAATAAAAAAACGTCTGCTTAATTATTCAAGCAGCGTTTTTTTAGTGAACTTGTCGATTAACATTTTCATGATAAATTCCAATCAGCTTGTCCAAGAATGGTTTATAGAAAGCAATTTATAAGAGAACACAAACCAGCTATTACATTCTAGAGAAGACTTTTAGAAATGGAATACTTCAGGATTCACACTATCTTCTTTTTATAAAATAAAATTGACCTGACTTCATCTTTTGAAAGATCTTTGCTTTTATCCAAAATTTTACGGGCTTTCTTAACGGGGGAAAGAGTAAAGAAAAACCTAAAAAGTCCGTTAGAAATCCTGGAGTTAACAGAAGTGCTCCTCCAACTAGTATACACGCTCCGTCTAAAACAGCATCACCTGGCATCTGTCCGCTTTCGAGCTGTCTCTTTACACGCTGCAGCGTTTCTGTTCCTTCTTTTTTTGCTAAATAAGCACCTAATATGCCGGTGAAAAGTATGCATGCGATTGTAGCAGGAATACCTATATATTGCCCTGCTAAAATAAACAGAATTACTTCTATTGTTGGCACTATGATAAAAATTGGCAATAATACTCGGAACAAATTAAATCACCACTTTCAATAGAAAAATAATATCCTGCCCATTTCTAGGATATATGGAGTTTTACGCAGCAAAAAAGAGAAGGTTTCATCCTTCTCTTTTCATCATTTAGATAACACTCTTTCTTCCATCGTATATATAACCAACAGAAGCATCAATTGTAATCTCTTGACCATCTTTAAAGATATCAGTTGCATTTTGAAGTCCAACAATAACTGGGATGCTTAGAGAAACTCCACAGACAGCCGCATGGCTAGTTAAGCCGCCTTCTTCTGTAATAACAGCTGCAGCTTTTTCAAATGCAGGCATCATATCACGATCTGTGCCGACCGTTACAAGAATCGCTCCTTCTGTCATCTTCTCCATCGCTTCTTGAGCTGTTTTTGCTACAACTACTTTACCTGAAGCGGATGATTGTCCAATTCCTTGAGCTTTTGCAAGCACATCACCAATAATGTGTACTTTCATCAAGTTCGTAGACCCTGATTCACCAACAGGAACACCAGCAGTAATTACAACTAAGTTACCGTGTTGAACAGCCTCTGCTTTTAATGCAGAGTCGATTGCAATTTGGAACATTTCATCCGTAGTTCCTGCTTTTTCTCCTTTAACTGGTGTTACACCCCAAACAAGAGCAAGCTTGCGGCAAACATCTTCATTGCTTGTTACAGCGATGATTGGCGCTTTAGGACGATACTTCGAAATCATTCGAGCTGTTTGCCCTTTTTCAGTTGCCGTGATTACTGCATCTGCATCCAAGTTAAGCGCAGTAAAGGAAACCGATTGGGAAATAGCATCTGTGATCGTTGTTTTGCTTTCTTTGCTTTTTGAAGATAAAAGTGTCTTGTAGTTTAATGAGCTCTCAGCACGGCTGGCAATTTTGTGCATCGTTAGAACTGCTTCAACAGGATAGTTACCAGCAGCCGTTTCTCCTGATAGCATGATAGCGTCTGTACCGTCGAATATAGCGTTAGCTACGTCACTCGCTTCAGCACGTGTAGGACGCGGATTACGCTGCATAGAATCTAACATTTGTGTTGCCGTAATAACTGGTTTTCCGAGCTCGTTACACTTCTTGATAAGCATCTTCTGAACTAGAGGAACTTCTTCAGCAGGGATCTCGACACCTAGGTCACCACGAGCTACCATTAATCCATCGGAAACAGCAAGAATCTCATCAATATTATCTACACCTTCTTGATTCTCAATCTTAGGGATAATTTGAATATGATTTGCATTGTGTTTGTCCAAAATTTCACGGATTTCAAGCACATCAGTTGCACGTCGTACGAAAGATGCAGCAATAAAATCAACACCTTGTTCAATACCAAACTCAATATCTTTTGCATCTTTGTCTGTAATACCAGGAAGCTTTACGCTTACGTTCGGTACGTTAACACCTTTTTTGTTTTTTAATGTTCCTGAGTTTAAGATTTTTGTAGTAAGTTCATTCTGACCGATTGCAGTTACTTCAAGCTCGATCAATCCATCATCAAGCAGGATTCTTGAACCCACTTCAACATCTTCAACAAGACCAGGGTATGTTACAGAGATCTTCTTATCGTTTCCGATAACTTCTTCCATAGAAACGATCAGTTCATTTCCCGCTACAAGTTCAGCTACTCCACCTTCAAGTGTTTGAGTACGGATTTCAGGACCTTTTGTGTCTAAAAGAATGGCAACCGTTTTACCAAGCTCTTTAGAAGCTTCACGGATGTTTATAATTCGTTGACCATGTTCTTCAAAGTCACCATGTGAGAAATTTAGGCGGGAAACGTTCATCCCCGCATTCATCAAATCTTTTAATTTATCAATGCTTTCGCTTGCAGGACCTATCGTACAAACGATTTTAGTTTTACGCATCATGTAAATGGCCTCCTGAGTTCTTTTTTTTCGCAAGAAGGCATCGTACGGACTAAATACAGATTTCTGCAGCCGTACGATGCTATTTTGCTGGCTATATGGATAATTCCTGAGATAATCGATACATTTGTTTATCAATGTTATGTTTTCTTGATAAAACCTCTGTAATGTCATAATCAACAAGTTTGTTATTTTCAATACCTACTGTACGTCCAGCTTTGCCTTCTAATAGCAGTTCAACCGCTTGCGCACCTAGTCGGCTTGCTAATACACGGTCAAAAGCAGTAGGGGATCCGCCACGTTGGATATGTCCTAAAACCGTAACCCTTGTTTCAAACCCTGTAAGTGTTTCAATTTCTTTTGCAACATCAACACCGCTTCCACAGCCTTCTGCAACAATGATAATACTGTGTTTCTTTCCGCGCTCATGTCCTCTTTTAAGTTTTTGAACCACTTGTTCCATCTTGTGATCTTCTTCTGGTATAAGAATAGTTTCTGCTCCATCAGCTAGTCCTGCCCATAATGCAAGGTCACCTGCATCTCGTCCCATAACTTCGATGATGTACGTACGTTCATGAGAAGTAGCTGTATCACGAATCTTATCGATAGCATCTATAATCGTATTTAAAGCTGTATCAAATCCAATTGTGAAATCTGTTCCAGGAATATCGTTATCGATCGTTCCAGGAACTCCAATCGTAGGATATCCTTGTTCAGATAACTTCTTCGCTCCTTGGAAAGATCCGTCGCCACCGATGACAACTAAGCCTTCGATACCAAATTTCTTTAGCTGCTCGATCCCTTTTTGCTGACCTTCTGGTGTTTTAAACTCTAAACAACGTGCTGAATGAAGCATTGTTCCACCACGATGTATAATATCTCCAACAGAACCTAATTCTAGTTTCTTTATATTCCCTGAAATTAGTCCTGCATAACCATTGTATATCCCATAAACTTCTAAGTCGTGATAGATTCCTTTTCGAACAACCGCTCGAATTGCAGCATTCATGCCGGGTGAATCTCCACCACTCGTAAGAACTCCTATCCGTTTCATGAAACATTTCACCTCTCTAGTTCTCTCGTCTTATTAAAATATCATGTTCAAATGTTGAACACAATAGACAACAATAGACAAAAAAATGCGCCTTTCCTTAAGCAGAAAGGCACATTCCCTATTTAACAACAATGGAATCGTTTACAAACCCAAATTGTCCGATTTTTTTATATTTTTCATAACGCTGATTTATGAGCTCTTCTTCAGACATTGATAACAAGTTATTTAAGGAATCCTCCAAAATCTGGTCGATTAATTCAGCTTGGTGCTTTGCATCTTTATGCGCCCCGCCCTTAACTTCTTCTATGATTTCATCAATAATTCCCATTTCTTTCAAGTCTGGAGCTGTGATTCTCATAGACTCTGCAGCTTTTTTAGCTAATGAAGCGTCTTTCCAAAGAATCGCAGCAGCACCTTCTGGTGATATAACGGAATAAGTTGAGTTCTCCAGCATGTGTACATAATTACCAACACCCAGTGCAAGAGCACCGCCGCTTCCACCTTCACCGATCACAACACAAATAACAGGAACCGTTAAGCCAGCCATCTCAACAAGATTTCGTGCAATGGCTTCACTTTGTCCTCTTTCTTCTGCTGCTTTCCCAGGATAAGCTCCTTTCGTATCGATAAAACAAATAATTGGCCTATTAAACTTCTCTGCCTGCTTCATCAAACGGAGTGCTTTACGATACCCCTCTGGGTGAGGCATACCAAAGTTACGGCGAAGATTTTCCTTCGTATCTTTTCCTCTTTGGTGACCGATTACCGTAACAGGAAGTTCCTTATAAAAAGCTACTCCACCAACAATCGCTTCGTCGTCACCAAAAAGGCGGTCTCCATGTAATTCAATGAAATCGGTAAAAAGATAGCGAATATAGTCAAGGGTGGTCGGTCGTTCAGCATGTCGGGCAATTTGAACACGATCCCAAGGTTTCATTTCTGAATACGTACTATTCTCAAGGTTGGACAATTTTTCTTCCAGCCTATTGATCTCATCTGTTAAGTCAATACCCTTTTCGTCCATAAAAGATTTCAACTCTGCTATCTTTTTTTCAAGTTCGTGTATGGGTCTTTCAAATTCTAGTTCTGCCGCCATGCTTTAACGCCTCCCTTCTGTATGCATCTTTAACAATGTACTCAATGTCTTTTTCATATCACTTCGATGAATAACTCTGTCGAGCTGGCCATGTTTTAACAAAAACTCAGCAGTCTGGAAATCTTCTGGCAATTCTTGACGAATCGTTTGTTCAATGATTCTTCTTCCAGCAAATCCGATTAGAGCTTTTGGCTCTGCGAAGTTATAATCTCCAACAGAAGCAAAACTAGCAGATACTCCCCCAGTCGTTGGGTGTGTCATAACAGAAATAAACAACAAACCTTTGTCACTTAGTCTTCTAAGAGCAACACTCGTTTTGGCCATTTGCATCAGACTTAGAACACCTTCTTGCATACGAGCACCGCCTGATGCCGTGAAAATAATAAATGGAGTTTCATTATCGACGGCGTGTTCAATCGCACGTGTAATTTTTTCCCCGACAACAGAACCCATGCTGCCCATTCTAAACCGTGAATCCATTACAGCCAGTGTTACATCAAGTCCATTCATCTGACCTGCACCTGTAACAACTGCTTCGTTTATCTTTGTTTTCTTTCGGTCCCCCTCAAGCTTTTCCACATAATCAGGGAATTCTAGAGGGTTTCCTGAAATCATATCAGCATCATATTCCGTAAAGGTTCCTTCATCAATCAGAGAAGCTATTCGTTCTTGGGATGACATCGGATAATGATACTGACAGCCTTGACAGACAAGCAGATTTTTCCTGAGCTCTTTGGTTACCATGATGTGCTTGCACTCTGGACATTTACTCATAATGCCTTCAGGTACATCTTGTTTTACTTTACCAGTTGGTATTGTGGCATATTTTTTCTTTTTAACAAACAAACCTTTAATCATGAATGAATAACACCACCTATTCGATTGCGTTTAGGGCATCGTTTTGTTTTGATAACAAATTCGTTAGCTTCTCGGCGTTCTTTTGTTCAAGAAGTTCTAGAACTTCTTTACAAAGAGCCGGTGGCCAAAAGGATTTTGCTTGTTGCAATGATGATCCATAACCCGTAAGCTCCACATATAAACGATAAAGAAGATGATTGCCGCATGATTGAATCACAGTTTTTTCAAATTGTTTACAGACTTCATTTGTTTTCCCATTTCCGTCTTTATCCATCTGTTGAATTAATTCCTTCAGGATGCTGATCGTAGATGAATCACATCTAAGAACAGCAAGCTCTGCACAATCCTTGATTACGATATGTCTTGTTTCCTGAAGATCTTGTCTAGCTTTTTTGTCGTTTAAAATGAAAGACGCTAGCACTTCTACAAGACGATGGCCTGTTGCTTCACGTATAAAAGTCCCTTCTCCTCTTCTGGTTTCTATTAAACCGAGCAGTTCAAGAGCCCTTAACGCTTCACGAACAGAAGACCTTCCGGCTTTTAAGCGTTCGCTTAGCTCCCTTTCAGATGGAAGCTTGTCACCCGCTTGAAGACCGTCTTCTACAATAATAGATTTAATCTGCTTTAAAATTTCAATATATACTTTTTCGGTAGGCTGGACAGACATTCCTCTCTCCTTTACCGGTTTCATTCATCTTTTCCGATAATTGCAAGTCTCTTTGTCTTTTCAGCGATGTCTTCTGGACTCATACGAATTCTTGCAACACCTGTTTCCATAGCAGCAGTCGCAACAGCTGCTGCAACTGCAGGAGCTACACGGGGATCAAACGGCGCTGGAATAACGTATTCTGCACTTAATTCAACAGGATTTACTAAGTTTGCAATGGCATGTACTGCTGCAATCTTCATTTCCTCATTGATATGAGTCGCTCTTACATCAAGAGCACCTCGGAAGATACCAGGGAATGCAAGTACGTTGTTAACTTGGTTCGGGAAATCAGATCGTCCAGTACCAATTACCATCGCTCCTGCTTCACGAGCTTCATGAGGCATAATTTCTGGATTAGGGTTTGCCATCGCAAAAATAATCGGTTCAGGGTTCATCGATTCTACCATTGCTTTAGTAAGAGCACCTTCTACAGAAACACCAACAAAAACATCAGTACCGCTAATGACATCAGCTAGTGTACCTTCTTGTTTTGTACGGTTTGTAAACCTTGCCACTTCTTTCTTTACACTATTCATTCCGAATGGACGGCCTTCGTAGATCGCACCTTTTGTATCACACATAATAATGTCTTTTACGCCGAAACGATCTAGCAATTTAATAATTGCGATACCAGCAGCACCGGCACCATTTACGACAACTTTAATTTTAGACATTTCACGTCCAGTTAATTTAAGTGCGTTTACTAGGCCTGCTAGAGTAACAATTGCAGTTCCATGCTGATCATCATGGAAGATCGGAATATTTGTTTCTTTTTTTAATCGCTCTTCAACTACGAAACAATTCGGTGCAGCAATATCTTCTAAATTCACTCCACCAAAAGTCGGCTCGAGGAGTTTTACTGTTTCAACAATCTTGTCCACGTCTGTTGTATTCAAACAGATCGGAAATGCATCAACTCCAGCAAAACTCTTAAAAAGAACGGCTTTTCCTTCCATTACCGGCAGTGCAGCTTCAGGACCAATATTACCTAGACCTAAAACCGCTGTTCCGTCAGAAACAACAGCTACAGTATTGCCTTTCATCGTATAGTCATAGACTTTAGATTTATCGTCATAAATATCCTTGCAAGGCTCAGCGACACCTGGAGAATAGGCAAGGCTTAAATCCTTTGCATTGCGAACAGGTACCTTTGATTTTGATTCTAATTTTCCTTGATGGGTGCGGTGCATGTGTAGTGCTTCTTCTCGTAATGTAGACATCTCTTCATCTCCTAATGGTTTTAAAATTTATGGTCGATGAGTCAAATTAGGAGGTGGTCAGACCACTGTTATTGACTCATTCATTATAACAAAAGTAAACAAGCTGTAAAGTTTTTTAATTTCTTCTTAAAACGACATTACCCTCACCAACAACAGATTGCAACTCTGACAATAAATTCTCCGTAGCATTTATTTTTTGTGAAATCTGTACCTTCTGTCTGCTTTCCTCATAGATGAGTACAACAGGTACGCTGCCATTAGATTGCTCCAAAATGGTCTTCACTGCATTTAAATGTTCAGGTGACTGATGTTTTTTATCAATCTTTATAAATACTGCTGGTTGTTCATTGGGTTTTAATTCATGCAGCAGCTTGCATTTATTAATCAGTATCTGTAAGGTTTCGTTGCGCTTTTCAACACTTCCTTCTAAAAATAATTGTTCACCTTTTTGCAGAATACTGTGATGTGCCTCGTACACTTTCGGAAAAGCAACCGCTTCAATCTCCCCGCTCTCATCACTGATTGTCAGAAAAGCCATCAGCTCTCCTTTTTTGGTTTTAATCACACGAACTTTGTCCACTAAAACACCGAGAAGGACTGAAGATCTTTTTTCGTTCAGATCCCTAATATCAGCTGCTTTCCAGCTGCTAAGGATGGCACGATATCGTTCTAACGGGTGAGAGGAAAAGAAAAAGCCAAGCGCTTCTTTTTCAAACTTAAGTTTCTCACTTCCTTGAAAGGGCTGGACAGATACATAAGAAGGCTTGGGAAGATTAATGTCATCATCAAATAGATACATTTGATTTTTTCGTGAGATCTCCTGAAACTCTTCTCCGTATTCAATCGCTGTTTCAAGAGAAGCTAACAATACAGCTCTGTCTTCTCCAAGATCATCCAGCGCGCCTGCAAAAATTAGCGATTCAATCGTTCGTTTATTTACAGTTTTCTGGGGACATCGTGCACAAATATCAAACAGATCTTGAAACGGTTCTTTATCGTTTTCTTCCATAAGGCTTCTAACTGCTTGAAGTCCTACATTTTTTATCGCTAAAAGACCGAATGCAATAGCTGATCCATGAGATGTAAAAACAGCTGAGCTCTTATTTATAGAAGGAGGCAGGATAGGAACTCCTTTTTGCTCAGACTCTTTTATATATTGATACACTTTATCATGATTGCCAATAACGCTTGAAAGTAATGCAGCCATAAAATATGATGGGTAATTTGCTTTTAAGTAAGCCAGTTGATAGGCGATTACACTGTATGCAACTGCATGACTCCTTGGGAAACCATAGTCTGCAAAACGAACGATCAGATCATATAAAGCATCAGCAGACTTTTCATCATAGCCTTGTTCTAAACACCCCGCAACAAAATGCTGACGCTCACGAAGCAAAATATCTCGTTTCTTTTTACCAACTGCTCTTCTTAACAAATCTGCTTCTCCAAGAGTAAATCCAGCAGCTTTTGTTGCAATCTGCATGATCTGTTCTTGATAGACGATAACACCGTATGTTGATTTAAGTATGGGCTCAAGGTCTGGGTGCATATATTCAACCGTCTTTAGACCGTGTTTACCTGCTATATAATCAGGGATGTTTTGCATCGGACCTGGTCGGTAAAGAGCATTAACCGCAACAATGTCTTCAAACTCTGTTGGTTTAAGCTGCTGCAGCACTTTTCTCATTCCATCTGATTCGAGCTGAAACACGCCTGTCGTATCACCTTTTGCAAGAAGCTCAAACGTTTTAGCGTCTGTAAAAGGAATTTCATTAAGCTTGATCTTTACGTTCTCGTTCTTTTCAATCGCGAACAAAATATTTTCAATGAGTGATAAATTGCGCAATCCTAAAAAATCCATCTTCAATAGGCCAGCTGCTTCGAGCCAATCCATGCTGTATTGTGTGAGTGGAATTCCGTCGTGTCCACTCTGCAAAGGAACTTTTTGAACAAGCGGTGAACCTGATAAGACGACGCCTGCTGCATGAGTAGAGGCATGTCTAGGCAACCCTTCAAGTGTCATAGCTATCTCTACAAGTTTTTTTACATCCGCGTCTGTTGTATACGCTTGCTGTAGACCAGCGGATTCTTTTAACGCGTTTTCTAAAGTGATTCCAGGTCTAGCAGGAATATTTTTAGCCGTCAAATCGATGAGCGATGGAGGAAAATCCATGACTCTTCCTGCGTCTCTAATCGCTGCTCTGGCAGCCAATGTGCCAAAGGTTATGATTTGCGCGACATAATCTGTCCCATATTTGTTCGCAACATATCTTAAGACTTCATCACGGCGGTTGTCAGGAAAATCAATATCAATATCTGGCATCGTCACCCGCTCTGGATTTAAGAAACGTTCAAAAATCAATTGATGATGGATTGGGTCAACGTTTGTTATATGAAGAACATAAGCCACTAAAGAACCGGCGGCCGAACCCCTTCCTGGGCCAGTAATCATCTTTTCATCATGAGCAAACTTCATGAAATCCCATACAATCAGAAAATAGTCTTCAAAATTCATATTCTTAATGATAGTAAGTTCGTACGAAAGCCGATCTTTAATCTCGGGTGTTATTGTTTCATATCTGTTTAAAAGGCCCTCTTCACACAATTCAGTTAAGTATTCATAGCTGTTTCGGTTAGTCGGAACTGGGTATTTTGGGAGAGCTATATTACCTAGTTCAAGCTTTAAAGAGCATCTCTCTGCAAGTTTAGCTGTTTCGGATAAGGCTTCTGGTACATGTGAGAATAATTCTTCCATCTCATGCTGTGATTTCAAATAAAACTCATTCGTTGGGAGTTTATATCGATCACGATTATTAATCTTTTCTCCTTGCTTTATGCATAACAGAATGTCATGAGCGTCAGCATCTTCCTTTTTCACATAATACGTTTCATGCATACAAACTAACGGTATGTGAAATTTTCTAGAGAGAGATTGCAATTGCATGTTTACCGTTTTTTCAAGCCCCGTATTATGATCTTCAAGTCCAAGATAAAAACGATCAGGGAACCAATGCATATAAAATTCAAGCAATCTATTCAGTTTACCGTCTTCATGATTTTCATAAACTAGGTATTTCTGAATCTCGCCCTCTGAACCAGACGAAATAGCAATCAGGCCGGCAGCATGTTTTGAGATCTCTGTATGAGTAAGCGGTGATACTTCCCCTTCTTGTTTCGTTTGCATAAGCGTAGTAAGTTTTAATAAATTTTCATAGCCTTCATTGTTTATGGCATATAAAAGTATTTTATGTGATGAGCGTATTTTCTCTTTAGTGTTTTGGTGCTGTGTTCCTATTTCGGCTTCTAGACCGATTATAGGCTGAATTCCTGCTTTTAAGCATGCAGTATAGAACTTTAAAGCACCGTACATATTTGATTTATCTGTTATGGCAAGCGCCTTATAGCCCAATTCTTTTGCACATTGAACTAGCTCTTCAATTCGGCAAGAGCTTTCTAGAAGCGAATATTCACTATGTATATGCAAAGGGACAAATCCCATACTCTTCACTTCCTTTCGCACCTGTTTGCAACTTCATTATAGTACAGAAGTTCGCATGTGTTAATGAAACAGTTTTCATTATAGGGAGTTTATTATTTCTAAGATGTTTTCGAAAATTGGAAGTGGTTGATTTCCGTTCCAGGTGCTCGCTTTCCGCGGGGCAGGCGGTGAGCCACATTCTTAACGTTTCACGTTTAAGTGTCTCACCTGCCCACCTGTCCCGCAGGAGTCTCGCACCCTCCACTTCAATCAACTTTATCAATGATGTATAAAAGGATGATCCTAAGTCATGATTTGCTTGACCAAAAACTAGACAGAACCTCTCATTGGCACATCCGTTTCAACTTCCTTCCAAGAACAAAGTGCTCGAAAACAACAATCTTTTAATAAAGCATTTATTTTAAAAATAGAAACGAGCATACACTTCTCAAGTTGTCCATACATTTAGTAGGAGAGGAGGATGTCTCATGGTAAGAGATTTTTTTTCAAACATAATCTTAGACTTTGCCATTGCTTTTGGCGTTTTATTAGGCGGTGCATTAATTGGTGGCCTTGCAGCATTTCTGGTTGGTAAAGCTCCTATATACGAAATGATGGAGCTGGCAAAGAGACTTAAAATATGGGCCATCGTCGCGGCTATTGGAGGAACGTTTGATACGATCACAAACTTTGAGCGCAGTTTTGAAAATGGCGCCACTATAGAGATCTTTAAGCAATTAACCTATATATTTGTAGCGATTGCAGGAGCCAATACGGCTATGCAGTTAATTCAATGGCTTAGCCAGGAGAACATCAACTGATGAGGATTCCTCCGCTGTATCAACGAAAAGGCTACCAGCGTTTTTTTGCTGGAATGGCGATAGGATTTATTATCGGCTGGGCATTTTTTTTAATACAAGGCGGCTTGGCTCATGAAAGGCTTATTCATAAATTAGAAGATCAGAAATTGGAGTTAGATGATTATAAGAAAAAAAACGAGATTCTAACTTCTGATGACAAAAGAGCAAATGAAGAACTTGCAAAGAAATTTAAACTTCATGAGATCAATGTAAGGTTTTCAAATTCAGACTCTCAAAAATTATCAAACCTGACAAGAATGCATTTAATAAAAGCAGTTGAAGACGATTTAGAGCATCTTATAGGAGAAGATACAGAAACGATTGCTAAGAGTAATACACTGCTTTTCCAAGCGATAGAAAATAAACCCTATCGCCTCGATGATGATGAACAAGCTTACCGAGTTAAGATTGACCACCTATATCTGTATACAGGAGTGCTTCGAATCTATATTTCTGCAAAGATAAATGAATGATTATGCATAAATAATGGTCGAATTATTACGTTTTTATGAATCTTTGGGCAAAGAAATAGCAATACCTCCTTAATTTGTATAAAATAATGAGTAAAGAAGTGAATATTGGGGGGGAACTACATGATTATCAATCGAAAAGAACTTGCCCGTGAAAAGGTAAAGGAATTACAGAATGGTTTTTCTGCTTTTGCGGAAACGAAAGAAGTAGCAGACCTGATCAAAAGAGAGCTTGCAAAATTAAACTTGAAAGTGCATGAAGATGTAACGGATGTTGGCTCTTGGTTTATCCCTGAAAAAGCTAACTAATTTACGTTCTAAAGTATAAAAAGGCCCCCCGATGAGGCCTTTTTTATTTTGCTTTGTATTCTTTACAAAGGTTTCTGAGTTCCGAAAGCACAGACAGAGTTTCATCCTTTGTATACACCGTTGCACCAGATGCCCTCGGATGACCTCCACCGTTAAATTTAGCTGCAATCTTATTTACCACCGGCCCTTTAGAGCGCAACCTTACTCTAATCTGGTCAGGCTCATCCACAAAAAATACCCAAGCAAGCAACCCTTCAACATGAGAAAAAGAGTTTACTAACAGTGACGCTTCACTGGCATTTATGTTGAACTCATTTAATGTATCTTTCGTTAAATGGATATACCCTACACAATCATCTACTATTGAAAAGTTCTGCAAAACATGTCCGTTTAATCTTACGAGTTTCTCAGAAATCTTATATAAATTCTCATGTATTTCTGATGGAGAAAATCCAGTCTCTAACAAAGCTGCTGTATAGCGGTGGGTTTTCTGAGTCGTGTTCGCAAACAAAAATCGTCCGGTATCGCCAATAATACCTGCATATAAAAGTCTTGCTGCGCTTTTATCTAATTTCAGTCCCTGCTCATGTCCTGAAAGGTATAGATCCATAATCATCTCAGAAGTAGAACTTGCTTCTGTATCTACCCAGATTAAATCTCCGTAAGGATCCTCATTCGGATGGTGATCGATCTTAATTACAAGATCGCCTAACGAGTAACGGTTATCACTTATTCTCGGAGAATTGGCTGTATCGCAAATAATAACTAAAGCACCTTGGTATACATCATCTTCAATACCGTCCATTCTGTTCAGAAACGCCAATCCTTCTTCTTCTTCTCCAACTGAATAAACTTCCTTATGGGGATAACTCGCCTTAATAATAGAAGCAAGTCCACCTTGCGATCCGAGCGCATCTGGGTCTGGTCTAACATGACGATGAATGATGATTTTTTCATACTGTTCAATTTTCTGTAAGATTTCTTCTTTCATAGCAGACTCCTTTTAGATGTCGTTGTGGCAATTATGGTTTTAAACGTTTACAATATAGTGGAGTAAAAATGTGGGGAGTTTTTTAATGCCGATCTTTATTATTCTTATTATACTTTCTTTTAGTTTGTATGTGTTTTATAAAGTTTCAGAAGTACGTGCAAAAGAACCTTTCTTAAAGCGCTGGACAGGAACAAAAGCAAAAATGGCACTTGGGGCGTTCTTAGCATCATTCGGTTTAAACGAGCTGACTGCTGTAGAAGGCCGCGTGCAGCTTTGGGTCGCACTAATCTTCTTAGCATATGGAATCGTACTATTAATCATGAACTATAAAATGTACAAGCATTTTCTTACACTTGCACGAGAAGAAGCACAGAAAAACTAAATAATTATGGATAAAAAGTCCCTTTAATAGGGACTTTTTTAGTACTCTTTAAAAAAGTTTGGCTTTTAGGAACAGATTTTCTAAATCCTTCACTGACAAGTTGATTGAAGTGTAAGGTGGCGAGACTCCTGAAACGGAAATCAACTACTCACAAGAACAACAAAGGATAAGAAAAAAGTCTTTTTTATGACCGGTGATCGAGAAGCTGAGCCATCATCATCGCTTTTCCAACAATCTTTCCTTCATGATGAATTTCTACATCTACTTTTCCAAATTTCCGGCTCACTTCCAGAACTCTTGGTATCAATTCAATGTCACTATCGATCTGAACAGGCTTGATATAGTAGAATGTTACGTTCTCAACAACAAGGTCACCTTTTTTAATTCTTCTCAACGCTTTACGAGCTGTCTCGGTTACTAAAGTCATCAGTACACCATAAGAAACTGTGCCGAGGTGATTGGTCATCTGAGGTGTGATCCTGCAAGTAAACGTAACTTCATGATCCACCTTTTGTTCTTTTAACTCTGTAGTGATCAGGTCATCGAAAGTGGCTCCAACTTGCGGCTGCTTCTGCATCATCTGCATCGCTTTCAAAACATCTTGCCTTGTTAAAATTCCAATGAGTTTATGAGAAGAACCGATAACCGGCAGCAGTTCAATTCCTTCCCAAATCATCATGTGGGCACATGCTGCTACAGATGTTTTTTCTGTAACCGTTAAAGGAGCACGAGTCATAACCTTTTCTACTTGCATGGATACAGGAACTCCGATAATGTCTTTAGAAGTTACAACACCCGTTACACGATTCGCTTGATCCACAACAGGATAACGGCTGTGCATCGTCTCTTGGTTTAATTCATGCCACTTCGAAACTTTATCATGCTGAAAGAGGTAATGGGTTTCATCGATTGGTATTAATATATCAGAGGCTAATACGATATCCTTTTTGATTAAGCGGTCATGTATCGCCTTATTGATCATCGTTGCTACAGTAAATGTATCGTAACTTGTTGAAATCACAGGAAGTTCAAGTTCATCTGCAAGCCTCTTCACTTCTTCTTCCGTATCGAAGCCCCCTGTTACTAAAATCGCACTTCCGGCTTTAAGTCCTAATTCATGCGCGTTCACACGGTTACCAACAATTAAAAGACTTCCAGCATCTACATAGCGCATCATCGCTTCTAGTTTCATAGCACCGATAACAAACTTATGAAGCGTTTTGTGAAGCCCTGCGCGCCCGCCAAGTACTTGTCCTTCAACAATATTTACGACTTCGGCGAACGTTAGCTTTTCAATATTGCTTTTTGCTTGTCTTTCAATACGTATCGTACCAACACGTTCAATCGTACTTACGATTCCCTGGTTTTCAGCTTCTTTAATCGCTCGATAAGCTGTACCTTCACTGACCGTTAAATCTTTTGCAATTTGCCGAACGGAGATTTTTGATCCGACATCAAGGTCCAAAATATGCTGCAATATTTGTTCATGCTTGGTTAGCATTACATTCACCGTTCCTTTTACCTGTATCTATCTGTTTTGTTTATTTGACTAATACAGATTATACAGGCATACAAACAGAAACTCAACTTTCCATGTGCATTCTTTTCCTCATTTTCCGATTTGCAGAAATACTTTGTTTCCTGACTGCTCGTTTCTTTAGAGTATCTTTTTTAAACAGCAAGCCAATCATCAACATACATGCAAACCCGCTCCATGCAATCGTAAAAACACTTTGCAAAAGAGGACCGTCTAAAGAGAGAACAGGTATTGCTACATAAAGCAGTACACACAACATTAAGACTTTTGCTATTTTTTCTTGGCTCATATAAAATACAACCTCCCTTACTATCATTCGTATGCATAGAAAGGGAGGTTAGAATCATTATACGTTTAAGCTTTCACCGCTTTGAAGCACTTTTCCTTTATTCCCAAGTTTCGATGTAAAAGAAGTTTCTGGATCTTGTTCGATTACAGGAAATGTGTTGAAGTGGATTGGAACAGTTATGTCTGCACCGATCCATTTTGCTGCAATAAGTGCATCTTCAGGACCCATCGTAAAATTATCACCTATGGGTAAGAAGGCAGCGTCAGGTTTCTCAAATTCTCCAATCAATTTCATATCTGAGAATAGAGCGGTATCACCTGCATGGTATAGGGTTTTTCCACCGTGTGAAAATAAAATTCCTGCTGGCATCCCTGTATACACAACAGTGCCATCTTCTTCTTCATAACTTGATCCATGGAAAGCTTGAGTAAACTTTACTTTTCCAAAATCAAACGTGCGGCTTCCTCCAATGTGCATAGGGTGTGCTTCCACTCCTTGAGAACTGATGTAATTGGCAAGTTCGAAAGGCGCTACTACTAAGCTGTTGTTTGCTTTTGCAATCTCAACTGTGTCTCCAACGTGATCGTTATGACCGTGTGTTAATAAAATAACATCTGCTTTTACATCGCTAACTTTAATTTTAGCTTGTCCGTTTCCATTAATAAAAGGGTCTATCCAAACGGAATGTTCCCCGGTTTGAATCTCAAGTACTGAATGTCCGTGATACGTCACTTTCATATAACTTACTCCCTCCTCTAATTAGGACGCTAGATTTCATCCTATTTCCTTACATACCCTATTATAGAACAGAAAAAAAGCCCCATTCCAGTAAAAAGGAACGTTGGACTTTTGTGTCACCCTAATTATTTTTGAGTCAATATGGAAACCGCATCTTTATAATCCAGCTGATGTGCTTCAGCAACAGCTTTATACGTTACAAAACCATCCAACGTATTAATTCCTTTTAGTAAAGCTTCATTATCTAAACATGCTTTCGCGTACCCTTTGTTTGCGATTTGAAGTGCATAAGGAACAGTCACATTTGTCAGCCCGATCGTTGAAGTTCTTGGAACAGCACCTGGCATGTTTGCAACTGCATAGTGCAGAACTCCATACTTTTCATAAGTCGGATTATCATGTGTTGTAATGCGATCGACGGTTTCAAAAATACCGCCCTGATCAATTGCAACGTCTACAATTACTGAACCCGGCTGCATCCCTTTTATCATCTCTTCAGTAACGAGCTTAGGCGCCCTTGCTCCTGGGATTAAAACGGCACCAATTACCAATGCAGACTCTTGAACAGCAAGCGCAATATTAAGCGGATTAGATATGAGAGTATTAATTTCTACACCAAAAATATCATCAAGCTGACGAAGACGTTCTGGATTTAAATCTATGATCGTAACATCTGCTCCAAGTCCCATAGCAATTTTAGCAGCGTTTGTTCCAACCACTCCACCGCCGATTACCGTTACTTTGCCGCGTCGAACTCCAGGAATTCCACTTAACAAAATCCCTAGGCCGCCTTTAGGTTTTTCTAAAAATTGAGCACCAATCTGAGCAGCCATCCTTCCCGCTACTTCGCTCATCGGTGTAAGCAACGGTAATGTTCCGTTTGGCAGCTGTACAGTCTCATATGCAATGCCGATAACCTTGTTATCTGTCAGCGCTTTAGTTAACTCAGGCTCAGGTGCAAGATGTAAATATGTGAACAGGATTAATCCTTCCCGAAAGAAACAATACTCCTCGGGCAGCGGTTCTTTCACTTTCATAACCATTTCCATCGACCACGCCTGAACAGGCGTTTCAACGATCACGCCGCCAGCACTTTCGTATTCTTCATCTGTAAAGCCAGAGCCGATTCCAGCACCTTTTTGAATAAACACTTCATGACCAGACGCCACGAGATTTAAAACTCCAGCAGGAGTCATAGCTACACGATTTTCGTTATTTTTTATTTCAGTCGGTACACCAATTTTCATCTGTTTTCCCTCCCTATCAATATTGGAAATTATTTCATTATCTATAGTTACCATACCATCTAAGATTCAAAATAAAAAGTTGAAAATCATTATGATTTTTTTTGCAGATAAGACAGCATTAAGGTGCCCTAAATAGGAGAAGGAGATTCAAGCTTGGGTGCTGGATGAAATACCGCCGCTGCAGTTATAAGTTGCATAATTTTTTCTCATTTTGTACTACCTATACATTTTTTACTTAAAACTCGTTATAGATAGATCAAATAGATGCATATTCGCCTCTTTAAACAGGCCCTCTCTTATACCAGCTTGGGTAAAACTATCACTAGTTCAAGAAAATTTTGAAATAATTCTAGAAATTCCAGGGATAATCCGGCGACATTTGACTATATTCCAGCGAGTTTTGAACATATATCGGCGAGTTGACAAAAATCGTCATATGTTCACTAGCCCTATACCCCTCCTCCCTACAAACATCTCACGCATACCAACCTTCTAACATACATTCCTCAAAACAAGGTATAAACAAAAAGGATAGCTCAACTATGTGAGCCATCCCTTATTAACTACTTTTATGAAAGACTTTCTTCGTCATCTAGCTTTGTTCTTTGCTGTCCTTGATCTACTTTATCAACAATTCCACTTTGGTACGCTTCTGTTATCTGCTGATGAACGGTCATTTCACCTTCAGCATCGTATTCTAACTGTTGATTTGGACGTTTTTCCTTTGCCATGGTAACTTCCTCCTTCAAATTTAAAACCTTAACCATAGTTTTTGTCCTCTGAAGAAAGTTAAACGGTATTAATTTTTGGAAACAAGTATTTTTGATTTCGCTGCATCAATCTGTTTGTGCACTGCATCAAAACCTGTACCGCCTTCTGAATTTCTTCTTTCAACAGCGGTTTTTGGTGATAGCGCAACAAATAAATCGTTTTCCACAAGTGGACACCATGCCTGATATTCCTCAAGACTAATATCAAGAAGATAGCACCCTTTTTGAATACATTGAAGTACCATCTGACCAACTAATTCATGGGCTTCGCGAAACGGAATCCCTTTTTTCGCTAAATAATCAGCGAGTTCTGTTGCATTCGAAAAATCTTGATGAACGGCTTTGTTCATCTTTTCAGCATTTATTTTAACCTCATTCATCATTCCAGTCATGATACTGAGACATCCTTTAACTGTTTTTACCGTGTCAAAAACAGGTTCTTTGTCTTCTTGCATATCTTTGTTGTAAGCAAGAGGAAGTCCCTTCATCAACGTGAGTAAAGACATTAATGATCCATATACTCTGCCGCTTTTGCCGCGAATTAATTCGGCCATATCTGGATTCTTCTTTTGTGGCATCATGCTGCTGCCCGTTGTGAAGCTATCACTGATTTCAATGAATCCGAATTCTTCTGAAGACCAAAGAATCAATTCTTCACAAAAACGAGAAAGATGCATCATGATCATAGAAGCGTTGCTGCAGCATTCGATTGCAAAATCTCGATCACTTACCGCATCCAAGCTGTTAAGATATTTATTTGAGAATCCTAATTCGTTCATTGTGATGTTTCTGTCGATATCAAAAGTTGTTCCCGCTAGTGCACCTGCTCCAAGCGGCATTACATCTGTTCTTTTTAAACTGTCTTGCAATCTGCCCTTATCTCGATCAAGCATCCAAAAATAGGCTAAAAGATGATGCGCTAAGGAAACTGGCTGGGCACGCTGAAGATGGGTATAACCAGGTATAATGGTCTCCACATGTTCTTCAGCAAGATTCAAAAGGGATTTTTGCAGTTCTTCAATATGCTCAATAATAAGTAGTGTCTCTTCTTTTACATAGAGATGGAAGTCTGTTGCAACTTGATCATTTCGGCTTCTCGCTGTATGAAGTTTTCCTCCGTCTGGTCCGATTTTATCGGTTAACAGTTTTTCAAGGTTCAAGTGTATATCTTCATACTTCACTGAGTAAGATAGTTCGCCTGCTTTCTCTTCCTGTACAAGAGAAAGCAATCCATTCTTAATGTTTTCATAAGCACTTTCATCAATAATATTGCATTGATACAGCATTTTAGCATGCGCAAGACTTCCTTTTAAATCTTGACTTGCCAGCTGCTGATCGAACGAAATGGATGCTCCGAACTCATCTACCCATTCTTCAGGTTGTTTAGAGAAACGTCCTCCCCATAGCTTTTTCACACTTTCACCTCATTTTTTTGAACCATGCTGCTGACTTTTGTAGGTAACCCCCATAGTGAGATAAACCCTTTTGCAGCAGTGTGATCAAATGCATCGTCTGATGTGTAAGTAGCTAATTTTTCATCATATAGAGAGTAAGGTGATTTTCTTCCTTCTACAATCGCATGGCCTTTAAAGAATTTAACACGGACAGTCCCTGTTACATGTTTTTGTGTTTCATCCAAAAAGGCTTTTAACGATGCGTTCAGTGGTGAGAACCAAAGACCTTCATAGATTAATTCTGTCATCTTCTTTTCTATGATCGGCTTAAAATGAGCGACTTCTTTTACTAATGTTAAGTCTTCTAATTCTTTATGTGCCTTAATAAGTGTTGTAGCTGCAGGACACTCATAAACTTCACGTGATTTAATCCCAACGAGTCTATTCTCCACATGATCGATTCGTCCAACCCCATGTGCGCCTCCCCATTCATTTAGCTGGTGAATGAGGTGATCGAGCGATACACTCTCACCATTAAGGGATACAGGAACACCTTGCTCAAATCCGATTTCAACGATTTGTGGCTGATCTGGCGTATTTTCAAGTGATACTGTCATTTCGTATGCTTCTTCAGGCGGAGCTGCCCAAGGATCTTCTAATATTCCGCATTCATTGCTTCTTCCCCACAAATTTTGATCAATTGAAAAAGGATTTTCTTTTTTGATAGGCACTGGAATATCATGCTGTTTTGCATATTGAATTTCTTCTTCACGCGACCAGCTCCATTCACGGACTGGTGCGAGCACCTCAAGTTCTGGTGCTAGTGCTGCAACAGAAACTTCAAAACGCACTTGGTCGTTCCCTTTACCTGTACAGCCATGAGCAACAGCAGTTGCACCATATTTTTCAGCTGTCTCAACTAACTTTTTAGCGATAAGCGGGCGGCTTAAAGCAGAGATCAATGGATATTTCCCTTCATAAAGTGCATGTGACTGAAGAGCGACTAATGCATATTCTTCAGCGTATTCTTTTTGAACATCCAATACGATGGATTCAGATGCTCCGATTGATAGTGCTTTTGATTGTATAAAAGGAAGATCCTTCCCCTCACCCACATCCAAGCATAATGCAATTACCTCATATCCTTTATCCGCTAACCACGGTATAGCAACCGATGTATCTAATCCCCCAGAATAAGCTAAAACAACTTTTTTCCCCATATGAAATCTCTCCTCCTGTTGATTACTAAAATGAATAATTATTTATTTTTATACATTATTGTTTATAAAAATACCATTTAAGATAGTTCATACTATAACAAAATTCCAATGAAAATTGCAAGGTTATTCTTTAAAATGAATAAAAATAACTTTTAACATTTATCTCGCATCAGCATGCACCCTTTTGTACAATAGGGATAGAGGTGATTTATTTTGCAAAATAACTTTGTATGGGATGACAGGCTCGGAATATCCGTGCCGCATTTAAATAAGCCTTGGGGAACGTATGATAAAGCTTTGCAAGCAGCCATTCTGTTGCATTGGGAGAAAATAAGAGGGACGATTCCAGATCGAATCGGGCAAATTGAAAAACACATCAATGAACTCCAAGATCAGTTATCTTCGGAAGAAAACTTTGAAATATCATGTGAGCTGAACTACAAAATTGCCAGTTTAGCCTCCGTCATCAATGATCTTTGGTTATGGTATAGATTGAATCAAAACATCTCATCAAAAATACACGGATAAAAAAGAGGATGCATAAGCACCCTCTTTATTTTTGCAGCTGTTGTACGACATGATTCAGCTCTGGCATTATTAATTTTTCCATTCCTAATTTCACAGCTCCCGACGAACCTGGCAGGGCAAATATTGCCGTCCTATCTTTAACACCAGCAATAGCACGGCTTAACATGGCACTCGATCCGATATCCTCAGTGTAGCTTAACATACGAAACAGTTCTCCGAAACCCGTGATTTCTTTGTCAAATAAGGGGATGAGAGATTCAATCGTTACATCTCTAGACGCTATTCCTGTACCACCGTTAAAAAGAACTACATCAATGTTATCGTTTTGAATTCCAAACTGCGCGGCAATCTGAATCCGTTCTTTATCATCGCTAACAATTCTATATTCTGCGATCACATGATTTTGGGATTTCAAAAATGTCTGGATCAGCTTTCCGCTTTTATCCGTCTCTTCATTTCGTGTATCACTTACCGTTACGATCATGCAATTCACTATTTTCGGTGCTCGTGCTTTATGTTCTTGAACACTCATTTTAATAACACCTGTTTCTTAATATTTTTCATAAAGATATCGTTTTTGATAAAACTTGTGTGCGATTTCTGTAATTTTTCTAGATTGCTGATAGTTCATGACAGCCCCCAAAGCCATACCGAAAATAGGCAATCCTTGTGTCAGCTTCTTTCTAAGAAGAAGAATGGCCATCATCTTAACCGCTTGCTGAATCGGGTGAGACATCCACGAGATATCTGCAATAACATCTTTCCCAGCATAAAAAATAGGATCTTCTTCTTCTCGAATCTCTGCCATTAGCTCGTCCCATTTCTCTTGCTGAAAGCGTTTTGGCATAGTAGCTGCATGATAGACTTTTAGCGATCTCATCATTTCAGCAGGTCTTTGAATGTCATATCCATAATGCATGGCGATCGATTGAACTGAACGAATTCCGAGTGCCACCATTGCTGGTAGATCTGTTCCTAAAAAGAGAAGTCCACCCGTTCCGGCAAGTCCGCCTTGAGAAAAGGAAAGAAGGCGGTTTCGGGCGATCTGTTGATCTGCCATATAAGATAATTGGTCGATCGAGCACTTCTTTAAATCTTCAATCTCAAGAATATCATCTCGAAATACTCTTGCCTCAGAAAGGATTCTTTGTTTAGTATCTAACTGGAATTGAGAGTTTTGTATAAGAGCATGAATATGGAACAATACAGAATCCACATATTCTCCGATTGTCTCCTGCATCTCTTCAGACAGAAGATCCATTTGTCGCGTTGCCCATTTTTCATAAGTACGGCCAAAATCTGTTGGTTCATATGTAAAAAAATCATCTTCCCAGGCTTTGATTTCTTCCCAAATTTGCTCTTCACGCTCTGTTAACGGCATACTTCTCCTCCTTAAAATCCTTTTTTTATAGTGTATTATAATCTTTCCTTGAAGTAAAAAAACAACAGGTTTTCCTTATCCGTTAAAAGGATTTCTCCATTCCATGAGAAGAGCATGATTGCATGACTCCTCATCCTCTAAATAATCAGGAACCAATTCTAACGGCGTTCTGCCACATCTCAACAAGAACGAAATGACTGGATCGTACATGCTTCCTTCCACTACTCTCTCAACATATGCTTGTGGTGAAAGATTGTTTGAATGCTCTCGATACCCGGGCATTCTGCCTCCGCCTAACAAACGCTCTAATTTGAGATGAACAACGGTTTCATATAATGATTGCATCAAGAGCTTGCCAAGGTTCAATTTTCTGTATGCAGGACGGACACATATATCAACAACATAAAGCGTTTTTCCATTGTTATCATGATTTGAGATATATCCGCTGTCCGTTATCTCTTCCCAAGTATGGCGAGGATGACTAGGATCAAAATTCACTAACAGCCCTGTTATTGAGCCTGCCAATACTCCATCGATCTCCACACATAATGCTCCCTCCTGAAAAAGCGTGATGTGGTTTTGCAGCTGCTTCTCATTCCACAATAGTTCAGAAGGAAAAGGAGGAGGAAAGCTTTCTCGTTGGATTTTCATAAGCTCAGAAATATCCTCTTTATCATAATTACGCACTTTTGCTTTTACATTTTTATCTTTAGCATATAAATATTGTTCCTTTTTGTACATCAGACAGAACTCCCTCATATAGGTGCACACTATTTTAAGTACATAAAAGGGTTTACGCTATAACAATCTGTTTTCCTTCTTTACAGAGCATTTTCAAATAAAAAAACAGCCTTTACATGCATGGGCATGAAAAGGCTGTTTTATAAAATTACATCGCAATACGCATCGTATCTCGAGCAATCATAACTTCTTCATTCGTAGGAATGACTATTACTTTTACTGGAGAGTGAGGATAGCTGATAAATGCTTCTTTACCGCGAACTTGGTTTAGAGCAGGGTCCCAATACACACCCATAAATTCTAATCCGCGAAGTACACGCTCGCGAACTGCCGTACTGTTTTCACCGATACCAGCTGTGAAGATAATTGCATCAATGCCTGCCATTCTTGCTGCATAAGAACCGATATATTTATGGATACGGCTAGCAAAAACTTCTAAAGCAAGTTCAGCACGTTCATTCCCTTTCTCAGCTTCACTTTCGATGTCACGAAGGTCAGAAGAGAATCCAGAAACACCTAGCATTCCACTCTTATTGTTCAATACATTAATTACTTCTTCAGCACTTTGACCTGTCTTTTGCATGATATAAGGGATTAATGATGGATCAATGTTACCTGAACGAGTTCCCATTGTAACACCCGCTAAAGGTGTGAAACCCATAGAGGTATCAATTGATTTTCCACCTTCGATCGCTGCAATGCTTGCACCGTTTCCTAAATGGCAAGATAAAAGACGAAGCTGTTCAACCGGACGTCCAAGAAGCTCTGCTGCTCTTTCAGAAACATATTTATGACTTGTTCCGTGGAATCCGTATTTACGAATACCATACTCTTCGTAATATTCGTATGGAAGGCTGTATAAAAATGATTTTTCAGGCATGGACTGATGGAAAGCTGTATCAAAAACGGCAACTGCAGGTACATCAGGCAATACCGTTTTGAACGCTTTAATTCCAACAACATTGGCTGGATTGTGCAATGGCGCAAGATATGAAATCTCTTCAATTTCATTTAATATCTCATCTGTGATAAGAACAGAATCATTAAACTTTTCTCCGCCATGAACGACACGGTGGCCAATTCCTTCGATCTCATCAAGGGAAGAAATAATGTTATGTTTAACTAATTTATCTAAAAGCATAGACACTGCTTCTGAATGATCATGAATATCTTTAATTTCTTTTACTTTTTCACCATTTACTTCGATCGTGAAAACTGAGTCGTTTAATCCGATACGTTCTACAAGTCCTTTTGTCAGTACCTCTTCTTCAGGCATTTGAAGTAACTGAAATTTTAAGGACGAGCTTCCGGCATTAATTGCAATAATTTTAGCCAAAATAGCCATCTCCTTCATATTCAATGAAAAAGAAGGATGCAGTCAGCACACTTCTGTCTCATTTGATACTATAATCCTTCCTTATTTAAACACTGCCCATTGTTAATATCAAGGTTGTAAAACGCTTACACCTTATATTCATGCAATTCAGACTTGAATCCGTTTGCAAACACATAAAAAAACAGCATAGGTTTTATCCCACGCTGTTATTTTTCACGTTCCCATTCTGTTTTAAACCAATCATTCATCTGTTCCATGACATTTCCTAATCCATTTTTGTTCGAGAAGGACGGCAGCTGAGCAAGCATCGCTTGTTTAGGCTTTATAGCTCCTTCTCCATTCTTTTGCAGAATTAGGATGCTTTTGGCGTGAACAGCAGATTTGAATAATGATTCCGGAAGCTGTAAAAGCCCTAATACCGTGACTGTTTCTTTCATCCACGCTTTAAGCAGCTCAGCTTGTTCACTTTCAAAAATGTTGTTCGGTACAATAAATAGGCCTATACCTGCTTCTTTCAAGTGATGGATCGCTTGTTCAATGATTAGATGATGCGCGAATGTATGACCTTCTTTTTCATGGACCTTAAATGCTTTTGCACTTTCATCGTCAGGATAATAGCCAACAGGCAGATCTGCAATCACCACATCAACCGGATCAGCATAAAGCGGCTTGATCACGTCTTGATGAAAAAGCTCTACTTTATGTTTTTGTATATTAGCATTTACCCAAGCTAATCGTAAAAGTGTTTCATCTACTTCTACTCCAAAAGCAACTGTTTCTTTATCTTTAAGCTGGTTCATGACAGCTGTTATCAAATTCCCTGAGCCCACTACAGGGTCTAAAAGGGTTAGGGTTTCGGATTTATTAGCAAACTTTTGAACAAGATAGCCTGCAAATAAAGCAACAGCATCTGGCGTCATGGCATGATGAGGCTGAACAGCTTCTTTCATCCCTTTTAATACTGCGAGCTGAAACGCTTTACGCGTTTCTTCTTTGCCGAATTCAGTTAAGTTAATCTTCTTGTATTCATCCGTTAAAACATTCGTTAATTCTTTAGGGTACTCTTTTGGTATCTCCTGAAAAAACAGGTTCTCTCCCGTTTCGACAAGTGCATCTAAATAAGGCAGGTCAAGTTTATCCTTGATTGCCGTTGCTGTATTATCCATCGTTACAAACAATTTTTCTACATCTTTAAAAGAACTCATATCCGCTTCCTCCTAAGTTTACACAGGAAACATTTTAGCAAATCCAAGCTAAAAAATACAATGGTTAACGTTTTTCAGGTTATTTATTATACTTTTGTTTTTATAAATGATTGATTTCGTGTAACAACTGAATTGTTAACAGATACAAATAAAAATCTCCGGTATGTATTGGCTCTACCGGAGATGTCTGATTGCTTATTTTGCAGCTTTAGCCGCTTCGATTGCTGCTTCGTAGTTAGGGTGACTCGTTACTTCACTAACATATTCCACATAAGTGATCTTGTCTGAGCTATCGATAACAAAAACAGATCTCGCAAGAAGGCGAAGTTCTTCTATCGCAACGCCATAAGCCTTACCGAATGAAAGGTCACGATGATCAGAAAGAGTTTGAACATTTTCAATGCCAGCTGCAGCACACCATCTTTTTTGTGCGAAAGGCAAGTCCACTGAAACGGTTAACACTTTTACGTTATCGAGCTTTGATGCCTCTTCATTGAAACGACGAACTTCAGCATCACAAACACCTGTATCAACAGAAGGTACAGCGGCAATTAAACGTACGCTTCCTTTTGAGTCAGCTAGAGTTACTTCTGACATATCGTTTGCCAACACTTTAAAATCGGGAGCTTGGTCCCCTACTTTTACTTCGTTTCCTAGTAATGTAACTGGTTTTTCTTTAAATGTTACGCTCATGATTCATACTCCTCCTCAAAGAAATAATAATATGTACTTTCCCTTTCATCTTAAAGCAATGCAGAAGAAAAAGCTAACGAGATGTTAGCTTTTTTAAAACTCATGATTTTGTGTACTTGATGGCCCTTGATTGTTTTTATTTTTATTCATAATATGCTGCAGTTTATCAATTACACCAGGAGCTAGATCTAAAATTCTCTCATATAAATGTGTGCTATTATCTAAGTGAATCGTTTTAATCCCTGTGTTGCTTACGACAAGGAATGCGATTGGAGTGATTGAAACTCCTCCCCCGCTTCCTCCGCCAAACGGCATCTCTTTCGATTGACTTGAAGTCCCTTGCTGAGTTGATGCACGTGATGATTCTTCTTGATTCCCAAACTCACTTCCGCCTGCAGCAAACCCAAACCCTACCTTTGATACAGTTAAAATCACACTGCCGTCAGGGGTTTCTACCGGATCACCGATAATCGTATTCACATCGATCATTTCTTTTAAATTTTCCATCGCGGTTTTCATTAAACCCTGGATTGGATGTTCACTCATTTTTACATGCCTCCAGTCATATATTCAGAATTCACCTTAGCTGAACGACTTGACATTCGCCAGGACTTTAAGATTTTTAACATAACGACAATAGCATGCCCGATTTTAAATGAAAACATACAAGAGAACCGCGTTTCACTGTGCATGCCTTGAAAAACCGGAACGACAGATATGTTCGGATTTCCTTCCAGCTTAAAGAAAGTATGCATTACTTGAAGAGCAATTCCTTTAAATCCCCATACTGTACCTGCAGCGATAGCAGAAGAGGAAGCTTCTCCAAGTCCAACCGCACTATGCCATTCCACCTTCTTTACTTTTATTTTTTTCAAAAAAGCAGCAAGAATTTTATAAAAGTGATGAATATGACTAAGCATTTTTTTAAAGCTTACATATTGATTTTTCAATTGGCGAAAGGACACTTTTTTCTTTTTTTCTTTTTTCTGTCCCATCGTCCCTTGTTTTTCTTCTCTAATTTTAATCGAATGGTCCTGTGCATCTATACTAATAAGAGGCACGTTCATTTTGTATTTTATAAAACGATACATTCTCAATGTAACGGTAATATCACTATTGTCATTACGGTGAACAAAATACACCGAGATATGAATGGTTGATACACATAATAAGACCAATAGAAAAACGAGAATACCGATAATAAGCAAAATCCAGTTCATACGACTCTTCCCTTCTATTCCTTCATTATGGGCAGAGGTTATTTAATCTAAACTCTGTTGATGTCTGTTACAATAGAAACAGGAATTTCAATATAAAATTCAGAACACAATAATGAAGCAGAAGGATTTAAGGAGGAATACGGTATGACTGTGCGCAATAAGATTTTCTTTTTTTACAAAAAGGAAGATTCGATTCTAGAGAAGACTGAGCTTTTAAAATCACTTGCGATATCTGAAGGATTCGAAGTTGTTGAGAATGAAAAAGAAGCGAATATTATTGCAAGCATAGGTGGCGATGGCTCTTTCTTACAAGCTGTACGCAAAACTGGTTTCAGAGATGATTGTCTATACGTAGGAGTAAGCACATTAGAATCTGAATTCTATTGCGACTTTCACATTGACGATCAAGCAGGTATGATAGAAGCGATGAAAAATGAGCAGATCGAAGTTAGGAAGTATCCCGCTTTATCGGTAAATATTGATGGACAAGGATCCTTCTATTGCTTAAATGAATGTTCTCTTCGTTCTTCTATTATTCGAACTCTTGAGATTGATGTGTTTATTGATGACTTGTATTTTGAAACGTTCCGTGGTGATGGATTGATCATTTCAACGCCAACAGGCAGTACGGCATACAATAAATCTGTAAACGGTGCGGTTGTAGACCCTATGCTCGCTTGTTATCAGATCAGTGAACTTGCTTCTTTAAATAATAATCACTACCGTACCCTCGGCTCCTCATTCTTGTTAAGTGATAACCGCAAAATGACACTTATGATTAAACATGACAATAGCCATTATCCGATTATTGGAATGGATAATGAGGCGATGAGCATTAAACACTGTGAAAAACTAAGTTTCGAACTAACAGATAAACGGATCAAGACAGTAAAATTAAAAGACAATTCGTTTTGGCATAAAGTAAGAAGAAGCTTTCTCTAATAAAATCAGTAAAAAACCAGAGTTCTTTGTTGGTTTCTGTCATTTCCTTATCAAACAAAAAAGAGCATGCGCTCCGCATACTCTTTTTCATTTTGATTAATTTCGTAATCTTTGAAGTGATTGATTGACTGAATTTACGTAGTTTTCTCGTAAACAATGTCACCGTCTACAATCGTATATACAACATTAACATCGAGAATATCGTCTATTGGCGTTTGAAATAAATCTCGATCTAAAACAGTAAAATCAGCGATATATCCTTCTTTAATCAAACCTCTATGGTGCTCTTGCATAATTGCAGCAGCACTGCCGGATGTATATATGCCAATTGCTTCGTACATCGTTAATTTTTGCAGTGGTACATATCCTTCGTGATTCTCTCCTGGCTTCCTTCGTGCTACAGCAGCAAAGATTCCAAGAAGAGGATTAACAGGTTCAATTGGAGCATCCGAGCCACCTGCACAAATTAACCCTTCATCAATTAATGTTCTAAATGGAAAAGCATACGGAATTCTGTCTGTTCCAAGCCTTTCAATCAGCCAAGGAAAATCTGAAGCAACAAAACCAGGCTGTATATCCAAAATGACTGAAAGCTGCTTCATATCTTTAATCAATTCTTCATCAACGAGTCCAACATGTATCAGACGATCTCTTCCCTTTTTGGGCGGACACTTTTTTATAACAGCAATCGTTTGCTTAAGAGCCATATCCCCAATAGTATGTACGGCAATATTCATGCTATTTTCTCGAGCAATTTGAACAAGTTGTAGTAATCCCTCATCTTCATGTATGGATACTCCCGATGTCTCAGGAGCATCATTGTATGGCTGAGACAACCAAGCTGTGCGGCCACCGAAAGCTCCATCTGCAAAAATTTTCAAAGCACCATATTCTACAAAAGGTATTTGGTAGTCTTGTTTAATTTCTTTAAAGTCGTTTAGTGCTTCGTGATGGACTAAAAGATGAGCACGAAACTTTAAACGTTCCTCTTCTATTACAGACTTATAAGCTTTTAACGGTCTTTCAACATAACCATAATAACTTAAGTCTTCCGAATGCCCTCCCGTAATACCTAGTGAATGAAGATGCTGAACAGAAGTTTTCAGAGCTCGATTTAAATACTCTTGAGATACTTCTGGAACCACTTTCTTAACAAGCTCTGCGGCAGTATCATGTAATAAACCAGTTGGTTCACCATTGCTGTCCCTTACGATAATTCCACCTGCAGGATCAGGTGTTTCTTTTGTAATCCCTGCTAAATCAAGCGCTTTAGAATTGGCTAAAAATGCATGACGGCAAACTCTTGATAGGAGAACAGGGCGACCTTCTGATATCGCATCCAGCTCATTTTTGTGAAAAATTTTACGGTCGATAAAATTATTCTCATTCCAGCCTTCACCGATCAGCCACTCATCTGAATCAAGTGTGTTTACCTTCTCTCGGAGTGCGCTTTCCATCTCTTCAGCGGACTTCATTTCAGAGAGGTCTAATCTAATTAATTTCTCACCATGACCAATCAAATGCAGATGACTATCTACAAACCCCGGGTACATGATATTTCCCTGTAAATCAATCTTCTTGATAATGCTTTCGAAATACTTGTCTGTTAATTCTTTTTCAGTCCCGGTTTCGGTGATCAAACCGTTCTCCACAAATACCGCTTCGCAAAATTCACCTTCAGTTACCATCGTGCAAATCTTCCCATTATGAAACAAAGTTCCCACGTTAAATTACCACCTTTAACTAAACACTTTTTCTAAAAATAAGTATAACTTTTATCAAAGCAAAAAAGCAGATGAATATCTGCTTTTCAAAAGAAATCATCTTGATTTAGAAGCTTCTAACTGACGAAGTTCAATACGCCGAATCTTTCCAGACGTTGTTTTTGGAAGATCGCTTACATATTCAATCGACCTTGGATATTTATATGGTGCCGTAAGCTGCTTTACGTGTTCTTGCAGTTCTTTTGTTAAGATATCCTTGTTAGCTGACTCGTCGCGAAGTACAACAAAGGCCTTAACAATATGTCCTCTTATTTCATCAGGGCTTGCAACTACAGCGCACTCTTTAACAGCTGAATGCTTTACAAGGGCATCCTCTACTTCAAATGGTCCAATCGTATATCCAGATGAAATGATGATATCATCACCTCTGCCTTCAAACCAAAAGTAGCCGTCAGCATCTTTTTTGGCTTTATCCCCTGTTACATAATAGTCTCCTCGAAAAGCCATCATTGTTCGATCCTGATCTTTGTAATACTCTTTAAAAAGAGCCGGGCAATTTTTATGAACAGCGATATCTCCAACCTCTCCTGCACCTACAGGATTTCCATTCTCATCAATAATTTCCACATCATTCCCCGGTGTTGGTCTGCCCATAGATCCAGGTTTGATTTCCATGCCTTCCATTGTTCCGACTAACAATGTATTTTCAGTTTGTCCATATCCATCACGTACGTTGACACGGAAATACTTTTCGAACGTATCGATAACTTCTCTATTTAGTGGTTCGCCTGCAGATACGGCACTTCTTAAATGCGGCAAACGATATTGATCTAAGTTATCCACTTTAGCCATCAATCGATACTCTGTAGGTGTACAGCATAAAACAGATATTTGCTGGTCTTGCAAAAGCGTTAAATATTTTTGCGGATCAAACTTTCCTTGGTATACAAATCCTGTTGATCCAGTACCTAAAGTTGATAAGAAGGGACTCCAAATCCATTTTTGCCAGCCTGGGCCTGCTGTTGCCCAAACTTTGTCATTCTCTGAAATGTTAAGCCAGCTTTTAGCAGCTGTACGTATGTGAGCATATGCCCAGCCATGTGTATGAACAACACCTTTAGGCTGTCCAGTAGTACCCGATGTGTAAGATAAGAAAGCCATGTCATCTTTAGAGGTTTCAGGTGCTTTGTAGGAAGCGCTTACATTATTCGTTATGGCTTGAAGGCTTAGCCAGTTATCCGTTTCTCCGTTAGCGCTAATTTTATATGTAAGAGTTGGCAGGTCGTCTTTGATATCATTCACTTGCTCTGTAAAACGATAATCTGCAATGATTGCCTTTGCTCCACTATGCTGCACCCGATAACTTAAATCTTTGGCTCTTAGCATTTCAGAACAAGGTATAACAGAAATGCCTGCTTTTAAGCAGCCAATATAAACGGCATACGTTTCAATTAATCGAGGCATGATGATGAGTACACGGTCACCTTTTGTGAGCCCTAACTCTTCTAATGAATTTGCAATTTGATTAGCTCTATCTAAAAGGTTTTTGTAAGTGATCTCCTCGGTTGCATTTTCTTCATCCATCCAGATTAAAGCTTTTTTATCAGGGTTTATAGCGTATTTTTCCATTTCTTCTGTTAAGTTATAAACATTCGGAGCAATTAAATTCATGTTACAGTCACCCTTTCGATATATTCGTGTTGATCAACTCCATTATAATATATTTTAGAAAATTTATAAAATTAAGTCATTATAAACCGAAATAAAAAGGAGCGGGGACAACCCGCTCCGTTAGCCATTTACTATTTATTTTGAGTATCCACCTAGAGCTTGAGCTACTAGACGCTTAGTGATTTCTCCACCTACAGATCCGTTAGCACGAGAAGTGCTGTCTGGTCCTAGGTTCACACCGAATTCAGAAGCGATTTCATACTTCATTTGGTCTACAGCTTGTTGTGCACCTGGTACTACTAATTGGTTTTGGTTTGCCATGTTGTTTCACCTCCTTTGTACTAATAATGTGTGTCTAAATGGCCGATTCAATTCTTGGAAATTGTTGTGTGTGTTGCCATTTTGGTTTGTATTAAAAAAGAAGGCATTTGAAAGCAGTTGATTTCCACTCCAGGTTGCTCGCTTTCCATGGGGCGAACGGTGAGCCTCCTGCCGCTTTGCGCCATTAGGAGTCTCCACCTGACAACTCGTCCCATAGGAGTCGGCAACCTTGCGCTCCAATCAACTTACAAAGAAGATACCATCCAATGCAAAAGCAACAGCTCTTAAATAAAAAAAAGCCCGCACAATGTGCAGACTTTTTCACCTGGTTAGTATCTTGTTGCTGAATTTTTTTCAAAGTTGAAGCGTGCCAGAATTCACGCGCTACATGTTATTAGGTGTTTATGAATTTCTTCATCAAGGTGTTTCTTTCTAATCTGTTACTTCTTCAATAACAAGTTGATTGGAGAGTAAGGTGCGAGACTCCTGCGGGTATTAGGTGTTTATGAATTTCTTCATCAAGGTGTTTCTTTCTAATCTGTTACTTCTTCAATAACAAGTTGATTGGAGAGTAAGGTGCGAGACTCCTGCGGGACAAGCGGTCAGGTGAGACCCTTAAGGCCGCAAAGCGGCAAGGGGCTCACCGCCTGCCCCGCGGAAAGCGAGCAACCTGGAACGGAGATCAACTGCTTTCAAGAACACCATTGCTAATACTAAAACAACACCAATGAAGATAATTTTCATTTTTTAAAGCAAATCATCAAACGTTTCGTCAGTTGATTTTCCTTCTTCAAGAATCAGCGTTTCAACAGTGTTAACTGCTTCCTCGATCAATTCTTCAAGGTTTTCAATATTTTTCTCGAATTGAATCGCTTTTTCTCGCTTCGGTTTTGTTTTCGGAGCTGATGGCAAGAAAATGGTACAACAATCTTCATATGGACGAATTGAGATCTCATAGGTTCCGATCTTGTGCGAGATATTCATGATCTCAAGTTTGTCCATCGTAATAACCGGGCGCAGAATAGGTAAGTTCGTTACTTCATTAATCGCATACATGCTGTGCATCGTCTGACTCGCTACTTGACCAAGGTTCTCTCCGTTCGCAATAGCCATCGCATGGTTATTTTCTGCTAATCGTTCCGTAATTCTAAGCATGACACGTCTCATGATTGTCATGCTGTAGCTGGAAGGAATCTTATCTTTTATCGTTTGCTGAATTTTAGTAAAAGGAACAACATGAAGCTTGATCTTTCCTCCGCTATAGCGAGTGAGTTCTTGCGTTAGGTCAACTACCTTTTGCTTTGCGCGCTCACTTGTAAAAGGCGGACTGTGGAAATGTACACCTTCAATACGAACACCGCGCTTCATTGTTAAATATCCAGCAACAGGGCTGTCGATACCGCCTGATAACATCAGCATCGCCTTACCTCCGACACCGATTGGCAGACCTCCAGCTCCTTCAAAAGATTTAGAGCTGATGTAAGTCCCTGTATCTTTCACTTCTACTTTTACATTGACCTCTGGATTATGAACATCAACCGTTATACCTTCTGTGTTTCTTAAAAGGTATCCTCCTACTTCTTGGTTGAGTTGCATCGAGTTAACAGGAAATGACTTTAAAGATCGTTTTCCTGTTACTTTAAACGTTTTTTTACCTTCAATTGCTTCATTAAGTGCCACTAGTGCAGCTTTCTGTATTTCTTCTAGATCGTTTTCAGCTCTTACAGCTAAACTAATCGAATGGATACCAAAAATATCCTGAAGCGATTTAACAATAGGTTCATACGCGTGCCCATTTAATTCAATAACAATCCGATCAAAAAGTTTAGCCATTTTCAAATCGCCATATGGCCGCATCTTTCTTTTAACTGTCTCAAAAAGCTGTGATTCAAAATGTCTTCTATTTTTCCCTTTTAGTGATAATTCTCCATAACGCACTACTAAATGATCATAAATCATCTTCATTACCTCATTACCTTTTTAAAATTTATTATTTCTTCTTTCAATATCTCAAGCGCACGTTTTGCCTCTGCCATTGTGTTTTCATATGAAGTGCTCATTCGGATAGCAGTGGATGCCCGTTGTTCACCTAATCCCATCTCAATGAGGATGCGGCTGGCTCCGCCTTGTTTCGATGAGCAAGCAGAACGCGTAGACACATAAACGTCCCTTTTATCAAGAGAATGAATAAGAACTTCTGGTTTAATGCCTTGAACGGAAAAATTGATAATATGAGGTGCTGAGTGATGCTCTGGTGTATTAACTTCAACACCCTCTATCTTCTTCAATTCTTCAAGCATAAATTGTTTAATTGTGAGCAAATCCTTTTTCTTATCTTGCATCTCCTGAAGGATTAGTCTTAGTGCTTTCGCCATCGCTACAATCCCAGCAACGTTTTCTGTTCCTGCTCTTTTCTTTAATTCTTGCTCTCCGCCTGTAAATAAAGAAGATAAAGACACGCCATTTTTCACGAAAAGAACACCATTCCCTTTTAGGCCGTGAATTTTATGTGCGGATATCGTGCATAAGTCTATTCCATATTCCTTTAGTGGAAGGTCGATCTTGCCAACACCCTGCACATTGTCCACATGAAAAAAGATCTTTCGGTGTTGTTTCAACATCTTGCCTATCTGCTCTAAAGGCTGTATCGTTCCTGTTTCATTATTCACATGAATAATAGATACAAGTATCGTATCAGGTCGTATCGCACGTTCAAGATCTTCTATAGAAATTAAGCCCTCATGATTGACGGGCAGGTAAGTTACTTCAAAACCCTTTGATTCTAAATATTGAAAGGACTCAAATGAAGATGCATGCTCAACAGAAGTGGTAACAAGATGTTTGCCTCGATTTTGATGCTGAAAAGCAATTCCTTTAATTGCGATATTGTTGCCTTCTGTTCCTCCAGAAGTAAAAATAACTTCTGATGGCGCAACTTCCAGTAACTGAGCAATTGACTTTCTTGCTTGTCCAAGCAATTTCTCAGCTTCTCCTCCCTTAGAATGCAGAGAAGATGGATTAGCAAAATATTTTTCAGACACCGTGACAAAAGTATCAAGAACGTCCTTATAAGGCTTTGTTGTTGCACTATTATCCAAATAAATCATTTTTGAATCCTCCAATTATCCATTCCATACCGTATCTAAACACACATTTCATTATCATACCATAATTTAGATATGGTGCGCATCTTCACATTTTATATAGTTTTTGTTAACCCTTAAAGATTCAATCTTTTTGAACAGCAAAAAAACTGCAGGAATAGTACCTGACAGTTTTTTATACGTGTGACTTTAAGTTAATTTCCATCTCTTTTAGAATTCCTGGCTGTATACTTTCTATTGCGGATGCTGCGATTTGAAGTGCATCTTCATACTGATAATTTCGAAAAGCGATTTCAGCTTCAATCAATCGAATGGATACAGATTGATAAGAGCTTCTGAATCTGTTTCCATATTGAATCAGTCTCTCCGCTAGATATGCGTTTTCAATCATCTGAGACGTTTCTTCATAGCCTTCGTTTACAGCTTCATGTGCTTTATTTAGCACATACGAAACATCAGACATTTCAAGTGGTTTTTCATCAAGTTTTTTTGAAACTTCAATGATATATTCTTCTGCTTTTCCGATCGTGATCAAATAGTGTTCCGGAAGTCCGGGCAAGTTGCTTTTTTGAACCATTCTTCTTGCTTCTAAAAGCTTTTTTCTTAATTCTTTCAAGTTTTGTTTCGTATCTAACTCATCTTTTCTAAGATTATGAAGCATCTCTTCATAGACCTTTTGAGAACGTTGAAGTTCTTCCATCTGTTTCTGCATCTCTTCCATCATCTCACGGATGACTGAAAAGGATTCTCTTCTTTCATCGATCGACTCTTCAATGATGATGAATCGGCTTTGCAGCTTATGGAAAAGTTTTTCTATTTTCTTTTGCATGTCAGCTTCATTTTGTTCAATTAGGTAGGTAGAAGAAACGATTTGAGTTTCATGCTTAAGGTTTTCAATTCGGTCATGAAGGTCTTCAATATTTGAGAAAAAGACTTCTCTTTCTTTCAGAACATATTGTTTAGAATGAACCTCATTCTCTAGCATCTCATATAATTGATCCATCTTTTGAACGGTTTCGTCCAAGTCTTTCTGAGCAGAATCTAATTCAAGCTCATACACTTTGTTTAAGGCTTGTTCGTTTAGTTCTTTTAATGAACTGATTTCTTTCTCGATTCCGATATGATGAAGAACATAGCCTTGCTGCTCCATCTCAGTAAAACCAGCGCTTAGTTCTTTAAGGGAATTGGGAATATCTGATTGAAGGATTACAAGCAGCTCTGGTACACCTTGCATCTTTGTTTTACATACAGAAATTCTGTTCAAGCTTTCTACAAGTCTTTGTCTTGCTTCAAGGTGGCTCCCCTGAACTGTCAGAGATTCAAATGTTTCAAATAAAGATTTGATTTCATCAAGTTCCTTATCAAAAATTGGTGCTGTCTGACCGAGAGCTCGGATGTGAGTTAAATAATACTTTTTCGTTTCCTGAAGCTTCTCTTTTGCTTCGACGATTTCTTCTCGATTCAGTTCTTCACTCGTCACTAACTCATTAATTTCAGAAGTTATCTCTTTGATTCTCGTATCCATTCTTTCTAAAGATTGGTTAACGCCCAATAGAATAGTACGAGCTTTTTTAAAACGGTATTTATCTGTATACTCTTCAGCATCAAATAAATTTTCTTCTAAATTCGGAAGGTGTGTTGTTACCATCTCGTCCCATTCTTGACGCCACATTTCGAATTTCTCTTCCGTTTCACCAATCATCGCCATACCCTTCACTTTTGATATCTCTTCTGTTAATGGGCGATTCATAATTTGCATTTTCCATGCTTCCAGTCGGTCAATTTCTTTATAAATTCTCCGGCGTGACATGGTACCGTAAAGGATCAATGCTAGGAATGTAACTATGGCAATGACTATGTATATCATCAGAGGCACCCTTTCTATCTGTTCAAAATTTCTCAATCAATTGTATTATGTATTAAGTATGTAATTTCTTTTTAACAATCACTTTTAAATTATACATCTGTAAAATTGCAGTTTAATGCTTTTATGATAACATGTAAACAAACATTTGACGCAAAAAAATTGCATAATCTGATATTTTTTTTCCAAATTAATGAAGAAATTGTCGAAAGGAGTAGAAAAAAGGATGTATTATGATGGTCATGTCCATACCCCCTTTTGTCCACACGGATCAAAAGACACATTAGAAATGTATATCGAAAGAGCTATTTCTCTTGGCATAAAGGGCATTACGTTCACAGAACATGCCCCATTACCTAAAACATTCACAGATCCTGCTCCAACTAAAGACAGTGCCATGCTTTACGATCAGTTAGGGAGTTACTTTGAACAAATTAAAGAATTAAAAAAATTCTATGAAAAAGAAATTGAAATATATACAGGGTTAGAAGTGGATTTTATAGATGGCTATGAAGAGGAGACCGGCCAGTTACTTAAAGAAGTTTGGGCTGAGCTTGACGATGCCATTCTTTCCGTTCATTTTTTGCAGATTCAAGAAAACTACTATTGCATGGATTATGACGAGAAAGTCTTTAAAGAAATGATCAATAAAACGGGAACCCTATCTTCTCTCTATTCTTTATATTTTGAAACAGTAAAAAAATCCATTGTACATTCATTTGGGAAGTTTCAGCCAAAAAGAATAGGTCATATAACACTTGCAAAAAAATTCCAGACACTCTTTCCAGCTGAATTCAGCATTGAAAAGGAGATAAATGATGTTTTAACCGCCGTGTCTGAACGCAGCTTGTCCCTTGATTATAACGGTGCAGGTGCGGTCAAACCGTACTGCCTAGAACCTTATCCATCTAACTGGATCGTAAAGGAAGCTCAAAAAAGAAAAATCCCTCTCGTTTACGGGTCGGATGCCCATAGCGCTAAGGGACTCGGTCAAGGATTTCATCAGCTGGTTCCATCTGCAGCATTAACTTCCCCACTTCTCCTGAATAGAGCCGAATAGGGGCTTCTGTACGGCAGATAGCAGGGGATTTTTTCTTTCAGGCTGGCAAACACACTTATCAAACCAGTTCACCATCCATTTTTTATAAGGCTGGATAAATGTTTCCGTCTCTGCAGATATCTGATACACTTCTGCCAAATATAAAGGGTGAAGAAAAGGAAGCATCATCATATCCTTAAACTGAATGGTTAAAAAGTCCACAGGCTGTCTTCTGAATTCCTTTTTCTTCATGCCTCTTTCAAACAGTGTTTGCAGAAAATATTTTTCCTTAACTAAATACGTAGACATGAGTTCTCGAACTAAAGTGGAATCAAGTGTCATTTCACGATAGACAAATCGGGCAAGAGGAAGATTTCTTTGTTGATAGATCAATAAGGCTTCAACCACTTCGATAAAACTTCCTTTAACGGTTGGTGAACTCGATGTATGATAAATGATTTCAATTCTTCTAATATATCCTTCAAAAAATGAAGTGATCAATTCTTCGAGAAGCCCTTTCTTCCCTCCAAAATGGTACGAGATCAATGCAAGGTTCACTCCTGCTTTTTTCGCTATTTGCCTGACGGTTGTTCCTTTGAACCCTTGGCTTGTAAACAGAGCAATAGCTGCTTCAGCTATTTTAAGTTTTGTTTCCATTGGATCTGCCTTCACTTTATTCCACCGTCCTTTCCTCTTTGTATAAAATTCTTGGGCGGCAGACATAAACCTTTAATAATCGCTCGACAAATAAGGGCTTTTGGGTGTATAGTTCAACATTATTTGATAGGATAGAATAAACAATTTATCAGGTTTGGAGGAATCTTGATGTTTTCCGTTCAACAATATAGTACAAACAGAAATGAAGCGTACTCTCTCTTATTTAAACAGCTATCTGCATTGTTAGAAGGAGAAACAAATGCAACCGCAAATCTTGCGAACGCTTCAGCACTATTAAACCAATTTCTAGACAGAGTAAACTGGGTAGGATTTTATACCTTTGAAGAAAGTTCTAATCAATTAGTATTAGGCCCGTTTCAAGGACTGCCTGCATGTGTCAGAATTCCTCTTGGCAGAGGTGTGTGCGGAACGTCAGCTCAAAATCAGGAAACACTGGTTGTAAAGGATGTTCACGAATTCCCTGGTCACATTGCATGTGATGCTGCTTCTCAATCCGAAATCGTCGTACCTCTTGTAAAAGACGGAAACCTTTTAGGGGTTCTAGATATTGACAGTCCTGAAAAAGCACGGTTTGATGAGGTTGATCGTGAAAACTTAGAGAAATTCTGTGAAATTTTACTTCAGTATATTTAATTTCGTAGCTAAAGTAAAAGCACTGTGCAGTCAATAGCACAGTGCTTTTTTGATTACAATTGATTCAATCCATGTTCTAAATCAGCCCAAATATCTTCCCATGCTTCAAGACCTACAGACAAGCGTAGCAGTTGATCACTGATCCCCATCTGTACTCTGTTTACCTCTGGCACAACAGCATGTGTCATCGTAGCAGGATGCTGAATAAGTGTTTCTGCGTCACCAAGGCTTACAGCAATCTTAATTAGTTTTAAGTAATTCATAAACTTCTGAGCCGTTGCCTTGTCACCTTTTACCTCAAAGCTTATTAATCCGCCTGCATTTGACATCTGTCTGTTCGCAAGCTCATATTGCGGGAAATCTGAATCACCTGGGAATAATACTTTACTTACAGAATGGTGTTCCTTTAATAAATTCGCCAGTTTTTTTGCATTATCGCAGTGACGATCCATTCGAACAGGAAGTGTTTTTATTCCACGAAGAAGCAGCCAAGCATCAAACGGTGACATGACGCCGCCAATATCTTTTTGTGTTGTCATGGCTAGATGACTCATCAGCTCTTTTTTACCTACGGCAAGACCACCTATCACATCACCATGCCCACATAGATATTTAGTAGCACTGTGTATTACCACATCGCACCCTAATTCAAGCGGACGCTGAAGATAGGGTGATGAAAATGTATTATCAACTACAACAGGTATTCCATATTCTTTAGCAATAGCAGCTACCATTTTTAAATCAACAAGCTTCATTGTTGGATTAATGGGTGATTCAATATAAATTACTGTTGTATGATCGGTAATCGCTGATCGGATGGACTCTTCATCGTTCATCGGATGAAAGTTATGTGTAATGTGATACTTTTCCTCCATAAGCTTCAGAAGTCCAAACGTACATCCATACACTCCTTCAGAACAAAGAATATGATCCCCCGTTTTGGTCAAACCAAGTAAAATGGCAGATACTGCAGCCATTCCTGATCCAAATGCAAGTCCTTTTTCTCCATTTTCCATAGCCGCAATCCGTTCTTCTAACATCGCAACTGTCGGATTGCTCAGTCTCGAATATATATAACCTTCCTGCTCTCCAGCAAACCGTGCAGCACCTGTTTCAGCACGATCAAAGACAAACGTAGATGTCTGAAAAATCGGAGGTGACAGGCTTCCGCTATGCTGATTAGCATTGTATCCCTTGTGAATCACTTCTGTTTCAAAGCGTTTTGTGTCCATTTTTACTTCTCCTTTTAGGGCGTTTTAAAATGTAAGCGCTTTCTTAATACTATCATATAGAATTTGAAGACAATTTACAATTTGTCCCGAAAAATGTTCTATGTATTTGTGATATAGTTGACATAGCTAGAGAAAAAAGTTTATACTGTTCTTTGTGTAAAATAAGCGGCACTGTGTCCATCATTTGTTTTATTTGTACCCTGATTTTTGTAATCTGGGAACATCGTGTAGCTTCATGGCTGCTGAAGTGAAGTTGTTTTTTATACAAAATAGGCTTATGAAAAGGTCATAGTCACTGTTATTGTTTTAACACAAAACAAACACGTGAAGGAGGAGTCAATTATGGCTCGATATACAGGTTCAACATGGAAAGTTTCCCGTCGTCTTGGAATTTCTCTAAGCGGAACAGGAAAAGAATTATCAAAGCGTCCTTACGCTCCAGGACAACACGGTCCTACACAACGTAAAAAAATCTCTGAATACGGTTTACAGTTACAAGAGAAGCAAAAACTTCGTTACATGTACGGTGTAAACGAGCGTCAATTCCGCCGCATTTTTGATGATGCTGGTAAAATGGCTGGTATCCACGGTGAAAACTTCATGGTTCTTTTAGAATCTCGTTTAGACAACGTAGTTTACCGTCTTGGTCTTGCTCGTACTCGTCGTGCTGCTCGTCAATTAGTAAACCACGGCCACATCACAGTAAACGGAAAGCGTGTTGACATCGCTTCTTACCGTCTATCTGCTGGCGATGTAGTTGGTGTTCGTGAAAAATCTCGCAACTCTTCAGCTATTAAAGAAGCTATCGAAGTAAACAACTTCGTACCTGATTTCTTAACGTTTGATGAAAACAAAATGGAAGGTACTTTCACTCGTTTACCAGAGCGTTCTGAACTTCCAGCTGAGATCACTGAACAGCTTATCGTTGAATTCTACTCTCGTTAATAAGAGTAAAGAAACCCCTGATACCTTTAATGGCATTAGGGGTTTTTTTTAATTATAAAAGATCCTTAAACCTGCTTGCTTGTGATTCAAGCTGTCGAGCGGCAGTCTCGATTCCCATAAACTCTTGCATTGCTTGTTCGATCAGTTGCTGGTTACTCGAAATCCCAATTTGAGAGCGATGTGTCACATCACTGATCTTTTTTATCTCTCCACTGATACCTGCGATATGCGAGTTCACCTCTAGTATAGAATCTTGAACACGGTTGGCTAATTTTCTAACTTCAACTGCTACGACGTTAAATCCTCTTCCATGGTCACCAGCACGCGCAGCTTCGATCGCAGCATTAAGAGCTAACAAGTTTGTCTGTGCCGCGATTTCCTTAATTGTTTTAACGATGTCTTCAATAGAGGAAGCTTGTTTTTTAAGAGATTCCAGAATTGATAAATTTTGTTTAGATTCCAGTACCAGATTTTTAGTTGATGAAGATATTTCATCGCTTTTCTTTAATCCTTCTTCAGCTCTATTAAGAAGCTCTGAAGACATTTGTTGTAACTGTAAAGCAACTTGTAGCGTGTTTTCTTCTCTTTCTGTTATATCCGTTGCAATTTTAACAACAGCTACTACTTGATTGTTTTCGTCACGAACAGGAGTATAAGTTGCTTCTAACCAGATCAAACGCTTTGTTTTAGTAACACGCTGAATTTTTTCCTGAAACGTCTTTCCTTCTCTAAGGCTTCTCCAAAACAGCTCATATTCTCTGCTTCTGATGAATTCATCTGTACAAAACTGCTTATGTAACATGAATGGCATTTCTTCCACGTGATATTCCATTGTCTTTGCAAAGTTTTCATTTGCCCATAGGACTTTCCCTTGTGTATTAAATTCAATCATTGCCACAGAACGATCAATGGCTGCAAGAACAGCACTTTCATTTAAGACTTGTGAGCTTTTCTCAGATCTTTTCTCAATGATTAATGACATATACATAGCCCCAATTTCTTATGTTTTTTTCTAATTTTATACTACTAAGGTACTAATTGCTAATTAAATGTTTCAGCAATTAAAAGAAATTAGATGTATTTTTTGTTTCTAAAATGGACCCACACTATACTGGCAGGGGTACACTGAGGGCTAGTTATGCTTCCTCACAAAAAGTGCAATCACAAGCTAACAATACACTCAGCACACAATGTTTATTAATTTTAGTTGCACAACAAAAAAACCTGCACTGAATACAAAAAATTCTGTGCAGGTTTTAAAAAAATTGTTGCTTTCAAATTTTGTCTTCTATGAATGTTGATTGTAGTGTAAGATGCGAGACTCGTGAGGGACAGGCGGGCAGGTGAGACACTTGAAAGTGAAACGTTCGAATGTGGCTCACCGCCTGCCCCGCGGAAAGCGAGCATCTGAAACGGAAATCAATCGCACCCAAAAGCTCCAAAGTTTGCAAGCCATAAATAAAATCAATCTACTTCTTTACCCATACTTTCTTGAAGGATGTAGAACCATTGCTCACGTGTTAAAGGAATGTTTGCTGCATTTACTGCAGATTGGATACGCTCCATTTTTCCGCTTCCAACAATCGGCATGATTTGTGCAGGGTGGTTTAACAGCCACGCATACGCTACTTCATCAATGGAAGATGCTTCTGTTTCACCTGCAACTTTTTCAAGAGCCTTTTTCACTCGCAGACCTTTTTCGTCTTCCCCTTTAAATAATCTTCCACCAGCCAGTGGAGACCAAGCCATAGGTCGAACTTTTTCTTTTTGAAGATGATTGATCGTACCGTCAAAGAAAGGATTCTCGTGAAGAACGGACAACTCAATTTGGTTCGTTACAAGCTGACCATCAAATTCACGCTGCAGCATTTCCATTTGAGCAGGAGTAAAGTTAGAAACACCAAAGTGTCTAACCTTTCCTTCTTTTCTTAGTCTGTGAAAAGCATCTGCTGTTTCAGCTGGGTCCATAAATGGATCTGGACGGTGGATCAATAGCACATCTACATAATCCGTGTTCATTTTTTGTAAAGAATTTTCTGCAGACGCGATTATATGCTCTTTGCTCGTATCGTAGGATTTAATTGTATGGTTAGGACGATTTTCAGAAATTAGTTTGATACCGCACTTTGTCACGATTTGAATGTCTTTACGTAAGGAGGGTTTAAGAGCCAATGCTTGTCCAAAAAGCTCCTCACACATATAGTTTCCATAAATATCAGCGTGGTCAAACGTTGTTATACCTGCTTCAATACATCTTTCCATTAAAGAAAGAAGCTCTTCAGGTGAGAGGTTCCATTCTGCTAATCGCCAATGCCCATGAACGATCTGTGAGAATTGAAGGTCTTCAGCTAATTGAATTTTTTTCACAACTAACACATCCTTTTATTAAAATTAGAGAGGAACCCCACTTTTGATAGGGTTCCTATCGTTTTCATTTAGTATCTGATCAGCGTGTACTTCTTCTTTCCGCGTCGTACAATAACAAATTTATTCTCAATACGGTCTTTCTCTCCAACCATATAAGCAGTATCTTGAACCTTTTCACCGTTAATAGATACAGCTCCGTTTGTTACATCTTCTCTAGCTTGGCGTTTAGAAGGAGAAATTTTCGCCTCAACAAGCAGATCTACAATGTTCAATTCTTCATTGTTTTCTACCGTGAAAGAAGGAACATCCTTAAAGCCTTGTTCAATTTCAGCAGCAGTCAGTTCAGAAAGATTCCCACTGAAAAGTGCTTCAGTAATCTTTACAGCTTGCTTGTAGGCTTCTTCACCGTGAACAAGTGTTGTTACTTCCCTTCCTAAAGCTTTTTGAGCTTCACGTTTTTCTGGTGCTTCAGCTAGGGATGCTTCAAGAACTTCAATTTCTTCTTTTGATAAGAAAGTGAAGTATTTAAGCCAATTGATTACATCCGCATCTGCAGCGTTTACCCAGAACTGGTAAAACTCATATGGAGTCGTTTTTTCTGCATCTAACCAAATCGTGCCTGAAGCTGTTTTCCCAAACTTTGTACCATCTGCTTTTGTGATTAACGGGATGGTTAAACCAAAAGCTTTTTCTTCTTCACCAGAACGTCTGATTAATTCCATACCAGCCGTTATATTACCCCACTGGTCACTTCCACCGATTTGAAGCTTAACGTTTTCTTTTTGGAAAAGGTTAAGAAAATCATATGACTGTAAAATCATATAAGAGAACTCAGTGAAAGAAATACCTGCTTCTAAACGCGAATCAACAGAGTCTTTCGCAAGCATGTAATTAATCGAAAAGTTTTTACCTACATCACGCAAAAATTCTATCATTGTAAGCTGGCTTAACCACTCATAGTTATTCACTGTTTTTGCAGGATTAGCTTCTCTTTCAAAATCAAGAAGTCTTGAAAGCTGATTTTTAATTTTTTCTGTCCATTGAACAACAATCTCAGCTTCGTTCAACGTTCTCTCTGTTTGTCTTCCGCTTGGATCTCCAATCAATCCTGTACCTCCGCCAACAAGAGCAAAAGGCTGATGGCCAGCTTCCTGAAATCTTCTTAAAGTAAGAATCGGCAATAAGTTTCCAATATGGAGACTGTCTGCTGTAGGGTCAAAGCCGCAGTATAGCTTTACGATCCCGCTTTCAAGTTCTTTTTGAAGCCCTTCTTGGTCTGTGACCTGATTTAGCAGACCTCTAAATTCTAAATCCTGTAGAATGTTCATTTGTTTTTTCCTTTCTTTTTTTAATAAGACTGTATTGCTGTACAACGTTGCTCTTGAAAGTATTGATTTCCGTTTCAGATGCTCGCTTTCCACGGGGCGAACGGTGAGCCTCCTGCCGCTTTGCGCCATTAGGAGTCTCCACCTGACCGCTCGTCCCGTAGGAGTCTCGCATCTTCCACTTCAATCAACTTTTCGTTGAAGAATAAAAAAAGTAAAAAAGCAACAATCATTTGTAAGCAACCTTTAATATCAATAAAAAAAGTCCCTTTCCAGTTGGAAAGGGACGTGATGACAATCTCGCGGTACCACCCTAATTAAAAGCTAATAATAGCTTTTCACTTCATTCCGTAACGGTTTTATCCGTTCTCTGCTACTTATGTTCACAGAGACAGCTCCAGGAGGTAATTCACAGCATGCCTTTGCACTGGTTCGCATCAACCACCAGCTTTCTGAAACAGGGAGACACCTGCTACTGATTCCTATCTTCGCTTTCGCCATATTAATCTTCATTTATTTTTACCATAGAGATGAATTTCATGTCAATCTTCTCAATTCAAAAAGTGTATTCTATCATAATTCGACCTTATGTTATAATACACAAGGGGGAGGGATTACCAAATGATGTCTCATTTTGATGGACTTAAGCAAAAATGGGAGAAATTTGTCCACTTTTTGAAAGAAAAAAGAATTATTCGAACAGCACGAATTACATATAACGTCACATGGAACATGTTTTTGATTTTCACTGTACTATTCATTCTTGGTGGTGTTTTTGCAGCAGGAGTTGGAGCAGGCTTCTTCGCTTCACTTGTAAAAGACGAACCTGTCCGCGCCTACTCTTCTATGAAAGAAGACATTTACAACTATGAAGAAACGAGCACGGTATATTTTGATAACAATCAATACATGGGCAAACTTCAATCAGATTTAGACAGACAGGAAGTAAAATTAAAAGACGTTTCTCCTTACGTCATTAAAGCTGTAATTTCTACAGAAGATCAATATTTTTATGAGCATGATGGCGTCGTGCCAAAAGCCATTTTTCGAGCTATGTATGAAGAATTTTCTGGCGCCCCAATCGTTACTGGCGGCAGTACGTTAACACAGCAGCTCATAAAGAATCAAATATTAACAAATGAAGTATCTTTTGATCGAAAGGCAAAAGAAATTCTTCTAGCGATGCGTCTTGAGAAAGTTTTGAAAAAAGATGATATTCTCGAAGCTTACTTAAACATCGTCCCTTATGGACGTAATTCATCAGGCAGAAACGTCGCTGGAATACAAGCAGCATCAGAAGGAATATTTGGAGTGCCTGCTTCAAAATTGAATCTCGCACAATCTGCATATCTTGCAGGTCTGCCAAAGAATCCTTTCGTTTACACACCGTTCAGTAAGGGCGGTGAACAGAAAGAGGACATGTCGGCTGGTATTAAACGTATGAAAACCGTACTCAGCCGTATGTTATCAGCGGGATCTATCACACAAGCTGAATATGATGAAGCAATGAACTATGATATTCAAAAGAACCTAACGAAGAAGCAGCAATCTTCTTTTGAAAAATATCCAGCTTTAACTGTTGAAGTTCAGCAGCGTACCATTGAAATATTAACAAAAATTCAAGCCGAAAAAGATGGTAAAAAATTCGAGGACTTAACACCTGAAGAACTAAAGGAATATGAGGATAATGCCCGAGTTCAAGTGAGACAAAAAGGCATTAAGATTCATACTACCATCAACCAAAAAATATATGATGAGATGCAGGCAGTTATCGCTAACGGTAATCTGTTTGGACCTGCAAATGAATATATTCGAGGAAAAAAATTAGAAAAACCTGAGCCCGAGGAAGTCGGTGCTTCCCTCATTGATAATAAAACAGGGAAAATTATTAGTTTCGTAGCCGGACGAGATTTTAATCGGGAACAAACGAACCATGCCACAGTCATGAAAAGACAGAACGGTTCTACTATGAAGCCATTACTCGCCTACTCTCTTGCACTTGAAACGGGTAAAGTTCAGCCAGGATCGATTGTACCTGATACACCTTTTCAATCTGGTTCCCATTCAATCGGCAACTGGGATGGTAAATACGATGGTCTTGTTTCGGTAAGACATTCCTTAAAATGGTCGAGAAACACACCAGCGGTTAGAAGTTATCTCCGCGTGAATACAGATGAAGCTTTAAATCGTCTAGCAAAAATGGGAGTAACCTCTTTAAGCCCAAGAGATAGAGGAGCAGCTGTACTCGCTATCGGAGGAATGACGAACGGTGTTACCGTTGAAGAAAACACGAATGCCTTTGCAACTTTTGCAAATGGAGGTAACTTCTTAGATGCGTACATGATTGAAAAGATAGAGTCCAATGATGGTGATTTAATCTATCAACATAAATCAGAGCCTGTCCAAGTTTATTCTCCGCAAACATCCTATTTACTGGTTGATATGATGCGTGATGTTGTAAACGGTGGGACAGGAAACCACATAAATCGTTATCTTGCTTTCAATTCAGATTGGGCAGGAAAATCAGGTACGACAAATGATGATTATGATTCTTGGTTCGTCGGTTCAAATCCGAACGTATCCTTAGGGGTATGGCTTGGTTATGATACACCTGACTCACTCGTTAAAGGTGATGGCGGAACAGGAAAACGAAATCAGCGTATATGGGCACTGCTCGCTAACGCAGCCTACAAACATTCACCGCAGCTAATGGATCCTGAGCAAAGATTTGCGATGCCTTCAGGAATTGTACGCCGTGAAATCTGCGGTATCTCTGGTAAACTGCCTTCTGATCTTTGCCGAAGTGCTGGTTTAGTTACGACTGATTTGTTTAATGCGAAATTCACACCAAAAGAAGTGGACGACACACTAACAAAAGGACGTTACGTTCTTGTTGGAGATGCGAAATATAAAGCACTTCCTTCTACACCACAAGAGTTCACAAAAGATGGTGTTTTGATCAAAGAAGAGTTCTTAAAAGAACTGGGCTTAGAAGCATTGAATAAATTAACAAAAACAACGAATCTTTTAGATAACATCGTTCCAGAGAAAGAATTAAAAGAGAATGGTAAAGTTCCATCTCCTGTCGCTGGAACAAAAATATCTGATGGTGTCCTATCATGGTCTCCTCATGGAGAGAGTGATGTAATTGGTTATCGAATCTATCACTCTGCTGACGGCAGTTCGTTTAAAAAGATCGGTTCTGTTACGGCTGATAAAACGTCTGCAAAAGTACCAAACGGTGTCGTTTACGTAACAGCCGTTGATATTGCTGGTAAAGAATCTCCGGCCCAAACGAAAGTTCAGGTTGGTGAAAAGAAACCAGCGGAACCAGCAACTCCTCCACCGCCAACAGGTGGAGATAAGCCGGGAGAACCACAAGATCCGCCACCGCCACCAGCAGAGCCTGGTAATGGCGATCCGCCTCCAGCAACTACACAGGATAAAAAGAAAGACAAAAAAACCTCGAATTGATTTCGAGGTTTTTTTCTTTTGTATGATTTTAGTCTTCCATCGTAGACAGATCACCTGTTGGAAGATCCAGTTCCCACGCTTTTAGAACGCGACGCATGATCTTACCGCTTCTAGTTTTTGGAAGCTTATCACGGAATTCAATTTCACGCGGAGCTGCATGTGCTGCTAGACCTGATTTTACGAAACTGCGTATTTCTTCAATTAGTTCATCACTTGCTTCATAACCAGAACGAAGCGCAATAAACGCCTTGATAATTTCGCCGCGAACAGGGTCTGGCTTACCGATAACACCAGCTTCTGCTACAGCCGGATGTTCAACTAGCTTGCTCTCCACCTCAAATGGTCCAACTCGTTCACCAGAGGTCATGATTACATCATCAATTCTTCCTTGGAACCAGAAGTAGCCATCTTCATCCATATAAGCAGAATCTCCAGAAACATACCAGCCTCCAGGAGTAAAGTAGGAATCATATTTTTCAGGATTATTCCAGATGGCACGCATCATAGATGGCCACCCTTTTTTAATGGCTAAGTTACCCATTCGATAAGGTGGTAAGATGTTGTCCTGATCATCAATGATTGCCGCTTCAACACCAGGGAACGGTTTACCCATCGATCCTGGTTTGATTTCCATCGCAGGATAGTTGCTGATCAGCTGTCCGCCTGTTTCTGTCATCCACCAGTTGTCATGGATACGGAGATTGAACACCTTCATACCCCATCTTACAACTTCAGGGTTAAGAGGCTCACCTACACTTAAAATATGACGCAGCGACGACATATTAAACTTCTTAACCACTTCATCTCCCGCACCCATAAGCATACGGAAAGCAGTTGGTGCGCTATACCAGACGGTAACACCATAATTTTCAATCGTTCCATACCAATCTTCTGGAGAAAAACGGCCGCCACGGATAACACTTGATGCTCCGTTTAACCATGGACCGAATATTCCATAAGATGTTCCTGTTACCCAGCCTGGATCTGCTGTACACCAATACACATCGTCTTCTTTTAAATCGAGTACCCACTTAGAAGTTTGATAGTGCTGAAGCATCGCGTTATGAACATGCAGCACCCCTTTTGGTTTTCCAGTGGAACCTGATGTGTAGTGAAGAATTAACCCATCTTCACGATCCACCCATTCAATATCAAGGTCCTTTGACGCTTTTTTCATACGATCATAATAATTTACATATGGTCCTTCTTCTTTTGCATCCTCATCTACCAAAATTACATTCTTCAATTTTGGCAGCTCATCAACAGGCACACGCTCTAGAAGTGAAGGGGTAGTTATAAGCACTTTAGCCTCACTGTCTTCAAGTCTATCGCGTACCGCACCTTCCATAAACGCTTCAAACAGTGGTCCTACGATTGCTCCAAGTTTGATCGCACCAAGGAAAGTAAAATATAGTTCCGGTGAACGTGGCATAAAAATGAAGACGCGGTCCCCTTTTTCAACACCAACTTGACGCAGCATATTACCCGCTTTGTTTGACATTTCTTTCATGTCTTTAAATGTATACTTTTCATCTCTTTTTTGATCGGAAAAGTAAAGAGCTACTTTGTTTTTACGATGGGATGCTGCATGACGGTCAATGGCTTCATACGCCATATTCACTCGCCCTGTTTTGTGCCAGGAGAATTCTTTCTCAATGTCCTTCCAATCAAATGCTCCGTATGCTGCCTCGTAATCTTGCAAATTAAAATCACCTTTAATTATCGGAAGCGCTTCCAGTTTCATTGCTAAATCTCCCTTCCCTATTGAATATCTATTCAAGTATATCATATTATCTAAATTTTTTAACTTATTAGAACTATCTATAAAAACCACTATGTAAACCCTTACAATCTTCTTTTATCATGTATAATAGAAGTTGGAAACAAACCTAGGTGGTGTGAAAATGAAACATATTAAAACTTATAACTGTGTAGCTCTGAAAACGAGTCACGGAACAATTACCGTTGAAGGTCCGGTTTCAGCAGAAACCTTAGAGAGTCTAACCTTTCACGAAGATTTAAAAGCATTCAGACCAGCTCATGAACAAAAAAAAGCGGTGACTGAAATAGCGGGACTTGATGAAGGAAGAATCATTATCGCAAGAAATAAAGATACCGTTATCGGTTATGTTACATACGTCTATCCTGACCCGCTTGAGCGCTGGTCAGAAGGCAACATGGAACGTTTACTAGAGTTGGGTGCTATTGAAGTAATTCCGGATTATCGCAATTTCAAGGTTGGTAAAACACTTTTAAAAGTTTCCATGATGGATGATGCGATGGAAGACTATATTATTATAACAACTGAGTATTATTGGCACTGGGATTTAAAAGGTACAAAACTATCAGTCTGGGATTACCGCAAAGTTATGGAAAAGATGATGAACGCAGGGGGTCTGGAATATATGGCTACAGATGATCCTGAGATTAGTTCACATCCGGCAAATTGCTTGATGGTTCGAATCGGAAAGAGAATTGACTTAGATACAGTCCAGCAATTTGACCGTCTGCGATTTAAGAATCGTTTTATGTATTAGAACTTTATAGAGAAAACAAAGTGGGAGTGGTACATGATGATCGTTCAAAATATGATGCAAAAAAATGTTGTAACGATTCATGAAAACGAAACGATCGGTACAGCTTTAAAACTAATGCTAGAAAAAGATGTTCGAAACCTGCCTGTTCTTGATGAGAATGGCAGTTTATTAGGACTCGTTACAGACCGAGAAGTAAAAGATGCCAGCCCTTCTATCTTTCACCAAAATGAGCATCCGGAAGATTTTGAAAAGCCTGTGTCTAGCATTATGAAACGCGCAACGTTTACAGCACATCCGTTTGATATAGCAGAAGAACTATCGACTATTTTTTATGAACATAACATCAGCTGCATTCCTGTACTTGAAGAGAAAAAGCTTGTTGGACTTGTTACAGAGCGTGAGATGCTGCATGCGTTTATACAATTGACGGGCACTCATCAGCCTGGATCCCATCTCGAGGTCGCAGTCCCGAACGAAGCAGGTCAGCTGGCAAAGGTTGCGAGTGTGTTGAAAGACTTTCACTTGAATATCAGCTCTGTTCTCGTCTATCCTTCTCATAATGAAAAGGAAAAGATCATTGTTTTTCGGGTTGGAACGATGAATCCCCTCCCTGTCATTGAACACTTGATCGATAACGGCTATGAAGTGAAATGGCCACCTGTTCCGGGTGAACACCATGAAAAATGAGTCCGTTTTTGTTTATTCACAAGATCTTTTAGGATATAAGTTTAGTGAAACTCACCCTTTTAATCAGCTCAGAGTGCAGCTCGCATATGAGTTGTTAAAAGATACAGGGTGTCTGGATGACGATCAGATCGTCACTCCGAGAAAAGCAACGGATGAGGAAATCATGCTCATTCATGATAAAGGGTATGTAGAAGCGGTTAAAAAAGCGGGAGAAGGACAGCTTAACAGGGAAATTGCTTTAAATTATGGGCTTGGTACAGAAGATACACCGATATTCCCTAACATGCATGACGCAAGCAGCTGGATTGTAGGAGCCACGTTAACTGCCGTAGATTGGGTGATGGAAGGAAAAGCGAAACATGCTTTAAGTTTAAGCGGCGGACTTCATCATGGATTCAGAGGAAAAGCATCTGGTTTTTGCATTTATAATGATAGCTCAATCGCAATTGAATACATGAAGCAAAAATACAATGCACGTGTATTGTATGTGGACACTGATGCCCATCATGGAGATGGTGTTCAATGGGCATTTTATGACGATCCTGACGTATGCACATTATCCATTCATGAAACGGGAAGGTATTTGTTTCCTGGAACAGGATCAATCCATGAAAAAGGTGCAGGAAAAGGATATGGCTTCTCATTTAATGTACCTGTGGATGCTTTTACAGAAGATGAATCGTTCTTAGAATGCTATGAAAAGAGTCTGTGGGAAGTTGCTGAATTTTTCAAGCCCGATGTTATCATTACGCAAAATGGGGTGGATGCTCATTATTATGATCCATTAACCCATCTGTCTGTTACGATGAAGACGTATACGGAAATCCCTAGAATCGCAAAAGAAGTAGCTGAAAAGTATTGCAGCGGCCGCTGGATTGCTACAGGCGGAGGCGGCTATGATATTTGGCGTGTAGTACCAAGGGCTTGGTCTTATTTATGGTGTGTGATGAATGGACAAGCTCCTTCAGGACAAATCGCTGAGAACTGGCTAGAGCGATGGACAAATGAATCGAAGCACCCGCTTCCTCGTACGTGGGAAGATGAGTCTGGGATCTATAAGCCCATACCAAGAAAAGACGAAATTACATCAAAAAACAGAGCAACATTAGAAAAGAGTCTATATTCCATTCGAAAAAGTTCATAAAAAAAGGCTGTTTTCGCAAACGTTGTTGCTTTTGTACGTGATTGATTTCCGTTCCAGGCTGCTCGCTTTCCGCGGGGCATACGGTGAGCCACATTCGTACGTTTCACTCTTAAGTGTCTCACCTGTCCGCCTGTCCCGCAGGAGTCTCACACCTTGCACTCCAATCAATAATCATAGAAGACTACATTTGAAAGCAACAATCTTTTAGAAAAGGGCTTATAAAAAAGAGGACTAATCGTTTTTAGTCCTCTTTTTTTTGTGTATAAAGCTCTAAAATTCAACTGAAATTTGGTGTTAGCTCCACAAGAACAAAAACAGGTGCACTTTGGCTCTCAAAACAGGTCTTTACTTATACTGTGTAGGGTATCAAGACCTCTATTTCAAGATATTATTGGAATAATCCTAGAAATTCTGGAATTATTCCGGCGAGTTTTGCCTATAATCCGGCGAGTTTTATTCATATATCGGCGAGATGACATAACTCGACAAACATTAACCAGCTATATACCCTCGACCCACCATAAAACAGTCCACTCATGCACGAGAAACAAAAAAACTGGCTCATCAATTATGAGCCAGCAAAACTTTTATAAAGATTCAATAATGCTCTCTACCATATCAGAAGAACGTCGTGCTGCTAGTGCTGTAAACTCAGCAAAGCTAGCCGGAGCTTCTCCATTTGCTTTATCTGAGATCGAACGGATAATGACAAACGGTACTTCGTTAAGGAACGAAGCTTGAGCAACTGCAGAACCTTCCATCTCAATACACGTACCATTAAAAAGGGCCGAATACGTTTCTACCAGCTCACGGTCAGCTATGAATTGATCACCGCTTAACACTTTTCCGACTTTAACTTTAGGACCATATAGTCGTTCAGCAGCATTCTCTGCTAATTTAACGAGTTGTGCATCTGCTTTAAATTCAGAATCAAAAGCAAACATAGGAATCGTTCCTTTTGGAAAGTCTGGACTTAGTGCGGAAGCATCAATATCGTGCTGCATCGCACTCGATGATATCACGATGTCTCCTACTTCGAGTTCAGGATCAAGTGCACCAGCTACACCAGTAAAAAGTACATGAGTAACTTGAAATCTATCGATTAAGATTTGAGTGGTTATCGCTGCATTTACTTTTCCGACACCAGACTTACACAACACGACTTCTTTGTTGTGATGTGTGCCTTCATAGAATTTATTTTGTGCAAAAACACTTTCCCCATATATATCAAGTGCTTCTTTCATATAAACGATTTCCTCGTCCATCGCACCGATGATGCCAATCTTCACTTCTCCCACCTCAACACTTCATTATTGTTTTGTAGAATCTCTGAACTGAATACGGTGAGGCAATACAACCGTATGTTCTTCTACCGTTTCCTTGTTCATTAGTTTAGTCAGCAATCGCATTGCAACTGCTCCGATATCGTACATCGGCTGAACAACCGTGGATAAAGTAGGACGAACCATAGTTGCAAGTCTTGTGTTGTCAAATCCAATTACTTCGATATCTTCAGGTACCTTAAGGCCTCTGTCTTGAGCACCATGAATAACACCTAAAGCCATTTCATCCGTACCTACAAAGACTGCTGATGGCTTATTGCCACTGTCCAAGAAGCTTTCAACAGCTTCGATACCTGAATCGTATGTGTATTCTCCAACGAAAACTTGGCTTTCATCTACTTTCTTACCGTGTTCTTCTAAAGCTTTTCGGTAGCCGTTAAACTTGTAATATCCGTTGATTGGATCTTCAAGTGGTCCCGTAACCATAGCTACAGAAGAATGCCCTTTTTCAAGTAAGTGGGATACCGCTTCATATACGGCATCTTGATAGTTAATGTTTACAGATGGAACTTCTTCGTTCATGTCTACTGTCGCTGCCATTACGATGGGAACAGCTGCACGCTTAAATTCTTCTACATGTTCTTCTGTGATCTTACCGCCCATAAATACGATTCCATCTACTTGTTTACCGAGCAAAGTATTTAATAGATGAATTTCTTTTTCCTTATTCTGATCCGAGTTACACAGAATAATGTTGTATTTATACATAGTTGCGATATCTTCTATTCCACGGGCTAATTCCGCAAAAAAGATGCTGGAGATATCAGGAATGATAACACCTACAGTTGTTGTTTTCTTACTCGCCAGTCCTCTTGCAACCGCGTTTGGACGATAGCCTAGTCTCTCGATGGCTTCTAGTACTTTCTTTCTCGTTGATGGCTTAACGTTAGGGTTTCCGTTAACTACACGTGAAACCGTTGCCATTGAGACACCTGCCTCGCGAGCCACATCATAAATTGTTGTATTCAAAAAAAATCCTCCTTATATACTGCATATCCGACAGCTTATGTAATGCTATTATCATACGATAAAGTAGTAAAGTAGGCAACGAATAGGGACATGTTTCACGATATATTCATACATTTATAAAAGAAATAAAAATGAGACTCTTGTTTTGCTTATTTTTGGCGAAAACAGGAAGAATCATACTCTTTTTAGACAGCTTCTTTACACACTAAAAAAACCGGCAGCTTTCATCTGGTGATGCTGACCGGTTAAATTATTTCATTTGGCTGTTGCTTTAAAAGCATTTTGATCTTTTCTCTTCTTTGACAAGTTGATCGGAGTGTAAGGTGCGAGACTCCTGCGGGACAGGCTGGCAGGTGAGACACTTAAGAGTGATACGTACGAATGTGGCTCACCGCCTGCCCCGCGGAAAGCGAGCATCTGGAAAGGAGATCAACCACTTTCAAGATCAACTATGTTTGCCAAAACAGCCTTTCTTTTACATCAAACCAGCTGGTTCATCTTTAGAAAACCTGATGAAACAAGCTTCTCTACAAATTGCTCGAATTCTTTTATGTTCATTTGCTGAGCTGCATCGGATAAAGCAACCGCTGGGTCTGGATGAACTTCTGCCATTACTCCATCTGCTCCAATTGCTAAAGCAGCTTTTGCTGCGGGAAGAAGCAAGTCTTTTCTGCCTGTTGAATGCGTGACATCTACAAAGACAGGAAGGTGCGTTTCTTGTTTTAAGATTGGTACTGCTGTTATATCTAACGTGTTTCGGGTTGCTCTTTCATACGTCCGAATTCCTCTTTCACAAAGAATGATTTGTCCGTTTCCTTGAGACATGATGTACTCTGCCGAGTTAATAAACTCTTCGATCGTTGCTGCTAGTCCTCTTTTTAATAGAATCGGCTTATTAAGCTTACCTGCTTCTTTTAATAGCTCATAGTTCTGCATGTTTCTAGCGCCGATCTGAATGATATCTAGATATTCACATGCCTCCTCAAGGTCTTGTGGGTGAACGATCTCACTGATCACTGCACAGTTGTATTCATCTGCAACTCGTTTTAAAATTTGAAGGCCTTCCACTCCTAAACCTTGAAAATCATATGGCGAAGTACGTGGTTTAAAGGCACCTCCACGCAAGATTTTAAGACCATTTTTCGTAATCGCCTCTGCAACTGCTGCGGTTTGTTCATAGCTTTCAACCGCACAAGGACCTGCGATTAAAATAGGGTTTCCGTTTCCGACATGCGTTCCCTTAACCGTTACAATCGTATCCTCTGGTCTTTGCTTTCTAGAAACAAGAAGTTCTTTTTTATGATCATCCTCTTGCAGTTCAAGACCTGCTTTAAAGATTTCTTTAAATAGATGCTGAAGTGTGCTCGTTTCAAATGGTCCTTCATTATCTGATGAAATAAGATTCAGCATATGTCTCTCTCTTACAGGGTCATACTTCTTCATCCCTTGTGCTGATTTAATCTTGCCGATTCTCTGAACAAGCTCACCTCGTTTATTGATTAAGGCCAATAGCTCTTTATTCACATCATCAAGTTCTGTCCGTAATGCGTTCAATTCTAGATGATTCATATATGTGCACCTCAGTATTTATATATTGTAAGAAATATGATACATTTCTAATAATTGGGACGTTTGCTATAACTCTGCATTCGACTACTACCATTACGTCTATCGTATCAAAAAGAGGTGCCTTCGTGGACAAAAATCTTTTATTTGCACTAGATATCGGCACACGTTCGGTTGTCGGTATGATTTTAAGGCAGCACACAAACGGAAAATATGAAGTTTTGCATATGAAAACAATAGAGCACGATGAAAGATCCATGCTCGATGGTCAGATTCATCATATACCTGCTGTTGCAAAAGTAATTAAAAACATAAAGAACCAGCTTGAATTCGAAGTGGGGCCACTTAATAAAGTTTGTGTGGCTGCAGCAGGAAGGGCGCTAAAAACGGTAAAAGGCCGTTCTGAAAAAGATATCTCATTAAACGCGGTTTCTTTACAACAAGAAGTTATACATATGGAGCTTGCAGCTGTTCAACAAGCGCAGTATCAGCTAGCAAGTCTATTAGATGAAAAGTCAAACCTGCTCTACGATTGCGTAGGATATTCCGTGCTGCACTATTACTTGGATGACCATGAGATCGGAAGTTTTATCGGGCAACAAGGAAATATAGCGAGTGTGGAAGTAATTGCTACTTTCTTGCCAAGAGTGGTTGTTGATTCCTTAATGAAGGCATTACAAGAAGCTGACCTTGAAATGGAAGCACTAACCTTAGAGCCGATTGCAGCGATCAATGTGCTCATTCCTTCTTCAATGAGGAAGTTGAATGTTGCACTAGTAGATATCGGGGCAGGAACATCAGATATTGCCATAACGGCACAAGGAACGGTCGTCGCCTATGGAATGGTACCGATAGCAGGTGATGAAATAACAGAAGCCGTAAGTTCTGAGTTTCTGTTGGATTTTCCGATTGCTGAACAAATGAAGCGTTCTCTTATCGAGAATGATGAATATGTCGAGTATACAGATATACTTGGTTTTCCATCTAAAAAAAGTAAAGATGAAGTAATTTCTGCGATAGAAAACGCCATAGAAAACTTGGCCGATGGTATTACACGTGAGATTATCCAGCTAAACGCAAAAGCACCCCAGGCTGTAATGCTTGTAGGAGGCGGCAGCTTAACACCAACTTTGCGTGAAAAAATAGCGAAAAAACTAAACCTGCCCATAGAACGTGTAGCCGTTCGCGGTATTAATGCTATACAGTCATTAATACCGACTCTCAAGGATGAGGGTCCTGAACTAGTGACTCCCGTAGGTATCGGAATTGCAGCTAAAGAGAATCCAGTAAAATATGTGACGGTGACGGTTAACGGAAAAATGATCCGTTTGTTTCAAGTTAAAAAGCTGACGGTTGGAGATGCACTGATTGCAGCAGGTGCCAATCTTTCTAAACTTTACGGAAAACCTGGAATGGGATTAATGGTACGTTTAAACCAAAAAATGAAGACGTTCAAAGGGGAAATAGGGTCACCTCCTGTAATCAGTATGAATGGTACAATTAGCACCATTACAGATGAAATTGTTGAAGGTGCTGTAATCACTTACGAAGAAGGAAAAAACGGGGAAGATGCTATTATCTCTGTTAAAGACGCTTTTCAAAATCATACTGTTAGAACCTTATATATTAACGGAGAACTAGAAAAAATTGAAACTAGCTATTATGTAAACCAGCAACTCGTTAGCCCAGACGCTACATTAAAAGACAGAGATGACTGTTTAAGTCTTTTTCCTTCAACGATAACCGATATTCTTGATTTAAAAGGATGGGTAATAAACTCGGGGGATTCTAGCTTTTCAATTTTGATTGATGGTAAGCCCGTAAAACTATCCCATACTTCTCAACATACACTATGTTTGAATGGTCAAGTTTTAACAGATCAAGATGTGTGGAGCGACGGAGATCACCTAACATATGAAAGCATAAGAGACCAGCAAATAACTTTAAAAAAGGCAACTGAAGTTCTAGACGTTAACTTGATTCAGTCATGTACCATTACTTTTAATGGCGAAGAAATAACGTTAATCCGGCCTCTCTACACATTCTATCGAGATGGAGAAGAATTGCATGCCGAATCCATTCTGATGCCTAATGATGAGCTAATGATGAAAAAGAAAGATCATCACCCTTTTATTTTCCAAGATGTATTTACACAGGTAGAATTAGCGATACAGCCACAACCTGGTGAAAGTCTTGTTATCTTAAAAAATAATGAAAAAGCAGGTTTCCAAACAGACATACAAACGGGTGATCACTTGATTCTTAAATTCGAAGTTCTTGTTTAATTGTTTTTGCGCTTAAAAGTTAACTCGCTTTCCCCACTTTGAGAGTTTAATCTATTCGTCGCTTTTTGCTTTTAAGTCTTTTGCTATTATCTTCTTTGACAAGTTGATTGAAGTGGAAGATGCGAGACTCCTACGGGACGAGCGGCCAGGTGGAGACTCCTAATGGCGCAAAGCGGCAGGAGGCTCACCGTTCGCCCCGTGGAAAGCGAGCATCTGAAACGGAAATCAACTACTTTCAAAAAAAGAGAAAAAGCGTAGCAGAATTCTGCTACGCTTTTGTTTTTTCATTTGCTTGAGCAAGTTTTTTATTCGTAATGTTCCAGTGAGAATCATGCCAAACCACTGTGTTACCTTCAAAGATTAATACTTGTGGTGATTCATGCTTCACACCTGTTTGTTCTGCAATCAAATTGGAAAGAGGTCTTGAATCTTGTACGTTCAAGTAATATAGCGTTTCGCTTTCATGATCAGCTGCAAACTTTTGGAATTCCTTAAACGCTTCATGACTGACAGGGCATGTCGTGCTGTTTTTCATGATAATGATACGGTTTCTTTGCTCTTTTACTAAATTCCAGTCTTGTTCGTTGTGTAATTGAATAAGTGACATATCGAATTCTACCTCCATAATAAAAAGAAAAGAAAAAGAAACAAGTTCTTTTTCTTATCTTTTCATATTTACACTTTACTTATCAATATTTTTGCTCTACTAGTTCTTGTTCATTTGCAGGATCGTAATCTAATTGTCCTTCGTCCTGGATATCGTCTGTAATCTCACCATATAATTCGGACGCGTTTTCTTCTTCTTTTAAACGCCACTTATCAATGTCTTTGCGAAGATTGGAAGTTAAATCTTTCACTTTTGTTGCAACTTGGTTTGATTGCTCAGATACTGTACGAACAATATTTGAGGATTTTTCACGAGCCAAATGAGAGAACTCGTTACTTTTATCCTTTAGATATACCGCCTGTTCGTTCAGGTCGCTGCGCAATTCCTTACCTGCTTTTGGCGCTAACAATAACGCTGTTGCAGCCCCTAACATACCACCAACAAGAGCACCGATAATAAAATCCTTGCTGTCAATGTTTTGATTGTTGTTGTTGCTCATTTACACTCCTCCTCTAGAATATTGTCTTTGTGTTGTTTCAACATTGGATTTTTTGAGTTTGTATTTCTCCCATAAATTCAATGCTGCGTTACCCCATTGAACCGCTTGCGATATTTGCTTAGACTGCCGCTCTGTTTCAACCGTTATTTGGTCAGTTACTTTGCGGACAGATTGGTTCACCTTTTGAACAGATTGACCAAAATCTTGGACTGCGGAAAAAACATGGTTAAGAGAATCTGATTTCTTTTGAACATCCTCGGCTAACTGGTTTGTTTTATGTAACAAATCGGTTGTCTCGCGCGTTACGCCATCTAATTGTTTTTCTAGACTTTCTAGCGTTACCGCGACATGATCGAGGGTGGTTTGTAAAGATTTCAAAGCCCTTGATAAAAAATAAACGAGTACGACAAATGCAACTGCAATTAGAGCTACACTGATTGAAATAATGATTTCCATTAAACGAGACACCTCCTGAAAGTATATTATTGCTTTTTCCCGAGTTTTTATCAAAGGAAACGTGTTTTATTAAGTATTCTTGCTGATTCGTCAAAATCCTTTTCTAGAACATTACAAATTGTTTAAATTGAGTTAAAATAAAGAAGATATTAAATAAATTAGGGGGCTTTATCAACAATGAGAGATCCAAGAATACAACAACTCGCGAAAAACTTAATTACATACTCAGTAAATCTGCAAAAAGGCGAAAAAGTCTTAATTGAAAACTTCGGCCTTCAAAAAGAATTAGTAAACGCACTTGTTCAAGAGGCATATGCTGCTGGAGGATATCCTTTCGTATTATTAAAAGATCACTCTGTTATGCGTGCGCAATACACACAAGCTTCTGAAGAACAAATGGAAATGATCGCTAAACATGAAGGTGACCTAATGAGCCAAATGGATGCTTACATCGGTCTTCGTTCAGGCGACAATATCAATGAAATGTCAGATGTACCATCTGAAAAGATGGCGCTTTATGAAAAGACAATTTTTGCGATGCACCGCAAGATTCGTATTAAAAAGACAAAATGGTGTGTACTTCGTTATCCGAACGCCTCTATGGCACAATCAGCAAGCATGAGTACAGAAGCTTTTGAAGACTTCTATTTTGAAGTGTGCAACTTGGATTACGGAAAAATGGACGATGCGATGACAGCTTTAAAGGATTTGATGGATAAGACAGATAAAGTCCGAATTACAGGACCAGGAACTGACCTTTCATTCTCAATCAAAGATATTCCATCCATCAAATGCTCTGGCCAAAACAACATTCCAGATGGTGAAGTATTTACCGCTCCTGTTAAAGACTCAGTCAACGGAACGATCTCTTATAACACACCATCTCCATACAACGGCTTTACTTTTGAAAATGTACAGCTAACGTTTGAAAATGGAAAAATTGTAAAAGCTACCGCAAACGATTCTGAGCGTATTAACAAGATCTTTGACACAGACGAAGGTTCTCGTTATGTTGGGGAATTTGCAATCGGGGTTAATCCATTCATCAAACATCCAATGAAGGATATTTTATTCGATGAGAAGATCGATGGAAGTTTCCACTTCACTCCTGGTCAAGCGTACGAAGAAGCGTATAATGGAAATGAATCCAACATCCACTGGGATATGGTTATGATTCAGCGTCCTGATTACGGCGGCGGAGAAATCTACTTTGACGATGTATTGATCCGTAAAGATGGCGTATTCGTTCTGCCTGAGCTAGAGCAATTAAACCCTGAGAACTTAAAGTAATCCAAGAGCTTACTTGTTGTAAAAGAATGTTACTATACACTCTTTTTGATAATTTGCTTCTTTGACAAGTTGATTGGAGTGCAAGGTGTGAGACTCCTGCGGGACAGGTGGGCAGTCCGAAAAGTGGAAGTGGCTCGTTCAGCCCCGACAAGCAAAAGGTGAATGAGCTAGGAAGGCGCAATTTGCCTTCTGGATCATTTAGCTTTTGACCTCGAGAGGCTAGCCACTGCAACTAGACAGGTGAGACACTTAAGAGTGAAACGTACAAATGTGGCTCACCGCCTGCCCCGCGGAAAGCGAGCACCTGGAACGGAAATCAACTACTTCCAAGTGAAAAAAAGACTTGCCGAAATTGGCAAGTCTTTTTTATGGAGTTGCAGTAAGCGTTTCTTCGTATGCTCTTTGGAATTTCTGGATATCTCCAGCTCCCATGAACAACAAAACTCCATCGTTATATTCTTTTAATACATCCACGTTTTCTTCAGAGATCAGTTTAGCGTTTGGAATCTTTTCTTTCAAGTTCTCAATTGAAAGATTTCCTGCATTTTCTCTAGCAGAACCAAAGATATCGCACAGATACACATGATCTGCTTCACTTAAGCTTGCTGCAAATTCATCTAAGAACGTTTTTGTTCTTGTAAAGGTATGCGGCTGGAAGATTGCGACGACTTCACGATTCTTATATTTATATTTTGTTGCTTCAATTGTTACTTTAATTTCTGTTGGATGGTGTGCATAGTCATCGATTAAGATTTGATCACCAACAGATTTTTCAGAAAAACGTCTTTTAACGCCCGTAAAGGTCTTCAGCTGCTCTTTAATAATATCCATCGGAAGTGTTTCGTAATGACAGATTGCAATTACAGCTAATGCATTCAATACGTTATGCGTTCCATACCCAGGAATCTGGAAAGTTCCGTAGAATGTGTTGCGCACAAATACATCGAAAGTAGTACCTTCATCACCACGATTAACATTTTTAGCTTGAAAATCATTGTGGTCGCCAAAGCCGTAGAACACAACTGGAACCTGCGCATGAATTTCTTGAAGATTAGCATCATCACCACATGCGATAATAGCCTTCTTCACTTGCATCGCCATCGATTGAAAAGCGCTGATAACATCTTTTAAATCAGTAAAATAATCAGGGTGATCAAAATCAATGTTTGTGATGATCGCATAATCTGGGTGATATGAAAGGAAGTGTCTGCGATATTCACATGATTCGAACACAAAATATTCGCTTCCTTTGCTTCCTTTTCCAGTTCCATCTCCTATTAAATACGATGTAGGTTTTGCAGCGCCTACAACATGAGCTAATAATCCTGTTGTAGAAGTTTTCCCGTGAGAACCTGTTACAGCGATAGAAGTGAAGTTAGATAGAAACTCACCTAGGAAATGGTGATATCTGTGAATAGGAATATTCTTTTCATTCGCAGCTTGAATCTCCTCATGCTGCTCACCGAATGCGTTACCCGCGATAATGATTTGACCTTCTTCAATGTTGTTTTTGTCAAACGGTAGAACCGGAATGTTTTTCTCTTCAAGTGCTGCCTGTGTAAAGATATATTGATCAATATCAGATCCTTGTACGTCATGACCAATGTCATGAAGGATTTGTGCCAGCGGGCTCATTCCCGTCCCTTTAATTCCAATAAAATGGTATTTTGTCATGTATAGCCCTCCACAAAAAGAACACCTTCTAAAAGGCCTATTTGTATTATTATATGCCTGATGTATGGATTGGTTATTTATGCACATTCAGGCTTGATTCCGAATACTTGAACCATTATAGCAAAGTTGTTGTCTCATCACCATGATAGACAAATGATAAAAAACTAATAGACTGTAAAACCTATACTTACCTATTTTTACCCAACTTCTCCAAAATAATGATTTCGATATCGCCTATTCTACAAGCTCAAGTCTCGGATTATGGCGATAGATTCTTCCTGCTTTTGCTTGATGCTGCTCATTCATCATTACATTGTCCCCTGTAAACCCTATGTTGATCTTTAATAGATTGCTTCCGACTCCATAAATATCTACAGGAACTTTTTGCTCTTCAAACTGTTCAATTCGTTCTTTCTTAAATCCTCCGCTTACCACTATCTTCACATGATGAAATCCTTCTTCATCCAGTGATTTGCGAAGTGCAAATATTAGTTCAGGATTAACACCTCTAGGATCAAAAGAACCTAATACGTCTGGATTTCTAAAGAAGTATTGATCAACCATAGTTCTTGAAGTATCAACCCTTACCCCTTTTAACGTTTCCCCAAACTCTCTCGCAACTTTCAGAGCGTCTGTAATCACATCGTTGTTATAATCAACGAGGGAGATAAGGTCGTCTTCTGGATATTTCGTGTGATACGCTTTTGTAGCTTCCACAATATCTCCGTTAAAAATTTGAATCAGCGCATGAGGCATAGTACCCATTCCTTTTTTGCCCCACCATTCATTCATCGCATGTGTAGCCTGTGCAGTTGATCCTCCGATGTAAGAAGCATAGCCATCTCCTGCTTGCTGTGCAAAATGATCATCTCGATCGCCCATGAAGATGACAGGCTTCTGAACGCCAGATTTACTTGCAGCTTTAACGACATTATAAACATTCGTTGCAACTGATGTTCTTCTGGCTAGAATTCCATCAATCATTCCTTCTAAGAAACCAAAATTTTGATAAGGTCCCTTAATTGTTAAAACCGTTTCGAATGGAGAAATTTTATCACCATCTTTTAGCGAGTGAATCTCTAAAGATTCAGGGTTCTTAGCAAACGTTTTGATAAGAGCAATCGCTTCGTCAGAACCGCATAAGACCGCATCGCTTTTTTGAAAAAACTGCATTGTAACGATATTATCAGGTTTAAAAGATTCTACAATCTCACATGTTTTAAGAAAATAAACGGCAGAGAACCAGCCTTCTCTGATTCGTTCATCAAATTTAAAGGTTTTATTCGTAAGCCGCTTGATTTTACCTTGCAGCTTTAATTCTATTTCTTTCATCTATTTACTCCTCATGACTTTTTACATCGTATAAAAGAAGGGAACTATTCCCCACACTATAATAGCGAACAAGGCGAAATAACTCAAGAAAATCATTTATTTAGACAAGAACTACTGATACTAGACTGCATAGTGCAGTGAAGAGTTTGGATGTAGCTGCATTCAATATGTTGAAAAAGTTGCTCCCTCAAAAATGAAAGAGCTGGTATTGGGCATCACCCCACAACCAGCTCTACATATTATTCTACTCCGCTATATAATCGACTCTCTAGTTCTTCTTGTGTTAAAAGAACATGTCTTGGTTTACTTCCCATCGCTTCAGATACTAATCCGAAGCCTTCCATCATATCTACTAATCTTGCTGCACGGTTGTAGCCGATTCTAAATCTGCGCTGCAGACTGGAAGATGATGCTGCCCCAACTTCGATTACGTAGTAACAAGCTTCCTCAAAAAGTTCATCTTCTACTTCAGTTGTCTGCTGATGCTGGATCAGCTCTTCACGAGTAAACAGATAATCTGTTTGATATTCCTCTTTAACATAACGAGTCACTTCTTCAATCTCTTCGTCTGACACGAAAGTTCCTTGAATACGGACCGCCTTATTTGATCCATTTTCCATAAATAGCATATCGCCTCGTCCTAATAATCGCTCTGCACCACTCATATCAAGTATGGTACGCGAATCAATTGCAGATGATACGGCAAATGCTGTTCGTGTCGGTACGTTTGCTTTTATAAGGCCAGTGATTACATCAACAGATGGACGCTGTGTAGCCAAAAGTAAGTGAATACCGCAGGCTCTTGCTTTTTGCGCAATTCGGCAGATCGCTTCTTCAACTTCTTGAGGCGAAACCATCATCAGATCTGCTAGCTCATCAATCACCACAACAATATAAGGCATCTTGTTTTTATAGTGCTGTTCTTCTTCCATCTTCTGATTGTAACGTTTAATTTCTCGAACACCGGTTTTTGCAAACTCCTCGTATCGGCGTTCCATTTCTTCAACCGCCCATTTTAATGCAGCAGTAGCTTCTTTTGCATCCGTTATAACAGGTGTTACGAGATGCGGGATATGATTGTAAGGAGCAAGTTCAACCATCTTAGGGTCAACAAGCAACAATCTTACATCTTCCGGTTTTGATTTATACAGCAAGCTTACTAGAATAGAATTAATACAAACACTCTTTCCTGATCCAGTAGCTCCTGCGATTAATCCATGCGGCATTTTTTGAAGATCAGTTACAACAGGTGCTCCTGAAATATCTAATCCAAGCGCAACGGTTAAGGAAGAAGCAGAATCCTTGAACACATCATGCTCTATTATCTCACGCAGAAACACGGCTCTGCTATGCTGGTTTGGCACTTCTATACCGATTGCATTCTTCCCTGGTATCGGCGCCTCAATTCGTATGTCTCGAGCAGCCAAACTAAGTTTAATATCATCTGTTAAGTTTGTGATCTTATTTACTTTAACACCAGGAGCAGGCTGAACTTCAAACCTTGTAACTGCAGGACCTTTTGTCATGTGTACTACTTTTGCGTTCACATTAAAATTATCTAGTGTGGACTGCAAGGTTTGTTTTTGGTCGTTTAGCCATAGATCATCATCTTCAAGTGACATCTTTGCTTTATTTAAGAATGAAAGTGGTACAAAAAGCTGATTTCCACTATTTACATCGCTGACTGGTACCCTTCTTTCTGTGTTTACAGTCTGTCTGTTTTGAGGCAGAGGTTGAGCTTGACCTTTGTTTGGATGAGTTTTTCGATCCTTTTTAAGCATAAGTACATTAAAAGGAACATATTGCCCGCCACTTTTTGGTGCCTCGCGTTTCGGCTGAGACTCTGCCCTTTGCTCTACTATTTCTGAAACAACTTTCTTTTCAGAAGGGATTACCTCTTCAGCGAATGTTGGTTCTTCCATAATAGAATGTTTCTCGTGATCTTGATCATTTGATACTTCAGGCTCAAACCTCTCGCTGTATTGATTTCTAAAATCAACTGATTCTGTAACACTTTCTGTTTCTGAAACACTATTATGCTCTTCTTCCATTTCATACACTGCTTCAGGCTCTGTGCGGATTTCTATTGAGTCAAAGGTGTTATGTTTATCTGCCTCAATTTGATTTATTGATAGAGAAGGCGTTTCTTTTTCAACCTGCTTGTGTTGTTCGTTTTCACCGATAACATCATTCTGCACGTTCTCATGAACTGTCTCTTGTGAAACAATCAAGTTTTCTTTTGTTGCTGCAGGAATTGTATCTTGAACTGATTTTAATAGTTCTTCAGCAACCGATTCTTTGGATGGAATGTCTCTTCCTATGAACAAAATACCTTCAGGTTTTCTCTTACCGTATCCGTAAACAGGAGAAGGAACGTCAGTAGGTGTAAACCTTGATTTCACTTCAGGTTGTGCATCCTTCGTAACAGGAGTATCTTGTGCAGCATTTTTGTTGCGTCTTTCAAAACCGTATACAGGAGAAGGAACATGAGTTGCTTTAAACGGTTGTCGTTTTGGCTCCTGACTCATTTTCCCTGAATGGGATGGGTATCTTCCCTGTTCATTTTTTTGTTGCCTCTGTTCACGAATTGGTCGTTCTTCTCGATACGATTTTTCTTCTCGAACCGTTTCCTTGTAAACATTCGGTTCTTTTGGCTGATATGTATGGCGTTGAATGGATGGTTTCACTGTTTTTTCATCAGGAATAACAGGAAAACGGAACGGTGCGTTTTCAGGATATTTATGCAGCATTTTTGCAGGATGCTGTGTATTCGATTGTGACGGTCTTCTTCCATTATTTGCGAAAGGAGCAGGCTTGTTCTTTGGAGAAACATTCACTTCCTCAGTCGCCCGCTGTTTTTTTACAGGCTGCTGCTGATCATGCTCTTTCTCATAAAAGGAGTCGTCCTCATTTTCATCATCAAAAAATGTATTCATTAATTTTTTTATCCAACTCATTTTCTCACCTATTTCTGTTGGTTGTTTCTTTATTGTAGCGAAAATAGAAGAGAAACAATAGTCTAAATATTTTCTATAGCACATGCACGTGAAAAAGATAAGAATAAAAACCACTAGAGGCTCTAGCGGCTTTTTATTGTATATCAATCAGTTGTTTCATCTTCTACTGGTTTATTCTTTGCTAGTATAAAGATCGGTTCAAGCTCTTTGTTTTCGTACAAAAAAGGTAATGCTGTAACCGGAACACGGCCATTCATAAAGAATTGCATCGCCATCTGAGCTAAAATATCATAGCCTTGTTTATTCCTAATGTCTGCAATAATCAGTACATCCTGATGCGGTACAGCCACTGCCATTTCACCATTAATCTTTTTCTTCATATCTTCTAAGAAATTTGTATTTAGAATTCTGCTCGCATCATATCCATCATTATGATTTAGAAAGTAGAACGTATTACCTGCAACCTGGTCCTCTTTAAAGTCTGTTGCCAAGCGTTTTAGATTAAATCTTGCTGCATCAAGAACTTGAGACTCATCCACTTTTAACCCCTTCATCTTATCATTCGTTAAAAGTTTATAGGTTTTGCCTAGGTCTAAAGCATAATATATTCTTGTTTCAGCTGTATGTTCTTGATAAAAAAGTATTTCTCCTTCAGGTGTTTCTAAAGGAAAAGATGCCGAGCGTATGACAGGAAAAATATTGGACAACGGGTTGTTATCTGCTTGTTTATGTGCAGCTTTCAATCCTTCTTCGACGTAATAAACGAGCTTATCAAGAAGCACGTCTTTTTCCTTTGACCAGCGTGCGCTAAGTCCTCCAAGTGAGAGAGAAACCCCTTTTCCTGTTTTCTTGTCTGTTATTCGAAGTGTATCATCTTCTCTATCGTACGCAAACTCACGATCAGTACCAGATAATCTTTCTTCTAAAGTCTTTTTAAGTTTAATTGAACTGCTCATTTTTTTCCTCCTTTCTGTATGCACACCACATCGCTATTTAACGTGAAAAACCTCCGAATGGAGGTTTTTCAATTACTTGCTGCTATCTTCTTTATATTCTACTACTACTTCTGTTCCTAGTCCGCCACGAGCGTTCCAGTTTCCAGTAACCTTTAAGTATTTTGGTTTTAAGAGTTTAGCAAGATCTTCCATAATGCGGTTCGTCGCATGCTCTTGGTAGATTCCAACGTTACGGTATGATGTTAAATAATATTTTAATGATTTCATTTCCACTAAATCTTCGTTTGGAATATAGCTGATGATAATATCAGCAAAATCCGGAAGACCTGACCAAGGACATACAGATGTGAATTCTGTTGTTGGAATAGTAACTAGCGTATCCTTTCCAACATACTCGTAAGGAATTGTTTCTAATATATCAACAAGGATTACATTCTCATCTTGAATATCAAAACGTATTCCTTCATATTTGCTGTGGTTTACTTCTACTTTAGCCATTTAAAAAAACTTCCTTTCATAATACGGCCTTTTTTCTAATTTATTGTTGCTTCTAGAATCATTTATTTTGACTTCTCTCCATTTGCAGGTTGATTGGAGTGTATGGTGCGTGCCTGCAACTTGAAAATCTTCTCGCAAGGCATGCGACGAGGAAAACACTTCTATAGCTTTACTTTTAGACGCAGGAGCAAGAAAGCTAACTTCCCTGCCCCGCGGAAAGCGAGTACCTGGAACGGAGGTCAACTACTTTCAAAAACAACAAGGATTATAAAAACAGCCAATTTAAAAAATCATTTTTTTGTTATTATAACATACTCTTTTAACCTATTTTGAAGGAATATTAAGCTCTTCTAAAAAGGCAACAATCTGCTCTTTTGTCTTTCTTTCTTTATTCACATAACGCCCAATTTCTTTGCCCTCGTTAAAAGCAACGAAACTTGGAATGCCAAAGATATCTAGCTCTTGGCAAAGCTCAATCAACTCATCTCGATCCACATAAACAAATTGGCAGCTAGAATATTCTTCCTCAATCTCAGGCAGGATAGGCTTGATCACAACACAATCCGGGCACCAGTCTGCAGAAAAGACAGCTACTGTTACACCGGTTTTAATAGTATCTTGAAATTGCTCAATTGATTTTATGTTTTCCATATTACATTACTCCCTATTGATTCAGCTTCATATCGCCAAATTTTATATAACCTTTTTTTCTTAACCACTCTGAAATCACAAGACTTATGATAATGGGTCCAGCAAAATGCAAAATAAATATAGCAAGAAACGTTTCAAAGGTAAAGCCCATTGTCCTGAGCGTCATAATTTGTCCTACAAGTCCACTTGTCCCCATTCCTGCTCCTGCTGGAATGTTTTCCATCTTAAAGTAAAGCGTTCCGATCGGTGCTAACAGGATTCCTGCAACGGTTGGAGGAATTAATATGAACGGATTTTTCACCACGTTTGGAAATTGAAGTTTTGACGTACCAATTCCTTGTGTCAACCAGCCGCCAAATCCATTTTCCCTAAAAGAACTGGTAGCAAACCCCATCATTTGCGCTGCACACCCTATTGTTGCCGCTCCTGCAGCAAGACCTTCAAGCCCCAGCATCATCGCAATTGCAGCTGAGGAAATGGGGCCTGTTAGTGCAAAGCCTAATAAAATAGCTACTAAAATACCCATGATTAAAGGTCTTTGATCAGTGGACCACATGACTAGCTGACCAAACCCCTTCATAAACGAATCAATTCCTGGTCCGATGAAAGTTGCCACCGTATACCCAGTAAGAATGGTTACAGCAGGGGTTACAAGAATATCAAATTTGGTTTCTCCAGATACAAGCTTACCAATTTCAACCGCGATAACCGCTGCTACGTAACATCCTGCAACACTGCCTAATTCAGCTCCTGCTGCGCCCGCAATACCTGCTGAGAACATAACAAGCGGAGGTGCTTTTAATCCGAATGCTATTGCGGTACCAATGACAGGACCCATAAGCGTCATCGCTAGCTGTCCCATTTCAGTAAAAAAAGGTATAGAAAGCTCTTCGCCAATTGTTTTTAAAATCAATCCTACGATAAGTGAGGCCATCAGACCAAGTGCAAAATATTGAAAACCTGTGATGAAATATATCTTAGGAGATAGACTTACTCCTTTTTTCTGCAGAAAATCCCTCATGTTTTTTACTCCTTTTACATTCTGTTCATACATGTCCCTAAAACATTATATCTTGTTTTACCCAAGTGTAAAGACACCTGTCAATACGAAGAGCGTACTTCCTCTCTCTTTTTACTTTTAAACGTAAACTTATTTGAAAAAAAGCCGATAAAATGGCAGGGAGGGATACATTTGAAGATGTCGATTCGTAAAAGAGTACAACTGATGCTTCTTATCAGTTTAGCCGGAATGATACTATTACTTGCATTTATTGGGTTATTTTTATGGCAGAACACCCAAATGGAGAAGGAAAGAGAAAATCTTCAGCTTTCATTGCTGTCTAGCAATGATGTCCGAAGTTCGTTTAATGAAGTACGCAAACACGAACAAGAATACTTAAGAAAACCTAGCCCTGAATCTAAACAACATGTATTGTCTTTACTCAGCAACTTGCAAAAGGATACAGGCAAGGTCGTTAAAGAAACAAACAATCCGTCTTTAAAAGGTATTGAGAAAGACTTATCCGCTTATCAGACATCGTTTGATTCTGCAACAGGTTTGACTACCCAGCTCAATTCTTTAAAACAGATGATGACTGATACTTCAAACGAATTTTATGAAACGGTTAAAGGCATGAATGACCAAGTTTTATTAATCAATCTTTTGCAGATGCAAACATATGAAAAAGAAATTCACATCAAATATGACGGCGCATCTGTCGAAAATTTCAAAGAAAGTGCCGTAGTCTTTGATCGGATGCTAGATGAAAAAAATCTGCCCGCGGAGCAATTATCTGCTTTTAAATCAAAATTATTAAAGTATACAACTTCTGCAGATACGATTCAAACGATTACTAAAAAGATCGATGATGATGTGAAGACTTTTGAGCAGATTGCAGGTGTTGTGGATCAGTCCACTGCAGATGCAGAAAAAAGCTTGCAAAAAGAGAACGCAGAACTAACGAATAAACAAAAATCAGTCAAGTTTTGGCTTACGATCAGCTTAATCGGTTTAAGCATCTTGATTCTATCTATTCTAAGTGTAATAGGCGTTTGGCTAATGCGTTCTATCCAATCTTCTATCTCCTCTCTAAAAGAAGGAGCAGCCATTATTGGTGAAGGTGATCTTTCGTATCGTGTGGAAACTCATTCTAAGGATGAGATGGATGAACTGGCACAAACCTTTAATAGAATGGCAGAAAAAATGCAAAAATCAATGACCGAAGTAAAATATGCTGCTGAAAAATTAACGAGTTCTTCTCAAAACTTAGCAGCAGTATCCGAGGAAACAACTGCTCAAAGTGATGAAGTAACCGAAGCAATCTCTCAAGTTGCAACAGGTGCTCAAAGTCAGGCAGATCACCTGCAAGAATGCACCCTTTTATTATCAGGAGTGACGGAATCCATAAAAGAGACGGCAAACATTAGTGACGAGATCTCAATCGATGCTCAAAAAGCGGAAAACGATGGGAAAGCTGGTTCTAACATCGTTCATCAACTAAACACACATTCTGAAAACTTTTTAGAATTAGCACAAAGCCTTATCTCAGAAATTCAAGATGCAAGCCAACAATCCAAACAGATTAATTCAATTGTCGAGACTATCCAAGAAATCGCAGGAAGCACAGACCTTCTTGCCTTAAATGCAGCGATTGAATCTGCACGAGCAGGTGAAGCTGGAAGAGGCTTCTCGGTAGTTGCAAGCGAAGTAAGAAAACTTGCTGAACGTTCTAAAAACGAAGCGCTTAGAATTCAGCAGCTCGTTAAAACGATGACGAATCAAATGGAATTGTTATCAAAAGAGACCGTGCGCTTTGAGCAATATCGAATTGACCAAGTAGAGTCCGTTCAACAGACAGAAAAAGCGTTCAGCAGCATCATTCAAAATGTATCACAGATCAACGGAAGAATCTCTCAAGTGAAGAGTGCGATCAACAGAGTTGAATCAGCTAATGAAAACTTATCTGAAAAACTATTCGAAGTTAGTGCAATTTCTGAAGAGTCCGTAGCAACAAGTGAACAGGTAAGTGCATCGAGCATTCACCAAAAAGAAGCGATTCATCAAGTGAATTTGGCAGCAACTGAATTACAAGAAATTGCCCTTTCACTTCAAGAAGAGGTGGATCAGTTCTCACTAGGTGAAGTAGCCGCTTCTGTTTCAGAAGAGAACTTAGTGTTTATCGACACTTATCAAGAAGTTGCAGCTGCAACTGATGAGAGTGAAACAGGTTCATTTATCGCTTATGATGCAGAGGATGATGAAGATCAGAAACATACTGTTGAAGAAGCTGAATCAAACGATCATGTTCAAGAAGCAGAAACTCAAGAAGATGAGAATAGCTTAATGGATAAAGAATCAAAAAGATAATAAAATACCAAAACCCGGTGTCTTTTCACCGGGTTTTAATAATTTCCACTCAATTGCGTGTACTTTCTATGTTGTTTATAAGTCTTTGAAAAGTAATGGCTCCAAGTGCCATCTTGTTTAGCTAAAAAATAATAATAATCATGTTTTTCTGGATCTGCCGCAGCTTTTAAAGAAGTGAGATCTGGGCTTGCAATAGGACTTGGTGGAAGTCCCTCATTCAAATATGTGTTGTAAGGACTTTTTATTTTCAAGTCTTTTCTTCTTAGGGCAGCTTTTGGTTTATCTAGTAAATACTGAACTGTTGAACAAGATTGAAGTTTCTTCCCATCACGTATCCTGTTTATAAAAACGCCAGCAATAGTTCGCTTCTCTTTATTCAACAAAGCTTCTTCTTCAATAATTGATGCCAGTGTGATCATTTCATAAGGTGTCTGATCCGTAGTCATTCTGATATTTGCTGTTTTTTCAATCATACGGTCAATCATCTGACGAATCACATCTCCTTCATCCATTTTCTTTTCAAAGAAATAGGTGTCAGGATAAAGCAGTCCTTCCACAGCATACTTTACTTTTTGATGTAATTCTTCATCATTGAATTTTAGTTGTTCTTGCTGTTCTTTAGTAAGCGTATTCCACGTTTTTGCTTTGTTAAGAAATGCTTCTCGATCTACAATCCCTTTTTGGCTAAGACGATCTGCCATTTCAATAACGGTCAAGCCTTCTGGAACTACAACTTCATCAGCCTCTGTTTCTTTACTTAACGTGGAGAGGTCTGCAAGAATCTCTTTATAATTAGCCCCCTGCTTTATGGTATGTTCACCAGTTGCAATTTTTTCTTTTTTTCCCGTTATTGTGCTGTAGACGTTAAACAGAAATGGGTTTTTAACAAATCCTTCATTCTTTAGCTTCCGAGATAATGAGGAAAAATCACTGCTTTCTTTCACGATAAATGGCTTTTCAGCTGAACCTTCAGCAGGCATAACCGCATAGATAATCCATCCTGCAAAAATAACAAAAATGGTAAAAAATATGATTAAGATGATCTTCACAGATGTATTCAAAAGAAAATCCGCCTTACTACCTTTTTGTTTCTAATCTTCCCAGATCAGTTCTGTTCATACAAAGAGGCTGACAGAAAAGGTTTAGTACCTTATCTGTCAGCCTGTACATTTTTTATTTGGCAGTAAAGCATTGTTGCTTTTAAATCGTTTTATTATCATCTTTGAACAATTGATTGTAGTAGAAGGTGCGAGACTCCTGCGGGACAGGCGGGCAGGTGAGACACTTAAGAGTGAAACGTTACGAATGTGGCTCACCGCTTGCCCCGCGGAAAGCGAGCACCTGGAACGAAAATCAATTACTTTCAATAACGACACTGACTACAAAATCAGCTATTTATTAAGATTATAGACATATTGCCCTAATAAAATCGTTGCTATATGCAAAAACATCTCACTTCGAGACAACATGCCACTCGTGAAAACACCAATCGCTCCATCTTTTTTTCTAATTTCAGGGTCGTTTGTTAGTTCCCCCATTAGCGTTCCAAGTTCTTTCCCTTGCTTCAAACCTTGAACAACATCATTCGGAAGCAAAATTCTCGCTCCAGCTGCTGAGAAGATATTCCCTTCAGAATCAGCAACCGCTCCCCAGTTGCATAAGTACATACCGTCTGCCATTTCCATAACACCGCCCTCAAGTCCAAGGCCGATTTCCGCTCCTTGCTTCACACAATCTTTTGCGCGGTTAATGGCACCTTCCTTTGTTTCTTCATCCGAAAAAGGTTGAGCAGAAACTAAAGAATCTGAAGAATAAGAAACAAGTTTCGCATCTTTAAAATACATTATAAAAGGCCTGACTGCTTCAATTTTCGCAGGATTTTCTGATCCGATTCCAATTCTCATATCCCGCTCTTCCTTAGCTGTTTTCTAGTATTGTTTTCAATGTGGATTCATCCGCTGTTTTCACAAGCTTTACGAGCAGTTCTTTTGCAGCAGCATAGTCATCAACATGGATCATAGAAGCATGTGTGTGAATGTAACGAGAACAGATACCGATCACAGCAGATGGTACACCATTCCCAGAGACATGAACACTGCCAGCATCCGTTCCGCCTTGAGAAATGAAGTATTGATACGGTATGTTATGTGTTTCAGCTGTATCTAGGATATACTCCCTCATCCCTCTGTGTGTAACCATTGTTCTGTCTAAAATTCGTAATAGTGCCCCTTTACCCAACTGGCCAAATTCGCTTTTATCGCCCATCATGTCGTTCGCTGGACTTGCATCAAGTGCGAAAAACAGGTCAGGCTGGATGAGGTTAGCTGCTGTTTTTGACCCGCGCAGCCCTACTTCTTCTTGAACAGTAGCTCCACTGTATAATTCATTTGGTAATGTCTCATTTTTTAATTCTTTCAGCAGTTCAATAGCTAGTCCCACACCATAACGGTTGTCCCATGCTTTAGCCATGATTTTTTTCGGATTGGCCATAGGTGTAAACGGACAGATCGGTACGATTTGCTGCCCTGGTCTTATCCCCTTGCTATAGGCATCCTGATCATCATCTGCTCCGATATCTATGTACATATTCTTAATCCCCATCGGTCTGTTGCGCTGATCTTCGGATAGCAGGTGTGGAGGTGTAGATCCAATAATTCCTGTTATCACATCTCCCTTATCTGTGTAGATATTAACACGCTGCGCTAATAATACTTGGCTCCACCAGCCGCCTAATTCTTGAAACTTCAGCATTCCATTTCTTGTAACCTTCGTTATCATGAAACCTACTTCGTCCATGTGTCCTGCCACCATGATTTTAGGGCCGCTGCCTTTTTTAACACCAAAAATACTGCCCAGTCCGTCTTGAATGACTTCATCTGATACTGGCTCTATTTCCTTACGAACAAATTTACGAATGTCCCGCTCAAAACCTGGTGCACCAGGAAGTTCTGTCAACGTCTTAAACAAATTCAGTGTTTCTTCATTCATATAAAACAACCCCTTCTAATTGGTCACGTATACATTTTCATTGTACACCTAATCAGAAGGGGTTTTCTAGGTTTATGAGTGTTCTAGACTTCGTATGGAATCGGATCAACTGAACCTGCTTCTTTAAATCCTTTTAACCGCAGAACACAGCTGTCACATTTTCCGCACGCCGTCTCTTTTCCATTATAACAAGATGTTGTTAGTTCATATGGAACATCGAGAGACAAACCTTTTTCAATCGTTTCTTTTTTAGACAAGTGAATAAGTGGTGTTTCCACTGAAATGTTCTTACCTGTTACGCCTGCTTTTGTTGCTAAGTTAATCGTTTCTTCCATGCTCTTAATGAATTCAGGCCGGCAATCCGGATAACCGCTAAAATCTACAGCAGAAACTCCTGTGTACACAGCAGTTGCTCCGATTACTTCAGCATATGCACTGGCAAGTGAAAGGAATATCATATTTCTAGCAGGAACATAGGTAACTGGAATGCCTTCTTCAGCCTCAGTTGGAACATCTACTTTCTCATCGGTAAGAGCACTTCCTCCAATGTCTTTTAAAAACGTAAGATCTACAATTCTATGATCTTCCACATTATAAAACTTACCAACTTCAATCGCTTGTTCCACTTCTCGATTATGGCGCTGTCCATAATGAAACGTTATCGGGTAGAGATCGTATCCCTCTGCTTTTGCAATTCCCATACATGTTGTGCTATCAAGGCCACCGCTTAAAACAATAACAGCTTTTTTACTCATCGCTAAACCCCTCTCTCCTCTGGATGCCAGATTACCTTATGAAGCTGAAGACTTAGCTTCGCATTAGGAAGTGGAGTTTCTAATAAAAGTTCAACAAGGCGTCTGGGTGGCATGCTTTCCCAAACAGGACTTACACAAATCTGTCCATTTCGGTAATGTTCAGAGACCACCTGCTTTGTGATTTCGAAATCTTCCTCTGACCCTACAACAAATTTTATTTCATCTTGATTTTGGAGCTCTTTAAAGTTTTCCAGGTTCATTTTATCCATCTCACCTGAAGCAGGGAGCTTATAATCCATCACAAATCTCATCTTTTTTTGCAGATCAGGATGAGAGTTACGCATATTTTCAAACGGCTGTAAATCAATAGCACCATTTGTTTCAATATGAATATCTACTATGTGGTCCAAATCTGCCATCGCCATGAGCAATGCAGCTGATTTTTCGCGGTGGATAAGAGGCTCACCACCAGTAAAACAGATACGCTGTGATCGAAACGTCTTAATTGTACTCACAATTTCTTCTATAGACGCTTCAAACTCAGGCTTGGCAGGAGCATAGCTGTAGGTAGTATCACACCAAGTGCATCGTAAGTTACAATGAAAAACGCGAACAAAAACAGTGGGATATCCTGCCTGTAGACCTTCTCCTTCAACGGTTTCAAAGATTTCAACCATTGGTACTGTCCAATGTTTCCATACATCTTTTGACGGAAGATTAAATGTTTTCATTTTCCACCATCCACTCTCTTTTCATAATGGCAAAGCTTGTAGGTGTTTCAAACAATTTTAATTCTTCCAATCTGTGTCCTTGCTTCGATAAGCCTCGTATTTGCAACTCAATATCGATTTGTTCCCATATCCAAACAACCATATTTTCTGCAGTTGTATTCATTGGAGGAAGAACCTCATTTAAATATCTGTGATCGAGCTTGCTGTCTATAGCCGTTTTGAATATTTCTTTTATCTCTCCAAAATCTACCGCTATTCCTATTTCATTTACAAAACCGCTCATTGTAATAACAAGCTTGTACGTATGTCCATGAAGGTTTTTGCATTTTCCTTCATAACAATGCAGATGATGAGCTGCATCAAACGTAAATTCTTTGCACACAGCAACACGTTTATTATGATACTTCAACTGCTCGCGTTTAATATCGCGATCCAGTACTTGAACATCTGTTGGAATTTTATATGTCATTCCTGTTCATCCTTTCGAGTGGAGCACGAAAACAAAAAAACTCTGCTAACGCAGAGAGTGTAAAAAATCATTCTTCACGCTCCCTAGTTTTGTTTTAAGAGGGGTGGGAATTTCGAACCCTCCATCATTATCATGAGTATCTTATCAAAAACAGACAAGAAAAAGAAGGCTTTTCTTTGTTATACTAAAAGTAGAAAATGAAAATGAACTTACATAAGGTGGGAAAACGCATGAATTGGAGAAACCTGATCTTAGCAGGCCTGACAGGCGCTGCAATAGGGTATGTGGTTACAAAAAAGCAAACAGAATCCATCACACCAGAGAAAGCCTTAAAGCTATTGAAAGAAAAAGCAAGTGAGCATTATAGCATTACAGGAGCTTGGATCATCGTTAAGCCCGAAGATGCAAACGTACATGGTCTTTCGTACTCTGTATATAAAGGCGGCTTTTCTCACTCCATTCCTGGAAGTGAAGCCGTACATTTTGAGTTTCTAATCGATGCTGAAACAGGAACGCTGTTACAACTTGCTCAAAAGTGATAAAAAGCCCTTAGGAGAAATCCTAAGGGCTTTTTAGATTATCGATATAATTTTGTTTGATTGTAAAGATTATTATCGATCTTGAATTTGGTAGTAAGGTATTGACGTTTTTCCCAAACTGTCAAAATGAACAATGGAATAATAATTAACATGAACAACAATGCTGTTACTACAATCCAATCCATATGTGTTCCAAGTTCTGATTCACGTGCTTTTTTATAGTCTTTAATTTTTGGGTTTGCTTTGGCAACAGCTGCTTCTGCTAAAAGTTCATTCTTGTCAGCGTCATAAAAAACAACTTCTGTGTGATCAAAATAAAAAATGTTATCTCTAACCGTATCATAATTAGCGATTGCTACTGTAACTTCAGAAGCTTCTAATTCTGAGTCTTCATTCGGATATGTCTCAATGTCAGATAAAGTTAAGGAACCTTTTTTTAGATCCTTATGTTTACTTTCAATACCTTTTTCAATCGTCTTTTTCATTTCATCTGTGGCAGTTTCAGCAGACACAAATGTCCCCATTGATAAAAACAGTGCTAGAACGGTAAAAATGGCTACTAACTGTTTTTTCATATTTTTAATCCCCTCTCATTTTACCTCTTAAGATATAAATAAAAATTGATAAATTCATGCCTCTCATATTTTAACATATCCTGTCGTTTCAAACATTCACTTGAAAATGGAAAATATGTGACGATTTTTTCACATTTTTGGAGATCGCGGAACTCTCTCTGTCAACACACCGTTTTTATCCCACTTAACGGCACGATAGATACAGTCATGATAAAAAAAATACCATGTATCAGGTTGTATCCATTTTTGTTTTTGAAAGATTGAAGTCATCGGATAATCATCATAAGCAAGTACCCAAAGCGGGTTATGATGAGCGTGTGTCGGCATAATATCACCGATGTGATATACTTTTTCACCGTCTTCTAACGTGAGTTCAATAAGTGAATGACCATCACTATGCCCACCTGTATGAACCATCCTAATCCCATTTAAAATTTCAATTTCTTCTTTGAACGTTTTTACTTGGTTTTGAATGGGCTCCCAATTTTCTTTCCAATATGTATTTTGCGACCTAATATTCGGATTTTGCAGTTCGTTCCACTCTGTTTCTGAAGTGTAAATAATAGCGTTTTCAAAAACAGGAACCAGCTTGTCATCTTTCCATCGAGAAAGTCCGCAGGCATGATCAAAATGCATATGAGTCATAAGTACGATATCAATATCAGCAGTCGTTAATCCCTCTTTTTCAAGACTTTTTTCAATTTGAGATTCCTCGGTGACTCCATAGTTCCTTCTTTGTTTTTCTGTTAATTTCCCGGCACCTATACCTGATTCAATCAAAATGTTTTTCCCTTCAAATCCTTGAACGAGAATAGGTTCCGTTCTTAACTCGATCTGATTTCTTTCGTTAACGGGGTATTTTGTTTCCCACAATGGTTTAGGAACGACTCCAAACATAGCCCCGCCATCCATATGTGTTACCCCACCATCTAACCATGTAAGCGTTTTACTTCCGACTTTCCACTGATCCATAGCTCCTTCTCCCTTCACATTTTTTATTCCCTACAAGTGTATCATAAGAAACAATGAAGAAAAGAAAAGAAAAAACTCAAGCAGAGGCTTGAGTTTTAGGAACGAAATTGTGCTTCCATTCTGTAAATACGGTCCCCTTTTTCAGAGAATTTTTCTTCATACTCTGTCATGACGTTATCTTCCATATGACTTTTATGGAGATCAAGACTTACGTCATTAAAAAACATTCCGTACGTTGACATACTGTGAAGCGAGTATTCAAATAAACCTTGGTTATCAGTCTTAAAATGAATTTCCCCTGGTTTCTTTAATACTGTTTCGTATCGTTTAAGGAAACTTTCATGAGTCAGTCTTCTTTTAGCGTGCTTTTTCTTTGGCCAAGGATCTGAGAAGTTTAAATAAACACGATCAATTTCTCCTGGCTCGAAATAATCGAGTAAATGTGTTGCATCTGCTCGAATCAGTTTAACATTCGGCTTTTTATCCTCGAGAATACGATCGAGAGCAGTAATTATAATGCTATCATAAAGCTCCATCCCTAAATAGTTAATCGAAGGATTCTGCTTCCCCATTCCGTTTATAAATTGCCCTTTACCTGTTCCGACTTCAATATGAATCGGGTTATCATTACCGAAAAAGGAATGCCATTTTCCCTTCATGGATTCAGGTTCAATGGAAACAAACTCTGGATTGTCCATCAATTTATCTTTCGCCCATGGCTTAAATCTTTGACGCATATTTTCTCCCCACTTTACTAACTAAAATAATCTTATTACGAATTAATTTTTATCCCGTAAATCATCTTGCTTTTAAGGATATTTTTTTCTGAAATCCATAAGCTATGCAATGAAAGGATGTGCAGCAAAATGCCATTAAATCATAATGATCAATTGCATATCATCAGAGATCTTCTTCAAGACCATTACACCGATTGTGCTGGTTCACCATCAGAATGTGCACAGCTAGAACGTCTTGCTGCACATTTAATGCAGAATGGTGAAGTCCATGAAGAAGTAAGGAACATTTTGACTAACATTAACGAATATAGTCATACAGGCTTTACTCATCAGCATTTGGAAGAACATATAACAAGCCATCGCCCACACTTAGAGACATGGATTAATACAATTCAGACACATCACCCATATTAAGACACTATTCCCTAGGAAATAGTGTCAGATTAACTTCTATATTGTCAGCTTTTAAATCGAACCTGCAAGTTTTTTAATATTTTCTGCAAATTGGGCAGTCTCTTTTGACTGTCCTTTTTCTTTATACCAGAAAAAAGAGCTTATCGTTTGTGCCAAAACATACCAATGCATTCTTCTCTCTAAATGATCATCTAATGTCTCGCCATATATGCCAAGCCATTCTTCCCAATTTTCATAAGGGATGTAGCTGTACAGCAGCATCCCTAAATCAAGTGCAGGATCAGCTATCATCGCGCCGTCCCAATCAATTAGGAACAGTTCGTTAGAATCACTTAGCAGCCAATTATTATGGTTTACATCACAATGACACACGACTAAATCATCAACTTCGACTTCAGATGCGGTTTCCATAAGATAGGCAAACGAATCATTGATGATTTCAAGATAGTCTTTTTCTTTGCGCATTTGTAATTGAATATCATTTAAAAGATCAACCGGTGTTAATCTCTTCTTTTCAAGTCGATTCATCATACCTAGTAGCTCCTGCGATCGATGAATTTTCGCTAAAAGTTTAGCTACATTTTCACTTTTCATATCGGCTGCTTTCAATTCCCGCCCGTTCAGCCATTGTTGAGCTGTGATTACATCCCCATTACCAAGTCTTTTCGTCCATAAAAGTTTAGGGACGATTCCCTCAGCTGAAAGAACAGCTAAAAACGGAGAGGAATTGCGCTTTAAAAACAGTTTTTGGTTCCCGTATTCAGCTATATATGCTTCTCCTGTTGCTCCACCAGCAGGGGAAACCTGCCAATCTTCTCCCAAAATCTGTTCCAAATTGTTCACCTTCTTGTCTAGTTAAAGAATCCGTTTTTATTAAATGTTCATTCAACAAAGTATTTCATTTCCGTATCTAAATAAATTACTGCGAAGTCATTATTTTAACACAAAAAAACAAGAAAAGCACTCGATTCTTCATACTTTACAAACCTATACACTATATAACATCGAAAAAGACAATGGATGTAATGTGTAGCAATTAGAGCTTAATACTCTTTCATTGTGCACTTCATCTTCAATCACTACGCTCCAGCTATCTTGATTAAGAGGGATACTTATTGGCTGTAATGTTTGATTAAAAAGCAGTACTACTTTATTCCAATGAGAATCCTTACTTATTTTATCGGTCAAAGGAAGTTGTAATTTAAATCCTATTGCGCCATCTGGAAGTTTCCATTCAATGAGTTCACTTCTGTTATCACTAAAAACAGCTTGCTCTTTTCTAATTTTAATTAGTTGTCTAAAGTAAGCAACGTCATTATGATATAACTCACATCTGTTCCAATTGATTGCATTAATCTTATCAGGAAGATTGTAGCTGTTTTCTGCTCCGTGTTTCGTTCTGAAAAACTCTTGCCCGGCATGTATAAAAGGGACACCGCGTGCAAAGATCGTGAAAGCTAACGCAAGCTGCTGACGTTTTCTTCGGATGCTCTCACTTTCGTGTGGATGCCGAATAGCCAGCAGGTCGTATAATGTATGATTATCATGACATTCTGTATAGTTAATGCTTTGTTCAGCGTTTAAAAATTTATCGTGATTTCCAGCATACCCTCTCATAACATGTGCCATTTGGTGTTTAATTCGATCCTCTTGATTTCCATTTATAAAACCTCTGTGACCTTCTACAAAGATACTTCCTTTCACATGATCACGAAATGCATCATTAAAGAAAGAGTAGTCAGGCATCTTTTTCGCTGATGAGAGGGAGGCTTTTTTCTCAGGTTCTAAATAAGTATTTAAGTCCCAGCCTTCTCCTAACAAAAATACTCCTGGATTCAACGATTTTAACTTTTTCGCAGCTATATTCATTGTTTCTACATCGTGTATTCCCATAAGATCGAAGCGAAATCCATCAACTTTATATTCGTTCATCCAGTAAGTGAGAGCATCTAGTATAAACTTTCGCATCATTTTTCTTTCTGAAGCTGTGTCATTTCCAACCCCTGTTCCGTTCACAGGCTTACCGCCATCATCATAACGAAAATAATATCCAGGAACGAGCTTTTCAAATGATGACTCTTCCAGTTTATACACATGGTTAAAAACCACATCTAGAATCACAGAAAATCCATTATTTTGAAGGCTTTGAATCAGCATCTTAAGTTCTGTAATTCTGCATACAGGGTCGTGTGGATTCGTAGAGTATGATCCTTCAGGTGCCAAAAAGTGGACAGGATCATATCCCCAGTTATACTCTTTTTCCGGATTCGTTTCATCAACACTTCCAAAGTCAGCGACAGGCATTAACTGCACATGACTAATACCTAGACTCTTAAGATAATCCAATCCCGTAGGATAGCCTTTTGATGTTGTCGTTTGCAATTCAGTTAATCCTAAATACTTGCCTTTATTTTTGATACCGCTGTCAGAATGAATCGTAAAATCCCGCACATGAACTTCATAAATAACGCTGTTTGTTTTTGAACGGAGGTTTATCTTTTTTTCAGACCGATTCCAGTCTGCAGGATCTGTTTCAGGAAGATGAACAACAACTGATTTTTCACCGTTTATTGTAACTGACCGTGAATATGGATCAGTCGTTTCCACCCATTCATGATTCACTTTTGCCAAATAAGTATACTCTGTTAAATGATGATTACCTTCTAAGGTAGTTTGCCACAATCCTTTTTCATTTCGATCCATCTTTTGCTCAAAATAAGAGTTTGAATGAGCTGGTTTGTACTTGAGTCTTATCTCATAAGCAACTGGTGACCACACCTTAAACGTAGTGAACTCAGGTGTGAAAGTCGCGCCAAGGACGCTATCATCGTAAAAAAGGGTATCAAACTTTTCTGTTCTAACGATACTTCCTACCATCAAGGGGATTCTTCTGTCGTTATAGGTAATCCAATATTCCTTAAACAAATCGAATGGTGTTGATGTTTTGCATTTATATATAATCTGTTCATGATAATGTTCTTGCTTATCAATAGTTAATGGCTGAGCGGTCCCTTTGTCATCTACCAGTGAAAGTGAAGGGATGATCGAAAAGGGCTTATTCGCTACAATTGTTATCATTGAAAAATCATCTATATAAGCCACCAACGAAATACTATCTATACTCATCAGTCACACCCCTTTAAATCGCTATTACATCATATTGAACTTAATTTGATTTTGTTATTCCTTTACATGAAAAAAAGAGAGAGGGAATCCTCCCTCTCAATCAGCGTTTAAATATTTGTTCTTTACGATTCTGCCTGTGATAACAAGGGCAGCATAAATGATCACTGGAACAATAATCCCGATCAACAGCTGGTCATTCGTAATATTTAATAGCCATTCTTTAATTCCGGATTTCTTATGAATCAATGCAACCCAGAGAACTGCAAAAAGTGCGATATTAAATAGATCTGTCCATTTCATTTTTATTCCCCACTCATATGTTTTTATATTTTGATGTTTACGCAAACTTTGTTGCTTTTGAAAGTGGTTGATTTCCGTTACAGATACTCGCTTTCCGCGGGGCGTACGGTGAGCCTCCTGCCGCTTTGCGCCATTAGGAGTCTCCACCTGACCGCTCGTCCCGCAGGAGTCTCGTACCTTTCACTCCAATCAACTTGCAATGAAGAAAAGTAAAAAATGATATTATCCTTTAGAATTGAGCCTTATATTTTCACAGAAACTGAGGCAGGTTGGATAACAATTTCAATCGGTGTTGTTCCCTTGTATTCACCATCAGCATGAATAGCCACTGGATGTTTCGTGGCAACTGCAATTTCTTTCCCTTTCAATTGAGAAACACCTTGCACTTTCACATGTCCGCCCCAAAATACCGATATAAAAAGCAGCAAAAGCTTAAGGATTGATAGATTATGTACAACACAAACATCTAAAATTCCGTCGTTGTATTTCGCTTCAGGACAAATTTTCATGCCCCCTCCATAATAGGGCATGTTTCCAACAGCTACAAGCCAGACGTTGTGAAAAACATACTCTCTTCCATCTAATTTTATTTCCATTGTACCTGGCCTATAGAACCTCAGGACTTTAAACAATGTGACTACATATGCAAGCGTTCCTAATTTTAACTTATGTAAGTACTTTTTGTATATTGCCTCATTTGTGTACTTTGCTACTTCTCCGTCTAGACCAATACCGATGGCACTAATGAATGCTTGGCGTTTCTTGCTTCTTCCTGTTAATTGCATTTCCCCTGAGTCGGTTTTAATCATCCGATTACGCTTTAGATAAGAGATTTGCCTTTTAACACCTCTTACTTCTTTAGTAAGCACACGAACGATATCGTTCCCTGAGCCACCTGAAATGAATCCTAGCGGAATACTTTCATGATCTTTAATCCCATTAAAGACTTCATGGATCGTACCATCACCGCCTACAGCTATAACGGCCTTTATTAAATCTTTGTTCATGTATGTAATCTTTTTAGCAATTTCAACGGCATGACCACTATGTTCTGTATAAAACGTTCGATAGGGAATTCCTTCCTGATCCATCGCCTTTTTTAAAGATTTAAATGTTTTTACAGCTTTTGCATTGTTTGAGTTAATAATAAAAAAGTACTTTTTCATTCAGCGAGCCCTCGATTTACGGATTTTTAAAGACTTTCGACAAAATTCTTTAAATACCTTCAAAATGAAACTCAGACTCATTGGACAATGGATCTTTTCTGAAAAGAGAGTTTGTTACACCTATCCTTAGCAAGTCAGATACAAATTTTAATTGCTGACTTTTAATAGGTGCTGGATTCTGCTGCAGCTGCGTGTGCCACTCTTGAAAGTTCCGCTTGTCTATATATGAAATCTTTCTCCAGTCATTTGAGAAGTCAATAAAAGCATGGGGAGCAACAATGCACGGTTTTATGGATAGCTGATTCTCATAAGGCTCCCAAAATTCTCTTACCATCGAATTCATTCGATCGAGACGGATGATTGGACTTAAAACCGTTTCTTTTTGATCTGAATGAACATTCTTCCAAAATCGCTTGTTATCTTGTGCTTCTTGCCATATCCCTTCACCGTTCATCCAAACGATCAGCCAGACGTCTGTCGGTCCTGCTAAAATAACATCTAATTCAACTCCAGCATTTTTCACTTGCAGCACAGGTTCATAAAACAATAAATAATTATCAGGGATTTCTTGAATCAAAAATTGCAGCGTTCTATCCTGAACAAACCGCTTGTCACAATTTGAAATTTCTTTCACCGTAGATGTAGCCCAGTTTAATTGATGAGTAAATAGTTTATTTCGGAATTCTTTATGCATTGCATTTTGATTTTGATTTACTTTGTTTTGCTTGAAAGCTTTCCAGCGATTCTCTTTAATTCTCGTAAATAACGACTGATAATGGTACAGGTTATTTTCATATCGTGAAACATAATCTTGTAATTTTACAAGCTGTGACATTCTTCTCTTCTCCTCTCCTTTTAATTTTGTAATGAAAAGGATTGTACAATTTCATATTTAGGCTGCTTTTCTGTATGCGTTTCGTAAATCACGATTTTCTCAACATTGAACGGTATTTCCTCACCATATTGTTTCCACCAATCCGCGGCGTTTATTGAACGGTCTTCAGAATCAATATGTTTCCGTGCAAGTGTAATATGAGGAGCATATGGTCTGTTCTCTAATGTAAAGCCAGCTTCCGTACATACATAAGACACTTGTTTTTGCAGACGATATAAACTGTGTTGCTCTTTTATACCTGCCCAAAAAATTCGAGGGTTTTGTTTATTTCCGAAAAATCCAAAATGGTCAACCTTTAAGGAGAACTCATCATGATTTGTTACTTCTTCTTTTAATAACGAATGAAGTGTTTCCAGCTGCCGAGTTGATGCAGATCCTAAAAAGGCTAACGTAATATGAAGATCTTCTAAATGTACCCATGTTTTAAAATGATGATCTTTTTTGATATGCTTGCAGAATTCCGCAAGTTTTGTTTTCAATTCTGCAGGAAGCTTCACAGCTATAAAATAATGCCTTTGCATAAAATCACACCACCTTGTTTTATTTTATCAAATTTATTAATGTGTCTATCTGCTTTTTTACCACAACACTTATTTGTTATACTTGTAAAAGCAACGAAAAGGAGTGCAAATGATGAGAGTCGTTTCAAACATCGCTGATTTAATTGGAGATACACCTATTGTGAAGTTAAATCGTCTTCCTCATAAAGATGGAGCCGATGTATATGTTAAATTAGAATATTACAACCCTAGCCGAAGTCTTAAAGACCGAGCTGCTTTTAACATGATTGTTGAAGCAGAAAAAAAGGGCTACCTTAAAGAAGGGTCTACGATTATCGAACCTACTTCAGGTAACACTGGAATCGGCCTAGCTATGAATGCAGCCGCTAGAGGATATAAGTCTATTATTGTTATGCCTGATACGATGACAGAAGAAAGAATTAATTTATTAAAAGCTTATGGTGCAAAAGTGGTTCTCACACCTGGTGATGAAAAGATGCCAGGTGCAATAAAAAAAGCACGGGAACTTGCTGATGAAATTCCAAACAGCTATATGCCGATGCAATTTGAGAACCCTTCAAACCCAGATGCCCACCGTGGCAGTACTGCCGTAGAAATTAAAGAAGCAATCGAAGAACTGAATCAGCACTTTACTGCTTTTATCGCACCTGCAGGAACTGGCGGTACGATTACAGGCACTGGCGAAACGCTTAAGTCATTCTTTCCCGATCTGACTGTTCATGTGGTGGAACCAAAAGGATCACCTGTTTTGTCAGGCGGAAAGCCAGGAAAGCATAAACTTGTCGGGACAAGTCCTGGATTTATACCACCGATCTTAAACCAAAAAGTCTATGACGAAATCGTACAGGTCAATGATGAAGATGCTTATACGATTACAAGACGACTAGCTTCAGAAGAAGGAATATTAGTCGGTCCATCATCAGGGGCTGCCGTTTATGCCGCTTTAAAAATTGCGGAAAAGCGAAAAAAAGGTGATGTGGTCATCTGCATCACATGTGACTCTGGAGAACGCTATTTATCAAGCGATTTATTTCAGTTTGAATAAAAACAAGGCATCCCAATCATCAACGCGGGATGCCTTTATTTTATATGGACCTGTGAAGTAGTATGCGTCCTTGCACTTCCATTCTGGAGAGAATAAAAACCATAAATAGCCCGGCAAAAGACAGTACGCCAAAGAATAAATACGTGTAGAAGATGTTGAACTTATCAAAAATAACACCGCCTACAAACGTACAAAACCAGGAACCTAATCCATTGCCGACAGCTGAGTATAACGATACTGCTGTAGCTCTCACCTCTATGGGTGTGTAGGTACGTACATATTCCATCGCGGCAGGAATAAACAAACCTACCGAAAATCCTTGTACAACAGTTGTTATCAGTACTACTGAATATGACGGTTCAAAAAAATAAAACGTCCAGCGGACAGCAGAAACGGTCGCAGCAAATATCATAATGTTCATCATGCCCCACCTTTTAATCGTCAGTCCAGCAAACTTCATAAACGGCGCTTCGCTTCCAGCTGCAACTAAGAAGGCTAATCCCACTCCTGCAAGTGTTCCGCCTGTTTCCTGAATATAAAAACCGAAATAAAAGTTGTTTGCAAAGATTGGGCCAAACACTAGAAAAGTGGCCGAAAGAAAAACGAGATAGGAAGGCATTTTAACCAGTTGATCAATTCCCTTTCTAAGGTCTGTCTTAAGCGATTGACTTTCTTTCGGCATCCTTACAACAAATAAAACACAGATGATAAGAACAGTTGTAAACATATAGAAAATAACGTGTATGCCAAAGACTTCAGCGAGCCTCCCAGCCAGATAAACAGCTATTGCAAATCCAACCGCACCGAACAGTCTATAGTTTCCATATTGTTTGTTTTCTTTTTGGACGTAATTTAAAAGGATGCTGTCTGACACAGGCACTAAGGCACTTTGCATAAAGGAAAACACGACGAGTAGAGCAATAAGCCATACATATGATTCCAAAAGAAAGATGCTATAACCTAATACAGCTGTTAACAATAGGGATAGAACCAGTACTGATCGTGGACGTCTCGTATAATCCGTTGCTATGCCCCATAAAGGCTGAGCAAAGATCATAACAACTGGACTTATAGACATTAACGTACCAATTTCAGTTCCGCTAAGTCCCACTTCTTCTTTAAAATAAACACCTAATAACGGGAATAAGCTCCCTAGACCAAAAAAACTCAGTAGATAAAAACCTTTTAGACTGATAGAGGTTTGGTCAAACGTTTTCTTCATGATGTACCCTCTCTTACAAGCTATTTTGCCAGTTCATAAATGGCTTGTGCATAAATCGCTGCAGCAAGAAGCAAATCTTCTACAAACATATGCTCATCCTTCTGATGAGCAACATCTTCCCTGCCAGGGAACAATGCTCCGAAAGCGACACCCGTTTCTAATGAACGTGCATAAGTACCTCCGCCAATTGCCATTAATTCACCCTTTTTACCTGTTTGTTCTTCATACACTTTTTGCAGTGTTTTAATTAATGGATGGTTCTCTTCCACATAGTTAGGCGGATTGTTTTCAATAATTCTCATTGACCAATCACCTGACTGTGCTCGTTCTTTTAATGAACTCTCAATAACATCACTATCGTGTGTAACAGGATAGCGAACATTCATCCCTACTTTTCCGCCTTCTGCTTCGTTAAAAGCCATGACCCCTACATTTACCGTTAATTTGCCGCTCTCTTCATCAACTGCCGAGATACCTAGTTTATTTCCTGTATGTTCACCAGTCACATCTTCCAGCAAGTTTAGAAACGTCTTAGCTTGTCCCGTAAAAGGGCTGTTCTTTAAAAATTCACCAAGTAAAAGACCCGCATTCATTCCTATTTCGGGAGTACTTCCATGCGCTGATTTACCTTTAACCTTTAGGATGAGTGCATCGTTTTCTATTAAAGCGTGACATACTATTCCCCTTGTCTTTCCGAAGCTTTCGAACGCTTGCTGCAGTTCCTCTAATCCTATACCCTGGATTTTAGCTTCTGCTTGATCTGGGACCATATTTAAACGCTCACCAGATTTGAAAGTTGTTAACTGCAATCCTACACTTCCTGCTGTGTCACTCCCTGCTATACTAAATTCCACATCGAATATTCCTTTTTCAGCGGAGATGATTGGAAAATCAGCATCAGGAGCAAATCCGATTGATGGCATTTCTTCTTTCGTAAAGTAATGTCTTACACATTGCCAGTTGCTTTCTTCATCACAGCCGATGATCATTCTGACTCTCTTCGTTAAAGGCAGTTTTAGTTCCTGAATGATCTTCATTCCATAGAAGGCTGCCATAGTCGGACCTTTATCATCGATCGCACCTCTTGCAAAGATTTTCCCATCCTTAACTTCTGCCCCAAAAGGATCTACTGACCAACCTTCACCAGCAGGCACAACATCAACATGACAAAGAACACCTACGATATCTTCTCCGCTTCCGATTTCAATGTGTCCTGCATACCCATCCACATTCTTAATGGTCATACCGCTTTCTTTACCTAGGTCTAGCAAATATGTTAATGCACGTTCAATTTCTGGTCCAAAAGGTGCACTTTCTTTAGCATTTTCCTCATCAAGAAGACTTGGAATGCGCAAAAGACCTTTTGTATCCTCCATCAATTTTTCTTTTCGAACTTCAACTTCTTCTTTCCAATTTATTTGATCCATAGTAAAGCATCCTTTCTATACGATTTATTTCAACGATTCGTAAACGTCTTTGCTGCAAATGATATATAGCCGTGCATCATCACGTATTCTATCGTCTAATTTTTTGTTTATGGCAAGGTCATTTCCGTCTGCGATTAATGTTGCTCCTTCTCTAAGTAAGCCGTCAAAAGCATCTTTATACGTTTTCCATTCTGCCTTTTTCCGTACTTCAAACAAATTCTCTCCTTCTTTATGTGAAAGAAGCTGAGTGTATATGTCTGTAATTCCTTTCGAAAATGCTGAACGCACCGCCATACGTGATACCGTTTCATGGCTCAAAACAAACTCATCTACTTTAGCATGCCTAAAGTTCTTAATATGCTCTTCTTTTTTTATCTCAACGGTGCTATGTATATGCGGAGTTAATCTTTCTACAGAAGTTACGATTAAGAGCGTTTTACCATCAGCTAATGCCGAGTCGCGAATAGAGTCATCCGAAAAGACTAGCACTGATTTTGCTTCTTTCAAATTTGCTTGGTTTAAAGTGGCTTCCATTGAAGGATCACCTTGAACATAATGAAGATTATGATGAGTCATAGGTGTTACGGTTAGTTGATCAATAAGTACGATTTCAAGTTCAGGGTGAGTTTCAATAATCTCATTTACAGCATATTTTGCTTTTTCAGACCAGCCAATAATTACGAAATGATTTTTCCCTCTAAAATTCAACCTTCCTTCCTCCTTATGTTTTCGATGAGCTCCCAGTGCTTCAACAAGTTTTCCGATCGCTAGACCTGCAATACCAATTCCAACTAAAAAAATAAATATCGCGTAGATTCTGCCTGCAACGGAAACTGGATAAAAATCTCCATATCCTACCGTGGTTACAGTTGTCATCACATACCATAGGGCGTCAAACCACCTTGGAAATGTTTTAGGTTCTAATTCATGCATTACAATTGAAGAAAAAATGACGATAAAAAAAGTAAAGGAGAAAATCCCAAGTTTGTTTAATACGATCAGGCGATTCATAACCTTTTGCAAAATGTACACCTTATCGCTCCTAACTTTTCACGAATTTTTTAACCCTTATATTGTACCTTTTTCCCTATAGAAATGGTGAGACAGTTTCAAATAGTTGGGATATATTAGGTGTTGACAAGCGTTGACTTTCGTGTATAATGGTGCGTAAATGGGAGGTGTGGTGTTGCTTAACTGACAATTTTCCTTTGTCTTGGGATCATATGTTCGTTATGAGTTTTTGCTGCATAGCCGCACAGACATCTTTTGAACGTTTTGAACATCTAATGGCTTACGCAGCGGAGGACCAATATGGCTTCTTCGCTTTTTTGTTTACAAAAAGGGTGGGTCTTATGAAATTAATTAAAAAATTATTAAAACAATATTAAAAGGATTGTAATACATCATTCATATTTCATTAACTTTAGACTGGTATCATATAGTGTGTTAACAACTATCTAAATAACAAGGAGTGGTTTTTTGAGTCCTTCAACTGACAGAATGTTGAATCGTGTGAAAGCCCTGTATTTGTTTATTCGCAAGAAAGGTACTGTAACAACACGAGAACTAGTTGAAGAATTTGGAACTACACAGCGAACCATCCAAAGAGATCTGAATGTGCTCTCTTACAACAATTTAGTAACAAGTCCTGCCCGAGGTATGTGGGAAACAACAGGAAAGAAAGTTAAAGTTTCTTAAGAAAGATATGTAAAATAATACGGATAAGCATAAATAATAACCCCGCTATAAATAGCGGGGATTTTTTTATGATCAGTATTCTTGGAAGGAGATTGTCCACTCTTTGTAATGTTAAATCTCTTCAGGACTGTTTTTTAAGAGCAAGTCCGGTGTTCTTTCGATTTTCCATTCTTGGTTTTTCCAATCTGGTTTCCCAGACACAGGCATAAATTTATCGTCGTTGCCAAATAAGTTTTTCCAGAATCCCTCTGACAGAGAGAATCCTATTACTTGCTGACGATCTGCATCAACTATAAGGTCTTTGATCTTTCCGACCTTTTCACCATCTTGATCGATGACCGACCAATCTTTTATAGCCCTATAGGAATAGCATTCTTTAGGCTCGTCTCTTTGCTGTTCGATCCCAGCAAACACTAGCTTATCTTCATTAAATTCTTTTACCTGGTGCCATGGAATAAAGAACGTATCTTTTGTGTAGCTCTCGTTGGTTTCAGGATAAGCACTCCCTGTCATTGGGGTGTTCTGTGTACCGATACCTGACGTGGCAGCAACCACTGTTTCCATATGCTTATCAGCCGGCATTTCTTCTCGTTGATTGCTGTAATGATCGACTGTATACGTGAAATAACATAGACGATGATCATACATGTTAAATAGGATATCGTTTATTTTATGTTCAGTCTGTTCATTTACATCAGCTGTATCGTTCTCAGCTTTTGCACCCATTAATTTTTCCACAGATAATTTCATTGAGCGACATCTCCTTTTTATTGGAAGATACCCCTAATAAATTATTCAAAAACATCCTCTTTTAAAGATAGTAAGTTAAGTTCCTCTTCAGACAATTCGCGATATGTTCCTAGTTCCAGTGATTCATCCAGTTTTAGTTGACCCATCTGAATTCTTTGCAGGTATACTACTTTTCTTCCGATCGCTTCAAACATTCTTTTTACTTGGTGAAACTTACCTTCTGTAATCGTAAGTTCGATCTCTGATTCATCCATGTTATTCTGAAGCACTTTCAAATAAGCTGGCTTTGTTTTATATCCATCCTCTAAAATGACACCCTCTTTAAAGATTTCTAACGTATCATCAGGAATAGAACCGTTTATTTTGGCAAAATATGTTTTGGGTACATGTTTTTTAGGAGAAAGCAAAGTATGTGCCAACTGTCCATCATTGGTCAAAATTAATAACCCTTCTGTATCTATGTCTAACCTGCCTACAGGAAATGGTTCGAAGTTTTGGTCTTCCATGTAAAGCAGGTCTATAACCGTTTCATGCCTAGAATCTTCAGTGGCAGAAATGACCCCCTGAGGCTTATTCATCATCAAGTAGATGAATTCTTTATAAACTGCCTCTTCTCCGTGAACCAATACATGGTCTTTTTCAGGATCTGCTTGTGTTTTAGGATCTTTTATTACGTCACCATTCAACTTCACTGCGCCAGACTTTAATAATTGCTTAACTTCTTTTCTGCTTCCATAGCCTGTATTCGATAACCATTTATCAATTCTCATAAATAAACAACCTCCACTAATGATCTATTTTTCCTATATTATTGTAAAAAATTGATTGATTTTTGAAAAAACGGGGTAATTTAGTACTATAGGAGGAATTGGAATGAAAAGGAAAATAGGTCTTTTAGCAACTGCACGAAAAAAAGCTTCAAACCCTTCGGCAGCAATAGATTTATACATAAGTCCTCTATTCGTTAAGTCTGTTCAATACGCACAGCAACATTATGATGATTTTTACTTCTTTAGCGCAAAAGAAGGACTTTTAACGAAAGACCAATACATTGAACCGTATAATGTTTCTATCAAAAATTTTTCTACATCTAAAAAACGGGAGTGGGCTCACAAAGTTATTCAAGATCTAGAGAAAAACAATAAGCCCTCTCAATGTAAAATCTATATTCATGGCGGATGGGTGTATCGTGAATTCTTGCAGCCAGAGTTAGAAAGAGCAGGTTTTCAATTTGAAGTTCCACTCGAAGGCTATAGCATTGGAAATCAGCTAAAATGGTATGACGAACAAAATCACGTTAAAAAATAACCCTCACCACATTAAAAAGAAGGCTTTCTATCAGCCTTCTTTTTTATTTTTCCCTATTTTCTGCGTTTCAAGAAAGGTATACGGTCTCCTAAAATAATATTTAATAACCCTGAACGGTAGCTTAGGAAACCATAGACCGCTCCTCCTGTAATAATACCAGCGGTCAGCTTAATTATAGTATCAAGTCTTGTTTCTGAATCACCTAAAAGATTAGATACAACCGTAACAGCTACGGCCATTGCTGCGCAGAATAAAGTAATCAGAACTGTTCTGCGATAGACCCATTTAAATGAAAAGCCACTGTATTTTTTTATTATATACAGGTTAAACAAGATAGAAAGAGTATAACCAATATCTGTTGCAATTACTGAACCCGTTCCGCCAAACAGCAATAACAAAGGCTTGTTAAGAAGAAGTTTTGCAAGAAAACCAACAGATAAACTTATAAATGCATACCGCTGCTGGTTTAGCCCTTGCAGGATTGCTGCTGTTACAGTAAACATCGCAAACCATAATGCAGTCGGCGCGTACCATTGAAGATAATAACCGCCTGTTTCCATGGAAGACATTCCAAAAAGTGCTCCGTATGCCGGATAAGCAAGAACCGTTAAACCGATCGCCGCAGGTGCGGTCAGAAACAACACCATTTGGAAGGTCTGTGTGATCTGTTTATGAAGTACATCATCGTTATTTTGTGTAAATGATTTTGTAATAACTGGAATCAGTGTCAGCGCTAAAGCTGTTGCTAGAGAAACAGGGATCATAACGAGTTTATGTGCAATCTGCGTAATGATCGCAAATACGGATTCAGCTTTCTCTTGAGAATAATCCATACTTTTCAGCGTTTTTACGATCGTGAACTGGTCAATCATCTGATAGAGAGGAATCGCCAGGCCGACCGCTACAAATGGGATGGCGTATTTGATTGTCTCTTTATAAATATCTGATAAAGAAATATCAGCAACTGGTTTGCTTTGGTCATACATCTTTTGCAGATGAGGTTTTCGCTTTATCCAGTACCAGATCAGAACGATCAGACCTGCAACAGCACCAAGGGTTGCAGCAAAGGTAGATAGTGCTACTGCAGTAGTTAAATCACCGTCTAATAAATTCATCACAACAAAACTAGCAACAAGGATAAACACAATTCGTACGATCTGCTCTACAACTTGTGAAACAGCTGTAGGTCCCATCGACTGAAAACCTTGAAAGTATCCGCGGATCAAACTCATCGATGGTACAATAATTAAAGCTGTACTCACCATCCGGATAACGAGCGTAATGTCATCTATGCTATTTCCTTGTCCGCCTTTTTCACTAATAATCTGTTGAGCTAGAACAGGTGCTAACATGTACAGAATAATAAAGGCCAGGGTTCCGGTTAAGGTCATGACGAGCAGTCCGGATTTTAACAGTTTTCTGCCTGTTGCATAATCTCCTAAAGCATTATATTTAGACACGAACTTAGAAACAGCAAGCGGAACTCCCATTGTGGAAATACTAAGTAATATGGTATATGGAATATAAGCATAGCCGTAAAGAGCCATGCCTTGTTCACCTACTAGATTTGTAAATGGAATAACAAAGATTAATCCGATGAATTTAGAAAAAAAGGTTGCAGCGGATAAAATCAATGTTCCACGAAGTAATCGAGACAACTATTTTCAGCTCCTACTAATCATCCTAAATAAAATTGACCTGACTCCATATGTTTCCGTCAGGCTGAAACCTAGTCTTGTAATCCTTTTTGACTTAAATCGCCAAAAACATTATTGATATTGTATCACATAAAAAGCGGATGTAACCTCATTTAACTTTTTGCAAAAAAGTAAGGATTATGAAAAGCATAGTCTTTTAAAATAAGCTATGCTATTGTAGAAAATAATTTGTAGTCATGAACGTTTAAGAAAGTTGGGATTGTATGATTTATGATTGTATTGTGATCGGAGGAGGTCCCTCAGGCCTTATGGCCAGTGTTGGTGCCGCTTCAAACGGGGCTTCTGTCCTTCTTATTGATAAGGGAGAAAAGCTGGGACGCAAGCTGGCGATTTCAGGTGGCGGACGCTGTAATGTAACGAACCGCCTGCCTGTTGAAGAAATCATTAAACACATACCGGGGAACGGCCGTTTTTTATATAGTGCATTTTCTGTTTTTAATAATGAAGATATTATCGATTTTTTTGAGGGGCTTGGCATCCAGCTGAAAGAAGAAGATCACGGCCGAATGTTCCCTGTCTCGAACAAAGCTACAGATGTAGTTGCTGCTCTTTTACAAAGGATTAAACGGCTTGGTGTTCAGATTCGGACAAACACACCTGTAAAAACAGTGCATTATGGAGATGAGCTCCACGAGATCATCCTTCAGAGCGGTGAGAAACTCCAAACAAAGTCTATCGTTATCGCGGTTGGCGGTAAATCTGTTCCGCATACAGGCTCTACTGGAGACGGGTACGCTTGGGCAAAGAAAGCAGGGCATACGATTACTGAGCTATATCCAACTGAAGTACCTATTACTTCAAATGAAACGTTCATAAAGCAGAAAACATTGCAGGGAATTTCCTTGCGAAACGTTTCCCTTTCTGTTTGGAACCCAAAAGGTAAGCTGATTAAAGCTCATCAAATGGATATGATTTTTACCCATTTTGGTGTTTCAGGACCAGCCGCTTTAAGATGCAGCCAGTACGTAGTAAAAGCGCTAAAAAAGTTTAATGTCCCATCTATTGAGATGAGAATTGATTCTTTTCCTGAAGAAAATGAAGAAGCGCTTCTATCCGTTTTACAGCAAAAGATTGATGCAGAACCGAAAAAGGCCTTTAAAAACGTCCTTAAAGGGTTACTCCCAGAAAAGTTTCTTCATTTTTTAATTGAGCGAGCTGAGATTGACGGTGACTCTACAGCCGACCAAGTTCCTAAGCAAGCACTGCGGCAGTTGGCTGCTCAAATGAAAAGTTTTTCTTTTTCTGTTAACGGAACATTATCGATCGAAAAAGCTTTCGTTACAGGCGGCGGTGTTTCTGTAAAAGAAATTGCTCCCCAGACGATGGCATCCAAGAAACAAGAAGGTCTATTCTTTTGCGGAGAAATTCTAGATCTGCATGGCTACACAGGCGGCTACAATATCACGGTTGCCTTTGTGACCGGAAACATCGCTGGAACAAATGCAGCTTATCATGCATTGAGCTAGTCTCTTGTTCAAAAAAGGGGACGTGATCCATTTTCGGTTCACGTCCTTTTTCATGAAGAGCCTTCGGTGGATTTGCAGATCCAGAATGAATGCTTGATGGTTTTATGTTTTTATGTGTTCCTCATTGCAAGTTGATTGGAGTGTAAGATGCGAGACTCCTGCGGGACAGGCGGGCAGGTGAGACACTTAAGAGTGAAACGTACGAATGTGGCTCACCGCCTGCCCCGCGGAAAGCGAGCATCTGAAACGGAAATCAACCACTTTCAAAATCACCAGAGCTCACCAAAACAGCTTTATAAAAAAACTTGCTATTTTTTATAAATAATCATCGCAGAAAACGAAAACATGGTCTCATCCTCGGAATGAACGTTATCACAAACCGCAATTTGATACTTAATATCAACTATGTTTTCAGTAGGAATCACACTCAAGAACTCGTTTACACTTTCCTCTAGATCATCCTCATGGTCTTCATCAAAAATCTTCACTTGAATCATAAAAAGCATCCCCCTTTAGCCTAGAGATTTGTTCTTTCTTTCGGCTTTGGCGGATGCTTTTCCTTTGTTGTGATTTGACTAGTTTTGTCTTACAGATTTTCGAGTGCTGTCTGAATGGGCATTTCGCCTTCAATCAATTCAAATACTTGATGGCTAACCTTTTCATTACCGAGACATGCAGCAAGAGTCCTTGCCACGTCAGCACGGGGGATGGAACCACGCTCATCTAACTTCTTCTTTGCTTGAATCAAGCCCATTCCATCTTCGTCTATTAGTGCACCTGGACGAAGGATCGTATAATTTAATGAGCTTTCCAAAAGCACGTTATCTGCTTTTCTTTTAGCTTCTAAATAATGTTGCAAGCCTTCTGGACCTTTTTCTGGAGTATCTGCACCAATTGAACTTACCATAATAAATTGGTTCACATGATGTTTTTGTGCAAGATTAATGGACTTTACAGCACCCTCATAGTCTACAGCGTCCGTTTTTTCAGGACCTGTATGACCCCCGGATCCAGCTGTGAAAATGACAGCATCAATGTCTTTAAACACATGGTCGAAGTCCTGCTCTAAGTCCCCTAAGACAGCCTCGATATTTGGATGCTTAAAATGTTCTTGCTGTTCTTCTTTTCTAACCATCGCTTTCACGGAGTGTCCTTGATCCGCAAGTATATTGCACGTTAATTTACCGATATTTCCGTTTGCTCCAATTACGAGAACATTCACGACCTATCCACTCCTTCTATTTGTCTACTTATGTAGTGTTTCACGAAACAGGAAATGTAAAACATTTTGTTGTGGATGTAAGTGTAAAATGTATGCTTACCTTTGACTCCTGAGGGTACTTTTATTCTCCGTTTAGCCTGATTTGTTTTCATCTAAATTTTTTCGTCAACAAAACCCTATTTGGCTGCAAATACAAAAAACTTAAAAAACCGCTGACATCGCGGCTTTTTAAGCCTCATCTTAATTTATTACCATATTTTTTTGTAAATGTATCTCTAAATCATTCGCATGAAGCGGCTTATACAAGTGATACCCTTGGCCGTAAAGACAACCAAGCTCTAAAAGGAACTCAATCTGCTTACAGCTCTCAATGCCTTCAGCAATGACGCAAAAATCGAGGTTATGCCCCATATCAATAATTGTTTTAACTATGGCGCCTGCCTTTAAATCTGTCAAAATATCATCAACAAACAGCTTATCTATCTTTAACGTATCAACAGGCAATTGTCTTAAGTACGTTAATGATGAATACCCTGTTCCAAAGTCATCGACTGAAATACGAATCCCTTTTGCTCTTAAACGGGTTAAAACAGGAAGAGCTTCGTTCATGTTTTGCATGGTGGTGCTTTCTGTAATCTCTAGTTCTAACGAAGATGCCGGGAAACTTGTTTCAGAAAGAATGCTCTCTACTCTTTCTATAAAAGTTTCCTCAAGCAGCTGCCTGACTGAAATATTTACAGAGATTAAGAGGTCCTGAAAACCATTCTGATGCCACTTTACGCCTTGCAGGCAAGCATTCTTTAAAACCCATTCTCCAATCGGTATGATCATTCCCGTTTCTTCAGTAATTGGGATAAATTCTGCAGGGGAAATAATGCCTTCATCTTCTTTTTTCCAGCGCAGCAATGCTTCTACTCCTACTATCTTTTTTGTATCGATCTGCACTAAAGGCTGGTACACAAGAAAGAATTCGTTATTGGTTAATGCTTTTCTTAAGCCATGCTCAAGATTTAATCTTCTTTCCATCTTCTCGTCACGCTGTTCGGTAAAGAATTGATACGTGTTACGACCGCGTTCTTTTGCTTGGTAAAGAGCCGAATCCGCTCGTTTTAAGAGTGTATCACTATCAGAACCATTGCCAGGATATGTGCTGATCCCGATACTAGGTGTTGTAAATACCTCTTGTCCACTCAACATAAAAGGTTTTGTAAAAGCTTGAATGATTTCTTCTGCTATCGTTTTAATTTCAGATTCATCATTAAATTCGATTAGAATCAGAAACTCGTCTCCGCTTCTTCTAAACACTTTCCCTTTAGAATTCACCGTAGTTTTTAGAAGCTCTGCCACTTTTTGCAGCAAAAGATCGCCAAAGCTGTGTCCGAGTGTATCATTCAAAACATTAAAACGATCAAGGTCTAAATATAAAAGAGCAAGGTTGTTTTTTTTCAAATCCGCTTCTTTCATTTGTTCTTCAATGGTTTGCATGAATCCATTGCGATTCGGAAGACCGGTTAACTCATCATAATAGGCCATATGCTGAATGGTTATCTCTGCACGTTTTCGCTCGGTTATATCAATGAGTATAGAGTTAAAGTCAATTAATTCATTTTTTTCATTTAAGAACGGTATACCTCGGTCATGAATCCAGCGTATCTCACCATTCGGCTTCATTATACGATATTCACTTGTCGCAATAATCCCACTCTGAATATCTTGAGCTCGTTTTTGAATAATCTCATCATCGTCAGGATGTATCACTTTTTTCCACAATTCTGCATCGTCATAAAAAGCTTGCATCGGATAACCATATAATTTTTCGATACCCGATGTAATAAGCAGCTTATCCGTTTCAAGATTATGTGACCAAATGGCTACATCAATGCTGTCGAATATATTTTGAAGTTTAATTCTGTTGGCTTCTAATTCTAAAAGAGTTTCTTTATGTTTTAATATTTCTTGCTCTAGATCAACCGCATAAGAGTCTTTCACTCTCAGCATTTTATAAACTAGCACTCCAAAAAGAGCAACGATGCTAAGATCAAGGCCGTACATGAGATAGTTTTGACTGTATATTAAGCCTATAGTGCTTACAACGTGCAAGGTAAACAAAACGGCAATTATGTTAATCCACTTTTTGGTTTTTGAATGTTTTAATGGCATTTGAGCCTCCACGGCTAATAAGTATACCTATTCTATCGGCTACTTCCTGAAATTTTTCACAACTACATAGAAAATTAGACAGTCAAAACGTTTTGTTCGTTCAAAAAATTACTCATTTTCATTCTGAATGTTGCTGTTTAACAATGATAAAGATTTAAACAGCCATTTGTTTCAAAATTTCAATATTTGTATAATACACCTGTTCCTTCTAACAAAGAAAAAACTCCCTGCCCATCAAACATGAGCAGAGAGTTTTACTTAGTTTTTATTATATTCCAGCATGCCGCCAGTCATATTTTTTACTTTGTAGCCTTGGTCTTGCAAGAAGTAAGCCACGTTTTCACTGCGTCGACCAGAACGGCAGATGATGATGTGTTCTTCATTTTTATCGATCTCGTTTAAACGATCAGGAATTTCACCCATTTTGATATGAGCCGCTTCTGGAATTTTACCTTCAGCCACTTCCTCATCTTCACGTACGTCAATCAGGGAAATCTTTTTTCCATCCTTCAATAATTGTTTTACTTCGGATGGTGAAACTTCTCTTAATTCATTTTCCATGAAAAAGCCTCCTTTAATTGGCAACGATATTCACAAGTTTACCTGGTACAGTAATGACTTTGCGAATCGTCTTACCTTCAATGCTTTGTTGAACAGACTCTTCTCCAAGTGCAGCTTGCTCCATATCAGAACCGCTGATGTTCGCAGCAATCGTCATCTTTGCTTTTAATTTTCCATTTACTTGAACAACGATTTCAACTTCATTTTCTACAAGTTGTGCCTCATCCCATACCGGCCAAGAAGCGTATGCAATACTGCCTTCTCCACCTAGCATTTCCCATAGCTCTTCACAAATATGCGGAGCGATCGGAGAAAGCATTTTAACGAATCCTTCTATTAAATCTTTAGGAAGCTCATCTTGCTTGTTAGCCTCATTTACGAAAACCATCAATTGCGAAATCGCTGTGTTAAAACGAAGGCCTTCATAATCCTCCGTTACTTTTTTAACCGTAAGATGATATAGACGGTTGAAGGATTCACTTGCCTTTGTATTTTTAATTGCAGGGTTTAGGTTCTGCCCATCTTCTGAAACAAGCAATCTCCAAACACGATCAAGAAAACGGCGGGAACCATCTAAGCCTGTTGTGCTCCAAGCGATTGATGCATCTAAAGGTCCCATGAACATTTCATACAAACGAAGTGTATCGGCACCATGGCTTAGAACGATTTCATCTGGGTTTACAACATTTCCTTTTGACTTACTCATTTTTTCGTTATTTTCTCCAAGAATCATTCCTTGGTTGAAAAGTTTTTGGAATGGCTCTTTTGTTGGAACGATGCCAAGATCGTACATAACCTTGTGCCAGAAACGGGCATAAAGAAGATGCAACACAGCGTGCTCCGCTCCACCAATATAGATATCAACCGGAAGCCAGTGTTTCAATTTTTCAGGTGATGCTAATTGCTCTTCGTTTTTAGGGTCGATATAACGAAGGTAATACCAGCAGCTTCCTGCCCATTGAGGCATCGTATTCGTTTCACGACGTCCTTTCTTGCCTGTTTCAGGATCAACCACGTTCACCCAGTCTTCTACGTTTGCCAATGGTGACTCTCCAGTGCCTGATGGTTTAATTTCTTTTACTACAGGAAGAAGAAGCGGCAGTTGATCCTCGGAAACCGTTGACATCGTGCCATCTTCCCAATGGATTACCGGGATCGGCTCGCCCCAATAACGCTGGCGTGAGAATAGCCAGTCACGAAGGCGATACGTAATTTTCTTTTCGCCTTTTCCGTTTTCTGAAAGCCATTCATTCATTTTTGCAATAGCATCCGTTTTTTGCATGCCATTTAAAAAGTCAGAGTTTACATGTTCTCCGTCACCTGTATACGCTTCTTCAGATACGTTTCCGCCCGCAACTACTTCAGCAATTGGAAGCTCAAATTTTACAGCGAATTCGTGGTCACGCTCATCATGCGCAGGTACTGCCATTATTGCTCCAGTACCATAGCTTGCTAGAACATAATCTGCAATCCAGATCGGAAGTTTTGCTCCAGTTACAGGATGAATGGCATAAGCTCCTGTAAAGACTCCTGATTTTTCTTTGGCAAGTTCTGTTCTTTCAAGATCGGACTTTGTTTCAACTTGTTTTTGGTAAGCCGTTACTGCCTCTAAGTGATCAGCTGTAACAATTTCATTTACTAGTTTATTTTCAGGAGCAAGCACTAAATACGTTGCACCAAAAAGTGTATCTGGACGAGTTGTAAACACTGTAATCTTAGAAGAATGACCATCCACGTCAAAGTGAACTTCTGCTCCTTCTGAACGGCCGATCCAGTTTCGCTGCATGTCTTTTAAGCTCTCAGGCCAATCTAGTTCATCTAGATCTTCTAACAGTCTGTCAGCGTATGCTGTAATCTTAAGCATCCATTGTCTCATAGGTTTACGAACGACAGGATGCCCGCCACGTTCGCTCTTTCCGTCGATTACTTCTTCATTTGCAAGAACCGTTCCTAGTGCCTCACACCAGTTCACAGGTACTTCGTCCACATAAGCAAGTCCTTTATTATAGAGCTGGATAAAAATCCATTGTGTCCACTTGTAATAAGAAGGATCTGTCGTGTTTACTTCACGGTCCCAGTCGTATGAGAAACCTAGCTCTTTAATCTGCCTGCGGAAAGTATTGATATTCTTTTCTGTAAACTCCGCTGGATCGTTACCTGTATCAAGAGCGTATTGTTCTGCAGGAAGACCAAATGCATCCCATCCCATCGGGTGAAGTACATTGTATCCTTGCATACGCTTCATTCTAGATAGGATATCAGTCGCCGTGTAACCTTCCGGATGACCTACGTGCAGGCCTGCTCCAGATGGATAGGGAAACATATCTAACGCGTAAAATTTCTTTTTGTCATATTCTTCTTTCGTTTGGAACGTTTTGTTCTCATCCCAGAACTGCTGCCACTTTTTCTCGATTGTTTTGTGGTTATAATACATAACCGATCCTCCTTAGAAAACTGTACTTTAAAAACAAAAAAACCTCCCGCCCCTAATAAAACATTAGGGACGAAAGGTTAGTTAACAAATTAATCCTGCCGCGGTACCACCCTGATTAATGCAAATATCGCATTCACTCGGAAACAGACCTTAACGCGGCGAACGGCAAGCACTACTTCATTCACACTTGCAACTAAAGGGCGAGTTCAAAAAAGTCCGGGTTGACTTGCACCAGCCGTCAACTCTCTATCATTCCATTCTTTTTTTACTACTCCCTATCATCGTTATTAAAAAATTTAGATGCTAATTTGTATTTTATGAATAACTCCCTAAATTGTCAAGGTTGTTTAGAAGTATAATAACCTATTTTTTCCACTTTTAAACGAAAAAGTTTCCATACTCATTCCACTTCTTGACAAACTTTCTGCTGCTGTTTACATTAATGTTAACTGTTATTATTTTTCCGTTTACATTTAAAAAGGGGTGCAAAATGATGCATGCAACAAATGAAAGATTGAAAATGTCACTTTATGCAGCACTTATGGCAGGAATAACAGCCATTCTTGCTCAGTTAACGATTCCTTTACCGCTGGTCCCCATTACTGGACAGACTTTAGCAATCGGATTATGCGCAACGATTTTAGGAAGAAGGTACGGTACAATGGCTGTTGCCCTTTACATTGCAATGGGCGCCGTAGGACTTCCGGTTTTCTCAGAAGCGAAAGGCGGTTTTTCTGTTCTTGTCGGTCCTACTGGCGGTTATATTATCGGATTTATTATTACGGCTTATATCACAGGTCTTATTTTAGAAAAAACGAGCTTCACCCTTACTCCTGCAGTTATTGCAAACATAATTGGAATGGTAATCACCCTTGTGTTTGGTGCTGTTCAATTGAAATTCGCAGCAGGTCTTACTTGGGATCAAGCATTATCTGGCGGTGTTTATCCATTTATTATCGTAGGAGTTATTAAGGCCGTTCTAGCATCGGTGTTAGGGATTACGATTCGAAGACGACTATTAGCCGCAAAACTGCTTCCAAAACAGGAAACAAAGGCAGCTTAAATAAACATAAAGACAGCGTGATGAATTCATCACGCTGTCTTTTTAGTTAGCTTTTCGTTCTAAGATGCTTGTCGAGGAACATCTTGTTGTTTACTTGCATAACGATTTTTGCTGTAAATAATAGTGAGTATGAATGAAAGAACCATCAATCCCATGATCGTTTGGAAGAGTACTGAAATATTGAAGATATCTGCAATCATTCCTCCAAAAAGCGGTCCAAGCATTCTGCCGCCTGTCGCTGTGGAGTTCACAATCCCTTGATAGAATCCAGCTCTGCCTTGTGGGGCAAGTTCTGATGCGATTGAAGGAACTCCCGGCCAGACAAGCATCTCTCCAACCGTAAGAACGATCATCGCAATCATGAATCCTGTAAAATCTTTTGCGTTTCCTACAATCACAAAAGATACAACAAATATGCAGTACCCTACCAAGATCTGTGTCGTCGTGGAATGCAGCCACCTTTTTAGAAAAAGGTTTACGAGCGGCTGGCCTAAAACGATGAATAATCCGTTTACCGTCCATAATAGACTGTACATTTTTAAAGTAACGCCAAGCGTTTGAGTATAAGCCGCAATGGTAGATTGCCATTGGACATACCCAATCCACGCTAACAAGTACCCTCCGCAAAGAATCAATAGTGAGAAAAACGCCTCTTTATTATGAATTCTTTTTCGCTGAGAAAAAACAGTTTGTACGGACGCATCTTCTTTTTCATCGATACCTTTAAAGCCTAGAAACACAATGAGAAGAAAGATGAAGGATAACGTCGAACAGCTGATGAACGATAGTGTAAAAGAATAAGAAGCAGCGAAACCACCAAGAGCTGCCCCAAGTGCAACCCCGACATTTTGTGCGATATAAATGCGGTTAAACGCCTTTCTTCCCCCTTCTCTCCACATGGTGCCTGCAAGTGCATACATAGAAGGAAATACAATCCCCATTCCAAATCCCATAAAGACAAGAAGAACGCTGTACGTCCAAAAGTCATGAAACCAGATTAATAAAAATGAAGTGGTAAAAGAAATGGAAACACCGAGCATGATCGTTCGATATCCGCCTAACTTGTCGAACAAAATTCCCCCAGTCAAGTTACCAATAATGCCTGCACCAGAATTCAGAAGAAGCACAATCCCTGCTACCGTTAACGATTTTCCTAAGTGTTCATGTATAAAAATGGTATTGATCGGCCACAAGAAGCTTGAGCCAGTAACATTTAGTGCCATACCAATAATGAGCAGCCATACTTTCGCTGGCATATAAATTCCCCCGCTTACTGCAATGATGTCATAAATCCCTTCTGTATTTTAGTTCTTTTCCCTTTACTTTACAATGAGTAAGAACTGATAACTCATTTTGCCGCTTGTCGCATGAACATGCTACAATGTCATATGGTGCTCATCACCGTATGAAGGAGTGAAAAGGATGACACACCTTATAGAAAAACCGCCCTATTTTGGGGATAAACGATATTACACGTGGAATCAGCATTTAAAGTCACACTTTGGTGATAAAATTATAAAAGTTCCATTAGACGGGGGATTTGACTGTCCAAATCGTGATGGAAACGCCGCATTTGGCGGCTGTACGTTCTGCTCTCAAAGCGGATCAGGAGATTTTGCAGGAAACCGCCGTGACGATATAATCACCCAGTTTCAAACTGTAAAAGATAGAATGCACAAGAAATGGAAAAAAGGAAAATACATTGGCTATTTTCAAGCTTTCACCAACACATATGCTCCTGTGGAACAGTTAAAGGAGCTTTATGAAACCGTTCTTGAACAAGAAGGCGTTGTCGGACTTTCCATTGCGACTAGGCCAGATTGTCTTCCGGATGATGTTATTGAATATCTTGCTGACTTAAATAAACGTACGTATCTTTGGGTTGAATTAGGACTGCAGACCGTACATGAAAGAACAGCAATGCTTATTAACAGGGCACATGACTATCCGACGTATGTAGAAGGCGTTGAGAAGCTTCGAAAACATAACATTAACGTTTGCTCTCATATCATTAATGGATTGCCGCTAGAGACTCCAGAAATGATGATAGAAACAGCCCGTGAAGTAGCTAAACTCGATGTTCAAGGAATTAAGATTCACCTTCTTCATCTTCTAAAGAAAACACCTATGGTAAAGCAATATGAGCAAGGAATGCTGGAATTTCTTGATTTTGAAACGTACGTGAACCTGGTCTGTGATCAGCTGGAGATTCTTCCTCCTGACATGATGATACATCGATTAACAGGTGATGGCCCCTCTGATCTTTTAGTAGGTCCAATGTGGAGTTTGAACAAATGGAAAGTATTAAACGCAATTGAAAGTGAACTAAAACAACGAAACAGCTTTCAAGGTAAATTTTATAAAACGTTTGAGGTGAACTCGTAATGAAATTAGAGGGTGTACTGCCGTTTGCAAGAACACTTCTTCGTTCGTTCAGCAAACCAGGGGACTTGGTTATAGATGCAACATGCGGAAACGGAAATGATACTTTATTTTTATCAAAACTAGTTGGTGAGAACGGCCATGTTTTTGCTTTCGATATCCAACAGCAAGCGATACAGAATTCAAAACAGCGGCTTATTGATCATAACGCAGATCAAAATGTTACCTTTTATCACGCTTCACATTCTGAGTTGATGAATCAGCTTCCTAGTGATCTTAAATCAAAAGTATCAGCTGCTATCTTTAACCTCGGCTACCTGCCTGGAAGTGACAAATCGATTACCACTACAGGATCATCTACCATCGGTGCTATTGAACAGCTTCTGCACTTATTGAAACCTGAAGGCGTAATCATACTCGTAATCTATCATGGACATGAAGAGGGCAAAAAAGAAAAAGAACTTGTCATGAATTATGTAAAACAGCTGGATCAAAAACAAACACATGTATTACAGTACGAATTTATTAATCAAAAAAACGACCCGCCATTTGTAGTCGCGATTGAAAAAAGAGGCTGAATTCAACTAACCAAAGTTGAATCAGCCTTTTTTGCTGGCTGTTACATATACCTGTTGGGGCATTTAGCTCATCCAATCCAAAAGTTTTTGCCTTTTATCCACGAGGCTACACTCCTCGACAAAATATGCACTCACTATTACCTTCAGATACCCCCGCGGAAACCACAAAGCCCCTTGACTTCAACCACTTTATAAAAGAAGTATTTTTATGAAAGGGAAGGCTTCAATTTCTGATACACTTTTCGGTTCACATAAAAGAAATAGCTTGTGGCTCCCCCCACTTTAACCAGCTTAGCGGCCATTTTTTTAATGCCGGGGCATTCTGATACTTTTTTGTCGGCAAGGTAGATCCCTAACAATCCTCTTTGAATTAATCGGTGAAATTTTGAATTTGGCAGATTTGAACAGCTGTTATCAGCCTTTTTTGCAAAATAAACCATGCGTTCTAGCATGTGCTGCTCATTTTTATAATACGTACAAAAATTCAAATCGCCCTCTAGCTTGTCCTCATTTTGGTCAATAAAGTAATCCAAAAGAATATGAAGTCCTTGAAGCCACGGGAAATATCCTTTTTTTATTTCTGCCGCAGACTCTTTTGTAAAGTTTCCTTGAAAAGCATAGCTGACCAAACAGAAAATACCTAACGTAGAACCCGCACACGCTGAAAACTCGTACCATGTAATATCAGGCAGTACAGATTGATATTCACCAAACCAACTGATCAGACGAGGCTCTCTTTCCTGTACGACTACATGTTTATGTACTTGAAGGTCACAATAAATCTGGGCAAGTCCAATCAGTTCACTCGCAATATTCGGATAAGCCTTCATGTCTGATAGTACATTTTGGCAAGTCGCTACAAGCTCATTTAAATAACCGCCATCATCTTGCTCTTCTCTGTATCGATAATAGTTTGTAGGAATGGTTCCTGGACTAAGTGCATGAAACATACTTTCATGCAGCGCTCTAAAATCTTTCTCATTGAGTGAAGTACTTCGATCACAAAGATTATCCAAATAATCACTTATTGTTTGGTAAGCCACCACAAATTCAATGGCTTTTCGGCGATGCTTTCCTGCAAGAAGCGTAAGGATCGCTCCTCCTTCACAATGAAACATTTTATCTGAGATACTGCTCACTGCTTGCTTTCTTAATTCTGGATTTGGAATGTGTTCAGCTTTTTCATGCCAATCCTTAAGCAACTGACCAACAGCCGGAAAAATGTGAGTATAAACGGAATACATCAATCCCCAAGGGTGAACCGGAATTTTGTTCATAAGATGGCTCCTTTTACTTAATCTTTCTTTACCTTTTTCCTTTATTGACCTCACTATGCAACAATAAAAATCTTTTTACATAATCGAACACTTTATCTCTCTCAGGTTCGTTCAGCACTTCATGATAAAGAGACGGAAATTCTTTATACCATTTTTCTTCTAAATGAATGCCATTAAACCACTGTCTTACCATTTCTTTGTCCACGATTAAATCATCACCAGCTTGCAATAGCAGCAATGGTACATTCGGAAAACGCTTGTGTTGATCAAAAGCATATTTTATGGAAGAGATTAATTCCCGATACCATCTGACAGAAACTTTTTTGACGATCAGTTTATCTTCTTTATCACGTATTCGAATTTCTTCGTTTCGTGTAGCACTTCCTTCCGGTAAATTGGTTGCTAGTCTAATACCTGGAGCCAATTTGTTAAGAAGTAAAGAAACGGCTTCTTTACCTCTGGAAGGGTACTGAACTAGCCCTAAACATGGAGATGATAAAATGACTGCTTCTATGTTAAGCCTTTTTTCCATCAGCGTCCGAATCACTGCTAATCCACCCATGCTGTGGCCTAAAATATAGACGGGAAGTCCCAGCTGCTCTGCTTCGATAAACCAGCTTTCTATTGTGTGGATATATTCGTTGAACGTATCGATGTGACCTCTTCTCCTAGTTGTTGTTCCTTGACCAGGAAGATCACCAGATACACAATGAAAACCGGCTTCATTCAATTGTTTAATTACCCAATCATATCTGCCATGATGTTCATTTGCTCCATGAACGACAACAATCGACCCTATTGCATCCTTATCCGTTTTCCAAGTCCACAAATTTCTCCACCCTCTTTTCTATTCATAGAACTTAATGATTTGCTAAACTGTAAGTAATAAAAAAATGTAAATAGGAGTGTATATGATGATTTATCCCTACGGTGACAAACAACCTAAGATTTCAGAAACGGCTTTCATTGCAGATTATGTGACCATAACTGGCGATGTTCAAATCGGTGAATACTCTTCCATATGGTTTAATACATCAATCCGCGGAGATGTATCCCCGACCATCATTGGAAACTATGTAAACGTTCAAGATAACTCGGTCCTTCATCAAAGTCCAAACCGGACCCTTCACTTAAAAGATGGGGTAACCGTCGGACATAGTGTCATATTGCACAGCTGTACGGTTGAAGAAAATGCACTGATTGGTATGGGTTCCCTCGTTTTAGACGGTGCTCATATAGGAAAAGGAGCCTTTATCGGTGCAGGCAGCCTTGTGCCGCCAGGAAAAAAGATCCCCCCTAACACCCTTGCTTTCGGAAGACCAGCTAAAGTCATTAGAGAATTAACGGAAGAAGATATTGCGGATATGGATCGGATCCGACGTGAATATTATGAGAAAGGTCAGTATTATAAGTCAATGCAGTCTAAACGTTAAATTCAATCAAGTTACCGTCAGGATCACTTACAAAGACTTGGTGCCAATCCGTTTTATTATTCGGCTTATTTACATAAGGAATATTATGTACATCTAAGATTTTTAACAGCTTGTCCATATCCGTAACTCTTACCGCAAAGTGACCATCTCTGCTGTCAATCTCAGTGGTACCTCTTCTAGCCTTCCCTTTAGGATGAACAATTAAGTGAAGCTGCGTGTTCCCGATATCATACCAGACGCCTGGAAAATCGAATGAAGGGCGTTTTTTGTTTTGTTTGAAACCGAGAATTCCTTCGTAAAAATAAAGAGATTCTTTTAAATTCGTAACTAACAAGGATACGTGGTGTATGCCTGAATACATGTGATTTTTCACCTCATCTACCTTCATGTTTTGTCCATAAGTTTAACACAGAATTAAACAATTTGAGATTAATTCGTACTGTCCCCTTTACCGCATGAATACCTATAATAAAAAGTTAACTTTATGAAAGGAAGGTATCACATGGACAGAAGCTCAAATCAAAAATCATATGTGCCATACCATAGCCCGTATGACCCGTGCCCTCCGATTGGGAAGAAGTATTACTCGACTCCGCCTAATTTATATATGGGGTTTCAGCCATACAACCTTCCCCAATATTCACCTAAGGAGGCTTTGCAAAAGGGTACACTTTGGCCAGCCTTTTACGATTATTACGAAAATCCATATGAAAGAAGGAGGTAGTTTCTGTGCAGCCAACTTTACCTCAAGAGTTCTATCAATGGATGGAGGAACTTCAAGCTGTTGATTTTGTTCTTGTTGAGCTTACTCTGTACCTAGATACACATCCACAAGATCAATCAGCGGTTCAGCAATTCAATCAATTTGCTAAACAGAGAAAACAAATTAAACGAGCGATCGAGTCAAAATACGGTCCGCTTCAACAATACGGAAACAGCTATTCTGGTATGCCCTGGAACTGGAGCGATGGACCATGGCCATGGCAGATATAGAAAAATAGGAGGTACGCTTGAATGTGGGTATATGAAAAGAAATTGCAATATCCTGTAAAAGTAACTTCATGTAATCCGACTCTTGCTAAATACTTAATCGAACAATATGGTGGTGCAGACGGAGAGCTCGCAGCTGCACTCCGCTATTTAAATCAGCGGTATACGATACCTGATAAAGTAATCGGGCTGCTAACAGATATCGGTACTGAAGAGTTTGCACATCTCGAGATGATTGCCACGATGATCTATAAACTGACAAAAGATGCTACTCCTGAACAATTAAAAGCTGCTGGGATTGCAGATCACTACGTTAATCACGACAGTGCACTGTTTTATCATAATGCAGCAGGTGTACCTTTTACCGCAAGCTACATAGCTGCCAAAGGGGATCCCATAGCCGATTTATATGAAGACATTGCAGCAGAAGAAAAAGCACGCGCAACCTATCAATGGATTATTAATATGTCTGATGACCCTGACCTTAATGACTCACTTCGCTTCTTGAGAGAGAGGGAGATTATTCACTCACAGCGTTTCCGTGAGGCAGTTGAAATATTAAAAGAAGAGCGTGACAGAAAAATATTTTTTTAAACCATCCTCGATGCAGGATGGTTTTTTTATAATAAATTCATACTGTCTTCATGTTCTCCTTACAATTGCCTTATATGATTAAATTAACAAACAAAACGAGAGGCAAGGGGGATATCTTTATGACAAAAGTAATTGATTGGCTTTATGAAAAAGAGTGTACATTTTTCCGGCTCATCAATGGAAGACTGCACAGGGATTCAATGGACCATTTCTTTCACTTATGGACACATCTTGGTGGTGCAACAGCTACCATATCTACAAGTATCTTGCTTCTGTTATTTCTCCCTATGCATTTAAAATCTTGGGGAATCGTTTGTATGCTTTCACTAATGATTAGCCACATTCCTGTTGCCATCTCTAAAAAAATGTATCCTCGAAAGCGGCCTTATTTAAGTCTTCCCGATACGAACATCGGCAACAACCCGCTAAAGGATCATTCATTTCCGTCTGGTCACACTACAGCTATCTTTTCAATCGTTACACCATTAATATTACTAAATCCGTTTCTGGGTATTTTCTTATTAGTCGCTGCACTTTTAGTAGCCATTTCTCGCATGTACTTAGGTCTGCACTATCCTTCTGATGTTCTTGCAGGAATGATTTTAGGAATCAGTTCCAGCTTCTTTTCTTTGTTTTTAGTAAATAGCTTTATCTTGCCTTACTTCTTATAAAAGGAGATGAGAAAATGAAGCTCGCTCTCTTTTCAGATACGTTCTACCCTCAAATTAATGGTGTTGCACGTACTTTAAAAAGACTTACTGATTACATGGAGAAGAATGATGTTGAATATAAAGTGATCATGCCCTCATTAGATGAGCTTCCTAAAATGGAATGTGATCAATATTATGCAATGAAAAGCCTGCCACTCTTTCTATACCCTGAGTGCAGGCTTGCCATTCCCCAACTGCGTGCGTTGAATAGTGAATTGAATAAATTTAATCCAGACCTCCTTCATATAGCTACTCCTTTTACTATTGGTCTATTTGGAATGCGTTACGGCAGGAAAGAGAACATTCCCATGGTCGCCTCTTATCACACCCATTTTGACCGTTACCTTGCATACTACCATCTTGAATTTCTATCACCCTTACTTTGGCGGTACCTTCAATGGTTTCATAGACACTTTGAAAAAAACTTTGTTCCAAGTCAAGAAACACGACAAATTCTGCACAGCAAAAGTTTTAAAAACGTAGAAATATGGTCAAGAGGAGTTGACTGTGCTATGTTCACACCTCATAAGCATGACACTTTCGTTCGAGAAAAATATAAGATCACAGAGAAGTATATCTTCTTGTATGTAGGAAGACTGGCTCCGGAAAAAGATTTAGAGATTCTGCATGAAATGATCAATAAACTGCCACCTGCATTAAGAGAAAATGTTCACTGGCTTATTGTTGGCGACGGTCCTAGCAGACACATTGTTGATCAATGGGAAAAAGAACACCTTAATGTAACATGTGCAGGCTATCTATCTGGTGAAGACCTTGCCGGTGTATATGCGGCAGCTGACCTTTTTGTATTTCCTTCTTCAACAGAAACATTCGGCAATGTTGTTTTAGAAGCAGCTGCATCTGGTTTGCCTGCGATTGTATCTAATCGTGGTGGTGTAAAAGAAATCGTTCAAGATGGGCTTACAGGAAGGATTTGTGAAGCTGGAAACGCAGAATCTTTCATACAGAACACAGTATCCATGTTGGATGACCCTCTGCTCTTACAATCTATGAAATTAAAAGCACGGAATTATGCGCTGACTCAATCTTGGTCAGTCATTTTTGGAAACCTGTTCATGCAATATGAAGAAGTTGCTTACAGACAAAACAAAAGCAAAACCATTATTGCTTAAAAAGAACCTATAAAACGAAGGATTACTCATTTTGAGGGAGTAAATCCTTTTTTTTGTGCTCTTCACTTGACGGTAATAGAGTCTGTTTATCGTTTATTGAGTCTAATTACAAATAATTGAGTCTAATTTTACTTTATTGAGTCTAAATACTAAATAATGAGTCTAATTTTACTTTATTGAGTCTAAATACTAAATAATGAGTCTTTCTTCAAATTTCGACACTTCTGCATGCATGAAAGCATAAAAAAACAGACTCCCTATAGAGGAAGTCTGTCTCATCATATCATTAAATATTAGCTTGTTTTTTAAGCTCTTCTGCTTTATCTGTTTTCTCCCAAGGAAGTTCAACATCTGTACGGCCAAAGTGACCATATGCAGCAGTTTGCTTGTAAATCGGACGACGAAGATCAAGCATCTTGATGATTCCAGCAGGACGTAGATCGAAGTTGTTGCGAACTAGTTCTACAAGAACTTCTTCAGATACTTTACCTGTTTCGAATGTGTTTACAGCGATTGATACCGGTTGAGCAACACCGATTGCATATGCAAGCTGAACTTCAACTTTGTCAGCAAGACCAGATGCAACGATGTTCTTCGCAACATAACGAGCAGCGTATGCAGCAGAACGGTCAACTTTTGTAGCATCCTTACCAGAGAATGCACCGCCACCGTGACGAGCATATCCACCGTAAGTATCAACAATGATCTTACGGCCAGTAAGACCAGCGTCACCTTGAGGTCCACCGATTACGAAACGGCCTGTTGGGTTGATAAAGTATTTTGTGTTTTCATCGATTAATTCAGCAGGAACAACTGGCTTGATTACTTTTTCTTTCACGTCTCTTTGAATTTCTTCAAGCGTGTTTTCCGGGTGATGCTGAGTAGAAATTACAATTGTATCAATACGAACGGGTTTATCGTTCTCATCATATTCAACTGTTACTTGAGTTTTTCCATCTGGACGCAAGTAAGGAATTTCTTCAGACTTACGAACTTCTGTAAGACGGCGAGATAATTTATGAGCTAGTGAGATTGGAAGAGGCATAAGCTCTTCTGTTTCGTTACAAGCAAATCCGAACATTAGACCTTGGTCACCTGCACCGATTGCTTCGATCTCAGCATCTGTCATTGAACCTTCTCTAGCTTCTAGAGCTTGGTCTACACCCATAGCGATATCAGCAGATTGCTCATCGATAGAAGTTAGTACTGCACACGTTTCAGAATCGAAACCATATTTCGCACGGTCATAACCGATTTCTTTAATTGTCTCACGAACTACTTTTGGGATATCTACATAAGTAGAAGTTGTGATCTCACCTGCAACAAGTACTAGACCTGTAGTTACAGATGTTTCACATGCTACACGAGCATTTGCATCATTGGCTAAAATTTCATCTAAAATCGCATCTGAGATTTGGTCACAGATCTTATCTGGATGTCCTTCTGTAACGGATTCAGATGTAAATAAACGACGACTAACTTTTTTGGACAAGTTAATATCCTCCCTTTAACTGCTTTCAGTATGATACGGTACTTTATTCTTATCTATTTTGCACAGTTTATGTTCTTTACTTGAAAAAGGCATAAAAAAAGCCCTTCCCTGTTTCACATACATTCACGAGGGAAAAGGTTTATAAATCCAAATGCCTTCAACCTCTTATTGTCCAAGGTTATTTTCACCTTGCAGGTTAGCACCTTTTCATTTCGAGTGGATCGTAATTCACCACTTTCATGTCGGTTGCTGGGTTTCATAGGGCCTGTCCCTCCACCTACTCAGAATAAGAGTAGCCGTTCTCGAAATATGATAGCGCAATGGTACACCTATGTCAATAGAAAACACTAGGAATATCAATAACTTTTGAGTGCTGAGATGTTATTGTTGAAAGCGTTTTTAATATGATGGATAATACTCGTTGAATTATGATCTTTTTTTGTGAAGTACGAACTTTTTTGATGCGCTTTCATAAAATAGTATACATTATTTAATTTAATGTGTTATACTAATTTTCGAATATATCACTCTAGGATAAAGGATGGTACTGTCTGATATGAATACTTTGGAATTTACGACAACCCTAAATGATCTTGTGACCCGTGGAACAACTCACCAGAACTTACCTGTTCCGGTTTTAGTAGAAAAATCTCTTAAGCGCAAAGAGGGCATCCTGACATCCACAGGAGCACTTCAAGCTACTACGGGGAAATACACAGGCCGTTCCCCTGAGGATAAATTTATCGTTGAAGACGCTTCTGTTAAAGATTCAATTGATTGGGGAAAAGTAAATAAGCCATTTTCACCTGAAAACTTTGATAAATTATACAAAAAAGTACTTCAATACTTAGGCAGCAAAGAGGAATTATTCGTATTCAAAGGGTTTGCTGGTGCAGACCGTGAGTATCGTCTTCCTATTCAAGTTATTAACGAGTACGCTTGGCATAACTTGTTTGCTCATCAAATGTTCGTACGCCCGAACCAAGATGAGCTGGCTGCACACGAATCACAATTCACGGTAGTTTCAGCACCTGGATTCCAAGCAAATCCAGCTGAAGATGGAACAAATTCCGAAACATTTATCATCATATCCTTCGAGAAACGCATCGTACTTATCGGTGGTACAGAATATGCCGGTGAGATTAAGAAATCCGTTTTCTCAGTTATGAATTTCATGCTTCCTGAAAAAGGGATTCTTTCTATGCATTGTTCAGCAAACGTTGGAAATGAAGGGGACGTTGCACTTTTCTTTGGTCTTTCTGGAACTGGAAAGACTACACTTTCCGCAGATCCAAACCGCCGTTTGATCGGTGATGATGAACACGGATGGGCTAACACAGGGGTCTTCAACATTGAGGGCGGATGTTACGCAAAAACAATCGATCTATCTAAAGAAAAAGAGCCGCAAATTTGGAATGCGATTCGTTTTGGAAGCGTACTAGAAAATGTCATGATCGATCCAGATTCCAGAGTAGCTGATTACAAGGACTCTACATTAACAGAAAATACACGAGCAGCTTATCCAGTAGATGCGATTCCAAATATTATTCAACCAAGTGTTGCAGGCCATCCGAACACGATCATCTTCTTAACGGCTGATGCATTCGGAGTATTGCCTCCAATCAGCAAACTAACTAAAGAACAAGCGATGTACCATTTCTTGTCTGGCTACACAAGTAAACTTGCTGGAACTGAAAGAGGTGTAACATCACCACAAGCAACGTTCTCTACTTGCTTCGGTGCACCTTTCCTTCCATTACCAGCAACAGTTTACGCTGAAATGCTTGGAAAGAAAATTGATCAGCACAATGTGCAAGTGTACCTCGTTAACACTGGCTGGTCTGGTGGAGAGTACGGTGTTGGAAGTCGTATGAACTTAGGACACACACGTGCAATGGTGCAGGCAGCATTAGAAGGTGAGCTAGCTTCTGTTGAAACCGTTGTAGATCCTATCTTCGGCCTTCATATCCCAACACATTGTCCTGGTGTACCTGATCAAGTTCTTCAACCGAAGAAAACTTGGGCAGACCAAGATCAATATGATGTGAAAGCAAAAGAACTTGCTGCTAAATTTAAAGCGAACTTCGAAAAGTTCAATTCCGTGTCATCTGAGATTTCACAAGCTGGACCATTGGTATAATAACAAAAAACAGCCTCCCTGTGTAATGAGGGGGCTGTTTTTTTGTATTTATTGGAAAGTTTTTATTGTAAAATGACATCGGTGTCGATTATAATAGTGACATGGATGTCAATTATATTTTAGGGGCTGATGAATTGGAACAATCTTCAGAAAAACTGCTTCAAAACAAACCGTATCGTTTTTTAATTTCTGCACAGTTAATTTCGAACCTTGGCGACTGGCTCTCTATCCTGGCCATTTTTACTCTTGTAGGGCTAAAATGGAATGCAACACCACTTGAAATTTCTTTGATTGTTTTGTCCCTCGCTATTCCCATGACATTATTAGGACCGATCTCTGGAGTTTTTGCTGATCGTTTAGAAAGAAAATACGTCATGATCGCATCTGATATCGCAAGAGGATTTGTCATTATGGGCTTGATTTTTGCAGATCAATTATGGCACATCTATACGTTATTATTCTTACTTGGGGTATGTTCTTCTATATTTAATCCCGCAAAAAACGGAAAACTTAAGGAAATCGTACCAAATCGGCATATGCAGCAAGCGGCATCTATAAGCTCATTGATTGAAAATGGCACAAAAATTATCGGTCCCGCATTAAGTGGTTTTCTTCTTGTGCTTTGGGATATTAAAATCATCTTTGTCATTGACTCGTTATCATTCTTTCTTTCTGCTCTTCTATTATTTAAAGTCCCAGTCAATCATTCCAAACTCCTCACTTCATCGACAGAAAATAAAGCTTCACAAAGTTTTACAAAAGAATTGAAAGATGGTTTTTTGTTTATAAGATCTGTTCCTTTCATTTTTTACGGAACAATATTAATGGCCGTGATGATGTTTGTGCTGCAGATGGCAGACTCACAGTTTGTTGTTTTATTTAGAGAACTTAAAGAAGTTTCCTCAAGCCTGATTGGAACAGTTATGGCAGCTTCAGGTGCTGGGTTTATTATTTCTGGTCTTTTACTAAGCAAGATCGAGGTAAAGAAAGCAGTGAACAGTATGATAGGCGGTTGTTTCATATTAGGAGCAGGTTTCGGAAGCATTGCTTTACTTACTTATTTCAACTTGCCGCTCCCCTTTGTATGGGCGTCTATCTTGGCCTGCATCGGCTCATTGGGAGCAGGATTCGTCTTTATTCCGTTTCAGTCAACCGTTATGAAGGAAACACCTTCTGAAATGAGCGGACGGACACTTGGCACAATCGGCAGCATCATGATGTTTTCGAGTTTGACAGGACCTCTCGCAGGTGGAATTCTAGGAAACTATTTAGGCGTCGTGCCTCTGTTTCTGGCAGCAGCTAGTGGATTATGCCTCATAAGTATGATAGCCTTTTTCTTAAGAAAACCATTCGGAAAGGAAAAAACAGAATATGTCACCGAAAGTAACAGAGAGTCACAAAGAGCAGCGGAGGCTCAGCATTCTTAATGCGGCTAAAGAGATATTTGCTAAAAAAGGATACGAAGCTTTTGTTATGCAAGATGTAATCGATGCTGTTGATTTGAGCAGAGGTGGCGTGTATTCTTATTTTTCCAATAAGGAAGATTTGTTTGAATCCGTCTTGCAGTCCATGAATGAATCGTTTAGTAATGGGGTTAAACAACTAGCTGATACCGATTCGATCTGGCAATCTCTTTTAAACGAATTTGAGAGCTATAAGGAGATTGAGGACAAACAAGATTCGATTACAGCTGTGCAAATTGAATTCTTTCTGATCAATCGAAGAGTACCAGAAAAAGCTGCTTATTTTAAAAATCGTTACAAATATGCGATTGATCAATTTGTTTGGCTGTTTCAGCAAGGGGTAGAAAAAGGAGAGTTCCAGCCAAAGTATCCTCTAGAATCAATCGCAAGATATTATATAACGTTTAACGACGGCATTCATATTTCAACCGTATTTGTTTCAAAACAAGATATTGATTACAACCAGCAAATTGACCTCTTCCTATCCCAAATCTCATACATGCTAGGCGTTAAACAAGAATAAACAGGAGCTGATTCTCATTCAGCTCCTGTTCCATGTTCCTTCATCCATTCGCATAACGCGTATGTAATTTTCCGGTTTTCTTTCGGCGGGAAGTAGTGCGTGTATTCGGGGTAGATCCAGGTTTCACATGGCTTCCCTAGCTCTTTTAACCTTTTTTCAATTTTACGTGTATGCTCCACACTTACGTTTTCATCTTTCATCCCGTGAATACAAAGCAATGGTGCCTCTAGTTCCCCTATATAATAGAGCGGTGATCTCCATTCAAATTCTTCCGGATATTTTTCTGGTGTTCCTCCAATAACCCGCTTCATCATTCTTCGTAAATCTTCTCTCTCTTCATACGTGATAGCCATATCCGTCACACCGCCCCACGTTACTACAGAGCGAATCTCAGGAAACTTTATAGCCGTAAAAAGAGCCATCGGTCCTCCCCTAGAAAAACCAAACACATGAATGTTATTTTCATCAACTTTTGGAAACTGTTTTAATACTTCAAAAGCAGCAAAAGCATCTGTTCGGTCTTCTCCAGCAAAATCCTCATTCCCCTCTCCGCCTTGGTTGCCTCGATAATAAGGTGCCATTACAATAAAACCTTGAGAAGCGAACTGAATGATTCGTGCAATTCTTACCATCCCTACCGATTTAATTCCGCCTCGAAGGTATAAAAACCCCGGGAAAGGTCCTTTCCCTTCTGGCAATGCTGCAAGTCCTTTAATTTTTAATCCATCATTTAAATAAGTGACAACATACAACCGAATTGTAGGATGTGGGGAAGGAAATCGATGCCACTCTATCATTTTTGCTTTTTTCATTCCAACACTCCTTGAAGTTTTAGTAGGCAAACACACATTTACAGCAATCACATACATTATTACATAAAAGTCATGACTTCATCCCTATTTGCAGGAGGATCAAATATGAAACTGATTAAAAGAAAATTAAGCATACTGTTCACATGTTTACTAGCCTTCTCCATGCTCTTAACAGGGTGCAACACTTCAAGCCCTAAACAAGAAAAAGTACGAATTGCAGAAGTAACCCGCTCTATCTTTTATGCCCCTCAATATGTTGCAATTGAAAAGGGATTTTTTAAAGACGAAGGTTTGGATGTAGAGCTAACAACCACTTGGGGCGGCGACAAAACGATGACTGCGTTATTGTCAGATGGTGCAGATGTTGCACTTGTTGGTTCTGAAACAACGATCTACGTACATGCTCAAGATTCTACAGATCCCGTTATTAATTTTGCACAGCTAACGCAAACAGACGGTACTTTTTTAGTGGCGCGTAAAAAACCAGAATTCTTTTCATGGGATCAGTTAAAAGGCAGTACGTTCTTAGGACAGCGTAAAGGCGGTATGCCGCAAATGGCTGGTGAATTTGGCCTTAAGAAGCATGGTATTGATCCCAAAAATGACTTAACGATGATTCAGAATATTGATTTTGCTAATATCGCTAACGCTTTTGCATCAGGCACAGGTGATTATGTTCAGCTATTCGAGCCTCAAGCAAGTCTTTTTGAACAAGAAGGAATCGGACACATCGTGGCATCGTTCGGAGCCGAATCAGGTAAGATTCCTTATACAACCTTTATGGCTAAAGAAAGCTACATGAAAGAAAACAAAGAAACTTTAGAGAAGTTTACAAAAGGTTTATATAAAGCACAACTCTGGGTCGAAAACCATTCTGCTGAAGAAATAGCTAAAGTGATCGCACCTTATTTTGAAGATACCCCTGTTGAACTAATCGAAACAGTTGTTGACCGCTATAAGAGTCAGCACAGCTTTGCGCTCAATCCTATTTTAGATGAAGAAGAATGGAATAATCTTCAGACGATTATGGATGAAGCTGGAGAGCTACCGAAAAAAGTGGATTATAAAGTTCTAGTAGACACTTCATTAGCAAAAGAAGCCATTAAATAAGTTCAGGAGGGATCGTCGTGGCTTTTTTACAACTAAAATCAGTCGGTCAAACCTACTTTTCTAAGACCTCTGCCACAACGGCCTTGGAAGATATAACGCTTTCTGTCAGTGAGGGAGAGTTCATTTCCATACTTGGACCAAGCGGGTGCGGTAAATCCACACTTCTATCCATTATTGCAGGCTTGTTGCTTCCGACCGTGGGTTCTGTCATGGTAAACAACCAGCAGATTACTCAACCACATCCAAAAATAGGCTATATGCTGCAACAAGATTACTTGTTTCCGTGGAAAACCATCGAGGATAATATTACGCTTGGTTTAAAACTGAGGAATCAATATTCTTTCGAACACATTCAAGCAGCATTCACATTATTAAAAGAAATTGGCTTAGACCATACAAGGAGCAAATATCCTTCGGAGCTTTCTGGTGGGATGAGGCAGAGGGTGGCACTTGTTCGAACATTAGCCACCCAGCCTAAGCTGCTTTTACTTGATGAACCTTTTTCTGCACTTGACTATCAAACGAAGTTAAAGCTCGAGGATCTTGTATCTTCCACTCTAAAAGAACACGGTAAAACCGCTATTCTTGTAACGCATGACATAGGCGAAGCGATTGCAATGAGCGACACAGTTATCTTGTTATCAAGCAATCCAGGACGAATCTTCCGGACATTTAAAATCCCAGATACATTAAGAACTCTCCTGCCCTTTGAAGCACGACAGCATCCAGACTTTTCTGCAACCTTTCAGCAAATATGGGAGGAGTTGGAGCACATTGAACAAAACGATAAAGAATGAAAAACACAGAGAATATCTCCAATCTTTAAAAAAAGAGAAAAGAAACATCCGATTTGTTCAGCTGCTCATGTTCATTAGCTTTTTTCTAATATGGGAAATCTTTTCATTTAAAGGATGGATTAATCCTTTATTGTTCAGTTCACCTACAAAAATATGGGCTCTATTTCTTGAAAAAGCAAGCGATGGTTCGTTATATATTCACGTTTTTTTCACCCTTGGTGAAACCGTATTAGGATTTATTCTAGGAACTTTGTTAGGCACATTGCTTGCAGCTTTACTTTGGTGGTCACCATTTTTATCAAAGGTACTGGATCCTTATCTCGTTGTGTTAAACGCTATGCCGAAAGTAGCATTAGGACCAATATTAATCGTTGCGATCGGTCCGAACTTCGGGTCAATTATCGCAATGGGAATCCTCATTTCGATTATTATCACAACACTCGTTGTATACACGGCATTTCAAAATGTTGATGCTAATTACATTAAAGTAATTCGATCTTTTGGAGGAAAAAAAAAACAGTGCTTTAAGGAGGTTATCCTTCCAGCCTGTTTTCCGAATATCATATCATCTTTAAAAGTAAATGTTGGGTTATCATGGGTAGGGGTAATTGTTGGTGAGTTTCTCGTTTCAAAACAAGGATTAGGATATATGATTATCTATGGATTCCAAGTCTTTAATTTTACCCTTGTCCTAATGAGTCTTCTCATAATTGCTGTAATGGCAACCGTTATGTATCAAGGAGTAGAATTGTTAGAACGAAGACTTATTAAGCATCGCTCATAATTAAGAAATCAGGCCAGGGAATGTTTGAGTGCATATTTCATGCTCTCACTCAAAACCTGGTCTTTCATCATAAAACTAAACGATTTATTCGTAGATACATCTTCAGGCAGCTCGCTCATTAACACAGGCCCATTCGTTTCGAAATACCGGTTTTTTAGTAGGATTTTATCTACTGTTGCAACATATATATTCTTAATAATCTTTCCGCCTTTTCCATCCACGTAATATTGACCAATATATTTTAGCTCGGAAACTCTTCCACCGGTTTCTTCAAACACTTCACGAACCGCGGCTTCATCTGCGGTCTCGCCCGGTTCTACTTTTCCACCTGGAAACTCAATACCACGCCTTGGATGCTCTGTTAACAACCATTGATCTTTAAACTTACACAAACACCAAACGTGTTTAGGTGTTTCCGAAAAGGGGTGGTCTGAAAACGACAATTGTACAGTGTTGTTATAAAAATCCTTAAACGTAATTATATCCATCACACTACTCCATCTCGACTGTTTCCTTTATTGTAAAGTTCACAACATTTAAAGTCCATTTGTTTTAATCGTGAAAAAACATGGGAAGGGAAACCCCATGTTTAATCAACAGATGCAAATGTAATAATCCAATTTCCATCCAAATATTCATAACCTAATGTTATCTCATATGTACCATAGAGATCAGAGGTATTCTTCTGATAGACCCGATAAGAAGTATCAGAAAGCTGTTTTATGTTAACAGGTTCATTTTCCTCCAGCCATGGCGGAAGCTCTGTCGGAATAATGTACAATGAACTTTCTCTCTCTTCAAATAATCCGTCTGTATAATAAGCAGCTATATCTTTTGACACAAAATTCATAAGGTATGTCATATATTCCTCTTTTGTGGAATAATTTATAACTCTATAGTTTTCATCTGTTTCTTGTTTTAGAGCATCAATAAAGAGACTTGCTCTTTTCTTCGCAAGATCCTCCGTAAAGGCTGGAATCTGTTGATCATTACTACTTTCGTTGTTTTCCTCAGCATTAACAGGTTGGTTAATTATTTCATCCGGAGCACCGGATTTCTGTTGTACGTTCTCTGAAATGTTAGGGACAATTAGGAATGATAGCAAAACAGCAAAACAAAGTGCTATAAAAGCTTTCATGATAATTCACCGCCTGACATTGTTTTCTTACTATAATCTATTCACTGTATTCTTATTTTTAAACCTTTTTTATAAAAAGCGGTTTTCGTAAGCTTTGTTGCTCTTGAAAGCGGTTGATTTCCGTTCCAATCAACTTGCAAATGAAGTGAATAAAAAAGGTTCAAAAGATACAATCCTTTAGTAAAAAGCTTTTTGAAAGCCTAAAAGCACACATGAATTTATAAATCTAACAGGTTCTTTTTGATTTTTTGCTTTTCTTGCCGATTTCATACAATCCAGTTGCTGCCAAGCCTGCTATTCCTCCAGACCACAGCCTAAGTTCTGCATTCATATTAGTAAAAGGGGAAGCTAGTAAACCGATTAATAACCCTACAAAAAAACTACAAATCGGTATATATTTTTTCTGAATCGGGAAAGTACGTTTTAAGAGCTCCATCATCGCTGTCACCAAAGGAGCTAAAAGTGACGAAAACATGAGTACTTGCTCCAACAGGACCACCCCTCCCTATGTTCTAGCACAACCTTCCTTTTATGTATCTAAAAGATTCAAGCTTCATAACTTATTTCCTGCCTGACTAAAAAATTACTTTTTGTCCTAAACAGAATGGAACAGCATGCATAAAAATAAGGTGTCATGTTTTTTTTCGATTATTTTATTGAAATGAGTCCATACTAATTGGTAACGAAAGGCAAGACAGGAGTGAGTTTTATGGTAAAAGGCGACGATCTTTTTTTAATACGCTTAGAAGCAAACGAAATCTCTTGGTGGGAGTATGCGAGGAATGTCTCACCAGTATCTAGACCTAAACAATACTTAACATACTGGTCATTTTTAAAAAACAGAGGGAAGCTTCCTAGAAGAGTCGTTAAAGAAGCGGAATGGCGCATGGAAGCCAGAAGAAAAGGATTACTAGATACTTAAATTAAAAAAGCAAAAGACCTTTTAGAGGGGCCTTTTGCTTTTTTTTATTATTTTTTAGGCGGTCTGATTGATAGAACTTTATCCGTTACCTCTGATCGTGTTTTATCGATTTAAGAGTTGTTAATTATGTAATTTTTTTAACAGACCGTTCAATTTCCGTACTTTTGTTTCGTATCCTGGCTTTAACTCATATTCCAAGTCTTTCAATTCTGAGTCTACAACCTCATAAGCATATCCCTGACTAAGCAATGTTTCCACTAATAGTTCTTTTTCCTCGTCCGTAAGGTTCATTTTTATTTTTGCATTCATTGATAAGCCCCCTCTCCTATATGCAATCATTATAACGTGAGGCTATCGTGCGTATCCTTACTAAAAATTTGGAAATTTTAATTTCACCTGGCTAACTTGTTATGACAACCCAAGCGATTGCACCTATTATGATAAGTATATTTGTAAAAATATCTAGGATTCGAGAATCTTTTTTCAGCATATTTCCAGTAAAAAATAATAATAGGCAAATACAAAAAATGATAGCTAAATAAAAACCAATGGCAGACCATGAAATGTATAGCAAGTGATTATCCATTGATATCCCCCTAATATCAGATTTCATAAACCGAAGGATAAATCTCGTAAGGTAGCTGGCTGGCATATTTCTAGAATGAAGCCCCTATAGCTTTGCGTCCTCACTTTTCAGCGAGTTTGCCTTTATCAAACGATTCATGGCAGATCATCTCGTATTTTGTCGTAAAGACAAGACATTTTTCCCACTCATAGGGATATTATACCAGAAACGCACTTTCAAAGTGTTTATTTTTTTACTATTTAAAAAAATCAGCTAATATGGTTTTCTTGATCAATAAATTGAGCATTTTTCCATTCCAACTCTAGTTCACTTAGTGTGAACTCGGTTAAGTGTCTGTGATCCTCATTTCCATACATTCCTTTATGAATCAGATGCTGAATTAATCGCTGTTTACGACCTTCAACGGCTCTGCGAAGCTGACCTTTATTATGATTCATGTAAATCTTCTCCTTTTTGTTAGCTGTTAATCATTTTAACCACTTAAAAGAAGATTCAAGCCTTATATACAAATAAAAAAGTCCCTTTAAAGAAAAGGAACTTCTAACGAGAACTGCGTTTAATGCAAGACAGATTTACTCCACTGTTCATAAACAGAATTAGGCGCATTCCAGCACAACCAGGAAACCATCGTTTTAATGCCTTGTTGACTAACTTCCCAATATTCCCAGCGTCGTTTGGAGAGATTCTCATAGATCCCTGTTTGATTTACCCAATCATCCACATTAAACGCCTCCTATTTATTTGCTTTATAAAAACTTCTTGTTACATGCCTTATTTCCTTTTTTTAACGTTTGTAAAACTTCGACAAAAGGAAACATAATACTACAATCCTATTGTTATTGTACTTACATAAAGCAAAAGTCATACATATAAGGAGATTAAAATGGACTTATTTTGTTTACCTACACTTGATCTTGCAAAAAAACTCTTAGGCATGGAGCTTATTCATGAGAGTAAAGATGGTTTGGTTTCAGGATATATTGTTGAAACTGAAGCATATTTAGGCCCAGAAGATCGGGCAGCTCACTCATATGGAAATCGAAGAACACCGAGAACAGAAGTCATGTTTCATGAGGCAGGGACGATTTATACCTATTTTATTTACGGGATGCACGTTTGCTTTAACATTGTATCAGGACCATTTAATAAGCCTGAAGCAGTATTAATAAGAGCGCTTCAGCCAGTGAAGGGGATGGAAAAAATGAGGGAAAGAAGATCAAAGATAAAGAATGATTTTCAGCTGACAAACGGACCTGGCAAGCTTTCCAAAAGTATGAATTTTACTTTATCTGATAATGGAAAGAAAATTAATGAAAGCAATATAAGAATTGAAGAAGGATTTAATGTAGAAGAACGACAAATCGCAGCAGGTCCACGAATTGGTATTCAATATGCAGAAGAAGCGGTCCATTATCCTTATCGATTTTGGATAAAAAACAACCCTTACGTATCACGTTAATACGCAGGGTTGTTTTCTTTTTCTATCGACAATTGAGCACCTTCATCCTGTATGTAATCCTCGTTTACTGCTCTGTTCGTTTCTTGCATCCAAGCTAGGTGATAGTATGTCTGTTTCTTAACTGATACATATTTAGTTTGCATAATGAACAGCCAAACAAGTACAAACAAAGTTGTTTTTAACACATTTTCAGCAGTTAACGCTACAGCCTCAATGGGCAGTACGTTAACAGCAATACTTGAGATTAAACCAATAAATACGGCCGCCAATATAAACAAAGGCTGGTTTATACGTAAAAATTTCAAACGCTGCTGCAGATAGGTTTGAACAAAAAGACGTTCCTGTGTATTGAATTGAAGGTATCGGCTTTTGGCTGACTTTGCGTTAGCTAACAAACCTTTAGATCGGCTACTCTGCCAAAGCGTTTTTAAGAATAAAGTAAATTCAATATCTTGAGATGATTCAATAACCATTTTTCGATGGATAAAATTATGAGCCTGATAAAAGGTGATTCCATTAATAATAAGGCTTAAAAGCGCAGCTCCTGCGACGATAGTGAACGCAAATACAAACCAAAAGTTATTCGTCCCACTTTCAATTAATTCGATAAGAGGATTGATAACAGTCTGAATCTGTACCCATATGATCTTACCAGTAAGCATTAATATCTCGACCCATTTTTCCAAGAAAATCACTCCGAAATTTCATTATGTATCTATCCATTTTAACATGTTTTTTTATCCTTGCTTACATTTATTTACTCATAATTACTAAACTAGGGAAATCGGCATATAAAAAAGCTGCAGAGAAAAATCTCTGCAGCTTAATTAATCCATTATGATGCGCTAACTTCTTGATCACGAGCACCAAGATGTTTGTCTTCACCCTTGTCGACGATAACTGCACAAGCAGCATCTCCCGTGATGTTAACAGCCGTTCTTAACATATCAAGAAGTCGGTCAACACCAAGGATCAGAGCGATACCTTCAACTGGTAATCCAACTGAGTTTAGTACCATCGCTAGCATGATGAGTCCTACTCCAGGTACCCCTGCTGTACCAATACTAGCAAGAACAGCTGTAAGGATAACAGTAAGCATCGCACCAATACTTAAGTTTACATCATATACTTGTGCGATAAAGATCGTCGCTACCCCTTGCATAATCGCTGTTCCATCCATGTTAATCGTAGCGCCTAACGGCTGTACAAATCCACTTACAGATTTGCGGACACCAAGGTTTTCTTGGGCTGTTTTCATGGAGATCGGAAGTGTAGCATTTGAACTTGATGTACTGAATGCTACTGACATTGCAGGCGCAAAGCCTTTAAAGAACGTAACAGGGTTCATTTTACCTAACAATGCAACAGAGCCACCGTATGTGACGATTGAATGTATTGCTAATGCGGCAATTACGATTGTCATATAGAGTCCCATCGCTTTAATTGCATCCATACCTTGGCTTCCGATTGCCGAAGCGATTAGAGCAAAAGCCCCGTATGGAGCAAACTTCATTACTACATTTACAAGGTACATCATGATATCGTTACCTTGTTCAATTAAATCCATAATTCCTTTTGTTTTGCTTCCAAGCATCGTTAACGCGAAACCAACAAATACTGAGAAAGCGATGATTTGAAGCATGTTTCCGTCAGCCATAGCCTGAACAGGATTGGTAGGAATAATTCCTAATAACGTATCTGTAACAGCTGGAGCTTCTTGTGCTTCAAATTTAGCTCCTTCAGTTTTAAAGTCACCTACGCCTGGTTTAAAAATAAGTGCTAAACTCATAGCAATAATGATGGCGATTGTTGTAGTAGCTAAGAAGAAACCAATTGTTTTTGCACCGATACGTCCTAGTTTTTTTGGATCACCCAATCCTGCAGTTCCTAAAACGATTGAAAAGAAAACAATCGGTACAACAAGCATTTTAATAAGGTTTAAGAACAATGTTCCCACTGGCTTTAATACGTATTTATCCAGTGTTGCGAACGCATCTGGCAAGGTTAAATTAAGAATAAGGCCTGCTACAACCCCTAATGCCAGCGCGATCAAAATTTTCGTTGACAATTTCATAAACGCATCCCCCTTTTGTTTGAAAATTCTTACTATTGTTACTATAGTATGAGGAGTGTGTCCTAATACATGCCTAAATTTTTGTTTGCTGCATATAAAAACCCACGAAAATAGAGAGGATTTTCCGTGGGATACACCGCAACACATAGACTTAGCCCATGTATTAAAGCTCTCTCTCCAAAAACGCTTACGAGGTTAGCTGTCGGATTAGGGAATTGAGAGTTATCCCTTTCGTATTTAAACAAATTCATCCCGAGGCATATTGCCAATTTTGTGGTTCCCCCGCTTCTTCTCTTCAGTTCTTAGAATAGAAGTGAAGAATTCAGCGAATCATATGAATATGCTCTAATTTTATCAACATACATAAAAACTTGTCAAGAAAACACGATATACTTATTTATTCCAATTAATAGTTTCATCATGAATGTTTTTCCATATTCTCACTGCTACCCCATAAGTATGAGGATAACAGCGAAATATGTAGAAGGTTTTATTTTTCAGGGAGGTATTGTAAATGAAAATTGTATTTTATGAAAAAGGTGACTTAAGCATTATCGTTGGTGCTTCAAAATTAAAAGGCGAGCTAACGATTGAACAGATAAAGAACGAGAGTGAAAAGAAAGCAAAAGAACTTGGAGAACTATTAGGCCGAGAAATCGGATTCTTAATCGACATGAACGGGAAATTGGACGCTCAATTTAAAAAATAGGCTCCTTTTGTAAGCTTTGTTGTCTTGGAAGTAGTTGTTTTCCGTTTAAACAATCTTGTAGAAGTAGCAAAAAACCGGGATAGCCCCGGTTTTTTTATTTATACATAAGCTAACGAAAGCTTTTCTCTATTCTGTTTAAATACTGCCTCTGGTCTACCTGCTTCCTGGATCTTACCGTCCTGCATAAGTACAATCCTGTCCCCAATCGCACGCGCATCTTCTTCGTCATGTGTAACAAAAATAGAAGTAATCCCAGTACGTTTTAAGATTTCTTTCAAATCATCACGAATCTGTTCTTGAAGTTTAGTATCTAAGTTACTAAAAGGTTCATCAAACATAATTAACGATGGATTTGGTGCCAATGCTCTCGCTAAAGCTACTCGCTGCTGCTGACCCCCACTTAATTCGTAAGGATAACGAGAAGCATACTCTTCCATTCCTACCATAGTCAGAAGCTCCTCCATGCGGTATTGCTTCTGTTTACGACTCATTTTATGAAGGCCAAACTTAATGTTCTTCTCAACCGTCATATGCGGAAAAAGGGCATAATCTTGAAAAACAAGTCCTACCCCGCGCTTTTCAGGCTGTACAAATCGAAATGAATCGTTCATAACGGCACGATCAATTAAAATCGATCCCTTTGTAGGCATTTCTAAGCCTGCAATTAAACGAAGCAATGTGCTTTTCCCGCTACCGCTCTGGCCTAATATTACAGTAACTTCACCTTGTTTAAACCCTAAAGAAAGGTTTTCAAATAGAGGCTTACGGGAATTTTTATAATTGAACGCTAAATCTTTGATTTGAACAAACATTATTTTGGCTCCTTTTCTAAAACTTTGTGTAAAAAGAATATCGACAGTGCACTTATACAAATAATCACCATAGACGAAACAGAGGCTTCATGAATTCGTTCATCACTCGCATATTGGAAAGTTTTCGTAGCTAGCGTGTAGAAGTTAAATGGCTGCAGTATGAGCGTTAAGGGCAATTCTTTCAAAATATCAACGAAAACTAGAATAAAACCGCCAGCAATCGCACCTTTTATCATTTTTATATCCACTTTAAAAAAGGTCCTAGTAACAGACATTCCTAATGTCCTGGAGGCATCTGTGAAAACTGTCCCCACTTTTTCAAAGCCAGATTCAATAGAGTTATACCCTACGGCCAAAAAGCGGACAACATAGGCAAAGATCAGCATACTGATGCTTAAGCTTAATACAAGCGTAGGCTCCAGCCCCATCCATTCATATAAGACAATAACCTTTTGATCCAGTGCAAGAAATAACGTGAGTACACCTATCGCAATAACAGCACCAGGTATCGAATATCCCAAAACCGTTATCTTTGAAAAAAACTTGCTGACCCATCCTTTTGAAAGACGACTAAAATTAGCGATTATGAGAGCGGTAATAATGATTAGCCCTGAACCTATGGAAGCCACAAACACCGAATTCCAAATTAAATCCAGAAAAACCTCACTTAAGATTACATCATATGTCATGTACACCCACTGTAAAAGCTGGATGAAAGGAATAAGAAAGGCTATTGCAAACAATGCAAGGAATAAGGTAAGAACAGAGTACTTTTTCCAACCTTTTAATTCCTTCGGCTGCAATGGGCGTACTTTTGACGTTGAATAGCTGAACTGTTTCCGCCCCCGTATCAACTTTTCTGCGATTAGGATAAAGACAACGATTACCATCAATGTACCCGCTAATTTAATGGCAGATTGAATATCTCCCATTCCAAACCAAGCTTGAAAAATAGCTGTGCTAAACGTTTGAATTCCAAAGTATTTAACAACACCATAATCGTTAAATACCTCTAAGATAACTAAAGAGACACCGCCTACTATTGCTGTTCGAGATATTGGAAGTACCACTTGTATAAACGTTTGGAATGAACCTTTACCTAAAACACGTGCATTTTCTATTAGAGAAGAAGACTGGTTTTCCAAGAAACTTCTTGTGATGATATAAACATATGGATAGAGGAACAAAGTAAAGATAAAAATTGCTCCTGGTATGTTCATAATGTCAAAGAACTTTTGATCAACCTTTATACTAAAGTGATTTCTAAGATTTGTTTGGATAACACCCGTGTAATTCAGAATGCCATGGTACGTATACGCTCCGATATAGGGAGGAATCGCAAGAGGAAGAATTAATCCCCATTTAAAGAAACGCTGCATCGGAAACGTATAGGCAGTCACGAGCCACGCTGCACTTACACCAATGATTACAGTAAATATTCCTGTAAAAATAACTAGTGTTACCGAATTTATAATATAGTTCTTTAGCAAAAATTCTTTAATATGTTCCCAATTCTCATTACTCTCCGCGAATAACTGAACCATAATGAGCAAAGCCGGTAAAATGATTAAAATTGAAAAAATAAAGCTAAGCAGAGCCCAACTATTAAATTGCGATCTCATTTTTCGAATCAAATACAACATTTTCACCTTCTTCTTTACTCATCTGGTTAGGTCTAGCTGTTCGTTTCTACATACGATTAGCCGTATCACAAAATGCGATACGGCAATTTTTTACATTTTATTTCCAGCTTACTTCATTTAAGATTTTAACAGCATCTGCATTGTTTTCCCCAAGCTCAGAAAGATTAAGGTCTTGTTCCTTAAACTCACCCCAAGATTTTAACAGCTCAGAAGGTTCAACTTCTTTATTAACAGGGTACTCATAGTTCGCTTCAGCAAATACTTTTTGTACATCTGGACTTGATAAGTATTCCATTAATTTGATTGCATTTTCTTTGTTCTTAGCATGTTTCGTTACACCGATCCCGCTAATATTGATATGTGTTCCAGTAGTCTCTTGGTTAGGGAAGAACACTTTTAGCTGTTCAGCAACTTTCACTTCTTCAGGATCTTCAGAGTTTAGCATCTGTCCAAAATAGTAAGAGTTCATGATTGCAACATCACCTTCACCAGCAACGATACCTTTTGCTTGATCGCGGTCACCGCCTTGAGGGTCACGAGCCATGTTATTCACGATACCTTCTGCCCATTTCTTAGCTTCTTCTTTACCGTTTAGTGATATAAAAGAAGACACTAATGATTGGTTGTAAATATTTTCAGAAGAACGGATAAGCACTTTCCCTTTCCATTTGTCTTCTGTTAGAGCTTCATAAGTAGATAGCTCAGAAGGGTCAACTTTATCCTTAGAATAAACAATTACACGTGCACGTTTCGTTAAACCATACCATTGGTTATCTTTATCTTTTAAATTCTCAGGAATGTTCTTGCTTAACGTATCACTTTCAACGCTTTGGAGCAGATCTTTATCTTTTGCCCAATGTAAACGGCCTGCATCAGATGTGAAGAATAGATCTCCTTTAGTAGCCTTTCCTTCTCTAGAAAGACGCTCAATCAATTCATCTTCTTTCCCTTTAATAACGTTTACCTTAATTCCAGTCTCTTTTGTAAAATCAGCAAATATTTTATCATCAACGTCATAATGACGGCTTGTGTATAGATTAACTTCCCCGCTATTTTTTTCTTCTTTATTAGATGCTTTGTCATTACCTGAACTTGCACCATCATTTGACTTCCCACAGCCGGCCATAATAACAGCTGCTAGTAGAACAATAATAAATGTTGTGAATAAATTCTTCTTCTGCATTTTCTTCTTGCTCCCTCTATGTATAAATTAATTGAAAACGATTATCAACTTCAATTCTAATTATAATGATAATCATTCTCAAGTCAATGGTCTTTTTAAAAAAAATGGTTCTTCTTTAAAAAATAGTGGTGATAAGAGGGTGTTTCTACTTTCTTCTTTGACAGTTGATTGGAGTGCAAGGTGCGAGACTCCTGCCCCGCGGAAAGCGAGCACCTGGAATGGAAATCAACCACTTTCAAGGGCAACAAAGTTTATGAAAACAACCAAATTAAAAAACCTCCAAGAAGTCAAACACTTCTTTGGAGGCTATTCTTGATTTAAAGGTTTCCACTGGCTGTAAACCCAATTCCCCAGCTTATTATATCCCCTGCGGTTAGGATGCAATGAATCAGAAAAATACATGTCTTTTTCAACGTTTTCGTAGAGTTCATAAGTTGAGATGTACTTAGTAAGCGTGCTCTCATTACTTACTTCAATGATCGCTTCATTCCAAGACTGAATGCTATCAGAAGCAGTTGGGTCATAGGCTTTACCAAAGTAAGGATTATATAGTCCTAGCACATAGACGGGGGCAAACGAGTTATTTTCTCTCACAACAGTCAAGGTTTTGCTCAAATTGTTTCTTAATTTTTCTTTCCCGAGCAGAAGCGGCTGTTGTGGAAGCTGACGAAAGTTCCAGCCTGCAGCATGTCTAAAGTCATTGGTTCCTATGAATACAAACACATGATCAGCTTGCTTTAACGCTTTTAGCACAACACCATTTTCAAGTTGTTTTAACAATTGATCCGAACGCTGTCCGCTAATTCCGAAATTATTAACGATAACATTTCGGCCTGTTTGCTTTTGAATATTTCTTTTAACGATGCCTATATAACCTGTTTTAGACGGATCTCCAACACCGTAAGTTAACGAGTCTCCAAGAGCAACAATCTTAATTGTTTTTGTCTCACTCGCAACTTCTGTTTTACCGAAGTTCTGAAAGATGATAAATAGAAGTATAGCAAGAGCTGCTCCGCCAATTAGCCATTTCTTTGATACTTTCCGCACAACATATCCTCGATTCTAGTTATTGTTATCTTACTTTTTACCATAACGAGGGAAAATATCAAGTAATGAATGTGCTATTTGATCCGATAATCTTCTGAAGTAAGAGATGAGTCTTCCCAAAGGTTTTCTTGGTCATACTGGTACGAGTCTTTTTTAACAAAAGAATGAATGAGTAGTGCTACACCTCCGCACAATAGGCTTGCTGGTATTAAAGTAATAAGGAAACCAGTCATCTTCATCCCCTCCTGTACAAAACTATATGAGGAGGAGAGCACGTTTATGAAACAGAGAAATATTTAATAATTTATCTATTACTTATAGAAATTAAGGGTATAAAGGTAAAAGAAGAATTTAAACGGAGGTGCCTTTGTGGGATTTATATTCACGCTACTATATTTTGCAATTATCGCTATTGTAATTGAAATTAATGTACTGCTCTTTACCCTTACCGGTTTAAAAAAAGAAATTGCCCGCTTTCAGGTAATCTCAATGTTTACTGCTACTGGATTCACAACAGGTGAATCGGAGTTAATCTTAGAACATCCTATCCGAAGACGATTAAGCACTTTTCTTATCTTATTCGGTGTTTTTTCACTTGCCGTTATTATTTCTTCGATCAGCAATATCCTATCCGATGAGTTTAGATCCATAGAGCTTGGAATCATTATTTTAGTCCTGATCGGGGTTCACCTTATTTTAAGCATGCCTAAACTTAAGAACTTTATGAAGAAATCGTTTGATAAACATATGCAAAAGAATTACAACTTATCTGATCTGCCACTGCGTGACGTGATGTATTTTGAAGAAGATGATGTAGTAATAGAGCTGCCCATACATAAAGGGTCTTCTATTATTGGAAAGATGTTGAAGGATGTTATTGAAAAGGACAAAGACTTACTCGTGTTATTTATTAAACGTGGTGATGTAACACTTAGAAAGGATAGCTACACGACAGAGATCCAAGAAGGAGATATGATTTTTCTTTACGGCCACCAGCATTCCCTTCAAGAACAATTTAAAGATGAAATGGAGGAAATGAAAAAGAGTAAAGAAAAAAAACAATCAAACAGTAGCCATTTTTAGCTACTGTTTTTTTTGCACTACCCCCTAATAAAGAATTGAGGGTTCGAAAATAACTTTTGGATATAAAAAAAAAGAACCTCTTCTATAGAGATTCTGCATTAACCCACTTCTCTAACTTTTTCAGGGACAAAGGACAGTAACAAAGAAATGATATTGTTAATTTGTTCAGGAGTAATATGTATACCATCGTTTGCTAATAGTTCTTCTTTAAGTTTGATAATTGAATCCACTTCTTCAAGTGTTGCATCTGCCAAGCGATAATCTATCGTATTCAATAATTCCAATAATTGATTGTTTTTATTAGTTATGTAGTATGTAGTATCCACTAATAAACACCCCCCACTACCATTATTATCGAAACTAAGGTCATTTTCCTACAAAAACAATTCGTCAAATGACGACATATCTTACTTTTTATGGATTATACCCTATAATGCCTACCTGTTTTTGTCGAAGAATATCGAAATAACAGGAACAAAGTCCTATTTTAGTTATTTGTGTTATCTTCTATTCCTGAAAGGTTTACATATAAAAGTAAAAATACTTTAGTTAAATAACTTTGATAAGGAAGCAAATGGCGATACGCTTTCTTCTGCTTTTGTTTTGTACACCAGTTTTTCTGGTTCGAAAAGCTTAGACTCTAAGTATGAGGTAGGATTTTTTACAATCTCAATCTGTTTATGAATCCTCTTAAGAATCCTGCCTGTGTTAATAGCATCATCTAAAGCTCTGTGCTTCGAACCTTCATATGAGAGCTCCATTGTAAGAAGTGCACGGGACAAGCCATATCGAAACCCTTTTTCACTATCGTGAAGCAAACTAAAATGAAATTGCAGATCATTATGGTTTATGATCCAATCGGTTTCTGTTTGGTGAAATGTTGAATCCGTAATAAGTGCCCATTTATCTTCTGGTCCCCAAGAACATAGATAATACTCCTCAAGCCCAATCCACGATTTGAAATTTTCTATTGCTTCTGTATAAACGGGGGCAGAAATTAAATCTTTTTTTGTTATTCCCGTTAAATTCGTAATTCTTGAATTCAGCTTATCCATTTTTGGCTGGACAAACGATTGAAAAGTATCAAGGATTGTCAGCTCTCCATTAATTTCTGTCATTCGTACAGCACCGATCTCAATGATCTCAGATAATCGGTTAGTCATTTCTAGATCATAAACAATATATTGCATCCCTTTCACACCTGCCCTTCATCATTGACGTCTTCATTTGGGTGTCTACCATATATTGTAGATGATTTATTAACAAAATGAAATATTACAAAAGGTCTTACTTAATATGTCATTTTAACAGGGTGTTACAATTATAAGAATTAGGTTTTTCTTTGGGCTACTCTAATCTCCCGTGGAAAAGAGCAGCCTGGAAAGGAAAACAGTTTACTCAAACTACCTTACTTTATTTTATGAAACGAATCAGCATAGATGTCAGTCTATTCGTAAAGAGCTATAAGTTTCTTAATCTGCCATACTTTTCATTTTCAATTTCTGCATTCTTTTGTTAACATTGTTAGTGTCTATTTAACTATATGAATTACATAATGAGGGATTATCAATGAAAAAAGTATTACTATTCATTCTTATAATTGGTTTGTTTGCTATTACTGCTTGTTCAAAAGATACTAAACAAAATGAACAAGGTGCTTCAGAAACCCAAACTGAAAATAATAACGAAAAAGCCACCGATTCATCAACAACTGGTCAAGACGAAGAAGATACAAAAGCGACAGAAACAGCAGCAACAGAAGATGAGAGCACTGAAGTTGCTGATGAAGAAAATGCAGATACAAATGAAAAAGATTATTTAACTGACAATTACGAATTTGTAGCAAGTGAACTCACGAACCTTTCTGAACAGCAAATAAGCGATAAATGGGGAGAACCCTCTCGATCAGAAGAAATTCAGTATCGTTATTCTGGCACTACTCAATTCGTACCTGCAGTTGTACGGTATTATCAAAACGAGAAATACGCGGTTACATTTGTTGAAGGAAAAGCTGCCCGTTTAGTCTATTCCGTAATCGATGAGGAAATTCTGTTTACGGATGATGAAAAATTAAGAGCTCTAGAACTTGCCGGACTTCCAACAGATGTAGAAGAAACAACAGACACTGATACGGCATTTGTTTACAACGATCTTGGAAATGTATATGAAGTAACCATGTTTTCAAAAGGGGAATTTGTAGATTACTTATATATCATTTTAGATGAAGCTTACAAATAAAACCTTAGATGACAACTCCTCGAAATGAGGCGTTTATCACCGTTTCTATGCTTATCCATTTTGCATAAAATGGAGTGAGGAGAGAAATCGGCTTCTCATAGTGCAAGAAGAGGAGTGAAACCATGTCATCGAGAAAGTACTGTTCTGATAGCTTTACGCTTTATGTGGTACTATTCGTGCTGCTCATTATTGTCGGAGCCGTTTCGTTTAGCGGAGACTGCTGTGTTTATTCTTATCCGTGTTCATACGGATTCTCAGCAAACGCACCCATAAATGGTTATTGGAACGCGTAAAAATAAGAACCCCATTTCCTGCAAAGAAAATGGGGTTCTCTTTTTTTATAGCTTCTCTCTCATGCTGTCTGCAATCGGTTCAACCTCAGAGCCTACTACTACCTGTATATTTTGGTTATTAAGCTTAATAAGACCTTTGGATCCAGCTTTTCTAAGAGCATCTTCATCTACTCTCGAAAGATCTTTAATCTGGACTCTCAGTCTAGTAATACAGTTTTCAAGCAGGACTATATTTTCTTTGCCACCGAGTGCATTTAAATAGGCTGCAGCCGCTGCTTCGTACTTTTCATTACTTGTAGAGGTTGCAGCTGCCTCAGATACGATTGTTTCCTCATCTTCTCTACCTGGTGTTTTCAAATCTAGTTTTACGATCAAGTAACGGAATACTCCGTAGTACAGTGCAAAATACACCGCACCTATCGGCAGGAGAAGCCACCCATTTTGAGCAATACCAATATTTAAGAAATAATCAATCGCTCCAGCTGAAAACGTAAATCCATGATGAATATCAAACAATACCGCCACAGACATTGAGGCTGCAGTCAATACCGCATGGATAACATAAAGCAGCGGTGACAAAAACATAAATGCAAATTCGATTGGTTCTGTAATTCCCGTTACAAAAGATGTGAGTGCCATACTTCCTAGCATCCCCGCAACTGCCTTCTTACGATGTTTTTTTGCTGTATGAATCATCGCTAAACAAGCAGCCGGCAACCCGAACATCATTACTGGGAAGAATCCAGCCATATAGAAGCCTGCTTTAGGATCTTCAGCAAAGAATCTCCATAAATCTCCCGTTACAACCTTTCCATTTTCACCTGTAAACTCACCAAATACAAACCATAAGAAGCTGTTAAGTACATGATGCAAACCAAGTGGGATTAATAAACGGTTAAAGAAGCCGAATATACCAGCACCAATAGCACCTGCACTCGTAATCCAGGTACCCACGTTCTCTAAGCCCATTTGAATGTAAGGCCAGATGAATCCAAAAACTAAGGCTAACAATACCATCGTACCTGCAGTCACGATTGGTACAAATCGTTTACCGCCAAAAAAGGATAACCATTCTGGAAGTTTCGTATTATAAAATCTATTGTATAAGAGTCCTGCTACCACCCCTGCCAGAATCCCTCCAAGTACGGACATGTCAAAGTTACCTTCAAACGCTAAATTCTCTACTGCAAATGCTTTTGCACCTTCTGTTAATACAAAATAACCGATAGCACCTGCAAGACCCGCTGCTCCACTACCATCTCTTGCTAGACCAACGGCTACCCCAATGGCAAAAATCAATGCTAAGTGACCAAAAATAGCGTTACCTGCTGCAGCCAAAAACGGAATACCAAGTAAATCATCTTGACCGAAACGCAGAATGAGTCCCGCTGCTGGAAGTACAGCAATCGGAAGCATAAGCGCACGGCCGATGCGCTGCAAGAATCCTAACATAATAATCTACCCCTCTCACTTTTTAGTGAACATGCGTATTGCTTCTTTTAATTTGCCATCATGTTGATCTAGATGCTGTTTTGCGTCATTTGGAGCGACTCCTGTTATTAACTGATAAATCGCAGCCTTGGTGTTGCCTCCCTGATTGCGCAATGCTTCTTCTGCTTCTTTTTCTGACGCACCCGTAGCTTCCACGATTATATTTTTTGCGCGCTGTCTCAATTTTTCATTTGTAGGCTGAACGTCCACCATCAAATTGCTGTAAACTTTTCCCCACCTAATCATACTAGCTGTACTAATCATATTTAGAACAAGCTTTTGAGCCGTTCCAGCCTTCATACGTGTAGATCCTGTAACGACTTCTGGCCCTGTTATAATCGGGATGCTAATATCAGCGAGCTTCTGCATAGGTGAATTTGCAGCACAAACAAGAGCAGCCGTGAATGCACCTTGTGATTTTGAATAATCCATCGCACCCAAGCAATAAGGCGTTCGGCCAGATGCAGCAATCGCTACAACAACATCTTTATTCGTAAGTCTCAATTTTTGAAGGTCGGATTTACCCAGTTCTGGATCATCTTCTGCTCCTTCAATAGCATGCTGAAGTGCGTAATCACCACCTGCAATCACACCGACTACTAAGTTGGGGTCGGTTCCATAGGTTGGCGGGCACTCTGAAGCATCTAACACACCTAATCTCCCGCTCGTTCCTGCCCCGATATAGATAAGCCGCCCTCCATTTTCGAAAGCTTTAACTACTTTTTCTGCTACCTTACTAATTTCAGTTAAGACAGGAGTAATACAACTGACGACTCCAAGATCGGCTTCGTGTATTTTTCGGATCACTTCTAGTGTTGAAAGTTCATCAATGTTTACTGTGTCTGGATTCCTTTTCTCTGTAGCCAATTTGGTTAAGTCCATCATGATCTCCTTTAGTATTGTTGATTTAAAAGAACAAACTTCTGCCCGCTTCCCACGTACTTTAATAATGGCATGCTCTCTTTCCGTACCATTCCAACTACATTCATCTTTGGATTGGCGGGGAAATTCTCCAAACATATTTGCAGTTCACCGGCATACCTGCCATATAATTTGTTATCTATCGTGATTGTGCCCTTTGAGAAAGAGGTTAAATGATGAATCTCTTGAATCAGTTGAGAAGGCTCAGTTCTAGATTCAACGGAACGGATCACGTATTGTGCGGCATCCATTCGATTTGTATGAACCGTGTTATAGAGGTGCTCGTATCCATTGTTAAAATCTACATAGAGCGGAACTGCACCATCCATTAAGTATTTGAAATCCCCCAAAGTCTGGTCAGTAAGATTTAAATCTCCCACACAAATTTTGTCTGTACTCAGTTCGCCAAGTTCAAGTGCTCCATGTACAGGTGTTGAAAATCTATGATTCTCAATTGTAGGAAGGCCTTCATGCAACGGTCCGCGTAATGAATCATCCCCTTTAATAAAACCCATTGTTTTTATTCCGTAACGGTGGAACAATTCATTGCGTGTTTTTACTGAGTGACTTGAAATACCTGTGTATGGTTTTGGATAAAAGTTATGCCAAGCTTCTGTTTGATTCACTTGAAGTCCCGCGTCTACTAATTCCTTAAGCTGTTCTTCATCAATGGTACTCGCGTTCAATCCAATTTTAAGAGAATGGGACAGCCAAGCAATCTGCTTGGCTGTAAATCCATAATCCATCCTGATTCCTGTGATGCCCCAGTCTTTTAAAGAAGGCAGTTCAGCAAACGCTAATCCCAACCGTTCAAGAGAAGCTGGAGAAACATCTGCCATCACGTCCATATGAAAACTTTGCGCTATATTGCCTAACCATTTTACTTGTTTAATAAAATCTACATCACTTTCTTCTGGAATATGAAGAGAAGTAAAGATGTACTGAAAACCGTTTTTAGCGGCCTTTTCGATCCATTGTTTATTGAATGTATCTGATTCGCTTAGATAAATTGAAATGCCATAACACAAAGAGCGTTCACTCCTGTTTAAATGTCTTTTGCCATGCTCTCTTTAAATCCAAATGTCCATGTGAACAAGAAACCAAAGATATAAGCGATGACTAAACCTACTAAATATAGAACCATTTCATTCGGATTAACTAAGAATACGAGTGGGATACCAGAAACACCAATTGCAATTGTCGCAACTTCATAGAATGCCTGGAATGCCCCACCTACTGCAGCTCCTAGACACGCCGTTAAGAACGGACGACCGAGCGGCAATGTAACCCCAAAGATTAGCGGCTCACCAATTCCGAGCATACCTACAGGAAGTCCGCCTTTAATAACTTTGCGAAGTCTTTGATTTTTTGTTTTGAAATAGATGGCAAATGCAGCACCAACTTGACCTGCTCCACCCATTGCTAAAATTGGCAACAGTGGATCGTCACCGATTGTATTGATTAGTTCCATGTGTACTGGTGTAAGGCCTTGATGAAGTCCTGTTACAACTAGTGGTAAGAATGTACCTGCTAAAATAAGTCCAGAGAAAATACCGCCAATATCAATTAAGTTTAATAATCCTTTTGTGATGAGGTCAGATAAGAAACCACCAACCGGCTGAAGAACGAATAACGTTGCAAAACCTGTGATCAGTAGTGCAAGTGTAGGTGTTACGATAATATCAATAGAAGGATGAACAAATTTTCGAATTCTTTTTTCCAGGAATGCAATTAGAACAGCAGCAAGCATGACCCCAATTAAACCGCCACGTCCTACAACGAGTGGATCACCAAAAAGTGTAATGTTTGCTAGTCCTGGGTTAATGATTAAAATACCGGCTGCACCACCTAGAGCAGGGGTTCCACCAAACTCTTTGGCTGTATTAATACCTACAAAGACTGCAAGATAACTAAAGACACCCCAGCCGATTAACCCTAGCATTTTAATAATTGCAGACTCTGGGTCCGCTTCCATTCTAATCGCAACGTTTGTGATTCCAGCAATCAAACCTGAAGCAACAATCGCAGGAATTAACGGAATGAAGATACTGGCAATCTTACGTAAAAATTGTTTAAAAGGAGTTGCGTTCTTCTTGTTAATGGCATCTTTATTCATGCGTGCCATCTGCTCAAGATCCATCGGGTTTGTTTCATCAACAGATTCGATGTTCATACCGGTTTCTTCGCTCATCGCTAGTGTCACACGGTTTACAATTCCAGGTCCGACAATAATCTGTAAGGTATCATCTTCTACAACACCTAAGACACCATCCACATCTTTTAACCCTTTTAAATCTGCTTTTGACGGGTCATGTAAATTCACACGTATTCTCGTCATACAATGCATCAATGACTGGATGTTTGATGAACCTCCAAGTTTTTCAATGATGCTATGAGCCATTTGCTGCTCTTTCCCCATTATCCTTCCCCCTCTTAGTAAACGCTTTCATTTTTATATAAAACGCTTCATTAGCGTTTCATATCGATCATAAATTTGTATCTGTCACCTCTATAAACTGAATGTACTAACTCCAAAGGCATTCCATTTGTTAAAAAGGTTTGTCTTTCGATGAGAAGTACAGGTGCACCTTTCGTTATCTCAAGTATTTCACTTTCAGCATCACGTGCAATCGATGCTTCTAAGCTTTGTGTCGCATAATCAATCTCGAAGCCAGCACTTTCTACCTGTGAATACAGTGAGCCTTCTTTTATATGATTTTCTTGCAGATATAGAAGATGAACAGGAACAAATGTGGTTTCGAACGCCATTGGAATATCATTTGCAAGGCGAACCCGTTTGATCTCATAAACTTCTTGGTGTTCCGAAATTTCTAAAGCCATTGCAAGTCTTTGATTGGCCTTAATGGTGTGAAAGGATACAAGTTTTGATGCTGGCCGATATCCCCGCGACCTCATATCTTCTGTAAAACTAGTAAGTCCTAGGAGCTTCTGCTCGATTTTTTTAGCAGATACAAATGTCCCTTTACCTTTACGGCGTGTTAAGTATCCATCATTCACAAGATTGTTTATCGCTTGACGGACAGTCATTCGGCTAACTTCATAGTTTTCAGCAAACTCTCGTTCGGAAGAAATCATCGTTCCAGTTATCCATTCTCCCTTATCAATCTTTTGTTTAATAGCTTCTTCAATCTGAAAATAAAGAGGCATTGGTGATTTTTTATCAATCATAAAAATGGTTCAACTCTCCTTACCTAAAAAGATTCCATGCACCTTCCACTGTTTAAACAAACATCTTCCATCCTGTCAGGAATCCTGAAGTGCTTTTAATCTTTGCAGTTGCATCCTAATGTAATGACGTGTTTCATGTCCACTCTCCCTTATTACTTTATGCCAAGCGTATCATTGTTATAACTAGTTGTCTATACCAGTCAGAAAATTCAAATAAAATAAGCTAAGGCTAAAGAATACAGCCTTAGCTCTCTAAGATTAGTACAATAAATATTGTGCTCTTAATTCCTTAAATTCCTCAAGTTCATCATTGTAACGGGAGACGATCTCATCAACACTGCGCCCTGATTCAATATAGTCTCTTACCCATCCATTTCCAACTAAAAGGTCAAAGAAAGAAATTCCTTTGCTGTCTTCTGCGCGGAATTGAAAATCATTCGGGTATAGATCATGAATCGCTTTAACTAAAGTGATTCCAGTTAGGACCGGTTGGAATAACTGACCATCCGTTACATGAATTTCTACACCATGAGATAGCTTCCCAGCGTGTTTTGAAGATGCAGGTATAAAGGATGCTGAACGGAACTTCACTCCGGGTAATGCCTCATCGTTCAGTTTCTTCGCTAATTCATCACCATTAATAAATGGAGCGCCAATTAACTCAAACGGTTTCGTCGTTCCTCTTCCCTCTGAAACATTCGTTCCTTCAATAAGCGCACTTCCTGGATAAACAAGTGCTGTATCTTTTGTCGGCATGTTTGGAGAAGGGAGTACCCATTCTAGTCCGCTATCTTCATATGCCCAAGATCGTTTCCAGCCTTTCATTTCTACTACCTTTAAATCAGCTCCAATGCCAAATTCTTCGTTAAACAAGTTGGCCAATTCTCCTACAGTCATACCGTGTCTTAGTGGAATCGGATATAATCCTACAAACGAGGAATAAGCCGGATCTAACACAGGACCTTCCACTTGTTCACCGCCAAGAGGATTCGGACGGTCTAAGACAACAAAAGGAATGTTGTTCTCTTTCGCTGCTTCCATTGCATAAGCCATTGTGTAAATGTATGTGTAGAAGCGAGTTCCGACATCTTGAATATCAAACACGAGAACATCAATTCCTTCAAGCATCTCAGGAGTAGGTTTCTTTGTCGCTCCGTATAAGCTATATACAGGAAGACCCGTTTTGGGATCTGTATAAAACTCAACATATTGACCAGCTTGCGCACTCCCTCTCACTCCATGTTCAGGGCCATACAATGCTTTCAACTCAATGTCAGGATGGTTGTATAGAACATCAACTATACTGTTTAAGCTGCGGTCAATTCCTGTAGGATTCGTTATCAAACCTACATTTTTACCTTCTAAAACACTCATCTCCTGATCTAACAGTCTCTCTAAACCCGTTTTAAAGTTCTGTCTATGCTCGAATCTGTTATTATTATTCGTAGCTTGAGCACCCGGAAGTACGAAAGAAAACATCAGCAACAACGTTAAAAAGATTCCCCATTTTTTCATCTTCTTCTCCCCTTTTTAGTAGCTTAATCCATGACCAAATGGATAGAGAACACTGTTTGCATCTTTAAAAATGGTAATCGGCAATTTTCCTGACGGGTTGTTCATGCCGAAGATTGTTTCTGCTGCAGCTCTAAAGCTAGCATCTCTAAAGCTGTATTGAGTGATATAAGCTGATATTTCAGGAAATGCCATAATATCGTAAGGATTTCGAATACCTACTGCGATTGTTTTTTCTGGAACTGCACCGATCACTTGATTGACCATCTGCATTTGAGGAGAAGATGGCAAGCGTCCAGAAACGTTAAACGTATATGTTCCAAGCACAACTAAATCGGCATTCTGTACTTTTTGCAATTGTTCCTGAGTTAAAGGCTGACCCGTTTTAATCAATTCAACCGAGGAATGATGGGTTGACAAAGCTTGTTGAAGATTTTCGCTGTATGAGTTCCCCACTACTACAATGGATTTCTTTTCAGCTTTGTTAACCGGCAGTACACCATCGTTTTTAACTAGCGTAATTGATTTTTTAGCCACTTCATTCTCTAAATCTTTATGAGCTTTATTTCCTACTACTTCTTCAGCATGTGTGATTTTCTCATCTATTGGTGTTTCACTGACTTGTTTATAAATACCGCGTTTTGCTTTTAGCGTTAACAAGCGTTCAACAGATTCATTAATTCTTTCTTCTGTAATCTCACCTTTTTCAACTGCTTTGTATAAACCGTTAGCTACTTCTTCTAATCCAACAGGCATTAAGATGATGTCTGTACCCGCATTAACAGCACGAATTACCGCATCAACTGCGCCGAAATGGTCAGCGATTGCTTTCATATTTAATGCATCAGTAGAAATTACACCTTCAAATCCCATTTCTTTTCTCATTAAATTTGTTAATACCTCATGTGACAAAGTGGCAGGAAGAGCGATTTCAGTACCATCCTTTTTAGAGATAACAGTGGTTGGGTCAATTTTCGGGAAAGTAACATGCGCCGTCATGATAGCATCAATCCCTTGATCCATTGCCTGCTGAAAAGGATAGAGTTCTACTTCCAACAGCCTTTCTTTATCATGAGGAACAGAAGGTAGTCCTAAATGTGAATCTACCGCTGTATCACCATGCCCTGGAAAATGTTTAGCAGTCGCAGCCATTCCTGCACTTTGCAATCCCTTAGTATAAGAAGTTCCCAATTCAGCAACAAGCTGAGGATCTCCACCAAATGATCGAACGCCGATAACCGGATTGTCAGGATTATTGTTCACATCTAATACAGGGGCTAGATTCATGTTTATTCCAAGTGAGTGAAGTTCAGAGCCAATAGCATGTCCGACAGATTCCGCCAGTTCTGTTGATCTTGTAGCACCAAGCGCCATATTTCCTGGGAAATCGGTACCACTCTGCAAACGTGTCACAATTCCGCCTTCTTGGTCGATTGATATCAATAATCCGTAGTCTTCGTTCGCCTTTTTATACTCATCAACGAGTCTAGTTGTTTGCTCTGTTGTTACAACATTCTCACGAAAGAGAATCACACCACCAAGATGATATTTTTTCACAAGTTCTTTTATTTCATCATTCATTTCTGTTACATTTTTTCCGTTCCAAGTACGAAAATCTGGCATTAACATTTGTCCGATCTTTTCCTTCACAGTCATAGATGTAATGGCTTTCGCAATAAGGTCGTATTTTGTACCTTCTTGTTTTAATAACTTTGCCTCTCCATCTTTCACATGAATTCCAATTCTGTCGAAAGATTTGCCATCTGTTACGACAATAAATGTTCTGCCGTTCTTTCCAGTAAGACTTACAACACCTTCATTATTAACGGAAGCTACCGTCTTGTTTAATGAACTCCATTTCAGGTTTTTTGTTACTTCAACATAAGTTCCATCTTCCTTTGCCCATAATGAGGTTAAATCGATGGAATCTTCCGAGATCACTTCATTAAGCTGCGGCATGTTTTGAGCAATGATTATTTCTGTTTCACCGTTCTGTTTGGCTAATACAGAATCAGCTTTACCCAATCCTGCAAACATTGGGATGATTAACAAAGCAACTAATAAAAGATGACGAAACTTTATAATCTTCAATATTCATACCTCCTTTTATTTTTGGTAGCGCTTTCTTTCTTTGTCACTTTTCGGTAGAAAAAGTGCGGTTCCTGTCGTAAGGGGACAAAACAGAACTTAAGTCCTTCAGCCTTCTAGGACTAGTTGTCTATACCAGTTTTAAAGTGTATGTTTTCAGGTATAAAAGACTTATATAAAAAAGCTTCATCCCCTCTTGGACAAAGCTTACACACATTTATTTATATATGAAGAAAACAATCTTATTTCATTGTGTGAGTAAAAGAAGTTTATTATGCAGATTTATCCATAAAAAGCTTGCTCACTCTTTAGATAAACTATATAATTTTCTATGTCAGTAACAAATGGGGGCTTAGCTCAGCTGGGAGAGCGTTTGGCTGGCAGCCAAAAGGTCAGCGGTTCGATCCCGCTAGTCTCCACCATACATAACAGTCGAAAACCCTTGAGGAATCAAGGGTTTTATTTTTTGTTCTTATCTGCTTTTAGCAATATTTCCTTCTTTTTACCTCTAAATAATCACTAAACCTCATTTGTGCGTAAGTGATATTGCTGAAGTGATTTCAAAGGCTTCATAGAAAAAATCCGTTGCTATTAAGGTTTCATAAAACTTTCAATCTCTTCGACTGTTTTTATTAAGTCTTTGGACAAAATTTCGTTCCCGCCCTCTGTTATTAAAAGATTGTCTTCAATCCTTACACCTAATTGTTCATTTATAAGATAGATTCCAGGTTCAATACTGATCACATTCCCTGGCTGAAGAGGCAATTCAAAGTCAGTAACATCATGGACATCAAGACCTATATGATGAGAAACCATATGTGGATAATAGTCACGCAACTGGGATTCCTCCGATATAATGTTTGCTTGTATTAAGCCTTCTGTAAGGGCAGATTTTGCTGTTTTTTCTAGGTCCATAAGAGTTATTCCAGGTCTCACAGCTTTAATGGTTTCTTCTTGAGCTTTTAAAACGATCTCATAAATTTGTCTCTGACGGTCTGTAAAAGTTCCATCAGAGGGGAAGGTCCGTGTAATATCCGCTGCGTAGTAATCATATTCTGCACCAACATCCGTAACGACTATGTCATCAGGCTTTATGGGTTGATCATTATGTAGGTAGTGAATATCAGTAGAGTTTTTCCCTCCGCCAATGATTGGATCAAAACTCATCCTCTTTATATTTCTTTCTTTTAGTTCTTTCCTGAACACTTGCTCGAGATCTTTTTCATCTTTATTAGTAATAGAAGCTTTCATCATAGCTTTGATACCTGCATTTGTAACAGAGATAGCATCCCTAATCATGTTAATCTCATCTACAGTTTTTACCATCCTGAAGGTGGTTAGCACGGGGTAGATATTTTGGATGGCGATTCCTTTTTTATTCGCTTCATTTTGTAACTCACTTATAATTTGTATTTCAGTTCTCTCAAGAGGTCCTAAATCAACATATAATACATTCGACTCGGTTAATAGGTTACCTTGGTCTTTCTTAAAGGTTTGTATTTCTTTGATGGTTTGAATCTTTGAAATTTCTTTAGATTGCTTCAAATCTTTAGAAGTATACAAGGTTTCTTTTATTTCATCTTCCTCTTTCCGAATAACTACAATCCCTTCCGGATCCTTTATTCCTGTCAGGTAATAAAAATTGCGGTCTGCACCTAGTTTGGTTTGATCATCCGGATTTTTAACAACCGTCATTTCTGCATTCCTTTTTCCATAAAGAATTAGAACTGAGCCATTCCCTATTTTTTCTGCCAGTTTCATTCGATTATCTAGGAAAAAATTATCAGGTAACGCTGCCTTCTGTTCTGCTACAGTCACACTCTCTTCTTTTTTCTCGATTTGTTCTTGCTCTATTGGCTTTTCCTTGGTTGTCTTATCACTGCATGCAGTAAAAAGTAAGAGTTGAGAAACACAAAATCCTATTAGAACCTTTCTATAAATCACTTCACTTTACACCTCCGTTTTGGTAATAAAACCCCAAATAAATTCTAACATTATTTTCCAATTAAAACTACTAAGAAGACTCATTCTTTCGTCTAGATTGGCAGCGTTGGGTGGTGTAGACCTTAAAAAAGTCTCCTCCGGAAAAACTCAATATCCAAAACCCTAGAAGCTTACCTGGATAAACAGTCCCTCTTGATTAGTTAATCTGTTTCAGAAATAAGGGCACTCTACAACATTATATTATGGAGTACAATTGCCTGATGAAATGATTACAGAAACGAAACCAATTATGAGTTGCTGGAGATGGTAAAAGAACATATTTATGATGATATCGACGAATATGACAAAGCATTTAATTCTGATGCACGTGATTTTTATTATGAATATACACGTAGTTCTCGTTCCCCGTAGAGAGGTTAGGAGTTTGCATTAAAATGATTAGGATAACTGGATTAATTCCTATATATCATTATTATTTTTTGAGCTTAAATAAAAAAAAGAGTGGGATTCCCACTCAAACAACAAATATTGGCATAGTGTCACATCTTTAGAAATGGTATTTCAATCTGGTCACATTCTGGTCACACACTATAGAAATTATAAGGAAACAGGGGTTCATTTTACTTCGATAGATGTTCTTTAAATACTGATTACATGGATTTTTAGGAAATACTAATCGACTACAGGAAACTGTCCTCTACACGCTGGCAGCCAAAAGGTCAGCGGCTCAATCCCGCTAGTCTCCACCATACATAAACGTTTAAAAGCAATGAAAGATTCAGGGTTCAAACTACAGTCCAAAACACTCAATCCGAGTGTTTTTTATTTCTTCTATTTCCTACTTGTTCCTTATTATGGTATTGGAAATCTATTTCTTAATAAAAGGTGTTAAATAAGTTATGGTGAATATAAAGCATAATAAATAAATAACTTGGAGGAATGAATATGGGAATTTTAAGTGGATTATTAGGGAATGCTTCAGAAGTAGATCTTCATGAAGTTGAGAAAGAACTAGAATTAATTGTTGCTGAGAATGAAAGAATTGAAAAAGGTTATAAAATTATCCGTGACTATTTAGTGTTTACCAATACACGATTGATCTTAATTGATAAGCAAGGAATCACAGGAAAGAAAACAGAATTTCATTCAATACCATATAAGAGTATTACGCATTTCAGCGTTGAGACAGCCGGAACATTTGATTTAGATTCAGAATTAAAAATTTGGATTTCTAGCACTGCACTTCCTATTTCCAAACAATTTAAAAAAGATAAAAGTATTTTTGATGTTCAAAAAGCATTAGCTACATATATTGCAAAATAATAAAAGAAAGAGGTTGACTCAGAGTGTAGAAACTTCTGAGTCAACCTCTTTTTTATTCATCTTTATTCTTTTTCCCTCTTGGATCTTGTTCTTCTGCAAATTCCGTTGCATATCGGAAGCCTGGTCTGAATCTTCTATGCTGTCTTTGATTTTTCTCCGTTCCCTTTATATGTTTAAGTAAGTATTGATGAACAAATACTTCTGTAGCCGTGATGATACCGGCTGATATCACACTTCCCCATGCTATTTGCAAATATCCATCTAATAAAATCGATCCAAAGATCCAAACCACAAGGTATGCTAATATAAACTCAGCCATTAGTGTGTTTGTTTTTCCGATACGCGGCAGAAGAATACGGTCTGCAATGATATAAGTAATAACGGTTGTTGTTACAGCGAATGAAACGATGTCACTTATAGTTGCATCAAAAAACAAATCTAATCCTATCCAAAAGGCGATTAGGCACACGATAAATTTCATGATAATGACTTTTGCTTGTTCCATAAAAAAACCTCCTTCTTCTGTTCTTAGTTTGCGACAAAAAAAGAAGGTTCATACTTCACCTGTAAGAAGATCCCTTACTATTAGCAAGGGACCTTTTAAATTACTCGGAAACAGCTGGCACTATTGTTCCTTTTTCTGTTTGTTTTTTTACATTTGTACTTTTATCGAGCAAGCTGACAACGACAAAGACAGCAGCGGATAAAGGAAGGGCGTAGAACAAAGGATCGATGTGGGTCCAAGGAAAAGGAAGTACAGTTGCCTTACCGAACAAAGCTTGAGATAAGCCAATCGCTGCAGCTTCTTTTAGATGTAAGAACAAGAATCCGATGATACTCACTGTAAAACCTGTAATCATGCTAGCAGTTGCAGCTGCTTTCGTTGCTCTTTTCCAATATAGTGCTCCAATAAGTGCTGGCAAGAATCCTGCAGCACAAATACCAAACCAAAAAGCAGTCGCTTGAGCAATAATTCCTGCCGGGAGTAAATAGGCTAAGATAACAGCCGCGATCACACCAACAACTACTCCGATTCTTGAAGGGTTAAGCTTAGATCCGAAAAGAGATTGAACACCAAGAGTCTTTAATATATCTTGGCCGAAAGCTGTTGCTTGAACGTGAATTAATGAACTGATTGTTGATATAGTGGCTGATAATAACGTTAGAGTAAAAAGATAAATAAACCAGTCAGGCATGAGCTGATTAATGAAAATTGGTATGATCAGATCAACATTTCCTTTAGCCGCAGTTAAGGCAATTCCACCTGTATTCTCATAAAAATAAAGGTTGCTTAGTGGTCCGATTACAAAAGCAGCACCTGTCATAAAGAAGATAAAGATTCCACCGACTAAAACCGAGCGATACAAAGCTCTGTCATCTTTTACGGCCATACATCTCATGGCAAGCTGAGGCTGCGCAAGAACACCTACGCCTACTCCCATAATGATCGTACTAACAATCGTCCACCAAAGCGGAGAACCTAATTCAGGCATGCTTGTCCAGCCTTGATGTCCTTGGTCAACAAGAGCTTGCGGCACGAGGTCCTTCATTGCACTTAATCCGCTGTGGCCTTCAATAATTCCGCCAACGGCTTGGTACGTTACAAATAAGAAGATAGCCATTCCGATCAACATGACAACTGCCCCGAAAGCATCTGTATACATGACGGCCTTGATGCCTCCAGTAACTACATAAATCGCAATAATAGCAGCTAGAAGAATTAGCGCCAGATTGAAATTCATAGACATTGATTCTTGGAGAAAGCGCCCGCCTCCGATCAAAACAATGCTTGTATATGCCGGCATTAAAATAAAAATCATGCTTCCAGAAAAAACGGTTATAAATTTAGAATCATAACGTTTTCCTAAAAGAGTAGGAAACGTGGTAGCATTTAATTCTAATGAAAGCTTCCGAATTTTCGTTCCAAAAATCGCAAAAGCTACAAAGATCCCAAGGACAATATTAAGAAATGCAAGCCATAGCAAACTAAATCCATGAGCTGCTGAAACTCCTCCAAATCCAACGATGGCAGAAGTACTAATAAAGGTAGCTCCATAAGAAAGCGCCATAACTGCTGGATGAATGTTTCGTCCACCAACCAAATAGTCTGATTCTGTTACGGTCTTTTTGTATCCATAATATGCGAGCCATGACATGATCCCCATATATACGATAAGAATCGGTATTAAGACTGCAAAATTCATTATGAATCATTGCCTCCTTTATTCCACATGATTCCACCGAAAACAACACAGCCAATTGCAGAGATTACAGTAGCGATCCATACGAACGTTATTACACCGTCTTCCATTCCAAGCAATACAATCTCCTCCTTAAGTAATATGGAAAGCATTATGTGGTTATTCAAGATGCGTTTTGTCAGCGCTTACATTTTTATGTAGTTATCCTGCCCTTTCTTCCTCCCTTCACAGATATTAGCTTATTAATAGGATTTCTTTTCATAAAACAAATCCCCTTCATTATTTTGAATTTTCTATATTTTTAATCTGAAACATTCCCGAAATGTTTTTGTAACAATTATGAAACCCTTTTGATCATTACCTCGTCTAATAAGTAACAAGATGTACTTGAGGGGGAAATAAGATTGAATAAAAAGAATCGTATGGTAATCTTTGCAACAGCTGCCCTATTGACCGTTGGGGTTTTGAATTATGGCGATTTTGAAAGTAAGGCTAAAGCAACTGAGCAAAAGGCTTCCCTAAAAATAGAAGATGAATTTGTTCCTGCAAAACATACTGAAGAAAATAAAGTTAAGGAAACTCAAACACCTGCTTCTCAAAATTCTTCAATCCAGCGTCAATCAGAAGGTGAAAAACAGAAAGTAGACACAGAAAATAGTATTGAAAAAGATCAGTCATCCGTAAATTTACAGCCCAAAAAATCTGAAACGAAACTTGTTCCCATTCAACCTGTTGAAAATAAAAGTGTAACTCAACATAAAAAAGCTCAAGCACAAACAAGTATGCCAGATACAAAAGTAATTGATGGATACACGTATGTGAACTTAATGAATCGAGCAGATGAGAATTTAAAGCATTTAGTGAATATTGCTAAAAAACACCATGCTACTTTATATGCTATTGAATTTAGCGATTGTTTTGCGATGTTTGACAATAGCAGCAATCAGGCAATTATGATGTTTAGCACGGGTTCTCGTTCAGTATCTATTGAAAAGGCAGAAATTCTATGTGATATGCATCCTTCTATCAAGAATCAGATTCAGGGTGTAATAGAAACGGGAGAAGAAACTGTAGTGGAAATTGGAGAACACGAAAGCTATCACATTTCAAAAGACGGCGGGAACATTACAATCTCATTTTAGCGTATACAAAAAAGCCCAATTACGGGCTTTTTTTGTTGGTGTTTTTTTTCTTAACCTCATTTAGAGCTACTACTTTCAATGCCATCAGCTCTTCATCAGTAACTTTTTCTAACAGTTTTTCATACACAGCAATCTTTTCTTTTTCGTTCAAACCTTTGCTTACTTTTTCTCTAATACTAGCTAGTTCTTGAATGGAATATCGATCAGAGATAAACGATACTGCTTCATTCTTTGTTTTAAAAGGAAGTTTCTTTTTAGGAACCTCACCTGTTTCAATATACTTCCGTATTTCAGGATCCTCCAAAAGTTTGTTGATTTCTCCTTCATTTGAGGTTAATTCCTTCGATATTTCAATCATTGCTTTTTCAGATGCGTAATCCATAGTGTACAAATATGCCGTAACTCCTGTAAAAATAAAAATCATCAAAACGACGCCTAACCACCATTTAAACACTCAATCACCCGCTCATAATGAGATACTACATTCATAACACAACTTACAAACTTTGGAAAGGACAAGCTTACATTTTATGTTTAAATAAACACTTTACACTCGTTTAATTTCTGTATGCTATGATTTACCATAGAGGGATAATCTTAGAATTTATGGAGGAATGTTATGTCTCGTCTCACCGATTATTTAGTCGTAATTTCTTTTGATTGTCTATCTTCTCTTGATTTACCTATGTTGGAGCAGCTTCCACATTTTAAAGATTTCCTGCAGCGGGGTTCGCACTGTAAACATGTCGAGACGATCTACCCTTCTGTGACGTACCCTTGTCATACAACGATTGTGACCGGTAATTACCCGAAGAACCATGGGGTCGTTAATAATACGTTTCTTCAACCAGGAAGAGTCTCTCCAGATTGGTATTGGCACCGTAAACATGTGCGAGGGACAACTTTATATGATGAAGCTAAAAATGCAGGCATGAAAACGGCCGCTTTATTATGGCCGGTTACCGCTAGAGCAAATATTGACTATAATATGCCTGAGATTTTTGCGAACCGAAAATATCATCATCAAATTCCGGTTTCGCTTATAAACGGCAGCAAACGATATCAACTAGATATGAACCGGCGATTTGGCCATTTGCGAAACGGATTGCATCAGCCAGAACTCGATGATTTTGTGTTAGCGTCCACTGTACATACCATTAAAAATAAAAAACCACAGCTTTTACTTGTGCATTTCGTTGATCTGGATTCACAGAGACATTATCATGGCTTTTCTTCAAAGGAAGCAATGGATGCTCTAAAACGACATGACAATCGGCTTGGAAAAATCGTTCAAGCCTTAAAGGATGCTGATATTTACGATGACACAACAATCGCTGTCTTGGGTGACCACAGCGCTTTAGATGAATACAAAGCGATTAAACTCAACGTTCTGTTCAGAGAGCATCACTTACTTGATGTCGATACAAAGGGCCGGTTGAAAAATTGGAAAGCCTATTGCAAAAGTTGCGATGGTTCAGCATATATTTACGTAAAGAATTCTTCAGACACTCATACAAAGGAGGTAGTAAGGAGACTGCTAGAGAATTTAATAAGCAATGAAACAAACGGAATTGAAAAGATTTACAGTCAGAAAGAAGCAGAAGCAATGGGTGCCGATGAGAATTGTTCCTTTATGGTAGAAGCAAAACGAGGTTTTTATTTTAACGAAGAATATGAAGGGACCTTATTCCATGAAATAACAGATCGGGATGTAAGGGCAAAACGTTATACACATGCCTGTCATGGCTATTCTCCTGAAAAGGAAAACTATACGACTATTCTTATGCTAGCAGGTAAAGGTGTACAGCAGGATGCAGTTATTCGTTCTATGCATCTAGTTGATGAAGGACCTACATTCGCAAGATTATTAGGTCTTAACCTAGGACAAACAGATGGACAGGTTATTGAGAATTTCTTAACGCTTTGATCTTGTGAAATTTGCAATAGAAAGGACAAAAAACCTATGAAACGGTTTACGAAAGAAGAAAACAGCTGGATGTATTATGATTGGGCAAATTCCGCTTACTCTATTATTATCTCGACTGCTGTATTTCCTTTATTCTTTAAAGCGGCTGCTACGAAAGCTGGAGTAAGTCCATCTGATTCAACGGCATATCTAGGTTATACGATTGCCATCGCAACTTTTATTTTAGCGATGCTCAGTCCAGTACTCGGAACAATTGCTGATTATAGAGGACTTAAGAAAAAGTTCTTTACCTTCTTTTTTGTACTCGGTCTTATATCTACTGCTTCCTTGGCCTTTGTTCCAAGTGATCAATGGCTGCTTTTACTAGTCTGTTATACCTTAACTGCAATAGGTTCTAGCGGATCAAACGTCTTTTATGATGCCTTTATTACGGATGTAACCACTGAGGAAAGAATGAACAGAGTTTCGTCAAGAGGGTTCGGTTTAGGATATATCGGAAGTACAATTCCTTTTTTAATCAGCATCGCTATTATTGTATTATCTCAAAATGAAGTGCTTCCGATCTCAACAACATTTGCTAGTAAAATTGCATTTTTGATCACCGCAGTATGGTGGGGGATTTTTACGATTCCTATGCTGAAAAACGTCTACCAAAAATACGGTATTGAACGTGAACCAAAACCCGTTCTTAATAGCTTTAAACGATTAGGGAAAACGATAAAAGAAATTCAAAAATACCGTGCTTTGTTTTTATTTTTACTTGCTTATTTCTTTTATATCGATGGAGTGGGAACGATTATTACGATGTCCACAGCATATGGCTCAGATTTAGGGATCAGTTCTACCAACTTATTAATAATCCTTTTTGTCACCCAAGTGGTTGCAGCCCCTTTTGCCATTTTATACGGAAGATTAGCAGAAAAGTTTACGGGTAAGAAAATGCTTTACGTAGGAATCGCGGTTTACATTATAGTTTGTATTTATGCGTATTTCCTTGAAACGACGTTAGATTTTTGGATATTAGCTATGCTCGTTGCTACCTCACAAGGTGGTATTCAGGCATTGAGCCGTGCTTATTTTGCAAAACTAGTACCAAAAGAAAATTCGAATGAATTCTTTGGTTTTTATAACATTTTCGGTAAGTTTGCTTCCATAATGGGGCCATTGTTAATTGCCGTTACAGCGCAGGTTACTGGAAACTCATCAAGTGCGGTGTTCAGCCTGGTTATTCTATTCATCATCGGCATGACGATCCTTATGTTTGTACCAGAACCGAAAGTCGATTCTTCACATACAATCAGCGCATAGAAAAAACTGCTCTAAAAGGTTATCTTTTTAGAGCAGTTTTCTTTTTTCTTTAATCTTTATGCAGTCACTTCCCTGTTAGAATCTTTTACTCTATCCTTTTTAAAGTTAAATACAACAAAAGCTAATCCTGTAAAAGTAGTAAAGAACGTCAGTACTATCGTTATATTGTACACGGCAGCATCAAAATCATTTAACGTAATAACTGACTTAAACCCTGCGATTGAATAAGTAAAAGGCAAGTATTCGCTTATATTTCTTAAGTTTTCAGGCAGCATTTCAACAGGCAGGTTAGCACCTGTTATAGAGAGCTGCATGATGACCAAACCTAATGCGATAAATCGACCGGCATTTCCACCGAGTGCAGCTAAAAATAATACAATTGAAGAAAAAGTAATGCTGACAATCAGTGAAAATAAAATTAAGCCGCCGGGATTACTCACGTTCACTTTTAAAACAAATAACACTAAGATCAGCAATAGTATCGTTTGAACAATAGCCAATGATACTAAATGAATAAACTTGACTAGAAACCAGCTGAAACTTGAAATGGCGTGTGGTCTTTTAAAGTTAATGAACAGTGACATGATTAAAATCCCAACAAATAATCCAAGTGTAATGACGTATGGAGCCGTTGAATCTCGATAGTGTTCGTATTCATTCACTTTTTTACTTTTTAGCTTCACTGGTGATGAAAACATATTAATATTATCGTTCTCTGTGTTCAAATTTCCCGTTTTCTTAGCACCTGACTTCAGACCAGAAGTAAGTTTTTTACTTCCTTCATTCAATTTACCTGCACCGTCATTTAACTTAGCTGCCCCTTGTGATAGTTTTCGCCACCCTTCATCCACTTTGCTGTTTCCATCTGAGATCTTTGCTGCTCCAGAATCTAATCTTGTAACACCTGATATTAGTTCATTCCAACCTTTATCAACCGCAGCGTTGCCATCTGAAATCTGTTTGGCGCCTGCCTCAAGCTTCCCCGCTCCTTGATGGAGTTTGGTTTGTCCTGCTACCAGCTGGTTCAGTCCATCATTTAAAGCCACTGTACCAGGCGCTACTTTGTAAGCGATACCATCCGCGACCGACACCGCTCCTTCATTTAAAGCTACTGATTTGGTTGATAAATTATTTAATCCACTTGAAATTTCATTCGCTCCATCTAGGATTTGTTGATAATAAGGTCCAATATTAACGGTTGGATTAGCTTTTTTATATTCTTCTAACCCTGCAACTAACCGTTCTGCACCAGCTGCCAGTTTTGCAGATCCATCTTTAAGGCGGCCTGTACCATCTGCGACTTTTCTGCTTCCTGGTACCAATTTCTCGACAACACCCGTCTTCAGTTCCTCACTTCCTGCTTCAGCTTTTTCTAAACCATCTAAAAGTTGGGAAGAACCATTTGATAAGGTAACTAATCCTCCATGAAGCTGCTCTGAGCCTTGAGCTAATTTATGAATATCACCTGATTTTCCATTCAAACTCTGAAGTAAGAGTCCTGTCCCGCTTTTAAGCTCTTTTGTTCCATTCGCAAGCTTTGTAATATCAGATTGTTTAGAAGTTACAGATGCTGCTAACTCGTTTGTGCCCTTATGCAACTGGTTTGTTCCATCCGAAAGCTGTGAAGATCCGTCCGCCGCTTTCCCAAAACCTTCTGAGACTTCTCCTAAACTGGCAAACATGTTTGTTACGTATTTTTGAGTAATCGTATCAGCTAATTTTTCACGCATTCTTTGGGTAGCTGTTTCTGTCACTTTTGAAGCTAAAAAGTTCAGCCCTTCATTTTGAATATACTCTAACTCGAGCTTTTTAGGATTAGGATCTAATACTGTTGTTACCCTTTCAGAAAAATCTTCTGGGATAATAATGGCCATATAATAGTCATTTTTCTGAAGTCCTTTCATAGCTTCGGTTGAATCTACAAATTTCCAACCTAAATCTTTCCCTTTTTTCATATTGGCAACTAGATCCTCGCCCACATGAATGGCTTGATCGCCTGCTATGGCACCTTTGTCATTATTAACAACGGCAACGGGCAAGTTAGAGAGATGATCATAAGGTCCCCAAGTTGCAGATAAAAGAATGCCGCCATAAACGACCGGAACGAGCAATGCTGCAATAATAGAAAATAATATAGCTTTATTAGCAGCTAGTTTTGCAAATTCAACAGAAAGCAACTTTCCTATATTCATTCAGATTCCCTCCAAATGTATGTATGACTTTAAAATGAATGAGCAGCCATTCATTTAATTATCATAATATTCAAATAATAAATAGAAAGCTAGTCATTCCTGAAAAACACATATTCTTTACTATGAACCCCTACACAGAAAGTAGTATTTTAAAAGATTTTTTAATAGGTACTAATGTACATAAGAAAAAAGATGACCTATAAGATCATCTTTTAAAGTCTTCAATTAAGTTATTCAATATTTTTTTCACTTCGGCTATTACATAGTCCCATTCGTAAATCATTCGTTCGCTAAGTCCGATATGAAATTTCACTTCAAAAGGTTCAATTCCTATTAAGTACCCTCTTAACCTATTTCTTTGTTGATATAAGACTTGAAATAAATGAATATTATGCGGTGAAATATCCAAAGATTGCTGTTGATGCAAATCAGCTATTGGGTATGTTGATACTTGTCCAGGATTGGTTCCTGATACTGCTGCATCAATAATAATGACATTTGTTGCATCTTCAATTTGCCCGATGCAAAAATCAATGTCTGATTCACCAGAAACGTATGTCACACCTTGTAACGCAAAGGTTTTTTGAAGCTCTTCAACGATATAAATACCTAAGCCATCATCCATCATTAGTTGATTGCCTATGCCCAAAATAAGTATCTTTTCCATTAAAACACCTTAATTGTTTTCATTTGTTTTCCTGGTGTGTAAACATGTGTAGCACATGACATACATGGATCGAATGATCTGAGAATTCTTCCTATCTCAGCCGGTTGTTCAGGGTTCTGAATCGGGGTTCCAATCAATGCTTCTTCAGCTACTCCCCTGTTTCCTTGATCATCACGGGTTGAAAAATCCCAAGTAGAAGGGGTAATAATCTGATAGAATGAAAGTTTTTTGTTTTGTATTTTAAGCCAATGCCCTAATGCACCTCTAGTTGTATCAACTAAACCTCTGCCCTCTGCATTTTCAGGCAGCTCATATTTTTGCTGTGTATCAATATTTGGAACGATTTCTGTTAATAATCTTTTCATAATTTCGGCAATCTTTTTTGTTTCAAGTGCTCTTGCAATTGTCCGGTCCATCGCGGATATTCCCATCTCATACTCTCCACTTAATATTAAACGAGCTAACGGACCGACTTCATAAGGCAAACCATCATATCTAGGTGCTTTAACCCAGGAATATCCCTTCTTCTTATTCATATCAGGATCAGGCATAACCTGGTCTGGTTTATAGGTGGTTTTTGAAGATTCATACCATGAATAGTCTATTTTTTCCTGAATTTTTCTCTCATCAAAAACTTGCACTTTAGCCGTAGACGAAACAAGTGGGTCTACATATAAAGTTCCTAAATCTTTGTAATCATAAAATGCTCCATACGTTAGCAGATTTCCATACCCACCGCCTAAACGGTAATAATCTGAATAATAGTGAGCAATATCATAAACATCAGGTAACATTTTTTCTTCTATAAAAATCATGATCTGCTGCAATATCGAATCAATATGCACTACTTTTTCAGCAGTAGCCTGAGTTGTAATTCCTCCAATAAATACACCATGATTATGAGGTGCTTTCCCGCCTAGTACAGCAAGCATCTGGTGAGCTGACCTGCTTATCGCGAGCGAATCAAAATAATGCTTAGATATTCTGTCATTAATTTTCCGTGGCAATCTATAATCTGTATGATCTGACTGAAAAAGTGTATTCTGATCTATCTTCACGTAATCTGGGACTGTGTATTGATAAAAATGACGTATATGATTTTGAAGGAATTCGCAGCAATGAATAATATCACGAAGATACCTTCCTTGCTCACTAGGTTCGATCTTTAATGCATCTTCCAACGCAGCAGAAGATGCTATTGAATGAGCAGCTGAGCAAATTCCACAAATACGCTGTGTAAAATATACGGCGTCAAAAGGACTTCTGCCTACTAGCATTTGTTCAAAACCTCTAAATAGATTCCCTTTTGTTTTCGCATCAACAACTCTGCCTTGATCAATAATGACATCGATCTCCATAAAACCGCTTATTCGTGTTAAAGGGTTGATTACCACTCTTTTACTCATTCTTCACCACCCTTGTCGTATCGTAACTTATGAAAGGAGCCATGGCATCAGGAAAACCGAACTGTGCACATCCGATACACGGTGTGTTAGCTCCTATCGGCCAGTTCACATGACCATTCCACTGTCTGGTCGGACAATCAATCCTAGTTACGGGTCCTCTGCAGCCAAGTTTAAACAAACAAGTTTTGTCTCCTAACTTTTCAGCGAAAATTCCTCTATCAAAGAATGGCCTTCTCGGACAGCGGTCGTGTATGAGCGTACTGTAAAACATCAATGGCCGCCCAAGGTTATCCGTCTCTGGTTCTCCGTACAATAAAAGGTGAGCCAATGTACCTAAAAACCAGTCTGGCTGTACAGGACAGCCGGGCAGCTTAATCATTTTCTTTTCAGGCAAGATTGTTTGCAAGCCCACTGATTCAGATAAATTCGGTTTGGCCGCAGATACACCGCCATGTGTTGCACAAGCTCCGACTGCTAAAATTTGTGAAGCTTTTTCTCCGAGCATTTTAGCCGCCTTAAGCCCTGTTAACGGTTCCCCTTTCCAGCTCCCAATAATGTTGTACAATCCGTTGTTTTTTAAGGCAACTGCTCCTTCAACTGCAAGAATATAGTCTTCATCCAGTGCATTCATCAATCTTTGAATAGCCTGTTCACCTTCAGATGCCATTAAACTATTACTGTAGAGGATATTCACCATAGAATTCATTGTGTACTCAAAGTCTGGATTTTGTCCGTTCAATAAAGAGATAATGTTCCCTGAACAGCCATTCAGTTCTAAATAAACAAGATTCTTTTTTTTGATTAGACCATCTCTGATCTTTTTCTTAGCTAAGTTTGTTAATCTTGAAGCTATCGCTTCATTCGTCATAGGCTCTGGTGGTAATACGTGCTGACTCATTGTCTTAGCCTCCCTACGACTGGCAGTGTTGCTAAAATAGATTGCTGTCCGGCATGACAGGAGCTGAATTCTTTAGTAAGATCTTTTCCTGCAAGCAGCCCAAAGTGAGTTGCCGCCGCCCATGCTTTATTATTTGTCACATCGTAAACAATTCCATTTACAGCTACATAAGCAGGCATTCCGTTTTTACCATCATATTTAGATAATTCCTCAAGAGTAAACATACGGGAAGTGGATTGGGGATTCATTGGATTGGATGAAGCAGAACCTGAAGATATCTGCTGGTGGTTCGTATAAGGCTGGAGTGTTTGTTGAGTACAGTTCATAGCTTGATTGGCCAATAATTCACTTAGAAAATGAATACTTGATATGGAATCCCATAACCGTTGTAATATTTGATTTTGCATAGATAAATCGTTTGTCGAAGAAAGAGTATATATATCGTAACGAGCTTGTGTGACAAGGTTGTTCAGTTGCAGTCTTAGCATTTCAATATTTTGCATCTTCATCCTCTCCTCAGAGCATATTCACACTATACTATGCATATGCTCCGAGTTAATCAACAAATCCTCGGCAAAAGCATTCCTGACAGCCGATGAAGACGCCTTGTAGTTCCTAGAGGTGTTTTTAATAATACTTTCCCTTTAGAATCATTGCACTCAACTATCCTACCGATCACACAAGCATCTCTTCCAGCCTCATATTCTTTTAACCGATTCAGGATTTCGATTTCCTTCGATGGATCAACTATCATGACTATCTTTCCTTCATTTGCAAGATAAAGAGGATCGAACCCTAAAATATCACATGCACCATGTACATCATCTCGAATAGGAATCGTACTATCATCAATCTCTGCAGTAAAGCCAAAATCCTCACTTAATTCAACTAGAGAAGTAGCTAGACCCCCACGTGTTGGATCACGCATAATTCGTATCCCTTCTGAATAGTCCATTAAGTTTCGAATCATATGCGTTAACACAGCACAGTCACTTTTAACATCCGTCAGTAGACCAAGCTCTTGACGAGCACTTAGTATCGCAATCCCATGATCTCCTATCGTACCGCTTATGATTATTGAATCCCCTGTCTTTATGGTTTCTGGTTTAAGCTGATCTTTTCTATGCATGATTCCAATCCCTGTTGTATTTATAAATACCCCGTCAGCTGATCCCTTTTCTACAACCTTCGTATCACCTGCAACAATCTTTACACCTGACTTTTCAGCTTCAATCGCCATGCTTTGAACAATTTTTCTTAAATCGGAAATTAAAAATCCTTCTTCTATAATAAAACCTGCAGTGATTCCTAATGGAATAGCGCCACTAACTGCTAAGTCATTTATAGTACCGGTAACTGCCAGTTTTCCTATGTCCCCTCCAGGAAAAAAGAGTGGATTAACCACATAGCTATCTGTGGTAACAGCCATTCTTTCAGAAGTGATATTTATAAATGCAGAATCGAATTTTGTTTGTTCTTTGTGGTTAAAGGCTTTTATAAAAACATCATTAATCAATTGATGCGTTAATTCTCCGCCTTCTCCGTGAGCCAAACTAACCCGCTTAGCCATCTTTATTCCTCCCTCATGTACTGATAATGGGCAGCACATGTGCCTTCTGCAGAGACCATACATGGTCCTATTGGATTAATTGGAGAACATCCTTTGTTAAATAAACTGCAATCTTCTGGAGAGATTAGGCCTCGAATAATTTCACCGCAACGGCATTTTGTCATTTTAGGCTTTTGAATGGTTATATTAAATTTCTTCTTTGCATCAAACCTGGCATATTGTTCTTTTAAATCTAATCCGCTTTCTGGAATGATTCCTATCCCTCGCCAGCCTTCATCGTTAGGCATTAAATAATCATTGATTAAATTTTGGGCGATCTGATTTCCTTCATCCTTAACAGCATACGTATAATCATTTATGATCTCTGCTTTTTCATCTATTAAAAGATTTAACAATCTGTAGATTCCTCTCAGCAGCTGAACAGGTTCAAATCCTGATATTACACCAGGAATTTTGTAGTCCTTTGCTAAGTATAGAAATCTGTTTTTACCTAATACAACCGATACCTGTCCAGGTAAAATAAAACCATCTACTTTTACTTGTCCAGATTCAAGAAGATTTCTTAAAACGGGCTCTACTAATTTAGTGGTCATCCAAATCGAGAAATTTTTTATTCTTTTCGTCATTGCCTCTTGTATGGTTAGTGCTAAAATAGGAATCGTAGTTTCAAAGCCAATCCCTAGAAAGATAACTTCTTTATCAGGATTTTGTTCCGCTATTTTCAAAGTGTCTAACGGAGAGTAAACTACCCGGATATCCTTTCCTTCTGTCTTTGCTTGCATTAATGAAAATTTAGATCCAGGCACACGCATCATATCTCCGAAAGTACAAAGTATTCTGTTTGATTCTTGTGATAATTGAATCATAGAGTCAATGGATTCTTGATCAGTTACACACACAGGACAGCCCGGTCCAGCAATTAGCTGTACATCATCTTTCAATCTTGTTTTTATTCCTGATTTTGCAATGGCCATCGTATGTGATCCGCATACTTCCATTAAAACGGCCTTTCTTCCATACTTCTCTTTAAACCTGTTTGCAGCGTGAATGACCGCATCAACAGAATCTTTAGCATATACTGGGTCAGATAGTAGATTTAAAGTTTCCATCTAACACTCGCCTCCATTCCTCGATACTTTCTTTAGCGTACACTTCATCAATGATCGTCATTGCTTGTCCTGCATGAAGAAGAACAAAATCGTTTATTTCCACCTCAGGAACAAAGACAATGCCAACATACATTCTTGAACCCATTACATCCACTAAAGCTTTCTCCGCTTCAATTCGTATTACTTTTGCAGGAACGCCTAAACACATTTCAACTCACGCCTCTCTTAAGTAGACTTTTGGTTTATTTTTGCGGCTGCAATTACGAGCTGACCGAAGGATATGCCTCCGTCATGACACGGTACATTTTTATGTGTATATACATTGAACCCGTTCTCCATCAACAGTCTTTTCATTTCTCTTAATAAATAGTTGTTCTGAAATGAACCTCCCGATAGTACAACTGATTTGTTTAATTCAGGTCTATCATTCACTGACCTTTGAACCATCTCAACGCAGCATCGTATAATCGTGTTATGGAACTTCGTAATTATTTTTTCATTAGGCTCGTTCTGCAATTTTTCTTGGATAATCTGATATAGCGCCATGGTAAAATCGATTTCAACAAGGCTTTCTTCTTTTTTAAGATTATACGGATAAGTGCCACTATTAATCCCATCATCAATATCCTCCATATAGTCCGATAGTTTAATAGCCGCTTCACCTTCATATGTTGAATGCAAACATATTCCCAAAATAGCACTTACCGCATCATATAAACGGCCGCAAGTACCGGCTAATGGGACGTTTAATCCGTTTTTTATCATACTTTCAATGATGTTTATTTCTTTTGTTTTATCTGGAAACAACTGATTGGCTAGATACTTCCCTTCATGCGGCCAATGGTATAAAATCATTCCGACCGCATTTCTCCACGGTTCCTTTATAGCCTTTTCTCCTCCCGGAAGAGGTGTATAACTTAAATGTCCTAACCGTTCCACAACATAGGCATTTCCATATAAACATTCAAATCCCCATATATGACTGTCATCTCCAAATCCAGTTCCATCTAAAATAATTCCTATACAAGGTTGATCAATGTGGTTTTCTTCCATACAAGAAACATGGTGAGCGTGGTGGTGCTGAACCCGAATGATCTCTTTATTCAAACGGCTGGCAACAGCTGCAGTCGCAAATGCAGGGTGCTTATCTATTGCTATATATTTTTCTTCAATTTGAAACCAATCTTTAAAATGTGTAAGCTTTTCTTCATAAAAATTGTTCATTTCTTCGTTGTCTAGTTCGCCAATATGCGGACTCATTATTACGGTTTTGTTTGTTCCAATCGCGAATGTATTTTTCTGATTTGCTCCTAATGCAATGATTCCTTCAACATTTCTACTCGTCGGAAACAATTCAGGAGTATATCCTCTCGCTCTCCTTAAGAATTGAAAGTGTTGACCGTCTAAGCGTACGACGGAATCATCTATAGGAAGATAAATTTTTCTATTATGCGATAATATGAAATCGCACATCCCTTGTATTTGGTGTAAATTGTCATCTTTATAGAGAATAGGCATGCCTGAGAGATTAGCACTTGTCATTACTAAACAATCTAATCCAGATTCTTTAAATAAAAGATGATGCAGAGGAGAATAAGGAAGCATAATACCGAGAGTAGATAAACCCGGTGAAATATTTGCTGGCATTCGTGTATCTTTTATTCTCTTAAGTACAACAATTGGCATTTCAGCGCTCGTAAGAACCTGTTCCTCTTCTGTGGAAACATAACAGAACCTCTTTACCGTTTCGATCGATTTAGCCATTACAGCTAATGGACGCTCTGGCCTGTTCTTTGTTTGTCGAATTTGAGAAACAGCTCTTTCCTGAAAAGCATCACATGCGAGGTGATACCCACCTATTCCTTTTACAGCAACGATTTTCCCTTGTTTCAGTTTTTCTGCTGCAATTTCTAAAGCCTTTTTGTTCCTCTCTAATAATTCTCCGGTATGGCTAAGTAAATAAAGGTCAGGTCCACATTCAGGACAGCAAATAGGTTGAGCATGGTGCCTGCGATTAGAAGGATCTTCATATTCTTTCTGACAGTCTGAACACATAATAAAATTCTTCATTGTTGTATTCGGTCGGTCATAAGGCTGATTTGTAATGATTGAGTAGCGAGGACCACACTGTGTACAATTAATAAAAGGATGTTGGTAACGGCGATTTAGAGGATCAAACATCTCTTCTAAACACTGTGTGCAAATCGCTGCATCGGATGATACTAAAGGAACAGCATGACCATCTTGTTGACTTGGCTCGATATAAAATTCTTTATACCCTTTTGAAGCAGTCTGCTCAATTTGCATCTCTATGATTTTGGATAGCCGAGGAGGACTTAGTCTTAAATCTTTTACCATCTTTGAGATGTTTTTGCTATGACCCTCTACATGTATAATTACACTACTTTTATTATTTTTTACGGTTCCTTTTAGTTCATATTTTTTTGCTAACGAATACACAAAGGGACGAAAACCAACTCCTTGAATCCTTCCGCTGATCTTAATGCTCAGGGCTTTGAGCATCTGTTGCAGCCTTCCCTTATCCAGTTAAGCCATTGGTCAAATCCTTCATTAGTCTTTGCAGAAAGCGCTAGAAACACAGACTGAGGATTGATAGCTGCCAGATCCTGCTTTGCTTCTTCTAAGTCAAAGGACACAAAAGGAAGAAGATCTATTTTATTGATGATCGTCATGTCTGTTCTTCGAAACATAACAGGGTATTTAGGAATCTTGTCATTTCCTTCTGGAACACTTAAGATCACAACCTTATTGTCTTGTCCCAAATCATATCCGGAAGGACATACTAAGTTTCCGATGTTCTCAATAAAAAGGATGTCTATTTGATTTAGGTCGAATTCAGGCAGTACTTTAGCAATCATTCTTGCATCCAGATGACACCCGCCAACTGTATTGATTTGTACGGTTTGAATTCCAAGTGCACGCATTCTTTCTGCATCACGGTCTGTTGCCAGATCACCTTCGATTACACCAATTCTATATTCATGAGTTAAAGCTTTTACCGTATTTTCCAATAAAGTCGTTTTACCTGCTCCAGGAGAGCTCATAAGGTTAATAACAAAAGTTTTGTGTTGCTGAAATATTACTCTATTAAATTTAGCAGCCTTATTCTGATCAGTAAGCACATCTTTCATAATCTCAATTTTCATCCATTTCACATCCCTCATAAGATTCCACCCTAAATGTTTCCCCTGAAATCAAATCGCAATTTTCAGCACCACATGATGGACAAATGGCAATCCGATAGTCAGGAGTAAACTCACGCATACACTTATTGCAGCGCGATCTAGCTTTTTCACGTATAATATTTAAATTCGTTTGTTCATTGATTAAAGGTGAACTTTGTGTTCTTAAATAAAAAAAAGCTAGTTCCAATGCATCAGCTAACACATTTGATAAATCACCTATTATTACATCAATTCTGCTTATATAATTAATCTTTCTCATACGTGCATCTTCAGTTATTGCAGTAATGATATCCATAGCTAGTGACATTTCATGCATTTAAAACACCTCTAGTATTTTGATACATGTTATGCATGCATTATAGTAAAAATGCCCTTTTTAATGACTAAAAAAAGCTTTGACGTCTTACTCGTCAAAGCTTTTCTAGTAGGATTATTGTGTTGGCCCTTGATGTGGAAACTGATTCATATAGTTTGAAAATTGCTGATAAGTTTGCTGCATCTTTTGAGCATCAGCTGCTTCAAGTGCATACCAGCCCTTTTTAAACATCATGTTATAAAGCTCTCTTTGCATATTTTGCGTTTCATTAAAGACAGCAAGAAGGTCCTGATAAAGTGCGTTATGACTTGCTTCATTTAAAGCGGTTGAATAAGAATCAGTCATATATTTTTCGTAGGATAAAACATCATTGATATAGTCTCTGTCGTTCATCTGAGGAGTTTTAGGCACAGCAGATTCTGGGTTTTGAATTTTGTTTGATTGATTCATAAATCTAACTCCCTTCTAATTTTGCAAACCAGCTTGTGACTGGTTCATCATTGCTTGTTGTCCTGAAATATGGTTAATGATGCGTTTATAATGACTTTCATGCATTTGGCATGCTTTTTCGAGTACTGCTTTTATTTCTGGATCTTGACATTGATTTGCCATAAAGTGTGCTTTTTTCATTCCTAGTAAGTTCCATGAAAGCATGTCCTTCACATAATTTAAATCTTTACCTGTGATCACTTGTGGCGGTGTTTGAAATACGGACTGATTTTGAGTTTGATTTTGATTCTGTTGTTGCATTTAAGAAGCCTCCTTCATATATTTACCACTTTATCTTTCCTTCCTCATCGGTGTTTATTCGTAAAAATGTGAAAAAAGTGGTCAGCTCGCCTAATCCAAAAGTTTTGGCACGCAATCCAGAAATTCTGGCTGTTTATCCACGAGTTTTCCCTCTCAATCCAAAAGTTTTGACCATTTAACCACGAGTCTGCAATTCTCGACATATTCCGCGTTCTTTATTCCCTTCACATCCCTTTGTGAGATGAGTGGTCAGATGAGACCCTTAAAAGGGGAAAGCGGAAATGGGCTCACCACCTGCTCCACGGAAAGTGAGTAACCTGGAGAGGTAATCAACCACATACACAAAAAAACAAGCAGCCATTACACCGCTTGTTTTTACGTTTACTTATTTTACTATCCACTTTGGTCCAAGGATCGTTTGGATACGATAGAAATTTCCATACGCTGCATTCATTTTATATGTTCCCGGATAAAGACTCGCTGCTGCCATCTTATGATTGACATTCGGTCTGTCATGCAATGGTACCTTTTGTGTGAGCGTTATGGTTTTAGTTATAGGTGTTATACGCTTTTCCCAGCGCTTGTCTCCTTCTATTGCCATATAAAGGCCTGCTTTTTTATTCCTTGTCCATTCTTCAGAAAAGATGGTGATCGGAGGATTGGTTTCACCTGCATAAGGAGCAAGTTCAAATGTAAATCCTGGCCGCTTGAATGTTTGAATGAACCAATCTTTATATCCGCCGCCGCTTGATAAATTTGTATCAGGTGGAATAAGTCTATAACCTGTCATATTGCTAAGCGTAGTCCCGAGTGTCTTGTCTCCTTCAAATGTATTTGTTCCATAATTAAAGTGGTAGTACAGAATCCTACCTGCTGTATGATAAGAATTTGTTATTTCAGGGTCAACCAAATAAGTAAGAGCAGATACCGCTTTTGCTTCAGCCGTTACTAGAGGTGCTGTTCCTTTGTAATCTTTGTAGGAAGGTGCTTTCGCATTATTATTGATTTGTTCCCAGCGCGCTGGATATTGTCTATTAAGATCGATGCCTTGTGCATTAGACTTCCATCTTTTAAAATCCTTACTTCCGCCATTCATCTTAATGAGGTTAGCATGTGCGGTAGATGGAAATGCAGATAATCCTTTTTGCTGAAGCGTTACTCCATCTGGATTAGTCATTGGAACGAACCAGATTGACGTATTGTTTAGTACATTTGCCACATTATAGCCATCCATCGTGCCATTCAACACGTATTTTTCACTATATTGGTCAATCATTTCCATTACGATATTCGTCGTAATCCATTCTCTGGCGTGATGAGATGCGTTGTACATAACAGTCGCATCTCCTCTGCCAAGCTTAATTGCCCATATATCTCTTCCATATGGAGTTTTCCCTAGTGAACGGTATTGGACTAGTCCCGGGTATTTTTGTGCGAGCGTTTTGATATTGCTTGTCATTGTTTCATATGTATACGTTTGATTCGGATTAACGTAGCTTGCTGCTTCTCCTTTACTACTCCAGCATGTTAAGCCTAGCAGCATCCCCATAAACAACACAAATCCCTTTTTCAAAGAATTCTCTCCTTCCAAATTCTATTATTATTTGAATATATTAATAGTATAAATAAGAGAAGATATTGCTTCGCATGAGGATAGTAGCTTTTACTATTTCAATTTGTTTACTAGAAATAAGTCTAATCTCATAGATATTTGGTATTTAAAAACAAAAGATTATGCTTTCCCTGAATTTTAGTGGAAATTGGTTTTGATTGGTTCAAATTATGGGAAGAGTAGTAGGGCGGAGATGACAGAATACGAGGGATGCAGATGAAAAAAAATAATGGTTCTAGTAGTAATAAAAAAGCGGATATACCTGATCGGCAGTACTTTTTCCCAGCACAGATTATTGAATACTTTATCGAAGAAGGCAAAGCCTCGTTACAGATTACAAACTTGGCTCAATTTATATTGTCTTTCATGGCAGGAGCATTTATTGCGTTTGGAGCATTAGGTTCCGTGCTCTTATCGATGAATGTAGATACACCTGGACCATATAACCTTCTAGCAGGTGTTGGATTTGCTATAGGCTATGCCATGATCTTTTTGTCAGGTTCCATTCTTTTTACAGAGATTAATATCCTATTGCCAAGTTATATTTTACAAAGCAAGTTTTGGATCAGCATAAAGGTTCTTCGATTTTGGGGAATTTGTTACATTGGAAACTTTCTCGGAGCCTTATTTGTTGGATTTCTCTTAAATCTTTCTGGATCGTTGGACAAAGAATTTTACGATGGACTTTTAAAATTCATGGAAAAAAAGATGCAGTTTACAGATCGAGGGACTTGGGGATGGTTTCAGGTTCTGTTCTCTGGAATACTTGCAAACTGGCTTATCGGTATCGCAGCTGTTCTTGCTACTGCAGCCCGTGATGTAATGGGGAAAATATTCGGAATCCTATTGCCTGTCATTATTTTCGAAGCCGGAAATTTTCAGCACGCAGTAGCAAACATGGGGTATTTTAGCATAACGGTTCTTGAAGGCTTCGAATATAGCTGGTACGAATTTATTTTTCTAAATTTAATTCCTGCCTCGATCGGAAATCTTATTGGAGGCGGTATTTTAGTATCTCTCTTACTTTCATTTGCTTTTAAAGAAGATATTGATGATGACATCATAAAAGAGGAAGAAGAGGAAGTGGACAAGATCACTGATAAAATGAATAAATAGTTAAGCCTAAACACTTTTATTGTCATGTACAGTAAAGGTGTTTTTTGTTAGAGTTCAAATAGAAGAAGCTTCTTTAAATGCTATTTTCTAAAGGATTGTAGTTGCTATTCAATCATTTTTTCTTCTAAGAACGGTTGATTGTAGTGGAGGGTGTGAGACTCCTGCGGGACAGGCTGGCAGGTGAGACACTTAAGAGTGAAACGTACGAATGTGGCTCACCGCCTGCCCCGCGGAAAGCGAACAACCTGTAACGGAAATCTACTACTTTTAAAAGCGACAAAGTGAAAGCAACATAAACATATTTATTAGAAAAGGATGAACTGGTTTGCCTAACTATACAAGAATTGCTTTTTTATATGTAGCCCTAGGTGCTTCTCTATGGGGAATCATAGGTTTTTTCGTAAAAGAATTAGCAGAATACGGTTACACGCCTTTACAGATCGTTTATTTGAGAGCGGCAAGTGCGCTTCTACTGTTTCTTTTTTGGATTTTGATTCAGCATCCTGCTCTTTTGAAAATCAAGCTGACTGATACTTGGTATTTCTTAGGCACAGGAGTATTGAGTGTTTCCTTTTTTAATTGGTGCTATTTCACCACTATTCAAACCTCTTCACTCGCCATTGCTGCTATTTTGTTATATACAGCTCCAGCTTTTGTTCTTTTAATTTCTGTTTTTGTTTTTAAGGAACGGTTAACACGCCAAAAAGTATTTGCTCTTTCTGTAACATTTCTCGGATGTATTTTAGTATCTGGATTATTTTCATCGCAACTTGGACTTTCTATGAAAAGCTTATGGATTGGATTAGGAGCGGGGTTTGGTTATTCGCTTTATAGCATTTTCGGCAAGCTCGCCGGTAAGAAATATGAAACATTGACCATCAGTTTTTATACTTTTTTATTTGCAGTGATTGCTCTTTTTCCGATTAGTGATATTTCTTCTGCTGAAGTGAACATGTTCGATACATCTGTCATGCTAAACATTATTGGACTAGGACTGTTTCCTACCGTACTCGCTTATTGGTTTTATACACAAGGATTAAAACAGCTCGAAGCTAGTAAGGCAGCCATTGTATCTACGGTTGAACCTGTAGTAGCAACCATAATGGGATTAGTGTTATATAATGAATCTATTTCTTTCATTCAGACGGTTGGTATTTTACTCGTACTTGGTGCAGTTCTTTTCATTCAAGAACGAAAACCTAAAACAGTAGAGACTATTACTAGTACACATTAAAAAGGTGCAGCCTGAGAGCTGCACCTTCTGTCTTCTTACAGAATCGAACTTAAAAAATCTTTCGTTCGCTGTTCTTTTGGATCATTAAACAGTTCATCTGGTTTTCCTCTTTCCCAGATTTGGCCGTCATGCATGTAAACAACTTCGTCTGCCACTTCTTTGGCAAACCCCATCTCATGTGTAACTACAACCATCGTCATGCCTTCTTGCGCCAATTCTTTCATGGTCGCTAATACTTCTCCAACTAGCTCAGGATCTAGGGCTGAAGTAGGCTCATCAAACAGCATGATATCTGGTTTCATGGCAAGTGCTCTAGCAATTGCTACACGTTGTTTTTGTCCCCCTGATAGTTTCGCAGGATACACATCAGCTTTATCTGACAATCCAACTTTACCAAGTAAGGAAATTGCCTCTTTTTTCGCTTCAGCTTTATTCTTATTTTTCACCATAACCGGAGCTTCCATAACATTTTCTAATACTGTTTTATGCGGAAACAAATTAAAGTGCTGAAAAACCATCCCAACTCGTTGTCGAACTTCATTTAGGTTATGTGATTTAGGATCTATTTCTTCCCCTTCAATAACAATCTTTCCGCCGTTTTTAATCTCTAGGAAATTGATACACCGAAGCAATGTACTCTTTCCTGACCCACTAGCTCCGATTAATACAACAACTTCACTTTCATGAACTTCTAAGTTTACTTCTTTTAATACTTCTAGGTCACCAAAACTTTTCTTCAGATTTTCAATGCGTATCATTTCTTTTTTCATAGAATGCGCCTCCTATTCCCCAGCTGAGAGTTTCTTTTCCAACAGATTAACCAATAGTGTGAAAAGAAGGACGAGTATTAGATAATATAGGCCAACAATAATTAAGTACGTCATTTCGTCAAACGTTCTGGATCCTTGGGTTGTCGCTATGCTAAACAATTCGTTTAGTGCGATAAAAGACGCCAAAGAAGAATCCTTTAATCCAATAATGAATTGGTTCCCCAGTGGAGGAAGTGCTCTTTTAAATGCTTGCGGCAAAATGATTCTTCTCATCGTTAAACCATATGGCATACCAAGAGAGCGTCCAGCTTCCATTTGGCCTTTATCAACAGACTGGATGGATCCTCTAAAAATCTCTGCAATATATGCACCATTATGCATGGCAAGTCCAAAAGCAGCAGACCAGAACGCTGAAATTCCAAGTTCAGCAAGTCCAAAATAGAAGATGAAAATCTGGACGATTAAGGGTGTTCCGCGAATAAGTGCAATATAAATATTTGCAATCCAATTTAGTATCTTAATTCCCGAAATTTTAAAAAGGGCAAAAACTAGCCCGATACCAGTACCAATCAGAATGGAAACAAAGGTAAGTTTTAACGTTATCCAAAGCCCCTTTATGAAGAGCGGATAACTTTCTATCAATACATCTAAAATGTGTGCGAGATCAAACATGCCTTAGTCCTCCCCTTTTATTCTCTGTTTAAAGGTTGTTACAGTGTGATATAAAGAAAGCCGCCCTGCAATTCAGCACATGCGGACGGCTCACACCATTATTCAGGCTTTTTCGTGATATCAGCACCGATGTATTCTTTACTAAGTTTTTCTAGTTCACCATTATCTTTCATTTTCTTCAAAGCTTTGTTAATCGCTTTTAGCAATTCTTTATCCTCTTTTTTAACAGCGATCGCCTGTTCACTCGTACCAAGCTGCTCTTGTTCAACAATCTTAAAACCTTTTTCAATCGCTTGTTTTCCTGTGATTGCATCAGTAATAACTGCGTCATGCTTTCCTTCACTTAACGCGCGCAGGGCTGTAGCATCACTGTCATAATTTTTAATTTGGTCTGTAAAATCTTGTGCAGATTTTTCATAGGTAGAGCCTTTTGAAACAGCAACTTCTTTCCCTTTTAGATCTTCTTTCGTTTTAATATCACTATCTGGTCTTGTAAAAATAACTGGACCTGAATAATAATATGGCTCGCTAAAATTCACTGCTTGCTTTCGGTCTTCAGTGATTGTATGGCTTGCCACTGCTGCGTCAAAACGATCTGCCTTTATTGCCGAAACAGCGCCATGAAATTTAAATTTCTCTGGAACGGCTTTTAAACCAAGTTCATCTGCTATGGCTTTTCCTACGGCTACATCAAAGCCTGTTAAATCCCCATTGCTATCAACTGAACTAAACGGAGGGAATTCTCCGGAGACAATAAAATTAAATTCTCCATCCTTTTTTAACTCAATACCTCCATCACTTGACTCACTGCTGCCACATGCAGCTAGTACAAACATAGAAAACACAACTGCTAAAATACTAATTCTCTTCTTGAAATCTTTCATTCTTATCCTCCTTGAATATCCCTTTTTGTAAGAACCCCTACTAAACAAGGGTAGCACGAATTTCTAACATTCTCAATTTTATGTAGATTCTAACCAGTCTTAAAGCTCAGACTTTTCATGCTTCTCTCTACATTTACCCTTATTAAAAAAATCATAAACACTTATTTAGCAAGCAAAAAAACGCCCTTCAGTCAGACTGAAGAGCGTTTAACCACTTAGGGTAAAAGTTTAGTAGGCAGCAGAATCGTAACGGTCGTTCCAATATCTAATATACTTTCAAAGGTAATGTTGCCATGGTGATTTTCAATGATCTTCAACGAGACCATTAATCCCAAACCTATACCTTTTTCTTTGTTTGAATAAAATGGTTCTCCAAGTCTTGCAAGCCTCTCCTCGCTAATACCCACACCTTGGTCTGTAACTTTTATAAAGACATATCCTTCATCATATGAACCTGTTTCTACAAAGATCGTCCCGCCGCTATGCATGGATTCAATCGCATTTTTGATGACATTAATAATGACTTGTTTGATCTGGTTTCCTTCACAAAGTATTTGTGGGACATTCATGAAGTGTGTTTCAAATTGAACATTGTTGAGGTTTGCTTCTGAATCAAGCAGCGTAATACTTTGTTTTATAAATTCATTAACGTTTCTTTGCTGAAAGAACGTTTCTTGGTGTGGTTTAGCCAAGACTAAAAATTCAGTGATGATCGATTCAATTCTATCCATCTCTGATAAAATAATTTCACTATGCAAATCGTCCATATCAGGTTTCATCAATTGGACAAATCCCTTAATACTCGTAAGCGGATTGCGGATCTCATGCGCGATTCCTGCAGCAAGTTCACCCACTACCGTTAATTTATCCGACTTTCTGAGGAGTTCTTCCTTTTCCTTGAGTTCTGTAATATCCTCGGAGATTCCTGCTATTCGATAAACCTCATTTTGATCATTGGTTATCGGAAACGCTCTCGTTCTAATCCAGCGGACTTTTTTATTCTTGCTTTGTATACGATATTCAATCTGAGATTCACTTTGAGCAATGATATGAATAAAGCCCTCAACTGCCTCTTTATCTTCAGGATGAACATCTGTAAATACAGATTCAAACGTTGCAGATTCTGTATCCCATATTTGTTCATACGCTTTAGAGATGTATAGAAGCTCTCGTGTTCCGTAATCTTGCATCCAGAACACGTCTTTCGCATTTTCTGCAAACTGACGAAATCTTTCTTCACTCTCACGAAGTCCGAGTTCCATTCTCTTGCTTTCTGTTATATCTCTTGAAACACCTACAATTCCCTCAACTTGACCTAGATCATTTTTAATCGGAGAGAGAATCGCTTGGTAATAGAGGCGTTCACCATCTCGTACATTGCTCCATTCATAAATCTGGGATTTTCCTTGTAAAACAAGATGACAGGCTTGTTCTTGACCTTCTGCAATAGCATCTCCAAATACTTCTCTAATCGTCTTGCCTAAAAAATAGGACGGTTTTACGCCATGTTTCTTCATCCATCTTCCATAAATTCCTGTATGTACAAAGTTATGATCCAATGTAAAAACTGTGTCTTCCAAAGAATCCACTAGTGAGTAAAACCGTTCCTGGCTGCGGTTTAATTCTTTTTCTGTTACCTTTAACTTATGATTGTCAATTATGGTGAGGACAAGGTTTTCGAGTCTATTGTAAGCATCCAAAATAGGGGCTATCGTTACCGATAACCACTTAACCTTACCCGAATTTTGGCATACTATCTTGAGATCCATCTGATGATTTTTTTTCTTTTGCCTTGCAAATTTTAAATAGATTTCTTTAAATAATGATTCTTTACATATATGTTGATCCATAACATCAAATGGAAGATTATTAAGAAACATACCCTCTACTTCCTCTGCGGACAGCTCTAACATACTGTACGCCTTTGTATTGGCGTAAAGAATTTTGCTGGATTGTTCTAGTACGATAATTCCGCTATCCACGGCTTCATAAAAGGTATGCATCAGTTGTTTTTTATTCTGTAATTCAAACGAAGTTTCTCGCATAGGCTACATCCTTGTGGATTATTTTTAATATATTTTTACAAGAATTGTCTTTTCTCTATTTTTCTATTAAATACAATAAATTACAAGAGTTAATTTTATAATAGGTTTATAAAGGAGAGTCAGCAGCACTGTTGCTTGAAAATTTTCAATGGCATGTTCCCCTATAAATCACACAGATTTTTATGCTGTGTACTTTTATACTTCAATTCATAATGCGTGCTATGTAAACAAGAGGATTAATTTTATATTTTTTGAGGTAAAAAGATTTATAATCCATCTAGAACCATTTTTTGTTCCATGTTCCAGGGAAATATCCCTGCTGCCTCATGATGGTATATTTATTCCAAATGAATAAATGCACAATTTAAATCTCATAAAATATGAAATTATAGAATAGGGTAAAAAATAACGATTTGGAGGTCTGAATATGATACTTTTTTCTATCGTTTGCTTAATTGCTTTCTATCTTTTAACGGTACATGATACAAAGAAAGTGAAACAAGTGATCTGGCCAGTCTATGGAATCATAGCATTGGTGTGTATAATCAGTTTATTTACTTTAAATCCTGATACTGCCACTTATATCTTTTGGGTAAGAATATTCTTCATGCTGTTAGTGGTGCCAGTATTAATTCTTGTCATCCGCAAAATCTGGCAGATCAGTTCAGAAACTTCAAATTGGGTTCAATACACAGTAGCCATTCCAGTATCATTACTTTTTGTCTTAACGCTCTGGTTGTGCTGGAACATTTTCCCCATCGTGTTGTATATCTTTTAAAGAATAAATTCGTATACAAGAAAAGCGTCTTAGGATTATCCCTAAGGCGCTTTTCTTGTTCAATACGTCGAGAGTCCTCTCCCAGTGGACATAAAAGAACTATTTGTCTTTTTGTGGGGTCTGTCCCCCCTGCATGAGCGAGAGCACTTCTTTTACAATGGTGTTGATCTTTTGGTTAATAAATTCATCTCCAAAGCTTTCTTTTGCTTGTCTGATCGCCGAAATTACATCTTCGTCATATTGAATTAACTCTTCATCGTCTTCTGCTTCATTATACAAGTCGATCATGCTGTCTAATCCTTCTTGCATTCGATCTATAGCTTCGCTGTATTTTTCCCGATCCTCTTTATTGTATTTCACCTTTATCACCCATTCACAGCTTTTCCATCTATTTGAACTATCAAACTTCGTAAACATTTACACACGTGACTTTTTTCTCTATTTTTTCAAGTAAAAGTATACTATAATAATTTGGTTATTATTATCTTGAAATATATTATTTTACATATGTAATGGAAGGAGGGGGAACAATTGATTCGCCGGTGGTTTAGTAGAAAGAATAAACCCTTGCAGCCTGCTTTAGAATCGCGGTCTTCAAGTTCATCTGTAAGTCTATGTACAAACAACGTAAGAGAACCAGATCCTGTTAAGGAAATCTCACATTTTAAAATGCGGTTAAAGGAATTTGGAATTGATTTTAGCCACTTGGTCTCCAGCACTCCTAAAGAGCTTGTAAATAGACAGCAAGCCATTGAAGTTGCTGAGGAGATTGCGGCAGATCCTGAAATGCGCAACTACTTTTTAACATGGAAACGATTGCCCCTTCTTCACAGCGAGAGTACTCAGCACCAGAAACTCACCATGAAGAGGCAGCGAGAATACATAACCGCACTTACACTCATCTTTATTGAAAATTATCATGTGTTATTGCAATATGTGCCGGGCACAGGAGGAAAACACTAATGAACAAAGCGATTATTGTAGAAGTGAGCAAGCGTCACCTCATCGTTCTGGCTGAAGGCGGCGAATTTAAGAAAGTTAGAAATACAGGTGCATCCTATTCAGTAGGTCAGGAAGTCATGCTGCCTGTTACAGAAGAGAAAAGTCGTTCGATTTTTTCTGGTTTGATTAACTGGAAAACAGGTACTGCGGCTGCCTTAGCCATTTTTCTGCTGTTCTTCCAAATTCTTTCTCCAGTCTCAGGACCGGGAGTTTATGCATATGTTGGAATGGATATGGATCCTAGTTTGGAATTGAAAATTGACGAGGACATGAAAGTACTTGATATCTTTGCCTATAATCAACAAGGTAAAATGGTGCTCGAACGAATGAATGATTGGAAGAATAGAGATATCGAATATGTAACAGACCTCATATTTGATACGTGCAAAGAACTTGGTTATTTACAAACAAAAGAAGAAGTTTTGATTACCACAACTCTGTCTGAAGAGATTCCTGCTGATAAGGAAATAGAAATGAAGCAGCGAGTAAACGAAGTCATAACAAAGACTGCTAAAAAGAAGTCTGTTGAAATGACAACCATTGTTATGAGTTCCAAAGAACGTGAAGAATCCAAAAAGATGAAAATGTCACCTGGGCATTATGCGATCTATACCGCTGCTAAGAAATCAGGCATTAAGATAACAAAAAGTGAAATTTCGGGTCAAACGATTGAAAAGATTTCTGAAAAAGTCGGTCCAATTAAAGAGCTTTTAAAAGAGGAGATTCAGCCTGTAGCTGACTCAGCTAAAAAACAAGAAGACCTTGTATATGAGCCGCCTCTTCCAATTCTAGATCAAAAAGAAAAAGAGCAAAAAGTAAAAAAAGAAAAGCCTGCTTTACCCATTCAAGAAAAGATAGAAGAAAGTCATAAAAAGAAAACTATTGAATCACCAACGACTCACATTGTCATTCCTGCTGCTCCACAAAGGGAAGAAAAAAAGGCAGCTGAACCTGTTAAAAGAGAACAAGGGCACGAAAAGCCTAGTCATCCTCCTACAGCAGCTGTAAGTGGTCATGAAAAAGATGTACCAAAGCCACCTGTAAAAGATATTCCTGCGGCTATTGCACCGCCTAAAGATGAAAAATTGAAGGAAGAGAAACCAAAGCAGGAAAAACCGAAAGAAGAAAAACCTAAGGAAGAAAAATCGAAAGAGGATAAGCCAAAAGAAGATAAGCCTAAAGGAGAAAAACCAAAAGTAGATCTGCCGAAAGAAGAAAAAATAATAGTAGATCCACCGAAAGAAAACGAAACTCCTCCTAATCCTGTATCTGAACCTGTTCAAACCAATCCAGAACCAATAGAACAGTGGATATATATTGAGATTGTTGTTAATGGGAACGTCATAACCGTAAGAATTAAGACAGATTCAAACGTATTAACGGAAGAGTTAAGAAAACAAGCTTTAGCCCTTATAAATCATAATTCTTTATTACAGCAACAATGTTCCAAAACTGCTTCATCTTTACAGCAAGAAGTTGAAAAAGAAGAAATTGCAAGTGTAACAGAACAGCTAGACGCTGCAGATTCGGAAGACCCAGCCCCAACAAATCTACATACTCTGCAAGCTTCATGATAGAAAAACCTCTGGTAAATTGTAAAATGAACCAGAGGTTTTGTTTTTTCCACATTCGTATAAATCCGTATCCTCTTTGGCAATAGTGTTAATAGGAGGAGAGTGTGTTTATATGCGTGCCATGTATTATGCATATTTGAGATTGCCCATGTTGGTTAGGCTTGGTATCATTCTGTTTATAATTTTATTCTCTAGCGCTGTTTTAGCTCACCTCTTTGAAAAAGACACGTTTCCAACCATTTTTGAAGGTTTTTACTGGGCTGTTATTACAGCTGGAACAGTAGGTTATGGTGATTACGCACCACATACAAATGAGATAAGGCTGCTTGCTATATTTCTTGTCTTTTTAGGAGGATCATTTTTAGCCTTTTTAACTGTACACTTTGCCAGCGCTGTTGTTAAAAACGAAAATCGATTTCTTGAGGGGAAAAATATGTATAAAAACAAAGACCATTTTATAATCGTTGGGTGGAATGAACGTTCAAGACATACGATTCAAGCGATCAAAGACAAAGTAAAAACCAATCATATCGTTTTAATTGATGAGTCTCTAGAAGCAAACCCTTTATATTTGGAAGGCATTCATTTTATTCATGGAAAATCAAGTGAAGATTTCACGTGGATCAAAGCTCATATACAAAAGGCACATACGGTTCTCATTACAGCAGATGCCAACTTAAAGGAAGTTGAAGCGGATCGAAACACGATTCTTTCTGTTCTGACAGCTCGCGGATTAAGTACAACAGTAGCTATTCATGCAGAAATACTAACAACTGAGCAAGCAACAAATGCGAAACGTGCGGGTGCCAATCATATTATTCAAACATCAAATCTTGCTTCACATGAGATGGTGTTAAGTCTTGAAAGAGAGCTCATATAAAAACAGATAGGACAAGGCCCCTATCTGTTTTATTAATTCAATAGAGCTGTTTCTATTTTTTGCACCAAGTCTTTACCAATACCAATCCATTTTTTATCGATGGTCGCATCTGGATCTTGCGGCTCTGAAAACTGATTAAAACTACCCGATATGTTTCCAGTTTCAGCGTTATCATCTAATCCTACCTGGTATTTATGAGCCAATAGAAAAGGTTCCCCTAATTGAATCACTGTATCTTTTTTGTCCAATTCCCCATCTACCGCTTTAAAAGGAATTCTTAAAAACGTGTATCCAACTTCATCATCTAGTTTATAATCAAAATATCCATGATCATAATCCCAGTTTCCGCCGTATGAAAAGCCCATTCCTTTCATTACTTCCTCTGCTTCGTTTAAAGCACATAATTCATTCTCAAGTCTGCTTTTTATAGGTTTCATTATGGTCCCTCCTACATATTCTATTGTTTAGCGTATCCAAATCTTGTATAGATTATTTGAGCGTTTCTTTATGGAAGGGGTTGATTTCCGTTCCAGGTGCTCGCTTTCCGCGGGGCAGGCGGTGAGCCACGTTCGTACTATAAACTCTTAAGTGTCTCACCTGTTTAGTTGCAGTGGCTAGCCCCTCGAGGTCAAAAGTTAAATGGCCCAGAAGGCAAAGTGCGCCTTCCTTGTCCATTTACCTCTTGCTTGTCGGGGCTGAACGAGCCACTTCCACTTTTCGGACTGTCCGCCTATCCCGCAGGACAAGGAAGGCTACGGCAGCGACACATCGCACGAAGAAAATTTGAAGTTTAATTTTCGAGGAGTCTCCCACCTTACACTCCACTCAACTGTCACAGAAGTAAATTAAAAATGAGGTTTGAAAGCAAAAATCTTATAAAAAAGAACTTTCAAAAAATGAAAAAAACGGCATAGAAAAAACCTGACTCTAAGGAATAAAGAGTCAGGTTTTTAAACTTATAGGCGTTTTTCTAATTCTTCTTTTTCTTTTTCAAACCCAGGCTTACCAAGAAGAGCAAACATGTTTTTCTTGTATGCTTCTACACCTGGCTGATCGAATGGGTTAACTCCTAACAAGTATCCACTCACCGCACATGCTTTTTCAAAGAAATAAACCATATACCCGAAGTGATACGGCGTCATCTCAGGGAGACTTACGATTAAGTTTGGCACTCCGCCATCAGTGTGTGCAAGCAATGTTCCTTGGAACGCTTTTTTGTTTACAAAGTCCATCGTTTGCCCAGCAAGGAAATTAAGCTTATCTAGGTTTTGATCATCTTCTTCGATCTTGATTTCCTCACGTGCTTGATCTACATATAGAACCGTTTCAAAAAGATCACGGCGTCCCTCTTGTACATATTGCCCCATTGAATGAAGATCGGTAGTGAAGTCTACAGACGCAGGATAAATTCCCTTGTAGTCTTTCCCTTCGCTCTCACCGTATAGCTGTTTCCACCATTCAGACACATAGTGCAGTCCTGGCTCGTAGTTAACCATTAGTTCGATCGTCTTCCCTTTGTTATAAAGCGCATTTCGAACAGCAGCATACTGATATGCTTGGTTTTCTGCAAGCTTAGGGTTATTGAAGTCTGCTGCAGCTTCTTTAGCCCCATTCATCATCTCTTCAATATTAACTCCGCTTACTGCAATCGGCAGAAGGCCTACAGCCGTAAGAACGGAGTACCGTCCACCCACATCATCAGGAATAATGAATGACTCATAGCCTTCTTCGTTCGCTAATGTTTTAAGTGCTCCTTGAGCTTTGTCTGTAGTCGCATAGATGCGCTTACGAGCTTCTTCTTTTCCATACTTTTCTTCTAGGAACTTTCTAAAGATACGGAACGCAATAGCAGGTTCAGTTGTTGTACCTGACTTAGAGATCACATTAACGGATACATCTTTGTCTTTTAGTACATCAAAAAGCTCTTTAACATAAGTGGATGAGATGTTTTGGCCCGCAAAGAACACTTGTGGCGTCTTGCGGTCTTCTTTTGATAAAAGGTTATAAAAAGAATGGTTTAGCATTTCAATAGCTGCGCGTGCTCCTAAATAGGAGCCACCAATTCCGACAACGATCAAAACATCAGAGTCATTTTTAATCTTTTCAGCACTTTTTACAATGCGGCTAAACTCTTCACGGTCGTAATTCTCAGGAAGGTCAACCCATCCTAAAAAGTCATTACCTGCACCTGTTTTTTCATGGATAGCGTTATGAGCAGCTTCTACAGCACCTGTAAGGTAATCTACTTCATGCTGACCAATAAAAGAAAGTGCCTTGCTATAATCAAAACTTAGCTTTTTTGTCATATGTAAGCCTCCTAAAACAATCATTATTCTTTCACTTTATACAAGTACAACATTCAAATCAAGAAACCATGTAAATGTAATCGGTTTCTTGACAAAAGACGAAATATTCAAAAAGCAGCATGAAAAAGAAGGGGTTGACCCCCTCCTTTTATAATGACATTCTTAAGATGTTTAATACATCTTCTTTATTCTGGCTGTTGAAATTACCGAACTCTCCTCTAGCCATTGCTTTATCTGCAATGAGGTCAAGCTTGGAGTCATCTATATCATAATCTTTCAATGCATTTGGTGCCCCTAATGAAGTCCAGAAAGCCGATAAGCGGTCAATTCCTTCAAGAGCAACTTCTTTATCCGATTTGCCCTCAGGATCAACATCAAAAACGCGGACAGCAAGCTGTTTGAATCGTGATACATCAGTATCCACGTTGTGTCTCATCCAATTCGGGAAAAGAATTGCTAATCCGCCTGCATGCGGTATATCGTAAACAGCTGAAACAGCATGTTCAATATTATGACTGCCCCAATCACCGCGCAGACCCATTTGAAGTGTACCATTTAACGCCATAGTTCCACTGTATAAAATGGTCTCACGCAACTCATAGTTTTCAAGATCTTCCAAAAGCTTAGGTGCAGCTTCCATCACGGTTAAAAGAATCGATTCAGCAAAACGATCTTGCAATGGTGTATTTTTAGCGTTATGGAAGTATTGTTCAAAAACGTGAGACATCATGTCTACAATTCCATAAATCGTTTGATCTTTCGGTACTGAGAATGTGTTCTTCGGATCTAATATTGAGAACTTAGGAAATACGAGAGGGCTGCCCCATCCATACTTTTCCTGGGTCTCCCAATTTGTAATAACCGATCCTGAGTTCATTTCAGATCCTGTTGCAGCTAAAGTTAGAACAGTTCCAAATGGAAGAGCTTCCTGAGGTTGAGCTTTTAGCGTAATAAGATCCCAAACATCGCCATCGTATTTCGCTCCTGCTGCAATTGCTTTTGTACAGTCGATAACACTGCCTCCACCAACGGCTAACAATACGTCAATTCCTTTTTCTTTACAGATTTCTACACCTTTACGGACTGTAGAAACTCTAGGATTCGGTTCAACTCCTGAGAGCTCACTTACATCTGCATCCATTTTTTCTAATTCATTCATCACTTCATCGTACAAACCATTAAGCTTGATGCTACCTCCACCATAAACAACAAGTACTTTCTTGCCATACTTCCCTAATTCATCTTGTAAAGTTTGAATTTGATTTTTTCCAAATACCAATCGAGTTGGATTGTAATATATATATTCGTTCATCATAATCTCTCCTTCTTGCATGGTTTAACACGTATTATGTGGGACAGGAAAGGCAATGTAAAGCAATAAGCTTACCGAATACTAGGATGTGTTTTTCAGCTTTGTTTCATGCCATGAATTTAGGGAATGTATAAATAAAGTAAAATATTGACACCCTAAAAGTGCGTTCTATTCATATTATTGATTGGAGGATGTAACATGAGTGGATTACAACGCTTTGCCTTAGCATTAGTGATTATCGGAGCGATTAACTGGGGTCTTATCGGATTTTTTCAGTTTGATTTAGTTGCTGCTATTTTTGGCGGCCAAGACGCAGCTCTTGCCCGTATCGTTTATGGTCTTGTAGGGCTTTCCGGTTTGTATTGTTTAACATTGTTATTTAAACCTTCTGAAGAACTTAGCCGTGAAGGTCATACCGAACATAACCGCGTTTAATAATGGATACAAAAAAAAACCTCTCAAATGAGAGGTTTTTTTACATTATTTTTTAAGGCGCTTGTTAAGTTGAGCCTGACGGTCTGTAGACTCTTTCAACCAATCTTTAAGTTTCGCTTCAAGAGTGTTGAAACCTTTGTTAGCGTCTTGATTGTTTGTGCTGCTCTTTTTGTTGTTGTTATTAAATCCACCTGGGCGGCGTTCTTTTTTAGGTGCAGGAGCTGGAGCTTCCTGTGTTTGTCGGATGGACAGTGAAATCTTCTTGCTGTCTTCGTCAACAGAAAGAATTTTTACTGACACAACGTCCCCAACACTTAGTGCATCGTTAATGTCTTTAACGAAACCATGAGAAACTTCAGAAATGTGTACAAGACCTTGTACATTATCATTTAATGCAACGAACGCACCAAAAGGCTTAATGCCTGTAACTTTACCTTCAACAATGCTACCTACTTCAAAATTCATGAAAACACTCCTAACTATTTTTTAACCTGTTAAGTATAACATAAGTAAATCGTACAAGCAAAACTAATAAAAGGAGGGTTTTATTGGTTAGTAACCGTCATTTCATGAGCTTGATTAGGTTTGATTAAAAGGTCATCGCCAAAACTATACGTTTTCTCAATATTAATCTGATGCCATAACATGAACATAAGCACAGTCCAGATCTTTCTGCTGTAATCTCCTCGGCCAGAACGGTGTCCTTCTAAAAGATCTAAAACAATACCCTTATTTAGATATTGGTCTGTAGCGCTTGTATGAATCAACTGCTTAGCCCAATCATACATCTCGTTTTTAAGCCAATGACGGATGGGTACAGGGAATCCTAATTTCCGGCGATGCAGTACAGTATCAGGTACAATACCTTTCATCGATTCTCTCAATGCATATTTGGTAGTGCCGTTTGTAACGGTAAGATTTGGATGCAATTGTGAAGCCACAGAGAACACTTCTTTATCAAGAAATGGTACACGAAGTTCTAATGAATGTGCCATCGTCATCTTATCTGCTTTCACAAGGATATCGCCTCTCATCCATGTATGCAGGTCGATATATTGCATTTTGTGGACATCATGAAATTGCCTTGCTTGCTCGTATAGTGGTTTTGTGACATTTTTATAGTTATAAGCAGAACGATACTGCTTTAATAGCCTGCTCTTCTCTGTTTCTGAAAACATTTTAGCATTTCCGATATAACGTTCTTCAATGGTCATGCTTCCACGTTCCATAAAGCTCTTCCCTTTAACTCCTTCAGGAAGCATACCAGCAATCGCAGCCAATCCTTTTGAAATCCCTTTTGGCAACGAAGAAAGATGTCTTAATGAATGGGGCTCATGGTATATATTGTAGCCTCCAAAAAGCTCATCTGCTCCTTCACCAGATAGAACGACAGTAACATGTTTTGCGGCTTCTCGCGCAACAAAATATAGCGGTACAGCAGCAGGATCTGCTACAGGGTCATCCATATGCCAGATGATTTTTGGGAGTTCTCTCATAAATTCTTCTGGCTTAACAAGATAATGGATATTCTCAACGTTCAATGCAGCAGCAGTCTGAACTGCGACATCGATTTCACTAAAACCTTCTCTTTCAAATCCTACTGTAAACGTTTTTAAAGAAGGATGAAGTTCACTGGCTAGTGCTACGATCGTGCTTGAATCAATACCACCAGAAAGAAAAGCACCTACAGGTACGTCAGAACGCATATGAACTCTTACAGAATCACGCATTACTGAGCGTATCATATCTTTTGCTTCTTCAAGCGGCATGTTTCTTGGTGTGAAATTGGGTCTCCAAAAAGGTTTGATCGCTAATGGTCTTCCCGCTTTTTTCACAAAATAATGTCCTGGCTCTAGCTTTTTAATGTTCTTTGTTATCGTCATCGGCTCAGGTACAAACTGATAGGTTAAATAATGGTGAAGTGCTTCTGCATCAACTTCTTGTTTTTCTTTTACTAGGGTAATACTCTTCTTTTCAGATGCACAGAATAAACCATCTTCATCTTCTAGGTAGAAGAAAGGTTTGATACCGAATGGATCTCTAGCTCCAAAGAGTTCTTTTGTTTCTTTGTCCCAAATCAAAAATCCAAACATACCTCGGAGTTCAGTGAAAGCATTTTCTCTTCTTTCGCTGAAAAGTGCCAAAATAACCTCAGTATCTGAATGGGTTTTGAATTCGAATCCTTTTTCCTCAAGTTCTTTTCTTATTTCAACATAATTATATATTTCACCGTTAAAAATAATCCAATAACGATCATCCTCATAGGATAATGGCTGTTTGCCGCTTTCTATATCTATGATGCTGAGTCGGCGAAAACCAAAGCGAACATACTGATCAACAAAATGACCACTGTCATCAGGACCACGATGAGTAATGATATTCGTCATATTTATTAATTGTTCTGTTTCTTTCTGTTCTACCGTCTCAGGTGTATTTAGCATATACCCAATAAAACCGCACATTTTCAAGTTCCTCCCCAAAACAGTTCAAATGTCCACTTTTCATTTATTAAACCAAGTTATTTAATTGGTTTTCCAGAATATTAATTAAATCCCTTTATATGTGAATGAACTTCTTTATTATACATCCGTAATCCCCAATCTTCACTACATTTTTGTTAATAAAATGAAAAACAAGAAATCTGTACTATATTTGTCGAGAAAAGCAAAATAAAAGTTACACTCCTTGACTCTAAATCATGGAATTCGGATCTAAAATACGTTCTGCTTCTTCGATTGTAAAAATCTTTTTCTCGGTTACTATTTCTTTTAATGTTTTGCCGGTTTCAAAGCTTTCTTTTGCTAAAGCTGCCGCTTTTTCATATCCGATATGAGGATTGAGGGCTGTCACAAGAGATAGGCTTTGATCAAGCCAATTTTTTATATTTTCTTGATTGGCTGTAATGTCTTTTAGGCATCTTTCTGTGAAAATGGTTATTCCATTACTTAAAATCGTAATGGATTGAAGTACATTTAAGCCGATAACTGGCATCATAGGATTTATTTCAAGCTGGCTGCCGATTGCAGCTGTAGTTACACAACTATCGTTACCGACTACTTGCGAACAGATCATGTACAAATTTTCTAAGATAACAGGATTGATCTTACCAGGCATAATCGACGAACCTGGCTGGACAGCAGGCAATGTGATTTCAGCGAGACCTGTACGTGGCCCACTGCTTAAGAGTCTGAGATCACTGGAAATTTTTATTAAATGGATTGCCAATTCTTTTAAATGTCCGCTTACAGAAATAGCTGCATTCGTATTCTGCATAAAGGCGTATGTGTTTTCGCTCTTCGAAAACGGCAGACCCGTACGTTTAGCAATCTCTTGAATAGCAAGCGCTGCATAATCGGGGTGTGCGTTGATGCCTGTCCCTACAGCGTTTCCTCCAAGACCTAACAAGTACAAAGATTTCTCCGTATGTTCCATTGAACGTTTTACTGATTCGAGCGTGCCTCTATAGCCTTTAAACTCACTGCCTAACCGAATAGGAACAGCATCCTGCAAATGCGTTCTTCCTGCCTTAATGATGTTGTGAAATTCTTGTTCTTTTTCTTCTAAAACATGGAGCAACCGGTTTAGTGCGGGATATAGAGTTTCTTGAAGTTCAGCTGCAACAGATAGTTGGATGGCAGTCGGAATCGTATCGTTGGTAGATTGGGACATGTTCACATCATCATTGGGGTGAATAAGCGAATAGTCTCCTTTTACCCCTCCGAGTATTTCTGCAGCTCGCGATGCTAATACTTCATTCATGTTCATATTTTGAGATGTTCCTGCTCCTGCTTGATAAGCGTCTACAACAAAGTGCTCATTCCATTTTCCATTTACGACTTCTTCAGCTGCTGAAATAATGGCCTCTGCTTTTTTATGATCCAATCCGTTGCACTCTTTATTGGCATGTGCTGCACTTGCTTTAATAATTGCCTGTGCTTTTATAAAAGAAAAAGGCAATTGAATTCCGCTGATCGGAAAATTTTCAACCGCTCTTTGTGTTTGAGCTCCATAATAAGCTTCTTCTGGTACACGAACTTCGCCTAGAGTGTCTTTTGCAATTCGAAATTTTCCCACTTAAGTTCCCTCCTTTAAAATCCCTATAAACTTTGTATCCCCTTCTCAAAATAGATGTAATCCTTTTCCAATAAAAACCGTTTATTTTATGTAAAATTATACTGCTTACTGAAATAGAATTGAGTTAATCCCCTTTTTAGACAGGTCATTGATAATCTGTCTTTTTTCCCCCAAAAAAACCGCCTATTGAATTAGACGGTTTTTGTTCTGTGCAATGAAACGACCACAGCAGGCTCTTTTTTTATAAACTTATGTTCTGTTTTGTACCCTGCTTTCTTCTGTTTCAGAAAGGTCTTTTCAGATATTGGACGGGGCCTTGACCAGGAAAGGGAGTCAAGATTTTTCCAATTATCGTGTGTAATGATTTCACTTTTGTAATAATAACAGTTGCCGCTGACGTATTCTTCGCAAATATAGCGGACTGTTTGCCGACTATGCATAACATCTCTCCATTTTTTTCTTTCATTATCCCCGCATAACAATTCATTCATACTCAAGCAAAAAAAGGCCTGAAGACCCTACCTCCAAGCCCCTTTTTTTTAGTCTCTAGTGTTCCACCACCACCAGCCACCGAAAATTAATATGAGAATAAACAAGATTATTATTACAGCCCAGATCCAACCGTAACCATAGCCGCCATAGCCGCCATATGCACCATATGCATATGGATAATAGTAAGGATAATATGGAAATGCCATCCTGCTACCTCCTTCATCTTTATGCGTTCTTACTCCTTATTAAAATATGTACGAAGTGGGTAAAGAGGAATAGAGACAAACGCACAAATTTTGAATAGATAAGAGCAGACAAGCGTTTAGAAACAATTTCGAAAACATTATTTGATTAATTCGAAAAATAATATTGTACTTTTTGCCCAGGTTGCACATCACTTAACGCCTATAATGATGAATGACGTTTCGGTAACATAAATCGAAGACGCAGGAACAAGTACTTGAATGTCTATCTTTACGAATTCAAGAAGGCTCAACGCACACATCGCGGAAAGAGTGAACCATAGAGCTGAAATCAATCACTTTAAAAGCAACAAAGCAGCATACTAAAACATTGTCGCTTAAGAGGCATTTTGTTTGGTACCTCTTAGATAAGTTGATTGGAGCGGAAGGATGCGAGACTCCTGCGGGACTGGCGGTCAGGTGAGACACTTAAGAGTGAAACGTACGAATGTGGCTCACCGCCTGCCCCGCGGAAAGCGAGCATCCTGGAGCGGAAATCAACCACGTTCAAGAACAACAAAGACTGCAAAGACAAGATTTTTTAATGAGATTTCGTTAGAATTCGTTAGACGTTTTTCAAGAGGAAATTATTGCACCTTGTAACTTTCATCCACTTTGGTGAAACTATCCATAGAATTCTGTGTACGGAGGTAGGACAATCATGGCCGTTAATGAAGAGCATATTTATTCTCCAGGATATCGTTTAACTGTTAACAACGTTCAAATTTATTATGAATATTATGATCACGAAGATCCGGATGCAAAAGTAGTTGTTCTAGTTCACGGATTTTTATCCTCCACGGTCAGCTTTAGACAGTTGCTTCCTTACTTAACAAAAAAGTACAAAGTGATTGCTCTAGACCTTCCTGGGTTTGGGCAAAGTGAAAAGTCCACTAGTTTTATCTATAAACTGACGAACTATGGACAGTTAATTCTTGATTTCTTGGATCAGCTTCATATTCAAGATGTGATATTGATTGGTCATTCGATGGGTGGACAAATTTGTATGCATGCTGCCAAAAATTCTCCTAAACGGATTGAAAAGCTGATATTGCTTGGTTGCTGTTCATACGTTAAGCGAGCAAGCCGGTCATTGATTGCATGTTCCTACTTACCGCTGTTTACGTGGGGAATGAGAAGCTGGATACAAAGTAAAGATGTGAAGCAAAATTTATTATCTGTTTTACATGACACTAAGCTGGTAACAGAAGAGATGATCGAAAGTTATAAAAAGCCGATCAGTGAGGCTGCTTTTATCAATTCCTTGATTCGGCTTTTAAGACATCGTGAGGGCGATATGTGTTCACAAGAACTGAAAGACATTCAACAGCCTGTTCTCATGATTTGGGGAAAAGAAGATCAAGTTATGCCTGTAAAAACGGGATACCGCTTAAAGCATGATCTTCCTAATGCTGAACTAATTGTCTATGAAAAATGCGGCCATTTATTAATGGAGGAAAAGCCTCAAGAAATTTGCCATGAGATAACGCGTTTTATTGAACAAAATGAGCATGCATCTTTGAACATACAACATGATACAAAATAAGACCCGCTAAAACATTTCAGCGGGTCTTTTATCTTTTACTTTTCACGGCTTTTCGTCATCTGCTGCCATACGGTACCGGCTGCTTCTTCTCCGCTTTGAATACGTTCAATTGCAATTTTAACTTGAAGAGCCACTTCAAATTCTGGATCTTCCTGAGCGGATTTTAATGCTGGAAGTGCAGTCTCGTCACCCACTTCAAATAGAAAACGAGCTGCCCGCCACCTTACCAGTTTGTTTTTATCAGATAAGGCATCACACATAACAGGGATTGCTTTTGGATTACCTAAGTCTGACAATGCGTCTCCAGCCGTTCGTCTAACGGAAACATTTTTATCCTGAAGCGCTAGGTATAAAAGAGGAAGGACCGCTTCGTCTTCAATCATTCCCAAGTAGACAACAGCCAAACGACGAATAGAAGGCTTTTCATCTTTTAGTGCTTGTTTAAGAACCATCACGTCTTCTATCGATGGGTTCATTCGCTCTAATGCCGCATAACGCGTCTGCCAGTCCGTGTCGCGAAGCTTTTCTGCCACTTCTGAAGTAGAAACGGATGCTGTCTCCTCCTCTGGAATTCCATTAGAGATGTAAGCTTGTTTAACTAACTGCTCCAAACGTTCTTGAGGATAGACGGCTGACAGCTCTTCAGCTACCTCATTTCCTACTTGTTCGAAAGTTCCATAGCGAACTCCTTGTTCTTCCCATTGACGTTCCATTACAAGATTGTCTGAAGAATCTTGGGCCTCAAGGGCTACTTTTGCAAAACGTTCAGGTAATCCAACACGTCTTTCCTCTTGCTCCGTTCTAAGTTTGATCTGCATCGGAAGACCTCTGAACATTTGAACGAGGACTGTAATTTCAGTAATTTCATCTTCTTTTTGAGTTTCTTGATCTAATGTGTCTGAATCTTCTTCCTGACCAAACACTTTTCTAACTCCCGAAAGAACATCTTCCCACTTAGCGCGCGGGTTCCGTTCGAGCGCGATAAAATCTGCAACATGATAGATGCTTTTAACTCCATCCACCTTTAGAATTTCTTGAATAAACTCAGGAGCTTTTTGTGCATCATTTTTTGTATAATTGTAACGCTCTGTTCCAGGTAATGTTTCCGTCAGATTAATCTTCATTGAATTAGGGCTTGGAGTTGGTTCAATGCCTGTAATTTTCATTCTTCCAATCACTCCTTTTCGATTCCGTGTTTCAGATCAACTTCTAACAAATAGTTTGTTATCTGTTCTTTTTCTTTATCCGTGAACTTATATTCACAATCAACGCCTTCATCGTGGGCAATAATCTCTTGTAGTTCACCCTCTTCGTTGTAAACAGCTAACGCACTTGGTTCACTTAGTCCTTCAGGAAAAATTTCAACATTGTTTATCTCAAACGATATATATACATTTGTCCACGGCCCAACCTGCACCACATCATAACCCGTAAATTGTAAGTTTCCTTTAAAATAATTCGTAAATCCATACTTGTACATGGCTTGCCTCCAATAAATCTCTCTTACCTATTATAAGGAACAATAGATAAAATCTCAAAAAAGCTGGCCATCATTTTAGGAAAGGCTTTTTAAAGGAATGTGGCTAGCATTTAATACCAACTCTCCCTTTGCTAAGTTGATTGGAGTGCAAGGTGGGAGACTTCTGCGGGACAGGCGGGCAGTCCGAAAAGTGGAAGTGGCTCGTTCAGCCCCGACAAGCAAAAGATGATTGTGCTAGGAAGGCGTATTTTGCTTCTGGGACAATTAGCTTTTAACCTCGAGGGGCTAGCCACTGCTCCTAATGGCACATTGTTGCTTTCTAATCTTTTGGTTCATTCGCTTCTTTGACAAGTTGATTGTAGTGTAAGGTGCAAGACTCCTGCGGGACAGGCGGGCAGGCGAGACACTTAAGAGTGAAACGTCCGAATGTGGCTCACCGCCTGCCCCGCGGAAAGCGAAGCACCTGAAACGGAGATCAACCACAGTTAAAAGCATCTATGAATACAAGGAACAGTCATTTATAAACAGCCTTTAAATAAGAGGCAAAAGAAGAAACAAACACAGCTTATGGTGTTTGTTTCTTACAATGTTTGTTTATTTATTTGGACAATTCTTTAAGTACGGCTCGAACTGGGCTTCCGTCAGCATCCTGAAGAGGCAGCGGCAGAGCGATTAACTCGTACTCCCCCTGAGGTACCTGATCAAGCACTAATCCTTCTAAAATATGAATGTTATGTTCATAAAGAGCGTGATGTGCGCTCAACTCTTTACTGTCCAATGGATCAACCGAAGGCATATCAACACCGAGGAGCCCAACACCGATATTCTTTAAATAGGGTACAGCTTCAGATGAAACGGGAACGATTTGTTCCGGAAACACCGTTCGATCTTGCCAGCAATTTGTTTTGAAAAGAACTCGTTTCGTGCCGTTTGGCAATTTGTCTTTTATAAGTTCTAGTGTAATTTCCTTAACATTGGTAACATCCATGACAAATGTTCGTCCAATATATAATTCCAGGGGCAATCCAATCACTTTTTCCCCGTCATTATCAAAATGAAAGGGAGCATCAACATGTGTACCTGTATGTGTACTCATTTCCACTTTCCCGACATTCACAGACCCAGATTGTTCTTTTGTCCAAGCAAGATCAAATGAATACGGAGTGTCACCTGGCCACCCTGGAACTCCGTTATAAAGGGGCATCGAAATATCGAATAGCTTCACTTGTATCTCTCCTTAAGCAATAACTTCCCTCTTGTTTTCATACTTTTCATATTCGCGATTTTTCATAATCTTGCTCAAAATTTCTACAGCTTTAAATACATCTTCAAAAGAATTGTAAAGTGCTACAGGTGCTAAACGAATAATGTTAGGAGCTCTAAAGTCTGGAACAATGCCATTATCTTTTAACGCCTTGCAGATTCGAGCTGCGTCACTGTGCATGAGGGCTACATGCCCCCCGCGTCTCTTATCGTCAAGCGGGTTAACGATTTTAAACTCATTTTCAAGTTCTTGATTTAATAAATCCATCAAAAGGGTAGTCAACTTTAAAGATTTGCTGCGGATTCTTTCGATTTTCGCTTCTTCAAAGATAGACAATGAGCCGATTAGCGGTGCGGTGCTTAGCATATGAGGCGTACCGATTTGGTAGCCTCCTGCAGAATTTTCCGCATCAAAATGGTGGTCCATATCGAATTGGGTTTCTTTCTTGCTGCCGAACCAGCCGGACAGACCAGGAGTTTTTGAAAAATGCTTTTTGTTCACATATAGTCCGCCAACTCCACCTGGACCAGCATTTACGTATTTATAGTTGCACCAAAACGCAAAATCAACATTCCATTTACTTAATTCATGCGGAAGAGCTCCGATTGAGTGACATAGATCAAATCCAATCGGTATGTTCCGTTTGTGCGCTTCTTTCGTTAATCGCTCAATATCGAGCAGCTGACCGCTTCTATAAAGAACAGATGGTAAAAGAATGAGCGCGATATCATCTGTCATCATTTCTATAATGTCTTCTTCATCAAGTATTAAACCGTTCTTGCTTTTAACCTGAATCAATTCAGTATCAGGATTTAAGCCTTTTAATTTTAACTGACTTTGCAAGCCATAGATATCTGAAGGGAATGTCAGTTCGTCTGCGAGTATTTTCGTTTTCCCTTCTTGCGGTTCAAAAAAGGTAGCTACCAACTGATGAAGGTTCACTGTCGTTGATCCTGTAACAATTACTTCTTGAGCTTCTGCTCCTACAAGTACAGAGAGTTTTTCAGCTAACTGCTCGCTCAATGTGAACCAAGGATATTTTCCACCCATCCATCCATCGATTCCATGCTCTTTCCAATCATTTAAAACATCAAATAATGATTGTTCTGCACGCTTAGAAAGAAGCCCTAAAGAGTTGCCATCTAGATAAATAGAATCATTTTTTACGTAAAACTCATTTTTAAAGGAAGCCAGTTCGTCATTGCGGTCTAAAAGTTCTACTGTTTCTGCTGTAATTTGTCTCATTTTGTACTTTCCTCCTGAATGTCATGATTGGAACCGTTTTCAATACTGAGTAATTCGACATATACATATGCCCTCTTTTTCCATTATGATAGAGAAGAAGGGGGAATCGTATTGAAACGACTATGGTGGTTTGCAGGAATTGTAATCGTTTTCTTTTCGACAATTGTACTTATATATATGTATCATAACGCAGATTTAAAGACTGTTGAAGAAAAAAAGGAGCTCAAACAAGAAAATGCTGAGTTACCAAAAGAGATAAAGACGGAACCAATCGTGCAAGAGCCTGTAGAAAAAACGACAAGTTTGACTCTTGGAGCAGTAGGCGACATTTTAATTCATGATACGGTTTATAATAGCGCCAAAACAGCTTCTGGATATGATTTCAATCGTAACTTTCTCCCCGTTAAGCCCTATTTATCACAGCCTGATATTACAATGGCTAATCAAGAAACAATGATAGGCGGAACACAGCTTGGTCTTTCTTCCTATCCATCATTTAATTCTCCTCATGAAGTTGGAGACGCGTTAAAAGCGAATGGGGTGGATCTTGTTACGCTAGCCAATAATCATACGCTTGATCGCGGGGAGAAAGTAATCGTGAGTGCACTGAACTATTGGAACCAAATAGATGTGGAGTACACCGGGGCTTATCTAAATGATCAGGACAGGCAGAATATTCGACTGATAAAAAAGAATGACATTACGGTTTCTTTTTTAAGCTATACATATGGAACGAACGGAATACCCGTACCTACAGGGAAAGATCACCTTGTTAACTTGATTGAAGTTGAGCGCATCAAACGTGATATTGCTGAGGCTAAAAAACTGTCCGACGTCAATGTTGTATCTTTACATTTTGGAAATGAGTATGAAAGATTGCCAAATGATTTTCAAAAGGAAATCGTAAAAGTGGTAACTGAAGCAGGTGGTGACATTATCATCGGACACCATCCTCATGTACTTCAACCCGTAAAATGGGAGACAGCAAGCGACGGCAGCAAAACGTTTGTCGCCTATTCTTTAGGGAACTTCTTATCTGGTCAACGACGTGATTATAAAGACATTGGCGGGATTGTTCAGCTTACTGTTACGAAGCATCAAAAGGGGGTTGAAACGAGCATTAATTTAACAGATCCAAAATTTCTGCCGACATATGTAGATCGTCCTTTTGTAATTCATCCGATGAAGAATCTTCCTGCTATGAAAAAATCGTATGAAGAGATCAAAGCACACATGAAACAGTGGATGCCGGAATTAACCTTTTTTGAATAAAAACACAAAAGCTGACTCCTCTTCTTTTTGAGGAGCCAGCTTCTTTTATTTTCCTTTTGATTTTGGGCTTTGAGTATCTCTTTTCGGAATTTCGTCTGAGAATTTTTCATCAGAAAACTCAACGTTTGTCATACTTTCTGTCGGTGTTGAATTGTTCTTTGCAGCCGCGTTCCAAGAATGTTTGCGTTTTGTCATCGATATTCCCTCCTTACAGATAGGATGTGTATTTTTGCAGAAAAAATTGATGACAACAAATAAAGTTAAATTGGTCCTAACGTGGATATTTTTAAAATAACGTGGAATTATTCAAATTAATGTGGTTATATTTGATTTATTGTGGAATTATTCAATTTAACGTGGATTTATTAATTTGTGTTCTTTCCATGCGGACGCTATCTTTCATTTGTTTTTTCCCCAAACACACACATCGAATTAGCATTATCTCCCTCCTAATTCATCCAACAAATAGAAAGAGGCCCGACTCAAAAGCTGTATCTTTTGAATCAAACCTCAAGTTTTCAAGCTATAATACCATCGCGGCAATAAATCCGAACGCGATTAATGGCAAGTTGTAGTGCAAGAACGTCGGAACACATGTGTCCCAGATGTGATTATGCTGATTGTCTACGTTCAGACCAGAAGTTGGTCCGAGTGTACTGTCTGAAGCAGGAGAACCCGCATCCCCTAATGCAGCTGCTGTACCGATCAGCGCAATAGTTGCCATAACACTTAATCCTAATTCTCCAGCTAACGGAACGAAAATTGTTGTTATAATCGGAATGGTCGAGAACGATGAACCAATTCCCATCGTTACGAGCAAGCCAATCACTAACATAAGCAGAACACCTAGTGCTGTAGAGTTTCCGATTAATGCAGCACTGTCTTTTACTAAGGTTTCGACTTCACCTGTCTCACGCATTACCGCTGCAAAACCAGCTGCTGAAATCATAACAAAACCGATGTAAGACATCATTTTCATACCTTCAGTTAAAATGGTATCTGAAGCATTTAATTTTAGCTGACCGCTGAAATACAGAACGATTATTCCTGATAGTGCACCAAAGATCATAGAGTCTGTTTGAAGCTGCACAACCAATGTTGCAGCAATGGATAAAACAGCTACAATGATTGAGCGAGTCGTGTACTTCACTTCATTATCACTTGAAACACCGATCGTTTTATTTTCATATTTGCGCGGTTTACGATACGTAATAAATACGGCGATCAATAAACCCACGATCATTCCTAAAGAAGGAATCGTCATCGCTGTCGGGATTTGATCCATTTTTACGGTTAATCCGCTGTCTTTCATATTTGTTTGAAGAATCTCATGGAAGATTCCACCGAATCCTACTGGGAACCACATGTAAGGCGTAATTAGGCCAAAAGTTATGACCGTCGCTACTAGTCTGCGGTCGAGCTGCAGTTCATTTAATACATGTAAAAGTGGCGGTATAAAGATTGGGATGATTGCAATATGAACGGGAATCAAATTTTGTGAAAAAGAAGAAATCATTAAAATAACAAATAATATAATAACTTTAGACAATGATTTCTTTCTTGTTTCTCCTTCTTTTCCAACAAGAGCGATGGCTTTGTTCACCATCAATTTAGGAAGTCCTGTTCGAGATAATGCAACTGCAAAACTTCCTAATAACGCATAGCTTAATGCAATCACTGCATTCGATCCTAGCCCTTCAGTAAATACCGTAATTGTTTCTGTTAAGCCCATCCCTGCTAAAACTCCGCCTGTTAAGGCACCTACAAGCAAGGCTACTACAACATGTATACGCAAAAGGCTAAGTACTAGCATTACTGCTACGGCTAATACTACAGCATTCATTTTGTTTCCTCCTTAAACAAAAGCTTTAAAAGCTTTATTGCTTTATTTCGCTAAATCGCTAATTTGTTAAACCTTTAACAAATTAACATGTATATACGAATGTGTCAAATACAAAAAAAAAAAACCTGAACCTCAGTTGAGGTTCAGGTTTTTATTATGCTTTAAAGTTCCGTACTAAGTTAGTCAGAGTGCGCACCATTACGCCTGTTGCGCCTTTAGGGCCTAACTCTGTTGATTTTCCAGAATAAGCTGTACCCGCGATATCCAAGTGAACCCACGGCGTGTTTTCAGCAAACTCCCCAACGAACAAGCCGCCAGTAATCGCGTGGCCAAGTCTTCCTGTTGAATTGTTAAGATCAGCAACATCACTCGTCTTCAGCATATCTTTAAATGGCTGGAAACTTGGAAGAAGCCATAATAATTCCGATTCATCTGCCGCAGATTGCTTGATATGCTCATAAAAGTCTTCATCGTTTGTTAGTGCACCCGTTGTGCAGTCACCGAGTGCTACTAACACGCCTCCTGTCAGCGTTGCTACATCCACAATGTATTTAGCTCCTTGTTCTTTTGCGTACGTAATTGCATCGGCTAGAATGAGACGTCCCTCTGCATCCGTATTCCGTACTTCAATAGTTTTCCCGCTCAATGAAGTGATTACATCGCCTGGCTTCATAGCCGTTCCATTGATCAAATTCTCAGAAGAAGGAATAACAAACATCACATTAATCTCTGGCTTTAATCGTCCAATCGCTTCCATAGCTCCTAATACGGCTGCACTTCCACCCATATCACTCTTCATTTCATGCATGTTAGCTGCTGGTTTGATTGAGTAACCGCCTGCATCAAAAGTTAAGCCTTTACCCACTAATGCCACATAAGAATCTTCTTTTTTTCCACCTTGATACTTTACTGTTATTAATTTTGGCGGCTGATCAGAGCCTTTACTTACTGCAAGTATTGCTCCCATACCGAGGTTTTCCATGTCTTCTTTTTCAAGAATTTCGTATTCCATGCCATATTCAAGCGCCACATCAATTGCTTCTGCTGCTAAATCAGTTGGCGTAAGAAGATTGCCTGGTGTATTCACAAGGTCACGAGCAAGATTAATTCCTTTTGCATAAGCATACCCACTTGTTAGTCCTGCTTCAGCTTCACTATTTTCTGTGTACACTGTAACCGATTCTAAACGTTTTTGAGGTTCATTCGTTTTCTTTTTATAATCTTCAAAGCGATAAACAGACGTGCCTGCCGCTTCACTAAATGCATGTGCAAGTTTTTCCATTGAAACATTTTCTGTATGAAAGGTATCGAGAAGAATGGAAAAATGAGTTCTTTTTTCTTTCGTAATTTCTTGTACAGCTCTTCCAAACGTACTTCTCGCTTTTTCATAAGTAAAATCTTCACGCTTACCTAATCCAGCAAAATAGATACGCTTTGCTCCAAGCTGACCTAATGTGTTTAATTTTTTTATACTTTTTAAACGATTTGAAAGGTCTCCATCTTTAATAAGTTCAGTAATATTTCCTTTTAATTCTTCATCCATATCAGCCATTACACCAGTAAGTTTCGGTTCTTGAAATAAACCGACCAGTAGGACTTCTTCTTGTTCTTGTGTACTCCAAAGCTGTTTAATCGTAAACACGTTAAAGTTCCCCCTTATTCTTTTTAACACTCTACAATTTATTATACTCTTTCTTTTAGAATATTTCGAATTCATAATACTTTATTACTCTAAATTTAAATAGAGTTTTGGAAGAACAGGTAATAGATGAACCTGCTCAAAATCCAGCTTATCGATATTTTTCGGAATGCTATTCAGGCACAGATTAATATACGCTAACACTTCTTCCACGTTTAATTGCCAATACATAGGCTTATAAGGAGTTAGATAGTGGTCCGCGACTCTTAACATTTCCCGAGCCCCTTTTACGTTCCCGTATTCATAGTGATAAAGAGCAACTGTCATCTGCAGAAGCCCCTTTATAAATAGATTGCTCCGATCTGTTAACCAGATCGCCTCTAATAGATCATGACCTGTATAATAATCACCATCGTTGAAGACAACAAAAAACTCGTAATATTCTTGAGGAAAAAAGTCCACCTTTTCAAACCTCCCTCTTTCTTCATGTTAACAGAGATTGAACTGTGTCGAAATCGGGTAACAACTATCTAAAACAGCCATACTATAAAACACCATATTGAAAGGAAGCTCCTAATGCCTGATATACTTTTTAACTTTCCATTAATCGCAGCACTACTAGGTGTATTTTCTGCACAATTCTTAAAAATTCCTATTCATTTTTATCATACTAAAAAAATAAGATGGGATTTATTTATTAGTACAGGTGGAATGCCAAGCTCACATTCTGCTTCTGTTACTTCATTAGCAACTGCAGTTGGAGCTCTCCATGGATTAGGTTCAACCCTTTTTGCCATCGCTGCCATGTTTGCCATTATTGTGATGTATGATGCAAAAGGAATCCGCTGGCATGCAGGAGAACAAGCTGCCGTATTGAATGACTTAGTAGAAGAGTTCAGAAATCACGTTAGAGAATCAGAATCATTTCAGCAAAAGAAAGTGGAAGAACAAAGAAAAGAATTAAAAGAACTTCTCGGCCATCGTCCAAGTGAAGTATTCTTTGGTGGACTTCTTGGTATTCTACAGACCCTGCTGCTATCGTGGTTGTTTATATCATAGGAGGTTATTCTCTTTGAGATTAATTTCAATTTGTCCAAGCAATACAGAACTGGTGCACTTTTTAGGAATAACATCTCAGCTAGTCGGGGTCGATGATTTTTCTGATTGGCCGGCAGAAATAGAAAAGCTTACACGTTTAGGTCCTGATTTATCCATCGATATGGATAAGCTTCAATCATTAGAACCTGATCTCGTATTAGCTAGCTTAAGCGTACCTGGTATGGAAAAGAATGTTGAAGAACTAAAGAGGCGGAACATCCCGCATGTTGTATATAATCCTCAAAGTCTTACAGATATTCAAAACGATCTGCTTGATCTGGGTCAACGAACAAACAAAATGTTACCAGCCCGTCACATGGTGGATTGGATGATAAAAGAAATAAGATCATATGAAAAGATTAGCAGATCGATAAAAAACAGAAGAAAAGTTTATTTCGAATGGTGGCCAAAGCCTGTTTTCACACCAGGAAAGGTGAATTGGCTCACAGAAATCGCCTATCTTGCCGGAGGACAGAACCTCTTTGAAGACGTGGAACTGGCTAGTGTACAGACAACGTGGGACGATGTTGTAAACCGAAAACCCGATATGATCGGAATGGTTTGGGTAGGTGTTAAAACAGATAAGATGCAGCCTTCCCACATCAAAAAAAGAGATGGATGGGAAGTTTTAGAATCCTATCAGACAGAGATTGTAAAACTGGAGGAAAATCTTTTTTGCCGGCCTTCTCCCAGGTTGATTTTTGGGCTAAAACGACTTGCCGCACTTATACATCCAAATGATTTTCCCCCTTTTTTACCGAAAGAAGAAGAAACCTACATAAAGAAGCTTCAGGCTATTCGCTAACCTGAAGCTTTTTTTTATTAATATAAATATTGCTGCCTAAATACTTGCATCGATTTATCTTCGTTTAAGGTATTCAATTCTGTTTCCGTAATCTTTCCGTCACCGCGCTCTACAACATACACACCAATCTTCTTTTTGCCCCATTTTTCATACACTTCTTCGACTGTATTGTAATATAGATCGATTTTATGTCCTTTGATGGCAGAACCCGTATCTGCTACAACTCCATAACCGTAACCTGGAATCCATAAAACGGTTCCAATCGGAAAGATTGAAGTATCCGCTGCGATTGTGGAATAAAGATCACGCTTTACCTTTAATCCTGACTTTGTAATTCCATAAGCAGGGTGACTTTTTGTTTTGCCGGTACTCTCTTGTCCTGCGGTGTATCCTGTAGCCGTTACATGTACGACTGGATACTGTGTAAAATCAATCGCATCTTCAATGGTTCTAGTCTGTTTCACCTCTGCAGAAGAAAGCATCATGTTTGGTCTATAAATTGCGGGCAATGTCTTTAAAGAATAGGTTATTACGCTCAAAGCAGTGTCAACTATTACGTTATCAGACTGTTGTTGATCGAGCCAAGTTACTAGATCATCGGCCTGTACACCAGAAATTGATCGAAATGTTGTAAAAATCGCGAAAACAAATAGAATCGTAATGGTGGTTCTCTTTACAATTTTTCTTAACATCAGCAAAAATTGTCCACTCCTCTCTTATCTATTCCTTCCCAGGGTTAAGTAGATGTATACTCGTCTTTGGAAGAAGGAGAAAAGTGGAAATAAAAAAAGCCCCTTATGAAAGGGACTTTTTTAAAACATCTGATATCCGCGAACTCGCAGCATCTTAATGGCTAAACCGGCTAGTATTGCTCCGATCAACCCGCATGTTAGTATAGTAATGTCTGATGCCGATAAATTGAGGAGATGACTCCAGAGCAATTGAAAACTTGCACTTGGCTTCGTAAAATACTCAAAGAATCGAACGTCATCAACAATCATAATGACAACTATAGGATATAAAATAACCATAAACCATGTAGCACGCAGAAGCATGTTGAACAAGAAACCGATTCCAAAGAACAGGACCATGAACAATAGCATTGAAATAATGACTTGTGGCAAAAGCAAATCCATGATGTAGACACCCCCATATATCTGAGGTTAGTTTACTAAACGGGGGCATATACGTCAATCGTGTTTGAGAGCGTTACGTGTTTAAGCTCGTTTCTTACCGCTTCCGCAGCATTCTACACACGTTTCAGAACCTCCAAGCAAAAGCTGGAAATAACCCTTCCCTTCACAATATGGACACTGATCATGTTTTTTCTGAATCGCATGTTTTCTCATGTTGTAACACTCCCTCTTTTTTGTTTAAATTTTCAGATAATAATAACAAGGATTTGAGGGATTGAAAAACCGATTTTAACGTGAAATAAGCCAATGTAAGCGTAATCATCTTTTACTTTCTTTAATTATCAGAATATTTCGTACATTTTTATCTACAATCAATAATTTTATAAGTGGTATAGCCAAAAACATCGCCAGGATTTATTTTATCCTCCATAAAGCTTTGTTTTTTGTTCATAAAGTAATGAATCATTAATGATGTGGCAGGATCAGCTCTTAGTTCTTCAGGTGTCATAAATGCAGCAAGTTCAATCTCACTTGAATGTTGCGAAAGGTTCCCACTCGTTTTTCTCAATAAAAAAACGATCATATTATCACTTATTGTTCCTTTTATAACACCCGAGCGGATTCCAAGAATAGTGCATACTTCCCCTTTAATTCCTGTTTCTTCAAAGACTTCTCTCACTGCTGCTTCATCAACCGTTTCTCCTGGATCTACAAAACCGGCTGGAATGGACCATTTACCTTTTAATCCACCATAACTCTTCTTAACAACGAGCCATCTGCCGTCATCATCTATTAATAAGCCAGCTGCAGCCAGCCATACATTTCCTCTGTCTTTTTTCGTCATCAGCATGCCCGCCTTTTAACAATTTATTAATAAAAAAGCTCTATTCTAAGGTTTTGAAACTTTTTTATTTACTTCATTAGCAAGTTAATTGGAGCGCAAGGTGCGAGACTCCTACGGGACGAGCGGTTAGGTGGAGACTCCTAATGGCGCAAAAAGGCTCACCGCACGCCCCGTGGAAAGCGAGCAGCCTGGAGCGAAATTAACTACTTTCAAAAGCATCAATGTATCCGAAAACAGCCATAAAAAAAGAACAGAAGCATTTGCTCCTGTTCTTAGTTTACACTATTCGATTTAGAAAAGTTTTAATTTACCTTTTTTAATAACCATCGGCACTCCGCCAAGTAAGAATAAGTAACGGTTGTCGATTACTTTTTTCATTGCAGATGCTGTAGCACCAAACAACTTCTTGTTTCCTACTTTACCGATAGCTTCACCTTTACCTAGTGATGCAACAGTACCTTTAATGTCTGGCTTAAATTCTTCTAGCTTACCGCCATTCATTAATGCTTTGATGTTACGGCCGATCGTGTAAGCTTGTTGAATTGCGATTTGAGCTGTTGGAGGATAAGGACGGTTTGCTTCCTCATCAATGATAAGTGCACAGTCTCCAGCAACGAAAATATAGTCAAACCCTGGCATACGAAGATCTTTGTCAACTTTAACACGTCCGCGCATTGTTTCGAATCCAGCTTCCTCCACTAAGTGGTTTCCGCGAACTCCACCTGTCCAAACAATTGTAGAAGCCTTAATCTCTTCACCATTCGCAAGGACTACTCCATCCGTATTACATTCTTTAATTGGTGTGTTAACAAGGAACTCAATTCCGCGACGTTCTAAGTTATTGATCGCATACTCAACTAGTTCTTCATCGAATCCAGGAAGTACTGTCGGTGCAGCTTCAATATTTACGATACGAACTTTTTCACGAGGAATATCGTATTCACGGCATAACTCTGGAACACGGTCAGCAAGTTCACCAACGAACTCAATTCCAGTAAATCCAGCACCACCAACTACGATTGTGATTAGTTCATCTGGCTGTCCTTCGTTGTTGTAACGAGCAAATGAATAATCAATGTGCTCACGGATTTTACGAACAGAGTTAATGCTGCGGATGCTGAATGCATTCTCTTTAAGTCCTTGGATACCGAACGTTTCAGGGTCAGATCCAAGTGCAATAATTAAGTAGTCATATGTTAGTTCTTGATTTTCTAAAAGAACACGTTTTTCGTCTTTTTTAATTTCTTTTACTGTATCTTGTACAAAGTTCACTTTGTTCATATCGATAATGTTATCAATCATGATACGTGTTTTATCGTGATGTAATGTACCTGCTGCATTTTCATGAAGCCATGTAGTTTGGTAATGGTAGTTGTGCTTATTTACCAATGTGATTTCAGCTTCGTCAGATCCTAGTTCCTTTTGTAAACGTACAGCTGACATAATCCCGCCGTAGCCGCCGCCTAATATTAGAATTTTTGGCTTACTCATTTCATTCACTTCCAGTTCTCATTTTTTTTAGTTTGACCTTTTCACTCATTAAATATGATGGAAAGGAATAGATTGTGATATATTTCACGTAATAAGACATGAATAAGTGCAAAAAATGTTCGAAATATCTACATTTTTTAATCATACATACACATCTTATTCCTTTTTTCTTGTTTTTTCAACCTTTTTTTCGTTATGATAATGTTTCAAATTCATGCTTCCTTTTTTAGGCATGCTTTCGGTTTAATGGCAATTTATACAAATCAAAAAGAGGACTTTTGGCTTCTCTCAAGAATCTAAATGGGAGATAGCAAGTTCTGGTCAGAACATATTTCATGTTCGTCAGTCATAAATACAGAAGAGGTGAAAGTGAATGGCAAAAGAAATTTACGATATTACGATTATTGGTGGCGGTCCTTCAGGCTTATTTGCGGCGTTCTATGGCGGCATGCGCCAGATGAAAGTGAAGATTATTGAAAGTATGCCTCAGCTTGGGGGTCAATTATCTGCACTGTATCCTGAAAAATACATATATGATGTTGCTGGATTTCCAAAGGTTCTTGCACAAGACCTTGTGAATAACTTAAAAGAGCAAGCGATGCAGTTCAATCCGACAGTTGTTTTGGAAGAATCCGTTCAAAACGTGGAGAAGAATGAAGACGTCTTTGAATTAACAACAGATAAAGCTGTGCATTACAGCAAAGCGGTGCTGATTACAGCAGGTGTTGGTGCATTTCAGCCTCGCAGGTTAGAGCTAGCTGCAGCGCAACAATATGAAGGTAAGAATCTTCATTATTTTGTAAACGATCTTAATACATTCGCAGGGAAGCGTGTTTTAGTATGTGGTGGAGGGGATTCTGCTCTTGACTGGTCATTGATGCTAGAGCCGATCTCACCACAGGTAACGTTAACCCATCGCCGTGACAAGTTCCGTGCTCACGAACATAGTGTGGAACAGCTAATGAATTCAAAAGTAGCTGTTAAAACACCTTACCAAATTACTGAGTTGATTGGTGATGGAGAGAACATTTCTGCTGTTGTACTCGAGAACGGAGATATTAAGGAAACGGTTGAAGTGGATGCCGTTATCGTAAACTATGGCTTTATATCCTCTTTAGGTCCTATTAAAACTTGGGGATTAGACATTCAAAAAAATTCAATCGTTGTTAACTCTAGAATGGAAACGAATATTAAAGGCATTTATGCTGCAGGTGATGTGTGTACGTATGATGGCAAAGTAAAATTGATCGCATCTGGTTTCGGTGAAGCACCAACCGCGATTAACAATGCAAAATCCTACATCGATCCAAACGCGAAAACACAGCCTTTGCACAGCACGAGCTTGTTCTAAAGTTTCTGTGGCGCCAGATGTTATCTTCTGGCGTCTTTTTATTTTAGGCTGTTTTCGTTTATATTGTTGCTTTTTAATCTTTTTGTTCATTTGCTTCATTGAAAAGTTGATTGGAGTGGAAGATGCGAGACTCCTCGAAAATTTAAACTTCAAATTTTCTTCGTGCGATGTGTCGCTGCCGTAGCCTTCCTTGTCCTGCGGGACAGGCGGGCAGGTGAGACACTTAAGAGTGAAACGTACGAATGTGGCTCACCGCCTGCCCCGCGGAAAGCGAAGCATCTGGAACGGAGATCAACCTCTTTCAAAATCAACAGTTAATACGAAAACAGCCTTATTATTTTTAAAAAGGAGCAAATATATATGAACCGACAATTTTCCGAAGAAGAAATGCATGCTGCTGACTGCCTGCAAGAAATTCAAAGAGTTATCAATCAGCTTCATATCACTGATGAATCCTTTTTAGAGGATACTAAAAAAGAAATTCCGCGCTTAAAAGAACTATTAAACGAACTGGAAAAATACGCCGTGGAATAAATTGCTTGTGGAAAGTGCGCACTGTCTTTGTTATTATTATTTGTGAGGCGGACAAGTGCCGCTGACTTAATAGCAATCTTACCCGGTGTTGGCGCGCCGGGTTTTCTTTTACCCTTTTTTAAATAAGGAGATTGAACAAAAATGGAGTTCAACTTGATTTTGGGCATTATTTTCTTCATACTTGGCACTTTTTTAATGCCGCTTGGTATAAAAGTGCAAAACAAGCAAAAGAAATTCATACTTATCGGTGCTTCTATTTTGTCAGATATCATCGGAGTACTTTTCATCTTTAATAAATTTTAAACACATAAAAAGCTCTTGCCTCCAAAAATGGGGCAAGAGCTTTTAACATATTCTGCTATTAGCATTCTTCAGGTGTTCCAGCATTTGTTGCTGTTTTAAATGAAGATCCACAGCCGCACGATGCGATGGCATTCGGATTTGTAATCGTAAATCCTCCGCCCATCATGTTTTGCTTAAAGTCTATAACCGTTCCTTTTAAAACTTTAGCACTTTCTTCATCTACAACGACTTGTATTCCTTCAATATTCTCTTCGTGATCGGAGTCACTCTTATCACTATCAAAGCCCATTCCATAAGATAGACCTGTACATCCTCCGCCTTTTACAGCTACCCGCAGAAATTGATTTTTGTCCTCTTCGTCAGCTAGCATTTCTTTAATTCTGCTTGCCGCACTCTCTGTTATCTCAACGATCATTATTTTTCACTCCTTTAATAAGGATCTATAGGTATAGTATAACGGCTGCGAAAGCCTCTCTCAAGAAATCGGCTTTCGGTCAATTGCCTTTTTGCTGCATCTCCATAATTTTATTATGTGTCTCGTCAATTTTTCTACTATAATTTAAAACCATTGGATGATGTATTCCTAATGCATTTGCGGTCTGTATCATTTTATTTCGCAGAGTTTCTAATTGTTCAATTTTTTCTAATCTAGCGGTTGCTGATGTGGCTTTCATTTTCGTCACTCCACTCTTCGTTTTAAACATACGCCTTCCTTTTATTTTACATTTTCTTCAATTATTAGACAATCATCACTTTAATAAAAAAAACTATATTTTTCAAATTTCAAAGAATTTACCAAAAGCGGCTTCCCTTGTCGGAATGTTTGATTAGGATTATAATGATAATGCACTTAAAGCACATGTATTTAATTCTGATAATACATAGGTATTCGTATAAAATTGGTAAAGAGAGAGTGTCGATTTATACTCTTTTCTTTAAAAAATGTTTACATCATCCGAACATTTCATTAGAAAATTTAGGGGGATAAAAAATGGCAAATATATTGACTCTTGATACACGCATGGCTGCAATTGCTGAAAAAGTAACTCATGGCGAGCGTCTGTCAATTGAAGACGGTTTATACTTATATGAAACGAATGATCTTTTGAGCGTTGCATCGTTAGCGAATGAAGTGAATACCCGCAAGAATGGGGACCACGTTTATTTCATTGAAAATCTGTATATCAATCCGACAAACGTATGTGAAGCGACATGCAGCTTCTGTGGTTTTAAGCGCAAGCCTGGTGAAGAAGGCGCATATACCATGAACGATGAGCAGCTTTTAGATTATGTACAAAAACGCTGGAACGATAACATTCGTGAGTTTCATATTGTAGGCGGCCACAATCATGAAGTACCGTTTGATTATTATTTAGATACGATCCGTACGTTGAAAAAGCACTATCCACAAGTTACGATTAAAGCTTATACAGGGGCTGAGATCGAGTTCTTCTCCAGAATTTCTGGACTTTCGATGAAAGAAGTTTTAGAAGAGTTGATTAAAGCAGGCTTGGATACGATGCCAGGCGGCGGTGCCGAAATTCTTACAGAACGCTATCGCTTGAAGATGAGTCCTGATAAAGCTTCAACCGATCAGTGGTTAGAGGCACACGAAATTGCCCACGGATTAGGATTAAAAACTCATGCAACGATGTTATATGGATCGATTGAAACGAAAGAAGAACGTTTGATTCATATGGATCGCCTCCGTCAGCTGCAGGATGCTACGAATGGCTTCATGGTATTCATTCCACTTGCTATGCAGCCGCGTACCCAATCAATGGGGCTGATGAGAAGAACTTCTGCATTTGACGATATGAGAACAATCGCGATCAGCCGTTTGATGCTTGATAACTTTGATCACGTGAAAGCCTACTGGATTAACATAGGTGTTCAGCTTACTCAGATGGCATTAACATTTGGATCTAGTGATATTCACGGAACATTAATTGAAGAGCGCATCTCACACGCAGTTGGTGCACTAACATCATCAGGTATCACTCGAAAGGAACTTGTCCACTTAATCAAAACGGCAAACAAAGTTCCCGTTGAACGCGATACGTTTTATAACATTATTCAAAAATACTAAAAGTAAAGTGCAGGCATCGAAGCCTGCACTTTTGTTTATTTTATATGATATTCACCTGTACAGATTACTTCTGCTGGACCACTCATAAGCACATCACCGTTATCTTGCCAATTTATTATAAGATCTCCACCTGCTAAATGAACGGTAATATCCGTATTTCTTTCTGCTTTTTCATTTAGGACTGCTGCAACAGCTGCTGCACATGCCCCAGTACCACAAGCTTGAGTAATACCCGAACCTCTTTCCCAAACTCTAAAGTGCATTTCACTTTTTGATACCACCTCAACAAACTCTGCGTTCACCCAATCCGGAAACATTGGGTCTTTTTCAATTATTGGTCCAAGTGAATGCAATGGTGCTTTCTGAATGTTGTCCACAAAGAACACAGCATGCGGATTTCCCATTGATACTGCAGTCATATTTAAAGAGGTTCCATTAAAAGATACAGCCTCATTTATTACTTGATCAAGATTGTTAAAGCCATTCAATGGAATTTGTCGGGGTTGTAGGATCGGCTTCCCCATATTAACGGTAACGAACGATACTTTATTGTTGTGATCTGGTGTTACTTTTGCAGTTACTAATCCGCCAAGAGTTTCAATCTGAAATTCTGTTTCTTTCACTAGTGCGTGTTCGTACGCATATTTAGCTACGCAGCGAAGTCCATTGCCACAGTTCTTAGCTTCCGATCCATCGTTGTTAAAAATCCGCATCTTAACGGGTGCCAAATCACTTGGACAGATTAAGATCATACCGTCTGACCCAATTCCAGTGTAGGGATTTGAAACAGCTACTGCTAGTTGAGGCATGTCAGCTTCAGCGATTGTTTCTTCAAACATATTGACGTAAATATAATTATTGCCTAGTCCATGCATCTTCGTGAATTTCAAAGTATCCATAATCTATAACCCTGCTCCTTAAGATTGCCCTCTTAATTTTTCATCTGTATAAAAATAATCGTCATCCGCATTTAGAATAGTTATCTTGCCATGACAGCACGGCATGATTAAAATCTGTTTAATCGCTTCTTTTGCAAGATTCATCTGATCCTCTTTAAAAGAAGTTAACACATTATCTTGTTTACAGAACGGACACTCCGAAATATAGATATCATTCATCATTCTTTCATACGGCCATGTATATTCAAAGGTTAATTTCATGTGAGTTCATCCTCTATTTGGAAGGTATGGTTGTAGCATATTCGTTCACAACTTACATTTTTTAAAGTATAATAGGTGATGTAACAAAATACAATAGCGATCCATCTTCGGGGCAGGGTGAAATTCCCGACCGGCGGTAATTGAAGATTCCCTCTTCATCAGCCCGTGAGCGATTTGGAAATGCCGAAACAACTGTTTTGGCTAAAGACTTCGATGTCACCATTTTGCTGATCTGGTGTAACTCCAGAGCCGACAGTATAGTCTGGATGGGAGAAGATGTTGGTACAGCGGTTCATTTAAATGAGCCTTTGTTTAAGTGCGCATTTTACCATTTATGTAAATGCTTCTTCTACATGCTGTTTATCAGACAACCTCCCTTAGTCCGTTCTTTTTGACTAAGGTTTTTTTGTATGAAACAGGCTGTGCTGCATTCGAAATCATGAGATGGCGCAACACAAAAGAGGAGAGATTTCAATGCAAAAGGGAAAAATCAAACAAATGGTAGCGGTATCGATGCTCAGTACGATTGCATATGTACTGATGATGCTCGACTTTCCGTTTCCAGGGCTGCCTCCATTTCTAAAAATTGATTTTAGTGAGGTGCCTGCACTGCTAGCTGCCATCATATTCGGACCAGCAGCAGGAATAATGGTTGAAGCAATTAAAAATGTACTTCATTACGGAATTGTTGGAAGTTTTACAGGTGTACCCGTTGGTCAATTAGCAAACTTTGTCGCCGGGATCCTTTTCATTCTTCCAGTATCCTACCTATTCCGCAAAAAGCATACGGTTAAACGTCTTTCAACTGGCTTAATTCTAGGAACAGTTTTGATGACTTTTATGATGGGATTACTGAACTATCTGATCATCTTGCCAGCATATACATGGTTCCTAGGTGCTGACCCTATGTCTAGCCAAATGATGATGGATCTTATTCTAAAAGGGATTACACCATTTAACTTAATAAAAGGAACGATTATTACTTTGCTGTTCTTAGCACTATATAATCGAATGCAGCCATGGGTAATGAAACAGATTGCTCAGCAGGCTTAAATAGATGAAATAAACCGCAGCGGGAGATTCCCGTTGCGGTTTTTTTAGTGTTCGTTCGAGCTTCAGAAATACGAAATTGAGTCGATTCGCGGAAATATCATGAAATCTCGCGGGATTATGGGTTAAACTCGCGGGATAACTTTTAATTCTCGCGGGATTATTTCTGATTCTCGCGGGATTATCACTACACGACTAATTCGATTGCTCTAATCACCAGACAAAAAGGCAATACAGTCTCACTTTTGCGCATTTTTTAGTAAACACGCAACAAAAAGATGCCCAAGCCTGCGCTTGAGCATCTTATCAAAACCATTATTAAAGAATAAACATACCTGCGATCGCACCGCTTAGTAAGTTAGCAATTGTAGCTGCGATAACAGCACGCATTCCAAGTCTTGCGATGTCTGGACGACGGCTTGGCGCCATAGCTCCAAGACCACCTAAAAGGATTGCGATCGAAGAAAGGTTCGCGAAACCACAAAGTGCGAAACTTACAACCGCTACCGTTTTTGGCATTAAGTCAGGAATTTGAGGTGCAAATGAAGAATAAGCAACAAACTCATTCAATACAATTTTTTGACCGATAAAAGTACCGGCTTTAACTGCTTCTTCCCAAGGTACACCAATTACGAATGCAATTGGAGCAAATAGATAGCCCAAGATTTGCTGAAGTGTGATCTCATAGCCAAACCAGCCACCGATACCGCCAAGGATACCGTTAACTAGTGCGATAAGTGCGATGAAAGCAAGTAGCATTGCCCCTACGTTTAGTGCAATTTGAAGTCCATCTCCAGCACCTTTTGCTGCAGCGTCGATTACGTTTACTGTATCTTTGTCACGCTCTAATTTGATCTCACCCATTGTTTCAGGCTCTTCTGTTTCAGGAACAATGATTTTCGCAATCGCAAGTCCTGCAGGAGCACACATAAAGCTAGCTGCGATCAAGTACTCTAAAGGTACACCTAATAGGTAGTAACCAATTAGTACAGAACCTGCTACCGATGCAAGTCCACCGACCATTACTGCGAAAAGCTCTGATTGTGTTAAACGATTCATATATGGACGAATTACAAGAGGTGCTTCAGTTTGACCTAAGAAAATGTTTGCTGTAGCACTCATAGATTCAGCTTTACTTGTTTTTAATAGCTTGGATAGAGCTCCACCCAAAATTCTTACAACCCATTGCATGATACCTAGATAGTAAAGAACTGAGATTAAAGAAGAAAAGAAAATGATTACTGTTAAAACTTGAAATGCAAAAATAAATCCTTTTCCTTCTGCTGGAATCATACTTCCAAACAAGAAAGTAATTCCTTCGTTCGCATAAGCAACAACGTTAGAAACTTTTTCAGAAACACCTTGCAAAGCTTTCTTACCTGCATCCCATTTTAATACGATTAATGCGAAGGCAACTTGAATCGCAAGAGCGCCTAGTACTGTTCGCCAGTTAATCGCTTTCTTATTTTGAGAAAGCAAGAATGCGATTACAAGAAGAACCAGCATACCGCCTAATCCCCATAAAATTTGCATAATTACACCCCTTTTGTAATTTAGAAGAAAACGCTTTCTTTTTTTACACGTTAGTTGTCAGACATCAAATGACTGACCCTTTTCTAATGTAACAAATTTCGACAAAAATGCAATCGTTTTTTAATAAATTTCATGCTAGATATTTTTCCCAATGAAACGTTCCTTATCCAAATAAAAAGACAGCTATCTCTTTTTTAGGAGAAGCTGCCTTTTAGAACATTTCATTTTCTTCTATATGATTGTAGATGTTTTTAACAAGTTCATCTGATGTTTCTCCGTGCACGATATCTCCGTTCACGAGAGCAAAAAGCGATTTGGCACAGTGTCCGCAGTAGCCTAGACATCCATACTCAATTACATCAAGATCATAGTCTTTCTCGAGTTCTTCGAGCGCTTTTTGTGCACCGCTTGCTAAATTACTTACACAAAACTCTATAATCGGTCTCATTTATTCTTTCACCTCTTGATGAATTCATCCTAACTCTTTCTTGTGAGCTAGTCAATGTAAACACTCATTCTTCCTGTGTTTTTTCCATAAAAGAGTTGTGAATTTGTTGCAAAGTGCTATACTTAAACATGTCAAAAACGTGAAATCGTTTACTTATTTCAAGTTACGGATATTTACTTATATAAAGCAATACAAAAACAGATACGAATTGTCTTGATAGAAAAGGGGAAATGACAAATGAAACACCTCGTTTTACTTGGCGGAGGATATGGAAATATGCGTGTTTTGAAGAGACTTCTTAATTCCTCAGACCTCCCTGAAGATATTCAGCTTACGCTTATTGACCGTGTACCTTATCATTGTTTGAAAACCGAATATTATGCGCTGGCTGCAGGAACCATTTCAGATCATCATGTTCGCGTAACGTTCCCTGATCACCCACGCTTAAACATTAAATACGGTGAAGTTACAGAAATTGATGTTAAAGAAAAGAAAGTACTGTTAAAAGATCAAGATGCGGTTTCGTATGATGATTTAGTAATTGGCCTTGGCTGTGAGGACAAGTATCATAATGTTCCAGGTGCAGACCAATATACACTAAGCATTCAGACAATCGATAAATCGCGTCATACTTATCAAGTACTGAACAACTTGCATGCAAACGCGGTTGTTGCCGTTGTTGGTGCAGGCCTTTCAGGTGTTGAACTTGCATCCGAGCTTCGTGAAAGCCGCCCGGATCTGACGATTAAGCTTTTCGATCGTGGTGACATGATACTATCTGCGTATAAGAAGAGATTAAGCAATTATGTACAAAATTGGTTCGTTGAACATGGGGTTGAAGTCATTAACAACTCTAATGTTACAAAAGTAGAACAAGGCGCATTGTATAATCACGATGAGAAAGTTGAATGCGATGCTATCGTTTGGACTGCGGGTATTCAGCCTAGCCGGATCGTACGTGATTTGGATGTTGAAAAAGATAGTCAAGGACGAGTGGTTCTAAGTGAGCATCATCACCTTCCTTCTGACGAACATGTCTATGTAGTAGGAGATTGCGCAAGTCTTCCTTACGCACCTAGCGCACAGCTCGCAGAGGAACAAGCTGAGCAAATCTCACAAGTTCTATTAGCCCGTTGGAACGAACAGCCACTGCCAGAGATGAACGAGATTAAATTAAAAGGTGTTATGGGATCACTTGGTAAGAAGAGTGGTTTCGGTACGATGGGAAGCACAGCTCTTATCGGACGAGTACCTCGTTTATTAAAATCAGGAATCCTCTGGTTGTATAAATATCAAGTATAAGAAAAGGCCCATGCAAACAGCATGGGCCCTTTCTTGTTTTTACCACCAATATGGGCGGAATCGACGAATTCGGTAGAAAGGAAAACCGAAAACTCCGAAACCAGGAAAAAACGGCCCAACAAAAATAATACGGCTATTTCGCTCTGCCGTCTCACCTGGCATAACCATATACATGTTATCCTGATCGAAGCTGTGCAGCTGACCATGATATACATTTCCATCATTCATTTCGATCGTGACGTTCTGACCCATATACTTGAGACAAAGATCATGATAATGATGGTGATGGTGACCTGCAAATGTGGATGACTCATCTTTATGACTTTTACCTTTTAAAGGGTTTAACAATACGATTTGCCTCCTTTTTTTCCATACATCATATTCTCTTAAGGAAGGCAAAGCATGTGTACAAACCCAATATAGAAAAAATAGGCGCTTAACTTACAGCGCCGTAACCGTTTTGTTCAATTATGCTATAGATCGTCTTTAGATTGGGATTTCCTTCAGCAACCACTTCTCCGTCAATCACAACAACAGGATAAAACAGGTCTTCTTCATATATTCTTTCTGAAAATGCCTGATCGATCTCGTTTTCAGGCTTCTCCATATCAATATAAAGAACCGTAAACAGTAAGTTCTGAAACTTTCTTGAGATTGCCGCTTCTAGCCATTCAGCCGTTTCTTTAGCTGATGGAAGATGAACACAGCTGGCACATTTCTGTTCTGCGCCATATACTTTAATTATAAGTGAGTTACTCATGAAGAATCACCTCAATGTATGCGCTTATTTGCTTTCATCATACCTTATTTTGTATAAAAGAAAAAGGCACAAATATCATGATGCTTGCTCATGGATTTTTTATTCCATATCCCGTATACTAAGAGTAAGTTCTTTTTAAGAAAGGAGCCTTGATAGTTATGGCTGAAACTCAAAACTTAGAAATGCGTGAACAAGTTGAAGAAGTTCTTGATAAATTACGCCCGTTCCTTCTTCGTGACGGAGGAGACGTGGAATTAGTGGATATTGAAGAAGGTGTAGTAAAAGTACGCCTTATGGGTGCTTGCGGAAGCTGCCCAAGTTCTACAATTACACTAAAAGCTGGTATCGAACGTGCACTTCTTGAAGAAGTACCTGGTGTTGTTGAATTAGAACAAGTATTTTAATAAAGAAGCCGCTCTGGTAAAGAGCGGCTTTTTTTGTGAGATGTTTTTGGGGGATGTTTTTGCATAGCTATGATGCTATTGAAAGTAGTTGATTTCCGTTTCAGGTGCTCGCTTTCCGCGGGGCAGGCGGTGAGCCACATTCGGACGTTTCACTTTTAAGTGTCTCACCTGTCTAGTTGCAGTGGCTAGCCCCTCGAGGTCAAAAGGTGAACGGTCAAGAAGGCAAAATGCGCCTTCCTAGCCCATTCATCTTTTGCTTGTCGGGGCTGAACGAGCCACTTCCACTTTTCGAACTGCCCGCCTGTCCCGCAGGAGTCTCGCACCCTCCACTCCAATCAACTTTACAATGAAGTCTAAAAAATTCTTGAAAGCAAGACCACTGTCAAAGGGGAACTTTCTAGGTACGTTATTAAATAAAAACAAAGGGCTTTCCGTGCATTTTCATTTGAAGCCCTTGGTGGTTTCCTTGTCTTGCTTTACGAATTCCATACGAAAAAGTACTAAAAGAGATCAAACCACCTCGCCAATGCCTAGTGATTTGACCTTTTTTTGTTGTTTATTAAGCAAACATGTAGGGATTGGAGCGGAAGGGTGCTGACTCCTGCGGGACAAATAAGGACATTAAATATTGAAGTGACGTCACGACAAGCATGGGGGTGATCTGAACCCCATGAACCACCATTTGAAAGCTCTTTTCTACAGAGCGTTGCTTTTGTTTTTCTATTCTCATCATTTGCAAGTTGATTGTAGTGCAAAGTTGCGAGACTCCTACGGGACGAGCGGTCAGGTGGAGACTCCTAATGGCGCAAAGCGGCAGGAGGCTCACCGTACGCCCCGTGGAAAGCGAGCAACCTGGAGCGAAAAACAACTACTTTCAAGAGCAGCAATGAATACAATAACTTTTGAATTATGACATCAAATGAACTAGCAATGCTTTTTGTGCATGAAGTCGGTTCTCAGCTTCTGGGAAGACGACCGAATGATGACCATCAATAATTTCTGCTGTCACCTCTTCTTCACGATGTGCAGGCAAGCAATGCATGAAAATATAATCTTTTTTTGCATATGAAACAAGCTCAGCATTCACTTGATACTCTTTAAAATGATTCATACGTTCTTCTGCTTCAGCTTCCTGCCCCATACTCGCCCATACGTCTGTATAAACCACGTCACTGTCTTTGATACCCGTAACAGGATCATTTGTTATCTCTACGGTTGAACCGTTTTGTTTTGCGATCTCTTTAGCATAAGAGATGATGCTTTCCTTTGGTTCATAGTTTTTCGGTGCAATAATCGTACAATCCATCCCAACTTTGGCAGCACCGATCATCAACGAGTGCGCCATGTTATTGCCATCTCCAATATAGGCGAGCTTCTTCCCTTTAAAAGAACCTTTGTATTCAAGAATTGTTAACAAATCGGCAAGCACTTGGCATGGATGAAAATCGTCTGTAAGTCCGTTAATTACAGGGATTGAACCGTTATAAGCAAGCTCTTCAACGGTAGATTGATGAAATGTACGAATCATCAGTGCATCTAGATATCCTGACAATACTTTAGCTGTATCTGAAATCGATTCTCCTCTTCCCATCTGAATGTCACGAGTGGAAAGATGGATCGCATGACCGCCGAGCTGCAGCATGGCAGCTTCAAATGAAACACGGGTACGAGTGGATGACTTTTCAAAGATCATCCCTAAAATTTTACCTTTTAATAGTGGTGGTGCCGATGAACCTTGCTTCTTCAATTCTCGGGCCAGATTCAACAGATCGATAATTTCAGATGTAGAATAATCCATTAGCGTAAGAAAATCTTTTTTTGTTCGTGTTGTGCGAAGGGGGTGTACAATTGACATCAGATCAGCACTTCCTTTCTCGAATCGTTTACTGCATGCAGCGCACTATAATAAGCGTTTGATGTTTCTTTTCTAGTCAGAACGTGTAATCTTTCTAATACCGCACGTTTGGCATCCTGGCATTGACTATCATTTGAAAAGTTCATATAGACTGCTTTGTCCTCTGTTTTTAGCCACTCATCAAAAGATATTTCTTTTTGGTTTTTTATGTTATAGCCGAATTTTGACCATTTTTCAGCTTCCTCTTCCGCTAACTCTCCTTCTGCAAAAATGCTGCCCTTTGTATTCCAAAGATCGGCAAGCTGCAGGCTAGAACCTTTTAAGGCCTTAACTAAAGCTGAATCATACTCTGTATCTGTACCGATCACTTCTCCTGTTGAAAGCATCATCGGGCTTAAAACAGGTGAAACACCTGGGAGTTTAATCGTTGAAAAAACAGGTGCTTTCACTGTGATAAAAGGCTGCCCGTTATGCTCCGCTTCAAGGTTTAAAGAGCTTATAGATGCTCCAAGCAGTAATTGTGTTGCCTTTTGAAGCAGATTTACACCTGTAATCTTACTAATGATCGGTGCTGTTCGAGATGCTCTAGGATTAACCTCAATCACATATACCATTTCATCTTTAATTGCAAATTGAATATTGAATAGACCTTTGTAGTTCATATTCGCTGCTATTTTTTTTGACTGTGCTAAAATTTGCTTCGTAACACGCTCTGAAAGATTCTGTGGAGGGGTAACCGTTAAGCTGTCTCCTGAATGAACGCCAGTCCCTTCAATATGTTCAAAGATTCCTGGTACAAAGATGTCTGTACCATCAGTCAACACATCTACTTCTGCTTCTGTTCCTTCTAAAAAAGTATCAATTAGGACAGGAAAGCTTACGGGTTCACTTTCCAAAAAGCTTATCAACTCACTTTTAGAATAAAGAACTTTCATGCCACTTCCCCCGATTACATAGGATGGGCGAAGCAGTACTGGAAACCCTAACTTCTCAGCATAACTCTTTATTTCTGCTTCATTTTGAGCCGTGTATCCAGCCACTTTAGGGATGTGTATAGAGTCTAGGAATTCATAAAAACGGTCTCTATCCTCCATTTGATCAACCGTGTCTGCCGGACTTCCCAGTACCGAAAAGCCTGCATCTTCTAATTCCTTTGCCAAATTAATGGACGTTTGGCCGCCAAACTGCAGAATCACGTCAGAAATACCCTCAAACTGCAAAACATGATAAATGTCTTCAAAGGTTAATGGCTCAAAATATAGAGAGTCGGATACTTCGTAATCAGTACTGACCGTCTCAGGATTGTTGTTGATCAGAATAGCTTCATATCCATTAGCTTTTAGAGCAATCGCACTATGCACACAGCAATAGTCGAACTCAACACCTTGCCCGATGCGAATTGGACCTGATCCAATAATGGCCACTTTTTTCTTTTGTTCAGGAACCTTATCACTTTTTCCGCTCCAACTCGAATAAAAATAAGTCGTTTTTGCCTCGAATTCCGCTGCACACGTATCCACCATTTTGTACGTTGGAATGATGTCCCACTTCTCCCTCTTTTCACGTACTTCTGATTCTGTTACGGACCATATATCAGACAAATAGTGATCGGAAAAACCAAACTTTTTAGCTTGATGCAGCTGATTTTTATCCACGGTTTGCAAGTTCGTTTGTTGCAGGGCGTGGTCCATGGAAACCAACTCGTTAAAGATGGTTAAAAAATATGGTGTGATCTGTGTTAATTCATGAATTTTGTCTGTTGAAATTCCTCTTCGCAAAAGTTCCATTACAACAAAAAAGCGGCGGTCATCTGCAGCAACAACCAAATCAAGTAACGTCTCTTCATTCATAGCAGATAGTTCTTTTAAGTACATGCCGTTCGTTTTAAGCTCCAGAGACCTGATTGCTTTTTGAAACGCTGAAGCCATATTTCTCTCTAATGCCATTACTTCTCCCGTTGCTTTCATCTGTGTTCCAAGATTTCGGTCAGCATGATAAAACTTATCGAACGGCCATCTTGGCATCTTTACAGCAACATAATCCAATGCAGGTTCAAAACTCGCAAAAGTCGTTCCTGTTACAGGATTTTTTAGTTCATGAAGGTTATATCCAAGTGCTAGTTTTGCTGCTATTTTGGCGATCGGGTATCCTGTTGCTTTTGATGCAAGAGCGGAAGACCTGCTCACACGCGGGTTTACTTCAATCAAGTAATATTCAGATGTATGTGGATGAAGAGCAAACTGAATGTTGCATCCTCCCACTATTTCTAGCGCATTAATAATCGTTAAAGACGCTTTTCTTAAAGACTGATACTCATCATCTGTTAACGTTTGGCTTGGAGCAACAACAACCGAATCGCCTGTATGTACACCAACAGGATCAACGTTCTCCATATTGCAAACGGTAATACACGTTCCATTTTTATCGCGCATCACTTCATATTCGATCTCTTTGTAGCCGGCAATGCTTTTTTCAATTAAGCACTGGTTGATCGGACTGGCTGATAGACCTTGTTTAACAAGTGAGGTGAGCTTCTCTTTCGATGGTGCAATCCCTCCGCCAAATCCTCCAAGTGTATAAGCTGGCCGTACAATAACGGGATAGCCAGTGACTTCGGCAAATTCAATGGCTTCATGGGGAGATGTAACGATTTCACTTTCGGGCACAGGTTCTCCAAGCCTCTTCATCAATGAACGAAACTCATCTCGATCTTCTGCTTTTCGAATGGAGTGAATGTCTGTGCCTAAAAGTTTAACCCCATGTTTTTTTAGAATTCCTTTATCATGAAGCTCCATCGCTAAGTTAAGCCCTGTCTGACCGCCAACGGTTGCTAACAGTCCGTCAGGCTTCTCTTTTTGAATGATCTGTTCTGCGTATTCTGCCGTTAACGGCTCAAAGTAAATAACGTCTGCAAACGTGTTGTCTGTCATGATTGTTGCAGGATTATTGTTGATCAGAACAACCTCTATCCCTTCTTCTTTTAGCGCTTTGCACGCCTGGGTGCCGGAATAATCAAATTCAGCTGCCTGCCCGATTACGATTGGGCCAGATCCGATAACGAGTACTTTCTGAATGTCTTGATGTTTAGGCATAACTTCTCACCTTCTCTTTATGTTGTACTGTTTGAATGAAGTTTTGAAAGATTTCTTTATGTTCATTCGGACCAGGTGCTGCTTCTGGGTGGAATTGGACACTGGCAATGTTATATGTGCTATGCCACAACCCCTCAACACTCTGATCGTTCACATTTTCAAACCAAATAGTAAACCCTGTAGCTGCTAAACTCTCTTTTTTCACAACATAACTATGATTTTGAGAACTCATCGACACTTTTCCAGTCTTCAGGTTCATAACAGGATGATTCGCTCCGCGATGACCGAACTTCAGCTTTCGAGTTTCACCGCCAAATGCTAGCGCTAATATTTGATGTCCAAGACAGATGCCGAGCACGGGATAGCGTACGGCAATATTTTTATAACGATGAAAATAGTTTGAAAACTTCATAGGGTCACCTGAACCGTTTGAAAAAACGAAACCATCTGGTTTGAGTTTCTCAATGTCAGCTAAGCCTTGATCAAAAGGAACAACAGTAACGGTGCATCCCTCGTTTACGAGAGCGTCAACGATAGACTTTTTGAATCCAAAATCTATTAAAACGATATGCGTGTTTCCTGATCCTGCTTTTGTTATGGATGTTGCTGGCCAATATTCTCCTAGAGAAAAAGATTCTGGCTGTGTATTTGGCAGATGCATAACAGCAGGTAAAGACCCTTTATTTCTGATCTCTTGAATAAGAGACCTTGTATCCACATTTGTTAGGGCAGGAATATTGTGATTGTTGAGTAGGTCAATTATTGATTGGCGGCTGCCTTTTACATCGAATGAGAAACACTCTGCCATTACAACACCGGCTACTTGAATTTTTGAAGATTCCATACTTGCAGAATCAAAGCCATAGTTCCCAATAAAGGGATACGAAAAAACAACAATCTGCCCTTGGTAAGAAGGGTCTGTCAACACTTGTTCATACCCTGTCATTCCTGTATAAAATACAACTTCTCCTGAACCATAATGATGATTCCCAACCCAGTCACCTTCAAAAGAAATATCATTTGATAAAGTAATACAGCCTTTCATGATGAGTTCCACTCCTTGTATAAAACATATATTACATTGTATTTTTATTCATATTTACGTATAAAAAATAAGGATTATTCGTCCTTAAATGGCTTTTGTATAAATATTGTTAAACGCTTCGTTGATGATTCGCAATGCCGTTTCTAATTCTTCATCTGTTACGGTCAAAGGCGGCAATAAACGGATTACCTTCTCACCTGCCGGAACCGTCAATAAACCGTTCTCTTCAAGAGCTTTTATTAATTCAGCAGCCTGATCACACTCAATACCTATTAATAATCCTTCTCCTCGAATTTCATTTACGAATGGCAGTTTCATCAAATTATCTTCTAATCTGTTTATAAAATATATACCTTTTCTTTTTACCTCGCTTAAGAAGTTGTCGCTAAAAATAATATTTAAAACCGTTTGGCTTACTGCACAAGCTAACGGATTTCCTCCAAACGTCGTTCCATGACTGCCTGGCCCAAATGCTTCTTTCAACTTGCTTTTACCAAGCATTGCCCCTATTGGAAAGCCGTTCCCTAACCCTTTTGCGAGAGTCACGATGTCAGGATCCAAATCAAAATGTTCATAAGCATATCTTTTTCCAGTTCGGCCGATACCTGTCTGAACTTCATCTATGATTAGGAGAATATCGTGTTGCTTACACATTTCTTGGACTTCTTTATAAAATGACTGATCAGCAACCGTTATGCCGCCTTCACCTTGAATCACTTCCATCATGATTGCAGCTGTGTCAGAATCAGCCGTATTTTTGAGCTGCTGGCTATCGTTCCAAGGAAGATGGATAAATTCTGACAGAAGCGGTCCGTAGCCTTCTTTTATTTTCTGCTGACCAGTTGCCGACATGGAACCGAATGTACGGCCATGAAATGAATTCTTAAACGTAATGATCTTGTTTCGTTTTGTAAATTTCTTCGCAAGCTTAATCGCTGCTTCATTAGCTTCAGCGCCACTATTGCAGAAGAAGGCAGCATCTAAATTGGTTTGATTCACTAGGGTTTCAGCGAGAAGCTCTTGTTGCTGTATTTCAAAGAGATTAGAAGTATGCCAGATACGCTCACTTTGTTCCTTTAATGCTTTAACCACTTCAGGATGGCAATGCCCTAGACTTGTTACTGCAATTCCACTTGTGAAATCTAAGTAGCGCTTGTTGTTTTGATCAAATACAATCGTTCCGCTTCCTTTTTGAAGCTCTATATGTTTTCTTTTGTACGTAGGAAAAAGTGAACTCATTAAACCATGACCTCCTTAGAAGCAATTACAGTACCTGAGAGCGTTTGATCCGTAATTAACACTTCATGAATATTGAAATCCAGACATTTAATAGCTGCCTCGACTTTCGGCACCATTCCGCCATGTATATGACCTTGAATCATATTTTTTTGTATTTCAGAAACAGTTAGTGAGTCAGCCCATTTTCCGTTAAGCTGAATACCAGGAGTATCAGTCACAAAGCAGATTGAATGAGCTGCTAAGGCTGCCGCCGTTTCTCCTGCAGCTGTATCTGCATTGATATTCACCGTTTCGCCTTCGTCTGTTATACCGAGGGATGCAATGACAGGTACCTTACCTGAGTTCAGCACGTTTTCAATGATTTCTGTTTTTACTTTCTTAACACGTCCCACCCATCCATATTGCTTCTTATCTAAAAAATCACATTGTATGAGGGATTGCTCTGAACCACACAAACCCCGTGCCGAGATCCCTTTATTATTTAGCACATGTACAAGATTTTTGTTGGTGATGTCTTTTAAGGCAGCCTTAACGCAAGAAAGCGTCTTTTCGGTCGTTATCCTTATCCCGTTCTTCATTTCTAAAGGAAGTCCTGATTCTTTAAGTTTTTTGTTGATCTCAGGCCCGCCTCCGTGAACGATAACGATTTTTTCACCTTGCTGAACTCTTTCTTTTAGAGCAGCAAAAAATGCAGGCTGTAGATCAGCTAGTGTACTTCCTCCAATTTTGATAACATGAAACACAACGCTCACATCCTTTTACGTTCGATAACTTGCATTGATTTGAACATAGTCGTACGTTAAATCGCATCCCCATGCTCGGCCGCTTCCGTTTCCTTCAGATAAAATAACCGTTATATGAATCTCATGGCTCTTTAAGTAGTTTCGAATTTTCTCTTCTGAAAAGTGAACAGGCTCTCCGCCTACAACGACTTCATTTTCACCGATTAAGATCTTTACGGCATCTGGATTAAATTTCACTCCGCTATATCCCGCTGCGGCGATGATTCTGCCCCAGTTCGCATCACATCCAAAAACAGCTGTTTTAACAAGCGGTGAACCTACTACGGTTTTGGCTATGATTCTAGCTTCTTTCTCTGTATTCGCACCTAACACGTTAACTTCAATGAGCTTGCTGGCACCTTCTCCATCTTTCGCAATAAGTTTGCCCAAATCTTCACAAACGAGGACGAGCGCTTCTAAGAACAGTTCCCATTCAGGATGGTTCTTGTTTAACTCTTCATTCTCACCCATTCCGTTTGCCAGCATGAGGACCATGTCATTTGTTGAGGTGTCACCATCAACCGTAATGCAGTTAAACGTTCGTTCCACCGCATAACTGAGTGCTGCGTGAAGGTCACTTTGATTGATCGCTGCGTCTGTTGTAATAAAGCCAAGCATTGTAGCCATGTTCGGATGAATCATACCCGATCCTTTTGCTGTTCCTGCAATCGTGATGGTTTTGTCATTGATTTTCAGAGTGTAGGCTGTATTTTTTGAAACCGTGTCTGTTGTTAAAATGGCTTGAGCGAAATCTATTGAACCTTTCAACTCTGAATCTAGGACTAGTTTTTCAATTCCTGCTGAAATTTTATCCATTGGCAGATGTTCACCGATTACACCCGTAGAAGCTACTCCAACGTAATGGGAAGGTATATCAAGCTTCTCTGCGGTTTGAAGCTGCATGCTCTGTGCGTCTATTAAGCCTTTTTTCCCTGTACACGCATTCGCGTTACCTGAATTCACGATAACCGCCTGAAGCTTCCCTTCTTGCGAAATGCTGTTCTGTGTAACTTTTAATGGAGCTGCCTGTACTTGATTTGTTGTATAAACACCTGCTGCGTTTGCTGGAGTGACGCTGTATAACAATCCTAAGTCGAGCTTTTTATGTTTTACACCGCAATGAAGACCGCTCGCATGAAAGCCTTTTGGAGTTGCGATATTAATTCCTGTTATCTTTTGAATAGCCGCCTTTGTCGCCTGCATGTATCCTGCCTCCTTTTTTTAAGGGAACATCGGTGAATGCTTTAGTCCCTCTGTTTCATCGAGATCAAACATAACGTTCATATTTTGAACGGCCTGACCTGCTGCGCCTTTTAACAAATTGTCAATGACAGAAACAACTGTAATTCGATTCGTACGATCATCTACACCAAAAGTGAGATCACAATAATTGGATCCGTAAACTTGCTTTGTAAACAAGTTTGTTCTCTCATCATAAACACGCACAAAGTGTTTTTTGCTGTAGTATTCCTCATAGATTTCTTTTACCGATTGAGAGTTAGCATCCTCTTCTAATTCTGCGTACATGGTAGCCATGATTCCTCTTGTCATTGGGACGAGGTGTGTGTTGAACGTGATTTTTGTATCGATGCCCGTGATTGTTTGGATGGTCTGTTCAATCTCAGGTATATGCTGATGCTGATGCATCTTGTAAATACTTAAGCTATCGTTATTTTGAGAAAAATGCGTTCCTTTGTTAGGTGAAACACCTGCTCCTGATATTCCGCTCTTAGCATCGATCACTAGAGTTGAGGGCTTAATCATGCCTGTTTTTAATAGTGGCAATAGCCCAAGCAATGCTGCGGTAGGGTAACAGCCTGGGTTTGCGATCAAGTCACCCTTTTTTACATCTTCACTGTTCCATTCCGTTAATCCGTAAACCGCTTGATTTACAAGTGATATTGGTGGGGGCTCTTTACGATACCACTGTCGATAGGTGTCGTTGTTCTTGATTCGAAAATCCCCTGCTAAATCAATGATCTTCAAATTGTTTTTGACTAAAGGTGGAAGTAGCTCTGACGAAACACCGCTTGGAGCTGAGCAAAATAAAATGTCTAGCTCATCTATATGAAGCTGTTCTAATGAACGAAGCGGATGATTAACGATCTGGTATACATGCTGAACTTCATCTGAAAGCTGTTGACCTGCTTTGGAGGATGAATAGAGAAATACTTCCGTAATCTCCGGATGTGCAGATAATAGCCGGAATAACTCCATACCACCGTATCCGGTTACGCCAATAATTCCTGCTCTCAAATCACATCACTCCTTAAATAAGTTATGGTTCATTATAGGACTGTATAAAAATTAATTCAATAGTATATTTATAAATTTTTTATTTTCTTTGATTCTTTAGGTAAATATCGGTGTTTTTGGATGTAGTTGATCTCCGTTTCAGATGCTCGCTTTCCGGGGGGCGTGCAGTGAGCCACCCCGGCGCTATGCGCCCATAGGTGTCTCACCTGTCCCGCTGACCCCCCAGGAGTCTCGCATCTTACACTCCAATCAACTTTGCACAGAAGAAATGAAACAAATAAATAAATAAATAAATAAATAAACCCGAATGAAATACTCTTAAGAAAAGGACCATTGTAAGAAAATGTATAAATATGGAGATTTAAATGCTTTTCGAGGATGGAACTCAGGAGTTTTGCTAGTGGGATAAGCCTTTGAAATAGACACATTCAAAGATGCATGTTGGTCCTTCGTCTACAAGGAAATGCTGCCTAAGTGAGCTCTTCTCGTCTCAAGCTTTTCGAGAAGCTTCTAAAATTGCAAGCACGGGTCGCACTATCAACTTGCCACGAAAGATGAATGCAATAATTCAATCTTTTAGAGAGATGCCTAATAATAAACGCTCTATTCTAAAAAGATTGTTGCTTTCAAATTATTTATTTGCTTCTATGACAGTTGATTGGAGTGCAAGGTGGGTGCCTACCACCTGAGAAACGTCTCGCAAGGCATGCGACGAGGAAGCTTACTACGGTAGCATGAACATGTAGACGCAGGAGCAAGATTACTTCCTTGAGGCGGGCAGTCCGAAAAGTGGTAGTGGCTCGTTCAGCCACTGCAACTAGACAGGTGAGACACTTAAAAGTGAAACGTTGCGAATGTGGCTCACCGCCTGCCCCGCGGAAAGCGAGCACCTGGAACGGAAATCAACCACTTCCAAAAGCAACAAAGTTTGCGAAAACACCCTAAAGCAAAAACTGACTTTATGGTCAGATAATCAAACCACAAAAGCCAGTCACAAATGTTATTTATTATTGTCTTAAAAAACCGCCTTCTGAATGGATGATTTGCCCTGTTATCCACTCTGCTTCGGGCGATGCTAAAAACGCGATCAATCTTGCCGCATCTTCTGGTTTTCCGATTCTTCCTAACGGAAACTTAGGCAGGAGAACGTTTTGCACATCGTCAGTCATCCATCCCGTATCTGTTGGACCTGGATTAACCGCATTAACCGTAATACCTTTATGTCCGATTTCAGCTGCCAGCGTAACAGTGAGCGCATCGATCGCTCCTTTTGTTGCAGCATAGGCAAGCTCACCTGTCATCGGGCCTTTTGACTGACCTGAAGTTAGATGAATAATGCTGCCTCTTTCCCCTGTAAAACGCTTTGCGAATTCTACGCTTAAAAGGGTCGTAGCCCGAATGTTGATCTCATAATGAGAATCAAGAATTTCACTCGTTGTATCTTCCCACTTATGATTTTTTGAAAAACAAGCGTTGTTTACAAGAATACTTGATGGTCCTAATTTTTGCTCTAGTTTTTCAAAAAGAAGTGAAATATGATTAGAAACGCTCAAGTCAACTTCTTCATAAACAGCCTTCACGCCATAACTCTGAATTTTTTCAACAAGGCGATCTGGGTCACTTTGATGATCGCCTGCATGCATATCCTTGTCATATGTACCCCATGTCGTAAAGAAGATGTCTGCTCCTCTTTTTGCGAGCTGTAAACAAACCTCTGCTCCGATTCCATTTATTCGGCTAGCCCCTGTGACAATGGCTGTTTTTCCTTCTAAAGAACGAATCAATACAGTTCCTCCTTATTTGACAGGTGTTTCAGGCTCTTTTCCGTTCAATATATTTGCTATGTTTCTGCAGGCAAGTGCAGCCATTTTCATTCTTGTTTCTACACTGGCACTGCCGATATGCGGGAGTGTTACAACTTGCTTCATCGACAATAATGGGTGTTTTGGATCAATTGGTTCTTTTTCAAAAACATCCAGTCCCGCACCAGCGATTCTTTTGTTTTCCAGTGCTTCTACAAGGGCATCCTCATCAACCGATGCTCCTCTGCCGGCATTGATAAAGATTGCACTATCCTTCATACTTTGAAACGCTTCTCTGTTGAACATTCCTTTTGTTTCCGCGGTTAATGGAGCTAGTGAGACAACAAAATCTGATTGCTTTAAGAGCTCATGAAAATCTTTGTATTCGGCATCTAGTGAGAGCTCAGCTTCTGGCTTGCGATTTCGATTATGATACAAAATTTTCATATCAAATCCTTTTGCTCGTCTTGCTACTGCTTCACCGATTCTCCCCATACCAACGATACCAATTGTCTTGTGATGAACATCGGCTCCTGCGAGCAATAAAGGTCCCCAGCTGTTCCATTTTCCTTCTTTTACATAATTGGCCGATTCGACAATTCTGCGAGCTGTTGCGAGAATTAAAGAAAACGCCAAATCTGCCGTAGAATCGGTTAAAACATCTGGTGTGTTGCAAACCGTAATGCCTAGATTGCTGGCTAATTTTATATCAATGTTGTCATATCCAACAGCCAGATTTCCTACTACTTTAAGTGATGAAGCCTGCTGCAGCAATTCAGCATCGATGTTGTCAGAAAGCATAGTGAGCAGCCCATCTGCTTTTGAAGCCTCAGCTAAAAGTACATCTCGAGGAACCGCTTCTTCTTCATATGGCCACATATTGACCTCTGCTATTTGATTCAATTCAACTAGTGTTTCATCAGGTAATTTTCGTGTAATAAAAACATATGGTCTTTGCATCCGCTTTCACTCCTTGTTGTTATTTTCTCATGTGGTGGTAAGAAAATAAAGAAATGGGGCTGCGTACACAATATTTTTGAAGCCTGTTAGAAAGGCTTTGTCGAAAATCGGATAAATAATTTTATACGCGGAATTATTCTGTCTATACTCGGAATTATGAAGCTTATCCGCGGATATAAAAGTGGTTACCTTGGATATCATTTAGGCTGTTCACATCAGACGAACACTCTCTTATTTTGTCCGAGCTGCAGAAACGACTGAGCACTTTTTAGATTAAAAAGAACAAAAAAAGGAGGTGGACCTCAAAAGTACATTTTTGAGTCACCTCTTCTTTTTAAATCATCGGAACGAGCCAGTCGACTACTGGAATATTTAAATCACGAACTGGCAGACCGATGGATCTAAAGAAACTTTTCAGGAAGTATTCATTTTGTTTTTCATACGAGATTAAGTCAGTAAAGCGGCGTACATATAACTCTTTTCCAATATCTCTTTCGTTAGCATAATGATCTTCAACCGTATCAAAGTATTGTGAAGGGAAAAGCAGTCTTCCATATAGAAGCCGCCAAGCCCCTTTTGATAATGGCTTCACTTTTTCGTATTCATCGATAAATTGTAAAACTTCGTGACTTCTGAACTCTGGCTGATAAATTTTTTCACGGATGCATTCTGCTACATCTCTCATTGGACTGTCAATCACCCAGCCAACTGGCAGTTTAACAAAGCTGTTCGAAGTTCTGATCCAAGAACGTTCAGTGAATCTGTCATAACAGATGGCAGCTGAGCCAATTCCCTTTGGTCCTCTTTCTAACTGATAATCTGTAATATATTGAATAGCGTTCTCTGCCATTCCCTCATAATACGGAAAGGTAGTTAGAAATAGTTCGTCGAAATCATTCCTTTGTTTTCTTGCTGATACTTCTGCATACCTGTTATGCATCTCATCCACTCGATTGATCCACAACATTGGCCACTGGCTGTATGCAATTTGCTGAACAGGATAATATTGCTCAAGCCCTTTACCACGCTTATGGAATTCTGCGAGTTCAGAACCTAGTTCAATATTACGCTGTTCTCCTTTTTTGTGCTCTACTTTAAAAATGATTACGGACTCGCCGTCAACATAAGCGCTAGGCATGTTCGTAATGGTCGGCTGCAGCACGGGCAGAGAATTTTCTCCACGATGCTGTAGATAGTCACTGATATATGACATTTCTTGCAGCTTTTCATAGGACATTTGCTGCTGCGGAATCACGATATATTGATTTCCTTTGCAATAGAATGTTCGATAACCAGATTCAGATCTTCTGTCTTCACAAACCAATTGATAGTGATGAAATATATCTCTTTCAAACAAAGGCGATCCCCCCACCCCTTCAGCTTTCCAGCGGCTAATTGCTTAAGTGATCATGAGCGTAACACCGCATTTATGGATACAACATTGTATGCCCATATAGGCGAAGTGGTTAGCACTTTTTATAAATTCATAACTTTATCATGAAAACATATACTATACAAAGCTAAGGAGACTTATCGAGAAAAGGAGTACAGGGATGCCAAACAAAAAAGTGGAAAAAGTCGAAGAAACAGCACGTAAACAGCTGAACGAACGGGGCGTTACGGTAAACGATATAGCTGAACTCGTTTATTTTCTCCAAGTCCCCTATCATCCTGACCTAAAAATGGATGTTTGCAGAGAAAATGTTGAAAGAGTCATTGCTAAACGTGAAGTACAAAATGCAATCCTTACTGGCATTGCACTTGATGTGTTAGCGGAAGAAAAAAAACTTGAACAGCCGCTTCAAGAAATTTTGGCTCGAGATGAAAGTTTGTATGGGATTGATGAAGTGATTGCACTTTCTATCGTAAATATATATGGTTCAATTGGTTTTACAAATTACGGATTTATTGATAAACAAAAGCCTGGCATTTTAGAAAAGTTAAATGATAAATCTACAGGCAAGGTTCATACGTTTTTGGATGATATCGTGGGAGCTATTGCAGCCGCTGCGTCCAGCCGATTGGCACATCGCGCAGCAAATGAAGAATAAAAATAAGGCTTAAGAACAAGAGGAATTCTCTTTTGACTTAAGCCTTTTTATTTTGGCTGGTTTTTAACCATTGCTGCTCTCTGAAAGTAGTTGATTTGCGTTCCAGATGCTCGCTTTCCGCGGGGCGTGCGGTGAGCCTTCTCTGCGCTTTGCGCACTTAGAAGTCTCACCTGTCACACTCGTCCCGCAGGAGTCTCGCATCTTGCACTCCAATCAACTGTCAATGAAGAGATTTAGCAAAGCAACAATTACCTGTGGTAGCGGATTATTTAATATCCCACTCATCCAATCCGTTTACAGTATAAGTTGGATGCACCTCAATTTCCTCTAGATGTTTTTTCGTTGTCACTCCTGTGTGAACAAGCAGCGTATCCATTCCCGCACGAATACCGGCCATAATATCCGTTTGATAGTTGTCACCGATCATGAGTGTTTCTTCCTTTTTTGTTCCGAGCGTTTCCAATGCCATTTCCATAATAATGGACTCGGGTTTGCCAATAAACGTGGGTTCTATTTGTGTAGAGACCGTAATAACAGACGTTAAAGATCCGTTTCCTGGCAGAAGCCCTCTTTCTGTTGGAAGAGCGATATCACCGTTCGTAGAAATAAAAGTTGCTCCGTTTCGAACTGCTAGGCAAGCTTTAGCTAACTTTTCATACGTAATGGAACGGTCGATACCAATAACCACAAAGTCTGGATTCTCTTCAACGAGCTGAAGCCCCTTTTCCTGCAGCGCTTCTCTAATGCCATCTTCCCCGATACAATAAACTGTCGCATTTTCTTTTATTTCTGCAATATAGTTAGCCGTTGCCATGCTTGTTGTGTAAACATGCTCAGCAGATGCTGGTATATCAAATCCTTGAAGAACATCTGCCACTTGTTTCTTCGTCTTAGAAGAGTTATTCGTTACAAATAGATAGGGCAAATTTTGTTCGTTTAGTTTTTTTACAAAGTCAACTGCTTCCATAATTCTTTCGGTGCCCCGATACATCGTTCCGTCTAGATCAATCAAGAATCCCTTATATGCTTTCATCACATTCTCTCCTTTTATGTACCTTTATCATTTTGCCCACTGCTAAAGAAAACTTGTCTGACGCCAAATCTTTTTCGTCAGACTTAGTTGCGCTTATACTATCGACCTAAACTTGTTACGCATGCTAACAAGTTATAGTTTCTGGATAGTGAAAAAAAAAAAAAAACACACCTGAAGCGGTCTACACTTCAGATGTTTGCTTTTCTTCTTTTATAATATAGCAACAATAATCTCCGCCTTTAGCCATGCACGTCTTACGCTCTACATCGTCTGTTTGAAGCATGCGCTTAAACAGTGAGAGTTCACATGAACAGGCTTGCTGATACTCATTTGCCACCATAGCGATCGGGCAATTGTATTCTGTTAATACATACGTACCAGGGACTTCTCCCGACTTCCAATCGACCATGTATCCTGCTTCATTCTGGATGTTGGCAAGTTCGTTTACCTTTTGTTCAAAATCAGAAAGGATATTCATTCGATCTTTGTATTTATCCTGCAGACGGTTTTCACGTCTTTTAAATAATAGATCTACGGCTTCTGTTCCATTCACTTCTTCAATATCATTTAAGAATTCTACTGTAAGTCCTGAATAGTTTCGTGGAAATTGTTCGTCCCCGCTCGCTGTCAAATGATAAAAATGGATTGGTCTTCCCATGGCTTGCCGCACTAGAGTCGTTTCAATGACATGGTCACGCTCTAATGTGTTAAGATGGCGCCGAACGGCCATTTCTGTTATACCTAGGGATTTTGCCATTTCCGTAACGGTCATCCGTTTATTTCTCTTTAAAAGATAGATGATTTCATCACGGGTTGAGGTGTGATTCTTCATGGTCATCACCATCCTTTGTTACCATTTTACCGTAAATACAAGAAAACGTACATTTTTATATAAAAAAGTATAAAAACTATTTTTTACTTTATTTTATTCAGGCAGAAATGCTGAAACAGGACCGAGTTCCTCTTCTAAATAGCGTTTAATGTGAAGTGGAAATGCCTCAAGTTCTTGTATATGTTTATTAAGCGTACTGTATATTTCTTTTACATCTGCTAAAGTATATTCCTGAACAAGTGACTTGCGGAGATTTACGACTTGCTTCAAAGAAAGAGCTTCTTTATTCGGAATAACTTTTTCATCGATTAGGATATCAAGAATGTCTTCAAAGCTTCCAGGGTCGCGCATAATAAATCCGTCGATAATCATGTTTCCAACATCCATCATCGACTCGATCAATAAGTGTCCGATTCTTTCTAATGCCAGTACTTCCAATTGCTTTTTTGGTAAGGACATTTCTTTAAATGTCTTTAACAATTCATCCATATACACTAAATGTTCATTGATTTTCTTTCGATCAACAAAATACATAGTCATCACCTTTTGTAAGTTTCTCAAGTAAAGTGTAACATAAAGTAGGAGCCATCATGATTGCCTCAAATGAAAATTTGGTGATGTATTTATTGGAGGAGGAACAAAGAATGAGTGAAGAAACCTTTTTCTTATACGATGATAAGGAAACGACTGAAACACGTTTTGTGAGTTTTATGGGAAGAAATACACGTTTTGATCTAGCGATTGTAAAAACAACACGTCATTACGGGAAGTCCCTTGTTTTAAACATGCTTGGAAGTCATTATGCCATTATCGGCCAGGACGATTTAGAAGAAGAGGGCTATTTAGAACATGCGTTTAATCTAACAGAAGAAGACGCGATGGAACTTCGTGACTTTTTATCTGATGTTGTTTAAGCAGTAATCAAAATGTACCAAGAAAGAATCATGCTCTATGGGACACACTTTAGATAAGGATACGTTCTTATCCTAAACTGGCCTATGAGAGGATGGTTTTTTTGTTCGAAAAAGAAAAAAGGCAATACACCGATTTTTCGAATGTGGAGACCGGTCGTAACTATGTACTTCCCGAGGATTTACCTGAAGGACCATATGGATCGCCCATTAAGAGGGCTTTAGGAAAATCCACTCCTTGGAGAGAAGAACAGCGATATTATAGTGCCTTTAACTATGAAAACAAAAGCCTTCATGCTGGACTGGAAAGACAAGATCCTGGTGCGCATCCGACACATGATGACCCAGAATATCATACAGAACAGCCATATGACGATTCTCGAGGCTCATAAAGCTTGGCTGTCTTAAGTAAACCATTTACTGTCATCGCTTAGACAAAGAAAAACCCCTGAATTCAACTCAGGGGTTTACTTTTTTTACTACAAAATACGGACAACCGAAATTGCAATATTCATAAATGTATTCCGGCAGTGTGCTGATTTTCGTATCGAACGTAGCCTTTTCGTGGTTATCTTCAAAAAAGCCGCGGAGTCGAAGCTGTTCGTATCCGAGATCACCAACAATATAATCGTATTTATGTAAAATCTCACTGTAGCGCGCTTTAAATTGTTCCTCATTAAAGGCTTCACGTACATCTTCAATCACTTCATAGGAATAATTACCAACTGTAATCAAAAATGCTTCACCTCATTTCCTGATACTTATTTTACCATGTTTGTGCCTTTTACAGCCAACAATTTCTTTGTAAAGTAATTGCGTTTAAGGTCATTCTAATGATAAGGAGGTGAACATTTATGAAAAAATTAGGAATGCTTTTATTAATCAGCATCGTGCTCTCTGGATGCGGAGGTGCTGACCAAAAGAAAATGGGTCAAGAATATAAATTTTCAAAAACGAATGTAAAAGATGAGAATCGGATTGGCAACAACATGAATTATGGGGATTTTGGATATATGCGCCATATGTCCGGGGATAAAGTAAAATCAGGAAACGGCGTTCCATACTTAAATCGTCAAAAGCTTGCAGATATGATTTCAGATATGGTTCTTCAATTGCCTGATGTTAAAGATGTCGGCACATTAGTTACAGATGAAGAGGTTCTAATCGGTTACAAAACAACGAACAAGGACCGAAACGCTGCTGCAGACCAAGTGAAGATGACTGCCTTCTCGGTTGTACCACGGTACTTCCATGTATACGTGTCTGATGAAAAAGGCATGATTGATAAGATCGAGCAGTACCAATCATTAAATAATGATACGGAACAAATAGAAGGTATTATGGACCGATTGATTCAACAAATGAAAAAAGCCCCTCAAGGCAAGAAATGGAACTATGGGGAAAATGAGAATGGTGAAATGAACGGGGAAACCAATAATATGCGCAGTGAGATGGAAGGAAAATAAAAACCAGAAGCAGTTCGTTTGCTTCTGGTTTCTTTTTTATTTAGCTGTTTTGTGCAGCAGCATTAACTTGCTCATCTGCATGGTAAGAAGATCGTACAAGCGGTCCTGACTCACAGTGCTTGAATCCTTTAGAGAAAGCGATATCACGCAGTTCTTTAAATTCATCAGGTGTATAGTACTTTTGTACTTTTAGATGTTTTTTCGTCGGCTGCAAATATTGTCCGATGGTCATGATATCTACGTTGTTTGCGCGAAGATCATCCATCGTTTCAATGATCTCTTCCCATGTTTCTCCAAGTCCAATCATAAGACTGGATTTTGTTGGAATATTTGCATTCATTTCTTTTGCACGTCTTAAGAACTCCATCGTTCTGTCGTACGTAGCACGTGCACGAACTCTTGGAGAAAGTCGTCTCACTGTTTCGATGTTGTGGTTCATAATATCCGGTTTTGCATCCATTAGCGTTTTGAGTGCATCAAAGTCACCTAACATGTCAGAAGGAAGAACTTCAATCGAACAGAATGGGTTTCGGGCACGAACCGCACGAACCGTCTCAGCGAATACATGAGCTCCCCCATCTTTAAGGTCATCACGTGCTACAGCTGTAATAACTACGTGTTTTAGTCCCATTTGTTCAACAGATTCAGCAACACGTTCTGGTTCTTGCAGATCCAGTTCTGTTGGCAATCCTGTTTTTACTGCACAAAAACGACATGCGCGTGTACAGATGTCGCCTAATATCATGAATGTAGCGGTCTTACGAACAGCCCAGCATTCGTGAATGTTCGGGCATTTCGCTTCTTCACAAACGGTATGTAGCTTTTTTTCACGCATCATTTTCTTAAGTTCTTTATAATTTTCATTCGTGTTTAGCTTTATTTTTAACCACTCGGGTTTACGTACATATTCTTCTTTCTTTGCCATCATCATCACCCCAAATTTTCTTGGTCTTCACTATAATGAACGTTTGTTATTTAGTTTCTAATTAAACATTATTGTCCCATCAATACTCTACCATACGACAGGCCAAAACTCCAAACATGAGTTTTTTCCAACATTTTTCCTTCATGTTTTTTCCTAACTTCAACAAACTATAGGTAAATGAAAGAAAGGAGTGGATTGGGACGTATGAGGAAAACAGTCCTGTTCCTCACTCTGGCAGCCCTTCTAATAACCTTTCTTCCGGAAAGCAGGAGTGCGGCCGCAGAGCGATATTCAAAAGAAGATGTAGATAGACTCAGCCTCTACAAAAAAATGGAGTCCGTTACACTTATTCCATGGCACTATTTTGCCGGGGTTGACCAATATGAACGAAGTGTAAGAAAAGCAAGAAGAGACCTGCCTGCTAGAAAAGGTCTTGTGGGCATTTACTTTTCTCCCATACAATGGTCTGGGCCAATCAACCCAACAATGGATGATACGAACCCTGAGCGGATTTCAATGTTTGGCGGTATTGGAAAAGATGGAAATAATGATGGTATAGCTGACCGAAACAACGATGAAGATATTTTATTTACTTTTGCTGATATCATTCAAAAACACGGTCATGATACGGAGAATTTCAGAATTGGATTATGGAGCTATTATCAACGAGATAAAGCCGTTGATATTATTATGGAAAACGCAAAGATCTATGAGACATACGGTACAGTTTCCTTAGATAAACACAGCTTTATCGTGCCTTTACGATCGAACTACAGCTATCGAAGTACATGGGGTGACCGCCGCGGCTTTGGCGGATTGCGTATTCATGAAGGAACAGATATTTTTGCAGATTACGGCGTGCCAGTTAAAGCCGTTTCTTACGGAATCGTAGAAGTAAAAGGCTGGAACCGTTTTGGCGGCTGGAGAATTGGGGTCCGAGATATCAACAATGTGTATCACTATTACGCCCATTTAGGCAGCTTCAACAAGAGCATTGAAAAAGGAACAATCGTTGAACCTGGCATGGTGCTCGGATATGTAGGAAGTACTGGGTATGGGCCTCCTGGAACGTCAGGTAAATTCCCGCCTCATCTGCATTTTGGGATGTACCGCGATAACGGATATACCGAGTGGGCATTCGATCCGTATCCTTATTTAAAAGCTTGGGAACGTCAGGAACGAATCAGCAGCAGAAGAAGATAAATATAGTGATGATGAAAAAAGAAGCTTTAGGGCTTCTTTTTTCGTTTGGATGAAACGCGGAGGATAGTTGTTGAGCTTAATCTTTGGGAGCGAGCATAAACCTCCGTGAACGAGCGTAAATCTTCGGAATCGCTCGTAAATCTTTGGAATCGCTCGTAAATCTTTGGAATCGCTCGTAAATCTTTGGAATCGCTCGTAAATCTTTGGAATCGCTCGTAAATCTTTGGAATCGCTCGTAAATCTTTGGAATCGCTCGTAAATCTTTGGAATCGCTCGTAAATCTTTGGAATCGCTCGTAAATCTTTGGAATCGCTCGTAAATCTTTGGAATCGCTCGTAAATCTTTGGAATCGCTCGTAAATCTTTGGAATCGCTCGTAAATCTTTGGAATCGCTCGTAAATCTCGAGCTCTGCTCTGATTTACGAGCGCCACAGCATAAAAAAAGCTGGTTCTTCAACTGAAGAACCAGCTTCCCTTATTATTTCTTTCTAGAAACACGAACTACGTTTGCAATACTTGCTAAGAGTCCGCCCCACAGGATGACCATGCCGATTACCATCATTGCAATTGCACTACTAGTCATATCAGCTGACCTCCTTTTTCTCTTCAACTACATCAGATTTCCATTTAACAAGACCTAATGCAATACCGAGTACGATGACGCCTACTGCAACGACAACCCCATAAGTGACAACAAGTTCTGTAGGGTATCCACCGTAATTCTCTGCAATATTTTGCTTAATGTTATCAAACATCATGTAGCCAAGAAGGATTGGAGTGATGACGCCAAGACAAACTTTCCACCATAATCCTGTTCTTAAGTCGGAGATCGCATTTGCGTGATTTTGAAGTCCGCCTAATTGCTTAACGAACCAAGCAATTAGAACTACCTCTGCAAGACCAGCTAATGTGATACCGAAGTTGTTGATGAAGTAATCCACGATATCGAGCATGTACAGTCCGCCTTTTGTAGCGAAAAGCAATGAGATAACTGAAGCTACTCCTCCACCCATTAATACTGCTTTTGTTCTAGAGATTCCAAACTTGTCTTGTAATGCTGCCACATACGTTTCTACGATTGAGATCAACGACGTCATACCAGCAAAAACAAGTGTTAAGAAGAACATTGTTCCGAAAAATGCATTCCCACCAGGGAACTCATTAATGATAGCCGGGAATACTTCGAATGCTAGTCCGATTCCGCCTTTTACAACTTCCTGTACGGGCAGACCTTGTTGCATAGCCATGAACCCTAGTGCAGCAAAAACTCCGATTCCAGCAAGAAGTTCAAAACCTGAGTTTGCAAAACCTGTAATAAAAGCATTGTTGTTGATATCTGATTTCTTTGGCAGATAACTTGAGTACGTTACCATGATCGCAAACGCAATAGATAACGAGAAGAAAATTTGACCATAAGCCGCTACCCATACCTTACCGTTGTTTATAGCACTCCAATCAGGTGTAAAGAATGTATTCAAACCTTGAGCAGCACCATCAAGCGTAATTGCACGAATAACAATTAATAAAAACATAATAACTAAAGCTGGGATAAAAATTTTATTAAAGCGTTCGATTCCTTTAGATACACCTTTATAAAGAACTAGTAACGTTACAACCCATACGAGTAAAAGTGCAATTAAAATGCCGGGTACGATACCACCGATGTCACCAGGCGTTTTGCTTAATTGAAGTACCTCTCCATAAAAGAAATCGGAAGGCTTATCTCCCCAAGTAAGGTTTAGCGAGTAAATTGAGTACTTTACCGCCCATGCGATGATTACAGCATAGTAAGTGGAAATAACAAACGCTACAAAAACTTGCCACCATCCTAGCCATTCTGCATTCTTGTGAAGACGGAAGTAAGAAAGTGGAGCTGAACCCCGGTACTTATGTCCTAATGTGAATTCTAGGATGAGTAAGGGAATCCCTGCCGTTAAGAGTGCTACAAGATACGGGATAAAAAATGCTCCTCCACCGTTTTCATAAGCAACTGCCGGAAATCTCCAGATATTGCCGAGACCGATAGCGGAACCAACCGCTGCTAAAATAAATCCATAGCGGCTTCCCCATTGTTGCCTGTTTTCCATTGTTGTGTCCCCCTTTTTACAAAATCTAAAAGTTTAAAATTATTACTTTTTTCTGATTATTCTGCGTTCAGTATATTACATAACGTTGAAATCTGTCAAAACGTTTTTAGTTATTTTGTCGGAATTAGGGGAAAGAAGTCGTATAAATATAAGAAAAAGTGCCTGGTTTACTACCAGACACTTTCAAAATTATGCTTTTATAGAATTGTCAGCAATGCTATTTTTACTAGAGAATTTTTTTATAAATAACAAAGCGATAGCAAATACTCCCGTTGACACCAATAGTCCTATCCAAACACTTTCAGTTAATCCGAGTGCAAGATAACCCACTGCAGATACTCCAGCAGCGATTAAACTGTAAGGTAGCTGTGTCATGACATGATCAATATGATGACTTCCCGCTCCTGTTGATGAAAGGATCGTTGTATCTGATATTGGTGAACAATGGTCTCCAAAAACAGATCCAGCAAGCACAGCGGCAAGTACTGGCAGCATCAGTTCAATGTTAGTTGATGCTGAAATTTCTGCTGCGATCGGAAGCATCACACCGAACGTTCCCCAAGAAGTACCTGTCGCAAAAGCCATTAGACCTGACAGGACAAAAAGAACGAATGGAAGATAAGCTAAGTTCATATGCTGATCAACCAGTCCAGCGAGGTACTTACCTGTTCCTAAGCTATCTATAATGGAGATAATCGTCCAAGCAAAAAGTAAGATCGTTACAGCACCAATCATGGATTGAACACCGCGTCCAAGTCCTTTTCCTAGTGAAGCAGCTCCCATTTTTTTAGGCAGAAAGAACAGAATCGCTGCCGCCAATCCAATTAAACCACCATATAATAATGATTTAGGTACATCTGTATTTTCAAAGATAGATAAAAGAGTGACAGCCGTTGGTTCTTCAAGGCCTTTAACATTTTGAATACCCGTGTAGATCATAAATCCAACTGTTGAAACAATTAAAAGAACGATCGGCCAAACAAGATCTCCAACTTTTCCTTTATCGCTTTCTTCAAGTTTGATTCCTTCACCAATAGCTGCTTTTTTCTCAGGATCAATAACTTCACCTGTTGCAAAAGCATGTTCTTCATGTTTTCTCATCGGTCCAAAATCAAGTTGAAAATAAGCAACCGCAAACACAAGAATAAGTGCAAAAACTGCATAAAAATTCATAGGGATCATTTGTATAAAAGCACTGAACGCAGACATGTTTGTGATCTCATGTGTAGCAAAAATCGTACCGATAATCCCGATAATGTAAGCTCCCCAACTAGACACTGGCGAGATTACACATACAGGAGCAGCAGTAGAATCTAAATAATAAGCGAGTTTCGCCCTTGAAATACGGTGGCGATCTGTAATCGGTCTGCTTACATTTCCTACAGCAAGTGAATTAAAGTAATCATCAATAAAAATAACTAGTCCAAAAACAACCGTTAAAAGCTGTGCACCTCTTCTTGTTTTCACTCTGGAAATTGCCCATTCACCAAAAGCTCGGCTTCCCCCAGCTAAAGAGATAATGCTCGTCATCATTCCTAAGATCAATAGAAACAGCAGGATATATACATTCCATTCATTTAATGCTCCGTCAGACACGAAATGCCCTTTTACAATCGTTCCAATTTCCTTTAATGTAGCACCAATATTAAAATCGTGAAGCAATAGTGCTCCCGCTACAATTCCAGCCCCTAAAGAGATCAATACTCTTCGTGTTAAAACAACCATTAAAATGGCCAAAACGGGCGGTATTAATGAATAAATCGAATTCTCAAATTCCATGATGTTCCTCCTTCTTTTCATTAGCCATCGATTTTTGAGGAGTGTTTACAGGACGTTGAGGAAAAAAAGACAAAATAAAAAGCGATTAATAGACAAGGAAATAACCCGCTATCAATCACTTAAGTAATTTATGGTTTTCCTCATCGATCAGTAGTCCTCCACTGCTTTTAATTCCCAAGCAGTGACAGTTTTACACTTTTTCAGTGTAAACCCAGCAAAAGTGAACAGACGGTTTACATTTTGCTTCGGCGGAAGTTCCTTTTCTTTTTCTTCACAGACGTCACTCTCTGAAAAAGTACTTATAAAATCCGCTCCTCTACCCCATCGGTGATAGGCTTAAAGACATATAAAATTTTAAATTCAATTCTCATTATAACAAAGTTGTATAAATGGTCAACCCAAATGAATACTGTTAAATTCAGGAATATCCTACTCTGCCGCTTCCTCATCACCCGATTCTTCTGACGAGCTCTCCTCCGGGATATCCAGCTCATTATCGTCTTTAGGCTTTTCCTTTAAATCAGGAGTGATCGGAACAGTAGGCTGAATCGGATCTCCGGACTGGTTGTAGTAAACAGGTACCTCTCCTTTTATGAATTGAGCCGTAATCTTAATCGGTCTTTTTACTACCGTTGTTTCCGTTGCAAAAGGAATAACAATCCTCGTTTTGACAGTTACCACAATATCAATATTAATCCATGTATTATTGATACCGGAATTCTCGATTTTTTCTTCAATATCCGTGTTTGCTTCACCAATGAGCATGAATTTTATTGGAATTTTAGGACCTAAGTTTGCAAGTAAGGAGTTTCTCGTTGCTTGCCCTAGCGGAATTTCCATAATGACACCTGGTTCATTTTTATATGCTGTTATCCCTAATTCTTCGTTGCTTATTACTTCATGTGCTTTACCTTCTTCAATTTCCTTGAGGTATTTTTGAACCACTTTCTGTGATTGATTGGCAACCCTGTTAACTACGCTCTGATTAATGCCTGCAAACACGACATTTCCTTCCGTATCGGTCTTATATTCAATAATATCATCCATCTCTGAAGGACCTAATATTTCATTATCAATTGCTTCACTTATCGCTAGTGCTGCTATTTCTTCCGTCTTCTTTTGAGCGATGAGCATAAGCGTAGGTTCAATGCCTCTGTTCACAAGCCAAAGTCCTTGTATGGTTATAAAAGTAAAAAGAATAAATGAGATCAGCAGTACAAACCGGAATGGAAGCGGCCCTTTTCGGAGTTTCATTTTTCGACGTTTAAGCAAAAGGTAACCCCCCTTTATCTACATATACATATGTATGCAGACAAGAGGGGGGCTCATTCAAACTTTATGGTTTAATTTTTTTCGAACACAACGAAGTCATGTGCATATTTGTTTTTTTCATCAAGAATTCCTGGCTTACGTGAGACTTCACGCCACTCATCTCGATTGATTTCTGGAAAGTAAGTATCCGCATCAAAGGTATGGTGAATTTCAGTCACATATAGGCGATCAGCTACAGGCATAAACAATTTAAAAATCTCCGTTCCACCGATTACACACAATTCTTCGGCATCTTTCTTCAATACATCGTCTACAGAATGTACAATCGTTGTTCCTTCAGCTTGATAATTGTCATCTCTCGTTACCACTATATTTTCGCGGCCAGGTAAAGGCTTGCCGATGGATTCGTACGTTTTACGACCCATGACGATTGGTTTCCCCATCGTTACATTTTTAAAATGCTTAAGGTCGTTCGGCAGATACCACGGAAGATCATTGTCTTTCCCAATGGCCCGATTCTCATCCATTGCAACGACAAAAGAAATCATACGCTCACCACGCCTTTGATATGAGGATGTGCTTCATAGTCAACCAGTTCAAAGTCATCGTAAGTAAAATCAAAAATGTTCGTCACATTGGGGTTCAACTTCATTTTAGGAAGCGGCTTCGGCTCACGAGTCAACTGCAGTTCTACTTGTTCGAGATGGTTGGAGTAAATATGTGCATCACCAACCGTATGAACGAACTCGCCTGGCTTAAGACCCGTTACTTGGGCTACCATCATTGTAAGTAGTGCATAAGACGCGATATTAAACGGCACACCTAGGAAGCTGTCAGCTGAGCGCTGATAGAGCTGACAAGATAGCTTGCCATCAGCTACATAAAACTGAAATAGCAAGTGACAAGGCGGGAGCGCCATATTCGGTACATCAGAAGGATTCCATGCAGACACAATCAAGCGTCTTGAATCAGGATTCTTCTTAATGTCTTCAATAACGTTTGAGATTTGGTCGATGGTCTCACCGTTTGGAGCAGCCCATGAACGCCACTGGTGACCGTAAACTGGACCAAGATTTCCGTCCTCATCTGCCCACTCATCCCAAATCCGAACACCGTTTTCTTTTAAATAAGCGATATTTGTATCACCTTTTAAGAACCAAAGCAATTCATGAATGATGGATTTCAAATGAAGTTTCTTTGTTGTAACAAGCGGAAAACCTTCCTCTAAATCAAATCTCATCTGACGGCCAAATACAGATACCGTGCCAGTGGCTGTCCGATCTTCTTTTTTCGTACCGTTATGTAAGATATCTTGAAGAAAATCCAAGTATTGTTTCATCCCTCATCGCCTCCTCGATTTCTTTGACTCTTTTATATAAGATTGTTGCTTTCAAACCTCATTTTTATCTTCTATGACCGTTGATTGGAGAGCAAGGTGGGAGACTCCTGCGGGACAAGCGGTCAGGTGAGACACTTAAAAGTGAAACGTACGAATGTGGCTCACCGCCTGCCCCGCGGAAAGCGAGCACCTGGAACGGAAATCAACCACTACCAAAAAAGGAACAAAGGTTTACGAAAAGAGTCTTTTTCTTTTAATCGTATCATATCCGACTCCCTTTTTGTTCATGAAAAATCCATAAAAATAGCGTCAACACCTAACACTTTTTCCCTGATCTATACATAAAAATAATAATGAAGAAAGGAGTGGAAGCATGTTAGAGATGAACCCGATCTTAATAGAAGGACATCCATTTACCGCTGTCACCCTTCGTTTGCCAAAAACAAATTTTATGGCTGTGTTTAACGATAATGGATATATCATGTGTGGAGCACTAGATGTAGCTTTGTTAAATGAAAAATTAGCGGACCGTAAAATTATTGCAGGGCGCGCTGTAGGCGTTAGAACGATCGAACAGCTGCTGGATGCACCTTTAGAATCAATTACACTTGAAGCAAGGGAAAAAGGTATTGAAGTTGGTATGCAAGGGCGAAAAGCACTTTTAAAGATGCTTTAATGATAAAAAACTGCGCTATAAGACGCGCAGTTTTCTTTATATCTTAAAACGATCTCTTGTGATCTTTAATGATATTAGATTAATACATAACACGAGGGTAAGAAACTGGATACGTTTCGAATTGTTCGTAAATATGTAAACGAAAAGCAAGTAAACGCCACTGACGACAAAGGCAACCTGTAAGCAGTACATCATCTGAATCAATTTTTTATAATCCAAAGTGATCCCCACTTTCTTTATCCAGCTTAACTGATTTAATTCACCCTATTAGTATATCAGTCCATTTAAAAAATTGAATCGTTTACCATCTTTTGAAAACAATTTGTAATATTAGGAAAAGGTTAAAACAAGTCCAATTGTCTTGGCGCTAGAAAATCATAATGAATATCCAATAAATCGATCATCTGTTTTGCATTGTCAGCAGCATCTCCACCTGAGTTATTGTTAAATAGGATGGTAAGATTCTTTGTCTCTGATGCAAGCTTCTGAATCCGTTCTTTCCATTCATTTAGTTCGGCATCATTATATCGATAAAGATATCGGACTTCTCTCCAATTCGGCTGACCTTGATTGTTCCATCCATATACGTTTCTGCCGTGCATACGTACGAGTGTTTTTTCTTGTGTTGCATGCAAAACAATAGGTATAGAGCCTGTCCCGGCTTGGGGTTCGTCGCAAACCGTATGAATCCATCCTTCTTCTTTTATAAAACTCACCGTTTTCTCTGTCATTTCCTCGCTAAACCATGTTTGATTCCGAAACTCTAAAGCGACGGGGATGTTTCCCATCATTTCTTTCGCATACCGAAGCATCTGAACATTTTCCTTCTTACAATCAAACCATGGGGGATATTGAAAAAGCACCATCTCAAGCTTCCCTGACGAGATGACAGGCTGAATGGACAAGACGAAAGCTTCAAACATTTCTTTAACTGATTCAAAAGGTAATTTGCCTCTCGAATGACCTGTCATGCCTTGATAGGCTTTAACAACGAAGGAAAAGTCCTTCGGAGTGGCTGTAACCCACTTTTCATAGTTCTTTACAGGCTGAACCGCATAAAAGGAAGAATCGACCTCAACAACAGGAAAATGGCCGCTGTAGACAGCAAGCTTATCTCTTGCAGGGGTACCATCTGGATATAGAGAATCGTGATCTCCCCAACCTGTAACACCGATCTTAATCATTTCTTGAAGTCACCTGCCTATACGTGATTACAATCTATTTAATCCTTTTGATTGGACAAAGTCATTCATGTACGTTCGCTTTGGAGTCGCCATAGAAGCGGTGATTTGAGTAACCCACCCTTCTGTACGTTTTCCGTCCGTTCGCTCCGTATAGTACTCTGATGTTTCCTTTTCATATTTTGTTAACAAGTTTTTCGTCTCTTCTTTACTTTGATAGCTGTCTTTATGAAAAACAGCTGGAAGTGGCAACCGAGGCTTTTTCCCAGGCTCTGCGTCTGGATAACCGACTGCTACTCCAAAGAGCGGAAGAACGTGCTCAGGACATCCTAGCAAATCTGAAACTTCCTTCAGAGAATTACGGATGCCTCCAATATAAACGATACCGAGTCCAAGTGATTCAGCAGCTACCGATAGATTTTGAGCAGCGAGTGCAGCATCTACGCTTCCTACAATAAAAGCTTCTGTCGATTCAATGGTTTCTTTAATCTCTGTTTCTTTCATTTCAGCCGCAATCTTATGACGATTGTAATCTATGCAAAAGACGAAGAAATAACCATTATCGGCTACATAAGACTGATTGCCAGCAAGCTCAGCCAGTTTTTCTTTCTTTTCCCTGTCCTCTATACCAATAATCGTACAAACTTGCTGATAGCTCGATGTAGAAGCAGATTGGGCGCATTTTACGAGTGTTGTGACTATATCTTCACTTAATGGTTTGTCTTTGAATTTGCGAATGGATCTGTGTGATAGTATCGTTTCAATGACTTGGTTCATCGTGTATGCTCCTTTTAAAATTAAGTTAATCTTACATTATAAGCACTGTTACTCTTGAAAGTAGTTGATTTCCGCTCCAGGTTGCTCGCTTTCCGCGGGGCGTGCGGTGAGCCCCTTGCCGCTTTGCGCCTTAAAGGGTCTCACCTGACCGCTCGTCCCGCAGGAGTCTCGCACCTTGCGCTCCAATCAACATGTCAAAGTAGAGAACGATTTGAAAGAATCTTCTTTTAGAAAGGCTGCTTACTCCCTTTTAATGCTCTTGAAAGTGTTTATTTCAGATTCTGCGTATACAACCAAAACAACAGCGAACCTTACTCGTCGCATTCCATGTTAAAGGCAATCAACTTATGGATGAAAAATGACCTAATAGCAACAATCTATTAGAGAATCAAAACATATTAGTTGATTGCATTATATCTTTTTCGGATACAAAAAAGCGAACCATTTGAGTCCTAGAATAAACACTTCTCTTTCAAGCGAAGAGGTGGTATACTGTTCTAGCGATGAGCTAATTGCATAAGACGAGATTGACGCGCCTGTTAGGCAAAGCACTATGTGGAGTGCTGTCTCTCGCCGCAATATACGCAAAAAAGACGTCCTTTTGGGCGTCTTTTTTCTATTTTAAAGGTAGTTTTCGCATACATTGTCGCTTTCGAAAGTGGTTGATTTCCGCTTCAGGTTGCTCGCTTTCCACGGGGCGTGCGGTGAGCCTCCTGCCGCTTTGCGCCATTAGGAGTCTCCACCTGACCGCTCGTCCCGTAGGAGTCTCGCATCCTGCACTCCAATCAACTTGCAAATGGTGAAATAGAAAAGCAACAAGCAACAATCCTTTAGATTTTTCCTTCTGTGACAATTACTAGCCTTTTCATCAAAACAGCTCCATCCTAATCAATCCCAGTATTAAATCTTTCTTGTCTATCAACATTTTATTAGCTATTCACTCTTTTCCATAACAGCAAAATAATTTTCTTCATGATCTGCAAAGTTAAATACTCTGCCAGAAGGCATATTTACAATCTCGCCGACTGTGATATTTTTGCTCGATAATTCGTTATGTAACTGATCTAGATTTTCCGTAAAGAACATTAGTGAAGGTGTGCCGAGATTTAAACCAGGTGACATTTTTGCAACGAACTCCTTATTATGCAGAATGATGCTTGTTTCTGCATCCTTTGAAGGAGCCACTTCAATCCATCTCATTTGATCGTTATTTTCTTCAGAAATGACACTGAACCCTAGTTCTTTCGTCCAAAAATCTACTGACTCGTCTTGATTATTAACATACAACATAATTTGACCGACTTTGTTAATCATAAATAACACCCCTGAATGTTTTTAGTATTCTTATTAAATTATACAATCGCTGCAAATATCCTCTTGAATCGTTTAATAAATACCAAGGTGTATAAAACAGATAGAGAAAAAAATAAAAAAAACCTCGGTATAATTTTAAATGCACCAAGGAGTTGAGACGATTATCCAATTGATAGGTCTATCATGAAACTTGATTAATGATGGCTTCAGAATGTTTTGTGCCTATCGCCATCCAATACAAACAATCTTCATTTTAACTAATTTCTAAAAAGGTTTATTGCTTTCCCTTTCCAAATAGTACTCTAAATCATATTTGATTTCGCCGCTGCATGTACCTGACAATGGATTTTCGGACTCATTCTTAAAACATTTAATATCAAGGGAAATCAAAGAATCTGTAAATATTGGGACAGATGCTCCTGGATTAATGACCGCAACGGTAGACGTACCGGCACTATCAGTCACTTGTACTTCCATAGAGCAGCCATTGGTAATATTACCTGAGTTCACAACTACAATCAGACCGCTGAAATCTAAATCCGCTCTGCTAGTGAATTGATTATAAAAAATTCCATCGCAAGGTTGTGAGATGGGGCTGCAATGCTTAAAGCATTTTAGTTCTTTTTTCTTCTTACATAAATCAAAGCCTTTGATTTTGTCTGGACAATGCTTATGGCCCTTATTTTTCTTTTCTTTACATTTACAAATAATTTCCATGCAAACGTGACATTGATTCTTCCGTTCATGATTTTTACATTTGCACTTACACTTTTCATGCTTGCATTTGCACTCATAACTCTCATATTTGCACTCGCACTTCTCATGCTTGCATTTGCACTCATAACTTTCATATTTGCAATCGCACTTCTCATGCTTGCATTTGCACTCATAACTTTCATATTTGCACTCGCACTTCTCATGCTTGCATTTGCACTCATAACTTTCATATTTGCACTCGCACTTCTCATGCTTGCATTTGCACTCATAACTCTCATATTTGCACTCGCACGTATTACGCCCACAGGAATCTATATCTTTTTTATTACATGTGAACAGGCTTTTAGGTTTTTCAAACTCCGTACATGTTTTACAGTGATATCTTTTTTTGATTTTTTTACACTGATATGTCTTATTCTTTGAATTCATACTTCAGTTTCCTCCCCCATACGCCATTCAAAGATATACTCACTATATGTCTATTCCATCTCTTTGTTTAGGCAAGTGGTCCTTCAACATTTTTTTGCCCAATTAACACGAAATGGGCTGTTTTGTTAAATATGGAGAATCGAAGTAATGAAAAAATTCAAGTTGCTATGAAATTGCATCCTAAATTTTAGAATATAAAAAAGCCTTGGTATATCACTTATATACCAAGGCTTTTCACATATTATCCGATTGAACCTTCCATTTCGAACTTGATCAGACGGTTCATTTCTACTGCATATTCCATTGGAAGTTCTTTCGTAAATGGCTCGATGAAGCCCATTACGATCATTTCCGTTGCTTCTTGTTCAGAAACACCACGGCTCATGAGATAGAACAACTGATCTTCAGAAACCTTTGATACAGTCGCTTCGTGCTCTAATGTGATGTTGTTGTTAAGGATCTCATTGTACGGAATCGTATCTGAAGTGGACTGGTTATCCATGATCAGTGTATCACACTTGATGTTGGATTTAGATCCATCAGATTTGCGTCCGAAGTGAGCAATACCACGGTATGTTACTTTACCGCCGTGCTTAGAGATCGACTTCGAAACGATTGTAGAAGAACAATCTGGTGCAAGGTGCAATACTTTTGCTCCTGCATCCTGATGCTGCCCTTTACCAGCGATCGCGATAGAAAGGATAGTACCTTTCGCTCCGCGGCCTTTCATGATAACAGCCGGATATTTCATCGTTAGACGAGATCCGATGTTTCCATCTACCCATTCCATTGTTGCGTTCTCTTCAGCAACTGCACGCTTTGTAACTAGGTTGTAAATGTTGTTTGCCCAGTTTTGAATCGTTGTATAACGGCAATAAGCGTTCTTCTTAACGATGATCTCTACAACCGCACTATGAAGTGAGTTTGTAGAATAAACTGGTGCTGTACATCCTTCTACGTAGTGTACAGAGCTATCTTCGTCTGCAATGATCAGCGTACGTTCGAACTGACCCATGTTTTCAGAGTTAATTCGGAAATAAGCTTGAAGTGGAGTATCACATTTAACGCCTTTTGGTACGTAAATGAAAGATCCACCAGACCATACTGCAGAGTTTAGTGCTGAGAACTTATTATCAGATGGAGGGATGATCGTTCCAAAGTGCTCACGGAAGATCTCCTCATGCTCTTTTAAAGCCGTATCCGTATCTGTGAAAAGAATACCTAAGTCTGAAAGGTCTTCTTTCATGTTGTGGTAAACAACTTCTGATTCGTACTGTGCAGATACACCTGCAAGGTATTTTTGCTCAGCTTCTGGAATTCCAAGCTTGTCAAAAGTCGCTTTGATTTCAGCAGGCACTTCATCCCAAGACTTTTCAGATTTCTCAGATGGCTTAACATAGTACGTAATATCATCAAAGTTTAAGTCCTTCATGTCTCCGCCCCATTGTGGCATAGGCATTTTGTAGAACTGCTCTAATGACTTCAAACGGAATTCAAGCATCCATTCAGGCTCGTTCTTCATGCGTGAGATCTCTTCAACGATCTCTTTTGTTAACCCACGCTTCGATCTGAAAATGGAAACGTCTTTATCTCTAAAACCATATTTATATTCGCCGATATCCGGCATTTTCTTAGCCATTACAGAATCCCTCCTTACTGGATTGGCACTCTATTACTTATTATCAAAAGGAACTTATTCTTCCTCTTCCTCAGGCTTTCCTACTCCTTGCTCCATCGCCTTCCACGCAAGTGTGGCACATTTGATGCGAGCCGGGAATTTAGAAACGCCAGAAAGAGCTTCGATGTCACCTAGGTCATAGGATTCAGCATCGTAGTCGTTCCCTAACATCATATCATAAAAAATCTTTGCAAGTTTTACAGCATCTTCAACGGCAAGACCTTTTACAGCTTGTGTCATCATGGATGCTGATGCAAGACTAATCGAACACCCTTCACCATCAAACTTAGCAGACTCAATCTTTCCATCTTCTACTTTTAATGTGAGCTGTATGCGATCGCCGCATGTTGGGTTGTTCATATTAATTGTTAATGCACCATCTTCAATAACCCCTTTGTTGCGCGGGTTTTTATAATGGTCCATGATGACTTGCCGATATAGCTGATCTAAATTAGAAGACATGACCGAAATACTCCTTTGCTGTTGTTAAGCCTTTCATAAAAGAATCGACGTCGTCTTCAGTGTTGTACATATAGAAACTTGCACGAGCTGTAGCCGTTACATCTAGCCATTTCATGAGCGGCTGTGCACAGTGATGGCCTGCACGAACGGCAATCCCCTCAGAATCTAGAACAGTTGCCACATCGTGTGGATGAACGTCATCTAAGTTGAAGGTAACAAGTCCAGCTCGTTTTTTCGGTCCGAAGATCGTAACACCTTCAAGTTCTGAAAGACGTTCCATCGCATATTCCGCCAGATCATGTTCATGTTTCAAAACGTTATCTAAACCAATGTCCTCTAGGAAATCAATCGCTGCACCTAAACCGATCGCACCAGCGATGATCGGTGTACCGCCTTCAAACTTCCAAGGCAGCTCTTTCCAAGTGGATTCCTGCAGTCCGACAAAATCAATCATCTCGCCGCCGAACTCAACAGGTTCCATTTTATTAAGAAGCGCTTTCTTCCCATAAAGGACACCAATGCCTGTAGGACCACACATTTTGTGTGCAGAAAAGGCAAAGAAGTCACAATCAAGATCTTGAACATCGACTTTCATGTGCGGCGCACTTTGGGCACCATCCACGACCATAACCGCTCCGTTTTTATGAGCGATTGCGGCAATCTCTTTGATTGGGTTAATGGTTCCTAGTACGTTCGATACCTGCATAACTGAGACGATCTTAGTATGCTCTGTTACCGCTTTTTCAACATCCCCTAGATCAATCGTGCCATCAGGCTGCAAAGGAATGTATTTAAGGGTTGCACCGGTTTTTTTCGCCACCTGCTGCCAAGGAATGATATTGCTGTGATGCTCCATAGGAGTGATCACAATCTCATCGCCTTCTGAAAGGTTAGCCATACCATAGCTGCTTGCTACCGTATTGATTGCCGTTGTCGTACCGCGTGTAAAGATAATCTCCTGAGTGGATTTTGCGCCGATAAAACGGCGAACCTTTTCACGCGCTCCCTCATAGCCATCAGTAGCACGAGTTCCAAGTGTATGAACACCACGGTGAACATTTGAATTGTACTCTTTGTAATACTTTTCTAATGCTTCAATAACTTGTATTGGTTTCTGTGAAGTGGCTGCACTATCAAGGTAAACGAGAGGTTTGCCGTTAACTTCCTGATCCAGGATAGGAAACAGCTTTCTCCATTCGTTTGCACTCATTAGCGCACTTTCCTTTCAATAACCTCAACTAAACGGTTTTTAACAGATTCTAAAGGCATTTGGCTAACTACTGGTGCCAAGAATCCATGAATGATCAAACGTTCAGCTTCAGCTTTAGAAATACCGCGGCTCATCAGATAGAACATTTGAAGCGGATCGATTCTTCCGACTGACGCAGCATGCCCTGCTGTAACATCATCTTCGTCGATTAAAAGAATCGGGTTAGCATCTCCACGCGCCTTTTCACTCAACATTAGAACACGTTCTGTTTGCTCACCGTGGGACTTTGTAGCACCGTGCTCAATTTTTGTAATACCGTTAAAAATAGAGCTAGCACTATCTTTCATTACCCCATGAGTGAGGATATAACCTTCAGAATGTTTTCCGTGGTTAAAGATCTGTGCAACGAAGTTTTGCTTTTGATCACCGCGTCCGATTGTTACAGTCTTTGTATCTGTAAATGATCCATCACCGATCAAGTGTGTAGTATTATCTGAAACCGTATTACCATCATTAAACTGACCAAGCGCCCACTCGATACGAGCATCTTTTTCAGCACGGCCTCTGCGGTTCACGTATGTTGTCATACCTTTTGCAAGGTTATCTACAGCACCGTAAACAACTTTAGCACCGCTGCCTGCATAAACTTCAGACACGATGTTTGCTACAGAATCTGTAGAATCGTTCGTTGATAAGTAGTTTTCTACATAAGTTACTGAGCTGTTATCTTCAGCAGCAACGATAACATGGTTAAAGATCGCTGCTTCATCGTCTTGATAATAAACCGCTTGAATTGGAGCAGAAAGTTCAACGTTTTTTGGAACATATAAAAATGCTCCATTAACGAATAGTGCTGCATGAAGTGCTGGTAAACGGTTCTCATCAACCGCAACAGCTTTCATAAAGTACTTTTTCACTAAATCTTCGTGCTCTTTTGCAGCTGTTAAAAGGTCTGTGTAAATAACGCCTTGACCCTTTACGGACTCTTCAAGTGCAAAATAAACAGGTGTTCCATTATGGATAACAAGAACATTTTTCGCTTCTTCTTCAGAACCGATCAATGCCTTAACATCTTCAGGAAGTTCATTGAATGCAACAGGAGTGCCAGTTGCTTCATGTTTGAATTCTGTAAAGTTCCATTTATCGATCTTAGTTTTGTCCGGTTTAGGCATCGGAAGCTCTTGAGCCAATTCCAATGCTTGCAAACGAAGTTCCTGCAGCCAAGCGGGTTCCTGTCTGCTGCTTGAAAAACCGGTTACGTAGTCCTTATCAAATCTTAGGCTCGTATCAACTGACATGTATAGTCCCCCTTAATGCTTACGCTTCTTGACCAACAGTTTCGTCTTTAATTCCTAACTCTTCTTTAATCCAGTCGTACCCTTCAGCTTCAAGACGTTGAGCTAGTTCAGGTCCACCAGATTTCACAATACGTCCTTGCATCATTACGTGTACTTTATCAGGAGTGATGTAGTTCAATAGACGCTGGTAGTGAGTGATGATCAAGCAACCGAAATCAGGGTTGCGCATTTCGTTAACACCTTTTGCTACTACTTTAAGAGCATCGATATCAAGTCCTGAATCAATCTCGTCTAGGATTGCTAATTTTGGCTCAAGCATCATCATTTGAAGAATTTCGTTACGCTTCTTTTCTCCGCCAGAGAAACCTTCGTTTAAGTAACGGTGAGCGAACGCGTTGTCCATCTCAAGATGATCCATCTTCTTGTCTAGTTCACGGATAAATTTCATTAGTGAAATTTCGTCGCCTTCTTCACGTTTTGCATTGATTGCAGAACGAAGGAAATCAGCGTTCGTAATACCGCTTACTTCAGAAGGGTATTGCATAGCTAAGAAAAGACCAGCTTGTGCACGCTCATCTACTTCCATCTCTAGAAGGTCTTCACCGTTGAACGTAACTTTACCTGAAGTTACTTCATACTTAGGATGTCCCATTAACGCTGCAGAAAGAGTAGACTTTCCTGTTCCGTTCGGTCCCATGATTGCATGGATTTCTCCACCATTTATTTCGAGATCTAAACCTTTAATAATCTCTTTATCTTCAATCGATACACGAAGATCTTCAATCTTTAAATTTGGTGCTGACATAATACAACCTCCAATATGAAATCATTCTCAAGATATTTTTTGATAAAAGGCACTAAATAGCCATTCTCAATTTATTCTCATTCTAATCTTATAACAAATGAAATGTATGTTCAAGGGAACGACGCCGAAACCTCATTTATCTCTTACATTGTTAACAGATGTTTCGTTATTTAACACGATGAATCCGAAAAAAGGCTAACTCATTAGGCAATAGAACACCATTTGAGTCAGCCTTTTACAATTTTAATATTAAAGTTTTACGGCGTATGGTTCTTAGTTGCATCTGCCGCTACTTCTAATCCTTTTTTATACTCTTTATCACGATTTTTTTCAACGTCTAACCTTTTATCTAAATCCCTCTCATACTCTGCAAAGCCACAGCCATGCGACTGGTGCATTGCTTTTTCCATCTCGGACGTATGTTTTACTTTAATGGGGTGGATAATGAATCAATCCTTTCAAAGTTAGTAGTTATAGCGTATCAGCATAAATCGTTATACTCAATCTGCTCTCGTACTGAAATTAAGGTGTTTGCTGGAGCATAATGTTCTTTTGAAGAGACACGAAATATTCTCTGCGATATCCTGCTAAAAACGCTATATTTCTTCAATAACCTCTTTGGCTGATTCTAAAACATGAAAAGTATGGAAGTTAAAACTTTTCTCTAATGACGCGGCTTATTTAATTCTTGAATACACTCTTGAACGAGTGTCACACCTTGGCTCATAGCGGCACCACCGCCAAATGCAGCAGAAACACCAACGGCCTCTAAGATCTCATTCTCAGAACACCCTTGATCTAAACAGCCTTTTGTATGATAGATAATGCAATATTCATCTTGAGAATAGATACTGATTCCTAAAGCGATCAGCTGCTTATACTTCTCAGAGATCTCACCCTCTTTAAAGCAGTGGCGGGTAAATTCATTAAAAGCATGAGTTAATTCAGGCATATTTTCGTTGTATTTTCCTAAACCTTCTTTATAACGAATCAAGTGGTATTGAGTCGAGTTAGCGCCTGGCAGCGGCTGTTCTTCTTGTTTCATCTCATTCACTCCTGTCACAAAATAGTAAACAGGATTAGTATGAGTTATTCGCAAGCCGGTTATGTAATAAACATCGTAAGTTTTGTCCTTTTGTCGAAAAGCCTATAAATGATTTTGAAGGACTATAAAAAAATTTGAAGGACCATAAATTAATTTTAAGGGCCTATAAAAAAAATTGTAGGCCTATAAAGTTTGTTGAAGGACTATAAAAGTGCTGTAAAACCATTTTCAATCAAAAAAAGAACTGACTTTAAAAGTTCAAGTCAGTTCTCCCTCAATTATTTCGTTACCGGTACTACTGCGCCTTCATATTTCTTTTCAATGAAAGCTTGAATTTCTTTTGAACGTAATACTTCTACTAATGCTTTTACTGATTTCTTATCTTTGTCACCTTCACGCACTGTGATGATGTTTACGAATGGTGAATCAGTTCCTTCAAGTGCAATAGCATCTTTTTGTGGATTGAGGCCAGCATCAATCGCATAGTTTGTGTTGATGAGTACAGCATCACCTTCACCGTTTTTATATGCTTTTGGCAGCATTCCTGCATCAACGTCAGCTTTAAATTTAAGTTTCTTTGGATTTTCAGCAATATCTTTTACTTGTGCTTCGTATCCAGCACCCTCTTTAACTTTGATCAAACCTTCTTTTTCAAGCAATGCAAGCATACGGCCGTGATCAGCTACAGAGTTAGACATGATGATTGTTGCGCCTTCTGGCAATTCATCTAATGATTTGTATTTTTTCGAGTAAACACCGATCGGCTCGATGTGGATTCCGCCAGCGTTTTCAAACTTATAGCCATGATCTTTCATTTGTGATTCTAAATAAGGAACGTGCTGAAAATAGTTTGCACCAATTTCTTTTTCATCTAATGACTTATTCGGCAACACGTAATCTTGGAATGTTTTAATTTCAAGTTCAACGCCCTTTTCTTTTAAAAGAGGTTTTGCTTCTTCAAGGATTTCAGCGTGTGGAACGTTAGATGCGCCAACAACGATTTTCTCGTCGCTAATTCCACCTTCTGTTTTATTCCCGCAAGCAGCAAGCGCTACTGTAAGGACAGCTAATAAAAGGACTGATAATACTTTTTTCATGTGAAATTCCTCCTTGTTGTCTAAACGTTATCTCTTGTCTAATGCAGTTGTAACACGGTCTCCAATCCATTGGATTACAAATACGATAACCAGGATAAGGACTGTGGAAATCAATGTTACATCCGCGTTATCTCGTTGATAACCTTCCATGTAAGCCAAGTTACCTAAGCCTCCCGCACCAACAACTCCGGCCATTGCCGTGTAACTTACTAGTGCGATCGCTGTAACTGTAATTCCTGACACAAGAGCTGGTGTACTTTCAGGAATTAAAACCTTGAAAATAATCTGAGTGTTTGTAGCACCCATGGACTTCGCAGCTTCAATGACCCCTTTATTAATCTCTCTCAAAGCGATCTCAACCATACGAGCGTAAAATGGTGCTGCTCCAACAATTAAGGCTGGAAGTGCTGCTTCTGCACCAAGCATCGTACCAACGATAAAGCGTGTAAATGGAATCAATAAAATAATTAAGATAATGAACGGAATCGAACGAAATACATTAACGATTATCGCTATTACACTGTTTAAAAATTTATTTCCCCATAAGTTTCCAGGAGATGTTAAAAATAAGGCCAGTCCGAGTGCTAAGCCTAGGATGAATGTAATCACGACTGAAATAGCAGACATATATAATGTTTCTTTCGTCGCTTCTAAAAGAACGTCCCATTGTACGTTTGGGAACCATTTACTAAGCATTATGAATCACCTCTACTTCAACCTGCACACTATTTAAGAACTCCATTGCGCGAGATAGTGCAGATTCTGAACCCTTAATCTGGATAAACAACGTGCCATAAGGTCCATTTTGAGTTTGTGTTATTTTACCTTGCAGAATATTTACATCCACTTCGTAATTTCGAATTAATTCTGTAATTAATGGCTGCCCTGCTCGGCCACCTATAAATGTAAGCTGAACGATTCGCCCTTCTGGGAACTCTTCAATAAATTGTTTGATCGTATCAACAGTTTCTTCAGGCTCTGTTACTTGTTTCACAAAATCCTTCGTGATGGGTTCTTTCGGATTTTTAAAGACATTCAGTACATCGCCTTCTTCAACGACCTTTCCTTTTTCCATTACAGCTACACGATGACAGATCTTTCTGATTACGTGCATCTCATGTGTGATAAGAACGATCGTTAAATCGAGCTTCTGGTTGATTTCAACGAGCAGATCCAGAATGCTGTCTGTCGTTTTAGGATCAAGTGCTGAAGTGGCTTCATCACATAAAAGAACTTTTGGTTCATTCGCAAGTGCACGAGCAATACCAACACGCTGCTTCTGACCGCCACTTAGCTGTGATGGATATGATCCACCGCGTCCTTCCAATCCAACTAGGTCGATCAGTTCATCAACTCGCTGTTTGATTTTTTCTTTCGGATAGCCAGCAATTTCAAGTGGAAAAGCAATGTTTTCTCTCACCGTTCTAGACCATAGCAGGTTGAAATGCTGAAAGATCATCGAGATTTCTTGTCTTGCTTCTCTTAACTTTTTTGAAGAAAGCTCCGACATGTTTTTACCACCGATTGTAACGGTGCCGCTAGTCGGACGTTCTAACATGTTCAGAATACGAATAAGGGTACTCTTTCCTGCACCACTGTAACCGATAATTCCGTATATTTCTCCTTGTTTTATGTTTAAATCCACCGTATCAACAGCCTTCACTTCACCATCTTTGGTTTGAAAGACTTTACGGACTGATTGTAGATTAATCAAGATTCTTACCTCATTTCTTATAAAAAATAAAGCTGTTTATTGAATTCTCACAGCTGATTTTGAAGGTAGTTGATTTCCTTTTCAGGTGCTCGCTTTCCGCGGGGCAGGCGGTGAGCCACATTCGTAACGTTTCACTCTTAAGTGTCTCACCTGACCGCTTGTCCCGCAGGAGTCTCGCACCTTGCACTCCAATCAACTTGGCAATGATGTCTTTTTAAGAATTTACTAAAACAAATATTCTTTAATCATAGCCAAACAAAAAATGCCTCTCTGCTTCAATATGAGCAGAAAGGCATATAATATTCTATGCACGTTCTCCTCATCTCCCAAGACCTTAATAAAAGTCTTGCAGGAATTGGCACCTTTCTAGATCAAATGCAATGCATAAGTTCTAGCGGTTGCCGGGTTTCATAGGGCCAGTCCCTCCACCTCTCGTGATAAGTAAAAAAGTGTTACTTTATTAAGTTAAAGCGTTACATGTTTTGAATCACTGTGAAGAATATTATCATCCTTGTCGATTTGTGTCAAATATTTTTTGCAGTTCTAACTAAAACACCTGCGGAGATTTGTTCCCAATGCGAACTTAAGTAAAAGATGGCTTCCCATTTTAATCGTTGCCTTAGTGTTCCATGGAACTCTATCATCTCTTGCCTCAGCAGCGTACTTAGCTTCATCTTCCCTTCTAACATTAAGGAAAGATATTTCGGATTCCCTGTAAATGTTACAGTCCGATTCCTTACTCCCTCTCTGTATTCTATTTTGAGAGTCGTTTCATCCTTGAATTTGAAGCTGGGTTTCACAGGAATATTATAAAGTGAAAGATATGGGCTTTTGGCAATCTGGCTTTCAAAGTAGTAAATATCTAACATAAAAATCCCCCCCGAATTGGTTGTTACTTCACCGATTCGAGAGGAATATTCACATACCTTTATAAACTCTTCGACAGTCGCAAGAAATCGTAATTGGTATTACGACAGGTTTACTCAAAATTAGTGCTTATGTTCATTTTTTTGCTGTTTTTGTTGCTGTTTGTGTTGCTGTTTGTTATCACTTTTGTGATTTTGCTTTTGTGGCTTACCAGCATTTCTCGATTCATATCCGTTTTTAGGTACAGCATTTTTTGTTTCAGGTCTTTTTTCATTTTGCTTTTTATTAATGCTTATATGGTTGTGCTTACTTTTTTTAACTTGTTTTTCGTCTGCCTTTATTTTGATCGGCTTTTGAGCTTTCACAAGATCTTTTTGTGCTTTCTTGTTATGGTGGCTATGATCATGCTCTCGTTTCTTTTGATCCAAGACAGGCTTATCAGATTTTTGCTTAATTTCATGCTGTGATGACTTAATCTTACGAGGATGCGGAACTACTTTAATATCTTTTGAAGAAGCTGTATTAACCTTCAGTTCTTGAAACTTAACTTCTTTGATCTTTTCTTCTTTATATGTTCTTCCATTTTCATTTGCTTTTTGGAATGCAGTATATTTACCCGATGATACTCCAAGCTGCTTTGCTTTTTTGCGAGTATCTTCGTTCGATTCTGTAACAGTGATTGCCACAGGATATTGAACAACAGCTTTTTTTACAATAGTATTCAATGCTTTATCCAGCTCTTTTTTAGTCTTTTTATCGCTTGAGCTGTCTGAGACTGAAGTGATCAGCATGGATTGATTATCGTCCATATAACCTTCTGATTCATATGCTTTTATCAGTTGATCTGCGAATTGTTCAAGCGGTATGGACTTATCCTTAGAAAATTCATATTTCTTTATGATATGTTCTGCTTCGTTATTAAAAGCATCAATTTCCACGACACGCATATCCTCATCCACGCCAACTTCCAGGCTTGGATTAATATCAAAACTGACATAGGCTGCAGCTGCTTGCTTACTGGTATAAGGGATAAAGCCTGAGAAAAAAAGAAAGGCAACTAGTGCTGCTATAGATAAAGAAATGGATGGCAACACAAAAAGACTCCTTTTTCTTTGCGAAAAATAAGAAGCCTGATACTCTTTGCCTATAAGAGGCCTTTTTCCTGCTGGGACTCTTACCGAAACAAATGTTCCATCCTTCATGAGAAGTGTTGCTTTTTTATTCTGAACTTCAATGACAATGCCGCTGCCGTTTTTCAATGATATCCCTCCCGCATGTAGCAGGATCAGTATAAATTACAGGTAAGAGAAGCTGAAATTCTCTTACCATGTAATCATCTTTACCTCACCTTATGGCTGAATGTAAGATTTCAGCGCTTGAAAATCGCCTAAATATATAAGTGATACTGCTATTATATACTTTCGATTTCTCTCTATGGTTTTACGACTACAGGATACCATATTTAATAAATCTTTTATTGGCAATTGCTTTTTTTCCTTTAAAAATGCGGCAAGTTCTTCGTTTTCAGCTAATAAACGTGCAATTTCTTTAGCATTTTCACGTGCATCTACGTGCTTTGGACAATGTTTGCTTAATACTTTAAAGTTTAATCCAAATGTTTTTAGTAACTTTTGGTACTCTTCAATCTCATATACACGATTTTCAACTTGAATCTGGCCTTCAAAATGATCCATCGCAGCTTTTTGCTCTGCATAACTTTCTTCTAAACGTCCTTCTTCATCTTCCTCGTCTGGCTGTAAGAAGATCAGTCTGTTCTGGCGTACTTCTTTTCGAATATAATCAATCACTCTGCGTCTAATAACCATATCAGCAAATGATAAGAAACGGCTTCCTTGGCCTTCTTGATATTGGTCGATTGCTTCATTGAAGGCAAAAAGACCTACACTAAACTCGTCCATTGTACGATCTATATATTGAGAACAAACTTTAGAAGTTACTTTCTTAATAAATGGTTGGTAATCACCTATAAGTTCATTCCTAAGTTTCTCATCGTTTCTTTCTTGGATCGTTAAAACCTTATCTTCTATGCTAGTTAGTTTATTTTTTGCAATCGGAAATACTGCATTTAAGTTTAAAGATGCCATGATTATCAATCACCTCTGTTAGAAAAATTGCTTTCTGTTTTGTTCGGTTTATTTAAAATTCGTTTGTTTTTGTTTTAAAAATAAAATCATTCTTATTTACCACAATTAAGACGGGAGCAAACATGCTAACAAGCTCTCCTATTCATTTATACCATGACTTTTGACATTTGTAGGATACAGTTCTATAACAATATTACAACGCTCGTAACATTTGTGACGTTATCGTTAAAATACTGAATAAACAAAACAAACTGATAATTTTCATGAAAACTCATTAAACCCTTTTGCATAGTGCTTAACGCTATTTTTATAAAAGAAAAAACACACTCCTTTTTGTTACAAAGAAGTGTGACAGCGACATTAAATTACCATTTTTTTCTTGGGTTTTAACCCCCGAAAAAGTGATTTTTTTATAGAATTAGGACGAAATAAAAAAATTGTGGGGTGTTTCACACATTTTTTTCAACCTATTTATTCCTTTTCAACAATTTTCAACATTGATTGATAAATATTTCCTGCTGATTGGAGCGCATAAATTCGATTAATGACGATTCCCCTCGAAAGTATTAGTAAACACGGCACGCTAGTTACGCCATATTTTGAAGCTAGCTCGGGCATTTCATTAATATTACTTATTCCTACTGCAACATTTTCGCCTTTTTGAACGCGAATGGTTTCTACCGCAACTTCAAACATCTTCTTTCCCATTTTACATGTTCCGCAAAGCGGCGTTTCTAAATATAGAAAGTAAGGTTTGCTTAGCGATTGCTCGATAACGGCATCCCAGTTATTTCGTGTGATTTCATTCATAAATTACTCCATTATTTTTCTAATGGAACTTTTAGCAACCGATCGTCATCTTTAGATGGCTGCCCTCTTCCATCTGTATTGTTCGTTACAATGTACATTTCATTTCCATCAACTAGAATATCACGAATACGTCCTTCATTGGTAACAATTAAGGTTCGCTTTTTGGAAGATGTCTTAACTTTCATTACACTTTCTCCTCGTAATGATGCTATATAAATGAATCCTTTTTTGTAATGTATCCCAGAAGGCGCCCACGTTTCTTTGCCAGAGTGGATCCATGGAATTTCCATACCTTCTCTTCTTTCATTTCCACGTATAACAGGCCAGCCATAGTTCTTACCAGGACTAATTTTATTTATTTCGTCATAGTTCGATGATCCATGTTCAGCGGCATACATGGTGCCTTCTTCATCCCAAGTCATTCCTTGAGGATTTCGATGGCCATATGTATAAACAGGGGATGGATAGAAAGGGTTATCTTTAGGAATCGTCCCGTCGCTGTTTATTCTTAAAATCTTACCTGCAAGGCTGTCCAAATTCTGTGAAAGGTTCTCATCACCGCTATCCCCTGTTGTGATATACAGCTTTTTATCTGGTCCCCATTCAAGCCTGCCACCATTGTGTGTAAAACCACCTGGAATGTCATCAAGAAGAATTTGATTTTCAATCCATTTTCCTGTCTCAAAGTTCATTTTAACGATTCGGTTTAACAATCTTCCCTTTTTCTCATATGTGTAATAAGCATAGGCTATTTTGTTTGTTTTGAAATTCGGATCCAACACAAAACCAAGAAAACCTCCTTCCCCATCATCAGATAAAGCTGACGAAAACTCAGGGGTGTATGAGGTTTTTTTATGCTTTGGCCCTATTGAAACAAGCCCCCCTGATCTTTCGCTAATCCACATTTCGTTTTGGGTGCCGTTAATCTGCCACGGAATATTTAATTTTTTCACAATCGTTTCATGTGAATCTGGTTTTACTTCGCCTTTATTTAAAGAACTGCATCCACTGAATATCGAGAAAGCCGTTAATATGGTCAAAGATATTATTTTCATAATTATCCTAAACAATTCTTATGAATATTAAAGTGTGCACCTACCAATACTTTTGCAAGATACATCAGCGGTGTTTTTGCAACTTCTCTGTACATTTTATTAATATATAAGTGCTCTGCATTCGGCAGTTCACGCTGCAGCTGTTTTCTTAATTTGTGGCCTGCATCATCAGCGTCGACTAAGATATAAACATCTCGATCTTCTATTGCTAATGCAAGCTCTTCTAATTTATCCAAACCTAATGTTCCGTTCGTACAAATGATTTCAACCGGTTCATCTAAGATGGCCGCTAGTTTATCTTTGTCTGACTTTCCTTCAACAATGATCACTTTGTTTTTGCTTTCATTCATTACTCATCTCTCCTATACATTGAAGAACTATAAAATGAATGCATCGCTTAGTTATATATTTGCTTTATTTTATTAAAATCCTGCAAGAGATGTTCTTTATTACTATACCCCTTTTTCCTATTTTCCTACCAATAGGCCTCCGTTATATGCGTTTTGTACTAATTCCTTGTTAACGTGTTTGATGCACTTCAATTTAAGGGAAATAGGAGGCATAAAACCAATTATGGAGGAGTCACTCATGGCAAAAACAGAGCAGAAAATGAGCCGAGCTGATGCAGGTCGTTTAGGGGGAGAAAAAACGTCCAAATCCCGGGGAAAAGAATTTTATCAAGAGATTGGGAAAAAGGGCGGTACTTCAACCGCTAAAAAGCACAGCAGTGATTTTTATCAAGAAATCGGAAGAAAAGGCGGAAGCTCCACATCCAATACACATAGCAAAACATTTTATCAAGAGATCGGAAAAAAAGGTGGAGCCGCCACATCTAAGAATCAAGATAAAGGTTTTTATCAAAAAATCGGTGCAAAAGGCGGAAGTGCTGAACGTCAAAAGAATGGTTGATACTTAAAAAATAATTTGAAAAAGAGGATGATGTCAAACTACTCATTTGACATTATCCTCTCGTTCTGGGGACCGAACTAGCACCAGCCCTTATCACACTCATCTACATATTTTGATGGATTAGGAAGCTCCACTGGCTTTTCACGTTTGTAAATTTTATCTGCATCAAATTCAAAACCCTCAGACATCTCATACATGTTTCCCTGATTGGTAAAACGAATCTGACCAATTTCATCTTTATCCAAGTAAAGGGACATGGAGCCGCCTTTCATTTTTCCAAATACTCTCGATGTTACATCGCGTCTGTCTTCGTTCATAAAAAAATCCCTCCAAAAAAGAATAGCAGTAAGCCTATTCTTTCCTGAAGAGAATGTTTTCATTAATCTTCTTTAATTAATTCTTCGTATTGTTCAGCTGTCATTAACTTTTCAAGCTCAGAGGAATCTGAAAGTTCTACAACAACCATCCATGCTTTCTCGTATGGAGATTCGTTTACAAGTTCTGGGCTGTCATCTAGATCAGCATTAACTTCAACAACTTTTCCAGATACAGGAGCATAAAGTTCAGAAACTGTTTTAACAGATTCTACACTACCGAATGGCTCGTCTGCAGTAAGTTCATCTCCAACTTCAGGAAGTTCAACGAACACGATATCTCCGAGTTCGTCTTGTGCAAATGCTGTAATACCGATACGAACTTTATTGCCTTCTTCTGTTTTTGTCCACTCGTGCTCTTCTGAATAGCGTAATTCTTTTGGAAATTCCATGAGTAATCCCTCCAGCTTTTCTTTGTTTTTATAGTAACTACAATAAAGGGTTTATTTCATTGCTGCTTTTGAAAGTAGTTGATTTCCGCTACAGGTAGCTCGCTTTCCACGGGGCGCACGGTGAGCCTTCTGCCGCTTTGCGCCATTAGAAGTCTCCACCTGACCGCTCGTCCCGTAGGAGTCTCGCCACCTTGCACTCCAATCAACTTGCAGATGAAGCAAGAAAAAAGAGCCTCTATTATAGTCAGCAACATTTTTTATTTTTTCCAGACGTTTTCGTACTGTTCTTCTTTAAAGCCTACTGTTACTTGTTTGCCATCTGTTGCGATCGGCCGTTTGATGAGCATGCCATCACTTGCCAAAAGTTCAAGAAGCTCTTCGTCTGTAGCCGTTTTCATTTTCTCTTTCATACCCAACTCGCGGTATTTCATTCCGCTCGTATTAAAGAACTTTTTGATCTCCAAATCGCTTAATTGGATCAAATTCTTAAGCTCTTCTTTTGAAGGCGGATTGTCCACAATATGTACAGGCTCAAAGGCTACTTCGTTTTCTTTCAGCCACTTTTTGGCTTTTTGACAAGTTGAGCATTTTGGATATTCATACACTTTCAGTAGCATTATATCACCCCTTTTCATAGTACCACAAACTAGTGTCACCAATAAAACAAGAAATTCTTCACGTTGCGAAATTTGTTTTATTCAGGATGCATCACTTTTTTTTATGACGCCCGCTTTTAGTTGGCGTGTGCTGGATTTCTGCCGTAAAATGCTCACATTATAATATCGGAGAGCTTTTGGGTGGAAGAAGGTGAGGGTATAGGCAGGAGCGGAAATTGTCGATGATTGTAGACTCGTGGATAAACAGCTGAAATTTCTGGATTGAGAGCTAAAACTCGTGGATAAACTGACCGAACTTCTGGATTGATGGTGCTTTTTTCGAACTTTTTATTAGAACTTGCAAAGTTTTTATTGTTAGCCTCTTTTTTCTTAAGAATTGCTGCTTTCAAAACTCATTTTCTTCTGTGACAGTTGATTGGAGTGCAAGGCGGGAGACTCCTGCGGGACAAGCGGGCAGGTGAGACACTTAAAAGTGAAACGTACAAATGTGGCTCACCGCTTGCCCCGCGGAAAGCGAGCGCCTGGAACGGAAATCAACTCGCTTTCATAAGCAACATTGATCTGCATTAACAAAAAAAGCCCTCCTACATAAGTAAGAGGGAAAGATTTAGATATTTTGAAGGTTAGCGTAAATCAGATCAATTAAACGATATAACGTTCTTCCTCAAGAAGCTGAACAGCCAGTTCGCGCTTCTTCTTAATAACATTAATAGGTGTATGACGCGTAAGCTTCTTCAAAGCAGACAGCATCATGCGCAGCATGTCGCCTTCTTCTACAGCAATGATGGATTCTTTTGCGTGAGCTTCAATGCGGTTGAATGCTTCTTGGCAATAAACTTCCGTATATAGAAGCTTTTGTTTTGCCTTTTCAGCGCCAGATCTTCCGATTGCTTTTTCAGTACGCAATAGAACAGATTCCATGCTGTAAACTTCACTGATAATATCAGCTAAGTTTGAAAGCACTTCTTGCTCTTGCTCTAACTTAGGTCCGAATTTTTGAACAGCTAAACCAGCTGTCATCAAGAAAATTTTCTTCGCCATAGATACCAAGTACTTTTCTTGATCCAAACTTTCCGTACCTACTTCTACAGGCATCAACATCATCAATTCCTGCTGAAGCTGTGTTGCTTTTTGAATCAGCGGCAATTCATTTTTCATCGCCTTCTTCACTAGCGTTCCAGGAACGAGTAAACGGTTAATCTCATTCGTGCCTTCAAAGATACGGTTAATACGAGAATCGCGGTAAGCACCCTCGATTTCATACTCTGACATAAATCCGTATCCACCGTGAATTTGAACGCCTTCATCTACTACATAATCGAGAACTTCTGAAGCTGATACTTTGTTTAGTGAACATTCAATTGCATACTCTGCGATCGCCTTTGCTAGTTCACGGCCATCTTTTTGCTTTTCTTCAGACAATGCCCCAAGGCGATTTTCAAACAAACCAACTGTTCTGTAAACAGAGCTCTCAGCAGCGTATGTTTGAACAGCCATGTTAGCAAGCTTTTCTTGAATCAAGCTGAATGAGCTGATTTTGCGTTTGAATTGCTGACGCTCGTTCGCGTATTTTACGGAAACTTCGAATGCACGCTTTGCAGCTCCCACACATCCTAAAGCAAGTTTGTAACGGCCGATATTTAGGATATTGAAGGCAATAAGGTGGCCTTTTCCAGCTTCCCATAACAGGTTTTCTTTTGGTACAGCTACATCTTCTAAAATCAGTGTGCGTGTCGAAGAGCTTTTGATCCCCATCTTCTTTTCTTCAGGCCCTGTAGAAACGCCTTGGAAGTCTCTTTCAACGATGAAAGCAGAGAATTGCTCGCCATCAATTTTTGCATAAACGACGAACACGTCAGCAAAAGCAGAGTTTGTGATCCATTGTTTTTCTCCGTTTAGCACATAATGAGTACCTTCAGCGTTTAATTTCGCTGTTGTTCTTGCACCAAGCGCATCTGAACCTGATCCTGGCTCAGTCAATGCATAAGCTGCGATCTTTTCACCTGTCGCAAGCTCAGGCAAATATTTTTTCTTTTGCTCTTCATTTCCAAAAAGAACGATTGGAAGTGATCCGATTCCTACGTGAGCTCCATAGCTGATGGAGAACCCGCGACCGCGTGCAAATTTTTCAGTAATTAAGGAAGACGAAATCTTATCTAGACCAAGTCCGCCATATTCTTCTGGTACATCTGCACCTAAAAGGCCTAGCTCTCCTGCTTTTGTTAAGAGCTTGCGAGATACTTCAAAATCGTGGTCTTCCATCTTTTCAAGCTGAGGTACAACTTCTTTTACTACAAAGTCTTCCGTCGTTTTTGCAATCATAAGGTGTTCTTCAGAGAAATCCTCCGGTGTGTAAATATCTGCTGCTGTAATGTCTTCTATTAAAAAGCTTCCACCAATGATTTGTTTTTCCGCTGTGTTTGACATGCTTTCTCCTCCTTATTATCCTACTAGTTCAAATACGCCAGCTGCACCCATACCGCCACCGATGCACATCGTAACAATTCCAAACTGTTCGTTGCGGCGCTTCATCTCGTGTAACAAAGTAAGTGTTAGTTTCGTTCCTGAGCACCCAAGCGGATGTCCAAGTGCGATTGCCCCGCCATTCACATTTACTTTGTCTTCTGGAAGGTTAAGTTCACGGATTACTTGAACGCTCTGTGAAGCAAAAGCTTCATTTAACTCAAATAAACCAATGTCCGAAAGCTCTAATCCAGCCATTTTTAATGCTTTCGGAATAGCAGCTACAGGACCGACTCCCATAATGTCAGGAGCTACTCCTGCCACAGCAAAAGAACGGAACTTCAATAGTGGAGTTAATCCTTCTGCTTCTGCTTTTTCTCTGTTCATCACAAGAACTGTTGCTGCTCCGTCACTTGTTTGCGATGAATTACCTGCTGTTACAGAACCAGTCGGCGTGAATGCAGGACGCAGTTTGCCAAGTACATCGACTGTTGTTCCTGCTCGAACACCTTCATCAACTGAGACAGCAATCTCTTTTTCAACTAGCTTTGATTGTTCATCGAGCCAGCGTTTCATCACATGTACAGGAACGATCTCATCGTTAAATTTGCCATCTTTAATCGCAGCTGCAGCTTTTTGGTGACTGCGTACCGCAAATTCATCCTGATCTTGTCTTGAGATGCCAAAACGTCTCGCCACTTCTTCAGCCGTATGTCCCATGCCCATATAGTATTGAGGAACCGTTTCTACTAAGTACGGGTTCGGCTTTACAACGTGCCCGACTACAGGAACGAGACTCATGGATTCAGCGCCTCCAGCGAGGATGGCTTCTGCTGCACCTAACATGATTTTTTCAGCACCATATGCAATACTTTGCAGACCTGATGAACAAAAACGGTTGATTGTAATAGCCGGTACCGTATCTGGCAATCCTGCTCTAGCACCGATCAGACGAGCCATGTTCATGCCTTGTTCCGCCTCAGGGACAGCACATCCAATGATCAAGTCATCGATCTCACCGTTATAATCACCTGCACGCTTCAATGTTTCTTTAATCGTTACCGCAGCCAGTTCGTCTGGTCTCATATGTGCAAAAGAACCTTTTTTTGCTTTACCAACCGCTGTTCTAGCACCTGCTACTATTACTGCCTCTTTTAACATTGAATTCTTCCCCCCTTAGTTTCTTAGCGGCTTGCCTTTTACAAGCATGTGCTGCATTCTTGCCTGGCTCTTCGGTTCTCCAGCTAGACTTAGGAACGCTTCTCTTTCAAGGTCAAGCAAATATTGCTCATCTACCAATGTTCCTTCTGGCACTCTTCCTCCAGCAAGAACAAAGGCTAATTTTTTAGCGATTTTCAGATCATGCTCTGAAATATATTGACTGAAATGCATCGTTTGAGCACCTAGTGCAAGCGTTGCGTAGCCCGCTTCACCTACAACTGGGATTTTCTTTTTAACAGGTGGTGTATACCCAAGCTCAGCTAGAGCGAGTACTTGTGTTTTTGCATCATGTAAAAGATGATCGCCGTTTACAGAGATGCTGTCTTCTTTACGTAAAAAGCCTAACTTTCTAGCTTCTTGAGCTGAAGTTGATACTTTAGCCATAGCAATCGTTTCGAACGCTTGATTTGCTACTTTTTGCAGATCACCTTTCGAACCTTCTGGCAGCTGCTCTAAAAGACGAAGATACAATTCCTTGTTTCCGCCTCCGCCTGGAATCAAGCCAACTCCTGTTTCAACGAGACCCATGTATGTTTCAGATGACATCTGCAATCTTGCCGCAGGAAGTGATACCTCAACACCGCCTCCGAGTGTCATTCCGAAGTTCGCTGCAACAACAGGTCTTGCACTATAGCGAACTCTTGCCATCGCTTGCTGGAATTGACGGACCATCATATCCAGTTCAAAGAAGTTGTCATCTTGTGCTTCCATTAAAATAAGCATTAAGTTAGCACCAACACAGAAGTTCTTGCCTTGGTTCCCGATTACTAGACCCTTGTAGTTCTTTTCAACCTCATCAATCGCCTGATGAAGCATCATAATGATTTCAGGTCCGATCGCGTTGTTTGGAGAAGTGAACTCCAAACCTGCAACATCATCGCCAAGATCGATTAAAGTAGCTCCGCCGTTCTTCGTAATCACGTTTCCTTTTTCTTTTAAGCGGCTTAAGTGAACTACTTTTTTGTTTTCTTCAACAGGGAGATATCTTCCGTGATGGTAATAGGATTTATCGCCTTCTGTCTTTGTGTAAAATGAAGTCTTCTCTGATTGAAGAAGTTCCTCAACCCACACCGGGATTGTTTCCCCTTCTGCTTTCATTCGTTCTACTGATTCTGGAAGTCCGATTGCATCCCAGATCTCAAATGGACCGTGCTCCCAGCCAAATCCCCATTTCATCGCCTGGTCAATCGCAACAAGATCATCTGCAATTTCATAACATTTTTCAGCAGAGTACAGAAGAACCGGTTTAATGATGTCCCAAAGCAATTTCCCTGCTCGATCGTCACTATATAAAAGCGCTTTCACTTTTTGGTTCGTTGTTTTCATTTGTTTCGCAGCTTCGAGTGTTGCTGTTTTCATTTTTGAGCGGGGCTTGTATTCCAATGTTGCAGGATCCAGCTCTAGAATCTCACTGCCTGCTTTACTTCTTTGTTTTAGATAAAACCCTTGCCCTGTCTTACTTCCTGTCCACCCTTTATCAACCATTTCATTTAGGAAATCAGGAATTTCAAATACTTCTTTTTCCTTGCCGTCTACTTGTTCGTAAACATTGCGTGCTACGTGAAGGAACGTATCAAGACCAACAACATCAAGCGTTCTGAACGTAGCTGATTTTGGACGCCCGATCAGTGGACCTGTCACCGAATCAACTTCACCGACGCTGTATCCTTGTTTCAGCATTTCTTGCATCGTCACCATCAGTCCGTATGTTCCGATGCGGTTCGCGATAAAGTTTGGTGTGTCTTTCGCTTCAACAACACCTTTTCCAAGTACGTTTTCACCGAAGTTACGCATAAATTGAACGACTTCTGGTTTCGTATCTTCTGTAGGAATGATCTCAAGAAGCTTGAGGTATCTTGGCGGATTGAAGAAATGCGTGCCTAAGAAATTCGCTTTAAAATCTTCTGATCGTCCTTCAGCCATGGCACGAATGGAGATTCCTGATGTATTTGAAGTGATGATGCTTCCAGGCTTGCGGTATTGATCAACTTTTTCAAATAACTTCTGCTTTACATCTAAACGTTCCACAACAACTTCGATAATCCAGTCAACATCTTTCAGTTTTTCAAGATCATCAGTTAAGTTTCCAATGGAGATCAATTCTAGGTTTTCTTTTACTGCCAGCGGAGCCGGCTTTTGTTTTAACAATTTTTGTGTAGCAGATAGCGTAAATTTGTTTCTGAAAGCCGGATGATCTTCAGTGATCCCATTTGCTTTTTCCTCTTCACTTAAAGAAGGCGGTACAATATCCAATAGTAATGTTGGTATTCCGACGTTTGCTAGGTGAGCGGCTATGCCTGATCCCATTACACCAGAACCCAGAACGGCAGCTTTTCGGATTTCACGAGACAAAATAGTCTTCCTCCTTTATTGAATGAATACTCATTCATTTTTTATCCATAAAAAAATTAATCAGCCTATACTCAATATAAAATATATTCAGAATTTTAGCAATAGTTGAGAACTATTTCTTTTAATTTCGTAAAATTTTTAGCTAGGGGTCTGTCCCGGGGACAGACCCCTAGCCTTCTTTTTGACTTCACCAATCAAAAAAAATCAAAAAAAATCAAAAAAAAAGAACCCATCAAGGTTCTTTTTTGGCTGAATCTTTTATTTACCGAACACACCTTTAAGTACGAACACTACGTTCGCTGGGCGTTCTGCTAAACGTCTCATGAAATAACCGTACCAGTCGTTTCCGTATGGCACATAAATACGCATTTTGTAGCCTTCTTGCATCAATTGATCTTGTCGCTCTACACGGATTCCATATAACATTTGGAATTCAAATTGATCGTACGGAATGTTGTGCTTTTCAACTAAATCTTTTGTATATTGGATGATCTCGTCATCATGAGTTGCGATTGCTGTATAGTTACCATTTAAAAGGTGTGTTTCAATCAACTTTTTAAAGTTATTATCCACATCGCTTTTCTCTGGGTAAGCGACAGTCTGAGGTTCCTTGTAAGCACCTTTAACTAGACGCAGATTCGGATGGTACTCATCCAAGATTTGTACATCTTCTAACGAACGGTACAAATAAGCTTGGATAACGGTTGAAATATTATCATATTCACTCTTTAGTAGTTTAAAGATTTCTAATGTCTTCTCACAACGAGAATAGTCTTCCATATCAATCGTAATGAAAACATTATGTTTTTGTGCCGCATCCATTATTTTTCTCATGTTGCTTAGCACTAGTTCATCACTAATATCTAATCCCATGGAAGTCATTTTTAGAGAAAGCTGTGAATCAAGTTTTTCTTTGCTGATTGCCTTGATTGCTTGAATACAATGCTCAGTCATTTCTGCAGCTTCTCGTTCGTTGTCAACAAATTCACCAAGATGGTCAATCGTTACTGGCATTCCTTTATCATTCAATCGCTTAATAGCAGAAATAGAGCTTTCAAGTGTTGCTCCTGCTACGAAACGACCTGCACCGAAACGAAGACCGTATCTTTTTGCAAGGTTTGTTAACGATTTATTTTTAGCAAGAAATAAGAAAAAATTGCGCATAAGTTGTTCCAACCCAATTACCCCCTAATACCCTTAAAAATTAAAAAGATTGGTTAAATTCTTTGTATGATGTAACCGCTTTAAATATATCATTCTTTTTGCGAATATTGTCGATTTTGAAAAATTAAAAATATTTGTATGCTGAAAAAAGACAGCCTTGACGACTGCCCTCGTTTCATTGTATTTATTTTTGTGCTTTGTGGTGCTCATCATTTGGGGTGTTTTAGTAGTATTTTTTTGATTTTGGAAGTGGTTGATTTCCGTTCCAGTTACTCGCTTTCCGCGGGGCAGGCGGTGAGCCACATTCGTACGTTTCACGTATAAGTGTCTCACCTGCCCGCCTGTCCCGCAGGAGTCTCGCACCTTACTCTACAACCAACTATTCAAAGAAGAAAATAAAAAAAATTAAACAAGTAACAATCCTTTAGAAAACAGCTTTTTTATAAAGATAAAGACGACATAACAGCTAAATAAATCGCACTCGCGGCTAGAATTGAAGCTGTAACAACTAGCGCAATGCTTCTGTTTCTTTTAATGCTGATAAAAATAGCCGAAATAAGCAAAGCGGCAAATGCCAGCCAAACGATGCTTATCATAGAGAAATCGAATGTGAGTGCTGGGTTCTCACCAGGATTTAATCCTGTGATAAAAGTAAATAACTTAGACGGTGCCTGCATTTGCAGCGTTTCTGCTACATCATGAGGAGGTGTCTGCTGACTCATAACAGCAGTAGTCACAAACGCCAAAAACAATACAATACCTTCAGCTTTTATCCACTTTAATAATGAAGCAGCACTTGTACCTGTTTTTATTTTTTTCTTTAACCAGACACCATTGATCAAGCTATAAAGCACGATAATAAACAAGAGAATATGCTTGATCAATAACGCTTGACCATAGTCCAGCAAATATCCGTTCACATATTCAGGCACGATATAAGACATTAACCAAAGTCCTGCACCAATAACTGTGAACAAACAGAAAAGTGCCATTGGTGTAAACCATTTGTAAAATGACAAACCAGGACCTTCGCCTCTACTGAAGAAACCGGTCACCAGCAATACACCAGTCCATGTAATCACAGCCAGAAAATGAAGTGTATGGGCTAAAAATCCTAAAGACTCTAAGCTTGCAGCATGACTCGAATAACCCACTGAAATACCCATTCCTGCTAGTAAAAACAAAGCAAGTCCTGAAAAGAACCTGTCTTCTTGTATATCATTAAATGAAACCATAAAAAATAATAACACCGATATTCCCGTTAAAAACAGCCATCCCTTTCCTACTTCAAAACTAAAAACAATGTTTTGGAAAGTAACCCAATACCCTAAATCTTCTCCTAAATACATAGTGAGCCTTACAAGTTCACCCATTCCGAAGAGTGGTATTAAAGCGATCAGAAATATAATCACCTTTTTTGAAAGGTGAATCTCTGGACGCTTTGTATGTGGAACAGCATATAAAATGAATGCTCCCATTAGAATAGCAAAACATAAATATAGCATCGCCTTAGCAACAATAAACATGTAACAAACTCCTTCACAACAATCTATGTCTATTGTAGCAGGGAAAAGCGAATGTCGTAAAAATTAAGATTGACAATATGAAGAATTCCCCTCAAAAAAAGAAAAAGCTAAATCCTGTGACGTTCTTTGTAACGACACGGAATTAGCTTATAAACATCTTTTAAAAAGTTTTTACCAATAGATTGTTGCTTTTGGATCGGTTTGTTATAAAACTTCAATGCCTAGTTGATTGAAGTGGAAGATGCGAGACTCCTGCGGGACAGGTAGGCAGGTGAGACACTTAAAAGTGAAACGTACGAATGTGGCTCACCGCCTGCCCCGCGGAAAGCGAGCATCTGTAACGGAAATCAACTACTTCCAAAGCAGCGTTGTTAAACTATCGATTTCCTCTTTGAACAACTTTGGATAAGAATTTTACTCCGTCACCGTAGCTGAATTTTCTTGCTGCACGTCTAAATTCCTTTAATCCTTTACGCGTAACGTTAAAATAAGGGTCAATAAGTCCCTCTTCTTTTAGTTGATTTGCTGTTTCAATCGTGATCGAATGTTGAATTTCTCTCATTTTATGATTGAATTGCTCCAGGCTGGCATTTAAGACAAACTCTTTTCCTAATAGTTGTACGATGTCTTTTGCATTTGACGTGTGAGCAGTGTCTTCTTCTATGTATTCATCTGTTATGCTTTCTTGCTCGAACTCTCCTTCATCTTCCTGATCTGCTTCAGGTTCTAATAATGAAGTGATGCGTACAATTTCTTGCTTAGCTAACATGATTTCTTTTTCTTTTTGTAGTAGATAGTCGATGTAATCTTTTTTGTCCTCTTCATGTAGATCTTCTGTTACTAAGCGATTGGTGATTTCTTTTTGTACTTGTTTCATTCTTTTTACTTGATCTTCATGTGAAAGTAATAGGCGTTCAAGCTCTTCTGCTTCTTTATCTGTTATTGGAGCTTCTTCTTGAACTGCAGCTTCAAACTCTTCTTGTTCTGCAGTAACTTGCTTATTTTCATTGTGTAGCGGCAGTACAGATTTCCCTGCTGCTCCGAATGCTTGCAGCGCCTCATTTACTTTTACATAAAACAAGCTGCAAATACCGATTGCAAAAATGGCTAAGAAGAATGCCAGCATATCGGAAAAATCAAACGTAAATTTGGTTACAACAATTTTAAACATGAATACTAGTGAAAATAGACTGATTAAAATGATTTTGAACCAATGATTGCGTAGTTTAATTTTCTCATCTGTTGTTCTCAAATCAATTGCCCCCTTTAAACTCGCTATCCAATAAAGGAATAACCATATATCTATTCGCTAAAAATTTGTTTTTTTGACCGCGTAATACCAACAAAAAATAAACAGCTTTCCTTTACAAGGACAGCTGTTCATCAACGTTATTCTATGACACCCGATTCGACAACCTCAACTTCTGTTGTGACATTAATCTTTATATCAGGATATTGTTTTTGGAATTCTTTATAATCCCATCCTTTTTCACGTCTTCTTACTTGATCTCCAAACCCAAGAGGATCGACTTTTAAGCGTTGGAACTTTTTAATGATCGTCTTTGCTTCACCTTGTAATTGTTTTTTTAATGTTTTCTCGATTAAAGCTATATTAGAGGCTTCCTCTAGATTCAACCAGTGTGGGTACTCATGTAATTCTCCAAGAATCTTCATCTTAACGTCAAATTGAGGCACACCATTTATTTTTTTTACTTTGTAGGTTGTTGTTCCTTTAATGTTGCGAACAACGGCATGGCCTTTTCTTTTCCCCTGTTTGACCTCCACCTCATAGTGTCCCGTTTTGGACCCCTCTAAAAGTACTTTAAACGCAAATGACTCCCTATGATCTAGTTTTCCTACATAATTATCTCCTCTAAAGAGAGCTACGCCTTCTAATTCAATCGCTTTATTTCGTGATTTGATGATGGGCAAAAAAGGGTCAATTCCTTCACCATAATAGCTATAGAGGAACACATGCAGGTTAGTTCTTGGTAAATTCTCAGTACTAATATTTTGTTCAAGCATATCTGTAATGTACATGGACGGCAAAGGTGCTGCCGTGTAGTTTGAGGTCAACAGTTTGTGCGTACTTCCATTTACAACTGCTAGGTATAATCGGTTTCCTACGTTCGGATCTCGATAAAGAGAATTAACAATTTCCAAGACGCCATTCTCTGCAAATCTGTCATTAAAAAGTACGACACGCAGCTGGCCAGTAGTTAGTGTCTTAGGTGATTGAGTATTCAGTTTTGAACGAATAAACCGGCTTGTATGAGAAACGGCAGTTAGAGTTTCAACGCGGACATTGCCATCTGGATTAAAGATTGGATACGTTATGGTTCCTTTAATATTTTCATCCGGCAGCTCATCAAAGCCGATCGAATGTATCAGCTGCACCTCGTCAATGATCTGTTTAGGTACGCAGCCAGCCAATAGCAGCAATAGTGAGAGTAAAAAAAGAATTCTGCCACTTTTGATCATTCGTCTATGTCCTTCTTCTTTCTCATTTCTTTTACTTTATCTTTCGATGGAAGCTGCGTTCCTAATGAGATAGGGCGTTTTAATAATCGATTGTAAGGAAGCCTGAAAACAGTATCCGTCATATCAAGCAGCCTCGGTGGATAGATTGGCTGCATATAAGGTCTTCCAAATGACTCTAAACGTAATAGATGGACTAAGATAAAAGACATAGCCAGTACGATACCCACCCCGCCCCATAATGCAGCAAAAAAGATGAAAGGGAAACGCAGAATCCGGATTGTATTAGCCATTTTATATATAGGTGTCGTAAACGAAGCAAGGGCTGATAACGAAACGATGATTAACAAAATGTTACTTGTTAATCCTGCTTCAACAGATGCCTGTCCAATAACAATTCCGCCTACAATTCCAAGTGTTTGACCAACTTTTGTCGGAAGCCTTGCGCCAGCTTCTCGCAGAAGTTCTATCGTTAATTCTAAAAATAAAACTTCTAATATGGGAGGAAACGGAATATTTACACGGGATGAAATTAGTGGAGCCAGCAAATCTTTTGGAATCATCTGATAGTGAAACGTTAGAACAGCTACATAAAGAGGCGTAGCAAACGTTGAGAAAATTACAGATATAAAGCGAATGAATCTGAAGAGTGAGCCTAGTATCCAAGATAAATAATAGTCTTCTGGTGAAGCAAAATATTCAGAAATACCTGTTGGTCCTAAAAGAGCTTGTGGAGAACCTTCAGAAAGAATAGCGATCTGTCCATAGTTCAACATGGCTACCACCCGGTCTGGCCGTTCTGTTGTGATCAACTGGGGAAATACAGACTTGGTGTTATCAGATATGATCTGTTCCAAATAGGAACTGTCTGGAATGATCTCTAGTTCAATATCTTTAATCCTCTGCATGACCGTGTTGAGATTCTCTTGTTCTGCTACACCTTCTAGGTAAGCGATAATAACACGCGTTTTTGAAAATTTCCCGATCACGATCTCTTTAAAACGCAGCTCTGGAACGGGCAGTCTTCTTCTGATTAAATACAAGTTGCTGTCCAAGTTCTCGATAAATGCTTCTTTCGGTCCGATAACGGAGAACTCAATTTCGGAAACAGATACAGGACGGTTTGTTGAAAAGTTCTCAGCACGAATAACCGCACATTCTTCGTCATATTCACCTAATTGAACCACAATAAAACCGCGCAGCAGTTTGTTTTGAATCTCTTTAATATCATTTGTGATCGTAACACTTTCAATCGGCAAAATATCTTTTAAGTCTTTTATCGATTTAAAATCCTTATTGTGAATCAAGTAAGGCAATACATCACGATGAAGAAGTTCTCCATCGATCATCGCTTTGTAATAAGAGATGAAAATATTGTGATGGACAGTCTTTTGGGGATAATGGATAAAGTCAGCCGATTCCATAGAGTTATCAATTAATTCTCTAATATTACCGTATGTATTGTTGGATAAATCTATAGTATGTGATTGTTCTTTTGGTTTCTTTTTTAACCATTTCATCATGATGTCCATCACCTCTTTTCACCTCTTAATATGAGAAAAGAATCCATGAAATATACAAAAAAGCATTCCGTTTGTAAGCAGGAATGCTTTAATATACAAGTCTGTTAAGCACCGAGGGAGCCATTTTTAAACAAGGGCAGTTTCAATATTATGACTGATAAATGTACCAACATCCTCACCTGTACAAATCTTGAGGAAAGAGCCTTCTTGGTTAAAATCAAAAAGGTGAATCGGCAATCCATGATCACGTGCCAAAATGAGAGCAGATTGATCCATCACTTTTAAGTTATTGCGAATGGCTTCGTCATAATGTAATGTTGCGTACTTCCTCGCCTGCTTGAATCGATTAGGATCACTGTCATACACCCCATCAACTCCTTGCTTAGCACAAAGGATTGCATCACAATTCATTTCAAGTGCTCGTTGGACCGCAGGATAGTCGGTCGTTACGTAAGGCTGGCCATTACCGCCAGCGAAAATGACCACATACCCTTTGTTTAAATGGTGAACTGCTCTTAATCGAATATACGGCTCTGCTACTGCACTGATCGGAACTGAACTCAAAACTCTCACTTCTTGATTCATTTTACTTTTTAAGACGCCTCTAAGCATTAAGCTGTTGATTATGGTTCCTAACGTTCCAATCTGGTCAGCTTCTACCCTTTCAATTCCCCAATACTCTGCTAGATTGCCTCTGAAAATATTACCTCCGCCCACCACGATAGCCACTTCAATACCTTTTTCAATTACGGACAAAACTTCTTTTGCGATGTGATTTAGAGAAAGATGATCAAACCCTGTTCCTTGCTGACCCGCCAGAGCTCCGCCACTTAGTTTAATAAGTACTCGTTTATAACGCATCTGCTTTCCCTCCATTTCTTCATGCACAAAAAAAGAACAAATGACAATCAATACGTCATCTGTTCTTATATTTAAACGGCGGATATGTGAAATTAAGTGTGTATTTCTTTTTTTGTAAGAATCCCATCACAATCCGCCTCCTTTTTCTTCCAACATTATATACACACCAGCTTGGGTAAGTGAAGCAAAAGATATTTTGTTTAAGAAAAATGAGTCAGGACCAATGATGATAACAGACCTAGCGATGTAATAAATCCAACAGCTACACCAGCATCCTCATGTGCTTCCGGAAGCATCGTAGAAGATACCATTGCCATTATGGCTCCACCCGCAAAGGCACCGATCAATGATAATGTAGCAACAGATGCCTGTTCTAAAAAAACAAAGCCCAAAAAAGCAGCGAAGGATGATATTAAAAAAACAGAAATCCACATACCGATAATTTTGCGTTTCGAAAAACCTTCTTTTAATAATCCGATTGAGCTGGATAACCCTTCAGGAAAGTTGCTTAAGAAGATGGCAACAACAAGCAGCCAGCTTACTTTACTATGATCGATCAAGCTTGCTCCTATCAGAACGGATTCAGGAATGGCATCAAGCAGTGTACCAAAAAAGATGGTCATGCCTACACCTTTTGTTTTCTTATCTCCTGATTTTTTCCTTTCGTGTCCACCTTTTTTTGCAAGAATACTATTAATCACTGTAAAGATGGTTGAACCTAGAATAAACCCAATAGCTGCAACCATTAAATTGCTTTGTTCAACTGCTTCTATTAACAGTTCGAAGGAAACAGCTCCTATTAAAATGCCTGTACCAAAAGCCATGACCCATGCTGTCCATTTTTTTGGAATATGAAAAGCGAGTGCTGCAAAACATCCTAAAAGGACAGCAGAACCTGCTATTCCTCCCCAAAAAGCGGCCTGTAGCATTCTTTTCAGACTCCTCTCGTTTTTTATCAACTTGTCCGTAATCTTATTCATCTATTCACTTCAAACGTCCCAAAAATGAATACACCCGGCACTAAATACCAGGTTGAACGATAATTATATGGCTGGATTAGACAGTTGTGAAACAATGTTCTTTCAATAAAACAAACGAAATTATTTTTACGTTAATTGACACTCACGGTTGATGCAGTGTATGAAACGATGAAAAATGACTCACAAAGGTTAAGGTTCACCTTTATGAGTCATTTCCATTCTCCTATTTATTATGGATTAAAAATCATTTCTTTTTGGATCATTCTTGTTTATGCCAAATTCATCGCTTGGTGTGTTCAAGTGATTAAATTGTCTGTCTTTTGCGATAGTATGAGGCTTATCAAGGTTTGTAGTTGTTGTTGACACATCTTGTTGTTTTGAAGAATCTGTACGGAAATCTTTTAAAGATGTCTTATCTTTCCACTCTGCAGGGTCAGGACTTCCGATCGTTGTATGTTCCATTCGTCTTCCCCATTTATTAAGCGTACGACCAGCTGCATCTCGTCCACCTAGTCCAAAAGCAAGACCAAAAGCAAGTGTGAATCCACCTAGGATTAAAATGAACGCAGCATTTACGATTGTTTTTGCTACTCCAAGCTGATCCAGAGCCATGAAGAACGCAAGCGTAATAATCGTATACTTTGCAATATTGCCAAGCAGCTTGCCTTCCGCCTGTTGTTTTACCATGCTTTGAACGACACGTTTTACAAGGTCTCCTGCATAGAATCCGATTCCTAGTACCAACACTGCCGTTAACACCATCGGGATATAGGCTAGTACAACCGATAGAATACTAACTAAACTTTCAAGATTAACCAGTTGAAGTGCTTCAATTGTAAAGAGCAATACGACAACAACCTGAGCGGCATACCCAATGATTTGTGAGATGGTAAATGTACGATCTGTCTTATGAAGAGATCCTAGACCCATCTTGTGAAAAATACCATTGAATCCAACTCGTTCTAATAATGAAGTAACTGCTTTTTTCACCCATTTGCCTAGCCATAAACCTACAGCTACTAGGATGATGGCTACGATAATATTCGGAATCATGTCCATGATTTGACCTAACATTCCGATTGCAGGTCCAGAAATTCCGTTGATGTCCAATGTTTCGAGTGCAGAAATAACAACAGGAATTAAGATAAATACGTATACGATTGTTCCAATTAGCTGAGAAAGAGATGTTTTCTCTAAAGCGCGCTCAGCACCCATTTTGTCTGCTAAACGGTCTGTACCGATGCTTTGAAGGAAGTTTACCAAAATCTCCTTAACGATCTTAGCTACTAGCCATCCAACAAAAAGAATGATGGCTGCTCCAAGAAGTTTTGGCAAGAAAGCGAAGAATCCTGTCAGCATGCCTTCTAATGGCTCAGAAATTGCATCAATTCCTAAAGCGGATAATACAGCAGGCAGGAATAATAGTAAGGTAAGGTAAAATACTGCTTTTGAAGCTGAGATAACAGCTTTGTCAGATTGACTTGGATCTCGAGTAAGCTTCCAGCGGTGCAATAATCTTTCAAAACCAGTGTTTTGCCCTAATTTTTTCACGAGTATGGATAAACCTGATGCGATCAGCCAAGCAACAGCTGCGATTAGTGCTGCTTTTAATAGGTTAGGAATCGCTGCTGCAATCACACCTAAAGCGTTTGAGATCGGCTGAGCTACATACGGAAGGCTAAGCATGTTTAAGAACATAACAATCGCCACAGCCATAAGAATCCAAAATACAACTTTACTTATAACTTCTTCAGAAGAATACTTACTGGATCTCGTTTGTTCAACGTGTTCCCCATCTGAATCAGGTCTCATCCACCTTGCGACTTTATTGTCAAAGTCAGTTTTGTGAAGAGCTTTTTTGACTGCTTTGGCTACTAAAGAAGCGATAAGCCAGCCAATTAATAAAACTAAAATAGCTAGAAGCAAATCTGGCAATCTTCCTAAGTAAGCCATCCACGAATCCGTTACTCCATTGTAATCGTACATATTCTTCCTCCTTTTTTTAGGTACATTTATTGACCTCTACATAAGCTCTACTTTCCCAAACACTTAATCAACTAAACTATTCCTTTTAAATTAAAAACAAGGATATATTTTACAAATCGAAAAACTTTAGATATAATGCGTGTACTGCATACATTTGCAAACGTTTTCAAAAGGAGAGGGATAACATGTGGATTTTTATCATACAATCAAACTAATTTCATATCCCTTTAAAACCTGACGCGTCAGATCGTGAGCTAAAAAATTTATATATGCACACATACCCGCAGGAGCTTGTCTGTGGTTTTTTTGTGTTCATTTTTAAGGAGATTTCACATGATCGTTGTAAAAAAACTCGAAAAGCATTATAAAATAGCAAAACGGGATCCTGGTTTAAGAGGAGCCGTAAAATCATTGTTTCATAGAAAATATGAAACGAAAAAAGCGGTTAAAGGAATCAGCATGAACATTGAATCAGGCGAAATGGTTGGATACATCGGAGCGAATGGTGCAGGCAAGTCCACAACGATAAAGATGCTAACCGGAATTTTAACGCCTACCTCCGGCGAAGTGAAAGTGAACGGAATCATTCCCTATGAAAATAGGAAACAAAACGCCAGCCATATTGGTGCCGTTTTCGGTCAGCGGACACAATTATTCTGGGATATCCCTGTTCGAGAAAGCTACGAACTGCTTAAACACATCTATGAGATTCCTCAAAAGCAATATGAAGAAACGTTAGCGGAATTCGTTGATGTCCTTCATTTAGAGCCATTGTTAGGCATCCCAGTAAGGCAGCTATCGTTAGGACAGAAAATGCGCTGTGAACTCGCCGCTGCTTTTTTACATCGTCCAAAAGTCGTGTACTTGGATGAACCTACAATCGGATTAGACGTTGCGGTTAAGGTTCGAATCCGCAACTTCATCAAACAGATGAACACTAGGTACGGCACAACCGTGCTATTAACCACACATGATATGCAAGACATCGAGGAGATCTGTCAGCGCATTATCATTATTGACGATGGCAGTGTAATATACGATGGATCCATTCAGGACATTAAATCACAATTTGGTGATAAGCGTGTAATTCAGTTTGAGTTAGAGCATTCAATCGATGATTTTGTGCTGCCTGAAGAAATCAATTCTGTGACTGAGATCATTCCAAGAACAGATGAAGATCACCATCTTGTATCCATCTCGTTCAGCAACAAAGATATTTCAGGAGCGGAAGTCATCAGCTGTATGATGAAGCATTATCCCGTCGCAGACTTAACGATTACCGACGCAAAGATCGAAACAATCGTAGAAGAGATTTACGGAAAAGGGATGAAAGGTAAGGTGCAGCATGAGGAAATACATTGAGTTTGCCCGTGTTCAGATGCAAGTTCATGCTGCATATTCAGCATGGTTTTGGGCAAATACCTTCTCCGTTCTTTTAAGAATGCTTGTAATCTATTTCTTTTGGAAAGCCGTTTATAGCAGCCGAACGGAAATAGAAGGTATGCCATTTGATAGCATGATTACGTATATCATTATCGCTATGTTTTTACAGATGTTCGTTTCAGGTGTGGGCCAAGAACTCGCCCATACTATAAAAGACGGTAATGTAGCAATCGAACTCATGCGTCCTTATCACCTTATCACTCGGTTGATCGCGATGGATATGGGGGATAAAATTATCCACTTTATACGCGGAGCACTGCCTCTTGGCATACTTGCGTTTGTTTTTATGGATATAGCACTCCCGACTACGTGGCAAGGCGGCTTATTATTTTTGCTTAGCGCACTAATGGGAATCTGGATCGGAACATTTTTTGACCTGCTGATCGCAATTCTTGCATTTTGGACGATTAACCTTTGGGGGCTTGAAGTGATGAAAGAAGCGGTAATCTCGTTTTTTTCCGGGGCACTCGTTCCGCTTATTTTATTTCCTGAATGGTTTCAAACGGTAAGTCTATTCCTTCCGTTCCAAGCAATGGTCTATGTTCCGGTAGCGATTTATACTGGCATCTTAACAGGAACTGAAGCATGGCTTGCGCTAGGATCACAAATCTTTTGGGCTGTCTTACTCTTTGTTTTGTTAAGGATTCTATGGTCGATTGCGATTAAAAAGGTAACGATTTTTGGAGGATAGGAGGTGACGTGCATGTTGACACGGTACATGAAATTATATTATTTGTTCTGCAAACAAAATTTAAAAGTAATGATGGAATATAGGATGGATTTTCTGCTTGGTGTCTTGTCAGTTATGCTTCAGCAGTTTGCAGGAATCTTCTTTGTTAAAATTGTGTTCGATCATATTCATCAGTTGAACGGCTGGACGTTTTACGAGATTCTATTCATATACGGAATTGCCGCTACTGGCAGGTCCATCCACCATATATTCTTTGATAATTTGTGGACGCTTGGCTGGCAGTACATAAGACCGGGAAAGTTTGATCGTCTCCTCATCCGTCCGATCAATCCGTTGTTCCACTTTATTGCAGATCGGCTTCAGCAGGACGGATTTGGACAGCTGTTTATCGGCATCATCGTAATCAGTACGGCCATGCCGCATCTAGATGTTTCGTGGGGAGTATTGGAGTTCTTTATTCTTGTTATCATGATTATTGCATCTGGTTTTATTTTTGTAGCGATTAATCTATTCTTTGCAACATTATCCTTTTGGATGGTTGATAGCCTGCCGATCGTGTGGACGATCTTTAACTTGAGTGATTTTGCCCGCTATCCTTTAACGATCTACCATAAAGGCATTCGACACTTACTTACATGGATCATTCCATACGGCTTTACCGCATTTTATCCTGCAGCTTATTTTATTGAAGGCTCAGGATTCGAAAAGCTTGCATTGTTAACGCCTATTGTTGCGATTGTCACATGCGTGGTCGCCTACTGGTTTTGGAATAGAGGGTTAAGGGCCTTTACGAGTACGGGGAGTTAAAATTATGCCATTAGCAGGCGTGCACCCCAGTTGGCTGCAAAATCCTTTTGAAAAAAACAGAGGAATTCAGATCATATAAAAAAAGGATATTATCACATAAAAAACTTGGCACATCACATAAAAAATACAGGTCATCACATAAAAAAAGCCCATCATCATATAAAAATGATCAAATCAGCAAGAACCTGTCTTCCTAGAAAGAATGAAAAAGCTGGAAATTCCCGTCGATAGTTCAACGGTTTTCCAGCTTTTTCTTTATTTCTTAATTACGCCGCACAGAACTCGGTCTCCTGAATTTCCGGCAGGATCTGTCTTATAATCATCTGGCTTATCATGTATAACAAGCGAGGTGCCGCCGTTTGCAAATAGTGAGTTACTCTTGCCTTCTAAAAGAGTCACAAGATTAGATAGAACTTCGTCTTGAACAACACCGCTTTTGTTTGCCTTCACATTTTGGATATCACCTACATGAGGGCCTTTCGGATTAAGAAACCCATGCTTTTTTTCTGTTGGATTAAAGTGTGGTCCGGCTGATTTGAAATCTGGCGGTGCACATATTGCTTCTTGATGAAAGTGAATGCCATGTTCGCCTGGTTTTAATCCTGTTGCGTTCACCTCAACTTTAACTCCATCCGCTGTTTGTGTTAAAGTTGCTTCTCCCGCTTTATCACCTTTTGAATTAATAAGATTCACAATGTAAGATCCGCCCTTTACCTTGCTGGATGCCGCTTGAGATGCGGCTTTGGATTCTTCCATATCATGATTTTTATGTTCATCGTCTTTATTCTTGTTTCCACACGATGCTAAAACAATAACCAGCATCATGAATAACAGAATGCTTGCAAATTTTTTCAACACTCTTACCTCCTGATGATTAGCGAATAATACATTTTCCGCCCAATCATCAGAACTTTAAACCTTTATTTTAAAAAAAGTGTTTCGAGCTCCCTTTCAGCCACTTCCTCGCCCTGTTTCTCTACATAGTAAGCTTTTGCGTTCTCTCTTGAACTAACCACTTTGTGCAGTTTTCCATCAATAAAGTGAAGTGCTGCTCCATCATCTGCTGCAAATCCTGGCTTTAATCCATTCTCAATAAGTCCATGATAAGCGGGTCTTCGTTCTGCCTCACCATCATAATGGGGGCAATGACTTCCAGACAGAAAGCCTAGACATTCCAGCTTAGTAAGTGGGCCAAATGAATCGGTCACACCTTCTTCAAACCAGCAAAGAGAACCTGCACTAAGGCCGGCTAATAGTTTCCCATCTTCATATGCCGTATTTAAAAGAACATCTAATCCCCATTCTTTCCACAGAGCGAGGAGGTTTTTTGTATTGCCTCCGCCGACATAAAAAATATCCTGCTGATTTACGAAATCCTTCAGATCTATAGGAGGAGAAAAGAGCGACAAATGTGATGGCACGCAGTTTTCAGCTTCAAAAGCTTTGTAAAAGCGTTCAATATATCCATCTGCATCTCCGCTCGCTGTTGGTACAAAGCAAATACGCGGTTTATCATCTTTACATTGCTGAAGAATATAATGATCCAGCCGCTTGTTTTCAGGTTCCATGGAAAAACCGCCGCCGCCCATGGCAATAATTTGTTTCATGGTGTTATTCACTCCTTTTATCTACGTTTTCGGGGAATACCACCCTTTCTCCTGTTTTTAAAACGGTGTACACTTCAGAAAAGGCACCACAGAAAAAACACCAGCAGACTAAAATATCCACTAGTGCTCACCTTTACACATCTCTTCTTAACGCTTTTAATACATCAACCGTGGTAGCTTTTGCCGCAGGTCTCCAACCCGATAACAGCGTTACGCCCATACAAATCGTTACGGCAATCACTGTCAGACTCCATGGGATATAAGATAGAATGAAATCTTCAGGTGGCTTTTCGTTTAAGAACTGCTCAATGATAATTGGAAGAGCAAAATTGACTCCATAGCTAATCAAATATGCCAGCAATGTACCTAATCCCACTCCCCATAGACCGATATACCCGCTTTCTAACAGGAAAATGCGTTTAATGGTTTTAGGAGTTGCACCGATGGCTTTCATGATACCGATATCCTGTGAGCGTTCCGTAACAGCCATCGTCATCGTATTAAAAATACCGATGGAGGCAATTAGAACAGCAATTCCACCGATAAAAATTAGACCCGCCTTAAACAAAGTAAAATAAAGGTTAAGCTCCTTTAATTCGCTGGCAACAGAATAAGTTAATAAATTCATCTTCTCAATTTCTTCAGAAACTGCTTTTACCTTTTCCGCTGACGACGTATACACTTTTACATCGTCATATCCTTCCTCCACTGTACCTTCATTGTCATCTCTCTCGTTTTTTCCAAATAGGGTATGAACTACCTCATTTCGAAGATCCTCCGTAATATAAGCATCTGTAGCAATAGCCCACTTCTTTGTCGGTTTTTTTCCAATCCCAACTACTTTAACTTCTACCGAAAGATTTTTTGCATTTTGATCCTTATTTTCAGAAGGGGTCAAATGGTAAGTGAGGGTCTTTCCTATTAAGTCCTCTTTGTATATTAATTCTTTATGTTTTTCCTGTGATTCTTCATCGCTCAACCCTTCAAAATAACCTTCAGGCGCTTTTTTTGTTAATTGTTCCGCAAAATGATAGCCGACTACGATTTCATTCTTATTTTCAGGTAAACGACCACGGTCTAGTTCAAAGCCAGCTTTGATCTCAGACGGCATATGTGCACTGAAAACAGTAGTATTAATCATGTAATCACCGAGCATAAACTCGTTTGCGGGTGTATGCTTTTTGCGTGTGACCACCTTTACATCTTTCATCTTCTCTAATTTCTTCACTTCTTTATCAGTTATCATACCGTTTTCTTTTTGGATTTGGATTTCGTTCATCAACCGGTAACTCATCACATCATCTACAGCTGTCTTATGGATGGCAAAGCCTACTGAGGCGAGCATAATTAAAAAGGCACAGCCGATCGTTGAAGCAAGAATTGTCATCCAGACACGTGTTCTGTTTCTTTTCATATTACTTCTGACAAAACGGTGCTTATCTTTGAACTTCACGAAGCATTCTCCCTTCTCTTAAGTACCCGTCTACAATCTCCACTTTACGGTGGGCAATGGAAGCTACTTCATGATCATGTGTAATCATTAGAAACGTAATTCCATAGTTTTCATTTAATTCTTTTATAAAAGTTAAAAGTTCTCTCTCGTTTTCAGAATCCAAACTTCCTGTTGGTTCATCAGCCAATATAAGTGGAGGGTTTAAGATTAATGCTCTTGCTATACTAACACGCTGCTGCTGCCCCCCTGAGAGTTCTCCTGGATAATGACTCTGATACTGTTCCAACCCGACCCTTTTCAACATTTCGGTCGTCCGTTCTTTCCTATCTTTCTCGTTACACCCTTTTAAAACCAACGGGAGTTCTACGTTTTCATAAGCTGTCATGCTAGGGATCAGCTGAAAACTTTGAAAAATAAATCCAAGGTGATTTAAGCGAAATTCTGCCCACTTTGATTCTGACAAACCACTAACTTGTGTCCCGTTAATAGAAATCGCACCAGTTTCAGCTTGAATGAATCCTGATATTAAGTTTAATAATGTTGACTTCCCAGAACCACTCCTTCCAACAATCGCCACGATTTCTCCCTCTCCCACATGCAGATTCACATCATGCAGAACAGGAATCACATTCTCCTTTTCTTTCTTTCCAATTTTAAAAGCATACGATAGATTCGTTACTTGAATCATGACCCCACCTCTTTTGTATTAAGTGTACTATTATTTATAATACACATATACCACGTTATGTAATTATCTGTCAATATGTCCCAATAAAGATTTTCAAATGATTATTTCTTCATCAGCATTTTTTAAACTTATCACCTTTAGCTTGTTGATCGGCGTGGAATCCTAGAGCGATAATGGTCTCAAAGCGCTCTTTTCTAAAAGACTGTTGCTTTCAAATATTGACTTCTCTGATTGATGATTGGAGTGCAAGGTGCGAGACTCCTCGAAAATTAAACTTCAAATTTTCTTCGTGCGATGTGTCGCTGCCGTAGACTTCCTTGTCCTGCGGGACAGGCGGGCAGGTGAGACACTTAAGAGTGAAACGTCCAAATGTGGCTTACCGCCTGCCCCGCGGAAAGCGAGCAGCCTGGAACGGAAATCATTCACTTCCAAAAGCAACTAGTTTACGAAAACATTCTTTAAAAAAGGATTTAAAGGGAAAGAGTAGTATAGGTAACAAAGACATACATCTAGGAGGTACACATATGTTAAAGTGGCAATCAAAAGAAGGATATACGAAACTGCTAAAAGATCTCGTTTCGATTCCAAGCATCACCCATCATGATGGAGAATTGTTTATGGCAGAGCACCTTCACCATACACTTTCTTCACTTGAATATTTCACAACACACCCGGATCACGTTCGCCATCATCCCCTTCCAGATGGCCGCAAACTGATAACGGCATTTGTACAGAATGATCCTAGTGTAAAAGAAACCATTATTCTATTAAGTCACTTTGATGTAGTCTCTGTTGAGGATTTTGGAGAATGGAAACACCTCGCTTTTCGGCCAGATGAACTTACCGAAAAGATTATTGAAAATAAAGAGCTTCTTCATCCTTTTGTTCAGGAAGATTTAAAGAATGGTGATTGGCTGTTCGGTCGAGGAACGATGGATATGAAAGCTGGTGTCGCGCTTCATATGTCTATGATTGAAAAAGCGGCAACCGGTCATTTTAATGGAAATGTTCTTATGATTTCCGTTCCCGATGAAGAAGTTCACTCTGAGGGAATGCTGGCAGGTGTCAGCGTTTTACGCCAGTTAAAGGAAGAGTATGATATTAAATACATCACTTGTTTAAACGGAGAACCTAGTTTCACAAAATTTCCGGGTGATACAGCGCCTTATATGTATACCGGATCAACGGGAAAGATTCTTCCTGGCTTTCTTTGTTACGGCAAAGAGACGCACGTTGGTGAACCGCTAGCAGGTATGAATGGCAATGCGATGGCAGCCGAGATTACAAGAGAACTAGAATGGAATGTTGATTATGTTGAGACGTTCCGCACTGAAGCTACACCTGTACCCACAAACTTGATTCAAAAAGATTTAAAAGATCATTATTCCGTGCAGATTCCACATGCTGCGGTTACTCTTTTTAACCTTATGCTGTTTAATCGCCCGCTATCAGATATTACATCCATGCTGATGAATAGTGCTCAAATCGCAGCTAGAAAATTAGAAAACCGTTTTTACGAAAGAAGTAAAGCTGTTTCTAAAATTGTTCCTTTCACCCCTGAAAAAGAAAACATAAAAGTACTCACCTTTAACGAGCTCTATGAGCATGCGGTGACAAAATATGGACAAGAAGAACTAGACCGCAGAGAAAACATGCTGCAAACCAATAATCCGAACGCTGATGAAAGAGAGCTCACCATTCAATATGTATTTGAACTGGCGAGTCTGTGCAGAGACATCTCACCAATGATCGTCCTTTTCTACACACCGCCATTTTATCCCGCTGTCTGTTCAAGCGATCATCCATTGATTAAAGCGACATCAGAAGAAGTAGTGAAACATGCAAAAAGTGAGTTCAACAGTGACCTTGTTAATGTTCATTACTTTAGCGGATTATCTGACTTAAGTTATATTGGTTTCAACGGTGATGCTCGTGATCTTGCCGCGTTCACTAGTAATTTCCCTTTACTGGGATCAAGATATAACATTCCCTTTGATGATATGAGAGAGATCAACATTCCTGTCATTAACATCGGCCCGCTAGGCAAAGATGCTCATCAATGGACCGAACGGCTGGAAATCAACAAAGTGATGGATGAAACCCATCCGCTCATCGTGTTTGCGATGGAAACACTGTTTGAGAAAGCAAAAAACCAGATCTGAGTGAGATCTGGTTTTTTCTTTATGCAGTAAAATAAATGTCTTTTATTTTTTGTGCAATACCTTCAATATTGTTCGCCACTTGCTGTACACCGTACCCCATAAAAAGAGGTGATGTTATAAAGCGCGGCATAATCTTGCAGTACGAAGTCTCGTTATTCTTATAAAAGAAAAGATTGTAACTCGTACAGTTTCGGTGAAAATGATTAAGCAGAAAATGAGCTCCTGTCTGTATGCAATCTGCCAATAAAGTTAGATCAGCGTCTTTTTCCCAAATCACATTCAGCTCATAAAATCCTACTCGCGGTTCATTTGATACAGTGAACCTTACCCCATCTTTCTCTAAAATAGAGAGCCCCTCAAACTGATTAACAGAAAAATCATGCATACAATCCACTTCGTTTAAACCGATAATCTGCATATGAGGATGCCGTATCGTCCCGCCTGATAAAGGCCCATGGTTTTTGAAAAACATGACCGAACGATATTCTCCGCTATTTAACATGCGCTCCCAATGGTCCAGACCGAAACGCAGGACATCATAAAGGTGTTCTTTACTGTATTCAGATAGTTCTCCTTCACATTCGTCTGTTTCGATAAGGACGGTCTGATAGGCTCCATCAAGTACAGTATATTTATTTTTCACTAATATAATTGAACCTCTCGTATCCAGTACTTCTTCCAGTTCATCAATGCGACAAAATGGACATGGAGTTTCTTTGTTTTTGATGCTGTTCGGCTTTTGTGCGCCTACTTCTGTAAAAAATTTTATGTGTGTTTTTTTCATGCTATTCACCGCTTTTGCTCGTTTCCTGTCTAATTTCTAGCTGCACATACATATATCCTGTTTGGCTACGGTTATTTATTCGTGAGTCGCTCCCACTTTAATATGCCTTCATTTTTCTTGATTGAACCGAGCCATACAAAGTCTTTATCCACTTCAAGAAGATCGGCTTTCATATCGTCGTCCGTAGAACCTGCTGTATAGACTTTTAGATTAACATAATTCCATAGTTCACCCAAATTTTCCTGCGCTTCATACGGTTCGTTTAACGTGAGATGTGATACTTCCTTCAAATAAGACTCAGTAAGAAAAAACTGTTCTTCTTGTGAAAGATTTTCAGGAAACCTGATATATACAGTTAATGTATCACCTTTTTGGTACGCGTCAATTCCTGTAACATTATGATGATGCCTCATATCATGTCGTGCTTTTGTTAAAATTGCCTGATTGGCATAAGGGGTTTCCACAAAGAAATCGGCATCTTTATTCGTATCTTTTGTAAGCGGCATGCTTTCTGCAAACTGGATAAAAATAAAGATAAAGGCTACACCGAGCGCCAGACTTAAACTTTGATGAAACCAATGATACCACATGCTTTTAGGCGCAGGAGGTTTATTCAGATCACGTGTTTTCTGAAGAACGCTTTGCCTATGTTCCTCTTTAAACGTAATGGTTTTCATACGGCCGTTGTTCAATATTTCAGGCAGCTGCTTTAACGGATCTTCCATGACTTCACCCTCCCTTTTCCAGTTTACGGCGCAGCATTTCTCTGCCTCGCTGAAGAATTGTTCTGACTGTCGCTTCTTTTTTATTTAAAATCTGGCTGATCTCATTAACCGTCAACTCTTTATAATAGTAGAGAAGGATGACCTCTCGATATTTAAGTGGAAGTTTCAAGACTTCATCTGCCAATGCTTCATGTTCACTTTTTTGCACGATAGAGAGTTCGGGTGTTAGAGCAGAGGTTGGTTTGGTCTTGCTAAAACGATCAATAACATGAATGTACTTCTTCCATCCGCTTCTTAAATAGTCCTTACACAAATTAATGGTGATTGAATATACCCACGTTTTTACCGATGATTCATTTCGAAAGTTGTCCTTATGGATAAAACATTTCACAAATACTTCTTGTGCCAGATCCTCAGCTAATTTTCTATCTTTTACATATGTATAAGCGAGCCTTATCACCTTATCTTGGTACATGTCCATGATTTGTATAAGCCACTCTTCCTGACTCAAGTTGTGTAGATTAATCTCTGGTGACACAACATTTGTTTTCGTTTTCAAGTCCATCCCCCCCTTAAACTCCATCTAACCTTTAGACGATTGTGAATTTATTTATTATTCATTTTTTAAAAGCTGTTTTTTCAATATTTGTTGCTCTAGAAAAAAAATAAGACTGTGATGAAACTTTAATCTTAGTTGTGGACACATCTATTCTTGTTAAATAGTAAAATGAAGAGATTTTATATGAATTTTCTTTAGTACCTGTCTTTTTTGTAATAATACTTTGATATTATCAACCACTTATTTGTCATTTACTATTCTATATCTCCTATTCTATTTCCTTTAACAGACAATTTGTTACAGAGATAAGTCGAATCGTGTTTCATTGTGTAATATTTTGAAATATAAATGTAATATTATTTCGCGATAACTGACTAGTAATCAATGGTATAATCACATGAGTAAAGAAATTGGCAACATTTGCACTTACAAGGAGGAGTACCCATTTTGAAACGCAAGCTAGTAATGGCAACACTGTCTCTGAGTCTAGTATTCAGTACATATACCGTATCGGCAGAAACTCTGTCTTCTATAAAAAATAAAAAAGAACATAATCGCTCTGAACAGGATAAAAAGCAGGGTGAACTAAAAGAGAATCAAAATAAGCAAGATCACACAGTAGATCAAATCGAACAATTACAGAGTTCTATAGATAAGACAGTTAAACAAATTGAAAACAAAAAAGCATCCATCCAATCTACAAAAGCTTCTATTGAAAAACTGAAAAAAGAGATTGATGTGCTCGAGAAAAGAATCAAGGAACGTGACGCTCTTTTAAAAGAACGTGTAAGTTCCATGTATGAAAGCGGCGGGGCTGTTAACTACCTGGACGTTTTATTAGGCGCTAAAGATTTTGGCGATTTTCTTGATCGCGTATTTGCTTTAAACGTAATTGCTGAGCAAGACAAAGCAATTTTAGAAGAACACAGACAAGATAAAGCTTCTGTTGAAAAGAAAAAAGAAGAAGTTGAAACTCAACTAACATCTCTTAATAAAGACTTAGCAGAGCTTGAGGGATTAAACCAAAAGCTAACTGATCAGAAAAAACAAAAAGCTGCTCTTCTGGCACACTTGCAAACAGAAGAAGGAGAAATCCATAGTCATATTATGCAATTAGAAGAGAAAAACGAACTGCTTTCAGCACAAGAAGCTGCAATTAAAGCAGAAATAGCTCGTGCGAAACGTGAAGAAGAAGAACGTAAAAAGAGAGAAGCGGCAGCTAAAGCAGCGGCTGAAGCAGCAGCTGCAAAAGCAAAAGCTGATGCAGCAGCAGCGGCAGCTAGAGCGAAAAGCAGCTCGTCAAACTCAAGTTCTTCAGCAGCACCAGCACCTTCATCACCACCGCCTGCACCAGCACCAGCTCCTGTGCCTGTCAGCCGTGATTTTATCATGCCTTCTCAAGGAATGATTACCTCAGGCTTCGGTCACAGAAGTGCGGGAATGCACTATGGGATGGACATTGCAAAAGGCGGAAGCGCGGTACCAATCGTTGCAGCAGCATCTGGAACAGTAGCAAGAGCTTATTATTCAAGCAGTTACGGAAACGTTGTCTATATTACGCACTATATTAATGGGCAACTTTATACAACGCTCTATGCACACATGAGAACAACACCAGCTGTTCGTCAAGGTCAATCTGTTTCTCAAGGTACGTTCCTAGGCTACCAAGGAAACACTGGTGAATCGAGAGGTCAGCATTTACACTTCGAATTGCACAAAGGACCATGGAACGGATCCAAGTCAAATGCAGTTGATCCAAGACCATATCTTCAATAAAAAAGTAAAAGACGCAGAGAACATAATTCTTCTCTGCGTCTTTTTTATATGACTCCAGCAAGCAGTCTTCGAATTGGATGACGAGTGTATTCGGACATTAAACGATAGTTTGGTCTGATAATTTCTGGTGTTAAAAAAGCTGAGACTGTAGCACCAGGCATTCTCTTTTTATTAAGCACTTCAATAACCTCTCTAATCGTACCCGTACCAATTCCGTGGCCGAAGAATTGCCCGTTTCCAAGATCAATCAAATTTTCACCTTGCCATTGAGGCGTGTTTGGGTGATGTTCTGGGTTTTTAACATATCTCACATCTCCAGGCAAGGAATCTCCAGACGGTACCTGAATAATTTGAAGGTCCTCATCATGTTCTGTACTGTAGAGAAGCAATCCGTTAAACAATTGATCAAACATACTCGTTCCAATTGTTTCAAGAACTGCTTTATAAAACATGATCATAATGGCGGTTGTACATTCGAATCCGTATTTTTTCCCGTTAATAAAAATGTCTGAAATGGCATCAGAAGGACGGACTCCCGATCGAAGTAAAAAACCGCCATAAGCTGTTCTTCTCCAATATTGGGGATTACAGCGAGAATTAACAAACGTAGCAAATCCCGCTCCACTATCACGCATAGCGTTTGCAGCTGCAACGATATTTGCACGCATAACAACTTCAAATAAAAATTGGTGAGGACTTCTGTAATAGAACGATTCTCTAGAATTTTCAAGCTTTTCACCTATTTGTTTCTGAGTTGATGTAAGCCCATTAAAACCAGAGATTTGAGCTGTATTTACTGGATACCCATTAACAAAAATCATTTCTCTCCCCCCTGTCTGCACAGGATATGATATTGTATGGCAGGATGAGAAAAGTGGTGTTTTTTATGCTCCTCTGTTTTGTAAAAATGCAAAAGGTGTTTTAAGAGCTAAAGGTTTGCTTTCTTCTAGCGTCAAAATTTCTTTTTTATCCTTTTTTACATGTCTCATTTCAAGGTGTTGCTGAAATCCTTCTCCCATAAGCTGAAACGCATAGATGGCGATGGCGAACATGATGATGGGTCCTAACGCAATATATGGATTCGATTGGATCATGAAATAATAATCCCCTATTAATCCAGACCACTCATTTGATACCGATTTTGGAGGATCATTAACTAAAGGCGTGAAATCAACATCTGTTCCTCCAAAAAAGAGCTTAAAATACCCAAGGTGTGTAAAGATAATTAATACTTGAACACATTGCTGACACCACACAATAATGAGTTTGGGAAGTAAATGAGGCAATACATGTTTAGTGAAGATTCTCCATCGGCTGGCTCCTAAAACCTTCGCACCCTCAATAAAATCTTCTTTTAAAGTTGAAGCCATCAAGTTACTGATCATAGAACCAAGCAGCGGAACCACAAGTACAGTTAAGATGATGATTTCAAGTCCGATTCGCTCAACAAATGAATAAATAAAATATCCTTCCATTTCAGGGATTTTCAATTGTTCTCTTAGAATGGGTGTGAGGACAAATACAGCTATGATTGTAAGCGGGATAAAATAAAAAGAACTGAGCAATTGATCTAGACTTTTTCTGATTTTTTCAGGCATGTAAAAGGTTAAAGGTATTGCAGCCAGGAGACTGATAAGAACCCGTAAAAACCCAATTGCGATGACGCTCAATAATGTAAATTTCGCACCTTGCAAAACTTTTAATGCGATATCATAACCGAGGGGATCGGTACCCATCGGAAACCTAAAGGATGGTTCGAATGGAGCTGCCTTAATCGGACTCATATTTTCATCATATAGCACTTGGACTTGACGGATTTGGCTATCAAAAAACACAGAAAAGATAAGGCTCGAAACAATCAATCCCGAAATAATACTAAAACCGATCCAAAATTTGTAGCTTCTTATCATACCAACTCACCTCTATTCGTAAAACGCCTAATGAACCATTCGAATACGGCAAAGATAAGAAAAAACGGAATCACAAGTAAAATGAGACAAGCCGCAAGCATTTCAGGTCTGAAATCATGGTACATATAATGTGTGATTCCATGGATATTGAAAATGATCTCGACTAACAATAAGTTGGAGATCATGAACCAAAGAACAGATTTCGAAAAATGAAAAATGCCTTCACTTGTGTTTCTAGTTACATGGACGATCAAAACATAAATCCTACGCATCCCCTTCGCCAAACTCGTTTCTACGTATGGTTTCCCCATCTCTTCTTCTGTCATAAGAATCATCATTTTGTAAAAATAAACGAAAGGTAAAATCATGAGACACGCAATTGGCACCATGTAGATTCTGCTATCTGCTCCTAATGCGGCAACATTTGAAACAAGGATTCCTGTTTTTTTATAGATTAGCACGATTCCCATCTGTACAAGTGCGAACACAAGAAGATCCGGTAAAGATTCTAAAAAGGTGAGAACATTTTTAATAATTTTTCTCAAAAACATAGGAAGCATAAGTGTCCCCCATGTCAATAGCTGCGCAGCGCAAAAAGCGATGAACAGTGCACCAAAAAGAATCGTCAATGAGTAAAAGTAAGGACTCCATATGTCATCCAAAAATAAGCGCTCTTTTCCTTGATTGAAATAGATCATCTCGTTCATTTTAAGTACTTCATTAAATACAACTGCAATCTTATCTGCATAAGCAGAAACATCTTTATTTATGATCAGTTCCGGTAGCCCGCTTATAAGAATAATGGAAATAATCGTTAATAATAACTGCAGCAATAGTTTTTTTATGATTTCCATCTAGCTCCCCCTTCTCTTACTTACATAGACGTTTAGAATGGAACAAATCATTCAACTCTTTTTATTTTTCTTAAAGAATATAGGTACAAAGCGACAGGGGGCTCACCGGACGTCACGCGTAAAGCGAGCATCTGGAACGGAAATCAACGACTTTAAAGAGCACCAAAGTGTACGAAAACAGCTTTTCTTATTTAAGGATAAAAAGGAAAAAACAATCCATATTAAGGAAGAGAAAACATGGAATCGAGGATTTAATATGTGGAATAAGATCATGATCGGAGTTCTGCTTGCTGCTAGTATCAGCTTTTTATCTCCCTCCACTTCTGAAGCAAAAGAACCCCTTACTTATTTCCCCATCGTTAAAAAGGGGGAGGTCTTGGAGTGGAATCAAGTTAACAAACTCATCCCTAAAGGTGCTACGTTTAAAGTCATTGATTTGGAGACCGGTTTTTATTTTCAAGTTCAAAGAAGGGCTGGCAACAAACACGCAGATGTACAGCCGCTGACTCATGATGATACTGCTGTTTTAAAGCATCTGTATAACGGTAAATGGAGCTGGAACCGGCGGGCCATACTGATTCCTATTAAAGGCAGAATGTTAGCTGGGAGCATGCACGGAATGCCGCACGGAGCAGGAGCCTTAGAAAACGGGTTCCCAGGTCACTTTTGTATTCATTTTTTGGGAAGTTCTACACATCGTTCACGTAATATTGACCCCTCCCACCAATACATGATTTTGAAAGCTGGAGGACAATTAGCAAAATTCGCTTCTGGTGCAAGTGCAAAGCAAGCGGTATCCATGTTTTTAGTCGGTATGAAACAGCAGGATATCAAAATTGCTAAACCTGTACTTTCATCCATATTACTTCAGGACCGAAGCATCACTTCACTATTCAAAGGCATTACAAGCATGCAATATGAAATCAGGACGCCAAGCAGCAGGTACCCTCCTATCGTAAGAACTGAAATAAGGGCGAAAATCAAAAAATACGATGATGACGGCTTGCATTCTGATACCTACACGTTTTTATTAGAAAGAAAATCAATGACAGACGGTTGGAAAATCATAAAAATCAGATTTTAATAACCTTAAGATGTGTGAAGTCATGTCTTAAGTTTTTTGTTTTTGGCTGATTATTGGAAGTGGTTGATTTCCGTTCCAGGTGCTCGCTTTCCACGGGGACAAAATTTAAAAGCAACAAACTTTTAGAAAAGACATTCATTTTCAGTTAAAACCGAATGAAAATAAAATATTTTTATTAATCGTTCGTATTTTACTTGAAATACCTTTGGATAATTGTTATATTTACCAAGGGAAAAACAGTTCAAGAAAAACTACCAAGAATTTCAAGGGGGATATTATGAATACCCATTATGATGTAATTGTTGTTGGCGCAGGTCCTGCAGGTATTTTTACGAGCTATGAATTAACAAGACAGCTTCCTGAAGCGAAAATTTTATTAATAGATAAAGGGCACGATATCTATGCCCGATCATGTCCAATTTTAGAGAAGAAAATACAAAAATGTCCCCCTGCAGCAGGCAGAAAAGATTTTGCCGGCTGCTTACCTGCTTGCTCCATTACGAATGGTTTTGGGGGAGCTGGTGCCTATTCCGATGGAAAATTCAATATTACAAGTGAATTCGGCGGATGGATGACCGATTATCTTTCTGAAGAAAAAGTGGTTGAACTTATTAAATATGTTGACGAAATTAATTTAGAGCACGGGGCAACGGATTCGATTACTGACCCGCTTACACCTGAAGTAAAAGATATCGAAAAACGTGGATATGCTGCAGGCTTAAAGCTATTGCGCGCTCAAGTTCGTCACCTTGGTACTGAACAAAACCTTGAAATTCTTAAAAGCATTTATGAATATTTAAAAACACGCATTGAGATGAAATATAAAGCCGAAGTTGAAGATCTTATGACAGAACGGGCTGCTGAAGGACATGTTGCAAAAGGAATTCTCTTAAAAGACGGAACTTCCCTTTCTGCTGAAAAAGTTGTAATCGTTCCCGGTCGTGATGGTTCTTCTTGGCTGACAAAGATTCTAAAAAAACGCCGCATTAAAATGACAGCAAACCAAGTCGATATTGGTGTTCGTGTAGAGACATCTAATCTCGTAATGGAAGAAATCAATAAGCATCTTTACGAAGGCAAATTTGTATTCAATACTTCTGTAGGCACAAAAGTGAGAACGTTCTGCTCAAACCCTTCTGGTCACGTTGTTGTAGAGAATCATTCCGGAATCATGCTTGCTAACGGTCATGCTTATAAAGATCCTAAGCTTGGCAGCGAGAATACAAACTTTGCACTTCTTGTTTCTCACCAATTCGCTGAACCGTTCGATCAGCCTACTGAATACGCTCATGAAGTATCTCGATTAGCAAATCAGCTTTCAATGGGCGGACTAGTTGTTCAAAAGTACGGAGATATCTTGAAAGGGCGTCGCTCTACTGATAAACGCATAAAAGAAGGTTTTCTGCGCCCTACATTAAAAGAAGCTGTTCCTGGTGATTTAGGGTTAGTGCTTCCGTATAACACGATGAAAAGCTTAATTGAAATGACAGAAGCGTTAGATAAAGTTACGCCTGGTATCGCGTCAGAACATACATTGTTTTACGGCGTAGAAGCAAAATTCTATTCTGCACGTCCGAAGCTTGATGACAAGTTTGAATCTGAAATCAGCGGATTATATGTAGGCGGAGATGGAGCTGGAATAACAAGGGGTCTTGCACAAGCGAGTGCTTGCGGTGTTTGGATTGCTCAGAATGTAGCGGCCAAGATTAAAGAAAACGAAAAAATGCCAGCGATGGTTTAAATCGAAGTATGACTCGGCGTATGCTGAGTCTTTTTTTGTGGGCAAAGAGAAAATAAAATTTCTTTATAAAAACAGGCTCTTTTCTAAAAGATTGTTGCTTTTTAATTTTTTATTATCTTCTTTGAACAGTTGGTTGTAGTGGAAGATGCGAGACTCCTGCAGGACAGGCGGGCAGGTGAGACACTTAAGAGTGAAACGTACAAATGTGGCTCACCGCCTGCCCCGCGGAAAGCGAGCAGCCTGAAACGGAAATCAACTACTCTCAAAAGCAACAATGAATACGAAAACAGCCTAAAAACATAATGTTTTGCAGTTAATAGCTGCAAGCTTTTCTTCATTTACATATTTTAAGTCAGGACTATGAAATAGACTTTTGCATCATCCAGAGCCTCTTGAAGATAGACGAAAGCAATAAAACATTTATATGAAGCATACATTGCGAATAAAACAAGTATGGTGAACATGGTTTGCCTATTGTCTTTAACTTTTTTATATACGATCAACGCTACGATTCCAATAATCAATAAGTAAACAGCATATAGAAAAAATGAAAAGGTTTGTAGATCACTTTCATTAACCGCACTTCTAAAACGTTCTAGTTCATTTCGGTTTTCCTCATTCTCTTCAATAACAGACTCCTTCTTACCGTCCCCAATCTTCCAGGTGAACACTTTGTTCTCTGCAGTTATTCTGTAGTGAAACCCCCATGCTTTTCCCTCACTGATTACTTTTGATGATGCATGTACCGAAGTGTCAAACATCATCATTATAACAATAATCGCAAACCATGCTCTCAAGAACCTCCTCAAGTTTATTCCCCCTATTATTCCGAGACTTTTATTACGGTACAAGAAGCTATTCAAATGACTTTGATATTAACTTTACCATGTATAGAAAGGGGATAGTTAAAATTTAACATTTTTCTAACTGTAAAATTAATGCAAAAAAGATGCCTTAGAATTTTAATAAATCCTAAGGCATCTATAATTCTTATGTGGAGAAAATTACGATTCTTCCTCTGATCAGTGCAATAATGAATCCTACAACAGCTCCGATTAGAGCTGGTAAAAGCCAGCCGATTCCGTCTGCATATAAAGGGATATGAGAGTAGATCTGTTCGATCGAACCTAGATTAAAGCCAAATGCTTTTAATCCATCAGCAATAGAAATTAATGCTGTCGCAATAATTCCACCAAGGTATACTTCTTGTCTTCCTGAAAATGCTTCATGAAAATAAGACAAAATGATGAGCACGATTGCCACTGGATAAATAGCTGTTAATACAGGCACAGAAACTTTAATCAACTGACTTAAACCAAGATTCGCTACACCTGCACTAAAAATGCTTAATACAAGAATAACGGTTTTATAAGGTAGCTTCGGAAACATCTTGTTTGCAAACTCACCACAAGCAGTTACAAGTCCAACAGAGGTTGTTAAACAAGCGAGTGCTACAGCAAGACCTAGAAGTAAGTTTCCGGGCTGGCCAAACAGTTGTGAAACTACATTTGTTAAGATTTGTCCGCCATTATCTGATTTCCCAAGCGCTTGACTTGTTGCGCCAAGGTAAGCAAGGATTCCGTACACTGCTGCTAAACATAAAGCGGCAATAACACCTGCTTTGATAACCATTTTAGTCACTTGTTCTTTCTTCATACCAGGTTGCTTTACAGCTGTAATCACAACGATTCCAAACGCAAGTGCACCAAGTGTATCCATCGTTAGATAGCCGTCCATGAACCCTTTGATTAACGGACTGCTCGCATATTCTGGAGTTGCCTGTCCTAATTTCCCAACTGGTGTAATAATCGCTTTTACAAGTACAGTACCGATAATAATCAGCAATAAAGGCGTTAAGATATTACCGATACGATCCACGAGCTTGGATGGATTTAATGCTAGCCAGTAAGTTAGAGCAAAAAATACGACTGTGAATAAGAATAATGGCAGTCCGCCATTCATACTTTCAGGCAAGAAAGGCATAGCCGCCATCTCGTATGCAACTGTACCTGTTCTTGGAATTCCAAAGAAAGGACCGATTGCTAAATAAAGAATGATAGCAAATCCTGCACCAAATAGAGGATTTACGCGTTCAGTCAGCGTCTGCAGTCCTCCACCTGATCGAGCTAAAGCGATAACACCTAATAAAGGTAAACCTACTCCTGTTATAAAAAAGCCAATCATGGACTGCCAGACCATATCTCCTGCTGACTGACCCAAAGCTGGCGGAAAGATTAAATTTCCAGCTCCAAAAAACAAAGCAAATAACATTAAGCCCACCGAGAGCGTTCGTTTTTCCATGTTATATGTCCTCCTCCGTGGTCATTTATTTAAAGATAGTATTTATCGAAATTTGTCGAAATATTTTAATCCATATGTATTTGTAACATGATATTTGATTGGAGTCAATATTCAGATATAATGAATTTTCTAATAAATTGTGACATAAGAAAAGGACTGAGATTTTCTCAGCCCTTTTTTAGGTAATTAACGGTTCGTTGGGAACACACGTTGAATCGTATCATTAAACTCTTTGATGAAACCTGAAACTGGATTTCCTTTGTTGATCTCATCTGCATAGCCTCTCATACGGTCCATAAAATCAGGGTTTGTGGATACAAACACATCATTGATGTCTTGATCTGTACTTCTTACAGCGTCCCCGATCTTTTTCTCTGTTTCCTTCGTAAGCTTCATGCTTTCTCCACCTTCAAGCATAGCAGCAACATAAGCATTATTATCTGTAACGATAACTGTAGCGTTCTGGACTTCTTTTAAGTCTGTAACTTTGTTAGCAGCCTCATCAGCAACATCCATTCGCGCATTTTCATCATAACGGTAGTTGTCTGTCCCCATATTCATGTTGTTGTTCATATCGTTCATGTTACGGTCAGCACGATTATCATAATTTACTTCTGTCATGTTATTACGCGCTTCTCTTCCCATGTCTTTATCGTTATTGTTCATACCACAAGCACCTAAAAAGGAAGCAAGCATTACGGCCATTGAAGTAACGAGAATAGTCTTTTTCATTAAATGACACTCCTTATAAAAATTTTTGACTGTCATCTAATAAAATTTGTAGGTACAAGAGAAAATATACATGAGGGTTTATTGTTGTTAGGAAATGGTTATAAAAAAATACGCCTCCCAAAAAGGAAGACGATTTCTATTTAAAACCTTCGTTTGAATATGAACTTTTGTTTTTCGGTTTAAAGATTATCCATGCAACAACACTTAAAATAACAATTGTGAATGCATACAACCCGATCTTATGGATCACATCCATCACAAGTGCCCAGCGTCCTGCAAGCTGATAGCCAATTAGTATGAAAAAGGAACACCAGAAAATAGCTCCACTGTATGCGAAAAGTGCAAATTGCCTCAAGCTCAATGAATACATTCCTGCAAAATAAGCAGTCAGATGTCTAACACCTGGCATGAAGTATCCAAAAAACAAAGCAGCCTTTCCATATTTCAAGAAGAAATTTTGTGTTTTATTTATTTTATCTTCGGAAATTCCAATCTTCGGACCAAGTTTTTTTAACAAAGGCTTACCGCAGCTTGTTCCGATGTAATAACTCCCCGTAATACCTGTAATCGCACCGAAAAAAGCACTTAATATAGCAGGCACTGCTGCAAGATCTCCTGCAAAAATAAAATAGCCTACTGTGGCCAAAAGGATTTCATCAGGAATCGGCAGCCCAATAATACCTAATGCCAATAATAAAAAAATGCCAAAATAGCTATATTGATGAATGATATTTATTAAGTCAAATTCCATGACGTCACCAACTTCTTTTTTTACACCTTCTACCATTGTAACGATAAATTGGGTAACTTGGGAAGGGGAAAATACATTTTAGTAAAAAGAACTCTATTTAATATAGCATATGCTTGTGGGACGAGATGGACACTATGTGCATATCGTCGCTAAATCATCCCATCCAAAGCATTCTTCTATCAGCTCTTGGTTACCAATCATAATTTTTTCTTCATCTATTTTTATCCCGCCTAATGAAAGATATGCTTGTTTTGACGGATTATCTTTCAAAACCCAAACAATCATACTGTTCTTTTCATTTGCTGCAAGTTCAGCCGCAAAAGTTCGTAGCATTTTTGTTCCATATCCCTTTTGCTGGACTTGTTTTAATAAGTAAAAGGCATATACTTCTCCCGCGTATGGATGATGAGATCGAATAGCGCCCCCAGAAATAAAACCGCAAAGATTTCTTTCTTCATCTTCTAAAACGAAAACAATGTGTGAATCTCCTTGCCTCAGCCATTGTTCCCATTTTGCTGTTCGTTCTTCAACCGACATTTGTGCCAAGTAGTCTGAATCAACTAATCCTTGATAAGATTGCTGCCAGCTTTTTACGTGAACATGCGCAATGTTCGCTGCGTCTGTTAAAAGAGCCCGACGTATGTTCAAGTTGTACACCTCTTGTTAGAAATTTTTTATATGCTAAATCCACCATTTGCTCTGTGGCAACAGCGTTACAGGCAATTGAAATTGCTCTTCAAACCATGGTTTCATGTGCGTTACATGCACTAAATATTCTGAAGCTGCATGGGATACACCTATTAAACTCATAGAAGTCGTACTGATGAATTCTTTCATCTGATTATATTTCTTTTTTCCATACTCATTATCGATATGACAATGCACTTCTCCCGTCAAATAAGCTTGTGCTCCCATCTTTTCAGCTTCTTTCATCGCATCAACTTTATCTCCACATCCTGCTGTGATTGCTATTTTTGTAATATGAGAGATTGATGTTCCTTGTACATCCGCATAAGGAATAGAAAAAATTTCTTTTGATACAGCAATCAGACTTTCTGTAGATATGGGTTCAATCTCACAAATGACACCACATGCTCCTTTTTCTTCGTAAAAAAACTCACCAATTACTTTCGCATTGAGCGCTTCAGCAATCGCATCACTCGTACTGATCACTCTGGAGTAATCCAATGGAACATGAAGAGTAAAGACGGATAAACGCTTATCCTTCATTTGTTGAATATAACGCGGCGGAATAGGAATAAACCCGCTTCCCCACTTCCCGCGTGGATCTCCACACTCCATGACGAGAGGGTGATGCATAAATAAGAGATCGCCAGGGCTGCTTTCTGTAATGAATCTAGTTAAAACTTCGTCTGATGGAAACACAGCCAGGAAAACACGGTTAACCTCTTCTTTTCCTCTTAACATGAGTCCGTTAAAAAGTTGTTTGAATTCTGTTTGAAATTCTTTTCTCCAATCAAACGCTATTGGGTCATAAACCATTGGGATAAAACGGCTGAACGCTGGGTCTTTGCCGATCTCCCTATAATGGAAAAGCTCATCAATTGCGTTATCTATTTCTTTCAATTGAACCATGTTGTTCGGCACCTTTCCTATTAATAAAATAAATAATTTCAGGATCTCCCTCATCTAAGTTGTCAACCTTACCACTTTTACTAAACCCACTTTTCGTGAAGACCCTTTTCATAGACTCGTTTGATTCATTGGTTGAAGAAAACAGTTTTTCTGTTGGTGAAATCTGTGTCATGCGGCTCAGCAAGGAACTAGCCAGACCTTTTCTTTGATGTGCGGGATCAATCATAATGAGAGATATAAAGCAGCACTCAAAGAATTGAAGATGATAGATAAGAAACCCACATATTTCATTTCCAGAAGATATAATCAAACACCTTTCCTCTTTTATCGCTTGATCTATTTCTTCTTTTCTTCGGTCACTTCCGATCATTTTTTGATCTATATCTACGATTTCGTTAAGATCATGTTCATTTGCTTGCAAAATTTCCATATGTATCATCCTTTTATTTGTGATTATGTATGGGTTTGCTACAATAAAGAAAAAAGTAGAGGTGTTATTCTTATGGCTATTGCAGACATTACAATTATTCCAATTGGTACTGAAACGCCAAGTGTCAGTGCTTATGTAGCAGAGATTCAAAAAGTTCTTCAACAAAACGAAGATAAAGTAATCTATCAGCTTACCCCAATGAGCACATTGATCGAAGGAGAACTTTCGGATCTTTTTGATGTCATCCAACAGCTGCATGAAGTACCGTTCTCTAACGGCATTCAGCGAGTAGCGACAAACATCCGAATAGATGACCGCCGCGATAAGAAGTCCACGATGGCTGGAAAACTCCAAGCTGTTGAGGCACAGATGAATAAGAAGTAGTCTTGAGTTCGAGAGGTGCCGAGTGCTAATTTTATGATTAGCGCTCGTAAATCTCAAGAATCGCTCGTAAACTTCTTTGAATCGCTCGTAAATCTCTAGAATCGCTCATAAACCTCTTGAATCGCTCGTAAATCTCTAGAATCGCTCATAAACCTCTTGAATCGCTCGTAAATCTCTAGAATCGCTCATAAACCTCTTGAATCGCTCGTAAATCTCTTGAATCGCTCATAAACTTCTTGAATCGCTCGTAAATCTCTTGAATCGCTCATAAACTTCTTGAATCGCTCGTAAATCTCTAGAATCGCTCATAAACTTAGAAAAAAGCTTACTCCCCAGGGGTGTTTCATCCCGTTCGGAGTAAGCTTTACTCTATTTATTCTCCCTTTGAAGCTTTCACTTCAGCCTTTTCCTTCGTTGCTACCGCATTTGGCTGCTTTTTTGCAAAATCAATGCGAAGATCGTCTATGCTTTGGCGTACGTTGCCTTTGCCAGAGAAATTCTCCAATAATTCCTTCACATCAATGCCAGATGAAGCTTTTAATGATTCTTGCAGAGAGGACATCAAGTTTGTCGCATAGCCTGTAATACGGTTCGCCCCGCCGTTCTCACTGCCGCCTGTATCCACAACTGTGATTTTATCAATGTTAGAAAGTGGTGCTGCCACTTGCTTCGCGTATTCCGGAAGCATCTTAATCATCATATCCATCATCGCAGCTTGGCCGTACAACTCGAACGCTTCGGCAATCTTCTGCTTTGCTTCGGCTTCAGCAAGACCTTTCAGACGGATAACGTCTGCTTCAGATTCCCCTTTTGCACGTTCTGCTTCTGCTCTTGAAAGACCGTCTAAACGTACTTTTTCAGCCTCGGCTTTTGCCATCGCTTCAACGCGATACTTATGAGCATCTGCCTCCGCAACTTGTTTGCGTTTGTCGGCTTCCGCGGACTGTTCAACAGCATAGCGGTCTGCATCTGCTTTCTTCTTCACTTCGGAGTCATACTGCTTTTCACGGCGTAGAATCTCTTTTTCTTCAAGTTCAATCTGTTTTTGACGCTCGATGATTTTGATCTGCATCTGCTGTTCCGTAACTTGCTGTTTTGCGATTGCTTCTTCTAGATGGTAAGCCTGGTCAGCACGTGCTTTTGCAACATCTTGCTCACGGCGGAACTCAGCTACTTTTAACTGATTCATCTTTTCAGCTTCAGCTACTTCCGTTGCACGGCCTAGCTCTGACTGCTTCGCTTCTTTATCTGCTTCAGCACGCTTGATGCGCGTTTCTTTTTCAGCTTCCGCCATTGCCATATCAGCATCACGTTTAATTTGTGCGATACGCGGTTTACCTAGTGCGTCTAAATATCCATTCTTATCACGCAGATCTTTAATCGTAAAGGACACGATAATCAATCCCATTTTTGCAAGGTCTTGAGAAGCAACACGCTGAACTTCTTGCGAGAATTTTTCACGATTTTTATAAATTTCTTCAACGGTCATAGAACCTAGAATGGAACGCAAATGACCTTCAAGTACTTCACGAGCTTCATTTTCGCGATCTTCTTTCAACTTTCCTAAAAACTGTTCAGCTGCAGTCGCGATTTCGCCGATAGAGCTTCCGACCTTTATGATTGCTGTTCCATCAGCCATAACCGGAACCCCTTGCTCTGTATATACCTCAGGTGTTTGAACATCCAGTTTACTCGTTAATAAGCTAAGTGGCTTTGCTTGTTGAAATACCGGCAGAACGAACGTACCGCCACCGCGTACAATTTTAATTCGGTTTCCAGATTCGTCGATATTGACGTTTTTACTTCCTAAGAAACTTCCTGTTACGATTAATGCTTCATCAGGACTCGCTGTACGATATTTCGTAATAAAAACACTAATAAGAGCAACGATTAAAAATACAACAATCCCAATTACAATAAATAACGGTGAAAAACTCATAACAACCCCTCCAATTAATGAATATATGTTTGTTCCACTTGCTCATAGCGCATGACGGATACAACACCTTTTTGGATATCGATGATCAGCACTTTTTCCCCTTGTGAAATCGGCTTGTTATCCATGCTTATAGCAGATTTAGAGATTCTTCCGCTAATGCCTTCAATTAATATTTCGCCAAACCCATCTGGAGGAACAGAAGTTAGTACTGTGCCGACTCTTCCCTTTAAATCTTCATCACGATATGCCAGTGATTCTTCGGAAGATCGAATCGGCATGAGGACGAAAACATTTAGAAGAGTAACGAGTAACAACGCCAGCAGCGCACTAAACACCATAATGAACCAGCTGTTAATATTGGTCATAATCTCTAATAAATATCCTGAAGCAGATCCAATCGTTAAAAAGGATAAGATGAGCGATGGATGTAAAAAATCCAATGCCGCTTCAACCATGTCACCAAAAAGAATATACACAAAAGTAATGCATCCAAAAATGATAAAACTGCCCAAATAGATCGTAGACAACGGATATCCAAACAGCTCCATGGTCATCTCTCCTGTCTTAATAAACTTTTAAAATCAAAGATATTTGGAAACCACACCCCTCTTGTCAAACTTCTTCAACCTTAACAAAATGAACCTAAATATATTGTAATATTTTGTCGACTTATGAATTTTTCCCAATATTGGATGTATATAGTTTATTACGTGAACACATCAAAAAAGTTTCAGTTTGTTAACAAAATTTTGTATAATTTTGTTAAGAAGGGATGGGATCCTATGTATGCAGATAAATTATGGTTGCATTTAAACACGCAGGCGAACGCTGAAGATGCTGAGCCGATGAAAAAGTATATGCGTGACCAGTTTGAATTCTTCGGTATTCGTTCTCCAATTTTGAAACAAAACTTGAAGGTGTTTTTAAAAGAAAATGGATTGCCTGCAAAAGAAGACCTACATTCATTTATTAAAGAAGCTTGGTCAAAGCCTGAACGTGAAATGCAGTATGCTTCTTTAACGGTTGCAGACAAGTTAAAAAAACAGATGACAATAGAAGATATCGAGTGGATTGAATATATCATTGTAAATAAAAGCTGGTGGGACACCGTTGATCATATTGCAAAACACATTGCCGGGTATTACTTTTTAAAATTTCCTGAAGAAATTACACACGTAACTGAACGTTGGATTGACTCTAAAAACATTTGGCTTATGCGCTCTGCGATTCTGTTTCAACTTGGGTATAAAGATAAAACGGATAAAGAGCTCTTGGCACACATCATCAAACAAACGAAATACGAGCAGGATTTCTTTATACGTAAAGGGATTGGATGGGCACTTAGAGAGTACGCATATACGAACGGAGATTGGGTGTGGGAGTTCGTACATAAAGAAGAATTAAGTCCACTTTCATATAAAGAAGCCATCAAAAATATTAAGAAAACAAAGCAGCCGAGTTAATACGGCTGCTTCATTATTTTTCAAACCGGTAGCCCAACTCAGCTACAACATACCGAATCGCATTGCGAAATGATACAAATGTTGGCTGATTCGTATGAACACCTAGTGAGACCATATTTTTGACCATGTCTTTAGGGAAGCCGCAGTACAATACCTTTGCCCCCATTAACTCGATAGAATCTGTCAGCTTCTGAATTTCCTGTCCTAGTTCAGCATCCTTAAGCGTCGTTACGCCAGAAAAATCTAATATGACATATTCAGCTTGATTGTTTAAACACTCGTTTAATAGTTTCGTTGTTAATGTTTCAAGCCGTTCCAATGTTAGTTCTCCGATTAATGGAACAAGAAGTGTATGTTCTGCGATTGTTTGCAGAATAGGCGTAGACAATTCATCGAACATTGCTTTGGTTCTTTCCTTTTCTTGTTCACGCTCCGTTACATCTTTCCACGTTAAAAGGTAGCCAAGTTTCTGTCTCTTCACAATTAGTTCTTTAAGAATTAATCGCGTTACATATGTACGGAAGAGAACTAGCTGCACATCAATTGGAAACTCACCTTTTAAAAACATATCTTTTTGATAAGAGGCCTTATAAAAGGTTGAGATAGGAGTGCCAATGATCCCTTCTGCAGAATGGAGTCTAAAATGTCCCTTTAACGATTCTATTAATCTCTTGCCACTATTATTAACCCATGCTATTCGTAAATCTAAATCTATGAAAAAGATATTTTCTTCTAAACAATTCAGTGTATCTTTAACACTCTCATCTAACTGATCAGTCATTGTATGGTCCCCTTTAATATCGTCCTCTCTCTATCATATCTAAGTTTTTGAAAATACTCTATCAATTCCCCTCTCACTATGTAAGCGCTATCTAAATCTTTACAAAAATCCCTGTTGTACGATTGATAATCTCCATGTAAAATGTCCATATCAAACAAACAAGTGTATTTTCCATAAAAACAAAGGGGCGGATAAAATGGTAACTCATGTTTCAGTAGGACTTCTAGGATTAGGAACAGTCGGCAGCGGTGTCGTTAGAATGATTGAAGGAAACCGTGAAGAATTACAGCATCGCGTTGGATGCCCTGTTTTTATTGAAAAGATATTAGTTCAAAACGTTGAGAAAGAACGGCTTGTCTCGATCAATAACGAATGGCTGACTCAACATCCGGAAGACGTACTTCAAAATCCAAACATACATGTAGTGATTGAAGTAATGGGGGGTATCGAGTTAGCAAGAGAATACATCTCACTAGCACTGCAAAATAAAAAGCATGTGATTACAGCAAACAAAGATTTGATGGCACTTCATGGTGCAGAACTTTTACAGCTTGCTCATGAAAATGAGTGTGACCTTTTCTATGAAGCAAGTGTCGCAGGTGGAATACCGATCATTCGCTCACTTGTTGATGGGCTAGCGTCTGACAGGATCACAAAAATGATGGGAATTGTAAATGGCACAACAAACTACATCCTGACAAAAATGGATAAACAGCAGCGCAACTATGAGGAAGTATTAAAAGAAGCACAAGATTTGGGATATGCAGAAGCTGACCCCACTTCTGATGTAGAAGGAATTGATGCGGCGAGAAAAATGGCAATCCTGTCAACACTCGGGTTCTCCATGCACATTCATCTAGACGACGTAAAGGTTTCTGGTATCTCTAAAGTGACGCAAGAGGACCTAGAATATGCTCGTCAGTTCGGCTATACGCTCAAGTTAATCGGAAACGCTAAAAAGGACAACGGAAAAGTGGAGATCAGTGTTGAACCGACATTGCTTCCAGACTCCCACCCGCTTGCGAGCGTTCATAACGAATACAACGCCGTGTATGTGTATGGTGAATCTGTTGGAGAGACGATGTTCTTCGGTCCAGGTGCAGGGCAGCTCCCGACTGCTACATCAGTTGTTTCCGATTTAGTTGCTGTTGTGAAGAACATGCGGTTAGGGGTTAACGGAAAGAGCGTGATTGCTCCTCAATTCGATAAACAATTAAAGGAGCCTAATGAGATCGACGGGAAATTCTTTTACCGATTGTACATTAAAGATGAGGCAGGTGCTTTCTCAGCAATCACTTCCCTATTCGCTCTGCATGACATCTCACTTGAAAAATTGATTCAAAGTCCTGTCGATCATAAAGGGGTCGCAGAAGTTGTCATCGTGACACATGGCACAAACAAACATCAAGACAATCAAGTATATAGCCTGCTTCGCGACTCAGAAGTTGTTCAAGAAATCAAAAGTCATTATCGTGTGGAGGGTGCTTAACATGCCATATAACGGTCTCTTACATCAATACAAAGAATACTTGCCAGTCAGTGAATCTACTCCCCTTCTATCCTTGAATGAAGGGCACACTCCACTCATTCCGTTAGAACATCTGTCAAAGGAATGGGGCATCAAGCTATACGCCAAATACGAAGGAGCGAATCCTACAGGTTCTTTTAAGGACAGAGGCATGGTGATGGCTGTTGCAAAAGCAAAAGAAGAGGGCAGCAAAGCAATCATTTGTGCATCTACAGGAAATACATCAGCCGCTGCCGCTGCCTATGGAGCGAGAGCTGGCCTCAGATGTATCGTTGTGATTCCGGACGGAAAGATCGCCCAAGGGAAACTCGCTCAAGCGAAAATGTATGGCGCTGAAATCTTTGCGATTGAAGGAAATTTTGATGAAGCTCTAAAGATGGTGCAGCAAATGAGCATCGAGGAAGAATTCACACTCGTTAACTCTGTAAATCCATACCGGTTGGAAGGCCAAAAAACAGCTGCGTTCGAACTGGTTGATGCACTAGATCAAGCACCTGATATTTTAGCCATTCCAGTTGGGAATGCAGGCAACATTAGTGCTTATTGGAAAGGCTTCAAAGAGTATGATGCGGTAAAATCTTCTGGCCTCCCCCGCATTCATGGCTTCCAGGCATCAGGTGCTGCACCAATCGTGAACGGATCTGTAGTAAATAATCCAGAAACGATCGCGACAGCTATTCGAATCGGAAACCCTGCAAGCTGGAAACTAGCATCAGCTGCATTAGAAGAGTCAGGCGGTGTGATCGATTCTGTAACGGACGAAGAAATTTTAGAAGCGTATCAGATGCTTGCATCAAAGGAAGGTGTTTTTGCTGAACCGGCTTCCTGCAGTACGATTGCCGGTTTGTATAAGCAATACAAACAAGGTGTTCTTCCGAAAGGAGCATCCGTTGTAGCTGTTCTTACAGGCAACGGTCTTAAAGATCCAGATATCGCCTTAAAAACAGTCGCACAAGAACCTGTCGTCATACCGAACGAGCTTGAATTATTACGTCAGCAGCTAAAAGGATGTGTTGTATAAATGAAAGCAGAGCCATTTTCCATACATGTTCCAGCAAGTACAGCAAACTTAGGCCCAGGCTTCGATTCCGTAGGGCTTGCCATGAACCGATACTTAACCGTACACGTTCAGCCATTCGCACCAAGAAAAACGACTTTTCATGGTGAAGAACTGCAGGCGTTAAACAAAGACGAAAATAATCTTATCGTTCATGCTGCGCATTTTACAGCGGATGCTTACGGCCAGAAACTACCTCCTTGCCAGCTAGATGTTGTAAGCACATTTCCGACTTCAAAAGGAATGGGAAGTTCTGCGTCTGCGATCGTTGCAGGGATTGAGCTGGCAAACATCCTTTTAGATCTAGATCTTTCAAAGCAGGCAAAAGCGCTTCTGGCTAGCTCCTTGGAAGAACATCCTGATAATGTGATTCCTGCTATTTTCGGAGGACTCACGATTAGTTTTTTCAACGGACAAGAACTGGAGACGGTGCATGTACCTGATGTCGCTGTTGAAATGATTGTTGCGATTCCTGATGGTGTTCTACATACCAAACACTCTAGGGGTTCACTGCCCAATCTTCTCCCCTTCAATAAAGCCGTTGAAGGCAGTGCGATCAGCAACGTGCTTGTTGCGGCTCTAATGAAAAACGATTGGAAAAAAGCTGCTGATATGATGAATCGGGATTTATTTCATGAGCCGTTTCGTTCAAAATGGGTACCTATGTATGCGGAGCTTAAGCAAAAAGCTGTAGAACTCGGGGCATATGGTGCGGCCATTAGTGGATCAGGACCTTCTATCGTCTGCTTTACACCTCATCAGAAGGCAGCTGGGATTACAGAACAACTGTCGCTGTTGTTTCCTCAATACCACTTTGAAACCGTTTTTCCTGACCGAAGAGGTGTTGTGGTGGAGAAATGTTTGTCAGCTGCTTTATAAAACGCTGTTATCGAAAGCTCGGTTGCCATTGAAAGTAGTTGATTTCCGGTCCAGATGCTCGCTTTCCGCGGGGCAGACGGTGAGCCACATTCGTACGTTTCACTTTTAAGTGTCTCACCTGCCCGCCTGTCCCGCAGGACAAGGAAGGCTTCGGCAGCGTCGCATCGCACGAAGAAAATTTGAAGTTCAATTTTCGAGGATCTCGCATCTTACACTCCAATCAACAATCATAGAAGACAAAATTTGAAAGCAACAATCATTTAGATAAGAGCAAATAAGAGCTTTCTTAAATGAACGAAAAACTTACTGAACTCCTTCAGATTTAGATGCTTTGAACGCACATAATTAAAACACATCTATATTAAAGAAAGGATTAAGCTGATTCAGCTTAATCCTTCATTTTTATTTATGTGCAATTTTAAATTCATCTCTTAACAGCGTCCAGTTCTCTGGGAATGGTTCACCTAGAACCCAATACGCAAGACCTCTTAGCTTGTATTTCTTTACAAGTTTATTTTTCGCTTCTGCACTTTGCTCATTTTCAAACCATACAACGTGTTCTTTTCCAGCATCATCTTTGTAATTAAAGAACGGAGCTTGAGCATCGTTGTCATACTTTACAGTCGCTCCTTCTTTTAACGCCAAATCATGTGCTTCTGCTGGTGCCACGCGTTTAGCAAATTTATTCCCTTTTTTATAAGGAAGTGTCCAATCATAACCGTATAGTGGAGCTCCCATTATAATCTTTTCCGGTGGAATGACAGATGTTGCGTATTTAACCACTTTTTCTACTTGTGGTACAGGTGCTACAGCCATCGGCGGTCCACCAGACCAGCCCCACTCATATGTCATTAATACAACGAAATCTGCAAGTTCTCCATGACGTTTATAGTCATGAGCTCCATGCCAAGGACCTTTTTGCTCATCACTTGTTTTAGGAGCTAATGCTGTTGAAACCTTAAAGCCTTCTTTTTGTACGAGTGGAATAATTGTTTCTAAAAATCCATTGTATAGCTCACGATCTTTTTCTTTAATATGCTCAAAATCAATATTCAGTGCCTTATATCCTTTTTGCTTCATCGTGCTGATCACACTGCCAATGAGTGTTTTGGATGCCGTTTTATCCGTAAAAACGGTGTGCGCTATCTCAGGAGAGAAGTTTCCATCTATAAAGTTTGTTAACACCATCATCGGCATAGCTTTTGAATTCTTTACCTCTTGTAAAGCAGCATAATCCTTGATTGGCTTAAGAGAACCATCTTTGTTAACTTGATAGCTAAAAAAAGCTACGTACGTTAAATCATTTACAGCTTCTTTTACATCTTTCACGGATTGTTTCGCTTCTAGTGGTTCTAAAAACCCGAGCGTTTCAATCTTCTTTTTGCCATGAGCAGTTTCTGCTTTAGAAATGTCCTGTTGTTTTTTCTGTGGCGAACTGATCTGTTCCAATCTTGGACTATTTCGTGTTTCGTTACTCATATTCTTTGGTGCTGCTTCGCTCTCTTTCATATTGTTTGAGCCACCGCCGCAACCGCCTAACACAATGGTGAATGCCGCTAATAGCGCGACTGCTTTTTTCATATACAAACCTCCTCAGTTTTCGTTATTTTTCCAAAAAGAGGTTTGTACTATTCTTATTTTTTTCACGACTGTTTTCACATACTTTATCAATCTTTACATTGGCTGACTTTCAAGATGCTCTCTTTCCACAGGGCGTGTGGTGAACGACTCACATCCGGCGGCAGAGACTTAAAGCAAATGAATTGATTCTTAGATAGAATGGGAACGGTAGAACTCTTGTTATATTGCATACAAAAGTGTACATCTTCTTCAAAACCTCGTTCGATTAGCTCTTTTCCGCTTCCGCAGTTTTTAATGAGTGATGGCAGGTTGTGTTTCGATGCCTCGAAAGCTTGTTTGCAAACAAAAGCTTCAGGGGATAAAGATCCTTTTAGAAAAGAAATGATGGCTCCTGCACCTAAATAATCCTCTATTCCAGGTCGAAGCTCATTTTCATCATGAGCTGCATTTCCCCATCTTTCCCCACATGCGATCACTGAAATTGGTGCATTTAATTTATTCTTCATGAACATCGCAGCTTCTGCAACAGCCTTTGCATTTAAAAGAGATCCTGCAAAAAGAGATGGTACTTTTTTAGAAACATCCACATACGCAGCTCCATTAAGTGAGCAAAGAACAAATGATTCCCCTTTGTTATTTGCTGTAAAAGATATAGGGGAAAGTGATGGTTTTCCTGTTTTTATAGCTTCAGCCCTCCCCACCACTAATTCAGCTCCAAGTTCAGTAGCGTATTTTTTTGCTTTTTCATGTTGATTAGGTGGAAAAGGATAAATGACAGCACCATTCTCAACAGCAGTAGTTACAGTTGATGAAAAGCTTAAAACATCGACGATAATGATGATTTCATTTCTTTTTGCAGCTTCTCTCGCCCCTTTGATTCCCCACTCCATTTTAATGTCGTATGGTGATTGATCATACACGTTCATTCCGTTTCCTCCTCGCTATTTATACAAAAATCTTAACGAGAATATTTTTAAAAATATAGACTACTTTTCTAAAATTTGGTAGAATTTAGATTGAAGTCTGAGCATTAATTATTTAGTTGTGTTTGAATATAAAAAAAGACTCCAGCCAAGTGGAGTCTTTTCGTCTTTATATCGCCCAGTTACCATTTTTAAATAACGGAATGCGTTTTCCATCTGCATACTCAGCCTCAATATCAAGATCTGCTGAGCCAATCATAAAGTCAGTATGCCCTCGGCTGAAGTTAATTTCCTTCTCTTCCATCTGTTCAGGCGTTAAGCTGCCAGCATCTTTAACAGACATCGTAATAGAAGTTCCGATCGCTAAATGACACGAAGCATTTTCATCATATAATGTGTTGTTAAAAATGATGCCTGAGTTCGAAATTGGTGAATCGTGAGGAACTAATGCAACCTCTCCTAAATATCCCATTCCATCGTCAATGCTTAACAATTGCTTAAGCGTGTCGTACCCTTCCTCAGCAGTGAAATCTATCACTTTTCCGTCTTTAAACGTCAAACTAAAATTATTAATCAAATTCCCCATCGCTGAAAGTGGTTTAGAACTTGTGACCTTACCGTTTACACCATATTTTCTTGGAGTCGTGAAAACTTCCTCAGTAGGAAGGTTCGGAATATAGTACGTACCGAACGTAGAATGATGCCCTCCACCGATCCAAGTATGGTCAGGGTGTAAGTCGATGCTTAAATCTGTCCCAGTTGACTTATAATGAAGCGTCTTAAATTGCTGTTCGTTTAAGTAGTTTACTTTATCGCTTAATGTTTTTACGTGCTCATCCCATGCAGCAACAGGATCTGCCTGATCCACTCGAACTGTTTTAAAGACCGCTTGCCATAATGCTTCTACTGCTTCTTCATCTTTCATTTCTGGGAATACACTTTTCGCCCAGCCAACTGTAGGTACACCAGCAATAGCCCAATGCATATCTCCTCTTAATTGACCTGCAGAAAAGGATTGTAGTTTTTCACCTCGGTTCTTTTGTACAAACATCATTCGCTCAGAAGGAACACCTTTGTAAGCATTAGGATCGTTCCCTGTGATCATTAAAAAGCAATCATGATTTTCAACAAGGCTGTTATACTTGTCAATCTCCCATGAAGGAAGATCGTCTTTCAGGATTTCTTCATCTGCATGAGTAAGGTGGATGCGGTTTGTTTGCGTATCATTCCAATCCACCATCACTCGCTTACATCCATTTTCATATGCATGCTTCGTTACCTTACGTGTAAACTCTACAGCTTCTATAGGAGAACTAATTAATAACCTTTGTCCTTCTGATAGACCTAATCCTACTTTAACAACCAACTCAGCATATTGATCTAACTTTTCTTCAAACGACTTCATACATTTCCCCTCCGATTGGTTAAACATAAAAACGACTGATAAGTTTATATTATTACTATTATATAAAAAAAAGAAAATTTAGACTACTGTTTTTCTTCAAAATAAAAGATCACACGACAGGCTGTGATCTTAAATGTTTGTTCTCCGTTTTATTGAGGATAAACCCAATTTCAAAAAGTGCACTTTCTAAGTTATTCGTAATCATAATACCGTTAAAATCCACATCGATCTCGAGTGTTTTCATCGCTAAATCAGGCCTAAATCCTGTAAGAATCGGAGTTACACCGATTAATTTTAACAGCTTAACGATGTTTAAGAGATATTCACTAACCTTGTTATTGATTCTGCTCACTCCAGAAAGATCAATAATCATATACTCAAGTTCTAAGTTTGTACTGCTCTCCAAAGTGCTTTGAATAATGATATCAGCTCTATATTCATTGATATGTCCAATGATTGGGAGGATTGCAACGCCTTTCGTTAGTGGAACAATCGGTACTGATAAATCTTTAATCTCTTTGTTTGCCTTATCCAACTCTAGTACATACGTTAAGAGTGATGACATCGTCTGAAAAAGTTCGATATGCTGCTCCGTAAATTCAAATGACTCGGTATCTAAACCACAGATAGTTCCGTAGTTTTCACCATCTTCATAATAAATCGGAATAGCGATAAAACTTCCTCCACCTAAGTCCGCTGTAACATTCAAGTGCTTCGTTTGTTCATTCTCCATAATATCTTCAATGAGCAGAATTTCATTGCCTTTATCAACACTAACCTTGCAGAATGTTTCATGAAAAGGCAGAGTTGAGCCCGCTTCGAGCAAAACAGCATTTTTGTTTACCGCTTTTTTTATTTCATTGATTTGCTTGTCGTTTTTTGCAACAAATAATGTATTGATGTTGATAAGCTTACTCATAAAATGAAGAATGTTTTCTGTTGCTTCTTCAAAGTTTCTGACTGATTTATTTTTAAGAACAGAAGTTAGATGAATAGACAAAATATATTTCCAACCTTTCATAATTCGTAGCATCTTTTGATGGTCCACCCATTTATTTACCCTAAAATTTATAAACTAAAACTACTTCAGATAAATTTTCCGTCTCTTCAAACAGTATTCAAGTCTCCTAAAAAACTATTTGTATTTGCTTCTTCTTAATACAACTCTAACTCCAGAGTTATTTTTTGTGTCTAAAGAACTATTAGAAAACTCGCAAAATAGAACACTTTTCTTCATTTTTTTCATATAATCCATAATTGAAAATAGTTCTTTAAATAGTAATAAATCCCTATTTTAAAATAAAAACAGGGGAGAAATCACCTATTCTAGTATTCGACATTACGTGGTAAGATTTTGAATACGCGGAATTATCCGACAATTTTTGTCGGATAACGGTAATTCCAATACTTCTAGGGGGGATTTTGATGAAAAAAGGAAAATGGGTTTCTGCTGCCCTCGCAGCAATGTTGAGCTGCAGCGTTTTTTCCAGTGTAAGTGCAGCACCAGTTAATGTGCTGTCAGATGTGAAAGGATCTGCAGTAGAAGAAAAAGGCCACAAACACGTTGGTGGTCCTTTCGATTTAGCCATTGCAAACGATGAAAGATTGATAGAAATGCTTAAAAAGAACGGACAAATTAGTAAGAATGCAAGTGAAGCAGATGCACAAAAACAGCTGCAGAAGTTTTTGCAGAATAAGCAAGAGCATGCTGAGTCACTTCCTAAAGGCGAGTTAGAAGACGAGCAGGGTAAGAAGGACAAAAAGGGAAAAGATAATCACAATAAAGATGGTCTAAAGCACGGCAAGAAAGGTAAAAACAAAGACGTTAAACCTGTCGTAGAAGAAAAGTGGACAGGCGGCGAACGTCTTGATAACGTACTTGTACTTCTTGTAGAGTACCCTGACGCTAAGGCAGAAGATATTGCTCCTGAAGAAACGGACATGCATTATGATGAATACTTAAAGCAACATTATGAAGATATGATCTTTGGTGAGAACGGATACGAAGGTCCTAATGGAGAAAACTTAGTATCTGTAAAACAATACTATGAGCAGCAATCTGGAGGAAGCTACTCGATCAAGGGGAAAGTTGGCGGCTGGTATGAAGCTAAACATCCTGCAGCTTACTATGGCGGAAACGTCCCTGATCCTGATGGCAGCGATGCTAAACCGCGTGACCTTGTGAAAGAAGCATTAGAAGCAGCGGCACTGGATCCTGAGATTGATTTAAGTGAGTTTGACCAAGAAGACCGTTATGACTTAGACGGTGACGGCAATCTTCGTGAACCGGATGGGTTAGTTGACCACTTGATGGTTGTTCACTCTAGTGTCGGTGAAGAAGCTGGCGGCGGTTCATTGGGTGGAGACGCTATCTGGAGCCATCGCTGGAATCTTGGGGGCATCTTCCCTATCACAGGATCACCAGAACCAGAAGTAGATTATTGGGGAGAAGGCACAATGTATGCCTACGACTATACGATCGAACCTGCTGATGGAGCAGCTGGCGTATTTGCACATGAATATGGTCATGATTTAGGTCTTCCTGATGAATATGACACACAGTACACCGGTGCAGGTGAGGCTGTAGCTTACTGGTCAATCATGTCTAGCGGAAGCTGGGCTGGAGATGTTCCAGGAACGGAGCCAACAGGTTTTAGTGCTTGGTCAAAAGAATTCTTGCAATCTAGCATGGAAGGCTCCAACTGGTTGTCTGGAGAGACACTAAATCTTGATAAGATCGATAAAAAAGGTATTGAAGTGCTGCTAGATCAAGCGAACACAAAAGGCACAAATAATGATGCAGTTCGTGTAGATCTTCCTGAAAAAGAGACTGTCGTAAATACTCCTTTCAGCGGTGAGTACCAGTATCACAGCGGCAGCGGAAACGACCTCGATAACTCATTGGTTACTTCACTTGATTTAACTCAAGCTAATTCTGCAGAACTCTCTTTCAAAACTTGGTATGACATTGAAACAGATTGGGATTATGCTTCCGTACAAGTGAAAGAAAAAGGTTCTGATGAATGGACTACAGTTCCAGGTAACATAACAACACAAGAAGACCCACATGAGCAAAACCCTGGTGATGGGATCACTGGTAAATCTGACGGATGGGTTGATGGAGTATTTGATCTTTCGGCTTACAAAGGAAAAGAGATCGAACTGAAGTTAAACTATTGGACAGACGTCGCAGCTATAAACCCTGGATTTTTTGTAGATGATGTCACTGTAACAGTAGATGGTACTCAAACCGTATTTGATGACGCAGAAGGTGATTCTTCGTTTACACTGGACGGCTTTACGAAAAATCAAGGTAAATTCTATTCTAATCACTACTATCTATTAGAATGGCGTAATCATGCAGGCGTAGATACAGGTTTAGCTCACATTCGCCGTGGCGACAGTCTTATGAAATATGATGGCGGACTTCTTGTATGGTATGTAGATGACAGCTATTCAGATAACTGGACAGGCGTTCACCCTGGAGATGGTTTCTTAGGTGTTGTGGATGCTAATCAAGAAACATTAAGATGGAGCGATGCCTCCGTAGCTTCTACTCGCTACCAAATCCATGATGCTGCTTTCTCAAAGCAAAAAAGCGAGAAGATGTTCCTAGATTATCGTGAATTGCTTGGTCTTACATTAAAAGATTACAATACTAGTGCAACTCCTAAATTTTATGACAAAAAAGATTACAGCAATCCTGGACTTCCAGACGCTGGACGCAATGTACCACATTACGGACTTCAATTTGAAGTGTTGAATTCCAGCAAAGATAATTCTGTAGGTAAGATTAAAATTTCACGTAAGTAATTCATATTTGTTAAGCCCAACTGTACATCTGCAGTTGGGTTTTCTTTTAAAAGGGTAAACTGTATCTGTAAGGAGGGTGAATGATGAAAACGTTCATGCGGGTTTTTCTATTAATAAGCTCATTGTTAATTTTGGTAAGCTGCAGCTCTCAAACAGAACAAAAGAATCCTATTCAACAAAAAGATAAAGAAGGAGCCTCTTCGTCGGATTCAGAAGTTAATAATGAGGTGAGGACGATGATTGCAAACGATGAAAAAATTATTGAAATGCTAAAGAAAAAAGGCGAGATTCCTGAGGATGCTACATCTGAGGAGATCAATAATGCCCTGCAAAAATATCTACAGGACAAGAATCCTGGAAATTTACAGGATGAGAAGGAAAAGAAGAAATATATTAATGACTTAAAAGAAAAAATCCAAAAAGGACAGAACTAGAAAAGGACATTCATCCGAACGTCCTTTCTTTTTGTGTTAAAGTCTAATTCTGATGCTGCAATGAATAGAGATAAAAAATATAATCTGTGGAAGCTCCTTTATGCCCCAGTTGATTTAAAATAGCAGAAATATGGCCGCGGTGATATGTGCCATGATTTACGATATGCTGAATTAGATCGTTATAGCTTGAGTGAAGTGTACCAAAGTGAGGGTGATGAACAGTTGTCTCTTGAGATAAATCTACTTTTTGAAGCATGAATGTCTCGTAGTCTGATCCCATCTTCTCAAATTTATTCTGCAAATCATTTAAGTCGGCTTCCTTTAATTCCTGGTATATAGGTTTGACAGAAGCAAGAATATCTTCAAACTTCTCCCCTTTCAATGCCTTAAGCCACACATAATCCACTTGATACATGTGAATGAGAACGTCTGCCACAGAAGGAAAGACGCTATCTACTTCTTTTCGATACATTTCTGTCGGAAGACTATTTAACTGCTCAAAAACTTTACTATTCGCCCATAGATTAAATTGATATAGCTGTAGAGATTTATTCATTTCTACCTCCAAAAGATTTAGGTTGTACACACCTACTTACACTTCTAGCTCTATAAATTAAATCCTTTTAATATTTCTAATTAAACGAACAAATGTTTCATCATTAAAAAGAACACCCCGTCATTTTACGGAGTGCGCTAACGTATTACTTCTCTTTTACGATCTCAGCCAATAGCTCAAATGAACGCAATCTTGCTTTGTGATCATAGATTTGGCCATTGACAATAATCTCATCAGCCTGAGTTTCATCTAAGAATGCTTGCAGTTTTTGTTTAACTGTATCTGGACTTCCTACAAATGTAGTACGTAATTGCTGATCAAGCGCAGCTTTTTCATATGGACTCCAGATGCCATCCATACTTTCAACTGGCGGCTTAAGTTTTGATGGTTTTCCTCGAACTAAGTTTACGAATTGCTGCTGCAATGACGTAGCGATTTTAGCTGCTTCTTCATCTGTTTCTGCAACGACAACATTAGCACCTACCATTGCGTACGGCTCATCAAGAACTTCCGATGGCGTAAATGTATTTCGATACAACTCTAGAGCAGGAAGCGTATTATCAGGTGAAAAATGACTGGCAAAGGCAAATGGAAGACCTTCACGTCCTGCTAAACGTGCACTAAATCCGCTTGAACCTAGAAGCCAGATCGGTATATCTTGCCCTTCCCCTGGAACCGCTCTTATTTTCATAGGAGTTTCAGAGCGTTCAGGATCCAAATATGTGCGTAATTCCTCTAATTGATAAGGAAAATCATCCCCCATGCTGCCTAGATCACGGCGTAGTGCTTGCGCCGTAATTTGATCAGTTCCAGGTGCACGCCCTAATCCTAAATCTATTCTTCCTGGGTATAGAGCATCCAATGTACCGAATTGTTCAGCAATCACGAGTGGGGCATGGTTAGGAAGCATGATCCCACCAGAACCTACACGAATTTTTGAAGTACCTCCAGCCACATGACCGATAACAACCGAAGTCGCTGAACTCGCGATTCCAGGCATATTGTGATGTTCTGCAAGCCAGTAACGGTTGTAACCCCATTTTTCAGCATGCTGTGCAAGGTCTAGTGTATTATTGAATGAATCGGATACCGTTCCGCCTTCTATAACTGGTGCCAGGTCAAGAACAGACCACTTTATATCACGTAATCGTTTTGTATTGGACATCATAACGTCCTCCTTATATAAAGCAACAAAAAAATTAGCTACTATATTTTAATAATCGGTAATAGTATAACAATCTTGCCTGATGAAATAAAAAATTCTGCTTACTTTCTTATTTCATTTGCAAGTAGCTCATAGGATCTTGTTCGGTCTTCATAACGATGTGTGATGGTAACGATTATCATTTCATCTGCTTCATAAATTTTTTGAAGCTTGTTTAATTCTTCTATTACCTCAGTTGGGCTCCCAATAACCATTTTTCTTTTCGCCTCATGTAAAAGTTGAGTTTGTTGGTCTTTTGAAAAATGATTCTGTGCTTCTTCTATGGAAGGAATACCTCTATCCCCTTTACCCTCTGCACTTTGTTTTTTCCAAAGTATCCCCGGCAAAGCTAACTGTTCCGCCTTTTCAGTTGATTCTGCACAGATGGCAGAAACGGCAATAATGGTTTCTGGCATCTCTTGGGTTTTACTGTAATTAAATTGTTTTTTATATGATGCTACAATATCCGGACCTGGCTTATCACTCATAAAATGACCAAACGCATAAGCAGTCCCGTACTCTGCAGCCAAATCAGCGCTTTTTTGACTCGTCCCTAGAATCCATGGAACAGGTGCAATTTTAGGAACTGGAGAGGCTTGTATCTTTGAAAATAGATCATCCGGCGGAAAGTCATGATGTAAAAACTGGAGCAATTGTTTAATCGATTTCGGCATTTGGCGGACATTCTCCAAAAAGTTCTCAGATAGAGCCATCGTCGCTTCTGCAGAACCACCAGGAGCGCGGCCGATTCCAAGGTCAATTCGATCTGGGAAAAGTGTGGCAATCATGTTGTACGTTTCTGCAACACGGTATGGTTTATAATGCGGCAGCAATACAGCACCAGCACCCAATCGTATCTTTTCTGTATGCGCACCAATATACCCTAGCATCACTTCAGGAGCAGAACAGGATAAGCCTGAAAAGTCGTGATGTTCAGCAATCCAATATCGCTTATACCCAAGCAGTTCTCCTGTTTTCGCAAGTTTCATTGAAGCTTGTAGAGCTTCACGCGCATTTTTTCCGAAAGAGATCGGTGATTGATCTAAAATGCTTAATTTCATAAGTCTTCTCCTCGTTTTTTACTAAGTCATATTTTACTCCAAAACTGCTGATTTTACTTTGAACAAAACTTCTCTTAAAAACACCAAAGGACCTCTACTGAATTAGAGGTCCTTATAACTTATATGGATTCTATAATATTTTTCTCAGGTTCAACTTGTAAAAATTGATTTGAAGCTACGATACTTGCTTGATATTGAGTTAATAGTTCATCTTCTTTCATACTTAGTGTACCGCATAAAGATTGAATTTCAATCCAAGCGCCACGTTCCAAATGCTGTACGATTGTTAAAGCAAGATTGTACTTATCATTATTTCCAATGAGGGCCTCAGCAAGCTCATTTGTAATAGGGAGATCATCGATAATATCTTTCATTTCCTTGCTAAGAAGTGTATCTATGAAAGAAAACATGCCAAACATATAGAGATGATTTTTTGAGACACCTACAATGTGTGCAATCCGTTCAAAAAAGACAGCTCTCGTTAAGCTAAGTTTAACGATTTCCAGTTGGTTATCCGCCTTGTTCAAGCTGGACATCATGAGAATCATAATCAATTTCTTAATCTCGTATAGTCCTACCAATACTACCGCTTGTTTAATCGACGTTATCTTGCTCTTAAAAAAATAGGTTCCGGAATTCATAACTTTTAACAACTTGTACGAAAGAGATAGATCGCGCTGAATGAGACTGCTGATTTCATTAATATCAGGCTCAGAGCTGCTCAGCTTTTCTAAAAGCAAAATATAGTTTGTAGGAATAGGTGCTATGTCTTTTCCTTGTAAGATGATAGGCTTGCTAAAAAAGTATCCTTGAAAATATTCGAAACCTAATCCTCGCGCCTCTTCAAACTGCTCTCGTGTTTCAATCTTCTCTGCTAAAAATGTTATTTGGTCTTTATAAGTTTCTATCATACTCTTCATTTCTTTGTAGTCCATCACTAAATAATCAACCTTAATAATATCTATGAACGGCAGCAGAGAATCCAGATTTTTGTTTACCGAAACATCATCAAGTGCAATGATATATCCTTTATTCTTTAACTCTTTACAGACTGTTAGTATCTCTTCACTTAAACGGACATCCTCTAAAATCTCAACCACAATATATTCCGGTGATATGTAAGTCGGAATTCGGTTTAGCAAGAGGTTTTCCGTAAAGTTGATAAAACACTTTTTCCGTTCCCCTACCTCTTTTATCCCAATCCCTGTAAAACTGTTCACCATAACATCAATCGTAGCACTGTCATGATCTAATCCTTCGTACCTATTTGTTGCACTATTTCTATATAAAAGTTCATATGCGACAACATTCTCTTCTTTATCTAAGATAGGTTGCCTGCCAATAAATATATCCATTTCAATCACCATTTCACTATCTATTCTTTTTTTCCTATATATAGACATCAAACCATAAATTGTAAACATGTACAATATGTGTTTTGTTGTTAAAATGTTCCAAATATTTTTAAAGTAGTACATATGCCATATTTTTTTCTCAAACTGCATGGTTATGTTTCGATTTCTAACACTGTGGGAACACAATCAAAGTAACAATCTTCTACAAAAGGAGGCAGTCCATGGATACACATAGTAAGGTGGTAGGCGTTTTCCGTACAGAAGATGATGCAATTGATGCAATCAAAGAGTTGAGACATCAAGGCTATGACGAAAATGATATCTCAGTGATTGCAAAAGACAGAAAAGAAATGAAACATATTCATGAAGAAACAGGTTCCAAAGCCCCTCAAGGTGCTGCGACTGGTATGGCTACAGGTGGTATTCTTGGTGGCATTGGCGGTTTACTGCTAGGTGCAGGAGCACTCGCCATCCCTGGGATCGGCCCGATCGTAGCAGCAGGACCAATAGCAGCCGCACTTGGCGGAGCAGCAGTTGGCGCTGGCGCTGGTGGTATTGTTGGAGCTCTAGTAGGACTAGGAATTCCTGAAAATGAAGCAAAAGAATATGAACAATCTGTTGAAGCTGGGGACATTCTAGTTCTGGTTGATACAAATGAAGTAAGCAGACATAGGCAAGTAAACGATACATTCCGTAACTACCGTTCAACAAATGCACATCGTTATGAAGATTCATATTCCAACAAATATTAAAAGGAGGATGATTCAACATGAAAAACGATACAATGGAAGGTAAATGGAAACAATTCAAAGGTGAAGCAAAAAAACAATGGGGCAACCTAACGGATGATGATTACGATCAAGCACAAGGTGACCGTGAAAAAATGATCGGCAAGATTCAGGAGCGGCACGGCAGATCTAGAGAAGATGCTGAACGTGAATATGACGACTGGTACAGCCGAGTTGGACAATATTAAAAAAGGACCCGCTAAGGATAATACTTAGCGGGTTTTACTATGTTTATAATTCTTAGTTAAACAAATCTGATTGCAAGTTCAACTTACTTACATTTTGATCAGCTTTTTTCTGCAGGACTTTTAACCCTTGGCCCATATCAGAAGCTAATATATAGTTTCGATCCACGAAAACTCCCCATACGTTTGCTTTGTCTGATACATATGAACCTACTTCTACCGGATTTGATGGATTTGTAAGATCAACCATACGTATGCCATCTGAATAATGAGATAAGTAAAGCGTGTTCCCCCTTACTTTCGGATCATGAACGGTATATGTTCCAGGTTTGCGCTCACCTGCTTTAATCTGCACCATTGAGTTTAACGTTCTAAAGGTACTTAGCAAGACAGGGTTGCTCTTATCCTTAATGTCATATACACGAACATATCCCCAACCTCTTTCAAATCCTGGATCATGAGGATCTGGATTAAACACTTCTCGTGTTTCAATCAAGATGTTTCCACCGTGTGCTAAAGCTGCCGAATGTGCTGCTCCTTGAACATCACGTTCGAATTTTGTTCTTCCTACAAACTTTGGATTTGCAGGGTCTTCAATATTTAAAATGATTGTACCTAAATCCCAATAAGAGAGATATGCATATTTACCCGTTTCATCTGTAATGACACTATGTAAAAATGCAGTTCGCTGTGCCCCTGTTTGGTCTTCATATTGATAATCACCATTAAAGTCATCGCCTACTTCTGTTGGATCCCAGTTTGAGAGTTCCTTCGGTTTACTAGGGTCTGTTACATCCACGATTGAAAAATCATGAACATCGACCCCTTTGTCCTTATAGCGGTGAGCTTGATAATTAGTAGCTAATAATAAGACTTTGTTATTTTGTTCTGTCAGCCAATGTTCATGCGTCCCAGTAGGCAAATTAGATGGCGTTTTCCAAAAACCAAGCTTCTTCGGCTCTTTAGGATTCGTAACATCGTATAACACCACTCCACCATTTTCAGAGGTTTCCCCCTCATAGCCATATCGTTCTTTATCTACTCGCTGAACACTCACAGCAGCTAAGTCTCCTTTAAATGACGGAGTACTTACAGATTGAACAATAACTTTTTCCTGCCATGTTCCAGGAATATCATTCGCAAGAACGGCAACTTCTTTAGGATTAGCAGGATCCTTCATATCAAAAATTCGAACGCCTTCATTTGTCATCTGACCACGGTGTGTACCCAGATAAGCATACCCCTTGTATGCATATACATCTGCCGTAGTAGCAGGTTTTCCTTTAATGTCTTTTAGGGGAACAGCAGCCACTTCTTTTAAATGCTCAAAGTTTTTGGATCCTTCCACTTTTGGAATACCGCCAAAAGTAGATTCTCCCGCTTCAATATAACTTTTTTGCCCGTTTTCACAAGCAAGAGCAATTCCGCCTCCTGCCAAAGAAAGCGCAAGTGTACTTGATAAAATTTTTGATGTGAATTTGTTCATATCCCTATATCCACCTCCATAGTATTAGTTACTAGAATATAGGAGTTGACTTTTTAATAGAAGTGGGAAATTGACTAAATATTACAATATTTTCTTGTGTACATTTACGTATTTTTATCAATATACATAAGGACTATCTACCTTGAAAAAGTAAATCATCCTAAATAAAAAACCTGAACCTAGGGACTATTCTTAGCCCATGGTTCAGGTTTAACATTTTTACATAATAACAAAAAGGATAACAGCCACTAGTACCAAACGATAAATCGCAAATGGTGTTAATTTAACTCTTTCAATGACTTTCAAGAAGAAACGGATCGAAAGCATCGCAAAAATAAACGCACTGATGAATCCAACAACAAAGAACGGCATAGCGTCCATCTTAAAGTATTCTAAGTTCTTTAGAAGCGAAATGCCACTTGCTCCAGCCATGATGGGAACAGCCATAATAAATGTAAAATCCGCTGCTGCACGGTGGCTAAGACCTAGTAGAACACCACCAGATATTGTAGCACCCGAACGCGAAAATCCTGGCCAAAGTGACAAACATTGGATAAGGCCGATTGAAAAAGCTTGTTTATAAGTGATTTGATCAACACTATCAATAACAGGGTTTTGATTTTTAGCAGCAAATTTATCTGCAAAAATCATTAGGACAGCACCAATTGCTAATCCGATAAGCACAGTATTCGTATTGAAAAGGTGCTCATCAATATAGTCTTCGAAAAGTACGCCTAAAATACCAGCAGGCAGTAAACCTACGATGACTTGAGTTAACTTTAAGCGGCCACCAGTAACTTCATTCGTCGCTTTATTTCTTCTTAAACCGAGCATGTCGATAAACCGCTGTCTGAAGAAGACGACGACTGCTAAGATTGAGCCAAGCTGAATTACAACTTTAAATGTATTAGCAGGGTATTTTCCTAAAAAGTCCTGTGATTTTAGCCACATGTCATCGACAAGAATCATATGTCCCGTTGATGATACAGGAGCGAACTCCGTCAAACCTTCAACCATCCCTAAAATAAGGGCTTTTAACAACAATAGGATGTCCATAAAAATTACTGATCTCCTTTTACTACTTTTAATCTCATCTCTCTATAATAGACTTTTTTACCTCATTAGCAAAGAATGATGTGATTATTTTATAACACTTTAACATATTGCGTAAAAGTGAGAAACCCCGTTGGAAGCAAAAATCCAACGGGGTTTCTTTTAAAAATCAATAATCAAGCAGCGATTGAAGCTTTCCTTTGTTGAGTACCTTAACGAGCTCTACAAGTAGTTTCGCGCTGTTTTCGAGGTCGCTCTTGCTGATCATAGATGTGTGGCTATGGATATAACGTGCCGCTACACCGACAACAATACTCGGTATTCCTTTTTTATGAAGGTGGAATTTCCCTGCATCCGTTCCTCCTCCAAGCATTACATCCACTTGGTAAGGGATATTATTTTTTTCAGCAACCTCAATGATCATGTCGCGGAAACCAGTGTGCGGAATCATAGACGAATCAAGGAACGTTAAAAGAGGTCCTTCTCCTAGCTTTGCTTTGTTCTGGTTTCCACCAGGTCCATCTTCTGCAACTCCTACATCTAGTGCAATCGCCACGTCAGGTTCCATGATAGCAGGTGCTGTTATTGCACCTCGAAGCCCCACTTCTTCTTGAACCGTTGCACCGCAATAAACGGTGTTTGGGTGGTCTACGTTTTGAAGCTGCTGCAGAACTTGTAATGCCGTATAACATCCTGCTCTGTTATCGAGGGCTTTAGCAAGAATCGTATCGCCATTTGGCATTATCTCAAAAGGACATATCGGAAGAATGGGATCGCCTACTTTAATTCCCCATTCTTTTACTTGACCCTTATCGTTTGCACCTATATCAATAAACATTTCTTTCATCGGATACACTCTGTTTCGTTCATCCGCTGTTAAAATGTGAGGAGCTTTTGAACCTACAACACCTGTAAATGTCTTATTCTTCGTTTGCACATGTACGCGCTGTGCAAGGAGAACTTGTGACCACCAGCCTCCAAGGGGAACAAAGCGAAGATAGCCATCCTTAGTTATTTCGCTCACCATAAATCCAACCTCGTCCATGTGACCTGCGAGAAGAATTTTTGGGCCATCATTGACTGAACCTTTTTTCTCACCAAATACACTGCCTAAGTTGTCTGTAACTAGACTTGCTCCTGTCTGCTCTATTTCACGTTTCATGATGTCCCGGATTGCTCTTTCAAACCCAGGTGCACCGTTTGTTTCCGTTAATTCTTTTAACAAATCCACCTACATCACCGTCCTATACGTATAGGATGGGAATATTCCTATGAATTATTACAGCAATGATGAGAATTTCTTTACTAAAACGTGCAAAAAAATGCCCTGTTTTAAAAACAGGGCATTAATCTATTACAGTTTAAACCAGCCTCTTGATTCTAAATCTTCACAACATCTTTCCTTGTGCTTTTTCTTCTTTTTCTTTTTCTTCCAATAATAATCGCTTGAAGAAGATGAAGATGATGAGGATGAAGATGATGACTCTTTTTTACACCAAAGAGCCATTGAGCTAGAAGAGGATTCTTTCTTACAGCAGCTAGAAGATGACTCTTTTTTACAGCAGCTAGAAGAAGATTCTTTCTTACATTCTTCTTTCTTTTTTCCGCAAGGATTTTCTTTCTTACAGCATAAAATTCTGCAGTTGCTGCTCTCGTCGTCACCAAGTTCGCCAGCTTGCTTAATAAAGTTAATGGAACCAATCGGTACTAATGCAATATTTCCATCATCGATCTCAACGATTTGAATTGATTGTCTGTTAACAGATGTAAGGACGCCTTCAATTTCTTCATCGCCACCATCGTTAACGGCTACCCTGCAATTAACCAATTTATTTAAAATTCTTCGGAAAGTATCATTACATACTTTCTTACGGTCTTTATTGCAGCAGCTTCTGTCAGATACGACTGTAATGTTCCTGACATTGTTTAGCGGTAAGTAGAACACCTCTTTATCATCTGTTTTGATTGCGATAAAATCTCTTCCAACACAGACTAGCTTACCCTCTATTTCAATGTCGCTAAATCCTTCATTGGCTATTACATGCTTACACAATAAATTGGCAACCTCTCGTGCTGAGAGCTTGTTGTTTTTACAGCTCAAAAAATTTCCTCCTGAAAATTAAATATTGACTATTCTTGTCCATGCATTATATGTAAGAACACGTTAAAAAGGCATAGGTAACTCGTCTATATTTTGATTTTTTCAGTAATAGGGTTTGTTTTTTAAGGAATACGGCAGTTTTTCGCATACTAAGTTGCTCTTGTAAGGAGTTGATTTCCGTTCCAGGTGCTCGCTTTCCGCGGGGCAGGTGGTGAGCCACATTCGGACGTTTCACTCTTAAGTGTCTCACCTGCCTAGTTGCAGTGGCTAGCCCCTCGAGGTCAAAAGCTGAATGGTTAAGAAGGCAAAGTGCGCCTTCAAATCCATTCACCTTTTGCTTGTCGGGGCTGAACGAGCCACTTCCACTTTTCGTGCTGCCCGCCTGTCCCGCAGGACAAGGAAGGCTACAGCAGCGACACATCGCACTAAGAAAATTTGAAGTTAAATTTTCGAGGAGTCTCCCACCTTCCACTCCATTCAACTCGTCAAAGAGGCGAAAGAGCAAAAAGATTTAAAAGCGACAACACTTTTAGAAAAATAGCCTTATTTTAAAATTGGACATATAAAAAAGACCAACAAAAAAGAATGTTGGTCTGTTATCCACCTATGTATTGGTGGAGACGGTGGGACATGTTGTTCCATGCTTTCGTCATGGCACTGACTATATCTTGAACCTGAATGATGTCAGGTCCTTCGGCGTATTATACGAAACATACATTTGCTTGTATTAAGCAGGAATTTCGTATCCTAGTACTACCAAAAAGTTTTGGCAGCCTATAAGTCGATACACGGCTGTTGGATTGCTCCACATACCGCTCGGCATTGCCTTGCAACGAAGAAACAACTCAACGTTGGTTAGGTTTCACCGATAAAGCCGAATTATCACTTATGTGTTACCACACAAGGCGACTAATTACTAATCGAACCCACGTCCAAAGATATTGGCACTTAAGCTTCTACGAGTGTAGTCGGTTTATTCGTATTTCGCGGATCCATCTGCCAGCCGACAGGCGTCCAGATCGCTAGCCTGATTATTCTCTTCCTTCGTCCTCAGGCGGAGGACAACCGGCGTAGCCCACTAAGAGTGAGTCCCTTACCCTACCACATGGGCGATGGAGGGAGGAACAGCTAAAGTGCTATTACGCAGCTAAAGCTAAGTTGTTGTTTTGTTTGCCAGTTATTGGCTGTGGCGTTTTAACGAGGCCGACCCCCTCGACTCGCAACTTAAGCTCAAACTACCCCTGTCGAATCCGTAACGTCCCCATTTATAAAATGGTATGCAAAAAATTAATTTTGCCGCTACCGGAGAGATAAAAGCTTATTTGCTCTTATTCACTTGTAAACTCAGTATAACATTTTTGAAGTTTCGTCTCAATTGTAAGTTCCTGTAAGAAGAACCAATTATGCTTTTTGACGATCTCGGAATGCACGCTCAATTTCGCGCTTCGCATCCTTCTTTTTTAAATCGTCACGCTTATCGTAATGCTTTTTACCTTTTGCCAAACCAATCAAAAGTTTAGCAAAACCATTCTTCAGATACATTTTCAAAGGAACAATCGAGTACCCTTGTTCTTTTGTAGCACCTAACAGCTTGTTGATCTCTTTGCGATGCAAAAGCAGCTTACGTGTTCGCAGCGGATCATGATTGTAACGGTTACCTTGTTCGTAGGTGCTAATGTGCATGTTGTGTAAAAACAACTCGCCATTTTGCACACGTGCAAAGGAATCTTTTAAATTTGCCCTGCCTGCGCGAATGGATTTAATCTCCGTGCCCTGAAGGACAATTCCAGCTTCAAATGTTTCTTCAACGTGGTAATCGTGCCGCGCTTTCTTATTCTGTGCGACTACTTTCCCTTCTCCTTTTGGCATGTAAAACTCAATCCTCCCCACAGCAAGTGAACTTTAATTATAGCAATATGGTCAAATAACGTCAAGGTTCACCACTTGAGATGAACCTTGACAAGTCAACCTGCTTATTTCTTCTTTTTCTTGCCTTTCTTTTTAGCAACAGGCTTATAGAAAGGTTTTTTCTTGCCCTTCTTTGAATCTTGTGGACCGCTGGAACGATCGGACTCATTTTTGCGATTCTTGCTGCGTCTGCCCCTGCCTCGTTTTGGAGTATCACCAATGTCGATTACCTGCTGACGATCTTTATGGCGCTTGCGAGGCGTGCCTTTCATACCCACAATTTCAAAATCAATCGAGCGCTCATCAACGTTTACGTTTACAACACGAATGGAGATCTCATCACCGATACGGAATACGTTACCTGTTCGTTCACCGATCATCGCCATAAACTTTTCGTCAAAGCGATAATAGTCGTCCGTTAAGTAGCTAACGTGAACAAGTCCTTCAATCGTGTTCGGCAGTTCCACAAACAATCCGAAGTTTGTAACTGAACTGATTACACCGTCAAACTCTTCTCCAACTTTATCGAGCATGAACTGTGCTTTTTTGAGTTCATCTGTTTCACGCTCCGCATCAACTGCACGGCGTTCCATCGCTGAAGAGTGCTTCGCGATCCCTGGCAGTTCTGCTTTCCAATGACTGACCGTTTTTGGGCCAGTATCTTTTTTGAACAGATACGTGCGGATCAATCGGTGTACGATTAAGTCCGGATAACGTCTGATTGGTGATGTGAAATGCGTATAGAACTCAGTCGCCAAACCATAGTGGCCAAGTGACATATGATCATACTTAGCTTGCTTCATGGAACGAAGCATGATTTTTGAGATTACCATTTCTTCAGGCTCGCCTTTTACGGTCTCGAGAAGCTGTTGAAGACTGCGAGGGTGAATATCGCTCGCGGTTCCTTTTAAAGCATAGCCGAACATGCTGATAAACTCTAAGAAACGCTCTAGCTTGCCTTCATCTGGGTCTTCATGAATTCGGTACATGAACGGAAGCTCAAGTTCATGAAAATGCTGAGCAACGGTTTCGTTCGCACAAAGCATGAATTCTTCAATCAGCTTTTCAGCAACTGAACGTTCACGTAGAACAACGTCTTGCGGATCGCTGTTCTCATCAACAAGCACTTTAGCTTCTGAAAAATCAAAATCAATTGCACCGCGGGCAAAACGTTTTTTACGGAGAACTTCTGCTAGTTCTCCCATCAGTTTGAAAAACGGAATCAATGGTTCATAACGTTTTGAAACTTCCTCATCTTCATCCTGCAAAATCTTACGGACATCTGTATACGTCATTCGTTCTGTTGTTTTAATCACACTTGGGAAGATTTCGTGTTTGATCACTTCACCGTCATGATTGATCTCCATTTCACACGAAATCGTTAAGCGGTCCACTTTCGGATTCAATGAACAAATCCCGTTTGACAGGCGATGTGGAATCATCGGAATTACTCGATCGACTAAGTACACACTCGTACCGCGTTCTTGTGCCTCTTTATCAATGGGAGAATCCTCTGTTACGTAATGGGTAACATCTGCGATATGTACACCAAGCTTGTAATGGCCGTTTGGCAGCTTGATTACATGAACCGCGTCATCGAGGTCTTTTGCGTCCGCTCCATCTATCGTTACAATCGTTTCGCTGCGAAGATCGCGGCGTCCTTCAATATCGTTCGGATCAATGACATCCGGTGTATTATGCGCCTGCTCCAATGCTTCTTCTGGAAACTCCCTTGGCAGACCGTGCTTAAAAATAACGGAGATGATGTCTACACCAGGGTCGTTTTTATGACCGATGATATGGATGATCTCTCCTTCAGCACTGTTTCTGCCTTCTGGGTATTTCGTAATCTTCACTAAAACTTTATGACCTTCTACAGCACCATTAACCCCATCTGCTGGGATAAAGATATCATTTGGGATACGTTTATCATCAGCGACAACAAAACCGAATTTACGGCTTTCTTGGAACGTACCAACAACTTCTGTTACGCCGCGTTCTAAAATACGGATAATGGTCCCCTCTGGACGAGAACCGGAAGATGTTTGATTTAATCGTACTAAAACCGTATCACCGCTCATCGCACCGTTCATATCAGATTGTGAGATGTATACGTCTTTTTGCTCGCTCTCTTCAGGAATCAAAAAAGCAAAGCCTTTCGCGTGGCCTTGAACGCGTCCTTTGATGAGACTCATTTTTTCAGGCAGTCCATAGCGGTTCGTGCGTGTTCGGACAACAGATCCTTCATCTTCTAGTTCGTTAAGTGTTAAAACCAGTTTCTTGAAAGCTTCAGCATCAGGAAGTTGAAGAGCTTCTTCAATCTCTGTCACTGTCATCGGTTTTTCCGATTCTTTCATGAGCTGGAGTATTTGCAGTTTATCCAAAAACTGACCTCCTTTTAAAGGGAAAAAGATCTATTCTGACCAGTCGAGGTCTTCTAAGAAAGCATAAACATCTTCATGCAGCTGTTCTTTTTCCTTATCTAATGTAATCACATGTGTTGAATTTTCATACCATTTTAGATCTTTCTTTTCACTTTCTACTTCTTCATAAATAATATTTGCAGAATCTGTGTTAATCATCTCATCATGTCTAGCCTGCACAACAAACGTGGGTGCGTATACGAGATCAACAGAATTTCTTACGCTTTGAATGAGATCTTGAAGTGCTTTTAATGTATTCATCGGTGTTTTCTTGAATTCTTCCATTTCCTGCTCTATCTGTTCAGGCGCTTTCTGTTCACGCTTTTTATATTCTTCAGCGTACTCGCAAACCCCTTTATACATCACTTCTTCACTTTTGATCGACATCGGTGCACACATTGGGATCACGGCTTTTACAGGCTGTTCCGTTGCCAGCTTAAGTGAGAATACTCCACCTAAAGAAAGCCCGCATACTGCAATTTCATCAAATCCTTTTTCTTTTAGGTGATTGTAGCCGCCAATCACATCTTCCCACCAGTCTTCAGGGCCAGTGTGTACTAATTCCTCAGGGGGAACGGCATGACCTTTATACTGAGGGGCATGACACGTATACCCCTTCTTCTGCAGAAATCTCCCCATCATTCGTACATCTGCTGAACTGCCGGTAAACCCGTGCAGCATTAAGACTGCCCGCTTTCCTCCTTCAAAGAAAAACGGTTTTGGTGCTGTGATTTTCATGAAACTTCTCTCCTATTCATTCATTAAAAATTGATATACTTCATCGATTAATTGTTCTTTTTCTACGTCATGACAAATCATGTGCTTTGATTCTTTAAAGTAGCAGATCCGCTTATTGGAAGCTGCTATAGTTCCGTATAAAAACTCAGCACTTTTTCTTGGAACAAGGCCATCGCATTCTCCTTGAACAATCAATGTAGGTGCTGAAACTTGTGAAAATTCCGGTTTGATCAGCTTTACAAGTTTTCGAAACTCTCTTGTTGCACTAAAAGGTGTATCAAGAAATTTCTTTCTGTACCTTTTGTAAAGTTCATGATCCTTTAGCTGACCGTTAAAGCCAGAGATCATCATATTGGCAAGATCTTTAATCATCTGTGCAGGATTTAAGTAATACGCACTTGCATTCAATAAGATTAATTTGTCGCAGCCATATTTAGACGCTAAGTAGCCCGCGATCATACCGCCCATCGAAAAACCGACGATATAGATGGTTTCCACTTTTTCACGGAGTTCTAAATAAGCCTTTTCAGCTTCATCAAGCCATTCAGTATGGGTTCTTCCTTTTAAAGAAAGCTCTGTTCCGTGTCCAGGATATGTAGGAACAGATAACAGCCAATCCGTATGTTTCTGTAAATACTCTGTGATTGGCTCGATTTCATAAGGCCCGCCTGTAAAGCCATGCAAACATAGACAACCGATCATGCTACCACCTTTTTGACTTTAGGTTACCCTTTTATGTACGTATCAAATCATATCACATCCACTCTGGGAAAGGGTGAGCGGCGTTTTTAGGGAATAAAAAAACAACAAGCGGATTGTCCACCTGTTGTTTTTAGCTGTTCATTAGTTCATCGGAATGAAGTATGCTACTGAAATCGTTAAAATGAAGAACAACACTGCAAGAATGATCGTTAACTTACTTAGCAATGCGTCGATACCACGCGCTTTTTGTTTACCAAAAAGCTGCTCAGCTCCACCTGTAATCGCGCCTGATAATCCAGCCGAACGACCTGATTGAAGAACAACGACTACGATTAAAGCTAATGATACTAAAATAAGAAGGATTTTTGCTGCTGTTAGCATGTATGTTACACCTCCACCGTTCCTCGTTACATTACTATAAATGTATCATAACTAGAAGGGACGAGGCAAAGCTTTTTTCAGAACCTTCGTTAATTTGTTCCTAAGTAATTAATATCAAATTCCTTATGAAAAATATAAAGACGCAGAGCTTTTATTACATTTAGTCTTTTGTTTAACAGACCTACTACTTGAACGGTAGCACCTGGCTGTACTGCTTCATCTGGTGCAATATCGAGTGTTTTGTCCCCATCCAGGAGCTCTGTTTTGGAGTCCAGTTTTACGTTCATCACTGTTTTTTTATGATAGATGGTAAATACATGGCCATTGGATTCTTTCACTTTTCCTATAAAGCTGATCGGGTTCAATTTTTCTTGTTTTTTTTCTGCACCATCCGAAGATTCTTGTTTAAGTGGCTGCATCATAAACATCCCCTCTTCGCATTTATGGGGACATCCCCCATATTCATTTTACTGTCACTTGTTTAAATTTATGTCTGTTTCTAGTGGTGTGTCTTCTTTAGAAGAGTAATAGTGGTCATTGAATATGGATTTCTTTATGACAACATCTTCATACGTTTCTGATTTCAAACGTGCTTTTTCACCATTTGTAATCTGCAGGTCATAGGTTCTAATCAATAAAATAGTAAATAAGAGAATGATAAATCCGCGATATAGTTTAAACCGATATACTCTGCCTCTGCGATGCTGTCTATTTTCCTCTACCCTCATATAACTTTCACCACACCTATTTAGAAGAAACATCATTTTTAAAGGAGTTTTTTCCTTTTACTTAATTTACTCTCTTTTAGCTTCGTCTAAAATGGATTTATCATGATTTCTTTCTCATACGAACATGATAAGTTTCAGATAATTAATTTAACGTTTCATGAGTTGAGAGCGAAAAGAAAAAACCTGCTGAACGTGATGTTCTAGCAGGTTTTTGATTCGTTGATTTAATTGATTTGAAGCATATAACCATAACGCGGGACTGTAACGATTGAATCTCCATAAGGACCCAGCTTTTTCCGCAGACGGTAAACAAGAGCATTGATCTCGTCGTTCCCAACGTCAGGTATTTCGTTTGATCCAGGAACCATTCTTTCCGGCCAGATGTGAATCTTAATTTCATCACTGCTTACGGCCTGGTTCTTTTTCCGATAAAGAAACACAAGAAGATCTGTGTGTTTACCTGATAAAAAGAGTTGTTCACCGTCAATTGAGATTTGGCGGCGTTCAGGAATAATGTGAAGTCCGTTCGTAATTTGTGTTTCTGCAGGCTGGATGGGCGATGTGAATTCCATGGTGAGATCTGTTTCATCGGTTTGTGTATTCAAGTAGGTTAACAGGATAACACCTTTCGCTAGACTGATTACATCTCCAGATTGAAGCTGTTTTGGCATATTTGGTTCTAAAAGATTATTATTTAGCGCTGTCCCGTGTTTCGAGTCTAAATCTTTTATAAAAGGTACCCCATCTTGCAGATAGATTTCGGCGTGCAGGCGAGACACGTATGGACTGATAAACGAAACATCCGTGTCGTTCGTTTGTGATGATCGCCCAAAGGTTAACGTTTCACCATCGGGCTTAAGCGGCATGAGGCTCCCCGTGTCATATGGATCTCCTGCTTCGATTCTTATGTATAAACTATCTTTCATATATAATTCCCCCGTACATCAGACAAGAACTTGTTATAAGCATTTTAAATGATTTTCCGTAAAAATAGAAGGATTATGAGATTGCCAACTGTTCTTTTGTATCTAAAGATTCATATTAATGCTCCCCTTGATGTCGAGAGGGGATCAAAATTCGTAAAAAGCAAGTGAATTTGATTGCGGTGCTAGTTATGAGAATTGGCATGAAATATAGGAATCGCTCGTAAAACTTGAGAATCGCTCGTAAAACTTGAGAATCGCTCATAAAAACTGAGAATCGCTCATAAAGTTTGAGAATCGCTCATAAATCTTTGGAATCGCTCGTAAATCTTTGGAATCGCTCATTAATCTTTAGAATCGCTCGTATATCTTTGGAATCGCTCATAAACTCAAGTTATGCCCTTAACTTGATTGCTAAGTCGCCCATTTTTTAGTATTAGTTTTTAATGATATAAAACAAGCCTTTTTACCCATATTTTTCAATTTTTGAATAGGACAACCCTGCTTTTACGCACCTTAATGGTAACAAGATTGGAGGGATCAAGATGACTGTTTTTGAAACGATGTCGCTCATGATCAGTTTCTCAATGCTCATTGTTACTATCCTTCATTCTAACAATCGCTCTCGATAATCAGCAGGGAAATCCTTTACCAGCCTGAAATGAAGACAGCCCCCAGATCGGCGCTTAATGCGCCTGATCCGGGGGCTGTCTTTTTCAGAAAGACAAAATGGCGAGTTTGTCTTTGTTTGGGGTCAGACCCCAATTATTTTTTTAGGTTGTAGAATGCGTTCATTCCTGGGTATACAGCTAGGTTGCCTAGCTCGTCTTCGATGCGAAGAAGCTGGTTGTACTTCGCAACACGGTCAGTACGTGAAGGAGCACCTGTTTTGATTTGTCCAGCGTTTGTCGCAACAGCGATGTCAGCGATTGTGCTGTCTTCTGATTCACCAGAACGGTGAGAGATAACTGCTGTGTAACCAGCACGTTTAGCCATTTCGATCGCGTCGAATGTTTCAGTCAACGTACCGATTTGGTTAACTTTGATAAGGATCGAGTTACCGATTCCTTTTTCGATACCTTCAGAAAGCTTTGTTGTGTTTGTTACGAACAAGTCGTCACCAACAAGCTGTACGCGGTCACCGATACGCTCTGTTAATAGCTTGAAGCCATCCCAGTCGTTTTCGTCAAGACCGTCTTCGATTGAAACGATCGGATATTTGCTAACAAGATCTTCGTAGAAAGCAACCATTTCTTCAGATGATTTAACAACACCTTCACCTGAAAGGTGGTATTTACCGTCTTCTTTGTTGAACAATTCAGAAGCTGCAACGTCCATTGCAAGGCGAACTTCTTCACCTGGCTTGTAACCCGCTTTTTCGATCGCTTCCATGATTGTTTGAAGAGCTTCTTCGTTTGAACCAAGGTTAGGAGCGAATCCACCTTCGTCACCTACAGCTGTGTTTAAGCCTTTTTCTTTAAGAACTGCTTTTAAGCTGTGGAAAATTTCAGTACCCATGCGAAGTGCTTCAGGGAAGCTTTCAGCACCAACAGGCATAACCATGAATTCTTGAATGTCTACGTTGTTATCAGCGTGCTCTCCACCGTTCAAGATGTTCATCATAGGAACTGGAAGAGTTTTAGAGTTGAATCCTCCAAGGTACATATAAAGAGGTACGTTTAGGAAGTCAGCAGCAGCGTGAGCAACAGCCATGGAAACTCCAAGGATTGCGTTAGCGCCTAACTTGCCCTTGTTTTCAGTACCATCAAGCTCGATCAACGTTTGGTCGATTCCTACTTGGTCTAGTACGTCAAAACCGATAAGTTCTGGAGCGATGTTTTCGTTTACGTTGTTTACTGCGTTAAGTACACCTTTTCCAAGGTAGCGTTCTTTGTCGCCATCACGAAGCTCAACTGCTTCGTATTCACCTGTAGAAGCACCAGATGGAACGATCGCGCGTCCGAAAGCACCTGATTCTGTGTAAACTTCTACTTCAACTGTTGGGTTACCGCGAGAGTCTAGAACTTCGCGAGCATAAATTTCAATAATTGCTGACATAATTGTCTCTCCTTTTTATAAGAAAATGTAATTTGAGAATAAAGCATTTCCGGCAATACGCACAAGGGCCCTTTGTACATATTCCATTAAAGTACCCTATTTAATTAACGTTTTACCCGTCATTTCTTTTGGCTGATCGCCGCCTAAAAGGTTTAAAACTGTTGGTGCAAGGTCGGCCAAGATTCCGTCTTGACGCAGTTCTAATCCTTCTTGCGTAACAATTACAGGTACAGGGTTTGTCGTATGAGCTGTCATCGGATTGCCTTCCATCGTAATCACTTCATCAGCATTACCATGGTCAGCTGTAATAATCGCTGCGCCGCCTTTTGCCAGGATTGCATCGACTACTTTTCCTAAGCACTCATCCACTGTTTCAACCGCTTTGATCGTAGGCTCAAGCATGCCTGAGTGACCTACCATGTCAGGGTTGGCAAAGTTTAAGATGATCGCATCGTGCTTATCTGCTTCAATCTCTCCAACAAGCGCATCCGTTACTTCATAAGCACTCATCTCTGGCTTTAAGTCGTACGTTGCCACTTTTGGCGAATCGATTAGAATACGCGTTTCACCAGGAAACTCTGCTTCACGCCCTCCGCTGAAGAAGAACGTTACGTGCGGATACTTTTCTGTTTCAGCAATACGAAGCTGTTTGAAGTTTTGCTGTGATAAAACTTCGCCCAGTGTATTGTCTAGGTTCGTAGGTTTGAATGCTACGTCACCATCTACTGTTTCACTAAAGTGTGTTAAACATACGAAGTGAAGGTTTTTCGGGAAAGCTTCTCCGCGGTCGAATCCACGGAAATCTTCGTTCGTAAACACTTGTGAAATTTGGATGGCACGGTCAGGACGGAAGTTACAGAAGATGACTGCATCTCCATCTTGAACCGTCGCAACAGGTTCTCCGTTTTCTTTTTTCAAAACAGACGGAAGAACGAATTCATCATGAACGCCGTTGCTGTACGAGTCTTCAACCACTTCAAACGGATCTTTGTAATCTGGTCCCTCACCATAAACCATAGCGCGGTATGATTTTTCAACTCGGTCCCAACGCTTATCACGGTCCATTGAATAGTAGCGGCCAGAAAGTGTTGCGATCTCACCAACACCAAGCTCATTCATCTTATCCACTGTTCTTTGAATGTAGCCTTTAGCAGATTGCGGCGGTACATCACGCCCGTCCAAGAATCCGTGCAGATATACTTTTTCCACGTTCTGCTTTTTAGCTAGTTCTAATAGTGAAAGAATGTGTTCGATGTGGCTGTGAATTCCTCCATCAGAAAGCAACCCAAAGATATGAAGTGCTTTACCGGTCTTTTTCACATGGTCCATCGCATCAATAAACGTTTGATTTTCGTAAAAATCTCCTTCTTTGATCGATAGATTCACGCGAGTTAAACTTTGGTAGACAATACGTCCTGCACCAATGTTTAAGTGACCCACTTCTGAATTACCCATCTGACCTTCAGGAAGTCCAACGGCTTCCCCACTAGCTGTTAGTTGAGCGTGCGGATACGTTTCCCAGTAGCGGTCAAAGTTGGGCTTTTTCGCTTGTGCAACAGCATTACCTTTGTCTTCATTACGGCAAGCAAAACCGTCTAAGATGATTAAAGCTACTGGTTTTTTACTCATCGGCTAACGCCCTCCAGAAGCTGAAGGTAAGATTTCGGCTCAAGGCTAGCTCCGCCAACCAAAGCGCCATCAATATCAGACATACCCATTAATTCTTTAATGTTGTCAGGCTTCACGCTGCCTCCGTATTGAATACGAACAGCATCTGCAACATCTTGAGAGAATTGGTCTGCTACAACACTGCGGATGTAAGCACATACTTCGTTTGCATCTTCAGAAGATGCTGTTTTGCCTGTTCCGATTGCCCAAACCGGCTCGTATGCGATTACCGTTTGTTTCATCTGCTCGTCTGTCAAACCAGATAAACTTTTTTCAGTCTGTTCTTTTACAACGTTCTTCGTCTTGTCCGCTTCACGCTGTTCGAGCGTTTCACCGACACAAACGATTGGAGTCAGACCATGCTTAAATGCAGCATGTGTTTTTTGGTTAACCAGCTCATCTGTTTCTCCAAAAAGTTCACGACGCTCAGAATGCCCAAGAATAACATATTGAACGTTTAGGTCTTTTAACATAACAGGGCTGATCTCACCAGTGAAAGCACCGCTCTCTTCGAAGTGCATGTTTTGTGCACCAATCGCAAGTGGTGTGCCTTCCGCTTCGTCTGCTAAGCAGTCAAGGAAAAGAGCAGGTGCACAGATTACAGAGTCAACAGCTTCAGCTGAAGGAACAAGACCTTTCACTTCTTCTACAAAACTGCGTGCTTCTGACAATGTTTTATTCATTTTCCAGTTACCTGCAATAATAGGTTTACGCATTCTTTTCACCTCTTAAAAGTGTTTCTTTTAGAGTAGTACTAAAAGTCATTCTCAAACTTCATTGAAAAGTTGATTGGAGTGCAAGGTGCGAGACTCCTGCGGGACAAGCGGTCAGCCCGAAAAGTGGAAGTGGCTCGTTCAGCACCGACAAGCAAAAGGTGAATGGGCTAGAAGGCGCACTTTGCCTTATGGTCCATTTAACTTTTGACCTCGAGGGGCTAGCCACTGCAACTAGACAGGTGAGACCCTTAAAGGCGCAAAGCGTCAAGGGGCTCACCGTCTGCCCCGCGGAAAGCGAAGCACCTGGAGCGGAAATCAACCGCCCACGAAAGCTTACTTGTCATTTAAAGCTACAACGCCTGGAAGCTCTTTACCTTCCATGAACTCAAGGGAAGCACCGCCGCCTGTTGAGATGTGGCTCATCTTGTCAGCAAGACCGAACTTCTCAACTGCTGCCGCTGAGTCTCCGCCGCCGATAACGCTGTACGTGTCTGTTGCTTCTGCTAGTGCGTTTGCAACTGAACGAGTACCGTTTGCGAATGCGTCGATCTCAAACACACCCATTGGCCCGTTCCATATTACAAGCTTCGATTCTTTAATAACCTTTACGTACTTTTCAATTGTTTTCGTTCCGATATCAAGACCTTCCCAGTCTGATGGGATTGAATCGATGTCGACTACTTTTGTGTTAGCCTCATTTGAAAAGTCGTCAGCTACTAGTACATCTTCTGCAATAAGGAAGTTTACGCCTTTTTCTTTCGCTTTTTCCATGAAACCACGAGCTGTTTCAATCTTATCTTCCTCTAAAAGAGACTTCCCTACATCATGGCCAAGCGCCTTAATGAATGTATACCCTAAACCACCACCGATGATCAGGTTGTCAACTTTATCTAAAAGATTGTCAATTACGTCAATCTTGTCCTTTACTTTTGCACCGCCAATGATCGCAGTGAAAGGACGGTCAGGATTTGATAGAGCTTTGCCAAGCACTTCAAGTTCTTTTTCCATCAACAAGCCTGAAACGGCCGGAAGATGTTTTGCAATTCCTTCTGTTGAAGCATGCGCACGGTGTGCTGCTCCGAAAGCATCGTTTACGTACACATCAGCGAGTGCAGCAAACTTTTGTGCTAACTCAGGATCGTTCTTCTCTTCACCAGGGTAGAAACGAACATTCTCAAGAAGGATAACGCCGCCTTCTGGAAGGTTAGAAACTGCTTTTTCAACTTCTTCTCCGTATGCTTCATCCGTTTTAACAACTTCTTTTCCAAGAAGATCGCTTAAACGCTGAGCTACAGGATCTAAACGAAGCTCTTCAACAACCTGTCCTTTTGGACGGCCCAAGTGGCTTGCTAAAAGAACTTTTGCGCCTTGCTCTGTTAAGTATTTGATGGTTGGAAGAGCAGCGTTGATACGCGTTTCATCCGTAATGCTTCCATCTTTCATCGGTACGTTAAAATCAACTCGGCAAAATACCACTTTGCCTTTTAGATCGATGTCACGAACACTTTTTTTGTTCATAAGTATGCAGCCTCCTGACTAGTCAAAAAGATTAAAAGAATGACAATCCCAGATTTTACATGGGAAAGAGGAGTAGAAGCCTGCTTGAAAAGACTTCTCCCCCTCCTTATTGTTCTTCTCTATCTATTAAAGTCCTTTTTTAGCGATATAGTCAATTAAATCTACAACGCGGTTTGAGTATCCAGTTTCGTTGTCATACCAAGATACTACTTTAACCATGTTTCCTTCCATAACCATAGTGGAAAGAGCATCGATTGTAGAAGAGTGAGTGTCGCCATTGTAGTCAGTAGATACAAGCGGCTCTTCAGAATATCCAAGGATTCCTTTAAGGTTGCCTTCAGCTTCTGCTTTAAGTGCAGCATTTACTTCGTCAACTGTAACTTCTTTGTCTAATTCAACAACTAAGTCAACTAGAGATACGTTTGGAGTTGGAACACGCATTGCCATACCGTTAAGCTTTCCTTTTAGTTCAGGAAGTACTAGAGATACCGCTTTTGCAGCACCAGTTGAAGTAGGAATGATGTTCTCAGCTGCCGCACGAGCACGACGAAGATCTTTATGTGGAAGATCTAGAATTTGCTGATCGTTTGTATATGAGTGAACAGTTGTCATCATACCGCGCTTCACGCCGAATTTTTCGTGAAGAACTTTTGCGAATGGTGCAAGACAGTTAGTAGTACAAGATGCGTTAGAAATTACATCGTGGCTAGCTGCATCGTACTTGTCTTCGTTAACACCAAGAACTACAGTGATATCCTCATCTGAAGCAGGAGCAGAAATGATTACTTTTTTAGCGCCAGCTTCTAAGTGTTTAGCAGCGTCAGCACGCTTTGTGAAGCGTCCAGTTGATTCAACAACTACTTCTACACCAAGATCTCCCCAGCCAAGTTGTGCTGGATCGCGTTCAGCTAGAACTTTAATTTCTTTGCCATCTACAATAAGTGCATTTTCCTTAACTTCTACAGAACCAGCGAACTTGCCATGAACAGTGTCATGCTTTAAAAGGAAAGCAAGTGTGTCTGCATCTGTTAAGTCGTTTACAGCTACAACTTCTACCTCTGGGTTGTTGAATGCTGCGCGGAATACATTACGGCCAATACGACCGAAACCATTAATACCAATCTTTGTTGCCATGTAAAATGACCTCCTTGATTTAAGAGAGAATTTATTTTTTATATAAAGGGAAAACCCCTTAATAACAAAATGAAAATGAACTTACGGGCGACCCAATAATTGCCGGGCAGCTCCTTCGTCCGTGATTAAAACCTTTTTCGGACCGTGTTTCATGAATGCTGCAATCGCATCGGATTTAGAAGACCCGCCTGCTACCGCCATGATGAAATCACTGTTCTGCAGCTCATCCAGCTGCAAGCCAATCGTACGAACGCGGTGAACCACTTCACCCTGCTGGTTAAAATAATAGCCAAACGCTTCTGCTGCGGCTTTTTCTTCATCCAGCTTTTGAAGCAGTGAAGAACTAGAGTTCCTGCGTACCGCCATTGTTTTAGCATCGCCAATCCCGTGAAGCACTATACCAGCGGAATGTATGAGCTCCATGACTTCTTTGACACCTGGTTCAGCCATCAGAGAAAGATAAGTTTCTTTGCTCAACTGATCAGGCAAATGAAGAAGCCGGTATTCTCCATTGGCTTTCTGAGCCATCGTGGAACAAATGGTGTTCGCTTGGTTTTCCACTTTTTCACCAAGTCCGCCGCGGGCAGGTACAAACAACAATTGCTGACCTTTTTGAATAGGTGACATCATTTCAGCTACTGAAGCGAGCGTTGTTCCGCCCGTTACTGCGATGATGTTACTTGCTGACAGCTGACGCTTCAACCGGTCCACCGCCGCCTTACCCATATCATTTTTCACCCAAGCATCTTGATCACTGTCACCTGGTACAACGATAACTTCTGACAGATTTAACATTTCCTTAAGATCTGATTCTAAAACATGCAAACCTGACAATTCTTTCATCATTTCAGAAAGTTCTACTAAAATATCATGCCCTTCTGAAGTTAATGACATGCCTGCGGTTTGAATGGTTAAAAGTCCTTGATCTTTTAGAAAGGAAACTTCTGAGCGCAGTACTCGTTCTGTCAGATTCAGGGTCGACGCTAAACTTCTTCTTCCAATAGGTTCATGGATTCTTACCACATTTAAAACGTTGTATCGTTTTCGCATCGTTTCCAAAAGATCTGGCAGCAATTTCTTTTGAACCTCTATAAGATTTTTCATTGCACATTCTCCTGATTTAATGGAATAACGATAGAGCTTATCGGGATCTGACTAGATGCGTTGGACAGTTTTTGTCCCAGTTAGTCATTTTTTGTCCCATTAACTCGTAAAAATAACTTGGTTTAAACCCAAGTTCCATTATTACCTATTGTAGATTACCCTGAAAGTCTTTTTTTAAAACGTGCCAGCTTTCACTTTTTGTCATAAAAGTGTCAGATTTCTTTCTGGCAAGTTTATATTATCAAATACTTTCACTACATTTCAACAACTTTTACTTATTAAAAATTAGTAAGCGCTTTCTTTATTTTATCTTTAGAGATGATACCATAGTCAATTTCCTTACCGTCTACTTCAATTACAGGTATCATAAGCCCGTATTTTTCAAGAAGGACATCATCTTGATAAATGTCGATTACTTCAATGGAAAAAGGAGATTCCTGCTGCAGCTCCTGTAATAGTTTATGTGCCTGATCACAAAGTGGACAATGTACTTTCGTATAAAAAAGGACTTCTTTTTCACCCATTTTTGAGGTCTCCTTCTGATTGGATTTCTTTTGTTATTTTATCATGTTTGAGTTGTTACTGTTTATTAGTGTGGTGTTTTTATAACATGGACAGTTTTTTCCTTGATGGACAACCATTTTCCCGTGATTATGGTCCGGTTTTCCGTGATAAGAACGGATGAGACTAAGCCGTGTGCATCCCCACTGGATTTAACCTCTATTTCCCTTGAAAAAGCAAAAGATTTTCTCCTAGTGGAAAAAATCTTTTTAAGAGGTATACCGTTTGCGTTTGGATGAGGAAGGAATATTAAGCTCTTCCCTATATTTCGCAACCGTTCTTCTGGATATCGATAGTCCGTTGTTTTTTTCAAGGAGTGCAGCCAGCATTTGATCAGATAAAGGTTTTTGTTTATCTTCGTTATCTACTAGTTTTTTAATCTCGGTTTTAGCAGAGGTTGCCGACGCACTGCCACCGTCTTGCGTAAAGATTTTTGCTGTGAAAAAGCTTTTAAGTTCCACAGCTCCTTTAGTGGTTTGCAGTACTTTGTTCTTCACGGCACGGCTCACTGTCGATTCGTGGACACCGATTTCATCTGCTACTTCTTTTAAAGTCAGTGGTATGAGATCTGATTTTTCAAAGCTTAAAAAATACGTTTCCTGTACCCGGACGATCTCTTTCGTAATGTTAAGCAATGTTTCTCTTCTTTGTTCCAGCGCTTTTTTCAGCCAATTGAATTTTTGAAAAGAATCATCTAGAAATTTTGATGTAGCATTTTTTCCGTTTAAAAGCGATCCATAACTGTCGTTCAGTTTTAAGATTGGTGAGTATTGCTCGTTTACCGAGATGTGAAACTTACCATTTTCTTCGGTGACAGAGACGTCAGGATATAAATACGCCTGATCATTTACTGGCGAAAACGCCGCCCCCGGACGTGGTTCAAGCGTTTGCAGAAAATCTGCTGCCTTTTCCACTTCTTGCGGGGTTACATTCAGAATTGACGCTAGCGTTTTCATTTTTCTTTCAGCTAATTGATCCAAATGCTGATCGACAATTATGTAGCTTAACGTATGTTCAAGGTGTTGTTCACGCAGCTGTAGTAAGAGGCACTCTCTTAGATCTCTCGCTCCGATCCCAACAGGTTCAAGTGTTTGCAGCAGACTAATAAGCTCTTCACATTTTTCTACTGTTGTATTAAATCTAGCTGCCGTTTCTAGAGCGGATACAGTTAGATAACCGCTTTCATCTATGCTTAAAAGTAAATATTGAAAAAGTTTGCGATCCTTTTCTTCAATTGGAAGAAGAATGGACTGCTTATATAGATAGTCATAAAGGGTTTCTTTTTCGATGATTAAATGTTCGAGATGCTGATTTTCATCTGTACGGCTGTTCATGCCGTTTTTGCGCACACTTTTTTTCAAAGTTGTAAACATGCCTTTAGGCTCTGCGATTTCAATAAGCGGATTTTCTAATGCCTGCTCTTGAAGGTATGATGTCAGTTCAAAACTGGGAACTTGTAAAATGGCGATGGCCTGGCGCAATTCCGTTGTCATGACAAGATTCATGCTCTGTTGTTGAAACAAACCCATTTCCATCTTAAATCCCTCCCCTATTCTTTCATCATACTACAGATGAAAGCGCTGTACATCCTACAAAATTTGGGGTCTGACCCCAAACAAATACAAATTCATAAAATTTGTATTTGTCAGAAATACACAACGTTCCTTCAAGCTTAAGTATAATTAGAATCTTGATTAAGCACGTATGTTAAATTGTAAGGGGTCTGTCCCCGGGACAGACCCCTTACAATTTAACATACAATTCACCCGCAATTTCATACCCTCTTAGATACAAAAAAATGCCAGCACCGCCCGAAGGTAGTGTGGCATTCTAAACTTTACTATTAAAGTTTTGTTACGTTAGCAGCTTGTGGTCCGCGCTCGCCATCAACGATTTCGAAAGATACTTCTTGTCCTTCTTCAAGAGACTTGAAGCCTTCTGATTGAATTGCAGAAAAGTGTACGAATACATCGTTTCCACCTTCAACTTCGATGAAGCCGAAACCTTTTTCAGCGTTGAACCATTTTACTTTACCATTTTGCATGGGTGTTTCCTCCTTACAAACGCTTTTTGTAAGCGTTTTAACTCTTTTAACCGTCTTACTATGTAAATAAAAAGGCATAAAAAAATGCGCACTCATCTGAATAATTCAGAAGCGGATTCAAGTGTTCCACTTCTTATTCAAAAAGTACGACCGCTTTAAATCCAAAACATATTCACAACGTAAAAGGTTGAATTAACTATAACATGCCCAACCTCAATTGTCAAAACAAGGGATGAAATTTTCGATATCCTTTTGCTCGGCCACTTAAATAGGCTATGATAGATAAAGACCTGTAGCATCTTTAGAAACTGGTTTATTGAGTGAAGGAGGATGAACTGTGAGCGAAGCGTTTTCAGTACCTTATTTTAAAGAAAATTTTCAGCAATATATTGAAAGAAACAAAGATGTTTTTACAAAGACACATGCGATGAATGCTTATTATCGTTCAATTGTCGGGACACTTATCAATGATAATCTCAATAAAAACAGTGAGATCGTGCGCCGTATTCGTAATTTAGAAACCGCTTATATTGAAATTAAAAACGAAAACTAAAGCTTAATTATACCGTTTTAAGGGTAATGTTTTCTAATGTAGAGGTTTAAAATCCTGCTTCTAGCGGGCATTATGATGATAGCCCATACATAAGGTGTAAGAAGGAGATTTAGCAATGCTGGCGAAATGAGTTACATACAGCATATTGTTTGACCTTGTTTGACCTTTTTTGTATGATGACAGTACAGTTTAGTTGAAAAAGGAGAAGGAGGATTTCCATGAACTTAATTCCAACAGTTATTGAACAAACGAACCGTGGGGAGCGCGCTTACGATATTTACTCCCGTCTGTTAAAAGACCGTATTATTATGCTTGGCAGTGCAATCGATGATAACGTTTCTAACTCAATCGTAGCACAGCTTCTATTCCTGGCTGCTGAAGATCCTGATAAAGACATCTCGTTATACATAAACAGCCCGGGTGGATCTATCACAGCTGGTATGGCGATTTATGACACAATGAATTTCATCAAGCCGCACGTATCCACAATCTGTATCGGTATGGCAGCATCTATGGGTGCTTTCTTATTAGCAGCAGGTGAAAAAGGTAAGCGTTATGTGCTTCCGAATTCAGAAGTTATGATTCACCAGCCACTTGGCGGAACACGCGGCCAAGCGAGTGATATCGAAATTCACGCACGCCGCATTATTCAAATGCGTGAACAGCTTAACAAAATCTTGTCTGAAAAAACAGGTCAACCGCTTGAAGTGATTGAGCGCGACACGGATCGTGATAATTTCCTACTTGCAGAAGATGCTGTTAAATATGGATTGGTTGATAAACTAATCACGTCTGTAGACAGCACAGACATTAAAAAATAATATCATCACAAAAACAGGACTGCTTCATTATTGAGCAGCCCTGTTTTTTTTATGTTCTTTTAAAGTACAGCAACAATTTTTCCTTTAACGTGCCTTTCAGCAAGCTTAGCAAGTGCAGCTGGTACTTCTTCTAATGTAATTGTTTCAGAAATCATAGCTGATAGTTTGCCCTCGACCACAAGCTTAGCCAATTCTTCGTTCATCAGAGCAAGATCTTTTTGTGCTTTTACTGAATTAGAAAAATGAACAGCACCTAGTGCAATCTCGTGAAAAGAGAGCGCTTGGCTGAAGGGTTTTACAGCAGAATAATCCGGATTTCCAGCAATGAACGCGATCCGTCCATTAAACGCGATGCTTTTTAGCGATTCAGTAGCATTCACTCGGCTAACCGTGTCAAGAACGGCATCTACACCCACATCGTTTGTCAGTTCCATAATGCGCGTGTGAACGTCTTCTGTCTTATAAAAAATGACGTGATCTGCTCCTAAGCTTTTAACGTATTCTTCATTCTCAGGCGAGCATGTTGTGATGATTGTTGCTCCGACCTGTTTAGCAAGCTGTATCGCAAAACCGCCAACGCCTCCTGCACCACCATGGATCAGGATCGTTTCACCTTCTTGCAGGTTCATCTTACGGAATAGTGCTTGATAAGCCGTCATTCCAGCACACGGAAGAGCGGCTGCTTCCTCAAATGACAATCCATCTGGAATTCTAGCTATCGTATGAGCGGTAGTTAGCGCATATTCAGCGAATCCGCCTTTTTTCGCGAGGTTGCCATGATAGAATACACGGTCTCCTTGTTTGAATTCCGTAACTCCTTCACCTGTTCCTTCAATAACAACCGCTGCATCTAGTCCTAAAATATGAGGATAGCTCCAGTTCGGATTTCCGTTAGTAGCCGTTTTATAATCCACTGGATTAAGTCCCGCTGCCTTCACTTTCACAAGAACTTCACCTGGTCCTGGAACAGGTTTTTCTGTTTCGCTGACTTTCATTTCACGCCACATGTTTTTGTCTTGTAACAATAAAGCTTTCATCTATTAAGTCCCCTTTACGAGTATTAAGATTGGTAAAAATGATACAAGGGACAGTATATCCATTTTGGTGCTGTGATAATAGAAAAATGCTCATAGCGGCTGGCTTTAAGCTACGAATGTGTTTGGTTGTTTGATGCGTTGGGTGTCCTCACTGAATGGACAAAACAGGGATTTGTATTTGTCTGGGGTCTGTCCCCCCCTCGATTGCTTTCAGCATGGCTTTGGCTTTGTTGACCGTTTCTTCGTATTCACGTTCAGGTACAGAATCCGCAACAACACCTGCACCTGCTTGTACATACGCTTTTCCGTCTTGAAACACGATTGTTCGAATCGCGATGCACGAGTCCATCTGCCCGTTGAATCCTAAATAGCCGATAGCGCCTCCATATACACCTCGAGATTGCTTTTCCAGTTCAGAGATGATCTGCATCGCTCTTACCTTCGGGGCACCTGAAACCGTACCAGCAGGCATGCACGAGCGCAAAGCATCAAAGAAATCTTTATCTTTTTGCATTCTGCCTTTCACGTGTGAAACCATGTGCATTACGTGTGAATACCGCTCGATTTCCATATAAGAATCTAGCTCAACAGACCCAAATTCACTGACTCGGCCAACATCGTTTCTGCCTAGATCCACTAGCATGACATGTTCTGCACGCTCTTTTTCATCTGCGAGCAGGTCTTGTTCATACGCAAGGTCTTCTTCACGAGTCTTGCCTCTTGGACGAGTTCCCGCAATCGGCCTGTTTTCCACACATCCGTTATCTACTTTTACAAGAAGCTCGGGCGAGGCACCTACGATATACGTGTCGTTAGATTTGTAATAATACATATATGGTGATGGGTTCATGGAACGCAGAAGCCGGTACACATCAAACGGATCCGCTTCTGTTTCCTGCTCAAAACGCTGTGACAATACGACTTGAAAAACATCACCAGATTGAATGTATTCTTTCGCCTGCTTCACCATGGAACAGAATTCTTCTTTTGTATGAGAAGAGCGAACTCCGCTGCTTGTTTTCACGGCAATCGGCTGTTCTGCGTTTACTGCCTTACTTTTCGGGTGTTGCTGCAGCTCTTGATACGTTTCGCGAATTCTCTTGCAAACGTCGTTAAACTTTTTTTGAATGTTTTTTTCATTGTCATCAGGTGAAACGTGCAGATTGCACAGGATTGTGGTTTTTTGTTTTAGATGATCAAATACAATGATTTCGTCTGTGAACAAAAATTCCATTTCATTTTCTTGGTTGGATGATGATTTTGGTTTCGGCACATTTTCAAACGTATGAATCAAGTCATAGCCGAAAAAGCCAACAGCACCTCCAGTGAACGGAGGCAGAGAAGAGTGTTTAGGAGATTTGTATCGCGACATATACTCTTTCACGATATCTAAAGGAGAACCTTGTTTCTGTATGTGTTCATCTTCTTTTATAAAATTAAGATCGACTTCGTTCCCTTTGGAGGAAACCACCAAAAAGGGTTTTCTACCGATATACGAGTATCTAGCCCACCGTTCTCCGCCTTCTACACTTTCAAGGAGAAACGCATGCTGCTCGTATCGCACTCTCTCAAACTGAGAGATGCACGTTTCATGATCGGATAGATATGTAAAACCGATCGGAATCACATTATAGTTTTCTTTCGATAGAGATACAACTTCCTCTAACGTTGGTACAAACATGTATACCTCACCTCTTTCAAAAATATAAAAACCTCTCGCTTGTAACAGCGGAGGCTGATTAAATGCATCATTAATAAACTAAGAAAGAGGTTTAATCCAGGATTAACTACTCTCAACTCAGCTCAAGCTATGCTCTCTTCTCTCCACTCATCTCAACTCTTACTATTCTCCTGATTAGTGATAAATATATAGGGTTACCCCTTATCTGTCAACCGTTGTTTAGGCTTCAATCTCTTACCGATAAAAGGAGTGCCGAATCACCCAAACCCAGCAAACACTAAAAAATAATATAAGGCTGAAAATAATCGTAATCATGAAGGCCAAGCCTAAGAACAAGCCTGAACTGTGTGGATACTGCAGCGTGTAACCTGCTAATGCCAAGGGATAAAGAAGAATAAAAATTAGCATTGAAACCCAGAAGATGAGCCTTATTGTACTTTTTCGGGGTCTGATCAAATATAGGGTTAAAAGCATGTTCAAGAGTGTTAAACCAGCGGCAAACGACCAGTCATGCATAAAGCTTGTATGATGCAAAATAATCGCCTCCCTTTTCCTCTACTATCAGTATATAAGGAGATGTTTGTAGGCCAACCCTATGAAATAGAAAAAAACCGCTGTTTGTCCATTCGAGATGGACAAAACGGCGGTTTGTATTTGTCTGGGGTCAGACCCCAATTATTCTGCTTTTGAAACAAAAGCCGATAATGCTTCGATCGCTTCATTCTCATCAGGGCCATCAACAGCTAATACAAGTTCAGCACCAGATCCTACGGCTAAACTCATAATCCCCATGATGCTCTTTGCGTTGACTTTCTTGCCTTCCTTCTCAACAAACACATCAGACGTGTAACGGTTTGCTTCTTGAACAAATAATGCAGCTGGGCGTGCTTGTAGTCCGCTTTTCAACTGTACGGTTACTATCTTCTCAACCATTCTACCTTACCTCCTCTAACCTTATCTCTCTATTTAAAACATCAATTGATGGGTTGACCGCTTCTAATTTTCGTTGCTATTTCATCAATCTTGCGTAATCGGTGATTTACACCTGATTTACTTACAGTGCCGGATGACACCATTTCGCCCAGTTCTTTAAGGGTAATTTCTTGGTGAGTCACTCTAAGCTGCGCAATCTCGCGCAATTTATCCGGAAGTGTTTCAAGTCCTACTTGTTCATCGATGAATTTGATATTCTCGACCTGTCTCATGGCAGCACCTACCGTTTTATTGAGGTTTGCCGTCTCACAGTTCACCAGACGGTTCACCGAGTTCCGCATATCCTTTAGAATTCGAATATCCTCAAAGAACAAAACAGCATGATGGGCGCCGATCAGGGTTAGAAACTCTGAAATCTTTTCTCCGTCTTTTAAATAGATAATATAGCCCTTTTTACGTTCCAGAACCTTAGCTTTAAGCTTAAACTTGTTCATCAGTTCTGCCAATGCAACCGTATGCTCTTCATACATTGAAAAAATCTCAAGATGATAGCTTGTCTCTGGATGATTCACCGAACCACCTGCTAAGAAAGCTCCTCTCATGTATGCACGGCGGCAGCAGCTTTTTTTATTAAATTCCTCTGCAATGTTGCGGGTAAACGTAAACGCCCCGTCAATAATCTTCAAATCTTCCAACAATGCTCTTGATTCTTCTGAAACACGTACAATGTAGACGTTATTCTTTTTCAAGCGCATCTTTTTTCGTACTAAAAGCTCTACGTGATAAGGATAGACACGCTTGATCAGCGTATAAATTCTTCTTGCGATAGCAGCATTTTCAGTCGGAATATCCAGAATCAATTTTCTGTTGCTGAAAGAGATGGAACCATTCATTCGAATTAAAGCAGCCAGCTCAGCTTTTTTACAGCAATCTTTCAGTTCGAGCTGCGTTAATTCTTTTTTTGTATCTGCAGCAAAAGACATCTGCATCACCACCCCTCTTCCATCCATTACAAACCATTTACTATTTTTCTAAAAGTCCTAACAGCAAGTCAGAGACCCTTTGAGCATCATGCCTTACAAGCGTACCGTATTGAATAATGTTGTCGCAGACCAGTCCGATTCCGAATGACTTTAACCGTTCCTCATCAAACTGAACCTGTGATGCGCCTTCTTCCAAATAAAGGTCCAAAAATTCAGAAGGAATCGTTTCATTGTTCACGATCACAACATCGATAAAATTGTGGCCCACATGGTCAATCAATGCCTGAATGTGATCACCTGCCGTATAGTCCGTTGTCTCACCAGGCTGCGTCATCACATTACAAACATACACTCTAGGTGCCGTTGCCTCGCGGATGGCTTTAGAGATTCCGTTAACTAGAAGGTTCGGCAAGATGCTCGTATACAGACTTCCTGGTCCGATGACGATTAAGTCTGCTTCTTGTATCGCTTTTACACTCTCACGAAGAGGCTCGATCTTCTCATCTGATAAGAAAACACGTTTGATTTTCTTATTCGACAGCGGGATCTTAGATTCCCCCTGTACAATCGTCCCATCTTCCAACTCCGCGCATAAAATAATGCTGTTTTTCGCAGCAGGGAGTACTTGACCTCTTACGTTTAAAACGCGGCTAAGTTCCCGAATTCCGGTTAAAAAATCACCCGTAATATCATGCATGGCAGCAAGAAGCAGGTTTCCTAGTGAATGACCGGTAATCCCATCGCCCACTTTAAACCTGTGCTGAAACATTTTTTCTACAAGCGGCTCAACCTCAGAAAGAGCGGCGATCACGTTTCTTACATCACCAGGAGGAGGCATGTCATAATCCCTCCTCAGCCTTCCTGAGCTGCCGCCATCATCTGCAACCGTTACGATAGCAGTGATATCAACTGGATAGCGCTTCAGTCCGCGGAGAAGAACAGAAAGCCCTGTTCCTCCGCCAAGCACTACCACTTTCGGCTGCTTTTTCATCTATACTTTATCCTTTCCCATATCTCTGTGAGAGCTGAATGTTACATATTCTTTGGAAAGTGCATTTCCGATATATTCAGCTAGAGCTACAGAACGATGCTTCCCGCCTGTACATCCGATCCCGATTATCAACTGGCTCTTTCCTTCTCTTTTATATTGAGGAACCATAAAATGCAGGAGATCCAGCAGTTTTTCTAAGAACATGTTTGTTTCTGGCCATTTTAATACGTACTCAGAAATATCTGCTTCAAGTCCTGTTCTTGGTCTCATGTGCTCAATATAGTGAGGGTTCGGTAAGAAGCGAACGTCAAATACTAAGTCAGCATCAATCGGCATACCGTACTTAAATCCGAAAGACATCACATTAATTGTAAAAGGGTGAGCCGCATTCGCTGAAAAACGCTGAATGATTCGCTCACGCAACTGAAGCGGTTTTAAGTCGGACGTGTCCAACACTTGCTGAGCTCTTCCCTTTAGTTCTTCAAGCATCTCGCGCTCTTGCGTGATGCCTTGAAGAGGGTTTCCGCTTTTCGCTAGCGGATGTGAGCGGCGCGTTTCTTTATATCGCCGTACAAGCGTTGCATCCTTACAATCTAAATATAAAATCTGCGGCTGAACATCGGATGAGACCGCTAATTGATCGAGCGTTGAGAACAGCTGATCAAAAAATTCACGGCCGCGAAGATCCATTACAAGGGCCACTTTGTTCAGCTTCCCAGCAGATTCTTGCATTAATTCTACAAATTTAGGGAGTAGTGCAGGTGGCAGATTATCAACACAGAAAAAGCCTAAATCTTCAAAGCTCTGCATGGCTACCGTCTTCCCGGCCCCTGACATTCCTGTAATAATCACCATTTGTACATCATGTCTTTCCATGCCATTTCCCCCCAGTTAGCTATGTTCAATTCATATGCGGCTAGCCCAGAGTTATGCTGGGTCTAAGCGATATGCAAGCAATTCAAAATCAGGTGTATACGTAAACGTTCCAAAAATCATGTTGCTTCCATTTGTCATATAGTCAAGTATGTGATGATCTCCAGGTGCCATCGGAAGTTCACGAACCTCTTCAACAGATTTCCATGAAAGAATTCCTTCTTCACATTCTTCTAAAGCAACACCTTCTGAATCTGTTGCAAAAAAAGTAAACATCATCCACTCAGAGACGATTTTGTCGCCTTCTTTAATAATAAAATTAAAGACTCCTTTTAGTTGAGGATTCTTCAAGTAAATACCAGTTTCTTCGCGGTACTCCCGAATAACAGAATCCCGAATAGACTCGGTAGACTCCATTTTCCCACCGGGTGCTACCCACCAGCCCCGTCTAGGCTTTTGAAGCAAAAGCACTTGATTATCTCTAATTAACACACAGTTTGTTACTCTTTGCACTTGTTTCACCTCAGGGCTATGTCCTACTTGTTAGTATACTAAATTATGTAACCCCTCACAATACAGAGGCCTCAAGGGATTGACGTATTTCAGCATTCTAATTTATGGTATTGGTCTTTTTTTATTATGTGAAAAAATTACCTATTAATTAAGCTCTGAAATTTCAACGATGTTTTTGAAAGTTGTTGATTTCCGTTTCAGGTGCTCGCTTTCCGCGGGGCAGGTGGTGGGCCACATTTGGACGCTTCACTCTTAAGTGTCTCACCTGCCCGCCTGTCCCGCAGGAGTCTCGCACCTTGCACTCCAATCAACTTGTCAATGAAGTGAAAACCAATAAACCAAGTGAGAAAAGATTCTTTCATAAGTGCTCTTTTCGCAAAAAAAGAGTTGAAAAGCTTTTCATGTACCAAAACTCACAAAAAAAAGGACACGAAGCACAGCTCCGTGTCAAAGTCTTGCCTTTATAAAAAGGGGGTCAATTTCTTATTTTTATATTACCCCACAATTATTTCACCACTGTTACAATCACATTAATTGGAAGTTACGTTTTTTAGCTTTTCTGCTAAGCTCTCTACATAGTGCTGAGCCGCTTGTGCTGCAATACTTCCATCACCTGTTGCTGTAACGATCTGGCGAAGTGTTTTTTCACGAATATCTCCAGCTGCAAAGATGCCTGGGATTCGAGTTTCCATCTGCTCGTTTGTTTCAACATAGCCGTTTTCGTTCGTGATGCCAAGATCCTTAAAAGCAGCGTTAAGAGGCAGCATTCCGATGTAGATGAAAACACCATCCGCTGAGAAATCTTGCTCTTCACCTGTTTCAGAATGAACAAGCGTTACTTTATTCACTTTGTTGTTTTCGCCGTGAATTTCTTTTACGGAATGATTCCAGATAAAGTCGATCTTATCGTTGTCAAACGCGCGCTGCTGAAGGATCTTTTGCGCACGAAGCTTATCACGTCTATGAACGATTGTTACCTTTGATGCGAAGCGAGTTAAGTACACTCCTTCTTCAACCGCAGAGTCACCGCCGCCGACAACAACGAGCTCACGGTTTTTAAAGAAAGCTCCGTCACACACGGCACAATACGAAACACCGCGGCCAGAAAATTCTTTTTCACCCGGTACGCCAAGCTTCTTATATTCAGCACCTGTTGAGATGATGATCGAACGCGCTTTATATGTTTTGCTTCCAGCTTTAATCGTTTTGTACTCTTCGCCGTCGATGATCTCTTTCACATCGCCATATGCGTATTCAGCACCGAATTTTTTTGCGTGTTCGAACATTTTGTTAGATAGTTCCGGTCCTAAAATGTGATCAAAACCAGGATAGTTTTCAACGTCTTCTGTATTTGCCATCTGTCCGCCAGGAATACCTCGTTCAATCATAATCGTATCCAGATTAGCTCGGGAAGTATAAACCGCTGCAGTCATACCAGCTGGTCCTGCACCAAGAATGGCAACATCATAAATTTTTTCTTCAGTCATTAAAGCCCACTCCTTATATAAGGAAATTCTTATTTATTATATCTTTATCCTATCGGCTCATAGGAGTAAAGTCCATCATTCTGCTCAGACGTCCCGATTTACCCAGCCGATCAGTTTTTTTATCCGTAATGACAGCATAGAAACCGAAATTTCATAATGTTCAGCCACGGCTTTTTGAGTAGATCGTCCCTTTTGTTTGCGAGCTAAGTGATCGATTGCTGCAGCGATCGCTTTTTGATTATCAAAGATTCGTTCTCCAGACAGTTCAGCAAATTTAATCGCTTCTGACCAATAAAAGAGAACGTGTTCATCAAGTGCTGAACCTTTTTCTTTTATGAAAAGAAGAACATCTAGTGCCTCGCTAATGATTTCAGAGGGGCGTCCTACTTCTACAAGTTCTCCATCATGAGCTAGTTTGACTGAAAGTTCGGGTTGATGTTCGAGCATTATGTTTGCCGCAATCTCTTTAGCGAGAAGAGATTCTTCTTCACGCAGGCAAAAATCACTTAGGGTTGCATAAGCCTCTTCATTTTTATTCCCTCGCAAAAGAAATAAATGCGTAATTTTATTTTTTTCCAGTCCTTTACGTACCTGCTGAATATGTTCCATCGCTTTCATTTGACGATCTTTTTTCGGTTTGTTCTGATTGCTTGAAGGCACACGATATTGATAGTCTCCACCTGAAACAGTCAGCTCATCCTTCATCGCTTTTTCCATATAAAACGGCGCAACATGTCCTTCTGGATCAAGCTCTATCACTTTTTTCCACGTCTTTAAAGAGAGTTCTTTTTGTCCAAGCGCATAATACGAGACCGCAAGCATATGTGTTGTGACAGGATCGTAAACAAATGACGATTTTTTTAATGTTTGAAGCCATTTGTTAGCATAAATATGTTCTTCTAATAGCCCGAACGTATTACCAAGCTTGTAACGGTGCTCAGGGTGCATCGGGTGAACTGTCTTTAAGCGATCAACTAGCTTTCCTCCAGGCTCATCCATTCCTAAATGGAACAAAAAGATTGCTAAATTACAAAGAGCATTTAGGTTTCCTGGATTTTTTTCCAGTACATCCTGAAGAACATCCATCGCTTCATCAAATTCGCTCTTATAAAAATGAGTAAGTGCTAAGTTGTTATAAGCCGCCCAAAATTTTGGGTGATCGGCGATGATTGACCGAAGCTGCTGCTGTGCAAGCGGCAGGTCTCCCCGTTCGATCGACTGCCTAGCTTCATCATGCAGTTTGATCAACTCCTCTTCTGTAGAAAGAGGCAGATTGGCAGACTTGTTTCCTGTTTCAAGTGAAATCAGGTCTAAGAGTTCTTGCGTATCTTCAACAAACTCGCCGTCCGGATCGTATTCGATATATAAAGAAGCGTGTTTCTCCGCATCCGAATACAACCCTAAGTGCGCAAAGTTATTCGCGAGGAAAAAGTGACATTCCGAGAGTTCAGACCCTGCTTGCTCTAATGCGCTTAACAAATGTTTATTGGATTCTTCATATTCACCGATCTCAGCGAGCGTTGATGCAAGCTGACATAAAAAAGAGGGCTCTTCCGGCTGGAAGGTAACGGCCCGCTCAAACATTTTTTTTGCTGTATATAGATCACGCCTGTTATAGGCTTTTATTCCTTTTTCAAAAAAGTAATCCCCATCCTGGATAAAGGGAAGAACACGGCCGCTGACTGCACTGGCACTTTTTTGTTTATGCATAATTTAGTTCCTCCATCTACTATGTAAACTCACTTTTCTTCATCGCACAGTTTACAAAGTTTTCAACCCAAAAATTATAACATAGGCTAATTCGAGTAACACCCCTTAAACTGTAAATAATGGGCAGGAAAGTTTCGACAAAAAATGATGGAGGGCGGTGTAGGAGGAAAAGTCGAGTGAGAGCATAGCTTTGGGAGCGATAAAAAATTCAAGTTCAAGTTTTAAAGAAAGGTTCTGATTAATAAAGATGATTGCTTTTGATTCTTTTCTTCATTGTCAAGTTGATTGGAGTGCAAGGTGCGTGCCTACCACTTGAGAAGCTTCTCGAAAGGCATGCGACGAGGAAGCACGCTTCGTTAGTCTTTACTTGTAGACGCAGGAGCAAGGATACTCCATTGAGGCGGGCAGGTGAGACACTTATACGTAAAACGTACAAATGTGGCTCACCGCCCTGCCCCGCGGAAAGCGAGCACCTGGAACGGAAATCAACCACTTTCATGAACAAAGTGTTATCCGAACTACCAAAGAAATATTGTTCCACACAAAAGACAACCGAGAGCCCTCAGTTGTCTTTTTTCGTATGTCTTTCTTTTAATGTAGTTAAAATCTCATCCAATGGTACCTTTTGCTCCTGTAAAAGGACCAATACATGATAAAGAAGGTCTGAAACTTCCCACTTCAGCTCTTCAGGATCACGATTTTTCGCCGCGATGATGACTTCTCCGGCTTCTTCTCCTACCTTTTTCAAAATCTTATCGACTCCGTGTTCAAAAAGGTAAGTTGTGTACGCTCCTTCAGGCATCTCATGCTCTCGTTTTGCAATGACTTCTTGCAGCTCTGTCAAAATCGCATATCGATCAGCGTTTGGTGCATCCGCTTTATCATCAGCACTGTAAAGCGTTTCTGAAAAACAGCTGTATGATCCTGTATGGCAAGCCGGTCCTTGAGGCTCGACTAGAACGACTACTGCGTCTTGATCGCAATCGTAGCGGATGCTTTTTACTTTTTGAGTGTTTCCTGATGTTTCGCCTTTGTGCCATAATTCCTGTCGTGATCTTGAAAAGAATACCGTTTCACCAATTTCGATTGTTTTTTCAAGCGATTCTCTGTTCATATAGGCGACTGTCAGTACCTCTTTTGATTGATAATCCTGGACTATAGCAGGAATCAGTCCTTTTTCGTCAAAGTTCAGCTTTTCCAAATTCATCGTACAGACACCCCCAACTTTCGCAATTCTGTCTTTACCTCTGCAATCGATGTTTCTTTATAATGAAAAATACTAGCAGCAAGCCCAGCATCTGCTTTGCCATCTCTAAAAGCATCATAAAAATGCTTTGAAGATCCGGCACCGCCTGATGCAATGACAGGAACCGTTACGGCTTCACTCACGGCTTTAGTCAATTCCAAGTTAAATCCAGACTTTTCTCCATCTTGATCCATGCTGGTTAACAGAATCTCTCCAGCACCTCGGTTGACAGCCTCTTTCGCCCATTCAGTGACTTCCCACTGAGTGGGTTTACGCCCTCCATGGGTATATACGCGCCATGAGCCGAGTTCTTCATCATACTTTGCGTCAATGGCAACAACGATACATTGTGCACCAAAATAATCCGATCCTTCTGTGATCAATTCCGGCCGCAAAACGGCTGCAGTATTCACTGAAACCTTGTCTGCGCCTGCTCGTAAAACTCGCTTCATGTCTTCGAGTTTATTAATGCCGCCCCCTACTGTAAAAGGGATCGCTAGTTCTGCCGCAACTCGTTCAACTACTTCAACCATCGTTTCCCGTCCCTCGTGACTTGCAGAAATGTCTAAAAACACGAGCTCATCTGCTCCTTCTGAGTCATAAAAGCGCGCCAGTTCAACAGGATCTCCAGCGTCAACAAGATTGAGAAACTGAATGCCTTTTACAACACGGCCTTCTTTTACGTCCAAACAAGGAATAATTCGTTTAGTCAGCATTACTTCACACTTCCTAACGCATCTGACAATGTGAAACGATCTGTGTACAAGGCTTTTCCGATTATAGCACCTGCAATTTTACGATCATCATTTTTTAAGTTCACGAGGTCCTCGATAGAGCTTACACCGCCTGATGCAATGACTTCTTTTCCTGTGATACCGGCTAATTCGCCGATTGCTTCCACGTTCGGCCCTTGCAACATACCGTCCTTCGAAATATCGGTAAAAATAAAGGTTTCCGCACCTTCTTCCACAAGCCGTTTCGCTAAGTCGATTGCTCTAATATGCGAAGTTTCTAGCCATCCTTCTGTTGCTACAAAACCATCACGTGCATCGAGTCCAATTGCCACTCTAGATCCACCATACTGAGCTAATGCTTCTCTAACGAAATCCGGGTCAGAAACAGCGGCACTGCCTAAGATCACACGGTCAACTCCAGCATCCAAATAATAAGAGACATCTTCCATCGAACGAATGCCTCCACCGATCTGGACTTTCGCGGTAAGTTCTTTTGCAACACGCAGCACATGCTCGTGATTGATTTTTCGGCCGTCCTTTGCACCATCGAGGTCAACCATATGAATCCACTCTGCCCCTTGATCCGCAAACTGTTTGGCCATATCAAACGGAGAATCTCCGTAGATCGTTTCTTGATTATAGTCTCCTTGCATCAGCCTTACACATTTTCCGTTACGCATATCAATGGCTGGATACAGTATAAATGAACTCATCTTTGTTTTCCCTCCTCAACAAAACGGCAAAAATTTTGCAGCATTCCCATGCCCGTTTCAGAGCTTTTTTCAGGGTGAAACTGCGTACCCATAATTCTTCCGCTTCCTACAACAGCCGGAACTTCAACGTCTTCATAGTTAGCAACCGCTGCTAGAACTTCTCGATTTTCAGTTTGCACGACAAAGGAATGTACGAAATAAACATATCCTTCATCTAAGCCTCTCAATAACGGCTGATCATTTTGTAAAAAGTTAAGATTGTTCCACCCCATATGTGGCACTTTATACGAACTGCCCTCACTCGTTGTTCCTGAAAAACGCTCTACTTTTCCCGGAAGAAGTCCAAGGCCTTTAGTTAAGCCGTTCTCAGTACTTTCATCAAACAGCAGCTGCATGCCAAGGCAGATGCCCATGAGAGGCTTCCCGCCAGCTGCTTCTTTTTTTATAAAATCAGCGAGTCCCGTTTTCTCCAATTCAGTCATCGCGTCTTTAAAGGAACCTACTCCAGGAAGCAGCAACCCATCGACTTCATGAAGTTCCTCTGGATTGCCAGAAAGGATGTAAGGTTGGTTGATTCTTTTTAAAGCGGAACAGACAGAGTGAAGATTGCCCATTCCATAGTCAATAATTCCGATCATTTATAACATTCCTTTCGTAGAAGGCACTCCTTTTACACGTGGATCGATCTGTGTTGCTTCATCTAATGCTTTTGTAAAAGCTTTAAAAATCGCTTCAATGATATGGTGCGTGTTTGAGCCATAGTGAACGATCACATGAAGGTTCATTCTTGCTTCGAGTGCGAGCTTCCAGAAAAATTCATGCACGAGTTCTGTATCGAATGTCCCTACTTTTTGACTCGGAAACTCTGCCCGAAACTCTAGATGAGGACGGTTTGATAGATCAATCACGACTTGAGCCAGCGTTTCGTCCATCGGCACAAACGCATTTCCATAACGTTTAATCCCGCGCTTATCACCTAGTGCTCCTTGAATGGCTTGTCCAAGGCAGATCCCTACATCTTCTGTTGTATGATGGTCATCGATCTCAACGTCTCCTGCTGCATTTACCGTCAGATCAAAATGTCCGTGGCGCGCAATCGCATCTAACATATGGTTTAGGAATGGGACGGGTGTTTGAATATCCGCTTGTCCTTCTCCGTCGATGTCTAAAGACAAACTGATTTGTGTTTCTTTTGTATTCCGTTCAATCGTATGTTGTCGCAGCTGCTTTTCCATTTACTTGTCCTCCAGTCGAAAATCGATCGCTCTCGCATGCGCTTCTAATCCCTCTAAGCGGGCAAATGCTGAAATTTTACGGCCATTTTCGTTGATTGCTTGTTCACTATATCTGATAACGCTTGATTTTTTCGTAAAATCATCCACGTTTAGCGGACTTGAAAATCGTGCTGTCCCACTCGTAGGGAGAACGTGGTTGCTGCCTGCAAAGTAATCTCCAACAGGCTCTGAGCTATATTCTCCAAGAAAAATAGCTCCGGCGTGTTTAATTTTTCCGAGAAGACTCATTGGATCTTTCGTCATGATCTCTAAGTGTTCAGGTGCTAGCTGGTTGATTACATCTGCGCCTTCTTGAAGTGAATTGACAATATAGATGGCTCCATAGTCCTGAATTGCCTGCATGGCGATATCTTGTCTTGGAAGATCAGCAAGCTGTTCCTCCACCTCAGTTGAAACTTTTTCAGCAAGCTCTTTTGAAGTTGTTACGAGTACAGCTGCAGAACGCGGATCGTGCTCTGCTTGTGACAATAGATCTGCTGCAATATATCGCGCATTTGCGGTTTCATCAGCTAATACTGCAATTTCGCTCGGTCCTGCAATCATATCGATGTCACAGACGCCAAATACTTCTCTTTTCGCCAGTGCTACGAAAATATTACCTGGCCCAACAATCTTATCTGTCTTTGGAACCGATTCTGTTCCGTATGCGAGTGCTCCAATCGCTTGAGCGCCACCAATTTTAAACATTTGTTTAACACCAGCTATAGAAGCCGCTGCTAATACGGCAGCTGGAAGTTTTCCATCTTTTCCAGGCGGTGACACGAGGACGATTTCCTCCACACCTGCAACGCTCGCGGGAATCACACCCATTAATACCGACGACGGATAAGCCGCTGTTCCACCTGGAACGTAAACACCTACAGAATCAAGAGGTGTAACTTTTTGACCTAATAATGTTCCGTCTTCACGCGTGAAAAACCACGATTGCCTTCTTTGTTTTTCATGATACTCGCGAATGTTTGCGGCAGCTTCTTTAATGATTTCAATCATTTCTGAATCAAGTGAGGAAATAGCCTCGTCAATTTCAGCTTTCGTCACTTGGAGTGATTGCAGAGAAACGCCATCAAATTTTTCCGTATATTGATAAAGGGCTTTGTCCCCTTCAGTTTTTACGTTTTGAAGAATTTCAAGAACGGCTTTTCTTTGCGCTTCTGTATTTTGTTCTACGCTTCTTTCAAGGTTTTTCAATTCCGATACAGCTTGTATTTTCATTGAATACCCTCCTTGCTTTCAACGAGTGTGCGCATCCGTTCCACGAGATCGTTGATTTTTGCTGCATGAAGTCTGTAGCTTGCAGGATTTACAATTAAACGTGAAGTGATGTCTGCAATTTTTTCAAGTTCAACGAGTCCATTTTCTTTTAGCGTCCTGCCTGTTGAAACAATATCAACAATACGATCTGCCAGTCCGATTAACGGTGCAAGCTCGATCGATCCGTTCAATTTGATCACTTCGACCTGCTGTCCTTGTTCTCTAAAATAATGAGAAGCAACATTCGGATACTTAGAAGCAATTTTTGGTGCTACTCGCTGATCATTCCCGCCTGGCAGTCCTGCGACAGCCAAATAGCATTCAGAAATTTTAAGGTCCAGTACTTCATACACGTCACGCTCTTCTTCAAGCATAACGTCCTTGCCAGCGATCCCGATATCCGCTACCCCATGTTCCACATAGGTAGGGACGTCCATCGGTTTTGCTAAAATAAATCGAAGTCCTGCTTCAGGTGCATCAATGATCAATTTTCTGGATTCATCAAATTCAGGAGGCAGCGGATAACCAGCTTGTCTTAGAAGTTCCACAGCTTCCTCAAAAATTCTTCCTTTAGGCATTGCCATCGTTAAAACCGTACTCATGAAAAGTCCTCTCCTTGCTGACTTCCGATTAGATAATGAACGTCATCGAAACGCTTGCTGAATTCATCCACGTTTTTTACCCCAGCCAGATCTTGCATCACAACAAGTGCTCCTTCTGCTCGTTTGGATTTTGCCATTTGCAGCGCTTCTTCTCTACGCTTCCCTGTATATAAAATACACTGTCGGCTTTTATTGTCACCTTTAGTTCCTAACGCTTCTACAAAATAGTCCATGCGGATCGCAAAACCAATCGCTGGTGCTTTGCGATCAAAGCGGCTGAGCAGATCATCATAACGGCCTCCGCTGGCAATTGGCGCACCGATGCCTGCTGCGTATCCTTCAAACACAATTCCTGTGTAATAGCTCATGTGACTGAACAACGTAAAATCAAAAACAATATGCTGTGCCGCATCATACTCTTCAAGTAGGCTGTACAACGTCTTTAACTCTTGGAGTGTTTGCTGTCCTTTCGAGTTCGGATTTAGAACCAACGCTTCATCCAGAACTTCAACACCGCCTCTTAAGTCCAAGAGTTTTAACAAACGCTGTGTGTCTATAGATGAAAGTGGCAGCTGCTTCACATGTGACGTGTAACCTACATAATTTTTTTCGTTCAGATAACGAAGCAGTTCACCTGCTCGGCTGTCATTTCCTAAAATATCGGCGAGGAGCTCTTGAACGAAGCCAATATGACCAACAGCTACAGTGAATGATGAGATGCCGCTCTTTCGGATTACCTCTGTCATCAGGGCGAGCGTTTCTGCTTCCGCACTTGCGGTTCCTTCACCGATCAATTCAATCCCTACTTGTTCGAACTCAGCTGGCCTTCCGCCTTCACGTTGCTGAGCACGGAAAACAGGAGAACTATAAGCTAGACGAAGCGGGTATGCAACATGTTTCATGCTCGATGATACGACCCTCGCAATCGGAGCGGTCATGTCTGGGCGGAGTACTAACGTTTTTCCTTCCATATCGAGCAGTTTAAAAAGCTGCTGATCTAAAATAGCAGAAGCCTCACCAACGGTATCGTGATATTCAAGTGTAGGAGTCTGAATGAACTGATAGCCCCATGACTCCATCTCAGTTTTTATTGTATTTTTAATGTCTTCATTTTTTTGATAAAACGCAGGCAGCGTATCGCGCATTCCTGCCGGCTTTTCAAATACAAACGGTTTTGACATGTTCCTTCATCCTTTATATGTGAAGTGAATAATAAGCTACAAATACTTTAGTCTGCTAATGTACTACCATGATAAAGATTTAGTTGTAAGTCTACACTTCCTATTGAAAACTGTCAACCAATTCACACGAATTTTCTGTTTCTTTTCAGGAGTTAAGAAAATGGATTTCAGGGAATAGTATGTAAAATAAATTCCTACATACGAAAGGACGGAATGCGTCTTGTTTAATCGCATCTTTTTTATTGCCATTATTATTGGTGTACCGCTTTCTGTTATCGGAAGTATGCTGCATTGGCCAGCTGTCATACTTTTTGTTATCTATTGTGCGACGATCGTTGCCCTTGCTGGTTACATGGGCCGTGCCACTGAAAGTTTGGCCATTGTTGCAGGGCCTCGAATCGGAGGACTGCTGAATGCCACTTTCGGAAATGCTGTCGAACTTATCATTTCTATTTTTGCCTTAAAAGCTGGTCTCATAAGTGTAGTATTAGCGTCATTGACGGGTTCTGTACTCGGTAATCTTTTACTAGTCGGCGGATTGTCCTTTTTTATAGGAGGATTAAAGTTCAAGCAGCAAAAGTTCAACGTCTATGATGCCCGCCATAACGCTGGATTGCTCATTTTCGCTGTTGTAGTCGCTTTTGTTTTCCCTGAGGTCTTTTCTTATAAACTGAACGATGCCGATTCACTTACATTAAGTGTTTGGGTCGCTGTAATCATGATTATTCTTTATATCGCAGCTCTGTTGTTTAAGCTCGTTACCCACCGCGGTGTGTACCAGTCAGAGCATGACGATGCACATTCAGGTGAAACGGCCGAATGGAGCAAATGGAAGGCTTTGATTATCCTTGCTCTTTCTACTGTTGCGGTTGCTTATGTTTCTGAAAAGCTCGTTCATACATTTGAAGAGGTTGGTGAAACATTAGGTTGGAGTGAAGTGTTTATTGGGGTAATCATTGTTGCGATCGTCGGAAATGCCGCAGAGCACGCTTCAGCGATCATCATGGCTTACAAGAATAAGATGAATGTTGCGGTAGAGATCGCAATCGGTTCAACGCTCCAAATCGCGATGTTTGTCGCACCACTTCTTGTACTGATTTCTCTGTTTTTCGAAAAATCAATGGCACTCGTATTTACATTGCCTGAACTTGTTGCGATGGTGTTAGCCGTTTTCCTTACGATCTCCTTAACTAGCGACGGGGACACAAACTGGTTTGAAGGACTTACATTGCTAGCCGCCTATCTGATCATGGGTGTTGGGTTTTATCTTCTATAGGAGTTATGGAGGTATGCGGTGAAGGATGATTCGTCCTTCACTGTTTTTTTTGTCGAAAATTTAAAAAGTTCGCTAACGTGGAATTATTGGAATTATCGTGGATATATGATTACTTAACGTGGAATTAATTTTTACTAATCTAAAGTTGTACATTTCACTCATACATCGGGATTAGCTGTACGCCTTGAACTGACACCTCAATCCGATTTTTCCATATGGATACTATTAAATCCCATTGTTTAATTCAAGCAAAAATAGGCATAAAAAGCATAAAAATTTGATACAGTTTAGAGTAAAGGACAAGTTTAGGGCGGGTGTGATGATGGAAAATTACTTATCAATCGGATCTTTTCCGGTAAAAATGGTGTGGCTTGCGATTTTAGGCTCAGCTTTAATCGCTTACGGAATTATTAGTCTGAAACTTAGAAAAGAAACGGATAAAAAACAGCTTTTGGACGTGTTAAGCAACGCTGTCGTCCTGTACTGGTTGGTATGGAAGATCAGCTATGCGGTGCTCCATCCCCTTCTCATTGTTAAACAACCGCTTAATATTTTGTATTTTAACGGAGGAGAAACGGGGCTTGTTCTCGGTATTATTGTTGCTGTTGTCTATCTATTATGGACATCTGGAAAACAAGAGCTCGATAGAAGCCGAGTATTTTACACGGGAATATTGGCCCTCACACTCTTCTTTTCGTTTTATTACGGAGCGCATTTTGCATCTTCAAAACTTTTAGCAGATGGATTAATCTCACTGTTTTTCGCAATCCTCTCCATCTACTTATATACAGCAGGTTCTTTTGAGTTAAGAAAAACCGTGCTATCCATGCTTGTTACCGCACTCTTTTTTTCTGTCCTTACCAATACCCCGCTTGGAGGTAAGAAAGAGGAAGCTATTTCAACGGCTGCGTCTGGCATTAAAAATGGAAACTCTGCCCCTGATTTCGAATTAACAACAATCGAAGGAGATAAGGTGAAGCTTTCTGACTTAAAGGGAAAAGTCGTGTTTGTTAACCTCTGGGCAACATGGTGTCCGCCGTGCCGTGCAGAAATGCCAGAAATGGTTCGATTTTATAAAGATCATTCATCGAAAAACGTTGAAGTACTAGCGGTAAACTTAACAGACAGCGATTCTGAAAAAGAAGTGAAAAAATTTGCAGAAGAGTATAAGCTGAACTTTCCTGTTTTATTAGATCCAGATGGGAAAGTAGGAAATACGTACAAAACGGTCACCATTCCGACGACTTTTATTATCGATAAAAATGGAATCATCAAACAAAAGCATATCGGACCTATGAGTTACGAGATGATGAAAGATTTTTATCAAACCGCTCAATAAAACAGCAATTAAAATGGAATTTTTGCTGAACATTTATTAAAGAAGTACAAAATGCTGGCTCCTCACCTGTTTGATAGGTGAATGAGCCAGCTTTCCGTTTGTGTTTGCAAGTGAAATTTAAGAATTTCACGGTAATCGATTTTTTTATTCACGGTAATTCCAAATATATTCACGGATAAAATGGTTAAACGATTTTCGACACACCTTGACAGGGCTGCGCTAAATCTTCTCAAACAAATATAGCTTCGCATTCTCCGGCCGACCTAACTTCGGTCCTTTGAATCCTCTTCGGATCAGTTCTTTTCTCATAAACATCATAAGTCCACCATGACTGACCACCAACGCATTTTCATCGCTTTCCTCTAATATGCGGTCAACTATATTGGCAATTCGTTTCTCCACATCTGTTCTGCGCTCGAGCTGTGATTTGTGGTTAAAAAACCAAGCTGTTCGAATACATAGTGGATAAAGAATCATTGGAATCTTAATATCTCGTTTAAAAAATGGATACACTGGAATTTCACGAAGCTCATCTGTTTTGATTAACTCGCCACCATATATTTTTTCTGCAGTAAATTCTGCTCGCCTTACAGTGCTAGAATAGCATTTTTGCCAAGTGATTCCGCCGAGATCCACATCCGTTTCTTCCACATCTGACGCTTCATATTCTTTCATCCATTGATCAAATTCAGACGGGGTGATCCATTTTTCAGTCGGGTAGCCTCGAGTTACCTTAAAATGACGTACCAGTCCAATCTTCATCGTTTATCACTTCTTCCTCACGTTATGTATTTATCCTCGTTTTCTGCTATCTCTTTTAATACTTTAGCTCGTCTCACTAAAAATTTCGTCATGTATTTTTCTAAAAAGTGCCTATCTGCTAATCTGCCAATCACTCCAAACGGTGACGTGTAGTGGAAATGGTCCACCATCACCGTTCCGTCCTCTTTCTGTTCAAAGGTGTGCGTATGAACGAATGAGTGAAAAGCGCCTTTTACCATCACGTCTACGAACATATGTGGACGATCCATCTCGATGATCTTTGCTGTAAGTCTTTGTTTCACACCAAGATGCACAGCCTCCCATGTAACAGAATCTCCTTTTTCCATTAGACCTGTCGTTACACCGCCCACCGCTCTTTCTTTCGTATGTGAAGTCGTCTGTGTATGTACATCAACGTTTCGAGCGAGGTCGAAACACAGTTCTGGTGAAGCTTTTATGAATTCATGATGTTCGATAATGGGCATAAAAAGCTCTCTTTCATAAAATTTTATTTGATAACCTTATAAAGCGTTAATTGAGAAGTTTCTTTTTCTATGAGTTGCTGATCAAAAGTAAAACTAAAACCAATAAAGTATGGCTTAAAAAAAAGTGATTTTTTGCTAGAAAACTCTATCTTTATTCCAGCCGTATATGTATGCTCCTCAAGGTTTAATTTTAAAGCACGTTGATATAAGGAAACACTCTCAACCTTCTCCCAGACCAAGACATGTGAAATGGGTTCCTGAAACATGCCTGAATTAAAAGCCGTTTTGTCATATGGGAGCTGGCCTGGTGATATAGATTCCTCAATTGATACTTGGTAATATTCATCATGGTTGATTTCACATTCCTGGCTTTTTAATAAAATAAATCCCTTTTCCATACTCAAAACCACTGTTTCAAAGATCTCATACGTGTTTTCCTTAAGATTGTAATTAAGTGTATGACTATAAATGGCATGAAGCTCTGTTTTTATGATTTTTCTTAGTACATCCAGTTCTTCCATTGTGAGAGAATAATCCATAAACATACACCACTTCCACATGTGAAAATAAAAAACACCCATTAAAAATGGATGCCTTTCTTATTCTAATCTAACTATTCCACGCATAAAAAGAAATTCCTTCACCCACATGATCCTTAAAAAAAGAGATCAAGTCTGGCATTGTAAAATACCTTCTATAATCTTCGTTCATCCCGAAGACGTCTTTTACATAAACAATTCCGAGCTGCTCTTTTTTATCAAAAAGAATTAAACCGTAGCCGTCCCTCATCGTAAAGATGACCGGACACCCTACCTGTTTTTAACAGGTATTAATGACTCCTGTGTATAAAGCGGCCCTAAAAACCACTGCTTCACTTTGTCTTTTATACCCATATCATTCACCCCGCTTATACAATCATATGCGGGCGCTGCAGAAAGTTACTGATCTTAAACAATTGTTTAATTTCACAGTCTTTTTTGCAAAATTATTTTATGCAAACCTTCTTTATTCGTATACGTTTCAATCACATCAAAACCATTTTTAATATTTAAAAGTAACATGCCACGCCACTTGTTCATCGTTTTTGTTTGCACAGCAGAATAACCCTTTTCCTTTAGATACATATGCTGCAGATCCATTAACTTTGATGCGACTCCATATCCTCTATAATTAGAATCCACTCCTCCTAACCAGCTGTAATAGTTGTTTTGATTTAGCTCATATCCAATTTTATAACCGATTACAAGATCATCATGCTGTGCAACTACAATGGTTAACTGAGGTTTAGACTTCATTTTGGAAAGAAAATCGCTTGAATTCCCAAATAATTTATAATGCAGATCAAATATTCCTTTTAAGATATCATCTTGAGGCAATGACTCATGAAGTGAGTATCCAATCTTCAAGTTGATTCCTCCTCTATTTAGGCATTATAAAAAAACAGGGTGCTATCTCTGATAACCCCTACTCTAACAAAAAACTGACCAATATGAGCATATATTGGCCAGTCCCCTTACTCTATTAACTTACTAAACGCTTCGTTTCTTCAAACTCTTCTTGAATGACAGCGCTTGGTGCTTTCGTCATAAGGCTAACCACTACAATGGTTAGTGTACATGCGATGAAACCTGGGATGATTTCATATACATCTGCAAATCTCGGGATCAGCTCCCAAACGATAACTGTTACAGCTCCCACTACGATACCAGCGAACGCTGCCCACTTTGTCATGCGTTTCCAATACAGACTCAGCAATACGACCGGTCCGAACGCTGCACCAAATCCAGCCCATGCATAGCCTACTAGATTCAAAATCGTTTCACTCGGGTTAAGTGCCATCACAAAAGCGATCACGGCAACCGCCAAAACAGCTAGACGCCCTACTAACACGAGTTCCTTATCAGAAGCGGAGCGTTTTACGAATGCTTTATAAAAGTCTTCTGTCAGCGCACTTGATGTTACAAGCAACTGAGAAGAAATCGTACTCATAACAGCCGCTAATATAGCAGCTAACAAGAAGCCGGTAATGATCGGGTGGAACAATACTTCAGATAACAAGATAAAAACCGTTTCAGCTTTTGCTTCCCCTAGAGGAGCACCCGCTTGGTTGAAATAAGCAATCCCCACAAGTCCTGTAAACATCGCTCCAACGATAGAGAAAATCATCCAACCCATTCCGATTCGTCTTGCGCTCTTCATTTCTTTTACAGACGTGATCGCCATAAAACGAACAATGATATGGGGTTGGCCGAAGTAACCCAATCCCCATGCCAGCAAGGAGATGATGCCGATTAAGCTTGTCCCTGTGAATGCATCAAGCAGAGTCGGGCTGATGCTTTCAATCTCGTTAAAAGATGCATCCCAGCCTCCAACTTTTAGAATCGCTACGAGTGGTACAAGGATCAACGCTACAAACATGATCGCACCTTGTACGAAATCCGTGTAGCTTACCGCTAAGAAACCGCCGAATAATGTATAAATAATAACTACTCCAGCTGTAAGCAGAATTCCCCACATGTAGTTAAGACCAAATGCAGTTTCAAAAAGCTGTCCGCCAGCTACCATACCTGACGACGAATAAAAGGTAAAAAAGATTACGATTACTAACGCAGATGTAATTCGCAATATGCGAGATGTGTCCTTAAAACGATTTTCGAAATAATCGGGGATCGTTATGGAATTGTTCGACACTTCTGTATACGTTCTGAGTCGAGGTGCGACGAATAGCCAGTTTAAATAAGCACCTGCACACAAGCCAATTACAATCCATCCTGCACTCAAACCTGACACGTACATCGCACCAGGTAGACCCATCAACAGCCATCCACTCATATCTGATGCACCTGCACTAAGTGCGGTAACGGCCGGACCAAGATTTCTTCCGCCAAGCATATAATCAGTGAGGTTGTCGGTCTTGCGATACGCATAAAGTCCGATCAGCACCATGCCAATCATATAAAGACTAATTGAAAAAATTACTCCATAATCCATATTTAATTTTCCTCCTGTCTCATCATGTTGTAAAACGCTTTCAATTTTTAAAAAAATTAAAAAAAGGAACATTTTTATTATAAATACATTTTTCGACAAAAGGAATAGAATTTTTTTGAAAGTGGTCTATATTGGGGCTTTTTAAGCGGTTTAATCGACGCCAGATTACGAATCAGCGTTTTTGAGGGTAATTAAAGAATCCGGTGGATACCTCATTGATTGAATTTCACCATATGCTGCAATAATTTCACCTTTATTGCACTTATTTTGAAAAATAAGCGCAATATATTCACCAATTCTGGTGTGAAAATGACAAGTCTACAATTCTCGACAAATCTCACTGTCTGCCCGCCAGCTCTTCCAGCGATACTGCCCTCCTTCACACAACAAAAAAACTGGTACCCATTCTTAAGACGTTTGGGCGCCAGTTTTACTTATGTTATAGTTTTTTGCGTCTTAAACGCTTGACCTTAACAAATTGATTTGTAAACTGATCCAGTTCTTCGTCCCGGTAGATGTAGAAGAATCGATGGTGATGGCCATCTTTCATTTCGGTCAGATCACACTTCATGTAGTCATCCAGTTCTTGACGCGTCAGTTCGACCGTATACATTTTGCCGTGACTTGGAATATCCAATTGGATCTCGTTTAAAAAATGGAGTTCTTTAAATAAATAAATAGAAGTATCAAGGAGAAATTCACAGATTAAGTCTTCTGTTCCAAAGTAGTGTTGAAAATGTTCGCGTGTAAACGCAATATGAGGTACGTTACGTTTGTAGGTAGAATAATCGCCGTAAAAAACCAGCTTTGCCCGTTGGCTTTGAAGTTCATAATGCTTAACAAGACCGTGGCCTTTCATTTTTGACACAGCTGTCCGGAAACGATAAGTATCGCGGGCAGCCAGCTGTTCGGCCTTATTTTGTGGATGTGATGCTTTCGGTGCATGCTGAGTCTGACAGCTGTCTTCTACTAGGTGTCCAATTTTAAAAGTATTCTTCAGAAAAACGATCGAGAATGATTTCCTTCTCATAGTATGCGCCTCCAGCTTTCGCTTTTTTGCCTGTTTTTAGTATACGACTAAATACAAGAAAACCCAAGAGGGGAACTTCCGACAAATTTCTATCTGTTTTCCATTTCCCTCTTTGAACGCTCTTCTTTTGTATAAATAACCTGCATCGGATTGCCGCCAACGAAAGAACCTTCTGGGACATTTTTGTGTACGAGAGTTCCGGCCGATACGATCGCACCATCACCGATTGTGACTCCTGGGAGAATCGTTGAATTCGCACCGATCATCACTTCATCACCCACAATCACATCACCAAGACGGTATTCTTTTATTAAATATTCGTGAGCTAAAATGGTTGTGTTGTAGCCGATTACACAGTTCTTCCCTACCCTAATTCGTTCAGGGAACATGATATCCGGCATGACCATGAGTGCAAATGCCGTTCCTTCACCGACTTTCATCTTTAAAAAAGTACGGTACAGCCAATTTTTAACTGGCAAAAATGGCGTATAACGAGCGACTTGAATAGCAATGAAATTTTTCACAACTTTCCAGAAAGGAACCGTATCATACACTTGGTACAGCGAGTTCCTTCCTTTAACCGGATAACGCTCTGTATTACGCAATTATCTCTCTCCTAAAACATCCAGCAAATCCGTCATCTCATTTAGCATAAAATCAGGATTAAACTGCTGCAAATAATCATTTCCGCGAATGGTCCAAGCCACACCAGCTGTTTGTGTTCCTGCATTCTGCCCAGCTAAGATGTCATACTTGCTGTCACCGACCATGATGGCACGTTCTGGAGTCGACTGGAGCAACGCAAGTGCTTTTTGAATCGGCTCTGGATCTGGCTTCGCTTTTTCAACATCATCAAGCGTAACAACCGTTTGAAAAAATTTATCAAGTCCAACGAGTCTCAAGCCCATCTCGACGGTATTTCTCATTTTAGTCGTTACAATGCCCAGTTTATAGCCCTTCTTATACAATTCTTCTACCGTTTCAAAAACTCCTTTAAACTCTGTTACAAGTTCATCATGATGAGAGATATTATGTTCACGGTATGTTTGGACTAAATCTTGAACTTTTTCCTTATCAAACTGCTCCATCGTTTCAACAAGCGGCATCCCCATTAACGGAAGGATATGCTCACGGTTGTATTGCTCTGGAAAATGTTTATCTAGTGTAAATAGAAAAGAAGCGATGATCAGTTCATTCGTGTTGATCAATGTTCCGTCTAAATCAAATAGTATGGTGTCGCGTTTCATGTTGTAATTCCTCTCTAGTTAAACTATTTTTCCGCTCCATCCTGTTCCAGAAATAAGCGACGACAACCGTAAGTACGATTGCGGTTACGACTCTAATGATCAAGAGCGGAAGCACCGGAATGCCGAGCGGAACAAAAACAAGCGTATCTTCTACAACAGCATGACAGCTTACTAGAAAAATAAAAGCAAGATACAGATCTTTCTTCGATACGCCGTCTTCCTTCGCTGCCTGCATCATAACACCTGCTCCATAAGCAAGACCGATCGTAAGTCCAGCAGCCATCGTCATGGACGTGTTTTCTTTCATTCCTAAAAGTTTCATAGCGGGAGCCATCCAGTTTGAAAACTTGTTAAGCCAGCCTTTGTCCTTCATATATTGCATGATAATCATGAGCGGTATCACGATAAGTGCCAGCTGCAAAATGCCAAGAGATGCTTTTTCGAGTGCGGTGAGCGTAATTTCTCCCCATCCGTTTGGTGCAGCTTCAGGCTTAGAAATAAAACCGTATTGTGCTTTTTCCGTTCCGCCATCCCATAATAGGTTGATCATAAAAGCTGAGAAGAGCGCTAATCCAATACGCACAAGTAAAATCACCCATAGCTTGATCCCAACGCTTGCCGCAACACCTGACTCTATAAACAGATTATGAGAAAACGAAAGCATAACAGCGAGAATAAATACATCCTGAACCGTTAACGAATCTAGTGTTAAAATACCGCCTATTCCGGCATAAAGGTTAAGGAAGTTACCAAGTACAAGCGGAATCGCCGCTTCACCCGGTAAACCGATCCATTTCATTGCTGGTGAAAGAACGGAAATCAGCCAATCCAATACAGGCGTATGGCTGAGCAGCGTGATGATTAAAGTTACAGGAAAGATGATCTTTCCTAGCGTCCAAGTGGTTTTCAAGCCTGCAAGTGTGCCTTTTTTTAACGTTTCCACTTTTCATACGCCTCCTTAACTTTCTAAATAGCGTTTTTTAGCTAAGCCTGCTTTTCTTCTATAGATCCAAATGATGACTGCCGCAGCAATCCACACTAAACTTACAACTTGAGCAATGCGAAGTGAAGTTCCCCATACGATCAAACTGTCCGTTCGGAGTCCTTCTACAAAGAAACGGCCGATCGAATACCAGATGATGTACGTTAAGAATAGCTCTCCTCGATGAAGATTTACTCTTCGCAAATAAAGAAGAACAATGACTCCGAGGAAACTCCAAAGTGATTCATAAAGAAACGTTGGATGATAATACGTACCATCAATGTACATTTGATTGATGATAAAGTCCGGGAGCATGAGCGACTCAAGAAAACTTCTCGTAACCTCACCGCCATGAGCTTCTTGATTCATAAAGTTGCCCCAGCGCCCGATTGCCTGACCGAGCAAGATGCTAGGTGCCGCAATATCAACAAGTTTCCAAAAAGAAATGCCTCTTTTTTTAGAGAAGATAAGCCCCGTTAAAAATGATCCGATGAGCGCACCGTGGATCGCGATTCCGCCTTCCCAAACAGCCAGAATCTTACTAGGATTATCTTTATAAAAGTACCATTCGAACGCCACATAATAAAGTCTCGCACATAAAATTGCAACAGGTACGGCAATCATAACAACATCAACAAAAGTATCTTTCGCAAGCCCGCGTCGTTCTGATTCTCTTACAGCGAGCCATAGACCAAGCATAGCTCCAAAACCAATAATAAGTCCGTACCAATAAATCGTGATCGGCCCTAGCTCGAGCGCAACACGATTTAAAGGCTGAATCGTTTCTTCCACATTCTCCACTTCCTTCTAGTTTCTATAGATCGTCGTCATCTCCAGCTTCAATTACATCCGTCAAACGATCTGAAAATTGCTGTGCAGCGTTCATTCCCATTCTTTTTAAACGGAAATTCATCGCAGCTACTTCAATAATGACCGCTAAGTTTCGTCCAGGACGAACAGGGATCGTCAAAATCGGAATCTCTGTGTCAATGATCTTTGTTGTCTCTTCTTCCAATCCTAGTCGGTCATACACTTTTTTAGAATCCCAAGCTTCAAGATTCATAACGATTGCGATCTTTTTGTAATTGCGGATCGCTCCTGCCCCAAAAAGTGTCATCACGTTGATGATGCCAAGACCACGGATCTCGAGTAGATGCTGAATGAGTTCAGGCGCGCTTCCGATCAGCGTATCTTCATCTTCTTGTCTGATTTCGACAGAATCATCTGCAACGAGTCTGTGGCCGCGCTTTACAAGTTCAAGCGCAGTTTCACTCTTACCAACTCCTGAGTTTCCTGTAATCAAAACACCGATACCGTAAATATCTACGAGTACGCCATGCTTGGCAGTCGTAGGGGCTAAACGGCTCTCCAAATAATTCGTGATACGGCTAGAAAGACGTGTCGTCGTTACTGGTGAACGCATGATCGGCACACCGCTTTTGTGAGAGGCTTTTAGCAGCTCTTTAGGAACTTCAATATCGCGTGAAACGATAATTCCGGGTGTCTCATCCGTACAAAGCGCCGTTAACCGCTCCATACGCGTTTGAGGATCAAGCTCCGAAATAAACGACAATTCTGTTTTACCTAGTAATTGAAGACGCTCTCCCGGATAAAAAGTAAAATACCCAGCCATCTCAAGACCTGGCCGTGAGATATCGCTCGTTCGAATCGTGCGGTGAATGCCTTCTTCACCACTAACAAGCTCCAATTGAAATTTTTTAATTAATTCATGAATATGTACCTTCGCCATAGGGTCCTCCTCGACATTTTCCAATGACTCTATTGTATCACTTCACCCATAGATTAACCAAAGAGTACATGTTGTCATTTCTTACTTTTCGTCCACGCGTATACATCTACTGGTATCGTATTGAACGTTGTTTCTTTATGAAGGGCCATACCTAGTTTGGAAGCGACTGAGATTGATTTTTTGTTGTTTCGCTGAATCAGGCAAATGAGTCGTGTGATTCCAAGTTCGTTAATTGCGTAATTTTTGAAAAATGCTCCAGCTTCTGATGCGTAGCCGTGTCCCCAATATTTCGTAGCGAGCCAATAGCCGATTTCGTATTCTTTTTTGCCATCAACCGTTTGTTGAACCACTCCTGCATGACCGATCGGAATGTTGGATTCCTTATGCAGGATCAGATATAAGCCTCTGCCCTCCCGATAACCTGGTAGCAGCCATTCTTGGAAACTTTTTTGTGCTTCTTCTTGCGACCGGGTTACGCCTTTGCCGATAAATTGGACGACGTGAGGATCAGCCCATAACGAGGCGAAAAACGGAAAATCATCATTTGTGTATCGCCTAAAAGTAAGACGTTCTGTTTGCATTTTAGTTGGCCCCCTTTACATAACAAGGACCGTTTGAAGAGTACAAACGGCCTTGGTTTTGTTGTTTATTTTTTTAACGTTATTGAAATTTTATCATGAACAGCTAGCTTTCGACTCGGTTTCGTTAAACAATTGTTTAAAAGAATAGTGCCGCTTTTAATTCTTTGAGCTATTTCTGTGCGGCTCCACCCTTCAATATGGTCGGCAAGCGTACGGTCTAATCGGAAGCTTCCATCAGCTCCTGTAATGTTAATTTCATATGATGCATGATCTGAAAGAGAAAGAGATATCTTTTCACCTTCCGCTATCGGTTTAAACTCAGAAGGAATAAGTGTTGCTGGATCCACATGATTGGTAAACGATTTATAAATATCGAGCTTTTTGTTCCACGAATGATTCTTCGGACACTTATAAATTGCAAACTGATAAATGTTTTTACCGTTTGCATTATGTCTTCGAATCGTCGTATCTGTAAAAACAGTCACCTTTCCGCACATTTTGCATTGCTTTTTTACCGTATCGGCTTCTTGTATTTTAAGAAGGAATAAAGAGTATTGTTTAGTTTGCATCATTAATTCACCTCGTAATAGTAGCGAGGGAATACAACTTCTATTTGAAAGTCTTGCAGAACGCAAAAAAGCCCCCCTATAACAAGGAGGACTTAGAACGCATCGTTAAAAAAACGCAACGGACTGCAGTTCGCTGTATTTCCTCTGTAATGGGATGTAGACAGACTTCTCCCGTGGTCAAAAACAACACGTTGTTTTTTAACGGCTGAGAAGCGATCCAGTTGTTTTCCATTACAGATTAAAAGTTGGCATACAGGTCACTGAAGTTCCTTTCTTTCAAACAGATTAGATACATTTTACCACATATTAACTAATATGGATATAAAAATACCTCCCGCTTTTTGGCGAGAGGTATTAGAAATTATTTGTAGATTACTACAGATCCAACGGATTTGTCTTTCGCTTGTCCGTTAACGCGGATTTTCAGACCATAGTTTTCAATTTTGCGTCCAGCGTGAGGCATATATTTGTTCATATATGATTTGCTGTCGTCAAATAGTGATACGCCAGGTTGACTTGGTAAAGTTAAAGTTTGTACTCCTGGATAATTAATATTTAACCCAGAAGTTTTATCTAATCCAAATGCTGCATCGGCCACATGGAAACGAGTACTTGCTTGTACACCAGTGCTCCAAGTTAGATCTGTATTAACGTGCGCATCTACAACACCTACAAAACCTTCACCTGGGTGCTCGCCTGTCCAGTTGTCCGTGTAAGATGGATCAACATACCATACGACTAAGCCTCCATCGTAACTCATAAGCGTCTGTCCACGTTTAATATTTTTAAGACCAAGGTCTACACCTTTATGGTTTCTCCACTCTAATAGGTAGTAATGGTCTCCATACTTGTAACCGTCTGACTTAGTAAATCCTCCTTTTAGGTCGAATTTACTTGTTGTTGCTTCTGCATTATCTTCAAAAAGAGTTGTTCCATCCGCTACAACTTTTATGTTGTCAGCGTAGAATCCAATGTTTGAAGTTCCCCAGTCAGTAGCATAGCGTAAACGCAGCTTGATCTTTTGTCCTTTATACTCAGAAAGATCAAATGATTGTGGTTGCCATCCATTTGAGTTACCTGTGAATCCAGGCATAGAGTTTAGGATTGTTGGATATCCTTCAGCTACAACATCTGAACGAGTATTACCGTTTCCAAGCGACTTCCAAGTAGAACCGTTATCGGTAGAAACTTGAACAAATGCAAAATCCCATTGTTCTTCAATGTCATACCATGCATCAAATGTTAGAGTAGCAGAGTTTTTCCCTGTTAAGTCAACATCAGCCACCATATTTGTATCGATTTCGTCTGCTTGTCCACCCCAATATTCATAAGATCCTGAAGCAGGAGCGTTTACAAATGTTTTCTTTTGTGGAAGATTTACTTTTATTGCTTGCTCATTCTTTCCATTCGGTGAGTTAGCTTGATCAAGTAAAAACTGTGTTCCTTTTGAAGACACATCTTCCCAATTAACTGCTGTTGGCGTTGTCCAGTTACCACCTAATGTAGATTGCAAGAAAGATTTAGCTAGTGGAGAGAACCCAGTCGGTTCTGTACCTGGAATCTTTCCAGCCCAAGAACCACTCGCCATGATAGACCAATAAGCAACCGCTTCACCTGTACCGGAGTACTTCGTGTCATACTCATCAGGATAACCTAGGTCATGTCCGTATTCGTGAGCGAAAACGCCTGTAGCTCCATCTTCTGGCATCATCGTATAGTCATAGAAACCAGGAAGGCCTTTACCAAGACCGTCAGGGTCAAAAAACTTTGCCGAACGATGTGACCAAATAGCGTTATCTCCTAAAGAACCGCCACCTGCTTCTTGTCCCATACCAGCGTGGATGATCATCAAGTGATCTACTAAGCCATCTGGCTCACGAACATTTCCATTTCCATTCAAATCATGCGGATCTTCTAAATCATAGTCTTCTAGCGGTACTCCAGCTGCTTTAGCTGCTGCATACGTATCCACAACTAACTGTTTAGACCCTCCAGGTGTTACGTTATCATGACCTCCCGTTGCGCGATCAGCACCATAATAAGCTGCCGTACCAGGAACCTTTAACCAACCAAACGCTTCACCTTGAACAGAGTAAGTACCGCCTGATTGCTGTTCATAAAATTGTTTCATGGAAACTAGCGTTTCACCGTTTGGCCCTTTAACACCATTGTCGCCGAAAATCATATCTTCATAATGTGATAGAGGATAATCTGGATAATAGTTGTCTGTTTCACCAGGCTTGATGTTGTTATGTGCAAAATTAGAATACTCTACAGCAAGTACGAGAACCTTATCTTTTCGTACATCACCAGTGTGAGCTGTCTCCTCAACCGGCGCTGGATTTCCTTTAAGGTGACCGTATTTATTTCCATCGCCCTTTAATAGACCGTTATTAAATTCCTTGAATCTCTGCTCTTTTTCAGCTGCAGAAGCTTTTGCCTTAGCAGCTAGCGGATCATGGCCTTTAGCTTCTTCACTCTTGCCCTTTACTTCTAAATAATTGTGAAGTGCTGCTTCTTTTTGTTTCGCAGAAGCATCCTTTGAAATCACCCCGCGCTTAATGAGTGATTCTAGTAATTTATCTTCATTCACAATTGCTAAATCCAAACTAGAATGCGAATGACTGTGTTTCCCCTTCACCACTTCATCCAAAGCGGTTTGTACTTTCGCATCAACTGAACCAGCGAATAAAGAAGATGAAGCTAGTCCAAGTGATAGACTTGTAGCAAGTACCGCTTTACCCCAAACTTTTTTCCCTTTCCCCATTACGTCCCCTCCTGATTGACTAATATGAATATTCAGATATTTAACGCTACTAAAATGTACCATATCCCCTAATATTTGAAATTGGACCATATCCCTACAAAAGCCGACATAATGATGGGTATTTCTTCTTATTTTTAAGTTAAAAGCAATCCTTTTTGCTCCAAACGTTTGTTCAACGGCTGTTCATACATGCATCTTTTGTGACATCATTTAAGCTTTTTTACATTTAGACGGTATTCCTGTTTTACTACCCTGCCTTAAAATTACCCACAAAAAAACACCTCTGTTTCCAGAGATGCTTCTTACTCTTTATTTTCTTTTTCGTTTTTTCTTCAAAGGCTCTAACACGAAATTGGTCAGAAACATGTTAAGCAGAGATATGATGACGGCAGCGATTAAGGCCATACCGAAGCCATCAATATTGAAGGAGTCACCCATTAATTCTGCTGTTAAGGATAACAATGCCGCATTGATAACGATTAGAAATAAGCCAAGTGAAAAGATAGTTACAGGCAAAGTTAAAAGAACTAAGATCGGTTTTAGAAAAACGTTGAACAGTGATAATAAAACGCTTGCCAATAAGGCGGCACTAATATTTTCAATGTGAAAGCCTTCAAAATAACCGGCTACCACCATTAACGCAATCGTATTAATAATTAGGGATGCCAGCCAGCTCTTCATTTACACGTGATCCTCAGGCATGACGGCCATTGCGATAAAATACGCTAAGCCAACTGGTATAACAGCTGTAAATAAAGCAAGTGCAACTGTTCCAAGCCGGACTACTGTCGGATCCAGCTCCATATATTCCGCGATACCGCCGCATACTCCTGAGATTTTAGCGTCGTTCGAACGTTTAAGTTTTTTCATGATGTACGTCACCTCTATTTCGCTTTTAACACTACGACAGAGCCTGTTTTTGCTTCTGCTTCCAACTTAAATGGAGGCCAGCTTGTGCCTTTATTCGCAATAAAAGAAAGAAACTTACGTGTTACTTCTTTCTTCTCTTCTCGCACTTCTACTGAGTCAAAGTCACAGACAAATCCACCTACAATGGTCTTTAACACGGCATCAAGCTCTACGGTTTCTGGGAATTCAGTTTCTATTTTTCCCGTCACCGTCTTAAAAGATGCATACCCCTCTACAGCAGAGGCAAACCTGCAATAAATCGAACCATTGATTGTTTCCGAGCGAACTTGTGACGCATCAACAGTGAGTCGGACTGGACCATTCATTGTTTCTGCTTCAACATCTCTAAACTGACAATCGTTTAAAGTCAGCGAACCGTTAGCTGCAGTCGCCTTTACGTTCTCACCCGTACAATGGTTAATCGCAATGGCTCCTACAGTCGTTTTAATGGTTAGCGTTTTAGCATGAGAATCACTTATTTTAACTGGTCCATTAAATGTTGTTACTTTAATGTCATCATATGATTCTCTCGGGATCGAGATGACTGCGTTTACCTTTTGATGTTTGTTTCTTGAATAAAAACGCATCTTGGTCGCGTCACAATCATAGAAGGTTTCATTTCTGAATTTTGTTTTAGCAGAAGACCCTTCTGGCACTTTGTATACATGTGCATCGCATTCTACTTGCACATCTTTTCGATCCCAAGGCACAATCGTGACTGAGCCATTGTATACTTCGATGTCCATCGATTGAAACATTACGTGACTGTCTTGAAACACGTAGTGAACAGGTTCGGATGGTCCGAAGTTCAAATCAAAGTCCACCGTCTTAATACGTTTTACAACTCTGTCAAAAAACTTTGCTACTTTATAGCCGGATGTCGGCATTTTTACAGCAGTAGCTCCGTTGACGGCCTTCTTTTTGAGATTGAGAGAACCGATCGAACTCAGCTGCATCTTTTTCTTATCATTAAGGGCATACAAAAGTTTCTCGGCTTCTTCAGCAGAGATTTTTCCTTCGTTCAGCATGTTTAAAATCATTTTTCGTTCTTCCATACTTTGACGCCTCCTTTTGGATTCCGTCACCGGCGTCGGCTGATTCTAAGATGACTGAGACTTTCCGGTATTACTTGTACTAAAGTTTGTTAGGATAGGATTACCTTTATTCCTTTAACAATATTCCAGATCATCACAATTAATGTCAGGGTACCGAAAATGAGTGCACTAATAATAATTGCGATAAGATGATATTGTGTTTCAAAAATAATAATAATGCCGAGTGGAACTGCAATGATTGGCAGCAGATGGGATAGAAATGATTTCTTAGCATGCTCCATTACTTCAGAGTCATCTGCTATAAAATAAACAGCAATCGGAAATAGAAAAGGAGCAAAAAATAAACTGAAATAACAAAGTGCTGAAATTGCTTTTTTCGAGCCTTCCTTCATGAAACAAGACCTCCTGCTTTGATAAAAACGATGTACTGAACGGTATGCAAGCAAAAGGCATGTGCCTTTTTTACTTCGACCTCATAAAACAAACTTCCTTTATCTCTATAGCCATTCGACATAACTTCTAAAATTCCGTATCATAATGACATAAACAAACACCCAAAGGGAGCATAACATTGAAACAGATCAAAACGCTAAGAATCCTCTTTATAGTATTGTCCACTCTCATGGTCTCTAGCATTATATTCGGTGTGATAACAGAAGATGCTATGGAACTAAAAACATCAGATCGAGTGCTTGCAGGCCTATTCGGCTCGTTAATTGTTATTGGAATCAATTATGTAATCTATAAACTTCTTTCTAAGATATGGAAATAAAGACACCCATTTATTTTAAACGAAAAATGTCGTTTTGAGGAGAATTTGTTTAAAGTTCCATGTAAAAAGGAATGGATAAACAAATACGAACAGGAGTGATGTCTAATGGCTGAGACAAAAAAGAAGCAAGAAAAAAAGATGGACAATCCTGAACAATACAAAACAGATAAAGAAAGTTTATTTGATAAATTTGAAAGTGAACAAAATGTCGATCCTATTCCGATGGAAGACTTAAAACAAGAAAAACGTGAAGAAAAGGATAAGAAGTCCACGAAGAATTCATCTTCCTCAGAGGAAAAATATAAATAAAAATGTTGAGTGCTTCCCGCTAGAGGGAAGTGCTTTTTTTTATAAAAAAAGAGAACAAACCACATGGAATTTTGGGTCTGATCTCTTTTCATTCGTTATTTTACTGCTTCTTTTTCTTTTACCTTTTTAGTCATACGCTTCTTATCACGTTTTAAAATAGGCGCTAGATAACGGCCTGTGTGAGAAGCTTCGACTTCTGCAAGTTCTTCTGGCGTTCCTGCTCCAACGATTGTACCTCCCTTGTCCCCGCCTTCAGGTCCAAGGTCGACCAAATAATCGCACTGCTTGATTACGTCAAGGTTATGCTCAATAACAAGAACGGAATCACCGTTATCAACAAGTCGCTGCAGAACAACGAGTAAACGAGAGATATCATCGACGTGAAGCCCTGTTGTAGGTTCGTCTAGAATGTAAATCGTTTTACCCGTAGAGCGCTTATGAAGCTGTGAAGCAAGTTTCACACGCTGCGCTTCCCCGCCTGAAAGGGTTGTAGCGGATTGTCCAAGTTTAATATATCCAAGACCTACGTCCAAAATCGTCTGAAGCTTTCGCTTAATCTTAGGAATGTTTGCGAAGAACTCTACTGAATCCTCTACCGTCATATCTAAAATGTCTGCAATGTTTTTTCCTTTATATTTCACTTCTAATGTTTCACGGTTATAACGTTTTCCGTGGCACACTTCACATGGAACATACACATCAGGTAAGAAGTGCATCTCGATCTTGATAATTCCATCACCACGGCACGCTTCACAACGTCCTCCTTTCACGTTGAAAGAGAAACGCCCTTTTTTATAACCGCGCACTTTTGCTTCGTTCGTTGATGCAAATACATCACGAATGTCATCGAATACCCCCGTGTAAGTTGCAGGGTTTGATCGTGGTGTACGCCCGATTGGGGACTGATCGATATCGATGACTTTGTCGATATGCTCAAGACCTTTAATCGATTTGTGCGCGCCTGGTTTATCTTTTGCTCGGTGAAGCTTTTGCGCAAGAGCTTTATGAAGGATCTCATTTACGAGCGTACTTTTTCCTGACCCAGACACACCGGTAACACCAGTAAATAATCCTAAAGGAATCTTGGCTGAGACATTTTTCAAATTGTTTTCTGTTGCGCCTTTTACCTCGATATATCTGCCATCGGGTTTACGTCGCTTTTTCGGAAGCGGAATAAACTTCTTCCCGGACAAATATTGTCCAGTTAATGATGCTGGGTCTTCCATAATCTCTTGTGGTGTACCTTGGGATGTAATCACACCACCATGTGCGCCTGCCCCAGGACCAATATCAATAACATAGTCAGCCGCAAGCATTGTATCTTCATCGTGTTCAACGACAATTAGCGTATTACCGAGCGACCGCATTTCTTCAAGCGTTCGAATAAGTCGATCATTATCACGCTGGTGAAGACCGATTGAAGGCTCATCCAGAATATAAAGAACCCCCATTAAACGAGATCCAACTTGTGTAGCTAAGCGGATACGCTGCGCTTCACCGCCTGATAAAGTCCCAGCTGCACGGCTCAGCGTGAGATAGTCTAATCCCACATTGATCAGGAATCCAGAACGATCCACGATTTCACGCAGAATCAGTTTTGCAATCGCACGTTCCTTATTTGTAAGTTCAAGGTTATCAAAGAACTCTTTTGCTTCTGTAATGGAAAGCGCCGTTGTTTCTCCGATATGTCTGCCATTGATTAATACAGACAGTGCTTCTTTTTTGAGACGATGCCCCTTACAAGTTGGACAAGGCTTTTGTGCCATATACCCTTCCATCTGTTCACGGATATAATCAGAGCTTGTCTCACGATAACGGCGCTGAATATTACCTAGCACACCTTCAAATTGAATTTCGTTCTTCCTTACTTGACCAAAGTCGTTTTTATAGCGAAACGTCAGATACTCTTTACTGCCGTTCAAAATTTTATCCATCTGATCTTTTGGAAGATCTTGAACAGGAACATCCATATCAATACCAAAGTGGTTACAGATGCTTTCTAAAAGCTGAGGGTAATATTGAGAACTGATCGGTTCCCATGGTGCAATCGCGTTATCACGTAAAGAACGGCTCCAATCAGGAACAACAAGCTCCGGGTCCACCTCAAGCTTAACGCCTAATCCATCGCATGATGAACAAGCCCCAAACGGACTGTTGAATGAAAACAATCGGGGTTCAAGTTCGCCAATTGAAAATCCGCAATGCGGACAAGCGTGATTTTGAGAGAATAAAAGTTCTTCTTCACCCATGACATCGACTACAACACTGCCGCCGCCTAGATTAAGAGCAGCTTCTAAAGAGTCGGCTAAACGAGTAGCGATTCCCTCTTTAACAACAATACGGTCAATCACGATTTCAATAGAATGCTTTTTATTTTTTTCGAGCTTAATTTCTTCTGATATCTCACGCATTTCCCCATCAATGCGAACACGAACATAGCCTTGTTTCTTGATATCTTCTAACGCCTTAACATGCTCACCTTTTCGCCCCGATACAACCGGTGCCAAGATTTGAAGCTTCGTACGCTCAGGGTATTCTAAGATTCGGTCTACCATCTGTTCAATTGTTTGAGAGGTAATCTCTACGTTATGAACAGGACATACCGGCCGGCCGATACGAGCGAACAGAAGACGAAGATAGTCATAAATTTCAGTAACCGTACCAACTGTTGAACGAGGGTTACGGCTTGTTGTTTTCTGGTCGATCGAAATTGCAGGTGAAAGACCTTCGATGGAATCAACATCCGGCTTATCCATCTGTCCAAGGAACTGACGGGCATAAGCAGATAGAGACTCAACATAACGGCGCTGTCCTTCTGCATAGATCGTATCGAAAGCAAGTGAAGACTTACCCGAACCAGATAAGCCAGTTAGAACAACCAGCTTATCACGCGGGATCGTAATATCTATATTTTTTAAATTATGGGCTCTTGCACCCTTAACTATGATGTTTTGATTGGTTGCCAACTGCAATCATCCTTCCGCTTTTAACTCAAGTATGAGGTCACGAAGCTCTGCTGCACGTTCGAACTGCAAGTTCTTTGCAGCATCTTTCATTTCTTTTTCCATACGCTCGATAAAGGCTTCGCGATCTTTTTTGCTCATTTTTTGCTTAGGAGCTTTTGATCCTGTATACGTTTCTGTTTCTTCAGCAGCTTGTGTTGCACGAATAACATCACGCACTTCTTTTTTAATGGTTGTAGGCGTAATACCGTGCTTTTCATTATGCTCCATCTGCTTCTGACGTCTGCGCTGCGTTTCATCGATTGCAATCTGCATGGATTTTGTAATTTTATCACCATACATAATAACGTGACCGTTCGAGTTACGCGCCGCACGTCCGATCGTCTGAATGAGTGAACGTTCTGAACGTAGAAATCCTTCTTTATCTGCGTCTAAAATAGCGACGAGTGATACTTCTGGGATATCAAGTCCTTCTCGAAGCAAGTTGATCCCAACGAGAACATCAAACACACCGAGACGGAGGTCACGGATGATCTGAATCCGTTCGAGCGTCTTGATTTCAGAATGAAGATAACGAACCTTAATACCTAGTTCAACAAAGTAATCGGTAAGATCTTCAGACATTTTCTTCGTTAACGTTGTAACAAGAACTCTTTCGTTTTGCTCGATTCTCTCATTGATCTCGCCAAGCAAGTCATCGATCTGTCCTTTAATCGGACGGACTTCTAGTGTAGGATCTAATAACCCAGTAGGACGAATAATCTGCTCAACAGGCTCTGGAGCGTGTTCGAGTTCATACGGACCTGGTGTTGCAGATACATAAATATGCTGAAACTTTGTGTAGCGCTCGAATTCTTCAAACGTTAATGGCCGGTTGTCTTTTGCTGAAGGGAGACGGAATCCGTGATCCACAAGCACCCCTTTTCTCGCTTGGTCTCCATTAAACATTCCACGAATTTGTGGAAGTGTAACATGCGATTCATCAATCACGATTAGTGAATCGTCCGGAAAGTAGTCAAGCAATGTATAAGGTGTGGATCCTAATGGTCTCAGCGTCAGGTGAACAGAGTAGTTCTCAATTCCTGAACAAAAGCCCATTTCAGCCATCATCTCAAGATCGTACCTTGTTCTTTGTTCGAGTCGCTGCGCTTCTAATAGTTTGCCAGCCTCGTTCAGTTCTTTCAGGCGATCTTCCAGTTCCGCTTCAATGCGTTTGATCGCTACTTTCATTTTCTCTTCACGAGTAACGAAGTGGGATGCCGGGAAAATGGCAACGTGATTGCGTTCGCCTAAAATTTCACCAGTTAGTGCGTCCACTTCTGTTATACGGTCGATCTCATCACCAAAAAACTCCACACGCAAGCAATGTTCATCACGTGAGGCTGGGAAGATTTCAACCACATCACCTCTGACACGGAACGTACCACGCGTAAAGTTAATGTCGTTACGGTTGTATTGAACATCGACAAGGTCTCGAAGAAGCTGATCGCGGTCTTTCTCCATTCCTTCTCTTAAAGAGATCACCATGTCTTTATATTCTTCAGGTGAACCTAGACCATAAATACAGGACACACTTGCCACAATAATAACGTCTTTTCTTTCGAATAACGATGAAGTGGCAGAGTGACGAAGTTTATCTATTTCGTCGTTGATGCTTGCATCTTTTTCGATGTACGTATCGGAATGAGCAATATATGCTTCTGGCTGATAATAGTCGTAATACGATACAAAATATTCAACTGCGTTGTTTGGGAAAAATTCTTTTAACTCACTATAAAGCTGTCCGGCTAGAGTTTTGTTATGAGCAATAACAAGAGTCGGTTTGTTTACTTCCTGAATAACGTTAGAAACCGTAAACGTCTTCCCTGTTCCGGTCGCACCAAGCAGGGTCATACTCTTTTTCCCTGCATTAATATTTTCCACAAGATGCTTGATCGCTGCGGGCTGATCCCCTTGTGGCTGATAGTTAGATTTGATTTCGAACATCTGACTTTGACTCACAAAACCGAACCTCCGTTCCTAAAATCTGGTTACTCAAATTATAGCATAGCACCTAGCTAAAAACCTAATAATTACGAACAAATATTCGCAGAAGTTTCTGGAAAGAAATCAAAGTGTTATACTTAAAGATAGGCGCTTGTGGGAAATAAATTGTGTGGGGTCTGACCCCATTTCCCGCAAGCAGTACCAAGGGTTGCGGGGAAATTGTAGCAGGTGTGTCCCCAAAAGGAGTTTAAAAATGGAATTTTTCTATATACTGCTAGGTTTGTGCATCGGAATCTTTTCTGGCATTTTCGGTATTGGGGGAGGCTTTATTCTGACCCCCGTTTTAATTTTGTTCGGCATTCCGCCTCTTTCAGCAATTGGTACCAGTCTCATGTATTCAATCGGGACGAGTGTTTCTGGGGTTGCGGCGCATCTAAAATACAAGAATATTATATGGAAAACGGCCGCTGTTTTGGGATCAGTTGGAATTATCGCTACTCAAATTGCTCATCCGCTTGTGGTATGGCTTGAGAAGATGGGGTATGACGATACAGTAATCCCTGTGTTTTATATTGTGCTTCTTGCCTACTTTGCCCTTTCCCTGCTTTATAAGCAGTCAAAACGCAAGAATACAGCGAATGCATCCACTGAAATTCATTTTTCTTGGATCAAAGCAATCTTTATTGGATTTACAGGAGGGTTCATTTCTACAACATTGGGTGTTGGCGGAGGATTTGTAATGGTACCGATGCTCATCTCTTTAATGAAATTCCCTTCTAGAAAAGCTGTAGGCACGAGTTTAGTCAGTGTATTCTTGATTGTTACTGCTGGATTCTTGACGTATGCCTCATCCGTTCAACTAGATTATAAGCTCGGGATTTTACTCATTCTTGGCGCTTTAGTCGGTACTCAGCTTGGTGCAAAGCTTACGACTATCTATACAAGCGAACAGATACAAAAGTATTTAGGTGCACTGTACATCACAATATTAATTTCAGTTATCCTTAAACTTGTACACTTTGATAAAGCTGGACTTGGTGTAATTACACTTTATGTGTTAACGATGCTCGTTCTTTTCTTTAAAAAAACGATCTCGCATACAAAAAGAAAGACGTCTACCTCGTGAAGGTGACGTCTTTTTTCTATCTTACTTTTCTTTTTTGTTTATTATAAATTTTGAGACCCAGGAAAAACCCTATGATCGTGAAAATGACAGCAACGATTTGGAGAGGTAAAGGCTGATTCAAGCCATCAAAACCAAAAATTAAAATAATAATCGTTATTCCTAACGGCAAGTATTTTGTAAACAGCACTCTATTAAATAGCAGCTGCAAAAATACAGGCAACAAAGCTGCAAAAACATACTCCAACATGAAACGAAAAACCCCTCTCCTTGAACAATCCAAAAAACATAGCTTTTTGTAAACGTTCATATATACCTCTCTAAATTTAACAAAACTCTCTAGACAAAAACAAGGAAATTATTGAGGGAAATAAATTGTTTGGGGTCAGACCCCATTTCCCAAGATGAAACTTTCTGTTTAAAAGTACGTACAGTAGGATATTGCTTAAAAGGCACGAATATCCTAAACAAGAAAGTTCAAAGGAGATGGTTTAATCATGTTAATGAAGCTACTAAAATCGTTATTAGGACATAAAAGCTACAAAAAATACAGCAGTTCTGGTTACAAATACAAAAAGAAATATAAGAAATACAGCAGCAGTGACTTCGGAAAGAAACATTATGGCGGATACGGACACAAGCATTATAAGAAGAAAAAGAGAAGCAGCTTTTTTAGCAGCTGACCCTCTTCTCTCATAAACAACCTACTATGATTACTGAATGGTGGAAAGGTGTTCAACGCTTGGTCTACGACAGGCCACTTAAGGCAGAGCTCCTGATACATGGCCGGTACAAAATTAAAGAAGTGCTTGGGATGGGTAGTTACGGGATAACTTATTTAGCAGTTGATATTCAAACAAAGGAAGCAATCGTATTAAAGCAGCTCAGGACGACTAAAGCGAAAACAGATAGCGGTCTTCATTCTTTTCAAAGAGAGTCGCAAATGCTAAAAGCATTGCTGCACCAACAAGTTCCAAAGCTTCTAGACGAATTTCAGAATGAACATGGGTTCTTTATCGCTATGGAATGGATCAATGGTGACACGTTTGAGGACTTGATTTTCCGAGATCAGAAAACCTATAGTGAAAAGGAAACGATTCACATACTGGTGGAGCTATTAAATATTGTAGAAAACTTCCACCAAAAAGGAATAATTCACCGCGATCTGCGAATCCCAAACATCATACTGCGAGATGGAAAGCTTCATATCATTGATTTTGGGCTAGCATGTTATGTAACTGACAAAGAAATTCAAGACCCAGATGATCATCCAGAGAAACTAAGAATGCGTGAAATATCCGTTATTAGTGATTTATTTGCACTCGGTCATTTTGCACTGTTTCTTCTTTACTCTTCCTATGAACCTCAATCTAGGAAGGAAAGAAGCTGGGAAGAGGAATTAGATATCTCACAGTCATTGAAAACCATTCTTCGTAAAATGCTGCAGCTGGATGAGCCTTTCCACTCCGTTGCTAGCGTCAGAACCGCCATAACAAGTATTTAAAACCAAAAGCCCCCGAGCCGTTTCGGGGGCTTTTTCGTGTGGACTAAGCTCTATTCTGTTTTTCTTTTTCCATGAACGCTTCAAACTCTTTTTCATGTTTTGTCGTTATCGCAAGATTATGCAGCGCACGGTGAAATTGCTGCTCATCTAGTGTAAATAAGAAAAGATTTTCAAATCCGCTGGCTGTAAACACGCCAAATTCCCAAACGGCATTGTAATCACGCTTATTAAGAGATTTCGCCATCAAATCCAATACTTTAAGGATTTCCGTGCAAACAATAACATTATCTTTTGCATAGTGTCTTATGTAACCAAAGGCATTATATAAATAATGATTAAAATCTCTTTCTTCTAAAACCACGCGAAGATTGTTGTTTTTATCCACTAAATACGTAGAGAATATGGACCCGCGTGAAATCGATGCAAGAACTTCTCCAAGCTGATAGATAGCGTTTGTTGCGGTTTTTGGATCAAAATTCCCTAGAGACCTTATAGCGACTTCTACCAGCTTGTTAATACTAAATTCTATATCTTGAACTTCTGTCTGCCTTCTTCCAATGCTGATAAATGACAGATATTTACGTTCATCTACTTCATTTTCACCATTTTTCCAATACGTAATGAATGGTGTTGTAGCATACACATAACTTCCAATCGTATACTCCAGTTGGATGACAATATCATCTTTTTCTGCCTCTTTCATAATAGAAACAAAATCCACAAGTTGAATGAAGCCTGACTTTCCAGCCGTTATCGTATTGCCCTTTGTCTCACAAATTTCACTGTTAACCGTGCTTAGATCGTTTACTTTATAAGGATCCACTTCATCCTCTAACGTATTTTTCACAATGGATAGCGCTTCTTTTTTCATATCGTATGTCATCTGGTTTACTTGCAGCCAGGCAACTGCGTGATTAATAAAAAAGATAAACGTCCCCATTGATACGGCAGCTATTAAACCCGCGAGCACTGGAACAGCAAAATAATATTCTGCCATTCTTTTATTCAGAAATATAAAACTTAATAGCATATAAACAAAACTAGATGTAAATATCCCTAAAACTCTTTGTGTAGATTTACTAGCAATAAAATTCTTTAGCATCCTCGGTGAAAACTGCATCGAAAATGTCGTAAAAACCACCAAGATCAAGTTAAACGTAAAAGTGGTTAACGTTAAGATAGCAGCGGTAAGTGTACCTACAAGTGCGAGAGTTAAATCATAATCGACCGCAAAAAACGGTCTCATCTGATTGCCTAAATCATACTTAAGATCAGAAGTTAAAGTAGCCGTTACTAATAAAGAAGAAAAAAGAACGTAAAGTACAGGAGTAAACCACATGTTCGATTGAACCGTATGAGATAATTCCCTCTCTGACATCCTCGTATATTTTTTTAAATAATTATCAAGCAGATTCATTCTCATATGTCCCACCTCATTAATAACAACTGTTAGTTAGAAACCATGAACAAATCAATAAAAGCTCCTAACCTATTGTGCCCTAATTATATAAAGTAAAACTTCCACAAAAGTTTTATCACAAAAAGAAAGAGCGATTCCCTTAAGACATCGCTCCAAAATGTTTTACTTTTGTTATTATATTGAACCTGGTTTATCTACACCGTCCATTCATCAACCGGTTGATATCTATACTTTTCCATAACAACTTTATTTTCCCCTTTAAACACAATGCCTTCTTGTTCTAACAATGTCTTTTGCGTCATAAAAAATTCTTCGTCCTCCATTGAAATCTCACCTTTTACGTTAACTACACGATGCCACGGAAGATTGTATTTTTTGCTCATCGAATGAAGAATGCGAACGACTTGTCTGGCACTGCGGGGATTTCCAGCCACACGTGCAATCTGGCCATAGGACATCACTTTACCACGCGGTATGCTTTTTATAATCGTAATCACATTTTCCGTAAAACGCTCCACACCTTTCTCCTCCTCTAAAAAAAAGGAGTGCTAAATCTACGAACAGATTTAACACTCCTTACATTTTTATTGATACATAAGCTGACGCTGTTTTTTAAGATCTTCGTTAGCCAAGTACTCATCATAAGACATTTGCTTATCAATGATTCCTTTAGGTGTGATCTCGATGATACGGTTTGCGATCGTTTCAACGAACTGATGGTCATGTGATGTGAACATCAATGAACCTTTGTAGCTGATTAAACCGTTGTTTAAAGCTGTGATCGACTCTAGATCCAAGTGGTTCGTAGGATCGTCCATGATCAACACGTTCGATCCGCTAAGCATCATCTTAGAAAGCATACAGCGTACTTTCTCTCCTCCAGATAATACGGACGGCTTCTTCATAACTTCTTCACCTGAGAAGAGCATACGGCCAAGGAATCCACGAAGGAAGCTTTCCGTTTGGTCTTCAGGAGAGTATTGACGCAGCCAATCTACAAGAGTCTGCTCGCTGCCTTCGAAGTACTTAGAGTTGTCACGCGGGAAGAATGCTTGAGATGTTGTTACACCCCATTTGTAAGTTCCGCTGTCCGCTTCCATCTCACCCATTAGAATTTTAAATAAAGTAGAGATTGCGATCTCTTCTTTACCAACGAAAGCGATCTTGTCGTCCTTGTTCATGATAAAGCTTACGTTATCAAGTACTTTCACGCCATCAATCGTTTTTGTTAAACCATCAACACGAAGAAGGTCGTTACCAATCTCACGGTTGATGCCAAAGTTCACGTATGGATATTTACGAGAAGACGGTCGGATATCATCTAAAGAGATTTTATCTAATAGCTTCTTACGTGAAGTGGCTTGCTTAGATTTTGATGCATTCGCACTAAAACGTGCAACGAACGCTTGTAACTCTTTAATCTTCTCTTCTTTTTTCTTGTTTTGATCTTGTGCCATACGAAGTGCTAATTGAGAAGACTCGTACCAGAAATCGTAGTTCCCAACATAGATTTGGATTTTACCAAAATCAAGGTCAGCCATGTGCGTACACACCTTGTTTAAGAAGTGACGGTCATGGGATACGACGATTACTGTATTCTCAAAGTTAATTAAGAAATCTTCCAGCCATTGAATCGCTTGAAGGTCCAAGTGGTTCGTAGGCTCATCCAGCAATAGAACATCAGGTTTGCCGAAAAGAGCTTGAGCAAGTAATACTTTTACTTTTTCAGATCCCGTAATGTCCGCAAGTTTCTTCGTGTGAAGATCTTCCTTGATACCCAATCCTTTTAAAAGGATTGCTGCTTCAGACTCTGCTTCCCAACCGTTAAGCTCAGCAAACTCGCCTTCAAGTTCAGCCGCGCGCATGCCATCTGCATCAGAAAAGTCAGCTTTCATATAAATCGCATTCTTTTCTTGCATCACTTCATATAGACGAGCGTGACCCATGATAACCGTTTGAAGCACTTCTTGATCTTCGTATTCAAAGTGGTTCTGTTTCAAAACAGCTAGACGTTCGCCTGGCGTCATGTGCACGTCACCCGTTTGCGCCTCGATCTCACCAGATAGAATTTTTAAAAATGTAGATTTACCCGCACCGTTCGCACCGATTAAACCATAGCAGTTTCCTGGTGTGAACTTTATATTAACGTCTTCAAACAGCTTGCGGTCGCCGTAGCGAAGACCAACGTTAGTTACCGTAATCATATGGAAATCTCTCCTTTTATATAAAGCTGGCTGACGAAATCATTCAGCTTTCATAGAAATAATCAATCCGTAACATACAAAAATGCATACTTACTGATTGTATCATAAATCCGCCATGTTTAACCTTACAATCTTATACACTCTGTAAATAATTCATACTTAAATGCAAAAAATAAGGCTGGTACAGCTTTTAAGCAATACATTTGAAGTTATTCTTTGTTGTATGATATCTTTTACAAAATAAAAATTATTTACTTACTTTTAGGAGGTTTTAAAATTCAATGGCTAAACACGTATTAACACCTTTTTTACTCGGATCATTAGAGTTAAAAAACAGATATGTCGTGGCTCCTATGACACGAGTCAGTGCAGATGAAGATGGCAAAGCAAATGAAAAGATGGCTCACTATTATAAAAGATTCGCTAACGGCGGATTCGCTATGGTGATTTCTGAAGGAATCTACACAGACACATTGCATAGTCAGGGTTATTTTAATCAGCCTGGCTTGGCTACAGAAGAGCATGTTGAGGCTTGGAAACCCGTTGTTCGTGCTGTAAAAGAAAATGGTGCGAGAATGATTGCACAATTGATGCATGCTGGAGGGCAAAACCAAGGAAACGCTTATACGGAAACCTCTATCGCACCATCAGCCATCGCTCCAAAAGGAGAACAATTAGGCTTTTATCATGGCTCAGGGCCTTTTAAAACACCAAAAGCCATGGACGAGAAGGATGTACAGAATGTTATACAATCTTTTGCATCAGCCGCTCTAAACGCAAAGCGTGCGGGATTTGATGGAGTCGAAATTCACGGAGCAAACGGTTATTTATTGGATGAATTTTTAACGGATTATTTAAACAAGCGAACAGATGAATATGGTCCAACTTTAGAAAAAGCTCTCACGCTCTTTATAAAGATCATAGAAGCTGTGAGAGAGGCAACCGGTCCTGATTTTCTTGTAGGCATCCGAATTTCACAAGGGAAAGTATCAGATCAATTGTACAAATGGCCAAATAGAGAAAACGATGCTGAACTCATTTTCTCTACTTTAGGTAATACGCAGCTTGATTACATTCACGTAACTGATAAAGACGGTACTGCTCCATCTTTTGGTGAAGGAACTAAGTCGTTAGCTGAAGCTGCAAAAATGTATTCAAATGATAAACCTGTTATCGCAAACGGCTACCTTCATGAATTTGAAAAAGCTGAAAAACTCGTAAATGATCAACATGCTAACTTGATAAGCATCGGTACAGGTGCACTTGCGAATCCAGACCTTCCTCTATTGATTGAAAAAGACGAAGCATTAAGACCATTTCAACCACAAGAAATTCTAATGCCGATCGCTGATATAAAAGAAGCTGAACTTCATCAAGAAATCTTATCAAAAAAATAACCACTAGCCCTGAAAACATCAACACTGTTTCAGGGCTGATTCTCATTATTAAATAACCCTTACCAATGAATGTTCACAAAAAAAGAGCGACCGAAGTCACCCTTTAACTGTTTTAGCTTACGAATGCACGAAGCATCCAGTTTTGTTTTGCAAGACTTTCACGAACAGATAGAAGCATATCATGTGTCACTTCATCGCCTTCACGCTCGGTTACGTCCATTCCTTCTTTAATTTCCTCAATTAATAGTTCGAAATCGTTAATAACGCTCTGCACCATTTCTTCAGCCGTTTCGCTGCCCTTCGCTTCTTGTACCGTAGCCAGATCCAAATGTTCTTTCATTGTTGCTACAGGTGTTCCTTTTAGAACGAGCAGTCGCTCAGCCAGTTCATCAATGTTTGTTGCAGCTTCATTGTACAGCTCTTCAAACTTTTCATGCAATGTGAAGAAATGTGGCCCTTTTACATACCAATGATAGTTGTGCAATTTTACGAACAGTACATTCCAGTTTGCCACTTGGCGATTTAGTACATCTTGGATCGTATTCATCGTATCATCTCCTTATTTTGCTTCTTCATTTAATACACGGTTCAATCGTTTACGAAGCATGTCCATTCCGCTTCCGCCAGCTTGGAAGTGACGAAGTTTTCCTTCTTTATCAAAAACATAGTAAGCAGGGACATATTTGTTTTCAAAAGCATCCGTCAATTTGTGCTCGCTATCCACATAGATCGGCTGCGTGATGTCATGTCCGATCGCCATTTGTTCGATGACACTCATGTCCAAATCGTTTTCAGATCGCGGCATGTGCACAGCCACTACGTTCAGATCATCTTCATATTCGTCACGAAGTTCATTCACATCAGGCATCGCTTCTTTACAAAGACCGCAGCTCACGGACCAGAAATGAATCAATGTAGCTTTTTCTCCAACTAATTCTTCTTTTGTTACTTCATCATTCAACCAAGTTGTAGCACCATCTAGTTCAGGCAATTGTTCACGTAATTTCATCTTCTATTCCCTCCAAAAGTTAAACGTTTGTTTAAATATTTTATTAAGTAATTGCAAGAAGTGGTTGATTTGCGTTTCAGGGTGCTCGCTTTCCGGGGGAGTCTCGCACCTTCCACTTCAATCAACTTGCCAATGGGGTCTTTGCAACCCGCAACCCTAAAAGCTGCAAGTTTTAAACAACCATTCTTAAAGTGTTTTCTGCCCTGGCTTCCAGTTTGCTGGGCAAAGTCCGCCTGTTTGTAAGGCTTGAAGAACACGCAGCGTTTCGTCAGCATCTCGGCCAATGTTGTTATGGAAGACGACTTGATACATCATTTCACCTTCCGGATTGATGATGAACAGTCCTCTTAGAGCAACGCCTTCTTCTTCAATCAAAACGCCATAATCGCGAGAAACACGGTGATTCGTGTCTGCAGCGAGTGGGTAATTTAATTCACCAAGTCCATTTTCTTCTCGGCTTGTATTAATCCAAGCCAAATGCGTGTGTACTGTATCTGTAGAAACGCCGATTACCTCAGCATCCAGATCTTCAAATTCACCATAACGGTCAGACAATGCTGTAATTTCTGTCGGACACACAAAGGTAAAGTCCATCGGATAAAAGAAAAGAACCGTCCATTTCCCATTTTTCATGTTCTCTTCTAAGCTTACTTTTTTCGTTTCATTATTCGGCATGATCGCTTCCATCTCAAAGCGAGGTGCCTGTTTACCTACCATACGTTCTGCCATTGAAAAGTTCACTCCTTATATCTTTAAATGATAATGAAAATCATTATCATGTTTTCTCCACAATTTTTATTATACTTACTTCTTTTTTGAAGTCAATACTAATTTATAATAATTATTAATTAGGAACAAGTATTGTGCTCGCATTTCACAAAAAAAATCGTGGCTTATTAGTAATTTGTTCTTTCTCTTCTTTGATAAGTTGATTGGAGAGTAAGGTGCGAGACTCCTACGGGACGAGCGGTCAGGTGGAGACTCCTAAAGGCAAAAACGGCAGGAGGCTCACCGTACGCCCCGTGGAAAGCGAGCAACCTGGAGCGGAAACCAACTACTTTCAAGAGCAACAAAGTTCGCTTTAATGGCCTAATAAATAAACAAACAAAAAAACCTTGCTCAGTGTTTAAGCAAGGTTTTACACATTATCTTCTTTATGGTGCTGCATTTGATTTGTAAGAAGTTCTTTGTTTTTTAAAAGAATCGGAATGCAAGCTACGAGAAGAACGATCCCTATAGCTACAGTAATCACAGCTCCATTTCCTTTAATGAAGCTATCCCCTAGTAAATTGTATGCAAGGGTCCCTGGCAGAACACCTAATATCGTGGCAAAAATATAAGAACGAAGCTTTAGCCTTGAAATACCTGCTACATAGCTTACAAGGTCAAAGTTTAGAACTGGAATAATCCGCAGCAGCAAGATATATACAAAACCTTTTTCTTTCAATTTGCTTTGCCATTTCTCAACACTTGTAGGTACATCCGATTTCTTTTTTAACCACCTGTCCCCTAGATGTTTCGCAATGTAAAACGTTAGTATAGCTCCTATAGTAGCGGAGAAAACAGTGTAGACTGTACCCCATATAACGCCAAAAGCCAAACCGCCAGCAAGGGATAGAACGGATATCGGAAACAATGTAAAAGGCCGAATTACATTCAATATGACATATATGATTGGTGCAACCATCCCGAAGGATAGCACCCAATCACGCAAAGACATTGGGGTTATTTCAAAAACAAAATGGTTCAGTGCTAACAAGGTTACAACTATTAGGAAAATCGCTGTTAACTTCACCAATGTTTTTTTCCTCATAATGACCCCTCTTTGTAGACTTTTTTATGAATCGTTTGTATTACAAACATTCCCTAAAAGTTGTCAATCGTAAACTTAAAGAGGCTTAATAACCACTCCATTGCCTGCTGGATCTTTTAATGTTACGCGATCCCCTTCTACTATATATGGAATTTCATCTGTTTCTAGAGCACTTATCAATTTCTGAAGCTCTTCTTTTCCAGGAACGATAATTTCATATTGCAATAGACCAGTAGCGTCATCTGGAGCTGGCACTGCGTTCGGGCCGTTCCAAATATTCAAAGCAATATGATGATGATATCCCCCTGCTGAGATGAATAGAGCATGATGCGCCATTCGTGTTTGTTCTTCAAAACCTAGCACATTCACATAAAAATGTTCTGCTTCCTGAATATTTACCACGTTCAAATGAACATGCCCCATTACTGTGTTTTTGGGAAGGCCATTCCATGCATTTGTTTCTCTTTCTTTTAATAAATCCTGTACGTCTAATGGTTCGCTGACAGCTGGCAATTTTCCTCTTTCATCACGAACCCATTCTGTTCGATCCACATCTCGATACACTTCAATTCCGTTATTTTCAGGGTCTTGAATATAGATTGCTTCACTAAATTTATGGTTGGAAGCACCTGCAAGCTGGGTATTTGTCTCAATAAAATGATAAAGAATATTTGCAAGGTCTTTTCTTGATGGTACGAGCAAAGCCAAGTGATACAATCCTGCACTTTTAACTGGTCGCTGTTGTAGTTTTGAATTGCCTTCTAATATTACGAGAGGTGTTTTGCCATCTGCTGTTAACTCAGCAACAGACTGAGTTTTAGTCAATATTTTCAAACCGATTGTTTCTGTATAAAAACGAACTGAATTTTCGAAGTTTCTTACCTTTAAAGTTACACATCCAATATGTGTATCCTTATGAATAGGCCTCATTTGTTCATCCTTCTTTCATATCTAGTTATTTAATTACTTTATGTAAGTAATTATAAAATAGTTATTAACAAACTTCAACCTCTAATTACTCTAAACTGTTATTCGAGACTCTGCTGAACGAGTAGGAAATTGCTCTAATTATGTTAAGGTGAAATTTTTTCTTAGGTCGAAATCTGAGGGTGTTTTTTCGTGATGAAAGGCTATTTTCTTCTTGAGAATCGGGAAGTTTTCAACCTTGTACAAAACAAAAAGAGACTGATAACTCAGCCTCCTATATAAGACATCTCTATTTTGTTTTTTTCACTAGCACCTTGTTCTCTTCTTTCATCAGAATAACGATCAGCACGGTTGCCCCAAGTTTCAACAATCCGGTTAAAAAGATCCTCATCAGATGCTCCAGCACGAAGGAAATGTTTAAAATCTGTTCCTTTTCCCGCAAAAAGACACGTATACACTTTTCCGTCTGCCGATAACCTTGCTCTCGTACAAGTAGAACAAAAGGTATCACTAATAGAAGAAATGATTCCGATATCACCTTGCCCGTCCCGATAACGATAGCGTTTTGCGACTTCACCATAATAGTTTTGGTCTACCGGCTCTAGCGGCAACTCATCCCCGATTATAGATAGAATCTCACTCTTGGATACAACATCATCCCAATTCCAGCCGTTTGAAGTGCCGACATCCATATATTCAATAAATCGTAATACGTAAGGTGTATTTTTAAAATACCGCGCCATAGGGAGAATCTCTCCATCATTGATTCCCTTTTTGACCATCATATTTACTTTGACTGAAAGGCCAGCTTGATGAGCAGCCTCGATTCCCTTTAAGACAGGCTTAACACCTACTCCTCTTCCATTGATACTCCCAAAATGCCGATCATCGAGCGTATCCAGGCTAACCGTAACTCGATCCATACCAGCCTCTTTTAGCTGACCCGCTAGTCTTGGCAGAAGTACGCCGTTCGTCGTTAATGCGATATCACGGATACCATCTATTGATCGCAAACGTTTTAAAAGTGCTGGAAGTCCTTTTCTGAGTAAAGGTTCGCCACCGGTGATACGAATCTTCTCCACGCCTGCGCGTGCAAACTGTGAAGCGATTTGCTCGATCTCATAGAACGAAAGCAGCTCCGATTGTGATAAGAATGGATAGTCCGAACCAAATATTTCTTTGGGCATACAATACGTGCAGCGAAAATTGCATTGATCGGTTACAGAGATCCGCAAATCTTGAAGCGGCCGATGCAAACGATCAGTGATTACATTACTCTTCTTCATATCATCACGCCATTTGTTTTAGTATTTTTACCAATGTACCACGAATAAAAGGAAGTTAAAACCAGAACCGCTTATAACTAGAGCGTGTGCCACTCAGATTCATTAGTTCTTAATCACTATCTCATTGTTTTACATAGACCATTTCTACCAAATTTTCATACAATTTTTTGCGTGTTTCCCTATTCCAGTGGCTTTTACCAATGTCCGCCATTAATTAATAATTCCCTTTTTTCATCAGCACTTGTTTATTGGTTAGTAAAGTGTTACGATAAATAGGAATTATTTTTGTTCGATTGTACAGGTAAACCTATTATCTTGATATTTTTGAGCAGAGATAGTATTATTGTGCGGTTTGGCACGACAGGAGGCAACAAAAATGGAACAAGGTAAAGTTAAATGGTTTAACGCAGAAAAAGGTTTCGGATTCATCGAGCGCGAAGGTGGAGACGATGTATTCGTACACTTCTCAGCTATCCAAGCTGACGGTTTCAAATCTTTAGACGAAGGTCAAGATGTAACGTTCGAAGTTGAACAAGGACAACGCGGACCTCAAGCTACTAACGTACGTAAAGCATAATAACCCTATAGATAAACAGGACTCTTTTATGAGAGGCCTGTTTTTTTTATGCCCTCAACTACCGCCAATTTCTTTATTTCACACTTTTAAAAATTTTTCAACAAATTCAAACACTTGTCTATTATTTTTGTTAAAATAAGTTTAACGTCTTAAATTATTAGGAGTTCAAAATGGATCTTCAATTGAAGCAGAAACAAGATCAAATCGAAATCGGCACTCGAATTTCTGAAAACGCAGTACAACTCGCAGAGAAAATCATTTTCAACATGCAGAATAGCAACGCATATGTTTCACTTCAGCAAAGCTCTCAAATGAGTGAATACGAAGGACTCCAACAATCCATTTCCTTTATCCGATTAATTGGCGATGCCGTCTCAGGAAAAATTACTGATACGAAAAGCACGATCTTCGAATGGGGCGAAAATATCGGCATGCTTGCTGTTCACTCAGGACAGCCGCTCGATGTCTCACTTGAAAGCACCTCTTATTATCGGGAAGTAATATGGGACTTTATAAAAGAACAAGGGTCACTGCAATCCATGTCATTGGATTCGGTTTTGCATATATCAACAACCATCAATCCGATGATTGATCATGCTGTGCAAGCATTCAGCAAGTCTTACGTAAATAATTACAAAGAGATCACTCAAAAATTCCATTTATCTCTTCAAGAACTATCCGTTCCAGTAGTTCCTCTCTTCCCAGGTGTAGCCGTGCTTCCAGTAGTCGGTGATATTGATACGAATCGGGCAAAACTCTTGCTTGAATCTACTTTAGAGCAATGTCTAGAGAATGAGATTACATCCCTCGTTATCGATTTATCAGGTGTAAGTTATATTGACACGATGGTTGCTCATCGCCTCTTTCAACTCGTTTCCACTCTAAAGCTACTAGGAGTAAAAACAACATTAACAGGATTAAGCCCTGAAATTGCACAAACTTCTGTTAGTCTGAATTTGAATTTTGATGAGATCACACTAAAAGGAAACTTGCTTCAGGCACTGGCCGATTTTGGATACGGCAAGCTGGAAGCATCTAATAAAAAGAACAGACTCTAACATAGGGTCTGTTCGTACCATTTTAGGATTTTCCGCGTTTTAACTCTTCTAGTTCCTGAAGTAAGGATACTACCATATCGTCGCTTCTTTTTAATTCGTTATTAAGCATACTAATGGTTTCTTCCTCCCAAGCGAAAGGATCTCCGTTTTCAGGGGTTATTGGAACGTTTTGATAAATATCGCCTGTTTCTCGGTCATCCGGTTGAAAGTAAACCGCAATTTCACAGATCGGATGTCCTAAGGCAATTCGTTGACGCAATGTAACTTTTCCATAACCAAATTTCCGTGCTGCAATTCCTCCAAAAACACTAGATGTCATTTTGCATAAGTGCGGTGCATCCTTAACAAATTCCCCGAAAGGACACTCTTTTGCACGAACTATTACATGGTCAGGATTCACACTGACAATCTCAAAATGCCCACCGATTGAATTTTTGATATCCACAATAACATGAACGTATTCATCAACTGTCCAGTTTAGCGGATCTTCATAGAAACTCTCAATCCATTCACCTGTACGAAGACCTAGCTGCTCAATGTACCTTTCAGCAGCGGGACCAATTGCTTTTCTATGGATATAGGCATATTGAGTAATGAGTTTTGCTAAAAAAGTGTGTCCATTCAATTCACCTTTTGAAAGGTTCATACTGCATCTACCCTTTCTCTATTGTTACATGCTGTTTAGCTGATTTTGGCAAGATATGGACAACACTCTTTGAATACCCTTTAAAACCGCTTTGAAACCTTATTTCGCTTATCCAAGTAAATAATTTTTAAATCTTTTCCCAATAAAGCATTTCTTTATTTTCATTTATAACTTTGAATCCTGATTTTTCTAAGACTTTTGTAGAGGGAACATTGGTGACCAGACATTCTGCTGTAACTCTTTTTACTTTGGGATGTGCAGCAAGCCAGTCCGTTAAACCGATGACCATCTCTGTAGCAAACCCTTTATTACGCGCTTCACTTACCATTCCATAACCAATCTCAACAGTTCCCTGTTCATTCGGACCACCTTTACATCCAATTTCACCGATCAATGTGCGAGATTCCTTATGAATAGCTATACGGCTCCATATACTCTGTTCCGGTGTTTGATGAAGTTTGTCTTTTTTCATCTTAATCAATTTCAAATATTGAGGACTCGGCCATTCATTAGAAACCTTATAGCCCAGCACGTTTTCAAAATCTCGTTTCCCTTTAAGTGTAGCTTCAACTAATTCATACGTGTATGGCAATAAAAGAAGACGGCTTGTTTCAATCATTTTCCACATTCCCCCTAAATAATTGCTATTGATAGTTTAACTTATTTTCCCAACAAAAAAGAGGCTTTATTTTCAGCCTCTTTTATTTCTTTATTTATTTAAGTGAGAGTGATTTTTTGAGTATATAAAATAAACAGCAGCTCCAATGCCTAGCCATATAATGAATCGAATCCATGTGTCTCCATCTAGCTGCAGCATGAGAAAACCACAAAACAGAATAGCTAAAATCGGAATATAAGGTACACCTGGACAACGAAAAGCTCGTGGAAGATCCGGCTGTGTTCTACGCAGTACGAGTACAGCTACAGACACTAAAATGAATGCCGATAACGTTCCTATATTTACGAGCTTTGCCAGCTCATCTAAAGGGATTAAGGCCCCCATAAGACCGGCAACAATTCCAAAGAACCAAGTGGAGCCGTATGGTGTTCTATACTTTTTGTGAACCGTTCTAAAAAACTTCGGCAGCAGCCCATCGCGCGACATCGCATAAGATACTCGAGTCTGGCCATACAGCATAACGAGCATAACTGTTGTCATACCTAAGATCGCTCCGACATCAACAATACCTGCCACCCAATTTTGTCCTGCAACTTGTAGTACAAGGGAAATAGGGTGATCTTCGTTTCCTTTAAAGTCAGGATACGGAACAACCCCCGTCATAATCCCAGTTACAATGACATACAAAAACGTACAAATTAACAGAGAATAAATAATTCCCTTTGGAAGATCACGATTCGGATTTCTTGTTTCTTCCGCAGCAGATGCAATCGCATCGAATCCGATGAATGCAAAGAAAACCAGTGCGGCAGCAGCAAAAATCCCTTCAAAACCAAACGGTGTAAAAGGAGTCCAGTTGTCTGGTTTTACATAGCCGACTGCTACAACAATAAATAGGACAACAACAGCTATTTTTATAACAACCATGATGTTGTTTACACGTTTAGACTGCTTTACCCCGACTGACAGCAAAAATGTAATAAGCATAACAATTAAAAAGGCCGGCAGATTAAAGTAAGTAGTTATACCTTCTACCGCTCCAGGTGCTGCGGTAAAAGCTGTTGGTATATTTATGCCAAAACCTTTTAAAAGAGATTGAAAGTACCCTGACCAACCGACTGAAACAGCACTAACGGCTAAAAGATATTCTAAGATTAAATCCCAACCAATAATCCATGCGAGAAATTCTCCCATAGTGGCATACGTATATGTGTAGACTGACCCAGATACAGGTACAGTTGAAGCAAACTCAGCGTAAGATAGTGCCGCGAACAAGCAAGCGAGTCCCGCTATGACAAATGAAATAATGAGTGCCGGTCCTGCTGTCAGTGCACCTGCTCCAGTTAAAACAAAAATCCCAGTACCGATGATGGCACCAATACCGAGCATGGTTAGATCCAATGTTCCTAATTCTTTATTTAATGTTGTACCTGTTTTTGAAGCTGCTACTAGATCCGGAATGCTTTTTTTCCTAAAGATACTCATATTCATCCTCCAAAAATGTCAGTATGTATGGCTATTTTATAATTCGTAATTTTTAGATATTTTATAGGGTGTATAGTATTTACGAACTTTATCATTAGTTATGCCCCAAATAAAAAATCACAAAAAAAGAATGACATCTTTTTGAAGTCATTCTTTTTTATTTTTTTCTATATTGCACAAACTTCATGTCATTTAAGATAAAATGAATGTAATTATCATTTTGTTAACCATTGCTTAATTAAAGGAGATTCCTATGAACTTAGAACAAATGAAATACCTTGTGGAAGTTGCAAAAGAAAGCTCCATCACGAAGGCCGCTGACAAACTACATCTATCACCATCAGCTATTTCTCAGTCTATTTCACAGCTGGAAAAAGAGTTTGGTGTAACAATCTTCAGTCGATCTAGACATGGTACGATCCCTACGCCTGATGGAAAGTTTATTGTTTCAAAAGCTTATGAAATTCTTAAAAAGATGCAGGAACTGCACGAAGAACTCGCTTCTAAACAACAAGCCAAAAAGCATGTTTTAAATGTAGGGTGTGCTCCGGCTCTCATGTACATCGTTTATGATGCCTTCCTATTGTTTCATGAGGAATTTCCAGAAACGAATGTCATGATTAGGGAAATAGATCAAGATCATATTTTAGAGGAACTGAAGAACGGCCATATCGATGTGGGCTTAAGTCCGTTTACCGAGTATGAGTTATCTAACCTTCAACACGAAAAAGGAATAGGATATGACCTATTATACACAGGGTATGTTTGTGTTTGTGCTGGCAAAAAATCTTCTTTGTACTATAAAGAATTCATTACACCTGATGAGTTAACAAACGAAAAAATAGTAATCTATAATTCCAAAGGCGGCAGAATGTTTAAAGACAAATACGCCAAAAATGGGCAAATACTTTTTTCATCCAACAACATAGAAGTATTGCGTTCAGCTATTTTGGATGGCCACGCCTTTTCTTTTGTATTTAATTTTACGTTCAAACATAATGCTGATGTGAAAAACGGCAATTTGGCTATTATCCCTTTTAAGAACCCAGAACTTATTTATCAAGACTTCTGGACACTATATCCTTTAACAAAAGGTCTATCACCAGAAGCAAAAGAATTTAAAGAGAAAGTGAAGTTTTTGCTAGATCAGTAATCATTCTTTTTCAGATTGAATGTGCTGCATGATTTGTTTTTGGTAGAGGTAAATCAACTTGTCTAACTTTTGACTCTTACTTACAAGATCTGCATTTGAAAAGTCATTGGAGCTTGGTTTGAGATCATACATCTCCTGACGGCAAATTTTAATTTCATGCAATAATTTACTCAAATCTTCATCCATCGTGATTTCCTTTCTAAACACAAGGCACTTCCAATTAAATGGGTATGCATTCATAATAGATGCTCCCCGTTTTTATGTAAATTAAGAAATATTTAATTAAGAATAAATATTTCTTAAAGCACCTTGTTTTGTGCATTTTCCTCGATGTCGGTAAAAAGATGCTAACATGCATATATTTTTGCGCTTTTTCTCACACAGACAATTTACCATTAATGTCATTATTAGAAATACATTGCATCAAAAAAAGTAAATAACGCACGCAAAATAAGAACAGTTCTGCACCAAAACTGCTCGTTATACTTCTTTATATGCAAAAAAAGAACTCCAAAGCCTTTTGAAGTTCTTTATTTTATTACAATAAAACCGCGAGCAAAAGTGGTAGCGTGATCAGTGAAAACAAAGTACTCACTAGCGTTGCGCTCGAAACAAAATCCGGCTCTGTACCAAACTGCAGAGCGTACATCGTTGTGTTTGCGGCTGAAGGCATCGCGGCCATCAAAATCATAATAGCTGCCAGCATATCATCAACCGGTAAAAACAGCGTGATACCAAACGCGATGACAGGTGAAATCGCCAGTTTTAATATCAATGAATACGTCAACTTCTCCACCTGAACATTGCGCAATGAAATCTTAGCAAGCTGCATACCCAGGATAATCATTATGGTCGGAATCGCAGCGTTTGCCACTAAATCCAATGCTTCTGAAACTGAACCTTCAATAGGGATGTTCAACTGCTGAAACACAACACCAGCAATCGCGCCGTAAACGATCGGCATTCGTCGTACCGCTCTTAAGGCTGATGAGATGCCATCGTTTTCAGGGCTCCCTTTTGCTGCATAATAAACACCAACTGTACACATCACAAGCTGCTGAATAACCATCAAGACAACCGCATAGTCCAGTCCCGCCGCACCGAACGCAAAAAGTGCAACAGGTGTACCGTAATTTCCATTGTTCATAAAGGCAGAAGCTAAAATCAATCCGCACGTTTCACGCATGCTGTATTTTTTAAAATAACTAATCACATACACAAAGCCGATCAGCGTAAAACAAAGGATAAGCGTATAGATGAGCATATATCCATATGTTGTCGTAAACGTCGTATCATAAAACGTACGGAAAACAAGGAATGGTGACATGAGATAAAGCGCCATTTTTGAAAGAGTTTGCGTTTCAAATCCCATACTTTTTTGTCCTATAAATCCGATGGCAAAGATCGCAAATACCGGAAGAATGATGCTCAGCAGCTCTATCATGTCTTACCCCTTCTTTCTTTTGGTTGCAACGAAAAAAGGCTGACCACGGTGATCAGCTCATTTTTAATAATCATAGCACAAGGGCCAAGACTTCTTCATGTTTTCAGTTTTAAAGATTAAAACGTATGCGCCTGATCCTTTGCACGAGCAATGGCATTTTCTTTGATTTCATTCGCTTTATCAGGCATTGCTGCATGTCCTTCTACAAACAGACCTTCAAACGACGGCACTCCAAAAAACTGCATGATTATACTTAAGTAGCGGTGCCCCATCTCCATAGCTGCTGCTGGTCCTTCTGAATAAATCCCGCCACGGGCCTGAATATGTATTGCTTTTTTATCCGTTAAAAGTCCGACTGGCCCTTGCTCTGTATATTTGAACGTCTTTCCTGCCACAGCGATTGAGTCAATATACGCTTTCATCACGGGCGGAAAAGAGAAGTTCCAGAGTGGTGTTACAAATACGTATTTATCAGCAGAAACAAACTGATCGCAGAGTTCTGAAAGCCTGCCCACTTTTGTTTTCTCTTCTGGCGATAGCTCTTCAAATCCGCTACCCGACTGAAGTTTTCCCCATCCACTAAATACATCTACATCAATATGAGGAATATTCTCTTTGTACAAATCCACGTGCACCACTTCATGAGACGGATTTACTTGTTTATATTGTTCAATAAAAGCTTTTCCAACAGCCATGCTGTATGAGACTTGATCATCATGTGGATGTGCTGTAATATATAAAACTTTTGTCATATATCTAAACCCTGCCTTTCAATTTTCATTGCCTTTTCCTATTATTCACTTTGGTTCATATAAGGGTTTCCGCTTATGTTCGCTCTCATCTCATCTGTTAAAACAATAGGTTCGTTCAACGAATCTTTTTCCAATTTATCGAGGTTTAAAAGACTTCCATCAAAGTGAAGCGGTTTATCTTCGTTCATTTCAACATTCACCTCCAGACAGTGATAGTTTAAACGGTTGTTTAAAAAACGATTCATAACTAAAGGATCGTTAATAAAAATATGCCGCTTGAGACTTTATTTAGTTAGGGAGTCAACACCAGAATTAAGAGTGCAAAATAAAAAGACTATCTGTACGCAACAGATAGCCGTAGCCAAGATATTTTATTAGTAGCGTTGTCCACCTAAAGCTTGTGCTACAAGACGCTTCGTGATTTCTCCACCTACTGATCCGTTAGCACGAGATGTTGTGTCTGGTCCAAGATTCACACCAAACTCAGAAGCGATTTCATACTTCATTTGGTCAAGAGCACCTTGAGCTCCAGGTACTGATAATTGATTGCTGTTTCTAGCCATTCTATTCACCTCCCTGTCATTTCTATTTTTAGAATCCCACTAACCTATATTTCTATACATCACATTTTCATATTTTTTTAAAAAGTTGGTTTCGTAACCTTGGTTGTATATGAACAAGAAGTTTAGAAGCATTTTTAAGGGGCAGGTAGTGAGCCACAATTGCAATTCATGCTTATGTCGGGGGTATTTCAAGATATTAAGAACGCCAAATTTGTCGAGGATTGTAGACTCGTGGATATATGTCAAAAATTTTTGGATTGAGAGCTGAATCTCGTGGATAAACAGCTAATATTTGTGGATTACTGACCAAAACTTTTGGATTACATGAAATAAATGCCCCACAAGGTATATAAAATAATCAGTTTCTGTACCCGAAATTGCACCTTCTAGAACTTAAACATCCCAGTAGCCAGCTAGATTTTAGATAATTACTTGTAATAGCTTACTGGGTCAATAAAAATAAAGAAAAAAGAGCCAGCACAATGCCAGCTCTTTTGCTTATTTTGTGAAACTCAATCTAGTGTTTTTGAAAAATATTTAAACCTTTTCAGGTAATGCCTCTGTTTCGCCATTTGAAAAATCGGCTAATGACGGCTCTTTTTTGCTTAGTGCGAGCGTCTCTGCTGTTGAACGATGAATTTCCTGCAGAAGCTCTGGGTTATCCATTAGTGCTGCGCCATAAGAAGGCACCATCTCTTTGATTTTCGGCTCCCACTCTTTCATGCGATCCGGGAAGCATTTATCGAGAATTTCAAGCATAACCGTTACAGCAGTGGAAGCCCCTGGAGAAGCGCCCAGCAATGCTGCGATCGAACCATCAGCGGCTGTAATCACTTCTGTACCAAATTGCAGCGTTCCTTTTCCTCCTGATTCGGTATCCTTAATAACCTGCACACGCTGGCCAGCGACTACTAAATCCCAATCTTCAGCTTTCGCATTCGGGATAAACTCTCGCAACTCTTCCATGCGCTGTTCTTTCGATAAAAGGACCTGTTGAATTAAATATTTTGTCAGTGACATCTCTTTTGCCCCTGCAGCTAGCATCGTTAAGACATTATTCGGCTTAACAGAAGTGACTAAATCAAACATTGAACCCGCTTTCAAAAATTTCGGCGAAAAGCCGGCAAACGGTCCAAACAGCAATGATTTTTTATTGTCAATGTATCTCGTATCAAGGTGAGGCACAGACATTGGCGGTGCACCAACTTTGGCTTTTCCATAGACTTTGGCATGCTGCTGCTCGATAACATCCGGTTTTTTACACACCATAAAGATTCCGCTTACAGGGAATCCTCCAATATGCTTGCCTTCAGGAATACCTGATTTTTGTAGTAAATGCAGACTTCCGCCACCGCCTCCAATAAAGACGAATTTAGCTATCTTACGCTCGACGATCCCGGTATCTACATTCTTCACTTTCAGTTCCCACGAACCATCGCTCGTACGTTTTAAATTTTCAACACTATGTTTATATTGAATATCTAAGTTTTTCGTTTTTAAGTGGTCGAACAAGATTCGTGTTAAAGCACCAAAGTTTACATCCGTTCCAGAGTCAATTTTGGTAGCTGCAATTGCATCATCAGCAGGACGTCCTTGCATAATAAGCGGAATCCATTCCATAAGTTTCTTAGGATCATCTGAAAACTCCATACCATTGAACAGAGGATTGTTGGACATCGCTTCAAAACGTTTCTTTAAGAACGATATATTTTCTTCACCCTGTACCATACTCATGTGAGGTAATGGCATGATAAAGTCTTTTGGATTTTGGATCATCTGACTTTTTACAAGATAAGACCAAAATTGCATGGAAACCTGAAACTGTTCGTTAATCGTAATAGCCTTACTGATATCTACAGATCCATCTGGTTTTTCGACTGTATAGTTAAGTTCACAGAGTGCCGCATGTCCCGTTCCAGCGTTATTCCACTCATTAGAACTTTCCTCTCCTGCACTAGCGAGCTTTTCATAAACCGTAATTTCCCATTCAGGTACAAGTTCCTTCAAAAGAGTACCTAAAGTCGCACTCATGATTCCGGCACCAATTAAAATGACGTCTGTTTTAGTTTCTTTGTTGCTCATTTTTATCAACCTTTTCTTTTAAAATTTGCATAAAAATGTAGGCATCACCAAGCTAAGGCGCGACCTAGTCACACACTTGTTTTGTATCCATTAAAACAATATCATAATATATTACATTTATTTACAGAATAAATATTTACGCTTATATGATAATTATAAATTATTTGAAAGCTGATATAAAGTGACAATTCTGTACAGACAGTTTTGGAGCACATTTAAACGGTTATTACTTTTAAAGCGGAGTGTGTGGTGATCTCCTTGTCATTGCCTCTCATATAAAAATTTAAGCACTTGACTTCTTTTCAATCCAATAAAAAAAGCACACTTCTTCATAAAGAAATGCACTCGGTAATAATTTGTTAAATTAGCTGTATCTATAAAATATTATACCCGTAATGAGCCGCGAAATCCTCTGGCACCATAGTAAGAATCTGCACCGTTATGGTACAAAAATACGTGCCCATAACGCCAATCGCAAAATAGGGCACCACCGCGTTCTCTAATATCAGAAGGAGTTTGAACCCAACTCGATGTTTTCTTATCGAAATTTTCAAGCTTCTGCAGCGTTCGATATTGTTTTTCTGTTAAAAGTTCAATGCCCATAGCAGCTGCCATATCAATAACGTTATTTTCCGGTTTATGTTTTTTTCTTGCCTCTAGCGCTTCACGGTCGTAACAAGCGCTTCTGCGACCTTTAGGACTTTCCGCTGAACAATCATAAAAAATGTATTCGTCCATGTCTTTATCGTATTCAACAACATCCGGTTCACCGCCCGTTATTTCCATTTCATTGAGAGACCAAAGTTTTTCAGGATTAGCTTCCAGCCTTGCTTGAACTTTAGCCCATTCAACATCTTCATGGCGGTGCATGTTCTTCTCAAAACGTTCTTTTAATACTTTAAATATTTCTTCACGTTGTTCTAGTGACAACTCCTTATTGCTGATTTCATTTGTCTTGGTCATATTCGTTTCCTCCTTATTGTTTACACACTATAGTTTAAGATTAGTTATGTAATAAATCGATTAAATAGCCGTGTGAATCCACTAACTTTCTATTGTATTTGTATATTAACTATTTACCAGGATGTTAGCTTGAAACCAAGCCCTGAGTTTTTCGGCAAAAACTAAACGCTCAGAGGGATCACTTAAACTCCCATGGGTCAGATAAAGATCATCATTGAAATATCTAGGGTATACATGCAGGTGGTAATGCCAAACATCCTGACTTCCCCCTGGCTCATTATGTTGTCTTGTTGAGATCCCATCACATTCATAACACTCTTTGAGCGCGAAAGATACCTGCTGAGATAACTTATGTATCCGAGTGGCTATTTCTATCGGTAAATCAAATATATTTTCATAGTGATGATTCGGAATGATGATCACATGACCTTTATTATTCGGCCACCATAATGTTGCGATCAAAGCCGTTACGTATTCGTCTTTATAGATAATATCTTTCTGCTTAGTCTGAACTAACCTATTTTCTTCGTCCTCTTTCCCATTAACAGCCAAACAAAAAGGACATGTGTAAGTAGAAGGCATATGTTTATACACTAATTTTTCTCTCCTAAAAGTAAGTTGCTAAAATATGTTTTCGACACAATATCTCAACCTCCTACTATCTATATAAAAAAGAGCACTTCTCCTTCTTGAAGAAAAAGCACCCGATCGCCGAATATATTCAGGGTTGATCTACCACATTATTGCTATATGTAATAAATGTTTGAATAGGGCCATCCCAGTCATCTCTTTGGATTTCAGTATAGTTTCTATTTGTATAATCAGAAATAACCTTTACCCAAAATTTCCGAGCGGGAATATTCTCTTTTATTTGCGCAACCTCCCATTTTCCAGGGAACCTATCAAACAGATAGGTGGCTGCATGCTTACCAACACCATTTTTTCGGTATTTTTTCATAATAAAAAATTCTGCCATTGAAAAACAAAATTCAATGGTCATATGATCCTGAGTCTTTTTTCGAACTAACGCAAAACCAGCATACTTGTCATCCACCGTAATTAAAAATGGAAAGCGTTCTGGTTCAGTCCAATAATGATCAAAATACTTATAACCATATTCACCATGTTCATTAACATCTTCAGGATCATATTCACTAAAATCGTATTTGTACAGTTCTAATAAATTTCGCAATACTACTTTTTGCTCAACTGATGCTTTCTCAATTTTTATGTTCATCATTTATACCTACCTTTGAGTATCCATAATGCCAACTTTAATCTTAAAGCAATCCGTCTGTTTTACACTTCATATCCAATCAACCATTCTAAACGCTTCATTTGAAGTGAGCTAGGCATTGTACGCAGCAATAGGTTCCTAAGTTTGATGGATACAGGATTCTCAAGTTGCATAAATCTACCCATAGCTCTAGACCCCCTAACAACTTGTGTAGTTCGTGGAATTCTTATTTTTTCATACATCCTAAGTGCTTGCTGAATGTCTTCCGGGTGATTCACAAGGCAACGCGATAGTACTAAAGCATCCTCCACAGCCTGTGCACCTCCTTGTCCCAGATTTGGCAGCATTGGGTGCGCCGCATCTCCAAGTAAGGTAGCCCTGCCCTGACTCCATGATTTAATGGGTTTCCTATCAAAAATTTCATGAGTGAGAATATTTGTTTCCTCAGTTGACTCAATGACCGCTTCTATAGGTCCCCACCATCCCTTAAAATGCTCCAAAGCAGTTGTTTTTTTGTTCTCTGTTGCCTTCAGTGTTCCAAGTGGGGTATTAATAGCTGCAAACCAAAAAATTCTCCCTTTACCTAAATGAGAGTATCCGAACCTTTTGCCGGGTCCCCAAGCCTCAAAACCTCCTCCCGTTTCAATCGGAAAGCGTTCATCTTCAAAATGGGATATGCCGCGAAAAGCAGTAAACCCAGAATAACGAAGTGGTGTTGAGCCAATTAAGGATTTCCTCAATTGAGAGTGAACTCCGTCGGCACCTATTAAAAAATCACCTTCAACTACCTCCTTGTTCTCGAATATCGCCCTAATTTTCGAATTATCCTGTTCATTATGTACAAGCTTTCTTCCTAAAAAAACAGTATCTGGTTTTAAATTTTGATATAAAATGCTCTGTAAATCTGCTCGATGAATCAAATAACTGTAAGTCCCATATCGCTTTGCCTGTATATGAACTGGTAAATCAACCAGAAGCTTTCCATCCCAAGTTCGTATTTCTGCTTTTTTAACGGATGATCCAATTCTACGAACCTGTTCGCCGATACCCAACTTGTCCAATGCTTTCATAGCATTTGCAGCCAAAACAATGCCTGCACCCATTTCCTTAAGTTCCGCAGCCCTCTCGTATACAGAAACGTCCATACCTACTTGCTGCAAGGTATTTGCTACTGAAAGTCCGCCTAACCCACCACCACTAACGATTACTTTTGAGGGAGTGCTTGATATCCCCATATTGATCACCCTTCCCTGCAATACTTTGATGTTTATTAATTATACCAATTTGGGATAGCGTAAGAAAAATATACAAAAGTAGGAATTTTAATATAAAAAAACCAACTACTCAGAATTTAAAAATGAGAAATTGGTTTTTTTACTCTGTAGCAGCACTGGATTGCAGAAGATATTGAAAAACTTCGAATAAGAAAAACATAGGGAGAATTTAATCTTCCTATGTTTTCATTCATATTATTTATCTGTTTGCTTTTGCTTCTTTTTCAAATACTCCGCACGAATTTTTTCAAGATGCTTCTTTTTATCAAATTTGGCAGGCGCTTGCTTTTCATGAAACTTTGTCACAGCTACCTTACTTTTGGAATCCAATTGATATTTACCCACTTTGTTCACCTACTTTTCTTATCTTAAAAGAGAATCTATTCTACAAATATAATATACCTTATCTTACGAAAAAACCGTCTTTTTCTATTATTAACTTTCCTGAGAATTGCCCCCGCTAGTATAAGTACATTTTTTTTACAATCTTCCTATAGAATGTAGAACAAGGGAAACTCCATCAAAAGAAAAGTTTCATCATCAATCACAATCTTTCAATTAACCTAAAATTTATTTGTATGAAGCTCCTTAAATATTCGCCAAGTATTTAGTTTTCTAAACAAATATGAATTTGTTCAATGTTTCAATTCGAATTAATCAGAGTTACTTCTCTTTAATCTAAATTCATCAGTACTCCTTTTAAACAAACACCTAAAAATAATAGATGACAATAATAGTTGGATAAAATAGAAAATTCAAAACAGTATTGAAAGCGAATACAATTCAATATATACTAGTTTCGAAACGTTTCGATAATAGTATATGATAACGAAAGGAGATTAAAGATTATGAGAATGTTAATTTTAGATTTAGATTCCTTACGTGCAGACAACCTAGGTTGTTATGGGTATCACCGAAATACATCCCCAAATATTGATAAAGTGGCTGAGGAAGGAGTTCGATTTACTAATTATTATACTTCAGATGCACCTTGTCTTCCTTCTCGTACAAGCCTTATGACAGGACAATTCGGCATACATCACGGAGCAGTTGGTCATGGCGGTACAGCTGCGGATCTACGTCACGAGGGAACAAAACGTGATTTTCAGGATCGCTTAGTACAAGAAAGTCTAGCTGGTTTTTTACGTAGTGAGGGATTGAAAACCACACTAATCAGTCCTTTCCCTGAAAGGCATTCCGCTTGGCATTTTAATGCAGGATTTAATGAGATTTATAATACAGGTAATTGTGGCATGGAATCTGCTGAAGAAGTTACGCCTACTGTTTTAGATTGGTTGGACCGCAATGCAACACAAGATGATTGGTGCTTATATGTAAACTATTGGGATCCCCATACCCCGTATCGTGTTCCGGAGAGTTTTGGAAATCCGTTTGAAAAAGATGATCTTCCAACATGGCTAAATGAAGACGTATTAGAGAAACACAGAGAATGTGTTGGTCCACATAGTGTCCACGAGATCGATATGTTTTGGAGTAATCCATTGCCACAATTTCCAAGATATCCTGTTGAAATACAAGATATGGATGACATGAAAAAAATGATAGATGGATACGATTGTGGCGTTCGCTATATGGATGAACATATTGGGAAAATCATCTCAAACCTTGAAAAACAAGGAGTATTGGATGAAACCATTATTGTGATTACTGCTGACCATGGAGAAAATTTAGGAGAATTAGGAATTTATGGTGAACATGGAACAGCAGATCACGCAACGTGTAGAATACCGATGATTATTCGGTGGCCAGGAATGCTAAAACAGCACGTAGATCATGGATTGCATTACAATATAGATTTAATCCCTACATTGGCAGAACTTTTTAACAAACCTGCCAAAAAAAGTTGGGATGGTGTGAGCTATGCTTCCGTTCTTCAAAATGGAAAAGAGAGTGATCGAGAGTTTCTAGTCATTTCTCAATGTGCTCACGTATGTCAACGTGGTGTTCGTTTTGGAGATTGGCTTTATGTTCGAACCTATCATGACGGTTATCACCTTTTTGACAAAGAAATGTTATTTAATCTAAAAGAAGACCCTTATGAGCAACATAATCTTGCGAACGATCGGAAAGACATTTGTAAAGAAGCGGTATACTATTTAAACGAATGGCACGATGAAATGATGAAGACCATGGATAACGATGTAGATCCATTATGGACAGTCATGAAAGAAGGCGGCCCTTATCATGCTAATGGACATCTTAAAATGTATACTGAACGATTAAAAGAAACTGGACGGGAAGCACATATAGCAGAACTTCAAAAACGTCATCCTAGAGAATTCGAATAAGCCCTCTAATCAAGTTGTAACAGTCAAACCTTTTCGGATAGAAACAAACATTCTATTTCTTAAAGGAGGTATATAGAATGGTGAAGAAAGCTTGCTGCGAAGTAAACAGAACGAATGAAAACATCAAACTCGCAACCATTAAAAAAGCTGCAGAAATAAATCTAAATAAAGAAGACATGATCTATTTAGAAGGTGGAAGTTTTTTAATGGGAACAGATGATCAGGAAGGTTTTCCTGAAGATGGTGAAGGACCGATACGAGAAGTACATGTCGATCCTTTTTATATAGATGCGTATGCGGTCACCAATAAAGAGTTTTCTCAATTTGTTGAAAGTACCGGATATGTGACAGAGGCAGAAAAATTTGGTTGGTCCTTTGTTTTTCACCTTCTAGTGTCTGAAAAAGTGAAACGTCAAATCACTCAGGTGCCACAACAAACACCTTGGTGGCTTGTTGTAAATCAAGCTTCTTGGAAGCAGCCAGAGGGCCCAAACTCAACGATTATAAACCGCATGAACCATCCAGTCGTACACATTTCTTGGAATGATGCCGTTCATTATAGTAATTGGAAAAAGAAGCGTCTACCTACTGAAGCTGAATGGGAATATGCTGCACGCGGTGGGTATAAACAAAAGAAATATCCATGGGGCAATCAATTAAAGCAAGACGGAAAACATCAATGTAATATTTGGCAAGGGCATTTCCCTTATGAAAACAAGGCTGAAGACGGATATATAGGAACAGCACCTGTAGACGCTTATTCGCCAAACGGTTATGGGTTGTACAATGTGGTCGGGAACGTATGGGAATGGTGCTCTGATTGGTTTAGCCCTACCCATGAAACAAATAGCATTAAAAATCCCACTGGACCAATCAAGGGACATTCCAAAGTGACAAAAGGTGGATCCTATCTTTGTCATCAATCTTATTGCAATCGATACCGAGTAGCCGGTAGAAGTGCAAATACGCCTGATAGCTCAACAGGTAATTTGGGCTTTCGTTGTGCAGCAAATGCGAAGTAATATTTTTAAAAAAGAGGATGGTCCAAAAGTAGAACTTTTGAAGTCATGCCTCTTTTTTTAGGTTCTGCGGATTGTATCAAATTATTTACTAAATAATAAATTCGATTCGCACTACACAAATATCTGGCCCGATTGTTGATTATCTAAATTAAAAAAGGACTCACCTTAAATGAGCCCTTCTTATAACAATTATTTGATTCCAATAAATTGTAAAAATTTTGGATTCCGGTTAAATGAAATGAAAAACTAGATTAGTCCCCTACCGCTGCATTCCGGTCCACAACATCATGAACAAGAAGCACACCGAGCTGATGGTGCTCGTTCTGGTAAAGCGATCCTTGAACGAAACGAATTTCGCCGTTCAGATCCAATACTTCAAGCTTACAATACGCAGCATTAATTTGAAGTGCTCTATATAGACTTGAATCGTGCGAAAGCGTTACACCGTTTACTTTCACGATCACTTCGCCAACTTTCAACCCCATTTTTGCGGCAGGTGTTCCTGGTACAACAGAAAGAATCATTACCCCTCTGTCACGCGGTACAAAAAATGAAGGTCTCGTGTCATCACGCTGACTGGTTACAAGAGTAATAAGCTCACGGCCCGCAAGACCCGCAGCAATCGCAATTGCAACAAGAAGCGGCAATTCATAAAAATGCCCAACAGCCGCAATCCCCGTTACGATGACACCTAAAAGCAAGACTTGCTTACCAAGGTGTTTGATCGCTTCAGCCGGAAGTGTATGCGTTACAAGCTGACGGTATCCAATCGCAAACGGAACGAGAAAGAACGAAAAACCGACCGCTCCCATCGGAAACAATGGCCACCAGTCCAATACAGGAATCGAACCGACAGGCAGAACGAGAAACTGAGGAACAATCCAAAATCTTGTTGCCTCATGAGCTCCGATATAATGCCCTCTTTTCCCTTTAAACAGACGAGGTGATGTACGATCTGCACCTTTCCACATAACCAATATACCTTCTTGAACCAAAAGCACACCGATAATGACGGCTAATGAATCAAGTGGTGTTTCTTGAATATCCAAGATCCATTTGTCTAAAAATGAAATACCAGATTCAAATGGCGGTAGAACAAGACCAACGACTGCCGCTAAACTTAAGGCATACGCAGGGTTTAAAAATCGCGTTTTAAATGTTAAGCCTAGAACAATATACATAAGACCGATTAAAGCCATCATGCCAAGTGGCAATGTTACACCTGCAGCTACAAAGATCACTGAGCCGATGAGTCCGATCAGTATTCCTGGCAAAAGAGAAAAGATAAGATTATCAATTACAGGGTGCACCCTGACTTTAAATTCTTTTCGCTCCCTTTTTACACGTTTTAAACCGATTAAAAAAGCCACTAGTATAAAACCATAAAAAAGCGGGTGTAAAAAAAGCAACCCCATGCCCTGAAGTAATTCTTTCACAAAGGTGTCTGTCATGGGCGTTCTCTCCTTTTCTCGTCATTTATTTCATCCACTTTTTCTTCAATTCTTTTCAGCCTTCGATCCGTAGCAACAGCTCGTTTCACCAACAAACCAACTCCGGTAATAATCGCAATAAGTACTAAAAAAGACATCAGCTGAAAAACAAGATCCCCAACATTCAATGATTGCATTTGTTTTACCCCTTTAACGATTTCAAAGGATTTTCTTTAATTAATTACTTGTTCATTATTTATTCGATAAGAGCTAATGGTGAAAGCTAACAAGGAAAACTATCTCAAGATTGCTTTCTAAAGATTGCAATTTAGTTTCTGTAGAGGCTCCATTGAAAAGTTGATTGGAGCGGAAGATGCGAGACTCCTGCGGGACAGGCGGGCAGGTGAGACACTTAAGAGTAAAACGTGCGAATGTGGCTCACCGCCTGCCCCGCGGAAAGCGAGCATCTGGAACGGAAATCAACGTCTTCCAAAAGGTTTTTAAACTCATTTCAACCTCTTCCAAAAACAACAACGCTTCACCCAAAAAAAAATCCGCAGAGAATAATTTCCTCTACGGATAGTATTCGTGTTTCAGTTGTTTTTTCCTGCCATTATCCCTTATTTTGCAAGCAATTCGATAGCAGTTTTGCGCTGAACATCATTCTTATCATCACGTATCGAATCAATGACCTTAGACTCCATCTTGCCAGCTGTCTTCGCATCTACTTTCCCTGTCGCCGGCAAATTGTTGGCACGCTGGAATGCAGTTACAGCAGACTGTGTCTTTTCATCAAAATAGCCATCTTCTCTTCCAGTTTGGAAGCCTAGCCCGTTCAACATGATTTGAGCGTTCTTCACTTGTTCGTTGTTCATATCGAACTCTAATGATTTTTTCTCAATGGCAATCGGGTTCGTGTAGAAGTATTCTGGCTGCTTCACTTCATAAGTAGGTTTTACACCTTTTTTGTGTATCCAGTTGCCATCAGGCGTTAACCATTTAAACAGCGTCAGCTTGATGTTCGACCCATCTCCAAGATCGATCGATTGTTGAACGGTACCTTTACCGAATGATTTCTCACCAACAAGTTCGTAACTTCCGCCTTCTTGTAAGGCAGCTGCAAGGATTTCAGAAGCGGATGCACTTCCTTTGTCAATCAGACCAACGATTGGATAGTCTTTCTTTTCTTTTAACGTGGAAACATAGCGCTCTTTGTTTCCTTTTCGGTCTTCAATCTGAACAAAAGGTTTGTTCTCAGGAATGATCTGGCGAAGGATGCTGTCAACCGCTTCTAAGTAGCCGCCAGGATTTCCACGCACGTCGATCACAAGTCCGTCAATCTTTTGTTTTTCAAGGTCTGTTAGGTGCTTTTTAAAATCAGATCCTGTTTTTTCAGAGAACGACGTAATTTCAAGAACACCAATCTTTTTGCCTTTTACTTCTTCAATATCAGAATAAACGGTTTCGATCGGAATCTCGTCACGTGTAACTTTAATCGGCATCACATCACTAACACCGCTGCGCTTTACGCCAAGTGTAACGACAGATCCTTTTTCACCGCGAATTTTTAATACGGCTTTATAAAGATCAAGGCCTTCCACACTTTTCCCGTCTATCGTGATAATTTGGTCGTTCGGCTTAAGACCTGCTTTTTCTGCAGGAGAGTCTTTGAAAGGCGCAACGATCGTTACTTTGCCGTCAACCATGCTCACTTCTGCACCGATTCCTTCAAAAGAAGAATCCAGCGATTGTGAAAACTGACTAGCTGTTTCTTCATCCATATAAACGGAGTATGGATCTTTTAATGTTTTGACCATTCCTTGAATGGCACCTTCTAGCAGCTTGTCACGATCAACGTCTTCCACATATCGAGAAGAGATGATTTCATACGTCTTTTGGAGCTTGGCGAACTCTTCGTCACTGTTAAGCTTCGTTTTCGCTTTTGGCAGATCGTTTACTTCACCATTCTGAACATACTTTGAATCGTTACCAAACAGTGCCATCGAACCATACATTCCACCAGCACCAACAAGCAAGGAAAGAACAATCAGCAGGGCCAACATTTTTTTATTTACGTTCATTCTGCTCACCTCGTTTTTGCAGGAAAAGGCATCACACCCTGCAAAGTGCGATGCCTTCCATTGTAAGAGTCTTTAGGCAACAGCCTGTCTCCTACTTCACTATATGAATAGCTTGTTTACTTTATGTGTTTATTTTACCAGTATGCCGCAGGATTTACAGCATTTGTTTTTCCTGCATTCCAAGGTCCTTTATGAAGCTCAAAGTGTAAGTGCTGACCAAATGAATGTCCCGTGTTCCCCATGTTTCCAAGGAACTGGCCTTTTGAAACAGATCCACCCTGTACAGCACGGCTGCTCATATGAGCGTATACCGTCGTCCATTGCTGCCCGCCAATCGAGTGAGAAATATAAACAACGTTTCCATAAGATGATGAGTATTCTGATTTAATAACTGTTCCATCAGCTGCTGCATAGATTGGAACCGTTCCAGCTTGCGCGATATCAATACCTTCATGCATACCGCTGCTTCTGTTACCAAAGCCAGAAGTCACACGTCCAGCTGCTGGTTTGATGATCATGCCGTTACCTGAAACAGGTCCCGTAGATGGAGCTGAACCACTAGATGAAGATTCACGAGCCGCTTTTTCCCTTGCCGCTGCACGTGCCTGCTCAGCACGGAATGCGTCTTCCTGTGCTTTTAGAAGGGCACCTTCATTTTCAATCTTGTGTGCTTCTGCATGAAGTTGGTCTTCTTCTTTTTCAAGAGAAGCCATCAAACGCGCTTTTTCCGCCATTTGAGCTTTTAACTGCTGCTGAAGTTTTTGCAATTCTTGCATCGCTTGTTGAAGATTGTTTAGTTTCTTCTCAACAGATGCCATCTTTACTTCAAGAAGTTCTTTATCTTTCTTCTGTTCTTCTAAAAGCTGGCGGTCTTGTTCTGCAATCATGTTCAATGCTAGAACACGATCTAAAAAATCACCAAAGTCTTTCGAACCTAGAACAACTTCTAAGTAAGAAACAGCTCCGCCTGATTCATACATCGAATTAACACGTTCTTTTAAAAGTTTGTCACGCTCGTCGATTCGCTTTTGAACGACTGCGATTTCACCTTTTAATACTGAAATCTCTGTTTTTGTTTTCGTTATCTCAGTTTGCTTTGTCTGAATTTTTAAATCTGTGTCAGTAGAAACCTGATCGATTCGTGCGATTTCTTGTTCTACAGCAGCTTGACTGCTTTTGTTAGCATCCAGCTTAGCTTGTGAGTCCTTAGCTTTCTTTGCATTTTCTTGTTGTTTTTTCTTGATGCTTGATAAAGATTCCGCGTGAACGACGGATTCAGAGTGATACACGGTAAAAGCGCCCAGTGCCAAACTTAACGATAGCACTGTTCCAACCACTTTCCTTTTCATTCGTTTTCCTCCCCTAACCCCTATTGAGTTGTTTCGTTTTTCTTGGATTTCTTTATTTCTGCGATCTTTACTTAAATCTTCAAGAATTTACGGACAGACGTTAAGCTTCCCCATACGCCGATAACTCCACCGATTAACAGCATCAATAGTGATAGCTGAGGGATAAGCGGTGTTACTGGCAATAGCTCAATAAATACTGTCCCTAATTTTTGATTCACGATATCGAAAATGGCTTGATATCCAACCGCGATCACGATTATTGGAAGGAAAGCACCGGCTACACCTAGAGCAAATCCTTCAATGAAGAACGGCCAGCGGATAAATCCATTTGTCGCACCAACGAGTTTCATAATTTCAATCTCGCGGCGTCGTGTAACAATCGTTAATTTTATCGTATTTGAGATAAGGAACATCGCTGTGAATACTAGTCCTAACACGAGTACAATCCCAACGTTGCGGGCAACATCCGTAACTTTAAATAGTTTTTCGACTGTCCCTTTTCCATACTCAACTTTGTTTACAAATTTTAGCTTATCAACTTCTTTTGCAACTGCAGCCGTATCTTGCGGCTTTTCGGTATAAATGATAAACGCATCTCGCAATGGGTTCTCATTTTTTAGTGATGAAAAGGCTTCCCCTTCATCTCCAAGACTTTCAATCAATTCATCAAGACCTTCTTCTTTTGATTGGTACTCTACCGTTTTCACTTTATCAAGTTTCTCGAGGTCTTTTTGGTAAGCCGCATAGTTCTCAGGCTTTTCAGTTCTTTCGATATACGCTCTAATCTGAACATCGTCTTCTATCTGACTTGCAATAAAGTTAATGTTCAAAAGAATGGCCAAGAATACACTAACTAAAAGCAATGTTACCGTTACTGCAGAGATGGAAGCAAAGGACATCCAGCCGTTTCTTCCCATGCTCTTGAATGCTTCAACAAAATGTCGTTTTAATGTTCTAATCTTCATAGCCGTAATCCCCCTTCGCCTCATCACGTACAATTCGGCCGCCTTCAATGGCAATTACGCGCTTTGTGATTGTATTTACGATTTCTTTATTGTGAGTTGCCATAACAACTGTCGTTCCACGGGCATTGATCTCTTTAAAGATGTCCATGATCTCCCAAGCTGTTTCAGGATCAAGGTTACCTGTCGGCTCATCCGCTATAACAACTGGCGGGTGATTCACAATAGAACGTGCGATGGATACACGCTGCTGCTCTCCACCAGATAGTTCGTCCGGGAACATGCGCGCTTTGTTTTTCAGTTTTACGAGATCAAGAACTTCCATAACACGTTCTCTGATCACTTTTGGCGATTCTTCGATAACTTCAAGTGCAAATGCTACGTTTTCATATACCGTTAAACGCGGTAATAGTTTAAAGTCCTGGAAGATTACGCCCATCTTTCTGCGTACTTTAGGAATTTGTCTTTCTTTTACTTTAGCAAGGTTCGTGCCGTTAATAATAATAGAACCCTGTGTTGGCTTTTCTTCTCGATACATACATTTTATAAATGTAGATTTACCAGCACCACTTGGTCCGACTACATATACAAATTCACCTTTATCTATGTAGACGTCAATTCCGTTGAGTGCCATAACACCGTTCGGATATGTTTTCCATACATCAATCATTTCTATCAATCTAAATCACTTCCTTACTACCCCAAAAAAATATTTCCCTATTCATCAACTATATATAGAAGTCTTTCGACAATAGCGCGATAAATGTCAGTTTTTTTCCGCAATAACTATTATAACATCTGTAACTGACAATTTTATTACAGTTGTGTTTCATCTTCCCTCATTCAAGGGACAATGGTCATGATTTCTAGATTCTGTAGTATCAAAAATACGACACGATTCGCTTTAATCCTTCATAATCACAAAAAACCTGCAGATAAACTTTTCGACACTCAGGTCCTAAAGTCGACCATTGAAATAAGATTTAGTCCTAATTTAACGTGTTATACGCTGTCTTTTATCGGTTAAGACGGGGTTATTTGTAGTAAGAAGGGCACATTCGTGACAAAAGTCCCAGTAAAATAGAAAAACCAGCCGAGTTGCGTTTCGGCTGGAATTTAACCACGTTTGAATCCTTCTCCTAGCACCTCGTTCGCGTTAACAACGATAACGAAGGCGGATGGATCCACGCTTTTTACATATTGTTTTAATTTCGTAACTTCATATTGTGCCACAACCACCATCAGCATCGGACGTTCATCTTGCGTATAACCGCCAAAAGCATTAATCTTCGTAACGCCGCGATAGATGTGTGTAAGAATCCCTTGACGCAGCTCATCTTCTTGATCAGAAATGATAAGCGCCATTTTCGTCGTACCGAGTCCGATCTGCACCACATCTATTGTTTTCGCCGTAATGAACATCGCGATCAGTGCATACAGTGCTTGCTCGATTCCGAAGAAAAGTGCTGATGCTGTAACAATCGTACCGTCAATAAGGAGAATGATCGATCCGAGTGATGCTCCAGTGTATTTGTGGACGATCTGAGCAAGCAGGTCAACACCACCAGTGGAAGCTTTTCCTCGGAATACGATTCCAAGTCCCGCTCCAATCCCAAGTCCGCCGAAAATCGCTCCAAGCAACGGATCTTCCGTCGCCGCCCCCCACTCTTCAAAAATAAAGACGAAGAACGGAAGCACAATCGTTCCAACAAGCGTTTTCGCACCGAATCGTCTGCCTAGGAAAAAGAGACCCGCAAAGAAAAGCGGAATGTTTAAACTCCACTGCACAATAGAAGGTTTCCATTGAAAGAGTCCGTATAGAATCGTCGATATTCCGCTCACGCCGCCAGAGGCAATCTGGTTTGGCAGCAAGAACACCGAGAAAGCCAGTGCCACGAGCCCTGATCCAATCACTACATATACATATTCTAAAATAAGTTCAACCGTTGGGTGTAAAATCCCGCGTCGTTTTCGCATTGCCATCATCATCGCTGTCTGTTAACCCTCAAACTTTCATAAGGAATTTCTTTTCAATTTCATTTTAGCCGAAAAAAGTATACCAATCACAGTATACCCTTGTAAATGCGACCTTAGTGCCGCGGTGATGAGGTGAAGTGGGTTTGAAGTGATGTTCTGTTAGGGGTGCTGGCGAACTCGGTGGCGCTAGTGTGATTTGTTCTGGTGTCGCAACTTGTTGAGGTATGTCGAAAAATCGACTAACGTGAAATTAATTCAATTAACGTGAATATAATTAGATTAACGTGAAATTATTGAAATTAACGTGAATATATTTTAATTATCGTGAATATAATGCAGGTCACCATAAAATCCATGATCTCAACCTGCTGTAAATGGCTATTTTAACGTTTGTTCGCCTTCCGAAGAACCTTCAAAATAGAAAAAAAGTGTATCAGGAGGCTCATTTTGATAATAAAACACCGTTCTCAGCCCATTATTATTAATAAGTTGGAGTCACTTTTAAAGCGATCACCTCTTTTGGATGAAAAAAGAGAAGAAATTCGCGATGCACTCAGAAAATTTGTTTCTGGCTATCGCGGTGAACAGTCTATGGATTATTTTTATCGTTACTTGCCACCAAACAACCTCAGTATTCTTCATGGATTAAGGATTTTGCATCAAGATTACTTTTTTCAAATGGACACACTTATTATTACACCGAACTTTCTTCTTATTATTGAATGTAAGAATATCGCCGGACACTTATATTTTGAGAGCTCCTATGATCCTATGATTCGAACGTATAATGCTCAACGAGAAGGGTTTGATAACCCGGTTGAGCAAGTGAAACGACAGTCTTATCACTTGATGTCTATTTTAAAAAATCTCAAATCTCTGACTATACCTATCGAATCCCTCGTGGTAATTACGAATCCAACTACGATAACAGAATTCTCTCCTGCCTATAAAGAAGCTCGCTCGAAAATAATAAAAAGCTCAGGGATAGTTTCTAAATTTGATGAGGTAAGCAACAAACACCAAAAAGAAATACTCCAAGCAAAAGAAATAAAAAGAATAATTAAGCATCTTTTAAAACATCACACACCTGAAAACCCCGATGTGTGCCAAAAGTTTCAAATCAATCCTGACTCTCTATTAAAAGGTGTGTTTTGTCCGAAATGTGATATGGCATTTTTAAAACGTCTCCAAAGAAGTTGGTATTGTTCAAAGTGCAGAAAAGTATATAAAAATGCTCACGAATCGGCATTACTAGATTATGCGCTTCTCGTTTCCATGACGATAACCAACAAGAAATGTAAAGAATTCCTCAACTTGCCTTCAACCAGTCAAGGTTATCACATTCTAAAATCTCTCAACCTCCCGTTCACCGGCAACCGAAAATCTCGCATCTATCATCTAGACGACCTGGTCAAAAATATAACCACTAAAGAAGACCTGCTTCCTTAGTGGCTATTGAACAAACAATTATCTTGGCTGAGGTGCATCATCTATACGATATTGAAAACCCAATATCATTTTAAACGATACGCCTTAAGGATTTCCTGCTCAATCTTATTTTCTGCATCATCCCACGCACTTGCACGGAGGGATACTGAACCACCAGGATTAAACGGATGTTTAATCGAAGCGATCCACTTGCTGCCTTCTTGCTGAACCTCTACTTTTTCCCATGACTTTCCTTCGTCAAACGAAACATCAAGAGCTGCACCTTTGATATTTCCTGCCCCTTTAGCATCTGGCATATGTGATGGTGTTAAAGTAAGCTTTGAAGTACTTGCAGCTGCCACTTCACCTGCTAGGTTTGTTTTGATATCATAGTCGATCTCTATTAAAGGAACGATCGTACGATAACCATATGAAGTTGACCAGTCTGACCAGAACGTCCATTCCGTATGCGTTTTATTAGATGTATTCCATCGTTCCTCAGATCGGTGCGAATCTGCTACTAAGCGATATTGCGTTCGATCAAAGGTATAATTTTTATTCGTGTTAAATCCTTGGCCCTTTTTCTGATCCATCAGGGTTGATCCTTGATAGAGTTTCATTATTGTATTATCCAATACGGCAGGGTCGTGGAAACCCGTATGCGTGTCTTCAGAATCAGCCCAAGCTGGAACGTTAAAATAAAATTTACTATTTTCTCGGTATGGATAGAAGTGGCTCTTACCAAACCCAGGACGTACAACTGGTCCGTAATAGCTATGCTCAAGACGGTCTCCAGCCTTGTATTGCGTTGGTTCGCCTCTCATCTCCCAGAATTCATCGGTTATCCCTACTTTTTGATACCATGTGCTGTCTTCCGGTGTTACCCATTCTTCGCGCTCAATCGGGAATGCCATCGGGTCCCAGCGAAGTTTGCGATCCACACCATTTTGAAGTTCAAAACGCCATTCATCAGCAGGTGTGTTTCGATCAGAGTGGAATTTAGTATCAATTTTAGCCAGCTCACTTGTTGTAGGAGCATATACCAATTCCTTATCAGGTATTTCGTTATCGTAAACTTTGTTTAGATCGTACAAATAAGGAGCATATCCTGAACCTTGAACAGGAAGCGTCAGGTTGCTTGTTTTTACTGCTTCAATCAGCTCATCTCCCTCTGTACTGCTGAGTGATGTTATCGTTAAAGGAATCGCATCATAGCTGATATTAACGTTTTGATAAGCCTCCATTAATTCTTCTTCCTTATCATTCACGACGATGAGAAGCTTTGCTCCTGCCGCAATTGCAGCTTGACCTCTATCATATGCTGTCACTTCATCGCTGCGTTTGATGATAACCGCTTTTCCTTTGGCATCGATGTTCTCATAATCAGCTGCAGAGCCTTTGCCTGCATAAACGGTTTTTAAGCTAAAGTTTCCCTTAAATGGTGTAGCATGTAGTTGAACAAGATCATCAAGTACTTTCCCTTTAAAATTTATTTCGATACGAGGAGTAATTAAACGTTTGCGCGCTGTAAATTTAAACGTTCCATTCTTCACCTTTTCAAATGGCTGAACGTACATATGATCAGCTGTTATAGGAAGCATCCACTGATCGCCAAACGGAATATCCCCTATCGTACGCATGTATTTCATCGTTCGATAGACAGTTTCTGTTTTCTTCGGTGCTTCAAATTTTACTTCATTTGCTTTTCTGCCATCTAACTCGAGAGTTTTATCTTCGTACAGTTCTAGTTCAGGATCTCCAACCAATGCGACTCCCATATGATCGGTATCCTCATCTACAAACATCGCTGAAGTAACCGAATAGGTGCCTGGCGGTAATCTTAGTTCTGTAGCTCCTCTTACCATCACATAACGGTAACCCCATTCAGGGCTGTAAATGAGAGACTGAGTTGAAATTTCAGAACCATCACGATCGATTGCTTTTAACGTTAAGTTATACCGCTCTTCTTCTTTAATCATACTTAAAGTCGTATGAGCTATTTTTTTGCCCGCTGTACTTGCTGTTACATATCCGTTGTACTGCGCTCCAGCAAGTCCGAGTTTAATATCCGCAGAAACCGTGACAGATGCTTCCCCTTTAGCTGGAACCGTAACCTTATTAGTTGATAGCGTTAACATTCCAGCAGGAGCAGGATTGCCGCTTGCATCTTTAAAGTTTGTTGCCAGGTCTAACGTCACCGCTTCATCACGATCATTGTGATAGGTTACGGTTTTCTTTACTGCTTCTGTTTCATCATGTGGCCAGTCAAAGAAACCAAAATGTACGGATCCCGTAGCATATACTCCATTAAGGGAAGCTGGTACATCTAAACGGCCTGCACCTACTTCAGATGGCTTATAAGCTGAAAGTTCTTTTGTTGTGCTTATCAGTGCATCTTTAATCTGCTTGCCTGTCCATGCTGGGTATTTTTGTTTTAAAATAGCTGCTGCGCCAGCAACGTGCGGAGTAGCCATGGATGTTCCATTTTTTGATGTATATAAACCGCTTCCGCTAGCATATTGAGAGCGTGCTGCGACAATACCAACCCCAGGTGCTGCTAAATCAGGTTTAATCGCTTTGTCTCCTAAACGCGGCCCTCTTGAAGAGAAGCTTGCTAGCTGATCCGTTTTTGAAACGGCACCAACCGTCAGTGCTTTATCTGCCGCACCTGGGTATCCAATCGTGCTTTGGCCGCCGCGGTTACCTGCAGCTACGACAAAGAGTGTTCCGGTTTCTTCACTGATTTCATTCAGAGCTTGTGAAACCGGGTCTTTTCCGTCACTTGCGTCTTGCGAGCCCAAGCTCATTGTTACAACGTCGGCATGCTGTGCAGCCCATTCCATTCCGTCAATGATCCAAGAATTTTGTCCATTTCCGTTATTGCCCAAAACTTTACCAACGACTAGGTGTGCTCCTGGAGCAACACCTTTCATCTTACCCGTTGAAGCTTCGCCTGTTCCCAGGACGGTTGAAGCGACATGCGTCCCATGTGAATTGTAGTCATTAATATCTTCGCCAGGCACAAAATTCTTTGTATATTTGATCTTGCCAGCAACATCAGGATGATTGGTATCGATTCCGGTATCAAGTACGGCAACCGTTGTACCTGTACCGTCATAGCCAGCTTCCCATGCAATCGGAGCACCGACTTGCGGAACACTTTGATCAAGGGCTGCTTCTACTTTTCCATCTAGCCAAATCTTTTCAATCCCTTGCTGAAGCTGAGGCAAGGCTGCCTTTTCTTTAAGGTCCTCTGCTCCTAGATCAGCCGAAATTGCATGCCAAAACTGCTTCACTTTTCCTTTTTCAGCAGATACAGCTGCCCCGTCAATACTTTCTAACGTTCGAGTACGTTTGGATCCTGCGATTTCTTTAGGCTGAAGAGCTAGCGTTCGGGCTGTTTTTTCAGATTTATACTCAACGATCAAAGGAAGACTAGACACCTCCGAATCGGTATAGCCATTTTCAATCAATTTTGTAATATTGAACAGATCATCATCTATCTGACCTTCTGCGATATACGTCATAGCAGTCTCAGGAATGACAAACGTCTCTTTACCCACGGTAAGAATACGTGTCCGATCTTCTACTCCATCTGCCGGTGTTACTTCAATCGTGCTTTTTCCATCTCCAAGATCAGTTACTTTAACAACATCACCTGTAATCAGTGTAATCGTATGTTCACCGTTTGCAGCAGGTTCATGTTTCACAGTAGGTATTGTAGTTTGTTCCGCTTCTGCTTCTATGTAACTACCTGAAGCTTGTTTGATGAAGGTCTCCGCTTTCGTTCCTAACGTAGGGGAAACTAACAATGATGTTGAAAGTGCAATTGCAGCCAAACGTGGAATCCTTGGTTTTCTTTCCATCTTTCTCCTCCTCTTTTTGACCAGCTATCTATTAAGGCATTTCTTAGCGTAGATCAGGGAAATTATCCAGAACGTCCACCTCCCGATTAAAATAAAAGGTTACTAGAATTATCACATCCCTCAGCTCACCACTCAATTGGGATAATTACGCTTCGTTATCCGTTTAAATCTAGTAAAAAAGTTCTAATAAAAGACCCAGTCCCCGCATCAATCCTTTTAAAAATTAACCCAAATTTTTTAGCACAAAAGAACCCCTGGCTAATTGCACAGGGGTTCTAAGAATCATTCTCTTTTATGAAGGACGTCGCATCCGTACGACTTTATTTTCCTCATCATTAGCAAATTGTTCTTTTGCTAGCTTCTTTTTGTATACGACTCTCGATAGCATGATACTGATCTCATAAAGTACGAGAAGTGGAATGACGACAAGGAAATCCGAAACCAGGTCCGGCGGTGTGATCAAGACGGCAATCACCACAAGACCAAAATACGAGACTTTTCTCGCCTTTGTGAGCACGTGAGGATTTAAGATGCCGAGCGATGTCAGGAACATCACCACAAGTGGAATCTCAAAGAGAAATCCGAACGGCAGTGTGAGATTCATCATGAACTTGAAGTATTTTTCCGATGTAAAAAAGGTTTGAAAATGACCTTCTGACAAACCTAGCAAAAAGTTTAATACCATCGGATACACGATAAAATACCCGAACGATAATCCTAACAAAAACAAGAAAAAAAGTGCGGGAATATACGATAGTGTTACCTTTTGCTCTCTTTTACTCAGTGCCGGTTTAATAAACATCCACGTTTGATGCGCGGCAACAGGAATGGTAAACGCGATGGCGATCACACCCGAGATCATAAAATATACCCAGAGAATTTCGCTTGGTCCAAGAACGGCCAGCTGTTGATCGAGATCACGGATCAGCCAGTCATAGATGGGCTGTACGTAAAAAAAGGATACGGAAAGTACGGTTATGAAAACGGCGAGCGTGATGATGATACGTTTTCTGAGCTCCCCTAGGTGTTCTACAAAATACATCTCTTCTGCTTTCACCCAAATGGCCTCCTTTCTATTAATTACGGTACTGAATTCGGTTGTTTCTGCTCCCAATCCAGAAGTTTTGGCTTCCAATCCACGAGTTCTGGCTTTCAATCCACGAGTTTAGGCTCGCAATCCACGAGTTTCGGCTTCAATCCAAAAGTTTCGGCTCGCAACCCTCATGGGTGATAAGAAAAGATGCGGACTTGTAACCGTGCCCGCATCTTCACTCAATACTACTCTTTATTTAGACTGCGGCTTTTCTTCTTTTTCATCAGAAGACATAAGATCTTTTGCGGAATGCTTGAACTCGCGAAGCGTGCTTCCGAATGCTCGTCCGATCTCCGGCAGCTTAGATGGCCCAAAGATAATAAGGGCAATGATTAAAATCAGAATCAATCCTGGTACTCCGATGTTAGTGAAACCCATATAGATCGCCTCCTTAAAATGTGTTAACCATTAAAACTTAAATCCAGTGATCGCAACAACAGATGGTCTTGGCATATTGCCTCCGCGTACTTGCGGCCATGTGCTTGTAGGATTTGCCTTATCTTCTGTTTCTTCTCCTGGATGCTGGATGCTCAAGAACAATGATCTTTCGTTTGGTGTGAAAGATGGTCCAGTTAGTTCCGCTTCTTTTGGTGCAGATGCGAATTGGAACGCTACGCCTTGGTCTCGCCCAACCGTTGGAATCATAAACATTCCGTTGTTCCCAAAGCTTGTCCAAGCGTCAGAATTCAACTTGCTTGAAGAAATATCTGTTACCGTCCAAAGGTTTGCGTTTGAATCAAACGTTAAGTTGTCAGGCGCACTAAATCCGCTTTGACGTCCACCGGCTGCGAAGATTTCAAATTCAAAGTTCTCTGCCCCATGATCTCCGTCTTTTTCAAAAAATCGAGTGATGTGACCGTGAATATTTCCGTGCTTGTCGTTGTTCGTGTGTGCGATAAACACCGTTCCGTCAAGAGGTGAGATCTCAACGTCTTCAGGACGGTCAGTTGGTGTTGCACCTAGAAGAATAGCAGCGTCGTGTGCGTTGACGACGACATCGCCTTGAGTTTTAAACTTTTCTAAAAGTGCTGTGTTCCCCGCTGCTTTTTCACGAACCGCTTCAATCGTTAACGCTACCCACTTGCCTTTTGCAAGGTCAGCTGCGTAAAGCGTTCCTTCTTCTAAAAGCTTGCTGTTGTCTTTTCCTTTTGCTTCAATATATTTTCCTTTACTTATAAACTTGTACACGCAAGCATCCTTTTTGTCGTCCCCCATATAGACAACAACACGTCCGTCTTTGGAGATTCCAACGCTCGCATTTTCGTGGTTGAATCGGCCAAGAGCTGTATGCTTTCTTACTTTAAAGTTCGGATCAAACGGATCGACCTCAACTACCCAGCCATAATGAGTTTGATCTAAACCAGCAGCTTTGGAAGTATCCTCAAAGTTCTCTTCACAAGATAAAACGGTGTTCCATGGCGTGCGTCCCCCAGAACAGTTCGCAAAAGTTCCTTGTGCAGTTGTTGCACCAGATACCGCTGGCGTTCCTTTTGCTGGACCTGTAAGCGCGAAAGGAGTTAAACCTGTTACGCGTCGAGCGTACTCCGAATTCGTCTCCATCATCCACTTACCGTTCTTCACTTTCACTTCAATAATGGAACCCCCTTGGTTGTAAAGCATCTTTTCAATTTGTGCTGGAGTATATTTGCCGTTTACTTTTTCTCCTTCAACATATAAAGGGTTCGTGTACTCGTGGTTTACCCATAGCAGGCCATGTTCACTAGATTCTTCAATTGGAAAGTACATCGTAAAGTCATTATTAAATCCAAATGTATCGCCTTTTTTGTTAATTACATCACCATATGACGCAATAACTTCATATTTATAACCTTTTGGTAAAACAAGATCGTCTTTGTCAGTTGGTGCGATCGGGTGAAACTTAAATCCTTTTTTTCGAGGTTTCATGCGCATTAAGCTATCAGATTGTGCGTTAGCCGTTTCCGTTAAAGCACCTAATCCCGTTGTAGCTGCAGCTAGTGCTGTAGCGCCTGTTCCTAAATATGTTAAAAAGGTTCTTCTATCCAATGGTTTCTTTTCCACTCCGTTTTCCCCCTAGACACGATAATATTGTGTTGCATCTATAAGAATACTGTCGAACTATTAAGCCACTATGTAGGTTGTTTAAACAAACGTTTAAGAGTTTTTGGTTTTTTTATAAAATCCAACCTAAGGCGGACGTAAAAAGGAAATACTTGGCGATGTCATTCAAGAGAATTTTCTACTTGAAAAATTCCTTCATCAAACCTTTTAACACATGAAGATTTCCTCTATCAAAAATATAAGTTGGGAAAATAGGGTAATTTACTTTATACTAAAGGTTAGAAGTTTCCTTTGTTTTTCCCAATATACATTCCATTTTTAATAGGTATAATTATCTAGAGAGCTTTATTAGAGGTGAAGTGATGCAGATAGAAGTGGGGAGTTTCGTCGTTTATAACGGTGAAGAGTATCAAGTGGTTTGGATTTATGGAAATGGCAATGTGGAGATCGTAAAAGACGGACAACATAGAAAGATCGAGCTCGTACAAAAGGGAGATCTTACACACATACGATAAAAAAACTTCCGGAAGCAGATGCCCCGGAAGTTTTGTTTTTTATTTATTTGATTTCATCTTACATAACTTGCTTGTGACTAAAAATGTTTTTTGTTTTTAACACCTTCAACAAGTTGATTGGAGCGGAAGGTGCGAGACTCCTGCGGGACGAGTGGGCAGGTGGAGACCCTTAATGGCGCAAAGCGGCAAGGGGCTCACCGGTCGCCCCGCGGAAAGCGAAGCACCTGGAGCGCAGATCAACCACTTTCAAAAAACCCCGAAGCATTACAAAACAAAAAGGTTTTTTTACAGCTTAGATCTCAAATAAGCATCAATAAACGGCGTGATCTCGCCATCCATCACAGACTGCACATTCCCTACCTCGGTATTCGTTCTGTGATCTTTTACAAGACTATAAGGATGGAAAACGTAAGAACGAATCTGGCTCCCCCATCCGATCTCCTTCTGCTCTCCACGGATTTCCGCAAGCTGTGCCTGCTGTTCTTCCAAACGACGCTGAACAAGTTTCGCCATCATCATCTTCATCGCGCGTTCACGGTTCTTAATTTGCGAACGCTCCGTTTGACAAGAAACTACCGTGTTCGTCGGGATATGTGTCATACGAACAGCCGAGTCAGTCGTGTTAACGTGCTGTCCGCCTGCTCCAGACGCACGATACGTATCAATCTTAAGATCCTCTGTACGGATTTCGATCTCAGTATCGTCTGTAATTTCAGGCATCACTTCACACGAAACAAATGACGTGTGACGGCGGCCTGACGAATCAAAAGGAGAAATACGGACCAGACGGTGAACCCCTTTTTCCGCTTTCAAATAACCATATGCGTTGTGCCCTTTAATGCTAAGTGTAACGGATTTAACTCCAGCTTCGTCACCTGGCAAGTAATCCAATGTTTCAACTTTGTAGCCTTGGCGCTCTGCATAACGCGTATACATACGAAGAAGCATGGACGCCCAGTCTTGAGACTCCGTACCACCAGCACCTGGGTGAAGTTCCAGAATCGCGTTGTTTTTATCATAAGGCTCGTTTAATAAAAGCTGAAGTTCGAATTCGTTTAATTTTACGATCAGATCTTTCAAATCTTTCACAAGCTCTTTTTGCATGTCAGCATCCGCTTCTTCTTTCACGAGCTCATGCGCAACCTCTAAGTCTTCATACGATGAAGATAATGCTTCAAACTCGTTCACTTGTTCTTTTAATCCGTTTGCTTCGTTGATAACCACCTGTGCAGCGTTTTGGTCATCCCAAAACGTTGGTGCACTCATCTGCTCATCAAGTTCAGCGATACGCTCTTTCTTTGAATCGAGGTCAAAGAGACCCCCTAAAGTCGTTGATACGTTTTTCAATCACGTTGAGTTCTTGTTTTACTTCTACTAAATCCATATTCTCTGCACCTCATTTTATAATTCTTCCACTTTTTAAAATATGCGGTTTCCTTGCAAATTAAACCCTGATTCATCTGATTACAAGCGTAAAGAGAGCTCCATTAAAGAACTCTCTTTTAGACACGCAACCCTACATTATTCCTGATCTGCTCCGTGACATTGCTTGTATTTCTTTCCGCTTCCGCATGGACAAGGATCATTGCGTTTAATGTCCTGTGTTTTGCGAACCGGTTTCTTTTTAGATGATTCCTGTTTATCGCTCGGAACAACAGCTTTACCTTCAGCCACTTGTTCACGCTGCATGTTTTGCTCGATCTGTGATTTTAAAATGTAAGTCGTAACTTCCTCTTCGATCGCAGCAACCATCGCTTCGAACATCTCGAAACCTTCAAACTGATATTCACGCAACGGATCGTTTTGGCCGTACGCACGAAGGTGAATTCCTTGGCGAAGCTGTTCCATCTGGTCGATATGATCCATCCACTTGCTGTCAACCGAACGAAGGATAACGGCTTTTTCGAATTCAGCGATCTGTTCTGCAGGAAGCTGTGTTTCTTTCTCAGCAAACGCTGCATGCACTTTCGCTTGAATCTTCTCGATAATCTCTTCACGATCTAGACCGTAAAAGTCTTTTTCCGTGAACACAGGCTCAGTGAACATAACGGCGTTCACATAGTCTGCGATCTCTTTCGTGTTCCACTCTTCTTGCACTTCCGCTTCCGGTGTGTGAACCGTAACGATACGGTCAATCGTGGAATCGATCATGCGCAGAATGATATCACTTAAGTTCTCAGCATCCAGTACATCTTGACGCTGCGCGTAAATGATCTCACGCTGCTGACGCATAACATCGTCATATTGTAAAAGCTGTTTACGTGCATCAAAGTTTGATCCCTCAACACGTTTTTGTGCAGATTCAACGGCTTTTGTAACCATTTTAGACTCGATCGGCGTATCTTCATCCATGCCAAGACGCTCCATCATCGTCATCAAGTTATCTGAACCGAATCGACGCATCAATTCGTCTTCCATTGAAATATAAAAACGAGATGAACCCGGATCTCCTTGACGTCCAGCACGACCACGCAGCTGGTTATCGATACGGCGTGATTCGTGACGCTCCGTCCCTAGAATATGAAGGCCGCCAACTTCAAGAACACCTTCCCCAAGCTTGATGTCCGTACCACGCCCCGCCATGTTTGTCGCGATCGTAACCATGCCAAGCTGACCTGCGTTTTCAATAATCTCTGCTTCACGCTCATGGTTTTTCGCGTTCAACACGTTATGTTTAATTTTACGCTTCGTTAAAAGCTGTGAAAGAAGTTCAGACGTTTCAACGGCAACCGTACCAACAAGGATCGGCTGACCTGTCTTATGGCGCTCTTCGATTTCAGCAGCAATCGCCTTGAACTTGCCTTGCATAGTTTTATAAATAAGATCCGATCTGTCATCACGCGCGATCGGACGGTTCGTTGGAATACAGATAACATCCATGTTGTAGATGTTGCGGAACTCCTCTTCTTCCGTTTTCGCTGTACCAGTCATACCAGCAAGCTTGTTGTACATACGGAAGTAGTTCTGGAACGTAATCGTCGCGAGCGTCATGCTCTCACGCTGAATCTCTAGACCTTCCTTCGCTTCGATCGCCTGGTGAAGACCATCGCTGTAACGGCGGCCAGCCATCAAACGTCCAGTAAACGGGTCAACGATTACGATCTCACCATCTTGAACAACGTAATCCACGTCACGATGCATGATGAGGTTCGCTTTTAATGCCTGATTGATATGGTGGTTTAGCGTTACATGCTGATAATCATAAAGGTTGTCGATCGAGAACATCTGCTCAGCTCGGTTGATCCCATCTTCCGTCAACTGAACGTTCTTCGTCTTTTCATCAACCGTATAATCCGTGTCTTTTTTCAGCTGGCGCACAAACATGTTTGCCATTTGATAAAGCTGGGTAGATTTCTGTGCAGAGCCAGAAATAATCAACGGTGTACGCGCTTCGTCAATTAAGATGGAGTCAACTTCATCGACGATCGCATAGTTAAGGCGCTGAACCATTTGTTCTTTATAAACCACCATGTTGTCACGCAGGTAGTCGAAGCCGAACTCGTTGTTCGTACCATATGTGATATCTGCAGCATACGCCTCACGCTTTTCTTCTTTTGAAAGGTCGGATACGTTAAGACCGACCGTCATCCCAAGAAAGTTAAATAACGGGCTATTCAGCTCAGCATCACGACGAGCCAAATATTCATTGACCGTTACAACGTGCACACCTTTTCCGTCAAGTGCATTGAGGTAAACAGGCAATGTCGCAACAAGTGTTTTACCTTCACCCGTTTTCATCTCAGAAATGTTACCTTCATGAAGCGCAACCGCACCCATGATCTGTACAGGGTAATGGCGCTTTTCTAAAACACGAGCTGATGCTTCACGCACAGTCGCAAATGCTTCAGGGAGAAGGTCATCCAGAGATTCTCCTTTTTCAATACGGCTCTTGAACTCAGCTGTTTTATTCGCTAAAGCTTCATCATTTAAAGCCTTAAACTCTTCAGCTAAAGCCTCTACTTTTTCCGCAATTCTCTCATATCTATTTAACGTCCGGTCATTGGAACTTGGAAAAATCTTTTTCAAAATGCTAATCATCCGAATAAACGCTCCCTGTTTTCGAAAATTATATACCACTTCTATTCTACCAGTTTGTGAATCGAGCCACAAGAAATCCCAAATCTTTTCAAGATGAATTGTATCATTATTCATGCTGGGAACGATTATTTATGTGAAAAATTCAATAATTTAGAGCAGACAACAACCCTAAATTTTGGTAAAATAATAAAAAGATGGATTGGGGAGGTTCTGAATGGTAAACGGAGAATTAGACAGGACAGGCAACACGAGACAAGGACAGGACCTGGAGCTGCAAAAACAGCAGCGCAGTGATAAAAGCAAAACCATCATTCTTACACTCGTTTTAAGTTTCTTTATTATAGGAGGCTTTGGAACGTGGGGATATTATTACCTGTTCGGGGCTAAATCGGCATCTGATGTGAATCTTCCTACAAATGAAGAAGTGGAAGAAGCTGAGAAGTCAAGCGGCGTTGAAATTTTCAAGCCGACCATCGAGGTTCCTAAGACCGAAATACAACGACGATTAAATGTTATGCATGAGTATTGGAATAGCAGGCTCGGGTACGACCAATGGAACAACTATAAAGTCGACACCCATACTTCCGAATTAAAAAAAGTAGAGAACGATATACGAGAAAAAATCTTGCCGTATGTAGGCGGTCCACTAAAGACAGATATTGAGGTTGCCATTGGGAAGATTGAGAGAAGCATAGAAACGAAGAGTGTGGAACCGCTAAAAGGTGTGCACCGAATCTTTCATGATCTCGATATTACGCTTAATGATTATCAAGATGCCTCCGATTTTTGGGAAGTAACGGAAACGTTCGATTGGTATCAAAAGAATGCTGTGCAATGATGAAAGGGCACTGTTCTCGAATGACGAGGATGGTGTTTTTTTGTGGGGACAGCGTCGTGAGCGGTCGCCAGGTGGCTGCAGAAATGCCGGAATTTGTCGAAAATCGGATAAATAATTTTATACGCGGAATTATTGGTCTTATACGCGGATATATTTTAACGTGTACTTAACATGCACACAATTTAGGACTTTGTGCACGCTAAACATACACTCGAAGCGTTCCATCCGACTTTAAAATACAGTTGTAGCTTAAAAACCCAAAAAAAGAGACCTGCTCATCAAATTTGAGCAGGTCTCTCACCTAATTTTACGATTTCGCCGTCGTCATATAGTGATCCTTCAGCTGATCGCGCAGCGTTCGCTTCAGAAACTTCCCTACCGACGTTTTTGGAATTTCATCCATGAACACGATATCGTCTGGAATCCACCATTTTGCGAACTGCGGTTTCAAATACTCTAAAATATCCTCTTTCTGCACTTTCCCCTTCATATCAGGCTTCAGCACCACACATGCGAGCGGTCGTTCCTGCCACTCTGGATGCGGAACCGCAATAACCGATGCCTCAAAAACCTCCGGATACGCCATGATTGCATTCTCTAAATCTACAGATGATATCCACTCACCGCCGCTCTTGATAAGATCCTTCGTCCGGTCGACGATCTTCACGAACCCTTCTTCATCAACCGTCACAACATCCCCGGTATGAAGCCAGCCGTCAATAAACGTCTCATCCGATCGATCGTCTTTATAATATTCATTTGCAATCCAGTTCGAACGGAGCAGCAGCTCGCCCATCTCGTTTCCGTCCCACTTCACTTCCCCGTTCGCGCCGATTACTTTCATTTCAACACCCTGCACCACATAGCCCTGCTTTGCTTTGTAATCTAGTTTCGTTTCTTCGTCCATGTCCATTTGATAGGTTTTTAGACGAGTTGCTATAACGAGCGGACTCGTTTCCGTCATACCATAAGCATGCATGAACGGGATGTTATGATTTTCCTGGAACGTTTTAATCATTCCTTTAGGTGCTGCTGACCCTCCGCAAATAACTGCTCGAAGACTAGAAGTATCATAGCTGTTCTGTTCAAGTTCTTGAAGAAGACCCATCCAGATCGTTGGTACACCTGCAGCAAAGGTTACTTTTTCCATCTCAATCAGTTCCGCTAAAAGCTGTGGTGTGAATCGCGGTCCAGGCATCACTTGCTTCGAACCGAACCAGGTTGCCGCATACGGAAGTCCCCAAGCATTTACGTGGAACATCGGCACAACCGGCATAAGAATATCACTTTCCGAAACAGAACCGCCATCAGCAAGTCCGAGCGACATGGAATGAAGCACCGTCGATCGATGCGTGTACGTGACTCCTTTTGGATTTCCAGTTGTAGCAGACGTGTAGCACATCCCAACTGGGTCATTTTCATCTACATGTTGCGGAAACTCATAAGCCGGGTCACCTGTTTCTAGAAGTTTTTCATAATGATAGAGAGGCTGAAGAGGTGACTGAGGCAGCTCGTCCTCATCCGTCATCAAAATATACGCTTTCACATTTGGAATATGGTCTTTTATGGCTTCAACTAGAGGAAGAATGTCCTGATCTACTAATAAAACCTGGTCATCCGCGTGATTGATAATGTATGCGATATGCTGAGGAGAAAGTCTGATATTAATCGTGTGAAGGACAGCTTCAACACCCGGGATAGCAAAATACGCTTCCAAATGGCGATGGTGGTTCCATGCAAGTGTTCCAACCCGCTCACCTTTTTTAACACCAAGACGTTTTAGCGCGCTCGAAAGCCTGCGTGTTCGTTCACCAATCTCCCGGTAACTGAACTTTCTGATTCCCGACATCGTGCGGCTCGTTACCTCTTTTTTTGCAAAATAACGCTCCGTATGCTCCAGCATACTTGTCACTCGAAATGGCACATTCATCATCATAACTACTTCTCCTCCTTAAATAGTAAACATAGTCATTAGTGTAAGCGTTTTCGTGTTATTGATTAGTTCCCTAAAGCTTAATGAAATCCTGCTCATAAAACAGATTCTGGTGGAAGAAAACAAATATTAAGATCTATGCCGAAAAAATTTGAATTTCAACCCAGTTTTTACGTTACACTTATAAAAAAAGGCATAAAAAGGAGTGTCACTTATGCCAGATTGGTCTTATCATACATTTTTCAAACCGCTGCTGTTTCGGATGAAACCTGAAACAAGCCGCGACCTTACGCTGCATACGATGAACACGCTCGCTAAGCTGCCGTTTGGTGAAAAAATCATTCAGTTTTTTGGTCACATGAAGCCGAGTGAAAAGTTAGCGCAAAACGCGGCCGGCATCAAATTTCCATCGCCCGTTGGAATTAGCGGTGCGCTAGATCCAAGGCTAAACGGAACGTCTGCTTATGCTAACCTTGGTTTTGGTTTTATCGAGATTGGTCCTGTATCGGTTGAACCTCAGTCTTTGGAGAAACCGATCTTAAGACGAGTAGATGAAGAAACGTTGTGGTACCAGCATTTGAATAGCAATTTGGGTCTTGATGCTGCTCTCGAAAAACTGAAGACAATTAAGAGAAGCATACCAATCGGAATCGTAATACATGGGGAAACGGAAGCGGAGTTCGTCGAGCTAGTTCAGAAGCTCGATGATTATGCTGATTTCTTTATCCTTAAAGAAACTGCAACCCTTTATTTAGAGCGAATTCGCCACGTCTCCTCCAAACCTCTTTTTGTGGAGTTCACTCATGAAACATTGAAATCGGCAGACAAGGATATAGAAGCAGATGGTTTCTTAATCCGTGAAGGCATTAAAAAAGACGGCGGTGGCCTCACTCTCGGTAAATCCGAATTGCCATTATTAAAAGAAAGCATTCAACAGCTATTACCCTACAACAAGCCGATCATAGCATCAGGCGGCGTTCATGATCCAAATGACGCGATGGAACTTTTCAATTGCGGTGCCTCCCTCATACAGCTTCATAGCGGGTTTGTTTTTTCAGGCCCAGGTCTGCCGAAAAGAATTAACGAGCGTTACCTATATGAAAAAGATGATGAGGTCGCAGGGGAACAGGCAACTGGATGGATATCCTTTTTCCTGATGGGACTTGGCGTTTTTATCGCGGGCATCATCGCATTGATCATCGGTCTGACAGAAGTTCTTTTACCGTATGATGAGCATTACTTAGGCATACAAAAAGAAGAAATCATGGCATTTAACCATCACCTGTTTCACTTCATGTCTCATGACCGGATCTGTCTGGCCGGAGTTATGATCTCAGCGGGTTTTATGTTCATGCAGCTTTCCTATCATGGCATTCGAAAAGGAGAGCATTGGGCGAAAAAAGCATACGTGATTGCCGCATTCCTTGGCTTTTTAAACATTTTTTACTTTATGGGCTTCGGATATTTCGACAAGCTGCATTTTATTTATTATTTAATCATTCTTCCGTTTTTTCTTTACGGACTTTATCGATCTAGAAATCTTCCCATTGGAAGTAAAGCCGTGAACCTTCACAATTCGGCAGCGTGGAAAAGAAGTCAGCTTGGACAAAGTCTTTTTGTGATTTCAGGCATCTGTTTGCTCTCTGCTGGCATTGTGATTTCAATCATCGGAATGAACGGCGTTTTTGTAAACGAGGATTTAATGTTCTTTTCGCTAACACCTGATCAAATTTCGTCGTTCAATGATAAGCTCATACCACTGATCGCGCACGACCGCGCTGGATTTGGAGGGGCTCTGATTTCGGAAGGCTTTCTTTTGCTGACGATTGCTTTATGGGGATATCGTGAAGGTGCTAAATGGATTTGGTGGACACTTGCGCTTGGTGGTTTACCAGGTTTCCTGACTGGAGTGGGAACGCACTTTATGATCGGCTACGACAACCACTTCCACCTCTCACCTGCTTATCTGTTGTTTGTCTTTTACTTGGTAGGTTTGGTGTACTCCTATTCTTATTTGAATATGAGAGGTGAGCGGCGAACGCAAAATATTTCTAAGTTGGAAGCAGTAAAAAAAGTGTAGACATAGCGTCTGCACTTTTTTATTCGTTATTTCAGCTGTGCTGTTTTTGAAGGGAGATCGCTTTACGAATTGCAAGGATTGTCCCCATGTGAAGACCTTCATGATAAAACGTGCGAGGCAGCACTTCTGCAAATGTGCTCATGCCAAGTTCAGTCGGTTCGTCTAGTTCTTGATCAAGACGGTGACCAAATTGCTGCTGAATCACTTGAACTTGCTCCATCAACCGGTGGCGCAGTTCCTGAAGCGTCGGAGGAGTCTGCTGCCAATTCTCAGGCTTCGTGCCATAACCGAAAAGCTCGCGATAATGTTTAGGAGCCGGATTGTCTTCTCGCGTCTTGTGGTACAGCCAATCATATTGATCAAGAAAAATATGCCCCAAGTTCCAGCGGATGTTGTTATTGAATCCTTCTGGTACAAAATCAGCTTCCTCTTCCGTCAAGCCTTCCACCGCGCTCAACGTATTATGGCGGAATGCAGCTAGTTGTTTTAAAAGGATCTCGTTTTTCATTTGGAATGCCTCCTAAACGGTGATTTACTTTACAGTTTCGCTTGGTTTATGGTGGAATCCTTTTTTCTTTTATTCAGGCTCTTTTCTAAAAGGTGCTTTTTTAATTTTCTTATTTGTAGTGCAAGGTGTGTACCTACCACATGAGAAGCTTAGGCATGCGACGAGGAAGCTTACTACGATAGCTTAACTTATAGACGCAGAAGCAAGTAAACTTCCTTGAAGCGTGTAGGTGTGACACTTAAAAGTAAAACTTACGAATGTGGCTCACCCCCTGCCCCGCAGAAAGCGAGCACCTGGAACGGAATCCAACCACTTTCAAGTGCAACATAGTTAAAAGGCACAGCCAATTTAGCTGTGCCTCAAAATAAAAAAACTTTGATTTCCGTTTAAGCTGCATCATTTACTTTTACTCTTTTAGTTCTCGGTAATTTCCGATTTACATTCCCTACTATATAAGAACCAAACGGAAGTTTAGAAATAATAAATATTATGGACATACTTATGATTAAGGAAATAATGAATACGCCCAATACACGAGTAAACGTACCATTAAATAATTCAGCAATACTAGCTCCCCAATAGCGTTGAACTTGCCAGTGAATCAAGTAAATACCAAAAGAATAATTGCTAATTATATTTACAAATTTGAAGTTTGGAATCAATTGTCCCCAAGCAAACACAGCAACACTTAACATGATTGTAAGGGGCAGCATATCGATTCGTCGAGATCCTACACTTGTATAACCTGCTTTAAATAACACAAACACGATTACAATTGATAAAAGTACACCTAAAAGCGTAAACCATTTATATCTCAAAAAAGTCTCAGATAACCGTTTATAATTCTTCCCTATTACATAAGCAAGAGTAAAATATGCAAACCAGGCTGTAAAAGGAATCTTAAAGAACGCTATATGTTCTCTTACGAAAGCAATATTTCCTTCAAGTATTTTAAAATGAAAGATCATAGCAAGAATACTAACTGGAATCAGTAAGTTCATAGAAATTTTGTACTTAGTAACAAAATAATGCAAGATGTAAAACTGAAAAATAATTAGAACAAAATATCCTTCAAACTCTCCTAAGAAAATATTTTTTAGAATCTTTTCTCCCAAATCAAAATTAGGGTTCATCTTATAACTTACAAGCGCATCTATAACTGAAAAAGAAAGATAGGGAGCAAAAATCCATTTTAAACGTTTCGTCCAAAACTTTTCAGGAAGTTTATCTGGATAACGGTTAGCCAGAATCACTTCGGATAAAACTACAAATGTTGGAGTAGCATAACAAAGTATTGTTCTTAATAACTGATAATACTCAGTTTTAGGAAAGCCCATCGCTAAGCCAACCTGCGATGTACTATGCAAAAAGACAATACTCAAACAAGCAATTGCACGTAATAAGTTCCATTCTTTTATCAAATTAATCCCTCATTTTAGTAGGTATTTATTTTCCCACAGAAATAAATTCAACAGTTAACTTAACAGATAAAAGAATTGGTTAAAACAGTAAATGAATGAATGTAACCTGATTGTTATCGAATATAAAAGCTACCGTAACAGACAATCCCACATATGGATTAAACGGTAATATTTTCACATAAAAAGAAAAACCCTGCAGACATTTATCCACAAGGTTTTCAATACTTTATTTTATTGGATACATGTAAAGGTTCGATAGATGTCTATAATAGATATTACCTATTGCATCTTGAGCGATTTCCTTAGCTCCACTTTCAAGTATAAAGGCATAATTCATCGTTTTAGGATCCATCTTAAAGAATCTGCCTTCTAATGTACCATAAATATAGCCATCTTTCCCAACTAACAGGTTTGCATTACCGTACCTTCCTGAAATGGCAGGCAACATCTTAATCGTTTTAAATTTATTTGTAGAAGGGTTATAAGAAAAAATTGTCCCATCCGCTGCTCCCCAGATATTTTTATCTGGTCCAGTTATTAATGACATTACTAATGACGCCCTTATAGGCAACGAAATAATTTGCTTTTGTCCTGGGTTGGCCGGATTAAATTTAAAGAACTTTGCCCCGTCTTTATCTTTTTGATAGTTAGCGTGGACAGATGTTCCTCCATAAATAAAACCTCCATGAGGATGCAGAGTGATGATACTTTGGTTATTTACATAATTCTCATACACTTTATACGTCTTTGTGTTTAGATCATAATCTAACAACAAGCCACCACTTGTTGTAAATTGAGGATACGTTCCAGCAAAGAGATGATTGTTTAAAGAGATCAATGCCGGTATTCTTTCTTGACCATAATCTTTTAAACGAACCAATACACTAGTACTACGCTGTTCCCAAGGTAATTCAGGATTATTAATCTCAGTCAGCCTTGCATTCGGATAAGCACTGACATATAATTTCCCGTTAACAAATTCTGCGCTTTCTAACTGACTGATTCCGTTTAACTGTATACCCTTTTTCTCTGCTGTATCGAATTGTGTAAGTCCTCCAGACATGTAGCCGTTAATATACAGGTGCTTTTTGTCAGGACTTTCAAACATTAAGTGAAGATTAACTGGTTGCGGCGGTGCCTCAAACTTTTTCAGAACAAGCTCATTGGTCTTTGGATTAAAAAGAAAATATGTTCCTTTATTATCTACTAGACCTACTAAGAATTTGGTACCATCTTTTAAACGGACGAAATCTAATGACAGAGCCTCAGTATTTTCAGGTAAAGATGCATTTGTTTCTCTTATCCCTGTTCCTAATTGATATGCATACAACTTACCTTCATAACTATAATAAAATTCGTTTAACTCATCATTTTTGTCTGAAAACCCTCTTGAAGCACTGTTGAACTCACTAATATATTTTTTGCCAACGATATCGTAAATCCCCGCTTTTTTGCTTGGATAAAATTTGGTTACTAAATAACGGTTGTCGATTAATTTCATTTTTTCAACATATGTTTCGTTTTTATACTTATCAGGCAGGATGGATAATTTTGAATGATTACTCAAATTCCACTGAACCATTTCCGCTTTTGAACCTGAGCTTACATATAAAAATTTATTATCTTTATCTACGACTAATGATTTTGCATATTGTTTATTTTTTTGAGTCGGCAAGAGAAAGTCTCTAGTCTTTGTTTTTTTGTTGTATTTAAAAACATTGGCTCCATAAGCAGTGACACCATATACATACTGGTCATTGACAAAAATATCTTGAATAGAAGTATCGTTCGTTCCTTTTAATACATGACCATGATTTATTAATTTTCTAAAGAGCGGGTCATAGCTGTACAATGTTCCGCTATTCGTACCTGCTACCCACAATGTACCCGTGCTATCAATATCCAGTCCCCAGGCGCTTGTTGAATCAACAAGCTTATACTCACCAATCACATCATTTGTATTTAGATCTACAACCGCAAGAGAAGTCGGTGTTCCATGCAGGATAACGTATAAATAAGCATTTCCCATCTTATCCATCCCTGATTTAGCTGCGATCGTACTTTGATTAAATACTTGTGGTCCTAAATTTACAGGTTTTTTATTGTGCAGAGGAATCTTTGGCTGTTCAGAAGGTGATTTCCGGCTAGCACATGCAAGGTCTTGCAGTTTCTTCTTTGATGGCGTCTTATATGTGATGCGATCATCACGTTTTACATAATAACCACCACCAACTCCTAACAAGCCGGTTTTAAAGTTATATATGCGATAAGAACTCCCTTTTTTTAACGTCTTTTCTTGTTTGAGTCCACTTGTTGTTAACTTATAGAGTGGGGTATCTTTTAGGACAAATACCCTTCCGATCTGTCCTGGTACTAAATAAGTATCATCCCATTTAATCTTTTGTCCTGGTGCTATACCTGTACATGATTGGTCAACCACTACAGGAGGTTGGACTGGCTTTACTGGTTTGCTTGTTGAAGGTTTCTGTGATGCACAAACACTAGCCTGAAGCTTTTGTTTACTCGGAGTTTTGTAAGTAATTTTATTATCTCTATTGATATAATAACCACCACCAACTCCTAGTAAATTAGTTTTGAAGTTGTATATTCTATAACCAGTACCAGCTTTTAGAAGTTTGTTTTTCACAAGTGTATTACCTGATAGCTTATACAAATATGTGTCCTTAACAATCGAAACTCTACCTATTTGCCCTGGCTTTAACTCAACACCATCCCAATAGATTTTTTGTCCATATGTAATTCCTTTACAAACATCATCGGCATATGAAGTATTGGCAGTAAAAAGTGAAGAAATAACTAAAAGAAAACAAATAATACTACTTATTTTTTTATTCAACGTTGCACCTTCTTTACTTATTTTGGAACAAAATTATTTTACCAGAATATCACATAAATTCATATATTAGTTTTTTCATAGTTTCATAAATGAATACAAAGTACTGTAGAATTTAAAACAAAAACACACCCCTCACATTTAGTGTAAGGGGTGTGCCATAACATTTTATTAATTTAGTTAGTTCCCGCAATCAGTCCATATTTGCCGTCTTTACGTCTGTACACGACGTTCATCTCACCAGTTTCGGCATTGTTATAGACGAAAAAGTTGTGGCCGAGTAAGCCCATTTGTAGAATCGCTTCCTCTGTGTCCATCGGTTTCAGATCGAATCGCTTTTCACGAACAATCTCGAAATCGTCCTCTTCCTCTAACAAAGCCGTTGATACGCCTTCTGTACCGTTAGCAAACATGTGCTTTGTGCCTTCAGCATTTCTAAATTTACGGTTCACTTTTGTTTTGTGTTTTCGAATTTGACGCTCTAATTTTTCTACCACCAGATCAATCGCAGCGTATAAATCCAAATGACGTTCCTCCGCACGAAGCAGTAGGCCCTTCATCGGTATTGTTACCTCAATGGATTGTTCATTGTTGTACACTTTTAGATTGACGTGTACTTCAGAATTCGGAGTTTCGTTAAAGTACTTTGTGAGTTTAGTCACCTTTTTTTCAACGTAAGCCCTAATGGCTTCTGTCACCTCGATGTTTTCTCCACGAATGTTAAAATGCATAACTTAACTCCTCCTTTCGGTGATGTATATATATTTCGATATACCCCAAAAGAATTCCTCCGTAACATTTAAAATATTTTGACAATTTTTTAACACTGTCGACAAAATCTTTACAAATCAAAATGACATGTGATAAATCATGGTAACATGCCGATAATCACAATTTGTATGTTATACTAGTAATTAACCTTTGAAGCTTTAAAACATTTACATTACCTGTACCATCTCCCTGCTCGAAATTTGAGCGGGGATTTTTTATTGTTTTTTTTACATGCAAAAAAAAAAACAGGCTCTAAAGAGAACCTGTTTTCATTACAAATGAAGCTTATGCTTTTTGAACGTTAGCAGCTTGAGCGCCACGAGCACCTTGCTCAACTTCAAAAGTTACTTTTTGACCTTCGTCTAAAGACTTGAAGCCTTCAGATTGGATTGCTGAGAAATGTACGAATACATCGTCTCCGTTTTCGCGCTCGATGAAGCCGAAACCTTTTTCTGCGTTAAACCATTTTACTGTACCTTGTTCCATTTTTGTTGCCTCCTAGTGCGTTACCACACAAATGTATTACTACTCTTGCCCATAGTATTTTTAAAGAAGAAAAGTCGAAACTCATACAATCTTTTACGCCGAACAAAAATAATTGTAAGTTCATCATAACAGGGTTTAGCGTATGTTGCAAATCACCTATTGTTTTTTAGCTAAAATCAGCAAATAAAAACCCGCCAGAACGATATGGCGGGATCACAATTATGGTCATGTTGCCTATGATTTATAGTTTAGTTACGTTAGCCGCTTGAGGCCCACGTGCTCCATCTACAATATCAAACTCGACTTGCTGACCTTCGTCAAGGCTTTTGAATCCGTCAGTGTTGATTGCAGAGAAGTGTACGAACACATCGTCTCCGTCTTCGCGCTCGATAAATCCAAAACCTTTTTCTGCGTTAAACCATTTTACTTTTCCTAACATGCCTTTCACAATCCCTTCATCATGCGAATCTTTGTATAGTTTTTCTATACACTTTATAGTATGACATATACCCAAAAAAGTTGTCAAAGGCTTAAGATTAGCGAAAATTAAGAAGTTTTGTCGAATTTTCTTTAACGATTTATATGTATAATTATGCGATACAAGTCTGTTTTATACACACAAAAAACGGCCGCACAAACGACCGTATTTTTTATACTACATCTGTGAAACCATTTGAGCGAGCTTTGCACAAAGAATCGCTCCATACGTTCCTACGATGTTGCCTAATAAGCCCATCAATAGACCAACTGGTGCGAGTGCCGGCTGGAAGACAGACGCAACAACTGGTGCTGAGCTTGTTCCGCCAATGTTTCCTTGTGAACCAACGGCCACGAAGAACATCGGAGAGCGCAGCAATTTTGCAGCGGCAAACAAGAAGAGAACGTGTATGGAAAGCCACACGATTCCCATCAGGATGTATTGCGGGGCTTCAACCACATATACTAAGTTTGCCTTTGCTCCTATTGTCGCGAGCAGCAAGTAAATACCTGCGTAACCGACTTTACTTGCCCCATAGTTTTCAAGTTCACGAACTTTTGTAAAAGAAAGTACGATCCCGATCGCAGAGATAATCATGATCGTCCACGTTGCCGCATTCAAAATATCCCCTTGTGGCAGCTTCTGAGAGAACTTCCCTACTACAAACGCTAGACCAAAACCAAGACCTAGAATAGCCAGCAATTGAGGAACCGCAATCGGGCGAGCATTCTTTTTTTCCAGCTCTCCAACTTGCTTATTCACTTCCCCAATAATGCGGTTATCCGCTTTGTTCCATTTATCAAAGCGAGCTTGATATCCAGCAAGAGCAATCATGATCCCCATCCAGCTGTATCCGACAACCGTATCTACAACAATGATCGGTGAAAGAATGTGTTCAGGTGTGTCCACCGCTTCAACGAGTGCCGCCATATTTGCTGAGCCGCCAATCCAGCTGCCCGCAAGCGCTGCAACCCCTGTCCAAGCGTCTTCTGGCAAGTACGGCTGGAAGATCGCGAGCGCTATTGGTCCACCTACAATAACCCCAAGCGTTCCAGCTAGGAACATTAGAATCGCTTTTGGCCCAAGCTTCAAAGTTGCTTTTACATTAATCGATAATAGCAATAACAACAGTCCGACCGGCAGTATGTAAGCGGAAACAAAACTGTATAAATCAGAACTGGAAGGTATAATACCAAGCGTCGTTGAGATCATCGGTAAAAAGTAAGTCCAGATCAATGGCGGCGCATAATGGAAAAACTTTTGTAAAATACGGTTTTTGGATTCGCCCACAATGAATACAAAACCAACAAGCGCTGCTAAGTAAGCAAAGATCGCCATTGGTTCTTGAATGAGCGGTCCATTTGTTGTTGCAAACATATCCCTATTCCCCCTTATGATGAATGAGAGACAAGTATACACCAAAAAATCAGCATCCCCTGTATAGTCCTTCTATTTTGAAGAGTAGGAATAGTACCAACTTTTTTACACTTCTAATCCATGCTTGGCCACATATAATCCAATATACAGCGCAGAAAAATTAAACAGTTGTTTAAAAAGGAGGCAATGGACGTTGCTGCATATGATTGAAAAAGTCGTCCTAGCTATGGCCGCAATTCGTATTCTATCTGGTACGCTCGAAATTACAGCAGCACTCTTCATGCTGCATTACAATACCGTTGAACGCGCACTCGTCATCAATTCCATGCTTTCAATCGTTGGTCCTATCATCTTTTTCTCTACCATGACACTCGGAATCTACGGATTATCTACTAAATTGTCATTCGGAAGTTTGATTTGGATCATGTTAGGAGTTGTTTGTATTGTTTATGGGATAAAAAGATAGCTAATTTCTTAGTGCTGCGCGAGAATGACCCTGACTCGCGTGTAATTTTATGAAATCTGCGCGTAAAAAGGGAGAACGCGCGCGCAAACCGCCATCTTCTGAGCGCAAAGTCTCACTGCCTGCGTGAATGTGTAAGCGACAAAAAACACGTACCGTAAAAAGCTTCTCACACGAAAAATCAAAACCGATATCCAGACAAATACGCTAAAAACTCTCTCTGTTTCTCATGACTGTACTTTGTTAATGCAAAGGTATTGGCATCAGGTAAGTCAAGCGAAAAGCAATCCACTTCAAGCAGCCTGCCTTCTAACAGTTCTCTTCTAACCGTTGATAATGGTAAAAAGGAAACCCCAAGTCCTTCAGTAATAAATCTTTTCGTGATGTGAATCTGCGAAACTTTCATCATCCGCACCCCAGGATAACGCAATTTTATACCTCTTGAAAGATCCTCCCAATATCCTGGATGGTTATGCGTCAACAAATAGTTAGAGAGCAGAACCTCTTTTTCATCCAGTGGCGGTGCAGTCTCAAAGTCCAAACCGTCATGAGGCGCTACCAACACGACTTTGTCTTTATATAGCAGCTGACTCGTAATTTCAGAATGTGAACTTCCCAAGCACGACAGCCCTAGATCTACGTCTTCGTTTAAAACCGCAGACTCAACATCTTCTGACTCTATAATTTTGATAGAGATCTCGACTTCCGAATGCACTTTTACATACCGTTTTAAAACCGATGGCAAAATCGTATCCGCTATAAGCGGTGAGATGCCTATGCAAAGTTTAGAGTGATACCCTTGTTGAAAAGCATTGAGATCCTCTAACCCGCTCTCATACACTTCCATCAATTTCTTCGCGTTCTGCAGATACCGCCTGCCTTCTATGGTCAACTTCACTCGTCTTCCTTCGCGTAGAAACAGAGACATGCCCAATTCTTCTTCAAGCAATTTGATATGAACCGTTACAGAAGGCTGTGAAACATGGAGTATCTCTGCCGTTCTTCTAAAATTTTCACATTCCGCTGCGGTAATAAACGTTTTTAACCAAGTAAATTCCATTACCCTGAATCTCCCCACTGATTAGTTTTTATTATTAAATTAATTAAAAACAATCAATATCATAAATTAATTATATCTTATACAATGGTACTAAATAATGGAAGGAGTGAGAAATCATATGCAAAAAGGACTTAAAGGAATCGTTGCAGCGGAGACAGGGATCAGCCACATAGATGGGACAGAAGGAAAGTTAATCTACAGAGGGTTTGAGATCGGTGACCTTACTTCTCGTTTTTCGTTTGAAGAAGTTGCGTATTTGCTATGGTACGGCAAACTTCCCAATCAAGAACAGTTGCGTACATTGAGGAATGAGCTTATCAAGAATCGCGTACTCCCACTCCATATGAAAAACATTTTAGATCATCTTCCAAAAGACATGGATTTGATGAGCGTAATCCGAACAGCGGTTTCGTCTGAAGGTTTAATGAGCTATGCATGGAAGCCAAGTATAGAACAGGCGATCAGATTAACAAGCTTAGTGCCTACGATTATTAGTTATTGGAAATGTCGGATAGAAGGCAAATCATTTGTTGCACCATCTGAAGAATTAGCTCACGTTGAAAATTACTTATATATGTTAAATGGCGAAATACCAAGTAAAGCACATACGCTTGCTCTCGAAACCTACATGATTCTAACATTAGAACACGGCATGAACGCCTCCACTTTTTCGGCACGTGTGACAGCATCTACCGAATCCGATATGGTGTCTGCCGCAACATCGGCGATTGGAACGATGAAAGGTCCCCTTCACGGAGGTGCACCTTCTGGAGTCATTGACTTGTTGGACGAGGTACGAAGTGTTGGCAGTGCTGAACTTGTGATTCGCCGCAAGTTGGAGAATGGAGAAAAACTCATGGGATTCGGGCATCGAGTCTATAAAACACATGACCCTCGAGCCGTAGCGTTAAAAGCTAAACTGTTAGAGCTAGTCGGTGAAGATGAGTGGTTAGATCTCGCGTTAGAGGTAGAGAAAACAGCTGTGGCTTTATTAGAGGAATACAAGCCAGGCAGATCGTTGTACACGAATGTTGAATTTTACGCTGCGGCTATTATGAAGGCAATTCAGCTGGACCCAGCTCTTTTTACACCAACATTTACGGCAAGCCGAATGGTCGGATGGACCGCTCATATTTTAGAGCAAGCCGAAGACAACACGATTTATCGGCCGCAGTCAATTTATACGGGCCAATTTCATGATACAACTTCATTAAACATGTAAACCGGACAATAACGTTCGGTTTTTCGTTTTTATTTGAATACAGTTCGTCCGTTTTTGTTCTACAGTCAGCGGTTTAAGTTTTTACGGTACGTGTTCTTTTATTGGTTACACGTTTCGCTCAAACAAGGCTGAGTTTCGCTCCAATTGCCTTCCGCTTATAAAAGGAAACAAAGGATTATCTAATTCTCTACCTTCAAGAATTGCGTTTGCTCGTTCTTTTGTCTTATCCAGAAATTCATCTCTCACAAACCCGTAAGTCCCAATAAAGAATTCACGAGGATTAGGTACTTTACCTAGACCAAAAGAGATTACATTTACCGTATCAAAAGTTGCATAGGTGTGGATCTCATCGTAAATTACATACCCATCTCTTAGGCGGTCCTTGGTGCTTGCATTAGAAGTATGGAACTGAATGATGCTCTTTGTGTCATAACTCATGATCTCCACTTTAGTTCGATAGAACATACCTTCAAGAACTTCCTTAGAACCGATAGCATCATAGACCTCTTTGAATGAATCCCAATAAAAAAGCACCCTTTATTGGGCGCTGATTAAACTATATTCTTTTTAACCTCTTACTATATTTCTCTAAGCCTATAATAAAACTGACCATCTTCTACACTAACCTCTCTTACAAGGAATCCTTGCATTACAAGAACGCCCAAAGCTAGTTGTAATCCTATTGGTGAGGTAAACTCGCCAATACTTATAAGATAATTGTTAATGTCCTTAAGGGAAAGGTCTTTATCTTTGTTATGATGGAAGTATTGAAGTATAAATTTATTAAAGTTTTCCCCTTCATTTGTAGATGCTTGATTCTCCGTTTTGGGATTCGAATTATGATATACTGCACTTGATTCATTTTTGCCTACAGTATAAAGTTGATTCTTTATGACTTCTAATTCTTCGCTGATTCGATTAAGATCATTTATTTTCATTTGTATTTCGCTTAATGAACTTCTTATGTTTTCAGAATCACTAGCTGAAGCTCTAGATTCAATAAAAGAATAAAAAATTGCAATGACTGCTAAGACTATTGACGATAATCCACTTGCTAAAGATATTTGATTCACTATAATAGAAGAATCGCCAGCCCTCCAAGTAATTATTGTTATAATTATTCCAATCAAAATCAAAACAATAAATCCAAATATTATATCCTTTTTTGTTACATTTTTAAAACTCACCTTAAATATACTCCCTCTTTTTTTCGTTCCTAATATTGTAACATATCACAAATTATATATTGTTGAGTTGTTTGCTAAGGTACAACTCCTAAACCCCCAAGATCCATTCCTTACTTGTTGTGGTCACAAGAATAGGAATTGCAACAGCGACGTGGAAATGTTGCATGAACGGGAATGGATCACAAATGGAAAAAGCACCCGATTATGGATGCTTAATGACCAATTATCTAACTGGTCCTATTACTTCAATGTGTGTAACCTTTTCCATGGAGATTCTTACTAATCTTCTTCTAACGTCCTCAAATTCAATGTACCCCGTATCTGGGATATTGTTTAAGGCTTGCTCACGAGTTTCAGCTGTCACTATTTGTGTAACCCGATTTTCAGCGTCAAAGTTAAAATAAATTTTAAATTCATTCATATACATATCGCCTCCTTCCACCAAACACAATTCGGTAAAAGGAAACAATTCCCTGCAATAAAACATGCTAATTAGTCAATTTGAGATAAAGTTTCTTTTCTCATTAACTCATTTGGAAAATAAACAATTCTTCCAGTAGGTAATTTTAGAAAATTGTCATGGCCAATTATGTCATCTTTTATCCTCTAAATCTTCATCATCTTCATCAATAAATTGAATTGACTCCCAGTCTTCAAAGTCTAAGCTTAATGTGAAATGATCATAAATGGAGTCAATCTCAACTTCAGTGAATCCTAATTCTTCTTTTATAATTACCTCGAGCATATTAATACCCCCTTTTTGTCGTTCATAACTTTCGACAAAAGAAAACATTTTCCTTCAAGAAAAAAACGACAACCTTTGGGCTGCCATTTCATTTTATAGACTGGGTATGCTTTGAATGTTCTTAATTAAGTGAAGGCCCTTTTACGCTCACACAGAACCTCTTCTCGCTCCAATACTCAAAAATACAATATTCGCGCCTCTATCAGAGTCATTGAAGAGATTAATATTCATCCTCTCCTCTCCCTTTTTCTCATGATAAAATAAAAATAGATACACTAGTGACCAGGAAGAGGTGTTTAAAGTGATTTTAAAATCGATTTCATATAGGAACGATAAGAAAAAACAAGGATATCCTTTCCAATTACCACTGTTTCAATCCTTAGAGACTCTTCACTTTCGAAAGCCCATTACTATCTTAGTAGGAGAAAACGGCACGGGAAAATCAACACTGCTCAAGGCCATTGCAGATCAAGCAGGTTCTGTTCGAATCAATCGATCAGAAGAGGAGGATTCAGACCTACCCTCATTATCAAAGCAGCTCAAATTGACTTGGAGTGTGAAGACAAAGAAAGGTTTTTTCCTAACCGCAGAAGACTTTGCAAACTTTGTGAGACGTGCAGCGGAAATGAAAGAAACCGCGCGTAAAGAATTAGAAAACATTGAAGTTGAGTACAAGAACAAGTCTGCTTATGCTAAAAGTTTAGCTTCCCTCCCACATAACCGCACATTGCATGAACTACAAGAACTTTATAACGACGGTCTTGAGTTTCGATCACACGGCGAACGGTTTCTGGACTTTTTTCAGTCGCGTTTTCGACCTAACGGACTGTATATCCTCGATGAGCCAGAAGTGCCGCTTTCACCTATGAAACAGTTGAGTTTTATCTCACTATTAAAAGAGATGGAGCAGCAGAATGCGCAATTCATTATCGCAACTCATTCTCCTATCCTGATGGCATATCCAGGTGCAGAAATCATCAATCTTGATTCGCTGCCACCAGCTCCAACATCATACGAAGACCTAGAGCATGTTCAAATCACGAAAACATTCTTGGATAATCCTGAACGGTACTTGAGGCATCTATAGAGCAAAAAAGGCACTCAGCTCATACACAGCTGGTGCCTTTTCGTCACTTCTTCTTATCAAAATACATCCCATCGCCCGATAAAGTTTGGTAAGGGTTTGCATACTGAACGTTCTTCTCTTTCTTTTTCTTCATCATTGAAAGATTGTGTTTAATCTCTTCAAACTGGCGTGCTAAAAGTGGATCAATCGTCTCGTTCATCTTCAGAATCAACCGGCCCATACGCTGCTCGTCTTCTGAATACGTGAGCGGTAAATTTTGAATCGCCACCTGACGCTGGTCGAGCAGTTCGTTCAACCGCTTGATATACGGCTCACGATCCTCTTTCGGCAATCCTGCACTTACATGATCATAAAGATTTTTTGTGATCTCCAGCAAAATTTTAACCGCAGGCATTAAACGCGTCCCGTTTCACCGTGCTGTAAACGACGATTAATCTGAATCACTTCTTTCCACGTATTGCGGAAATCGATCACATAGTCTTCCACTTCATCCAAAATCGCAGCATCACTATGAATGTTTGCTTCAATCAGACGGCGGTTGATGTAATCATACATCTGCATAAGGGACTTAGACACTTCAAGGTCCATGTTTAGCGTGACCATTAATTCCTGGATGATCTTTTGCGCTTTTAAAAGATTCGTATTCTTCTGTTCTGTATTCTTGAGCTCGATCGCCGTGCGAGCGAGACCGATAAACTTTAAACATCCGTTGTATAGCATGAGCGTCAACTCGCCGGGAGACGCTGTTTGGACTGAGTTGTTTTGATACGCTTTGTTCGCGTTAAGTATGGACATGTAAAGGTAACACTCCTTTTTGGTTTAGAAATTACTGTCCGCCGCCAAACTGTTGCATTAAGTACATGGATTGCTGGTTGGAACGCTGGATCGCTGATTCCATCGCCGAAAACTGGCGCCAATAGCGGTCCTCCACCTGTTTTAAACGACCTTCGAAAGCCGAGATGCGCTTGTCTACGTCCGTTAGTTCACGACCGAGTGTGAACTGAGCGTTCGTACGAAGGGCGTTTCCTGCTTTAAGTTCGATTTTATCGACTGTTTGGTCAATCGATTTTCGTAAACTCTTAGCAATACCGTCAATATTATTGGTACTATCTCCAGTAAACATTTTCATCACGGCATCTGGATTTGTGGCTAACGCATCACGAAGTTTCTTTTCATCGATTTCAAGCTTACCTTTGTCTAGGTAGTTACGTGAAGTCGTAATTCCAATCTCAGAAAGCTGATCAAATTTCGAATCGCCCGTATTAACATTGGCATATAAAATGGAACGCATCGCATTTAGTCCACTTGAAAGAATAGAGTCACCGCGCAGCATCCCACTCTTCGCCTTCTCATCCCAAAGCTCTGCTTCTTTTTCAGATAAATCCTTACGCTGCGCATCTGTTAACGGAGGAAAATCACGATATTTCGTTTCAGCCGTTTTCTTATTGATTGCTTCAATGGTTTCGTTGTATTTTTTTACAAAATCTTTTATGGAAGTAACTACACCATCTGTATCTGTGGTTGAGCTGATTGTTGATGGCCCTTGGCCTTTCAACGTATATGTAACACCACTGATCGTAAAAGTGTTGGAAGTTCGCTGCAAACCTGTGAGTCCATTCAAGTCAAACTCTGCATTGCCTCCATTGTCTGTATTCGCTGCACCAAGTTCTGTTCCATCTGCTGTAGTGTTCGTTGTAAAACCGATGTTCCCAAAAAAAGAAATGGTATCTGGAGTTCCAAGTGTAATCTTAGAACCCTCTCCAGTTAAATTGTTCGAAATAACAAATTTTCCAGTAAAGTCATCATAAAACGCTGATATCTCTAATCCAGCTTCTGAAAACTTTTTAGCAGTCGTTTCCAATGTATCTTTTGTTGGATCAATTTTTATGGTCTTAGTTACTTCAGTTCCATCTGTTTTTGTTACCTTGATTTCAAGAGGAATTTCAGCAGTGCCGAAAGCTGAATTCATGGTCCCTAAAGCCGTTTTCCCGCTCGGTTTGTTTCCACCTTGATCTACAACTTGTTCTGAAACCCAGCTTCTCGCAGTTGCCAGCTTAGTAACGTTAATGTTAGATGTAATATTTGATGCACTTCCTGCAACAGTTGCAGTTACTGCATTTGGGTTCGTACTTGTTACCGTCTTCTTATTAAACGTCCCTTGAAGTGCGACTCCATCTAAAATAAATCGATCGAGCTCGTCCAACAGCTTATTCATCGAGCGATAATCGTCACGCTGCCACTCTAGCGTCGTCTTTTTCTGCGCTAACTTATCTAATGGAATACGCTCTGCTTTCATCAGATCGCCTACAAGTGTATCGATATCCATCCCACTGGCTAATCCGCCAATTCTCATGACCACGGTTCATCACCGTCCCTAAATTTTTTTATCTACGAATATGCCCATAAAGTCGATCATATCAGCATACATATCAAGAAACTTTTTGTTTGGAATTTCTTTTAGCACTTCTTGCGTCACTTCGTCTACGACTTGAACGTAATAATCATTCAACTTCTCGTGAAGAACAAACTTAGATGAAGTATGCGCAGGCTTCAACATATCGTTCATCGCATGTATCACATTTTCCAGTGATTCTTTTGTTGGTTTTGCTTGTACTGGAGCTTCGGCTTGAGTAGTTTGTTCTTGTTGGTTTTGGCTTTTAAGCACAGGCTCAGATTTTTGAAAAACAGGAGAACTAATTGATTGCAGTTCCACCTTCATCGCCCCTTTTAATTTCTCTAAAATTTATATCGGATTGTACAAATAATTGTTGAGGAAGAAGAGAAAAAGAAAAAAAGCAAAAAAAAATTATTACAATTCTATGAAACTACTCAAACGGTTTAATTTTTATTGTAAAATAGTTGATTATAAAGAAGAAAATTGTAGAAAAATGACCACTAATTGTCGTGGCATATTTATATAATAATACATACAGAAATCATGGGAAAATTGAAAACGAGAGGATAATGGCAGTAATGAAAGACCAACGCACAAAGCAACGAAAGAAACTCAGCCGACAGCCGAAATCCGGTGTAACGCAAAGTAAAGCCATTGAACAACCTCTAGAAAAAGGCAGGTACATAACTGGACTTGATGGACTGAGGGCCATAGCCGTACTAGCCGTTATCGCTTATCATTTGAACTTTGAATGGGCAGCAGGCGGATTGCTCGGAGTTACCGTCTTTTTTGTTTTATCAGGATACTTAATTACAGACCTTTTAGCAGCAGAATTTGTGACAACCAACACGATTAATTTTAAAAACTTCTGGATTCGCCGGGCAAGAAGACTTCTTCCCGCTATGTTCACCATGCTGCTCGTCGTCGTCACGTATGTCACACTTTTTGAACCGACTATGCTTCAAAAGCTTGAAAAAGATACTGTTGCAGCCATTTTGTACGTAAGCAACTGGTGGTACATATTTCAAGATCTATCTTATTTCGAAAGCTTTGGACCTCCTTCCCTTCTAACGCACTTTTGGTCGTTAGCCGTGGAAGAACAATTTTATATCCTTTGGCCGCTCATCATCATTGTGATGTTAAAGCTGAAAGTTCGTGAAGGCTCTCTATTTTCTCTTATTCTAGTAGGAGCACTTGTATCGGCAGCAGCTATGACATTGTTGTACGAACCAGGAGCAGACCCAAGCCGCGTTTATTACGGAACCGATACTCGCGTCTTCTCCTTATTACTTGGAGCAAGCCTAGCCGTCATCTGGCCGAGCCGAAAACTGTCTAGCAATCTTCCTCCAGAGATTCGTTGGAAACTAGATTTCGTCGGATTATCCGCACTTACTTTCGTGTTTTACATGTTCTGGAGCACAAGTCAGTATGAAGACTTCCTCTATCAAGGAGGAATGGTGGCGATATCTGTTGCGTCACTGCTCGTAGTGGCCGTCATGGTTCACCCATCCAGCCGATTGAACACGTGGTTGAGTTTTAAACCGCTGCGCTGGATTGGTGTCCGCTCATACGGCATCTATTTGTGGCATTTTCCAGTGATCGTGCTCACTTCCCCGCAATGGGGAGCAGATGCGCCGAGCTTTGTAAGAACATCATTGCAAATCGTTTTAATTTTAGTGCTTGCCAGTCTCTCATGGACGTTTATTGAAAACCCGATACGAAAAGGTGCGTTAACGAGATTTTGCCGGGTGGTCAAGCGCGGTGAATGGAGACGTGAACGATCGTTTATCGGAAGGTTTGTAACGATTGCCAGTATTCTAGCTATGTTCATGTGCGTATCCGCAATTGGCTTCACGACAACTTCAGTAGCGTTAAGTAAAGATAAAGTGATTACGGCCATTCAAGATAAAGTAGGAAAAGAAGAACCACCTGTAGAAAACACAGTGAGACCAGAGCCAAAACCTGAAACTCCTGAAACAGAAGAGAAGCCTGAAGAAGATCCGACAGACAAACCTGCGGAAGAGACACCTTCAGACGATGCGCCACCTAAAGAAGAAAAGTCGCATATTCAGGATTCGCGCTCACTATCTGTTATTGGGGACTCTGTCATGATTGATGTGACGCCACATTTGGAAGATGCTTTTAAAGAGGTAGATGTGGATGCAAAGATCGGTCGTCAATTTAGAGAAGCAGAAGATATCGTTCAGCAAAAGAAAAGCTCAGGTAGCCTAGGTGAGATTGTCGTCATCGAGCTTGGGGCAAACGGACCGCTTGCTGAGAAAAAAATGCATGCTTTAATTGAAGAAATCGGTAATCGAGATATTTACATGATTACGACACGTGTTCCAAAACCGTGGCAAAAAGAAGTCAACGACACGATTAAGAGTGTTGCTGGCCAACACGAGAATGTTAAAGTGGTCGATTGGTTCACGAAGAGTGAATCTCATCCTGAGTTCATTGGGAATGATGGGGTTCACTTAACAATAACAGGTGCTAAAGCATATGCAGACTATTTAATAAAACACATTGATTAAAAAAAGCCAGTCATCCTAATACGGGTGATTGGCTTTTCTGCATCAATTTTCTTGAATAAGTGGGTTTTCTTTTCCGTTTGGAGCAGGAAATTCTCCTCGAGGAAGGTCTTTTAGATAGTCAGTGAGCTCGGGTAAGTAATACGCTGAAATGGTGATCTCGTATTTGAGTTGATTGGTAACTGCGTCTGCTGCTGCCATCTCCAGTTCGTCCATTCCTGAAAACGTAATGGCTTCCACGACAATTACACGTTTCAACTCTTCAACCGTCTTAATGAACTTTAGAATGCCTTCATAGTTTTTGGATACAACAGACATTTCAGCTGTGATCTTTTTCACGCCTTGAGGTAACACTTCTGGTGCAGGCGGTGTGGTTGTTTCACTTGTATCTATATCGTCATCTGCATTTGAAACGTTTTCTTCCGCAGCTGGGGCATCTGTTTCCGCTTCTGCATTTACTTCAGGTGCTGTTTCCTCAGTATTTTCTTCTTCTGCCACTTCTTCATCTTCTGATGCTTCTCCGTCACTAAAGTCCATCGTTAAAATTAAACTGTCTGATAAAACTTCCGCTTTTTCAAACTGCAGCATAAGTTGATCGACGAGTGGTTTAACAGGGACTTCTTCTTGAAGGGCGAATGTGTTCTCACTATTTTGTGTTGTAACAGCTGCCGGTGCTGTCGCATTATCTAAGAATGTCTTTTGCTGCTTCATCTCCGCATCAACAGATTCAATTTGTTGGTGAAGTGGAGATAACAAGCCAAAATAACCATAAATCCCACACATTAAAAATAGAAGGATGACTCCAATTGCTGCATAGGATAGAAGTTTTTTATTCTGTGTCATTCTCTTCACCTTTTAACTCTAGAATTTTCTCTTTGTCAAATTCAATTTTATAAAGACTTCGGTAACGAGGCAGGATGTTTTGCATCGCCGTCATATCCTCGCCTTCATTGATTTCTTCAAAGTTCGTCGTTTCCATTTTTTCAATAGTCGCTGCAGCTAAATATGGAGAATTTGTTAGTTCATATAAATAGTGCGAGGTTTCCGCCAATGTATCAAACTGTGCTTCAACGAGTATCGTTTTCTTATCTTTATATTCGTATTTCATAAAAAAACCGCGTTCAGGCAGAAGTGCGACAAGGTGCTGAAGGAGATCGGTAGCCGCAATTTTTTTACCGCGTATGTACTCGATTTTCTCTGAGAGCGGTGCAGACTTAACAACTGGTCCTAATTGCTGCTGGTTTTTCAACTGTGTTTGTACCAACAGCTTCTCTTGCTCTAACAATCGTTCTTTTTCTTGTAATTCACCTGTACTCACATAATAGTCAAGACCAAGCCACGTACCCGATCCTAAGAGCATGGCAACAGCGACAATTAATAGAATGGTAGTCTTAAACGATTTCTGTTCCTTGACGGGTAACAGATTAATGTCGACTAACATAGCTGCACCTCTTTTAAACCAAGTCCTAAAACAACATCAAACTGAGACGGCAGCTGCTGATCCGACTGATCGATTGTGAGTACAGGCACGTCCAGCTTGGATGCAAGCCTCTCTTGTATGTACGCTAACTCTGGGAGTTCACCTGATAAAATCACTTTTGTCACACCCTGTTCACCGTGATTAATCGTGAACTTGTAATAGTTAACGATACGTTCAATCTCAACAAGTTTATCTTCAATCAATCCGTGCACGTAACCCGAATCACCTTGCCAAATAATCTTCTGAACGCCCGTGGAATGCTGCTTGAAATTCCAGCTTTTATAGTCTGTTTCCATCTTCAAATGATTAAAGAAATAAGGCTTATGTTGATGAAAAATACTTAATTGCACAGCAGGTATATCAAACTGCAAACAGAGCGTATGATCTTGTTCTGACACGAGATTTTTCATGAAAATAAGACGGTAAAGGGAAACGCAAGAAGCATCAGCAACAACAGGTTTTAATTTAGCATCTGTGAGCAAAGATGAATAATCATGTACCATCTTTTCAGAAGCTGCAAAAAGAAGAATCTCTCTCTTTTCTACATCGGTTTCAAGTAATACATAATCAAAGACAGGATCCTCGAATGGAAGATGGATGGTATTCCCTAGCTCCATGTAAAGATAGCCTTTGATTTCTTCATCTTTATGATTAGTGGGAATTTGGTGTTTACGAATGACAAGTTTGCTGTCAGGTATTAGAAACTGAACTTCACGGCCTTTAATACTCCACTCCTCTACACACTCTTCTAATATATTGAGAAGGGTGTCTCGGTCGGTGATGATGCCATCTTGAATGAGACCTACTGGAAGGTAGCGCTCGCCGGAGCTTTTAACGTCTAGGTCTTCCGGGGTGCGATAGTCCAAATAACGGATGACGTGGTCTTGGAGTATAAGGTTGATTCTTTTTTTGTTGAAGAGACCTAGATTGAATCTCATATGTACCACCTCTATATTAGATGTGTAACAATTAACACTTCCTTTAACAATTTCACATAATTAATGAAATTGTGAAAAGAAGTGTTAATGAATATCCTCCCTAAAGGGAGGATATTCATTATAACTTTATTGATTAAGAAAGCTAGTCAATTGTTCTTCCGTGACAGTTGCTTCTGCATCTGGAGTTTTTGCTGCTACTTTTCCACCTTCATGGTTGGCAATTTTATATTCTTTCCCACTTAAGGTAACTGTCCATGTAGTATCTTTTAGATTACTAACGTAAGATTCTAGTTCAGTCGGAGTCCAACTTACCTTTTTACTATCTTCAGATTGTGCCAACTTTGCAGCATTAATAATTTGAACTGCTTCTGTAACTGCAGCTTTATCTTTTGTTTTTCCAACAATACCACCAATACTCACAACTGCTATCGCCGCAATAATCCCTAAAATAACAATTACTACCAGCAATTCAATCAACGTCAAACCTTTTTCATTCTTCGCATACTTTTTTAATAGCTTGTTTAACATGGTTTCTTAACTCCCCTTTATTTTTAGTGTGTTTTAATTTTTAGTGTGTTTTAACCAATTGTTTTATAGATTTCAAACATCGGTACCATAACAGAAGCAACAATTGTCCCTACAACCGAAGCCAAGAAAACAATCATCAACGGCTCAATCATTGCCTTCAAACGATCAGTCCCGGTTTCTACTTCTTTTTCATAAAAGTCAGCCACTTTTGAAAGCATTTCATCAAGAGATCCTGTTTCTTCTCCAATGGAGATCATCTGGGTCACAAGCGGTGGGAAAATCCAATGTTTTTTCATTGGTTCTGTTAACCGCTGTCCGGTTTCCAAAGAACTTCTGGACTCGCGAATCACTTTCGCTACCACCTCGTTCTCTACTACTTTCTCCACAATCGAAAGAGACTGCAGAATTGGAACGGAGCTAGAGAACAATGAACTTAATGTACGCGTCATACGTGCCAATGCTGACTTTTGAAGCAACTTGCCGAATACGGGTACTTTTAAAATCACATAATCAAAGTAATACCGGCTGGATTTATTTTTGCGAATAATCAAGAGTGCTAGATAAAGCAGTACAAAAAGTGTGATCAAAAGCCACCAAAACTCTTGTACAAATTGACTTGCTGCTAGGACAAACAGTGTGATTGCAGGCAATTCTCCTCCTGCATCTTGCAGCATGGCCGCAAACGTTGGCACAACCTTTGCAAGCAGGAAGATGACAACAAACACCGCCACCACTCCGACAATCATCGGATACATCATAGCTGAAATGATTTTTTGCTTCGTATAATGCTGTTTTTCAAAATAAGTGGCGAGCTGGTCGAGCGTGTCGTCCAAACTACCACCTGCTTCCCCGGCAGACACCATGTTGATGACCATCGGCGGGAAAACATTTCGGTGCCGGCTCATAGCACTAGATAAAGGATTTCCTTGACGAAGCTCCTCCTCCACATCCGCTAACACCTTCTGCAGCGCTTTACTTTCTGTTTGAGCCGCCAAAATGCTTGTGGAATCAACGACAGATACACCTGCTCTCAGCAATGTCGCAAACTGCCTTAAGAAGATGACGAACTGCTGCGATTTTACAGGACTGCCTAACGAGATTTCTTTGTTAAACAGCGTTTGTTTCATTTCTTGCACTTCTGTAACAGCAATTCCTTTTTCTTTCAACTTTAGAACCGCTTCACGTTTTGAAAGTCCAAGTACAGAACCTGATCGTTTCTTCCCGCTTTTGTCACGACCCACATAACTAAACTGCGCCATCTTAGCCTCCCTTCTCTAGGAGATATGGCTCCACGAACTCTCTTGAAACTTCATTGCGTTCAAGAGCTTCCTTGGCCGACATTTCGAACGTATGCATCCCAGCGTTCTTGCTCGTCTGCATTACACTATGAATCTGGTGAATTTTCTCATTGCGGATCAGGTTCGCTACTGCAGGCGTATTCACTAATACTTCAGTTATTGCCTTGCGTCCTTTTCCATCAATGGTCGGAAGCAGCCTTTGCGACATCACACCGACTAACACAGATGCTAATTGAATACGAATCTGACCTTGTTGTTCTGGCGGAAACACATCAACAATCCGATCAATCGTTGAGGATGCATTTGTCGTATGTAGTGTACCTAAAACAAGGTGACCCGTTTCCGCAGCTGTAATGGCGGTCGCAATGGTTTCCAGATCTCGCATTTCCCCGAGTAAAATCACATCAGGATCCTGGCGGAGTGCTGCGCGAAGACCATTTGCGAAGTTATTGGTGTCAAAACCAATTTCGCGCTGGTCGATCACGCACGTTCGATGGCGATGCAAGTACTCGATTGGGTCCTCTAACGTAATTATGTGCCGGCTCATACTCCGGTTCATAAAATCGATCATCGAGGCAAGAGTCGTCGACTTCCCGCTGCCAGTAGGTCCTGTAACTAACACGAGGCCTTGGTGTTTCCCTGCCATCTTTCTCACACTTTCAGGCAACGCTAAATCTTCCATACTAGGAATGGACGTCGGAATGATCCGAAAAGCAAGACTTACACACGAACGCTGACGATAAGCGTTCACCCGGAATCGAGACAACCCTTGAATGCCGTAAGAGATATCAATTTCTCCTACTTCTTCAAACTCTGGATAATACTTTTCATCAATCACAATTTGCGCCACTTGGAGCGTGTCTTCTGGCTTTAGAGACTCACTTCCGTAACGTTTCAGTCCCCCATTGATACGAAAAACAGGAGGCATGCCAACGGACAGGTGAACATCTGACGCTTTTAATTGAAAAGCCGCTCGAAGCCATTGTTCCAATTTCTCTTTCATGTTTGCACCTACTCGTTGATTGCTACACGCAAGACTTCTTCAGTCGTCGTTAAGCCCTGTTTTACTTTTAAGAAACCGTCATCAATCAAGAAAATGGTTCCATTTTTCATCGCATAATCACGCAACTCGATAATAGGACGGTTGTTCATGATCAGCTGGCGGATATGTTCATCAATCACTAAAACTTCATGAAGTGCAATGCGCCCTTTATAGCCTGTACTGTTGCACATACCGCAGCCTTTTCCGCGCGAAACGGCTTCAATCTTTATGCCTCGTTTTGCAAAGATCTCTTTTTCCCGTTCCGTCGCTTTAAACGTTTGTTTACAATCACGGCAAATCCTTCGTACCAAACGCTGAGCAACAACGCCTGATAAGGAGGCTGCTACTAAAAAAGGTTCTACTCCCATATCCGTCAAACGGGCAATTGTACCGATGGAGTCGTTCGTGTGGAGCGTACTTAGAACCAAGTGGCCGGTTAAAGAAGCACGAACCGCAATTTCAGCCGTTTCTGTATCACGAATTTCCCCAATCATGACGATGTCTGGATCTTGACGAAGTATCGATCGCAGCCCGCTTGCAAACGTTAGTCCAACGTTTGCATTCACTTGAATCTGGTTGATCCCGCCCAATTGATACTCAACTGGATCTTCAATCGTAACCAGGTTCACTTCTTCCGTGTTCAACTTGTTTAGAGCGGCGTACAGCGTTGACGATTTTCCTGATCCAGTAGGTCCAGTGATTAAAATAATGCCGTTAGGTTGTTTAATCAGATTCGAAAACCGCTGCATGTTCAGTTTGTTAAATCCTAGATTCTCTAAGTGGTTCAATGAACTTCCTAGGTCAAGGATACGCAGAACGATTTTCTCCCCATATATAGCTGGCAACGTCGAAACACGCAAATCCACCGGATGCATATCAAGTGTCATCTTTATACGGCCATCCTGAGGCAAACGGCTTTCTGTAATGTTTAAATTCGCCATGATTTTAATACGCGCGGTCAGCATGTTTTGCATATGCTTTGGCAGACTTCGCTCGGTCTTCAGCATCCCGTCGATTCGGTACCGTACAACAAGTTTTGTTTCGTGCGGATCAAAATGAATATCACTTGCTTTTTGCTGAACACCTTGCTGAATAATCTGGTTTACGAGTTTTACAATCGGCGAGTCCTCTTCTGTCATTCGGCTGTCATCTGACGCCCCTTGCGGAATTAGATTCAGAAACTCTTCCATTGAGTCATCGATATCGTAATACTTGTTGTGCGCACGAATGATATCGTCTTTTGCAGAGATGGCTCGTTCAATCTGAAAACCGGTAGTAAGCCGCAGGTCATCAATAACGGTAAAATCCATCGGATCTGCCATGGCGACGAAAAGCTTGTCCCCTTCTTTTTTTACCGGCATCAGAAAATGTCTGCGAGCAAACTCTCTAGGAACGATGGCTACCGCTTGTTCGTCAATCGGATAACGGTACAGACTGATATGCGGAATCCCCAGCTGAAACTCCAATACCTCAATCAGCTGCTGTTCCGTCAACAATCCTTTTTCGATTAGCGCATCCCCGAGCTTTTGGTTGCTGCGCTTTTCTTTTAAAGTTTGCTGAAGAACCTCATCAGAGATCAAACCAGACTCTACTAACAAATCCCCAAGACGTTTTTTAGGAACGATCATTGCACATCACCATCGCTCTCTTTTTCAGGATTACTCGTTGTCGTTTCTTTCCCTTTTTCAGGAACAGGCATCTGCGGTATAGGTTTATCACTCGGATCCGTTCCAGGTATACCAGGTAAAACAGGAAGAGTAGGCAATGGATTAGCAGGATCCGGATTGTACGGGTATGGGTATGGATAAGGATACGGATATGGGTACGGATACGGCGTAACAGGGGTACCTTCTTCTGGTGCCGTTTCAGTCGACTCTTCTTCCTCTACTGGATAACCTCTTTCTTCAATGCGATGTTTCGGCGGATAAAAGTCTTCTGCTAACTTCTCAGATGCGACTTCTTCCCCACCTGAACCAAACGATTTTCGGGTAACTGTTACCAAATAACCTTCACTGCCTCCGTTTACTGTAACGGCACTAAAAATAGACGCGAGCTGATCATTAAAATGGATAATGGTTTTCGGCTTAAAAACTTCTTTGTCCACTTTCACGGTATATGTATAAGGCAATGGCACCCCAACGATGGAAACCGTTAAGTTACTATCCGTCACGACAAAGTTCAATTTATAAGAAGAAGCGTTCGGATTTTTAAAAGCAAAATCCATATCAGCTGGTTTAACGAAAGCTTCAAATCCAAGTGACGCGTAATCTGGCAACTCTCTTGATGTATGGCGTTCAATGATTGTAAAGTTTGTTTTTTGAACGGCTGAATAAATCCCGCTCGCCAGCACATTTAGATCAATGGAGTCTTGTGCTGTCAAACCCACATCCTCAATCGCTCCTATAAGAGAAAACACTTCTCCAGGTTGGATCTCATAGTTTTCTAGCCCTTTTACCCACTCTACTAACAGCACGTTTTCACCCGGAAGTTTAACCGTGTTTTCACTCACAATTTCTTCCGCTTGACCAAATGTCGTCAGAAACTCATTGATCGGAACTTCAGTATCTGTAGTTTGTAGGCTTGAGCCTATTTTCTTCAAATGCGCATATAGCATATCTTCATCCAGTAATTCTTGAAGTCCCGAAACTTGGAGCTGCTGTAGTGACTGTTGAACAGCCTCTTTGTTCACGCTAACTATCATTGACGAAGATTCATCTGAAATGTTTTTGAGACTTTCTTCATTCTGAAACTGCCACACATCAGCCGATAGTTTCACTTTTTTATCGTTATAAACAAGATACACAGGATGTTCATTCTGCCACTTAGAGACCTTATCATTTACTAACGTGATAGCCTCTGATTTCACAACACCTTCTAATGGTATGGAGGCTAAAACGACCCCCTCACCATACATATCTGCTTCGAAAAAATTAGAGTATACCTTTGTCCCTAAGTGACTGAGAAAGAAAAGAAAAAGAGCTGCAAGGCTAAGGGATGCAAAGATCGCAAGAAAATTTTTGTGGTTGAATTCTCTTTTAGCCATCGCTTTTTCTTTAGCCTACAACGTTCATGGAAAGTTCAGCTAATACAGCTGGTCCTTTTTCTTGAGCTTTCCTAACATCCTCTTTCTTTAAAGTTGTTCCGTTTGGAAATAACAGCTCACCGTTTCTTTCAAAAATATCTTTCGTTGTCGTTCTTCCCGTCAGAAGTGTTAACTGTTTTTCCTGAAACTCGGACAGTTCTTGAGTTTCTTCTGATGGTTCCACAGTTGCTGCGACTTCATTTAAGTTACAAACTTCATTAAAATCACCAAACAGCATTTCCGCTTTATCTAAAAAGTTTAATTGTGCTTCTTCTTTAATAACGATCAGGTCACGGCCATATGTAATGAGCTGTTCTGAAGAAAGAATCACTTTTTTAGAACGCAGAGATAGCTCAATCCCTAAAATTGCCCCTGTGTCTTCGTTAATGAAAAACTCAGTCGTTTCACCAATCAGCTGTCCTTTACGGTCAATCAGCTTAGCACCCACTACGTTGATTTTCTTTTGTACTAGTTCGTTCGCAATCGGAATCTCCGTAAGATCAAAAATAGAAGTACTGTCTTCGATCATGACAGCAAACTCACCAACACCAACAATCTTTTTAAAAGGAACAGCACGTACGCTGATCTGCCAATCCGCATGTTCAACCGTTAGAAAATCAACCATTCCTTCTTTCGGATTTACAACTAACGATTTTACGTGCCCGACTTCTGCTCCATCTGCAATACTGATAATAGGTAGCCCAACAAATTGATTACTCTTTTTCATAACACTCACCCAGTCCTTTTATGTTTAAATAATATGTTGTAATAAAGTTATTGTTTTACAAGAAAAATATCTTTGTACCGTTCTAGCTCTTCTGCAATTACGGGGTATGACTGTAACCTTGCTTCCATAACTTCTAACAAGTCACGAACTCTAGTAAATTCATTTGACTCTGCATATGAATCTAGTAAAAGCTTTCCAAACAGATAATAATCTTTGTCTGATAATGGTTGATTCAAAATCGTTTCTGCCATCACTTGATAAGACGCGTAATCACCTTGGTTCTGATAAGAAAATAAGGTGTTAAGCAGCATATCCTGCACTTCAGCATTCATATCAGGTATTGCAGGTTCAAACTTTGTTTCTTCTACTACTTGATTATCAGTTTCTGTTTCAAACGTATCAGCACCCTGCTCTTCAACTGTTGCTTCTGAAAATTCAGCTGCGTCTATTTCTTCTACTTCTTCTATAACATTTGCTATAACTATTTCTTCAACGATGGCTTCAATTTGATCTGGAGTTGTATTAACGTGTTCTGGATCTTTCATGAGGATTTCTTCTAAGTTGATTGGTTCTTCTATGAAGTGGATTTCTTCTGTGACAGGTATTTCTTCTGTTTCAGTTACAATTTCCTCCGCCGTTATAACTTCTTCAGCATAGGCAGGAGTACTTAACGCTGGAATATAAACTTCCTCTTCTTCGTCGGTGTGAGGAACTTCATCTACCATCTCAACGACTTCTTCTAGTAAAACGATTTTTTCCTCTTGAGATAATTCTTCATGCGTTTCTTCCTCATCTAGTTCTTCCAATAGAGCAGAACGTTGCAAGAAAATGTCCACATCTTCTATATCGGTGGCAACAGGCAAATCCGTAACCTCTTCTTCAGAAATTTCTCTTGTTTCGGTAAGGAAGGCAAACTCATCATCCGTAAGCTCGGCAAGTTGATTTTTCAGCTCTAATTCCTGGGCAGGTTCTGCTACTTCAATTTCAGCGATTTCAGTTTCCTCAATTATGAACTCTTCTAACTCCATATCAAGAAGTTCAATGACGTCTATCGGTTCAGTCGAGTTAAGCTCTGGAATCACTTCTACATTTAAATTTTCAGACGTCACTTCTTGCTTCATTTCAATTTCTTCTGAAACGGGTACTTCATCAATAGTCACAGCAATTTCTGAACCCAAAGCTCCTACGTTCACTTTAGAATCATCTAGTTTCACCTCTGATTTACTAGACACTAATTCTTCTGTAATTTTTCCACCTGCAGCAACTGTGACAAGATTCATTCTTTTTTCAGTAACATAAGAAATAACGAAAGCAATCCCCAAGATAGCAGCAAGTGCTAACCCATACGATAAGTGATCTAATATAAACAAACCTCCTAAAGCCAGCAAAAACGCCAGCCCTAACAGCGTCATCTTAAACTTCAATGGAATGTTTGGCGGATAAAAATACAGCACCGTACCTGCAATCAATGTAAAAGTGAATAAAACAATAAATGGTATGATTGACCTCTCCCCCATTCCAATATTCGCTAATTAAACCTATAATACTACAAATTTACTAAAAAACATCCAATAATATCAATTTTTTCTAATAATATTGTATAATCAAGTAGAACACAAGAGATTAATAGTACTTTTATACTGATTAAAAGGTAGGAGGTTGTGTGCAATGCTTTCAGAAAAAGGATTTTCACTAATAGAAGTGCTCATTTCACTAACCATCCTTTCTGTTTCGGTGATCGGTATTTCTCAATTTTTTAATCAGGCCAACCAAATATCTGCTGGAAACAACAACAAACTAGTCGCAACTAATCTAGCACGAATGACATTAGAACGGTTACAGAACGATTATGCTTCATACGAGATTAAAGCTTCTCCTAATACATACGATAAGAACCAATGTACAAAATCAAGTTGCAGAGATTTATATGAAACGATGATCAACAACAACAAATACGAAACAAAAATCACAGTAACATCACAACAAGGTGAAGAAACCTCTATCAATCTCTTCCCTGTTAAAGTAACCATCTACTATAAAAGCAACCAAAAAGATCAAGTCACATCTGTAGAGGGATATGTGAAAAATGTTAAATAACTTACGAAATCAAAAAGGTCTCACCTTAATTGAATCACTCCTCTCCCTCGTTCTTTTTTCTATTATCGGTACAGTCGTTTATTTTGTTTTGCTCAGTGGATTAAATACAGAAAAAAAGATTTACAATGAAACGCTCATTCGAGATGAAGCAGATCTTGTTATGTCACAAATTATTGATGCTCTATATACGGCACCTGTATCCAAAGTAAAAAATGCTTCAACCGGCAGCCAGAATGTGCTTGTATACGAGATTAATCAGAACTCTTCAAAAACAGTTGGTTTTCTCGATCACGTACCCGTCATAGATGGTCAGCCCATTAGTTCTGGAGATTATGATTTTAAGGATTCATCTATCATAAAAACAGGGAAAAGCGTAAAAGTCATCTTGAACGTTAAAAGCAAAAAAAATGAACAAGCTAAGCCGCTAACACTACAAAGTCAGTTCGGACTATTGGAGGAGTAGAAATGAAGAATCTTTTATCTGAAAGAGGAAATACACTCATCATTGTTCTCTTAATGATTGTCATTTTTTCCGTAGCTGGCCTCTCTTTAGTAACGACTACGTTTAACGGCGCCAAGAAAACAGATGCGCGTGAAACACAAATTCAATCCGTCGAGCTCGCTGAAAAAGGCATTGATTATCTTTCCACTTTGTTAGAAACGAAAACACAGCCACTCGCTGGTCTCCCTGCAAGAGATTTTACTGACTCACTAAATAAAATAATAAAAAACTACAAAGTCACGAATGCGAATGATCAGTTTTTGCCAACTGCGAACCTCCCTGCAGAGAACGGTACGCTTAAAGTTAAGATCTATAATCTAAAAAAACTAAATAATGACCCAGAAGATTTGACCCAAACGATGACATTACATAGTCAAGCAACCGTAAACGGAAAAACGAAAACCTTGATATCAACCATTAAACTTGGAGCAAAACAAGTACCCGAAGCGTTAAACTATGCACTCGGCGCCTATAATCCGTGTAAAGGAAGAAACGGATGTACCGAAAGAGACGATGACGGCAACATGTTTCTGCATGGAGGCGTAGCTATTAAGGGTGACCTTTATGTAGAACGAAACCTGATTACGAAGAATAAAGGAATTGTTGGGACAGACAACGACTGGATTTCGTCTGATCTGCCAAGTGTTGAAGGGGAAAACGGAAGAAAAGCGCACTTAATCCTTCCAGGAAGCCTCTATAAAATGACGTCGGATGTAAAATATAGCGATCACATTAAAGAAAAGGACTTTAACAACAAAACACCTTACCAAAAAGTGAACAAGGAGAATGTTCGTGAAGCCTTTACCTCTTTTACAGAGGTAAACAAAGAATACGTACCGATTGTCGATACTCGCACTCCAAGTTTTGCGCCGATTGATATAGAAGGTCAGCGGGGTCAATATTACTTTCCTGAGTTCGGCAATTCATTTCCTGTCACTGCAGTTAACGACGCAAATTTTAACAACAATCCACACAAAGACCACATTAGAGACCAATATGCCTCTTCTAACGTTTTCGTGGACTCAAAGAATGATATCAAGTTTAGAGGAAGTTTTGTTTTTAATCGTTTCAGCTCCAGAACATACGCTGAAAATAGAGACATTACCATCAGTAACGGAAAAGACGGATGGAGTAAGCTATCGTTTAAACAAGGGGCGTACTTCGGCGGAAACGTTGTAATTGGGGATAAAAGTACAAATCATTATACCTACAACAACTATGAACAGTTTGAAATCGACGGTCCAATCTTTGTGGATGGTGACCTAACCATTTGGGGCTCTCATATCAAGTTCAATTCAACCGTTTATGTAACTGGAAAAACGGCCATCCGCTATTCTCGATTGCAAGGTATTAATCAGAATAACATCGAAAAGTCACTCGTTCTTTTTGGTAAAGACTCTATTTTAATTGCGAATAACAACGTATACGGTGATACTGCCAACATCATTCGAGGGTTCTTTTATTCAGAAGACTTAATGGAGATTTACGGTGTTGGATCTAACGTAGAAATTCAAGGCGGTGTTTTTGGACGGAAGGTCGTATTAAATGCGACACGTGGGAAAGTGAATATGAATAACGGCAAACTTGGTACATATGTATTCGAAACAGGACAAGCTCAGATGTCGCCAACCAAGTCTCGTTTAAAAATCATATATAACCCAGAATTAATAAAAAATCCACCAGAAGGATTACCGACCGTTAGAGATTTATCCGTTTCACAACTGGATCGACAACTGCAATAATAAAGCCTCCCCAATCGGGAGGTTTTTATTTATTTCACAAGCCACACATTAATAATTACATGCCATGTGATTACAACCATATAAACAAGCAAAGCGATGTTCAGCAGAACCTGTACTCTTCTCTTCAAAGGAATAAACCCTATCGCAATAATTAAGTAAGTAAAAAAGAATTTAACGAGGAGAAAGATGACGGGATCATATTCATACAAACTGCGCATTAAGGGATTGAGTTCTGTCCCGCCTTTTTGGAGCAGCTGATGAGTGAACAAAGCATCTGCCGCATTTAAAATACCTAAACACAAACAGACCCATAGATGCTTCTGTATCCGAAATACTCGATCCATCTCAGTTCACTCCTCTCTCTAAATGAAGTATACCCATAAGTAGAGAGAAAGTTTACTAGAAATGTGTTGCAAAAAACGACAAATAAAAAAGACCTCATGAAAGGAGATCTTCTTATAATTTCATATCAATTTTGCTGCCTAAGTGTGGTTGAACAGATTGTTCTAACATCTTGGTAAAATTTACACTGTTTTGTTCAGCTGTGTTCATCGCCATTTTCATGATGGAAAGGTTTGCCTGCTGCTGGACTTGTGATTGGTTCAACATGACGGAAAGAGAGGCAATGTCCATGATTTCACCTGCTTCCTTTTTTACGACATTATGCGTATACGTTTACAAGTAATCCTTTTATTTCTCCAACCAAATCAAGAATTTCTAAACTGCTTTTTTGTTGGACTAAAACAGCATCTGTAAGTTCAATTATCTTTTTATCAACCTGTTCTACAATTTTATAGATTTTAGATTTCCCCCGTCTCGTAAAACCGCGACGATCTTCTAACTGAAGTCCAGACTTAATCGCATCGTCCATAAAGTCTTTAACGAGCTGCTTGTACTTTCGTAAATCTTCAACCGTACGGGATTCTGCTAAAATCGACCCTTGATCTTCAATCTTAGACACTAACTCGCGCAAGCGGTCAATGGTTTTCTCTTCTCGACCTTTTGCCATCACTTCTGAAAATGACACTTTTTCAAGAGTTGTTTCTTTTTTAGAACCTAATCGAAGTAAACTTAACGGATTTACTTTTTCAATATTCACACCGGTCTTCCTCTCAATCGTGATTTCTGTAAAATAGTGTATCACAGAAAATAAATGGAAGATAAGTTCATATAGAACTATCTTCCATTCAAATCAAAATTATTGTAAAAGCTGTAGAATTCCTTGAGGCAATTGGTTTGCTTGAGCTAACATCGCTTGAGCTGATTGATTTAAGATGTTGTTCTTCGTAAAGTTAGTCATTTCCATCGCCATATCTACATCACGAATACGAGATTCAGATGAAGTCAAGTTTTCGTTTGTAGCTTTCAAGTTATTGATGGTATGTTCTAAACGATTCTGAAATGCTCCGAGCTTAGAACGCTGAGCGGAAACCATTGTAATTGCGTTATCGATTGCTGAAATTGCAACTTGAGCTGCAGCAGATGATGAAACATCAATTCCTTTTACTGCATCCACTCCTGGTGTTTTAATTGGAGTACCATCTGCATTAAAAGCAAGGCCTAGTGCAGCTGTATCCATAACACCAATCGTGATATCCAATCTTTCACTAGCATTTGGTCCGATTTGCATTCCTAGAGTAAGATCTTTTCCAGCAGTAGCTTCAAAGTCATTGTCGATGATTTGAATTTCTAAGCCCTCACTGTTTACATTGTTTGTAAACGATGAACCGTTCTTCGTGTCCATAGTAGTTAGCTGTAGACTGTTTCCAATGATTGAGTATGCAGAAACATCGCGAATTGGTTTGTTTATATTTGCTTCAGCAGTTTTCATTACAGATTCGATATCAGTTAGAATATCGTATACAGATTTCCCTGTAATATCAATGCGCGCTGTACCTTTAGGTGGGCTCCACACAAAACCTGTAGCCGCTCCAGAGGTTCCGTCCGTAAATGTTATTTCAAGATTATCAATTCTCAGTTTGTCTCCATCTTTTGGAGTTTGACCAAACGTAACATAACTAGTTTTTCCTAAATCAGCTGATTGTTCAGCGTATAATTTTGTCGTAGGAGTACTAGTACCTGGTTGATAAACATTAAGTCCAGTAACATTCGAAGATACAGATATTTTACTAGCTTCTTCAGCAGACATATTGCTGTTTGTAATTAAAGTAAGCTTTCCATTATTAATACTGTTGTTATCTGATCCATCAGTATTTGTTGCATTTACAATCGTACTTGCCGTGCTAAATGTATTGTCATTTGTTGTAATAGCATTTTTAAGTGAAGTTAGAACAGCATTGATGTTAGCTATTCCGTCAGCATCTGCACCAGTTTCTTTCCAGCCAGATACATTAACTGCTATATTACTGTTTGTATTTAATCCCGATAAAGCAGCATCATCCTTAATATCAATTTCATACACTTTACCGTTAATTGTAAAAGTCTTTCCATTAATATTAGCTTTAGTTAAATCACCAACCTGATAACCAAAATTCAATTCTACACTTGCTTTATCTGTAGGATCTGCAGTAACAATTCCTTCCCAAGTGTTTGTAGTGGCACCTTTATAGTTTACATCTGTAGAGGAAACACTCGCAAAAGCTCTTCCACCCTCTGCCCCACGAAGTAATTCCTTTTTGTTAAATTGTGTTGTACCCGCAATGCGATCTAATTCTTTTGTTAACTGATCAACTTCAGCTTGAATAGCATCACGATCTTGAGACTCCAACGTGTCATTTCCAGCTTGAACGGAAAGTTCACGCATTCTTTGTAGAATTGAATGTGTTTCGTTAAGAGCTCCCTCAGCCGTTTGGATTAAAGAGATTGCATCTAAGGCATTTCTTTCTGACATCTCTAATCCACGAATTTGCGAGCGCATTTTTTCTGAGATTGCTAGTCCAGCTGCATCATCAGCAGCACGGTTAATGCGTAGTCCTGATGATAGTTTTTCTAAGCTTTTAGATGTATTGAATTGATTCTGTGAAAGGTTACGGTAAGCATTTAAGGCTTGAATGTTATGATTAATTCTCATTTGTAAGAGCTCCTCTTATTCGTAAATTGCAAACTGTTCGTATGCTTTATTCTTTTGTTTAGTTGTATGTGACAGGCTATCTGTTTTCTTTTCCATTGCCTCATTCCAAGCATCTGATATTGCCGTTACAAGCTTAATAGCTTCTTCTATCGGTTCAACTTCTTTTGTAAGATTAGCTTGAATAAGACTTTCTGCGAGATAGTTGTATACTTCGTCCAATTGATCTGCAATAATGCCTGCTTCATAATTTAAACCTGCGCCCAATCGATATAAGATATCGCTAGCTTTTTGGAGCTTCGTATTTGCTTCAGTAAATTCTTTTTTTGCAATAGCTTCTTTAGCTTCTTCCAAGTTACTAAGAAAAGCTTCATACAATAATGCTGTCAGCTCTTCAGGTGATTTTTTGTGCAAGGCTTCTTCCGTGAACATTCAACTACCTCCAGTATTATCATTCAAATGTTATATCGGAATTAAGCTCTTAAATTTAATACTTTTTTTCCAATTCTTCTACTAATAATAAAATTTCTGCCATAACCGCATAAAGTTGGGGAGGAATGCTTTCACCTAAGTCCATGTCTAACAGCTCACCAATTAAACGGTGATCTTCTTGCAGCGGTATATCATGTTGCTGGGCTAGACTTATAATTTGCTTTGCCACATCCCCTTTTCCTTGCGCAACAACAGAAGGAGCTTGTCCTGTATCCTCGTTATAACGAATAACAGCAGCTGCTTGTCCGTTTACATGTTTCCGTTTTATTTGATTAGAGAATTGATAGTTCATATCGTGAAATTCATCCCTCTTTCTGAAGTGTAATCTACAAAATGAGCTTGTGAGGTTACTTCTATACTATTATCTTGATGAACAGGTTCTTTTCTCAAATCAGTAAACTTCATTCCGTTTACTTGATAGCCAATCTCTTCTATTCTTTGTATTGCTTTTTGCCCAATAGGCTTAGCTACTTGTTCAAAGTCGTAACTGTTGTTTTTTAATGTTAAAGATAGTTTTCGATCTGATGCAGAAACAAGAATTCCTACTTCACCTAATTTTGGTGTTTCAATTAAGAAATACAAACTGCAATTCTCCCAGTCCACCTTTTGTCCATCTTTCTTAGAATTCACAAAGACTTTAATGTTTTTCATTTGCTGCTCTAATTGAACAGGTAAAGAAAACATCATATTTTGCTGGCTGCCTTGATGATCTGATTTGCTTAACAGCTGCTGACCCGTAATATTTGAAAGAGTTTGTTCAATCTGCTGAGTAAACTTTCCTGATCCATCTTCACTTGATATTTTCTGGAGAAGATACTTTAAGTTATTCGTTTCTATCTCTTTTAATTGATGTTCCGGTTTGTTTGAAGCAAAATAATTTCCAATATCCCGCTCATAGTTCAATCCCAGTGAGCGCAGTTTCTCATACATTTCTCTCGGTGATCCGTACTCCATATCCGAATAGTTAGCTATGGTAGAGATAGTTTTAGTAAATTGTTTTTCATAATGATGAGGTTGCTCATCAGATAATACATTTGTGTAGTGCATAACTTTTACTTCAGATGGTTTCCAATTTATGATTTCAAGTAATTTTGAGACGTTCTGCACAATTTTTTGTGCTTCATGTGGATTCCCGCTTGAAAGTAATTTTTTTGCTTCTGCCAACTGACTGCTAGCCTGCAGAAGCTTTTTTTCTGTCCCCATATCAGATAAAATCATCATCTCGCTCTTTAGAATCGAGTTGTCTAGTTTAGCAATAGTAGATTCTATGAGTTGCCTTGCTTGAGGTTGTGTATGTTGAGTACGCAACATGTTATCAACATTATTTAAATTTCTAACAAGTTCTCTTTGTACTTCTTTAAAATCAATAGTTGCCTTTGCCAGCTTTTCTGTAACTTTAGTAACTACAATATTTTTTGAGGCAGAATCAAGCAGAGGTAAATTCTCAATAAATGATTTTACTTCCTTGTTTATTGATTGCACCTCTTGATTTTCTGTTGATTCACTTGGTAAAGTTGGTTTTATTATTTGAAGCGTTTCATGAATTTCTTTTCTTGCAGCAAGTTCCTTTTTTGCTTCAACATGCTGAGCAGCTCTTTCCATTGACTCCATTACTTTCTTAACGGAAGCACTTTCTGGATACTTACTTAATTCAGTTTGTAATAAGTCTAAAGCTTGCCCTATCTTACTTTGTTTTTGAATCATATTGATCCACTGATCTACTGCTTGTTTCGTAATCTCTGTTTTGTTTTCGAAAGATTTTACTTTCCCATGTTCAGTTTCTGTTGTATTTATTTTTAAGTTAGATTGCTGTGCATCTATATTTGGACCTGTGCTTTTTTCATTATGAGAATTTTTTTTATTAATTACATCTTGTATGTATGTTTCACTTTCAAGTTGTTGTAATGCTTGAACAATCATTTCTTTGCCTAGCTGTTCTCTTCCAAGATGTCGATGTTGTTTAGCTTCCTGTATAGCTCGCTCCAACTTTTCAATAGCTTTTGGTTCGAAAGGGTTTGCCTTTATGTATTCTTGTGTCTTTTCAATTGCCTCTGCAACATTCGCTGATTGCTGTACTTGTTCTCTCGTTTCCCGTATTACTACTTTTGGTTGTAGTTGTATATCTGCTTTTCTTGTTATTACTTCTGATAGTTCATTTTCGATTTGTTCCAGCGCATGAATAATCCTTTCTTTTCCTAACTGTTCTCTCCCAAGTTGTTGATATTGTCTCGCTTCTTGTACTGCTCGTTCTAACTTTTCTAAAGACTTTGGTTCTAGAGCTATTGACTTCAGCATTTCCTGAGTTTTTTCTATCACTTTTATGACTGTTGGTAATTGTTGTACATGTTCTTTCGTTTTAAGAAGAACCTCTTTTGGATGTAAATCTGATATTTTACTTCCCACTTGAAAAATAATCTCTTTACCTGCTTTATTAGTAGATTCTTGCATGTCAGCATCTACTTGTTGAAGAACTTGAATTAAGCGATCTTTAACATTTTGAAGTTTATCATGTGAAAGGCTTACATTTAATTCTTTAAAAAGGGCACTTAGCTCTTCACTAGTTTGTGGATGTATAAATGGAGCAATCCTACCAAGCGTTTGATTAACCTGTTTTACTACATAAACAGGATTTGTCTCATTCTTTATTGCATTAGTAGTAACTCTTACTTCGTTTTGAATAGCCTTGAATACACCTTTATTAAGAAGGTTGAGATGTTCATCAAATTTTCCAGAAAGAGCTTCCTTTATATGATTGTTAATTGCAATATCAGATTGTAAACCTTTTTTATTCATAATAGTTAAGAGTGGACCAGAAGCCTTGTGATTACTGATTATTTTTCCTGTTTCTATAGATTGAAGACTATTATTACTTTGAGTATCTAAACCGTTCCTTAATGTAACTTTAGATTCAACTTGTATTGTATTTTCAGATACATTTAAAACTTTTAACCTAATCTTTTCAGATTCGGGAATTTCATTTGTAAAATCTGCTTGAAATTCTTGTCCTCTGATAACCAGAATAGCTTTAGTAGCAGATATCTTTTCTTTTAAAGTTGCAGTAGTGGTTTCACCTTGTTTAATTGGAGTTGTACTGTGTATTTGACTGGGGTTTAAATGATTGTGGATATTCATAGTTCACTCTCCGAATAAATGACCTTTCATTATATATCGGAAAAGTATTTGTGTATTTAATAGGGATATGGGTTTATAAAGCGATTAGGTAGCAGAAGAGCAAAAAGAGATCTTAGATAAACTAAGATCTCAGAATAATAAATTTTAATTAACGAAGAAGTTGAAGAACACCTTGTGGTTGTTGGTTTGCTTGTGCAAGCATGGCTTGTGCAGCTTGTCCAAGAATAGAGTTCTTAGTTTGTTCCATCATTTCTTTCGCCATGTCTACGTCACGAATACGAGATTCCGCAGCAGTTAGGTTTTCAGAAGATGTGTTAAGGTTATTGATAGTGTGCTCCAGACGGTTTTGGTATGCACCCAGTTTAGAACGCTCTTTTGAAACTTCAGTAATAGCACTTTCAATGTTTGTAACTGAAGCTTTTGCTGCAAGGTGGTCTGTAACGTCAACACGGCCAGCGGTTGCAAGATTAAGCACACCATCCGTTTTCATGTTACGAATATTTAAACTTAGATTTTGGTCTTCATTAGCACCAATTTGGAATGTAACTGAACCAGCATTAACTACAACATTACCAACTGCATCATCAGCAGTATATCCTGCATTTGTTTTTAATGTTATTCCAAAATCAGAGAAGTTTAATTCTTGAGCACCACTAGCGTTTGTTATTGTCTGTGTTTTTGTACCAGCACTGTTAGTCATAGTTAATTCACCAGCAGCACCTGAAGATATAGTATAAGTATCTGCAATAGCACCATTTGTTGTTGCACTAGCAACACCAGTAACTGCTAATACAGTTGTTGTTGTTGCATCTTGATCAACAGTACCACCCAGACCACCATTAAGCAAAGTCTGTTTGTTAAACTCTGTTGTATCACCGATACGGTCAATTTCTTTCTTTAATTCAACTAATTCTTCCTGAATAGCATCTCTATCTTGTGTTACGTTTGTATCATTCGCACCTTGAACAGCTAGCTCACGCATACGTTGAAGGATTGAGTGAGTTTCGTTAAGAGCACCTTCAGCAGTTTGAATCATTGAAATTGCATCTTGTGAGTTACGAGATGCTTGTTCTAATCCCCTAACTTGTCCACGCATTTTTTCAGAAATTGCTAGACCTGCCGCGTCGTCTCCTGCTTTGTTAATACGAAGACCAGAAGAGAGTTTCTCCATCGACTTCATTTGAGCATTATTAGCTCCACTTAATTGACGATGCGTGTTAAGAGCTGCGATATTGTGATTAATTCTCATTTTAATTTCCTCCTTGAAATTTGAACCGCCCACGTCCTTGTGGTTGGTTGGATGTGTTTTTTATAAAACGAGCGTACATTTACCGGCCGCTAAAAGTACAACTTGTTTCTATATGTTATATCGGAGAATGGAATTAATCTTTAATAGTTTTAGTAATATTTTTTTGTGTTTTTAACTGTTTGAATGTGTCTAGTGAAGTTTGGGATGCTTGATTGTTTTCTTCTTGTATAGAAAGATAGATTTCTTTTCTATGAATCTCTACATTTCTTTGAGCATTAATGCCTAGTTTAACTTGGTCTCCCTCAACAGCAAGAACCGTTATCTCAATATCGTGACCAATTTTAATAGCTTCTTGTATTTTACGGGTTAATACTAGCATGATTAACCCTCCTGTCTAACAAGAGATTCTGTTAGTTTATGTCTTGTTCTATAATGATTATCTGTCAAAATAACTTGCTTACAAAGATTATTTTTTGAATTGATTACAACAGGAGCTTGAAGATTTGCTGTTGATTTTTCATATGGGTCTTGGACTGTAATAATTACTTGTACAAAGACATCTTTTTCATTTTCTAACTTTAAAGATTCTATGTCTGCTTTACTTAACTCAAAGTCATACGTTTTAAAAAATTGAAATGGATCAGTCGTTATAAAGGCTAAATCCCTTGTCCCGATTGACTGAAGCAGTGACAATTCTGTACCTACTATGGGTAGCAAAACAAATTGTTTTTCATGCTCAAATCCTGGCAGACCTTGTTCAAACGATAATATATCTGACTCTTGTATTTCGATCACTTCTTGAAATTTCGTCTCAAGTTTCATGTTTTCATCCCTTTACTTTTTTTGATCAATATTTAATCCTATAACCTCTATATGTAAAGATGGCATCTGTTTCATTTTTCCTCGTACGACACCTGGTGAATAATGATGACGAGGTTTGTTGACTTTTACGTTTATATCTGGCTGATGCGTTTTCCAATTAATATTCACTTTAGCTGGTCTATAATTCATTTTAACGCTAAAGGCAGATGGAATAAATCCTACATTGTAATCTAAAATAGGCGATTCACTATTCATCTTCGCTTGAGAGATTAATGGGTTACCCTTGTTTTCAATCCTCATAAGTTGATCTCCCTGAGATGAGGTTTTCGCTAGATAAGATAACCAATCTTGATATCCGTTTCGAGCGTACTCTTCGATTCGCTTAAAAATGTGCATTAAATTCATATCTGCCCAAGCCTGGGTTTGATCGATGATCAGTTTTCCTGGTGTTGTCTCAATATCCATCTCCGCTGATCGTTGTCTAATCGTCATATCTGCTTGTGGCTGCTCAATCTGTTGAACAGCTTTTGTAATGGTTAATCCTAATTCACCTTTTGTTGACTGCATTCTTAATTGAGGAAAGTTCATACTGTTTCCCTCCTATATAGAGAAAGAGCTATCAGTTGATAGCTCTTTTTTCTTATCTGAGAAAGTCCATTAGTGATGGCTGAATAATTCTTGACCCAACAGCCAGTGCGGCACGGTGCACACTTTCTTGCATCTTTAGATCGGTTATCACTCTTTCAATATCCGCATCTTCATTGTCAGATAGAATTTTGCTAGAGATTACTTCTTGTTCACTTAAACGGCTGTCCATCAACTCAATTCGGTTATACCGGGCACCTAGTTCAGAACGTTCTGAACCAATGCCTGAAATATGGTTATCAATTTTGGTCAGAAACTGATCCAAATCCGGCGCACCATTTTGTAGAGCAGCCTCTAGATCTTCCATATCTTTAAACAATTGTTTAGAAAAAACGTTTGTCGGGTTAATGTTAACAGGTATTTTAATCCCATCAGATAGTTCGAATTCAACTGCATTTTGATTCGTAGAAACATTGACGTTGTTACTTGCTAAGTTAATTCCGTCAGACAGTTTCAGCATTATAGGATCCTTATCTGTTGGAGTAGGGGTTGAACCATTTAAATCAATTGGTTTATTTTTCGTATCGTTACCGTTGAATATATACTTACCGGCCACTTGGGTATTTCCAATCGAAGCAAGGTGTTCTTTCAACTGAGTAATTTCCTTTTGTATCATACCTTGCTGACCTTCTTCGTATGTTCCATTGCTTGCTTGAACAGTAAGATCACGTACACGCTGAAGGACACTTGTCGCTTTATCAAGTGACGAGTCAGCAGCATCCATCCAGTTATATGCTTCTGATAAATTGCGGCGATATTGCTCGACTTGATTTAGAGACGTTCGATAAGTCATACCTTTCATCGCTACAACAGGATCGTCAGAAGGTCGGCTAATTTTCTTTCCTGTCGAAAGCTGATCTTGATATTTTCCCATTCTTTGAAAGCTGTTACTTACATTTCGCAACATATTATTGCTTAACATATTTTGAGTAACTCTCATCCTACTAACCTACCTCCCTCCAACACCCATGCCATTAATGATCTTATCTAGCATTTCATCAATGACCGTTATGTTTCTAGCAGATGCATTATACGCATGCTGAAACTGAATCATGTTTGTCATCTCTTCATCTAACGATACACCACTAACAGACTGTCTCCTCTTGTCTACTGTATCTGTTAACATGAGTGAATTGTTGCTTAGTCTAACTGATTCTTGAGAGCTAACAGCCATGCCACCAATCATAGATTCATATTTACTTTTTAATTGAGTGGTATCCTTTACATTTGCAAGAGCAAGTGCGTTGCTACCGTCACCAGAATAAGCAACCGTATCTGTTCCTTTAGGGGAAGCTGCTGCTATCTTGTCTAGATCATTTTTAATAGGATTAGAGATTTTCAGTTTGCCTGCTAACCCTGTTAATTGATTAGCATCAATTTTGACGTCATTTCCTGAAGCATCTTTAACCGCGAAAAAATCAATCCCGTTGCCTTTTAAGCCTACTTCTACATCATCCATCGTCCACCCTGCGTTATGAACGCTGTTAAATGAAGTTGCAAAATCATAAGCTAACTGATCTAAATTAGCCAACATTTCTGGGAACACAGTATTATACGCATCAGTTAATCCTTGAAGTTTCCCTCTAAATTCAGTGGATGAGAGCGTAGTTGCCGTTGCTCCATCATTTAGCTGGTAACCTGAAACAGTCCCATTAGACTCTACTGTTTGCAGTTCATTACTTGTTAAAGCAGTCCCGTCAACTAATTTTCCTAAAGACGCACCATTCTTATCGATTATGTCGATTGTATATTTACCTTCAGAAATAGCTATAGCATTACCACCACTTTTTACAGGTGTTACTTTGATATTCACTAGTTGTGAAAGACGATCAACCAGGTTGTCTCGCTCATCATAAAGGTCGTTAGGAAGATAACCATGCGGCTCAATCTCATTGATTTGAGAATTTATGTTGTTAATTTGAGTGGCTAATGAATTAATTTCTTTAACCGTTAGATCAATTTGACTCTTGTGGTCATTACGAATGGCATTTAAAGAGTTTGATAGGTAATTAAACGTATCACTAACCGCTTCTCCACGCTGCCTCACTACCGAACGTGCACCATCATCTTCTGGATGAACGGATAAATCCTGTAAAGACTGCCAGAAACGATCAAGAGTCTTTGATAAACCATTATCCGAAGGTTCATTCATGATATCTTCCATTTTAGCTAACGCTTCACTTCTTGTATTCCAATAACCGAACTTGTTATTCTCTTCGCGAAATTGTGTATCCAAAAAGCCTTCACGAACCCGTTGAATTGATCCAGCTTGCACTCCCGTTCCCATCTGACCCGGAATGTTCGGGCGGTTCATGGCAGCTGCTGGATATGGTTCTGTTTGTGTAAAGTTTACTCGTTGACGTGTATAGCCTGGAGTATTTGCGTTTGAGATATTGTGACCCGTCACCTGTAGAGCAGTTTGTTGGGTAAACATACCTCGCCGAGCGGTTTCCAGTCCTTGAAAAGTTGAGCGCATTGTAGGTTTCCTCCGTAGGATTTAAGCTTTTGAGTCAAATAAAGAAATACTGTTAGATGAGTACTCATCAGTAATGTTCTTAGAGTATAGATCTGGTTCGTATTGTGGTTGAAACATGCTAAGAGACATATTCACATACTGCAGTGATTGCTCTAACAACTCCTGATTGAGTTGATTTCTGTTTTTTAAAGATTCATACATCTCAATAAGTCTGTTTTGAAGAACCAGTAATCTTTCTTTTTCGGGCTCTTCTGCTTGCTCTAAAACGTCACTCAATGTCACATTCGCAAACTTAAGCATTCTTTCTTTTTCGATGATTTGAAGTTTCTTTACCTGCAGATCTTCTTCTTTCAATAAAACATCCAGTGATTTCATATCACCTAATTTAAGCACTTCTGTTTTGCGTTCCCCTAAAGACATGAGATCTTCGTGAGATTTAAACAAACGTTCAAGAAGTGATATCATATGTGCGGTTTCCATGAGGGTTCTCCTTATGCCTTATAGTAGTAACTAATGATGGATGCAGCGGTTTTTGCAACATTCACTTTAAACGTTCCACTATCCACTTGTTGTTTTATTTCCTGTACTTTATCCATTCGGTCTTGTTCAAATTTAGAAGACGATAATAGCTTTTTCGCTTCATCTGAAATTTGAATTTCGTCCTTTTTGTATGCAGACTTTACATGAATCTCATTCATATGCGGCACCTGTTTTTTGTATGGGTTGTTTTGTATCGTTTTAAAATGATTAATTCGCATATTTAGTCACCTCATTTAGAGACTTTTATTCTTAGTTTTTATATCGGCTATCTCAAAAAAATCTTTAAGTTATGAAAAGAAATTTGGTTAATTGTCATCCGTATGGTAAGAAGGTAATGCTTCTTCTTGTTTTCGCTTAATAAAATCCTCGATGGAAAGTTCCGACTTCAGTTTGTCCTTGCACGTTTGGCAGAGTCGTCCATCATTTATTGGGTTGTGGCAACCATCACAAGGATACGTAAAGTTTGGATACCCCTTTACCCGAATCCTTCCTTGATGGATGAAGTAGATAATCTTATTTTCTGAAACCATTGTTGCTTCACTAACATCAACGATTGTTGCGTTGCGGTTTACACTTTTTCTTATAAAACGGTAAATCTTGTCATAATCTCGCTCTTCTTCTTGAAAACATACATCGCACTTTTCACGAATGTATTTTACAAAAAGTCTTCCGCACTGCGGACAGTTCATTAAATTGTCCATTACGTATCCGCTCCTTAACAACTCTAACTTCTCTTTATATCGGAGTACGATACGCAGGTTTTAACAGGTCATTCGTTTTATTTATCGAGCAAGAGTGATAGATGAAACTTCTTTGGCGCCCGCATCTAACAGGACTTTCGCCGCATATCGGATTGTGCTGCCTGTTGTATAAACATCATCAACTATAAGAATGCTTTGATCGAGCACTTTTTCTGCAGCAATTACTTCAAAGGGATTGTCTTTTTGCAGCATTCTTTCTTCACGGGTCTTCTTACTTTGTTTTTCTTCATGCATTTTTCTTTTTAACAGAAGTGCTGGTTGTGCGCTAATTCCTCTCGCTAAAAGTTCAGCTTGGTTAAATCCTCTTTCGTAATGTCTTTCATCACTTAAAGGGATCGGAACAACGATTGCATTTTGGGAAATCTTTTTAAATGCAGGTTTAGCGACTGGGTAAAATGCTTTAACGATTTCAGCATCTCCACGGTATTTCAACTTCGCAATAACCTCTTTTAGAAAGTCGTTATAGACATAAAGTGACCGATTTTGCTGTAGAACGCCGTTCCATGTTGGATTTCCCTCCCACCGAATGCAGTCAAAGCAACAGTCACCCTGTCGATATTGCTCGGGAAATAATGAAAACCCACGACCACATTTTCTACAAATCTCTCCTTTAATCAACTCCAACTCACCTTCACAGTCCTGACATAACAATGGTGAATTCACTAAGCCGAACAGAGCCTGCCATGACCATGTCTCCGAGTATGATTCATGGCAAAATAAACAATAACTCAAGATTCAGCCTCCTTGTTCATTTCTCTTATATGCTTAATCGCTCTCACCATACTCAACGATTTCCCATAATGAAAAAAGACTACTCGCCCATCGTGGTCGTCTTTACTTCTCCCTGCTCTTCCTGCTATTTGAACGAGAGCACTCTCAGAGAAAACATCATGGTCTGCCCCAAAAACCGCTACATCTAAAAAAGGAACTGTAACACCACGCTCCAAAATAGTTGTCGTAACTAAAAGCTGTATCTCTTTTTTCCTGAATTTCTGTACTTTCTCTTTTCGTAGAGGATCTTCAGCATGAACACTATCTAACTGGACGGATACGTGTTTTTTTATGATGTCAGTCACTGTATCGAGCATAGATACAGACGATACAAAGATCATGGCTCGCCTCCCACTATCTGCTTGTTTCTTCACCCACTTCTCAAAAACAGTCGGCAATTTCCCAGCGGCTATTCGCTTTCTCCACTCTCCGCTCCAAGCCATCTTTGGAACAGGTAACGGATAACCGTGAAACCGCTGAGATATCTTAACATAAGGAAGCTGGCATTTCTCTGTAGCTTTTTTCATTGTTAGAGAAGGCGTTGCAGATAAATATAGAGTGAAGTTCTTAGGGAAAACGGCAAGAGAAACTGCATGCTGAAGGGTTTTATCGTAGGAAAACGGAAAGGCGTCCACTTCATCTACAATCATTATGTTAAACGCTTGTTTAAATCGGTACAGCTGATGAGTGGTAGAAATGACGAGTTGAGCAGGTACCTCTCGTTCATCTGATCCGCCATAATAACTGGCTACTAGTGTTTCAGGAAATACAGCTTTTAGTCGAGGAGCCAATTCTAATACAACATCTGTTCGAGGTGTTGCGATGCAAACGCGTAAGCCCAACTTTAATGCTATCTCAATTCCTTTAAAAAGCACTTCTGTTTTCCCTGCTCCACACACAGCCCAAATTAACAGTTCACCCTTACCACCAACTCCATCAACAAACCTCTGTGACGCAACTTGCTGTCCACTTGATAACTTGCCATCCCACATAAGATTATTTTTATCAGACCATTGTATATCTGGTCCATTCCACGTCAATAAAGGCGTACACTCGCTTACTCTTCCCATCATGATACAGTTTCGGCAATATACACATGCATCACTTTTGCATCTATAACAAGAAAAAGAAGCAAACAAGTGACTTTTCTCATTACCACACCGACTGCATGCATAACCATACTTGCTCTTACGTACACCAACTGAGTATTGTAAATATCCATTCTCATAATGCTCTTGAATTCTTTCTACTATAAAGGGAAGTTCATCAAACAGAAGTGACTTACCATGAAGGATTTGCTGAAGGTTTTCATCAAACGAAAATGCTGGATTTAAGGTTGTTTGATTAACTGATGGAAGTTTACTAAACGGAACTGCTTTTAAACTGGAGTCATTCACGAGGTGTTCAGGGGCGATTGTTAAACGATTGTTTAATAAAAAGGAGACAAACCTCATTGTGTTGTCTCCCGATGTGTTAGAGATTTCATTTTCATCTCTCCAATGGTTATTCTTTTATCCACGTAATTCCGAGTGAACCTTCGCCTAGGTGAGTACCGATTACAGGTCCAAAGTAGCTAACCCAAACATCCGCGTTCACAAACTTTTCGCGAAGCTCTTCAGCGATTTCAACGGCTTCAGCCTCACGCTTGGCATGAATCACACTAATTTTTATTTTGTCATTAAGCTTTACATCTTCATCCATGATGTCGAAAATACGCTTTAACGCTTTTTTCTTTGTACGGACTTTTTCAAACGGAACGATCTTCTTGTCTTCAAAGTGAAGAATCGGTTTAATTTGCAGCAAATTACCTACAAAAAGCTGAGCTGTGTTTAAACGACCGCCGCGATGCAGATGGTTTAAATCATCTACCATGAAGTACGCTGGAATTCCATTATTCTTCATTTGCAACAAGTGATTCATAATGTCATAACCGTTATAACCTTCACTTGCTAATTCAGCAGCTTTCAATACGTAAAAAGCTTGTGGTGAACAGCTAATTTCAGAATCAAACACGTGAAGTTTGATTCCTTCAACCATCTCTCCTACCGCAACCGCACTTTGGTAAGTACCGCTTATGCCACTCGATAACGTAATCATAATAGCTTCATCATAATTCTTTGAAAGCTCTTCTAATAGTTCGACGAGTTCGCCAATCGCTGGCTGAGATGTTTTTGGCAGAGTTTCCTCTTTACTCACCATATCGTAAAAATCGTCTGCTTTAATTTCGGCTTCTTCTTTGTATGTTTCATTGTCAAAAACCACGTTGAGCGGAATCATTACAATATTTTTTTCGTTGCGGATATGTTCGGGTATGTATGAAGTACTGTCTGTAATGACGGCTACCTTGCTCATATTTTTAGTCCTCTCTTGTGCAAAAATCTTGTTTTATCTCCTCTAACAGTGTACACCATCAGGAAAACTAATTCACTAAATTCACTTTTTATTAAAGACTGTTTTTGCCATCATTGTAGTTCTTGAAAGTAGTTGATCTCCGCTCCAGGATGCTCACTTTTTGGTGGGCGTGCGGTGAGCCTCCTGCCGCTTTGCGCCATTAGGAGTCTCCATCTGACCGCTCGTCCCGTAGGAGTCTCGCATCCTTCAATCAACTTGTCAATGAAGTAAATGAATAAACCAAACTGTTGAAGAGGAATCTTAAACTAACTATTCGCCTTCCCCTCTTTCTATCCTTTATAGGGATTCATTACGGTTTCCTTCATTTTGTTTTGACTACATAAAAATGTTGGTCATTTACTTAAGGGAGTTTAATAAATTCCGAAATAATACATGAGCTATTTTTAGTATTTATATATTTTTTCAATAACTATAAAAGTGATACATTTAGGGTGTTCATTATTCAGCACGCGAATACTTAAACTTTTTAAAAGTTTTTTTCGAAGTAAGAAGGAATTTGTAAGAAATGGAAGAATTTACAATGTTAAACAGGATTTAAGGGAGGGTTAGGACCATTGGATCATAATCTATATATCGTAATATTATCTCTATTCGTTTGCTTTCTGTTTGCTCTAGTTTCTATAGACTGGGCATTAAGTCACTTAGAAAAGCAAAAGTCGCAGCTCTATTTCTTGTTAGTAGGTTCCGTTACAATGGGTATCGCTGTGTGGGCTACGCATTATATGGGAATGTTATCTATCCAGAGCCCTGTTCCGTTTGTCTATAAATTGCCTACGATGGCTGCCGCATTTGCTACCGGCATCGTTTTTTCTTACTTGGCTTTTTTCCTATTCACCTCACCAAAAGTTCAAAATAAACGGTTGGCACCAGCTCTTACTTTTGCCAGTGGTCTTATTTCCGTCCATTCGATTGGGATGTTTTCCATGCACATTCATATGCCGTTTCAGTCAAATACATTTTATCTCGTCCTCTCTGTTGGTTCTGCTATTGTTTTTTCAGTTTTAGGCTTTTCGATTTTATCCGTAGCCCACTTACCATTCAAAAAAGTTCTTACGAGTTTGTCATTCACAACTGGCGTCAGCCTTATGCACTATATCGGAGAAATGGCATTAATAACTGGTAGTCCAACTTTTAATTGGCATAACGACTTTCCGTTAAATAATATAAATATGGTCGCTACGCTGCTTGTCTTCGGAGCGACGATCGTCGTATTAATTCTATATATTTTAGAACAGCGCAACCAAAAAAAGCTCGTTCAACAACAGATCGAACTACTAGAATCCGAACATCGTTATAACTCACTCTTTGAATTAAACCCTGAAGGTGTATACGTAATCGGGCCCGACAGATACTTTATAAAAGCCAATTCTTCCTTCTTAAGTATGACTGGGTATACACTTCAAGAGCTACAAAACATGCCCTATACAGATCTTATAAAAGAAGAAGAAATCGACACGTCTCTTGGATTTTTAAAACAAGTTCTGCAAGGTGGCACTGCAAAGCGTACCCTCACGATTTTTAATAAGAGTGGACAAGAAATAGAGCTCGAGGTTACAAGCATCCCCTATTCTACAAGAAATGATATTACCGCAGTTATCGGGATCGCAAAAGACATGACTGCGATAAATGAAGCGCAAAACTTTAAGCAAAGAGCAAATACTCTTGCTTATGTAGGTGAACTTGCAGCAGGTCTAGCACACGAAATACGTAATCCACTCACTTCTATCAAAGGCTTTGCACAGCTATTTAAATCTCAAAATACAACAGAAGAAACACACCATTTCTTAGGCATCATGCTTCGAGAAACCGAACGCATTAACTTTATCATCAGCCAGCTTATGATTTTGGCAAAACCGCACATGATCTTAAAACATAACCATGACCTAAATAAAGTCATTAAACGCTCTCTTAAATTCATTGAAGACGAAACAGACTTTCACACAACTTCACTGGAATTGAATCTGCCCGATCAACCGGTAATTTTCAAATGTGAAGAAAATTTGATGACACAGCTCTTTTTAAATATATTGAAAAATGCAATTGAAGCCACACCTTCATGGGGAAACATCTCTGTTCAGTTAGAACAGGATGAGGAAAGCATACACATATCCATCCAAGACGATGGCCCTGGCATACCCGATCACCTTCTATCAAAACTCGGGCAGCCTTTTTATACAACCAAAGAAGGCAATCCTGGTCTAGGCCTGCTGATCTGCTACCAAATCGTCGAAAACCACGGCGGAAAGATGCAGATCGAATCAAAAGAAGGCAGTGGTACGAGGGTCTCTCTTGAATTTCCACTTAATGTGACCGCTGAGGATCGAATTCTTGAGATGAGCATGAGTTAACATGTTAAAAGGACTCTTAATTAGTTTTTATTTTTAACTCTTTTTGTTTTTACTCTTCACTGACAAGTTGATTGAAGTGAAAGATGCGAGACTCCTGCGGGACAGGTAGGCAGGTGAGACACTTATACGTGGAACGTACGAATGTGGCTCACCGCCTGCCCCGCGGAAAGCGAGCATCTGTAACGGAAATCAACTGCTTACAAAGCATCCCTGCAAAGCAAAAAACATTTAACATTGTCCACAATAAAATTTTCATATAGAATCTTCGCATCAAAGCTCCACGCCATAAAGCTCTTCATAAGAAAAAGACCTTCTCACTCGAAGGTCTTTTTCATCACGATCAATTAACGTACTTTTACCCAGCCATTTTTAATCGCTTCAACAACAGCCTGCGTACGGTCGTTCACATTCATCTTTTGAAGAATGTTACTCACATGGTTTTTAACCGTCTTCTCGCTGATATACAGCTCTTCCCCAATCGTTCGATTGCTTCGTCCATCAGCTAACAATTGAAGCACTTCACACTCACGACGCGTTAAGATGTGCAGTGGCTTTCGGTATTCTACTTCTACAAAACCAGCTTTGTTTTGCTGCGTTTTATTCGTTGTCGATAAACGACGGAACTCGTTTAGAAGATTATACGTAATCTTCGGGTGAAGATAAGCTCCACCATCAGCTACCACTCGAACCGCTTCAATCAATGAATCAGCGTCCATCTCTTTTAATAAGTAACCCGATGCACCTGTCTGAACCGCGTGGGACACATATGTCTCATCATCATGGATCGATAGGATGATTACCTTCGTATCTGGCGATTTCTCAACCAAACGGCGAGTCGCTTCAACGCCATTGATGTTCGGCATGTTGATATCCATCAAAACAACATCAGGATTATGGTCGCGGACGATATTTTCCGCTTCTGATCCATCATCGCCTTCAGCAACAACAGAGAACTGATCTTCCATATCTAGAATGCGTTTAACTCCTTCACGGAACAAACGGTGGTCGTCGATAATAGCTATTCTTGTTTTCTCAGGTGCTGAGGCGTTATTTTCGTACACATTAACATTATTCATGTGTGAACCCTCCTAGTCTTGAATGGGAATTTGAATGTAAACACTTGTACCGAAGTTTATGCGGGATTTCACTTTTAGCGTGCCTTCGAGCAGTTCTACCCGCTCCCTCATCCCCATCATGCCAAAGGAATTGGACTTTGCAGGCTTGGCCATATCGAATCCTTTGCCATCATCTCGGATATATAATGAAATAAATTTCTGGGTAAACTCGAGTTTCACTTCAATCAGCTTTGCGTCAGAATGTTTGACTGCATTGTTGACTGCCTCTTGCACCAATCGGAAAATCGCGATCTCCATCTTATTCGGAAATCTTCTTGTTTGGCCGAGTGCATGTAAATCTACCTCTTTGCCTGTACTTTCCTTCACGTTGCGCAAATACTTGCTTAGTGTTGGGACGAGGCCGAGATCATCTAATGCCATCGGACGTAAATCATATATAATTCGGCGAACTTCTTTTAATGAGTCGCGAACCATAACCCTTAAGTCTTTTATTTCGGCACGAGCAGCATCAGTTCCTTTTTCGACATAGATTTTCTCTAAAAGCTCTGATCGAATGAGGACGTTTGCCATCAGCTGTGCAGGACCATCATGTATTTCTCGGGATACCCGCTTCCGCTCTTCTTCCTGTGCCTCTATGATCTGAAGACCGAATTCCTGCTTTTGTTTCGCATCTTGAACGAGTTCGTTAATTTTTCTTAAATCCCCGTTAAGATAATTTAAAACAACAGAAATCTGTCCTGCCAAAGATTCAGCCTTTTGCACCGTGTCGTTCAGTGCGCCGATTCTCCGTTCCAGCTCGTCTCTTTTTTCACGAAGCTGTTTTTCCGTTTGCCGGATGATCGATAATTCAATTTGATACTTATTCGCATTCTCATACGCATCGCGAATGTCCGACTCGCTGTACTTCTGGAAATGCTTGCTCACCTCAGCCAAACGTGTTCGCGCAAGCTTAGCATACTCTTCAGTCCGATCCGACTTATGAATGACCTCGATCACCTGCTGCTTCACCAATTCAAGCTCTCGGCGCAGCTGTTCAAACTCCTGCCGCGATTGTTCGCTAATCTCAAAGATCTGAGACTGACTTTCTGTAACGGTATCGATGGTTTGATTTAATATTCCGTCCAACAAATGTGGATCTATCGTTAACTTAGCTGCAGTCATGTAAATTTCCCCCAATTAAAACGATAAAGAAGTATAAACGGAAGTTCTAGAACCATCTTGCCTAATTTGCATATAGGACTTCTTAACCACCCTTGGCACTAAACATAAAAAGACTTAAATCCTTCTAATATACTACATTCGCCAAGATGTGGAATTTTATGACTTTTCTTGCTAAAAAATTTTTAAGAATTTGAATGCTTTTTATAATCACCTTATAATGAAGGATATCATGTTCTGCTAAAGGAATGAAGATTTTTCGACAATTTTGACATCAATTTCTCTCTTTTTGAGGTTTGATGGTTTTACTTGTTTAATAAATGGCTTTTGTACGCATCATTGACTATTTATCCGGCATGTATAGCCTCCTAATTTGGTTCAGCTAATACTATTTGCTGCATTTTTTTCAAGTAACATTTTTGCTTTCAAGTCATATGTACTATCTTCTCTGCAAAGTTGATGGGAGTGCAAGGTGCGAGACTCCTGCGGGACAAGCGGTCAGGTGAGACCCTTAAGGGCGCAAAGCGGCAAGGGGCTCACCGCCTGCCCCGCAGAAATCGAGCAACCTGGAACGGAAATCAACCACTTTCAAGCTAAATTAAATACTTTCAAAATCTAAAGGAGCTACCCAATAAATGTTATCCAACTATCTTACTGTAAAGAAAACCGGCCAGCACGAGATCGTCATTGAAAAATCGCGCTTTATCGCCCATATTGCACGAGCAACAACAGAGGAAGAAGCGATTCAATTCATCCAGCAAATAAAAAAAGAACACAACAGCGCGACACACAACTGCTCTGCCTATTTAATCGGAGAAACCGACAATATCCAAAAAGCAAACGACGACGGTGAACCGAGCGGTACAGCGGGAGTTCCCATGTTAGAAGTGCTCAAAAAACGGGAATTGAAAGACACGGTTGCTGTTGTGACCCGTTACTTCGGCGGAATCAAGCTTGGTGCAGGAGGATTAATCCGCGCTTACGGCAAGTCCGTTTCAGAAGGCCTCAATCACATTGGCGTAGTTGAACGCCAACTTCAACAGATCGTTCACATCACCGTAGATTACACACTTCTTGGTAAAATGGAAAACGAACTTCGCAACTCCCTCTACCCCATTAAAGAGATGAACTACATGGAAAAAGTAGAGATTCAGATGTATGTACCGATAAAAGAAAGGGATTCTTTTAAAGAGTGGATTACCGACCTCTCCAATGCTCAAAGTGAGATTGTTTTTGGTGAGCAGGAGTATTTGGAAGAAGATGTGAAATCATAAGTCTATACCCAACAAGCATTAGATCTTGCCGAAATCTATAATGTCGTAATTTCGACAATTGTCTAACTTTGTCTATTGCGATATTATGAAGAAGTTAAATTTGATTAATTACCTCCAATACAAATTGGACTAAGGGAGTTTATATATTATGAATCAACCTAAAAATACGAGGATTCGTCGTCGGAAAAGAAGAAGCCCCTTTCGACGTTTAATCCGTTTTGTCTTGTTAGTTACCCTCTTATTTGGATTGACCGCGGCAGGATACGGAGGCTATCTAGTATATAAAATTAAAGCCAATTCTGATAAAAGTATTGTCGAATTAAAAGAGAATAAATCTGATTTACGTCTCAACGAAGTACAGCTCGGAAAGGATCCGGTTACTATCCTTCTTGTGGGAATTGAGAACTATCAGGAAAATGATGTTGGACGAGCAGATGTTGTAAAGCTCATCACAATCAATCCTGAAACGAAAGAAGCAGCCATGGTAAATATACCTCGTGATACAAGGACCTATATTCCAGCAATTGATAGAAAAGATAAGATTAATCATTCTTACGCATACGGAGAAAAAAACCAGCGCGAGAAAGCGGTAATGGAAGCGACTGAAGAGCTTTTAGATGTACCTATTGATTATTTTGTTTCCACCAATTTCGAAGGTTTTGAAGAAATTGTTGATGAATTAGATGGCATTACTGTAAATGTTCCTTTTGATTTTAAACAACCTTCTTTTGAACGAATGATCTATTTCAAAAAAGGTGAAATGGACCTAAACGGCGAAGAAGCTCTTGCGTTTGTTAGAATGCGTAAACAAGACCCGCGTGGGGATATTGGCCGAAACGAACGGGAAAGTGAAGCTATTCGTGCAATAATGGATAAAGCTATTTCTGTTCAATCCGTTACAAAAGCAGACAATGTTATTGATCAACTTGGCAGCAATGTTAAAACTAATATTACTCTTAAAGAAATGTTTGCTATGAGAAATTTTTACAAGACCATCAAAAATAAAGAACTTGAAACATTACCATTGGAAACCTATCCTGAAATGATTAATGGGGTTTCATATGAAATTCCGAAAGATGATTCGATTGAGGAAGTAAGAGAAAGAATCAAACAAATACTTGAAATCAATTCCTCAAATTCAAATTACCAGGATACAAATAATCAAGAAAAAGATGAATATTAAAAAAATATATTAACTTCATGAAATACCCTCCGATAATAATTTCGGAGGGTATTTTTTTATGAAATTTATAGGAAAAAATGTTTATTTTTCTACTTTTTGATATATTTTTGAATATTTTTCTATTTTTTTGAACAAAAAGCGACAAAATTTTTGTAGAATAGTGGTAAATAGAAAGGAGAGAAGGATGAAACGATTTATTGCATCTTCATTAGTTATTACTTCTGTACTAACTCCATTAACTGTACATGCTCAAAATAAATCATCTAACATGATAACTAATGCAGATTACGTAAATGTTAGAAAAGGCGCGACTACAGACTATGAAGTTATTGCACGTTTGAAAAAAGGACAGGCTGTAAAAGTCATTGATCAATTCACAAATGGTAAAAAAGAAGTTTGGTATAGAGTAGACCTTGGAAACGTTAAGGGTTGGGTGATTTCTCAGTTTCTTACGGCTGACAAAACTAAGGTAGAGAAACCTCTTTCAAAAAAAGGAGTTTACGTTCTTTCGGATAAGACTAGCTTGCGAAGAGGAGCTTCTATTACCTATTTAACCGTAGAAAATTTGAAAAAAGGACAGCAAGTTACGGTTCTTGAACAATTTAAAAATCAAACAACTGGTGAATATTGGTCAAGAATTCAAAGTAATAAAAATGTTGGCTGGATCCAAGAAAAGTATTTAAAAGATATGGATTCAAAATTAGACAATGCCCTAACTGAAAAAGTAATGTATACAAAAACTTTAAAAGCTAACGTACATAAAGGGGCTACTAATACCTACCCTACCGTTTTGACACTAAATCTAAATAGTAAAGTTAAAGTCCTTGATCATTTTACTAACGCCAAAAATGAGGAATGGTCTCGAGTTCTTGTCAATGGAACATATGGATGGGTACTCTCAAGTTCGCTTAGTAGCAACATAAGTAACACCGTGATTAAACAAAACGCTACAAAAAATTTGTATGTATCCCAACATAATCTAGCTGTTAGAAAAGGGGCTTCAAACTTATACCCATCTATTACTACTTTAAAACTCAACCAAAAAGTAACCATTATCGATGAGCATAATAGTCCGAGTGGAAAGTGGTATCGTCTAAAATTATCATCAAAATCTTTTGGTTGGGTTCCAGCAAAACATCTTTCTCCACAGCAAGTAAAAGCTGTTAAAATTACGGTTAAAGTAACTAGTGCTATCATAAGAAGTGGTGCGAGCACCTCATATAAAAAGGTATCTACCCTGCCAAAAGGTAAATCCTTTAATGTTATTGATACTTTTATTAATAGCAAAAATGAAACATGGTACAGAATTGAATATAGCAAAAAACGTTATGGCTGGATCAGCTCAACTGTTGTATCAGGTGGTGCTCCAGCAATTAAAACAATCTCCAAATATGTTGGTACCAAAAATGCCTATATATATCGAGGCGCTGATCTGGGCTACAAAGTTACAAAAAAACTTTCTTATGGTGAAAAGCTAACCATTCTAGGGGAATTTACGAATAAATCCACAGGACACAAATGGTTGCATGTTAGAACAAATAGTGGAGTAACTGGATGGACACCTTCTTGGGAGCTATATGACTCTTTAAAAAGTATGCCGCACCTTTATAGCGTATCTTCAACTAAACTATATAAAAGTGCATCATCTAGTTCATTATCGGCAGGTTCAATAGCTGCAGGCACTCCTTTAATTAAGCTTTTGTCACTAAACAACTGGTACAATGTCGAGACAACATCTGGGGTCAGAGGATGGATTTTAAAAGAGAATGTCTCTGCCACATCTCCAAAGGGGTTATTGAATCCAGTTATTACAAAAAAAAGTTCAACAACCCATCATATTCAATGGGAAAAAGCAAGTGCTGTCAGTTCAATAAAATATACAGTTCCCGCAACTAACCAGCTGTTAATTAGTGGTGATATTGCTTCTATTCAGCTTCCAGGTAATGTTACTGGAATTGTAAATACAAAAATTATAACTAACAATAATGGTTCCAAATCATTATTAGTTATATTGCATGCTAATTATACATTTACTCTACGAAACTATGAAAATGCTTTAAATTTAAAGGTTATGCCAAAGGGGCTTAAAGGAAAAAAAATAATAGTCGATGCTGGTCACGGGGATTATGACCCAGGAGCTATTGGACCTAGTGGCGTAAAAGAAAAAGATGTTAATTTAGCCGTTGCAAAGTATTTGAAAGCAGAGTTAGAGCGAAGTGGCGCTAGTGTTTTGCTGACTCGATCAAGTGATGTTTTCTTAGAATTGAGTGAACGAACGGATATCTCAAATAAATCAGATTACGATGCCTTTGTAAGCATTCATTCCAATTCTTTTAGCTCTACTTCACGCGGAACTGAAACATTTTATAATACATCTGAAAATTTTAACGGCTCACAAAGCAATTTTCTCGCAAAGGATGTTCAAGCTGCTCTTAGCAAGGAATTAGGTACATACAATCGTGGTTATACAAACAATGATTTTTATGTAACACGGGAAAATGAATTACCTAGTATTTTAGTAGAGCTAGCCTATTTATCCAATCCAAAGGAAGAAAAACTGCTAAAGTCAGACGCTTTTAGAAGAGATGCTGCAACTGGTATTCGCATTGGGTTACAAAACTTTTTCAATTAATTTTAGGGGGAAATGGAAAATGACTATGAAAAAAAGATGGGCAGCAGGATTATTAGGTGTTGGTGTAATTTTTGGTTCATTTGCAACAGGTACAAGTGCGGAGAGTAATGTTTTACTCGCAAGCGTTGAATGGGTAAATGCGCAAATCAATCCAATGAAAACTAAAATTTCTACATTGGAAACGAAAGTGGCACAGCTTCAAACAGAAGTAGAACGTTTAAAAACTTCTGGCGGAACAACTACGACTACTCCAACGACTGTAACGATGCCAAGCAAAGTATATGTAAAATCAACGACTGCTAAATTATACTCTGGTGCAGCTACTTCCTATAGACTTGTTGCACAAAAGCCTTATGGGACAGCTATGAATGTTGTCGCTCAATTTAAGGCTTCAACAGGCATCTGGTATCGTATCAACCTTGGTAATAATCTATACGGCTGGGTTATAGCAAGTAATGTTTCAACAACGTCAGTTGCAAGCCCTACTAGCGTTACAACAAAAGCATCTACACATATCCGTAAAGGTGCAGCTACTTCATATGCAATTGTAAAAACCGTTCCCTCTGGTACAAAATTAAAGTATATAAACAGCTTTACGACTTCTAACGGGGATCTTTGGTACAATGTTGAAACTTCTACTGGTTTGCGCGGCTGGATGGCTGCCTCTCTTGGTGAGGTGAAATAAGGCATATGTTAAAGAAATTAGCATTAACTTTATCAGCGACCGCTGTGATGTTGTCTCCTCTTGCTACACAAAAAGCGGATGCAGCAACTTCCGTTAGCTATTCATCTCCGGTAAAAGTACAGATATACAACAATACAAGTTTTACGCTCTATAATAGTGGGTTTTATGTATTGCATAACTTACAGACCGGTGAAAAAGCTTTTTTACAGCCAAATGCAAATGTAAGTTTCTCAAAAAGTGGAACTAGCCTTGTAGCAACCTTAAATAATATTAAATTTTCTTCTACTACAGGCTTTCGTCTTCAAGAGTTAGTCGGTGGGGGTCAAATTCACAGTTTCTCATCAGATACAAATATATACAAAAGTGCTTCTACTGCATCTACTCTAGCAACCACTGCTAAAAAGGGCGAAGTTGTTGAGCATATTGGTGTTCACACCGCTGCAAATGGAGACAAATGGTTTAACGTAAGAACAGGAAGTGGAATTATTGGATGGGCTTCAAGAAGTTCAACATATGAACCCGTATCAGCTCCTTCTCTTTCGCTAGCAACTATAAATGGACGAAAGTATCGTGGCAGTATAGAAATTGATGCGACTGGTAAAGTTATCAATAACTTAGATATGGAAAACTATTTAAAAGGTGTTGTTCCAAATGAAATGCCTGCCTCTTGGGAGCCAAAAGCTTTAGAAGCACAAGCCATTGTGGCTCGAAGTTTTGCTCTTAAAGCAGGAAGTACATTGAGCAGTGGAACGATGAGCCAAGTTTACCGTGGATATAGTTCAGAAGCATCTCGATCTTCTGCAGCAGTTGAAGCAACAAATGGACTTGTCGTAAAATATAACGGAGTTCCTGTCCAAACGTTCTTTTTTTCAACTAGCGGCGGAAGAACTGCAAATGTTTCAGATGTGTGGAACTCTAGTCAGTCTTCTTTTCCTTATTTAGTAAGTGTTAACAGCCCGGATGAGGCATCTCCATACAATTCATGGACAGAGGCATTGAGTGCTAGAAAGATATTAAATAATTTTGGTTACAAATCTGATACTGTCTTATATGACATTAAATTAGATAAGCCTGGACAGAATGGAGAAGTTAGAGGTGCAACACTTGTAACTTCTGAAGGAACAAAATCGTTTTCAAATTTAAATGAATTAGCTATCCGTAAATACTTCCAAACAGATTCGAATTTATTACGTTCTAACTGGTTTGATCTTACGTTACAAAAAACATACAACGTACAGACTGCTAGTGGAGTAAATTCACAGTTTGGGGTTAGCGGACAATCCGTGCAGCTTAGTGGTAAAACGGATTCAGTTACCACTTCAAATGTCAGCATTCAGACAGCGAGCGGTGTTATATCCAAACCTTCTGATCCTGCAACGATTAAAGCTATAGGTAAAGGTTGGGGACACCGTATCGGGATGAGTCAGTATGGTGCACAGGCAATGGCTAAAAAAGGTGTTTCTGGCGTCGACATTGTTAAGCATTACTTCCCTGGAACGACAGTATCAAAATAGTGTTCTTAGCTTCACGAATGGGGAAATTAGGTTTTACTGTACGTATTCTTATATTTGTTACACTTTCGCGCAAAGAGTTCGCGCACACCATGTACATTAGCCCCACTTGATAGGTTTCTTCTCAATATAAATATCATTTAAACAGGAAAAGCTGAACTCGAAAGTTTCTTTATTAACTTTCCAAGTCGGCTTTTTCTGTTTTTGCTTTATAGATAATATAAAGTTTACTTCTTCATCCAATTTACAAAAAAAACTGACCGCAAAAGCGCACAAAGCGCATTCAAGGTCAGTTGGACTCTACTTTTGATCTAAATTCTTTAAAATATCATCGACGATTCGTTTCCATGAATATTCTCTCACAACAAACTCTCGTCCATTTTCCTTTAATTGCTGGAAGCTTTCTTCAGGTAAATTGGCAAGGTACCTGACTTGTTCAGCAATAGCGTCTACATTTTCTGGTTCTGCTACTGCACCGCAGCAATTACCCTCAATTAGATCAGCAGCCTCCCCTTCCCCACAATACAAAACAGGAGTTCCTGTTGAGAGTGCTGGGAATATCTTCGAAGGACGAGCACCCTTAAAAATTTCTAAATTCTTTAATGGTACAATGCTGTAATCTGAAATTGAGAATACTTTTGGCATCATGGCTACAGGCACAGAATCCTTAAACGTAACGTTTGTTAGGTTAAGTTCTTCCTTCATTTTTAAAAGCTTCTCTTTTTCCTGTCCATCTCCAATGAATAAAAAGTGAACATGCGGTAGTTCTTCTTTTACTCTTTGTGCTACAAGTAAAATAGAATCAAGTCCTTGTGCATACCCCATTGTCCCTGTATACGCAAACACTTTCTTGCCGTGAAGGGATAGCTCGTCCATTAGTTCCGCATCTGGTTCGAGCGGTGCAAAAGTATCCGTGTTTACACCGTTAGGAAGCATGAATGTATCTTCTTGGCGATTCACTTTATCACCGATATATTTCGTTATACCTTCCGTAGCACCCGCCATTTTCCATGACTTTTTATATAAAAACTTTTCAAGAATTTCAGCTAGGCGTATAAATTTTTTATTAGTCAATATACCAAGCTTCACAGCAGATTCAGGCCAAATATCAGCAACAAAAAGAACAAATTTCGCTCTTTTAAATAACCCTCCAACATAACCTGTTATTCCTAAGAATAATGGAGGAGAGTTTGTAATGATGACATCCGCTTTTTTGGCTTTAGCTAAAGAATAAAAAGCACTGAATGTAAAAGAAAAATAAGACATTAACCGTCTCCAGAATGCACCCTTTGGACTTGGATAAATCCATGAACGGTGAACAGGAATTCCGTCATAATCTTCCTTCATATAGAACATTCCTTGGTACTCTTTCGGGATCACACCCATCGGATGGTGTGGAAAGGCAGTTACAACTTCAACCTGATGGCCTCTGCTGATTAATTCTTTTGCAACTTCATAAAATCTAATTTGCGGCGCTCCCACTTCAGGCGGGAAGTGCTGACTAAGTAAAATGATTTTCATAATATCGTTCTCACCTTCAATTCATTACACCGATTGAGACTGTCTTAACGTTTGTTGATACAGTTTTTCCATTCGCGACGCGTTTTCATACCAATCGTATTCTTTTCTGACATGCACGACACCACTCTGTCCCATTCGTATCCGTTCCTCTTTATTCTCAATCAACTGGTTGATGGCAGCTGCTAGTTTCTCAGGATCTTCTTTCGGAACGATGAATCCTGTTTCACCTTCCATAACAACTTCTGGCAGTCCACCAACATTCGTTACTACAACAGGTACGCCGCAGGCCATCGCTTCAACTGCAGCCACCCCAAATGATTCTTGATCTCGTGAGGGTACTGTGAAAATATCCATCTCATTAATAAATTCAGGTACTTTAGTATTAGGGATTCTTCCTGCAAATTTTACGTGTTCACTAATACTCAAGTCTGCCGAAAGTTTTTTATAATCGTCTAATTGAGGACCTCCCCCAACAATAACTAATTCAGTATTATGATGTTTTTCGTGAACCTTCTTAAATGCCTTGATCAAAGTACCAATCCCGTATTTATCAGATAAGGCTTTTACAATACCAATCTGAATATTGGCCTTCTCTGCTTTTGCCATAGGCTTAAACACATCAAGATCCACACCAAATGGGGTGATGCTGATTTCTTTGTTTGTATATTTATTAGTCTCTTTTCCCATCACATGACTAGTAGAACAAATACGATCTGCTCTGTTCAACGTAAATTCGATCATTTTTCGATTTAATGAATTTTTTTGTGGGAATTGAAAGATATCCGTTCCCCATACAGAAACATAGTAAGGATGAAAATCCGTAAGAGCCCCGATTAATCCATAGCTTGAAAGAAAATGAGCATGGAAAATATCTGGCTGAAACGTGCGCAAAAGCTTTTTGATAAATGGTACCGCTCCAAAGTAGCTTAGTTTTCCTGGGAGCTTTTTTGGCAGGATAACCGTATCAATCTCATTGGCATTTTCCTCAGAATAATGATCTTGAAACGTAGCTACTTTTACTTCCCAGCCCTTTTGTTTAAAATACATCGCCCATTTGTGAGTATGAATCGAACGGCCAGGGGCTAATAATAAAAGTTTCATTTCGTTTCCCCCACAAGTGTGTTTTTTACAGTTTTTACTCGTGCAAGCCAAGAATTTCTTTCAAGAAACGTATCCTGAATATTGTTCCGATAGTTATTGCATTCTGTCTCAACATTTTCGATGGCTTGAATTAAAGCATCTTTTCTGTCGTCACAAACAACACCATAATTGCCTGAATCGATAAAAGCCTTCTGTGCCTCACAGTCTGTTGCAACCACTGGCAATCCGTTGGACAAATACTCTACAAGTTTAACAGGAACGGAAAAATTATTATACTCGCTCTTTAATCTTGGGATATAGGCATAATCCATGGAATCATAAAGCTCTGTAAGTTCATCTCCGCTAATATGCTGAAGATTAACATCAAGCATATGCAATCGCCGCTTTTGTTCTTCAGGAAGCTTATTATATTCGTTCTCACGGCATACAATTGTTAATTTAGGCTGCATTTTATTTGAAGGATAGTTTTCTAAAGCCTCTAATAAAAGAGGTAATCCGTAATCATCATTCGCTATTCCACCCACGTAGATGCCTTGATGAGAAAACGTTTTTTTAATATTCAATAAATCTGTCTTTTTACCGCCAGGAGGCAAAGGTACTTTTGGCTGGTTAATATCAACATATTTCCCCATAGCTGCACTTGGCAAAAAGATTGCTGAAGCGTATTTTTCGTAAAATCTTTCTTCACGGCGATAGATCGTCTGCATGACTTTTTTCTTTAAACCTTTTAAAGGATAAAGATCATCAAATTTCCAATATACATCCCGATAAAAAATGCCCATCGGTACATTTTGTTCCTTTAAGAATTTAAATACTTGGGTATCAATAAAAGGCTTTTTCGGTTTATGACCAGGATCTGTGAGCCAAATCGGGATTGTTTGGTTCTCAGCATAACAAAACCAAAGATTTTGAAGCTTTCCTTCTGACTTTAACTGATTAAACGCTGTTGTTCTTTCTTCTGAAGTTCCATTGATTTCAATAATCTCTACATCTTCTTCTTTTCCCCATTGTCTAAATGCTTTAAGCATTTCAAGTGGACGTAATTTCGAACCACTGTCCGCCTTTTCAGCTAACTTGAATGGAAAATAAACTAAAATTGCTTTGTTACTCATTGCCCTGCTCCTTTACCATTTTTCAAGAAATCCATAACTCCAATGCGGACTTTGATTACAAAGTATACAGAAAAGACGAATACGGAAATCATAATCCAAAGAGGATTGAAAATAAAATCAAAGAAACCTCCAACTACGGACCTTGGAATATTGATGGTGAAATAGATAAACATCCCCAAGAAAACAGGGTTTTTAGGTAATCGAAGGAATATCATATAAATAACAGCTAAAAACATACCCATATATAAAATAGACATGATAACTCCAGGATAGGAGTAATTTGCATAAGCTTCTCCGATAAAGAGCGTATTAAGCACCCCTGCGGTACCCGCTTCTACCTTTTCTGGATAAAAATAGCCCATAGCTACACGTCCAGATCGTGCGTGCACTTGGTCAAACATCTGATTAATAATGCCAGGGAAACTGCTACCTTCTAAAAACGGAAAACCGTTGCCGAATAGTTGAAGATGCATATAGAATGGTGCGATCTGCGACAAGAACATTCTTCCTATCGGTCCAGAATTATAGGATAAGAAGGAAGAAGGATTAGCACCTAAAGCAGCATACATACCGAACAATAATGCAAACCCAACTATCCCTATCAGTAAGATTCTTTTATATGATAAGCGCACAAAGCCAATGTAAATGGCAGTCAAAATCATGCTAAGCATATAAAAGAATACCGGAGATTTTGAAAGATCATAAGTAGTGATCACAAATGATGCGCCGATTAATAAAACAGCAAGGACAATCCACTTTAGCTCTCTTGTCTTATGAGCAAAAATAAAGGCGATAATCGATAAAATAGGTGTTAGGGCAATAGCAAAAATGTTACGGATAAGAACATTTCCCTGAAAACCTCTTGAAGCTTCAATTCTTAGTTGACCCGCATTACTTGAGCCCTTTATTAGTTCAAGTAAAGGAATCGCGTTTAATTTTAGCATCGTATAGGCAACTGCTAATAAACAAATGGTAGATAGACCGGCAAAAAGAACATAGAATTCTGTTTTTTCTTTCGTAAAAGGAAGAACGACCGGTTTATCAAAATAGTGGTTAAACTCCTTTGCTGCATTGAAACCAACTAATTTTTGAAGTAAAAATACAGTTAAGGGGAGAAAGATCATGACAAGACAGACTAGAATGAACCCAATTAACCGATACTCATCATTCGGAACCTTATGCATCATATAAAACTGATCCGTTTTCGTCACAATCAATAGACTGCCTATAAAACTGGACACGAATAAGGAGTAATAAAAGACAAGAGAAAGAAGATTAGGTCTTAAAATGGAAAGACTTCCCCCTGCTTTTTTAAACAAGGTTATTGATATTCCTAATACGATCAGCCAGATCATTGCGTAAGTCAAAAACATGATTTTCCCCCGTTACCCTGATGTAGATCTTTATTGTTGAATGGCTTGGACAATTTTTTCAGAAGCCTTTGCATCGCCAAATACTTCTTTATACGTCGGGTTTACTTCTTTTCGAGTTGCTTCTAATATTGCTTCAACATCTGTACCTACCAAGATGTTCGCTTCACTCTCAAGCGTTTCAACCCATTCCGTTTGTTCTCGTAAAGTAACACACGGAACCTGCATGAAGTATGCTTCCTTTTGAACACCGCCTGAATCTGTTAGGATTTTTTTCGCATGATTCTCCAGAGTAAGCATATCTAAATAACCCACTGGTTCGATAACAAGCAAGTTTGGAATAGAAGCTAAATCAAATCCCATACTCTCAAGCTTGTGCTTCGTTCGTGGATGAATCGGCCAAACCTTTTGATCTTCAATCTCAGAAAAAGCTTTTAGGATGTTTGTAATGTTCTCAAGGTTATCTGTATTCTCTGCACGGTGAACCGTAATCAGTAAAAACTCTTTGCTCTTCAAATCATGCTTTTGAAGAATCTCTGATTTATCAGCTGCAAGTTTACGATTATATTCAACCGCATCATACATAACATCACCGACATTGATTACGTTGTTTGTGATATTTTCATCATGAAGATTTTTGACTGCCGTATCAGTTGGACAGAAAAGGAATTCAGATACATGGTCTGTCATGATACGGTTGATTTCTTCTGGCATCTTTTTGTTAAAGCTGCGCAATCCAGCTTCGATATGGATAACAGGAATATGTAGCTTTGCTGCCGCAAGAGATCCTGCTAATGTTGAGTTCGTGTCACCGTAAACCAATAAATAATCTGGTTTTTCATCTAAAATAATTGCTTCAATATCAGCTAACATTTGTCCTGTTTGTTTACCATGATTACCAGAACCTACCCCTAGATGGTAATCCGGTTTTGGAATATGAAGCTCTTCAAAGAAAATATCAGACATGTTGGCATCGTAATGCTGTCCTGTATGAACGATAATTTCTGTGTGTGACTTGCGTAAAGCTCTTGATACAGGTGCGGCCTTAATAAACTGCGGACGCGCTCCTAGTACTGTTAACACCTTCATGAATAGCACCTCTTAGCTTTTAATTTCTTTTAAGACTCTTGAAACCCCAAAGGCAGCTGCAAATAACAACCAAGGGAAGGTTAAATAATATACTGGTAATTCTGCTATATGCAACCAGACGAGTGAGCCCATAGCAATCATACCTGTAGTGAATAGAAAAACCATCTTACCTACCGGTAGCGGTATGTAATAAACTTGTTGGCTCTTTCTAAAAATCATTACACAAGCAAATAAATAGGAAATGACAACTGCTAATGCTGCACCCCAAAGGGATATCAAAGGGATCAAGACTAAATTGAGAACGAGACTGATTACTGCTGCAGCGATAAAATAGACAGAGATATACTTAGTCTCTTTTTTAATAAATAATCCTACCGAAATAATTAGGTAATAAAAGTTCAAAAATGTTCCTGCACTTAAAAGCGCAATATAATGACTAGCACTATAAAAGTCAGGGTCCGAAATCATAAATTTGAAAATATAAGGAATAAAAGTTGCAATTCCCAGTAATCCTATAATGCCCCCGACAAGAATAATTATAGAGAACTTAGAAAAAATCTTTTCAGCATCAGGGCGTTCTTTAATTGACATTGTATAAGGACGCCAAGCCATCTGAACACTGGATGTCAGTAATGTGATAACCGTTGCGAACTTAACAGCAACTCCATAAATACCGGCACTCCCTAATCCCTCAAAGTAAGTTAAAAAGAACCTGTTAGAAGTAGCAATCACCCAAAAAGCAAGAGATGCTGGAACAAGCGGGGCGGCATATTTCAAAATCGCCCATAGCTTTTCTTTGTCTACTTTAATTCTTACAAGCCTGAACAATTCAGGTAAAAGCAGCAATACAATAACACCAGCTGCAATATTACGGCCGTAATAGATAACATCTACTTCTTCCATCCACATCTTTAAGAAGATATAAGCGAATAAAGCCGCTCCGCCAAGACGAAGAACTGTGTATATCACAACTTTCTTGACCTTGAACTCATAACGATAATAAGTCAGAACAAGCGTAATGATTGACTCTAGTACAAGTGTTACCATCGCTGCAATGACCACGAACGCATATCCAGATTTCCCAGTCACTAACACAGAAACCCATTCTCCGCCTATTATGGCACCTATCAAACAAAGTAAAGAAATAGCCAGTCTAAATTGGAGAACCGTTTGGACATAACTGATTTTCAACTCTTTTTTATCTGTATCAAAAAAGTAGAACGCAAGTGCTGAATCTGTACCGAAAATAACAAGGAACGTGAGCATAGATGTAAAAGCGTCTGTGTTTTCCAAGACACCCATCTGCTCTTTTCCTAGATACGTCGTAAAAATTGGTAGCATCAAGAATGCGATTAATTTGGTACCCACATTCATTAACGCATAAAGGAGGGAATCCCCTCCTAAACGTTTAAGCTGCGCTAACAAGTTATAACAACTCCCGCTCGTCAACCTGCTTGCTATATTTAGCTGGTACGCCTTTGATGACGGTCTTTTCTTCTGTATCCTTTGTCACTAGAGCTCCAGCAGCTACAAATGTTTCTTCCGCAACTGTTATGCCTGGGAGAATGATGGACGCTCCGCCTACACGAGCTCCCTTCTTCACGATTGCTCCTTTAATCTTGTCAAAACGCTCTTCTGTACGGCCCATGAAGTTGTCGTTTGTAGTCGTCACGCATGGCGCGATAAACACATGATCCTCAAGGGTTGTATAAGCGGTAATGTAAGAGTTCGATTGAATCTTCGTGCGTGTTCCGATTGATACATGGTTTTCAACCGTAACTCCGCGTCCCACAATAACATAATCTGCGATCTGAACATTCTCACGCACACTGGCAAGGTCTGCAATCAGGGTGTTACTTCCGATTTCTGCTCCGCGATAAAGGACCGCGTTCGCCCCAACCGTAACCTCTTCGCCAAGCGTTAAAGCAGGAATATTATCGGAAAGCTTAACCGTACTTGTTTTAGCCGGTTTTGGTGGTTTGCCGAGTACAGCTCCATCAGAAATCGTACTGTTATCTCCAATCACTGTATCCTCATGAATAGTTACACGGTTCCCGATCACAACATTTTTACCGATCTTTGCACCTTTTTCGATTACACTAAAGTGCCCTAGCTTTACAGATTCATCTAACTGTACTGTTGAATCAACAAAGTTCATCATCTCTAAGTTCCCCCTTGCACTCAACTTTAAATTAAAGCTTAACGTAACGAGCTGGTTTATTCTCTACATCTTTCATCGCATTACGTGTATCAAATAGTACATCACTGTTTTGAGCGATCATTTCATAATCAAATGCCGTATGATCTGTCGTTAATAACACTAGATCAGCTTTTTGAAGAAGTTCAGGTGTAAGTGAGTATGTCTCCACTGTCTGTCCATCCAATCTAAATGTTGGAACGTGTGGATCAACAACCGTTACATTGGCACCTGAAGCATTCATTTGAGAAAGAATAGGAAGTACCGGTGATTCACGCATATCATCAATATCTTTCTTATAAGCTACACCTAGAACCACAACATTTGAACCGCGAAGAGCTTTTCCATCTTCGTTCAACAAACGCATCGCACGGTCTACTACGTATTCAGGCATCGCGTTGTTGATCTCACCAGCAAGCTCAATTAAACGAGTGTGATAGTTATATTCACGTGCTTTGTATGTTAAGTAGAACGGATCGATTGGAATACAGTGTCCGCCAAGACCTGGTCCTGGGTAAAACGCCATGAATCCGTATGGCTTCGTTTTTGCAGCATCAATCACTTCCCATACATCAATACCCATACGCTGACAAAGAATCGCCATCTCGTTTGCTAATGCGATATTGATATGACGGAATGTGTTTTCGAAGATCTTTTCCATTTCAGCTACTGCAGGAGTTGATACTTCATGCACATCTCCTTCAAGCACTTCACGGTAAAGAGCAGCCGCGACTTTTGTACAGTTCGCTGTAATTCCACCAACTACTTTTGGTGTGTTTTTCGTATTAAAGTGTTTGTTACCTGGATCGACACGCTCTGGTGAGTATGCGACAAATACGTTTTCTCCTGTAACAAGTCCTGCTTTTTCAAGTGCAGGTTTAACGATTTCTTCTGTTGTACCAGGATATGTCGTAGATTCAAGAACAACTAACATTCCTTCGTGAGCATTTTTTGCAATTTCATTCGCTGAACTTTCAACATATGAAGTATCCGGCTGCATGTAAGTATCAAGAGGTGTAGGAACACAGATCGCAACAGCATCCACTTCACTGATTTTCGCGTAATCTGTTGTAGCTTCTAAACGACCAGATTTGATCATTTCATCTAAATCTTCATCAACAACGTCACCAATATAGTTAACGCCGTTATTTACTTGATCTACACGTGCTTGCTGTACATCGAATCCGATTACTCTGTATCCAGCTTTTGCTTTTTCAACAGCTAAAGGAAGACCTACATATCCTAGACCTACAACTCCAATTACTGCTTCTTTATTTTCTATCTTCTTAAGTAGTTGTTCTGAATGGCTCATTTACTACATCTCCTTTGATCTTTAAAACTTATGCTAACTTTACTTCTTTTCCAGTTTCTGCCGATTCAAGAATCGCTAAAATCAGCTTAACTGGTGCCATGCCATCTTGTCCAGAAACAATCGGTTCACGATCTTCTTGAACGGCTTGCACCATATCTTCAATGATCCACTGATGTCCTGGTTTACCAAGAGGATTATCCTTAATTGACTCGTTGAAAGATTCTTTTTCTCCTTCAATGCCGTCTTCCATATCCCAAGTCTCGATATAGAGAGCATTGCTGCCACCGATTTTCACAGAAGCCTTTTCGCCAAAAATGGATAAAGACTCTTCAAGGTTTTTCGGGTAAATCGTTGTTGCTGCTTCGATAACACCTAAAGCACCGCTTTTGAAACGAACAACTGCAGCTGCTACATCCTCAGCTTCAATTTTCCGTAAGCGAGTAGCCGCCATAGCTTGTACACTTTCAACTTCACCCATAAACCAAAGCATTAAGTCTAGGTTATGAATAGCTTGGTTCATGAGGACACCACCGTCAAACTCCTTCGTTCCTCTCCATGGTGCCTGATCATAATAAGCTTGTCCTCTATTCCAACGTACAGTAGCATTCGCATGGCTCATCGTGCCAAATACACCTTGGTCCATCTTTTCACGAAGCTTCATAATCGCTGGACGGAAACGATTTGGGTGAACAACTGCTAACTTCACGTTGTTTTCTTTTGCAATCTTGATCATCTCTTCTGAATCCTCAAGTTTAAGAGACATCGGCTTTTCAACAACAATATGACGCCCGTGTTCTGCCACGATCTTTGTTAATCGGGCATGCAGTCCAGATGGTACACAGATATTTACGACTTGTATATCTTGATTCATTTTCAGCATCTCATCTAGGTCTGTATATGTTTCGTACTTTCCGGAATATTCTTCAAGGCGCTCAGCTGCTGCATCACATACAGCAACTAGTTCTGCTCCATCTGCCTCATTAATTGCTTCGACATGTTTCTTAGCTATGTGTCCCATTCCTACGATGGCAAATTTAATCATTTCTTCTATACCTCCGTGCGTCTTCGATATATTTCCATAAAATGAGTGATACTAAGGATAAAAACAGACCTAAAACCAGTCCAAGTGCCAAGATTGGCTTTTGATTACGGCTGCTTTCAGTAACTGTCGTATCAAGCTGTTGTGGTTTTTCAAAAAACTCAATATCTTTTTTGTTATTATCAATTTGTTGTTCCAGCTCTATAGAAGCTAACTGAAGTTCAGTCATTCTGGACTCTTCTTCCGGAGATAGAGTATCTTCATTCAACCTCTGCCCGTAAACATCTGTTAGTTTGTTAAGGCTCTCTATGTGTTTCTCTTTTCTCTGCATCTTTTCTTTAGTAGATAAAATTCGTTTATTGTATTTTTCATTTAATACATTGATATGCTTTTTACTAATTGAAGAAATGACATCACTTACTTGTTCAGAATTGTTACCCGTTACCGTAAATACCAATTGCCCTCTTTCAAAGACTTCTACAGACAGGTTATTACCCTCTACGTCGTCTTTATACAAATGTTTAATAACTTCTGGATCAGTTTCAGAACCTTTCAAATCCCCCGTATAAATAATTGTTCTTCCTTGATATTCCACAGGCTGCATCATGGAAAACAAGAATGCCAATCCGAGAGTAATCAATGGTAAGAGGAGAAACCACCATTTCTTATTCCAGAAAAACACTAAGTAATCATACAAAACATACCGCTTTTCTTCGTGCACAAAAAAACCTCCAATTTTATCGCGAATGCTAAAAATGAAACAATTCGCCCCCTGATTAAGAGGACGAACAAATTTCCTTATTTATAAAATGCCGCAATTTGTGAAACTACATACTCTTGTTGTTCCAATTTCAGCTCTGGGAACATCGGTAAGGATACAGCTTCTTTAGCAGCTTTTTCAGCTTCTGGGAAGTCTCCTTCTTTATAGCCAAGCTCTTTGAACACAGGCTGAATATGAAGACAAAGCGGGTAATATACCATCGTGTCGATACCTTGTTCTTTTAGGTATGCTTGCAGCTCATCACGCTTTTCTACACGCAGTGTGTATTGGTGGAACACGTGTCTGCGGTTTTCAAGAGCAACAGGTGTAACTACTTTGTCACCTAGTTGTTCTTTTAATAATTGAGTGTAGTTTGCAGCATTTTGCTGACGCATTTCACTCCATTTATCTAGATGAGGAAACTTCACATTTAATACTGCAGCTTGAAGCTCATCTAGACGGCTGTTGTACCCAAGAACGTGGTGGTAATATTTCGGTTTACTTCCGTGTACACGAATAACAGACATTTTTTCTGCCATTTCATCGTTATTTGTAACGATCATTCCACCGTCACCATATGCACCTAAGTTTTTAGTTGGGAAGAAACTATAAGTAGCAGCCGTTCCAAGTTCACCAACACTCTTACCTTTATAAGTAGAACCAATCGCTTGAGCAGCATCCTCTACGATAGCAAGATTGTGTTTGTTAGCGATTTCTACAATCGGATCCATGTCTGCCATCTGACCGTATAAATGAACAGGAATAATCGCTTTTGTCTTATCCGTAATTGCAGCTTCAATCTTAGACGGGTCAATGTTGAACGTTACTGGGTCAATATCAACGAAAACCGGTGTAGCACCAGCACGTGCAATCGCACCAGCCGTCGCAAAGAAAGTAAATGGTGTAGTGATTACTTCATGACCAGCTTCAACGCCAGCTGCTTGAAGTGCGATGTGAATAGCATCGCTTCCATTACCTACTCCAACTGCATATTTTGTATTACTGTATTTAGCAACATCTGCTTCTAACTTTTTCACATTATCTCCAAGGATAAAACGGGAAGAACCCATTACTTCATCTAATACTGAAATCATATCTTCTCTTAATGTTTGATATTGTTCTGAAAGATCTAGCATTGGTACACGCATTTTTACAAAACTCCTTGTAATCAAATTGTTTGTTTTGGCTTTTAACACACAGGTCTCATTTTATCATATTTTGATTCTTGACACCTTTTTTATATCCTTTTAAAAAGCCGCTCGCGTAAGCAAACGGCTTGTGCTCCCTTTATTGTTTCCCAGTAACCTTTCGATAAATCGCCATGAATGGTTTGTATTTATGATGTACGAGTCCAATCATTTCTGCTATCAATTCAATAAAAATAAGAAGGCTTATCAATATGAAAACTGATCCGATCATCGTAGAATGCGATAATATGATAGCACTTATGGCAAAAATTAATCCTAATCCATAAATCGCGATCACTGTTGTTCTGTGGGAAAACCCGAGAGCGAGCAATCGATGATGAAGATGATGTTTATCAGGTGCAGAAATAGGTTTTTTATTCACAATCCTGCGTATAATAGCAAATGTTGTGTCAAAGATAGGTACGCCTAAAATAATGATTGGTACGATAAAACTAAACAGCGTTACGGATTTATAAAGCCCTAGCAATGACAAAATGGAGATAGAGTAGCCGAGAAATAAAGCACCTGTATCACCCATAAAAATCTTGGCTGGATTAAAATTATAAAATAAAAATCCTAAGATACTTCCCATTAAGATTAATGCTAAAGTGGAAATAAGCATCATACCAGCTGAACCTGCCAGAAAAGCAATTGTGGATATAACGATTAAGGATACACCCGCTGCTAGACCATCTAAGCCATCAATTAAATTAATGGCATTCGTAATTCCAATGATCCACAGAATGGTAATCGGAATGGTCCACACACCAAGGTCAAAAACCCCAACAAAGGGAATCGTTAAGAAATCAATTTTTAAGCCCGTAGCCACGACAATTCCTGCAGCCAGAAGTTGACCAAGCAACTTTATTTTTGCTGATAGTTCGTACATATCATCAAAAATCCCTGTTGCTAAAATCACAAGTGCAGCTATTGTAATACCCGTTACTTGTTCACTGTAAACACCGCCAGCGAAGTATCCAGCCACTACACCAATAAAAATTGCTAGCCCGCCGAGACGAGGCATCACCTTCTGATGTACTTTTCTATGATTAGGTTTATCTGTTGCTCCAATTTTTATAGCAAATTTTATAACAAGTGGTGTTATAACCAGGACTGTTATGAATGATGCAATAAAAGCAAACCATAAATTTAAATTCATAAGAATCCCCTTTTAGTAAATAGTCTTAGTAAATTACGCAAATAATCGTATCATAATCAGTGCTTAAATCAATCCCATTATCTAATTTTCATTAATTCTTAACATAAAAAACAAGAATCACTTTTAATTTCCCATAAACCTCTAATCCTTAACCTTAATTTACAGCTTTTGCAGCATTTAATTATTTCCAAATATGCGACCTCCAAAAGAATTATAAAGGACGCGTATCATTACGATTAAATTATGTGAAATATCCTATATTTTTTATGCCTTTACTCATTATTGTTCGCATAAAGTCTAAAAATAAGGGGATGTTACATGTTTCCATCATCATATTTTTCTTGAATGTGGCTGATCTTCGTTTCAGGACGCTCGCTTTCCATGTAATACGGTGAGCTACCTTGTGCATTTCACCTGCCAGAAGTCTCACACTTTTCAATAAAGAAATAAGCCAAATAGCAACAATCTTATAGAAGAAGCCAAAAAAAGCTGACATCAAAAGGGCAGTTTACATACCTTTTGAGTCAGCTTCTTAAGAAGATCAAAGTTTACCTTTTTTCAATTTTTCAATCGCATCATATTGCAGCAAAAAATCAGAAAGTTCCACTTCATACTGAACTCGATCATAATTAGTTCTGCATTTTTCAACGTCTACCTTTTCACCTGTTTTAGTATCTGTACAAATTCCATTTTCAAAAACTCCGTCTAATGACATCTCGAAATCATAGTTTTCTGAGAAAAAAGAGAACGGAGTAATTTCATGCCTAAAACCAACATAACCTTCTTTTTTCATACTTAAATCATAACCAAGCTGATATAGCGGCTGCTCGATTCCAAACAAAGAAGTAACAGTCGGCGCGATATCCATCTGACTAGCAATGACTTCGTTAACTTCCCCCTCTGTTTGAGTTGGGCGATGAATGACTAATGGGATATTAAACATTTCCTTTTTGTTAAAATTTATGTTTAAGTCCTTTTTTAGCTGATCGGCGTTATCTGGAATCAAACCATAATGATCTCCATAGTAAACGATTACCGTATCTTCATATAATCCTTCCTGTTTTAAATCCGCTAATAATTGCCCAAAAGCTTGGTCGGCGTAATACACATTTTGAAGATAGTGACCAACAGGTGTATCATTCATATGTGCAGGAAGGTTTAGTTTTTGATGCTCTTTTGGAAGTTCAAAAGGTCTGTGGTTGGTTAATGTTACGACAAAACTGTAAAAAGGTTTATCTTCTTTCTTCCATATGTCAACAAGTTGTTTAAAGAAACTTTTATCATCGATTCCTAATCCAACTACATTTGAATCATCTATCGCAGGATGCTCTTTGCTGTAAAAAATGTCATACCCTTGAGCAGGATAAGCATTCTTGCGGTTCCAAAAATCCGGTACATTTCCATGTGCTGCACTCGTTTCATATCCTTCATTTTTAAAGATTTGTCCTAACGACTGGAATACCCCATTTTCATACGTACGATAGGCACCATCTTTTTTGCTTGGATATAATGAATTATTTGCCACAAACTCCGCGTCCGATGTATTTCCTCTGCCGATTTGAAGATACGTGTTAGGATAATAACTGCTTTCTTTTATAAAGGCATTTAGATTCGGCGTAACCTCTTGGCCGTTTACCTCTAGATTAACGATGAAGTCATTTAAAGACTCGGCTTGAATCATAATCAAGTTCTTACCTTTAGCATCACCAAAATATGGTGACATCTGCTGGGTTTTTTGACGTTTTTCTAACTCGCTTTCGTATTCCTTCAATTGCTTAATAGAATCTTGCGAGCTGAAGACTTCGGCAGCTGACATACGCTCCATGTAACTGTTATACGTTTCAGATATATGAGTTGGTATTATGCCTGTTTTCGCTACTTTTAACTGTTCACTAAAGTCATCGTTTACAAGATGCAAATACGTATATTTCATGGAACTATACCCTAAGATTAAACAAAAAGCTACTAATACAAAATGAACACCTGGACGCTTATAACTCATCTTTGTTAAGGGATAAAAAAAGAAAAGGATAAGAAGTAAAGTATCAGCTGCATACCATATATCTGTCGACCGCATAAGTGTTAAGATCGAATCATCGACAGCTTTAAGCTGTCCCGCCTGCCCCATCATTTCTATAGAAAGAATGGAATGATAATAGCGCTGGTACACGACATCCGCATATAATAAAAAAGAAACTAGTACATAAAAAATAAATGTTAAACTAAATGCCCATTTGGAAATTCGAACCATTAGGGGACTTATTAGTATTAAAATGACGCCAGCGCTTGTCAGCAGGATTCCTTTTTTATGAGGGAGAATTCCCATCTCGACTGAAAAATATATATTTTTAAGTGTCCATCCCACTAGCAAAATAAAAAATACAGAAGCAACAAAAATGAAGTTTCGTTGTATGTTTAATTTCAAATCTCAGATTCTCACTTTCCATTCCATTTTCAGTATATTATATTACAAGATTGTAAATATCTCCAATAGATGAAAGTGATGAACGTGTCGAATTTTGATAAAAAAACGACCTTTTAATAGAATAAAAGATTGATATCCACTGATTACCAATTTATAATGATGAGAAGAGAAATATAGTTAATTACCTACTCACTCTTTTTAAAATATTAAAAAAGTAAATGAGGTATTTATGAATTTTCAAATATTTTTGGCAGCAATCGTCTCTTTTTTAGTGGTTCTACTCATTACACCACTCGTAATAAGGTTAGCGATTCTAATAGGAGCTACAGATCAGCCAGATGCAAGAAAAGTACACAAAAAGATTATGCCGAGACTTGGTGGATTGGCTATCTTTATAGGGGTTATGGCAGGTTATTTTGCGGCTGAGCTACACAATCAGTCTATTAAAGGAATCACGCTCGCTGGCATCATCATTATTATTGTAGGAATAATTGATGACCTTTACTCCCTATCTCCAAAATACAAACTATTAGGTCAGTTTATAGCTGCTTTTATTGTTGTCCACACAGGGTTGGCAATTGATTTTATTACAATTCCTTTTGTAGGACAATTTGATCTGGATCTACTATCTTATCCCGTTACAATTCTTTGGATCTTAGCCATTACGAACGCAATTAATTTAATTGATGGTCTCGATGGCCTTGCAGCTGGAGTTTCTGCCATTGTAATAGCGACTATTGCGATTATGGCCGGCTTAAATGGAAACATTATGATTTTAACCATATCCATGATTGTCTTAGGTTCAACAATTGGATTTTTGTTTTACAACTTTAATCCTGCAAAAATCTTTATGGGAGACACCGGCGCTCTGTTTTTAGGGTATTGCATTGCAATTCTTTCATTGCTTGGACTGTATAAAAGTGTTACGTTATTCAGTTTCGTCGTACCCATTATTATTCTAGGTGTTCCTATCTTTGATACAACTTTTGCAATCTTAAGAAGACTTGCCAATGGACAGCCAATCTCTGCTGCTGACAAAGGGCATCTTCATCATCAATTGCTTCGGTTAGGCTTGTCACATAAAATAACCGTTATTATCATCTATATATTAAGCATTATCTTTAGTCTAGCCGCCGTTATATTCTCAACCACAACGCTGTGGGGCTCGTTAGCTATAACTTTCGGCCTGTTGCTCATGTTGGAATTAATAGCAGAACTAATAGGTTTAGTTCATCACAAATATAGACCATTACTCTACATGTACGATAAAGTTTTTGGTCAAGGTAGAAACATTAACCGCTCGAAAGCTAAATAATTAATTTTAAAAAAAGTCTATGTCTAATCGACATAGACTTTTTATCTGTCCATTTATACAAAACTAGTAATTGGATACAATTTTTGGATTGAAATCTCTCATACACTCTTATATAATAGTAAAGATGTAAAACAATGTAAAAAAATGATGATATATGTAAAATATTTAAAAGGAGTAATTGTTATGGGGTTGCGATCTGATTCAAAAAGAAAGAAAAAAAAGAAACCTTTACTTAAAGGTTTGATTATTTTTCTCAGTATAATCTTACTTGCAGGGGCAGGCTATACCTATTATGTTTATAACTCTGTTAAAGAAACGGCTAACAAGATGCATGAAAAAAGTGAATGGTCAGGTTCCAAAAAGCGAGAAAATAAATTAGATCTTTCTGCCAATCCTTTGTCTATATTAGTTTTAGGTGTCGATGAGCGGGAAGGTGATCGTGGCCGTTCTGATACATTAATGGTTGTTACTGTAAATCCGAATGATAATTCTACCTACATGATGAGCATACCGCGTGATACTAGGACAGAAATTATAGGTAGAGGTAGCCAAGATAAAATTAACCATGCATATGCTTTTGGTGGTACAAATATGACCATTCAAACGGTTGAAAACTTCTTGGATATTCCCATTGATTATTATATGAAAGTAAATATGGAAAGCTTTAAACAAATTGTAGATGCCTTAGGTGGTGTTAGGGTAAATAACCAACGATTAGCTTTTAATTATCAAGGTTATTCTTTTCCAAAAGGTACACTAAACCTTACTGGGGATGAAGCTCTAGCCTACTCTAGAATGAGAAAAGCAGATCCAAGAGGCGACTTCGGACGTAATGAGAGACAACGCCAGGTAGTAAACGGCATTATTAACGAAGGTGCACAAGTATCTTCCATTACTAAACTAGGCAGTATACTAGATGTACTTGGAGATAACATAGCAACAAATATGTCGTTTGACGATATGAAAGACATACAATCCAATTACAAAGACGCTAGAAAAAGCGTACAATCTATAGAGATTAACGGACAAGGTGGAAACATTGGAGGAGTATACTACTTTAATGTGAATGAAGAGGAAAGAACACGTATTAGCTCTATGCTAAAAAAACATCTTGAACTTTAAAAAAGAGGATGGCTCTGTTTGAGCCATCCTCTTTTTTTAACTAACTTTTGAGTTTACAAGAAAAGCCACAAGAACGTATCTTTCTGGGGCTGCCCCTACAAAATTAAAGGGGTAGCACGTGCTTACGGTTAAGGTTGATCGCGGCTTAGGAACAATCACCGTACGATCATCCTTATCAACGATTCTGACTTGTTTTACTTTATAAGTAAATTCTCCAGCAGCCGTTGTTACTACAAGCAGATCACCCTTTTTAACTTCACCAAGCTTCCGAAATACAGTGTCACGATGCCCGGAAAGTACAGAATTATCTTTCTCTCCTGGCAAGACGCTATCTGCAAAGTGACCTACACCTTTTTCAAGTTCATCCTCATTTGTACCATGAAAGATTGGTAATTCCGCTTTTAACTTCGGGATGTACAAATTCCCAATGTTTTCTCCCACTTTAGGTCGATTTGTATATAGTTCTGTTTTAGCAGATACTTCCTTAGTAGCTGATGCTTTTGTTTCTGGTTTAGTAAAAGTCTGCTCTCTTTCATCTTGTCCCATCTTAAAAATAAAATAACCCTTAGCAAACTTGTATGCATTGGTTGATGAGAACCATAGACCGAAAACAACAAACAAAATAGCAATAGCTGAAAATATGAATCTTTTTTTCTTCATATTACTGTTGTCTTAGACGTCTAAACATAAAACCACCAACTAATGCAATTCCGAAACCTAGCATCATATTTGTTCCATAATCAGATGCTGTCTTTGGAAGCTTTGCACCCTTAACTGTTTTATGTTTTTGTTTCGGTGAACTCTTAATTTTTTCAATCTTATCTACTACTTTTGGAACTTCTTTAATATCTTTACCAGTTTCTTGGATAATTTCAGCACCAATCATTTCAGCAGTAAATAACATATCTAAAATAAAGTTATTATTTAGGTCAGATAATTTGATCATAAGTTTGTAACCCGTTTTCATTTCTTTTAAGAATAGTAATTCTTTTAATGTGAGTGGTTGCGTATCCGTACCATTCGTTAAGTAGAATTCAGATTTAAGCTCAAGAATTTCAAGCACTTCTTGTGCAATCGATAAGAACTCTGCAATTTGTGCGTCTGTTAGTTCGTCAACACTTTCAAAATCTTCAAAAGCCATCATACGATCTGCAAGTTCCATTAAACGCTCTTCCATTGCTGGATCACTAAGTTTTTCCTCAAGTGCTATCAAATGTTCCATAATTGAATTTAGCTCGTCTTCTGTCAAATCAAATTCAGCGAACATATCGTCGAATTCAGGCATCTCTTCAGCATCTAAGAAGAAACTTACGTCAAAATATAAATCATCTACAAATATGTAGTTATCAATACTTTCTCCGTTTTCTTCAAGTAAAGAAAATAAAGTCTCCTGGTCTAACTCAAAATCTTCATATATCGTTTCAAGGTTACTATAGTCTGATTTAATAACAGGACCAAGAGAATCTCTTAATTCTGAAACATCTTCAAAAAAAGAAAGGTCTTCTTCATAATATTCCATCACATAGTCTTCAAGATCCTCTTTGGTAAACTCGATTCCCCGCTCCGCACTAACTTCTTCTAAATACTCAGTTAGTTCTTGCTCATCTACTGCTGCAAATGAAACGGTTGGAAATAACGAAAACAATAGTGCAAAAACAGACAACAAAGCAAAGTATTTTCTCACCCAAAACCCACCCTATTATTTATTTGACAATAACATAATCATAGGGTAAAAAATGACATTTGTATATAAAAATTTTTCCATTAATTTGATATTTTTTTACATAATTTGATAAAAAAACACCTCTTTCATGGACAAAAAGAGGTGCCGTATCAATCTATTATTTTTGTAAGGAAATCCAACTTGATTGTGTTATCGATTTGTTTCCTGAAACATCAGTACTTTCAAATACAAACCTGTATTTACCTGCCTTTGCAAAGGATTTACTTTGCGTTTTACCATCCCAGCTTTGAGTGTGTGATCCCGGTTTTAGCGACTTCTTGCTAGCCAAAGTCCTGATTTTTTGACCATTATTGTAAACAACATAAATCGTTACCTTTGAAGCTTCATTTGTTGTGAACTTACTAACAGCCGTGATACTTTTCCCTGCTTTGTAAACAGAGGGGGATATCGCAGCACTCTTAAGAAGTGGCGCCTTGCTATCAACTATTATCGTTGCTGTCTTCCGATCTGCTTTTTGATTATTAGCATCAATACTGTCTATTCTCATCAGGTAATTTCCATCTGGCACTTGTTTTCTAGAGCTATTATTACCACTCCAGCCTATCGTTTGACTACCACCTGATAGACTTTTATTAGATATGATATTTTTCACGTGTGCACCTTTTGCATCAAAGATCTTTGCTGTAACTAACTGTGTTTTATTGAGCTTTATAGGGACAACTCCCGTTTTCAATACTTTAGGAGAATAATACATTGTCGTTTTTTCTAAAACTATTGATGGCTTTAATTGATTCTTAACGGTAAAAGAAGTCTCTTTCGACCTAGCAGCAGAACCTTTAACTGCCGTAACAATTATTTTGTAAGAACTACTATCTGCGTAACTGCCGTTATCGATTCTCCCATCCCATGTAATGTTAACCTGTTTGTCAGTACCTTTAACATTTTTATTAATGGTCTTTACAATTTTACCTTTTGCATCTTTTACAACTACGGAAACCGATGTACCTATATAAGCCTTATATGACGCTGTTATAGAGTTTGCTCCATTTATTACTAATTCTTTTGCTGATGGAGTTGTGATTGAAAGTGCTGTCGGAGTATTTTTAACCGCTAAAGAAGCATCAATTCTACCAAATCCAGAAAGATTATCCCTCCCAACTTGATAGAGGTCTACAGTCGATTTTTTCAAAATGGTATCTACCTGAGTTTCTGTTAAAAATGGGTTTTTTGAAAGCATCAAGGCAATGGTCCCAGTTACGACAGGAGATGCCATTGAAGTTCCACTCATATAACCATACTTTCCATATGCAATTGTAGAATAAATATCCTCTCCAGGGGCTGCATAATCAACATAGCTTCCGTAGTTGGAAAAATAAGCAGCACGATCAGTATTGTTAGTGGCGCTGACTCCAAATACACCATTATAAGCAGCTGGATACGTTTTTTCATCTACATGATCATTGCCAGCAGCAGCAACAACTATAGCTCCTTTAGACCTTGCGTAAGCAACAGCATCGTCAATTACTTTGCTATAATAGTAACTGCCTAAACTCATATTAATTACATCTGCTCCCTGATCTGCTGCATAAAATAAAGCGGATGATATTTCTTCAGCAGTTGTAGTAGCTCCGTAAAAAACATTTATCGGCATAATTTTAACATTAGGAGCAATACCCGCTACTCCTACCGAATTAAATGACGCACCTATTATTCCTCCAACATGAGTTCCGTGATCGTCTGGATAATAGATAGAATCCCCATCCACTGCATCATATGGCTTGTACAATTTTCCTTTTAATTCTGGGTGCTTACCATCCACACCGCCATCAATTACTGCTACAACTACGTCACTTGCCCCTTTTGTCGTATCCCATGCTAAAGGCGTATTAATTTTGGAATGAAACCATTGTTTTTTATATAGAGGTTCAGAAGGAATATATTCTTTATGTATTTTATAGTTGGGTTCTACATATTCAACTAGTTTGTTCTCGTATAGCTTAATAACTAATTTAGAAATATTTTTTTGACTTGGAAAAGAAACCACATAGAAGTTTTCTCCAATTGGTTTTATATTTATTAAATTAAATAGACTTTTAAAATCAGATTTTTCTTTCTTATATAATTGTTTAGAAGTTTTAATAATGAGTTCAGTATTTACGTAGTCTTTACCTTGAAACATTTTTTGAAATGCATATGCTGTTCTTTCAGATGGTATTGATTTACTTGCTGCGAATGTATGGGTAGAGGAAAAGCATAGTGAAGTAAAAACCAAACAGCTTAGAAGTTTTTTTTTGTTCATAATGGCCCCCAAAGTTATGGAATATAAATTTATTATACTTTAAAAACCACTTTTTACCACTTGATTTCATAGATTTTAAATAATAAAAAACAGCCTGCATTTAACAGGCTGCTGCTTATTTAGATATGATCAGCTTTTGACCAGGATATATAGAAGCTGATTTTAACTTATTCGTTTTCATAATTTGATTTACAGAAACACCATAGCTTTTACTAATTCCCCAAAGTGAGTTTCCGCGTTTAACTGTATAAGAGATTGTTTTTGTAGTAGATGCTTTTGAAACTGTTGTTGTCTTTTTAACAGATGCAATTTTCACTGTTGAAGCTTTTTTTACAGCTGGAGCTTGCCCGCTTACCTTCAACACCTGACCTACTTTTAGAGAAGTAGATTTTAAATTGTTTAATTTTTGGATAGCCGAAACAGTTGTTTTATACTTTTTGCTAATGCTCCAAAGCGTTTCCCCTTTTTGAACCTTATGTACTTTTACTTGAGCTGTACTGGCAGCTGGTTTAGATTGAACAGGCTTCTTAGCAGCAGAAGCTGTTGCTTTCTGAGTAATGACACGTCTACCTGTTATATATCGAGCTCCCCAGTAATATTTTGAAAATGCATCCGTATAGGCAACTCCGTTTGATTGTGCATTAAGCATCTTTCCATTACCTGCGTAGATTCCAGCATGATTGACTCTTCCATCAAAGTCAGTGTCGTAGAATACTAGATCACCTTTTTGAAGATTAGCTTTTGAAACAGCTACTCCAGCAGATGCTTGTCCAACACTTGTCCGGGGAATTGTAATTCCGTTTTGTGCAAAAACGTATGATGTAAAAGAAGAACAATCAAAAGTACGTGTATTTCCAAAAGCTGAACCGTATTTATAAGGTGTACCTAAATATTTATGACCCGTCTTTATAATGTTATCTCCGAGTGAAGCATGAGCAAACTCTCCACCTGATAAAATTACGCCAGCAGCAACTGCGATAGACAAAATCTTCTTTTTCATAATAAAATACCCTCCAATTGATTAGGCTAGATATAACCAATTGGGTTCAAGTTAATCTAGTAGACTAGTTCAATTTATGTAGTAAAAAACAAGTATGTATTGTATGTTTCTACCTTTTGCTTGACCCCATCGTCCTATGTCTATGGTAGCATAAGTAGACTAACCAGTTTATTACATGTTCGTTACATATCTGACAGCATTTGTGTAATCTTTGTAATATTATGCTAAATAATGTCGGATATAGGAAGGGATCTATGGATTGCAAACCGCCTAAATTAGTTCTTTATTCCCATATCATTGAGGATGGTTTTGTAAGGAAAGGTTCCTTAGAATAAATAAAATTGCATATAAATAGAAAAATAGAAAAATAAAAAGCTGACGTCCAAAAGGTCACATGAAATACCTTTAGGATGTCAGCTTCCATATTATTTTAGAACTTCCCTAAACACATTTTTCACTTTAGGAGTTACATAGTGGCTGCCGTTACGTTCTTCAACGTCTTCAATCATCATGGAAACGAGAAGGGATGGATTTTGTGTGTTATAGCCCACAAACCAGCCCAATTCTTTCCCTTTGTCTTCTCCCGCAGCTTTAAGCTCAGCCGTACCAGTTTTTCCTGCTAGCGGCAGATCCTTCATATAGGCATCTTTATGTGCAGTTCCATTTTTATTGGCTACAACCTGGACCATATCAGCACTTACCAATTTCGCTGTCTCTGGTGAAATCACGTTTTCCTTCCAGATAGAAGCCTCTTTCGCCTGATCTAGTCTTGGCGCCAACAAGTTCCCTTCATTTAGGAACGGTGTGTAAGACATGGCAACATGCAGCGCACTCATCTGGATCTGCCCTTGACCGAAGCCACTGTCAGCGAGCTGTCCCTCACTCATGCCACCTTTACCAACGGAAGATGCAGTGAATGGGAAGGAAACAGGTAACTCTTCTCCAAATCCAAATCTCTTCAAGCCTTCTGTAAATTTGTCTTCGCCGAGGTTAAGCGCAGCTTGAGCAAAATAGATATTATCTGAGTAGATTAGCGCTTTTTCTAAGTTAACGCTCGGAACATCAGTAACTCTTGTTACTTTGTAATTGCCCCAAGCTTTTTTATCTTTTTGCCACGTTTTACCCGATACTTTCATTTCTGCGTTAGGGTTTAGGGTCCCATTTTCAAGCCCGATTGCAGCCGTTAAAGGTTTGAGTGTCGAACCTGGTGCGTAGACATATTTGAAACGGTTTAGCATTGGCTGTTTTGGATCATCTGCCCATTTTTGTCTAAGAGACTTTGTTAATCCTAACGTAAATTGATTTGGATCATAAGATGGACTGTTTACTAGCGCAAGTACATCTCCTGTTTTGGGATGAATGGCCGATGCTGTTCCAACGTCAGCCTTCATCTGGTTATAGATTGAAAGCTGTACTCTGCTATTAATCGTTGTTTTAACATCTGTTCCGTTTTGAACTTCTTTTTGTGCAAGTATAGATTTTTCCTCACCTTTACTGTCGAGGATCTTGATCAGCCCACCGCTCGTTCCACGCAGCTGTTCTTCGTATACTTGCTCAAGACCCGCCTTACCAATCCAATCTTGTGATGAATAGCCTTTTCCTTTTAACTTCTCTAAATCCTCAGCTGAAATGGGTGCAATATAACCCGTAAGATGTGCTGCGGCTTCTTTTAAAGGATAAAGTCGTGTCGATTTCTTTTGGTAATCAACACCATCTAGGGCGATGATGTCTTTTAACTTCGCGTCATCTGCTGATACCTTTTTAATTGGTACAGCTTGATCTGGCTTTACCCACGGCTGATCCAGCTGCTTTTGTATCTCTTCTGTCGTTATCCCGAGCAGTTTAGATAAAGGCGTTAGTGTTTTTGCTTTATCTTGAGGCAATTTATCAGGAACAATAATAATTTCAGCTGCTACACCATTAATGGCCAGCGGCTTGCCTTCATTGTCTAGAATCTGCCCTCTTTTAGGAGAGATAGTAGAAGCAGAGATCCGGTCACCTTTTTTCATTTCAGGAAAAATGTGCGACGTATTCCACTGAATTCCCCACTTCTCAGAATCATCCTTTTTTTCAAGGTTCATTTTCATGTCATGTGAATATTCTATCGGTCCGCCAAGTGTTTCCATCTTAACCGTATAAGGAAGACTCACATTCTCACTTTCTTCTTCCTCGTTTTTCTTTTGCTTTTTCATATCCACTTCTAACTTACTAACTTCTATTCCACTATAGATCGCTTCATAACGCTTTACAAAATCTTTCTCAGAGATCTCCTTCTTGGATTTAGAATCTAGCAGTTTATACATATTCTTATAATCTTGCTTTTCCCAATAGCCTACATACTTTTTCAATGTATTTTCCGGCTTAGGTGGTTCTGAACACGCTGATAACAGCCCTAAACACAAGACAGTCATAAAAATGAGTTTACATATATTCTTCAAATCATATCTCCTTCTCAACAAGTTTTGTCACGACATATATTTTCCCTTTTAAACACTTATTTATTATAACAAAATAGTTGGGAATATATGACTGATAAACATCTGATAGTTTACTGATAAAGAAAAAACCTTCTGATGGGTCAGAAGATTTTTTCCAGAATGCTATATTAATAGTTTACTCGTTTAGAGCCCAAATATCTATTTTTCCAATAGGAAAGGTTCATATCGCTCACAGTTACGCCTGTACTTGATCCAGCGTGTACAAATTGACCACTGCCTATGTAAATACCTAAATGAGAAGGTCCTGCTGTGTACGTTTCAAAATAAACAAGATCTCCTACTGCTGGATTACTTACAGATTTAGTTGCGTTCCACATTTGCGCTACCGTTCTAGGAAGCTGAACGCCTTCTTTTGCATAAACATATTGGATAAATCCGCTGCAGTCGAACCCATTTGTTGTCGTCCCACCCCAAACATAGGGAACACCCATAAGTTCAGAAGCATTAGCAATCACATTGATCGTTATTTGATCACGTGTCTTGCTTGGTTTTTGAGTCTGGTTTTTCTCTGCCTGAGACAACTTCGTTAACACCGAATTTGTCACTTCACCTGTAACCGGAAGACCATTTACTTTTTGGAACTTTTCAACACTATCCTCTGTTACCGTTCCATAATAATCAGTAATCATAGGGTATGTAAAATAACCAAGATTTTTTAGGCGGGTTTGAAGCTGCTTAACTTGAGTTCCTTTGCTGCCAAATTTGAGTAATACAGTTTCTTTAGTGGGCTGCGCAGGTGTTGACACATTTGGTTTGGCTGTTGCAGGTTTTGACGGTGTCGGTTTCGTTGTAGTTGGTGCCTTCTTTGCCGCTACTTGCTTCTGAACCCGATCAAGAGTTATTCTGTCAGCTACCCCAGTAGCCTTTAAATTTTGGTTGATCTGAAACTTTCGAACGGCTTCTGTTGTAATCGTTCCATAGAAATCAGTCGTTTTATAAAAAGTGAAGAACCCTAGACTTTTAAGATCTGTTTGAAGTTTTTTCACTTCAGGACCTGTTGAATTAAGCTTTAACACTTTACCGGCTTTTTGAACTTGTTGAGTTGCAGCTGGCTTAGTGGTGGAGACTGTTGGTTTTTGTACAGTAGGTTTTTGCACTGTTGGTTTTTGTGCTGCCGGCTTTTCTTCCTGATGGGATTTCTGCAGCAATTTACCGTATGTTTGCTTTCCCACAATTCCATCTACAACGAGACCATTTGCTTTTTGGAAGTCCATAACCGCTTGCTTCGTAATTGGCCCGAAATAAGTGGTAGTCTCTTGATAATGAAAATACCCCTTACTTTTTAGAATGGATTGCAGTTCCTTTACATCACTATTTGTATTTCCTAATTTAAGAGTTTGGTCCCCTAGTGCAGCTTCTCCAATCACCGGTGCTGCCAAGAACGCTCCAGCAAAAGTAGAAGTCATAATAAAACGCTTTAAAATCTTTTTATTTTCCATTTCTTCCTCCTTTTACTAATTTACCTTAAGTCTCACTTCTTCTTTTATCGACAAATTCCTTCTAAATTACAGAATAAATATGCAATATATTAAAAGGTAATCGTTTTATGTCGTTAAATGAATTCAATTTTATGCTTAAGTATCTAATATTTTGGTAATATATGTAGTAACTTGAAGACAAGGAGTATAAAGTGAAAAAACTTTTAATCGTTTTGTTTGCAGCGTTTATCCTTGGAGGTTTCTTAGGCTATCAACAAAATAAAAAACAAAAAGAAAACAGTCAACTTGCTCTGTTAAGTGCGGCAGCAGGTGCGACCAAAGAAAATGGCGTTACCTTACTTGATAATGTTCCTTTAATTCAACAAAAGCCTGAACTAGACCGCGGATGTGAAGTTACCTCATTGGCTATGGTCCTTCAGCACGCTGGTGTAGATGTTGATAAAATGGAGCTTGCTGAGAAGATAAAGAAAGTGGATACCCCTTACAAAAACGAGAATGGAACCTATTATTATGGCAATCCGAACGATGGATTTGTCGGGGACATTTATACGTTTGATAACATGGGATATGGTGTTTATCACGGCCCTGTGGCTGAATTAGCTGAGAAATACTTACCTGGCCGAATCGAGGATATAAGTGGTGGAACTTTTGATGAATTGTTAGCAAAAGTCGAAAAAGGAAAACCAGTATGGATTATTATTAACGCTGATTTCAGGAAGCTTCCTGCGAGTGAATTTCGAACATGGAATACTCCGTCAGGACAAGTTAAAATTACGTGGAAAGAACATTCCGTCGTGATAACGGGGTTTGATAAAGAACATGTTTATGTGAATGACCCACTGAATAAAGAGAAAAACCGGAAGTTGCCGCGAGAGGATTTTGTGAAAGCATGGAAGCAGATGGGATCGCAGGCGATTACTTATAAATAAAAGAAGGAACTCACACTCGAGTTCCTTCCTTCTTAATTCACACCATGCAGATCGATAAGTTCATAAACTAAGCGAGTGGAGTCTTTTTTCCACGTCACTTCTTTAATAACAGCTTTTCCGACCGGAGAGCTGTTTTCTTTTTTTTGCACGGGTACAGGATGATCCAAAATAAACAGCTTATAACCGTCTAATGAAATTTCAAACACATTACCTTCTAAACGCTTTTCTTTTCCAACCGTCACTAGGTTAGATTGCATGGTTATCGGCATTTGCATGTTATCACCTGCATTCTTTTTCTTTTATTGTAGCACTTATCTAAATTCTTTTTGTACGAATTTTTTTGTAGATGAAGAATGCTAGCGTGATTCCAATCAGTCCACCCGCAGCATCAATCATTACATCCTCTACATGCGGCGTTCGGTTCGGTGTAAAGCTTTGGTGAACCTCGTCAGATATGGCATACAGAATGGTTAGGATCCAGGAGGCCATAAACGTTAAACGGTTGTTTAAAAAATAATAGCTTAACGCCCGATACATCAGGAATCCCAATACGAAATACGTAAAAAAGTGTGCCGCTTTCCGTATAAAGAACTCAAGGAAGTGAGCTGCGCCTAACGCTTGTATGCTAATTTCGTCACCCGCGTAATGAAACGTAAAAGATGAGAATAGATTTTCTATGATACTCAAGTCCAAATTCGCCGAGAGCGTAGGACGAAGATCTTGTTCTTCATATGGTTGAGAGCTGGCATAAAAGATAATACCCATCCAAAGGAGGACCGGAAGCCAGTACAGTAAGATTTTTTTCATGATAGACCACCTGTTTAATATAGTACGTTTAGTAACTATACCATATCCTAGCAATCAAAAAAGACCCCGGATACCCGAAGTCTTGACTGCTATTTAAATACAGAAATCATATAATCTGCCCAAAGCTTGTGGCCCTTTGCGTTAGCCATTAAAGTACTACTGTTATAATAGTCTTTGATTTCCTCTGAATCTACGCTTGGCCAGCTGGTCCAATAATTTAGATAAGGTATATCTTTCTCTTTTGCATATGCCTCTAAACCTTTGACTTGATTCGCATATTTTACTGGAGAACTGATTGGATTGGATGGCTGTATGAAAACAATGGCGTCACCGTTCGTTTCTTTTATCCCTTCTATCAGGTTTCCAAGTACGAACAGCGTATCACCCATACTTATACCATCATTATCATTTAGTAAAGGAGCCTCAATTAAAATCACATCAGACTTAATTTTCTGAATCTCCTCATAAAGCGGATCTTCTTGAAGTTCAAGGCTTGTCTTCTCACCTATAGTTGTCGTTTGAATATCGATATCTTTTGCATATGTTTCAGTCATTTGGTTAGTAAAAAGCTGTGCCCATGTTCCTTCTTCTGTAGAAGTGTTCGTTGAGCCGATGAGATGAAACTTGAGCGGTTCGCCAGCATCCTTCTTTTGTTTGTAGAGTTCAGCTACTTCTTTTGGTGCATTGGTGAAGTGAGCTTCTTTTGATGGTTTGGCCGCTTCTGTTAAGACTTCTTCTGTAGCAGTCTCTTTTTGCAACATCCCCATCTCCCGTTTTGCTGCATAAGCCGTTTCTTCTAGTTTGTTATTGTAATAAAAGTGTCCGCCAACCACGCTAGATAAGCACGCAATCATGACAAACACCGTTAAAATGCGACGTTTCTTCACCCGCTCCAACCCCTTATATAGTCTACCATTATATTAATGTGTAAAATTTCCTAATACAAGAAAATTGTTGAAAAACGTAGAATAAAGGGGAATTGAATGTTGAGTGATAAACATACAGTTTTATCATGTGCCGCAACTCTTATTCTGCAACCATTTCTAATTGAGAATGGATACAAAAAAATCTGAATTATTCATTAATTGGTATACCAAAATGGCTTTTATTAAAAATTTTTCAGCTGATTTATAGACTTTAATCGAGTTTTGGTATACAATATACACAAGTGATAGTGATTATCATTTGAGTTAAACCATTAACGTACAGGGGGAAATGATATGTTCAATTACTTATTCGGTTCAAAAAAGGTTCAAAAACTTATTGACCGTAAAATGAACATTTTAATGTCTATTATCAAATACTAACAGAAACAAAGCATAAAAAAACCCGTCTCCTATGAGGCGGGTTTTCTGTGTACTTTTTTAAACTCATAACCTATGGATTGGTGAGAATAAAAGACGTTTACGGATGCGTCTTTATCGCAAAAACAGCACGGCACTTTTTGTGTCACTTCTTTAATATGGGGAAGTACTAAGATCTGAAGAGCCTTTCTGACATGTTTCCTACAAACGAGCATAAAGCATGTCCTCCCTTTTTAAGGTGAAGTTACAGGTGTTCGTACAGGAACTACTTTTCTTCTTTGTACCATTTTAGTAATTTCCTTGTCCCAGCTTAATTCAACATCACCGTTTACAAATGTTTGGCAGCCAAGACGGTAGCCTTGAGCGAGCAGCTCTTCACCTACTTTTTTTTTCTCGACCGGTTTGATTTTATCTGTATGTTCAATGCCCTTCTCGATCTTACACACACACGTCCCGCAGTTTCCTCCACCGCAACGATTTGGAAGTTCGCCATCATAGCGCAGAGACATTCTTAAAATATTGGAGTTTTCAGGTACCTCAAATTTCTTATCACTTGTTAAGTAATGAATAGTGGGCATATGGTTGACCTCCTAATATTGTGTTCTTGGTATACAATATACCATATTAAAAAGATTCTGACAATAATAAATTTTCTTATTATTTGCCGTTATTACGTTGACTATCGAAATTTAACCTATATAATTTTAGGTATACAATATACAATCTTGCTTATGAAACAGTCTCATACTTACAGGAGGTATAGCCATGCTTAAGGTAGGTCTTATAGGTTTTGGAGCGATTGGAAAGGATCTTGCTACTTATTTTGACGGCAGCAAAAATGGGTTGGACGCAGAAATTGCTGGAATTCTCGTACGCTCGCCTGAAAAGATTCAAGAACCGCCTTATGAAAGATGTGTTATAACAAATAATGAAGATATATTTTTTGGATTAAATTTAGATGTAGTGATTGAAGCAGCAGGTCATCATTCGGTAGAACTATATGGTGAAAAAGCTTTGCTAAATGGGTGTCATCTTATCATCGTTTCGGTTGGTGCACTAACAGATGATCATCTTTTTACCTCATTAAAAAAAGCCGCTATGTCTTCTCATAAACAATTAATTATCCCCTCAGCTGCCATTGCAGGACTGGATCGTATTCACGCAGCAGCTAATCATACGCTACATGAAGTTCAGTTAGTCAGCAGAAAACCTCCAAGGGCATGGTATGGGACATTTGTAGAAGAAAAGGTAGATTTGGCGACGATTTCAGAGCCCGTTTGTGTGTTCAATGGCAACGCAAGAGAATCTGCAAAACTATTTCCTGAGAGTGTGAATGTGTCCGCTGCTTTAAGTCTTGCGGGGATTGGTTTTGAAGAAACGAAAGTGCAGGTGTTTGTGGACCCTTCAATTGAAAGGAATTCCCATGAGATTATTGCTAAAGGACATTTTGGAGAGGTTTCTGTTAAAGTACAAAATACACCTCTGGCTGATAATCCTAAATCCAGCTATATCGTCTCCATGAGTATTGTTAAAGCATTAAAAAGTTTACAATCTCCTGTAGTTATAGGTGTCTAAGATGATACAAAAAAGAGTGAAGAGAACAGGTAAGGCTGTCTCTTCACTCTTTTTCTTTTAATCGATTTAAAAAAGCAATGTACGCTTTTTTTGAATTCTCAATGTGGATTTTTGTTAAATATTCGCCCATCTCTACTTCTTTGTTACGAACAGCTTTCATGATTTCCAAGTGTTCTCTCATCGACTCTTCTTTTCTTCCGGGCGTCTCATAACTAGAGTTAGCAAAGATTCGAATGTAGTCGGTCAATCCTGATAGAATTTCGTGCAGCTTCGGACTTTTTGCAGCTGTGTGTATGATCTTGTTTGTCTCCATATGCAGCAGTGATATTTCTTCTTCCGTTTTCCCTTCCAAATCTTGAAGCTTTTCAATCATCTTGTCAAACTCCGCTTGTGTCTCTTCACTCATTTTTTGTGCAGCGAGCTTTGATGCAAGCACTTCAAGTGATGATAGAATAGTGAAAACTTCAATCACTTCTTCTTCTGAAATGCGTTCCACGACCACTCCTTTACGCGGAACGGTCTTTACAAATCCTTGTGATTCTAATCGGAATAAAGCTTCTCGAATCGGAGTACGACTTATGCTGAGTTTCTCTGCAAGCTCTCTTTCAACGAGTCGATCTCCCGCTTTATACTCTCCGTCTAAAATCATATCTTTTAAATATCGGTATGCACGTTCTCGGATGGACAATAAGTCTTCTTGCGCCCACTTATTTTGCATAATAAAACTCCACCTGTCATTTGCTGTTTGGTATACAAATTATATCCTTAATCGCTTATAAGGGCAATTTATGTCATCTCAATAAGAGAGAAAGATTCCTCCATAGAATAAGGAAGCGACGATTACGAGTGCTGGATGAATCTTCAATTTCTCCAGCAATAGCAGACTTCCTAGCCCAAGGATAAGCAGATGAAGAACTCCAATATCCTCGAAGGCCGTTAAAAAGAATTGAAAAGCTAGAATGCCTAGAAGAATGGCAATAACAGGCTGAACTGATTTGGTCATCCACTTTACTTGTGGTGCATTCTTAAAATGATTAACAAAAGCAAACAGAATGATAACGGCAATCGCAGAAGGTGCGACCGTTGCGATCAGGGCGATAACTAATCCCACAACGCCACCTACTTCATAGCCAATATATGCTCCCATCTTAGTTGCAATCGGTCCTGGCAACACGTTTGCCATCGCTAAAAGATCACCAAATTCTTTTAAAGTAAGCCAGTTGAATTGATTGACCACTTCATTTTGAATCAACGGTATGGTAGAAGGTCCCCCACCATAACCGAGTATGTTAGATATAAAAAATGCCCAAAAAATATCCCAATAGATCATAGTTCTTCCTCCCGGCTTCTAACAACCCTTTTTATCCAAAATGGCACTTTTCCACTTTCTTTATAGGTGCTCCATACAAAAGCACTGGTCAGGAAAAAGATGATCACGAATCCAGGGTGGAGGTTTAGTACCTGGATGATGCAAAGAGAAAAAAGAGACATGCCAATCATCCATTTGTTGCCGAGCCCTTGTCTTCCTTTTTGAAAAAATTGATAGGCCATCACGGCAAGCATCACGCCAACTACAGGAGCAACCCCATGAATCATGCCTTTGACTACAGGAGAATTTTTAAACGCATACAAGCCACCCAGCAATCCTATCATAGCTATAATAGATGGAACGATATGGGCCATGATAGCAACAAACGCACCAAGAGGTCCTTTAATCTTATAGCCGATATAAGCTGCCATTTTTGTCGCGATCGGTCCAGGAAGGGTATTTGCCAGCGCAAGTGAATCCCCAAATTCTTCTTCTGTCATCCATTTGTATTTTTTTACAGCTTCATATTCAATTAAGGGTATAGTTGATGGGCCGCCACCATATCCCGTCACTCCGGTTCTTGCAAACCCAACACAGAGTTCCCAATATGTCCTCACACAAACACCTACTTTCTTTTCATAAGGTTCTAGTAACTTACGGTTAATTTTCAAAAAATATTATTTTGCAGATGTCCTTGCATGAAAACCAACCTTACTTAACAGACCGCTTCATAAAACACATGAAATAAACGGAGGGATATTCTCTATAAATAGAAAATATCCCGGTTTTTCTTATACTTTTATATCTGCTTCAACGAGTACTGGATGTCCAGTTTCTGATAATTGATCATGAAGCGCTTGAAGAGCAGCCGTTCCAACAGCCGTATCTTGCTCACCATTGCCTCCTGAGATTCCAACTCCTCCTACTACTTCCCCGTTTACAACGATTGGAAAACCACCTACGAATACGGCAAATTTTCCTCCTAGCATATGCTGAATGCCGAAAGCTTCGTTTCCTGGGAGTGCTGGACCATTTGGATAAGCATTAAACAAATGGGTAGATCTCTTGTGTCCAGCAGCCGTAAAGGCTTTTGCAATTGCAATTTCTGGACCTGTAATGCGCGCACCGTTCATTCTCTCGAGGGCAATCACATAGCCACCATCATCAACAATTGCAATCGTTTCAAGCACATTAATCTCTTCCGCTTTTTGTTTTGCAGCTTCTATCATAACTTTTGCTTCTTCTAATTCGATTTTAATAGCTGTTCTCATTGTATTATCCCCCTTACTCTTTTAATAGCCAACATAGACCGTCTTGGTTTGTGTGAAAAACTCGAGACCTACTCTACCGGACTCACGGAACGTCGATGTACTTGATTTTTTTAAGCCTCCAAACGGTGCGTTCATTAAGTTTCCTGTCGTTGTACGGTTTACTTTAACTGTTCCAGCTTGTATGTTTTTAATAAATTGTTCAGCTAGCTGTATGTTATTTGTCACAATAGATGCAGACAATCCATACTCAATATCATTAGCGATATTAATCGCTTCTTCATAAGAATTTGCTTCCATAACAGCCACAACTGGACCAAAGATTTCTTCCTGTGCGATTCGCATGTTAGGTGTGACACTCGAGAATACCGCGGGGCTTACATAATACCCTTTTTCGAATTCAGACGATGTAAGGTGCTCGCCGCCACATAAAAGGTCTGCCCCTTCGTCGACACCGATTTGAATATAGTTTCGTACATTCTTTAACTGTTTTTCATTAGCAAGAGGTCCGATGAACGCATCGTTATTAAAACCATGCCCCACCGTTAGATCCTTTGTTCGCTGTACTAGTTTTTCTAAATAAGCATCTTTTACAGAACGCATAACAATAACACGGCTCGTACCTGTACACGCCTGACCAGTTAGAGAAAACCCACCATTAATCGTTAACGAGACAGCCTCATCCAAATCAGCATCATCCATTACAATAAGGGGATTTTTACCTCCAAGTTCCATTTGAGTTCGTGTTGTCATGGAAACCGTACGGTGAATTTCTTCTCCAGCACGTGTTGATCCTGTAAATGTCACCGCTCTGATCGCTGGATGCTTTACTAGAACCTCACCAATTTCAGACGATGAACCCGTAACAAAATTCAATACGCCAGCTGGAATACCCGCTTCATGAAACGCTTCTGCTAAACGGTAGCCAATCAGCGGTGTATCAGATGAAGGTTTAAATACAACCGTATTTCCTGTAACGAGTGCCGGAGCGATTTTCCGTGCAGGAATTGAGAGCGGAAAATTCCAGGGTGTTATAACCGAAATAACACCGAGCGGCTCTTTTTCGGTATACACTCTCATCTTAGGATCGTCACTCGGAAATGTTTCACCTGTGTAGGTCTGGCCTTCAACCGCATAAAAGCGAAGTGTATCCGCGGAACGTTTTACTTCACCTAAACTTGCTTTGTAAGGCTTCCCTTCTTCTCTCGTTAATTCTTCTGCAATTTCGTTCAAGCGGCTCTCTAGTAGATCCGCTGCTTTATTTAATAGTGTAGCTCTTTTAGAAGTGGATAGAGAAGACCACGCTGGAAATGCTTTTGCAGCTGCTTCAATGGCTCTCACTGCTTCTTCTGAAGAAGTAGATTGAAAGTTTCCCACCACTTCCTCTTTGTTTGCAGGGTTTAAGCTTTGAAATGTTTTGTTCGTATCTGACTTTACCCATTGCCCGTTAATATAGTTGTCGTACGTTTTCACTTGAGTGGACAGCATACAGAATCTCTCCTTTTTCTTCGATATAAAAAATGAGGGCAGCTTCCCTCATAGCGAGAAACTGCCTTTTATCAGGTAGCTAGTTATTTTAGTAGTTTACGATTTTACTGGATCCAGGTCTTTTGCAACATATGTGCTATAAAGACCGTCCATGTACATGCGGCGCATCTTTGCACCTGTTCTTACGACCTCTAAACAACGCTGCTGAAGTTCAACAGTGTCTGCACAATCTAGCACGATCTTGTACCCACGCTCACCGTGAATTTCATCCGATACGATGTGAAGATCAAAGAATTCAATTTCCTCATCACTAAATCCGTATTTTTCACGTAAAACAGGCGTTTGTTTACGATAGATGTCTGGCACTTGAGACTCAAGTCCAACAACTAAAGCAGCCGTTGCGACAACAAAGTTCTCACGCATCGCTACTGCATAGCACCAGCTTTGCAATCCTAGCGTTGTTGGTGCAATGTTATGTGGATCTTCTACTCGTTCACGAGTTGTTCCGCATGTTTCTGCAAAACGGATAAGCAAGTCTGTATGTCTGTCAGCTGCAATTTCTTCTTCATACATATTTTGAAGAGTGAAATCTTTAGCATCCGTATATTTTTCAGGAGTACTTGCATAAATGTAAGCCAGATAGTCTGCAAACGGCCCCACATAGTGATAGTGGTTTTCTGCCCAGCGAGCAAAATGCTCTCGAGTTAGCTTACCTGTTGCCCAAGCTTCTGTAAAAGGTGCTTTCTGACTATGATTACCTTTGATCGCTTCTTCTAATTGCTTTCGGAACTCATCTTTAGATAATAATTCTGCCATTGTGGAACTCCTCCTTAGAATAGTAACCGTGGTATGTATGATTGTATTACATCCACTTGGTATTTTGTATTTGGTATACCAACTTTAACACTATAGTACCTCTTATCTTTTTGTTAAGTCAACCCTTTTGTATGAATTTTCTAACTATTTTTTCTTACCAAATGAGAATAGCTAAGAATGTCGCTAGAAATAAGCCTGTTATAACCGGTAAAAAATTCTTTCGCGCCAAGTCCAAAACAGGAACACCACAAAATCCTGCAACTGCCACTAGTGAAGACCACGCAATAATGGTTCCTCCTCCAGTCCAGATCGCACCCATCTGACCGATGGCTGCTAACGTCGTTGGCTCGATTCCAGTTCCTTGATGAAGAGCTCCAGCTAACGCACCCGTTAATGGCAGTCCAGAAAAGCCCGAACCATCGAGTCCCGTAATGATACCGATGATTAGAATGCCGAACGCTGTTAAAAATCCGTTTTGAGGAATTGTGCTTTGAGCAGCTTGTACAAGATCAAACAAAAAAGCTGGTTTCAAAGCGTCGTCTGCTAATGAAAGAATGCCCCCTGCGAAATCACCGGAACCAAGGAAAAAGAATCCTGCGATCGGTATTACAGGCCCCATAGCACGAAACGCAAAAACAAACCCTTCTGTTATATAATCGCTGATTTTATCAAGTGCATGCATACGTGCAAAAGCCAGTGAGGCTAAGACAAGTAATACGATTGCTACTCCGCCTACAAAAGCAGCTCCGTCTCCACCCTCAAGTGCGACAGCTTTTCCACCCAATTTAGTAGAAAACATGTACAGCATAACCGCCAGCATTGACAGAGGAACAAGCACAGCGAACACTTTACCCCAAACGTTTAACTCTTTGTCCGAGATATATTTTTCTGTAGTAGCGGATACTTGTGATGCGGTTTCAAGTTCTAGCTGCAAATTGTATGCGCTTACATGTTCTGATACGTCGTTTTTTACTTCACTTGGCTTTTTGATATCTTTTCTAATCATGAGATAGATAATGCTTAATGCCGTAACTCCTGTAAATAAAGACATAACAAAAGCCTTTGTGGCTACAACTTCTGTCGATACACCTGCTGCTTTTGCAGAAAGCATAGGGGCAACTTGCATGATGTAGTCAGAAGACAAAGCCATGCCCTGTCCTGCCATTGCAACCGCCATTGCTGCACCCATCGCCGGCAAGCCTGCACGAATAGCTGCAGGAACTAGGAGTGCACAAATGAGCGGAATCGCTGGAGTCGGCCAAAAGAACAGTGAAATGACAAAAGTAATTCCGATTAAAACTAGAAAAGCAACGTGTCCATTTACCATAATCCGTTGAATCGGAGCGATCATCTTTTGATCGGATCCTAGATCTTTCAATGATTTTAATAATGCCACCATAAACGTAATAATTAGAAATATACTAAACAACTCTTTTGCAGCCACAAGGTTTGCATTAAAGACTGCTTTTAATCCGCCGATCATCGATCCTGAATAGACCCATGCCACAAGCAGTGTTCCAAGCAAGGTTGGCAGGACTACCCCTTTACGAAAAAGCATTGTTGTGATTACAGCTAATGTGACAAATGCATACAACCAATGAGCAAATGTTAACTCCATCCTAGCACCTTCTTCCTATTTGAAATAAAAAAGGAATATCAGACTTCTATTGTTGTTAACTCCAGTATTTCTTTGATTGTTTTTTCAACATTGTTCAGTGCTTCTTCAACAATTTCTCTGCCTATTTCTTCGCTTGCTTGAGTAGCGTCCCCAATACATCCATTCGCTGTCATTTCTTCATATTGATAGGGACCTTGAACAGCTTTATTCGGTCGCAACTCACGCCAGATACCAGGCTGTATGTCACCTTTTTGCAGGCGATCAAGCTTAACTAAGTAAGGTGCAAGATATAGCGCTTCGGAAACTTCACGCTCACAGCTGTGCCCAAATAAAGCTGATTTCACATAAGTGGAAATGGCGTTTTTAGCAGAAGCTGTTGTTTTTGCATAATAAATTTTAACGTTTAGTTCATGAGAAAGTTCTAAACTTGCTACACTTAGCGTCGATTGATTGCCACCATGTGCGTTTAAAAGTAAATAATTCGATATTCCGTGGGTCTTCAAAGACTCAATCATATCCTTTATGATGGAGATGAGTGTGGATGGCCGGAGCGAGATCGTACCGGCAAAATTCAAGTGATGATGGGACACTCCCATGTTTACCGTTGGAGTTACGATTACGTCTGGATATAATCGTTCAGCTAGTTTAATCGCCATTTTTTCTGCTAGTACACTATCACAGCTTTCAAGCATATGCGGACCGTGCTGTTCGTGTGCACCAATTGGAATGATGGCTAATTTCACCGTCTTTAAGGCTTTTTCCACTTCTGGATAGGTCATCTCTGTTAAGAGATAGGAATTCACTTGCGGATCACCCCTTTCTCAATCATTAGACAGTTCGCATTACTTTGTGGCTAGTTTGGAATATTGTATACCTTTCAAGTTAAAATTTTTATCCTGTACCAATTCAAGATCATCTCTTACTGTCAGCTGGCAAGTTAAACGAAAACCTTCCTGAAGACGATCTCCAAGCATCTTTTCCTCCTTCCAGTTAGGCGGATTTAACTGCTCAGCCCCACCTGTCACTTTGCATGCGCATTTCGTACATTTCCCCATGCCACATCCGTATCTTAATTTAGGAAACTGTTTAATGCCCGCTAAAACAACTAGATTGCTATTTTCTTTCACTTCTTGCTCAATAAGTTCTCCATCTTGAAATAAGCGAACAGTTGGCATTTTGTACACCTCTTTCTTGTATTTAAAAGTTTGAAATTTCTGAAACTTATTTCTGATTATATCATTTGCCCGCTTTTTGTAAAATGCAAATTTCGTAAAAAAAGAGAGATATAACAGGAATAAGGTCTTTTTTACTAAATATTCAATCTATTCTAAAAATAATTGCTTTCATAGTTTCGGTTAGGTAAAATAGAGTAGTATGGTATACAAAATACAATAGTGAGGTGTAGAAATGGAAAAGTATATTATTTTAACGAACAAAGATACGTATCAAACAACCATTAAAGGCGAAGGGTTAGAGCCGGTTGAAACTTATGATTTTATCTTTTTTGAAGAAATAAAAGCAAGCTACACCATTGCCAAAGTAACAGATGATTCTATTAAAATCAGACTATATGAAAAGTATGAAGGAAAAGAATTTGTAAATGAGATTCGTGTCAAGTTCTTTGAATCCTTCGAAACAGTAGAAGGTGCACGAGCAGAACTGGATGAGATGATCGCCGCTTCTGGCTCCGGTCCAGATTCAAAATATACGAAACTTGTACTCCGAGAAACATCCGCTGTTTAATTAAAGAAGCAGCTCCCTGAACATACAGGGAGCTGCTTTTTATTTGGGTCTGTTTACCTTAAAAAATAACTTGTAAAAGTAGTATGAATGCCATCAATAAACCAAGATAAGCCATTGTAAACGGTGCATTCCAGTTTGATAGTTTATAAGGGCTCTCTTCTACTATTGTGGCCATGAGTCCAATCGTTGCGTTAAAAGGCCCCATAAGAAATGCCCCCACGGCACCGCCCAACATGGACAGCGTCAACAGCTGACTTGAAATCTGCAGTGATGAAGGATCAAGTGATTCAGCCATTAATGCCACAGCTACTGCTGGATGCAGTCCCATAAATGCTAAAACCAGTGGAACGATTGGGAGCAAGACTAAAAACAGCTCAACGCCTATTGCATCCTTTATCTGTAATAGTCCCACATTGAATAGGTAATCGGTGTTAGAAAATTTCATTGCAGATATAAAGAACCCTGCTGATAAAAAGATGACAAACTGTCCGCTCATTTTCACTACATGCGTTTGAAAATGCTCTCCCATTCCTTTTATAAAGGATTTACCTTGTCTTAGAAGTAAGCTCCAAAAAAAAGCGACTGGTATAACAAGCAGCGTTACAATAAATAGAAAACTATACGATGTACGATATTCAATAATGGATACGACCAGGTTAAATAAGATTAAGGCAATTAAAATGTGAAACAATCTGCTTGTCCGATTTGCTTGTATCGCATGAACTTCAATTGCGGCAGCTGTTTCTTTTTCAGTAAACATGGCTGATTTCCGATGCTTATGATATTGACGAGTGGCAAGCAGCCAATCAAGTGTTAGTCCCATCAAACTTAACGGGATTAAATAAGGAAGCATAGACGCCCAGCTTACACCGTTCATTTCAATCACAATACCAACGATTGGCGTGACCGGTGTCCAAAGGAGCGGCATAGAAAAACCGTGTGTGATGGCTCTGCTCATAAAACGATATTCATTTGCTACGGAATAGCGTGCTAAAGAAGGTTTTATCGCGTGATAGGTCATAGGTAAACTAGCTAAATTGATAAAACTGCTAAAAAAGTAAGAAAGCCCTGATGTCATAAAATAAAGCTGCTTCGGGTTTCTGACATTCTTTCTGATGATCTCTTGTATAGATTCAGCATAGTTTCCTAATCGGATGGGATAAGCTAGAAGCGGAACAACCATAAATAAACACAAAAGGTTCAGCATGGGTCCGAATGACAGCAGATAATCATTCCATCTTGCATTACTCGACCAAAGCATAGCTAGTCCCATTATTAAAAAGAGTGAGCTTATGACTGTAACCGTCTTCCCTACACTTTTCAAATACATTGCAACAATGAGCAAACAAAGGGTAGATACTGCCAATTGCAATAGATGAGCGGGAAAGACAACGGATAATAAATATAAAGCCATACAAACAATAAATATTAAATACTTCATCCTATCACCACATGGCGCTTATTTTTCTGAATTATATTACAAAAAGAATGAATTGGGAAGTCTTAGGAAAAGAAAAGAACCTGCAGTTAGAAGAGCGGCAACAGGTTCTTTGATCAATGCTATGGAGTTTAATCGGTGATAAGCTGCTGTACTGCGTCCATTAGGAGTTTTTGTGCGAGTTTTAGTCGTGCTTTTTCATTGAAGAGTGTTGTTTGTACTCTTTGTAGATAACCATCCCGCTCTTTGGCCATCCTCCTCACTTCATCCGGATTCGGCCCGCCTTGTATACTGCGCCGCCGTACAAATTCAATCGGACAGATGATCTCTTCCCATTCTTTTTGAGTGAGGTGTACATTTTGGTGGTTGCGAATGAGTTCATTAACTGTTTGCAACCGTAGTTCGTATAGCTCGATACTTTGTTGTGAGCATTTTTTTGCGATAGCACTTGCGATTTGGTGAGCGGTTCGAAACGGGACGTGCTTTTCTTTTGCGAGAAAGTCGGCGAGCTCCGTAATCGTGATGCATGACGTTTTTGCCCGTTTGAGCGCGGTTTCTTTGTTTATTTCCATCGTTCGGATAACCGCATGCATAAGGTGAAGCACGCGGTTCGCTTTTTCATAGCTTCGGTAAAGATGGGGCTGAAGATCATCTTCTGTATCGACGATGTCTCCGAACGGTGTGTTGTGAATCATATGGATTGCCGCGAGTGCTTCTCCTGCTGCGGAACTGGCGAGTGCGCGCGAATGCTCGATAGAAACAGGGTTTCGTTTTTGCGGCATAATTGAGCTGATTTGCACGTATGGCTCAGCTACTTTAATGATGTTATGTTCACGGGTTACGAGTTGGAGGAGATCTTGGATCCACCTGCCGCTGTTCGTCATCAGAGTTAAGACCGCTGTTGCAGATTCTATCAGGTAATCGGCCCCAGCTACCGCGTCATAGGAGTTTTCGATGAGTTGATGAAAACCGAGCAGTTCTGAGACGCGGTTTCGATTAATCGGAAAGCTTGTTGTTGATAAGGCGGCCGCACCCATTGGAGAAGAGTTCACTGTTTCGTAAGCGGAATGAAGTCGTTTAATATCACGCAGGAGTATGTCTAGGATCGCCGTTAAATAGTGCCCGAGCGTTGTCGGCTGTGCAGGCTGGGTGTGGGTGTACGCGGTTATAACGGTTTCGGCATGTTCGTCGATTTTTTCTAAAAGGGCTGTTGCTAAAGACAGTGAGCTTTCTGTGAGGGTCAGGATGTGCTCTCTCAAAGCGAGACGGTACATGGCGATTCCCATGTCGTTTCGACTTCGTGCCATGTGCATTTTTCCGGCGAGATCTGGTCCAATTATGTTGCTGATTTTGTGTTCTATCATGAAAAAAAGATCTTCAAATTGAGGGTCATATTGGAGGGATTGCGGGTCAGTTTTAGCGACAGATTCTACTCCTTGCAAAATTTTTGCGGCTTCACCTTTATCTAGGATCTCCTGTTCCGCAAGCATCACAACGTGTGCGCGGTGAATGTTAAACATATATTTAAAAAGATAGTCTCTTTGGTCATTAAAGACGGGGCGCAGCAGGTGTTCAACGTACGTTTTTCCCGGAAACACCGTGCCCTCGGCTTTTATAAAGTCATCCTTAGACTGCATGTCAGTCACTCCTAACGGTAAAGGAATACGTGTTAGTAGTGTATAGAGATTGTGGTGGGTTGGGAACTCGGTTTTAAAAGTGATGTTAACATTAGAAACCCCGTCGTCATGAAGCGTCAGGTTTCTGTTTTTATAAAATTGTGTACCTGGTTGGATGGGATTTTGTTTTTGTAGCGATTTTATCTAGAGGATCATTAATTCTGTTTTAGTTGGAAGATTTCGAGGTCTTGTTCAGCAATTCAGCCAAATCGTCTTTTATTTCTAGGATTGTTTGATGAATTTGTTTATTCAATTCAAAGATTTGTTCTAACAATTCTCGGTCGCTCACCTTGCTCACCTCCTTCAATCTCATCATATCAAAAATCATGGTGGTCATCTGCTGTTAAAACAAATCACTTAAACACAATAACTCGTTCCAAAAACAAAAGAAAAACACCCGAATTTTATAAAACTCGGGTGTTCACCTCTACATGACATCATTTCTTTTCCAAAACTGCAACAAACTCTCTCATATAGTCCGGCAGATCTGGCGGACGGCGGCTAGAAACGAGATGGCCATCAACCACAACTGGTTCATCGATCCACTCAGCACCAGCGTTCTCCATATCATCCTTGATTCCTGGCGTGCTTGTCACTTTTTTACCATCTAGTACTTTTGCCGATACGAGAACCCAGCCGGCATGGCAGATCTGGCCGATCGGCTTCTGCTGTTCCTCCATATGCTGAACCATGGCGATCACTTCTGGAAAACGGCGCAGCTTGTCTGGTGCCCATCCGCCAGGAACGAGGATCGCGTCATATTGACTCGCATCCACATCACCAAAAGCAAAATTGGCTTCTGCGGGAACACCGTATTTTCCAATGTATGTTTCTCCTGCCTTCTCACCGGCAAGTTCCACCACTGCTCCTTCTTCACGTAATCGAAGAATGGGATACCACAATTCTAGATCCTCAAAATCATGGTGCACAAGACTCAGCACTTTTTTACCTTTTAAACGCATGTTTAACACCTCCATTATTTTTATATCCTAATTAGCGTAACATGAATCCTAGTCAAGACACTATTCTTTCACCAGCACCTGATCTATGATACGATTTCTTCACTAATTACAGCTACATATAGAGGGGGGTATTTTTAAAATGGGCAAATGCACGATTGACCACACGTTAGAAGATGTGAAGCAAAAGCTAGCCGAACAATCAGCTTTTATGCCGCGTGAACTGGTGATTGAGGTTGGCGATTCTTTATCTGCTGATGCTGATCAAGACTACTTAAACGAAGTCTTTCATCTTTTGAAGAAGTATGACCTAGCGGATGAAAAGGAAAGACAAGAACGTGATGCTAAACTAATTAAACTAGTAAAATGAGAAACCCGGTATCGAGACCGGGTTTTTGTTTTTTTATCGACCACTAACTGATAGATGCCACCTCTTTTTAGTCCTCTTTATTTTCTAGTGAATCGTTTCGATTTTTCATTGACTCTCAAAATGAAAGCGCTTATAATTTTTATTAACAGATTTATCGAAACGTTTCGATTAGCTCACCATTATACATTTAAAAGATATCCAGGAGGTACTTTCTTTATGCTTAAGCAGAACGTGCAACATTTAATTCAAGACATGACATTAGAAGAAAAGATTAGCCAGTTGGTTCAGCTTGCTACCCCTTTCTTTAAAGGTTCATCTGATCAAGGCTTTATCACGGGTCCCATGCAGGAGATGGGGATTTCGGATGAAGTGATCCGCAATACAGGGTCTGTTCTTGGTGGATCAGGAGCTCGTGAGACGAGAAACATTCAAGACGCACATTTAAAAGAAAACCGTCATGGCATTCCTTTATTGATGATGGCTGATATCGTACATGGTTTTAAGACGATCTTTCCTGTCCCTCTTGCGATTGGTTGTTCGTGGGATATTGATCTAGCTGAAAAGAGTGCAGAGATCGCTGCAAAAGAAGCTTCCGTTTCTGGTGTTCACGTTACGTTCGCGCCAATGGTCGACCTAGTTCGTGACCCGCGCTGGGGCCGTGTGATGGAATCAACGGGTGAAGATGGTTTCCTGAACAGTGAGTTTGCACGCGCATTCGTTCGTGGTTTTCAAGGAACGGATTTAACGAACGACAAAGACCGCGTGGCTGCTTGTGTAAAACACTTTGCGGCATACGGTGCACCTGAAGGCGGACGCGATTACAATACGGTGAACATGTCTGAACGCCAGCTTCGCGAATCTTATCTGCCTGCTTATAAAGCCGCACTCGATGAGGGCTGTGAGATGGTGATGACGGCGTTCAACACGGTAGACGGTATTCCGGCAACGGCGAACAAGAAGCTGATGCGCGATCTTCTTCGTGATGAGTGGGGCTTTAACGGTGTGATTATCTCGGACTGGGGTGCTGTAAAAGAGCAGCTTCCGCACGGTGTGGCTGAAGACGAAGCAGAAGCGGCATATAAAGCGCTCACTGCTGGTGTTGACATCGAGATGATGACAACGTGCTACATCGACCACGTGAAAGAGCTCGTGGAAAGCGGCAAGTTATCTGAATCTCTAGTTGATGAATCAGTAGAACGTATTTTAACGTTGAAGCAGAAGCTCGGACTTTTTGAGGATCCGTATCGCGGTGCTGATGAGAAGCGTGCGGAGGAAGTTATTTTGTGTGATGAGCACCGTGATGTAGCTCGTGAACTTGCTGCGAAATCTTGTGTACTTTTGAAAAATGAAGGTAACGTTCTTCCTCTTCAATCGACGCAAAAAATTGCACTTATCGGACCTTTTGCTACAAATGGCGATCTGATGGGACCATGGTCTTGGCAAGGTGCTTATGATGACGTGGTAAAAGTAGACACGGGTCTATTAAATAAGTTGGCTGATCCTTCTCTTTTAACTGTTGCGGATGGTTGTGAGGTTGAGTCAGTAACGGCTGAGCAATTGGAAAAAGCGGTTCGTGTTGCAAGTGATGCGGACGTAATCGTGTTGGCACTTGGAGAAGCTTCATTCATGAGCGGTGAAGCGGGTTGCCGTGCTGACATTAGTCTGCCTGAACCTCAGCTTCAACTGATTCAGGAAATGAAAAAGTTAGGCAAGCCCGTCGTGACTGTTCTGTTTAACGGCCGACCGCTTGACCTGCATGGTGTTGCAGATCAAGTAGACGCTGTGCTGGAAGCTTGGTATCCAGGGACTGAAGCGGGTGCTGCCATCGCGGATCTTTTATTCGGAGACGTGAATCCGTCTGGACGTTTATCGATGTCGTTCCCGTACTCTGTTGGACAGGTACCCGTTTATTACAACCACTTCAACACAGGTCGTCCACAGCCGACTCCTGACAATAAAGAGCGCTATCTGTCACACTATCTGGACATTCCGAACGAGCCTCTGTTCCCGTTCGGTTTCGGGTTGAGCTATACAGAGTTCAAGTATGACGATGTGAAGCTGTCTAATGATGTGTTGACGGAGGATGGATCCATTGCGGCTTCGGTAACCGTTACAAATACAGGGGATGTTGCTGGTGAAGAGCTTGTTCAGCTGTATATTCGTGATATTGCAGGTGATGTTGTTCGTCCAGTAAAAGAGTTGAAAGGCTATAAGAAGATTGTTCTTGAGCCAGGCGCATCTCTTGAAGTTACGTTCGAGATCACAGAGGAAATGCTTCGCTACCACCATGAAAACCTTGAGTTTAAGAGTGATGCTGGCAAGTTTGAGGCGTTTATCGGAAAGAACAGCCATGATGTGGTAAGTGTTCCGTTTAAATTAGTAAAGTAATAGAAATTGTGGACTTCTCGTTTTGAGAAGTCCCTTTTTATGGATGCATTAATCCAATAAGCATAATCAGAAAAAGCAGCCATCCAAAAAAGACATAGCTTGCTGCTCGTTTAAATGTTCTCATTTCATAGGGTAGAAGCCATTTGATTTGAAAATAAGGAATGACAGAGATTCCTACGATAAATATAGGGAAAAAGAACCCCGCAACTAAAGCAACGTTACCCAAAACCTCCAAGGTCATTTCACGGTCTGCCCCACCTGCGAGAAGAAGGATAAACCCAGCAAAATACACAAACCAAATCGATTTAAAAAAGCGCTTTAACTCTTGACTCGATTCATAACGAAGGACGCCTATTAGCAACAAACAGGACAACACATAAATCCACCATTCATTCAAATAGCTTGTCACAATAACAGTAACGCCGATTGTAGCGATAGAATTCCTTCTTATTTTGCTGTTTTTCTTTAACACATCCATTTTCACCGCTCCCCTATAGGTAATTTATACCAGTTAAGAAGAGTTCCGTAAATATATTTATTCGTTTTACGGTACGTGTTCTTATATTTATTCCACGTTCGCGCAGACGTGGGCTCTTTTCGCTCAATAGATCCTCCGTTTCGCTCAGTGAACCTCTGTTTTCGCTCCAACAACAATGCGTTTCGCTCCAACTGCCTTCCTTTTCGCTCAAGCGCCCAATATCACTGGTAGTCCGCATAAAATTTACCAATATTTTCTCTATAAAAAGTTTGAAGATGCTTACAATAGCTATAAATTAGAATAATGTTCAATTATATACACTTTTTTGTGTCTATTTTTAACTTCTATGATTAACTTTTCACCTAAATACAAAAAGCTGACTCCTAACAATTAACAATCTAAAAATAGAAAAAGACTGCTCCAAAAGAGCAGTCTTACCTAACTATCCCACCAAAATCCGCAACTGATCATCCACTTTTGCGTGTTTCTTGCTGCGAACGAGCGTCAACTCATTATTTTCTTCAATTACATAATCTTCACTCGGTAAAATCTTCGTTCCACTATCAAACGCGATCACATCTTCCACCTGTGTTAAGCGGAAATCAATATGATCCGCACTCACACCTGTAATCTCTGCTGTCGCGTAAGCTATCTTCGCGTTGCCTACTGCTAGATTCACAGGCAGCATCACACCGTCCTTGCTCTGCAACAACAGTTTCCTTCCACCAAACAACGCTTCTCCATCTTCATAAATGGTGAATTCCTTATCAAATCCATCCAGGTTCAGAAGATGGATGAACCGTTCACCGTCAACATTAGAGGTAGAGGTCATAAAGATTCCGTGATAATGACAGTCGTTAGTGAGCTTCGCACGTGAACCCAATCGTTCAAGCGCTTTTTTAAAGAACGGCAGATCGCAACGGTAAGATCCTGCTACAACGATTGCACACCCGTTACCGACCTCAGATTCAAAACCGCACACATCATTTGATCCGTACACTCGTAAAATCGGAGTCACACCTTCTGCTACTTCAAACCCTTGCGCAAAACCAGATCGAATCTCTGGCTGCCCCGACGCCCAATTGTCTCCATAAATAGAAAGATAGTTTTTGTAGCGGTCACGGTGATAACCCTTGCTTGTTACTCCAAGCGCATCCGCTAGAATCGTACATTCCTTCCCTTCCATATCAAAAAGTGAAACCTCACCATATAGAAGAATTTTTCCGCCATCGTTTAAATAGTTTACGAGCTTCTGCTGAATCGCACTGTCCATATAACGAGCAGACGGTAACGCGAGGACGGGTGTTTTTGTCACATCAAGCGGTTTGTTCTGAACATCAACCGCTGTAAACCGATAACCGTTGAGCAACATTGCACGACCCATGATCTCCCAAGCACCAGCACCGCGGTTTGCCTCGATGTTCGAGAGGATCTCTCGCATCACTTCACTCTTCGGATACCGATATTCTGTCATGTAATAGTCCGGAATGAACGCGAACGATACATCATCACGCTCTTCGTCCATTTGCGCAAGCTTATCACTTACTGCCATCACACTTTGGTTCACGCGTGACATGCGCGGGAACGTATAGTTGTAGTCGCCTTCTGGACCGATTGGTGCCGCAAAACCATGGCGTTCACCTGTTGAGGCGATGCGGTCGTTTCCGTCGTCAACTAGCGTATCGAGCCTAGTATTTTTCCCGCCGGCAAACAGATAATAGTTGATCAGTCGGTTTCCTTGAGCAAGACACATTCTAAATTTAAAATCTGCCGCTGATGGATCATAGCGCTCACCTAGCGTCTCACCAAAGTTTCCGTCACCACAGTTGAACTCAACAGACGTTAACGGTTGATCTTCGTTATGAACGGCTTCCATCAGACCGTTGATGATATAGAGATCTTGAAACGTTTTCATGTCAAGATCGCCAAAATAAATATCAGAGCCAGAGATGTATCCAGGTGCTTGGTTATACGTTTCATAAAGCTGACTGATTCCGATCGGATACGTGAAGCCTCGTCCTCCACCTGTTCCGTGGATGTTTACGACGAACGGAATGTCTTTCACCCCGAACTCTTCTGCGTACTCTCTTAAAATCGAGATATATTTTGCGAATCGATAGCGCATGTAATAGCCAAGATCTTTTAACAGCTGTGCCGCATACTCTTCTTTCGGAGAACGGAATGCAGCATTTCGCTCAGCACTTTCTTCCAACGAAAACGGATAGCGATCAGAAACGTTATCGCCGTATCGTTCGCACAACCAATTTGAGAAATCGTTCAGCACATTGTCTGTCAAATCGGGTGTGTTGCTCACCCAGGACAGCATTCCGATCTCGTTATCAAGCTGAAACGCAATGATTTTTCCGCCGTTCGGATAGATGCGCGGCGTGACAACTTCCATCACTTTTTCATAATACTTACGAACTTCTTGTAAAAATCCTGGTGCGAGATAATCCACGGTCGGCGTGGTTGGCTCGCTCCCGTCCCAGCCTACCGGAATGATTTCAGGATGCTTTTCGTACACCCAATATGGCAGTCCTTCATTTTTCATCTCGGCCATGATAAATGGACCTGGGCGAACGAAGAAATAAAAGCCGTTTTCCGTACACAGGTCGATGAACCCGGCAAGGTCTGTTTCAGGACGTGTTTTACCCGTAAAATCAAACTGCCCTTCGACCGGCTCATGCCAAAGCCAAGGCACATAAGTGGCCACGGCGTTACATCCTGTTTCTTTTAACTTGTCCAACCGGTCTTGCCAATCACTTTTATCAAGACGGTAGTAATGAATCTCACCGCACGTGATCAGAACGGGCTTACCGTCGATGATGATCTGTTTGTTCTTAATATCAATCATTTTGCCGGACTTCCTTCTGTCTTTTTCCAACCTAACAGGTCAGCACCTTGTTTCACATACTTGTTTTTCATAAACAGATCCCACACGAGACCTGATTGATAGTTTTCGATCATGAGAAGCGTGATACCCTTGTCGATTCCGATGACATGGTCTGCATACCATGCTGGGGTTACATCCAGGTTATAAGAATCTTGAAAACCATACTCACCCCAAAGCTTTGGATGTTCTTCATAAAAGTACTTCATCGCTGAGATCGACTCTTCTGGCGTAAACACGATTGAACCCCCAGCTCCTGTTGGGGCGATCGTACCTTCAAGCTCAGGCGTACACCCTTCGTAATAAGGAGGAGCACCTGGAACACGGTAGCCGGTAGGACTTGCACAAGCTGTTAATCCCCACGCGTTCTCGTGATACGTCTTGAACTCACTCGATTTTTCTTTACAAAACGCACGGTTCGCAAGGGATGCTTTTACCGAGTTCTCGAACCAGTTGATTCCGTCTCCGTCGACGATATTTCTAAAATCGATGAACGCATGCGAATATTGGTGAACGAACATCGCGTTTCCTGGTGCATGGATGTACTCGTAATCTTTGTACGTTCCTTTTCTGCGTTCAAACCCTTCATAAATTTTTGCAGGAACCGGATGGGTAGGTGAAGCCACGCCGAGTACGTATGTCATCATCTGTTCTGCGTACATGTCCCAATGGTGGAAACCGCCTGTTTCTGGGTTATAGCCCATGAAGAACTGATTGACCGGCTCATCATAGTATACATTCCAGTCGATGCGAGCATAGATTTTCTCGAACAGTTCCGCGATCTCTCCGCCAAAGTATTCAGCAGATGTTACGGCACCACACAAAAAGATTCCGGTATCGATGATCGACGCACAATCGTACCACTCTTCGTTTTTCTTCGCTGTTTGCATGTTTAAGAAGTGGTAAAAGAAGCCGCTCGCATGTTCCACGTTGTTCAGAAATGTCTCTAGCGTACCTTTCGTTCGTTCGTAGCCTTCTTCTTTCGTGATCCAGCCACGCTCAATCCCGATGATGATCGCAGTAAGACCGAACCCGTTTGATGCGATACTTGCTACTTTTTTATTCGCTGACTGATCCAGGATCAACCCATATCCCGGGCTATTTTTATCCGTGTTTGCTTCGTTCCAAAAAAAATCAAAGCATCCTTTTGCTTCAAGGTCCAATAGTTTCTGTGTATCCATCGTTATTCCCCTCTCTATCTTTAATTTTGAATTTTTCTATAAAAGATCGTGGATTGTATAAAGGTTTTGGTTTTGCATCATTGATAAGTTGATTGGAGTGTAAGGCGCGAGACTCCTGGGGGATCAGCGGGACAGGTGAGACACCTAACAGCGCAAGGCGCTAGGTGGCTCACCGCACGCCCCCCGGAAAGCGATCGCCTGGAACGCAAATCAACCACCCACATTACCCACATCAATAACTTTTACTCCCCCGTAATCCCCGAACGGTCTACACCTTCAACAAACCAACGCTGCGTGATAAAGTACACGATTAATAATGGAAGGATCGACAGAACGGTTCCTGCCATCTTAATTCCTTCGTTCAACTGGTTGCCGCCACTCACTCCCATCTCAGCCGGGAACATCTGCTGATACGTCGCAACGAACTTCTGCAGCTGCAGCGGTAGAGTTGTTAATGCATCTCCAAAATAGATTGCGGCCAAGTACGTCTCGTTCCAATACCAAACGAATGAGAACAAAAACGAGATGATGATCGCAGGCAATGCCATCGGTAGTGCTATCGTGAAGAAGATTCGAAAATGCCCTGCGCCGTCAAGCTGAGCTGCTTCTTCCAAAGCTTTTGGTACGGCTCTAAAAAACTGATAAAAAATCAAGATAAAGATTGCGCTGTTCAACCCTTGTCCGAACGTTGCCGGAAGCAAGAACGCACTCAAACTGCCGAGAATGTTCAGCTCATTAAAGAAGATGTACCTTGGAATAAGCGTCACCTGCGGCGGAATGATAAACGTTGCGAGCACAAGTACGAACATGATCTTTTTACCGCGAAAATCAAACCGAGCGAGTCCATATCCGACAACTGCTGCGACTGCTGTCTGCGCCAATGCAGGAAGAACAGTCACATACAACGTTTCCATCAATGTTGAGAAAAAGTTCAGAACCTTATTTGCCTGCTCATAGTTTCCTGTATAAAACTGTGTTGGAATCCAGTTAACCAGCGGGTTCAACAGATCATCCAAACTTTTAAAGCTGTACACACCCATGTAGAGAAGCGGATAGAGATACACGAATCCGATCCCCACCAAGAGTCCGTAGATCAAGAGCTTGTAAAGAAGACCATCTGTCCCCTGCATGCCCAAAAACATGCGTTTTGTTTTTAAGTAATACTTGTTCACTTGCTGTATTTTGGTTTGCACATTGATCACATCCTCTTAGGTGTATTTTTTCTTTCTTTTTACCGTCATCACACCAACAGCGATCGCAAGCGCTGCCGCGATGATTAGGAAGTAGATCCAAGATAGTGCTGAGGCATAGCCATAACCTGTGTCTACTTTAAACATGTTTTTCTGAATATGTTCGATGATCGGATTCAACGAGAATACCGAATACGTCACGATCGTGTAGATCAAGTTAACGATGATCATCGGCGTTAGGCTTGGCAGTGTGATCTTCCAAAAGAACTCCCAGTTGCTCGCACCGTCGATCTTCGCTGCTTCAAAGATCTGCTTGTCCATCTTTTGAAGAGCAGCTAAGAAAATTAAAATCTGCACGCCTGAATACCATAGGATTACGATCAGGTTTTTTATCAGATATAGAAGGATTCCGTTAAAGAAACCATCCGGGTTATCACTTAACGCCTGGTAGATCGCGTACTGTTCAATAGAAGGAATCGTCGTGATTCCTTGATCGATCAGCTCTTTGATCACCGGTCCGCTCGCGATGATAACGGGAAGGAAGAAAATCGTACGGAACAATCCGCGGAACTTAATCTTTTGGTTCAACAAAAGGGCGATAATCAATGAAAAGACGATGATAATCGGAACCGAGATGACCATCTCTTCTAGATATTTTAGGACGCGGTCTACGAATGTTCCGTCTACCGAAAACGCATATTCATAGTTTCCAAAGCTTACAAAGTTCGTTTTGATGCCATCTGTCGTGATCTTCACTTCCTGAAAGCTTAAAAAGAGCGAGTATAGAAGCGGAAACGCGGTAAAGATGAGAAAGCCGATAATCCATGGTGAAACAAACAGCAATCCTGTAAGGTTTCTATTGTTGCTTAGTCGTTTCATCGCTTCCGCCCCCCTCTGTTACCGCAAAATCTTTCGCTCCAACTTCCATTCCGTTTCGTTTATAAGAAGCGTTCGTATAATTGACGATGATCACTTTTCCGTTTGAGTATTCTACTTCCACGATGCCTGTTTGAGGCACATTACGGCTAACGATCTCTTCGCCTTCTACCTCACCAAGACTTTTCTTAATGTTTTCGTACTGATACAAAATCTTTTCTTTCCAGATCGAGTATTCCGATGTATAAACGTCACTCGATGCAGTTTTAGCGAGCAGATGTGACGCTTCTTTCGTTAAAAGATACGATGGATATGCCCCGTACTCAATCATGCGCAGCATCTGATCTTCTGAATCTGACTGAAAGTTCGAGAATGGTGCGTAGTATGGCATGTATCCTTTTAATACGATCTGCATGAAAGGTACGGTGTCTGTTTCAAACACGTAGTTAGACGCGTTCATCGGGATGTCGAGATAGCGGTCGGTCTGATTCCATAGATACGTGTTCGGTTCATAAAGAGCGACGTTCCCCACTTCTTTATTTAATGTGCCGAACAGCTTTTGATACGTTTTGATCGTCTGATTTCGCTCGCTCGATTTTTTTCCGCTAAAGTCAGAGAACAACGTGTATCCGCTCGTATCGATCGCTACGTTTGAGATGCCTTGTTCCTTAAAATCTTTTACATCCTCTTTCGCGATCGCTAGAGATTTTTCTGGTGATAGATAATACAATGTCTTCTTATCTTCACTGTGTGAGATCGTCTCGGCACTGATCTTCTTCGCTACGTCTTTGCTGCCGGAATAGCCGGATGCTCCGTCGTACGCTTTTGTGTAGTCGCTATAAAAATAGAGCGGAATGTTATCTTTTTTAAGACTGTCGATCGTGTCCTTTACGTCGTCACTGTTTCCGAGTTTACTTTCAAACGGAAACTTCTGAGGCAATGTGCCCGTTAGGCCGCCTTCCGACCAGCCTTTATAGACGACAAACAAATCATCGATATCTTTTTTGAGCTCAGATGTCATGCTTGGAATGTCTGTGACTTTCGTCATCGGCAGAACAGAGTCCCACAACAGACCTTCCTTCACTTCACCACCTAAAAACTCAAGTCTTACACCGGTTTGATCATCTTTCTTTTCTAGCTGTTTTGTCTCAGAAAGATAGTTTTGAAACGCTTTGGCCATCCCTACATAATCAGCGTCATCTTCTTGTAAGAACATGTATCTCAGCTTTACGCCAAACGGGTTCTTTGTTTTTTGATATACGTTTAGACCCTTCATGTTCTTACTCGTCGGCTGATAATATTCTTTTCTAAAATGGAATTCAGAAGAGATCCAGTTAAAATCAGTCGAAACACCTGACGGATACGCTAAAATGTCACCATGTGTGTAGCCTTCTTCGATCACGGCAAGAAATCCGTTCTGCTTCACACCATGAACCGTTCCGAATACTGGCATCTTGATCTGCTCAACCGGTGTTACTTTTTCTTCTTCTTCCTTCTTCACTTTCGTTTTCAAAAAGGCTTCATCATCACCGTAAATGGATCCCGTAAACGGCGCATCGGCTTTTGTTCCGTTCTTTTCATAACGAATCAATGCACCTGATCCGTCTGGTATGAACATATAGCCGTTAATCTCACTCTTGTTCACAGCACCTAAAAACGGATAAACGCGCATGGAGATGAGCTTTGTGTATTTGTTTTCTTTGATCTCATTCTCAGGAATAGTAACAACAAGGTCATTTTCTTGAAGTTCCACGTTCACTTCAAACTCTAATTTTGATTGATTCATGTAAAGCGAGGCCGTGAACCCTTTATCGTTCATCTTCACACGTGGTCTAGAATCGTTCGTCGTAATACTCTCGGTTTTCACCTTCCCGCGTCGATCCATATAATCAACGGTTATCGCTGATTGAGCCATCTGTTCCCACGTTTTGTTCAGTCGGTACTGATCGGGGCTATCGAGTCCGGAGTTCCAGACGTATTTCGTTTTTTTGTTTTCTACCTTGATTGCGAGCGTTTCTTCGTTCACATAAAGAGCAAGATTATTGTTCTCGGCTGCTTTTTCAAAACCTTCAAACGAGTTTTTCTGTTTGATCGGAGCACCATTCTCTTTCTCAGGCTTCGTAAACGATGAAGACGTATACTTCATCACGTTTTGACTACTTTCCGTTGGTACGGGAGGCTGCTCGGTACTTTTCTTATCATCTTGCGCGGCGAATACAGAGATCGGTACGAGCAAGGTAAGAAGCGCGATACTTATCTTTTTATACACGAAGAACAGCCTCCTTTATGATGGAATAAACAAAATCGTACACTTGGTCGATCAACACGAACACGATGAACACAACAAGAAGCATGATCACCATTCCGAACAGCGTGACGAAGATGTTTCGGATCGTGTCTGAGAACGTGTAGTTATGAATCTCTTTTAGCATGATGAAAAGGATGATCAGACACCATAAGTAGATGATGCGGATCGAGAAAACATAAATAAACGCTTCATTGTATGTGAGCACGTTCGATAAAAGGGTCAGAATCGGACTGAACACAAGGAACGGAGCGAGCGAATAGATCGTTCCGATATAGATGTCCTTGAACCTTCCTTCACCATCGTTAATTGTACTAACGAGATAGTTCACCACAATGAACAGTGCGAGCGGTACGAGTAATAAGAGAAGCTCGCCGACTAAGTTCGCATCGTTGCTCACCGTTTTAAAGATAAATCCGGTATAAAACCGGCTGTAAATATACTCGACGATTAAGATTACATATAGGATCGTCGCTGACAGGATCGACGCGTATCGTTTCTTTTTCAGATAATAAAAACTATCGATCGGATGACGGAAGAACTTGAACAGGAAGAGCAGTTCTCCTATCAATCTCTGTTTCTTAATCGCTCCGATCCTTCTGCGAGGCTGATCCAAGATACCTTTCTTTTTGTCGATCACTTTTACGACATAGTACAAAATGGCGAAGAAAATTAACGCGAATAACACCGTTTCCAGGTTCTCTTGCATCCACGCGTGACGGACTTCCCAGAACGAGTCGGAATAACCGTACACGTCGTTAGCAAACTGATATTCTTCTAACGCCTTATCATAGTCTTGCTGTTTGTAGTAAGCAGAACCCATGGCAGAATGCGCAAGACCGAACGAAGAGTTCATCTCCAGCACTTCTTCCCAATACTTCTGACTCTCTACATAACGGCCTTCTTTAAAAAGCGCGATTCCTTCATGCACTTGTTTTGAGAAAGCAGTAGATTCAAAGACTTGGATCATGCCGCGTTCTTTGTCTGTAACGTACAGTCTCCCGTCAGGATCGATCGTGATGCCTGTCGGCTGCTTGAACAACCCAAGACGATTCGTCCCGTCGTCTTTACCGCCGAAGATGAATAGTAAATTTCCGAAGCTATCATATTCATAGATCTCTCCGGTGCTTGATACGACGAACATGTTTCCGTCAGGATCGACCGCGATATCTTGCAGTGACTTCTCATCTGAGATATCCGGAAACAGCATGTTCTTGCCGGCAACGTTCAGCTTTTTGATGACTTCGTTCGTCGTTCCTTCTGTTACGGAATAGACGAGACCTTGATCATCAAGCGCGATGTTGTCTGGCGCGGGAGGTGTCTTCATGAACATATTTGCTTTTTTGCTCTCTGATGTGAGAAGCTTCTGCAAAAACGTGCCAAACGATCCTTCTGTGCTGTTTACGCCGTAATAACCGAGAAACCCGCCATCCTTACTAAGCTGAATGATTCCGTTCGTTGACCCTTCACTGATCACATAGATGCTGCCGCGACGGTCAACCGCTACTTTTTGTGGTTTAAAAGAAGAGCTTTTACCGAAAAGCGGTGAATCTGGCTTTCCATATTGCTCTTCGACCTTGCCGTCTTGTGAAAAGCGGAATACCTTTTCTTCTTCATAATCCGCTACAAAGATTTTTTCATTTTCGTCCACATAGACGCCAGTTGGTGATTTAAGAACACCTTTTCCGATCTCGCGTAAAAATTTCCCGTTCTTGTCAGCGACTAGAATCTTCTTGGCACCAGAATCCGCGATATAAAGGTTTCCTTTTGTATCAGAGAAAATATCTTCCGGGCTCATGATCTCAACGTCTGGTAACAATGTGCCGACCGGTGTGTAAGCAGTCTGTGTTTCGATCGTCTGACCGTCTGCTGATAACGTTTCTGTCTGATAAGGGACAGAAGCAGAAGCGATAGATGAGATCGGAACAAGCAGGAATACCAATAATGCTACAAATTGGGCAATGCGCTTCATTTCTCCCCCCTCCTACTTTCTTACTTGATTCCTGAGTGGGCCATCGTGTTCATCACCTGGCTCTGCAGAATTATAAAAATGATTAGATTTGGTACGAACATGATCAAGGAAGCCGCCGCTGCGAGTCCTTGTCCTGCTACGTTGTTTCCTTCAACGGTTGAAGTTAACGTCGACATGTAGAACGAGAACGTCTTCAGTCCTTCGTCGTTCACATAAAGCGACGAGCTCTCAACGCTGTTCCAAACGAGCTGGAACGATAGAATCGCAATGGTAGCGATCGCTGGTTTGACGAGCGGTATGATGATTCGTACGAAAATCTGAAAATCAGATGCTCCGTCTAGCCTTGCCGCTTCAAGCAGTTCATCCGGTATCTGATCGATGAACTGTTTGACGAGAAACAGACCGATCGGCATCGCGAGTAACGGTAGGATATGAACCAAAAACGTATTGATCAAGCCAAGTTCGTCGATCAACAGGTAACGCGGAATCATAACCGCTGCCGGTACGAACATGAGCGCTAACGTGTTGATCTCAAAGATCGCTTTTTTCATTCTAAAATTTTTCTTAGATAGCGCGTAGCCTGCCATCGTGCTGATGATAACGGTCAGAACGACAACGATAAGCGTAATCACAACAGAGTTGAACAAAAAGCGCGACATCGGAACACCGGTATCGTTCGTCTTTGTAAAAAGGTCTACAAAGTTTTGAAATGTCGGGTTATCTACAAAAAAGCGCGGTGGATACGCGAACAGTTCGTCGATCGGTTTGAACGCATGAAAGAATATATAGACGATTGGCAAAGCCATAAAGATAGCCAGTGGAATTAAAAATGCAAGAAACTTCAGCTGACTTCTATGAAACTTTGACGGGTTCATTCTTGTCCCTTGAAAGGCTGACATGTTGATCACTCCTTTTTCGCTAGTCCTTCTCTCCAAACAGCCTCCAGGCTACTTTCGAGAACAGATATACAACGATGAGCAGCACGACCGAGATCGCTGCTGCGTAACCCATCTCATAACGGATAAAACCATAATCCTCCAAATGGTTGACCATAAGCTGACCCGCATATTGCGGTGTCGGGTTAGCACCCGAAAGCGCTACCCCGATCGCACCAGCCTGAAACGTTCCAACGACTGCCATGACCGCTCCGAACAACATCTGCGGCTTCATGGACGGAATCGTGATATAGATGATCTCTTGAAAACGGTTGTTGATGCCATCGATGTATCCTGCTTCATAGATCTCGGTGTTAATGTTTAGAACACCTGATAACATCGCGAGGAATCCAACACCCATAGAGCCCCAAAGCGTTACAAAAATCATGATCTTCATCAAATACTCAGGTGACTGCAGCCATTGGATCGGCTCTAACAGCACACCCATCGTGAGAAGCAAGCTGTTTAGATAACCTGTTTCATCTCCAGAGAAGATGATCGTCCAAACAACGGCCATCGCAACACCTGCTGTCATGGATGGCGAGTAGATGATCAGTGCTAAGACCGTTCGCATGCGCTTTGGTACTTGAGCGAGCGCCCAAGCGAGTATGAACGATAAGATATACCCGCCCGGGCCCACTATCAATGCGAACGTTAAGGTGTTTGGCAGAATCTTCTGCATGAACACTTCATCCTGTGTGATCAGACCGACATAGTTGCTCAACCCGATGAACGTCGGTGTTTCGATCGCGTTAAAATACGTAAATGACAAAAGGATTGCCGCTGCAACAGGTATGATGATAAACGTTGTAAAAAAGATGATATACGGAGCAAGGAACATCCACGGTGAATAATCTCGTTTATTTGCTTTCTTTTTCATTCTCATCGCCTGCCCAACTTTTCACTTGTTCTATCGTAGGAATCGGATACGGCTTGACCATCTTGCCGTCTTTCACATATCCGAACTCTTCCATCTTTCGCTTGATCTCCCGGTCGATCGCAACGACTGAATCATCAACTGCCGATCTCGGGTTCACACCGTCGAACACGATGCGGTTCCAGATGTTCGAAAGCTCACGCTCAATCATGTACGAACCTGGATTCTTCGGTACTTCGTATAGATACTCCCATTGCTTCAGAATCGTTTTCTTATGCTGCTCTGGCCACGGAAGGTTCTTGAACGCCTCTAGGTTCGACGTGTTCCACATGTATTCTGGTCCATACAGCATCTGAAGATTGGTCGCGAACTCGGTCTGCGTATCTTCTGACAGCCACCATTTTAAAAGCTCCCACGAATCTTCCTTACTCTTTGTACCTTTGAAGATCATCGCAGACTGACCTGAACCAGTTGCCCAGCGCTCTACCGTTCCGTCTTCTTTTTTCACACCCGGATGTGGAGCAATATCCCACCATCCTGCGATCTCTGGAGCAGCAGCCGTAAGTTGCGTGTACGTCGTAAAGTTTGCTGTTCCGATCGGAAGTGTTGAATATCGGAAATGGTTATAAAAGTTTGGCACTTGTAACGGCATGCTGTAGATCGTGTTCAGCTCTGCCATGAACTGAATGCCTTTTAGCGATTCTTCTGTTCCGATCGCCGTCTTCATCCCATTTTTTCCGTACAGATCTCCGTCAAACTGATACACGAACGGAGCGGTCGCTTGGAACGGCTTAAAGCCTGTTGCACCAGCGATATGCGTATAATAGTTCATCCCAAAACGCTGCAGTTCTGGCAAGATGCCCTTCACGTCATCCCACGTATCCGGAACCGGAAGACCGAGTGCTTGCATAATATCTTTTCGGTAAAACTGCACAAAGAAATCTTGTGTTTCTGGCATCGCATAAACCGAATCACCGATCATGAGCGGAAGAAAAGCTCCTGGTGAGAACTGCTTGCTGAATTTTTCGAAGTCATCAAACTGATGCAGATCAACGGCTGCACCACGAATGGATAGCTCATATGGCAGCCACGTACTAATGCCAAGTGCGACATCTGGCTGTTTGTTCGATGCACTTGCTAAAATAAGCTTCTGTTCTTCCGGCATGATGGAGAATTTTACTTTGATTCCTGTCTCTGGTGTAAAGTTTTGATCGGATAGGTTTTGTAAAAGCTCTACATATTGACGTGGCCGGTTCACCCAAACCTCTAACGTATCTTCTTCAGCTTCACTCGCTGAATAATTTTCAGAGAAGAACGATAAGAAGAAGCGTTGAATCGAATCGATCAGCTTTTCCCAAAAACCAGCTTCTGCGTTCGGTACTTCTTTTTCATCACCATGCACGTAGAAGCGGTCGACCGTTAACGGCTGTTCGGGCAAAGTCACGAGCATGTTTCCGAGCAGCTGTGCCGCTGAAGACGATCCTTCTGACAGCTCTGTAAGTCGGCTTGGAATCTCATTCGGCTTTTTGCTAAGTGCTCTTAGCTTTTGAACCGCCATCTCAAGCGAGACCATATCTTTTGAATCTTCTTTTGTTTTATCAAGTGTTCTGAGATAGTTTAGTTCTTTCTCTAGCTCATCAGCCCAGCCAGAAAGTTTTTTATCGATACCTGGAATGTACTCGCTGATCTTCCAGCCACGAGACGTATCTGTCTGATTCCCTGTAAGCTTTCTGATTTCAAGCGTCAGCTCTTCCATCTCACGCATCACTTTGTTCGTCGTATGAAGAACTGGTTCAACAGGTGCGGCGTCAGCTTCTAGACCGATCTGATGCTTTCCTTTTGATAAATAAAACAGATATGCTTTTCCATCTTCGTCTTCTAACGTGACGTTATCCCAGTTTTTATTGAATGGGAACGTGACCGGTGAAGCTTCTTGAAACGGAACTTTGCCATCAATTAAAAGTTTTCGAAAAACCGGACCACCCGTCTCTTTGTTCTGCAGCACTTTAAATGTTAGCTTGTAAAAACCTTCTTTCTTCACGTTGACGTTCCAGTTCACCGTCTGTCCGGAGTCTTTCCACGATTCAGAACCTAGCGTGTTCAGAAGAAGGTTCTTTGGAGAACTCGGTATCGTTGATGAATCATCCGCCGCAAAAGGACGTATGTACGAGCTGTTCTTTTCATAGTCCTTCTCGGCTTCACGCGTGATCATTGTTTCGGCCAATTTTACGTTTTCATGCTTTTTTACGTAATCTTTATAGCTTGGTAGTTTGCTAGGTGATTTGACGTACGCTTTTCCTAGTAGCATCTCGCCTGATAGGTTCGTAAGCTGGATCGTATTTCTTCCTTTTTTCAGTTCGTAACGAAGTGGTTCTGGCTGAAGCTGACTCGCATCTTCCGCTGTTAACGTGTTCCAACGCTCGATCCGCTTCTGCTTCGGAATCATGTCGTTGTCGAACCGATCTTTCTCGAAGCTGTTTTTCTCGTTTTTCCAATCGGCCGGAAACACGATTCTGCGGCTTTCATAAAAAGGATAGTTACCGTTTACCTGAATGGCGCCCTCTATTGGAACAACCTCATTGCTCAGTGGATAATAATCAAACGCTAGCTCATATAGTCCTGCTTCTTCCACATTCACTTCATAAGAAACGGACTCACGGTTATGCCAATAGAAAACACGATCGTTATAGCCAATACTCTCTGAATCTGACAAAAGGTTCTTTTTGTCTTTGATCTTAAAATCAGAAGGAGAGACAGACGCTTCAAAATCTGAAGCGTCCCCTGTCCCTTTCTTCTCCCAACTGTTAAGGACGGTATGATAGTTTTCCTCCACGACTTGTTCGGCAGGCTTATTATCCTGACTGTTGCCTTCAGCAGATGCATATGGTTGTGGGAAAATGAGACACAGCGCTAAACCTAACCAAAGAAATCTTCTAAACTTCATACTATCAACCTCCCCTTAAACTTCAGGCTTTCTATTTATCTTTTAAAGCCTCACTTGCTTCTTTACTCTTTTGGTCTGCTAACTGATCAAGCTGTTTTGCATAGTCTTCGATCTTCAGGTTTCCTTTGATCACGTTATCTAAAATCACGGCCACTTTCGCGTTTGCTTCTTCTCCAACCTTCACGCCTGTTGGTGCTTCCCAACGTGCATCTACATAGCCAGGTACGGTCTTAACAGGCTCAACGACTGCGTTGTCTAAGTTGTCATAAGCTGTCTTGATTCCGGGCACTTCATTGATTGCGAAGTACTCATCTAAAATTTCAGGATCTGCGTTAACTGGTAGTGTGTTCAATGCTTTTCCTTCTTTTTCAGCGATCTCCATACGTTTCATGAAACCTTCTTTACCGAATGACATCCACTTAGAGAAAAGGAATGCTTCTTCAGCGTGCTTACTCGTTTTTGAGATTCCAACAAAGTCGTTCGTTACACCCGTTCTTCCACCCGGAAGTCCGATGAAGTCAAAATCAAAGGTTCCTTTTTCAACAAGTGCAGGAACTCCCCAAGTGCCGTCCCATTTCACAGCGACTTGTCCGTTCATCCATACTTCTTCTGGGTTTTCACCTTTAAAGTTAGCCTTCAAGTCATCTGGAAGTGACTCGTACGCGTAGTTGTTCGTTGTGATTTCTTTTGCAAGATTAGCTCCTGCGATGAATTCTTTTGAATCAAGAGAATATTGTCCGTCTTTAACCGTATACCAGCCCATGTCTGGGTTTGCCGCAGCCGGATACCAGTCGGTTACTGAAAACGCGTGGTTCGTTCCAGCTACACCTTTGTTGATGTTCGTTACTTCTTTAATAGATTTCGTGTACTCTTCTAGTGAAAAACCAAACTCCGGGTAATCTAGGTTCGCTTCGTTAAACAGATCTTTGTTTACTAAGTAGCCTAAGAAATGCTGTGCGAATGGAACTGCATACACTTTATCGTTATAAGTCGCTGATTCACGAACCGCTTCTGGAATGTTAGCAAAATCTTTATCTTTTTCTGTCATTTTCGTGATGTCCATCAACCAGTCGTTTGAAAGTGATGATGGAATCTGTGGCAGAGCAAAAACGTCTGGCATCTTGCCAGCACTTGCTGCAGCAGCGAGTGTTCCGTTCCAGTCTGTTGTGCTAATTGATTCATCGATCTTAACTTTAATGTTTGGATACTTTTTCTCAAACGCTTTGATCATAAGGCGCTCAAGGTTCTGTTCTTTTTCAGTACCAAGTGACCAGCTTGCATACGAGATCGTTACGTTTTCTTTTTTGCTGTCACCGTCAGTGCTTGCTTTTTCATCTGAACTACATGCAGATACTGAAAACAACAATGCGATGATCATGAAAAGAGCTAAAACTTTCTTCATACCTATCAACTCCTGATTTTTGATTTTTTTGGTTATTTCTACGTTGCTCCTGTAAGTGTTGATATCCGTTTCGGGTGCTTCGCTTTCCGCGGGGCAGGCGGTGAGCCCCTTGCCGCTATGCGCCATTAAGGGTCTCACCTGACCGCTTGTCCCGCAGGAGTCTCGCCCCCTACACTCCAATCAACTTATTCAGGGATGAGAATGAACAAAACGCCTTAGTTGCAACATTTAGAAATAGCCTTGTTTTATGGTTGAATAGCGTTCGCGAACGCCGGTTGAAACCGAATGGATGCTGTGTCTTCTGTTGTTTGAATCAGCACTTTAAACGTGTGTTCCTGAACTTCCTCAATGGTGATTCCTTCACTGTCTACAGGTTTCCAAGTAGAAGAACGGAAAATGAACTCTTCTTCTCGTTGGATTACTTTTAGCGTGAGTGAAATTTCATCCTGATGATGTTCAATCTCATAGATCTCACCCGTTCCGTATATGATGAACAAGTCCTCATTTAATGGAACGTTAACCAGAAGCATGAGTCCGCTTCTCATCGGAATTGAAATTTCTTTCCCGCCGAAAAGTGTTTTGCCGTCGTAAGTGATTGTCGTCGTCTTCTTATACTCATCAAAGTTTTGAAGGAAGAAGAAATCTCCCTTATCCGGATGAGATCGAATCGTGATATCAAGTTCTTCATGGAGGCTGAAGCGACTCTCGATACCCGCTCGTTTCGCAAGCTCGACGATAATGTCGTTCTGATAATGAAAGCCGTGATCCATTCCAACGCCGAACATGTAGAGCTGTCCTTTTCCAAGCTGCTTTTCAAAAGCGATCACTTGGTGAGGCTTGTCCTCAATATGTGCAAACACGCCACCCTTTGTCTCATAGATTTCAGCCCGGTCGATCAACACGTTGTCCGTCTGATCAATCTGACCGAACACACGATTGCTTACTCCTTTAACCGAAACGTCGATGTAATCTTTGAGGATCGTGCACGGTACGTTTTTTAGTGTTTTAGTCGGAATGGTCGGGAACAAGATGAGCTTACCGCCGTTCTCAAGATACGAGACAAGTTTTCGTTGAATGTACTCATCCATCCACTCGGTAGTAAACATCCAGAGAGAAGGAATCTGGCTCGGATCGATCTCATCATCAGCCTGCACGTTAACCGCATCATAGATAATGTTGTTCAGTCTAAGTGCCTTCGCGATTCCGTTCGCCATATACGTTTCACGATCGCGCTGAATCTGATCGACCATTGCTTTCGTATGCTCATCATGAAACTCAGTCATGTAATAATCCGGATAAAAACCGAGATGCGTATCGATCACTGGCTTCGTTTGGAGCAGTGAGCTCTCGAATGTCTGCAGCATCTTACCGATATGCTGAATCACAGGATAGTGCGGATTTCTTTGGCCGGTCTTAGTGAGCGGCGCCTGCCAATCATGCCGTCTTCCGAACAGTCCGATATTTTCATAGTTTTCACCAGCACCAAACATGTAATAGTTCACACCGTTCATACCGTCAGCGATACATAAACGCGTCGTTAGATCGAATGTCGTCGGTTGGAGCTTCGGCTTGTCGTGAATACTTCCACCTTGAAACTCAGCTGAGAACAGCGGTTGCTCTTTCCACTGAATCGCTTTTGTAAACGCGTTAGCCAGAACGATGTCAACGTAGCTGTCATACTCGATGTTCCCAATGTAATAGTCGCCAGCCATGAGCGTATTCTCAATCTTGGCGGTCTCGAGCAGCTGCGAAATCCCGATCGGGTACATCGTTCCCCGCTTTAAAATATCGATGCCGTGAAATCCATGAATGTTCACCACGAACGGAACGTCAATGCCTTTTTCTTCTGCTGACTGTTTAAGGTGCTCGATGAACCGCTTATAGTGCTGACGTAAAAAGAGTCCAAATTCATTTCGGAGTGCGTGAGCGAAAATCGCTTCAGGTTTTTTTGTCATGTTCTCCGCGAATGACTGGATGTCTCCATATGGAATGCGGAACGTATCTTGAAACGATTGCTCCGTGTAGTTTGTTTTCAAATGCTGCTGAAACTCTTGAAGAGTCGAAGCATTATAATCCGGCTGGTTCGTAACCCAATGGAACATCCCCACTTCGTTATCGAGCTGGAATAGGATGACCGGACCGCCGTTCGTTACAAGGAAAGGTTTAATGACCGAGCAAACCTCTTTATACCAAAGCTCCGTTTTTTCTAAAAATGTCGGATGACTGTAGCTCACGACTCGTGTTGGATGGATCTCGCCTGCGTTCGTTTTCGCTACCGCTTCTGGGTAGTTTTCAATGAACCACGTTGGAACACCATGGTCGATGATTTCCGCCATCACGTACGGGCCTGGCCGCACTAAGCAATACATCCCTTCCTCTTTTACGAGCTGAAGGAACGTTTGAAAATCACGCTCTGGACGAGAAGTCCCCGTCAAATCCGTTACGCCTTCCTCATACTCATGAAAGATCCAAGGTACATAAGTGCTGATCATATTGGCTCCTGCTTCTTTCACTTGTTGGATGCGCGTCCGCCAATCTTGTTTTGGAATACGAAAGTAGTGAAGTTCTCCTCCAAATAAGAAAACTTCCTTCCCCTCGACGATCACCTTCTCATCTTTTATCGTTACGCTTTTCATAAATCACCTCTTTATCCGGAAATCCGGTTTTGTAAAATAATTGTGTTTAATCGAAACGTTTCGATTAAACACAAAAAAATATGTTACTTCGAAAAATATAAACGTTTCAAATCTCTCGAAAAGAGTGAAATCCTCATTTTACCAATAGAAACGTTTCGCTTTTAGATATTATAAAACAACTTGTAAACGGTTACAATAAAATTTTCTAAAAATTATGACCGGGCGTGATCAAAGTTGATCAGCTAGTTGGATATGGTACGTGTTCTTATAATTGTTACACGTTTGCGCAGACGTGGGCTCTTTTCGCTCAATAGACCCTTCGTTTCGCTCAGTGAACCACTGTTTTCGCTCAAACAGCAATGCGTTTCGCTCAAACTGGTTACCTTTTCGCTCAAGCAGCCAATATCTCTAGTAATCCTCATAAAATTCACCAGTATTTTCTCTATAAAAAACCTTAAAATGCTTACAAAAGTCATAAATTAGAATAATGTTCAATTAAACACAACTTTCCTGTCTATTTTTAACCACTAACATCAACTTTTCAGCCTAATGCAAAAAGCTGACTCCTAATAAACTGGAATCAGCTTCATCATCAATCATCTATAGTCCTTTCGCTAACGCTAATGCCCCGCACACCCCTGCATTGTCACCCAAGCCAGGTGGCACAATATACTGATCAATATTTTTTACTATATTGTCATGCTGAATATACCCGTTTAACAACTTAATCGTATGTTCTCGTACAAACGGGAAAAGCTGTTCCTGCTTCATCACGCCACCGCCGATAATAATCTTCTTAGGCGAGAGTATTAGTATATAATTCACGAGTGCTTGTGCCAGATAGTACGCTTCAAGTTCCCACACTCTAGATTCACCTGCAAGTTCCACACCTTTTATTCCCCAGCGTGCTTCAATCGCAGGTCCTGCCGCCATTCCTTCTAGACAATCGTCGTGATAAGGACAGCTGCCACGAAACCCATCCTCTTCATGCCGCCTTACCAAAATGTGGCCCATCTCTGGGTGCAGCATGCCGTGAATGAGCTTTCCTTCCGCAACAGCCCCAACGCCAATACCCGTTCCAACGGTCATATATAAGCAGCTGTCGAGTCCTTTAGCTGCACCCCAAACCGATTCGCCTAGTGCTGCCGCGTTCACATCCGTATCAAACCCGATCGGAATTTTAAAATGCTTTTTCAGTTCGCCGACTAAGTTGAATTGATTCCAATATTTTTTTGGAGTGCTTGTGATATAGCCATACGTTGAGCTTGCCGGATCAAGATCAACTGGTCCGAATGAACCCACTCCAAGCGCATCAATCTCTTTCTCTTTAAAAAAGTCGATCACCTGCCCGAGAGTCTCTTCCGGCGTTGTTGTTGGGATGGAAATTCTTTCAATGACTTCTCCTTGTTCGGTACCGATTCCGCAAACAAACTTCGTGCCTCCCGCTTCAATCGCTCCTAGTCTCATTTAGAATCACTTCTTTCTTTCAACTTAAAGGAAAGTCCACATTCAAACATTCGGTTCCATGGCGCGAACGTTTCCAAATTCTCCACCTTATATGCTTGAAAGCTATTCAGAATCATCTCATTGAATCTACTTAACATCCGTTGATTGCGCTCTTCATTTACAATGTCTGCAGCCTCTTTTAAATCAAAATAATTCAAATCATACTTCGGCAGATAATCTGTGTTCATTTCCATACGAATCTCTGCTTGATAAAAATAATCATCAAAAAGGTGGTAAATTAGATTTTTTTGAATCTCCGTCTGCTTACCTTCAGCCCCCAACACACCTTGGCAGATTGTTGTGCCTAGCGTATTACAGTTCGTGTTCCACCCTTTGTATGACAGAAGCTGATCAAGAATACCCTCTTCATCTAAAAGGGTGATCAACTCGCGGTCTCCGCCATTCGCATATGCGGAATCCGCCACAATGACGTTTTTACCTGAATCTATAAAATGCTTAATTTCATCCACAAACGTGAGCATATTTCTAAAACTCGTGTACGTAATGTCTTTTACATTTTGTTCCCATGACTCTTGCATGACGCGTCCTGGCATATTATAAGCGAGCACTAGATCGGCATCCTCCGCACGATCCACCAACTGACACCCTGCTGCTAAAACATGCGCTTTTAAACTTTCTGCAAAAGGACGATCTTCATACATGGGCACAAGCTGCGGGCCGAGCGTACTGCTCCATATAGGAAAAATTTTAGGTTTCTGCCCCTTCAAATCATTATAAACCCTCGCTAATAAAGTCGCTCCTACTTCATCTGCACCAGGGTACATGTGAACTTTTTTATATAAACGCAGCTGTTCTCGTTTTGTCACCACCGCGCTTTGATCAATCGCAGTATATCCGAATTCGGAACTATCATCCTGAGGAATGGACATAAACGTCAGCACGCCTTCCTGAACCAAATCTAACATCTGTAAATTCATATTTGAGTTGAAGACACGTCTCGTCTCATAGTCTTCGATGTGTTCTTTTGGCAGCTTTTCTTGTATTTCGCTAAGCTGTTTCGCCTCATCTTCTGTTAACTTTTCTCGCTTTTCTTTATCCAGTAGATAAGCGCGTAAAAACAATTCTCTGCCCCAATGTTCATAATAATCCGGTTCCTCGTCACTCGAACTGTATTTTGGTGTACGCATGATTAAATTTGATGCGTAGATTCCTAGATTCGGATGTTCCTGGCGCAGCGAGCGTAAGCGTTCAATCCATACCGTACTCTCTTTTTGAGTCAAATAATGAAGTCTGGACGGAAGCAGCCCGCCGTAAACCAGCATATCAATGCTTAAAATAAGAGCATCCACTTTCCCTGCTAGATTCTTTAGCCAGTTCCACAAACCTTCTGTATTCGCCGCCTTTTTTTTATAACCTAAGAGTTCAGGTCCAGGAACAAACAACTCTACATCATGTGAAGACTCCGCAATCATCTGGACATATGTGATGTTGCAAGGGCGTTCATCTATTGGTAAATAAGCAATCTTCATGGATTTGGCCTTCTTTCGCTACATACTTTTTATGAATAAATTTCAGCTTTTCTTCCTCATGAAGCATAGGGACTTCGTGGCCGTATTCACGGTACGTTCTGATTTCCTTTGGACCGCCTAAATGATGATACAAAGCAAAAGCGCTTAACGGCGGACATACGGGATCAATCATCCCCACCGATAAAAGGACCGGACATGTTACAAAGGTTGCTAAATTCATCGTGTCCACATAACTGAGCGTTTCAAAGATTTTAGCTACCGTTAGATGCTGTGGATCGTGTACTTTAAAATAATGCGCAATCTCTGTATAAGGTCCTTCTGCAGCAAGTCCAACCGAACGTTCAAAGTCCGTCATAAACGGAATGTCGCATAACGTTAAGGTGATGTCCTCCTGCAAAGCAGCAGTGGCGATGGCCAATCCTCCACCTTGACTGCCGCCTTCCAGATAAACGTCTCTTTTTCCTGACAGTTCGCGAACAACGTCAACACTTCGGTAACAATCCATATAAACGTGCGTGTAATAATATTGGTCAGGATCGAAAATTCCTTGTGTGAGCCAGCCGGCTGCCCCTCCATTTTCGTAGTTGTTCTTGTCCGCGGATTTCACACTCTGTCCTCTTACATCTACTAATAAAACAGGCACACCTTGAATCACATGCTTAAACGTATAATGCGGCTGCAGCGTGTTCCAGTTGTAGCCATGAAAGATGACGGCAGCTGGAGCATCGTACTTAACAATTTCTGGTGTCACGTAAACACCGTGGATGCGAGAATTGCGAAATCCGTCAAATGCCACGTCATAGACTTTTACGCCCGGAACGCTGTATGCTCGCTCCTTTACTTCAACATTTAGCGGATACTCGTGATTTTCAACTTTTAACCTATCCCAAAATGCATCAAAATCAGCTTTTTTCGTCTGCTGAGGTTTGTAATTTCGCAGTTGTTCTATCGCTTCATCGTAAGCATTCATGACTGTTCACCCTTCATACGTAAAAAGGAGAAAATATTTGGTAGTATCATATTTTCTCCTTTCTTTTCAATTCGTTTTTATATAAAGCGTGCAGGCGCAAATGGTGCGATTGCACGCCCGGAAGTCGCCAGTTGGCTTCATTCCTTATCGGAACTGCAATTTGTCTGTTTTTACGGTACGTGTTCTCTTATTTATTACACGTTCGCTCAAACAAGGCCGCTTTTCGCTCCAATCACCTTCTGTTTCGCCCCGTGGACCAACTGTTTCGCTCCAATTGACCAGCGTTTCGCCCAGTGGACCCCTCGTTTCGCTCCAATACCCCAAAACACAAACTTCATCCCTCTTTTACCGCTTTAAAACCCTGTCCCACCCCTAAGTAAACATGTAAGATCAGCTCATTTACAACAGAATGGTTAATTTTAAGCGTAATTTGAGACGAAACAGCCAATTAAATAATCTCTTTTTGATGATTTTCTGCCTTATAGTCATTGCGCAGTTCTTTTAAAATAACATCCATCAGGTAGAATGCTGATACTTCACAAATAGAGTTATCATCACCCGCGATATCGTCTGTCGCTGGAATGAGTAAACGCGTATTCGAAACCTCTGATAACGGTGAATCCTGCTGGCTCGTCACTCCGATCGTTTCGCACCCTAACTTCTTCGCTTGCCTCAGCATACCAACCACTTCTGAATCATAACCAGAAGCACTGAGTCCGATTACCAGCGTGTCTTGGTTTAGTGTGTATGATGACAATTCCATCTCATAAGCGGACGAAAACGTATCGGCTCTCTTGCCAAGTCTCATTAGCTTGTATTTCATTTGATCCGCGATAAAAGACAGCTTGTTTCCGCCATACAAGTAAATTTGTTCGGCGTTTGCTACTTGATGTTTTACTTTTTCTACATCCTTCAATTCGTACAGCGTATCAAATTTTTTGAGCATACTCACATACGTCTCTTTAACACCTGTTAAATTGTGACTTTCAGAATGTTCAAATAGTCTTATGCTCACAGAAGCTTCTTTTGCCATCAATCGAAGCTTGTTGTATGAACCAAACTCGAGCTTTTGGCAGAACCTTGTAATCGTCGCTTCTGATACGTCGATCTGTCGTGACAGTTCTGAAATGGTTCTGTTCGGGAATGACTCTAGATTCGTGATAATGTATTTTGCGATCATCTGCTCGCGTTTCGTCAGCTTGTGTCTGTTCGATTCGATCATTGTCGTGATGCTCTTCAAAGGCTGCAGAGATTCTTGAAGCAAGAAATGTCGTAGAGCTCCGACCATGCCTGCATTATTTAAGTTGCGGGCGATCTCGATCTTCGTTTTTGCTAAAATGGCTGGAATCACATCGATCTCGAGCTGTTTCATGATTAAAGGCATAAGGTAATCCTTTTGAGCCGTAATGCCTCCGCCGATAATAATCGTTTCAGGATTCATCATGTATGCAATCGTTGCGATTCCTTTTGAAAGATAGTACACAAGGCGTTCAATTTCCTCGATGCATATTTCGTCACCTTTTTGCGCCATCTCAAAAATCATTTTGCCATCAAGCTCAGACTCCGCTACTTCTTTACGTTGTGTAACATTTTTTATTAAAACCCGTGTCGAAGCTAGTTCTTCAAACTGACCGCCTTCGATCGGAATATAACCGATCTCACCACCGCTAAAGCTGTGGCCGGTGTGAAGTTTGTTATCTAAAATATAGCTTCCGCCGATTCCTGTACCAATCGTCAGACAGAACAAGCTCTTCGAATCTTTTCCTGTTCCGATCCATGACTCCGCAAGTCCCGCACAGTTCACATCGTTTTCTACTTCTACTGGCAAGTTAAAGTGTTCCTCTAGTTCCTGCTTTAACTTAGTTCCGGTGTAATTTGGAATTAGAGAAGAAGCAAAAAGAATGACGCCTTCTTTGGAGTCTACTTGGCCAGCTGTGCTGACACAGATCCCGCTTATGTCATGCTTATCGATCAACTGCTCTCCACATTGCTTCACTTTTTGGACGATAACAGGTCCGCCAAGCTGCGCTTCTGTTGGCACTTCATATTTTTCGATAAACGTCCCATCTTCTGAAATAACACCGTATTTAATTAATGTCCCGCCTATGTCAAATGCTACAAACTTTCTCATCATGATCACCTTCATTTTCTAAGGACGGAGTATTTGATCCCTTCATTACCGGCCTTTCCTTTTTACACGAATGGTTTTGATTTGTTTAGGGCCAAACGTAATGGCTGTTTGTTTTGCTGCGGAAACGCTGGAAATGATTTTCCCAGTAAAATCAACTTCATACAGCTCTTCAGGATCAAAACCAAGAATTAAATCTGTGTTCACATCCTCAGCAGAAGGATTGAACAGACGAATATCAAACGTATTTTCTTCCTTCAACATGAATGAGGAAAAAGCAACACCTGCTGATGAAAGATTAAATAGCTTTTGATCCTCTTTTTTTACATATGATTGCTGAGTCAACACGTGCTGACGCAAAAATTTTCCGTTGTTTAAACTCATGTTGTTCTTACCAAGAACCAACCCGTATTCAAATTCGTACTCACCGAGGCATTGTGCGCCTGGTGTTTCAAAGCCTGGCCCAGCCCCATTTCCACGCGTACGCAGATCACGTCTCGACAACCATCCAACACTTCGGATCATCGTTAAGAAAATGTGGTCACTTCCTTCAAACTCGTCAACCTCGTATTCTTGTAAACCTCGGTGAAGAAGTTGATGTTCATTTGCGATCACTGTAGATTGAGTTGGATATTGATTCATGATCGCTTCTTTATTTTTCGGCATATCGAATTTCTTATCTCGAAGCGTTTCCCGTTGGATCAGGTCAAACGCTGTGTCTGCATAGCTTATATCGGCTTTAGCTGTAGAGAATCCAACCTTCAGCTTTTGGTCTTTCGCCGAATTGTTTATCTTCGTTTTAAAATAAATAAATCTTTTCCCTTTATGAAGGGTTATCGTTGTTCTTATCTTATTTGTGGTTTCAGTGTCACTTGCACCTGATCGGTCTTCGTTCAGTGAAGCAGGCAATTTCATCTCATAATGCACCGTAACGGACTGGAACGTCTCACCCTTACGAATATCCGATATTGCCGTAATAACAGCTTTACTGATTTTATCATTCAGAGGAGGTGAATAGTTGTACGTGTCTCCAGCATCTAAGGACGAAGTAAAATGATGCTGATCACCATGTGTCACGCCGGTTTCAAGGTCAGTGATGGATAAACTGTCGTCATTCCATTCTATTTTATAAAAGTCATTTTGAATGAACGGCAGCGAATGACTTTCAACAACTTTCGAGTCATCTTCCACCGTATCAATTTTAATCGCCTTTATTTCAGCTCCATCAAAAGGAATTGAAAAGCTTACATCATAGACCACATAATCTCCATAGTGAGGTTCAGCTAAAATATGATGAATAAATTCTTCCCGACGTTCTCTTTTCAACACGTCAAACGCAATATCCTCTTCGTTATGAAACAGTTTGATCGAACCTTTGTCTAATGGAGCTGGAATGCGGATCGATGCTGTTACAGGATAACGTGAGGCAATCGGTGTATTGTTAACCACATATAAGTAGCCGTTTTCTACTGAATCGTCAAGATACTCAAAGGGAAATTCATCGTGAAGGGTATCTTTTGAAAATCGGCTGATTGCATTTAACACTTTTTGCGTTCGTGTTTCCATCTCATCATGAACCGCGTCTACACTGCAACCGCAAATGCTGTCATGCGGCTGGTTCTGTAAGATCAGTTTCCACACATACTCCATGAACTTTGCAGAATCTGAAGAACCATACGTCCAAACGTTTAATGCTTCCATGATTCCAACTGCTTGGTCTTCGCACATTTGGTTTTGATTTTTCAAATAAGATCTCGTGGAATACACGCCAGGAAGAATGAAAATTTTTGATGGATCGCGTTGTTCTCCTGAGATTGTTGCCTCTGGTTCCACTCCAGCGAATGAGTTCACATACTCCGACATCAACGTTTGCTTAAACGCAATATGGGGCATTTCCTCACTCAACTTCTTCACTCTTTCATTTACATCAGAGCTTGTAAACGTATGATCCGCTCCGTTCATGATTAAAGCATTACCCGAAGTTAAATAAGGAGCATTTCCTTCTAGATAGGTTTTCGTCTTTTCAACAAAATCCTTAGATTTAAGGAATGTTTGATAATAACCTTCAAATAGCGGCAGTACGATCGTAAATACCTTTGTTCCGTCTGCACCTTCCCATGTGTTTTCAAAACGGTCCGATATGGCACCACGGAAAATGAGAGCAGAATCAATTCGATAATGGCATAAAATTTGCGGCATCTGACTGATGTGTCCAAACGTATCTGGCAAATATCCGATGTTATACGGTGAACCTAGTTTCTTGGCAGTACTTGTTCCGATCTCCAAGTTCTTGATCATGGACTCACCTGAAACGAGAAACTCATCCGCTAAAAGATACCATGGGCCAACTTCTATTTTTCCTTCTCTTATAAAAGTAAGCAGGCGGGCATACTCTTCATCACTTACAATCTCTTGGTAATCATCCAGAACGATCGTCTGTCCGTCTAAAAAGAAGTTATCGATCTTCCCCTCATTCAACAGGTCCTGTGTATAGCGTAGTCCGTTGCGAAGTCTGAAACGAAACTCTTCAAACGTTTCGTACCATTCACGGTCCCAATGCGTATGGTTCAATATGTTTACTGTATTTATGTTCTTCATTTAAAACTCCTCCACCATTTGAAGCTGCTGTTTCAGATGTGCACCGTTCAATGTGTTTAATGCCGTGTTGTTTTTAATTGAATACGCGCAGGCCATTCCTGCCGCTTGACCCATATCACGAACAGTCGGCTGAATGCGAAGAGAGGCTTGCATCAAAAATGTGCTAGAGATGTGTCTGCCTACAACAACTAAGTTTTCCACTTCAAACGTGATAAGTGAACGGTAAGGAATTTCGTAATATTCTCCACGAGAAAATTTCGCTTCGTTTACCGATTCCTTTGTAACACTGTGAACATCAATGTACCAGTCGCCTCGAGCAATTCCGTCTTCAAATCGAGCGCGATTCACATAATCCTGTTCAGTAAGTACGTATTGACCAACGATGCGGTATGATTCACGAATACCAAGCTGGTTCGCTTCTTTCAATAGAAAAGCGTTCTGGAATCCAGGAATGTATTTTGGTAAGAATTTTGCGAGTCTACGAATCATTTGTCTACCTTTTACAACAGCCTCTGAACGAAGGTTTGGATCTGTTGTTTTCGTTATGCCTGGAATGTGCGGGCAGTTAAATGACATGACCGTGGGTTTTCCCGGCTGGGTAAACGCTTGGAAATAGCGCAAATCTTCCTCAAGTAAGTCACCGTTTGCGAATGCTTCTCGGAAGTAAGGTTCTAATACATGCCCTTTACCAGGAACCATGGCAATCTCAAAAAAGTCAGGATTCTCAATCTTACAAAACGTCTCGTTCTGAGAGAGGATGAACGTCCTTAACTCTGGGATATCAATACCTCCCATTTCAAAACGGAATGAGATTTGCTGATTTTCTCCATCGTTATTTCCACTCACCACTCCAACACCTGCTGAACGAGAAAGAACGGCATCTGCTGTAGCATCAACGAACGTTTTTCCTGAAATTGCAGCAAGTCCATTGCATGTGTTTACGATAATATGTGTGATCTTTCCCTCTTCCTTAACGCAGTCTATAAAATTCGCATCATACAGAATGCTGCCTCCGCGCTCTGTGATGAGCTGTTCGAGCACATAACTTAATGACTCAACGTTAAACCAGCTGCATGCTGTCGTTCCGTCACTTGTTTTAACATTCTCTTTATTTAACCGTTCCGTGATCAAACCGTTGATACGCTGAGTTTTTACATGAGTCGGCATCATAGGAGAAACAAGGGAATTCGTTTGAGTTCCTCCGAGTGATATGGTTTTTTCTACGACTAGTGTAGAGAGATTTTCTTCTAATGCAGAGATCGCTGTTGCAGCGCCTCCTGTACCGCCGCCGACCACAACACAATCCACATCATGAATGACAGGTATTTCTCTTCCCCAAAAAGTTAAGGTACTCAAATGAATTCACCTCTAAAAAAAGATATCGTGATGTGACGGTTTATCCTTTTACCGCTCCGTCTGTTGCTCCTGAAATAAAGTACTTTTGCAGCCAAATGAAGATTAACAGTGTTGGAATCGTCGTTAAGATGGATGCTGCAGAAATTAATTTTAAGTTTGATCCGTCAAAGTTCTGTGAAAGCTGTGCGAGCCCAATGGATAACGTGTACATGCTGCTTTCTGTTGAATTAAGCAACGGCCATAAGTAATCGCCCCACGTGCCCATGAATGTGAAGATCGCCAACGTTACAAGTGTTGGTTTCACAAGCGGCAATACGACGAGATACCAAACTTTAAAGCGGTTTGCGCCGTCTAAGTATGCAGATTCTTCAAGTTCTTTTGGAATACGCAGATAAGCTTGGCGCATTAAAAAGATCCCGAATGCTGTTGAAACCTGCATCACAACAAGCCCAATATGTGTGTTTCTTAATCCAAGTTCTCCTGCTAGCTGAAAAAGTGGAGCCATATATAGCTGAAACGGAACCATCATGGTTGAGATGATGAGTGCCAGCACAACACTGCGTCCTTTAAAATCCATACGTGCGAGCGGATATGCCGCTAAACTGCAGAACAACAGATTTAGAGGAATCGCAATAGCTGTAATAATCGCTGTGTTCATAAAGTAAAGTCCAAAGTTTGCTTTTTCAAAGGCTGTTACGAAGTTTACGAGTGTTGGGTCTTTTGGAAGCAGACTTGTGTAGATACCTTCACTTCCAGATTTCATCGCCATAAATAACGTAATCAGAAACGGTCCGACCGTCAGTACAGTGATGAGAATCATAACGGCATAAAGCCATATTTTACTGTTTTGTTTTGATTTCATAAGTTATCCCCCCAATCGGTTAAACACGCAGATCGTCTTCGCGTTTACTTGTTAATTTCATTTGTAGAAGTGATGCTGCAATCGCAAGTATGAGCAGCACGATACCTGCAGCAGACGCGATACTTACGTCGAGACTCATAAATTTGTTATAGATGTACATAACGAGCGTCGTTGTCGCACCTGATGGACCCCCGCCCGTTGTTAAGGCGATCTCTTCAAAGACTTTCATTCCAGCAATGATTGTCATAACCGATACGAGTGTAATTGATGGTGTTAGCATCGGAATTGTAATCTTCGTAAACTGCTTCCAAACAGATGCTCCGTCAATACTTGCAGACTCATAAACATCCTTTGGAATCGATTGCAGACCTGCCAAATAAATGATCATATAATAGCCAAGCCCTTTCCATACGGTAATGGCTGCTACGGCTGTTAGTGCTGTTGATGACTGAACCAATAGATTAGTAGGACCGTCGAACACTCCTAGTTTTACTAAGAACTCAGAGATGATTCCGCTTTGTGAGTAAAGCATCTTCCACATAAGCGCGGCTACTACCATTGGTGTGATAACCGGGAGATAGTAAAGAACTCGGAACGTGCCAGCTCCTCTTATTCTTTGGTTTACAAGGACTGCTAAAATCATTGGTAAAAAGACGTTTAAGGGCAGGACGATCACAAGAAACGTCAGCGTATTGATTAACGCAACCCAAAAATACTTATCTGCAAACATCTCTTTAAAGTTAGCTAGACCAACATATTCTCCAGTACCCGCAATGATTTTATAATCCAGAAAACTCCACTTGAACGCTTCTAAAATCGGATACACTAAAAACGTTGCTAGAATTACGATAGCCGGCAGTAAAAACAGCCATGGTGTAAGGAACTTCATGCTAAACTTTTTCTTCTTTTTCGTTGTTGTGATTTTTGTTTTGACATTTGGCAGTACAACAGGTTCTCTGTTCATGTTAGAACCCCCCTTTTAAAAAGTAGAGACTAGGCTTTTTGTAAAAGCTAGTCTCTTCATCTACTACATTAGAATGTTACTTTTTCACCTGATTTTTCAAACGCTTTGTTCCACTCAGAAGCTAGTTCTTTTAACGCTTCTTTCGGAGATAGTTTACCTTGTAAGTTTTGGATGAAGATGTTCTTAGTGGCTGTACGCAGATCAGCACTGTTTTCCGTTGGAGGAATGAGTACTTCAGCACGGCTTAAAGACTTAGAAGCTTCTAACATACCAAATGCTTTTGGAGAATCTCCTGGATTCTTGAAGTAATCATCTTCTAAAGATTTCTTTGTAGCTGGAAGAACAGTTCCTGCCGTTTTAGCAAATTCTAATTGGTTTTCAGCGTTTGAAACAAACTCAGCAAGTGCAACTGCAGCATCTTCGTTCTTTGTTTTTGCTGGAACCGCAAAGTTCATAACAGCCACGTTCACTGGTGCTTCAGCTGCGTTCAACGGCTGTCCTGCTTTTGATGCTTTGTACACTTCAGGAGCCCCTGACTCGATTGGTCCTAGGAAAGTTACGCCGCCTTCAAGCATAGATACGTTTCCTGCCATGTAAAGCTCTTGACCTGTTTTAATAGATCCTTCTGCAGCTTCTTGTGGAATAATTCCTTCTTTATACATCTTCTGAGTTGCCTCGAAGAATTCTAATAGATCTTTGTTGTCTTCGATGTTTGCTTTTCCGTCCTCAACGATCGGTGTTCCGTTCGCGATTGAAACCATTTTTTCCATAATCGTGTTTCCGTCATTGATAACAGGGTAGTAAGACGGTTTTCCCGTTGCATCTTTTACTTTTTTCGCCGCTTCATAAAGTCCCTTCGTATCTGTAGGAAGCTCTGAAACGCCAGCTTTTGAGAACGCATCGCCGTTAAACCAAGAAACCGTTGTTGTTAAGTACCATGGCAAAGCATAAAGCTTATCTTCATACATACCTGATTGATACGGCCCTTCTACAAAAGAGTCCTTCGTCTCGTCACTCACCGCATCTGTAAGATCTAATAGTCCACCTTGAGCTGCAATGTTAGACATGTAGTGAGGATTCAAGTTAACAACGTCTGGAACATCGTCACCTGTAAGTGATGTCAGCACTTTTTGCTCCATTTCATTTTGAGGAACGTCTTCAATCACAACATCAAGTTTCGGATGAAGCTTTTCAAAATCCTTTTCAATGTTCTTGAAGTAAGTATCAAATGGCTCTCCTGCTAATGAAGCCGTCCAAAGCGTAACTTCTCCAGAAAGCTCTCCATCTTTAGAAGACCCTTTTGCCTTATCTTCCTCTCCGTTGCTGCACGCGATCAAACTTAATGACAACGCTGCTGCTAGTGAACCAGAAACCCAAGTTTTTGTACGTTTCTTCACTTTTCATTTCCCCCTCAGAAACATTTTGGTAAGCGTTTTCTTAATAACTCAATTATAAAAGTAAGATTGCGGAATTTCAATCCATTTTAAAAATAATTTTCGTTCGTTTTTATATTTTGAAAATAAATTTCTTTTTTTGCGTGTTAAAGTTGTCGATGCTGTTGGCGAGTCAGGAACGTGCGCTCTTTACTAAAGGTTGTTTTCGCAAACTTTGTTGCTCTTGAAAGTGATTGATTTCCGTTCCAGATGCTCGCTTTATCGCTTAGAAAAAGAACAGATCCTGGTCCTTCGATCTGTTCTTTCTATTTGCCTTCTATTTCTGATGATTTAACGAGTAATTCACCCACGTTTTTGCTTGGAGAAGATCAGCTTTAATTCTCTCTCCAACAACTGCAGCAAGTTTCTTCTCCGCAACCGCCTGCTCGACCTTCGCTACGGTAGAATCAAAAACAACAGCACTGTTCGCTATATCTTTATCCACTGCTTTATCTAGTTCCTTAATCGCTAGTTTAAGAGATATGCCGTCCTTTTCGCTTACTGCTCCTTGAGGAATATAGATTTTCATCATTTGCTTTTCAATATCTTTCAGTACAGTATGTGTCGCCAGAATCGGCTCCTCACCAGGGTTCACCGCTTGCTCACGCCAAGGCCCTTTACCGAGAGCATCTACAGACGGGGCACTCGCTTGGCCGAACGCAAACATGTTCACACCAGATGTTCCATATTTCGCAGACATGACGTCACTCACGCTCGCCATCTCACTTAAGTGATGATAGAACGAGTAGATTCCCGTGTAGTACATCGTTCCTTCTGGCATCAGCTTTTTGCTGTCTGTAACCGTTTTTTGAATGCTGTTAAAGTCGTGACCATACGCTTGCGGGATAACTCCATCGATATCTTCTTTCCAGTCGCTGATCTGTACCGCTTCAGGGCCTGGTTCAGGTGTTGCCGTCAGCATGAACTTTTTGTTCATCTCTTTTGTTTGAACGTGAAGCTTGTCCACAAAATCGTTCTCACGCTCACGCAGCCAATCCAGCCATTTTCCCCACTCATCAGGTGTTGCAGTTGGGGATAGTGTATACGGATCTATTCCAGTCTTCTCTTGATAAAGTAGTTTCGTTGCCTCACTAAACCCGTAGCTCTCTTCAAACTTATGATGAGGGTAACGCATATAATCGATGTTCAGTCCTTTAATGTCATAATCGGCTTGCATCTCTTTGTAAATGTCTAACATAAAATCCTGCACGTCAGGCTGTGCGATATCAAGCCAATAGTAGCGGCTTGCCGTGTCTGGCTTGTACATTCCTGTTGTGTTGCTGCGCTGGATGGCTGCCCACTCTGGATATTTCGCAAACTGAGAAGGAACGCCTATGCTGCTTTCCCCGATCATGAATCCATCGGTCCACGCTTGAATCGTCATGCCACGCTTTTTTCCTTCTTTTACGTAAGCTTCAAGAAGGTCTTTTCCATATTGGCCATAATCAGCATTCGCAAAACGCGGGTGCTGTGCAGGCAGACCATATTTCTCCATAACCTCACTCGGATAGATCGTGTATCCCCAGAATGTTGTTTCTAAATAGACGGAGTTAAAGCCTGCTTTTTCCATACGATCAAGAACTTGATTAACGCCAGCTAAAGTCGTCTCTTCTGGTCGATACCAAATTGCACGCTGTTCTGCTTTATGAGAAGCAAGCGAATAATAGTATGCGTCATAAGCGGATTGTGTTGCTTGTCTTGTTCTGTCCAATGATTTTACAGGATCACTTGTTTTGATCGCTTCTGCTTCAGCTAAAAGTGACTCAGCTTTTTGGATAGCTGCATCGGCTTCTTCAAACGCGACATCTAAGTACTCTGACTTCGCTTTTGCGATTGATAATTTTGCTTGATTGATCGCCTGCTGGCTTTGGTATTGGAAACTCTCTACATCTTGTACGATTTCGACAACACCGTTTGAACTCACATTAACCTTTGCACCAATAATGGAGTTAGAAGAGATCCAGTTGGAATTCACTCCATGTCCACTTACGACAAAACCGTTTTTAGGGATCTTAGAGTTTCCGCCTCCAAGTTTTGTAACAAAACCGTTCTCAACTGTTATTTCATAGCCATACTGATTCGTTTTGGTAGACTCACCGAACGCAGGAGTATAGACGATCAACTGATCGGGTCCGCGGAATCCATCAAACACAGCTCCACCTGGGTTCGATTCTCTGGTAGGGTCTACTGCATGGGACTGTTTTTGTTCACTTTTTTCAGTCGGCTCAGTCAATGTAACCGTTTCTCCCGCTTCCAATTGTGTTAAAAAGTTTCTGATTTCTGCTGTTGAAATATCTCCAGTCGATATAACAATCCCGTTCTCAGGAATAGCGCTGTCACCATCTGTGTTTTTTACAACACGGTATGTATTTACGCCCGTTTTTTCTAAGACTACTTCCATACTTCCTTTTTGTGTTTCGGTGTAATAACTAAATTCATCGTTAAATAAGATCAGCTTGTTATCATTGGCTAGCTGATTTTTGCCGTTGATTGCCATTTGATCGCCTGACTCATCTTTTACGGACAGGACATTATAAGGTACATTTTCTTGCGCTTTAACCGAACCTGACAAGTCAACAGCTGAAAAAACAAGACTTGTAGCAAGGAGAGAACCCGTTAAGACCTTAAATTTTTTCTTCATAATCAGTCTCCTTTTATTGTTTTGGTAACGCTTTCAAATAATTATAATGTCTTTCTAAATTATTTTCACTATTATTATTTTTATGAAATTTATTTTCATTTCATAGCATCCTTAGGACAGACAAGGGATTGCCGTTTGGAAACACGAAAAAAGACCCTGTAAAAAAAGGGTCTATTTACTTATATTTCAAATGTGCTTTTTTCACTAGTGAAAGCGCATTTTCATCTGCAAGAATCGTTACATTCTGATGTTTTTTCAGCGCTGAAGCTGGCAGCTGCTCATCAATTTCATTTGTTGTTAACAATCGCTTCATCACTTCTGCTTTTTTAATGCCTGAAACAAGAAGCAAAATCTGTTTCGCTTTTAAAATGGAAGCGATACCCATTGTAATGGCATGCGTTGGTACTTCTTCTAAACGTTGAAAAAACCGTGCATTCGCTTTTCGTGTTGTTTCAGCAAGCTTAACAATATGGGTGTGTGACGAAAAAGAAGTGCCAGGTTCATTAAATCCGATATGACCGTTGCTTCCGATGCCAAGAATCTGGATGTCCACGCCTTCTCCTCGGTTCAGTTCAACATCATACCGTTCACATTCAGCTTCCAGAAACTCTGCAGTACCATCAGGAATATGTATGTGAGATTCAGGAACGTTAATGTGCGCAAAGAGGTTTTTCTCCATAAAGTAACGGTAGCTGTTGGGGTCTTCGGGATCCATTCCAACATACTCATCAAGATTGTAGGTGCACACGTGATCATACGATGTACCGTTTTTTCTGTAATCTTGGATCAATTCCTTATAAAGTCCAATCGGTGTTCCGCCTGTGGCAAGTCCTAGTTTGCAATCTGGCTTAGATTTGACTTTCTCAATAATGATTCTCGATGCAATTGAGCTCATCTCATGATAATCTTTTACTTCTAAGACTTTCATGCTTCATCATCCCTCCTGTAAGCGATTTTCCCTTTACAAAAAGTCATCACCACTTCAAAGTCTTCGTCCAGAACAACGATGTCGGCATCTTTTCCTGGTGCGAGACTTCCTTTACGGTCAAAAATGTTTAGTTCCTTTGCAGGGTTAGCAGACGTCATCTGAATGATGTCAGAAATCGAACAGCCCGTAAATTGCATCATGTTCTTTACTGCTGTGTTCATCTTGATGATGCTGCCCGCGAGTGTTCCGTCTTTTAAAGTTGCTGTCTCCTTTTGAACGGTTACCTCCTGCCCGCCAAGATCATACTGCCCATCTCCGAGACACTTTGCCCGCATCGCATCTGTCACTAACACGACTTTCTCATTTCCTTTTTGTTTGAAAGTTAAAGAGATGAGCTCTGGCCTAACGTGGATTCCATCCGCGATGAGTTCAGTCGTTAGTTCATCGTGTAAAAGTGCCGCTCCGACAACTCCTGGCTCACGATGATGAAGGCCGCGCATTCCGTTATAAAGGTGTGTGACATGAGAGGCGCCGGCCTTCATTCCTTTAACCACTTCTTCATACGTTGCATCAGAATGCCCGATCGACGCAACTACATTTTTTTCACGGAGATATGAAATGACATCAAGACTTCCCTCAATCTCTGGCGCAATTGTAACGAGCTTAATGTGCCCTGAAGCTAGCTCTTGCAACTGTTTAAAAAGTTCTAAATCAGGTTTGATAATCGCACCAACAGGCTGTGCACCTGCTCTTTTTTCAGAGATAAAGGGGCCTTCCAAATGGATGCCGAGCGTTTCAGCAGTCCCCTCCACTTGCCCCGCTTCAATAAACAAGCCTGCGTTTTCCAATGCTTTTTCAATTTTGCTCTGCTCTTGAGTCATCGTTGTTGCCAGAAAGCTAGTCGTTCCTTCTTGAGGCAAAATTTTTGCAATGGTTTCGAGCGCTTCAAACGTTGCATCCATCGTGTCTGCACCAGCAGCTCCATGAATATGAACATCAATCATGCCTGGAACGATGTGATACGTTTCAGGAAGTTCAATAACCTCTGCTTCCTTATCCCCTAAATGCACGTCATGACCAAAGTCTTTAATTTTTCCTTTTAGTATCGTGATCGTGCCCTGTCTAATAATTTGGTCTTCACCGTAAACCGAAGCGTTCTTTAAAACGATTGTCTTCTCTAACATTACCCTGCCTCCTATAAATAGGTTTGGAGTTTACTAATTTTCCCGTGATTTGATCGCATCTACTGTTTCCATATATTTTTCTTGTCGTTTCTTTTCCGATAAAAAATGCAGACTAATTCGATCAATTAAATACAATGTGCTTAAGTCTAAGCCTGTTAAAAGGCTGTGATTTCTCAGCGGGTGTACAGTCCACAAAATTGCATCTGAGAGCTTGGTTAAAGGAGTTTCCCCGAACGCTGTAAAAGCAACAATCACCGCTCCATTTTCTTTTCCTTTGAACACAGACTGAAGCAGATCTGCCGTTTGCCCCGAACGCGAGAAAGCGATGATTACATCATCTTGCTGCAGCAGTGTACTTCGAATAATCATTAAATGTGGATCTGTAACGGCTTCACATATAAAACCCATCCGGCTTAAACGATAGTTTAATTCTTGCGCCGCTAACCCAGAGCTTCCGAGTCCATAAATAAAGATGCGCTTTGCTTTTGTGATGTAGTTTAAAACTTTCTGAAGCTGTTCACTGTCTTCAAGATTCTGGACGTCAGTCAACATATCTCGATAAGAGGAAAAAAGCTGCTGTTCGATCCCCTCTTCTTCCTTTGATCCTGAACCTCCAGCAAGCCGCACTTTCATCTCTACAAAATTCCGGCAAGATACCTTTTTCGCAAATCGGGTGATCGAGCTGATTGAAACGCCTGTTGTATCTGCGAGCTCCTGAATATGGCTTCTTGAGGCTTTTTCAGGATTTGCTAAAATGTAATTCGCTATTTTCTTTTCCTTATCAGATAGCGTCGAGAAAACGCTTTGTATTTCTTTGAGTAATGAAGCCATTAATAAACATCCTTTTTATTTCGGAATTTGAGCAACAAAACGAGCTGTGATCTGCTGCGGGCGCGTAATCGCACCGCCTACCACAACAGAATAAGCACCAATTTCGAGTACATCCCTTACCATCTCAGGAGTCATAATGTTGCCTTCTGCAATAACGGGAAGCTCTACTTCTTTTAATACCTCTTTTAAAAATTGAAAATCATTTTCATACAGTTTGTGCTCTTTAGATTCCTCCGTGTAGCCATAAAGAGTAGTAGATACACAGTCAAAACCTAGTTCCACAGCATTCTTGGCTTCTACAACAGAAGAGATGTCAGCCATGAGCTGCACGTTTGGATTCTTTGCGCGAGCGTATGAAACAAGATCTTCTAATTCCAGTGAATTTGGTCTTACTCGTGACGTTGCGTCTATTGCAATCATTTCACAGCCGCTCTCAATTAATTCATCTACTTCTTTTTTTGTTGCGGTGATATAGATTTCGCTGTCTTCATAATCTCTCTTCACAATCCCGATAACAGGCAGATCCACTTCCTGTTTGATAGCGAGTATATCTTCTTTGGAGTTCGCACGAATCCCAGATGCACCGCCTTCTTTTGCCGCAAGAGCCAGTTTGGACATAATGAATGAACTATGCAACGGTTCATTTTCTAAAGCTTGGCATGATACGACTAGACCTTTTTTAATTTGATTTAACATAACATTCCCCTGTCATATAGATTTAGTGAAAATATTCGTCAATTTATTAATATTATCGGTAACTATTTTCTCTTTGCTTATAAAATAGCACATTTTAATAGTTGCTAACAGGGGGGATTTTCATAGTTAAAGAATTTAATGGGGTACCGTTAGCCGTTTACGGTACGTGTTCTTTTATTTATTACACGTTCGCGCAGCGAGGAGTTAGTTTCGCTCAATGGACCGGTCGTTTCGCTCCAATCGCACAACGTTTCGCCCCAATCACCCTCCTTTTCGCGCACAAGCATCATCAGACAATCCCCCATACAAAAAAACAACCGGAATACCTTATTCCGGTTGCTTCATCTTCTCTATAGTGTTGGATGCGACACAATAAATCGCGCATCACCGTCCATTGCAAAGGTTTTTATTGTTGAAGGCACAATAAAGTGGTCTCCTTTTTCAAATGAGGAAGTCGTTTCACCATCTACCTTCAATTCTCCCTCACCATCCAGCACGCTAACTAATAAATACGATGGATTTTCCACTTCCGCTACCGCTCCGGACAGATTCCAGTGGTACACGGTAAAATAACTTTCCTTCACCAGCTTTTTAATTCTAAGATCATCATTCCCTGATAAAACAGGCTCGAAATTAGCATCCTCATGCGGGATCATCGCTACTTCAATCGATTTTTCAATGTGGAGTTCACGCGTGTTACCAGCATCATCGAGGCGGTCGTAATCATACACGCGATACGTAACATCTGAACTTTGCTGCGTTTCAAGAATCATCGTTCCCGCGCCAATCGCATGAATCGTTCCGTTCGGTACGTACACGAAGTCACCCGGTTTGATCGCAACTTTGCGAAGCAGCTCGTCCCAGCGGTTTTCGGCAACCATCTGCTCAAATTGAAGCTTGGAACTCGCATGATGACCATAAACGAGTTCTGCACCCGGTTCACAGTCAATCACGTACCAGCATTCTGTCTTACCAAAAGCTTCTCCTTCTACTTCACGCGCATACGAGTCATCAGGGTGTACTTGCACAGATAAATCCGTTTTCGCATCTAAAATTTTCACAAGCAACGGAAAATCTTCACCCTCTTGGTCAGCAAACAGCTCGCGATGCTCGTCCCAAACTTGATTGAGCGTCTTTCCTTTTAATGGACCGTTCACCACTTCACTTGGTCCATGTGAATGAGCGGAAATTCCCCAGCACTCACCGGTTGTTTCAGTAGGAATATCATAGCCGAATTCTTGACGGAGTTTCGTACCGCCCCAGATCCGGTCTTTAAAAACAGGTTTAAAAAAAATAGGTTCTTTATACACGATTTCACATCTCCCTATATGGGTATTCTCCCTCCCATTTTAAACGTTTGTTTAAAGATAAACCACCTGTGCGGCAAAATTTCGGACTAGAAATGATTACTATCGGGAATCTATGTATGTAGGTTTGATTTTAGAGCGGTTTCATATATACTAGACCTTTATAAATATACAAATATTCTGATTAATTTTACATAAAAAGACAGGAGATATTGACGATGAAATTTACCCTAGAGCCACTCGGCGACAACAGTTTAATCATTGAACTCGGGCTTGATATAAGCCGTGAAATCCAGCAAAAAGTCAAAAAAGTCTCCTCTTTCTTTGAAGAGCATTCCTTTGACTGGGTCATTGAAACAGTACCTGGTTTTACGACCGTTGCTGTCTTTTATGATCCATTAAAAATAAACAGTGACACTCTTCCCTATGAAAAAGTTTGCGAAGAATTGACAACTCACTTAGAAAAATTAGACGTCGATGAAGACGCCGAGCCGCGTATCGTAGAGATTCCAGTGTGTTATGGCGGAGAATTCGGATCTGATCTAGAGAGCGTCGCAGATCACAACGGACTTTCGACTGACGAAGTAATCGATATTCATTCGAATGGAGAGTATATCGTTTATATGATCGGGTTTGCTCCAGGCTTTCCCTATATCGGCGGTATGAGTGAAAAAATCGCGGCTCCAAGACGAAGTAATCCTAGACTTAAGATACCTGCTGGATCCGTTGGGATTGCAGGTAAACAAACGGGTGTGTATCCAATCGAAACACCAGGCGGCTGGCAGCTGATCGGAAAAACACCGCGAAAACTTTTTCTTCCTGAAGGCGAAACCCCTTCTCTTTTACAAGCAGGAGATCGAATTAAATTTGTGCCGATCTCAATCGAAGAATTTCAAAAAATGGAGGAGGACGAAAAATGATCAAAATTACAAAACCAGGCCTCCTAACGAGTGTTCAAGATTTAGGCCGTTACGGGTATCAAAAATACGGTGTCATCACGAGCGGTGTCATGGACACGACAGCACATCGGATAGCAAATCTGCTAGTTGGAAATGATGAAAAAGAAGCTACTTTAGAGCTTACGCTGCTCGGTCCAGATATGGAGTTTTCCGAGGATACTTTGATTTCGATCTGCGGTGGAAATCTGTCTCCTTCTATTAATGGTAAATCGGTAAAGCTTTGGCGTTCGGTGCTTGTGAAAGCAGGCAGCAAGCTAAAGTTCGGCGGATGCAAAACTGGATGCCGTGCATATCTTGCGGTCGCGGGCGGTTTTGATGTACCAGAAGTGATGAACAGCAAATCAACATACATACGAGCAGGAATTGGCGGGCACAACGGAAAAGCCCTGCAAAACGATGATGAGCTTTCTGTTGGAGAGCTTAATGAACTTTCTCGCCAGATTTCTGGAGTTTTAGCTGAAGAAGTCAAAGAGAATTCGTTTGCTGAGATGCAATGGACCATTTCGTCAGATTTTATCGTTTCTTCCGTTTCTAAACCGAATGTTCGCGTGATGAAAGGCAGACAATATGAATGGTTCACAAAGGACAGCCAAATGAAGCTTTTCACTGAACACTTTGAAGTAACATCACAGTCTGACCGCATGGGCTACCGTTTAAAAGGGCCAGAACTCTCACTTGAAAACGAACAAGAAATGCTTTCGGAAGCGGTGAGTTTCGGGACCATTCAAGTGCCATCAGAAGGGAATCCGATCGTACTGCTCGCTGACCGCCAAACAACAGGCGGCTATCCGAAGATCGGACAGATCGCGACAGTCGACCTATCAATCATGGCGCAGCTCAAGCCTGGCGATAAAGTACAGTTCGTTGAAGTTTCACACGAAGTGGCACAACAACTCTACTTAGATCGAGAAAAGAAATTACACCAGCTGAAACAAGGGATCGCACTCAAAATACGACAAAAAACAAAGTAAACTAGGAGGAACAGTATGAAGAAAGAGTCAAAAGCTAGCGTTCTGCTGGGTGCCGCGTTTTTAATGGCCACATCAGCGATCGGACCAGGATTTTTAACACAAACAACGCATTTCACGTCCATTCTCGCCGCAAGTTTTGGTTTTGTTATTTTAACTTCTATTATTATCGATATTGGTGCTCAGATGAACATTTGGCGAATTGTTGCCGTATCTGAAAAAAGAGCACAGGATATTGCAAACGATGTGCTTCCTGGGCTAGGGTTCTTCTTGGCCGCCTTGATCGTTATCGGTGGATTGGCCTTTAACATCGGAAACGTTGCCGGAGCTGGATTAGGGTTAAATGTCTTATTCGGTGTCTCTGCTGAGATGGGAGCGTTGCTAAGTGGTGTAATTGCCATTTTAATATTCGTCGTGCGTGAGGCCGGAAAAGCGATGGACCGTTTTACACAAGTGGCCGGGTTCGTCATGATCGGATTGACAGTGTATGTCATGTTCACAGCTCAGCCTCCTGTTGGCGAGGCCGTTGCGAAAACGTTCGTTCCGGATACAATTGATGTTCTTGCGATCGTAACATTAGTTGGGGGAACAGTCGGCGGCTACATCACATTTGCTGGTGCTCACCGATTGCTAGATGCAGGTATTAAAGGAAAAGAAAGTTTAGGAGAAGTTACACGCGGTTCTATTTCAGCAATTGGGATTGCTTCTGTCATGCGTATCTTCTTGTTCCTAGCCGCTCTTGGAATCGTAGCGCAAGGCTTGCAGCTGGATCCTAACAACCCTCCAGCATCAGTTTTTAAGTTAGCAGCTGGAAATGTCGGTTATAAAATGTTTGGTGTTGTTATGTGGGCCGCGGCCATTACATCGGTTGTTGGTGCAGCCTACACGTCCGTTTCGTTTATTCGAACGTTCAATGCAACGCTAGAAAAATATCATAAATGGATCATCATCGGATTTATCGCGGTTTCAACCATTGTATTTGCATTAGTTGGAAAACCAGTTGCCATCCTAATCTTAGTTGGTGCTTTAAATGGTCTTATTTTACCGATAGCACTAGGTGTTATGCTGGTTGCAGCACACAAGAAAAAAATTGTTGGCGACTATAAACACCCGGTGTGGATGACGATTTTCGGAGGCGTGATTGTTGTCATCATGGCCGCTATGAGTGTGTATATGCTGTACACAGAAATTCCAAAGCTATTCGCATAGTTTCTTATAAAAGGGGGAGCTTTTATGAAAGAACTAGATAGATTGAACCCAGCTGAGGCACGGGATCTGATCCGGCGCGGAGAATGGGTGAAGCCGACAAGCGGACTCGCAAACGGCTATACGCAAGGAAACTTAGTCGTGCTGCCGAAAGAGCTGGCGTTTGACTTTCTTCTGTTTTGCCAGCGAAACCCGAAGCCCTGTCCAGTGCTTGATGTAACTGAACCTGGTTCCGCAGTTCCAGCACTAGTGGCGCCAGATGCGGATCTGCGCGTGGATATTCCAAAGTACCGCGTCTATCGTGGCGGAGAATTGGCGGAAGAGCGAAACGACATCAAGGAACTCTGGAATGAAGACATGGTCGGCTTTTTGCTTGGCTGCAGCTTTACGTTCGAGCATGCCTTGATGAATAACGGCATCCCCGTTCGTCATATTGAGCGCGGATGCAATGTACCGATGTTTAAAACGAACATTCAATGTGTGAAAGCTGGGCGTTTTGAAGGTCCGATGGTAGTAAGCATGCGTCCGATTCCTGAACAAGATGTTGTGCGAGCTGTTCAAGTGACGAGCCGCTTCCCTTCTGTTCACGGTGCGCCTGTTCATATAGACAATCCCGAAGCGATCGGCATTCATGATCTGTATCAGCCCGATTTTGGTGACCCTGTCCAGATTCATGACGGCGAAGTTCCCGTGTTTTGGGCATGCGGTGTAACGCCTCAAGCCGTTGCGATGCATGTAAAGCCAGAGATCATGATCACACATGCACCTGGGCACATGTTTATCACCGATGTTCGGGATGAGAAGTATGGGATTTTGTAAATTTGAAGAAAGAACAACCGGAATTTTAATCATTCCGGTTGTTTTTTTTGCTATTTAGAGGTGGTGTGAACGCTATATCTTTGAAGCTAGTGAGATATCAACGCTAGCTAGATGGATATCAACGCTAGCTAGATGGATATCAACACAAGCTAGGTGGATATCAACACATAAGATGAATATATCAACAATTTCAATGAATATATCAACAATAAGTATTTTATGAACAATTCCTGCACAAAAAGGACTGACCCACACTTGGACCAGCCACATCTCTATTTTTCCGGATGAACCACCGTGTTCAGCAATCCCCCGATTATAATCATCATCGCAGAGAGATAAAACCACAGCATCAACACGACGAGACCTGCCACTTGCCCGTATAACGCGGAATAGTTGTTCCCGCTCACATATGAGGCAAAGCCCATCGAAACGAGCTGCCAGCCGATCGTCGCAAAAAACGCACCTGGAAGTACTTTGCGAAACCCTAGTTTGATGCTCGGGGCAAACGAATACAGCACGATAAAGAAGGTCAGCAGAAATACGGTCCCGATCCCCCACTGTACGATGATCCAGAGCTTTTGAAACGCTACATTAGAAAAAATGCCCTCTAAATATACACGCAGCACTTTTTCAAAAATCGGAACAATTACCGAGAAAAGCACGGCAATCATGAACCCTATTGTTAACAGCAAGCTTTCTGCGATTTGCTTCAGCATGTTTTCTTCATTTCTTACTTCATACGCATCATTCAATATGCGCTTCATGCATTGAAAACCCATGGATGATAGCCACAACGTTATGATCAAACTGAACGACAGCAGATTTCCCTCTTGTTTCATAACGGTGTAGGATAACGTTTTTTCAATCAATGCGTATGTGCTGTCTGGCGCATACGGCTGAATTAGCTCCAATATATTTTCTTCGCGCAGCGGCAAATACGTCAGCAGCGAATAGATCACCAATAAAAACGGAAAGACCGACATTAAGAAGTAATACGCCATCTGCGCTGACAGATCGTAAACCCTTAATTTAAAGAATCGGTCGCTTAATTTATTTAGGACTTCAATGATATTCATGTTGCAACACCTCTTATCTATGCCAGTCCTTAAAAGTAGTAACTATAATATATACGCAAAAAGTTGTCCAATCAGATCACTTTTTTTAAGAAAGACCTAATTAGGGCTGTTATCATATCGATGTTGCATTTGAAAGTGGTTGCTTTCCGTTCCAGGTGCTCGCTTTCCGCGGGGCAGGCGGTGAGCCACATTCGTAACGGTTCACTCTTAAGTGTCTCACCTGCCGGCCTGTCCCGCAGGAGTCTCGCACCTTGCACTCCAATCAACTTTTCAATGAAGAGAAAGAACAAAATTACTTAAAATCTACAACTTTTAGATAAGAGTCATTTTATAGTTCCCCGCCACTTACCTTAAGCAAGTTAATGTCATTACCATCCAAAATCCTGTAAGCTTTAAACATTACTTTTGTTAGATGGGAATGACACCACATATGGAAACGACACAAAATTATAAACATTCTACGATTGTTGCCTTGCTTCTTGCAGGTACGTTTATTGCGATACTCAATCAGACGCTGATGATTACTGCGATTCCGCCAATTATGAAAGAGATGAACATAACGGCCAACAGCGCTCAGTGGCTGACGACCGTTTTTATGCTTGTAAATGGGATAATGATTCCGGTGAGCGCCTTTCTGCTCGAGCGGTTCACGACAAGACAGCTTTTTATCACAGCAATGAGTGTATTCGCGTTCGGTACACTTGTGGCGGGCCTCGCGCCAAACTTTGAGATGCTGCTGCTTGGAAGGGTTATTCAATCCAGTGGAGCGGGCGTTATGCTACCTCTTATGCAAACCGTATTTCTTATGATTTTTCCAGTGAACAAACGGGGATCAGCGATGGGTTTAGTCGGGCTCGTCATTTCGTTCGCGCCTGCAATCGGACCCGCTTTATCAGGATGGGTCACGTCCCATTATTCATGGCGAGTGCTGTTCTTCATTATCTTGCCGATTGCGATCATTGATATCGTCATCGCTTTCTTCGCACTGAAAAATGTGACAGAGACGGCTAAAACGAAAGTGGATGTTTTATCAATCATCCTCTCTTCATTCGGTTTCGGAGGTTTGCTGTACGGGTTTACATGTGCCGGAAATCTAGGTTGGACAGCAACACCAACATTGCTCTGGCTCGTGATCGGTGTAATCGCACTCGTACTCTTCATCACAAGACAACTGCGATTAGCGCATCCCATGCTTGAATTCCGTGTGTTCGCTAATTCTATCTTTCCGCTCACGGTTATTATCGGGATGATCACGTTTATGGGATTGATTGGAGCTGAGACGATTATTCCGCTATTCATGCAAAACATGAGAGATTTCACTGCGTTTGAAGCAGGACTCGCTCTTTTACCAGGCGCACTGATAACTGGACTTTTGTCACCGATCACGGGAAGGCTTTTCGATAAGTTCGGCGCACGATGGCTTGCGTTTACGGGATTAGTCATTATTACGGGATCATCCTTCGCGTTCGCTACGTTGAGTCCATCAACATCGTTTACCTTCATCACAGTACTGTACGGGGTGCGGATGTTTGGACTCGCGATGGTCATGATGCCTGTTGCAACAGCGGGCTTAAACCGGTTGCCGAAACGATTGATTCCACATGGTGCGGCTATGGATAATACGATGAAGATGATTGCCGCATCAGTCGGCACAGCCATTTTGGTTACCGTAATGACAACAACAGCCTCGACCGCAGTACAAAATCCAGAAATTTCTCACCCGGATATGTACGGGGCAAACATGGCTTTTATCGTCGTAGCTGTTCTATCCTTAATCGGCCTTGTTATCTCTTTCTTCATAAAGGAAAAGCAAAAAGAAGCAGAAGGCAGCTGATCCCAGCTGCCTTCTTTATGTTAAATTATTGTAATTTAACTGAATATTTCGTGACAATCTATCTTTCATAAGTAATACTTAATATAGATAGCACTTTATCCATCTAAACCATTAAATTTCTTAATGTTATATAACATGTTAAAAGGAGGCTTGTATTTTGAATACGATTCAACAAAAATTAGCTGGAATTTTAGTTAACGAAGCTCCCTCCCTAGCTGAAAAAATCATTGGCCGACGCTTTGAGAAATACCCCGTAAAAGAAAATCAGCTGTTTGATCTTCAGTCCTCTGTTGATTACATCACGAAGTTTGTTCAACTATTAGGAAGTTCCCTTTTGCTGTCTTCAGATGTAAAAGAGGAAGGCCTTAAAGTGTGGTCGACCCATACCGCTCAATATGCGCTTCAGTATGGTCAGTCCCTTGATATTGCTATGCAGCCAAACCTTTTTATTCGGTCAGAACTCATAAGAGTGATCGCTCGACTATCTGAAGAAGAAGGTTACACGGTAAAAGAAACGATTGCGCTTGTTCAAGATCTTAACCAAATGCTTGATCTCTGCTTTCAATGCTTTACCGAAACCTACATGGAGAGTATTTTGCAAGCGATATAAAGCGAAAAGACACTTAATCTTAGTGATGAAGTGTCTTTTTTCACGTGTATAGAAACTCTTCTTTGTTTTCTAATATAACAACTTGTTGATTAGATTCTTTGGCGATTCTCTTCGTTTGTTCAACAAGATGAGCAATTTGTGCGGAAGCTTGTTTAGCCCCCTTTACTAAAAGCGGCACTCCGATGAAATCAATACCAAGTCTTCTGGAAAACAATCCACCAAACGTCATGGCCAGCGGGACTGTCGGTGATGTGTTGGAAAAGATGATTCTTTCACCTGTCGTGCTTCTATTCTCTAAAAGTTCAAATAAATTTTTCAGACCAGGAACAAAAATTTTTGACCTCCCCCGGCCTACCGTATAGACGGAATGACCATCCTCATCATTTCCGTGAAAGATGATCGTCCCCATATCGGACGTATTCAATTTATTGAAGTATGGCACGTTAAGTATCTGTTCTTTTGAAGGCTCCACATTTCGGGGCAGCTTGTTAAGATGAAATGCCGCAGCGAGTGACGTGGTATGCGTTCCTCCGTAATCATTATAAATATAAATCATTCCATACAGCTCCTAAGGTTACTTCATCCATCATTCTCTCCGTTTGACCTTCTGAAGATACCTTCCTTCATAAAGTTGCAATTCAAATCGTTAGAAGGGATATTTGTCGAAATGTCGAAGAGTTCTTCATAAACATTCGGACACTGTTCGAGGAGGCACTCATATGGAAGGTTGTAGAGAACTTGGAACAAAAATTATCAATAACAGCAAGCAACTTGTAGACCGATTATCGCCGATCGAGAACTTAGAAGCGAACTATACGAACTATTTAATAAAGTTACCCTATTGGATGGAAACGCTATTCTCCTATTTAGGGCAATCTCTTATGGAAGAAGGAAATTTGGTCGAGGAAAAGATCCAAAGGTGGGCTAACGCATTCGGGCAGCGCTCGTCTGAAAGTGAGATACCGCTCGATCACGCCCTTCACTTTATCTTTGAAACTCGCGTAGTTATTTGTGAGTTTTTAGAGGAAGAATCCATTACCGCTGATACCGTTACTAAAATCTGCAACAATATTCATCTACAGATTGATCTAGCAGCCCGTTCCATTGTCACTCACTATACGACATTTATGCATAACACAAAAAAAGCGCTTCAGCATACGAATCGGAATCTGGATATCTCCATTGCTGAGTTGAACAACATTCGAACTGCGCTCTTTGAAGCTACGATTTTTTCGATAACCGATAAAGATAATCATATCATTCAAGTGAACGACCACTTCTGCAGATTAACCAAATATGATCGAAACGAGTTGATCGGCCAAGATCACGGCAAAATCTTCGTATCAGGCGTTCATTCTGACGAATACCTAGATCATATCAAACAAGAAATTAAGGCCGGCCGAGTTTGGAACGGTGAGATCTGCAATAAAGCAAAAGACGGCTCTCTTTATTGGGTCGATACGACGATTATTCCGTTTCTAGATCCAGAGGGAGTCGCATATCAGCACATCTCGATTCAGTACGATGTCACAGAAAAGAAGAAAACAGAAGAAATTTTACTAAAGTCAGAAAAAGTCTCCTTAATCGGTGACTTGGCCGCTGGCATCGCACATGAGATCCGCAACCCGCTTACGTCCATCGGCGGACTCGTTCAGCTTTTCAATGAGTCAGATCCTGAAAAGAACGCTTTTTATAAAGACATTATCCTGACCGAGATTAACCGCATCAACTTTATCGTGAGCGAACTGATGGTCCTGGCAAAACCGCATGCCGTCTATTTCAGCTGGTTCAACATCACAGACAGTGTTCAAAACGTCATAGATCTCATGCAGCCTGAAGCGAACTTGAGAAACGTCGTCATCTCATTTGAAAAACAAGACCGTATTCCACTCGTTTATGGGGAGAAAAATCAGCTTACTCAAGTGATCATCAACATGATTAAAAACGCGATGGAAGCTCTGCCGAATGGCGGAAGAATTCAGTTATCCGCTGCGTCATCTGGTGACAACATTGTACTTTACATAAAAGATAACGGAGTCGGTATGACCGAAGAACAAAAAAAGAGGTTGGGTGAACCTTTTTATACAACCAAATTTAACGGAACAGGACTTGGACTAATGGTTTGCTTCAAAATCATTCAGAATCACCGGGGCACGATTGAGGTGGATAGCGTATTTAACGAAGGAACCACTTTTACGATTACACTGCCTATGCATTCTGCTGCGAATGTCGAACCTTGAAAGCTGATCACTTAACGTAAGAGAGGAAAAAGGTGCTCAGAAATAGCGAAATCCTGTGCATCTTTTTAAACGTTTGTTTAAAAAATGATGAATTTTTCCTAACGTGAATTTATTTAATATAACGTGAAATTATTGTGTTTATCGTGAAATTATAGAGATTATCGTGAATATAATTCAATTAATGTGAATATATTTTTGCGTGTTCATCCAAAACAATCAAAGAACAGTTATGTCTCTCCGAAAAACACAATCATCGCCTACGCAACACGCTCAATATAGGAATCTACTAAACAATTCTCTTATTTCACCACTACCTGCTTTTTTTAAATGATTTTAGAAAAAAAATACAAAAAAAGATGCTCACAGATTCGGAAATCCTGAGCATCTTTTTTAAACGTTTGTTTAAAAAATCATGTTCGCTACTAAAAGTGAAACTAATCCTACGAACCAACAGATTGTGGTTGGGACCGACCACACCATGATTTGTTCTTTTACATCTCTAATCCCTAGCATTCGGTTTACAACCCAGAAAAGGCTATCGTTAAAATACGAGAATACCATTGATCCCATCGCTGCTGCTTGAGCGGCTAGTGCCATGTTGACATCAAGCTGTGATAGAATTGGCGCGGAAATGGATGCAGCCGTAATCATCGCAACCGTTCCGCTTCCTTGTACTAAACGTACGATCGTGGCTACAAAGAAAGGAATCAAGATCGCTGGCAATGCAAGGCCTGCAATACTTTCCGCAATATAGTTACCTGCTCCGCTTTCACGAAGAACATTTCCAAGGGCACCGCCTGCACCTGTTACTAAAAGGATAATCCCTGCAGTTTGAATTCCCTCTTCCATTCGATCAAGCGATTCAGAACGGCTCAAGTTTCCTGCTAGAGCATATATCGCGACAATTAATCCAATGCTGACTGCGATAATCGGTTTACCTAAGAAAATCAGAACACCGTAGAATCCGGATGTTAATTCAAGCGCCGCTAAGGTTGTATTTAAAAAGATTAGTAGTATTGGCAGAACGATTGGTAATAATGAGCGGCCAAGTGATGGAAGATCATGTTCTCTCGCGCTTGCTAATTCGATGAACTCTTGATAGGCTGCTTGTTTATTTGGGCGTGTAAAACCTAACTCTGAATCATCTGGCACTTGATAGATTCTTTTGCCTATCCATTTTGCATACAATACACCTGCAATCATCGTCGGTATGGCGAACAAAAGACCAAGTCCGATCATAAGACCAATATCGACTCCAAAAATCCCTGCTACACCTAACGGACCAGGAGTTGGCGGTACTAGGGAGTGCGTGATGACGAGTCCGACTGCTAGCGCAACACCTAATGAAACGACTGACTTCCCTGTTTTCTTAGATAGTGCTTTTACAAGTGGATTTAAAATAACAAACGCTGAGTCTACAAAGATTGGAATGGAAACAACGTAACCCGCAATCGCCATCGCCCATTCTTCTTTTTTTCTTCCTACTGCTTTAATCAGAGAATAAGCTAATGTTTCTGCAGCTCCCGATACTTCTAGAATCCGTCCAATCATAACACCGAGACCAATAACGATACCAATAGATGCTAACGTACTGCCGAAACCTGCTGAAATGGTATCTGCCACTTTTCCAGGTTCCATTCCACCCACAAGACCCGCGATAGATGCTGCAATAAGTAAAGCTAAGAAAGCGTGAACCTTTGTTTTTAAAACGAGAAAAATTAATGCAATAACCCCAAGAACTAACCCAGCTACCATTTGTGCTCCTGAAACTTCCATTCAATTAACCCCCTTTAATGTAAGCGCTTTTATTTTATCGGAATAATAGTGAAGGGCTCTTACACCCTTCACATTATGGAATAAACCTTTTTACAAACTGTTTGCTGTAAACTTTGGTGCGTATTGAGCAGCAAGCTTAATGCACTCTTCCATACTTGTGCTTTCCGCAATGTTCTTTCCTGCAATATCAAATGCCGTTCCATGGTCTACAGAAGTTCTTAAGAATGGAAGACCATTCGTAATAGATATGGTTCTATGAAAATCTGTCATTTTTGCCGCGATATGTCCTTGGTCATGATAAAGAGATAGTACAGCGTCGTATTTTCCGTTTAAAGCTTGGAAGAAAACAGAGTCTGCTGGAACAGGACCTACCGCGTTGATCCCGTCTGCTACTGCCATCTCAATACCTGGCTTGATTTGTTCTACTTCTTCCCAACCGAAAAGACCGCCTTCACCGCTATGCGGGTTTAAACCAGCAACAGCCCATCTTCTGTTTTCAACGCCTAGGCGAGCGAGCGCTCGATCACAACGGATTAAGTAATCATGCACACGTTCTTTCGTCATGGCCGCAATGGCATCTTTCAATGATAAGTGACGCGTTAAGAAGAAAATTCGCATTCCTTTTACTTCAAACATCGTTAACGGGTCGTTTGAGCCAGCAAGAGCTTCAAGCATTTCCGTGTGACCGATATATGGAACGTTCGCTGCTTTTAGAGATTCTTTGTTGATCGGCGTTGTTGCAAGTGCTTTTACTTCCCCAGCTGTCGCAAGTTCTACCGCTTTTTTGATGTATTCAAAAGCTCCCTGTCCGCCTTGTGCAGAAACTTCACCGTACTGAAGCTGATTCATATCAATGTTGTTTAAGTTGATCACATCAACTGTACCTAGTTCGTACTTTCCTTCTGCTGGTGCGTTTACCTCGTTAATCGTAAGGTCCGCTCCAACAATCTCGATTGCTTTTTGGAGTACAGCAGCATCCCCGATCACGAGTGGTTTACATACATCGTAAATTTCTTTTTTAGCAAGAGATTTCATCGTGATTTCTGGCCCAATACCTGCTGGATCACCCATTGGAATAGCGATAATGGCTCTTTCAGTGGTTGTTGTTTTCGTTGCTGTTGTCATGTTTTTTCCTCCTTAGGAATCTATAAAATGTTATTGGACTTGTTTGGTAGAAGTTTGATTCGCTAAAAGATGTTTAACAATGGTATGAATCGCTTTTTTGTCGCCAACCATACCGCCTTTAGTAGCGAGTGGTATGCCATCAAAGTATCCTCCGATGAACTGACCGTATGCTACAAGAGGAAGCACCTCGTCTTTCAGCTTGATACCTTCAGCTCTTCCTACTGAACATAGAGACGCTGTAACATCGCCTCCACTGGAGAAGCAGCCGCCGATCTCATAGTTGGTAGACTGAATAACGATTCGTGTAATTTTCCCTAATCCATCCGCGATTCTTTTCGCTAATTGATCTTGGCTGACGCCTTGCTCTTCCGCTAAACGTTTCAGATCTAATTGCTTGGATGATGGCGAATTCGTGGTGATAATCAGGATATCTTGCTCATGTATCTCTTCTAAAGCCTCGTTCACCACACGCTCGACCTCTGCTTCCCAGCTGTCTGATAGACTTGCTAATTTTTCCGCATTCACATAGACCGGATTAGCATTCGTTTTATCAATGAGGTATGTCAATTGTTGAGCACTTAATGAAGTCACGCTGCCAACAGTGACGATAATCTTTTTACTTTGTGTGTGCTGACTCGAGTACGCTTTTGCATAAAGAGCGGTTAGTGGGCCTGGATCAACAGGAACAAGTTTGTAGTCCTCAATCAATGCCATTGCATGAGCTATATCTTCAATTTCTTCATCTGTCACTGCATCGAGCACGAGAATGCGATTGCCTGCCTTTATACTTTTCTTTAAATCTTGTAAAATAGTTTCTTTTCCTTGCAGGACGGTTTCAAGACCAATGTGTGCAACAGCGTGTACACTTTGTTTTCTTATAATAGAAGGAACGTACGATTCAGTCAGTGGCGTAACCGGGTCTTTCGCCACATCTGTGGCTTGAACCGGCACACCGTTTACGAGTAAGTAGCCGCCTGATGTGATGCGGCCTGATTCTGGAAACGATGCTACAACTACCGCAATCGACTGTTCTCCTAGTCCATGTAGAACATTATCAATCTCAATGCCGATGTTTCCTCTTACCGTACTGTCTATTCGCTTGCAGATTACGTCTGCTCCCCAACGCTGAAGATTGTTTAATGCTGTTTTGATTCTCATTTCGGAAACATCTTTTCGTGCATACCTGCTATCTGTGTCGATACAAACTGCATTGTAGCTTCCTGAAGCAGGCTCCTGATCGTAATAGACCATCGTCGCTGCTTCAAATCCCTGTTTTATGAGCTTTACTCCAGTTGCATTGGCACCTGTTAGATCATCCGCAATGACGCCAACTTTCATTCCTGCTCACCACCTTCAACGGTTACTACATCCAAGTATTCATTCAGTTTTTCTTCGGTTTCTTCTGAAATACCGCGATCCGTAATTAACCCGTGTATTTGTGTGAGATCGCATACTTTCGTAAGTGACTTTTGGTCAAACTTGCTGGAGTCAGCTACTAGCCATGTTTTTTCCGACGCTTCAATCATGAGCTTTTTTATGGAAGCCTTTTCAAAAGTTGGTGCTGTAACACCCGCTTTAAAATCAATGGCATGAGCTCCTAGGAAAAATACATCAACATGAATGTTCCTTAACATCAGTTCGGTTAAGGGACCGAATAAAGTACCAACATTATTTTGAAGTTCTCCGCCAGTAACAATCACTTTCACGTCGGTATCAGTAAGCTCGGCTGCAATCTTAATGTCATTCGTAACAACAGTGATCGTCTTTTTGTCTTTTAGTAGTTTCGCAATCTCTAGCGTTGTCGTCCCTGAATCTAAAAGAATTGTTGCGTGTTCTTGAATGAACTCCACGGCTTTTTTTGCAATCATCTTCTTGCGGTCATTGAACTTGCCTTCTTTTGTTCGGAATGAAGTTTCAATAACCAATGGTTTGTTTAGAATTGCACCGCCATGTGTTCTAATGATCTGATTGTTCTCTTCAAGGTAAGCAAGATCACGGCGAATCGTCATCGCTGAAACATTTAATTCACTTACCAAGTGTTCAATATCTATTTTTCCGTTTGTATTTAACTGTTTAAGAATTTGTTCTCTACGTTCTTTAGGCATCATCTTCATCACCTTTGTTAATTTCAAACACTTTATATCTTTTATATTGTTCTAAATGAACATTATTGTCAATAGTTTTGTTTAAAGTAAACAAAATATATTTGAGCTGGTGCATTCATTTACTAATGTGAATTTATTTCATTTAACGTGGAATTATTGAAATTAATGTGGATATTTTTTTGATGTTCATTTAAAACAAACACTTCAAGCTTATGTCTACCTCAAAAACACATGCGCCATCCTTGCACCTATCTTTCTCATAGGAATCTGCTTAAATTCCCTACTACATACTATATTTCACCTTTAAAGTACCTAATAATAGTCGCTTTTAACATTTACTTGTATACTAGATTTATAGAATTGAATGATCCTAGAAAAACACACAATAAATGGTACATAAGGGGAAGAATTTTAAAATGTCCATTCTGATCGTTGATGACAATACAGTAAATCTATTTGTAATACAAAAAATATTAAAAAACGCTGGATATGAGGACTGTACCTCTCTTTCATCCGCTCAACAGCTGTTTGATTATCTTGAACAAAACGAAAATCAGCTTAATAAAAAGTCAGTTGACCTCATTCTTCTTGATATTATGATGCCTGAGATTGACGGGATCGAGGCGTGCCATCGCCTACAGCAGGACGAACGCTTTAAAGATATTCCGATTATCTTCATCACGGCTCTTGAAGACTCTAGCAAACTGGCAGAAGCCCTAGATTGCGGCGGAATGGATTATGTAACAAAGCCGATCAATAAAATCGAACTGCTTGCAAGAATTCGAGTGGCACTTCGTTTAAAATACGAAAAAGATTGGCATGCCGAGCAGGAGCAAAAGATTCAAAATGAGCTCGATCTTGCCATGCAAGTTCAAAAAGGACTGTTAAATCCACCTATAAAAGAGGACAACATCACGATTAATGTGTCTCACCTTCCTTCCTTTAAGCTTGCTGGGGATATGTATTATTGGCACAAGTTTGATGACCACCGTTATGGTATCATTCTTCTCGACATGATGGGACACGGCATTTCATCCTCCCTTGTTTGTATGTTCATCTCTTCGGTTATGAGGGATACGATAAAAGAACTGAAAGATCCCGAACTCGTTATTAAAGAGCTGAATCGGTATATGGCGCTTCTTCACAATCCGAAAAACGATTACAACTACTATTTCACAGGCATCTACCTCTTGATCGATACGGAGAAGAAGACAGTAGAATATGTGAATGCAGGACACCCTGAAGGATATGTACTTGTTGACAATTCGCTTTGCACGATTGAACGGTGCTGTTATGCCGTTGGTTTTTTTGAACAGATCGAGGTTAAAAAGTCAGTGATTCAGTATGAAGACAACATTCAAATGCTGCTCTTTACGGACGGCGTGCTAGAAGCTGGGGATGATGAAGAGTTGATGCTTGAGAAGTTGAAATACGTGGCATCGGAAAAATGGAGCAACATCCGCTCGCCGATCCACCTCGTAATCCCAGAAGAGCAGCAAACTGAACAGAGCGATGATATGTGTATTATGATGATACAAGCGAACTAAAAAAGCAGGATGAAGAGGTCTCATATCCCCTTCATCCTGCTTTCATTTTGGCTCTTTTCTAAAAAATTGCTGCTTTTGGATGTTTTCTCCTATGATTGTTGATTGAAGTGGAAGGTGCGAGACTCCTGCGGGACAGGCGGGCAGGTGAGACACTTAAGAGTGTAACGTACGAATGTGGCTCACCGCCTGCCCCGCGGAAAGCGAAGCACCTGGAGCGGAAATCAACTACTTTTTAAGAGCAACAATGAATACGAAAACAGCCTATTTTTTACGATAAATCTTCACTTGGTCTGCAAAATCAGCATATTTATCTGCACAGTCCGCAAACTGAATCGATTCCTTATCGCCAAGGCCAAGGAACCCATTAGGGCTAAGGCTGTCATAAAACAGCTCATGTACTTGGTTTTGCAGAGCCGCGGTAAAGTAAATCAGTACGTTGCGGCAAAGAATCACATGAAACTCGTTAAAAGAATGATCTGTCACGAGATTATGCTGAGCAAAGCTGATCTGCTTTAATAACGACGGGTTCAGATAAGCGAAGTGACCGTCCGTTGTGTAGTACTCAGAAAAGGCTTGCGTACCTCCAGCCGCCATATAATTCTTGGTGTACGTTTTCATTTTACTAAGTGGCAGAATGCCTGAACGCGCCTTGTTCAGCACAGGTTCGTTCATATCGGTCGCGTATAATTTCGTCTTATGGCTCAGGCCTTCTTCTTCAATGAGAATGGCCATCGAATACACTTCTTCCCCAGTTGCGCATCCTGCGTGCCAGATGCGAATCTCAGGCAGATCCCGCAACTGAGGAACCACCTTTTCGCGGAACGCTTTAAAGAACTCTGGGTTGCGGAACATCTCAGTAACGTTAATGGATAAATCATTAAGCAGCTTCGTCATAAAAGACGAATCATGCAACACTTTTTCCAATACGCCTGTTATTGTTGGGATCTGCTCGATCTGCATGCGATTATGAACGCGCCGATGGATCGAGGACCGCATATACTGGCGAAAATCAAAACCAGATACGCGGTACAACCCTTCTAGCAACAAATCCATCTCAATCGTTTCCGTAATATTCATTTCCTGACTGTCATCGTTGTTCCAAATGAAATCTTTCATCGAAGATCTATCCTCACTTTGTCATCCAAACATGCATTACAGAAAAGAGCTGCTCGAGTTTCAATGGCTTGCTGATATAATCTGACGCCCCTGCTTCAAGACACTTTTCACGGTCGTTCTTCATCGCTTTTGCCGTCAACGCGATAATCGGAAGGTCACTATACTCACCCGTTCCGCGTATGCGCTGCATCGTTTCATACCCATCCATCTCAGGCATCATAATATCCATCAGAATGAGGTCGATCTTTTTGTTAGCATCTAATACATCAAGGCACTCCATCCCGTTGTTCGCGATCAGGATGTTCATCCCTTTTTGTTCAAGAGCCATTTTTAGTGCAAAAATATTTCGGTTATCGTCATCTGTGATCAGCACCGTTTTACCATAAAATACGTTCTCTTCATCAACCGCGATTGATGGTTGCTCTGCTTCAGGTTCAGCAGTCACAATCTTTGCAGTGATTGGTGCTTCTGCAACAAGGCTAGTTTGGCTGGATTGCTCGAGTGCTGTTGCCACTTCCGCTGACGCACCTAGGAACGTTTGAACCGAAACGGTTTCATCCGAAATACTCGGAATCAGCAGTTTAAACGTACTTCCTTTTCCTTCTTCACTTTGAAGTTGAAGTCTGCCGCCTAAAAGCTTCGCAAACTCACTGCTGATCGATAGTCCAAGACCCGTCCCGCCGTATTTGCGGATTGTCGCACCGTCCCCTTGCTGGAACGCTTGGAAAATCAGCTCATGCTTCTCTTTCGGGATGCCGATTCCAGTGTCTTTAATCGAGACTTCCAGCCAATAATCAACACCGTTATAAATTACGTCTGTCTGCACTTTTTTCACGCTGACTGAAACTGAACCTTTTTCCGTAAACTTAAACGCATTCGATAACAGATTTTTCACAATCTGCTGGAATCGTTTTTCGTCTGTCTGCAGAATGGTCGGTACGTCTGGTGCCACGTTTATCGTAAAATTGAGGCCCTTTTGATCGGCGATATGCGTAAAGTTTCTCTCCAGATTGGATGGGAACTCACTCAGATTCACTTCACTCAGCATGATCTCCAGTTTTCCTGCTTCAACTTTTGAAAGGTCTAAAATGTCGTTGATGAGATTCAACAGATCCTGACCTGATGAATGAATCACTTTTGCAAACTCTAGTTCTTCATCTGAAAGTGATTTATTGCTGTTTTCAGCAAGCATCTCTGACAAGATCAGGATGCTGTTCAGTGGTGTGCGCAGCTCATGAGACATGTTAGCCAGGAACTCCGATTTGTACTTCGAGCCGGTTTCCAGCTGTGATGCCTTCTCTTCCAGCTCTTTCTTCGCAACCTCAAGAGCCTTTGATTTTTCTTCAGCGTCTTGTGAACGGGATTCCAGCTGTTCGTTGATCATCTGCAGTTCTTCGGATTGCATCTGCAGCTCTTCCGATTGTGTTTGCAGTTCTTCGGATTGCGCTTGAAGTTCTTCCGTCATCGCTTGAGATTCAGATAACAATCTTGCAATTTCAATTCGGTCGACCACTCGATTGATCGTCAGACCGAACGTTTCTAATACTTTTTCAATAAAAGCAATGTGCTGCTCTGTGTATTCAGTGAGACTCGCTAGTTCAATTACCGCGACGATTTCGTCTTCATGAACAATCGGCGCGATTAGGATGCTTCTCGGTTTCGTTTCTCCGAGTCCAGAGGAAATCAGCGTGTAATCGACGTCGATCTTGTTAATCACTTGAACTCGTTTTTCCAATGCACATTGTCCGATGAGGCCTTGTCCAAGCTTGAAGCTGGCACGGCCAACATCGCCTGCAGAATCCGCGAAAGCTCCTTTTTTAACGAATCGAATGTTCTCTTCTTTGCCTTCTTTAATATAAAAAGCGCCATAAGAGGATTCCGTAATCTGTGCGGTCGCAGAAAGGAAGATCTCCGCTAAGTTTTCAAGAGATGACACCCCTTGGTTCTTGCTGACAACTTCTGTCACACTTCTTTGCAGCCAATCTCGTTCTTCAAAAGAACTCAGAAGCTCGTTCGTTGCGTCTCCCAAGTCTCTGATCTCATCGTTCGACTTCACATGAATACGGCTGCTCAGATTTCCGCCTGTCGTCATCGCGCGAATTGTTGCCACTACCGCACTGATTGTTTTGATAATAGAACCTGAAATCATCCATGCAAGAGCGATTGATGCGACAATAACAAATGCAAGCAAGCTAAAAAGACCGATCTCAAGATATTGGTTCTGTTCATTTAGATGGTCTGCTCGCTGCTGGGTAATCTCTTTTTCTTTAGCACGAAAAGAATCAAACTGTTGCAAAACTTGTTCTGTCTTTGATTTTCCAGGATCTTGTTTGAAAAATGCAGTGATTCCCGCCGTATCGTTTCGCTGCTTCATTTTAATCGGCGGATCACCCGCTACTATAATCCATTCCTTAATGTTTTCATTAATAGCAGCGATGTTTTTTTTCTGATTTGGATTATCAGAAAGCAATTCGTTTAAGTCGTTGTAGTCTTTCGCCCATTGAGATCGCGCATCATTAAAGAGCTGGAGATAACTTTCATCTCCTGTAATGATATACGCTCGTTTGTTTGTTTCCATCGTTAAAAGATCTTTTTCAATCTGATTGGTCAGATCCCTTACCGCAAAATCGTGCTCAATGATAAAGTTCCTTTCACTTTTCATCGTGTCCAGTTGATTGGTCACCGCAAGAATAGCCGCAATCAAACAAATAATGATGACAATGTAGCCAGTAATAATTTTCTGGCGAATCCCGAATCTAAAATTATTCATCCCCATGTATTCCTGCCTTTTTTACAATATATGTTTTTATGACTAATTATAATGCTTAATGTCGGATTTAGGTAGCTGGAAGACGCTTGGAATGTGCTGGGAAAATAAAAAACTAGATCTCGTTGGTGAGAGACTAGTTTTATGCGAGGAGTATTGATGAACCAGCCTACTTTTTTATGGATCGGCTTTTTCAGTTTTGTATACGGTACGTGTTCTTTTATTTGTTACACGTTCGCGCACGATTAGGTGCATTGCGCGCAGGTGAACCTATTTCACGCGCGGGACATGCTTAGTTGCGCGCACACCGCGGCTATATTCGCGCACCAACATAAAAACGGCTCAAGATGCGCCAGTAAAACGCACCTTGAACCGCTTTAAATCCTACTTTTAAAGACTTTCTCCAATTTTACGAACAGAAATCCCTGAATCCTCGAGTGTTTGCCGAATTTTTTTCGCAAAACTTAGCGCATGAGCACCATCACCATGAATACATACCGTATCCGCTTTAATATCAACGTCCACATCTTGCTGTGTCAACACTTTCCCCTCTTTTGCCATGCGAATCACCTGTGCTACAGCTTCATCATCATCTGTGATCATGCAGTTCGGCAGCTTGCGCGAAGTTAGCGTGCAATCTTGCTGATACGTTCTGTCTGCAAAAACTTCAGACGCTGTGCGAAGCCCTGCCCGCTCGCCTGCTTTCACAAGCTCACTTCCAGCTAGTCCAAACAATATCAAATCCGGGTTCACCTTATATACACCTTCTGCAATCGCTTCAGACAGGTCACGATTCACCGCTGCCATATTATAAAGTGCGCCATGCGGTTTAACATGCTGAATTGTTCCGCCTTCTGCCTGTACGAATCCCCACAACGAACCGATTTGATAAACGACCATTTCATACGCTTCCTGAGGTGAGATGTCGATGTTGCGGCGGCCAAACCCCGCAAGATCAGGCAAGCCTGGATGAACACCGATTCCAACACCATGCTCAAGAGCCAGCTTAACCGTTTTTCTCATGGTTGCAGGATCACCCGCGTGAAAACCGCAAGCAATATTAGCAGACGTCACATATTTTAGGATTTCCTCATCGGTTCCGAGTCGATATGCGCCAAAACTCTCACCCATGTCGCAATTTATATCAATGACACTCATTGAAAAGACCTCCCACTTTTTAAACACTTGTTTAATTTACCCCAACTGTACGACAAGTTTTATATAATGTAAAATGTTTAGGAAGACTAATGAAGGAGGTGATGAAGTTGGAAAAAGTATTGAATGAAATTTTAGTAAAATTACTGAGCATCGATAATAAAGTATCTGATTTAGATAATAAAGTTTCTGATTTAGATAATAAAGTTTCTGATTTAGATAATAAAGTTTCTGATTTAGATAATAAAGTTTCTAGTCTAGATAATAAAGTAACTAATCTGGATAATAAGGTTTCTAAACTAGATGTTAAAGTGACTAATCTAGATAACAAAGTAACAAACTTAGAAACAGGTCAGCAACAGATTGGTACTAGAATGGATACACTAGAAACCGATGTAAAAGAAATAAAAGACACTGTCAATCGAATTGAAGTTAGCCAGAATGATGCTGTGATCGCGTTACTCAAAATGCAAAAACAAAAGCACTAACCTCTCGTTTTGTGTGGATTGCTTCAATAAAAAAGTCCTCGATCATGCACTCCAAGAATCACTTCAAAAATTCTCAAATCCTATAAAAATGAGGAAAGCCCCTTGAGATCAAGGGGCTACTTTATTTTTAAAGATAACAAACGCGCGATGTTCTCCGCTGTTTTTTCAACATTAACTGATCCATTGGCCAGTGCTTCTTCTAACGTTACAACACCATTAACAACACTAAAAACCGCATCAATATCATGCTCAAAAACGGCCTCATAATCTGGACCGATGCTTCCGGCAATCGCAACGACCGGAACACTAGCTGTCACATTTTTAGCTCGTTTCGCCACACCAACCGGCGCTTTTCCATGAACGGTCTGAGAATCAATTCGTCCTTCCCCAGTAATGACAAGATCCGCACCACTAACAGCATCTTCAAATCCAATCACATCAAGCACAAGGTCTATTCCGCTCTGCAGTTTTCCGTCTAAAAACGCAACAACTCCAGCGCCTAGCCCACCTGCTGCACCCGCTCCTGGCAGCTCATCCACCGCAACGCCAAGATTGCTCTCAACCACTTCCGCGTACCTTTTTAAACTGTTATCTAAAACCCCAACCATTTCAGGTGTAGCACCTTTTTGCGGTCCAAAAACAGCTGAAGCTCCGAGCGGTCCTGTTAAAGGATTCGTCACATCACTAGCCACATCAACTTTTACCGATTTCAAGCGCTCATCAATTTCAGAAACATCAATGGAAAGCAGCTCACCAAGCGCCTCACCGCCTGGCCGAAGCTCCTTACCATTCACATCCATAAACTTCACTCCAAGAGCAGAAGCCATACCAGCGCCGCCATCATTCGTCGCTGATCCGCCGAGTCCCAGCACGATTCGCTCCACCTTTTTATCGAGCGCATCTAAAATCAGCTCCCCCGTACCGCGAGTTGTCGTCACCAAAGGATTCCGGAGCTCTCTTGGCACAAGGTGCAGACCGGAAGCTGCGGCCATCTCGATCACCGCCGTCTTCCCGTCACCTGTCAGACCATAAAAAGCATTCACTTTTTCCCCGAGCGGACCAGTCGCACGAACTTCCACAATCTCTCCATCTGTCGCATCAACAACAGACCGAACCGTCCCTTCTCCCCCATCACCAACAGGAACATGGACATATTCTGCACCACTAAACACTTTCCGAAATCCCGCTTCAACAGCTATGCAGACCTCAGCCGCTGTCATGCTTTCTTTGAACGAATCGGGAGCGATGACAATCTTCATTAGGTCCACCTTCTTTATTTTTAATTCTTTTCTAATAGGTTGTTGCCAGAAGATTTCTGCTAAATTCTCTTCCTTGATGACTAGTTGATTGGAGTGTAAGGTGCAAGACTCCTGCGGGACAGGCGGGCAGGTGAGACACTTAAAAGTGAAACGTACAAATGTGGCTCATCGCCCTGCCCCGCGGAAAGCGAAGCACCTGAAACGGAAATCAACTACTTCCAAGAGCAACCAATAAACATGTAATTGATTATTTTTTAATCCACATAAACTGATACGGTACGAGCTCTACCGATTCATCGACTGAATTCCCGCTCCATAAGTCCTGTCCTCCGAAAGGCAGCTCTACATCAACCGTTTCATTCAAGGCATTCATGACAAACAGCACCGTGTCTCCTGTTTCTTCATTTCTGCGAATGAGTGCAAATACCTGCTCACTTAAATCTAAAATCAACTGTGAAGCAAACGGAGAAAATGCAGGTTCCTGCTGACGGGTACGAATTAACTTCTTCAATCCAGTAAACACTTTTTGACGTCGAGTTGATGTCTCTAATTCGGCAACCAACTCTTCATACTGAAATTTTTCGCGATTGATTCTGCGGTTGATGCCCGATGACTCCAAGCCTTCATAATCATTTTCAGATCCAAGAAGCGAGTGATAGTACACAGCGGGAACACCCATCACTGAGAACAGCACAGAATGAGCCGCAAGCATCTTCTGTACTTGAGCATCTTCACTTACATCTTCTTCTTTATTGATAAGCGCATCCATGTAATTGATGTTCAGCTCATAAGGAGATTCCGTTCCGTCCGGATTACTTTTATATGAAACACGCCCACCGTTTGCTAAAACTTTTTTAGCTAAAGCCATTCGTTCTTCTTCGGTAAGAATTCCTTCTGTCGGACGCATGCCGATTCCATCATGACTCGCTAAAAAGTTAAAGTACGTTGCAGAGTCAGACACTTTTTCAATCGTTTTTGCCCATCCCGTCAACGTCTTCGTATCATGTGTCGTTAACGTATGCAAAACGAGCGGAGGCAGTGAAAACTGGTAAACCATGTGCGCCTCATTTTTGCCATCCCCAAAATAACTGATGTTTTCTTTATGAGGAACATTCGTCTCCGTAATCAGCAGCGTGTTTAGCTTTAACTCTTCTAAAATCTCACGCCATAACTGAATGATCGCGTGCGTCTGCGGCAAATGAATACAAGTCGTTCCAGATTCTTTCCACATGAAGCCGATCGCATCCAAACGAATGCTCGTCCCGCCCCGATACGCATACTCGAGCAAAATATCAGTCATCTCAATCAATGCAGGAAAATGCTTAAAGTTCACATCTACTTGATCTTCAGAAAACGTCGTCCAAGCTGTTTTTCCTTCTTCATACTCATGAAAAAGCGGTGAAGTACGAGGACGCACAACTTTTGACGCATCAAAACCATCTTCGCGAGAAATAAAGTAGTTCGCATATTCAGGGTCACCTTTTAAATAACCTTGAAACCACTTGCTCGATTTAGACATATGATTCGCCACAAAATCAAACATCAAACGGTAGTCACCAGAAAAACGCTCGATGTCTGTCCAGTCACCAAGATCCGGATGAATCTCACGGTAATCAACAACAGAGAAACCATCATCAGACGTATACGGAAACATCGGAAGCAAGTGAACGTCCGTAATTTCGTTCTTCGCAAATTCATTTATGAACTTGTTAAGTGTTTTTAGCGCTGGCTCTCCCTCTTCTTTAATAATGTCGCCATACGTAATAAGATAGACGTTTTTTTCAGAAAGTGGAGCCGTTTTGCTCCACTTCTTCTCTTTCCAGCTCTCAGCAAGCTTCACAATCTCGCTTTTATAATGTGGTGAGAAGTCTTCACCGTATATCGTTTGTAACAGATTCTCAACTTTTTCTGGAAAACTCATTACACATTCTCCTTCATAACCAATTTCAATGTTACGTATCCTTTAGGACGCACTAGCACGTCTCCTTTAACGTCAACAACAATTTTTTCATTTAATTTCGTTTGTGCAATAGACTGGATGTGTTCACTTGAAATGTTCACCGTTTGTTCTCCATCAGTCGGATTGAAAAGTCGCAAAATCACTGAATTGTCGTCATGCGCTTTTTTCATTGAGCAAAAGTACACTTCTCCCGCTGCTTCTAGGAAACTAAAGCGAGCAGGCAGCGCATCGACCGGATAAGGAATCTCAAAGCGATCCAGTCTCTCTTCAAATGTGTTTAAAGATTGCTTCTGATAACTCACACTGTGACCGCGATAATCATCCACAAGTTTAAACAACTGATTAATATCATTGCCTTCTCCAACATGAATACAGTACTCAAATGTCATCTTTGTCTGCATTTGAGCGTCAGGTGTAGTCACTACTTTGTTGTTGATGCCTGATGCACGGCCAGGTCTCCACGCTAAGTTATCACGACCAAGCAAACCAACACTTCGGAACAGCGTTAATGCCAGCTCCCCCGTTTCATTGATCAACTCATATTCCTTAATCCCTTTTGTCACCACAGCCGCCGTTAACTCTCCGTTCGTCACTCCAGCTATGTTTTCCAAAGGATAGATCGGCACTGGCGCTTCAGCAAACTTCTCCTCTTTCCACGTCGGCATGTAAGGATTAACCGTCGGACGCTGGATTATGCTGAATCCTTGATCGCCGAATGAATGCTCTGGTGCTTCAACAGAAGTCTGAAGCAGCACACGCACACGGTGATCTTTTACTTCATTTTCAATGTCGTGTGTCACACGGATAAAGTCTTCACCACTTAGAAGTTCAAAACGTGTAACGATCGCTAGACTTGTTGTTGCCTGTCCTTCTTTTCTTTCCTCTAAGTCCCCTGGCACCTGCAGCACATGAACCACTTCCATAAACTCTGTGCCTGAGCTCCCCTCTACATACACAGATTCAAGAGTCTTTGAATAGATTGCGGAATCACCTTCAAGTGGCGAAAAGTCATAGGAATCACCCGCATCCGCTACATTTTCGAACTTTATAAAATCCTTAATCGTTTTTTCTAGCGATTTTACGGTTAGATGAATCTGACTGTTTTCCTCAAAAATGGCGAAGTTTTCATTTTCTATTAAACGGTTGTTTAAAGTTTTCGGGTTAACCGCCTCATTTTCACTGGCACCTTCAACCACTTCAAACGTTTCATAACCCATAGCAGGCAGTTTCACATCACGTAAAAGCACTTCGTTTCGGTAATAACCAGGCGCGTCTACTTCTTTTTCACCGTCTGCCGTTACAACAATCGTCTTTCCGCCAGAAATGTATTCTTGGTTCAGCACATCGAACTTAACAGCGGCCCCTTTTAAATCACGAATACCAAACTCTTTTTCCTTAGTAAAAAGAACAACCTTTTGTGTACCTTCAAAACTCTTAGGCAGCAGATGGAACAGAACAAAAATTGAATCTTTTCCAAGCTTACGACTTACAGCTTCGGTCATCTGTTTTTTTAGCAGATTTAAGCAGCCATCAGCCATGCGGATTACTTTTGTCAATCGGTTTACGATTTCTTGATTCGTGTCATCCGAATTACACCCGCCGATGCTGTCATGCGCATGTACATCGAATAGCATCTTCCACATCTCATCAAGCCACTTCCCAGGATATTTAAACCCAAGAGTACTCGCAAAACTAGCTAAAGGTTCCAGCTCGCAGATCACTTTTTCTTCTGCCATATCGTTCAGCTTTTTAATGTCATAACGCTGCGAGCGAATCGTGTTGTGGATTCTGGATTTTTGAGTCGCTATCAGTTCGCCCTCAATCACGTTCTCAAAATCCCCTTTTTCCCACGTATCTTTCATAAACGTTTCATAATCGGAAAGCACATATTCATGCTTTTCATCTTTTTCGTTCAGCTTCTTCACCGTTTCAGGAAAATGCTCACGAACGAGGACTTGGTCACCGCCCGCTGGCAACAGCAAGTTGTCCGTACTTGTGTTCATGTCTGCAATCTTCTCTAAAATCGGAAGCAAACGCTCTTCCATGTACTGAGGATCATCCGATAAAAACTTCCCTGGTCCGTAGCCGAAGTAAATGTTGTTCGCCTTTACGCTCTCTCCGTCGGGTGATTTCCACGTGAAGTTCAGATCCCCATTCAGCTGATCTGTATAAATACCGCGCTGCAACACGCTATAATCGATATCAAACTCTTTGAACATAGACGGCAGATACGTGTTCTGACCGAAAATATCTGGCAGGTAACCGACATTCATCGAGTGCCCCATTTTTTCAGCAATACGCGTTCCGTACATCAAGTTACGAATCAACGACTCTCGGTTCACAAGAAGTGAATCAGCCTGCGTGTACCAAGGTCCTACAAAAATACGCTTAGCGGTAATTAAACGGCTCAAACGCTCTTTCTCTTCTGGACGGACTTTTAAATACTCATCGATAATCGAGCTCTGCGCGTCAAACACATAGCCTGTATATTCCGGATCGTTCTCCATCACATCCATCAATCGATCCATGTTCTCAACGAGTAAAAGGTTCGAATCTTCTATTGTAAAATACCACTCGCGATCCCAATGCGAATGCGGTACGACATATACTTTTTTCTGTTTCATGCTGGTTCCCTCCCAAGTTGCTTGCTCCACTTTTAATGAAAAGAGGGGTCATCTTTTTTATAAGATGCGCCCCCTTTTCTTTTTTATTTTTTAATAAAAAGTTGTTCGGTTTGTTCGATGGAAAAATGATTTATGCGCATTGTATCAGCGAGCGGTTTGTGATCGGTCTGTTGTGATTTACGGTACGTGTTCTTTTATCTGTTACACATTCGCTCAAACAGGGGTGGTTTTCGCTCACAAAGTTCCTTGTTTCGCTCAGTAAGACCTTCGTTTCGCTCACATCGTCCCGTGTTTCGCTCAATAGGACCCCCGTTTCGCTCACAACAGGAAAATATCCGCTCACACCGCTTAATTTCACCTCTTTAATATCAGTAATAACCGGCTTACACTCTCTTTTTATTAAAAATCGGCTCACTTTTTATATAAATGAGTAAATGTGCACTTCACTCGAAATTTACGCTTGTCTCTCTTTTTTCTTTAAAATCGCGAAACGTACAAAGATGTTTGCAAATGCGATAAACGCTGCACCGACAATGAGTCCTAAAAGGTACGCCCATAGGTTCTCAACGAGCGGCCATCCCCAAATCGCCGGAAGCGGCAGCCATTGAACAGCTCCTAACAAGACTGCTGTACTCGCACCAAGGATCGCACCGATAATGTTGATCGGAATCGTAATGATCGGGTTGCGAAGCATGAACGGAATCGCGCCCTCAGAGATTGCAAGGAATCCAAGTAATAATGACGTGTTACCCGCGACACGAAGGTCAGCTGGGAACACACGACGTCCTACTACATATTTGTCGATAATAACGGCAAGTCCAAGCCCGATTGGCGGAATAACGATCGCCAATACACGAGCCGTTAACGGATAAACCTCGTCAGCCGCAAGCCCAATCGCGATCGCACCTGCCGCTTTGTTAATCGGTCCGCCTAAGTCAAAGGCAGTTGCAGAAGCAATGATAGATGCAAGAACTACATCTCCAGTCCCTTGTGCAGACTCAATCCAGTTGCGCAGCACAACATTCAGACCGCCAAACACAGGGTCTACAATGTAAAAGTTTAAGAAGAAAATTGATAATACTGAGACTGCTGGGATGATGAACATTGGTTTCATCGCAGCTAAGTTTTTGTTTAACTGTATTTTACGGTTTAAGAAACGAGCAATATAACCCGCGGCCAAACCAAGAATCAATGCACCTAAGAAACCAGACGGAATACCTTCCGGATTGTCCCAGAAAGTGTAATGAAGCCCGCCTGCAAAAGCTCCTCCGATAAATCCGGCTACTAAACCAACGCGGTCAGCCAGGGAATAGGCAACAAATGCAGCGAATATCGGATACATGAATTTAAAGATCAAAGCTCCAAACTTATCTAAGTGATGCAAAATAACGAAAAGTTCATTTGAATGTGTTGCATATTTCGGATCACCAAGTTCGTTCACTAGACCAAACGGCATCGCACCAAGCTTCGCGATTCCCATCATAAGACCACCGGCAACGATAACCGGGATCATGTATGAGATTCCTGTCATAACGGCTTGGACCATGTCTTTGAAGAAACCACCGCCGTTTGAAGATGTCGTTGATGACTCGTCTTCGTCACCTGCTTCAACCACTCCATCAGGATTGTCTAGCGCTTTTTGAATCAATTCTTTCCCGCGTCTGAGCGGTTCAGCGACACGTGTTGCAACATAGGTTTTCCCAGCAAAACGTTCTTTTCGTTTTGGTGCGATGTCTGTTGCGAAAATTACAGCATCTGCGTTTTTAATAACATCTGCAGTTAGCTCGTCCTCAATCCCGTTTGCCCCTTGCTTTTCAACGAGTACACGCACACCTAGCTCACGACCTGCTTTTTCTAAAGCTTCAGCCGACATGTACGTATGCGCGATCCCTGTGGCACAAGCGGTCACGGCAACAACGGTTTTCGTAAATTCTTTTTCAACTGGAACTTCTGTCTTCTCTTCAACATCCAATCTGTTTAAAAATTCTTCTGGGGTTGATGCAGCCATCAAACCTTCCAAATAGCCGTCACGCATCAAGTTTGTGCTTAGTGTTGACAGTACTTTTAAATGCGTTGTACCCGCTTCACTTTCTGGAATAGCGATCAAGAACACGAGTTGAACTTTGTTGTTCGGATCGATGCTTTCCCAATCTGCGAGTGGCGTTTTTAATCGCGCTACAGCGAAAACGGCTTGTTTTACCGTTGAAGATTTACCGTGCGGAATGGCTAATCCTTTTTCCATTCCTGTCGGTGATTGTTCTTCGCGTTTTATAACCGCTTCCAATAATGCTTCTTCTGATTCTATATAATCTTGCTTTTTAATCTTTGAAATTAGCTGTTTGATAACTTGCTCTTTATTTTGAGCATCAACATCGAACAGAACTAAATTCGGATGGGTCATGTTTCTAAGTTCCATGACGTTCACTCCAATCTTTCCTAGTATGAAAGCACTTCCAACTTTCTATACTCTATTTGTAACATGAAAGTAAGCGTTATCTTTGTACATAGTCTGTACATTTGTACAGAATGAAAAATGGGCTATACTATTAGGAAAGAATCGTTCGGAAAAGAGGAAGTGCAAACATGGGGAAGTTTCTAGATCAGTTCGGAAGCCATTTGGCCGATCTTACGCCAACCGAAAAACAAGTACTATATTACATCGACAATCATATAGATGAAGCGAAAAAACATTCATTAACGGAGATCGCAAAAGTAAACAACGTGAGCACCACAACAATCGTTCGCATGTCCCACAAACTAGGATTGGAAGGTTTTTCAGAACTAAAATTCATGTTGAAAAAGCTAGAGAACCAGCAGGTGTTGATGGATGACAATCCTGTCGATCGCTATAAAGACGAGTTTGTATCAGCGTTTGAAACCATTCAAACGCGTGAGCTCGAAAAATTGAGTGAAAAGATCGTTAGTGCAAAGCGTGTAATCGTCATTGGAGTCGGGCTTTCTAAGATGATGGCCGAGTATTTCAGCAAACTTCTCATGCAGACGAACAAGCAGACGCACTATACATACGAGTCACATATGATTGATCTTTTACCAAACATGGTCGAACCAAATGACCTTGTGTTCTTCATCTCATCGAGCGGCGAAACAAAAACATTGGTGCAAGCTGCCGAAAAGCTATCATATAAAGTGGTTGACACAGCTGCGATCACGAACGCATCAGACTCTACTTTAGGTAAGATGGTGAAAACAAATTTAAGTATGACGGTCGGCCGCGTGAAGTTTGCTGGCTATGATATAACCGCAAGATCCACTCTGATGCTGCTGATTGACCTTCTGTTTGAAAGTTATTTGAAGAGAAGTGTGAAGTGAGTGAGATGGGACACCTAAAATTTTATTCAGGTGGATAGTGTTGGGGATGGCTGGGGGCGGGGTTACGGTACGTGTTCTTATATTTATTACACGTTCGCCCAGAAATTCACCCGTTTCGCTCATTGGTGCCCTTGTTTCGCTCACAGCAAGTCCCGAGCAGCTAATGAGCACAAATTTTAGCCGATCAACGGCATCAAGTGTTTACTGAATGACCTTTTGAGTCAGCTTTCACTCTTAACGAAGCTGTTTTTTTATATGTTTTGGTCGAGTTCTTGATCTATTCTCCCGCCCCTGCCTCTACCACCCTCTCAACCAGCTCTACAAACAAATTAAAAATATGTTAAACTACTCATTCAACCAAAAAAACATAACTTTTTCCAATAAAATCATCTATTATATAGAGAAGAGTATTTTTTAAGGACGTGAACAATGAAAAAGCATATACCGAACTTATTAACTTTAGGAAATTTATTTTGCGGCTTTCTGTCTATCGGATACGTAACAAACGGTGACATCAGAAATGCTGCAATCCTGATTTTTATCGCGATGATGCTGGATGCTGTTGACGGAAGAGCAGCGAGGATTTTAGGCGTTTCAGGCAACTTAGGGAAAGAACTGGATTCTCTTGCAGATGTCGTTTCGTTTGGCGTAGCTCCTGCCTTTTTTGTGGCCAACACATACTTCGCACATTTAGGCATGTGGGGATTCCTGTTTGCTGGTTTGTTCCCGTTATTCGGCGCATACCGCCTTGCCCGATTTAATATCACAGATGCGGATGAATCCATGAAATATTTTAAAGGGATTCCAATTCCACTAGCTGGTGGAATCGTCGTCTTTTTAGTATTTTTCGTAAAATGGATTCCGCTTTGGATCTTTGTCCTTCTCTTTTACGGGCTTGGCCTGTTGATGGTCAGCACGATAAGGATTCCAAGCTTCAAGGACATTCCGATGCCACGATACGGGACCATTATCTCGCTGTTTCTGTTCTACATGTTTTACCTGCTAGCGAAGAACCAGTTTGAAAGTGTACCGATTTTCTTTTATGTCGCTCTAGCTACGTATTTCTTGTTTATCGGAGTTCGTTTCATTAAAGTAAAAGAGATTAAAATCAGAAGACCTCGAAGACCGCGCCGCAACAAAAGAAGACGTTTCTAACAGAATGTAATTATTCCAATCCAGGTACTGACCTTTCAGTATCTGGTTTTACTTTTGAGCAAAAGGATGTATAAACATGAATCCTCTAACATTCGGATTGTTATTTTTCATTCCAGGAGTCGCTTTTTTTCTATTGATTTTATTTAAATATACAGAGCAAGAACATCAAAAGGAGCTTGAACAATACGCATGGTTTCGTGAAGACAAACGGAAATGGCTTTGGGACTCGGATTTTGCTCTATTCACGAAAATAGCGGAAAAGTCGTTTATCATTACCAAAATTATTATGCTGCTGCTCTCATTATATATGGTGGCTGCAGGCGTACTTGGTCTCTGCATGTATTTCTTCTGATCCCTATCATCTTTTCCCCTCTCCCTTCATATAATGTCTTAATAAGAAAAACATGTACTTTGTGAAATGGACAAATCATGTTTGAAAGGAGAGAGGTTATGAGCAACTACCCAAATCTTAGGGAGTTTTACGAAAGAGTCCCTATTCTGATCGGAGAAAACGATCGAGCTGCTCTTTTAAGAAAAGCAGAGGAAGACGAGGCGCTCGAAAGCTCGACACACTGGCTGATCGCGATGGAAGGCAGTGAAAAGCAGCGGGACGTTTATCACTGGAAGGTTCTCATCTACCCTTCCCAAACGAAAAGCGTGCACTGCTATAAATCGCCTTACTACACATCAAAGCACTTTGCATCCATATACGACGCGATCGACTACTCCAACGAGCTGAGTCAAAAAGCACAGGAAGATCTTCTAAGCACCCTCGAAAAGGAACAGCATGCCTTACAAAGAGAAGCATAACCCGATTCACCCTCGCTTTTCTTTTTACCCTGGATTGTGAAATAGTGTACATAGGCCGGCAAATTACATAAGTAAAGCAACAATGAAGTGGATTATCTGCCAGTTCATTTTTATTATGTCTTTTTTAAAAGCTAATGGCTCTACCCTCTCAACGTAGGAGTAGACAAAATTATAATGCTCTTTCGTGTAACACATCCTTCAATTGTTGCCTCCCCCTCAATATCCCCTTTATATAATTTGTAAACTTTTTCTCAATCCAAATATAAGACAAATGAGAAACTATTAAGGAAATGACAACAGATAGCAGGCTGAAAGTGAAGAACAATAGCCATGGAGATTGAGGAAAATGGTAGACCTTGTTCATAACTAGTTTCAACGGAAACATGATTACTGTGTGCCAAATATACAAACTATAGCTAATGTCTCCTAGGTACTTAAATATCTTTGTTTTTAAAATTGTAGAGAGTATACCTTCTTCGTTAGTAATGGAAATAAAAAGAAAAAAGCTTAAGACTAAAGAAATTGTTAAGTTAACCTTATCGTAAAATACATAAATGAATATGAATAAAATCAGGCCATTAAAATAAAAAATTGGCTTATAATTTCTTATCGTATTGATTCTTCCTATCCATTTATATATCAAGATACCCACAACAAAAAAACAAGCAATTGGATGAAAATACAGAAATAGGGTAGCTAGTAAAACCGTAAGTAATAACAATAGTTGATTTTTGTAGTTATTACCTTTTTGCCTCGAGGTAAAATAGGAACCTATTAAAAGATAAAACAAAAACTCGTAGCTTAATGACCATGCAACAATCTGAGCCTCTGGAAGGAATGAAAAGATCCCCGGCAAAAGAAACAAATTTGAGAAGAAGTGGAGGAGATAATCGCTTAATGAAAGGTTCTCCATCCATTTGTATCCTATCATTGGCCCCGCCGTAAATAATAATAAGTGAACCACAAGAAAAACGGGATAAATCCTTAGTATACGATCAATTAAAAAACGATTTGCGTTTTGGTGTCGATATAAACTTTGGAGGATAAGGTATCCACTTATTACAAAAAATAGATTCACAGAAACCAAACCTGCAGATTCGACCCATTTTAGATGTCCTTGTAAGGGATGAATTTGCTCTGAAGATACTAAACCTCGATATGAATGAAAAACGACTACTAATAGAGCCAATAATCCTCTGAATCCTTGTAGGGTTAGATTTTGTTTGTTCATCCCATCATCCTCAAACAGACATTTTCTTTTTTAGAATATTTTACCACCAAATACATAATATTTTCTTAACTACAAAAAATAAAATTATTACATAACTACGCTAAAAAGACTCAAAAGCGATTCATCTCACTTTTGAGTCTTTTATATGCTTATGCTGATTTAAAGAATTCCTAGGATGAGATAATTACGAATGGTAGGTTATCAAAGCAAAAGAAGACTTAGAAGTGGAGTGGTTACTTTCACTTCTGAGTCTTTTTATAATAAGCACGGATAGCAGTAAATTATGTATTTCCGAATGTAACCTCTGATTTATGAACCAAAATGACTCGTGACACGTAACGTTCATGTACCTTCCTGATCTCAAGAAAGTCTGAAGAATACACGTGTAATACTTGGTGTAATTCATCTTGATATGTAACGAGATCTCCTCTTTCAATAGTCATGTTCTCACCCTAGTTGTTAGTTTCTATAGTTAATTATACCTAAAATATGAGGAAGTAAAATTGGGAAACATGCAGGGTTTTTGGCCATTAACTTCATTAATTTGATACTAGTTTCCTCTTACAGTTTAAGTTACTGTATATTTAGGTAAGATGATACATGCTCTATATTTATTTCTAATAACTGCAAATAAATTTTTTCTAAAAAAGGCGGGATAACAACTATGAATGTAGGAGAAAAGATACGTTATTTCCGAAAAGTCAAAAATTTGTCCCAACAAGAACTGGCTGCCGGAATTTGTTCGGTTCCATATTTGAGCAAGATAGAAAATAGTGTCACAGAGCCGTCTGAGGAAATACAGCAGCATTTAGCGAGTCGATTAGAAATCAGACTAAATTCCTTAAATGAAAATGAGCTGATACATAAATATGTAGATTTGTTTCATTCTCTTTATAAGAGAGACCACCTATCTGCTGAACGAAAATTTCAAGTATTGGGTGACTCACCTACACAATCTGTTGATGAAGATATTTTACATAAAATTTTCAAGAGCATTTACGTTATGATGACGACTTTAGATGTACATGGTGTTCAAAATCTGTTAAATGAAGTCGGATATATTGAAAATGTGATAAAAGGGGAAAAGGCGTTTTATTACTTACTTGCTAGAGGGCAGCTCAGCTACTTCTTAAAAGATTACGAGAATTCCTTTAACTACTTTTTATTGGCTGAAAAACAATTAGAGGATAGTCGTTTTCAAGAATGGGAAAAGGGATATTTGCTGTACATGATCGGTCTTTCAGCCAATCAGCTATATAAAAATATTGTTGCCTTGGAATACACCAATCAAGCTTTAATGATATTTGAGAAAAGCTATTTCTTTAAGAGATGTGCCGATTGCAGAATAATACTCGCTATCATTCATCTTCGCATAAGAAATTTTGATGAATCAACTAAACAATTGCTGCTCGCTGAAACGATCGCAAACACCTTTGATGACGGGGTGTTACAGGGAATTATCTATCATAACTTAGGAAGTATCGCCACCCATAAAGGGGAAACAGAAAAAGCGATTGATCTCTTTTCTAAAAGCTTAAAAGCAAAGGAAAAAATCCCCCTAACTGAAAAACTATCAACGATTTATATGTTGGTGAAAGAATATCAAAACACACACAGCCGCGAAAAAGGTGTAGAACTCATAGAAACCTGGCTGGGAGAGCTACATGAAAATCCGCTGTATCGAGAATATGAGCTTCATCTTCTCTATCACAAACACCTATTCACAAACGGCGATCATACTGAAACTAGCATTCGTTTTATGGTAAAAGAGCTGATCCCTCACTTTGAACAAAGAAACGAATGGATTCACCTAGCCGAATATTACCCCGTACTCGGAAAATACTTTGAGAAAAATCAAAAGTATAAACAAGCGAGTATGTATTATTCGATGGCCTATGATGCGCTAAGAAAAATGCATGAAGTCGGTGTTACGTACGTTTAAGAAAAAAGAGAAACCCAGCATGGTCGTCCATGCTGGGTTTTGCTATTAATTAATACCTACTGCTTTTTCTTTTAAAATCAAAGAGATCTGTTCTGCAACGCCCTCCGCGATTACCTTCAAGTCCAGATTATACGCCTCTTTTTTATGGTAGACGTTTTTTACTGTAATTGTTCTTTTAATCTGTTACACGTTCGCTCCGAAATACCCCGTTATGCTCAAAATGCTCCAGTATCGCTTAAACCTAACAAAAAGGTAATTCATAAGAGCGTATTTCCCCTTATGTATCACCTCTTCATGGAATATTCACCTTCATTCACGTCTATACTGCATACTATCGACTTTAAAGAAAGAAGATGGATGCCATATGGCCGAATCTCATAATGAATTGCTTAGTTCTGATCTAACGCAAAACTTAGAAATAATAGAAAAAAAAATGAAGCAGACGGCGGATTTAAAACGAAGAAAATTAGTTTTTCATGGTGAAACGATTATCCTTCTGTACCTTGATACGATGACGGATAAAGAATCGATCGAACTCCATATAATTAGTCCCATCAACAAGCAAGCATCTGAAAATATCGAGAATGCATTAGGTACTAAACAATTTTCTATCATGACAACATATAAAGACATAAGCAGCTCTTTAGCAGAAGGAAATACTATTTTGCTTACGGAGAACTGCAAAATTGCCTATTCCATTGCGACTTTATCGGATGAAAAACGTGCGATCAATGAATCTTTGAACGAAAAAGTAACGATGGGCGCACATGATAGTTTTGTGGAAAGCGCCGCTACAAATATATCGTTGCTTCGCAAAAGGCTCAGAACACCAGAGTTTAAAGTGGAATATCAAACTTATGGATCGGATACAAATGTAGAAGTTGCGATATGTTATCTCGAGTCAAAAGTGGATCAGACTGTCCTTCATTCGATCAAAAGCCGGTTAGAAAAGATCAAGAATGATGATGTCATTAACTCCAGGCAGATACAAGAGGCGCTTGAAGATTATCCGTATTCCCCCTTCCCGCAATCCTTACGAACGGAAAGACCGGATCGGGCAGTCTTTAATCTCCTAAATGGGAATACTGTAATTTTTCTTGAACACGAACCTTCTGCATTGATTACACCAATATCTTTTTATTCCTTTTTAAGAAGTCCTGAGGATTATAACTCACGCTGGTTCGTTAACTTTTTTTACTATTCATTGCGATTACTGGCTTTTATCTTGTCGGTCACACTCCCGGCTTTTTATATCGCTGTTAATGCGTATCATTCTGCTATCTTACCGGTGAGCACTTTTTACACACTCAAGCTTTCCGTTTTGAACGTCCCGTTTCATCCTCTTATTGAAGCGGTCATGATGCAAATTGTTTTGGAATTATTGAAGGAAGCTTCCGTCAGACTCCCATCAGCAGTTGCACAAACGATTGGTACAGTAGGAGCTATTGTGATCGGTTCAGCAATCGTTCAAACCAATTTCATTTCCAACACCATGGTTGTAGTAATTGCGATTACAGCCGTTTCATCCTTTGTTATTCCAATCGGCGAAATGAGTACAAGCATACGGCTCATGAGTTTTCCATTAATTTTCCTGGCAGCTATTTTCGGTTTTATTGGAATCGCATTTGGATTGATGGTATATACGACACACCTTGTAAAGCTGACTTCTGCTGGGAAAGCTTATGTGGAGGCACCTAAAATATTTCAGTCATTCTTTAACACAAAGCCTAAAAACAGAAAGGGTCAGGATACGAATGCTCACGAATAAGAATTTGTTTTTCTTAATCATTCAAGCTCAGATCGGTATCGGTATCCTAGGTCTGCCCTATATTCTATATAACGATGTGCAGCAAGACGGCTGGATGTCACTTCTGATCGCTGGAGTTTTGGCACAAGGAATCATCATTATACTTGTCGCGTTAAGCAGAACGTCACCGAACGAAACGTTTTATGAAATTAACCTTAGACTGCTGGGAAATGTTTTAGGAAAAATCGTTAACATAAGTTATGTGTTGTATTTTATTTCGTTTTCCCTGCTGCTCATGATCCTTGTTACAGATGTGATCAACACATGGATTCTTCATCAGACACCGAGATGGGCGATCATCTTAATGCTGCTGATCGCAACATCTTATATTGCGAAGGAACGAATACTGACGATTTCAAGATCGTTTCTCTTTTTTTCATTTTGGTTTATCGTCCTGATCTTTTTACTTATTCTGGTCTACCCGCAAGATATTCACTTTGGAAGACTGCAGCCTATAGGTTCAAATAGTTTTACAGAAATAATTAAAGCAAGTCCTGATGCATTCGTTTCATTGATTGGTTTTGAGCTCATTTTGTTCATCATGCCATTTATAAAAAATCCTAAGAAGAGCTTAATGGTTCTCACGTTCGCAAATTTGTTTGCTCTTACGCTGTATATATTCTTATTTATCACTTGTGTAATTTCCTTTAGCGGCGTGCAACTCAGCCTTATTCAAGCGCCGTTACTATATCTTTTTCGAGGTCTGTCATTTGAATTTGTTGAGAGAATCGATATTCTATTTCTTTCATTTTGGATTGTGCCTATATCGACCACACTGGTTATTCAGCTTTTTAATGCAAGCCTTGGTGTCCAGAAATTATTTTCGATTCAGAGGAAAAAATCAGTGTATTTACTTTCTTTCATTTTATTATGCTTAGGTTTGTTGCCAATAAATTTAACTGTGACAGAATCACTGTCTAGTATCATGATCTATTTAAATATCATCTTTGTATTTATCTTTCCGGCACTATTACTCATAATCGCTAAACTGAAGGGGATAAAGGGATGAAGAATACGACTCAAAAAATAATCACTCTATTGTTCATTTTCCCTCTGCTGACCGGCTGCTGGGATCAAAAATTAATTGTGGACCAAGAAGTGATTAACGGTGTAAGTTTTGATTTAGAGGATAATAAAATAAAGTCTACGATCGTAGTCCTTAACATCATACCAAAGGGAACAAACTTTTTTGACTTTAAAAATCAGATGTCTTCTGCAACTGGTTATTCTTTAGAAGATACATACCGTGAATTAAGAACGTATTATACAGGTCCTTTAACCGCTTCAAAGTCACGAATCATTTTGCTCGGAGAAAGTTTCGCAAAGAAAAATTTAAACGCCTATCTCGATTTTTTCTACCGTGTTCCTGATCCCTATTTAGGAAGTAAAGTAGCGATTGTAAAGGGTGTGGAAGCGAGTGAACTCTTATCAACAAAAGAGATCGGCACAAACCCTGTTGCCTTTGGATTGTATGAAATCATTGATGCTGCTGAAAACAATTCTACGGTTCCCAAAGGGACGCTGAACACGTTATTTACTTATTTTAATGAAGAAGGAAAAGACTTTGTCCTCCCAATCTTAGAGCAAAGAAATGGCAATATACGAGTATCAGGAGCTGGTTTAATCAGTAATAACGCTTATTCTGGAGAGATGATTTCATTAAAAGAATGTACGCTTCTTTTATTATTAATGGATGATTACGGAGAGCTTGTCGATCTAGAATCATATCTGAATGATAAAAAGAAATTAAATAATCAAGTTTCCTATCGAATTAAAAATTCCAAGCGGAAGTTAGATATAAAGAAAGATGCTTCAGGAAAACCAATGGTTGATATTCATTTGGACCTTAAAGTAATGGTTCATCAATACCCCAGAACTGAAAAAATCAGCTCAAAGCAGATCAAAGAGTTAGAAAAAACCATTTCTCAGGATTTAACGAGAAAATCTCAATCGATTATGAAAAAAACACAAAAAGCCAACAGTGATGTATTAGGAATTGGAAGAAGTATAAAAGAATCAGATCCAGCAGCATGGAAAGCTCTTGATTGGGGGAAAACTTATCCCGCCATAAAGATAAATACGAAGGTTGAAGTGGCGATTGAGAAGACCGGCATACTTAAATAAAGACTTAAATAAAGCATAAAAAAGCACGGCTCAGCGTGCTTTTTTGGCTTACATTTAAACACTTGTTTAAAAATATCCCTTTATCCCAGCCCCTTTACCCCAACCGAAACACAATCCCATGCCCGCCTTTTGGGTATTCCCACTTAATGTTCTGGTGCGGACACCCGATTCGGCAGCTTCCGCACTCGTGGCAGCCTTCGTACCCGACATGCATCCGAATCTCTTCCCACTTATACACCTCTGCCGGACAAAAGATCGTACAGATTTTATCCGGACAGTGGTTCAAACATACATCCGCATCCATGACGGTAAGATGTGACTTCGTGTCTGCGTTAAAACGAACGAGATACTGCTTTTCTTCGATGGTCTGACACTTTCTTTCGCTCATTTACTTCATCACCTTCCACGCCCGGTATGCGTCACGAGCTAATTTTAGTTTCTCTCCTGCTGTCCCAACATCACGCCAAATCTTCTTTTGTTTCTCCCATTTAGATGTGCCATCAACTGTAAACATCTGACTCATTGCCTTATTCGCCATCGGGATGTACTTTTCAAAGTACTGCGGGAACTTATCGAAGTGGTGCGTAGAATCTTTGTACTTTTTCATGTCCTGACCGACGAAACTGCTCATCAACCGCTTTTTATAATGATTGAGCGTCGCTTCTGAATAGTCGTCATGTTCTTTTGCCAATAAAACCGCTTCTGCCGCAAACTGACCGGACTTCATCGCAAGGTTCGAGCCTTCGCGGTGTATGGCATTTACGAGCTGAGCCGCATCACCAACAACGAGCACCCCGTTCCCCGCCACTTTTGGCATTGATTTATAGCCGCCTTCAGGAATCATGTGCGCCAAATACTCGACCGGCTCACCACCCGCAATGTAAGGACGAATCATCGGATGGTTCTTCACGTACTCAAGCAACTCATACGGTTTAATTTTATGCTTAATCAGCCCAGATAGAAGTGAACCAACCCCAAGACTGAGCGTGTCTTTGTTTGTATAGAGGAATCCAGTGCCGAGAATTCCCTTTGTTGCGTCACCAAAAAGCTCAATTGTTGTGCCCTGATTTTCTTCTAAATTAAAGCGGTCTTCTATCGTTTTTTTATCGAGCTTGATGATTTCCATCGTTGCCAGTGCGACTTCATCTGGACGAAATTCTTTATGAAATCCGAGCGATTTAGCTAATAGTGAATTAACACCGTCCGCCAAAACCACAACATCTGCATAAAGATCGCCGTCTGGCCGATCCGTTCGAACACCCACTACTTTTCCGCCCTCAACGATACATTCTAAAACAACAGTTTCATTTACAAGCAACGCACCTTGTTCAACCGCTTTTCCAGCAAACCATTGATCAAACTTTGCGCGCAATACCGTAAAGTTGTTGTACGGCTCTTGGCCCCATTCCATTCCTTTGTAGCCGACCGTTACCGCTGACTCCTTATCCATCATCATGAATCGCTGTTCAACAATCGGTCGCTCAAGGGGTGCTTCCTTCCAAAACTCAGGGATAACATCCTCCATCATTTTGCGGTAGAGTACCCCGCCCATAACGTTTTTTGAACCTGGATACTCACCACGTTCAATTAAAAGAACATTCACTCCCGCTTTCGCAAGTTCATACGCACAGGATATCCCGGCAGGCCCTGCCCCGACAACGATTACATCAAATTTTTCAGACATGGTCTACCACCTCCTGGTTAAACGCTTGTTTAAATTGTTGGATTAAAAGGGGTACAATTTCAAACGCATCTCCTACAATTCCGTAGTGACTGGATTGGAAGATAGCGGCCTCAGGATCATTATTGATCGCGATAATCAGACTAGAATTCTGCATCCCAACAATGTGCTGAATTGCTCCAGAAATCCCTATTGCAAAATAAATTTTAGGCGTCACCGTCACACCGGTCTGACCCACTTGATGATGGTGCTCCACCCAACCCGCTTCAACCACATCACGGCTCGCACCAACCGCTCCACCCAGCGTTTCAGCGAGATCATGAACGAGCTGAAACCCATTGGCACTGCCGAGCCCTTTTCCGCCAGCGACAATAATATCCGCTTCATCGATCCTGACCTTTTTCGTTGTATGCTGCACGATTTCCAGCACTTTTGTTCTGATGTCATCTTCTTTTAAAGAAGTCTTCTCTTCTACTAATCTACCGGTTCGGCCAGGTTCTGGCGTGAGTGCCTTCATCACTTTTGGTCGGACTGTCGCCATCTGGGGACGATATTTTTTACATAGAATTGTTGCCATAATGTTACCGCCAAATGCTGGTCGGCTCGCTAGCAGCAATCCTGTGTCTTCTTCAATGTCTAAAATGGTAGAGTCCGCCGTGAGTCCTGTTGGCAGGTCTGTTGCAACCGCGCTCGCTAAATCCTTACCCGTTGATGTAGCACCGTACAGAATGACTTCCGGCTTGTATTTTTCGCAGCACTCCAGCAATGCCTTCATGTACGATTCGGTGCGGTAGTTTTTAAAAATGGCATGGTCATACACATAGACGGTGTCGGCTCCATACTCAAACACCGTGTCTGCCAGATGTGTTACGTTCTCTCCGATCAAAACACCTGCAAGCTCGGTGCCACGTTTATCGGCGAGTTCCCTTCCCGCTCCTAATAACTCGAGCGAAACGGGAACAACCTCACCGTCTTTCACCTCAATAAAAACCCAAATACCAGAGTAATCCTCAAAGCTCAACGCCAGACCCTCCCTTCACTGCAAAAAGTTCTTTTTTCTCTAATAAAATGTTAAGCAGCTGCCCAGTTTGCGCGGCTGCGTCCCCTTCTAACATCTCACCGCCACTTGGTTTTGTTGGTGCCCAAACTTTTGAAACGATGGTGGGTGAACCTTTCAATCCGAGCTGTGATCTCTCCACATCCTCTAGATCGGCGACCGCCCAAATAACTGGCTGGTAACGAGCCGCTTTCAGCATGTTTGTCATCGATGAATATGGCACTTCGTTGATCTCTTTTTCAACTGACATCAAACAAGGCATCGTCGACTGAATCACTTCATATCCATCCTCAAGCTTTCGGTGAACAACCGCATACCCTTCTTCCAAGTTGATCTCTTTTACTTTATTGACGGAAGTAAGCGGAGGCATGTCTAACCGCCGCGCGATTCCTGGCCCAACTTGTCCGGTGTCACCGTCAATCGTCATCTTCCCGCAGATGATAAGATCCACTGGTTTGATCTTAGAGATTTTTTCAATCGCTTTTGTGAGCGCATAACTTGTTGCGAGCGTATCGGCTCCAGCAAACGCACGGTCAGAGATCATGTAGCCTTCGTCTGCTCCGATCTCGATGCATTTTTTAATTGCTTTCACCGCTGGCGGCGGTCCCATCGTTAGAACCGAAACCGTCCCGCCGTATCTCTTCTTTAAACGCACCGCTTCTTCCACCGCATGCGCGTCATATGGATTTAAAATAGCAGGCGCACTCGCACGGTCCATCGTATTCGTCTTCGGGTTCATCTTGATGATCTTCGTATCAGGCACTTGCTTGATGCAAGCTACAATATGAAGCATTCGACCCCTCCTCTAATCACTGGCATTTCTCACATAAGAAGCCACTAGTATGATGATTACTACTACTATATGGGGGGCTTATCCGATACATGACGGTTTTTGATACGAATTTCCAATTACAATAAAATTCCCACCCACAAGCGGGTAAATTACGCGCGCAAAACATAGATTTACGCGCACTACATTCATCCACGGTCCTATATCTACCTTTCTAGCACTATTCTCACACGCTATTTTCCCTACTTTACAATCCTCTCACGTCCAACATGGGATATCCTTCCTGTTTTGTCGACAAACGAGTTCTACTGCATGCAATTACCAGTCATTTCATGTTATTTATAAAATTGTCAGACAATTTATATAGGGAGTTGTTGCGTTAATGTTGAGTAAAAAGTCCTTTGCCTCCTTTTCCCTTAGTTTGCTTCTATTGACCGTCTCGACCACCGCGTATGCGGACAAGCCTGGATTGCCAGCGTTCCCTGAACCGGTGGACAAAGAATCCTGGACGCTACCAAGAGACATGACGTGGAATGATTACCGACCAGTCCCAGGAATTGATTGGCGTAATTCAGATGTTCAGCCAGAACGCGTCATTAAAGGTGCACTTATTATCGTAGATTTCCCAGATCGTGAATTTATCCTCAGTCAGCCTGAAGGTTCAGAAATTGCCGGCAACCCCATCAACACGGGTAACATCCCTCGAGAACAGATGGGACAATTTTGGCTAGACTTCTTAAACAAACCTCAAGCCCTTAACAACTACAGAACAATCGATGAATATTGGCGGGAGAATTCCTATGGAAAGTGGGCAGTTGAGCTCGATGCTTTCGGAACATACCGCATGGATCACAACGAATTTCAATATGGACTGAACGAATTTAATCAGATGCAGAACATGCCAGCAGGTTTTACTGGTAAAACCCTCCGATCGGAAGCTATTCAAAAAGCGCAAGCTGATATCGATGCATCTGGCGAAGAATACGATTTCCGTTTTATCGTGCATGCCGGCTATGACGAATCAGGTGTGTGGCAGGAGTTAGGCGAGATGATGTTCCAAACACCTGAATCTGTAACAAAACCGTTTGGACCCCCATATGCGGGGATGCCGAATTCAGCCGTAACCCGTTACGTACCATGGACTTCCTGGTATGCGGCTAAAAGTATTTGGTCTAGCGCGAGCAACGGAACTTCCATTCAAGGTGAAAACGACGGTATGGGAACCTTCGCTCATGAGTTCGGGCACATTATGAAACTCGGTGACAACTACAACAATCCTTATGCGAACCCTGTTTCTCGTACCTATTCAGGTCCGTGGGAGTTAATGAGCCGAGGCAGCTTCAACGGCCCAGGCGGACCGCACACGAGATGGATGGTGCCATCTCCACTTGGCGCATCGGCTCCAGCACACCACATGCTGCGTAACAAAATCAAACAAGGTTTTCTGGATGAAGACCAGTATTTGAGTTTGAACCGTGACGAGCTTGCGGAAACCGGGCCTGTTTTTGCAGATATCCTAGCGCGTGAAGTACCAACAGGTGAACAATTTGGACGCACGGGACTCCACGGAATTCAAATCGCCATGGAAGATCTGACACCAGCAAACTCGTTAAAAGATGACTGGCGTGCCGACATGCAGCGCGGTGCAAAATGGTACAACAACTATACAGTTGAAGTTGTCGACCGTGTGGGCTACGATTCATTTGCCCCTGATGCTGGCGTATTGCTCGCAAAAACAAAAAACACCGAATCACCACCAAACATCTGGGTGATCGACTCTCATAAAGAAGACATCAATCAAGTGGATTTCAAGCGACCTGACGGAACAGAAGCTATGATGTCAAAAGGCGATTTCCAGCAGCTCGCCGACTCCCTTTTTAAAGCAGGAACAGCCGATGGTGTTGTGAGTGAGTATAAAGACGAGCACAACCGTCTTCACTTTTATGTGTTGAAGAAAAAAGTAGATGATCAAGGCGCTCTTAGTTACCGAGTGGCTGTGAGGCATATGGATGGAGCCGGTCCTTATACACGCGGCGTTCAGGCAGCGAGAGGTTCAGAGGAATTTGCTGTACCTGGCCGTGTAGCTGTTTACAACTTCAACGTAACCAATACAGGTGAAGCAACGGATCTTTTCAGGCTTAATGCAACAACAGAAGCTGGCTGGGAACTTCAGTTAGAAAACAATGTGATTGAAGTGGAATCTGGAGAAACCGTACAAGTCCCTGTTTATGTGAAGATCCCCGATGCGAAGAACGGCCCAAAGCCCACAGAGCTAACATTCACAACTACATCTGAAACAGATAACAGTAAAACCTCAACCGTGGTTCACAAAGTCGGTCCTGGTAAAGGTAAATAAAGTGGAAAGGAGGAGTGATCGAAATGATCTCTCCTCCTTTTTTAAAACGCATATCGAAACAACCCATAATACAGCGGGCCAATCATAATAATAGCCGTTAGACCAAAGACAACAGGTCGAGCCGCTCTTGGAATCTCGTTCGCATCTTCATTAAACCTTTTCAAGCCGTAAGCAAGATCCCACAGAAGTCCACCGAAGAAAACAAACTTCCATACCAAAGGTGTTAACAGCTCGTTGCTTGTTACATAACCAAATAACCCGATCCACGTAATTATTGAGATCACAAAGTCCAGTTTTGCAGAGTGCGTTTTGTAGCCACCTTTTATGAGGTAACCAATCGCAAAAGCACCGAGAATCCCTAAATAAATCGTCCATAGAATATCTGTCATAATCCCCATGTCCCCTTTTTCTGTCTATGAATTCATTATAAATCTTAGGAATACTTGGGGGAAGGTGGAAAATTGTATCTTTACATTCGCCGATTCACCGACAACGTTTCAGAACGAGTCAGAAATACACTTCTCCTCTTAAAGTTTTGATTGATATCACCTCCCAAATAAGTTACCATTACAGGGGTAACTTTTATTAAAAAGAAGGTAGATAGATGTGAATAAACGTGTTTACTTATTAACGATCGTTTCGTTTGTTGTGGGAATGGTCGAGTTGATTATAGGCGGGATTCTAGATCTTATCGCAGAGGATCTTGGGGTTGGCCTTGGAAAAGCTGGATTTCTTATCACGATTTTCTCACTCGTGTTTGCGATCGCAGCTCCAATCTTACTAACGATAACGGCACACATAGAGAGAAAAAGACTAACCCTCATCGCGTTAATCGTATTTTTACTAGGAAACGCACTCGTTATCGTAAGTCCTACGTACACGATGTTATTGTTTGCGCGGATCTTGTCCGCTGCAAGTGGCTCGTTACTCGTGGTACTTTGCGTAACAATGGCATCCAATATTGTTGAAGAAAAATACAGAGCTCGTGCGATCGGCGTCGTATTCATGGGGATCAGCGCTTCCCTCGTACTCGGAATCCCAGTGGGCTTGATGCTAGGAAACGCATTCGGCTGGCGCGCACCATTCATATTAATCACAGCACTTACCGTTTTATCCATACTCGGCGTGCATTTCTTTATGGGACAACTTGATCCAAAGCCTGCGATTCCAATTAAGCAGCAGCTGCAAACATTAAAAAACAGACGCATCTTATTTGCACAGATTACGTCGTTTCTTTTCTTAGCAGGCCACTTGACGTTATACGGATATCTCACACCATTTTTAAAAATGACGCTTGGACTTAACGGAACGTGGGTCAGCATCGTATACTTGATATTCGGTATTGCAGCCGTATTTGGCGGCGGGATTGGTGGCATGCTCGCTGACCGATTCGGCACCAAGCCTACCATTTTAGGCGTTACAATAATCTTTGGTATCTCAATCTTTTTGATTCCATATACAACGTTTGCTTTTCCGCTGTTTTTAGTAGTGATGATCATTTGGAGCATGCTCAGCTGGGCCATCACTCCTGCGATGCAGAGTTACTTGATCGAGTCGTCTCCTGAAACATCCGACATCCAGCAAAGCCTGAATAATTCCGCGCTTCACTTCGGAATTGCTTTCGGATCCATGATTGGCGGAATTGTGATTGAGAGCGCGTCTGTCGAGACTAACGCAACTGTCGGCGGATTGTTGGTTATACTGGCTTTAGGGACAGCTGTCATTTCGATGACCAAACGAAAGAGTTCCAAAGTCAGCGCACATACAATTAGCTAGGTTGCGAAAACTATGGCATGATAATAGTAGAGAAAATTATTTTTGTAGGAGGTGAAACCATTACAATTTATTCGTTGTAATGGTGAACAAATGAGTATCCATATTGGAGCAAAACAAGGTGAAATCGTAGAAAGCATTCTATTACCAGGAGATCCGCTTCGTGCAAAATATATCGCAGAAACATTTTTAGAAGATGTAACGTGCTATAACGAAGTCCGCGGTATGCTTGGATTCACAGGAACATACAAAGGAAAGCGCGTGTCTGTTCAAGGGACAGGCATGGGAATCCCATCAATCGGGATCTATGCAAATGAATTGATTCGTGAATACGGCGTGAAAAACTTGATCCGTGTAGGAACTTGTGGCGCCATTCAACAAGATGTAAAAGTACGTGACGTAATCCTAGCGATGACAGCATCTACGGATTCACGCATGAATCACTTAGCGTTCCCTGGTATCGACTTCGCACCTTGTGCAAACTTCGATCTTTTGAGAAAAGCGTATGAAGCTGGAACAGCAAAAGGTTTAAAAATCAAAGCGGGTAACGTGTTAACAGCTGACCTGTTCTACCGTGACAGCATGGATATCGTGAAAAAACTAGCTGAGAACGGCGTACTAGCCGTTGAGATGGAAACAACAGCTCTTTACTCCATCGCATCAAAATACGGCGTAAACGCACTATCGATCTTAACAGTTAGTGACCACATCTTCACTGGTGAAGAAACATCAGCTGAAGAGCGTCAAACGACGTTCAATGATATGATTGAGATGGCGTTGGAAGTTGTGAGTTCGGAGGAAAAATAAAACGAAAAGAGGATGGCTCAAAAGCAAACTTTGATGCCATCCTCTTTTTTAAAAATATCAAACTTTACCATAAGCTAATGTCTATATAACGCTTCAAGTTCATTTACATTTTGTCCATCCAATTGATGTGAAACACCATACGTCTCACCTTTCCCATCCTTATTTATCGCAACGTCAATATCGTGTAACAACTGTTTCATATACTCAAACGCTTTTAATGTTTCTTCATTTGCAGGTTTCCACTCATTCATATATTCAGTCTTTTCTTTTGCGTTCCCATTAGAATCAAGGTGTGCGGTACGAACAAATTGGTCGTGACCAATAAGTGCAGTAAGAGTCCCTAAGTTTTGGAAATCCTTTTCTAGGTCTTCGCCTTCTACACGAATATATTTGCCTAACATATTACGTAGCATTTCTGATTTTAAATAAATATCATAACCTTCATCAACACCAGCTCCTGGGTATTTATCTGGCACTGGTTGTTCTAATTTTTCTAACGTTTGCGGTACCCATTCTTTCACATTCGTTGCAAAATCGGGTTTTTCCAAATTTCCGACTGAAGAAAGATCTCTCCATTCTTTCCTCTTATTTTCATGAATATCGTTAACCTTATTGGTATTCTCTTTTTTATCGATATTTTCCGCACTTCTTGTATCACTATTATCAGAATAATCCAGTTGGTCAGACACAAACATAGAGAGACCAAACAATAAGGATGTCATAAGTACCGTACTAAGAGTAAATCGCCAAGTTCGAGATAGATTAATTTTTAACAAAGGTGGTTCCTCCCCTTTAATCTCGCGTAAAACATGTCTTTGACGTCTTTCATTAAAATCTAAATCTTTCAATAACGTACTATTCATTTTTTCTTTGAGGTCTCTTAGTTTATCTTCCATATTGCTCACCTCTCTCCAACTTCTTTTTCAACTGTTGTTTACCCCTTAACAGCCTTGATTTGACGGTATTTTGATTGATACCTAGAAGGTCAGAAATTTGCTCAATTTTCATTTCTTCATAATAGTAAAAGATAATAACTTCTCTTAACTTAATAGGTAGAGATACTACTTTACTCGAAATGTGTTTTGCTTCTTCATAGAGAAGGATTTCCTCTTCAGGTGATTTATCATGGTTTGGTTTAGATTGAAAACCCGCAAAATTGTAAAGTATAAGATTTTTAAAGCTCCAGCTCTTCATAACATCCTTACATTGATTAATCGTAATTTTATACAACCAAGTTTTATAAGAAGACTCTTGCCTAAATAGATGCAAATTTTTATAACACTTAACGAAAACTTCTTGTACAATATCTTCTGCTAGTTGTTCCTGTTTTACATACGTAAAGGCCACCCTCACTAAACTTTGCCCATACTCATTCATAAGCCATATCATCATTTCTTCCTTGCTATGTATGCAGGGTTTTGACCTAAATTCACTTTCAGCATTTTCCATTGTGTTCACCCCTATTCCTATAATAGACGATAGCAAGTTGTGAATAGGTCCATATTTTTAAAAACCACTTATAAGGACATCAAAAAAGACGCCTTATTAGACGTCTTTCTAAATTGGAATTTTTCTAATTGTTAGTACCTCAACTTCATCAATACACTCTTAATTTCTTCATCATTCATCATTAGATCCGAATGCTTTTCGGTGATTTTCGCTAACGCCACATCATGATAAAAGAACTCAATGAAAACTTTTATGAACGGTCGGGATTTAGTCTTCAATGCTTGCCAGCTTTGCCCTTCCATACCCGCAAAGATGACCTCGGTTTCATCAACGACCACTAAGCGGAACCTTTCCAACGAATGATGCTCTTGTGCCGGGATCAGCGTATGTACGTGGGAAAGTGTTGACTTCAGCTCACCTACCACAAGGACCTCCACATCTACTCCCTGCTTTTCTTTTTCTTGAAGCAAAGGCAAGATCTCCTGGATGTCGTCCTGCCAGCCAGAAACACGAATTGATTTCTCCGCCGTTTGTAAAAGCTGCTTCGTCTGTGCGCGAATGGACGAATCCACCTTCAGGCTCCAAACGTGTTCATCATAGAACTTTCTCTTACTCGTATTGTTTTTAAGCTGCTGCACGTTTTCCTGAAACTCAGTCGTCAGCTTTTCAATCACGATTGCTAATGGAAGCGCCGTATACAGCTTCTTTTTTTCCGAAACTGAATCCAGGACCATCCCTTTTTCAATCATGCGAGACAGCACTTCATAGATCTTAGACTTTGGGACACCTGAATATTTAACGATGTTCGTCGCATCCATCGGTTCCTCACTCGATGCGAGGACCTCGAACACCTGACTTTCATATTGTGAAAAACCGAATTTTTGTAACATGGTTCCTCCTATTGCTGTTTATCAAAAACTACCTAAAATCATAATACCATTTCCCAAACTTCGAAGGTTTAATTACCATAATTATGTTATTATTTAACATGAATACTACATTCATGTAAAGGCTGCTGAACCAATCAAATGAAACCCTTATTAAATGCTTTGATCATCTTAACAGGTATATATTGTATCGCACACGTTCTGTTCGATTTCACTTTCCATCCTATTCTGAGAGTAGTTACGCATGTGGTGGAAGCTCTCTTTTTTCTACTTCTTTACTTACGGATATTTGTTTATAAAAAAACGTGAATACATCACCATAAACTCTATTTTACTATATGCTCCTAACCTCATCTAACCTCGGTATCTTTTCATTAAACAGATACTTGCCGTCTTTGAAGATCGGTCCGATTTTCATATCATCATCGCTAAATCGGTTTTATCTCCAATAGTCGCCCATCACTTCAGCGTATTATCTGTTATACATTCGCGCAAGATTGAGGTGTTTACCTCAGCTGCAACAATTTTTCACGCACCACACCACTCCACCTACGTAAAACTCACTTCAATTACACAGTCATAGGACAATTTTCACCATGAATACAGTGATTGAGGGAGGTGGCTGATGAATTTAATGAAAAAATGTGTGTTAGCGAGTATTCTCACGTTCATTTTTATCCTTTCAGGGTGCGGTGACCCGATACAGGATGACCTGCTAAACTATGTGAACGAACAGATGCCTGCATTAGCTGATGACGAGACAGAAATTGTGGGAAAATATGCGGATGTGACCGGCATAAACTACACGGATGATTACACACTTTACGATGCGCTGAAATTAGAGATTATCCCCGAGTACAACGCGTTTATTAGTGATCTAGAAGCGGTGGACATCGAAACAGAGGAACTCCGAAAAATTCACGAAGACTATATTGAGGCGGCAAACATACAAGCGAGCGCGTTTTTGTTAATTACGACAGCAATCGAAAACCAAGACAGCGCCATGATCAACGAGGCGAACCAGAAACTGAACACCGCTCGTAAAATGATGAGGGATTATCGAACGGATGTAGAAAAATTGGCGAAGAAACATGATGTGAAGTTGAAAAAAGATAAGAACAGTGAGCCCCTTTAACATCAGGGGCTTGTTAACGTTTACGCTCCTATTTACTACTCGCTTTTTCCCAATCGTTCGTTCGCTGTTTTCTTACTCTTAAAAAAAGATAGATTCATTACTTTTGTCTTTATTTGAACAAGGTTAATGCTAGTTAACGAAACCTTCGCCGTATATTGATCCCAGCATGCTAAAAGTGTCACAATCATGATGGCAACCTGTGGAGAGTATAATACATAATCAAAAATACCTGTTAAAAAAATTACAGGTAAAGAGAGCAAAAAGTGATCGAGATAGATCTTGTTATTTTTCACCGACAAAGCCAAGTAAACGATCTTATATCCATTTATAAATAAAACCATAAGCAAAGCTATCCCGCCTAAAGCACCATACTCTGTAAAAAACCCTATAATCATGTTATGTGCATGGGGAACATGTTCACTGAAACGATAATAATATCCTTCGTAAAATCCAATAGGTGTTACTCCGAACAAAGAATGTCCTTGCCACAGGTTAATAGAATTTCTCCATATTTCTTTTCTTATCTCTGCAGATACAAGCAGTTCGTCACTTCTTGGCATCAAGTTTGTGATCAACGGAATATTTAGTAGCATCAAAGTAATAAGTGCAACAGAAATCCACTTGTTCCATTTGAGTAAAAAGAAAACAAATATAATAAGCATTGTAACGAATCCTGCTTTGGAACCCGTTAATAAAATGGCGTGACTGAACATGCAGACAGCACCCAATTGAATGGATAATTTAGTATACGTACCTTTCTCAAGACTCTTCAAGCAATCAGCAAAAAGAAAGGATAATCCCAAAAGCAGCAGCGCAACAGAAAAATTTGGATTATACGTTGAGCCGATCAGTCTCGTATATTGCTGCGGATCTATCCCCGCCGTTCCGATTAGCGCTGCACCTGTAAAATAACTTAATACTGGCATTTCCATCATCCACTGCTGAAAGGGGTATATTCCATAAAAGTATACGCCGCCAAAGATAACAACATATTTAAACGAGCGAAATACTTTCAAGCGATTGTTTGCAATTTTCATATACAAACCCATGTAAGCAAGAATCAATGCAGACACTAAAAAATATGAATAATTGTTCATTGCGATGGATGCACATATTGTGGAAACAAACATGCAGCCTAGCAAAAACAAACCTAGTGTTAACTTTACCTTCTCGCCTTTTTTCCATGCCTTGTGCAAGTGGAACCACCCAATAAACAATAACAGGAAAATACCGACGGGAGGCACGATTATACTAAGAAAAAGGCTTAATGTAAGATAATGTTTTTTTAGAGTAAAAGTTGTCATAAGTGACCTCTTCTTCATTTCTGATTCGCATAATAACTCATCATACTAGAAAGAACAGGTGATTAATCTACTTTTACAAAAAACAGATAAACACTTAACCTGCTTCATATTTACTTCATAATTTATTGCTCCATAATAAAGACCCAGAGAACGATAGCTCTCTGGGTCTACATATTATACTACCTTTACAGCACGGGCTGCACTTACATTCCCTGCTTTGTCTTTCACCGATACTTGTAAAGTCGTTCCTTTCTTTTGCACCTTGATGGTTGCTTTATAGTTGCCTTTTGAATCTGCCGTTCCAGTTCCGATCACTTTAGTTCCAGCCTTAATCGTAACAACCGCTGCAGCTTTTGTCTTACCCGTAACCATTTTGGTTGTAGTATTAACTGTATTTACGGTAAGCATAGCTAACTGAAAGTTTTATTTTACAATTATTTTAACGGAAGTACTTACATTCTTGGCAGCATCTGTTGCGGTCACAGTTAGCGTTACCTTTGCTTTTTGTACGGGAATTTTCACTGAAAAAGTTCCGTTTGCAGCAGCCTTTGCTGAATAGCTCTTGCTTCCGATTTTCACAATAACCGTTGCGTTTGCTTCACTTGTCCCCGTTACACTCGTAGATTTGTTTGTAACTGCTTTTACGACAGGTGATTTTGGAGCTGTTTTATCCTTTGTCGTCACTTTTGTAACTTTACTTTTATTCCCAGAAGCGTCTACAGCCCATACTTCAAAGACAGTTCCCGCTTTTTGTAAGAAAATGGGAACCGCATATTTCCCATCTCCAGCTACTGTGGAATACGTATTGAAACCGAACTTGACTGTAACAGTAGAACCTTTTTCTGCCGTACCCGATACTTGTGTTGATTTATCAGAGATTTCACCCACTGTGGGTGCTGTTGGTGGTGTTGTGTCTTTTACGGTAACCTTTTTTACCGAGCCTTTATTACCAGCTTTGTCTGTAGCCCATACTTCAACTGCTGTTCCTGGTTTTTGTAAAGGGATAGTTACAGAGAATGATCCTGTACTATATGCAGTAGCAGTATAAGTTTTTGTACCAATTTTAACAGAAACTTTTGCTCCTGCTTCAGTCTTTCCTGTTACCTTTGTTGCTTTCTCTGTAATATCATTAACACTTGGTGCTGATGGTCCCGTTTTGTCCTTTACCGTATATGTACTCGTGCTGCTATAATAACCAGCAGAATCCTTTGCCCATACATACACAGTTGCCCCCGCTTTTTGAAGCGGAATGGTAATAGAAAATGCGCCTTTGGTATTTGCTGCAGCAGAATAAGTACTATCTCCAATCATTGCATAAACGGTAACTCCTGCTTCAGCCGTTCCCGTTATCGTTTTATGCTTGTCCGAAATTTCATTAACCTTTGGAGCTGTTGGAGCTGTACCGTCTTGAACCGTTATTTCTACAGCATCACTAGACTTATCACCTGATTTTGCCGTTACGTAAAGTTTTGTTCCAGCTTTTTGCTTAGGTATAGTCACCGAAAAATAGCCATAATCATCGGTCGTTCCAATTACTTTTTGACCATCTGTTACTTCAATATCGTAATTATCATATCCACTTGTATATCCTGTAACAGAAGTATCATAATCATAAACAGAGTAAACAGTTGGTGAAGCAATTTTTTCAGCGATTCCTAGTGCTTTCCTAGCATTAACTCTTCCATATCCATAATAATAGGATGAACCTAAGTAATCGGCTGAATCATACAAGCGCTGTTCTACTTCATCGTTAGAAAGGTTAGGCTCATTGGCTAAAAGTAGAGCCGCTACTCCTGCAACAACCGGTGAAGCCATTGATGTACCGCTCATGGAACCGTATGAAGAATAAGGCAGTGTTGAATAAATGTACGAACCTGGAGCCATTATGTCTACCCAGTAACCATAATTTGAAAAGTAAGAGCGCACATCGGATTGATCTGTTGAACCGACCGCAATTACGTTGTCATAAGCTGCAGGGTAATGCATTGTACTTGTTCCAGAGTTACCTGCTGCCGCTACAATGACTACTCCACTATCATGTGCATATTGGATAGCAGCATCATATGAGTAGTTATAATTAGAGCTGCCTAAACTCATGTTAATAACATCCGCTCCATTACTAACTGCATAATAAATTCCTTCAATAACATCAGAGGAGTATGCCCCATCACCTGTAAAAACATCGATAGGCATAATTTTAGAATTTGGAGCCACACCTGCCGTCCCAATATAATTGTCAATGGAACTGCCAATAATCCCAGCAACATGTGTACCATGATCCCCCGCAGTCAGCGTAGTAGATGAGTCATTAACCGTATCGTACGGTGAGACAATTTTATTCTTCAAATCAGAGTGGTTTAAATCAATACCGTCATCAATAACAGCTACGGTAACGTTAGAAGAACCTTTGGTCTGATCCCATGCACTCTCTGTTTCGATTGTTTGATGATGCCATTGATTGTCAAAATAATAGTCATTTGGCGTATAGTCTAATTTAATGAGATGATCTGGTTCTGCATATTCTACATCATCTCGACTCTCTAACTCTTTAATATATGAATCTAGCTTTTTACCATCTGGAACATCTACTGTTACAATCGGTTCCTTTACCGATTCTTGGCTCGCCAGCACTTCCATGCCTTTTATATTTGTTTTTTCTGCAGGTTTTTTGAGCTTAACGATAACTCGATCTGTCCTCTGCACATTTAAAACTTCCTTTGAATCACCGGCAGCATTCACTCTATCATGAGTCCAACTGCTTCCCAATAAAAATGCAGATGCAATAAACAATAAGCCGATCCTTTTCATACACAATCCCCTTTAGACTTATAATGTGAACAAGTTTTTTACTCTCTTATTTAATCGGCAAATTTCCAAATTTTATAATACATCCACAAAACTTTTTTCCTATTACATATGGACTATAAAAGAGGTCTTATTTATGGTCTGGAGGTCATCGAGGAGGTATGCACACGCCTCGCAGTGAGCGAGTATCCTGTTCGGTAGTATAAAACCACAACTCTCTTTAAGTACGTACTTTCTTTTATTTATGATATATAAAAACCCCTCTCAAAATTGTTGAGAGGGGACTGTAATGTTGGTTTTACCATACGAGTTCGATGTCTTCTTCATACAATGAGATTGCATAGTCGATGAATTCCATCAAACGTGATTTATCTATTGCATCAATCGAAATTTTGTACATTTCACCAAACTTCATGTTGAGCTCCAGTGCAGATATATCCATTCCTAAGAATCGATCTTCGTTGATAAATGTATAATCAATGTCCTCATATTTTGCGATGAACTTTGTTGTGCTATTGGCAGAATCCCTTATACACACAGAATTAACCGTGAGTACAAGTCCAGATCTTCCGTTGCTAGAGACGCTGGTGTCTGTAATATCTATAAGGTCTTCGCTAGTATATTTCCCTTGGCAGATAATAGCACAAGCATTTTTTACACGTGGGGCATAATCACTTCCAGGCACGTAGCCAAATAACTCTTCAAACTTATTAAGTAGAGCTAATTTTCGATTGTTCATATTATAGACTCCTTTTGCAGGATTTGGATTATTAGGAATTATACTTGTGCTAAAGAACGAAGGTATTGGTTACCTTGTTCAACTATTTTCATAGATACTTCATCTAACTGACCTTCTTGATTCAGTAAGGGACTATCCAAGATAACTTTAATGGTTTGAGCCAACTGCACACATTTATAAATATCTTGTTGCTGTTTGGCAGTGTAATCTGTCCAATCTACTCCGTACTCATCAATGATTCTCTCCAAGTTAATTACATGGTCAATAAAGTGTCGATTAAGTGCGATTAAAAGTTCTGTCAGTTGGTTTGCTCGGGTATAGATTCCTTTTAACGCTGTTCCGATGTTATAAGCCTGACGCTTAAATGCTTTTGCTTTATCGTAATTACCATAGGCATCATTCAAGGCACTTTTGGCTTGACTCGCAAATATGACACCACCAATCGCTAGAGCTGGTCCAACTACTAACCCTCCAAGGACCACCATTCCTCCAGCCATTCCAAAGCCACTTGCTGAGAGGGCACCACCACCAAGCCAAGCAAGTGTCGCGTTACTTGCTGCTACACCAGTTAGGGAGGAAAGAGTGGCACCTGTGGTTGCCGTTACTAACAAACCACCTAATCCCCCCATCACTACACTATAAGTACCGTATGCAAGGAGTGCACCTGATCCGATAGCAGCTAGGCCGTTCACTGTAATCTGTTTTGCTTCATATGAAGCTTTCTTCAATTGTTTAAAGTTCTCGCTTGAAGGATGAAGATCTTTTAACTCTTCAATTCCTGTGCTGCTCTTTAAATTAATGTTTTTGATTTTCTCAAAATGAATAACAAAGTCGTTAATGGAAGAAGAAAGTACGTGTATCTTCTCCTGACCGAGCTTTTTTATTGCATCATTCGTTTTAATCTTTGCTTTTAAAAGAAACTCCTCTGATTCTTTTGCAATATCTTGTGACGATGCGTTCAGAGCTTTCGCCTGACTCATATCACGTTTAGCGTCTAGCCCTTTCTTAACTCCTGTTGCAGCTGTAACAGCTGCAATACCTGCTGCTATTACGGGTATCAATGGTAGTGGCATTTGTATTTCCTCCGATTTTTAAAAGTCTAATGCTTTTTCTTCATCTATCATAAAGTGATCGAACTCATTAAAATTTTTAAACTTTAACGATTTTCCCATCTCAAGCGCTATCTGATTCAATCCTTCTGTAAACCTCTCGATATTATTTTCTAATCCTGCAGAATGGATAGTCATAAGGCTATCGGAGAATACTTTGTATCGATTTTCGTAAAACTGATCAATTAACTGTAATAAATCTTCACCTTGGGATTCCATTGCGTCCATAGCAGCCGTCGCAATCTTATGAATTTTTTCTCGTCGCTCAAAAGAGAGCTGTTCCTCTCTTAAAACCTGCATACACGAACTATAGATAGTTGAGCTCGCCATGTAACCGACCATCCCCCCGACGATAGTCCCGATTCCTGGTAAGATTGCCGTTCCCACAGCAGCACCAAAACTAGCTGCCATCATGCCTGTCCCTTTTTCGCCAAGTTCTTGAGCTAATTCCAAACTGTCGATTTCTCCTTTGGAATAGCGAACCAGGGATTTTCCGACTTGAACGGATGCTGTTGCAATCATGGCGGGCATGTTTGATTTGGAGAGGTTTTGAAGAACTTGAGTCTTGCTAGATGCAAGCATACCCCTTATAGCTGTATCCCCAGCACCGATAGCATAAGCTGTTACCATCCCAGCTCCTGTATCTTTTACGACGTCTTTCGCAGCATCAACTGTCTTTTTCTCACCTCTAAATACACTCGTAATGTTTTGTGCAGAGGAGACTACTGCTGAAATGACGGCTGCATTTTTAGCGTTCTCCATTCCCGATCGATGCGCAGTCTTCGCCACATGTTTGGCTGTAGTAAGCTTTGGGTGTTTTCGTATAAATACGGCTTCTTTTGATGTGATCCCACTGTTCTCTAAATCTTTCGAGACTTGTAAATACTTTGCTGCTTTTTCCTCAAGTAGGTTTGCTTTGTCAAAGTTACCTTGGTTTCTAAACTGATCAGCTTTATCCGATAACTTTTTGGCCGTGTCTTCGGCGTATTTCTTCGCAATCTCATATTGTTCTTTAGGAACCAAAACTTTAGTCCCTCGATATTTTGTCCACTTTTTACCCGTCAATTTATTCACTAACTGTTTGGAACTCTCGCTCACTTCTTCAGGGGTTCTAAATTTCCCACAAAATTTCATCTGTGCCCCATAAGAAGGATTACCAAATTCATCGATTGAGAGAATATCAATCTGAGGGTCATTTCCTCTGCCGATATCGTTGGAACGATGAAAACGCGTTTTCTTCTTATCAATTATATTTTCAGCATTCTTTTGATTTACATAGTCAATCTCTGCTGAAAAACCCGCTTGTTGCTTTAGATTCTGTTTTATATAGTCAGGATGTACACGAGAGTTAGAAACCTGCTTCAATCCTTTTTTTACAACAACCCCATTCACAAGCTTACCTTTGTAACCTTTTATGTATTCAGAAGTTGCCCGCCCATAACGTTCTATTGCTTCAGTGGTCTGAGCTCCAATTACAGAATCAGAAAAACCACTATGTTCTTTCTTGCTTTTATCCACAGAAATAATTCCTTCCGTCATTTTATACCATTATTATACATTTATTGTTAATGTAATATCTAGTTTGATTTATTGGATTATTCAATTAATATCTATGGTTTAATTTATAAAATGAGAATTTTTATTACAGGGGATCGTTTTTTTAAGCGTCATGACCCGCTACAGTCTAACTCCATAGGGGCAATACAAGCATACTTAAGCAAGTGTTCTGTAAAAAGTGAAGAAAAGAATTTTTTACACAATGTTTGCCCTGGTTTCACGCACATCCAGTTCACCTTACCTTTACACGAACACTTCCATCCTAAAAAACATCATCAAAAAAAACTGACTACTAAAGGTTACTTTATGCACCTTTTGAGCCAGCTTCCTCTATTTATCTATTAATCCATAGTGCGCCTTCTGCTTTTTCTTCATAATAAGATGCTAATCCTGTTTCACTCAAGAACGACGCAGGCACATACACCACTTTATTAATCGTCTTTGGTCTTACACTTAACATCTTTTTAACACCATTAACCGTTGCGGTGTTGCTAACAAGAGAAGCTGTAACTTTTCGCGTTCCAGATGTGATCGAAATGGTAGATCCTGATACTTTCGTAGTCATAGCATAACGCTTGGATAAGCCCGCAAGTGGAACATAAATGGTATTCTTTTCTTTTACAAGAGCACTTCCCAAGTATTGAATTCTGCCAGATGTGATCGGCGTAATACCATTCTTATAAGCTAATTCCTGCTTCACTGTCACATATTCTTCATGCATGTATCCTGTCAGCGACCCAATCTTAATTCTGTACCATTCTTTCGTCTTGCCTAGGACCGTTACAGCTTGTCCTAGTTTACCCTTGCCTAAGGAAACGGATGATGTTGTGGCTGATTTCCGAATGTTAACACCTTCATAATTCACCGTTCCCGTTACCTGAAGAGCTGAAGGAATGGATGACGTTTTGTCATTCTTTAAAGTCGTAGTTGGATAATAGAAAGCTAGAATTTCGCGATAGCCCCATCCAGCCTTCGCTCTTGCATTGGCACCTGTCTGACTCAGCCCTACCCCATGCCCATTACCAAGGCCTATTACTTTGAAGAGTGTTGATGTTTTACTTAAGCCCGTTACATACTTGCTTGTTAACCCAAGTGCACTCGTAAACTGGTCTGCCGTTATGGTAACTTTTTTTCCGTACAGTTTTGCCTCACCATTAGTATTCTTCAAGACCTTACCGGATGCATCTTTAATGTAATACCTCACATAAAAAGCTACGTGCAACAACCTCTTGCCTTCTGTTCGTTCCTTAGGAAGTGCAACAGAAGTAATCTCAACAATTTTAGACGTTTGATTTGAAGCTGTTAGTTTCCCTCTTAATACATTTGCTAAAGCTTTATCCTTCTCAACTACACTTCCCCACCAAGATTCTGGCTTTTTTAAATTTTTTCCTACTAAAGAGATCTGTTTTCTAGAAAACGTTTTAGTCCAAGCTATTTTGCTATCATACGTATCTGGCTTAGCCGTAAAATACGGCAGCTTAGGAGCGCCAACTCGTGGCCAAGCGCCTTGATTTGTTTCTGTATAGCCGCCATTTGAAGCATTATATACAGCCTCTACCACATTCCCTTGATAGGTTAAGACTTTTCCTTTCGTCTCCATAATCGCTTTATCGGTTTTATTATTTTCTGAATCGTAACCTGTATAATGCTGAATATTTGGTGTGTCATTTATAGCTTTTTTTGCATTCAACCTATACATCACGTAAGATCTTGCAATAATAGCCTGCGCTTTAAGAGCTTGCAAATGGTAGCTAGAATCCATTTCACCAGGTACAACACCCTTAATATATTCCTCCAAAGGTAGAGTATTAATCGGGCGAATATACTTAGAACTCTCAATAGTAAACTTCATCGTTCCTAAATACGAGAGTGTCTTATTGCCGTAAAGGGTCATAAGATGTGTACTTGCAACCACATTAGGCTTAACGGTAAGGGTCTTGCCTTTCGAAACTAGCGTACTTCCGTAATAGAGGTGTAGTTCTCCTTTTACCACTTTAATCGTGTACTTCTTTCCGGAGCCCAACGTCTTTCCACTTTCAGTCACCTTATAAGTGCCTTTTGGCAAAAAGGAGAGAGCAGTAGCATTTTTTATGTACATGTTTAAAGACACAGACACTACTGGATCAGCAGCGTAGGCTTCTTTCGGTTTTGTAAAAAAAATAGAGCCCATAACAAGGGTAACGACTAGCAAACTAACTAAATACTTTTTCATTATCCACCAACTTATACAATTATTTACAAAATATAGTATACCAGAGTAGTAGATAAATAGTAACAGAAATGGTGTAGATCACTTTTTGAGCATTAAAAAAATGAGGTACCTAACAGGCTCGCCTCATTTTATGGTAACTCTCTATCTCTATTTTTTACTCTCGTTTAATCTTTTTTCTATAGCTGAATTTACGAGCATTTGAATCTCTAACAAATTCTCATAAGGTGCATCTTGATATATATAACGAATCGCTTTTTTTATGCATTTAGGCATGATTTTAAAACCGTTCAACATAAATCTCCTCTTTTATAATCCAATAAATAACAACTTATCATATCTTACAATATTTTCTTAAAAATGAATATATCTTTTTAAATATATATAGCAAAAACCCTCTTCTCAATAAGAGAAAAGGGTTTTACGTGGCTTTTTATGCTTTTACTACTGTTATTACTGTTCCTTTGCTAACGTTTTTTGCCGTGTCTGTAGCTGTTACTGTCAGCTTTGTTCCTGTTTTTTGCGCAGCTATTTTAATGGTATATGTTCCATTGCTCAAAGCTTTTGCTGACCCTAACGTTTTTGTTCCTACTTTCACTATTACCGTAGAACCTGCTTCTGCTTTTCCTGTTACTTTTAGATCGTTGTTATCAACTTTATTTATAGTTGGAGCGTTTGGAGCAGTTTTGTCAATAACCGTTTTGGTTGTTGCAGTACTTTTATTCTTCGCTTTGTCTGTTGCTGTAACTGTTAGTTTCGTTCCTGCTTTCTGCTTCACAATGGTTACGGAGAATGTACCCGTACTTATTGTAGTAGCTGTTCCAAGTGTAGTTGTTCCGACCTTCACCGTTACTGTTGATCCTGCTTCTGCTTTTCCTGTTACTTTCAAGTCGTTATCATCGACCGTGTTCACCGTTGGAGCTGCAGGCGCGGTTTTATCAATTACCGTTACAGACCTTACAGTACTTGTATTCTTCGCTTTATCCGTTGCTGTTACAGAAAGTTTTGTTCCTGCTTTCTGCTTTACGATGGTTACGGAGAATGTACCCGTACTTGTTGTAGTAGCTGTTCCAAGTGTAGTTGATCCGACCTTCACCGCTATTGTTGATCCTGCTTCTGCTTTTCCGGTTACTTTCAGGTCGTTATCATCAACCGTGTTCACAGTCGGTGCTGCAGGCGCGGTTTTATCGATTACGGTTTTTGTAGTCGCACTACTTGTGTTCTTCGCCGTATCTGTTGCTGTTACAGAAAGTTTTGTTCCTGCTTTCTGCTTTACGATGGTTACCGAGAAAGTACCCGTACTTGTTGCAGTTGCTGTTCCAAGTGTAAGTGTTCCGACTTTCACTATTACAGTTGATCCTGCTTCTGCTTTTCCTGTTACCTTCAAGTCGTTGTCATCGACCGTGTTCACTGTCGGTGCTGCAGGCGCTGTTTTATCGATTACGGTTTTTGCAGTCGCACTACTTGTATTTTTCGCTTTATCTTTTGCTGTTACAGAAAGCTTCGTTCCTGCTTTCTGCTTCACGATAGTCACAGAAAACGTCCCTGTACTTGTTGCAGTAGCCGTTCCAAGTGTAGTGGTTCCAGATTTCACTGTTACAGTCGACCCTGCTTCTGCTTTCCCTGTTACCTTCAAATCGTTATCATCGACCGTGTTCACAGTCGGAGCTGTTGGAGCTGTTTTATCGATTACGATTTTTGCAGTCGCACTACTTGTATTTTTCGCAGCATCTGTTGCGGTCACAGAAAGCTTTGTTCCTGCTTTCTGCTTCACGATAGTCACAGAAAACGTCCCCGTACTTGTTGCAGTAGCTGTTCCAAGTGTAGTTGTTCCATATTTCACTGTTACAGTTGATCCCGCTTCTGCTTTTCCTGTTACTTTCAAGTCGTTATCATCAACCGTGTTCACCGTTGGAGCTGGTGGAGCTGTTTTATCCGCTACAGTAACCTCTGTTTCTTCTCCTACGTTACCTGCAGCGTCCTGAGCCGTTATCGTTAACTTCACACCTGCCGCTTGTTTTGCAATGGTAACAGAGAAACTACCTGTATCAGATACAGCACCAGCACCTAGTGTTGTCGTGCCAGCTTTAACCGTCACTGTTGAGCCTGCTTCTGCTTTTCCAGTCACTATCACGTCATTGTCATCCACTGCATTAACAACTGGTTTTAATGGTGCCGTTTTGTCTATTACAGTAACTCCTGTTTCTTCACTTTCATTATTAGAAACATCCAACGCTGTTACAGAAAGCTTAACACCAGCTTTTTGCATTGCGATCTCTACAGAAAACACTCCAGTTTCGGAGGCTGTTGCTGTTCCTAATGTTGTAGTTCCAGCTTTCACGGTCACTGTTGATCCTGCTTCTGCAGTACCTGTAACCTTAACGTCGCTATCACCGACTTCGTTTACAACTGGTTTATTGGGAGCTGTTTTATCTGCTACTGTTATTTCAGATTTTTCACTTTTATTTCCAAATATATCTGTTGCAGTTACAGATAGTTTCGTGCCTGCTTTTTGTTTTTCAATTAAGACAATAAATGTTCCATTATCTGACGCTATTGCGGTTCCGAGTGTTGTTGTTCCTGTATTTACTGTGACAGATGAACCTGCTTCTGCAGTACCTGTTACTTGCACATCGCTGTCTCCAACTTCATTTAAAAACGGCTTTTCTGGAGCAGTTGTATCAACAACTGTCACTTCCGCTGCTTCACTTACATTTCCTTCACTATCCATTGAAGTAACTGTAAGTTTTGTACCAGCTTTTTGGTTTACAATCGCAACCGAAAAAGCTCCATTTTCTGATGCTCGCGCTGTTCCAAGTAATGTCGATTCAGCTTTTACAGTTACCATTGATCCTGCTTCTGCAAGACCAGTAACCGTTGTATCGATTTCATCCACTTCATTAACTTCAGGTTTATCTGGTGCTGTTTTGTCTTGAACCGTGATTTTAACAGCTTCACTTATACGGTTGCCTTCCTTGTCTTCAGCTACCGCTTCAATCATTGTTCCCGCTTTTTGTTTGCCGATTTCTACAGAAAATCCACCATTTTCATTTACATCTGCATAATAGTACTTTTCTTCAATAAAAACAGATACAGATGTATTCGCTTCTGCCGTTCCAGAAAGAATGGTATCTTGGTCGCTAAACGGATAAACAACTGGCGGTTCCATAATTGACACGTGTTCTACATACACATATCTTGGATTACTTGTATTTCCTTCTGAATTCGTTGCTGTTACTTTTAATTCAGTGCCAGCAGCTTGTTTAGGGATCGTAATGGAGAACTTCCCTTCTTCATTTGCGGTGCCAGTGCCAATCACATTTTCATGAAAATCATATATACGAATTTCATGCCCTGGCAGTGCTTCTCCTGATAGTTCCGTAGAGTTTTCATTAAATGTGTTCACATTCGGCTTTTGAACATAATGATCATTAACCACTTGGAATTTACCAAAAGTATCAGGATACGTTTCATAATAATCATGATTACCTCTGTTCGTTGCTTGGTCACGAACAAAAGATGAACCAACTTTCCATTCACCAGGCTGGACGCTATCTGGGAGCTGAACGGAACCATAATACAAATTGCCTTCATTGTTAGTTAGTTCTACATAAATCCATTCAGAGTCGTCTGGAGATTTTAAATGGAGCCCTGCATCCTTTACTCCAGATTGATCGTCCTCAATAACTGATGTTACTTTAAGCACATCACCAGCTTGATAGGATTCTTGCTCAAACGATACAGATTTAATCTCAGGAATTGTTACATCTGGATTTTCATTCTCAACTGTAAAAGTATCAAAAGTGCTTGCGAAAATTCCCTCTGATTCGTAATATCTAGTGTTGTCATTTACATCTGAAACGTAAGCATAATTCACTTTCCATTCGCCAGGTTCTGCAAATGGTGAAACTTGAAACTCTGCAAGCCAGCTGCCGTCTAGTTGTTTCGTTATCTCATTGTACACATGTAAAACCTGACCTGATGGGGATTTAAAACTGATTCCAAGATGTGAAACTCCGGATAAATCATCATTGGCTACGATCTTCGCATAACCAGTCTCACCAGCCTGAAGAACAGACTTTGTAAAAGAGATACTTTCGATTACAGGTGCTGTTATATCAGGATGTTCATTTTCAACGGTAATGGTGTCAAAGCCTGCGGGATTTTCTTTATCATAATTCTTTTCGAATGCATTTCCTGCATTGTCAGACACGTAAAGATATTTAACTTTATACTCACCTGGCTGCAAATAAGATGAAGTCTCCCAATTGCTGATCCATTTGCCATCCTGGTTTGTAAAACCACTTATAAATTTCATATTCCCAGCTTCGTTCTCTAATCCGACTGTTATATAGGAAATACCAGAAAGATTATCTGTTGCTTCAACTCTAATTTCAACAGAGTTTCCGGCTGTGACAAGATCTGTTCCGAATTGAACGTTTGTTACCACAGGGGCCTCACTGTCAAAATTATTATTCGTTAAAATAAATGACCCTAAATGTTCAGGATACTGACCTGGATTATAAGTGGTAGTTGTTTCGTTCCCATTATGATCCTTAGCTCTGATTTCGGATATTTTCCAAACGCCAGGTTCAGCGTATTCATTTAACTTGAAGGTGCCTTTATATACGCCTTCATTAACTTCTTCCCAAACGTAAACAAACTTATGTTGATTTCCACTCGGACTAGTCAACTGAATATCCGCATAATCAACTCCAGAAAAATCATCAGTCATTTTTACATAGATCGTATTATAGTCAGAAACCTCTATATTTTCTTTCTCAAAATAGACCTCTGATATAACTGGTGCAATTACATCTGGATTATCGTTGATAACGGTAAATTTCGAAAATGGATTGTTGTTTTTCTCATAATTCTTACTGAATTCATTATAATTTTTGTCGTACACATACAGAGAAGATACGTACCACTCTGCATTTTTATAATAAGCCGGGATGTTAACAGTTCCCTTCAAGCGGCCGTCTGTTTGCTCCGTAAATTCATTTACATACAGCGACATTTCGCCGTTAGAGAACTCAACGTTAACAGAATTAATCCCCGATTGATCCTCTGCCGTAACGTAAACTTCTAATGAATCTCCAGCATTGACTTCACTCTTACTAAGTTCTATGTCTAAGAGGGTTGGAGGCACATTATCGTAATTTTCATTATCCACGCTAAACGTATCAAATGTTTCAGGATATTGATCCTCAGTGTAATCAATCGTTATTTCATTGTTGTTAGTATCAAACAAAGTGATGTAACGGACGCGCCATTTACCAGGTTCTGCGTTGGTTGGCACTGTAAAAGATCCTGATAAATCTTCATTAGACAGCTCTACATATTCATTGTTTTTATTATTTGGACCAGCCAATCCTATAGCAGCATACTGAATGCCTGATAGATCCTCTGCTTCCAATTGAATGTTTACCATTTCACCTGGCTTAAGAGTATCTTTATCAAAATCAACTGCAACTGCGGTCGGTGGGTCATTATCAAAGTTCTCATTGATAACGTTAAACAAACCTATGTTATTTGGATGATCATGCTTGTAATAATAATTACTTGAATAATTATTTGCTGTATCTCGAACGTAAATACTGCTAACCAGCCATTCTCCTGGTCGAGTAGAGTTCGTTATATCAAACTCTCCCTTCCATTGGTTGTCTACAAGAGTTGTTTCCACATAGATATACGTGTTGTTACTGGCGTTAACTAATTGAATTTCAACGCTTTCAACAGGCGATGCATCCTCAACAGTTACATATACTGTATTGTTTTCACCCGGCTGCACAGTGTCTTTTGCAAAAGACACTTCTTTTACTACCGGTGAATCATTATCTTCGTTTTCATTAAACACATTAAATGAAGGATAAGGATTAATATCGAATTCATTGTAGTATGCATAGAACTCGTTCCAGACCCCATCATAAACAGAAATGCCCGATAAATGAAATTGTGAACTTTTCGTTGTTAGCGGAATGGTTACTGTACCTTTCCAGCGGCCATCGAATTGCTGCTCAAAATTATTAACCCATAAATATTGACCATTATAGTCAGTCAAATTTATATCAATACTATTAACTCCTGATTTGTTATCATCAGCCGAAACAAATACCTCAACCGTTTCACCAGGAACAAAAGTATCTTTGCTGAATTCAATGTGAGAAACAGTTGGCGCTTGTTCATCAAATTGATCGTTCGTTACATGTAACCTCTCAAAAAGCTCTGGATAATTATCCTCATTATAAAAGTAAGTTTTATCGTTACCGTTTCGATCTCTTACGGAAATTTGACCTACGCGCCACTCACCTGGTTCTGAGTAATAAGGCAGACTGAATGATTCTGATAGTTTATTTGTTTCATAGTTTGGAAAGTACACATAAGATTCGGTATTACCAGCAGGACTAATGAGCGATAATGATGCAAATTCGACTCCTGATGAATCCTCAACTGTTAAATTGACCATATTATGTTCATCCACATTCATTGTTTCTTTCTCGAAATCAACAGAAACAATTGTTGGCGGCTGATTATCATATCCTTCATTAATGACTGCAAAGGAGCTTAAATATTCAGGATAGTACTCGTCAGAGTAATAATAATTTTCCGAGTTATCAGCAGCGTCTCTTACATAAATACTTTCAATTTCCCAAGTACCTGGTTCAGTAAAAAGATCTACCTCAAAGTCTGCTGTCCATTGACCTGCTTCATTCTTATCTAAGAAGAGAGACTTATAATTATTTTTTGTTTCACTTATTAAATAAACAATTACACTGTTAACTTCAGATGAATCCTCAACAGCAACATTAATGGTATTGCTTTCACCAGCTGGAACGGATTCTTTACCAAAAGAAACCCCTTTTACAATTGGTGGAGTGTCATCTTCGTTTTCGTTATAAATCGTAAATGTAGGAAATGGATTATCTTCTAAATCATAAGATTTCCAAAACTCATTATTATTTTGGTCACTTGCAGAAACACTTTCAACATACCATGTTTCATTTTTAGCGTACTCCGAAATGGCTATACTGCCTTTCCAGCGACCATCAGACTGTTTCTCAAAAGCATGTATCGATAAACCTTTCCCGTCACCATTTGAAAAATATAAAGAAATCCAACCTATACCCGAAAGATTATCTTCTGCCGTTACGAATACATCCAATGTCTCACCGGCATTTACTGTTTCTTCGCTAAATTCAATGTTTGATAGGACTGGTGGCTCGTTATCGTTATCTGTATCAGTCGTTACATTTAATTTTTGAAAGGATGATGGATAGTTCTCTAAAGTATAGTACGTCCATAATTCTTCTTCATTTGTAAAAATATTTGCAGATTCTACTCGCCACTCTCCTAGTTCGGCATCTTCAGGAAGAGTTATCGCTTGTTTTAAATGATTTGACTCCAAATCATAGAATGTAACTTCCAGTGTTTGGTTCCCCGAAGGGCTCATAATCTTAAGTGTCAGGTTGTTGATCTTTGTATAATCTGACACTTGAACATAAACATTGGCAGTGTCACCCGGCTTCATATCACTTTTTTCAAATTCAACAGCCGTTACCGTTGGCGCTTCTTCCTCAGCACCCCCATCCCCTATTTGAATAGCAGGGATTTCAACAGGAAAGTCACTTTCACTAAAGTAATTTTGCGTTTTACCATACAAATCTTCCATAGAAATGTAAGTCACTTTCCATTGACCTTGCACCATTTCCCCAGAATCATTCAGTTCCCCTGTTAACACGCCATCTTCACCAATTTCAAAATAAACCGAATGATGTTCTTCATTTGGTCCGGTTAATGACATCATGGCAAAGCTAATACCTGACTGATCTTGTGCAGTCATGGTTACTTTTGTTTTTTCACCAATGGCCAAAGATGTTTTTTCAAAATTAACTCCTGTCAAAACAGGAGCCTCTGTGTCGTAGTGTGGGTTATCCACTTCGTACTTTCCAAACTCAGCAGGATAATTATCAATAGAATAATTAAACTCCTGTGATTGGTCACCTGCTCTTAAACGAATATGCTCAACTTTCCATTCACCTGGTTCTTCGTTCTCACTTAAGGTAAATGTTTTGGACCATTGACCATTCTCATCCTTTTCTAGAAAAAGATCTTCATAACTTAACCAATCATCAGAAGGACCTTTGAGCTGTACATATACTTCTGTTAAGTCTTGATCAGCTGTTGAAACATGAATGGTTAAATTTTCTCCAGCATTCACAAAGTCTTTATCAAAACTCACTTGTGTTGGCTGAGTTAATTCTGCAGAGACCGATTGTTTGATAGTGGTTTGCGTCTCACCAACTACAAAATCCACTGCACTTTGATCTGTAAGCGCAGATGCTGGCAAAATGGTTTTATAGCCGTTCTCACTTGTTGCCGTAATGGTTGAAAGTGACCATTTGCCGCTGTCTGCTACACTGGTCTTGTATTCTCCATTCCAGCCATTATTCGTATGTTGAAGATTAATTTCTTTGTTCTGTTGTTCTTCATTTATGTATGAAAGTATAATATCTTTTACATTTTCATCGCTGGTTTTGAGACTAAAGGTGACCATTTCACCTCCATTTACTTTACCTGGCGAAACTTGTAAACTATCAATCTTGACAAGCTCTTCGCCTGTTTGTGCATGTGCTAAGCCGGCGTTCAATAAACCTGCATGTAACACAAGCAATGTGATTAGAAGCAATGAAACGATGCGCTTCATGTACCATTCTCCTTTTTTGGTTAAATTTAACTCCAATAAAAATCATAATACATGAAATGGTTTTTTAATAGTTATTTTTTCACAGGACTTTATAATTACAGAAAATGACGAAAAGTTAACATACTAAACTCCTAAAACCCCCATATATATTGTCTTTGTAGGTCAATTAAGAAAGGGGATATTCAATGAGTTTAAAAATGAAGGTACTCAGTTCTTTAGTAGGAGCATGTTTGCTCTTTTCTGCATCAATCGTGTCCGCACAAGAACCTCCAAAAGAAAGTAAAACATTGAAGAAATTTACTAAACAAGAGAATTCAATTATTCATATCCCTAAGAACACCATGAAAGAGAAAGCTGCTTATTCCCTTTATAAACAAAAACCGTCAAGCTCAAAAAGAGGCATATCTAAAGAAGATGCTGCACTTGGTTATAAAAAAGGAGAACTGCTTGTAAAGTTCAAACCAAATAAATCTATTCAAAGTCTAGGAACATTGGCAAAAGATAAGGGGTTAAAGCTTAATAAAGTACTCGATCGAAAGACTGGTCTACAGCTCATAAAGTTTGAAGATAAAAAAGGATCCATGAAAGATATGATACGGCAGTTAAAAGCAAACCCTGCTGTTGAATATGCAGAGCCTAACTATATTCTAAAACCTTCTGCCGTTACTGATCCCTACTATAATAATTTGTGGGGCCTAAAGAATACAGGACAGTCCATATTAGGTGTACCCGGCAAGTTCGGCATCGATATTAAAGCCGAAGCAGCATGGGCTAAATCGAAAGGAAGTACTTCACTCGTTGTAGGCATCATCGATACGGGTATGGATATTAATCATCCAGACCTAAAAGATAATGTTTGGAAAAATCCTGGGGAAACACCGAACGATGGTATTGATAATGATAAGAACGGCTACATCGACGACGTAAACGGCTGGAATTTCTTTGACAATAATAATGATGTGTATTATTCAGCGTATGAGGACGATCATGGTACACATGTTGCCGGAACGATTGCGGGCAGAGCCAATACAACAGGAGTAATCGGAATAGCTCCCAACGTAAAAGTAATGCCGTTAAAATTCCTAGGCCCTGGCGGCGGTTACACATCAGACGCTATATTAGCCATCAATTACGCAAAAGGAAAAGGGATTAAGATTACAAATAACTCATGGGGCGGTGGTTCTTATTCACAGGCTCTATATGATGCAATTAAAAATTCAAATTCGCTGTTCGTAGCTGCAGCAGGAAACGACGGATATAATTCCGATAGTTCCCCTTCTTACCCAGCAGCATATGACGCTGCAAACATCTTGTCAGTCGCTGCCATTGATAACACAGGCAATCTGGCTTACTTCTCTAACTATGGTGTAAAGAGTGTAGATGTTGCTGCACCTGGAGTTTCAATCTTAAGCACCCTGCCGGAAAATTCTTACGACTATTATGACGGAACCTCAATGGCTGCACCTCACGTTACCGGAACGGCAGCATTAGTCGTGAGCACCAATCCATCTTTTACAACTGCACAAGTTAAAGATCGGATTATGGGTTCTGTTACTAAATTATCTTCACTAACGAATAAAGTCGTTACAGGCGGGTTAATTAATGCCGGAGTTGCTACAGGCGCTGTGGACTCAGATGGTGAAATTCCAGGCGTGGCGTTAACAACGACAAGTGTCAGTTCAACGTTGGACGCAACGAGTGATAAGAACGACGTGTATTCTGTAACCCTAGTAAAAGGAGAAAAATTAGCAGTTAGCATGTCAGGCGCGACAGGAACAGACTTTGATGTGTATTTATATAACTCTAGTGCGAAGACGGTTAATTCAAGCGCAGGAATTGTCGCTTACTCTGAAAAAATTAATACGTCTAGTGAAAGCTTCTCCTACACAGCTCCTGCCACAGGAAAATATTATATTGACTTCTATGCTTACAAAGGAAAAGGAAGCTATAAAGCATACTTCAAGCGAGGGGTAACTGCAGGCACCTATCAAGATACGAGCTCGAATATTGCCTTTACGGATAACTGGACAAAAGTAACAAGTACCAGTGCTTCAGGCGGAACGTATAAGACGGTTAATTATTCGGCAGCCACTTCTGAATTCGTGTTTTACGGTACGGGAATCACCTATTATGCGCTAAAAAGCAGCACACAAGGAATAGCAAAAGTAACGCTTGATGGAACAGCCTATACCGTTGATCTCTGGTCGAGCTCAACTCAGTACAAAGCACCTGTATTCACCAAGACGGGATTAAAAACAGGCAGACATACCTTGAAAATTGAGTGGACAGGAAAAGCTCATTCGGGAGCGAAGAAAACTGCTACAAAAGTTAATCTTGATAGTTTGGTTGTAAAGTAGAAAATGGAGTGGCCCAAAAGAGGGATAACCTTTTTTGGGTCTATTTTGATTCTAATTTCTGTAAGATGATGCCTATGTTTCTCATATAATTAAAAAGAGCCTGTCCCACTAGACAGGCTCTTTCTTATTATTCTTTAGTATAACGAATTGCTGTTCTTGTGCTTTCCTTCATGCCCGCAGGTGTAATCGTCATGTATACAGTACCTGCATTTGTACCAACTTGCTTCAAAGAAATACTCAAGCTTGTTCCCTTAGAAGTAGAAGAAGCCAGCAGTTTTCCACCTTTAGAAGCACTGTATACTTTAATAACATCACTTTTTTTCAGTTTTGATACATAGATCGAATCATTTTTCTTCTTATTATTTGTAATTTTAACTTGGCTGGAAGCAAGAGCGTTTGCTTGTTCCCCTGCGAAGGTTACTGCAACTCGATTGCTCTCTGTATATCCAGTTTTCGTAACCGTTACATAAACTTTCCCGCTTTTTGTTCCAAGCTGCTTAATGGATAGAAGAGCTGAGGAGCCAGTAGATGTTTTTGTTGCAAGCAATGTACCTTTGCTGCTTGCATTGTACACTTTGACAACATCACCTTTCGCTAATCCGCTAACAGAAACGGAATCCGATTTACTTTTATTATTGATTACTTTAACGCTTGATGTTTTTACTGAATTTGATTTCATGTAGAGCTTAAATTCGTAAGTCTTTTGATAGGCATTGGGATAGCCCTCAACAACAAAATAATACGTTCCTTTTTTTAACCATGCTGTTGTATATTTGTTTCCACTAAATGCATGGTTGTCTGTAACAAAAGAGCTATATTCTTTTCCAGTACTATTTTGAATGGTACCTTCCCAGTTAACACCATTTTGCTCTTTCATTAATAAAGTCACATTTCCATCAACTGGAACAGAAAACTTAAAAACGTCTACATCATCATATTGTGATAACTTCCCTTTGTAATATTGGTTCAATTTGGCTGCATTGGCCTTCGTGATTTCATTATTGAATTCTTTTTCATAAAAATTTGTACTAACAAAACCAGCTTTGATTTCATAAGGAGTGTCTTCCGTACCATAATAATCACTTAGATTAATATAGTACGTACCTTTTGGCAGACCTATTTGTTTTGTTTCATAACCTGAAACAATAGAGCTTGCATTAGTATTTAAATCTTCCAGTTTATCACCTTTAGTATTAAAGAGTTCTGCCTGCCAGCTCATGCCTGATTTACGATTTACAGATAATGTAACAATACCATCTGAGGGAAGGGTAATTTTATAAAAGTCACTATCATCGTAATCTTCCATTTTACCTTTATACGTCTGATTAAGCTTGATCGTATTAGCTGTTGAGGCATCATTATTAAATTCTTTTTCATAATAACTGCTTGAAGTAAGCTCTACTTTAATTTCATAGGCTTCATGCCTTGTATAAAAGCCATCTTCAATTTTGATATAATAAGTACCCTTCGGCAAACCAATTTCATTTGTTTCATATCCATTTACTGTTGTACTGCTGTCTGTTTCAATTTCTTCGTGTAGTTTTCCGTTACTGTTATATATGCTGGCATACCATTTTACTCCGGATTTTTGTTTCATAGAAAATTTGACTTTTCCATCTGATGGAAGGGTAAATGTATAAAAATCCTCGTCATAATCGTCTTTCATTCTGCCGATATAAGATTCTTTTAATTTAATTGAGTTAGCCGTTGCCATGCTGTCGTTAATTTCTTTTTCGTAATTATTTGATGCCATAAAACTTACTTTAAATTCATATGTACTTCCATACCCGCCATCATTTTTTATATAGTAAGTACCTTTTGGCAAACCTACTTGAGCGATAGCATATCCTGAAACCAATGTATCGTAAGACGTATCCACTTTACTTAACGTTTCACCATTTTGATCTAAAATCTCACCAACAATATAGCCATCACTTGCTGTACTTTTCACCCATAGTGCAACATTTCCGTCATTAGGGATCGTAAATTTATAATAGTTACCGTAATAGGTATCAAGCTCACCTGTATAGTTTTTATACAAATTAATTTGTACGGCATTTGAAACGCTCGCACTTACTAGTTTGCTTTGGTCAAACAAAAAGATCGCCATGAACATAAAGCTAAAAACAATAATCTTTCTTAAACTAAACTTCAATTCTCTCATCCTCCCAATTATGTAAACACTAGAATATTTTACCTTATACTCAAATGAATAGGTATAGTTTACTGATATTTTTTTACTACATAATTGGTAAATTATAAAAGTTTATGAACAGTAGCTTAAATAGAATAGGTGAAGTCTTATATAAATAGGTGGTTTCCTAACTAATGGTTTGATGACAAAACTCTTTCGACTCTATAAAAAAGACAAGCTTTTTAACAGCTTGTCTAGTTGAATATGCACTTGTTATATAATCAATGATGAACCACTTTCGCAACTGCTTCCTCCACATTCACCGTATCCTTCACAATATATATCGGACGGTTCTTACTCTCATCATAAATTCTTGCTATATATTGTCCCACAATTCCAAGACCTAACAACTGGATCCCACTGAAGAATGTAATGGCTACCATGAGTGACGCCCACCCAGCTTCTACTGGCTGTCCAGATAGTTTGACGACTAGTGCGTAGATGAATACACCTATTGAAATAAGTACGGATATAAAACCAAGAGTCATAACTAAGCGTAATGGCTTGGAGGAAAAAGCAATGATTCCATCTGAAGCAAAACGAATCATTTTCTTTAGTGGATATTTCGTTTCTCCTGCAAACCGCTCGTCCCGTTCGTATTCGATAAAAGTCTGACGGAATCCGATCCACGAAAACATCCCTCTTACAAACCGGTTACGTTCTGTCATGTTTTTAAATACATCAGCTACTTTTCGGTCAATGATACGAAAATCACCCGTATCTTTTGGTATCTCAATATCAGACATATAGTTTAAGAAACGATAAAAGTATTTTGCCGTAACCAGCTTAAACCAAGATTCACCGACTCTCTTTTTACGTTTGGCATAAACAGTCTCATACCCTTCTTTCCATTTCTCAATTAAAAGAGGGATAATTTCTGGCGGGTCCTGAAGATCAGCATCAATGATTACGATCGCATCACCTTTTGCATAATCAATGCCAGCGGTCACAGCCGTTTGATGACCGAAATTGCGAGCGAAATTAATAACCTTGACTTGTCTATCTAGTAAAGCGATTTCCGTTAAGATATCCATCGTACGGTCGGTGCTTCCGTCATTCACAAATATAAATTCATAGTGTATGTCGTTCTTATCCATCACCGCTTTAAGTCGGTTATAGCATTCCTTTGCCACTTCTTCTTCAAAGTACATCGGAACGACAACGGATATTATATCTTTCATCGTTCTTCCCTCCATAAACCTTTGCCGTTAACTGGATGACTTCTTATTTGTAAAAGTCCATTTTTTATTTAATGTAAAGTTAAATATCAACCCTACACCTGTAGCAACTACTTGGGCTAGTATGGCGTGAATCTGAAAATACTGAACAAGTATATATAAAATGCTTGTAGTCATTCCTAGTGTCAGCAGATTAACTAAAACGAATTTCAAAAAAACATATTGTTTAGCCGACACTTTAAACACCCAACTGCGGTTCCAGTAGTAACTATTCAAAACGCCTAATCCGTACGCCATAATATTAGCCAATAAATAATTTACCCCAAGATAAACCAGAAACATGTAACTAATAATCGTAATGCCAGTATTAAGAACACCTACAGTACCGAACTTTAGAAACGTCTTCATTTCATTTCCCCATGAGATTTACTGGCTAACCTTATAACCTGCAGGATGGCTCTTATGCCAATTCCATGCCGATTCAATAATTCTTTCCAGTGAATATTCTGGTGTCCATCCTAGTTCACGATGAATTTTATCCGCAGAAGCAACCAGTTCGTCTGGGTCACCCGCACGTCTATCCGTTTCAACAATGGTCGCCTTTATGCCAGTAACATTTTCACACGTTTCAATAATTTCTCTGACAGAATAACCTCTACCTGTGCCTAGATTATAAACGGCATTCGTATTGTTACCTTTTAACAAGCTTTCTAATGAAAGAACATGTGCTTTTGCAAGATCTGTTACATGAATATAATCACGTATACACGTACCATCAGCAGTATGATAGTCAGTGCCAAAAACAGAGATGGTCTCACGCTGTCCTAGCAAATGTTGAAGCACGATGGGAATTAAGTGAGATTCTGGTGTATGGTCTTCACCTATTTCACCTGTTTCATAGGCTCCTGCAGCATTAAAGTAGCGCAGAGCTACATAATTCATGCCATAGGCAGCATGAAAATCCTCAAGCATATGCTCGACCATCAGCTTGGATCGTCCATATGGATTTATAGGTGCCACAGGCGTTGTTTCTGTTATAGGAGTTGTATCAGGAATGCCATATGTCGCTGCAGTTGACGAGAAAATAAAATTAGAAACGTTGTATTTCCTCATCTTTTGTAGAAGTGTTAACGTCGCTGCTACATTATTCGTATAATATTTCGCCGGATCCTGAACGGATTCACCAACAAGGCTGTTGGCTGCAAAGTGCATAACCGCTTCGATCGAGTATGTCGTAAATACATGGTCAAGCAGTTCTTCATTGCCTAAATCACCTTCAACAAATTGAACGCGGAAATCTATGCTTTCTCTATGTCCTGTAGACAAATTATCGAGAACAACTACCTCGAATCCTTTTGAAAGAATCTCTTTAATGGTGTGGCTGCCGATATAACCGGCTCCTCCTACTACTAAAATCATCTATATCCCTCTTTCACTCATTATTTTTTCTGTAACAAATCATAATATTGGTTGGTATGAATGATTTTGTACTTTTCTTTTATCAAATTGTTTAATTCATCTTTTTTGTAATAGCGCAGCGGTGTTAAATTACCATCCACTAAAACTTTCATTCTAATTACGGTATCCGGTTCACCGTTTCTCTCTAGATAGTCCGCATGGATATACCGATTTTTAGAATAATAGAAAATCCATATGGTGTTACCTGCAGGTTTAATGTCTGAAAAGAGATACCCAGCTGGAAAGTGGTTATAAAAAAAGATAGTTTTAGAATCCTTAGCGTACAGATCCATATCCTTTCTTAACGTTTTCATGAAATCAGACTTAATCTCACTTGTATATAAGCCTTTATAAGGACCAGATTCTACTTTATTCGTTAACTCATTTATATCTTGATCGCGATAGACGCTTTGCTGCTGAAAGAGTAATAAATTGATGATGATAAATAACGGTACAGAAAACGAGAGTAAGGTTTTAACCAGTTTATGACTCTCAGATTGTTGAATAAGGTAAATAATAAGACCTGACAGTGCAAGAAATGCAGGGAAAAGTCCTAACCCTGACGCAAGGTAACCGTTACTGCTAGACCATAAGTATGTTATTCCTGCAAGTAGGGATGGTACGAAAATAAGTATAAACATGCGACGAACGGTCTTGTCTTTCATATGAATGATAAATAGAAGGAGCATCAGCATGCTATAATTTGTCACCCAGATCTGCGAATGAACAAATAAAGGCTCTTTTAACTGAAATGGAAAGCTTAAGACTGGTAATAGAATCAAAGACAAAAGATATAGCGTGTTTTTCTTTTTAGCAGTTAAGACAATAATCAGAAGAATAATAAGCAACAGCCACTTATTAGGAAAGTTCGAGTACCATAACCCAATGTGATCCCAAATCTTTTCTGCTCCCCCACCCTGTTTTCCAACATACCCTAAGTTTTCAATAAAATAGAGAACGTTCTCTATTCCTGCATTCCACATCATAATTAGGACAGGAATGGCTGTAAGGGTACTACCTGCTATAAAAAGAAACCATGATTTAATGATGCCTTTATTAAATAAATAGGCTAGCAAGATCAATACATACACGATAAACGGAATGATTAACGTTGGATAAGAAACAACAGCTAATCCCAGTGCAAAACCAGATAAAAGAAAATAGAGAGGCTTACGATTATGATAGATGGCGTAATAGCTTAAGAAAAAGCCAATGGTAAGCATCCCTGTACTTAACGTATTGTAGCCGAGCGCCGGGATATTTAGAGGAATAAACGCCAAACATGTGGCAGAAACAAGTATTGCTGCTTGAACCGAAATTACTCTTCGCAGCACAAAAAACACTATGCTTGAAACTAATATAAAAAAGAGCAAAAATAAAAACCTGTTGTACAGTATCAAGCCTTCCGTTCCGTTGTTCAACATATAAAAGACTTTTATAAATGGATAAAGGATTAGACTCGGAAATGTTAGGAAATTCAGCTCATCTATAAACGGACGAATGCCTAGTACGAATTCGTAAGGAATGCCAGAGTAAAAAGCTTCATCCGTAAAATCGACACCATAAAATAGGCGTCTATATGTAAATGCTAATGTTGTGATGACTGCCAAGAAGGCAAAAAGCATGGAATACGATCTCTTATTGAATTTCATTTCATATAACCTTTCCCATAATTGGTAGTGTTAGAATCATTTCTCATTATACTAGAACATAAAATAAAAAACCGCATTATCAGCGGTTTCTCGTTATTTTTTCCCTGCTACTTTAATAATGCCCTCTGCAAAAAGAATAGCCCCTTTATTTAGGGACTCTTTTAATTATCTCTCACACGCAATTAAATCTTTATCACGATCGCTTTTTTTGTTAGCATCGTAAAGTGCTTTTGAAACATATGGCTTATACTTTGTTTTTCCGCCTTTGTTCTTAACATTGGCAGCGCGGGAAACTCCGCCTTTGTATACCTTGTTTAGCTCCGTACAATTCTTATACGTTTTTACCTTTGGTGTAGCCGCTTCTGTTGGAAACGAAGAAACACCAAGAACCAAACCTGTAGCAAGTACGATTGGCATCATCTTTTTCATTTGTTGCACCCCCTATTATTTACATTTTTTATTGTAATTCATTACTTATAATTGATACAACCAAATATTAGGAAGGAGCGCATAAAAAAACACCCCTTCTCAGGGACGTCGTCTCTACATTTTTTCTCTTAATGACTGTATCTGTTGTTCATGGAAGTCTATTCTTTTGGAGTACTTTTCTCGCAATGTTTCATCTTTACTGCTTTTAAATAGTGTGACGTTATAGATAAACATTAGTCTGTGATACTTCAATCTAAGTTTTAGCAAGGCTGCACCACCAAAAATAAACTTTTCCATATCATTATCGTTTTTACAACTGTGTTAATAAATAGTAAAATTGTAGAGTTTTCCGACTGGTTCTTTTTAACTATTCAATCGTTCTCGCCGCTTTAACACGATTCTTTTCACTGGATTTCCCCTTAATGGATATCACATAAAAAGTTAAAAATAGAAACGCACCAAATGAATCAAGCATCATATCGTTTCCCGAGCTCCCTCTATCCGGGACAAATTGTTGATGAAATTCATCAAGCATACCAGCAAGACTCGCAAGCTCCCAGGCTAATATATATGCATAAAGTGATGATATAAACTTATTCAGGAAAACATATAGTATGATCGCAAAGCTTCCAAATAAAATAACATGAGCTGCTTTCCTAAGCATACTATTTGTTAATCCAATGTCCAGATGAAACAAACCTGTTTCTTGTATAAACGCACCTGTTTGTCCACTAGTGAAGTTGGGTGATGCCGTAAAATAATAGATGAACCACACCCAAACAAGAACGAGCAGCCCCACTACATATTTCTTCATAAAAGTCACTCCTTGGAACGAAACGTTATCAGGACCAAATAAATTTTATCCAACCCAATACGGAAATCCAAAGAGGTACACTAAAGACTGTCCCCCACACCAATCCGGCAAAAAAGTTACCTTCCCCTTCCATATCAACGCTCCTGACTGTAAGTAAAGTTACTAACCTACTAATCAGTGTTAACACGAAAACGAATATGCATACTTTTTGCAGTATCAGATTGTAATTTACGGTACGTGTTCTTTTATTTATTACACGTTCGCACAAAGATAGGCTCGTTTCGCTCGAACAAGTCTGTTTTACGCTCAGAAAAGCTGAAGTTTCGCTCACAAACATACTCTTTTCGACCACGAATGACGTCGTTACGCTCACAACAAGAGAAACAAGCTTCTTAAAATGACTATTCCAACTAAAACATCATTATAAAAATGAAAAGCTGACATCAAAAGGTCATTTTATCTACCTTTTGAGTCAGCTTCGTTACTTTTTATGCTTCATTTGCTTGCTTAATTTACTCTGCATCATGAGAAGTGGTATTACATGAGAGATGCATCTTGAATATTTAAAAGTAAGCACGAGAATCGTGCTTACTTTATTTAAAATAGAATCCACATGGTAACAATGACTAGGATGACAACCAACCATATGGGAAGGGATAGTAAGATTCCCCAGAAAAAGATTTTTGCTATTTTCTTCTTTCGTGTAAATGCCATAAAAAAACCCTCTATCTTTTACGTATAATCGGTACTAGCTTGTACTTATTTTATACGCTTCATAAGATAGAAAGTTTCGGCTAAACCCCCTAAATACTGCCTATTTTAAATAATTCTTATGCCTTAATCTGAAAAATGAGAGAAACGTATTCTATAAAATAGAGAAAGCCTTCTCTCCAATAGAGAGAAGGCTCACCTTTAATCCACTTTAACACATTAACGCTACACACTTTAGTTGAATGATGGGGTCTGACCCGGGTCAGACCCCTTTCTTTTTTTACTCATAATTATAGACGAACGAAGTATCACTGGAACTAATAGCAGCCGTAAACTCATGGTCCGCATCTTTAACATTAAAGACGTACACTTTTGATCCATTTACTTGAATCTCTTTTTGAAACGTTACTGTATTTGTTTGGGTAGAAATTAGTTTAGCTGCTTCTTCTTTCGTTAATCCAAGGTTTGCCCCTTGAAGGGTCGACTCTTCCCATTGATCCAATTTCCACTGATTATCTTCTTTTGCTAATCTAAATCTCCATAGTTTCCCGATATTGTTCATATCTGATGGTGGTTCAATTCCAGATATTTCGATCGTGTCCTCAGTAATAGCATTAACATTAAAGCGTACCTCTTGATGAATCATTGGAAGCATACCACTATCACATTCACAAAAGTATTCAGGCAGGAACGTTTTTAATACAGAATTAGAGAAGTTATCCGTTACATAAGGTTCAAAGTCTGGGCCTGCCACTTCATAAGAAGCAGGATTGTCAGAATGCCAATTGTTCTTCTTCTCAGATTCTAGCAAGGTTTGTTTAATATTCGCTAAATTATTATTTAAAATTTGTCTGGCTTCGCCTTCTGATATTGCAACTGGTACAACTTCCTCTTCCTTTTCTTCTTCCTTTTCTTCTTCCTTTTCAACTTGTTCTTGTTGAGGTACAACTCCTATATCTTGATATGTTTCATACTTAATCGTATCAATCACAAACGAATGATGTGTTTTGCTATCACTAATCGTTTCTACTTTAATTGCATTTTCCAAAGAATCTTTCGCTACATCCTGAGTTAGATTAAACTCCTTACTTATACTCTTCGTATCACCTGATTCAAATGAAGAATACTTAGGAGGTTCTATCGTGAAAGATTCTGTTCCTGTTGCTTTAACTAAGTCACTATTTAAAAAAGTTATACGGTATTTTAAACGATTTGTTATCGTGCTATCCGAATTGTTAGTAATACGCAAAGAAATCGTTAATTTTTTTTCACCTACATTAGACGTATATACTGCCGAGCTGCCTTCACCCGAAACATTTGGAATACTAACTGGAGGCTGTTCCGGTTTCGTTACAACATTTGGCTGTGAATGCTGTACAGGTTCTTTATCAAAGTAGATATACGTTGAAAAGATGATGCCTGAAAAGAGAGCTGCTGTTAAAAATTTTGGCAGAAGGGAATGTGGTCTTTTGGAACGAACATCTGGAACGGACAACTTTCTTATGCGTGTAAGAATCTGCTGTTTATCTTTGTCTGTAAATACCTTCCCTTTTGAAATCCCTTGGTCCATAGTGGTTGAGAGCTTCTTTAATTGTTCTTCCATCATCTTTCACCTCCTAGTTTAATGAATTGGTCATGAAGTAATTTCCTGGCACGGCTTAGTCTTGTTTTTACGGTAGCTTCTTTTATGGAAAGGAACTCGCTCGTTTCTCGGATTGAAAATTCCTTATAATAGTGGATTAAAATTACTTCTCGATATTTTAAAGGCAGTTGCAGAACCGACTCATATAGAATGCGGTCTTCCGTATTTGAAATAACATGTATTTCAACAGCATTCTTCCCAGTGGTGGATTCACCTTTTAATTTATCGGTCACCTGCAACTTCCGAAAGTGCCAGCTTTTTAAATAATCTTTTGTTTTATTTATAGCAATGGAATAGATCCAACTCCGTATGTTAGACTCTCCACGAAATGTGTCCAACTTTGTATATAGCGTTACAAATACGTCCTGTGTAAGATCTTCTGCTTGAGGCCAACTCTTCACAAAAGAAAATATGAGACGTTTTATCTCTTCGCCATACATATCCATTAACTGGTTAAACGCGTCCTCACGACTGGGTGCGTTTCGGTTTATTTTCGCAATCAAATGATCTTCCTCCACATCACACGACCTCCTTGTCGTTCTAATGGTAAGACGATGCAGGGGGAGATTGAGTTTCAAAAAATGGTAAAATTGTTTATCTATAGGCAAACAAATTGAAACAAAAAATATTTTAATTACGATTTAGTTTGTGTTTTACAGGAAATATCATATAAATGGTCACTTATATAGCAACAGCATTAGATCTGAAAAACCTTTAAATTATACCCGCCGGCTACTTTTAGCTACTTTTATCCGACAGAAAAAACTCTAAGAAACAAAAAAAGGAAGTGCTAAAACCATGCCTGTGCTTAACACGCGCTCCCTGTAAATAATGAACAAACCCCATCTCAATTAAATTTGAGGTGGGGTTTGCCTATGTTTAAAACGGCAATGAATACCGCTTTTAATACTTATCAATATATCGTTTAAAATTGCTGCCTAACTCTGTAAGATTAGATAGGACATAATGAATTTCATCTATATCCCATAAGGATACTTGATTGCCTTTATAAGAATCATATATGACTGGGGATTCACCGTTTATTTTTACATTCTCGTTAAAGAATCCTTGTAATAAGTTAGTTTCCAATCTTACATCCATAGTACTGAGCCAATTCATTTTATTTTTTGCATATGTAGCATATTGGCTTTCTGGTATTAGTCGCTCAATTAAGAATCCTAATTGAAACGCCAATTGAACCAACAATGCTTTGTAATGCCGATGTACAAAATTTGATTCTGAACCGCCAGCGAGCATGATAGTATTATCAAAAATGCTTTCCAAATCACTAACCAGTAAACCACTTATTTTTTGTCTGTTCATGTAAGGTAATGTTGCCTTTTTGTATCTCGCAAAATCCAATAATACTTGTTGTACTTCATCATATAATTCCTTATTTACATGCCTAAGCAGTACACTATCTAAGTAAATCAATTCTGAAATATTAGAAGGTATTTTTGATTTTACTGCAACTGCAGTATTAGACTTAGTAGCTATTGAGCTCTGGATTGAAGCGACACCGGTTTTAATTTCTTTCTGACGCTTTTGACTAGTAGAATTGTAGGTTGTTAAGGCAACAGGCTGGGTCTTTCCTTTTTTGCTTGATTGTTCTGTATGTGTAGTATCTCTTGTAATGCTCGTGTCTCTCATTTTTGAAAGATCATTTGAAATTCTTACTTGAACTCCATAATTGTACCCATTACCGCCAACTATATTTTTTATCTCTGCATAAAATTCAATTCCTTTGTCCATATGTGGGGCTATGTTTGCAGCATAGCCTTTCGGAACCCAACCTAAGCTCTTCCCACGTGCATTGTACACACCTACAGCATTACGGTCATACTGATTATTTTTATCACGCTTTAGTTTAATAGGGTCTAATGTTTTAGTTTGAGCAATAATTTCTTGCCGACCTTCATATGTAACACCTGCAAGGTTTGTAGTGAAATGAAAATGCACTTTTGTCATACCCCATCCACATTTTTTACAGTTGCTTATAGTAGTATTATTACTATGATGACACTTTGCGCATTTTCGTTCTTTATATGTGTTTGTTTGAGATAAATTGTTAGAGCTAACAGAACTAGTTGTAGAACTAGAACTGCTAGAATGCGAACTATTATTACCATATTTCTTGTACGCGTTGTTGTTTGCATTTGAGCTATTGCTACTAGTACTATTTCCGGAACTATTGCTTCCGCTACTACCTGCTGAAACTAAGAACCAGATAATACCGATGATAATAAGTATTGTGAACAAATTAATATGCACTCCTAATAATAATATTTTCTAAATAGATTATGTAAAATATAAGTTAATTACATCAGTACTGTGAAGTTGATTCCATTTTAGATTGTTAATCAAAAACTTTCGACCCCAAGGAATGTAAAATTCTTCATCCTGCCTCATCTGGTTGCTTGTTGACATCCTATGTTTTTGCAAGATTCTTTCATATGAACCGTCTCCAAATATATGTGAATGATATATTTCACCATATATCGAGAGGCTTGGATTTTGTTCTAGAACAGCTCCAGAAAGATCTGCTAAGGAGTGCGCTAAGTGCCTAGGTGTATTCCCATCAATAAAAATAATAAATGCCGATTTCTTTGGCAAAGAATTTAAAACCTCTGGAGGGAATGAATCATATTGAAACTTTAAATGCAATGGCAACTTATTTTCAATTATGGCCCGTTCTACTGGAGAGATTTGCAAATGTGTTGAAGCAAGATAACATTTCACAGATAGATCTTGCTGTCCTAACAAATATGCAGTTTTTCCAAGGCTAATATACGTCATCATATTAGTTGGATCTACTTCTAATGCCGAAATATAACAGTCCCTTGCAGCCTCAAGATTTCCTGAGCGCTTTAAACTAACTCCTCTGTCCAGTAATTGTTCTACAGAATAACTCATAGTTATGCCCCCAATTTTTATGTCTAAATACACAGATACAAATGAGTATTTATTACTAATTTAAATTATAGTAAACATATTGTTAATTTGATACATAAATTGTATTTAATAGAAAAATAAATGTCTATGAGTAGAGAATTAATTAAAATATCCTTAAATAAAAAAGGCATGCTAGCCCTAAATAACACCTTACTGTTCGAACAAAGATTTTAACAGTGGAATTATTAAGGGTTACTAGCAATGCCGAGAGTGAACATGAAGATATGGTCATTTGAGATTGATTATCCTATTTACTTTGTCTCATAGTTTGAAAATGCTTCTAATAAAAATGAGGAAATGTCCACTTCTTTATTACGGTATAGCTTTGGTGAAGAAAGATAAAGCTCTTCTTGTGCACGGGTTACAGAAACATACGCGAGTCTTCTTTCTTCTTCTAAGGCAACATTTCTTAATTCTGATTCGCTAATATTTAAGAGAATAGTTCGATCCTGTTGTTCGTTCACCGACAAGGCAGAAGCATGTGGTAAGATAGTTTCACTAAAGCCAATTACATAGACTACAGGGTATTCCAATCCCTTTGACGAATGAATGGTCATAAGTTGCACACAATTTGCATTGGGCTTCTTCCGCAGTTCTTCCATTTGTTCGTTCTTCTTAATAATTTTGTCCACAAACAGAAGGAAATCTTCTATTCTCGTAAATCGAGAGGCTGATGCTTCTAATTCATCTAGAGTTTCTCGAATCAGTTCCTTATGAAGAGTTAACGTTTTTCGCGAATCACTTTCTAGGTATTCATCGTATTTCGGAACACCCATTCTAATTTCTCGTATCGCATCTGCTGGAACTCTTGTATTGAGATTTTCTATAAATTCTATTCGTTCGCTAATTTGCCTCATTTGAAATGGTTTTAAATTTGAAATATTGAGGATGGATCGCAGCATATTCTTTTTCGTATGTCCTAATGTAAATTCTAAAGCATGCTGAACAGTTTTTTCTTTATTTAAGTATAATGTCGGAGCAATGCCTTCAATTGCATTTGTATCATTAGGATTTAAGGAAACTCTCAAGTAATCTAAAACTGGTTTTACAATAGGCTGTTTATAAAATACTTTATCGTTTTTTGATATAAATGGAATGTCCCTAAGTACAAATTCATCAAACAAAGCTCGACAATTATTATGAGTACGGTAAAGAATGGCATAATCCTTATAGTCTCTTTTCCCTAACTTAACATCAGCTTGAATATTATCTGCTATACGTACTGCTTCCTCTAATGTTTCAGAAGGTCGAAAGTAAAAGGGGGTAACATGGCTTGTTTTCGTTGCTTTGAGTTTTTTCCCTAGACGTTGTTTATTATGCTTTATAATTTCATTGCCTAAACCGACAATTGAGTCTGTACTTCTATAGTTGGTCTCTAACGTGATTCTCTTTAAATGAGGGTATTCTTTTTCTAAATTTAGAATAAAATCTGGCGAAGCTTGCCTGAAATTATAAATTACCTGATCTTCATCGCCCACAAAGAATACATTTTCTTGAGGCTTTTTTACTATAAGTTTTATCAATTCATGTTGTGCCTTATTCACATCCTGATATTCATCGACCTGTATATAGCGAATGTGATTCTGTATTTTGTTTAAAAGAACTTTATTATCTTTAATTGTGTAATAGCTTTCTATTAAAATATCGTCAAAATCCATTAGATCTTTTTTGTTTTTTAAAAGCTCATATTTTTCATAAATACTTTGAATTTCACGTTCAATAGGCGTATTGGTTTTTATATCTTTGGGTCTTAATAAATTTGACTTATAGGAAGAAATACTTGTTAAGATTGTTTCGGGTTCATAAGAGTCAAGTAGATTTTGTTCTCTCAATATCCCCTTTATTAGAATCTCTTTATATTTTTCACTGTTAATAATTTTTTGATTGAACCCCTGGTTTCTAAGAATGCGAAGAAATATGGAATGAAATGTACCGCTAACCATATCATTTGCCATCTTCCTTGAAATACCAGGTAGACTCTGAATTCGGGTAATCATTTCTTCTGCTGCTTTACGCGTAAACGTAACTAGCATAATATTATTCGGTTTTATAGACCTATCAAACGTCAAAAGATATCCTGCTCTAGATGTTAGCACTCTTGTTTTTCCGCTTCCCGCTCCTGCAATAATAAGATGCGGACCATGAGACGCTCGGACCGCATTTAGCTGAGCTTCATTTAAGTAGATTCCACTTCGTTCTAGTGCTCGAAAGTAGTGTGCGTCATTTTCCTTATCACCTACAAGTTGGGTTGTCGTTTGATGGTTAATAATAGAAGAGTAAGGGATCTTATTAGTTTTAGACCCTTGTGGAAGTTTGTTAAGATATTTATCTTTCATCAATAGTATGCACTCCTAAATAAAAGAACTTTATCCGTATTGTTACAGGTTATCTGAAGTAATCATACCATTTATTGTAATTACTGCGCTAAAAGTTGAGCGTTTTTAATATTAAAAAATTCTGAGAGTAATCCTCAAAAAATGTATTAAAAAACTGATTGATGGACCGATATAGGATTTAGGAATTACAATTTTATTAAAGGAGTAATCGCAATATGTCAAATAATTTTGAGCTTTTTAGAGATTTAATCAATCAAGAAAACCTATATATGGAAGAAGGTCGAAATGAAGATGGATCTTCTTTTTTTAGAGTTGAACAAAGGTTAAAAAGTGGAGGGTCCGTTATTCTGGCAGTAAATTTTTATACAAATGATGACCTAGTCGAAATCTATGTATTCAATATCGCCGAAATTAGAGATGCCTATAAAAAAGAAACTGCACTTAAACTCATTAATGAATTAAATAGAGAGTATAGATACTCAAAGTTTACATTAGAAAATGATAGTGTTAATAGCACCTATTGCATGATGTTTGAAGATAACTTCAACCCTAGTTTAGTTTTGAGGCAATTGATTTTAGCATTAAATTCAGCTGAGGATGCTTACCCTAAATTTATGAAGGTAGCATGGGCTTAATTTCAATATTAAGAATAAAGACTAAACAATATCTTTTTAAATTTTTTTAGAATAACGCAGTCCCTGCTGCGTTATTCTTTTTTTTAAACATAATAGATTGAATACCATAATGCCTACCTCACCCAAAACATCTAAGCAATTCTTTGTCTTGCTAAATAGATTTTATTGCAGCTATCAATATATCTCCATACTAATGTTTTAATGCGCACTTAAGGGTTGAATTTTTTCAAGTTAATTTCATCAAATTGGTTTTAGCACTTATTAAAACTTTTACCTCTTAAAATAACACTAGATTGTTGTTATATTTCTTCTATTTCTTTAGGAGATACAGTTCTAAAATTCCCTAAATCATTGTATACAAAAATGGGGTACTTAACAAAAAACACTTTTTTGTTAAAGGTAAATTGTAATTTGACTGCAATCCCAATTATTTGTTTCTTCTCCAAACTTGGTACATATTCACTGGGCATAACTTTTAAATCAAACCATATTCTCATTAATCTTATTTTATGATTGTTTTTATTTTCTTCTACAATATGTACAGAGTTGCCACTGAGATAGTGCGTATAAAAATAATTCCAATCCCCATTTGAGTCTTTTCTATAATATTTTATTGAAATTAAGCTTACTTTGTAATTATCAAATAATAGTTTTTTATCTTCTATACCGGCGTTAAGTGTACAAAAATGTAGTTTTCTTAGATATGTAGTAATAGAAGAACTCCCCATTATTAAGTATTCAATATTTTCAATTAAATGCTCCTTTGCAAGAGTGTCAGAGGATTCTATTTTTAAAGTGTAATTAATACTTTCTTTAATTAATCTATCAACATTTGGTAAATCTGTTACTTGATCAATTTGGGATAACTTGTTAAGGAGCTTATAAAAATTTATTAATAGTATACAAATAGTAAGAATAGAAGTATTAATCCAAAAGAAACTGACGGTATTTATCTCTTCAGATAATAACAAAATAATTCCAGAAATACCCCATAGAAATGAAACAAAAAATATCGTACTATTTATTACTTTTATAACGCGATAAATAAATCGATCTTTACGATATATTAATTTATACGAACAATATAAATCATAGAATTCCCTCGCTAGCTTCTGGAAATCACCTACATTTTCGGAAAAATAAAAATACCTCCCTAACTTTTGCATTTCCCATAATAGTTCGCGTATTTTTTGAATAATTTGCTGTGTGTTTAACGAAATAAAAATAGATAATAAACCTATTAAGGATAGCACTCCAGCGGAAATACCTAAAATATAGCCTAATATTTTTTCGTAATTAGGTATCTCTACATTATTTATCAGACTATAAATAATAAACCCAATAACGCATTCTATAGAAAACAGTAATGAAAGCAATTTCAATTCATGTTTTATATTCTCATATTTTCGATTATTATATTTACCCATCTTTTTTATTTACTCCCTTTAAAAATCAGGGAAGCTGAAGGATGATTCTTCTATTTCCCTAGTTCCCAAGATTTTCGTTATTAAAATAAAAGAAGCGCTTAAAATTCGTCCCACCGGTGTCTCACAAAATTTACTCCCATTTAAAATATTATCGATAGCTTTCATTATTGAATACTTAATAAAATTATTTAAAAGTAAGTAAGATTTATAAAAAGGAATGTCTCTCAATAATACTTTATTTAACTTAATCAATTAACAGATAAAAAACTCGATTCATCTCTTCTATAGATGAATCGAGTTTCTCTTTCTTTTAGACCGACAACCGCTGAATCGTCTTAGCCAACAACAACGTCCTTTCAGTCAACGTCGGTATATCCAAATATTCATCTTCACTATGTGCATTTCCGCCGACTGGTCCAAGTCCATCGACCGTAGCTACCCCGGTGGCTGAAGTAAATGATGCATCCGATCCGCCGCCTGTTGCGGTATCAGATAAGTGCAGCCCCATCTCTTCACCGACTTCTTTAATGATTTCCAACAACGACTTCGTTTGCTCGTTCTTCTCCATCGGCGGTCGGCTGATGTCACCTTTGAGCTCAATTTTGGTTCCTGGAACATCGGTAGTTGCGCAAATTTCTTCTATCTTCTCTTTTAATAATTGGGCTTGATTTCCTTCAGATATCCGAATATCCACATGCGCAACAGCGTTTGGCGAGATGGTGTTTACGGAAGACCCACCTTCAATTAATCCAACGTTTACACTGATTCCACGTTGGTGATCGGATAAGGAATGCAGCTGGATAATCTTGTGCGCCAGCTCTTCAATGGCACTCCGACCTCTTTCTGGTTCAATTCCAGAATGCGCCGCTTTCCCCTTAATTTTAATGGTGTAACGCCCACCGCCTCGACGGGCACTCACCAATGAACCGTCTTTTCTTGCAGGCTCCATGATCAACGCGTATTCCTTTCCAACCGACATCTCTTCAATCAATGAACGGGAAGTTGGCGAGCCAATCTCTTCGTCGCTATTCAAAATTACTAGCACGTTTTTATACCCTTTCACACCTAGCTCCTGCATCGTTTGTAGCGCAAAGATCAACTCCACCTGGCTAGCCTTCATGTCGACTACACCAGGTCCATACGCTCTATCGCCTTCTATACGAAAAGGACGTTCAACCGAAGTTCCAATCGGAAAAACGGTATCCATATGAGCAACGAGTATGATCTTTGGATCGACGGCATCCTGATGCTGAATAATCATGTTGTTTCCGAACTTCGCCTCTTCCCTTACCTTTACGACAAAACCCATCTCTACGTATTTCGCCTTCAATACAGACCCTACAGTATCCACACCGACTTTGTAGTAAGATCCACTATCAATGTTGACCAGTCTCTCTAGTAATTCCAGCATTTCATCTTGCTTCTCTTTTATATAAGACTCCACTCTTGACCCTCCATGTTTTTTCGTTACTCTCATTTAAATCTTTATATTAACGGAAAATGACATGCCACTTGATGTTCTGGCTTTACCTCCACAAGTTCTGGCGTATCTGTTTTACACACCTCTTGTGCATACGGACAGCGAGGATGGAAGCGGCAGCCTGAAGGCGGATTTGTCGGACTCGGCATATCTCCTTCTAAAAGTACCCGCTTCTTTGCATCCCGAAGCGTCGGATCCGCAATCGGTACAGCTGACACTAACCCTTCTGTATACGGATGCAGAGGTTTTTTAAACAGTTTCTCTTTCGTCGTCATCTCTACGATTTTCCCTAAATACATAACGGCTACTCGATTACTGATATGTTTGATGACAGGCAAACCGTGTGCGATAAAAATGAATGTCAGGTTGAACTCTTTTTGCAGCTTCACCATTAAGTTCAATATTTGCGACTGAATGGAAACGTCCAAAGCCGAAACAGGTTCATCACAAATAATCAACTTTGGTTTTAAAGCTAGAGCGCGCGCGATCCCAATTCTTTGCCGCTGACCGCCGCTGAACTCATGCGGATAACGAGAGGAATACGACCGATCGAGCCCTACAACATCCATTAGGTCATATACCTGCTTCTCAAGCTCTTTCCCTTTCGCCACTTTATGCGTTCGCAACGGTTCAGCGATAATATCAAACACTCGCATTCTTGGGTTCAACGACGAATAGGGATCTTGAAAAATCATCTGGATATCCGACCGCTTCCGACGGAGTTCTACACTTGAAAGCTTCGTTAGATCGACGCCTTCAAAAATGATCTCGCCTTCTGTTTTCTCAAGCAAGTTCATGATCAAGTTTCCTGTCGTTGACTTCCCACAGCCCGACTCCCCAACGATTCCGAGCGTCTCGCCTGGTTTCACTTTAAAATCAATGTCATCTACAGCCTTTAAATATTGCTTTTCTTTCTTCAGCCACCCGCTAGAAACATCAAAGTACTTCTTTAACCCTCTTACTTCTAACAAATAATCTTGCTGTGTCATTAGATGGCCACCTCTTCTTTCTGGTACAGCCAGCATCGGACTTGCTGATTGTCGGCCACTTCTAATAACTCTGGTTGGGCTTCTAGACACTTTGGCATCGCATGAGGACAGCGTGGGTGGAAGCTGCAGCCGCTTGGCATATTGGCTGGACTAGGTACTGTCCCTTCGATCGAACGCAATTCTTCGTTCAGCTCATGAATTTTAGGTGTGCTATCCAACAAGCCTTGTGTATATGGATGCTTTGGACTGCTATATAAACTGAACACATCTGTATATTCCACGACTTGCCCGGCATACATAACAATGACGGTATCTGCCATCTCGGCTACAACACCAAGGTCATGCGTAATGAGCATGATTGAGGTGTTAAATTCCTCAGTCAAACCCTTCATCAACTCCAAAATCTGTGCCTGGATGGTTACGTCCAAAGCCGTCGTGGGCTCATCGGCAATCAACAGCTTCGGATTGCAAGACAAGGCGATCGCAATCATGACACGCTGTCTCATCCCTCCACTTAACAGATGTGGAAACGAATGATACACTTTTTCGGGACGCGGAATCCCAACTTTCTTTAACATTTCGATGCTCTTTTGTTTGGCAATTTCTTTACTCACTTTTTGATGCAGCTTGATTGATTCAGAGATTTGATTTCCAACGGTAAAAAGAGGATTCAGCGATGTTAACGGTTCTTGAAAGATCATTGCGATATCGTTTCCGCGCAATTTGCGGATCTCACTCTTCGATAAATTTGTCAGATCTTTCCCTTCAAACAAAATCTCACCGTCTTCAATCTTACCTGGAGAACTGACAAGCCCCATGATAGAAAGGGACGTTACACTCTTCCCACAGCCTGACTCTCCTACGATTGCAACGGTCTCTCCTTCTTTTACCGAAAAAGAAACGCCATTTACAGAGGGGACGACGCCGTTCTCTGTATGAAAGTATGTATGTAGATTCTTCACATCCAACAAGTTATTATGATTCGGCACTTCTAATCCCCCCTTACTTTCTGCTAAACGAACGCGGATCTAACACATCACGCAGCCAGTCACCAACAAAGATGATACCTAACACGGTAATCGTAATAGCGATCCCCGGGAACGTGGAAAGCCACCAGCTTGTCGCCAAATAGTCGCGCCCATCACTCAAAATGCCTCCCCAAGAGATCGTCGGCGGCTGAATCCCCAACCCGAGAAAACTAAGTGAAGCTTCCATAATAATGGTCGTAGCAACACTTAACGTAGAGATAACGATGAACGGTGAAATAACGTTCGGCAACACGTGCTGACGGATGATCATCGAGTTACGTACACCGATGGATCGAGCTGCTTTTACAAATTCCCGCTCTTTAATGGACAACACTTCCCCACGAATCACGCGCGCATACTGTACCCAGTTCGTTACACCTAATACGACAATAAGCGTCGTTACACTCGGTCCGAAAATCGTCAGGATAACAAGTGCAAACAAAATCGTCGGAATCGCCAAAAAGGAATCTACTAATCTCATTAAAATGTTATCTAGTATTCCTCCATAAAACCCGGCTACTAACCCCACAACGACGCCAATCGCTCCTGCTAGCAATACAGCTGCTATCCCGACTAAAAGTGAGATTTGAGAACCATGAATAATCCGGCTTAACATGTCTCTGCCTAAGTTATCGGTTCCGAGTAAATGTTCCGTACTTCCTCCTTCTAACCAAAAAGGAGGTTTTTGCATAGCAGCCGCATTAATGAGATTCGGGTCATGCGGTGCCAAGACATCAGCAAAAATAGAAACGAGGATGACCGTTAAAACAATGACCATACCCACCGTTCCCGTGTAGCTTCTTAATAAAAATTTCATCCATCGTTTAAGACCATTTTTCCCTGGTTTTACGACTGCTTGACTGGATATCTCTGTCTTCGGTTCACTCACTTGTGGATACATGGATATCATCAGCCTCCTAATTAAACTTGATCCGAGGATCTAGAATGCGATACATGACGTCAGCGACTAAGTTCATTAAGATAACAAGGAACGCGATGATGAACACGCTCGCCTGAACGATCGCCATATCTCTTGTGTTGACCGCTTGGATGAGAAGCTGACCGAGACCAGGCCAAGAGAATACCGTTTCGGTTATTAATGCTCCGCCTATAACGGTGGACGTTTGAAGAGCCGTAATGGTGATAACGGGGATCAAGGAGTTACGAAAAGCATGCTTGTACACAACAAAGAAATCTTTTATCCCTTTACTCTTAGCTGTACGAACATAATCTTGACTCAAAACCTCAATCATACTCGACCGGATGAGTCGGGTCATCTCAGCGGCGATCCCTGTTCCGAGCGTTATTGCTGGTAAAATCAAGTGCGAAAACGTCCCCCGACCTGAAACCGGAAGCCAACGTAACGTAACGGAAAACAATAAAATCATCATAATACCTAGCCAAAAGTGAGGCATTGCTTTTCCTAGTACGGCTCCACCTGTTGCAAAGAAATCAAGCGGTGAGTTTTGTTTCGTCGCTGACCAGATGCCAAGTGGAATCGAGATCACAATCGCAACGACCATTGCGGCAATGGCGAGTTCCATCGTGGCTGGCAGTCTTTCTAGCACGATTGGAAGCGCACTTTGGTTATAGCGGAACGATTCACCAAAATCACCTTGAACAAGTCCCATCACATAATTTCCATACTGCACTAAAAACGGCTTGTCCAAGCCTAACGACTCACGAAGAACTTGAATGTCTTCCTGACTCGCGTCTTCCGGCAGCATGAGTGCTACAGGATCACCCGCGACAAACACAAGTGTGAAGACGACAAACGAAATAATGAATAACACGGGAATCAGTTGCAGAATCTGTTTCACCAAGTACTTTCCCATTCTTTCACCTCTTGTATGAAAGGACTAAGGAATAGATCCTTAGTCCTTCGTTTCTGATTATTTTCTTGAAATGGATGGTGCGTAAATCATCTCGTCAGCTGTTGGCTTGAAATCGATACGGTCGTTTACCCCGTTATTGATTTTTTCTTGATACAGCATGATTTCAGCTGTATCTTCAGCTGCGATCTCTTGGATCTTCTGGATTTGTTCTGCACGAGACTTCGGATCCATGTTCACTTGTGATTCTGTTAACAGTTTTTCGATCTCATCGTTCTTATAATCGGTTTCTCCTTTAAAACGTTCTGCACGGTAAAAGTCTACAGAATAAGCGCCATCAAACATAGAGTTACCAAGTCCGATTAAGTAAGCATCTTTGTTCGTTTTCGCCGTTCTCATTTCAACAAAGTTACTCCACTCCATGAACTCGATATTTACTTTAATGCCAACAGCAGAAAGCATACCTGAGATCATTTCCACTACTTCAGCATCTTGTAGGTAACGCCCTTTTGGAGAGTGAAGCGTCATTTCAAAGCCATCTGCTTTTCCAGCTTCTTTTAATAGTTTCTTTGCTTTTTCGACATCATAGCGGAACGTGTTATAAAGATCCGGGTTGTGACCAAAGTTATTCGGACCTACACGCGTACGAGTTGGAATCGCCCCACCTTGAAGAACATTTTCTGCTAATGCTTTGTCATCGATCGCATAGTCGATCGCTTCACGAACCTTTTTATCAGCTGTCGGGTATCCTTCCGTCGCTCTCACCGTCAGCATGATGTTACGGTTAGATGTTTCAGAAACCATATGCGTTCCATCGTTCTTATCAACGCGCTCCCAGTCCGTTGGAGGTACGTTGATCGCGATATCCACGCCGCCTGTTAACAATTCAGAAACACGTGTGGAGTTTTCAGGAATAACACGGAAAATCACTTCATCCCACTCTTCGACTTTGCCTTCGTAATAATCTTCAAATACCGTTAAAACAATCTTGTCATCACGAACCCACTCTTTGAACTTGAAAGGTCCTGTTCCAACCGGGTTATTTAAGAAGTGATCCCAGCCTTTTTCATCGATATACTTTTTAGGAAGCATACCAGAACCTAGACGGGAAAGGCGGTGTAAAAGGGATGGCTCTGGTTTATGCGTGATGATCTTAAATGTCAGATCATCCACCACTTGTACTTCTTTGATCTGTTTGTAGTTTGGGTATTCCTTTAACGTATCGTCCGTCGCTACTCTTTCAAGGGTGAACTTTACATCCTCAGAAGTTAGTGTGTCACCGTTATGGAACTTCACGCCTTCTTTCAGCTTCATCTCAACGGTTACATCATCGATCTGCTTGTAATCTTCTACAAGCTCTTTTTGGATCTCACCTTTTGCATCTTTTTTGAATAAATAGTTGAACATGTTATCATGAACAGCTTCCGTAGACGTGTTGTTATGGTTATGTATATCAAAACTTACAATATCCGTTCCCATGGCAATCTTTAACGTCTTGTCCTCTTTGTCGACAACCGTTTTCGTCTTGCTAGCACCCTCACCATCTGAAGAACCGTTACTGCTGCAACCTGCTAAAAACAAAGAACTCATTAAACAAGCCACTAAAAAATAAAGAATTCCCTTCCGATTCATGTTGTTCCCCCTCTTATAATGTATAACTCTGAGAACTTAAGTATATTTATAAGTTTCAGAATATTATTATAATATATATTATTCTAAAAATATGGTAAAATCAACATTATTTTCTATTTTTTAGGTAATTTGTCGGATAGAAGGGGATTATGGGTAAGTTTTATAACATTTCTGCTTAAACAATATCATAGGACTTTTAGATCGATATTGTGGATATTAAATAAAGAGGAATATGTAAATTAAAAAACCAATACGATTTCTAAAATGTAGAATCAAATGCCTGTACGTAATTGGTGTAAGGTAGAATACTGAAATATTCGAAAAAACATAAATAATTGAGAAAAGGTATTATATAACTGATTGTAGCATCTTTTTTTAATCGGTAAGATATTTGACTTATATGGGTAATATTGTCAAAATATATATGTATTAATAGAAAGAATGAAATCCAGAGAATTCTATTATGTAGTGGAATTAATTAGCTGAAGTTACCCATATAATTACAAATAAACCCGCTGGACTTAGATGAAATCCAGCGGGTTCCTTTAATTTATTTTGCTTCAACAAAATCTTTATAATTCTTTTCAAATCCCCATGCATCACGGCACATGGCAATAATATCACGTTTAGCCTCCCAGCCAAGCTCGATCTTTGCTTTTAAAGCATCAGCATAGCATGAGGAAATATCTCCAGGTCTACGCTCTACAATTTCATAAGGAACTTCAATACCATTAGCTTCTTCAAATGCTTTCAATAACTCTAGTACACTGGTACCTTGACCAGTTCCCAAGTTATAGACACGAGCACCTTCTTTGAGGTTATCTAACGCTGCAACATGTCCTTCTGCGAGATCTAACACATGAATATAGTCCCTTACACCAGTACCGTCTAAAGTTGGATAGTCGTTTCCAAAGATTCTGAGTTTCTCCAATTTGCCTTTTGCCACTTGAGTAACATAAGGCATTAGGTTGTTGGGAATGCCATTAGGTACTTCACCAATTAAACCACTTTCATGAGCACCGACTGGATTAAAATATCGAAGAAGAGCTACTGAAAATTCAGGATTTGCTTTAGCTATATCTGTTAGAATTCTCTCACTTATTGCTTTTGTTTCACCATAAGGATTCGTAGTTGGTAACAGACCCATACTCTCAACAAAAGGAACTTTATTTTCTCCGTATACTGTTGCTGATGAACTGAATACAAATCGATTCACACCATATTTCTTGCAGGCTTTTGTAAGAATCATAGTGCTAACGATATTGTTATAATAATAAGTTAGTGGCAAATCTACAGATTCACCCACTGCTTTCAATCCGGCAAAGTGAATAACACCGTCTATTTTATTATTATTAAAAATAACACTAACAGCTTGTTCATCCGTTACATCAGTCTCATAAAAAGTTACTTCTTTATTTGTAATATCTATAATTTTCTCAACGGTCTCACGCTTACTATTACAAAGGTTATCAGCAATTATTACTGAATGTCCTGCCTCCAGCAAAGCAACACAAGTATGGGATCCTATATAGCCAGCGCCACCTGTTACTAATATATTCATAATTAAACCTCCGCTCAAATTTAAATAACTTTAAATAGAATGATCTATAATTTCTCATATAAAATACAAAGTCTAATTCACGGAAGTTTATTTTTAAATCATTTCATACTGAAGAATTGAATCTTCTGATATATCCACTAAAGCTTTCTTTCCAATAACATTTTTTATATCAGCAGGAGAAATACCTGTACCCGGTCTTTTAAACGTAAGCATATCATTGGTTATAACTTGTCCCTTTTTTATAGAACTTGCTGCTACTAAAGACCTTCTAGCATTTTGTCTGGAGTTTAGCTCTGTCTCAAGGTAATTAATCTCATATGATCCTCTAATTTCTTGTAAGAAGTTAATACCTTCAACTATTTTTTTTGCATCAGCAGGATCCATCGCATGATAATGGTCATTACCAGGAAAATTTTTATCTAAAGTGAAATGTTTTTCTACTACAATTGCACCTAAATTAAATGCTGTTTTAACTATATCTGCATCAGCATCAGGTTTTGTATGATCAGAATAACCGATAATTACATCTGGATATCTATTCTTTAAGCTAACTATCTTATTAAGGTTCGCATGAGCATATGGAGTTGGATATTCTAGTACACAATGCATTATAATTAAAGGCTGATTATTATACTCTCTAATTGTTGCAATAGTATGATCAATTTCTTCAACATTTGCAGCTCCAACAGATAGTAGTATAGGCTTCCCTTTTTTAGCTTGGTACTCAACAAACGGTAAATTATTTAAATCAGAAGAAGATATTTTATATACATTCATCAAATCATAAAGATAATCAGCTGACTCTATATCAAAAGCAGTTGATAAAAATTCAATCTCTAAGTCTTTACAATACTGAGCTAACTCTTTATATTCTTGATAAGTAAAGCTATCAAACTTTTTAAAGAGTTCGAACTGCGAAGTTGTTGCCTCTTCATTTGTATCCCAGTAAGAAGGAGACTCTTTAGCTGCTAACGTTTCAGCTTTATAAGTTTGAAATTTGACAGCATGAATTCCAGCTTCCTTGGCTTCCTTCACCATCAGTTTTGCTGCTTCCATTACTGTAATGTTCATTTTTTTTGCTATATCATAATAATTTACACCTATCTCCGCAATAAGAACAAACTTTCCATCTTTTACTCTCTCAATTATTGTTTTCATACTTTAGTCCTCCTTTATTATTATATCTATCACTCTATTTATACCTTTTTTCAGTTCATGCCTTAACATAAGTTCTCGCATTTCAAATCTGATTTGGTTAGCCTCTACTAACCATTTAAATGTAGCATCAATTGTCTCTATAGATATATTTACACCTAATCCTAAATTCAAAAAACCATTTTGCATTTGGGCAAAAGTATGCAATTGCTCTCTTTCATTTTGCGCTAATACAATAGAAGGAATTCCTAAAGATGCCAGTTCAAATACAGTTCTGCCCTGTGATGTAAATGCAATATCTGCATTTTTCATATGATCACTTACTCTTTTTACATCGTTTAAGACGAATATATTTTCATGTTCACTTGAATAAATACCTTGCTCATGACTGTTATAACCTTTACCAGTAATAAATGTGAATTTAATCTTTGAATCTATTGAATTAAATAATTTTGCCCAAGTATATATTTTATTCGTCAGATTGGAAGGATCTGTTCCTCCAAAAATAATCAATACATTAGTAACTTCTTTACAGAATTGCTTTGGCTTATTAATAAGGAATTCATCCCTAAGACAAACATAGTTTTCACCAGAATATTCGTGAGGTAATTTTAATTGATTATTATAGAGCGCATTGATCACCGCATCAGCATAAGTTGCACCTTCACCTAAATCTTCAATAGTAATTACTCTATTTACTAAGTTTTTTAATTTTATAATATACCTTTTATCTGTGTCTAAGCAGTCATTAACAACAATATCTGCCTTCCAATTTTCTAGGAAATCAAAAAACTCATCATTAGAATTAATTAAGATATAAGGCATAAAGCTACTTTTTATCTTATTTATGCCTTCTGAATGTTCTTCTTTCAAAACAAACATAATTTCATGACCTGTCAAATTATATGCTAAGGTTAAGCAATGATAAATATGACCCATACCAAGTTCCTTAAATCCATCCACTCGAAAAACAATTCTTTTTTTCTTTAACACATTTTCACATATTATCCAATCACTTTTAGTATCAATATCAACCGATTCTTCTTCGGGCACTTCAAAAATAGAAATATTCTTGCCCATACGAGTACCCGGTGTGACATATTCTCTTTTAGTAATAAAAAAAGCTCCTGTTTCGATAAAGTTAGGTGGCAACTCTTGTCTATTTACTCTTTTTTGATAGTTAGGGATATATCCACTTTCATTTGCCGACCAAGTTAAATGTGGATTGTTAACCGCACTTATATAAGTATCTTTCCCACTATTTAAAAAGCATTCCAAAGCTGTATTTAACGTTTTACCTTTTAGTAAAGGAGAGGTAGCTTGAAGTGTTATAACAACATCATATTTTATTTTCCTAATTTGTTCCATTTTAACAACTGCGTCGTAAATAACTGGATCTAGCGTCACTTTATCCCCAGCTAATTCTACTTTTCTCTTAATGCTGTTAACATTATTTAATTTAGCAATCCCTAGAATTTCTTCATCGTCTGTAGTCACTACGATATCTGTAATAAGGGAACATGATTTAGCATTTTCTATAGAGTATGATATCATTGGTTTCCCATTCATTAATCTTACATTTTTTCTTGGTATACCCTTCGAGCCTCCTCTTGCGGGTATTACAGCTAATATGTTCATTTTCCGCCATCCCTCTTGACATTACTTTTTTGCTCAATATTACAGTTTGACAAAATAGTTGCTTTTAATTTTTAAAAAATCTTAACTAGAAATTTATCTTTAATTGGTTATATGTGATAAAATCTCATTAACTTCTTGACTCTAGGTACCATGCTTCGTCATTTTAATTTCTAGGTACTTACACGTAAGCAACTGCATCATGTAATACTCTATAAATCCCCTTCAACTTTTCTAACTATTTTAGCTGGAGATCCAACTGCAACAGAATTTGGTGGTATGCTGTTAATTACAACAGATCCAGCACCAATAACTGAATTCTCACCTATTATTATATCTCCCAAAACTATAGCTCCTGCTCCAATATAGCTTCCTTTCTTAATTAAAGGGGCACCACCACCGGGGTTTTTTTCACCAATTGTAACGCGATGCTGAATCGTAACATTTTCTTCAATTATAGATTTCGGATTAATTACAGTTCCAAAGCCACTGTGACAGAAATGTACCGTTTCAGCAATTGAAGCATCTAGTGAGATGTCACTTGAATAGTATGCTTTCATTATTACTGTCACCAATTTACGTTTTATGTTAGAATTGGATGTTAATCCGCTTTTCAACAGTTTATTGAATACTCCCATTTCCCATATTGTCTCCTTTACAATACAGTTAATTTAAATACTACTTAGATGGTTTGAATAGATTCCAAAAGTTAACACGATTAAAAATTTCTAATTCTCCACCGACTGTAGCATTAAATATTTTAATATTTTTCATGTCACAATATTCTTTTGCTGACAAATATGCGCACTCCATGTATTCAATGTTAGCAACTACTTCATTTGGTTTTTCATCACTAAATGCATGATTCTTAACAGCATTTCTTTTTATTATATTTCCTTTATCATCTGTAATATTTGCATATGTATGGTCCATTCCAATCAAATAGATTTCATCATAACCTAAATATACAGCAAATTGGATCATTGAATACGTTACCGTAGCAGCAGCTTGAACATAGTTGGATATTTCTTCACTAAAAGGCAAATCTTTTGTTTGGTGCAATTTCCTTTTTATGTGATAACAAATTGCTTTAGGATTCTCCATCCCATGCATCCTCCAATAATAATCCGAGACAAACAAATATCGAACGTCTAAATTTTCATAAATACCCTTAGTCATATCATATGGGTCTTGTATCACATAATATTTTGGTCTCCAATCAGTTTCAGAGAACAACTTATATACTCGATTGGCGCCAAAACAATCTTCGTGCTTAATCTTTTCCAACTGTTCAAATGTCAGACTAGGACCATTCCCTACTATAAAACACCGTTTACCTTGTTCTGTATTTTTAATACTTTTAATAGTCTCAGCATGATTCCCCTTAATATTCAAGGAGGAATAAAAGAAAGAATTACTCATATTAACAATCCAGTTACTTAATTCACGAGCAAAAGGTAATTTCAATATTTTCCTTCTTGCATTTGCGCTTAATAACATATTTAATTTCTCCACCTTATAGATATCGATTATATATTCTACCAAAAAGAATTTGTACCACATCATTTTTCATAATTATACATACAACCATATATGAGACAGCACCTACAACCATACTAATCATTAGTTGATTAAATTGATTCATCTGCAACAGACCTACCGCCTTAACCGATATTATTAATGAAATTAGAGCAACAGACAAACTTATTATATACATCTTTCCAATTTTAACATTTAAATCCTTTTTCACCATAATTAATAAAGCAATACAAATAAATAATTCACTCATAACAGAGGCTATAGCAGCTCCTATCCCACTGTAAATAGGGATAAGCAATGAATTTAGTGATATGTTAAAAATCATTGCACTAAAATAAACTTTAGTAGCCGCTGTATCTTTGTTAACACTTAACAATACTTGTAAAAAAAGATTAGAAAAACTTTTTAATAGTACCAATAAACATAAAATTTTCATAATATCTATAGAGGGATAAAAATTTTTCCCAAAGAGGATCGCAATAATGTATTCTGCTGTTAACCATAGTCCAACCATACTGGGCAATGTAAACCATAAAAGAACCTGAATCGCCTTTTTGATAATTACATTAAATTTACTAGTTTCTCCTTCGTATTTAATACGGCTTAATTTGGGAAGGACTGCAATTCCCATAGCGGAGCAAACATTAACAATAATATTTATCAATTTTATTGCATTAGAATAATACCCCACAGCAGAATTACCCGACATTATGCCTAACATAACAGTATCAACGGTTACATAAACCTCATTTGATACAAACGTTATTGCAAGAACAGCTACAAATTTCAAGTGCTTTTTAGGGTTTACACCTTTCAAAGTAAAATAAGCATATTTTCTTAAATTCACAATATTAAACAGGTAATTCCCTACGTATGCCATAACGAATATAGTTGCATATGTGAAAATATCATTTTCATTCTTAACAAATGCAAAAATCGCAAAAACAGAAAGGAATTTTATCAAGGAGCTTCGTAATGTAATATATTTAAACTCTTCTTTACCTTGATAGAACCAGTCGACATTTATTATATTTAACAATATAATAATTCCTAAAATATTATATAATTCCTTATTTACAATAAAATCTGTTGAATTAACAATTGAATAGTAACAAACGCTAATGATTAGTGTAGAAATAAAATTTGTAATAAATAATTCTGAAAACAAAATACTTGTCTCTGCTCTAGTAGATCTCTTGCTTATTTCACGAACACCATAGTTTGGAATTCCAAGGGAAGCACAAGCAACTAAGAATATTACAACTGTCTGTGCTACAGCAATTTCTCCAACACCTTCAGGTTTTAATATTCTAGACACGTACGTTGCAGTTACCAGAGGATAGATAACGTTTATCACACGGTACAATATATAGTATATTGAATTTTTGTATAAAGACTTACCCAAGCCTCGCCTCACCATCCAGCCTGTAATTTTTAATTTGTTTCTCCCCTTGTAACGCAGCTATTCTGTCACTATAACCAATCAAAACAAAAGTCGCCCAAAAGAAAACTTTATACTGTGTGGAATTTACTATTTCGCCGAGTAAGAAGACAAAAATAGTGACAAGAATTATCTTTCTAACTGTATCAGAATGGGAGTGGATAAATTTGTAAATAAATATTATAGTGAGAAAAATAAAGCAAAACAGCATTATTATCCCACCTTTGTACATAAAATCCAGAAGCAAAGAATGAGGATGTGGATAAGCGTGACCGTTTGGGCCAAGAACAGTTCTGCCCCCAGCTCCAATACCGATTAACAAATTATAATTTGTTTGTATGACGGATATTGCGTAATCCCAAAGAAACGTGCGCCCAGTAAAGGTTAAGTCTTTGCCCATAACTCCTATAATAAAATCAGCAAAATAATCTTGTATTCGAAATACTGTTAATAGAAAAGTACTTACATAAAAAAAAGCGAAAAAGATCGCTGGTCTTAATAATTTTTTAAACATTCTATAATTAACAAAAAGAATCAAAAGTATGAATGTAACAGCCTGTATCATCCCTGTTCCAGTTTTTACATATATTACAGATACCAGCATTAATGCAAGAATAGACAACGAACTCTTTGAAAATATCTTATTTTTAATAACGAAAGAATAAAGTATTGAAAAACAACAAAGTGGTAATAAGTTATATATCATACTATTGTCAAACCCCATTAAATAAGTATCTCCAACAACATACTCTGTTTGATACATTCCTTCGGGATAATACAACAATATAGTAATGAAGTTAAGAAAATATAAAACACCTAAAAATTTAGCAGTAGTTTTGAGATACAATTTCGGGTTATTTTGAAGAGCATAATCCGTAAACATACAGATTGCAATAGCTGGACCAGCAGTTTTTATAAGTGTTAAATAATCTTTAGAAACTAGGATTGTCGACAATGTTAATGACAGGAATAAACATATAATACAAGTTGATATTGCACTTATTTTATATTTTCTCATCAGTAGTAACAAAGCTAAATAAATTATTATAGGACCGTTTAATACAATCAACAAAGTATCAAGCCATGATAATCCTAAATATGACAAAGAATCAGGTTTTAAAAATGCTAATAGTACGAGTGAATATAGAAATGATTTGCGCGTTTCTTTAGGGTTAAATTTAATATCAAACTTCATTAGTAACGTTCACCTCCTATCTGAAGTAAGGACATAGAGATGTCTATAAAGTATAATTAATTTTCAATACAAAATAATTAAAGTAATTCAATGGAAAATATTATTTGATTTTTTTCATAACAGATTTCTAGTACCAATCAACACTATATAAATAATCTTATTTGCGTCTTACGTTTTACATCCTGATCATAGTTGTCTATTAAAACCTTAATGGCATCTTCAAGATACAATAACCCACAAAAAAGGGTGGGATTAAAATTTTAAATTAAATATCAAAGCATACGTCACTTACTAATTATTCTCCGGCTTATTCACTGATTTTCATTTTGCAGTACTTTGTTATTTTTTTGTAATTCTTTATTAACGCAATTTAATGCCGAGGCTATAATTTGATGCATATCATAATATTTATAATTAGCCAGCCTACCCCCAAAGATTACATTTTCTTCAATTTCAGCTAATTCTTTATATTTTCTGAATAACTCTGTATTCTTTTGATCGTTTATAGGATAGTAAGGTTCATCACCTTTTTCCCATTCTGTTGGATGTTCCTTTGTAATAACTGTTTTCTCCTGATTCCCAAACTCAAAGTGTTTATGTTCAATAATTCTTGTGTACGGCGTCTCAGGATCCGTATAGTTTACAACCGCATTCCCTTGAAAGTTTTCGTTATCTATTAATTCTGTTTCAAATCGTAAACTTCTATATTCTAATACACCGAATTCATAATTATAAAATTCGTCAATCATACCTGTAAAAACTATTTTTCGGCTTGTCTTACTCAATTCTTCTCTTTCTTTAAAATAATCAACCCCTAATTTCACTTCACTTCCTTCTAACATTTTTTCTATTATTCTCGTATATCCCCCAACTGGAATACCTTGGAATTTATCATTGAAATAGTTGTTATCATAAGTAAACCTTACCGGTAACCTTTTAATGATAAAATCTGGCAATTCATTTGCAGGTCTCCCCCATTGTTTTTCTGTATAACCTTTTATTAGCTTTTCATAGATGTCAGTTCCAACAAGTGAGATAGCCTGTTCTTCCAAATTTTTAGGTTGCGTTATACCGGCATTAAGTTTTTGCTCTTCGATTTTTTCTTTTGCTTGTTGAGGTGTTATAACTCCCCAGAGTTTATTAAAGGTATTCATATTAAAAGGGAGGTTATATATTTGCCCCTGATAATTTGCTATAGGTGAGTTTATATAACCATTAAATTCTGTAAACTGATTGACGTAATCCCATATCTCTTTATTATTTGTATGAAAGATATGAGCACCATATTTATGAACATTTATACCTTCAATATCCTCACAATAAATATTGCCCCCAATATGATTTCTCCTATCAATAACTAAACATTTTTTTCCTCTTTTATTTGCTTCATATGCGAATGTTGCACCGAATAATCCTGCACCAACGATTAAATAATCGTACATTAAATACTCCCCCTTACAATTAGTTAGATTCTGCTATTATCTCCTCATGACAATATTGATAGAGTAATAGTAAGGATATATATTAAACTGAACAAGTTATTTATTATTTTTTTCAATAGATGTCATATAATATTGCTGTAAATTTTTCGCTGCTGCTTTTATGTTATAACCAGCCTCTGTCATTTCTTTAATTTTATTTTCCCTTGTAGCCCCTTTTAGACTCACAATAATTTCAGCCCATTGCTTCACACCGTCCTTAAAGGACAATCTCTTAGATGTATCGAGAATTCTAACTTCTTCAGTAATAGTATCAGAAAAAACAAACGGTAATCCCGCTGATTGAGCTTCTATTCCAACTCCTGGAACCCCTTCATATAAAGAAGGAAGAACAAACACGTCTAACGCTTGATACAGTTGGGCAACATCATTTCTTTTTCCTAAGAACTGTACTGAATTTGTCAAATTAAGATTAGAAACTTTCTCCTTTGTTTCATTTAACAATTCACCATCACCAGCTAACAATAATACAGCATTAGGTTCTATGGATTTAATTTCTTTAAATACATCAATTAAAAAAGAATGGTTTTTTTGTGCCACAAATCTCCCAAAATGTCCAATCGCAAATTTATTGTTTATTCCCAATTCCGTACGGACGGTATCTCTCACCTTTTTATTATAAGTGAATGTTTCCACATCCCTTGCAACAGGTAAATAATACATGTCATAAGTCTCAAAACAACCATTTCCAAAAAGCCACTCACCACCAAGTCTAGAACTAGCTGCTAAATGTGTGGGAAAGATTTTTGATAAAGGTCTTAATGAGTATTTCATAATATTTTTAAAGACTTCACCCTTACCTGCAGTTGTATGGCAATGAGCTATTCGAATTGGCACCCCAGCTTTTTTAGCTGCATATAAGGGAAATACGGAAAGAGTACTAATGTGAGCATGAACAATTTTATATTTATTTTTTTTAAACAACTTAGTTAATTCAGATATATATTTATTTATTTTTTGATATGGAGGAACAATAATTACTCGACCACCCATTGATTCGATTTCATCACGTGGTATGCCAACAGAATCTTCATCTATAATAAAGTCAAATTGAATTTTTTCCTTGTCAACATGTCGATAACAATTAAACACTAAGGTCTCCACACCATAGTTTATCCACTTTCCAATAACTACTCCAACTCGATTAACTTCACTCAAAACTTTTACCCCTTTACACTCTTATTTGTTTGCAAATAAGAATATTATTTATATCCACTTATTAATTTCCACTTAATTCTTTTATTAATAAGCGTTTTTCCCAAATACAACAGCAATGGTTTTAAATATAATTATTAAATCTAAGGCTAGATTTCTTTTAGAGATGTATTTCAAATCTAATTCAACCATTTGCTCAAAACCTAGTGAGTTTCGGCCACTAACTTGCCACAATCCAGTACAACCAGGAATTACCGCTAATCTCTGCTTATCATAATCGGTATACAATTTCACTTCCCTAGGCAATGGTGGCCTAGGGCCAACTAAACTCATTTCTCCTTTAAGCACATTAAAAAATTGAGGTAATTCATCAATACTTGTCTTCCTAATAAACATTCCAACTCTTGTTATACGTGGGTCATATCTCATCTTAAACATTGGACCTGCAACTTCATTATATTCCAATAAATCCTGAAGTTTATCTTCAGCATTTGATACCATTGAACGAAATTTGTACATATTGAATTCATTTCCATCTTTACCCACGCGGACTTGTTTAAAGAAAATAGGTCCATTTCGATCTTCTAATTTTATAGTTAGTGCAACAAGTAAAAATATAGGAGATAATAAAACTATCCCTATAATCGCTGATAATATATCTATTAATCTTTTATTAAATAAGTAATACTTATCCCCATCAACTTCTAAATGATGAAAAGGGTTATTCCTTACATTTTGTGCAGCGTTTGATTTATTAGACGATGTCACAGCCAATTCTCTCCACCAGCCTTCCTTTACAAAAAATTATTTCAATATAAATTAGTGTTTAATTTCTGAGAAGACCATTGTCTAATTATAATTCTAGTATTAAATAAAAAGTCATTCGTACACTTTAATAAACTTCATTTCTTATATATAGCTATCTGTTTATCTACATAAACCAACTGATTGAATTTATCACCCTGTTCACCGTTTTCAAAATACGACACTCATTTCAACACATAAACAGAACAACGAATATTATTTCTTGCAAACTAAAATATTTGGCCAGATACTTAACAACAGCAAAAAAAAAAAGCGTGAACTGGACCATTATTCCAACTCTTGTAACATTATGGAAAGCGTACTTCCTCGTACACTTTCCTCAAATTTCTATTTTCATGAACCGTAGCGGGACTTCCTTAAAAGGCGGTCGCACCCGAAACGAATTAGCTTATTACCTTTAATTCTTCTAGTAATCGTTCAAGATCTTGCAGCAACTGCTTATTAAGATCTTTATCTTTTAATGCAAATTCTACCGACGTCATTATAAACCCTAACTTTTCCCCAACATCATACCGTTTACCTTCGAAGTCGTACGCAAATACTCTTTGGAATTTATTTAATTTTTGAATAGCGTCAGTTAATTGAATTTCCCCACCAGCACCGGTTTTTTGTTCATCTAAATATTGAAAGATTTCTGGTGTTAAAATATAGCGACCCATGATAGCAAGATTTGATGGAGCCGTTCCTTCCTTAGGCTTTTCAACAAAGTTTTTAACTCCATACAAGTTATTAAAAGAACTTGATGGTTCTATAATTCCATAACGATGAGTCTCGTTCTCTGGAACTTGCTGAACCCCAATAATTGATGCGGTTGTTTCCTCGTATCTTTCAATCAGTTGCTTTAAACAAGGCTTGTCTGCTTGTACGATGTCATCTCCAAGTAGTACGGCAAAAGGCTCATCTCCAATAAATTTTTTTGCACAATTTACAGCATGACCCAAACCTTTTGGTTCTTTCTGACGAATATAATGTATATCGACTAAATTTGAAGTGTGCTTGACCTTCTCAAGCAGTTCGAATTTACCCTTTTCAAACAAGTTCTGTTCGAGTTCGAAGGCATGGTCAAAATGATCTTCAATCGCTCGTTTCCCTTTACCTGTTACAATAATGATGTCTTCGATGCCCGATTCGATTGCCTCTTCCACAATGTACTGGATAGTCGGCTTGTCTACGATTGGCAGCATCTCTTTAGGCATAGCTTTTGTTGCCGGCAGAAAACGGGTCCCTAATCCTGCTGCCGGTATGATAGCCTTTTTTACTTTTTTCATTGTTTGTTGTTGTCCTCCTTTAGATTTAAAAGATACCTAAAAATTTCTTTTTCCGTATATGCAATGGTTGAGGTACATAGATACTTTCGCCTTTTAACACATGTTCTGCGTTTTCTTGCAGATAATATCTTGTGTCTATTCCATGCTGTTTTTGAATCATTTCGTAAGCTCCGCTCAAATGAAAACCACGGCTGTTTGTATTGTGTGCATCTGACGCGATGAAGTGTGCCATATTCGCTTTGATTAAGTCGTGTGAAAATTGCAAAATCTTCTTTCCGAAGTTACCGACAACTGAACTTGCTGTAACTTGAGTTAGTGCACCAGTAACGACTAAATCGTATAACAGATCCGGGTTTTCTATAATCTCACTGTTGCGCTCTGGATGAACAATAATCGGTTGGTAGTTTCTAAGACTTAGTTCAAATAGAATTTCTGCGGCATATGTCGGGACACTGTTCGAAGGAAGTTCAATAAGTAAATATTTCAACTCGTTATTTAATGGTGTAAATATTCCCCGGTCGAGATCCTTTATTATTTCTTTGTAAATGCGAACCTCTTGTCCCGGGATGATTTGGAGCGGTATATTTCTTTCAGTTAATTCACCATTAAAAAAATCAACTTCATGAAGAATCGAACACCTATCATTCTCGTATCTTCCATTCCTATGATGTGGTGTTGCATACAAATGGGTAATGCCTTCCTTCACTGCGGCATCAGCCATTGCAATCGCTTCTTCTAAAGTTTGAGCTCCATCGTCAATTCCCGGCAATATGTGACTATGTATGTCTATCAAAAAAGTTCCCGCCTTTTACATGACCATAGAACTAGCAACCTATTTTACTAGTTCTAACGGCTTAATTCTGGAAACATATCGCTATATTACCATAGCTACCAAATTTTACAATGGGGTTTTTTTGTCGAATTTTGCATTTTTATGTTTTTACGTGCAAGTTTATGTTACTTGTCGCCAAATTTAATTGTTACCATAGTAGTAATAATAGTTTTCTTTTTTAAACTCTTTTCCGTTCAAAACGGTTCCAAGCAGTTTTGCTTGTGCGTGTTCAAGAAGCTCTTTTGCTTTAACGGCCCCTTCAATCTCCGTCTTACCGCTTGAGATTACAAGAATAACTCCATCTACTTTGTTAGAAAGTAACTGACCATCGGTGACAGCCATAACTGGAGGCGTGTCGAATAATACATAATCATACTGAGTGCTTGCCTCTTCAATTAATTGATCCATAGACTTTGAAGCGATTAACTCAGAAGGATTTGGCGGTACAGGGCCACTCGGCAAAACATCAAGATCTGGAATTTTCGTCATAACGGCCGTTTCTTGTAAAGTCTTCTGTCTGGCTAATACATTTGTTACCCCATAAATATTACTCACCTTAAACGTGTAGTGAACGGTCGGCTTACGAAGGTCCCCATCAATTAAAAGCACACGTTTGCCTTGTTGAGCCAACACGACAGCTAAGTTTGCAGCTGTTGTTGATTTTCCTTCTCCAGGTCCAGCTGATGTAACCATTAGTGTTTTAAACTCTTCGTCAACGGAAGCAAATTGTATGTTTGTTCGGATTGTACGGTATTGCTCTGAGATTGGAGACTTGGGATTCATATGACTAATAAGACTTCTTTGAGTTAAGTCTTGTATGGTTTTTCTTAATTTACGAGCCAATGGTTTCACTTCCCATCCTGTTTCTTGCAGCTGCTTTATTAGAATGTAGTGCTTTTTCATCTTCCACAGAAATCTTCGGAATAACCCCTAGTACAGGTAACTGCAAAATTCTTTGAATGTCTTCTTCCGTCTTAATCGTGTTATCTAAGTATTCCAGTAAGAAGGCAATGCCTACTCCCGCCATCACTCCGACCACTAATGCGATCGCAATGTTTAATAATGGCTTCGGTTTAATAGGTGATTGGTTATCTTTTAATACAGCAGGTGAAAGAATCTTTACATTATCCACGTTCATGATTTCTGTGATTTCCGTACTGAACGTTTTTGCAATACCGTTTGCAATCTTCACCGCTTCCGCTGGATCTTCATTTTGTACCGTTAAATTAAAAACCTGTGCGTTTTGTTCACTGTTTACGGTAATTGTCCCAACAAGAGCATCTGTTGTTGTATTTAAATTTAATTCTTGTACGACTTTATCAAGAATGGTTGGACTTTTAATAATTACGCTGTACGTGTTGATAATATCTACATTGGATTTAATTTGATTGGCGTCGATAATTGGCTGTTCACTTGTTTTTTGGTTTACGAGGATCTGAGTTGAAGCCTGGTAGATAGGTGTTAGAAAAAAGTAGGAAACTACACCACTAACCGCTACTGCCACCGCAGCAATGATCATGATTAAAGAAAGCCGTTTTTTCAGTGTAGCGGCAATTTCTTTTAACGAAATCGTTTCTTCCATATATGCCTCCATATGTAATTTTATAGTGTTAATTCGATGTATTATAGCACAATTATCGGTTAAATTACGTGTTTTTTTATATAAATTTGAAATTTTTGGTCGGTTTCTAACAATATACTAACATAATGTCATGAATTTGTAATTTAAAAGTTTAATTAGAATATTCAAGTTTCAAAACCCATGATATACTCCTTAATGTGGTATGAATTTATAAAGAAAGTAGCGAAGAAAATGAAGAAAATACTTCTCATAATTGGGATAATAGTCGGAGTAGCGGCACTCAGCATAGGAGGATATGGGTATTACTTGTATGACAAAACCAAAACAGCGGTAAATGACATGCAAGAAGATGTAAAAATGGATACGCCTAAACCAGTTGTACAAGGGGAAAATCTAAAGCCTTTCTCTGTTCTTCTACTAGGAGTGGATGAGCGTAAAGGTGACAAAGGACGTTCAGATACGATGATTGTTGCATCAGTTAACCCGAATACTGAAAAACTGTTCATGTTCAGCATCCCACGTGATACACGAACTGAGATTATCGGTAAGGGATATGAAGATAAAATTAACCACGCTTATGCATTTGGCGGAACGCAGATGGCACTAGATACAGTAGAGAACTTCTTGGATACACCCATTGACTATTACGTAAAAGTAAACATGGAATCTTTCCGTGATATCGTAGATGCCGTTGGCGGAGTTGAAGTTAACAACCCTCGGGCATTTGAGTACGAAGGTAACTCTTTCCCTGTAGGTGTTCAGGAATTAAACGGAAAAGAAGCGTTGTCCTATTCACGTATGCGATACGAAGATCCAAAAGGTGATCTCGGGCGTAACGATCGTCAACGTCAAGTAATTGCATCAATCATTGATAAAGGAGCACGCGTCTCTTCTATCACGAAATTCGACAACATCTTGTCAATTTTAGGAGAAAACGTAAAAACAAACATGACGTTTGATGAGATGAAAGATATTCAAAAAAATTATAAGAATGCGAGAAAACAGATCGAATCAACAGAAATCAAGAGTTCAGGCAAGATGATCGGCGGCATCTACTATGGCATTGTAGATGACGAAGAAAGAACACGCGTTCAAAATCTATTAAAAGAAAACTTAGAATAATAGGTAAATGGAACCAACTCTTGCAAAGAGTTGGTTTTTTTCATATACTTTTCTAGAATTATATTTCGTAGACATTCCGCTTATGAAAATAAGGTTTAACATGATCGTTTTTACTTTGTTAAAAAAATTCACGTTTTTTGAATCTTTCGACAAAACTCTTCATTTTACACCCCTTACCATTTTTCCAAGCCTATGATACTATGATAAAAGTAGGATAAAAAGGAGGTATTTCATTGTCTACGATTTCTGTACTTATGGTTGAACCCTCTAAACGTCCAGCCATTGTATCAATTGATAATGATCTACAAGTGTTCGAAAATATTGTAAACGGGCCGCTCGATATGCAGCCTTTCTATCGCTCCCCTTTTAAAATGGTGTGCAATGTAGATAATGGATATGAACTTACATATGGCAAGAAAAAACCGCAAGACAGTTTCTTTATCGTAAAACATGATGTCGATTTCCAAAGCATGGATCGTTCAGAAGCTGAGGAAGTCAGGGATTATCTAAAAGACAAAATGAAGAAATGGAAGTAACAAAAAGCCTCACGCAATGTGCAGGCTTTTTGTTTTGCAGTAAATTACCTTAGCACTTTAGTTCCTTCTTACCATTTACTTAAGTTTTAAAAGTTCTTTACGATTTTCGACAGAATTCGACTAGCATCTTTTCGCCTCAATGCTATAGTTAGGACGTGTGAAAAAAGTTGAATAAAGGGGTTGTAATAGTATGTCAATGAATCAAACGTTTAAAAGATTACTAGCTTCCACTCTTGCAGTAGGGTTAATTTCTTCTCAGGTAGCTGTAACATCTTTTGCAGCACCAAAGGAAACAAAGAAAAAAGATCCAAACTTTAATTTATCACTAATGCACATTAACGACACACATGCTCGTCTAGATAACGTGGCAAAGCGTGTAACCGCTATCAAAGAAGTGCGAGCAGCTAAACCAGATGCATTGCTTCTGGATGCTGGCGATGTATTCTCCGGCAGCCTTTATTTTAACGAATTTAAAGGACAAGCTGATCTTGAATTTATGAATCTATTAGATTACGACTTAATGACATTCGGAAACCACGAGTTTGATCTTGGTTCAAGTCCTGAAGGTCACCAAGCATTAGCCGACTTTGTTAAGAATGCTGATTTTCCTTTTGTAAGCACGAACGTTGATTTTTCTAAAGATGAAAAATTAAGCCCTTTATATAAAGAACAATATGCAAGCAATCCAAAAGACAGCAAGATCTACCCTTCCGTTATTAAGAGAGTGAACGGTGAAAAGGTTGGTTTTATTGGATTAACAACAGAGGAAACGGCTGATATCTCTAGTCCAGAAGCTGTAGAATTCCAAAATTATATTGAAGAAGCGCAAAAAGCTGTAAAAGAATTAGAAGAGCGTGACGTAAATAAAATTGTTGCGATTACACACCTTGGTTTCGATGACAATCCACAGTACGATAACGACCTAGAACTAGCAAAGTATGTAGATGGCATTGATGTCATTGTTGGGGGTCACAGCCATACACAATTGAATGCTCCTGTTGTCGTTTCAGCAGATGAAAATGGTGAACAAAAGGACTCTACGGTTATCGTACAAGCCTATCAATATAGTGAATACTTAGGAACGTTAGATGTTCAATTCGATAAAAAAGGTAAAGTTATTTCTCAATCTGGAAAGTTGATTGAAATTAAGTCAAAATCAGAAGATCCTGAAGCCGCTGAACTTTTGAAAAAGTACTCAAATAAGATTAATGAAATTAAAAACATGCCAACTGGTGGTTTTGCTGAAAATGCGCTAGAAGCTCCGCGATTGAGTACTAGTCCTATCAGTGTAAGAGCTCATGAACTACCAATCGGCAACTTAATTACTGACGGTATGCTTGATAAAGCAAAAGACTATAATCCAAATGTAGTTATGGCCTTCCAAAACGGTGGCGGAATTCGTGCAACCATTGACCAAGGTGAGATCACGTACGGTGATGTACTAACGACTCTTCCTTTTGGAAACACGCTTGCAACAATGAAGTTAACTGGTGCAGAAATTAAGGAAGCACTTGAACACAGTGTAAGCCAAGCTCCTGGTGAAAATGGCGGCTTTCTTCATGTATCTGGCATGAAGTTTACGTATGACAGCAGAAACGCTGCTGGCAACCGTGTTCTTTCAATGGATGTTAAGAACGCTGATGGAACATTTACAGCTATTAATCCTGCTCAAGAATATGTAATTGCAACAAACGCGTTTACAGCTAAAGGCGGAGACGGATTCACAGTCTTCAAAAACGCTTATGAGCAAGGACGCGTTACAGATCTTGGTGCATCTGACTGGGAAAACCTTCGTGATTATGTTGCAGAGTTAGTGAATGTTAACCCTGTGGTTGAAGGCCGTATTGTTGATGTAGGTAGATAATACTTATGGTTACCAGACTGGTTCAAAGTTTTTTTTGAGCCAGTCTTTTTTATTCCTCTAACCAATTATAGCGAGGTATTGTTTGATACGCTGCTTGCTCTCTCCTCTTTTCGGCACTGAACATACCACTTACGGTTCCATAGAAGTATTGCGTAAAACTCGTTTTAATTTTGCGTTTTTTATAGTGGAAAACGGATGTTTTGAACACTTCAATCACTGTAGAAGTCAGTTGCTCAATCGGTGTTCGAAAGTTAAACTTTTTATATGCAATTAGTGCTTTGTACCAAAACGTATAGATCTCTTCTGCTCGATCAAAGAATGGTCTGACTGACTGAGTAAATGATTGTGGAACGTTATCAGGAACAAACGTGTAATCCAGGTCTTGAAATTGAGGAGTCGTTAAAGAAGATTGAGCTGTGATAGTAACGTTCTCTTCCTGACGTATGTTTAGATCTTTATTTTCTAGATTTAGAAAGAGATTCAAAGATTCCGGTGATGATTTTGTGACTTCCTCCTTACTCTCTGAAGGGATTTTGTCGCTGCCTCGATACGTCATTTGTGTTTCACTCGCTACATCAATCGGGTGAAAAACAAATACATTATGAGCGAACCCTCCGTTGGATCGATACGTTTTATGCATCTTAAGAAAACCTGCTGTTTTCGCTTTTCGCAGCATTCTTGTAAAAGAAGCCCTGGATACTCCTCCTTGCTTTTGGGCACATGCGGAAACAAGTGTTGCAATCTTCGCATTCGCCACCCCTGGCACCACCACACTGTACTGACTTAACACTTCAAACGCAATGTACTCCGATTGGGTAAAAAGATCGGGATGTTGCTGAAGAAACCTGTCTTTCTGCTGGTTAAACTCTCCTACACTTTTAAATTTACTCAAATGCTTAAACTGATAAATGTTCCCTGCTCTCAATTTTTTCTTCCTCCCTTTAATTGACTCATCTATAAGTGTTTGGAGAAAGTGAAAAAGAGCCATAAAGAAGAAAAAAATTAAAAAAAGATGACTCCTCACGGGAAGCCACCCATTTATATCGACTGATCAAATTCAGATAAAAACTCTTTAAATTCATAGTTTTTTATTTGTGAGGTGTTCCACGATTTTTCAAACTGACCTAATTTCTTTTTTACATAATCAAATGGAGCTGTTCCTTGAAGTTCGTCTTCCAGGTACAGTTCGCAGACATTGTTTCCTTTGTATACCACTTTGATACGGTGGCCATTTAAATGGCACACATACCCGCCCTTACTCAACCTAATCATGTAACCACGCCTTTCATTAAAAGGGAATGTTTCTACTACCTTATGTTTTAAGAATGTTAATTATATGAGGTGTTAAAGTTCTTAATTAAGAACATCTTGAGTAAAAAAAAGAGGTGCCGCATTACTTAATAAGTATGTGATTTTTTACCCGTTCTTTAGAGTGCGTGAGTGCGTTTGCCACTTCCATGCATCTCGACACATTTCAAATACACTTCTTTTTGCTGCCCACTTTAATATTCGATTGGCTTTTGAAGGATCAGCAAAACATACAGCCACATCCCCTGCCCGTCGCTCTTGAACGTGGTACACAATCCGCTGCCCTGTTGCCTGTTCAAAAGCATGCACCATTTCAAGCACACTATGACCTATACCTGTCCCTAAATTGAAAGTTTCTACCCCTGATGACTGACTTAGATATTTCAATGCACTTACATGTCCAATTGCCAAATCTACCACATGAATGTAGTCTCGTACCCCTGTCCCGTCATGTGTTTCATAGTCCGATCCAAAGATTGAAAGATGAGGCAGCTGCCCGCTAGCCACTTGAGAAATATAAGGTAGTAAGTTGTTTGGAATACCTTTTGGATCTTCTCCAATCAGACCGCTCTCGTGAGCACCAATCGGGTTAAAATAGCGCAATAAAGCGATACTCCACATGGGGTTTGCTGCTGAAAGATCTTGAAGAATCTGTTCGGTCATCAACTTCGTTTGTCCGTAAGGGTTCGTCGCCCGCAAAGGAAAATCTTCTGTGATTGGTACCTGATCGGGGTCGCCATAAACAGTTGCAGAAGAACTGAACACCAAGTTATAAACATGATACTTATCCATTATTTCACAAAGATTCAAAGTGGAGATTAAGTTATTTATATAATAGCGAAGAGGCATTTCTACAGACTCGCCTACTGCTTTAAAGCCGGCAAAATGAGCAACGGCTTCAATTTCATGATTAGAAAAGATGGCTTCTAGCTGTCCTTTCTCAAGTAGGTCAGCTTCATAAAAAGTAAGAATTTTACCTGTAATCAGCTGTATTTGTTCCAAAACATCACGATTGCTGTTCGAAAGGTTGTCGACCACAACGACTTGGTAACCTGCATTTAACAGTTCAACACACGTATGACTTCCGATATAGCCCGCTCCACCTGTAACCAAAACGACCATCCATTATTCCTCCTTTTTATATGCATAAAAAACCGCCTTACAGCCCACTAGGCGTAAAACGGTTGTTTTTACTTGGCACGTACATTAGCTTTTGCTGCATTTACAATCTCTGTTAAGTAATTCAGCAAGTCGTATTTAAGATCATCTCGTTGAAGAGCAAAATCAAGGGTGGTTTGTATAAAACCCAACTTTTCTCCGACGTCATATCGAGTGCCTTCAAAATCATAGGCATACACGTTTTCTGTTCGGTTGAGAGAGGCAATTGCGTCTGTGAGTTGAATCTCGCCTCCTGCACCAGGGTGTTGCTTCTCCAAGATCTCAAATATTTGAGGCGTAAGGACATAGCGGCCCATGATGGCAACATTTGACGGCGACTCCTGTTGCTTTGGCTTTTCAACAAGGTGATTGATACCATACAACCGATCGTTTAGCTGTTTCCCATCAATAATTCCATATCGCGAAACTTGGTTCTCTGGCACTTGCTGGACCCCAATAATGGATGATTTATGCTCGTTGTACTGCTGGATCAGCTGTGCTAAACAAGGTGTATCTGATTGAACAATATCATCACCAAGCAGGACAGCAAACGGTTCGTTGCCGATGAACTTTCGCGCACACCAAATCGCATGCCCTAATCCCTTTGGTTCTTTTTGGCGAATATAATGGATGTCTGCGAGTTTGGAAGGTTTCTGTACTTCTTCTAAAAGACCAAGCTTTCCTTTTTGAAAGAGGTTTTGTTCCAATTCATAAGAATAATCAAAATGATCTTCAATCGCCCTCTTACCTTTACCCGTTACGATGATAATATCTTCTATGCCAGAGCGAACTGCTTCTTCCACGATATATTGGATCGTCGGTTTGTCTACAATCGGAAGCATTTCTTTCGGCATCGCTTTTGTGGCTGGCAAGAATCGTGTACCTAATCCTGCTGCAGGAATAATCGCCTTTTTAACTTTCATGTGGTGAACTCCTTTTTATCGAATTTCACTTTGCTCTTCTAATTATATCGTACCCCCTTCTCTTTACGTTCCCTGTTTATTGAATCTTCACTTCTCTTTTACAATTCATATGCAATTCTTCCGAAAATCATACTGGGCATCTAACCCACCCTCACATCATACTAGCGACGACAAGCGTCTAAGGTTAGTTTGTACACTAACCCACAATATGACCGAGCTCCTTCATTGTTAACGATAAGAAGGGATCACCGGTTCTTAATAAAGAACAATTATACTAAAAAAGGGGTGTTCTTTAAAAGAAACACCAGATAGCTTCTATATTTCGATTTGTCATAGTAATACCAATTAGTATAGTTCTTTAAAAAGAACAAATCAACTGTTTTACTTTTGTGATGTTCGACGAGATTTTACGAATTTACAGCGGAAATGTTTATTCAGTTGTGAGTTGGGAAAGGTAGTTTTAGAAGAAAAAAAACATAAAAGGAGTGCTTGCATACATGTCTAATCAAAATCATCCAACTGGTCAACCCGCTCAGCATCAAAACCAACAACCTGGTGTTGAATCTGAAATGACACCAAAGCCACAATCCGAAAGTTCCGCCTATAAGGGAAGCGGAAAATTAAAAGGAAAATCAACGTTAATTACTGGTGGAGACAGTGGAATTGGTAAAGCGGTCGCAATCGCTTATGCCAAAGAAGGTGCAAATGTCGCGATTGTTTATTTAGAAGAGTCTCAGGACGCAGAGGAAACGAAAAGACAAGTGGAAGAAGAAGGCGTGCAGTGCTTGCTGATCCGCGGAGATATCGGTGACGAATCATTCTGTGATCAGGCGGTTCGAGATGTAGTCGGTTCTTTCGGTGGACTGGACGTATTGGTGAACAATGCCGCCGAACAGCATCCTCAACAAAACTTAGAGGATATAACAGCTCAGCAGCTCGAGAAGACCTTCCGCACAAATATATTTGGAATGTTCCATCTGACGAAAGCTGCTCTTCCTCATTTGAAGCAAGGAAGCACGATTATCAATACAGCTTCGATCACAGCGTATCAAGGTCATCCGGAGTTAATCGATTATGCTTCAACGAAAGGTGCAATCGTGTCGTTCACAAGATCGTTGTCAAATAACCTTGTGAAGAAAGGTATCCGTGTAAATGGAGTCGCACCAGGCCCAATCTGGACACCACTCATCCCGTCAACGTTTACAGCTGATAAGGTGGAGCAGTTCGGTAAAGATACACCGATGGGCCGACCAGGACAGCCAGAAGAGCTTGCGCCTGCGTATGTGTACTTGGCGAGCGAAGATTCGTCTTATGTGTCCGGTCAGATGATTCATATTAATGGTGGTAAGGTCGTGAATGGTTAAGAAAGTTATATGATTGTAGTCCCCTTTATGAAGGGGGCTTTTTAATTTAGAGGTATTTTATATTTTACGGTACGTGTTCTTATATTTATTACACATTCGCGCACGAGTTCATGGTTCTCGCGCAGTTGAGTTGAAATGCGCGCAGTTGAGCCTAAATTATGCCCGCATCGAGCCTCGTTTCGCGCAGGGTGCTCGCCGTTACACCCGGTTACCTTTGATTTACTCGTAAAAAGCATTCAGAACTACCCCTTGAGCCATTTGGTAAGGTAGTAAATGATTAAAAAAGAGATAAAATGAACTCAGGTGATGAAGATCATTTGAGTTTTTTGTGTTTGAAGCATTCTCAATATTACGTAGGAATTTTAGTAACATTGACCCCTTCTATAATTTGGAAAATAAAGTATACTATATTTTGAAAGTATTTACATATAAAAAGTAAGTTCACTAGGGGGCACCATATTGAAGACAAAACGTTTTTCTTTCTTTATCCTTATCCTCATTATCCTTTTGTCTGCTTGCAGCCAAAAGGATACAGTCAAGCCAGCAAAATCTGAGACAGCTAACACAAAAGACACCACCACTACTGAAGAACAAGACTCGAAGCAGCCTGAGGAAGAACCTGAACCGGAAAAAACACCTGAACAAGAAGAACCAGTTGAGCAAGAAGAACCAGGTGAACAAGAAACAGATGTTATACCTGATTCCAACTCTTCAACTATTGAATGGGACGGCCCATGGACCCGCGTCGGTAAATTTAATGGCGGTTCACTTGAGATCAAGAATGTTTCTGACAAAACGTTTGGTTTTACACTGAACGTAGCTGACGGGGGAAATATCGGTATAATTGAGGGTAACGCTAATGTTGAAGCAACTACAGCCACTTATTCTGATAACAGTGCAACAGGTGGAGAAAGCTGTGTCCTTACATTCTCTAACAAAGGGGATAAAATTGTTATCACTCAAACAGATTCCTGCCTAGGATATGGAGGCAATGGTACGACCTTTGAAGGAGAGTTTGTTAAAGGCCATGTAGAACCTGAACCTAAAACGTTATCTGATGTTCAAATCATATCGAAGAAAGCCGATGACCAGCTTCAAAAGTTGACTGGTGATAACTATCACGTTTTTGTAGACAATATGCAAATGGTTGGAGAAGGCATTAAAGATCATGATGGCTGGGGTGCCAAAGTAGTAAACGGCGGGGTTCGTGGACTTTACTCCATCATGGAGGCCATTATCATCACAGATGAGAAAAACGGCTTTATTTATGCCGCTGCCATAAAAGATGGGGAAGAAGTCATCTATTATACGAACAATAAAAAGTTTGCTGCTCAATTACCAAAGACTATTGAAGTGTGGAGAGAACAGTTTACTCAATACCCTGTTCGCTATATGACAAAGTGAAATAGTTAAAGGTATTTTTGATAGGAACTCAGTTTATGAAAAGGTTAGTTGGGTTTCTTTGCGAGAACGAACTGAAATAGTAGATATAAAAAAGAGCAACTTAAATTTCGGTTGCTCTTTTAAAATTTCATATTTGATTTTCTGCCTTTGTAGCTGCAACTTCAACGTGTTTTGAATCCATTTCCTTTTCATAATCGATTTCACAGGTTTCAATGCTTATCAAATTATTTTCTATAGCTGGGGTAATATGGCTAATATATTTTTCCTTTGCATATTCCAAATCTGCATTTTTATTAAACTTTTCATCTGGGTGGTTTACCAATATTAAAATTAACTTAGTAGGAATTCTATTTATCTCTGAATACCCTTTAATATCAGCAACCATATTATATATCCGATCTATACGTTCACGGCGAAATGGTCCATGTAGAACTTCAAAGAAATAATGGATATTGGAAGTATCCAGGAATCCAGAAAAACGTCTCTTTCTCCCTTTAATCAAGTGATCTGAAAAACTCATACTGATATAGGGTACAATATCAGAAGATGATAAACCCATATTAGAGGCCACATAATTTATTGCAAATATTTCTGAGTCTTTTAATAACATAGTTGTATGAATTTTTGAGCCATCAGTATTTCCCGATTCATTTAACGGTTCAGAACTTGTCGTATGATGACTCTGATCACTACCATCATCTTGTGTTTTTTCATCGATTTGCAGCTCTGTTACCTCGTCTTCATATTCTTCTTTTAAACTTGAAGGTAAAACATTTACAACCTGACTTTGATTATTCTTTTGATTGGATACTTGATTTAAAGAATTAAACATTAAAGAAAACATTTCTTCTTTAAATTTAATATTTTCTTTTTGTATTTCATTTTGCTGCTCCGTAATATCTTCATTTTGTGACTCTACTTCATTAAGTTTTTTCTCAATTGAAAACAATTTCCCTAACATTAACTTATCAAACGAAAAGCTGAGCCCGAGAATGGCTATCAAAAGGATTAAAGTTACATGCGAGGCAGTAAGAATAATATTACTTTTTAAACTCCAGACTAAAATAATACCTACGAAAATGGATATTAGAACAATGAAAATTGGATATAAATATTTATTCATCTTATGTCCCAACCTTTATACGGTAAAATTAAAGTATTTGTTTTATTTTAACATATTTTTACACATTTTGTAGGTATATAGTTCATTAATTCCACTTTTCGCCAAGCATATTAAACAAATGTTTAAACAACCTGTACTTTCTCTTGATGCTACACCATTCACTCTTATACCACTCTGTTATCTTCATCCACAAATTATCAACTCACGAAAAGGTAGAGGATCGTAAATTTCATTTGAACATTTCGTGTTATTATCTATAAAAAAGAGCTGGAAACCCCACCAAGAGGGCCAGCTCCTCACTATTAAGCTATTTTACTGTCACTTCGATCGGCTCAGAGACCAAATTCCACTCTTCACCCAACATTTCAAACGTATGTTTAACAAAAACTTGTGCTTTACCTGGTGCAACAGCTTCAATTGTGTTTCCATTAACACGCACAACACCGTTATCATTAGCAACAAACAGCTCAGTCTCAACATTTTCACGCTGATCCACGCGATAACTCACTTTCGCCTTCGCATTTACCGTGTGTGTCTTTCCTACATTCAGGTTAAGTTTCTTTAAAGGCGTTTCCAGCTGAATCGGTGACGCTGTTAGCCATTGTGTGTAGTCTGTAATCGGCCCGATCAATCCTTGCTTCAGCTTGTCCACAAACGGTGCTTCTGCTCGGAACGTCCAGTGCATACTCATCTGACCGCGCTGACGCATGTACTTAATGAACTCTGCATATACCGTTCCATAGCTGGCATTCAGCGTCACATCATTCCTTGTTCCATAGTCCACCATCTTTTTGGCGTTCTTTAGTTTTGCATCTAACGTTTTTGGCTCAGCAGCTGAAAACAGATACCCAATCGGCAACTCAGGCGCAATCTCGTTCATCAGCTGCATGCTGTCGAGATAAAAGCTCTGCATAGAAACTTGATCCATCATGCCTTCACTCTTGATTTCATCGATTACTTGCTGTTCGATCCCGTGGTCTTTTAGTTCAACTAAAAGCACGACATCTTTGCCTTTAAACTCTTGTAAGAATTCTTTAAAAGTTGGTACTTTTTCACCTGCAAATTCTTCTCCCTTATAAATCCCTGCATCCAAAGCTCGGACCTCTTCCAACGTTAACTGGTCAACCGCTCCTGTGCCGTTCGTCGTTCGATCAACTGTGTTATCATGCATGATAACCAAATGTCCGTCCTTCGTGATCTGCACATCTGTTTCAATCTGATCAGCACCTAGATCGTAGGCCATGCGGTAGCCAACCATCGTGTTCTCAGGAGCAAGTGATGGAACACCGCGGTGAGCAGCAACGATCGGACGCTGAATAATGGTTCTTTCAGGATACTGACTAAAAGCGGTAACGGCATAAGCTGGCTGGTTCGTTACAATACCATCCACACCTAGATGAAGCAGTTCATGTGTATCGGCCATCGTCTCACCGCCAACACCCCAAACCGAAACCATTCGGTTATGCAGGTAATAAACGTTATCCGCCGTTAGGTTCTTAAGCGGAATCATCACCATCTTACTTCCACTTTCGTGAACGTCTTCCACGATCTGCTGCAGGTCATGCTTGTTTAGTGCACTTTTATCATAAACATGTCCACCGCGAATCTTCGGATTTATCTCTTTAATCGCTCTAATAATGTTCGTGTCGCTTGAAACGACCTGAACATCCGTTGTAGACGTCTCATTTAAAGCGGCAACTACTGCTTCTTCTATTCCAGTCTGTTCAATATGTAAAACTGGAATCTTTTTTGTTTTAAGGTTATTCAACTGGTCTTTTAACAATTTATCGTTTCCGTACAAAGTCCCATCTCTAGACTCGACTTTTAATAAAGCGGATCCGGTCTGATCATTGTAAGTCGCAACGGCAGATCCTTCAATTAAAGTCGGTGCGTTGATCATATTTGTTGGGGCTTCATCTGGCAGAAGTACGCCTGAACTCGGAACCGGCGGCAAATCACCGCTAAATGAAGTCAGTTTCACATTATCGTATTGAACTGTTGCTCCTGCTGCTTGGAATCCGATATCGCCATCCAGCCATTTTGATGCTCCAGCCGTGTCTACTACTAGTTCTCCATTAACAAACTGCTGCACACGATTTTTGCTCGCAATTACTTTCAGACGATAACTTTTATTGTACTGAAAGTCCTCCCTATAAAAGTTGGTTTCGGTAACATTCCAGGCGTTCTTTTCGGTACGTTCCGCAAATTCCAGTCCGTTTAGCGCAGTCGTTCCGCGTCTAACCGCAAACTGATAATACGGATAGTTCTCTTTTTGCACACGATACATGATAGATGCCCACCGTGTATTTTCTACCGCTGAGACAAAAGTCATATCCGCTTCAAACACGTAGTTCCCATTGTTATCATCTGCTAAAGGTACCACTACTCGTGCAGGTTTACCGGTTGCGGGTGAATTCAACACAAGCTTTCCATCCTGCACCTTTCCATCTCCTTCAACCACTTTCCAGCCATTTGGAAGAGCTCCGTTACTTATACCATCAAAAGATTCGTTTACGATAACTGTGTCATTCGCTTTTACCGGACTTGATACTTGTGGAACCACAAGACTTAGTGCTAAGGCAGACGTTACAACTAGATGACGCAATGAATGAGTTTTCACGTTATTAAACACCCTCCTGAAATAATAGTTTGTGAAAAAATGAGCATAAAGACCTACTTCACCTCCTTAAAAGAATCTAAATAAGTCATCAGTACCGTGCATTTCTGCTAACATATGGTAAACTTTTCATAGAGAAATCGTATAAATATTCAAAAAATAACTAACGGGGTGGGAACAGAAATGGAACTTGTTAATATGGTAGAATCACAGATTATCGCTTCGATTAAGGATCAGAAAGATATTGATAAGGCGATTAAAAGTTCAGCTAACATCGCTTTTCTTTTAACAGGGGACATCTCGACAGTTGAAAACTATATCAATCAATTGCGTGAAGCAGGTATGTATATTTTCATTCATCTGGACTTTATGGAGGGCCTGTCCAATTCTAGAAGTGCTGTTAAATACATTGCTGACGTGTGGAAACCAACTGGCATTATCACAACAAAAATAAACATGATTAAATATGCGAAAGAAGAAGGATTAATTACCATTCAACGAATTTTCTTAATTGATCGTGCTGCCATTCAAAAAGGGATTGAAATGGTCAGTTCGTGTAAGCCAGATGCGGTAGAAGTGCTGCCTGGCTTAATGCCAAAAGTCATTGACCAGCTGTCGCGCCAGCTCAAGCTTCCTCTAATCGTCGGTGGTCTCATTCAAGAAAAAGAGGATATCCTGTTAGCGCTTGAAGCTGGAGCGCTAGCCGTGTCGTCTGGCGATCCACGTATGTGGAAGTTTGATCTATAGATTTACTACCTCTTTAATACTATCAAGAACATAGGACGGCTTGTATAAAGATTTTGTTAACATTTCTTTATTCGTTACACCTGTCATAACGAGTACAGATTGCAGACCATTCTCGATTCCCATGCGTATATCGGTCTCCAGCCGGTCACCGACCATGTAGCATTGAGAAGGATGTAGTTTCAGAACTTGCGAAACGACATACTCAGCCATCCATTTGGAAGGTTTTCCTGTAATGGACTCAATGCGCTGACCCGTTACTCCTTCTAGTGCACCAATCATGGCACCGCAGTCCGGGATTTCTCCTCCTAGTACAGGACATGTTCGGTCAGGGTTTGTCGCGATAATGGTCGCTTTGTTTAGCCATGCTTGAAAAGCGAGATTGATTTTTTCATAGCTGAACTGGCGGTCCCAGCCGAGTACAACGAATTTTGCTTGTTTGGCGTCATACGTCATCGGGATCCCTTCATCGGCCAGTTCTTCAATAAGTGGCTGCTCCCCTATCACGAGTGCAGCTTCACCAGATTCTAGTGCTTCTTTTAAAAATTTTGCAGTAATGAAGTTGGAGTTGATCACTTCATCCAACTCGACTTCAATGCCTAGTTTTCTAAGTTTTTGTACATAGTCCATGCGGGTGGATATGGATTTGTTTGTTAAAAAAACGACCTTATCTCCCCGCTGTTTGAGGGCGGCAATCGCTTCTGCCGCTCCCTCAATCATCTCTTCATCTAAATACACCGTTCCATCCAAATCAAAAATAAACCCTCTAGTCAATGTTCTTCCTCCACCATCCATCTTATAGTTGATTTTTCGAAATGCGGTTTGCTATGGCTTGCAGAATTAAAACGATGATTACGAGAACGACCGACATGGCCGCTGCTGTGTAATATTCACCGCGCAAAATGTTCTGGAAAATCGCTAAACTCATCGGTGCCCAGTCTGCTGGTGCTAATAATATAGATATACTCGTTTCTTTAATAACGGTGATAAAAACAAGAATGGATCCAGCTGCAATTCCAGGCAGCATTAATGGTCCGATGATTGTAATCGCCGCTGTTAACGGTGTTGCACCTAGGTTAACCGCTGCCTCTTCAATGTCCTGTTTAATCGCACGCATCGTACCCATTGTCGAACGCACCATGTACGGAAGTCTTCTGATCGTGTAAGCGACGATTAATAGAAGCGCCGTTCCCGTAAGATGAAGCGGTGCCGTGTTAAACGTTTGAATGAGCGCGATACCAAACGCGATACCTGGCACAACAAGCGGAATAGACGTCATAAAATCAAGCTTGGACGAGTTCTGCCTTACTACGAAATACGAAACAAAGGTCGCGATGATGACGCTTAGAATTAATGCTCCAAGTGCAAGGACGATGGAGTTTTGAATGTTGCCCATCGAACTCGTGAAAATGGTTTGATAGTGTGATAGTGTATATCCGTTCGGAAGCGGATTCTTTCCCCATGTTGTCGCAAGAGATTGCAGGACTATGGATAACATGGCAAGCACAGGGATGATCACAAGTACGAGCGAGTAAACCGATAGCGTACGCGTTAACCCTTTAGAATCATTGAGCTTCTGCTGTTTCGGTTTCCCAGAAACAGAGCCATAGTTCTTTCCTTTTGTAAAAAGGTGCTGCAGCCAGAAGAAGAATGCTGCGACAAGTACCATGATGACGGTCAGAATTGCCGCTCCACCCCAGTTGAAGAATCCCGCAATTTCACGGTACGCTTCAACAACCAGCAAGTTCAGATCTTTTGGCGCTAGGATAATCGGTGTTCCAAAGTCTGAGAACGAGACGGTGAAGATAAGAAGCGCACTCGAAATCACACCGGGAATCGCGAGCGAAAACGTGACAAAAATGAACGTGAACCAGTTCCTTGCACCTAGGTTCAGTGAAGCTTCCTCAAGTGAGATGTCACTCACTTTAAACGCTGCCACCATTGGCCAGAGTGCATACGGGAAAAAGAAGAACACCTGTACAAGCACGATCCCGGCCATCGAGTAAGGATTGAGCAGCATTCCTTCCCCGCCAAGTGAATTGTAGATATACGTCACCCAGCCCGCGCGGCCAAACATGATAATGATGGCGTATGCCGAGATAAATGTTGGAACGATGAGTGGTATTGTACATAATGCTGCGATCGTCTTTTTAAAAGGCATCGTCGTGCGCGCAATTCCATAAGCAATGGGAATACACATTACGATAACGATTAGAGAAACTAAAATCGCGAGCTCTAAGCTATTTTGAACCGCTGAAAAGTACGTTTTGTTCGTAAAAATCTTTTCATAGTTATCAAATGACGCTGAACTGAACTTTTCAATAGTAGAGTTTAAGATATTTGGATCAGTAATGGACCCCAGCAAATTGATAGGCTGACCTGTGAAGCTAACTAAGAATACCGAAACGAGCGGCAGCAGCAGGAAAACACCGAAAAAGGCATAAATTAAAATTTTTACTAGGGTAAGTCCGTTGAAAGAACTGAGACGGTTCTTCATATTAACAACACCCTTTCAGGATCAATTGTTAACTGCACCCTCTCTCCTTCTGTCAGGATCGCCTCACCTGGAACAAACGTTGTATCCACCACCAGCTGGTATTCTTCTACTTTGATGTCGTACCGAACAATTGAACCAAGGTATGTCGAAACGTGCACCGTTCCTTCAATAATGTTGGTTAACTCGTCAGAGCTAATCGTTCCTGGTTTGAACGCTTTAATGTTTTCAGGACGCACGATGACGTTTACTTCTTTTTGCTCGACATGATTTGTCGATTTGATAAGAAAGCCGTGTCCTTTTACGACAGAATAGCCATTTTCCTGACCAACAACCGTTCCTTTTAACACGTTTGACGTACCGACAAAATTCGCAATGAATGGTGTAGATGGCCTGCTGTAGAGCTCAATCGGTGTTCCGATCTGCTTCACTTCCCCGCTATCCATAACGGCTACTCGATCTGCCATACTCATCGCTTCTTCTTGATCATGTGTTACAAAAATCGTTGTAATCCCGAGATCTTGCTGGATGCGGCGGATCGTGTTACGCATCGAGTGACGCAGCTTTTGATCCAAGTTCGATAATGGTTCATCCATTAAAAGTACAGCTGGTTCCATGACAAGCGCTCTTGCCAGTGCCACACGCTGCTGCTGACCGCCAGACAGTTCACTTGTGAGTCGAGTTGCGTGCTTATCCAGTTCAACATATTCAAGGATTTCCATTACCTTTTGCTCGATCGGTTTCGGATATCTTCCTAGTTTTCTATTGAGAAGCCTTAAGTAGATAGGCAGTTTTGCCGCGATATTGCTTGAATTTAATTGTTTAATGTTCAAGCTGTAGGCGACATTTTCAAATACGTTCATATGCGGAAAAAGCGCATAGCTTTGGAACACCATCCCACAGTTTCTTTTGTTCGGAGGAATATGGTTGACTTTTGCCTCTCCGATTTGAATGGTTCCTGAAGTTGGCTGTTCAAAGCCCGCGATACATCTCATGGTTGTTGTTTTGCCGCAGCCTGACGGGCCAAGAAGAGCGAAGAACTCGCCCTCTTGGATATCCAGGTTTACATTTTTCAAGGCATGAACACCAGAAAACTCTTTTGTTAGTTGTGAAACTTTAACTGAACCCATTCTCTACCACCCCTAATGTGTATTACTGAAATTTCTCTTTCCACTCGTTTCTTACGCGGTCGTAGTTCTCATTTACCCAATCAATATCAAGATCGACAGCATGAGATTTTACTTTATCAAGTGTAAGAGGAGTCTTGGATTCCACATCTGGATTGATCGGGATATGGTACCAGTTCGCTAAAATCTGTTGTCCTTCTTTAGAGAGCAAGAAATCGATCAGCTTCTTTCCGCCTTCAGGGTTTGGTCCGCCTTCAACGATTGAAACCGGGTTAACAAGGATTGGCGTCTTATCAGGCACAACGAAATCTACGCTTTCCCCTTTTGCTTTTTGCTCGTATGCCATGAAGTCAAATCCAACACCGATGTGTGCTTCACCCATAGACACGGCTTTTGTTGGAGCTGAGCCTGAATCCGGCATAGAGTTTGCTTGGTCTACTAGCTTTTTAAAGTAGTCCCAACCTTCTGCCTCACCGCGCTGCATCATTTGGTTCAATACCATAAGCGTTGCCGTACCAGATGCCGCTGGGTTGGAGAACTGAATTTTGCCTTTCCATTTTGGATCAAGAAGATCATCCCAAGTCTTTGGTGCTTCTTCTGGTTTTACTAGGTCCGTGTTATAAGCAAAACCGAGTACGAATACTTCAACACCTACATACTTGCCGTCTTGATGCTTCACTTTAATTCCGTTTTCTACCGTATCCCAATCTTTTGCAAAGTCAGGAATGTATTTTCCGATAATGCCTTTGTCGACAGCTGCTTCAAACGGAAGGATTCCTCCGCCTCCGTACCAAACGTCACCCTGTGGATTGTCTTTTTCCGCCATCATACGGTTCACAAGTACGTTCGTACCCGCGTATTGCACGTTAACAGAGCCGCCATGCAGCTCTTCGAATTTTTGCCCCAGTTCTTTAGTCATATCAGGTGTTTCTGGAGAATAAAACGTAATCTTTCCTTTACCACCGCCATCTCCAGAATCTTGGTCCCCTGCACATGCCGTGAGCAAGAGTATACTCATCATTAAAATTAAAGAAGTAAAAATCGATAAAGACCTTTTCATTGTTCAACCCCCTATAAGTTTATGATCGATTTTCGGCAAAGAAAAAAGAGAAGAAACACCAATGTAAACCCTTTCAAAAGAAAGGATTACAAATTGGGTTTCTTCTCATGGTCTCTTCCCGTCCATATTCGATTACTTCCATTATACAAAATTATCAGAATTTTACAACCTGTTTTGTAATAAAAAATTTACAATTAGGCACATATAGGACAATTATACCAAAAAGAGGGGCTAACCTCTTAATTGAAGTCAGCCCCTGCTTATTATACGTTCACATAAAAACTTTCTGGACGTTCACTATTCTTCTCGAAATGATAGAGGATCGCTTCAACAATACGGCGAGATGCTTCCCCATCACCATAAGGGTTGGACGCTTGGGACATTCTTGCGTACTCTTCTTCATCCGTTAACAATTCTTTCGCTAATGAGTAGATATCTTCTTCTTCTGTTCCTGCTAGCTTCAAAGTTCCAGCTTGGATACCTTCTGGACGCTCTGTTGTATCACGAAGAACCAATACTGGCACACCTAATGAAGGAGCTTCTTCTTGTACACCGCCACTGTCTGTCAGGATGATATGAGCGCGAGAAGCAAAGTTATGGAAATCTACGACACCAAGTGGCTCGATCAGATGAATTCTAGGGTCGTTCGCTAAAATCTCATCTGCTGTTTCTCTAACAACAGGATTTAAGTGAACAGGGTATACCACTTGAATGTCATCATGCTCTTCCACTAAACGCTTGATCGCACGGAACATGTTACGCATCGGTTCACCTAGGTTTTCACGGCGGTGAGCCGTTAGAAGGATCAGACGGTCATCACCTAGCTTTTCAAGAACTTCATGGTGATATTCTTCAGCAACCGTCGTTTTCAGCGCATCGATCGCTGTATTCCCTGTTACAAAGATATGATCTCCAGACTTTTTCTCATCAAGCAGGTTTCGTGCTGCAATGTCTGTCGGCGCGAAATGAAGATCTGCCATTACACCCGTTAACTGGCGGTTCATCTCTTCTGGATACGGAGAATATTTGTTCCACGTACGAAGTCCCGCTTCAACGTGCCCTACAGCGATTTGGTTATAAAAAGCAGCCAAGCTCGCAACAAATGTTGTCGTTGTATCACCATGAACCAACACGATGTCCGGCTTCACTTCTTTCATAACGCGATCCAGACCTTCAAGTGCTCGGCTTGTTACTTCGATAAGCGTCTGACGATCCTTCATAATGTTCAGATCATGGTCAGGTGTAATCCCAAAGATTTCAAGTACCTGATCCAACATCTCACGGTGCTGCGCTGTTACGGTAACAATGGATTCAACTTCTTCATGTTTTTCAAGTTCTAGAACAAGTGGTGCCATCTTAATCGCTTCAGGTCTTGTTCCAAAGATTGTCATAACTTTTAGTTTTGTAGCCATTCTTAGTGAATTCCCCTTTTTATTTATTCTTTCTTTTGCTAAAAGAGAATGATGTTACTGAATTATCTCTAGAATCAACATTCATCTTAATCATCAAAGTGTCTGTTTTTGCAAAGTAAAGGTCTTCTACATCTTTTGTTATCTTAGTTGAACTAAACAGCGGTATAAAAGGTTCAGCACTCGTGTATACATTTGTTAGCAACAATTCAGTCAGTTGGTCCGATTTCACAATCAACATAGCATCAGAAGTGGTAATAACCGTTGCATTATTTAGTTCAGCTTCATTCTGAATAACATTCACAATCTTTGACCGATCAAAAGAGTCATTGAATAAAGAAGAAACTTCACTATGGCCTACTGGCAGATTACGCTCGGTCAAATACGTTTCAAAAGTCGAAAGGTCCTCGAGAGTCGGAATATCTTTACTATCAATGGTTTCTGCAACCGAAGAACTTACCCATGATTCAGATTCACCCGGTATATCGAGCTGCAGCCAAGTCATGTCTTCATCCGTGTCTTCAATCGATTGCTTAATTGGATAGACATCACCAAAAATCCCCTGGCCAACAATCGTGCTGTCTAGGCTAGCCTTATTTCGAATGTTGATAAAATCTTTATTGATAACAGCAACCTTTAATTCAGGTTCAGCTGGTTTTTTTGTGTTTTCAGAAGGTTTAGGTTTCTTTTTTTCTTTAACAACGTCTGTACTTTCTTTGCTCTTAAACAGAGAATTTTCCATTACCATGGCTTTGACCTTATCAATAGAAGGATGGGAAATTGTCAAAAAAGCGTTCAGTACTAAAGCAGATAATAAGAAACCGATACCAACAAGCTGCTTGATATCTCTCTTTTTTCTTTCTTTTTGCTTTCTTCTCATTCTTGGTTTGTTTTCTGCGGTTGCACTTTTTTCAATTTTATCAAGTTCTTCTTTTTTATACTCTTTACGTTCAGATGTTGAAAGTGCATTATAGGTTTTTAGAAACTTAACATAATTACCTACAACTTCATTTACTTCTCCGTATTCTCTTACCGTACCGTAATGAAGCCATAATGCTTTATCACAAAATTTCTTAATCTGACTGGCAGAATGACTGATAAAGAAAATCGTTTTCCCGCTATCCTTAAACTCATTTATCTTTTTTAAACATTTGTTTGTAAAAGTAGAATCTCCAACAGATAATGCTTCATCTATCACTAAAATATCAGGATCAATATTAATAGAAATAGCAAATCCTAATCGGGCTTTCATTCCACTCGAATATGTTTTTACGGGCTGATCAATAAAATCACCGATCTCAGCAAATTCAATAACATAGGGAACGATATCCTTAATCTGTTCCTTTGTTAAACCAAGCATTAAGCCTTTTAGTTCAATATTTTCTAAACCGGTTAATTGACCATTAAGTCCCGAAGAAATAGCAATTAAGGAAGCCTGTCCGTTTATTTGAACTTTTCCTTGTGTCGGGATGGTAACTCCAGAAATCAAATTAGATAGCGTACTTTTTCCTGCACCATTTAATCCAATAACCCCTACAATTTCACCTTTTTGAACACTAAAAGAAACGTCTCTAAGTGCATAATGATAGTCACCTGTTTCTTTCCAGGTGACTAAGTCCTTAAAGCGTTCTGATGACTTATGATACTTTTTAAATTTTTTGGTTACACCATCAAACTTGACTGTTGTATTCATGTGTATCACCTTTACAGACTATCGACGAATTGTTTTCTAAACTTCACATGTAAAAAAGCACCAATAAAGAATAGGACCAACACTACATTCCAATAATATAATGTGTTGTAGCTAATAATAGTATCAGTATCTCCAAATAAGAGAAGTTCCCGATAACCGTTTACAAGATAATAAAAGGGATTCAAGTAGAACATAACTTTAAAAAAGTAAGGAAGTTCACTGAGATTTGGGACCCAAATTATTGGAGTTAAGTAAAAAAGCATTCGTACAATAGACTGAATTAATATATTTACATCACGAACTAAAGTAGAAAGCGTAGATGTAATTAAAGCTATAGCTACCAGTAAAAAAATTGCCGCTACCGTAAAATAAAAAACCAAGAACAGGTTTAACGAAACAAGTCCTATTGAAGCAATTACCGTTAAAATAAGCAGCATCAGCAAAATAAGATGATTGTATAACTGAGCTGTAACTGTATATGTGGGAACAATACTTAAAGGAAAGTTCATCTTAGAAACAGTATTTAATTTGGAATAAATAGAATTCGATCCATTAGTTATAGCTTTGCTAATAAAAAACCAAGGAATAATTCCACTTATTAACCAAATAAAGTAAGGAACGCCGTTAACCGGCGCTCCACCTCTAATTCCTAAACCAAAGACTAACCAATACACAAAGATTTGAATGAGAGGATTTAAAATAACCCATATATTACCCAGCATAGTTGCTGAGTACGTATTCTTCAAATCATAAAGAGATAGTCTTGATATTAGATATTTATTTTGAAGATGTTCTTTCAAAATAATTAAAGCTGATTTCATACTAATGCCACTTTTTCCTCTTTCTGTTTATAAAGGCTACCGAAATTAATCATTTCCGCCTTGTCGAATGTACCCGCAATACAGTTTCGAGTGTCAAATACTTTAGGTGTGCGCATAAGTGAAGCAAGTCTGTCATAATCTAGTGTTTTAAACTCATCATGATCTGTAAGGACTAAAATCAAATCAGCTCCTGAAGCTGCAACTTCAGCACTTACAAAATCATAATATTCAGAGTAAACATGTGGATCATGAATTGCCACTTCAAATTCATCAGATAATAAGTTGATAACATCCATTGCTGGGCTTTCACGCATATCGTCAACATTACCTTTGTAAGTAACACCGAATGCAGCTACCTTAGGTTTTGAAACTTCTTTTAACATCATTCTTACGCTATCTACCACATATTGAGGCATTGAGACGTTTGTGTCACGTGATAACTTAATGATATTTGCAAGTTCAGGTGCTTTTGCTACAACAAAGTATGGATCAACCGCTAGACAATGTCCTCCAACTCCTGGACCAGGTGAATGCAAGTTAACACGCGGATGCTTATTAGCCATTTCAATTACATCAAGAACGTTTATATCTAAAGAGTTACATACTTTAGCTAGTTCATTAGCAAGTGCAATGTTTACATCACGGAATGTATTCTCCATTAGTTTAGACATTTCAGCCGTTTTTGCATCTGTTTTGATAATTTCCCCTTCTACAAATAGGCTATAAACTTCTGCTCCCGCTTGCGCACAAGCGTTTGTAACTCCACCAACAATACGGTTGTTGTGAACAAGTTCATGCATGATTTGTCCTGGAAGTACGCGCTCTGGGCAGTGAACGAGGAAAATATCTTCTCCCACTTTAAACCCAGCTTCTTCAACCAAAGGCTTAACATGGTCATCCATGCTACGAGGGGCAATCGTAGATTCAATAATAATGACGTTGCCTTTCTTTACTAATGGCAAAACAGATTGAGTAGCCGTTAATACATATGTTAAGTCACATGATTTGTGCTCATCATTAAGGTTTGGCGTTGGAACCGCGATAATAAATACATCTGCTTCTTCCGGAAGAAGTGATGCTCTAAATTTACCGTTCTCTACTACATTTTTAACTACTTCTCCAAGGCCAGGCTCTTCAATGTGAATCTCACCTTGATTTAATTTATCTACAACTTCAGGGTACAGATCAACACCTACAACCTCAGCTCCGTATTTAGCAAACATAGCAGACGTAGGAAGACCTATATACCCAAGACCCATCGTACAGATTTTCATTATATGCACAACCCCCATAATATTTTATTAACATAATATCCAATGAATAAATAACTATTTTTAATCATATGTTTTGTCGAAATAATGTAAAAAGCTGTTAAACTAACATTAATATTAAAACAGATTTCAACATTAAAGTCTACCATTCTTTTATAAATTTTGGAATTTTTTAAGTTTGTAACATAAAATTTGTCGAAATAAAATTATATACTCTAATACTTTATATCGGTTGATAATTCTTCTCTTAAATATATTAAGATTAATAATGGGCAATTTAAGTCTAGTTCTAAAGAAATACAATACTTGTAATATTTTCATTTGATAGATTTATATGTAAAAGAAATATATAATAGTGTGGTGTTTTGTTAATTTTCTATTTAGAAGTAAGAAGTATTCTCTGTAGATATACACATACATCATCACTACCATCAATTTGTTATCACTACCATCAATTTGTTATATGATCATTGGAGGTCAGATTCATGAAAGATGAAATAAAATATCCATTTGGTTTCTTATTAACCAGAAAACACTTTGAAAATCGTTATAATTGGAGAGAGTTCAGCTTACCAGGGGAATGGACCTTATATTTTTCACCTAAAAATGAGTTTGTATCTTCAAGCTCTAACGCAGTACATATTGCAATTCTCGGTTACTTTTTTGACATTAGAAACGGAAATCTTAAGGAAGACTCTATTATAGATAAATTAAAACGTTCTCTGGAGCAGAGCAATGAATTATTTCTTGATGAAATCAGTTACTTAAGTGGCAGATTTTTAATTATATTAAGTCAAAATGGAAAACTAAACCTTTTTCATGACGTAAGTGGATTACGGTCGGTCTGTTATCATTCTCACTATGATGTTGTCGCCTCTCATGATTCTCTAGTATCTGAAGTTGTTGGAGATACAAATGTAGAGCAGGTTTATTTTAAACCTTCCGAAATCAGTTTTTCTTATCACACTCGTTATAAGTCCATTGAAAAGTTAATACCCAATATGACGTACGAAGTCAATACAAGAACACTCGAAAGGTATTATCCTACTAAGGATTTTCCTTCGAAATCAAAAGAAGAGATAAAAACAGAATTAAAACAATATCTTAGCGAAACCGTTAAATGGGTTAGGCGCTCCCACTATACTCCCATTCTATCGTTAACAGGCGGCGGTGACAGCAGAACTTCATTAGCCATTTTAAAACCTATAATTAGAGACCTAGAAACTTTCACTTATATGAAAGATACGAGCAATGCTAGTGATTACGCAAAGAAAACATTTCTTAATGACAAGAAAATTGTTACTTCTATTGTAGATAATCTTAATTTAAAGCATAGATTCTTTGAAATCTCTACAGATGAATGTGTAGACCCTGAGGTTATTAAAACCATAAAACATAATGTACTTTCGAACCACGGTTTAAATTTAGCTAATGATTATTACAACTTATATGGTAAAAAGGATTATCTACACATAAGGTCTACAGCATTATTTAACGTTGGTAAGTACATCTTTCAAAATAGCACATTAAAAATAAAAGAATGGAATACTCAATTAATAGCTAAAAATGTTCAAAAGTGGACACTTATAGAGGATGAGCAGCAAAATATAGAGCATTTAGATCACCTATTGAATCATGCTCAATTAACAAACTGGTATAATTATAATCCATTGGAATTACTTTTTGTTTCCTATCGCTTAATACAATGGCATAGCGGTGTGGTCGGAGAGTCGGATATCGCCTTTAATACCATGCTTCTATTAAATTCTCGTCAAATATTAGATTTAATGCTTTCTTATCCAATAGAAGAACGAAATGAAAATAAATTATTTAATGATCTCATTGAAGATTTGTGGCCCGTTTTAAACTACTGGGACATTAATTCTACTGAAAATTTGAAAACGAAGTATATTGAAGCAGATAAACAAAAAGAGCGACTAGCTCAAATAAATAAACAATTATTCCAAAACATCATTACTCCTTCTACATCACAGTCAGATCAACTTACACGTACCTATGACAATCAAGGGGTAGTTTATAAGTTTCAGAATCAAGATATACAATCGAACGATTCATACACACTGACTTTTAACTTATCTGGTTTTAATGATGACGACATCTTATGTTTTACAACGCAGTTATTTTACAATAATCCTAAAGGAAGAGATAAAATTACTGTTACATCTAATTTTCTTGGGGAGTCAGATCTTTTAGATTTGTTTGGGAAAAGAGAGATAAGACTAACTATTAAAGACTTCAGCCCAAATGAACCTCCATATATAAAAATACTGCATCATCAAGCTACATCAACTAGATCATGGGTGGAAGCTTCTAGAATTTGGGTAGGTGACTTTTCTATCGTTTAAATAAATGAAAGCAGCGGAATCGTAAATTCCGCTGCTTTCATTTATTTAATTTCAATATTTTTTGTAGTTATTGTCGTTTTAACTTTTTTAGGATTGATTGCAAACACTTTGACTTTGTAATTGCCTTTTTCCTTAAATTCGTAATTAAAACTATTATCTTCTTTATACATTTGCTTATGAATGGCGTCTTTGTCTTTATAGACATACCAAGCAAAACTATTTGTTCCTTTAAACTTATCTATAGTAAAAGTTACCTGATGTCCCAATTTGCATTCCTGTTGGTTAAACTGGAGCTTATTAATAAAAGGTAAATCTAGACTTGAACATACATTTCTACGTAAATACTCAGGATAATACAATGACACATCACTATGTTTACTATAATCTCCTAAATCTAAATTACACTTTATACCTTTTTGTTTTAGCAATTCAACCATCGGTTTAACATGCAATTTATAATGACTCTCGCCACTCCCAACATGTATAAAGATAGTAGGACTGTGAGGTGTATTAATTATTGTATTTGGGAGGATATCATTAAGGTATTTAACATCCTCTTCTTTAGTACCACCTGCCATAAATGCAGCTACCTCAGTAGCAAACTTATTTACATAATCACCCACAAAATACTGAGGTGAAGCCGCAATAACTTCATTAAAACCATACTTAATTCCATAGTATAAAGCTGCATATCCGCCTTTACTAGACCCTGCTGAAATAATATGATCTATTTTATACTGATCTACTATGTAATCGATTAAGGCTTTTACTGACCTCTCAATCTTATAATCTCTATTTTCACAAAGATAATAACTTGCTCGACACCCAAAATCATCTAGAATAAATAATTTATTTGTATCTAAACCTTCTATTGTATTCATGTAATTGTATCTAGGTTTTGAATTTTTGGTAGGAAATGCCGAAAAAACAATTACTAGTTTATTGTTTTGAGTTGCTGATCTTTTAAAAAGATAATTTACTTTTACTTCACCATTAAAAACCTTGTCCTTAATAATCATAAGATACTCACCTCTATAGTTTTTAAAAGAGGATATAAGTTAAACTTATATCCTCATCTGCTTATCTTACAAATTCCTTAATAGTTGTTTCGTAATCCTTATTCTTCACTAACTCACTAAACCTAACAATTTCCGGTTCCGCTAATACAGCCTTTGACTTATATATGTTAAAGATTTCAAACAGTAACCTAACAGATTCTAAAACGTCATCTTTTTGTACTTTCTTTAACTTTTCTAGGTACCAATTCTTAAAGTAGTATTCAAAACGTTTATCCAAGTAATCCTCTAAAATCCCATACTCTTTATATGCTTTGTATCTAGCTTTCTCTAGGATTAAGTACTTTTCAAAAAACCTTTTAGATATGCTGTTTACGGCAGAACCTGATACAGCTGCATAATAGACATGTATATCAAGATCAATTGCCTTTACTTTCTCAGAATGAAGCAACAACTCCTGGAAGAACAGAGTATCTTGTCCAACTGCACCCTCTACCATTTGTAAGGAATGGTCAGCAATTAATTCTCGTTTTAAGATTAAAGCTTGAATACTCATGGCTTTGAATTGAGTCTTAGCCAAATATTCCTTCATGTTTCCTTCTAAAACATCTTGTTTATTGTTGTATTGAATCACAGTTTTGAAATAGTTGAAGTGCATGTTATTATCTGCAACCCTCACCATATTTCCTACGATGAAGTCATAATCTGTACCCTGTATTTCTTCATACATTCTGTAATAACCGTCATTGATAGCTTCATTATCTGGATCTAAATACGTTACGTAAGGTGCCGTTGTAAGTTCAAACCCTTTATTACGAGGTCGTGAAGCACTTCCGCTGCCACCTTTTTCATAAAAGTATGTTTTCACATTTGGATTTTCAGTTGCAATATGATTAATAATCTTCAGGGTTATTTCATCTGATGATCCGTCATCAACTATGATAATCTCCATGTCATTGAAAAGCGAGCTGCGTTTTAAGCTGTTAAAACATTTGTTTAAAAGATGCTCACCATTATTATAAGTAGGAACAATAACGGATAATTTATAATCAATCGTTTCCTTCTTAACTGTTTTTCTCTTGTTATTAAATTCAAAGTGGTCAATACTGTATCCATTTGCTAAGTCTACAGAACCTTTCAGCTTCTTAAGTTCATCAACTGAGAATGATTCACTCCAGAATACAGTTCTGTATTTATCCTGCATTGTTGTAACATAATCATGCTCTATGCCTGTTTGCAGCTCGTCACCATTATAATAAGCTTCTTTTGTAATATAATCGGAATTCGTGTACTTAAAGCCATTAATCATGTCTTCTAAGTAAAACTCACCATATTCCTTATCCTCATCAAAGAATGCGATCATATCGAATTGTTTTTTACCTTCTTCATTTAGACTGCTCTCTAAAACCAATTCTTTATCTGAATATGTTTGAGCATCAAACATTTTCTGAATCTTATCGTTAGTCTCTTTAACAACAACCGCAACTTTTCTTTTAACTTGTTCAAAAGGAGTTCCAATTGCTTTTAGTAGCTGTTCTAAACGGTGATGTGTTGTTTCACGAGACATCACTCTTCTTACTCCATATATCTGATGTTTGTAAACTTCTTCATCAGAAAAACCGTTAATAATCTCTTTTACTTCGTTTTTATCATGAACCATGAATACATTCGGAAATATATCGTTTACAGCCTTGCTATAATTTGAAATTAAGATATTACCAAGTGCTTGAAGCTCATAAACCCGATTGGCAAACATAGTGGAACTGTCTTTAACGGTGTTAAGGTTAATTCCCCAGTCATAGAGTTTGTGGAGCTTTTGCAAGTATGCATGTTCAACAGCAGGTGAAGTATATTTTGCATACTCTTTAGGGAAAAAGTATTGTGCCAGTTTCAAATCAAAATTACGGTCAATAATCTTTAAATCAAGGCCAGATTCAATGACACCATCAAATAAAATTCTAGTATCTACATGTCTATGAGGGTATTTGTTATACCATGAACCTGCAAAGAGTACCTCTTTTCTCTTTTGAAACTTCTTCATCCCAACAGGGTTATGATACAAAGGATTAACACCAAAACTTAAAACTTCAACCTTGTCATTTTTACAATGTTTTTTATAGTCATCTACTTTTTCTGCTGCTGTAGTGAAAATATAATCACATTTTGTTGGCAGCTCTTTAAACACATCATAGTTAACTGGATCTTCCTTAGAATAAAAGACAATTTTAATATCTTTTTCACGGTAAAAATCAACAATTTTGAATAGATCTTCTCTATGCTTACGGATTTTCGGGTTGCCTAGGCCCTTCCATTCCATATTCAAACCTTTCCAAGCAGAAACGATTAGAAAGACATCTAGCTTGTCCCCATGTTGCTTATAGTTCTCTCTTGTAATATAGGTAAAGTTAGCTGTCCCATCAAAAGAATTAAACAAAAACTCATCTGCGATAATGCCGATATTTACGTTGGATTTAGGATAGTATTTACTCCCATTGCTTTCTGGTATTTGGTCAAGCATGCCTTTTACTTTCTTAAAGAACTGTCTGTCAGCATGTTGATCTCGGTATTTTAAATATTCCAAGCGTTCTTCACCATCTAAAACTTCATTGGTATCACTATGTTTTGCAGTTATCTTTTTCTTAACAACCGTTTCTTTTATTACCGGTGTTAGGTCTAGTTTGTTTACGGAAATCCCTTTTTTGATCTTTCTTAATACTTCTTTATCTTTTTCAATTTGTTTATTCTCTAAAGCTATATCATCATTCAAGCTGTCTTGTATCTTTTTTAGTGTCTGTAATCTTTGCTCTATCGAATTTAAGTCCAAATTACTTTCCTCCAAGTTTCTTTTTACGTCGCCATTGCCAATATGATACTGTAAATTTCCCTAATTTGGATGAACGTAATGCACTGTATCTTTTTTCTAATTGTTTATTTGTTTTTAACAGTTTTTTATAAGTGTTAAGTAACTTTTCTTCTTTGTTGTAGGAATTTAGTAATTTCTCTTGAATGCTAACCTTTTCTTTTCTTACTTTAATTACATCAAGTTTAGTTTCTTCAAAGAGTTTTCTAAGTTTTTTCATTTCTTTTTCTGTATCGGGTTGTACTTTAGGGGTTACATAGGATTCTAACTTTTTCTTAAAAGAATTAACTTCTGCTTTTAACTTTGAAATTTGTATATCTTGTTCAGAAATAACTTCATCTTTTTGATCAATAATTGCCTTAGAAAGTGTTTCACTGTTTTTTCGTTCCAGCCCTGATTCAATCAATTGATCATTTAACATTGAAACTTTTTCATTCAATTCATAGATTTGTTTCTCATAATCGGCAATCGATCGGTCTTTTTGACTGATTTTCGCTTTAAAATTCTTTGTTTCTTCGTTATGTTTTTCTTTAAGCTTTTTTATAGAATTGTTCTTTGAAGCTATATCTTTAACATATTGTCTTTCCATCGAATAGAAAGCATCTTCAAGTCTATGAAGTAAAACTTCATCAATTTTAATACCTTGTTCTAATGTATTACTAAGTACGAGACCAACCCATTTACCGAGAAAATTAATTTCTTCAATCTCAATACCCTTATCTAATAACCTGAAAAGATCTAAAAGATAATATGTTTTTTTGTGATCGAAGTAGTCATTTATTCCAAATGGTACCGTAATGATGATTTTTCCGTTTTCACTTAATAGCTGTGAAGCCTTTTTAACAAAACGTTGAGGATCTGTAATATGCTCAAGAACTTCTCCCATGATGATACAATCAAATTTCTTATCACTGAAGTCATAATCCATAAAATTTGCTGAAACAAACTGAACATACTTTTTAGTGATTTCTTCCTCATCTTTCAACATATTGTTTGCATAATCAATTGATTCTTGAAGCAAATCCATTCCAAGGACACGCTTTCCTTCACGTCCTAAGATAATGGAAGTAATGCCCTGAGAGCATCCAACATCTAGAATCTGCTCTCCTTTTGCATGTTCACAGATCCAATGGATTCGATTCCTAATTCTTTCCCCAAATGAATCTCCTAGTTCATTAAAATATGCATCTGTCACTTTATCTAATGGCTTCTTCATAAAATGCCTCCAATTGTTTATAAAAAAAGATTATGAAACAGTTCTATATATTTTTAAGAAGTTTTCTTTCTCAACATCCCAATTATATTTATGTCTAGCCGTAAAACAGTTTTCTTTCATCTGCTGGTGAACATCAGGATTGTCTAACAAGAAGTTCACGCCTTCTGCAATAGATTCTGGAGAATGAGAGTCAATACATATCCCCGTATGGTTTCCTTCGACTACTTTCTTGATCTCAGGAAAACTGCACGCAACTACTGGAATTCCACACATCATATATTCAAACAGTTTGTTCGATGACGCTGAATAATGGTTGTAGCAAATGTTGTTCAGTACTTGGAAACCTAAGTAAGCATTTCGCGTGTAATGCAACAGCTGTTCAACGGGAATCTTATCTATGAATCTTATCTTATCTTCTAGACCTAACTCTTTAACTCGCTTTTGGAGGGAAGGCTTTTGTTTACCATCCCCAATGAATACCATTGTTCCTCGCTTGAACATTGGAACAGCTTCTACAATCTTCTCAAGGCCTCGCCCGATTTGAATACCGCCTTGGTAGAGAAGGATTGGTTCGTCTTTTGGTAAATTTAAAAGTTCATGCATGTTCACACTATCGTTCAGTTCAGGTCTTTGCACGAACGGATAATTATGAAGAACCTCCGGATACGTTCCATACAGTTTTTCGTGATAAGCAGCACGGGTATGGTTTTCATGAATCGTTACATCAACAAATTTCAGATAAAAATTTTCAGCGATTCCGTACCATTTGCTGTTATAACCTGTCCGACTTGTTTGAATCTCATGTGAATCGTAGATTAGTTTCTTCCTTTTAAATGTCAAAATCTTAGAACAGAGAACACCTTGTGGAAGTGTGTTTAGGTCATTGGAATGATAAATAGAATAATTCCGTTTTAAACCATGATAAATCATTTGAGAAGCAATGTAGCTTCTTGATAGATTTTGTCTTATTTTCTTAACAATCAGCATACTGAATAGCGCTAATAGAATTAACGTAATGATAGGGGCTTGCCATAGAGCTAAAGCTGCAAACAAAACGGATGCTGCTTTTGTAACGATATTACGCATGGCGATTCTTTTCACTCGGTTTGCCACACCTAAAATCTTTAAACGGTTGTTTACTCGAATCAGATTAAACTTCTCATTTCTCTTTTCACGTTTCGCCATGTTTGGCTGCTTCCAATCATGTATAGCGATTAGATCGACTTCATAACCCGCTTCAGATAATGCTGTACATTCTCGAAGCACACGTGCATCATTTGTGAAGTGGTTCCATACGAACATGCATACTTTCTGACTCATTTCTTTCCTCCAACATATTTATAAGTACGTTTATATTCTTTTTCCATCGTAAATTTTCAAAAGCAAAGCGATGACCGTTTCGCCCGTACTCTTCCCGCAGCGCTGCATCATTAGCAAGTTCCACGATCTGCTGGGCGAGGAGTTCAACGGATCTTTCCTCTGAAGTCAAACCGCAACGTGCTTTTTCAATAACCTCTTGCGCATACCCCGAAACATCTCCAACAATCGGTTTCCCCATCGACATGTAGTCAATAATCTTACCAGGCAACACTTTCTTAAAGACAGTCTCTTCAACAAGACTGACATACGCGATATGAGCTGAAGCTACTTCTTTAAGCGCGTTCTTTCTATTAAGTGCATCAAGGAATACGATATTCTGCAAATCCTTCTCTTCTATCACTTGTTTTAGTTCTGATCTCTTATAGCCATAACCGATTACTTTGAACCGAATATATGTATGAGATTTTAACAGTTCGGCGACTTCAATCAGCTTGCTGATATCTTGCGCTAAGCCGATATTCCCTGTATATATAACTTCAACCTTATCATTGGCAGATTGCAGAAGAGATGTGTTGAGTTCTTTTTCCGTTAAAGAATTCGGCATAAACTGTATACGTTTTTTGTTTATTCCTTTAGCTGCAATGTACGATACAAATCCTTCGCTGTTCACGATGATGTGATCTGCTTTTTTATATAGAAACTTTTCTAGTGCGAATGCCATTTTTAGTATCAAATTGTTTGTGAAAACACCAACACCGAGCAAGGATTCGGGCCATAGATCCCTTACATCTAAAATCAGTTTAGAACTGAATTTATGTTTAGCAAACAGCCCTGCTAATCCAACGAATATAGGCGGGGTAGATACAAACACAAAATCATATTTCGTATCCATCTTCTTGATTTTAAAGATGAACTTTAACGCAACCTCAAGATAAAGAAGCAGTCGATTGAAGATACTGCTCGTATATTTGCGTGTATTTGTATGAATTCTAACAACATCATTCATCTGACCTTGATCATTCCAAAAATCAGTATTTTTATATAAATTGCGGTTTGGGTAGCTTGGTTCTGTAGTGAGTATGGTGATGTCATATCCCTTACCTTTTAACTCTTTGTAAATATTCGTTATGCGATTAGCGGCACTGCCAATCTCGGGATAGAAGTTTTGTGTGATAATCAGTACTTTTTTCATTAAAGAAACACACCTATTCTGTGTATAGCAAACCGTACACTTTTTCCTAAAATAGTAAAATACATAAAACAATCTGCTGTATTATACCATATTTAGCTACCAAAAAACGACATTATTTTTACTTTGTATTTAAATATTGAACATGTGTCCCATATTTGATGAAAAGGGATTAATACTTCGGTTGTATTAAGGATTAAAAAAAAGAAACTGACATCAAAGTTAGAGTTTTGATGTCAGTTATGGATTACTGAAATTGTTCCAACAACCAATAGTTTTTTAGTTGAAGGGGAACGTATCTTCCTAGTCAATGACTTTTCATTTAAAGGGTGTAACTGTGAGTTTTTATTTCTCAACTATAGGATTCACCAATAACACATCAAGTTGTTTACCTTCATCTGAGCCCATCATTTCTGAAATGTTATTCGTGTCATATTGAATGGTAAGCGTTTGAACCCCTGTTACATCTACTGTGTATATTTCCGGCTGATCAGTGCCTTTTAGCTTTTTATGAAATAAAGGTTTCCCTTGAAATTTATCAGTATCAGGAATATTTTCAAAGTCGTCTCCAAATATATAAAAGTCATATGCACCTGTGCTTACTTTCGTGTCTTTACCTTCAGCAAGGGTAAATGTCAGTTTTTTATACTTTCCTCCAAGCACAAATTCGTACGTAGCCATTTCATCATGTCCTATCCCCCAGTTCCAATACGGCTGACCAAGGGATAAAAGTTTATACACCGTTTTATCTTCATTCGTTTTTACCCCGTTTAACGGGACTGTATCCATATACTCTTCATCATCTTGACCCGTCCGGCTTAATAGAGGTAGCGGTTCTTGGGATTCTTCTCCTGTCCTCATGTCTATTGCAAATAAAGCATTATCTATCGTGAAATAAAGGTTCGCACCATCATTATCACCTACTCTGTTTTCTAATGTAAACGGGATAGAAAAGTTAACAGGAATCCCTGAGAAGTATTCCCCCTCTAAAGAGTTTCCGTCTCCTTTTGCCAGTTCATGATAGTGGGGTCGGTATAGAGCTATTCGTAACGCTTTATCACTGTCTTGTTTAAAATTGATTGTACCGTTGACGGTCACGGTCATTTCACTGTCATTATAGGAAATATCATTTAGTGTTATTGTTTTTTCATCATCTTCATGTGTAAGATTCGGGGTGTGGTAATCGTTTTCTAATGCATAAACAGCAGGTATATCCATTATTTCTTCTGTGTCTTCAACCATTATTGTTTTCTTTCCTTCTTCCCCTAATTTATCCGAAAATTCATCTTCATTGAACCCATAGTCAATACGCTTTAGGGTTTTCATCCCCATTGTCTCATCGTTTCCTATATAAAAAGCAATGTCTGATTCACCGTCCATACGGTGCTCTGTTTTTCTATTTAGGTTGATATATTCATCCGTGCCATCTTCAAAAATAAACCTAAAGAACAAGTTTGGTTCTGTCGTATAACGAAGATCACCTTCAAGCTTGAGCGCAAACAAAAAGACGCCAGTATCGTCCTTTCCTTCACCAAGGTAAGTGATTTTGTTCGGTCAGTCTTCAAATAAAACGTACTCTCTTTTTGTCAGTTGAATACTAGGTATGACGGCAACACGTTCCGGCACTACCTCTTCTGGTTCATCTTCAACTTCCACAACCGTCTGTTCTGCATCCTCTTTTTTATCTTCCTTTTTTTCTAGCCTAGGCTTCTTTTCTTGTGTTTTCTCTTCAGAGCAGCCGAAAAGTGCTAAACTGATGACTAAAAATAATAAGCTCATTTTTTTCAAAATAGAAAACTCCACCCTTCTTACACTAAGAATCTATTCTTATGTTAGCTCTCAATGAAGTACATATAAAAAAGCAAAAAAGAAGCTCTCTTTTGCTTTTTTAATCCATATAGTAGTTAAATTTACTTAACTAGCCCCTATAATAACTAGGAACCAAAAACCAAACTTATAAACGAATGCGCCAAGCCCTAATATTAGTCCTGTGTAACTCATGCCTTTACTTTGACCTTTTTTCACGCCGACTGCTCCAAAAATGATGGCTAAGATCCAAGCCGGTAACATAAACCATCCTAAAAAAGGTACAAGTCCTAAAACAATTCCAACAATACCGAGTACTAAGGAGGAAACCGCCATACCATTGCTTTGTGGTGCTGCTTTTTGTAATTCCATCCAACCATCTCCTTTTGGGTTAAAAATGTAAGCGTTTTATATGTATGAGGATTTGTTCTTTAAATAGAACTAAACACCTATTTAACTTCCAATTTTTAACACATATGTAACAATAGGCCGTTGGACATTCCTTAGGTTGTATTTATAGAAGAACGCATCCGACAAGACCGAAAATAAAACTAGACTTTAACGATAGTCCGCTACACTGAAGAAAAGGAACGACCACTTTATTGGAGAACTTTTACCTTAAAGTAGAAGCTCTTTTGGACAATAAAGGCAAAGTGAAATTTTAGAATATCTAAAATTAAAATTTTGTTTACAGTTAATATTTTCCATAATATGATTAATGTAAATTGATACTAAAGGAGAGCGGTACATGTTCATCATTCCAAGCGGTAGTTCTCTTACTTATGATTTTGATTTCCATAATCACCGATATCTGCTGGTGAAAGTAGAAGTAGTTTGCATAAAAGAAAAGAAAACCGTAGACTCTGGCTATATTGATGACTTTAATGAAAAACTGGTCGTAGTTAACGGCAAAGCGTTTAACCGGAATGACTATTTGTTCATATCAAATTGAATGGATGATCTTCTTTTTTAAGGATTGTTTGACGGTACAGGTTCTTATATTTATTAAACGTTCGCGCAGGATAGCTCGCTTTTCACTCCACAAAGTGTCTCTTTCACACAATGTGTCTTCGCATCACGCACACCACACTCAAAAGCATCTTAGAAATGATTATTCCTGATCCACAAAACGTTATCAAAATTAAAAAGCTGACAACAAAAGGTCAGTTTATGTACCTTTTGAGTCAGCTTTTCTTATCTAAGACCTTCTGTAATCAGTTTTACCACCATAGGGCCTAAAATAACGATAAACAGTGAGGGGAAAATGAAGAACACCATAGGAAACAGCATTTTGATGGGAGCTTTCATTGCCATTTCTCTCGCCTTTTCTCGTCTTTGTTCTCTTACTCGAACCGTTAAGGTCGTAAGCACTTTTGCCATTCCGACTCCTAGCTGATCGGCTTGAATTAGAGCGGTAAGAACACTTTGCAGCGAATCGGATGGAACTCTTCTGCGAAGTTCGTAAAAAGCTTCTCTCTTCGATTTCCCGCGTTTCATTTCCTCTAACGTGACCATGAATTCTTCTGCTAAGGGTCCATTACTTTTTTGACAAACGGTTTTAATCGCAGCGTCCAAACTAACACCCGCCTTGATGAGTAGTGTTACCGTATCAAAAAAATCAGGCATGTTTTTATCAATCTGATTCACACGAATGGTTCTCTTTTTCGCTAAATAAAACATGGGGTACCTGAAGCCTAAGAATCCGATCATCAGACCTAATAACCAGCCCATTGCCTTGTTATCCGTCAAAGGCAGAATAAAGAACAACACTAGAAGACTGCAACCCGAACTGATGAGCAGTTGAATTAAACGAAATTCAACTGCTGATAGTTTGAAACCAAGACCCGCGTCCCGAAGCAGATAGTCTAATTTCTTCTTCTCTTTAGAGGATAGTTTTTTATTCAGATAGTTAACTCCGTTTTTCCACATTCTTTGAAGAAGCTGCAACTCTCTTTTTTCTTTTTTCTCAGTCTTTAAACTTCCCGAAGTACTATTTGTCTCAATACTGAAGTAAGATTGAACCCTTTCATCAAAAGCAATCTGTCTGCGAAAAACTGAGGAGAGTGTCGCTACGGACAATAATGTAAAAAACGTTGCCGCAAATAAAATAAAGAAAACATTTAGCATTTTCTACACCTCAATCTTTACGATTCTTTGTATTAAAAACCATCCGAGAATGGTAAAGAAAGCACCACAGAATAATAGGACTTTCCCCAATGGTTGATCCAGCATTGGGCCAAAATAATCCGGACTCACCATATGAAGATAAAGACCCATCCCTACAGGCAATAGGGTGATTACCCATGCAGACATTCTGCCTTGCGCAGTAAGCGTCTTAAGCTCTGCTAGAATTCTTACTCTTCCCCTAATCGTATCTTCCATCGTTTCCATTAATTCAACTAAGTTCCCGCCACTTTTTCTTTGTGCAACAATAGCGTTCAGCGTTACCTCTAGTTCCTTGTTTGGCAGACGCAGCGTTAATTCTTTAAACACTTGTTCAATCGGAATCCCTAAACCGATTTCACGAACGCACCGATCAAATTCATGCCCAATGGGGTCCGGCATTTCTTTTCCTGCCAACTGCATGGCTTGAAGAAAACTAAATCCAGCCCGTAATGAATTCGATATCATAGCAAGTGAATCAATTAGTTGATCGGGGACCTGGCTAAGTCGTTTTTTTCGTTTGTTTGAAATATATACATTCGGCAACTGAAGTCCTGTTAAAAAGAAAAGAGCCGTAACGAACCATTCAAAATGTAATATATAAGATAAAGCTGCAGCTGTTAATGCACTCATAATCTTTAGTACTAGAAATTCTTCAAACTTTAATGATACTCCCGCTTGAAGCAGTTTCGTTTCTGCTTTTTCACTATGAAGTCCCCGAAAAAGTTTAGCGATAGAAGAAATAGATCGTCTTATCGCACTTTGCTTTTTTATCGGAATGTTACTATCAACAGCAAAATCACTTGCTGCTGCAGTGTGCGGAATATAGTCTTCCATTCTTCTTTCAACGGTCTTTCGTTTTAAGATGGCCGTAGTTAAAAGATAAAACCAAATGGAAGCGATAAAAAAGACTAGAATCGGTATATACAGCTTTTCCATGCTACCACTCTCCATCAAACCAGGCATGTGATACTTCAAATCCATTAAGTTCTAGCTGCTCAATGAACTTTGGTCTTATTCCTGTTGATACAAATTTTCCTTCTGTTTTCCCTTCTCGACTGATGCCTGTTTCTTTAAAAACAAATAAGTCTTGCAGAATGATGGTGTCTCCTTCCATCCCTAGTACTTCTGTAATATGCGTAATCTTTCTAGAGCCATCTTTTAATCGGGACTGTTGAACAATCAAGTCTATCGCATTGGAGATTTGCTCGCGGATAGCACGGACAGGCAAGTCAAATCCCGCCATTAACACCATTGTTTCAAGTCTGGCCAGCATATCGCGAGGTGAGTTGGCATGACCTGAACTTATGCTGCCATCATGACCGGTATTCATCGCTTGCAGCATATCCAAAGCCTCCGCTCCACGTACCTCACCAACTACGATTCGATCTGGACGCATACGCAGAGCGTTACGGACAAGATCTCTAATCGTAATTTCTCCTTTCCCTTCAATATTAGAAGGGCGAGATTCCAGTGAAACAAGATGATCTTGAGAAAGTTTTAGTTCAGCAGCATCCTCAATCGTTACAATGCGTTCATCATTCGGAATAAAAGAGGACAACACGTTTAGAGAAGACGTTTTACCAGAACCGGTACCTCCGCTAATAAAAATATTTAGTCTGGCCTTTACACATACATCTAAAAACTCAGCCATTTCTTCACTTAACGTGCCAAACTGTATAAGGTCATGAATGTGAAAAGGTGTTTCAGAGAACTTACGAATCGTGAGCGTCGGTCCTTTTAAAGCAAGGGGAGGAATAATAGCATTCACACGGGATCCATCTGGTAGTCTAGCATCTACCATTGGTGAACTTTCATCCACACGCCGACCCATAGGAGAAACAATCTTCTCAAGTACACGGCTAACATGCTGGTTATCTCGAAATGAAATGTGGCTTTTGTTAAGTCTGCCGTCCTGCTCATAATAAATTTGGTCTGCTCCGTTCACCATAATCTCTGATATTGTTGGATTCTCCAACAGTGGGGTAATAGGACCATATGCCAACAATTCATACTGAACCATTGATAAAATCTCTTCTTTTTCTTCAAATGTTAAACGGTCGCCCTCATTATTTAAGAATTGTTCACCTAGTTCTCTTATTTTTGTCCTTTCTTGTTCTTCACTTTGTATAGGAATTTTCTTTAATTCGTCTAGTAAATACGTATGAATCTTTGACTCTATCTCTTCATACTCAGCTGTTTTTATAACAGGAGTATGGTAGGAAGCTTGTCTTTTTAAGAACGTTGTATCTTTTTCTAACGAACGATTAAAAATAGACATCTTGAATCCCTCCTGTCTTTACACTATCTATTAATCAGTAAGTACTTCTTGCTTCCCGTATTTACTGGGTTACTGTCAGATCCAGAAAGCTGGTTTACTAGCGAAAAGATTGACTTGGCAATAGGTGTTTTGGATTGCGAAAGCACATACGGTATTCCCTCATTTATGGAGGAAACCGCTATGTTTTCTTGATGAGAAATCCCTGCAAAAATAGGCTGTTCCAGAACTTGCTCGATCTTTTTAGTATCCATTCTTTTCTTTGGCATTTCTCGATTGATAATTTTAATATCTGCATTCAACTGAAAAGACTGGAATGTGTCCAATAGCAGCTTCGTTCTTCTTAATGTTGGCAGTTCATTTGTAGTTAGCAGCAAGACATCATCAGATTTTTCTAAGCATGCAAGAAGAATTTCACATAAGTAAGAGGGGGTATCGATAATGACAATGTCAAAGGAAAGTTTTAGTTCATCAATTGCCCGTTTGATATGTTCATCCGAGATCATCTCAAAAAACTCCGGACGTAATGGAGCTGCAAGTATAGAAGCTCCACACACGTGTTTCACCATATATTTATCCAGGGAAAAGTAATTTCGCTCATATCCTTCTTTTACCCATTCGTAAATGGTCTGTTTGGGTTTGATGTCATAGTACATTGCCACATCACCAAACTGGAGGTTCGCATCCAAGATGGCTGTTCGTTTTCCGTTCTTCACAAAGGCTGCGGCAAGGTTTACAGATACTGCTGTACGACCGATGCCACCTTTTGTACTTGAAACAGATATGACTCTGCTATTTTGTTCTATTAAATAAGACGAGTAGTTTTCTTGATTCATTCTGTAGGTCATATATTTTTCTGCTTGTACGATAACGTCCTGTATTTCGTCTATGCTCTGAGGCTGAGTAATCATGTTTGAAGCACCTGCATGCATGGCTTTTTTAATATTTATCATGGTGTCAGGCGGCATTAAAACGATATAAACATATGGAAATTTAATCGAAATCTCTTGGCACAGTTCATAGATGTTGTAAATAACATTTGTCTTCATGAAAAGAACGATACTATCATTCATTTTCAAATAACTGTAAAGATCTTCTGATCGATTAAAACTGACTAGAGCAGATTGTCTTTTTTGAAGCAGCTCTTCTACTAGATTTGCAGGGGCATTCGTATCCGAAAAATAGCACCAATTAATTTTTTTCATTATCATCGGCTCCTTCCTTAATGATTTCTCTCATATGCTTGAGTGGTTCTCCTTTAATTGCTTTATCACTATCGTTACGCAGCATTAGATAGAACCCATCCTTATCAAGGGCAGCTAAGCTTAACTTCAATCCCTCATCAGGTGTAACTTCAACAGTTACCGTCTCATAGCGAAGGGCTTCCTCAGGTCCATCCACTGACTTTCCAGATGTAAGTACTCTAACATTTTGCATAACTAAAACAGATGAACGGTATTCTTTTTTAGCTTTTACATCCTTATGAGTTTCATAAGCGATAATGTCCACATGTGAGTTTGGTTCAACATACCCTGAAACACCCTGTTCAAGCAGGACTTTTAATGAAATCGCCCTTTTCCCATCACTAACCTTGAGGATCTGGTTTTTCATGTCCCGTTTTTCAGGTTCCTTTTTTTCTTCCTTTTTCTCTTTTGGCGATGAATCCGCTTTAATAATAGGTGCTGAGTTTGTTGCTTGTGATTTATCTGAAAACACACCTACATAAGCAACCAGCGCTGCTACCATTCCAAACACCAATGACCAAATCCAAATCCGTTTTGTCTTCATACGATCCTCCTGTAAAAAGAAAAATAAATAAGATATTATTCAACCAACTTCACACCGTATAAACCATAACCAGTTCCACCAGCTGTATCCATTTCACCTGGGGCTAGTGTTTTAATAAATTGTCCGATCACTTTTTTCGGTTCACTCACTTCCTTAACCCAATATGCAGCTAATCCTACAACTGTAACCGTGTCTCTTCCCTGCGCATCAGCCCAAGAGTCAATTACTATGACATAGATTACTCTTTCACATTTGTTGTCAGCTGTGTTCGAACTATGGCAATGAGTCTTGCTTGCATCACGTTCTATTAATTCCTCAAAAGCACTTTTTACAGGACCCCATTTCTGCCCAGGTTCAGTAACTACAGGTTGCCCTGATCCTACACTTACTTCTGAACCATTTAATATGCCATCTGCTAGAGTATTTGCACCACTTCCCTCTAGTGCCAGATATCCGCAATTCCCGTTATGACTACCTGTATTTTCACATTTCAATTCAGTTGCATGTGGAATTTGGCTTTTTTCTATAGCAATCGGGGTAATACGAATTCCTTTTTTTAAAGGTGCAGTCATTGCTTTAGCACTTGCTTTTACAGGTATACTATTGATCCCTATCACTTTTGCAAGTACGGTAGGTACCGTCACTTCTTTTGTAACTTTAATAGAGTTACTCGTTGTTGAAATTGACGTTCCTTCAAGTGAATACGAGTTTTTTAGTGATATATCCTTGGCAACTGTTACCGCGTGTGCCTCGCTTTTCATGACAACCTGTCCCCCGCCAAGCACGGCAGCGTCTAGAGCTTTTTGGAGTGAACTTTTCTCTAAGTAAACCCTTCCGCCATCTGTTACAAGCGCAGCTATTCCAAGTAAAAACACCATCATCAAAGCGACTAGTACAAGGACATTTCCTTTCTCATTTTGTATGAATCTATTCATCATTCAATCCTCATTACCGTTGTATTTGTTAACGTGATGGGGCCTATAACGTTGCTGATAACCGGAGTGAGAAAGCCGATGGGATACACTATAGTAATTTTTGCTTCTCCATTAGCTTTGGAAAAGGATACCTGACTGGAACTTAGGTTAATTCCGGAACCTTTCGATACGGCTACAGAAACGGGATTAGAGTTTCCAATACTCGCAGACCTTGCTGCTTCTCTCCCAGCATGATCGAGCGTAAGGTAAGCGTGGAATATTCTTCCGAAGTCTACGATGCCAAGCAAGAGGAAGAAGAGAACTGGAACGACTAATGCGAATTCGACTAACGACTGACCTTTTTCATTTTTCATGAAAGCCCTCCTCCCCAAACAATTGCGCTGATCGTGCCTAAAACAATTGCGACACCATAGGGGAATGAAATGCTAGAGTAATTGTTTTTTTTTATGATATTGGATCCGATGTTACTTCTTAAAAAAGGAATCATATATATGCTGGATCTAACGGAGTTAATTAGTCCTTTTTGTTTAATTATGAGAAGGATAGATATCCCTCCGCCAATCAGTGCAATAAAAACAAAAGCTTGAAGGGTAAAGTTCATTCCGGTTAATGCTCCGATCGCAGCCATCAACTTTACATCACCCGCTCCCATACCTCCTAATAAAAACGGAACTAAAAGCAGGCCAAAACCTAAAAGAAAACCAAGACCACTATATGCGATGCCACTCATGCCATTTAATATAGAATGGTAGATTAAGCCGAAAAGAATAGCAGGAAACGTAACGATGTTTAATATCTTTCTTTCTTTAATGTCAGTTACGAATGAAATAAGTAATACAGTACTAAGGATTAAATAGATCGTCATATTAAAACCTCAAATCTGTTTTAAAATAAGGAGCCCTACTTTTGGCGTAGGGCTCAGTTTAGTGAAGAAATTTTTTATGGAAGTAGGCCTGTAAATAATGTAGTAATTTCATTTTGAAGTAATACAATTGCTGCTCCTACAACAACTACTACACCAGCCAATAATAATCCATACTCCGCTAACCCTTGTCCTTCTTCTTGCACCATTAGATTCTTCATTTTGTTTAACATGTTATTTCCTCCCTATATTCTCTTATCATTTTTGTTAGCGTTCAATATAAAGTTAAAATCAAGGCATTTTAGTTCTTTATAATGAACAACTTGTACTATTATCATAGTTCTTAATATCTATTTTGTAAACCATTATTTGTTAAAAAATCGGGATAATCTTTCGACAAAATTCACTATAGAGAACAACAGCATTATAGTTTATACTTTAATCATCAGTATTTATAAAGGGGTTGACCTGAATGGTTCATTTTAAAGAACAGTATTTTTATCGAAAGATATCTTATTCTGTTCATGAAGCTAATACTTTTTTTTCACGTCTAAAAGGCCTAATGTTTAAAAAAACCCTACTTGATAACGAAGCTCTTTGGATCAGACCCTGTAATTCCATTCATATGTGTTTTATGTTCTTTCCCATTGATGTCATTTTTCTCGATCAAAATAAACAAATTGTAAAACTGGTAAGCAACCTTCAGCCTTGGAAGTTTATACGTCCTGTTAAAAATGCCTATTCCGTTCTTGAATTGCCGGTTAACACGATAGAGAGATCCAACTTAAAAGTTGGAGAATACTTGGAATTTTAAGGTGTATAATATGTCCTGTTTCGTATGTAATGTTATTTCCCGCTAAAAGACTCGGTTTCCGCAGGATGTGCGGAAAGCCCGTTCGCCGCTTTGCGTCACTGAATAGTCTCACATTACCAATCATCCTGCAGGAGTCTCGCCCACCCTCTCCAATAATCAAAAAAGGTAGTCGAAAACTTCTACACAATCATCTAGAGAAGACCCTATACATAAAACAAGCCCAACCCTATGCTTATAAAGCTTTGGGCTGAGCTTGTTTTATGAGTTAGAGCATATGGTCTTTTTGCTCAACATCCTCCACTCACTTCGTGTAGACATCTCTCTTTAAGTATTGCTTCCAAGACTCATAAGCCAAGAACGATCGTACTTCTTCTTTACTGATGCCTTCGTTCTTCGCTTGAAGGATTAACTCTGTCCATTCAGGGTCTAGCTTATCTTCAGGGTTATTGATCAGAATTTCTACTTTTATTTCTAATGCTTGAGCTAGTTTATTTAAGATATGAATAGATGGATTGCATTCATTGTTCTCTATATTACTCAAGTGCCCTTTCGATATTCCCGCTAATGCAGAAAGGGTTGTTATACTTAATCCTTTATTCAAACGTAAACTTTTTATATGCTCTCCCAACCTTAAATTATCAATAACACTTCCCCCCCTTATGTACCCCTTTTAGCTGTTAAGTTACACTTTGCGTTGTTTGTTTATCTTTAACGAAGGTACGGTTAATTCTTTAGGAGGCGCAAACGAAGATATACGGACTCCTTTCGCCTGATCTCTTTGAAGGATGACTCGTAACGTCTGCAAAAGAATTTTCACATCCAATACCAGAGAGTATTGACGAATATACATAAGGTCATAACGAAGCTTGTCTTCTACAGAAGTGGTATAGTTTCCTAACACTTGAGCAAGTCCTGTAATTCCAGGTTTTACGGAAAACCGTTGTTTATACTGAGGGATTTTATCCTTAAATTGCTGAATGAAGTAATCACGCTCTGGCCGGGGTCCGACGATACTCATCTCCCCTTGCAGAACGTTAAAGAGCTGCGGCAATTCATCTAAACGTGTTGCTCTTATCCACTTGCCAAGTGTTGTGACACGTGGATCATTATCCCTCGCAAGGATAGGGCCCGTTTCCTCCTCCGCATTTTCCTCCATGCTTCTAAATTTATAAACGAAATAGGACTTACCATTTAAGCCGATTCGCTCTTGCAGGAATAACGCGGGACCTTTTGAGGTCAACGGGATGATGACATACAGCAGCAGCATGATCGGACTGCTTACAACTAAGAGGCATGAAGAGATGACGATATCGAATAACCGTTTTAGCGTATGATCTCCCCTTGATAAGGTAGACGGCTGGATGGAATAGACCATCATGTCATGCACCTGCTGAGGCTCGCTTGTTGCTACTAAAAGGTCCGTTAAGTCCGGAATAAACAAGATCTCTTTCTTGGCAGAAGAGAAATAGTCGATGATTTCTTTTTTATGGTGGTCTTTCACGGAGGCACATATTAAAATAACATCCAGGTCACTTTTGTATGCATATAGTTTCTTAAAATCTTTCGATAAAACAAAACCTGATAATTCGAACCATCCGTTTGTGTGGTTCAGTACTTTATCAATTATTGTATTTGTTTCATCAGGGTCGTCCGAAATGACCCAAACCTTTTTTTGCCCCATGTTCCATTGTGATCTGTACCATAACCCAAAACGAAATAAGCTGATTAACACGACTTGGATCATAAAAGTAAACAGAATGAACCCTAGACTGTTTACAAAGAGCTGCGATACATTTAAAAGTGATAAAGCTAAAACAGAATTAATAAGAATGGATTTGATCCGTTTTCTTTTCACGAAAGAATAACAATCGAAAAAGAAAAAGAGTCCGATTGAAGCGAACGAGATGGATAAGACAAAGGTATTGGATGGAAGTAATATTCCATAATCCAAAAAACCATACAGCAAGTTAGCCAACAAAAAACTTGTAAAAACAAGTATGGAATCACCCATTGCCATAATCAGCACATAAAAACGGTCTTTGTAGCCTTCTAACACTTTTACAACTCCTCTCCATTCTACATAGTTCTTTTTAAAATATATAACGTTCTTAATAAAGAACTTTCTCTCAAAAAAAATTTACCCATGTCTGCTGTATTCTTTATAGGTACGATCCACCATCTGATCTAATGAAAATTCACACATCACTTTGGATCTTGCTTTTTGTATAAGCTTTAACTTTAATGATTTATTTTGGTGCAGCTCCTTTATTTTGTTACTGAATGCCCCAATTGAATGATTTGGTATGAGTATGCCCGTCTCGTTGTTTGTGATTGCTTCTTTAATGCCCCCTTTATCGATTGAAATCATTGGAGTACCTACTGCCATTGCTTCCAGAACAACCATTGGAAACACTTCTCTTTTTGAAGTTAAGAGGAGAACATCCATTTCTTTAATAAACTGTTCCGGATGCGAGATGTTTCCTACAAGTCTGACTGTATCCTCCAAATTTAAGTCTTGAATCCTTTTCTTAACGGACTCTTTCGCTGGCCCATCACCTGCTACATAAAATTCAATATTTTTAAATGGTTTAAGTTCATTTGCAATTTCTAAGAATAAATCATGATTTTTTTCTTCTGATATTCTTGCTAAAATTCCAACTTTAAATACAAGCCCCGTTTTTTTGTAATGATACCGAAATTGATTCAAGTCGACCCCATTGTAAATTGTTATTATTTTTTGCTTATGCACTCCTAATCGAATAAGGTTCTCTCTCTCAAAATCGCTGACGGTAATTACCCGAGTGACAAAATAGTTTAATAGAAGAGCAAGCACTGGGGGTGCTTCCCGTTCTAAAATCGTTACATTGTGCTTTGTGTAAACGCAATGAAAAGACCGTAAAATGGTCATTCGAATAAAAAACAACAACAAGACTGCACGCAGACTGTTCGCGTGAATCATCTGAATCTTTTCCTTAAGAATCAGATTACGAACACGCCAAAAATTGTATATCGGATTGGATCGTCTTAATTCCACAAACCGTTCTTTATGTTTAATATGACTGAATAGTTCTCCTGGTGCTGCAGCCGTATAAATTGTAACTTCTTTATCAGGAAGATGATTTTCGAGTTTACAGAAGTACATCTCTGCTCCACCTGTAGTCAGTTTGTCTGTTAATAAAAGAACATTCACAGGGTAACCCCTCCTCTCCATAGATTTGTTGTTTGTTTAGCATGTTCGAGCTCTTCTTGCTGAAAGTAAACAGAAAGAATCGCTAAATACATAAAGAATAGATCATTTATGATGACCGATAAGGACACCATCTGCAGTAAGAAACCGAAAAAGGCTAAGAATAAATACGGCTTCTTTTTATGAACGCTATGTTGAAACAACTGGACAACCGTAAAGAAAAGAAAGAGCAGAAAACAGAATATTCCAATCGCACCTGACTCTGATAAAACTTCTAAAAACGTATTGTGCACTTGTAATGAATCACCGAACTGGTATTGATTATATGGGAGAAAGTTAGATGCCCCTACCCCAAACCATGGACTTTCCGTGAAGTAATGCCATGCCCTGCTCCATAATTCGAACCTGCCGCTCCCACCATCACTCGAAACATCGTGCACTCTGGATTGTATGACACTATAAATATCTAAACGAAAAAATGTTACGGCTATATAAAAGGTAGCAGCTAGAGATAAAAAAGCACCGAACAACAGCTTTGCTTGCTTAATTGGATTGTTTAAGATGACAACATACAGCAAGAAAATAACGACATATGCTACCAACCCTCCTCTTGAAAAAGTGAGCAGACTCGTCAGGACACATAATAGTAAACCGATTTGATTTCTTTTCGTGTTGAGGTTACATAAAAAATACGCAAAAAATAGAGTATTGTAGAATACGAAATAGTTGGGATCAGCAACTAACCCGATTAACCGCGGATATTCACGATCCATGAAAACACCTAAGGAATATATCCCATCACCTTGCATGATAAAGTTCAGCTTCTTTAATCCTAGAAAATAGAGAAATAGACTGCTGATGTTAAAGACGATGCCTGCGTATGAAAGCGAACGTTCAATTCGTTCATCTGTCGAATGTCCCATCAAACTTTTCATTAAGAAGTAACAGCAAAGGTACAATGCGATACCGCAAACAATCCTAAGACTTGCTGAGCCATAAAGAGCGAATATGCCAGATAGACAATAGATTAAATAAAAGAGCAGCATCCCACATTCAAACAACTGGAGCCTCTGGAATTCTATACGAGAAAGGTGAATGGTGAAGAAAAGAACTAAAAAGATCATGTAAGGTTTTAAGGCAAAGCCAAAATCAAGGCTGTATTTGCCTAAAAAAATGAGCAGAATCAACAAAAACAAGGCTATCGAATAGCTTTCGTTTTTATTTATGTATCGCATTTCCCACCTTCTCCCTCACTTTTAGTTTTGTACGTAATTGGTGAAGCAGGATGGACACCTTTCCCTTCATCTCTTTATCAAGGTAGATTAGGAACACTATGCTTAACAGATGGATACTCGCAGCTGTATATGGATGATTGGATAAAGCCATTGTACAAAGTGAAAAAAATAAGCCGAAATAAATCAAATACGGCAAGAGTGTTTGTTGCGCGATTACTTTTTTATTCGGAATAAAGAGCCAAAAACCGATAAGTGCCATGATTTCAACAGCTAGCCCGGCATACGCTCCACCTGTTACACCATAGCTGCGACTTAACAGGATATAGGCTAGGATACCTGCTAAGACGGAAAACAATTGGACTCCTGTTCGAAAACTCTGCCGTCCGCTAGTTGTCAGGCCGTCAGCTAATCCAATCCCAATTGCTTGGAATAAGATTAACAGGGACAATATGCTCACCGCTTCTGAGGCTGGCAGCCAACTTTCTCCAAACAATAGCAAAACCAACTCATCCGAAAGGTAGTAGAGCGGTACTGTAATCACCATGCCAAAGAGTGCCATCATTTTAATAAGCATAACATTTAGTTTCAGATGTTCATGAGCCTCTTTGCTGTGGTAACGGTTAAACATCACTGGTCTGTAAGCTCCCGCAATAATTAATGGCAGCTGTTGCAGTGCCTGTGGTATGCGGTAAGCAACCGCGAACAATCCAACTTCTTTAAGAGTTAACGTTTTCTCCAATATGATAGGACCTAGCTGTGGAGTTATGATAAACAATAACCCGCTGCACATAAACGAAGTGAAATTTTTTAAAAAGCCTGGTAAAAAAGGAAGCTTTAAAACAATACGAACATGGGAGGCGACTAATATCAAAGCAAATACACCGGCCATACAATAGGAAAGTCCATACATCAAGCAGACCATAATGGGAGGTAAGGAAAATAAGATACTTAAGGTAAGTGTACAGATCAGCAATAGCGCTGACAGCATTTTAATAAACCCAATAAACTGCATCTTCTGAATCAATTGAAAGAACATGGTGCCAACACCTTGCAGGGCTAACCCGATTACCATAGGTATTGATAAAAAATACGCGACCTTTATTAACTCTTGGTTTAAGTGATAGAAAAAATAAATAAAACATGAGCCGCCTAAAATGGTAATCAAAAGCAGAAGCGTTCTAACTTTTATATAAGAAGCTAAAATTGTACTTAAATCTGCATCTTTTTTTGAACCTTCTCGTATTGCGATCTCCGTTAGACCCGCATCCGTAAAGTACCCCATCACCATAGCTGAAGCTAACGCAACACTAAACATACCGTAATGATAGGCTTGTAGATAAGAAGCTAAATAGATTAGAACAAGCGCATTCAGAAAACTAGCGGCTGCCGTACTATAAAACAAGTGAAAGATGTTTTTTGTAATGGAATTAGGTCTAAATTCATTCATGTTCATGCACCTTTCTATCTCGTTTGATAGATGACACCAAGTATCGGTTTATTAGACCGTTCAATCTGCAGCTTCGCGTCGCCAGCATCTTTCCGTTTCGTTTTGCCTGATTGAACGACAAGCAGAACGCCATCGCAATGATTGACCAGCACTTGAGCATCTGATAGTTCTAAATAGCTAGGAGCATGAAATAAAACAAGATCAAACTTCTCTTTCCAGTTGCCTATAGCATATTGAATCTTTTTACTAATCCATAAATCGATTGGCGTATTAAATAGATTGCCCGCTGTCAAAATAGATAATCTATTGATATAGTCAGTACGAGCATGTGTAAATACATTGTCACCATGCAAAATGACATCTAAGAAACCTTTTGAATTAGGCAGGTTAAAATACGTATGCATTGTCGGATTTCTTAAATTAGCATCTACTAACAAAACTTTTTTTCCGTGTTCTGCAAAAGAGATTGCCAATTGAGAAGAAATAGAAACGTGTGGAGACACCCCTTTTGGTGAAGTGATCAGAAGAACATGAGCTTGATCATCTTCTATTTGTTTTTCAATATTACTTCTTAGAATTTTCACCTGCTCTTCAATTTTGCTAACTTTAGCAAAGAAAGAAGAACGTTCTCTATTAACCCCTAGCACTTAAATCACCTCTTTGCTTCATTATTGGCCGGTATGCTATCAACTTTTTTTGATTTTTCTTAACATGAACTATTCCTAAAACTGGAAGCCCTAACAGTTGTTCTACCTCAGATTCATCTTTGATCGAGTTATCAAGGTATTCTCTTACCATTCCTAAAACGATTCCTAAAAATAATCCTACAAACATACCTATGGCAATGTTAAATAAGGGGTCTCCAACTTTTTTAACTGAGATATCCGTTTCTGATTTGCTCACTATTTTTAAATTTTTAACATTTAATATTTCATTTAACTTTTGAACTGAAACATTCCCAACGGCATATGCCATTTGTTTTGATCGTTCAGGATCTGATCCTTTGATGACAATGTGAATAATCTGGGAATCCTTATTGTTTTGTACAGATATCTTTTCCTCTAACTCTTTAAGGGTATCTTGATTGCCTAGCTCAGCCCTTACAGCATTAAGGACAATGGGGCTTTTGATTAAATCAACGGCGGATGCCAATATTCGAATGAGTTCCTGATTTTCTGTATAATTGTTCTCGTTCTGTTCTTTACCTACAACGATATATTCCGTCGCTTCGTATGATGATTTTACAAAATAGATAGAGGCTATCACGGCAATAGAAGTAATAAACAAGGTGGTTACTATTATCGTAACCGCTCTATGTTTCAATATTTGAATAAATCTTTGTAAGTCTATTCTCTGTTCCATCATTAACCTCCTTAAGTTTGTTCTAAATAAAGAACGTATTGTCCAAAAAAAATTACTCTGTATAGCTATTTAAAACTCCTTCATCTTCAATAGAAAAAACATCGACATTCATATCCATTTTGTTATTTGCAGATTCTTGAGTAAAGTGGACAACACGTTTTTGATCGCTTAACAGTTGCTGATCCCATACCATTCCTTGAAACGTATTGTATGACCCGCTTACTTTCATGATTGTTTTAGAAATCTTAGATAGTTGGATTTGCAGCCCAGTAAACTGATTGCCTGAACTTTCATTCGGAATTGTTACAGATGAATTGATAACAATAAAACTTACACAATCATCTAATGTCATATTTACAAAACGATTTCCGTTAATCCAACTCTGCCCTTCTTTTTTTTCGTCCACCTTCATTTTAATTCCCGTATTAAAGCCCGCTGTTTTAATGTCTGTAAAATTTACAAAGCTTATAAAATTCTCTTTACCTTTTGCATAAAGGGAAATCGCTGTCCCTTTATGTGAGCCGCTTGAATTAATGATGGATAGATTGTGAACGGCAGTTCGTTCCCACGACCAAAATTGATGCTTTCCATCTAAATAAATGACTTCTGATTTAAAGTTTGGATCGACCACTTCTATGATTCCATTTATAATTGAGGCATTTTTTTCAAGTTGGATTGCTCTAAAGTTCCCATCGATGAGTAGTTTAGTATTATGTCCGAGCTCTAAGGTTACCCCTTCTCTTATAATGAGGCCTGATCGGATCACATAGCGTTTGTTGCCTGGTAGCTTAACCAATCCTCCTTTATTTTTGTAACTTTCATTAATTGCTTGTTGAATAACTTTAGCATCATCTTTCGCATCTTCCCCATAGCTCTCCAAACTCATCGCCTCGTTGTACATTTTTTGAACGACTAGCGTCAGTGCAGTTGCTAGGAGAGCTGAGATCAAACATGCGGCTGCCATTTTTTTAAACATGTAGACCCCCAATTAAAAAACTCCAAGTGATTGGAGTTTCTAACTATTTACTTTACATTAAACCTTCCTTTATCTGCGATGCGAGATGCTGGTATGCTTCTGATGCTTATTTTGTTATAAGAGCTTTGGGAAGTGAATTCTACTAGTGTATTATTTTTTACTAGTGATAGATCCCATGCCATACCATAAAATTCATTGTACTGGCCAGATATGGTAAACAATTTAACAGTTTTAGCAGATGGCTGTATTTGCATGTTCGTAAAAAAATTCCCGCTGCATTCATTAGGAATACTTTCACTCGAGATAAATATGATTCCTTGCACACAATCGTCAATAGACACATCGGTAAAACGATTTGCATTGATCCAGCTATACCCTGTAGCTGGTTTAACGCTTTGTAATCGAATGGCTGTATTTAATCCGGCAATATTTATATTCTCGAAATTCACAAATGAGATCTCGTGACCTGTTCCGTTCGAGTAAAGGTGCAATCCAGTTCCTTTGTAACTGCCGCTCCAGTTCACAATATTAATATCCTTGATCTTGGTTTTATTCCACGTGTTGTAATACTTATATTTTCCGTCAAGGTAGATAACCTGCGAATTGAAGTTAACATCATCAATCGCAATATAAGCACCTTCTAAGGACGCATTTCTTTGCAGTTCCAACACTCGGAAATTACCACGGATCACAAAGCGAGAGGCATAACCAAACAGCAATTTAACGCCTTGCTTAATTACAACCTTGGCTGTAATCACATAATCTCGATCTGAGAGAAGAACGGTTTTGGAACCTTTATTAGCAAAAGCATAATCAATGGCCGCCTGAACGATTGCTGCATCATTCGCGCCTTTAAAGTTATCCGCTAGGATTGTCATGACTATCATACCTTTCCTAACAAGCTTTTCTGCTTGTTATTCTACTAAAATCCCGCCTCTTCCAAAGGATAAGACAAGCTTAATAGATACTATAAGATATGAAGTCAACCGTTAAACTGCCACCTTTTCTATCGATTAAATTGCATTAGAGGTCTTATGTGCTAGAGTCTCGAGCTCATGCCAGTTTCTGTATAGACTTAATTTGTCTTCTTCCATTAATTTTGGACCCGTTTGTATTTCTATGATCTCTAGATCTGTTGTTGCTTTTATACTGTGTTTGGCGTTGGGGGGAATCTCCAGTACTTCTCCTGCACTCACTCTTTTAATAGCTCCATTTAGAGCAAATTCTCCGGTACCTTTAATGATGGTCCATACTTCATGTCGAAGAAAGTGTGTGTGATAACTTAAGTTCTTTCCTTTATGGATCACTAACCTTTTTGTAAGTACTTCATGGTGTTCATCAATTGCTGCATGTTCTAACACTTTATACCAGCCCCATCTCCGTTCTTCATACATAGGTCTTTGATGAGTACTTGAATTGTAGTTTTTTATTAAAGGACTTTTCTCTTTATCAGAGACGAGGATGCCGTCAGGGCTTGCTGCCACGATTAAATTCGTACCACCGATTACTGTAATCGGAATTTCCAACTCATTGATTAGGTGGGTATTTACAGAATCATCGCTAATAGTTCCTTTCCCTAATAAGTTCCTGCTCATCTCATCAGTTAATGTATTCCAGGTACCAAGATCTTTCCAATACCCATCGTATTTTAAAACAATCACGTTCCTTTCCTTTTCTATCACTGCATAGTCCATGCTGTCTTTAGGAAGAACAGAATAGTTTTCTAGCAACTCTTCATAATCAGTCGGGATATCCATGTTGCGTAATAGCGATAGAATATAACCTAATTTAAAGGCAAAAACACCGCAATTCCATAGACCGCCTTGACTTATGAATTCTTCAGCTAAGATCTGTGTTGGTTTTTCCTTAAAATGCAGTACTTTTTTCCAGATAACATCCTCTTCATCCTGCGGGATGATGTAGCCGTACTTTTCAGATGGAAACGTTGGCTGCACACCCATTAGAGCAATGTTTGCATCAGATTGCTGAAGAGCTTTTTCAAGTTCTTTTACTTTATTAAAAAATTGATTTTCTACATAAGGGTCAACAGGTAAAACAACGATCACTTCATTGGGATCGATATTTAGCTGTGAATAGAGATAAGAAGCAGCTAAACAAACCGCCGGAAATGTGTCTCGCCGCTCAGGCTCAACAATAATACCGTCTGTAAATTTCAGCTGATTCGAGATCATATCCACTTGTGAAATGCTGGTGGATATGAGAGTAGAGTCTGCAAGATCCGCTTCCTTCAATTGACTCCATACACGCTGAATCATAGATTGGCTTTCGTTGTTCTCATCTTTTAACACTTTTAAAAACTGCTTCGATCGCGCATTATTTGATAATGGCCATAACCGTTTTCCAGACCCTCCAGATAGAAGAACTATTTTCATCGTGTCACCTCAATCTTTATTTGAGTTTGTGATGAACGGTTTTGTTTATTTGCATGATTCTCAATGGTCTTATTATAAAACTCTGCTAATTGAGCACTTAAATGACCCCATTGGTAGTTTTTCTCTACAAACGTTCTTGCTTCGTGCCGAATATTGTTTAACTGGTATCCGTCAGAAAGCAATTGAACGATAGCTTCAGCAAATTTTTCATCTTGATCTCTGACAATAATACTTTGACCTTCTTTCGCTTTGATCGGATCATTGACGATTGAAGTCGTAATAACAGGTATACCGCATGACATCGCTTCTAACACTTTGTTCTGCAAGCCTGCACCCGATTTTAAAGGACAAACGAACAGTTTAGCATTCCAAAGATATTCTCGGACATCGACTACTTCCCCCGTTACAATAATATTTTCATGTTCTTCACAGAGTCGTAAAAGATCTTTTGTTGGATTACGACCAACTATATAGAATGTAAAATCTTCTCTTTGTTTTTTGATAAGAGGATAGATGTGTTTGATAAAATACTTAACACCTTCCCGGTTTGGAGCGTAACTCATATTTCCAACAAAAACTAAGTTATTCTCATTTGTTAACTGTTGTTGAAAGGAAAAATATTTAAGGTCTACTCCGTTTGCAATCGTAGTTAATGTACTGCGATTCATAGAAACGTTATTCTTATCGACCTCCGAGATGAAAATTCCCCCGTCATAAAGTGAACTCGCCTGCTGTTCCATCTTGTGCACGTTTTTTGCTTCCCACTGGATGAAAGGATTTGCAAGCGATTTTTTCATATTTATGGACCGATTAAGATTTAAAGAAATGGAATCGACAAAGTCTATTACGTTAGGCAAGTGATTAATAGAAGATTGATAGGGAAGTAAACGAACGAGTTGATGATGAACAATATCATAGTTATTATCTGATGCAGCGTGTCTTATCTCTTGCAGAAGTTCATCAGAATAGTAGAGTGATGTTTGTAACGGCCAGCCTTTAAACAACCCAAAGACGATGTTTTTTAAAGCTTCTGTTTTGCTAAAAGGGACCACTGTTACCTTGGTGCACAGTTGTTGAAGTTGATAAGGAATAGACGCTTCAGTTCCAAAGGAGATAAGATGAACTTCATGACCTAAAGACTTTAAACCTATTAACTGGTTATAAGCTCTCAATTGATCTCCCTTTTTTGGTGGATAAGGCATTCTAGGTGAAACGTATAAGATCTTCAAAAAATCACCTGCCGTTGTTTTTTATAATGGTTTTTATGTTCACTAAAAAGAACACTTTTATTGATTATAGAAGGTACTTCACTTTATTGCAAGATTTTTGAACACACTTATATTCATTTTTGAGAACATACGTCTTAAATGCCCGTCTGATAAGTTAATAGAAATTAGAGAAAGAAAATTAATAGATAATTTTTTTTCTCCTATTTTTTGACAACCTTTTCATAGGTTTCTGTTTTATAATCAAATACAATATTACCTTCTGACAAAAACCAATGGAGTTTAAGCCTTAAGCTAAGCTGGACAAGTAACCTAAATAATAAGCTTAAATGGAGGGATATTTAAGTGGAGAACACCTTGTCGCTGGATCAAGAGTGGGTTGAATTGATACTAGAAGCAAAAAACCAAGGGTATACGAAGGAAGAAATAAAAGATTTTTTAAGGGGTCTGACCCCAAACAATTACAAATGAGACTGTTTTGTACGTATGGGACGAACACTATTGTCTTGCAGTATGGTCATTTCAATACCTCCCTCTTCATGCACGCACAGCCACACATACAAAACCCTTGAATGATCAATATTCATTCAAGGGTTTTGTGTCATTAATATTCTTCTAATTCTTCTGTACTGATTAACTTGTGTACGCGATAATTCCCGCCATAATAAACAAGCTCATAGTTGCTGATAAACTTTTTGTACTTCGATGTTCCATCTTTATAATAAATTTCATATTCTTCCAGCGTGGTTACTTTTACCGTATTTTGATCGACTGGCTCTATATCTCCTACTTCAAGGGATAGAAATTCTTCGGTTATTCCTTTTTCGTTCGTGTATACAATATATTTCTTTAATTCTTCATAAGCAGGACCGTTCGGATTAAGAAAATTTTGTACGATTGAAAAATCATTATTATTGATAGCTGCCACTGAATATGCGACATATTCTTGCATAAATGTTGTGAAGTAGTCGTCATCCCATACATCTACAACCGGCTTTTCTTCCTCTTCCTCTTCCTCTTCCTCTTCCTCTTCCTCAGGCTGTGGTACCAGCTCTGGTGCTGGTTCCGGTTCTTTGTAGTCTATGTCCAGATTAATATCATAATCGCTAGTAATCGTTACTTCCCGGCTTTTCATTGTACCCGTTTCAAATTCTTTTTCTGCATGAACGGTAATAGAGCCATTAGTGGACATTGGTCCCACGTCATATGCTTCTTCTATCAACATGCCGCTATCTTTTCCATTAATAAAAAGACGTGCGTCATCATAGTTGGAGGAGAAGGTAATGTATTTTCCTTCTAACGTTAGATCGGCCTGTAATACTTGATTTTCTGCCTTTGAAAAATCCAACTTCACTTTTTCTTCCAATGTACTGTACTTTCCTTTGTAAACGACTTTTATCTCATGCTCACCTGGGAGAATGGATGGAATGTTAAGGTATTCGTCTTTCATTACGGTTCCTCTGCTATCTCCATTAAGATAGACAATAGAGTCGTCAAAGTTTGAAGCCACTTTCACCTTATAAGCTTTTGCTTCTATTACATATCTATCAAATATGAACCACGTTTTACCGTCTTTTCTTATATGGAATAGCTCGTTTTTAAACTTCTCATTGTTTGTTGATGTGCTATTCTCGAGATTTTCTCCCTGCTTTTTGAGTTCATTAATCGAATCGGAAAAAAGTTTATTGTTTTTGTTTAAATAATCCATATAGGTTTTTGTTGTTTCTATATCTAGATTCACATCTGTTTGACCGAGGTTAATCGCTTGCATGACACGCTCAACGTCATTATTTTCTACAGCATGAACAAATTCCGCAATAACCGCTTCTGGCCCAGTTTGTTTTTTGCCAAACAGATAACCCCCGTATCCGCTCATCATTAGAAATAACACGACTATAACGAGGATATACATTCCTTTTTTCTTCTTATTTGCTTTTTTCTCAGGAGTCCTACCCTTATTTTCAACTCTTAATTCCACATGTTTCTGCTCTACAGCATGCTTCGTTCCACATTCTGAACAGAATTCTTGGTCCATGCTTAACTGATGTCCGCATTCTATGCAAAACTTCATACTTATCCTCTCTTTCTTTTCCCAACAAAACAAACGAACTATTTTAAAGTTCGCTTGTTTCCTGAGCGATTAAGTTTGCTTCAGTCTTGCAAGATAACCACCCGCATATGCTAATACTGTTGCTAGGATGAAACTAAACACAAAGGCCGGTATGATATTAAACCCTATAAACAGTTCCATCTTCCCCATATCAAATTCTGCATCGGCTGATACAGCTGCTCCAATCTTTGTGATCGCTACGAAAAACGATAGCAAGAGAGAGTATGTGAAACTAAAAATTAGGATATTTCTCATATTCATGCCAGATTGCAGTGCTATTCTGTACCCTGCATATATAAAAAGCACGACCAAAATAACGATGCTTGGATATAGCACGGTCTCAATATTTATCACTTCATCAAAAAAACTTTGAATGATATTAATCGCTGGTGAACCGGAAGCCTTTTCATCTAATCCGCCTAATAGCGAATAATTCATGGAAAATTCTTCACCATCACCAGACACTTGCAGCAATAAGCTTGGAAAGTTAAGCAGATTCCACATATACAAACCTGCTTGTGCGCAAAAGACTATGAGTATCCCCCATTGAATATTTTCAAGGTCGTCAGTTTTCACAAGCGCTGCTATTAGTGCAACCACACCCATGATCACTACGCCGCGAAAGAACGTCCCAATTCCTTGATGAATGGATTCACCATAACGGTATGAATGGGATAGATTTCCGAAGCTTTTAAAAGACCCTGGCTGAACAAGTGCGCCTAATCCTGCAAAAAGGGTACCAAGCACAAACCCATTAACAAGTGCACCAAGGAAAGAATAGTTATTATCAATTTCAATTGCTATCTTCGCAAACTCCTCGTCGATCTTTGCATCATAAGAAAAGCCGCTAAATAGTGTAGCTAATGCCAATAGAAGTCCGTATACTGCACCTAGGATGGCTGCGGCTTTTAATCGCTGTGATATCGTATCGGCTGCATTTTTTTTAGCATAAAACAAACCTCCTGCAAACAGAGCAAGAAATGGAACGATCAATAGGATGAAAGTGCCTGTCGCTGTTTTAATATTCATGCCTACATCAAATTCATCGTCCTCAAAGCCACTGCTGCCTTCTACACTTGCAGAAACCTTTGAGTCTACCATGTTCGACAATAGCACGTAATCGGATGCACCGATAAAAGGATCTGGTTTAGTCACATCTGTTTCATTCTCTAGCTCTTCAAAAACACTATCTAAACTATAGGAGTTAATCCCTTCACTTTTTAGGAACTCGTTTATTTGATCAGAAGCGATTTGATTAAGTAGCACTGAAAACGCAATCAAAATTAGGAATGATAAAAATGCTCCGAGTGCTGCAGTTTTTACTTGTTTTGAATGGACCACAGCAGTTGTTTTTTTATCTTTAATTCTGGAAAGTCCTATCGAATTTATGACATTTTCTGCTGATTGAACCATGTCTTTTTTATATGTAAATCTCAATTGGTTCTTTCCGCATGAATGACAATAATTTGAGGAAGATTGCCCTGATGCACCACATGAGGAACAGTAGCTCGAGTTCTTTTTTGTAAGTGAACCATTCTTATTTTTTGCACGATGCAACTTGACACCATCTTTAATGCAATAATTAATAGCATCATTGTTTAGATGACCACAGCTGTTGCAATACATTCTGATTCCTCCTTCTGCTATCAAATCTTATTGCCGCAGCACCCACAATAATGCGAATCGCCTGGATTCAACTCTTTACACGTATCACACTTAAGCGTGTAATCATCCTGTTGGTCTTTGTTACGACTTTCTACTTTCTGTCCACATCCTCCACAAAACTTGGCATTTGCATTTAAGTGTACCCCGCATTCACATGTAAGGTCGGTTTCCGTTTTGGCATTCATCTCATTTATGGTTTTGTTGGTTTCATACATTAGACGATCTTGGTCAAGAATAGCCTGGGCTAAGCCTGTTAAACCTGCAAGAGTAATTTCTTCTTTTCTCAGCAATTCATATGTTTGTTCACCAAGAGCAACAATTAACTCAAGACGTTTGGCAGCTGCTTCTGCAGAATTTTTCTTTAACTGTGCAACCTCCTGCGCTGTTGCAAGCTTTTGTTTCCCTTGTTGTAAACTTCCTTGGATTTTAGTAAGTCCATCCCCTATTTTCGCTTGTAAATCGGACATAAAAATCCTCCCCTTTCCATTGTTTCACCGACTTTACATGGGTCGGTAGATTTTAACCAAGACTTTAGTATGATTATGTATTAAGTTGGTAAAAAATGTATGAAAATTCTTATGCGAAAAGTGTCAAGATGTGGCTCACTATATGTCAGCGTAAGACAAAATTAAAAAAGCTTGCAGTAAATGAAATGCAAGCTCTTCTTTGTTTAACTATTTATTTCAGACTAAGAATTAAATTTGGGCATCATCCATATCTTCGGGAAGATCGATGAAAAATTTGAACGATGCAGTATATAGTTAATACTATAACGGACAGCTAAACATATAGAACTTTTATAATTGTTTTCAACATAAAAAATTCCGCAGACCTATATACGCCTGCGGAATGATAGAAATTATTTTATTAACGTGCAGTTTTTCTAAACTTGAACACGAATCCGATGACGAATGAAACAATCGTCATGATAAATAGTGCTGTAGTAATGGTAGTAACACCAGCATTGATGTTTAGTGCGTGATAAACTTGGGCACAGATTCCAAATGGAATAGCGAAGAACAAGAATACCATACCGAAAACTGCATTTTTTGCATTATAGAGTTCCGTTTTATGCGCAACGTCTAAAATTTTCAAACTTAAAATCCAAAACGTACTCGTTATTGACCAGAATAGAAGTATAGAAGAAATAAATGAAGTTGATGTTAATCCCATAATTCGCTCGAAGAACAAATTAATATTTCCCCATACCATGACTGTTTGATAAAGCCCCAATGCGAATAGTGCTGCTAAGAAGATAAAAGCAAATCCAAACCCTGAAATAGTATGTTTCATCCCCAAATATACTCTCCTTCCCTAATTCCAATAAAACGAAACCTGATTTTCAAATTATTTTACTATATTTTTCAGAGAATTTAAACCCTTTTGTACACTTTCAATAAATTTCATGTTACTAAATCTATTTCTATACGAAGGAGATGTTTATTGATTGAGTTCATTTTTTATTACCAATGACCCTTTGAATACGTTTATATTTAAGTATGGATCAGGGCATTAAATTTAAAATTTGATGTGTTACTTATCCTAAATTTTAAGTTCCGTTAATCAACAAAAGTTGGTGGATAAATTAAGGCATAAAAAAGACCAGACATAATCTGGTCGTATTTAATGTTATTTGCATATCTATAGTTCTATTTCATCTGCTAAAAAGCTTACAAATTTCGATTTACTCCCCAAAAGAGAACCCGTGATTCTCTGGAATATTTATTTCTATACATCGCAAAAAAGCTTTAGCCTCACCAAATGAGTTCATTTTGAACTAAAAAAAGATAACTCGTAATCTATCGGAGTTATCTTTTTTGTTTTTTTGTTTTAAGAGAAAATTTTCTCTTTTTTATTCATGATTAGATCAAGGTTGCTCTGTAATAACGCAGCTTTCTTTAAGATTCCTTCTTCAAATTGTTCAATTGTTGTTTGATCGCCATTACTTTTAACTGGCTCAACATCAATAATATCTTCTAACTGCAAGCGAGCAGATGAATCACCTTGCTCTAACTTTCTCATGAAAATAAATGTATCCATATCTCGATAATTTAGTTCAATTTCAATTTCTATTTGGTCATTTGTATATAAGAAGGTTGTCTTCCAGCTCCCATCTGTATCGACCGGTTCAGAAAATCCATAGTCTTGTATTAAGTAGTTAAAACTTTCTTCCGTAATGGATGAGAATAAATTCATGGTAACACCTCCAATTTTAATGGCTGAACATACATTTGTATTATTGTAATGAAGTCCTTATAGTTTACACGGTTTATTCACATAAAGATAATACTTATTACTTTCGCTCTCTACGTGTGTACTCCTCTTTCATATGAAAATTAGATAATAAAAAGTTATTAGGAAAGGACACGGCATATGCCGTGTCCTTTCCTGGTGGACGAATGTGTTGTTTTTGTATTTGTTTGGGGTCAGACCCCACATGTCCAAATTGGTATCAACCTTCAAATTGAATACAATCACACTCACAAAATCCATTTTCATCCAAATTCACGTTTATCCACAGGGAATTTGGGGGATTAGTTCTAAAGGACTAAGACTCTATTTAATTAGTATGTTCTCTTCTTTTATTTGCAATGCCTGGTGATACTCAGCCTTCAAGTCACCTACAACTTCTTTTATAGAAGAGATTTTCTTAACACTTCCAACACCTTGTCCCGCTGACCAAATATCTTTCCAAGCTTTTGCTTTTGATTCAGAGAATGAAAGGTCTATGGAATCCTTTTTCATCATGTTTTCTACATCAAATCCTGCCTTTTGTAATGAAGGAAGCAGATAATTTCCTTTTATTCCACTGATCGCGTCTGTATAAACAAGATCTTCAAGTGTAGAGTTGATCAACATCTGACGGTATTCTTCACTTGCGGAAGATTCTTGTGTCGCGATAAATCGCGTTCCCATATACACGAGGTCGGCTCCAAGAATTTTTGCGGCAAGGATCTCCTCACCTGTAGAAATTGCTCCAGCTAGAATCGTCATTCCATCCCAGAATTCTTTTACGGCTTTTAAGAATGCAAATGGATTTAACGTACCACCATGACCACCAGCACCACTGCATACTAGTATCAGCCCGTCAATGCCAGTTTTTGCAGCTTTTCTTGCATGATCCAGTGAGATAACATCTGAAAATACAAGGCCACCATAGTCGTGAACGATTTTGGCTACATCACTTGGGTTTCCTAATGACGTAATGACAATGGGCGGCTCATACTTTTTAATGAGTTTTAAATCTTCTTCAAAACGCTTGTTGGTACGGTGAACGATTAAGTTTACTCCCCACGGCGCAATTTTGGCAGATGGGTCTTCATTTTTTGATGTTTGAAGCACTTCTGAAATGTGCTTCATCCAATTTTCTAAAAGATCGGAGGTTCTTGCGTTCAACAAAGGAAAGGTTCCTATAATACCATTTTTACAGCTCTCAATGACCATTTCTGGACTTGAAACTAAAAACATGGGGGCATTGATGACGGGTAAACTGAGTTGATTCGACAAATCTAAAGGTAATTTATTCGACAATCTGTTTCATCCTTTCCGTATCCTTGGTTTGTTTCAGTTAAGTTCTAGGAAATATCTTCAACATAAGCCCCATCATTCCTTTAAATTTGTTTTTAGGGGGTAAACAAAATTTTATAATATTACATTTATGTTACAGTCATTTTCTGACAACATTTTCTTATCTGCTTGTATATAATCAATTTGTGTTAGGAACTTATACCTACTTATCCTTCAGTAAAGGGCAAACATTCTCGAAAGAAGTGGGCGCAAAGCCACGGGTCTAAGGCTAAGATAGCTATGATCGCCGGGTTACCTGGATAACATATACTTTCTGGAGGGATTTTTAGTGGAAAATACTTTGACATTGGATCACGAGTGGATTGAGCTAATGAAAGAAGCAAGAGATCAGGGTTTCACTAAAGAAGAGATTATTCGTTTTTTACAGAATCCCCAGCTGATTGCAACAGAATACGTTGCACAAGAAAATTAAGTAGTAAACAGGTCACAGAATTTATTTACTTCCCTATTGTTGAAAGATATAATAAAGGCAAATTACTACTTAAAATGGGGATTGCAAATGATGATTGGTGAACGTGTAAAAAAATACCGCACTGAAAAAGGGCTCTCCATTACAGCTTTAGCTGATAAAGCAGGGGTAGCAAAGTCTTATATAAGTGCACTAGAACGAAATATCCAACAGAATCCGTCTATTCAGCTTCTTGAAAAGATTGCAGATGTGCTGAATATATCTGTAGATCACTTAATCAAACAGGAAGTTGATACACAAAGCCTAGATCAAGAATGGGCCAACCTAGTAAAAGAAGCTATGGGTTCTGGTGTAAGCAAAGAGCAGTTCAAAGAGTTTTTAGAGTTTAATAAATGGAAAAACAAACAAAGCTAACCACCTGATTGTAATCAGGTGGTTTTTACGTGTAGTTATGATTTTTTTGGTGTCTGCGTGGAATGGACAAAATGAGGGTTTGTCTTTGTTTGGGGTCAGACCCCCTTTGTCGAAAATATATGTTTTAAGATTAATTAAATAGGGTAAATGAATTGGGTGTCTATTATTTTTTTGCCTATGGAGGATTTGTTTATGAATCAGACGCCGAATGAATTATTGAAATCTCAAACCAGTATTGATATTAATGGTTCATCTTTTCTTTGGGACACAGAAAAAGGTATTTTTAAATTTGAAGGCGCCGACGTTTTGCTGTTTTGGACTGATTCAGCGTTCAAGGTATTTCTGGACTCAATTGAAGAGATTACTGGCGAAGGAACGGCAGACCTTGTTTTTGAGACAGCTGGCTATCGTACTGGACTTGTCGTAAGCGATTTTTATAAAAAATCAATGGTTTCTATAGAAACATCTTTTGAATCATTGCCCAACATTTATGCTTCTGCTGGTTGGGGAAAAACGTTTATTGATGTAGATGTGGAAAAGAAAGAAGCGGTTATTACCATCTCTAATGGATGGGAAACAAAAGTTAAGAAGGCACAAAACAGCACGCGTATGGGCCGATTCTTACCTGGTCATTGGGCTGGCGTATTTACAGGTCTGTTTGATACAAACATGTGGTACGAAGTTTTGGAGCATGATCTTACCTCTGACTTTCTAAAAATACGAATAACAGAGTCAAATATTACGCCAAAAGATAATATTCGTGAACTTGTTCAGCGTGAAGAACAAAATGAGATCATGAAGCTTGAAGCAATGGTTGAAAATCGCACGCGCGAGTTAACTGACCTTATTCGCGAGATTTCTTCGCCTATTATTCCAGTAACCGATAATATCGTGGTTATCCCGCTGATCGGTAAATATAATGAATTGCGTTCCAAAGATATGCTGGAACACACTCTTACTTCTCTACCGCAACATCGCGCTAAATTTGTAATCCTGGATTTAACCGGTATAAAGTCCATAGATTCAGAGATGGTAGATATGCTGAATAAGCTCGTATCCTCTGCCCGGTTGTTCGGTATGGAGACGTTGTTAGTAGGTATCTCACCAGAATTGAGTATGGAAGTAACAAAACACCAATATTCCATTGGGGAAAGTACATATTTTAGAAACCTGAAGCATGCCATTCATTTTGCTTTTGCTAAGGAAGGTATGTTCATTCAGGAACCTAAAAAATAGATTCAAGCCACACCGTGATAGTTGCGGCGTGGCTTTTTTTTTGGTTCTCATGGGCAATTTCTCTTGTGTCTATGTGGAAAGAACATATTTGTAATTTTTGTCTTTGTGTGGGGTCAGACCCCGGGTCTGACCCCACACACCACATGTCCCCATTTTTTTCAAACCCCCATCATTCGTCTAAGCAACTTGTCTCCATCTACATATGATATACAGAAACCGAATTCAGATAGGAAATCGGTATCAATTTGTGAGGTGAACGTTTAATGTGTTACAAGTGCGGTAACTTCGACCACTGCAAGTATAAGAAAGAGAAGAAGAAGTCTTGGAAGAAAGAAGAGAAAAAGCATGATCACAAGTGTGAATCTTCTTCATCTTCATCCTCCTCTTCCTCTTCAAGCTCTAAGGTCTTGAAGTGCAAGAAAGTTAAAAAGAAAAAGCATCATTGCTGCTGCGATCCTTGGGCAAGAATCTTGTTCTGGGGTTGTTAGTTAAAATAAATAGTAGCCCAGTCACTTGGGCTGCTATTTTCTTTATGATTAACTTTTTAGTGAGCTTCACTCTGAAATTCCTCTGATATATCTTTTATTCAAAAACAATCCCAATATAAATTAAACATGCAAAAATATAGTTAAAAGCACCGTATTACAACCGATAAAAGATAAAAAGGATATATATTTATAGAGTTCAACAAAAACAATATCAGTAGTTATTAAAATTTTTGTATAATATTCGTTTGCCCAATACCTAACCCGTACTTTATATAATATTCACCATAATTAACATGGCTAGCTATAGTAATCGCTATTTACACTTACTTTTAACGACGGAGGTATTTTTTATGAGTAATCAAGTTGGAGTAAAGTTTACCTATTACCGGAATGGGACAACCATATCCCGAATGACAGACTTTGAAGATATGCAAGAAGTTATCAATCATGGTTTAGAAAGTGTCGCATTAGATTGTATACAAGAGGTATTCTGCACAACGGGGCTTGATTTAAATCAGTTATCTTACCCACATACCGCTACTCGCTTTTGTTTCTTTTCAGAGTTAAGTTATGACGCGGATCAAACAATTACCGAGGGCAAGAGAAAAACAGTATTAAATAATAGAAGTAAAAAGAGAGATTTGGTTTATTAATTCATATCATAGACATAAAAAAGAGGAGTGACCTAACAAAAGGTCATCCTCTTTTTCGATTATAAGCGTTTCGTCCCGTAATAACGTGGTCCCCAATATGAATTGTTCATATCAGCGATTGTTACACCCGTTGATGATCCAGCGTGTATGAACTTCCCGTTCCCAATATAGATTCCCATGTGTGAAGCGCCTGGCTCGTACGTTTCAAAGAATACAAGGTCACCTACAGCTTGTGTTGATACTTTATAACCTGTATTTGCCCACATATCTTTAACTGTACGTGGCAGCGTAATGTTGTGCGAGTTTTTAAATACATAGTTGATGTATCCTGAACAGTCAAAACCAGATGGTGTTGTTCCGCCCCATTTGTAAGGAGTGCCTTGATAACGTTTTGCGTATTCTACTAAATAGGAGTTGTTAACGTTATAGACTCCTAGTTTGTTAAACGTGTTGCGACCAGCGATACCGTCAGCTGTTAAGCCCTTAGCACGCTGAAAACTTACTACGGCACTCTTTGTGTAGGATCCATAATACGATGTATATGAACCGCTATATGTAAAGTATCCTTTATCGCGCAATATTGATTGTAATGTTTTTACATCTGAATGCGTCATTGTTGGACGAAGTGTTTGATCTCCGATATTTGCAAATGCCTGAAGTGGCGACAATAATAAAGTTGCTCCTAAAACTGATGTTGCTATCCATTTTTTCATTATTTATCCCTAACCCCTTTAATTTTCCAAGTAATCTATTATTATCCTACTATATAAAAAAGAGGTTGTGTTTTACGGTTGAGTTACGGAAAATAGGAATTTGGTCCATCTTGTCAAACTAAGTCGAATGAGCTTTATTTGATATTTTAAAATAAAAAAAGGATTACTCTCACTTATGAGAATAATCCTTTGCCAAATTTTTAACCCACTATCTCCCCAAGCGTCTCCGCAAAATTCTTTGATTGCGCAATCGACCCAAACTGCCTTACTTTTTGTTTGGATCCGTAAAACAGCAGCTCACCTTCTTTTAAAATTAAAAAGGAGGTGCATAATGTTTCAAGCTCTTGCGCGTCGTGGCTGGAATATAGGATGGTCTTCCCTTCCATTCCAAGCTCGCGCAAATCATTCACGATTTCCTGTTTTGCAGAGATATCTATTCCTACTGTTGGTTCGTCCAAAATCAAAATCTCCGGGTCATGCAGCATCGCGATCAAGATGTTAAGTTTTCGCTGATTACCGCCAGACAGATGCTTCACTTTTTTATCCAAATGCTCAGCAAGCCGCCATTCTTCACAACGTTTCATCCATCTTTCTTCAGATGAATTGTTCGCTAACTTTCCAAAAAATCTTAAATTCTCTCGCGTTGTTAACTCATGATACACGGCAATTTCTTGCGGTACATATCCGATTTTTTGACGGATCGCCTTTTTCTCTTTTTTCACATCTAATTCATCGACCTCAACCGTTCCGCTTGACGCGCTCATGATGGTTGCGATGATTCTAAGCAACGTAGACTTTCCAGCGCCGTTTGGGCCTACAACGCCGACGGTTTCTCCTTTTTGAATTATGAAATTGATATTCTTTAAAACTTCTTTTCTGCCAAATTTCTTTGTTAGATTTTCTGCAGCAATCAAGCGTTGTCACCTGCCTTTATCGTTGAAAGTCCGTATAAGATAATGCTGATTCCTACAAAAACAAGTGGGATCAGCAGTGTATCCTGGTGCAGTGATGATATGACCCAATATTGAGGGGTCCATTGTGCGGCTCGTTCTAAAAAGCTTGAAAGTTCGTCACTCGGAAAAAAGGTTCCGCTTAATAGCGATGTGGCGAGCACAACAAAAAGTGTAATCGCCTGCCATGTGCGGTTGGCGTGAACAAAATAGGCGAAAGTCAAGGATAGCGCATTTAAAAACAGCACATATCCTATGAGCGCAAAAATTACCGCTCCGTTTACCTCGAGTTCACCTTTCCACCAGCCAAAACCACATAACAGAACCAGAAGCACAAACTGTAAAATCAGCACCCCGAGGGCATTACCGATCCAATACACAGAAAATCTGCCCACCGAATATGGGACTCTTGAGCGCATGCCTGAATTGCGGTCTTTGATTGGCCAGCTGTTCCATAAAAAGCTGAACAGCATTAAGAGGACGAGCATTCCGGGAATATAGATTGAAGCTGCGGATCCGGTCTCAGCCGTTTCGGCTTTTTCACTCGTGACGCCGACTTTGTAATCAATAGTCATGAGCGGTTTTGGCTCCCAATGTTTGTCGCTAAACGCCCAAGCATCTTTCCAGACGGATGCTTGTTCTGCGGCATTGAGATTTTCGCTCTTTCCGTACGTTTTTAACACGGTGTTCGCGCCATACGAATTACTCGACAAACGTTTCACTTCGCTTGCAAAAATTTCGCGCACTAAGCCGTGTGAAATAGTACCGGTTGAGAGCCACATGGTCACGAGTCCGTCTTCATCATTTTTCTGAATTTGATCCATAAATCCTTTTGGTATGAGAAAACCGATTGCCGCTTTTTGCGTCTCGATTTGTAGACGGGCTTCGTCTTCGTTACTCACACTTACAGCGATCGCTGGATTTTTACTCACTCTTTCAATAACGGTTTTGGAGTATTCTGTAGCATCCTCATCCACGATTACGACAGGGATTTTCGTTGCGTTCGCGGTCTTTTCAACAGACATGTTTAAAAAACTCAGCAATAGGACGGGAATCAACAAGCCGATCCAGCTCAACGGACTTTGAAGCAATAATTTTATACGTGTAAAGGCAATTGTCCAGACCATGGCAACCTCTTCTTTATTGTAATAAGTAGTAATCCCGCAGCCCAAATTGTAACAGAAATACTGAGTAACATGATTACCGGCATCCAAGAATCATCGCCGACAAAGAGCGACTCTACTAAACCGCTGTGTGCGTGGTGCACCACATTAAGAAAGCTTGCGCTGTGCCACATTTCAGGCAGGTAGGATAATGGTAAAATACTTCCGCTCGTGGCAGCCATACTTACGACGAGTATGATGCCCGTACCCCACTTTGCTCCGTTTCGCTGAAAGAGCTCTTGAACGAGTGCGAAAATGGAGGATACCACTAAACAGAATGCGAGCAGAATTAATGTTGCGGATAGGCTCCACGTTTTGGTGACGCTGTAGAAAAGGGATATCAGGATAATACTTTGGATGACGAGCAGCACGAAAACGGACAGAATGTTGCTAAAAAAGAAGACGCCCGACCTTACGCCTTGAAGTTTTAGTCTTTCGCGGAGAGCTGTTTGTTCACTTCTTGCCGTTAAGCTCATGCCGAACAATCCGCCGACTAATAGCAGAATCAACACGCCCGACAAACTGTAAAACTCAACCGTCGTGATTCCGCCGAACGCACTTAGTGTTTCGGTTTCATAGATTTTGTTTCGGTTTAAAGCCTGGAGAGTAAAATCGGTAATAATGGTGTCACGATATTTCGCAAATTCCTCAGAACTTAAGCCCATCTTCCGCAAATAGTGAAAAGCTGCGTTCGCTCCGCTTTGGGCCGAGGAAATCAAGTTTGCGTTAGACACCATCACTTGCTTCAGCAGTTCAGCTTGAAAAGGGCGCTCTGGGTTTCCGATCACAGCAACGGGAATGTTCTTGCCGCGGCGTATGCCCTTTGTGAATCCATCTGGCACGATGACTATTCCAGCGATTTCATTCGCGGTCAACCGCTCACTTGCGGTCGAAGCATCTGTTTTTTCAAAAACAAGGACGTTTTGCAGTTCTTCTGATTCTTCATACTGCTTCATCAGCAGTTTTGTTTCAAAGGTGTTATCTTCATCCACGATCGCTACGGCAAAAGGTTCGACCCACTGCTTTTCTTCGAGCAGCGGTTTTAGTCCAAGATAAGTGATTCCGAGCAAAAGGATCGGAAACAGCATCATGGCGAACAGCGGAAACGGCTGTTTGAGCCAGCATTTTACCGTTAGATGGGCAATGAGTAGCGTTTGCCTCATAGTGTCGTTCCTTTCGCTTAAAAGTATTTGTTTCATCCAGGTTAGCAAATGTCATCATGTGTGTAAAAAAAGGACAAAGATCAACTTTGTGTGAAGTTATCTCTGTCCTTCTTATTATAAATCTAGTTTAGAGTCCTTGGAACATTGAAGCATTTTCGCCTACAAACTGCTCGATGTTACGCTGAATTTCGCTCATCATGCCCATCATTTCAGCATCGCTCATCTCAGCAACGTTTACTGCTTTTCCTTCTGATAACTCAAGGAACTTCAGCTTCTCACCAAACGTTGTTTTTGTTTTGATGTTAAGTCCAACGTTGATGTCGCCCATTGTTGCGTCGTTGCCAGTCAATGTTACTTTGTAATCGTGGTTCGCATAATCTTTATCAAGATTCTGGTCACCTGTATGCTCGATCTCAATCGTCATATCCGGAAGTTCCATCGGTGCATCGCCAGCTGGGACAAGGTTTGCTGTCCACTTGGATTTTTTATCCGTGCCTTCACCTTTAATGTGGAATCCGATCCCTTCTGTTGTACCGTTTTCCGTCATTTCAAATTTTGCTTTAATGTCTCGTTTCTTGCCGTCTTTGCCTTTTGGTTCGCTTTCCATTTTCACGTCCACAAGCAAAGTTTCGTCTTCAGGACCTGCGTTAAGAACCCAAGAAGAGTTCGTTACATCACCCTTCGTCCAGCTTTCAGACTTGTAGTTCATCGGAACGGCTTCTTCACCGTTAGCGCCAATTTTCATCGAAAGATCACGGCTTACTACTTTATCGTCTCCATCGATGATTACAACTTGCTTCATGCCGCCAGGGATCTGCAGATCATCGTTAATCCCTTTTTTTGCATCAGCTAAAACTTTTTTCAGTTCTTTTTTCGCGTCTTCTTTGCTCATGTTGCCTGTTGGTGCCATCATGCCTGTTTGAAGTCCGCCTTGCAATGCTGTTTGCTCAGCGATTGCATCTAGGATTTCGTCGTCTTTTTCAATCTTTTCAATAAAGTTCACAAGCATTGTTTTTGTTTCTTTTTCAGATAGAGAAACCGTTAGTTCGCGAAGCTTCTCGCCTTTAAAGTCAACATCGTCCTTCATTGTTACGTTTTCATCTTTAACGCTGTCCGCATATACTTTTGCAAACTCTTGGAACGCTTCGTCACGCGCTTCTTCGCTTACGTCGCCTTCGATCGCTTTAAAGAAGTTTTCAAGCTTTTCCATGCCTTCGTATGATGGGTCGAACTTACGCATTACGTCGCCAAACTGATTGTTCGGAAAATAAACGTTCTTGTCGTATGCAGCAGGAATACTCACTGCTGTTTGCTTGTTGTTTTGGTAAAAATCAGCTTTTACAAGGTCTGCGTTGTTCATTGTTAACGCAACTCCTGCAGATCCTTCTTCTTTTTTAGGGTCGTGCTGTGTTGTCATTTTAATTTCACTGTTTGATAGAATAGATCCGATCATCATCGCTTCCATTCCGCCTGCTCCAAACATTGCAGGATCCACTTCTACACCTACGCGCGCTTCAGATTTATACGCTTCTTCACGCTGTTTGTCTTGAAGAGCAAGCGCGTCTCCAAAGCTGTCTTCAAAAGATTCGTTTAGGGCTTTAAATGTTTTCAGTTCTGATTTTAAGTACAATTCACGCGGAGATAGGTCAATGAACATGGCATAAGCAGTTGCTCCGATTGCAAGCACTGCAATAATCGCAAGGCCAATGATCAACGGTCGTTTCTTGTTTCCAGTACTCTGATTAACTTGTGTTTCCATCGTTTGGTTGTCCCCCTCTTAATAAATATATAAGCTTTGTCCTACCAACTTATTACACTGTTATTCTAAAAAAATAGCAGCTTCTTTCTCTATTGGCTTTTATGGGTAAAAAAGGAATTTTTCGCCCACAGTTTTCTACTATACCCTAATTCTAGAATTATATCCATCAAATCACATAGTAAGAAAGTTTGATTTTATTGGGTAATTAAAACTGTCCTAAGCTTCTTGATGGCAGCCTTCCTCCATGACTTCACCGCGTATAGAGTAACCCCAAACTGATTCGCTATCTCGGCTTCACTCTTCATGTGAAAAATCCGCTGGATAACCCACCGCTGCTGATTTTCCGTAAGGTGCATTAGATATAGATTCAGTGTTTCGTCTTCTAAATACGGAATGTGGTCTTGATGGGTCAAATGCTGAAACGTCAGCGACTCGTGCGGATCATGACTCACCTCTTTTTCTAGCCGCGTCGCTTCTTTTCTCAATTCTTGTAAAATACGTCCTCGAACAAGAAGAAAGGCGTAGGAAGAGAACTGCCCTTTTTCCGCATCAAACGTTTCGTAAGCTTTCCAGAGTCCGAGTAAACCAGCTTGATAGTATTGATCAAAATGGGTGGTGAGGTGATACCGCTTGATCTGGGACTTGATGAGAGGGTCAAACATGGCTGCTACTTCTTCAAAGGGCATGTTTTTCATGGGAATACTTCCTTATGGAATGTGCGCACATTCTGGGAATTCCGCGGTACCCTCACTATAGGTTGGAGTGGGTTTGTAAAACAAAGTCTCACTCTTTAAAAGTTGACTCAAAAAGTATGCAAAAAGATAAAAGTTGCAGGGAAACTTTTGAAAAGTTATCCACAGAATGGGTGTCAAATCACGAAAATCGATATATTTTTTGTGTGAAATGCTCAATTTCGTAAAAATTAGGTGTTGTTTTTGAGTAAATGAAGCTGATTGTGGATAAGTGCTGTAATGTAATTACTGTTGTTTTTGGTAGAGGTTGCTTTCCGTTCCAGGTTGCTCGCTTTCCGGGGGGCGGTGAGCCCCTTGCCGCTACGCGCCCTTAAGGGTCTCACCTGTCCCACTCGTCCCCCAGGAGTCTCGCACCTTGCACTCCTATCAACTTTTCAACGAAGAGGAAGACAAAAATTACATAAAAGCACACTCTTTTAGATAAGAGCTTTTAGAATAAAGCATTAACAAAAAAGACCTTCAAAAAAAATTTTTACCACCATGCCTCCTTTTACCCATCCACTGGAATTTATGATGTGAAAGGAGGTGAGGCACATGGCAACAGCAGCTTTGATTGGTTCTTCGATGCGATTAGAGTTTGACGGTGGACTTGATGCAGACTTGAAACCGGTGGTGAAGTACAAAAGCTTTGCAAACGTAAAAACTTCTGCAACCCCTGACCAGCTTTATGCAGTCGCAAGCGCGTTGACAGGACTTCAAGTTTATCCACTTGTGATGATCAACCGCAATGATTCCTTCGCGATTCACTCTTAAGAAGGAGTCGTGAGGAAAATATAATAGAGAGGAGGGATTTCAATGGCCAAAGTGCTTGAATTGCAGTTTCTTAACCAGGAAAATAAAACGGTAACGATCCGCCTGGATGCTCCGATTGAACCGGTTGATCCTGCAGCTGTAAACGCAGCGATGGACACCGTAATCGCCCAAAACATTTTCACTTCATCAGGCGGAAATTATACGAGCAAAAAAGGTGCGCGTATCGTTGACCGTGAAGTGAGCGAGATTACGCTGTAAGTTTTAGCGAACAAATTGCGACCGTAAAAAAACCGTCTTCTGACCAACTGGTTGGGAAGACGGTTTTATTTTAACTGTGGATACTGTTGATAATGTGGATAAATAAGTGGATAGATTGATTTGACGATGAGTTTGTTTTAAAGGAAATTGTGGATAACCTCTGGATAACTCAATTTATTTCGGGAAAAGCTTATAGATTGCATGATTTTGGAAGCGGTTTATAAAAGCGCTTCAATGGTAATGGGTTTGGGTTTTCGATATAATGCTTAACAAATAGAAGTTTTTAAAAATAAAAGGAAATTACGCTACAATTATGGTAAAATAGTACAAACATAAAATAGTTGGAGGAAAAGGCATGGAATTTAAAATCGGTGACATTATTGAAACGTTCGACGGCTTAAAAGGAGAAATTACTTCATTGTTGACCAACACCGCTGTTGTGGACTTTTCCGTAACAGAAAATTATACCGAGCATTTTGAAGATGCAAAGCAAGTTGTTCGCCTAAATGATATTCGTCAAGTGGTAAAAAGCTAAATCGATATATACGCAAAAACAGCCCTTTTGTTTTGAACAAAACAAGAGAGCTGTTTTTTTGGTTGTATTAAAGGTTTTTACGATTGTTTTGAGAGGTCACGCCGACTGAAACCACATTTTGATCGTTTTCAGTGGTATATGCGGTTTGATTTGATCCAGATGAATAATCTTGCAGATTATCTTTTCCGATCGGGTTTTCCGTTAGTTCTGTTCCCGCTTCTTTTAGCTTTGTACTGATGCTGCCGATCTCCCCTTTTGTTTCTTTTGCCGTGGAGAGAACCTCGTTCGAGATTTCTTTTAACGTATTGATATTGCCAAATACATCTTTATTAAGGCGTTCGTATAGAACTTGCGCGTCACTGATCGCATCTTTTAAGGTAGTTGTTGCAGTCTTGAACTGGCTGATCATCTGGTCCTTCACTTCACCCGGGTTTTGTTTTACTTCAGTTATCATCTTGCTCGAACTGTCCTTCAGCCCTACAGCTGTATTTTTCACTTTTGTCCGCGTATTGTAGTCGATTAGGGCAAGTGCTCCGCCAACGATTCCACCGATTATGATTCCCCTTAAAAGTTTGCTGTTTTGTGGGTTTGCCACTCGTTCTGTTTGAGCTGTGCCATACGTATTTTCTTGGTACAACCCGCTTTCATATCCGTTTCTAGTGTTTGCACTTTGTTCCATTTTGAGTCCTCCTTCAAATAATTTTTTTCGTAGTATGGAGATTCCCTTTTCTCTAAAAGATAAACGTTTGGGTACGCCATTTCAGGATAAACAATCATTTTACATAAAAGTTGGGATAACTCCTCATACTATGAAAAATCATTGTGAAATGGAGGTTTTTAGAATGGGAAAAGACAGACAAGAGAAGAAACTGAGAGAGTCTGGACGCGTTGAATCTGACCGCGATCAAGATTTGAAGTATTCAGGCGCTGCTAAGATGGAAAGCCCTGATGAAGCGCGTGCTCGTAATCATCAAGATCAGTAATAAGTTAAATGGATTGCGATGTGAATGGCTCATGAGGGTGAATTTTGCCATTGTGGGCTGTTTTTGGTGTGGAGTGATGTATGGAGGTTGGCGTGTTTTTGTCGAAAAACGGATAAACTATTTAATACGCGGAATTATTCAGGTTTACCGTGGAATTATTTTGATTTACCGCGGATATATTCTTCATCCTTGTATATAATTTTATGCATCCACTTGGAATGGAAGTATGTATTGTTTGTCCTTCCCATAAAGACATCCAATCCTTTACAAAACTTAAAAGAGGCATTCCCTCAACAAATCGAGTTCATCCCCCCTGTCTTACTTCAATTTTATGGACCTTACAATGAAAAGGGCGATTGTTCCGGTGATTCCGATGATAAAAATCGGCAGAATCCATACACCAAGCCCCTCTTTAGCTCCTTGTGCCACCCCTGTACTCACCCAGCTCATTAGAACGAAGAATAATAGCATCTCATTTTTAATGATATTCAGCATCAGACGGGCATTTTTGTACTGTCTCTCTGCGTTTTCTTGAGTTAGATTAAAATAATTGTAGATGTGCGGAAATTTTTCAAGGACCGTAAGCAGAATCCATGTTATCAATCCGATCACGAGTAAAATCCAAAGATTGATTTTACTTCCCCAGCCGTCTGGTTCACCCGCTGCGTTAAAGTGAGTTGGAACGGTGTCTGGGATGGACGGCCATTGCATAATTAGACTTCCGGTACATGCTATGAACAAGCAAATCGCCACTATATCAAGAATGTTTTCGAGCAATGTCTTAGGAATTTTAAGTTTCGGCCGAATTTCATACATTGTTTTCAACCTCCTCTATTCGACTAATACGGTTTTTTCCAGGTAAAGTTTCGTTCTTATTGTATTTGTGGAAATTCACATTTATAGTAAAAGTATCTTTTTTCCAATAGGAGGACTTATGAAACTAGGCGCATTTTCGGTAAGTTTAAATGTAAAAGATATTCACAAATCAAAAGCATTTTATGAAACACTGGGATTTGAAGCATTAGGCGGGGATATTACTCAAAACTGGCTGATCATGAAAAATGAAAGTTGTGTAATCGGTCTTTTCCAAGGCATGTTTGAAAAGAACATCCTAACGTTTAATCCAGGATGGAATCAAAATGCCGAAAGCCTTGATGAGTTTACAGATATTCGCGAACTTCAAAAGCACCTTAAGGAACAAGGAGTAAAGCTGCTTACGGAAGCCGATGAAACGAGCGCAGGGCCCGCTAGTTTCACGATTGAAGATCCAGACGGAAATCCTATTCTTGTAGATCAACATAGATAATACATAAAAACGTCCAGATTCATTTCTGGACGTTTTCTTATTCCTTATTTATTTTCTATTCCCATCGCGATAATAAACCAGTTTGCTCCGTTTTTACTTCCGATCTGGAAAAAGAGCGCAATGATTTCTTCGCGGGTAAAATGTTCCGTTAATCGGCCGTAAAGTTCATCTGTCAGCTGTCCATGATATGCCATGATGTGGTCGGCAAGTTCTAAAGCTAGCCGCTGGCGGTCTGACAGTTCAGATTTTCCTTGTTTCATTGCTGTTTGTCGAGTGGACTCGTCCAGAGTCCCGTAATCCATGCTTTGTCAGTAATCGCAGCCGTTGTTTGAGGCTGCTCGTAATCGGAGCATTTCCATAAGTTCTGGTTCAAGGATGTCGTTCAGTGCTTTGTCCATTTGCTGAAAAGCATCAAGAATTCCCGGCGCATTAGCAAGGGCTTTTTTAAATGGTGTTCCTTCAACATTCACTTCAGGTAAGCGTGCCATTTTTTATCCTCCTCCTCATATACACTTCCTTTTAAGCTTACATGATTTTCCCAAAGTGTTACATTATTCTGTTTCAGTTTACGTATTTGCGATTCCTTTACATCCTTGTTATGTAATGTTTACTATCGTAACTTTATCTTAAGATAATAAAATAGTTACACGTGTTACGCTTTAACCATAGATAAAAAGTCTCACTTTCGACAGCATTGTAGTAAGTTATCATTATTTTCAGATAACAATAGAGGGTTTTGTAGAATGCTGTTGAATTCCTTACCAACCAAAGCCAAGTCCGCTTGGTAAATACATCTGAGGAGTGATTTTTATGTTAAAGCGTTTCGTGGCAGTTGCCGCATCAGTACCACTAGTCGTCTCTTTGGCCCTTCCAGCTTCAGCTGCTGAGTCAGGAGTGAAGGAAGCTTCGTTTACACCTTCAGCTAAGCAGGAAGCTGCATCTCAGGAAATTATCGTACACTTTAAGGATTCTGTTTCAGCTGCAAGCTCTGTTGAAAATACAGTTTCAAAGTTTGGCGGTAAAGTGGTGGATGTGACGAAGGACTTTACTGTTGTAAAAGTCGATGGCAATGTGGCAGAAGCAGTAAAGCAATATGAAAGCTTGGAATCCGTGGAATACGCTGAGCCAAACGCCACGTTCCATGCAAGTTATGTTCCGAACGATCCTGCTTACAAGCAGCAATACGCTCCTCAAAAAGTTGGTGCCGAGCAAGCTTGGGACACAACGCAAAGTTCGTCATCCGTAAAAATCGCCGTGATTGATACAGGCGTTGACTATAATCACCCAGATCTAGCTGGAAAAGTAATCAAGGGCGCTGACTTCGTTGATGATGACAACGACCCGATCGATGAAAACGAACATGGAACTCACGTTGCAGGAATTGCAGCTGCGAACACGAATAACGGTGTTGGTATCGCAGGACTCGCTCCTAAAGCTTCTATTCTAGCTGTTCGCGTGTTGGATGCAGAAGGCAGTGGTTCATTGGATGATGTTGCACAAGGCATCCGTTATGCGGCTGACCAAGGCTCGCAAGTGATCAACTTAAGTCTTGGTGGATCAATTGGCACGCAGACTCTTCAAGATGCGGTGAACTACGCGTGGAATAAAGGCTCGGTTGTTGTCGCTGCGGCTGGTAACTCTGGTGTAGCCCTTCCTAGCTACCCTGCTTACTATTCAAACGCTATTGCAGTAGCTGCTACCGATCAAAACGATCAAAAAGCTTCGTTCTCTAACTTTGGTACGTGGGTGGATATCGCAGCACCTGGTGTTGACATCTATTCGACAACACCAAACAATCAGTATGCGAGTTTCTCAGGTACTTCCATGGCATCACCTGTTGTTGCGGGTGTAGCTGGACTTCTCGCCGCTCAAGGTAAAAATGCTTCACAAATCCGTGCGGCGCTTGAAGATACGGCAGATCCTGTAACAGGTACTGGCACGCTGTTCCAAAACGGACGTGTGAATGCCGCAAAAGCTGTTCAGCAATAATTTGCGAAAAGTTTTTTCATAGCCTCTAGGAGTCTTTTGCATAAGACTTCTAGGGGTTTTTTGTTTTTTCTAAAGTCTCTTTTCAGATTGTTGTTTTTAGGCGATTTATTTTTATTACTTCTTTGACAAGTTGATTGGAGCGGAAGGTGTGAGACTCCTGCGGGACAGGCTGGCAGGTGAGACACTTAAGAGTGAAACGCTGCGAATGTGGCTCACCGACTGCCCCGCGGAAAGCGAGCAACCTGGAGTGGAAATCAACACTTTCAAGAGCTACAAGATTTGCGGAATCATTCTTGTTTAAAATTCGCTTTTACATGCAAAACTGTTAACAGGAAATGTGTGAGAAGCGGAGGGTTGTTCCTATGTTTGGTTTTGGTAAGCAAAAGAAAAGAACGTCACAAGGTTCTGGCAAGAGCGAATCGACTGAGGTTGAAAAAAGACAGAGCGAAAAAGAAGCAGAAGAAAAAATTGTGTACTTTTTCTTGATCAGCACGGCGATTTTCGGAATTGTCGTATTGTATCTTGGAATATCTAAAGAAATGTCATTGATTTTTCATGCCCCTATGTCATAATAGGTGTAACTTTTATAACGTTTCAGCCGATTTATTCGGTCTCTTATTTCGAGCAGGCGGAGGGATTTAGCCCTATGAAGCCCGGCAACCACCTATTTTTAGGCACGGTGCTACATCTAACAGTTGTTATAACTGAAAGATAAGAGGATGTGTACGGAATCATTCGTCCTCTTTTTTTAAAAAAGAGGGCGTTTTTTAGTTTTTAAATTCGGTTCTTTTCAAAGGGTTATCTCTAGTTAGATCACTTTTTATCTACATTGACAAGTTGATTGGAGTGAAAGGTGCGAGACTCCTGCGGGACAAGCGGTCAGGTGAGACCCCTAAAGGCGCAAAGCGGCAGGGGGCTCACCGCTCGCCCCGCGGAAAGCGAGTACCTGTAACGGAAATCAACCTCTTTCAAGAGCAACAAAGCTTACGAAAAGAGCTTATTTTATTAGAGAGGATGTTATGAATTATGGGTCTTAATAAAGCCGATCGCATAAAGAAGATGCGCGTTCCTGAGGTGGATGGAAAGCTTGAAGGCAGATTGCCGACTGGACAAGTCGTGACGGAACGGTTTCCCATTTTGCATGAAGGTGACGTGCCTGTTTATGACATGAAAAAATGGTCGTTATCTGTAGAAGGACTCGTTGGGAAACATGTCGAATTTACTTTTGAAGACATCATGAAGATGCCGCAAACGACAGTCGTACGCGACATTCATTGTGTAACAAGATGGTCACGATTCGACAATGCGTTTGAGGGCGTAAAGTTTACAGACTTTCTGAAGCACTTTGATGTGAATCCGAAAGCGAAGTACGTGATGATCCACGCGGATTACGATTATACAACGAATGTGCCACTTGAAGATCTGCTGCGTGACGATGTACTGCTCGCACACTCGTTTGACGGCAAACCGCTGACAGACAAGCACGGCTTCCCGCTTCGTCTTATTGTGCCTCATCTGTATTTCTGGAAAAGTGCAAAGTGGATCCGAAAGTTTGAGTTTTTAGCGGAAGATCAGCCTGGTTTTTGGGAGCAGAATGGTTTTCATATGTACGGTGACCCGTTCAAGGAGGAGCGTTTCTCGAGCGACGAGTTTGAGATGCCTGAGGATGAGTGGAAGAAAAAAGAGTATGATTGATCTTCAGGAAAAAAGTTAAGGGAAAAGTAAAGCTACCTTTTCCCCCTTAGCATTTTGATTTCGTTTTTGAGTGCAGTTAACTGGTCTTGAATTTCTTTCATCTGCGCTTCTTGTTCTTGTTGGTCTTTTTGAGCTTGCGCTTGATCGATGTAGATTTGTTTTAGCGCGATGGCAGCACTAAAAGTTGCCAGGAAATCACCGGCAGTTACTAGCGTTGATGCAAGTAAGGCGAGTTCAGCCGCAAACGTTGCACCGTCCTTATTGTTCGCTAAGTATTCTTCTTCTGCTTCTGCTAAAATGACGTCTACTACACGCTGGTTCAAACCATTCACTCCTCACACCCTGATCTCTACCATACAATATGCGTTTGCCCTAGTTCCGGTGCCCGATTTAACTGTTTAGAATGCTGGATTTCGGGTGCTAATTTTTGTTTCTTTCTTAATGTAAAGGCATTTTGACCGATAATATCCATATTAGGGGAGGTTTGGCGATGGATTTTACGATGGATTTGTCGATGGAACACTTGCTGTCCTTACGGATTCCGTTTGATATCATTTCAATATATATTTTGCTGGCTGCTTTTATTATTGTCGGCATATTCTCAAGCCTGCTTCGAACAGCCTTACCAGAGTGGTCTGTCAGGATTTTTAGCTACACAGGGTTTGTTGGCGTCATCTTTGCTTGGCTGAAGCTGCTGGAGTATTAATACATACATAAAAAACGCCTGGGGTTGTGATGCCCCTGGCGTTTTTGGTGTTTTTTTAATTCTCTACATTGGCAAGTTGATTGGAGCGCAAGGGGGCGAGACTCCTGCGGGACAGGCGGGCAGGTGAGACACTTAAGAGTGAAACGTCCAAATGTGGCTCACCGCCTGCCCCGCGGAAAGCGAGCAACCTGGAGCGGATATCAACCACTTTCAAGATCAAGGTTATAAAGATTTAAAAAGCAGTTTGCGCAGTACGGGCATAAGATAGTCCACAAGTTCCGCCGCGCTTGGTACGACAACGTTTTGCGGTCCGTAAATGTTCTGCATCAGCTTCTCTTCTTCCTCCGTTATCTCTCCGTTCGCAATGAACATGCCAATTGTTTCGATTCCGAGTTTTCGAGTTCGAGTAACCGCTTCGTGCGTATCGAGCACACCGTGCGTTTCGTAATCAAAGGCAGCTGGCTCACCGTCTGAGAAAACGAGCAGTATTTTTTGCTGCTCCGGCCGTTTTGTGAGCTCCTCACCCATTCGCCGGATCGAATAGCCGTCACGATTGTCTTCTTGCGGCTCGAGCTGAATGATGGATGCCCCTGACTGATGAAGCGAATTTCGATAGGAAATCACCTCATGAAAGTAGTTCGGCTGATCGTTAGTTGTAGCATCAGCGGCATCTTCCCAAAAACCGACGACAGAATGCGGAATTCTGAGGGCTTTTAACGTTTCGTGAAAAAGAACGATCCCCTTTTGCGTCTCTTCCATCTTGTTGAACATGGACGCGGAACAGTCTACGAGCAGCGTGAACGTTGTGTCGAGCTCATGCTGAGATTCTTGTTTTTTCCGGAAAAGTCTTGGGTTCTTGTCGGTTGCTAGTCTTGTAAGCTTCTTCCCAAGTCTTCCAAAATGCAGATCTTCTCTTGGTGATGTTCGCTTGTGCTCCATCGTTTTCAAGAAGTTTTGTTTGAGCTGCGAGACGAACGGAGCAATTTCTTGATTGTATTCATCGTATTGCGCAATTTCGTCTGGTGCTGCGGGTTTCGCTGGAACGAAATGTTCGGTTACGTTTTTGTTTACTTCACCGTATGGGAAGTGGTTGTTAGAGTCAGAACCTGTTTGATTATTATCGGTTTCGGCTTCGTGTTCGTTTTCGGTGTTGAAGTCGTTGTTGTCCGTCGACTGTGCGCTCGTTTGGACCGATCCGAACACCGCATCTCCACTTTCTGCCTCCCTCGCACCTTCTCCTAATAAATCCGTGTTCGTCCCTTGATCGAGATCCATTTGTAAAAATGAATCCTGCGGGTCAGATGTTTCATCGTGCCAGGACGAATGTGATTCTTTATCTTCATCGTCTTCATCCTTTTCGGAATCATCATCTTTAGTGATGGTTTTCTTCGTTTTTGTTTCGCTGTTGCGTGTTAGGTCGTCAAAATCCTGTTCGTTTTCATGAGTTGTATCTGTATGTTTCGGCTGATCGCTGAAACTGCGGTAAGCGGTTTTCATGTCTTTTAGGCCCGTGTAAGATACTGTGATTTCCGCCATTTGGATGATAATCGCAGCAATGTCTTGTGTTGATTGAGCTGTCGTTAGTTTTGTGAGCAGCGGTCGCAGCTCTTGGTATAGTGCTTGAGTTTCTTGAGGAACCGTCACAAATCGTTTATTGGCTAAAAGAATGATATGACAAAAAAGCGCGTCGAGTTCACGCTTTTGCTGAATATGTTTTCGATACTCCCGATTGTAGTGCACTTGGAATGTTTCTTTACGCAGTTTAAACGCATGCATCATCCCCGGCCGGTCATTTGTACAGATCTGTTCTAATCGGAAGTCTTCCGCGAAAAGAAGGACCTGCTTGAGAAATTCCCGGTGCGGATGGGATTTGAGCTGCTGAAGCGTGTTCCAAATCACGTGGTCATCCGTATGAAATTGCGTTCCGTAGCTGCGCAAATACACGTCCGATTTCCAGCCTTCCAGCTGAATGTCGCGCGGGTATGGGTTCCAGAATTGGCTGACGTGAGTGACGCCGCTTTTTCGTTCAAGGTACGAGTGGTAAGAGAACGAAACATCCATTTTATCCACTTTTGAGAGTGAGCGTGAAAGATCGATCAATTGCATGTGAACAAAAGAATCGATCTTTGTATCCGCAAATATTAGGAATTTCATCTAGGGAAAACCTCCAAAGTCGTGGGAAATAAATTGTGTGGGGTCAGACCCCATTTCCCAGCTTACGCAAACAGCGTCGCGGCCACGTTGGAAACGAGGGCGCGTTCGCGGGCATCTTCGAGCTTGTCGGCGATTGCGCGCTGGATGGCGCGCTTCGCCGGCAAGTAGACGGAGAGGTCGGCCGCATCCAGCAGTGCGCGGATGGATGCGGCGTCCTCGGACAGATGGCCGGCTTTCGCCTGACCGATAAGGTCAGATGAAAGCTGGACAAACTTCGAGAGAACGTCTTCGTCTTTTTGCTGAGACTGGTTTTTCAGCATTTCTTTTAACGTATCACCTTGAATGTAAGGCACTTCGATCACAACGAAACGATTTTTTAACGCTTCATTCAGCGGCACCGTTCCGATGTACCCTTCGTTAATTGCAGCAATGACATTGAATCCAGGCTGCGCTTTTACGACTTCCCCAGTAAACGGATTTGCAATTGTACGTCGGTAGTCGAGCATTCCGTTTAGAATCGGGAGTGTTTCTGGTTTTGCAATGTTGATCTCATCGATGTAGAGAAAGTGTCCGTTCGTTGCCGCTTTCGTTACAGGTCCTGGAATGAACTCAATCTCTTGCTTTCCCTCGTTGTAGCTTAACGTTTTGTGGCCGAGAAGAGCTTCAGCGTCTAAGTCAACAGAAGCGTTCACTTGATGAAGCGGCTGTCCGAACACATTTGAAAGTAGCTCGGCTAGCTTCGTTTTACCTGAACCAGTCGGTCCCTTTAACAGGACATTTTTTCCTAATGCAAGTGCGATCACAGCGTCTTCTATAAGGGAAGCGTCAGGCGCTGTGTAGCCCCGCTCACCAATCAATTCTTTATATACATCTGGTAAGTTTTTTAATCGTTTCGCCGCCTCTTTCTGCAGCTTTTCTTTTATTTCAATCGGAATTTGAAGATTCATATCAAAAATCCTTTCTTTTTCGATGATCTGTTTCAAGATCACCTTATCTATCAACAGTATTTCCACTATTACGCTGTGTAAAGCCTTACACAATGTAACATTGTAAGCTTTTTCAGTGCAAGTGGCGTGTTTGATGTAAACATGCAAGTGCGATTGCATCACAAAAAAAGCTGATCAAAAGGAATCAGCTCTCATTTAGAATCATAAAGTTTCCTTGGATTTTTTTACTGTGAAAGCGAAGTAGGTTGCGAACACCACAACCATAATCGATAACGTCATGATTCCCTTCGTTTCTTTTTCAAGTGAAGTCAGGCCAATCAAAAATTCAGGCACAAACAACATGAGAGGTATGACAATTGTGAACCACGTTTTGCTCCATAAAGCGATTCCGATAAAGATTCCAGCTGCAAGTATTGTTGCCACTATATTTCCTGTTGTTCCTAGGTCAATTACTGATGGCGTTTTGTATGCTTTGTTTGCCAGTAAAAGCCCTAAAAAGAATGCGATCGGTAAACTTCCTAACAAGAAAAAGATTACGCCGTTTTTTACTTTAGAAAGCTCTCGGCTAGCTAAGAACTTGAAGGTTTTCAAATATAACAGAGTTAGAAGCAAGCATGCCACAGGATATCCGATGACTTGAAGAAGCGAATATTGCACTCCGCCTCTGATGGCATCTCCTAACAGCACATAAGCAAAGACCCCTAGTACGATCACCGGAAAATACGATAACCATTTAAAGTCAAACGACATCTCCTCTGATAGCTGCTCCATGTATACTTTTGGCGAGCTTCCGACAATATGCTGAACGGATTTGCCGCGCTTTTCCGCTTCCATCAGATGATCTTCTAATTCTTCTACGATTTCATTTATCTCATCGTCCTTTTTTCCACTTGAGAATAAATAAAGTCTTAAGTTATCTAAAAAATCCTGACTTTCTGCCGTTAACGTATGTTTTGGCGCATTCATTTTCCGCTTCCTTTCTTTTTTAAAATTTGATCCACCGAGCGGGATAACTGACTCCATCTTTCAATAAAAGCCTCTAGCTCTTCTTCACCTTTTTTCGTAAGTGAATAATACTTTCGCCTTGGTCCTGCCGTTGATTTCTTTAACGTTGTGGTTACGAGTTCTTCTTTCTGCATACGAATTAAAAGCGGATAGATCGTCCCCTCACTCGTTTGTTGAAATCCGTAAGTCTCCAGCTTTTCAGCTAATTCGTAGCCATATACTTCACCTTCTTGGATAATGGCTAAAAGACAACCATCGAGAATCCCTTTTAACATTTGAGTGTTCGACAAATAGGTGCACCTCTTTTCACTATCTTGTATTGCAAGGGTATTGAATAAAAAAAGAATGTCTTGCATTACAAGATATACCAATAGTATATGCAGAGCTAACTTGTATTGCAAGGTATTTGTGTAAAATAATTCCAACATTTATTTTTCTTTCTTCATAAGCTCTACCACATGAGGTTTCGGATCCCAGCAATTGAACTGGTACTGTGGTTTTGTCTCAAAACCAAGACGTACGCAGTGATATCGCATACCTTGGCTCGTTTTTTCCGGCTTGAAATTTATACATGTCGCGCAGCAATGATACTTACTTTTATCCATAATCGTTAGCCTCATTCCTTTAACGGTCGGTAAAATAACTCTTTATGATCGCCATATATTCTCGTACGTGTGCCTGAGGAACAGATGAGATTCTGAGCGGTGACCCAAGACCCTCTGCTTCAATTCCAACACGTTTTGCAATCATCTTTGTTCGAAAAAGATGAAAATCACTCGTTACGATTAACAATTGATGATCGGCACCAATCATTTCCTTCGTATATAAAAGATTTTCGTACGTACTTGTAGCCTTTTCTTCAATCTGTATGCGTTCAGGCTCAATCCCATTCTCTACTAAATAGTTTTTCATGATCGTGCCCTCACTCGTTGTTTTTCCGAATCCAAGCCCGCCGCTCACGATAAAGTTAACATTCGGATGGTTCTCGGCATAAGCAAGTGCTTGATCTAGCCTTCCTTTAAGAACAGCACCAGGTCGGTTGTTTTTTGTACCGCCGCCAAGAACGAGGATGGAGTCTATTTTTCCTGAGACCTTCCCCGGGTCAGTGTTAGCAGATGTCAGAATAAGAGTTTCTAGAGTGGCAGCAAAAAGTAAGCATAGGACAATAATCGTCACGGTTGTTTTTTTGTAGGTTTGAAAAAGTTGCCTTGCCATATTGTGTCGATAATAGATGACGAAAAAAAGCGCACCCAAAAGGAAGAAAACCGCCAGACCCATGTCCATGTTGGTCGTTTGGATGAGCATAGCCGTTGCATACACGAGAAAAATAATACTAAGTGCTAAAAATAGTTTTTTCATAGATTTCTCTCCGTTCATCTATTTCTATATTCTAGGATATCAGAAAAAGAAAAAGAGCGGAGAATGAAGATTCCGCTCTTGGAAATTTATTTCGTGTTTTTGTTTTTTTCAATCTCTTTTTCAATCTCGTTTGTGATGTTAGCTTTTATTTCAGTGGTTGACTTAGTAGCAGCGTCATTCATTTCTTGTTTCTTTTTCGTCATTGCTTCCTCTTTTTTCTTTGTAACTTCAGCCATTTCACTGTTGTAGTGGGACTGTATTTCAGTCTTTTTGTTTGTTATAATCTTTTGTTTCTCATCTTCTAGCTCTTGTTTAGCACCTGAGAAGATAGAAGCAATGCTTGTGCTTAGATTCTTCAATAGTGACTTTTCTTCATCCTGAAGAGCTTGATCTATTTCTGGCTTGTAAGTGAACGAAACGATCTGGTTGTAGAGATAATCAGCAAGTTCCGGCTTTGCAGCAAATGCAGATGTTGAACCCACGCCTAATGCCAAAGTTGATGCTAAAACAATTTTAGGCCATTTCTTTGTTGCCTTTTTCTTTGCACTGAATTTTTCTTTTCGAGAGATTTCCATAACAAAATACCCCTTCCTTTATATAGAACGCATAAAGAAAGCGGTCGGTTGCGCTACTAGCTTCAGTTGTTCCAAGCGCCCACATACAGAACAACCTTCACAGCTCCACACTATCTAATTATATTCTGATACTAAATTACCACCAGCTCTATTCACTGTAAATGGGTATTTAGTAAGTTATTACTAAATTTTCATTTTAGTAGGATTTTATTTAAAGATTCTATTATAGGTTTTGTATTGGTGGTAATTATTTGGGTAATTATTATAAATCCCATTTTTTGAATTCCATTTGAGAAGAAAAGAAAAACGACATTGTCCACCTCCAGTGGACAATGTCGTTTAGAATGTATTTGTCTGGGGTCTGTCCCCCTTTGTGAAACTCCCCACAATGTAGGCAAAGAAGGATAGCACGATTGGCATTACAACCGTATGCATGCCCCATAGGTTCGGGTAGTTCAGGTGCAAATACATATAAGAACCTACTCCAACGAGTATAGATGCGATCGCTCCGTTGGCATTTCCTCTTTTCCAATACAGCCCCATAACAATTGGCCAAATGAAGGCTGCTTCTAATCCACCGAATGCGAAGAGATTGAGCCAGATCAGCAAGTCTGGCGGATGAATGGCCATCGCGAACACACTTAACCCGACTACAGCTGTGATTCCGAAGCTTAGTTTTTTTACAAATTGCTCTTCTGCATCTGGCTTGATGTAATTGATATAAACATCCTTTATAATTGCTGAGCTGACGAGCAGTAGCACAGAGTCAACCGTTGACATAACAGCAGCAAGCGGCGCAGCTAAGACAATACCTGCCAACCACCCTGGCAGTACCTCGAGTGCCAATAGAGGCATTACTTTATCCGGAACCTCGATCCCTGGGAGGACTACTCTTCCAAACACACCCGCTAAATGCATGCCAAGCATGATAAACCCTACAACGAACGTTCCGATGATCATCGCTCTATGCATGGCTTTTGCGTTTCGGTAGCTCATCGCTCTAACCGAAATCTGCGGCAATCCTACGACACCCACACCAACCAAAATCCAAAATGACGAAACATAAAGAGGTGTAAGGGATTGATCCGAGCCGAACGGCGAAATGAGATTTGGGTTTTCCGCTCTTAATTCCCCCATAATGTTCTCTATTCCGCCACCTGCTATAATCGTTCCTGCTAGTATGATGACCGTCCCGATCACCATGACAACGCCTTGGATCGCATCTGTAATCACGACAGCTCGAAATCCACCTGCAATAACATAAACGAGGACAGAACCCGAAAAGATAAATAGGGCTGTTGTATAGGATAACCCGGTGAACGACTCGATTAGCCTTCCTCCGCCCACCCATTGGGCAGCCATCGCTGAAAACAAGAAGATAACAATGCTTAACGCTGACAATATGACGACCCACTTGCTTTCATAACGCGCTTTTAGAAAATCAATAAGCGTAACTGCGTTAATCTTACGAGCCACTATCGCAAACTTTTTTCCGAGGACGGCTAGTGTAAAATAACCTGTCACAAGCTGCGCCATAGCGAGCAATACCCAGCCAAGCCCTAATTGATAAGCAGCACCGGGACCTCCAATAAAGCTTGAAGCACTGCCATAAGTGGCAACCATCGTCATAGCGAGCACAAAGCCGCCAAGTTCTCTGCCTGCTAAAAAATAATCTTGTAAAAAAGAAGGTCCACTTTTTATATGACGGGAGGTGTAAATACCAACTAGAAAAACAAGGATCAAAAAGAACGCTAAAGGAAGGATCACATCCCAGTTCATCGAACATCGCCCTCCTCTTTTGGCTCTGAATCTTCTGTATCAAACGGAACTTCTTTGAAAAAGAACTTCACCATGATATATACCAAAACAGTAAAAACTACAAATCCTACAATACAACTGTAAAAAAACCATGCAGGAAATCCGAGTATGTATGTGTATTCTTTAACAGGGCGTCCACCTAGACCGTAAGCAAACGCATACCACCAGATAAAGTTTAAGATAGCGAGCACAGTACCCATAATGGCTTCTTTATTTGATACTCTGTATCGCCAGTCGATACGCTTTTTCATTTTTTACCCCCCCTGGAGTTCAATACGTAAAATAAGTCCACTCATTACTATGGCAAATTCAATTCACCTTGTCGAGTTCTTTCGACTTTAAAGAATTCTTCTATTCCTACTCATGATATCCCTGTTTTCGTGACAATATAAAACGAGCCCCTTTTTTAAGGAGCTCGTTTTATATGATTATAGAGTTATTGAAGCGGTGGTTGTGTCTGTTGTGATGGGGCATAAGCGTTCAGCATGCTCGTCATATCCTGTTGGTTGAGCTGTGGAACTTGATAATAATGATGCTTATTTTGCCAAATTGACAGCTCATAAGCCATCTCTATCCAGTTCGGGATTCCGTCTGCTAAAACACGTCTCATCACCGGATTGGTAACTTCTAAGGTCGCCATCGCTCGTAACGATGCATTGGACTTTAATGTTCCTAGGATGAGGGATGAAACAGACTCATCATTTAATTCGGTCACACCTTGAATTGGTTTTTTAGGCTGCGCTGGTTTTAATCCGTATACAAAGTCATTGTCTTGCTTCATCATATAAGACTCTGTTTTGTGAGCTGGATTTGTTCCTGTTTGAAAAGCCTGCACACAAGCATTGTATTCTCTTGAAATATGCTGATAATGGCTGTTCAGCATTGTTTTCAATTCGGGATCCTGCACGTGGCCACGGCACATCGTGTATAGATTTAATGTAGAAACTATGCCACTCAGCATTTCATGAACATCAAACATCTCGTGACCGCCATGATTGAGCTGAGCAGGTACTTGACCAGTCTGCATGTTTTGATGGATGAATTCGGGACTGTTAGTTGCTGCTGGCTGCTGGTTTTGATTCAGGTTGGGTTGATTCGGTTGATTTGGATTCAATATGTATACCTCCGTTAAATAAAATACGGGGTTATTTTGTGTAGATATAAGGTAGATATTCATTTTCGAGCTAATTTATCGGAAAAATTTCCGGGGAAATTTGATAAGAAGTGCTATAAAGGCTGTACTTTCGACAAAAACATTGTGGATTTTGTTTCGGAAAATGTATAACTTTGCGAAAAGGAGTGATTCGAACCGATTGCATTCCCACTTCCTTGTGGGGTTTTACTCAAAAACAATAAGGGAAATAAATTGTTTGGGGCCAGTCCCCATTTCCCACATACGGCTATCAGCAAGTATAATAGAAGTACAACTGAATAGAAGTACAACTGAAAGGAGGTGAAAATTATTCCTAGATCACCCCGCATTTGGTACCCTGATGCTGTTTATCACGTGACGACTCGCGGAAACCGCAGGGAACCTCTATTTTATTCCCATCTCGATTTCCATCGCTACTTAAAGATCTTAAGTCACTGTGTTAAAAAGCACGCTGTCGAGCTCTTCTCTTATTGCCTCATGACAAACCATACGCACCTTCAAATTTTGTGCAGCAAGTCCCCACCTGGAGAATTCATGAAAGAACTAAATGAAACGTATGCCATGTACTTCAACAAAAAATATGAATTAACTGGTCATGTATTTCAAGGACGCTACGGAGCAGAATTGATCGAAGAACGTTCGTACCTTCTAGATACGAGCCGTTACATTCATTTAAACCCTGTGGCCGCAGACCTTGTTATGTTTCCTCTCGAATACCCTTGGAGCAGTTACCGATATTATGTGACCCAGTCGGTATGCCCTTTCGTAGACACCTCAACCATCCTTGGACTTTTTCAAGATTCAAAAACTCAATATCGAGATTACGTAGAAAGTAAGATATCACCAGCAGTTGAGCTGTAAATCGGATGTAAAATTACACTCTATCAATGAAAGAAAGTCAGTCACAGCAAAGAAAAAGCCGATTTTGTCTTTCTGTGAAAGACAAAATCGGCGAATGTGTAATTGTATGGGGTCTGTCCCCCTATATGTGTAAAAAAATAATAGACTTGACACAAAATATGGTATATAATATTTACAAGATTTACCGATATTAATGGTGCAGAAGTGGTTATTATATTAGAGGGGGAATGGACCATGAGCCGAAGCAATGCTCTTGTCTTAACTACAGAGATAGACGCCATTCGCACGACCATGTATGAGGTAAGCAAAAAGGTTAATAGTCTTGCAGATCCGCTTCTTGTTCAGTTAAGTCAGATTTTAGATGAGAAATTAAACAAACTGGATCAAATAAAAGATTGCGCATAGATATTACGCATACACACATTTAATTCAAAAGTTAACCGAGGTCTTGTCTGCATGGATAGGAAGCTCGGTTTTTTATTGCTTGATTGACTCTTAAACTTTTAACCGCTGATTGGGGTAATACTTTGAAAACGAAAACCTATGTATCCCTTGCTATTTCTATAGTATTTTTACTTTCCTTATATTTTATCATTAGGCCAAACGAGATTAGTTTTCAGGAATTAGAGCTAAATAACCTTTCACCTGAAACTCACAAGTTAATTACCCGTTCAACACTGGAAAAAGGAAGCGCGTATCACTTCTTCCCGAAAACAGATAGCCAGAAATCCATCTATTTTTATTTTGACCGAAACGACAGCAGAAACTTGTACAGCTATCCAAAGGCTACTCTAGTGACCCAAAAAGATAAACTTCAGATTAGAATAAATAATCAAGATGCCTATCATGATGCGGATGCGAAAGATACGTTATTACTAGAATTTGAGCAGCAGCCTTTTCCAAAGCATATAGAAGTCCTATTCAACAACAGAAAAATAGGGCTAAAAACTATTACATACTAAAATTTTGTATACACTGCCGGATCATCTAAACGTTTCACCCGTCATCACGCTCATAAAATCTCTGAAAAAGTAGTTATAATCGAAATCAAACGCGATGCGATGTTTTTTTTCTTGTTCGCCAAATTGAATATACGGCCTGACATCTGCAATACTCTGACCTCTCGCTGTGTCACCGTCTTGCAGCACAATATGTACAGGGAGCGTTCTATACGTAAACATATCTTCCCTTATGCTCGCGAGTAAGGTGATTGCATCGTGAACCGGACTTCCTACTATCCCTGGATTGCGGCTTTTATAAAAATTATAATAAAAATCCAGCACCGGTTTGATGATCGGTGCTTTACCTTTGTAATCAATATAGTTGACCATTTCTGGGGTAACAAGCGCCCTGTCTGTTACGTTCAAGGGAATGATCGTTACGTTTTCCGCATATTGCAGAACTATCCTTACTGCGATGGGATCGGCGTGAAAGTTTGCTTCTGACACTGCCGTCACGTTGCCAGGAACCCAAAAAGCTCCGCCCATTATGTAATAGGCTTTTACTTTTTTCATAAGCGATTGATACAAAATAAACATCGTTGCGAGTGAAGTAAGTCTGCCGGCATTTACAATGATAAGCTCACCTTGATATTCTTCGATGATGTTCACAATCTCAAAGAAATTTTCGATCACTCCGCTATTCGTTTCGGGCTCTATCGGTCCTAATCCATAAACTCCGTGAACTTCAGGATAAAAAATGGGCTGTTCCCCTGTCATAGGAACTTCTGCTCCGCCGATTATTTTCACTTCACTTGGGAAGTTGAATACTTTCGCAAGATATTGTACGTTCGCAATCGTCTGCTCTCTGGACACATTCCCATAGTCCGCAACAACCCCTACGATATCTATTTCCTCGCTCAAATAGGCATATGTTAAGGCGACTGCATCATCAATCCCAGCATCACCAAAGAACAACACTTTTTGTCCCATTGCACGAATCCCCTTTTAGGCTTTTGTTTTATCCTATTAGGCGATATGTTGTCTTATGAAAATTGGTAGTAAAAACTATTGTAAAAACCTATTTTTTAGGTCAGGCGTTGGAATCATACAGCTATCTTTTCTGCCAAACCACCTGTAGCGATTTTTCGCTACTTTTTTATAAAAGAAATTCCGAAGGGGCTTTGGTACGATAACGAGAACTTTTACAAGGTTAAATGGAAATTTTAAAAACTGAGAGGTGGCGAATATAGCCTCCGATTCTGTATGAACTTTTCCGTCCTTTATTAAAATAACGGAATTGGTATGCACAGGATCTATATTGTATCGAGAGAGCAGCTTTTGCGCTGCTTCTGATTGTATGGCTGAAAACTTTAGCACACTGCTCTTTTCATGTTTGAGAATAAATTGCACACTCGTGTTGCAAAGATTACATATTCCATCAAAAAGAAGAACAGCCTCTTTTCCTTCCAAATTCTCCACATCCACCCCTCCTTTTACTAGTGCCTTTTCTTCAATCTTACTATTAATACCTATCAATATCATCTTTCTCTCTTACATCTCGTAGTATAATTAGAGGACAGATCTAGAAAGGTGATTGCATCATGAAAAATAAAGAAATCAAACAACAGGCTCGGTTGCAGCTAAAAGGAAAATGGGGGGCAGCAGCATTATTAACTCTGCTATTTGCTTCGATTTATTACTTCATCCCGTTAATTATTGAAATTAATTTAAGTGGCGGCTTTACCGCATGGGTAAACAAGCCTGAAAGTGTCGATGGACCTGCTGTAAGTACATTTGTCATTACACTCGTTTTACTGCCATTATATATCGGATATTTATGGACCTTTTTATCGGTCATTCGCACTGGTGAAAAGATTAAGTTTTCCAGCCTCCTCCAAGCGTTTTCTGAAATCAGTATGTACTTGAGAATTCTCGGAACGTATTTAGTGATGATGGTGTACATGTTTCTGTGGACACTTCTTCTTGTGATACCAGGAATTATAAAAGCATTCTCGTATTCGCAAACATATTTTGTATTAAGAGACCACCCTGGGATCGGCATTAACGCAGCAATCACACAAAGCCGCAAGCTGATGGACGGGTATAAGTGGAGATTTTTTGTCCTGCAACTAAGCTTCATCGGCTGGGGAATTCTATGTTTACTTACTCTCGGGATCGGATTCCTTTGGCTTTCACCTTACATCACCGCGTCCTATGCTGCTTTTTACGAGAATTTGGTGAGACAGCAAGAAGAGGCGTAAATTTCAGAGAGGTAGCAGTTTGCTGTCCTATTAGGTTGTTGGGTTGATGGCATTGAGTGTGTGGAGTACTGAGAGTGGAACGGAACTTTGAAGAATTAAATAAGGTTAAGAATAAGCCCCTGTTTTGTCCATATCAGATGGACAAAACAGGGATTTTTGTATTTGTTTGGGGCCAGACCCCATTTCCCTAAATATTTCCCGCACCTAGGACATATCTATCAGTAAGGACAATCAGACAAGACATCTAAGGGGTGGCATGATGGATCAACTTACTGTAATCGTCGTCGGGGTCATTGGGTTTCTCGTATTTATGGGTATCGTCGGATATACGCAAACGGCTTACCACTTTCGCAAATGGAGCAAAGAGCTGCAGCAGATCGAGAACAACAAAGATCAGCAGCCTTACTCTCACTGGCTGCAGCGTGTCACATCGGATTACAAGCAATTTCATCTTGCTGGTGTGCCGCAGCTTAACACACAAGCGCTTATCGAAAAGCACCTATACAACGAACGCATTCCGCTGCTCGGAATTTTCAGAGTACCGGTAGGAAATATACAAAAACTGCTCAACCAGCTTCCGTCCTTCACCATCATTCTCGGTGTGCTCGGAACCTTCATCGGCCTAACGCTCTCGCTCCTTTCAATGCAAGACACACTTATGACGCTCGGCACTCAGCCCGCCGACTCCAACCTCACACTTAACTCAATCATCTCATCACTTACAGCTCCATTTGAAGGAATGAGTGTTGCCTTTTTTACAAGTATCGCCGGGATTGGCGCAGCGCTTCTACTCAATCTCATTCAGTCTGGTTTCTTCTCTCAAGGCACTTCCCTTTCTTACATGCAAAATAAACTTTTAGCCGATTGTGAAGTATATCTCGATCACAACATCAACAGCGATTTGATCAACGACAAGCCGCAGGATTCGGTAGAACGTCTGCTTGACCGTCTCGCAGCAAGGGTTGAATCATCGTTCGATAAAACACTTGGTGAGTTCGCGTCTCAAATGGTTAATTTTACTGCGGGTCTTCAAAAAGCGATGGAAGATGTGAACGGAATATTTGAAGCACAGCGCGAGCACTCTGAACGGTTCGCAGCAACTACTACACAGCTCGATCAGTTCGGTCAGCGTTTTAACGAAACAACGAAAGAACTCGGCACGATACAAAAAACGGTCGATACGAGCATCAACGCACTCGCAAAAAACATTTCCTCATTCGAACAGCAGCTAAAAACAAGCAACGACCGCCACACACAAGGTCAGCAAAAGTTCGAGCAGCTTATCCAGCGCTCTGATAAAATGCTGCAAGAAGCACAGCGCCGATCGGAAGAACACGCACAATCGATGCTTCGCGGCATGCAAGAACAGCTTCAGCATTACCAAAACCAGCATGACGCACTCGAAAATCGCCTTGCCCAAAAGCAAGACGAGTGGCACTACCGATACGCAGAAAAACAAGGAGAATACGGCCGGGCAGCAGCGGACTTCGCGTCAAGTGTCGGGCAGCTTGAAAAAGGTTTTTATTCTGCCGTCGAACACATCAAACGTGATTTTACAGACCAAGTCCGAAACGTCATGGATAGCCAGAGCCGCCAGCTCGCTTCTATCCTGAACAACTCGCAAAACCAAAACAGCCGTGATGATGATATGCGGGAACTCGCACGTACACTCGAAAACTTGCATCATGGTTTAACGCGAAGCATTACAGATAATAACCGTACGCTCTCAGACATGTACCATCTCATGCAGCGCATCTACCAAGCTGCCATGAACCAGTCCAATCAAGTGGTCTATGAAACACGCAGTCCGCGTGCAACGGAATATGTCGATGATGAGCGGATGCCGGAAGTGTCGCCGCAAAATTTTAGGAGACGGTGACTGTTATGAAGGCGCGTAAATCCTACTACAACGACGACAGCCAAGAAACGAAAGAGATCTTCTGGCCAAGTTTTACCGATATGATGGCGATGATGGTGCTCGTCATGGTCTTTATCGCCATACTTGCCTACGTGCAGAGCATCTACAACGCCTATGACCAGGCACAGATCAAGCGTGAACTCGGTCAGGTGGCAGAGGTAAAGAAACACATCTCTGACCTGATTCAAAAACAGCTCGAAGAAAACGTTGGAAAAGATAAGATCATCCGAGGGCCGAACAATACGATCTCTGTGGAAGGCAACATCCTTTTTGATACAGGAAGTGCCGAGATTTCCGCAAAAGGAAAGCAAGTTCTCGACCCGCTCGCTGACGCACTTGCGGCAATCATCGAGGAAAAAGACATGAGTCAGTACCTTTACATCATTTTAATTGAAGGCCACACCGATTCTGTTCCATACGACAACTGGTCCCTCTCCACCCAGCGTGCGGTGGCGGTCGTTGATTATCTCGGAAAAGCCAATCCAAAGCTTGCGAAAAAAGAGTATGCGCAATACTTGGCGGCAACAGGATACAGCGAATATAAGCCAATTGCAGAAGGAAACTCAGCTGACGCTCTGCAAAAGAACCGCCGCATCTCGTTTCAGATCATATTGGATGACGACAAGTGGCAGAGCAAGCTGAAAGAGATTGTGGAGCAATAATTTGAGCTGACTTGTTTAAGTCAGCTCTTTCCTGTTTTACGGTACGTGTTCTTATATTTATTACACGTTCACCGATAGACATGTCATTTCCGCCGATAACCATACCGCTTCCACCGATAGACATTCTGTTTCCACTGATAAACTAAAGATTTCCACCGGTAACATTCCTCTCAAACACTCTGCATCTCTTTGCGCACACATACTTTAAACAGATTATAATTAAATTGGAAAAATTTTTATAAAAAGTAAAACTATTTATCTCTTTCTTACGAATGTACTAGTAAGACACCCTTTTCCAGTCTGGAAGTGAAAAACAAATCATGATGAAACAGAAAAAATGGATCAAGCTAATCCAGAAAAAATCAGATGAAAACGCTGCGAACGAACTGATCGCACATTACTACCCGTCTATTTATGCGTACGTTTATAAGCAGACGCTGAATAAAGAACTGTCGATGGACGTAACGCAAGAAATCTTTATTAGCATGCTGCAGTCCATTCAGCATTTCGATGACAAGAAAGCATCCTTTAAAACATGGCTGTACCGAATCGCAACGTATAAGGTGGTCGATTATTTCAGGTCCAGGAACTATACATATGATCAGTCCACAGACTCTATAGAGTTTGTTGAAGTTGTTGCATCTTCTGACTTTACGATTGAACTGGAATATAAAGAAGACATCCAAAGAGTTACTGACCTGTTAAACGCTTTTCATGTAAAAGATCAGCAAATCCTGAGGCTAAAATTATTCGCCGAGCATACGTTTTCTGAGATCGCCAGCACACTTGATATTCCTGAATCATCCATTAAGACTAAGTATTATTCTGCATTAAAAAAGATCAAGCAGCGAATGGAGGCTGAGTAAGTGGACAAGCACAAGTTTTACGTTGATTATCCTGAGGAGCGCGAAATAAAAAATCATGTTCAATTCATCGTTTCTGCAGGACTTACTAAACCAAAATCGTTTCTGCAATCCTTATCAGAAATGTATCAGCAGCTCGGGTTTCGTTACCTGTTTCGCGATGCGACAGAGATTCTGTTCACTGTCTCTTTAGCGCTCTGTGTGTTGATATACGGTATTTTTTCGTTAGATTCTTCAATTCAAACGGACGACATTTATTCGTTCATCTTCACCTTGTCACCTGTTCTTTACTTTATTGTCGCTTCCTTATTTTTAGTAAATGCGTTAACAAAAAACACGTTTGCCGTTGAAATGACGTGTAAATATCACGTATTTCAGCTAGCTGCCTTTCGCATGCTGATCTTCAGTGTGATCGCGCTTATCTTAAACAGTTTATTAATTGTGGTTGTATCCCTACTCTTTCAATCTATCAATGTGCTTGAAGCTTTACTCTTATCAAGCAGTTCATTAAGCGTATTTTCCGTTCTGTATCTCTATGTACTGCAGCGTGTAAAAGGAAGATATAGCACTTATGCGATGATGGCGGGATGGCTGCTCGTAAACTTACTTCCAGCCTTTTTTAGCCAAGATGTATATTCTGTTTTTCTTAGCCATGTGCCCGTGTATGTGTATGCAGTGGTCTGTGCCGCAAGTCTTGTACTCTATGTGAACTCATTAAAAAAACTAATCGCATTTCGCCATGCAGAAGGAGTTTTATAGATGTTAGTCGTTGAAGACGTTACAAAGAATTTCGGAAAGTTTAATGCATTAAAAAATATAAATATAGAGTTTCATAACGGTGTGTACGGCTTGCTGGCACCAAACGGAGCTGGCAAAACGACGTTGATCAAAATGCTCACGACTCTCCTGTTTCCAACGAGCGGCACAATACGATACGAAGGAAACGACATCATTAAGATGGATGAAAGATACCGCGATCTCATTGGCTATCTGCCTCAAGAGTTCGGCTATTACAAAAACTATACTCCTACTGCCTATCTTCTATATCTGGCCGCGTTAAAAGGAATCGATCGAAAAACTGCTGTTTCCCGTGTTGAAGAGCTGCTTAAAACGGTGGCTCTCGATCATGTGGCGACAAAAAAGATGAAGAAGTTTTCAGGCGGCATGATTCAGCGTGTCGGTATCGCGCAAGCCATGTTAAACGATCCGAAGATTCTTATTTTAGACGAACCAACAGCTGGCCTCGACCCGAAAGAAAGAGTTCGTTTTCGCAACCTGCTTACAAATCTCGCTCGCGACCGAATCGTCATTTTATCCACGCACATCGTGTCTGATGTAGAGTCGATCGCAAACGAAATTATCATGATTAAAAACCAAGAAGTGTTATACAAAGATAGCGTTTCTAACATCTGCCGCAAAATTGAAGGCTTGGTTTATGAGACAGAAGTTCATTACGAAGATACTGATCGATTCCGTTCCACATACCTTACTCTTTCTGAAAAACAAGAAGCAGGCAGCATGCACATGAGGTTTTTGACGACAGACACAGCAAAACCAGAGTGGCGATCGGTTCACCCGAACTTAGAAGATGTATTTTTGTACATCTATCAAGATGAGGCAACAGCTCAAGGCAGTTTCAATGATTAAACGGCTCGAATTCAAAAAAATCGTTACTTCGCCTATCATTATCGGCCTGTTCGTTCTGTTCACGCTCTTTAACTTCTATCTAATATATGAGCAATCACCGATGCGCGAAGACATGAGCCTGCTTCATCCCATCGTAAAAGAACAAGGAACACTAATGGATGCAGACGGCGGGAGTAGTTTGCAATCGTCTTACGAAAAAAACTTAAGGGACTGGAACAAACTCGCTAAAAGCAAAACCGGGGACACTTACGCCAAAGCTTCAGACTTTTATAAACCTGAGCACTTTTATGCGTTGATGGACTCTAAAATGTACAGCGACAAAGAGCTCGAAACGGTAAATACCTTAGCCTTAAAAGAAACATATGTGACATCCATTGAAGAGATTGAAGGTAAGTACAAAAACTTAGATGTTATGGACAACGCTGAAGAAGGAATCCGGATGTACGGATTGAGCGGTTCTGCAGCTGATACCGTTCGCGCTCATTATGCCTCATTAAAGCCGCGAGTAGAGAAATTAATTCAAAATAAGGAGCACCTGCATCTCTTTTTTCACGGAAAGATCTTTGCTACACATTCTTTCCTTTTCAAAACGCTGTTTGGGTTTGTCATCTTTCAGGCCATGATTTTGGTCGTCCTGTTCACTGGGTTTATCGTCAATTATGAATTTGAGCAAAAAACGTCATTATTGGCGTATTCAACGAAACGAGGAAGAAAGTTAGTGTGGGATAAGCTAATTGTGGCGCTTTTTTCATCCACCGTTGCGACTTTGCTTTTGCTCTGCACCACCCTGTTCGTTTATTTTTCCGTATTTGATTATCAGGGTCTTTGGAACGTTCCGATCAGCACAGGCTTTTTGATTGAATTGAACAACATTCCATTCATTAGCTGGTGGAACTTAACGTTTTTAGAGTATCTGCTTCTATCTTGCACCTTAGTTGTGATCTGCCAAGTGATTTTCGCTTTAATCACGTTTTGTCTCTCCATGTGGATCAGAAACAGCTATGTGGTTTTCACGGTTTTCGGTGTTATCTTCGGTGCTGGTCTTCTCCTGCCAAGTAGAATGCCAAAAGATAGCGTGATACTTCTTTATTCACACTTTTCACCATTTGTGCTTGTGATGAACGTGAAGAAATGGTGGATGGAAAGCGGTGTTTTTACAACATTCAAATATTATGAAGTCATTACGGTGTCCTCTTGGTCAGCCGCTTTAATGCTTCTGGCTTGGTTTTGTATCAGCCGTTTCTCACGAGAAAATTTATAGATAGGACGCGAACATATGAGACTTATATTTGAGGAATTAAAGAAGCTGTTTACGGTAAAAACCATCATCTTGATTTCAATAGTCAGCTTCATTATGTATCAGCAGTTTATCATGTTTGATTTTAAACATTTCCCGAACGGCCGCCCCTTACTTGATACGTTCCTTGCTACTCAAAAAATGTTAGAAGACTATGGTGAAACGATGGATGAGGATGAGTTTGAGGATTTTAAAGATATTTACGAAAAAAGAATAGATGAAGCGACAGCTTATATAAAGTCACACAATGAATTGGCCGCCGCGGGTATAGACACATACAAAGAATTCCGCAGTATGGATCTTGAAGACGAAAAATTATCAGCGCTTCATCACAAAGTGGTGTTTGAGGATTTTGTGGACGTGTTTTGGGAGATTCAAGCGAGAGAAGTAATGATTGATACTTATGAACATCCCGAGCGTTTTAGCCAATACGGACCCGGTGAATTAAACGAAAAGCAAGAGGCTCGAATTCATGAATTAGTGGAGAACGGAGCGACAACTGCTGTTTTTACCTATCTCGTGTTTGAAAATTATAATACGCTAATAAAAGTTGTTGCGATTATGATTTTTCTAAGTGTCATGCTAGTCCTTATGCCTTTATATGTTGGGGATAAACGGAATCATGCTATTTTTCTGCAATACACATCTAAAGTCGGACGTTCGCTTTTCACAAAAAAGCTTGTGGCTGGATTAATAGCTTCCTTAACCGTTATTACGATTCACCTCAGCTGCTTTTTCTTTCTTTATGCTGGGAACGACACGAGTATGTTCTTCCCGCTAACGATTAACTCGATTTACAATAATTTTGTGTCTTGGTATGACATTACGTTTTTTCAATACATTGTTTTTACCGTGATATGTATCTATTTATTAGGGATAGCTTTGGTGCTGGTCGCAGCGTGCATCTCAAGCATAGCGCCGAACTATATGACGAGTGTTGGCTTGCATGTTCCTCTAGCATTTATTCTGTTTGGACTGGGAACAAGCTATCTTGTGCAAAACATTACGATTGTTTATCTTCCTCAGCATCTCGTGCCAATTTCACTTGTAATCATCCTTTTAATTTGCGCACTCTTGTATGGGTGGAGATACAGGAATGAGAAAGTAAGGGATATTGCGTAAAATTGAGTATAAAACCGAAAAGGGTTTTATACTCTTTTTGTTGTTATTGTGATTCCGCAGCATGAGGCTTTTTACGCGCAGGGTCATCAAAATTTCGCGCACAAGCGAATCATTTGCGAGCACATCCAGGCGATTTCCGCGCACCACAGTACAAAACACATGCAAATTTGGGTATCCAAGTGGTTTTTTCTTATACCAGTCGGGGTATTACAACCCTGAATTCGAGAAGTTTTTGAAATAATTCCGGAAATTCTAGAGATATTCCCGCGAGATTTTGCTATATTCCCGCGAGTTTTACTCAAAATCCCGCGACTCGACACATTCCTGAAATTTAATCACGCCCTATACCCCCATGCACTTAAACCATGAAAAAGCATCAGCCTCTTCACAGCCGATGCTTCCTCGTTTACTTCTTCTTCACAGGAATCCAAATCTCACTTCTAAACGTTGGTGAAGAGGTGTCTTTGTCTGCGTTCCATAACATTTCCGGTCCTTCTGTCTGTTCGTAGGAAGATGACGGAAACCACTCTGCATAGATGCGTCCCCATACATTTTGCAGCGTTTCTGGAAATGGGCCTACTGCTTCAAAAACAGCCCAAGTCGATGCGGCAACCTCTAGATTAGCCAAGTGACCAGGACATTCGTTCGTCGTAGCTGCCCCAATATAGTGATCGAGTTTGCTGTTCTCAGCCACCCTCTCTGAAAAGTTCGTTGAAGCACTGATCAGTCCTTTTGGCTCTATATTCGATAGCTGCTTAAGCTCGTTAATGGTGTCCATGTTTAGACTCTGCCACATAGCAGCAATCTCTGGATTTACTCCTTCAAAAATCAATGGAACTCGTTTCTTCATTCCCACAATGCGGAACGCCTCTTTTTCGACAATGCGATAGTTCATTTCATTTCCTCCTTTTACCGATAGTTGAAAGGACATGCGCGGAAATGCTTTTAAAGAATGACCGTTCCTCCGAGCCTCTGATGGTGTTATACCGTGCAACTGTTGAAACGCTTTTGTAAAAGCATCCGGTGAACGGTAGCCATATTTTACAGCTAGATCAATGACCTTTGTTTCACCGTTCGCTAGTTCAAATGCTGCAGAAGTCAGGCGTCTGCGGCGAATATATTCCGATAGTGGAACACCCGCTAAGAATGAAAACATTCTTTTAAAATGATATTCGGAGCAATAGGCACGCTTTGCTATTTCCTTATAATCGATATCGTCTGCCAAATTTTCCTCGATATAGTTCAGCGCGTCATTCATTCTTTGAAGCGAATCCATACGAACGCCTCCTTTCAACTCAACAATAACAGGAGCTTTTGAATCCTACCCGACTTATTATGCACAGATATGTCGGATTCCTTTTTTGCACAAAAAAAACAACCGCTGCTACGGGCAGCGGTTGCTCCAAATTAACTATATAAAAAGGGGGGGTAGTACTACTATTCCCAGCTCACATAATTTTATTCATCATTTTGCAAGTTTCATAGATTTTTTTTGAACGACCTCTGTTTTTCCATAATAGCTGTGTAAAAACATGCCCAGCATGATGATGATAACGCCGAGCATTGAAATGAAAGTTGGGCTCGCAATCGATAACAACCACATCTCACCTGCTAGCACGAAAATAATTTCTGCTGATTGCGTAGCTTCCACACCTGCCAGTTTCACAGGGTTGTTCGCGCAAAGGTCGGTTGCTTGGAAAAAGAGTACGGTTGCGATGACACCTGACGAGATTGCCACTAAAAACGTCTGCCACAGCTGATCATTCGTTGGCGGTCCGCTTTCGAGCCAGCCGACCACAGCCAAAACAATCCACCACGGCAATGAGGCTATCGTCATGCCGAACGCACGCTGAAACGCATCAAGCCGTTTGTTGGTCACGAACATCATCTTTCGGTTGCCGAGCGGATAAGCGATTGCGGCAATTAAAACCGGCAGTACAACGTTCAGCCAAGCCGATCCATTCACCCCGCTCGCTTCTTGCACTTGAACGAGTGCGACTCCTGCTAAAATAATGACAGAAAACCCTAGACCTTTAAACGGTATTTTTTGCCTTGACGCACCTGCTTTATTCTTTCCTTCTCCTTCATAAAAGAACGGAACAAGAAGAGATCCTGCTACAATCGTAATCTGCCAAGTCGCCGCTACGAGCCATGCTTCGCCAAAGCCAGCTGCATACGTAATCGGCGCATAAAAGAGCACAAACCCAACCGAACTCCATAAAAACCACGTGCCAAACCGAGCTCGTAACTCTTCAAAAACAGGACGCACGTTTCCACGCATCCAAACGATGATCCATAAAAGTGGAACCATGTAAAAAAAGCGAAGGGCCGCACTCCAATGCCAGCTTCCGCCCGATAAATCCATTGAACGATTCAATATGAACGTCACCCCAAAGAAAAAGGCTGCCGCAATACCAAGCCATATCGGTTTCATCCTAAATCCCCCGTTTCCCCTAAAAAGTATTCATTTGTTTTGTCCGACATACCAACTAAGATTGAAATTATCTTACCACATGGACAATGTATATAACTCTATTTATGCCTTCAAAAACGCAAAAAACGTCTGGACCGCATTCATCCAAACGTTACGTCATCTCTATTTAACCGAGAGGGTTATTTTTCAGCGTCTTCTGTTTTAATACATCCCACGCCGCTTTCCCATCTGTCGGATATCCGTTTTGCTCAATTGGAATCAGAGAGAAAAAGACGAAATAAAAGGAAAAGTACACAAATTGGTAAGTGAAGATGCCCGGTTCAAATACTTTCATATAGATCAGCATGTTCACGATCAGCATGCTCAGAATCGTAAATAATGGTCCACCCAAATACACTAACACGAGGTGTCTGCGTGTATGATTTTTCAAATTTTCATATTCACACCAGCCGTCCCAAAAATACAATTTGCGAACGTTACAGGGACCAATCTTAAACAGTCTATTTCCACTTCCGATATGAATGCTGACTTTGCCACCCGTTATTTTTCCGAAAAAGAGATGACCTGCTTCGTGAATAAACGTAACGATCGGTAAAACGAGAAAGAATGAAAAGAAAAACTTCCAAACATCTTCAAAACCAAACATGTGCATCCCTCCTATAACCTATTTTTTCTAGTATCAGGTATAATGTTTCCTACTTTGAGCATGTTCACACTAGGCTTTTGACCCGTCTTTTTTACAAGAAAAGTATAGGGAGGTCAATCATTCCATGGTATTCCATCTTTTATAAAAAACTTCCCATTTTTGTAATGAGATTTTCGAATAAGCATGATTAAAAAAGTATTCAATGCTCATTTATTTCAAAAAAACCCCATTCCAACAAAGTTGAAATGGGAATCGTCTACAAATGATCATTATTTTAATACATACGCCTTGATGACATCTTGCTTTATCTTATTTCCGGCATCGTCCCATGCAGCTGCACGAAGTGAAACGGAACCCCCTGGTTCATTCGGATTTTTAATAGTACCTTTCCACTTGTCTGCTTCTGCTGTAAGCGGAACGTCTTTCCACGTATGTCCCTCGTCAAAGGAAACTTCAAGAGTTGCTCCCTCGATCTTCCCAGCTCCTACAGCGTCTTCCATATGTTCTGCAGATAAAACAATCTGTGTTGCACTGCTCGCCTGAACACGATTATAGATGTCAGTCTTAACATCATACCCTAGCTCTAGAAGGGGTACAGTTGTTTTCTTAGGTCCTACGTACGCTGACCAGAACGTCCACTCCGTTTTTGTTCGTACAGAACTGCTAAAGACTTCTGCATCGCGAGAACTTTCACCCACGAGACGGTATTGTGTTCGTTCAACTGGATGATTATATTGCCAAGAAAGCAGTGCCTGACTATTTTGTTCTTTTACAAATTTATCTTCTTGGTAAAGTGTTAACTTTGAATTGTTATGAGAAGACTCATCCATAAAACCTGCGTGTCCTAAGTCTGCATCACCCCAAGCCGGAACATTTAAGTAGAAAATGTTTCCTTCGCGGTATGGATAAAAGAAACCAGGTCCAAATGTTGGACGGACCACAGACTTGTACCAATGCTGTTCTAAACGCTCACCCGGATCATAGTCCACAAGCTTATCTCTCATTTCCCAGTACGTATCGCCTTTGTACATGCCAGTTTTTTGATACCATTTGCTTCCTTCTGGGGCAGAGATCCATTCTTCCCTTTCATGTGGGAACTTTAAAGCTGGCTTGCCAATGACATGATCAACCGTACGGGTCGGACGAAAATCATAACGCCACTCTTCTCCATCCTCGCCTTCCTTATCATCTGAATGATAATACGTATCCACCTTCGTTAATTCTTCTTTCTTAGGTGCATATACCAACGTTTCATTCGGGATCTTATCCTGATATATGGAAATGAGGTCATATGAATAAGGTGAATATGGCGTACCTTTTACCGGAAGAACAAGATTTCCTTTTTGTGCCGCTGCAATTAGCTCTTTTCCTTCAATGTTTGAAACAGCTGTGACGGCAAGGGGAATATTTTTGCTGTATTCCTGACTATTCAAATAAGATTCCCTGAATTCCTGAGGTGTGTTATTCACTACGATAAGTAATTTAACACCCGCTGCAATTGCAGCTTTACCTCGTTCTTTAGGGGTTACTTCTGCACTTCTCTCTATGATTACTGCTTTTCCTTTCACATCTAGACCTTCATAATCAGAAGCTGCTCCTTTATTAGCGTATACCGCTTTTAGGTTGTGGTTTCCTTCCAGATTTGTGACGCCTCCTTGAGGAAGATCATCAATCACTTGACCACGGTATTTCATATCAAGTACTGGTTTTACTAAACGCCAGCGGGTTGAAAATTCAAATGTTCCTTCCTCAACGCCATCAAGTGGAACAGCGTATACTTTATCGTGTACCACTGGGAGTGTCCATTGCTCTCCAACACCACCCTGCTTAAATACACGAGTGTAGTCCATTCTTCGATAGGAATCTTCTGCTTCTTTAGGTGCTTTGACGACGACTTCATTGGCTTTTCGAGCATCGAGTTCTATGACCGTGTCCTTTGTCAACTTCACTTCTGGATTTCCGACAAAAGCTACACCAGACTCATCTGTCTTTGTATCTACATCCATTAAGGAAGTAACTGTGTACGTATCTGGAGGAAGACGCAGTTCTCTTTCTCCATTAACCGTATAAAGTTTCGCCCCGAGTTTAGGAGAATAAAGCGTTACATATGCTAAGTTTGGTGAGCCATCCCGATCAATCGGGCGAATTTTCATCGAGTAAAGCTCACCTTCTTTAACCAAACTCATGGAAGTATGAACAACTGGTTTACCGTCAGCTTTTGCTGAGATATGTCCTTGCAGGGTAACTCCTGGTGATACCTGGTTCACCGCTATTTTTACCTTGATGGAAGCTGTTCCCTTAGCTGGTACGGTTACTTGCTTGTCAGATAGCTGGAGTATCTCTGCCGGAGCAGGTTTTCCGCTTTTATCCAGCAAATCAGCCGTTAGATCTAACGTGATAGGTTTATCACCATCATTCGTATACGTAACCGTTCGTTCAACACTTTCATCCTCTTCATGTGGCCAATCGAAAAATCCGAAGTATATGGACCCTGTTGCACGTACCTCACCTAAGGAGGCAGGAATATCCAGTCGTCCAGTTCCTATTTCATAAGGCAAATATTTTAATTTTTTTGTGTTACTCATAAGCGCTTCTTTTATGTCTTCATTGGTCCAATTCGGGTGCTTTTGCTTAAGAATGGCTGCAGCACCTGCTACGTGAGGAGTTGCCATAGAAGTTCCGTTCAGTGATTTATAAGCTCCTTGACCGCTTGAGTACTGTGAGCGAGCTGCAATAATTCCAACACCTGGAGCCGACATATCTGGTTTTAAACCACTGTCCCCAATACGCGGCCCTTTTGAAGTGAACGACGCGATTGTATCTGTTTTTGATACTGCCCCAATGGTTAGTGCTTTATCTGCTGCACCTGGTGCCCCAATTGATCCCTCTGATCCAATATTACCCGCCGCAACAACAAACAGCGCTCCCGTTTCTTCTGTAAGTTCATTTAAGGCTTGTGACATGGGATCTGTTCCATCGCTTGGCTGTTGGCTTCCTAAACTCATATTGACGATATCGGCATTTTGAGCAGCCCATTCCATGCCGTCAATGATCCAAGAGTTTAAACCAGATCCATTGTTGCCTAAAACTTTACCTACAAGTAACTCAGCTCCTGGCGCAACACCTTTACTTTTTCCATTTGACGCTGCACCTGTTCCGAGTACTGTCGAAGCAACGTGTGTGCCGTGAGAATTGTAATCTAATATATCCTCACCTGGCACAAAGCTCTTACTATCCTTGATTTTACCGGCTATATCCGGATGATTCGGGTCAATTCCTGTATCCAAGACCGCAACCTTTACTCCTGTCCCATCAAGTCCAAGATTCCATGCTGTTGGAGCTCCCACTTGGGTAACGCTTTGTTCAAGACTCGCTTCTACTTTTCCATCGAGCCAAATCTTTTCAATTTCTTGGTCCAATATTACTTCTTTACGTTCATTCTCACTCGCCTCATCTTTAACCACCTTTTCTGTCACAGCATTCCATAGCTTTTTTGCCTGTGATTTTTCTACTGAAACCGCAGAAGCTCGAATGCTTTCAAGAACCTTTGTCCGTTTTGAACCCTCAGGTGCTTTAGGAAGGTTTGCACTTGAGGCAGCACGCACTTTTGACTCCTTATACTGAACAATCATCGGTAGAGCCGTACTTCCTTTATCGGTGTATCCGTTCTTCACTAATTCTGTAATATTAAATAAGTCTTGATCGATCTTATCTGCCGCTACAAGAGGCAACGCTTCTTCTGGAATGACATATGTTTCATTATCTGCTGTGATGATTCGTGTGCGGTCTTCTAATCCGTTTACTGGCTTCACATCTATGACACTCTTACCTTCACCAATTTCGGTTACAGTTACGACATCTCCCGTGATCAGCGTTATTTGATATTTACCTTGTCCAGAAGACACATTTTTTTGTTCTGATTCAATAAGTTGTTTCAATGCTTCTTCTTGATTATTCAAGACATTTACCGGTGGTTGGGTACTTGCATTTCCTAAGATAGGTGATGCTAGTATGACCGTTGATAGTGCAAGTGCTACAGGCTTTAACAAACTGGTCTTCTTCATTACTTTTCCCCCTGTAATAATAGATTCAAAGTTTCCCCGCGATGTCTTTGTTGTTTCTTCATTGTAAGCTCAACATTAATCCACTGACTATCGGGGTTTTCAACGTCTATTCATCCCGGTTTTTGCATTTGTTTTCTGCCTTTTGGTCATGTGAGAGCTGTTTTTTTAGGACTTAAGGCTGGTTTTTCTATTTTTAGGTTGGGTTTTTTTAAGGTTTTCTTTGCCCATAATAATAGCCTCCCAGATTGCTGGGAGGCTATTAAACATACTGATGTTTAGGTTCAATAGATTCTATGCATGCGCTCGACAAGAGGTTGGCTTTTTCCATTTGTCCGGTTTTAACAAAATGGTGATAGAGCTGTATTTGGTAATAGTCTTTCTGTGGCTTCATCTCATTGTTGGAAAAATAGGGGTAGGCAGTTGATTCCAAATAGTAATAATAGTCATCTAATCGACTTAAAATTTTATATTGATGAAGTGTAAACAAATGCAAACTGCGCTCATCTTCAAGCTTCTTAGCTTTTTCCAACCCCTCCTCTACCCACTTTAGTAATTTTTTTGGAGCATTCATGGACGATTTAAAGGCAGCATGGATATACCCTTCTAATGATCCCAAATAATCTTTGCTGTTAGGATCTTTCAGATTCATTGCTCGTCTATATAAATCCATGGCTTTTAGGTAATGCCTGTTCACAAAGAGGTGGTAGGCATAGTTATGAAGAATGATTGATTGCTGCTCTTGCAGTCCATACGTTTCACTCATTTCAAGCAAAGACTGATACTTGTCTTCTTTATATTCAGTCATGCTGTCCTGCTCCAGTTGAATAAGAATTAGCATTTCTGCATCTATAATTCTTGAAAAATTATGTGTTTTCATAAAGTAATCTAGACTTTTACTGGCATATTTATAAGCTAAGATATGCTGACCAAGAAAATAATGGCTAAGGGCGAGATGATAATAAAATTCATGGTAAGGATACATAGAGTCGTCGATCTGTCTTAGAAGTACTTTTGCACCCTCATAATCTCTATCAAAATATAATAAGCAAATCGCTTTATTATGTAACAATAAATGAACGTCTATGTCTGATAGATTTTCTTCTTTCTCTGCCTCTTTCATAATCAGAGGAACATCAGAAAAGTCTCCTATAAGCATATTGTAGCGTATATGTATAAGCATATAGGTCCGCTTGAATTCTGGCAGTTCTAGTAATTCATATCCTTCGATCTTGCGCTTCAGGTGTTCAGCTTTCTTTCTCTGTCTCATCAGAATCGCTTCCATCCACTGATGAAGCAGTGATTTTATTGTATAATAGGTTTCTTTTTCTACTTCCAAATCTACCTGTAGCCGATCTGCCAAAAGCTTTACAACTTCAGATGAATACTCAGTCAGTCCTCTTTCGATCTTACTCACATGAGAACTTGAACAAATTCCCATACCGAGATCTCGCTGGGTGATTTGTTTTTTTTCCCTAAAAAAGCAAATGATTTTCCCCTCAACCATTTAATTGCACTTCCTTCATAGATAAAGATTTCAAAAAAGTGCATATCTCTTTAAGTGATATACACCCGTTCTATATTTTCACTCTATGTTCGACAATATTTGGCTACATCCCTTCTACTCTCTGAAACGATTTATAAAGAAATGGTATTCAGTTGCAGGTGGCAAGAACAAAGAAATTCATCCTTCTTAAACCACCTGTATTACAACAGTTTCAAAAAAAGTTTTTACTAGGACAAACGCTGATATATCAAGGGAAAACAGTTGGACAGATGACTCAATTTTATAAAAAATCGAAAAATGTTATAAAACAGGTGTTGCAAAACTATATCTGTTATAATACAATGCATTATAATCAATTAAAAACAAAACAGGAGGAACTTAAAATGAAAAATTACTTGGAGCTACACCGCAACATACCGGACAAAACGTGTACAGAATGTGGATGTGTGATCGAGGAGCAACACGAATCTTACCTTTACGAGTGCGAGCGCTGTATGGGCAAACACGAGAGGTAAATATTTTTTTACCTTCACTGTTATATAACAATAATAAAGATTAAGCACCTGTTTAATAACATATTCAGAAAGGACTGTGGAATTAGTGACCATCGAAACCTCTAATCTTCAAGTATTAGGCGATATAACCCCAGCGTATGAAAAGATATTAACACCAGGTGCCATTCTTTTCTTAAAGTCACTGCACCTTCAATTCAATACCACACGAAAAGAGCTTTTAGAGCAGCGTAAGGTAAAGCAAAAAGAAATCGATGCAGGGATTCTTCCCACCTTTTTACCTGAAACTGAACATATCCGAAACAGTGATTGGACCATCTCTCCTCTTCCGAAAGATCTTCATGATCGTAGGGTGGAAATTACAGGACCTGTTGACCGAAAAATGGTAATCAACGCGCTTAACTCTGGCGCCAAACTATTTATGGCCGATCTTGAAGATTCCAACTCGCCTACTTGGGAAAACACGATTGAGGGTCAGATCAATCTGAAGGATGCCGTTAACGGTACCATTTCTTTTGAAAATCCAAACGGCAAAAAATATACATTGAACAAGGACATTGCAACGTTAATTGTGCGTCCCCGCGGCTGGCATTTAGAAGAAAAACATATTGTTGTCGACAACGAAGTGATGTCTGGAAGTTTAGTAGATTTTGGACTTTATTTTTATCACAATGCGAAAACACTTATTGAAAAAGGTTCTGGTCCTTATTTTTACCTTCCTAAAATGGAAAGCCACAAAGAAGCGCGGCTTTGGAACGATGTTTTCATCTACGCACAACAGCAGCTAGGCATTCCTAGAGGAACAATCAAAGCAACTGTACTAATTGAAACAATTGTCGCAGCATTTGAGATGGATGAAATATTATACGAACTGCGTGAACACTCTGCAGGTGTAAACTGTGGACGCTGGGATTATATTTTTAGCTATATTAAAAAATTCCGTAACCAGCCGCACGTCATTCTGCCAGATCGGTCGCTTGTTACGATGACTGTACCATTCATGAGATCTTACTCTCTTCTGGCGATCAAAACATGTCACAAACGGAACGCCCCTGCGATTGGTGGAATGGCAGCACAGATTCCGATCAAAAATGATGAAGCAGCAAACGCAGCTGCTTTTGAAAAAGTACGTGCTGACAAAGAGCGCGAGGCTTCTGACGGTCATGACGGAACATGGGTGGCGCACCCGGGACTTGTACCTGTCGCGATGGAAGTGTTCGACCGCATTATGCCGACGCCAAACCAAATTGATCGCAAGCGTGAAGATGTAGTCGTGACGGCTGACGATTTAGTGGCTGTACCAGAGGGCGAAATTACAGAAGAAGGTTTGCGTGTGAACATCAGTGTCGGCATCCAATACATCGCGTCATGGCTTAGAGGAAAAGGTGCTGCACCGATCAACCATCTCATGGAAGATGCGGCAACTGCAGAAATCTCTAGAGCTCAAGTATGGCAATGGATTCGTCACCCTAAAGGTATTTTGAACGATGGCCGCAAAGTTACATTCGAGCTGGTAGAGGAACTAAAGCTTCAGGAAGTTCAAAAATTAAGACAGCAAATGAATGAGGATTCATTCAACTCTGGCCGTTTTATGGAGGCAGTCGGGCTGTTTGACGAACTGATTTGCGATGATGATTTTCAAGATTTCTTAACCAATCGAGGTTATGAGGTGCTGTAGGTTTTGAAAAGCGCTTTTAAGCAACGTTAATAAAAATACCATTTCACAAAAACTATGAAAACTTAAGGAGAGAGTTATATTATGAAACAATCACGTGTGGAGAAATTACAGGAAATGTGGCAAAACGAAGAGCGCTGGTCAGGAGTTCAGCGCCCATATACAGCTGAAGAGGTTATTCGCTTGCGCGGATCCATTGATATTGAACATACACTTGCAAAACGAGGTGCTGAAAAATTCTGGGATCTGCTTCAAAACGAAACATATGTAAACGCTTTAGGTGCACTAACAGGTAATCAGGCGGTTCAGCAAGCAAAGGCAGGTCTGAAAGCCGTATACTTAAGCGGTTGGCAGGTCGCAGCTGATGCCAACCTTTCAGGAAACATGTATCCTGACCAAAGTTTGTATCCAGCAAACTCTGTGCCACACGTGGTAAAACGCATTAACTCTGCTCTTCAGCGCGCTGATCAGATTCAGCACATGGAAGGCGGAAATGAGGTAGATTACTTCCTGCCAATCGTTGCCGATGCAGAAGCTGGTTTCGGCGGACAGCTTAACGTGTTTGAACTAATGAAAGGCATGATTGAATCAGGAGCTTCTGCTGTTCACTTTGAAGATCAGCTATCTTCTGAGAAAAAATGCGGTCACCTTGGCGGAAAAGTACTATTGCCAACGATGACGGCTGTACGCAACTTAATCTCTGCTCGTCTTGCGGCAGATGTAATGGGCACGCCAACAATCTTGATCGCACGTACAGATGCGGATGCTGCAGACTTGATCACAAGTGACATCGACCCAGTCGATCGTGCATTTATTACAGGTGAGCGAACGGCTGAAGGCTTCTACCGTACGAATGCTGGCCTTGATCAAGCAATCGCGCGCGGTCTTGCGTATGCGCCATATGCGGATTTAATCTGGTGTGAAACGAGTGAACCAAACCTAGAGCAAGCGCAGCGTTTTGCAGATGCAATTCACGAGCAGTTCCCTGGTAAACTATTAGCCTACAACTGTTCTCCTTCTTTCAACTGGAAAAAGAAGCTGGATGACGCGACGATCGAAACGTTCCAGCAGCAGCTTGCGGCAATGGGCTATAAATTCCAATTCGTTACACTTGCAGGGTTCCATGCACTGAACCACAGCATGTTCGAGCTCGCAAAAGGCTACAAAGCAAGAGGTATGGGTGCTTATTCTGAGCTTCAGCAACGAGAGTTTGATAGTGAGATCGACGGGTATACGGCAACTCGCCATCAGCGCGAAGTAGGAACAGGCTACTTTGACGAAGTAACACAGCTCGTTTCAGGCGGAACAGCTTCAACAACTGCCCTAAAAGGATCTACAGAAGAAGATCAATTTCAGTCTCAAAAGGCGTAGAGATAGAGTCGTTGGATAGGAGATAAATAGACGAAGGACAGGAGCACATGTGGCCCCTGTCCTTTTTAGATTAATTTACAAATGTGTTGTGGACGCGGTACGATTTTTTGGCATACGCTGACCAAATAACAAAGGCTAATGCAGCAGATGCTGAGTTAACAAAAGCAGTCCCTGTATCCACTTCATCCACAAAGAGAAGCAATACATCTAACACGATGGCAAAATATAATGTGATCTGTAGCAGAAACAGCCATGATTTGACGAAAACTTTTTTCTTTGCGAAAAATAAATAGAGAAGATAAACATTAAACAATAGTAAACCGATGTTAAAGACCAATTCTCCGTAAATGATGTACTTCAATAATATAGAATTTAGGGTATAGCCTTTAATAGCCTCCAGCCCGATCAGTATAGCATTCAGCTTATATGGGAGAGCTAAGATGAGTCCCACTGCCACCAACAGTAGCCAGCCTCCTATCCCTTTTACATCTTCTTTTTGTTTTGTTTGAGTTTCCAATGTTTTATTCACCTTTTTCCATTGATATCTGTTATCTTTATCCGTTTATTCTAACATGGAATTTGACGGGTTGATTAAACAAAAAAAGATAACCCATTTAAAATAGGTTATCTCGTGTTTATAGACTTTCTTTTACGCTTTTACATCACGCTTCTGGAAAACGGTAAACGTAATTGCAAGCATCACCGCTGTATACACCGCCAACACACTAATGGAGAACGGCAGCGTTAAATCTTTGATCAGCTGATCTTGCCCGTCAATGAGCACGCTAAGATCCATGTTGGCAAACAGTGTGTAAACAATCCAGTCTTTGTTAGCGAGCAGCATCACAATCGTGTTTCCTGCAAACATTGTGAACATGGCCACCCCAATTGCGACCGAGTTACTCATGAACAGAGTAGAAATCATGAACGACAGAGCTACAAGTGCCGTTAATTCGATAAACTCGACACCGATGTTGGCAAAAACGTACTCAACGATCAATCGTTCTTTTACTTGTTGATCTTCCGTTACAACCAGATACGATTGATCCATTCCTCCGAATCCATACGCTAGACCACCGACCAGCCACGTTGATGCAATCACAACGAGCCACATCACAAAGGCAAATCCTAATGTTGCAAGGAACTTGGATAATAGGATCTTCCATCTGCTATAAGGACGAATGAGCAGCATCTTAATGGTTCCTTTTGAAAATTCACTTGAGACAATATCACTCGCGACTACGATAACAAATAATCCGATTAAGGACGAGATCGGCGCCATATCTTTCATAAACTGCCAAGTTGTTGTTTCATATGGTGAAATTTCATTGGCAATGGCGTATTCGTTTTGCTTAATGCCTGTTTCAAGCATCTCTATGTAAAACTCATCAGCGCCGTTTTTCTTTTCTTCTTCTACCAACTTCTTATCATTCTTAATTTGTTCAGTAAGTTCTTGCTTCCAGTTGTTATTCACTTCCTCATCCGTCGTTACTTTATCATAGACGGCAACACCAATAATAATGATGATCGGAAGCGCAAGGAAAATCCATGTGCGTATGCGGCTAAAGATCTTAATCCACTCATTCGTTAACAGGGACAGCCACTTCATTCACATCGCCCCCTTTCTTCGTCATTTCTAAGAATCGCTCTTCTAATGTCTTCGTTTTACGTTGGATGCCTACAACGAGAACACCTGCTAATACAAGCTGTTTGTTCAGCTCTGCGATAAATCGTACGTCAGATACTTCAACGATCAGTTCATTGCCAGATTCAGTCACGGCAAGTGCATCATTCATCTTCACTAAAACTTGTTTGGCTTGTGAAGTATCTCCCTCGATCTGGAAGTGAACTTTTACGTCTGCTTCGTCTTCTTGATTCGTGATTTCGTCAATTCGCACAAGTTTTCCGTTCTGAATAATGGCAACGCGGTCACACATCATCTGCATCTCGGAAAGCATGTGAGAAGAGACGACGACAGAGGTACCGTTGTTTGCTAGAAGCCGTAAATAGTTTCTTAGATCATAGATTCCTTGTGGATCAAGTCCGTTTGTTGGTTCGTCTAGAATCAACACGTTTGGCTTATGTAAAAGTGCCTGCGCTACTCCTAGTCGTTGTCTCATACCAAGCGAGTAGGTTTTTACTTTGTCATGAATGGCGTATTTCAGATCGACGAGTTCGATCACTTCGTCAATTCTTTCCTTCGTTACACCTGGCATGATCCTCGCATATTGCATGAGGTTTTTATATCCTGACATATAATCGTACAGCTGAGGATTTTCAACAATTGCACCAACGCGTTCCATCGCTTTTTCATAGTTTCCGCGAATGTTGTCACCGTTGATCAGAACATCACCGTCTGTAATTGAGATGAGTCCTACAATCATTCGGATCGTCGTCGTTTTTCCGGCACCATTCGGGCCGAGCAGGCCAAAGATTTCTCCTTCTCTCACCGAGAACGACAGATCATCTACAATGGTCTTGCTTTTAATCTTTTTCGTTAAGTTCTTTAGTTCTAACGTATGTGTTGTCATGAAATTCCCAACTCCTCCTATCTCAACTCTCTCTTTTTTCCAATTATCTATACGAGTGATAGCAGTAGATAGTTTCAATATTTTTGTAAATTATTTACTTTTAAACTAAAGACTTCTATCTGCCGCGACACTGCTTTTTGCTCTTTTTGTTACACGGGTTGATAGATAAACACCTAGTATGACTAACGCTCCGCCAACCGCTTGATAATAAGCGAGCGTTTCATCAATAAACAGCACGGCAAAAGTGGCAGCGAACACTGGAATCAAGTTCAGAAAAATGCCTGCTTTATTCGGTCCTACTCGTTCTACCGCTGTGTTCCATGACATAAAGGCAACGATGGACGCAAAGATTCCTGTGTATAAAATCGTTAGTACGGAGCCGGTCGACCAGACGATCTCTGTCTCTTGTGCTTCTTTTATAAAAAACGGAAGCAAGATTATGATGCCGAGAACCATCGAAACGGTGAACGTGCTGTATGTCGGAAGTTTTCCAGCATATCTTTTTATAAGTAAAGAATAAATGCTCCAGCAGATGACAGCAGCAATCACAATCAGGTCACCCTTGTTAAAGGAGAACTGCAGCAACACAGCAAGTGAGCCTTTCGAAATAATAAAATGAAGTCCAACGATTGAAAGAATGGCACCTGCAACTTGTTTGGCGTTCAGCCGCTCACCCAGCCAGATGAATGACAGAATAAAGATAATAATCGGCGTCGACGTGTTAACGAGTGATGCGTTGATGGAAGTCGTGTAATGAAGTGCGATGTAAAGAAGTGTGTTGAAGCCGGTAATACCAGTGAGTGCCATGAATAGTACAATTCGCCACTGCTTTTTCACCACCTGCCACTCTTTACGTAGAAATGGCCAGGCAAATGGGAGGAAAATGACGAATGCTGTGCACCATCGCAAAAAAGATAGTGTAACAGGCGGTAAACTGCTCGTAATCGCTCGTCCAATCACGAAATTGCCTCCCCAGATCAAGGTTGCGACAACTAGAAGTACATATGGGTTTACTTTTTTCATGTGATGATCACACCTTTTTTAGTAATTAAGTCGTTTCGGGCTTCAATTAGGTCGTTTTTAGAAGAATTAAGTCTAACCAGCTACCAAAGTCTAAATTTGAAAATAAAGGCGTTTCGACAAACCTGACAATCGTAAGTCACCAGACAACATGATAATTTAATCAGCTTCAAAATCATTTCTCCCACTATATCAGACTACCTCTTGAAGGAGATATGGTCGTTTCGGCTCAAACTGTAAAATGTAAGCTTTTTTTCTGTAAAAACATCTACAATGATGTACAATGGAAACTAAAATCATTTTAATACTTTACTTCATGAAGTAAAAGCAGAAGAAAGAAGATGACGTGATGAAACCGTATCGAACGTATATCATTTTATTTTCTGTGATGGTGGTGTGGGGGCTAAATGTAACGGCGACGAAAATTCTCGTTACGAACTTCATGCCTGTTACGATCACAGGAATTCGTGTTCTAACCGCTGGCTTAACGGTATTTTTGCTTCTCTCTCTTATTAAAAAGGTTCGAATGCTAACAAAAAAAGAGTTTTGGTATGTTTTTTTAGCTTCGATCTTTAATGTTGTGGCGCATCATTATTTTCTGTCGATCGGCCTAACCGAAACGACAGCCACAAACGGCGGTTTGATTATGGGAATGTCGCCGCTTCTGACGACCATCCTTGCCATCTCGTTCCTAGGTACACCATTAACACTGCTTAAGACAATCGGACTTTTACTAGGATTTTCTGGAGTTGCCTTCATCGTGTTAGAAGGCAGCCAAGTGACAGGCATCTCGTTCGGTGACGGTTACATCCTTTTATCTGTTCTTACGCAAGCCGTTAGTTTTATTCTAATAAAAAGAGTCGCACACACGCTGGATCCCCGCTTGATGACTGGGTACATGATGGTGATCGGCTCGCTGTTCTTGATCGTGATTGGGTTGATCGAGGAGCCTCAAGGATTTGCAGGAGTGATTGAGAATTCAACGGTATCATTATGGCTGATCTATTTCGCTTCCGCCTGTATTGCTACAGCGATGGGCCACATGCTTTATAACGAAGCGATCGGTAAAATTGGAGCTTCAGAAGCGTCGATCTTCATTAACTTGAACCCGTTCTTTGCTTTAGTCGGCGCCGTTTTGTTTTTGAACGAGAAAATTTTGTTTCAGCATATACTTGGATTTTTCCTTATTATCACAGGAGTTCTGTTAGGATCTGGTGCGGTTGAGGAGATTCGAAACAGACGACTACGTAAAAAAAGTGCTGCATAAAAAATACGAACAGATTAAGATGTCTGGTCGTTTTCTCATTATGAGCTAGTGGATGCTGTCTTTTTCTTTATTCTTTTTAAAATGACGGTTTGAATCGTCAAAAACACATTGCCCACCATCCAGTATAATGGCAATACCGCTGCCAGTTTCCAGGCAGAAGAAAGGATGATAATTGGCATAATGTAACCCATCATTTTCATTTGCGGGTTTTCAGCTGCTAGCTCAGCCGTACTCAATTTATATTGTACGAGCGTTGTGAGTGCCGCTAATACCGGTAGCAGATGAAGAGGATCAGCTGTGCCTAAGTTAAACCAAAGAAAGTTGTGCAATGCAATTTCTTTCGTTTTGATGATCGCATAATAAAAGGCCATCAAGATAGGCATTTGGATCAAAAGAGGCAGACATCCCATTGATAATGGATTTACCTCGTGCTTTTTATAAACTGTCATGAGTTCGTTTTGTAATTTCAGCTGAGACTCCCGATCTTTGCCGGTGTATTTTTCACGAAGCTGTTTGATTTCCGGCTGAATCTTTTTCATTTTTTCCTGATTTTTCGTTTGTTTTAACGTTAAAGGCAAAATCAAGAATCGAATAACGATGGTTAAGAATACGATCGCAAGTCCATAGCTATCGTTAAACATATAGGCAACATATTGAATGAGCTGTGAAAAGGGATAGATGACAAAATGGTTCCAGACACCTGTGCTATCTGCTGTGATCGGTGCGGTATTGCTGCATCCGGATAACAGGAAAATAGCCATTAGTACTGTAAGAATGGATACATACTTTTTCAAAAATGGTTCCTCCTTGTTTTTAAAACTTTACGCAAACAAGGATTGTACGTGTCCTTCTTTATCATCAGGCGTTTCAATTCTGAACATCTTACGTGCTATTTCATCACGAATAAAGCAATAGTTCTGAACGAGGCGGGGATCTATTATAACTTGATCAAGTCGAATCCCATCCGTTTTCTGGGGTCGATTTGACTTATGGACGACAGAACTACTTACGAACGAATAAAGCTGCCCAACAACGATAAAAGTCAGCGCAAAACTAACTGATAACAGCAAGGCATCCATATTGCATAACAGGTCTAAAAACTCCATAAATTCAAATCACCTCCTAGTAACCATTATATAGAAACATCGAGCTTTATTCTAATCTCACCCTAAAAGTCTGTGATAAAGGGACTTCGCTTCTGCCGTATCCTTCGTTCCATGAACGAGCGCTCGTCCGTCTTTAAAAAGTACAAGTCGCCGGCTATTGCTCTGCAATTCCAGTAAATACGGATTTCGGCGAACTTCTCCATGTGCTGAGAGTCTTTGTTCCATCTCTTTTAAATCGATCTCGCGGTTGTAAGATGGACGAATTTGAACGGTGTCACGTCCGCATAATACGGCCGTTTTTAACGCTGAGCTTTTTTCTAAATGTGGATACGTCGGATTCGTTCCGCATGATGGACAATCCTCTTTTTTCGCCTTATCCATTCCGAGCTGTACGTGCTGGTTCTCCCAGAGATCAAACGTTACGATTTTACGCCGGACGGCCTGAAAATCCTCAACTAAAATTTTTAATGCTTCTGCTGTTTGATAAGCTGTAACCATCTGAACAGCCGGTGCTATGATTCCCACTGTGTCACACGTTTGGTTGTACGCTGGTATTTTGTTTAAAAAACAGTTCAGACAAGGTCCTTGTCCGGGGAGGATGGTGTAGGTGATTCCGTAGCTCCCAACACACGCCCCATAGATCCAAGGCACCTGATATTTTTGCGACAGGTCGTTGATGAGTAATCGTGTTTCAAAGTTGTCCGTCGCATCTATAATGAGGTCGATCCCCTCGATCAGCTCTTCCGCTTCTTCAATCCCCATATCCATCACATGTCCCTGAATTTCTACGTCGGAATTGATTTGGTTTAACCGGTTTTTAGCGGCAATGACTTTTGGAAGCTGTTGTTTTGCATCATTCTCCGTATAAAGCTGCTGGCGCTGAAGGTTCGTCCAATCCACATAATCTCGGTCGACGAGGACAATCCGTTTTACACCCGCTCGTGTGAGTGATTCCGCACTCCCTGCGCCAAGGGCTCCTGCCCCAACAATCAGCACGTTCTTTTGCCTGATTTTTTCTTGCCCCTCTTTACCGATCGGGCTAAATAATTCCTGCCTCGAATATCTGTCGTTCACTTTGTGTTCAACCCCTCTAAAGGACTGTCGCAATGCTGCAGCCGATGATTTCTATTTATAGATTATCATATTGTATGTTTTGACAGGGGATTGTCTTCGATCGAGATTTTTACGGTACGTGTTCTTATATGTATTACAGATTCGCGCAGTCAACCGCGTTTCTCACGCGCTGCAGTTCATTTTACGCGCAGACTGAGCTGTTTTGCCCGCAGAAAGTGGGGAGTTTACGCGCAGCGAAAGGTAAACTACCTTCAAATGATGTTCATTTTATCAATCCGAACACTGTTTCACACGAATAAAAGACGCTGCAAACGTTCAGCAGCGTCTTTTTTGTACGATTATTCCATCTATAGCAACAAATACGCGATCGGAGTGGCTAAAATCAGTGCTAACACCGTGCGCTGAAACCAAATCCATAGAAGTTTTGGCACACTGATTGGAATTTCCGTTGATAACACACATGGAATGCTTGCGGAAAAGAACAGGATGGATGCTACAGATACGACGCCGATTACAAATTTTGTTACGAGTGCGGCTTCTGTTACCAATAGGGCTGGGAGGAACATTTCAGCTACACCGATTGAGGCTGCTTTTGCTGCAAGCATGGCATCTGGAAGCTGAAGCGCCCATGTAATCGGATAGAACACGTAGCCGATCCAGTCAAATACTGGCGTGTATTCAGCGAGCAGCAATCCGATCAGACCGACGCTCATGATGGAAGGCAGAATACTCATTGCCATCACGAAACCATCTTTTAGATTCGACCAGATATTGTTCAAAAACGATGGAGCGTTTTGTGATGAATCCATCGCACTTCTCCACGCGGTTTGCAAATATTTCTCGCTTGCGACTTCTTCAGGATGCCCCTCACCGCCAACATATGAATCATCCATTCTGCTTAATGGACGGATTCGAACGGTAATCGCTGTTACTAAGAACGTTACAACGAGCGTCGTCCAGAAGTACGTGTTCCACATCTCCATCAGCCCAAGCGTGTTCGCCACAACGATCATGAACGTGGCGGAAACGGTCGAGAAGCCTGTTGCAATAATAGCAGCTTCTTTTACAGTATACTTCCCTTCTTTAAACACGCGGTTCGTAATGAGTAAGCCGATTGAATAGCTGCCAACAAACGAGGCAACGGCATCAACAGCTGATCGGCCTGGCGTCTTCCAGATCGGGCGCATGATTTTTTGTACGAGGACACCGATAAATTCCATCAGACCATAACCCACGATAAAGGCAAGGAATACTGCCCCAAGCGGAACGAGCAGGCCTACGGGAACGACTAGTTTTTCAAATAAAAATGGCCCCATGTTCGGATCGCTTAACCAGCTCGGACCCCATTCAAAATAAAGAAGGACTGCCGCGATCAGACCCACGACTTTTAATAAAGAGAAAGTGGTTGTGACCCGGTCTTTGTTCCACGTTTTTGTGTAGAACGGATAAACTGCACCAAGAAGAATAACGAGCAGCGCATAAATCGGGACAGCCTCACCCGCTGTATCTCTCACCCACGTGACGAGGTGATCGAGCGGAATGGAAGACTTTCCTTTTACCGTGATTGGAACGAAGAACATGAAAATGCCGACTGCACTGAAAAAAAGAAACTTCAAAGAATGAGACCAGGAATCTGCAGCTTTTTTCATTTCATTCAACTCCCTCAAACCGTTGATAAGCCTGCCGGTTCAGGCTCTCTATACATCATATCAGGACAAAGTACGAAATATGACGAGTCGTGCTTGTACAACTGTTCTATTTTTAAATCCCCTTTTTCTTACTGAAACATGTCTGTTATTCGGACGTGTAGGGAATACCATTTACATAGCCCAAGAATAGGAGTGTTAGTGATGCGATACTTTATGAACGTTAATAAAAGTGTGGAAGAAGAGTACGGTAAGCTGTTTAGCTTCGATCCTGCGACGAACGAGGAAAACGACGATGAGCTTGAAGTGATGAATAACTTAGATGAGCAGGATAAAGGAAAGCCTTATATCTTTCCTAAAAGCTTCTTGCTGGAGGTTTCCGCTGAAGATTATGAGCAATATGCGGAGGCGAAGAGAGGAAATGGAGATATGAGGGGTGTTACAGAAAAGATTTTGGAGAGGTATCGAAAATAAAGAAAAATGGCTCAAGCTTTCTTGAGTCATTTTTCGTTTGAAGGTCCTAACTTTGTTGATATCCTCTTCATTTTTCATGATATATGTAAAGACAACCGAAACATCTCATTCCGGTTGTCTTTCTCCTTAAAATAAATAATTTTCTTTGATTTCGTGGAAATAATCATTTCTTAGCAAATTGCTTTTTAGCAAACTCAAATCCTATCGTTAAATCATCTTTTAATATGAGCATCGCATCGAACTTTCTTTTTTCTTTTGCTTTTGGCTTGAACCCTTTAATGACATTGGTTTTGCCTTTCGTACACAAATCCTTCACCTGTTTCTCAGTAATACTTTTACTAAGTAGTTTTCCTGGAAAGGTCTGTTTGCAACCATTCACATGTTCTGAGCAGTTATAGTAAGAACGATTCACGCTGATGCTTCCTTTTTTGCAACGAGGACAAAGAGCGATCGGTTTCTGATTCACTTTCTTAACCACATCAATACTTTGCTGAATTGATTCTGCATTCAGTTGTCCTGGCACTTCTTCAATCAATTTATTAATGAACTTTGCTATACTTCCTAAAAAGGCTTGGGGCGTACCGTTTCCGTTTCCGATTTTCTTTAAATACGCTTCCCATTTGGCCGTCATGGAAGGACTGGAAAGTAAGTTACCTTCTATTGACTGACACAGGACCTTCCCTTTTTCGGTAATATGAACAATGTTCTTTTTCACTTCGATGTATTGATGTTTTTTTATCGTTTCAATGATTCCGCTTCGTGTCGCTTCCGTACCTAAGCCTTCAACTTCTTTTAGAATTTCCATCTCTTCTTCATTTTCAACCGATTTCCCACACGTTTTCATCATGGAAATGAGCTGACCTTCTGTGTAAGGTTTCGGAGGAGTAGTCATTCCTTCTTTCATTTTGACGACACTTTTCACGTTCTCTCCTTTTTCAAGTTTCGGAAGAGGTTGTGCAGCGTTGTCATCTTTCTTGCCTTTATTGTCATTTGAACCGTAGTTAAACAGTTCCCTCCAGCCTTTGCTGATTTCTGTTTTTCCTACTGTCTCAAAGTCTAAACCGTTCACATCCGTTGTTACCTTTGTCTCTTCGTAAACATAATCATGGTGAAACATAGCTAAGGTTGTGTTTAAGACTTCAAAGTAAATATTTCTTTCTTCTATTGATAACCCCTGAATTTTTGCACGTGTTGGAACCTTTTTTGTAGGAACAATCGCATAGTGTTCTTGAACCTTTGATCCATCTACATATCTTTTACTAGGTCTTTTAGAAGCTGGGGTAAAACGGTTCTCGATGAGTTCTTGATAGGATTCAAGATTAGCAGATAGATAGGCAAACTCATTTTCAGTAATATATTGTGTATCTGTTCTTGGATAGGATAGGATTTTTTTATCATATAACTTCTGAACGGTATCAAGGACCTTTTTCGGACTGTATTTCCATCGCTTATTAGCTGTTGCTTGCAGGGTAGAGAGCGCATGCAATTTAGGAGATTTGATCCGCATTTCCTTTTTTGAGACCGTCTTGATAATACCTTTATCATTTCCGGTTATGTTGCGCTTGTTCAACAGCCGCTCGACTTCTTCTTTGTTTTCACTTTTTATTTTTGCTTTTCCCTTATATTTACCGTTAGCAGCTGTAAAGTTACCTTCAATCTCATAAAACGGTTTAGCCACAAAATTCTCAATTTCGAGGTGCCGTTGATAAATCAAATACGTCGTTGGCGACTGCACTCTACCAATGCTCAAGCTATCTTTAAGACCTTTTTGTTGTAAAAGCAAGGTATACAGGCGGCTTCCGTTCATTCCAACGAGCCAGTCAGAAATCTGGCGTGTTTTAGCTTCTGCATAAAGCATTAGATCTTTCTCGTTATCATGAAGGTTAGAAAATCCTTTTATAACCTCATCCACTTCTAGAGAGTTAATCCATAGTCGTTTAATGGTCTTGCCTCTCACACCTGTCATATGGTAGATCGAATAAAAGATATTCGAACCCTCACGATCAACATCACAACCGTTAATGATGATGTCAGCTTCTTTAAATAAACGTTTTACTGCATTAAACTGTTCATATTTCCCAGACGCCACTTTAAATTCATAGCGTTCAGGCAGGATCGGTAAGGAAGATAAACGCCACGTTCCCCACTCTGACTTATATTCTTTTGGTTGCTTCAGCTCTACCAAATGACCGATTCCCCATGTAAGTATGGCACCATTCGGAAATATGCTGCATGGGTTTAACTCAATAAACGTTTTATCTTTCTTTTTTATCGAAAAGGCATCTGAATAAGCCTTAGCTTGTGACGGTTTCTCTGCTAGAATGACGATTCTGCTCATTTTAACTTCACCTTAATCCTATATCACTTAGTTTTCTTCTTATTGTATCATTTTGATTATAAATTCAATAACATCCTCTGAATCTATGATTATGAGTCAGAAAGCCTAAGTGGTTTCTCCTTTTTTTACCCATATATTATAAAAAGCTATTCTTCCAATGTTCCTGTGTCCTCTACATTCCACAAATAATAATGCTGCTCCGTAATCATAAAAAAACGGCGCAATTCTTAACACAGAAATGCACCGTTCGTTGTTACCTTCGTAAACAGATCCTTATAACGTTTTTAAAAACCGGTCAATTCGGCGCATCGCTTCTTCTAGCTTTTGAACAGAGGTCGCATAAGAGCAGCGAACATGCCCCTCTCCGCTTTCGCCAAAAACACTACCGGGTACAACAGCAACCTGCTCTTTCATCAGGAGTTGTTCTGCAAATTCTTCAGAAGACAGTCCAGTCTTTTCAATCGAGGGAAATACATAAAAAGCACCACCTGGAACATGGCACGATAGGCCCATCTCCTCTAAAGCATGAATGACCAAACTGCGGCGCTGCCTATAGCTTTCTTTCATTTTCACGACATCCTTCTGCCCATTAACGAGAGCTTCAAGAGCAGCATGTTGAGCCATGGTAGGCGCGCACATCATCGTATACTGATGTATTTTTAACATGGCTTGCAAGATTGCTTTAGGACCGCAGGCAAAACCTAATCGCCAGCCAGTCATCGCAAAGGCTTTTGAAAATCCAGAAATTAAGATCGTACGGTTCCGCATATTTTTCACAGCAGGAAAACTTGTATACGGTTCATCGTACGTTAGCTCAGCATATATTTCATCTGAAATAACGAGCAAGTCATACTTCTCTACAACCTCTGCGATTTTTTCCAAATCTCTTTTAGACAAAACGGTTCCTGTTGGATTATTCGGACTGCATAACATAAGGACTTTCGTTTTATCCGTGATAGCAGCTTCAATTTGTTCAGGCTGAAGCTTGAAATCATCTTCGCTATACGTATTTACCGGAACAGGGACTCCACCTGCCAGTGTTACTGTTGGTGCGTAGGATACAAAGCTTGGCTCAACAACAATGACTTCCTCGCCTGGGTTAAGGACGGCGCGCAAAGCAAGATCAATCGCCTGTGAAGCACCAACTGTAACCACCATTTCATCTTCCGCACTGTACGCAACACCAAATCGCCTTTTCATATATCGAGAAATCTCTTTCCTCAACTCGAACAATCCAGCATTTGCTGTATAAGCAGTATAGCCTTGTTCCAACGAGTGATAACTTGCTTCGATCACGTTCCAAGGTGTAACGAAATCCGGCTCACCGACGCCTAAAGAAATGACGTTTTCCATAGAGGAAGCAAGATCAAAAAAACGACGGATGCCCGATGGCTGTATGGATTGAACGGTATTTGATAAATATTTTGAAGTTGGTTCTGTTATCATGGCGACACCACAATTCGTTTATCCTCATCATTATCACTAAAAACAAGGCCGTCATGCTTGTATTTTTTTAGGATGAAATGTGTAGTTGTCGATAGGACTGAATCGATGGTCGAGAGTTTTTCAGATACAAAGCGGCCGACTTCTGCCATCGTCTTACCTTCGATCGATACCGACAAATCGTAAACACCGGACATGAGATACACCGCTTTAACCTCAGGAAAACGATAGATTCGCTCGGCAACTTTATCAAAGCCGACACCTCGTTTTGGTGTGACTTTTACATCAATCATGGCTGTTACAGTTCCTTCTTCGGTACCCTTTGTCCAGTCAATAATGGCAGAATAGCCTAGTATCACTTTTTCTTTTTCGAGCTTTTCTAGAGTTTGTTTTGTTTCATCCACTGATATACCCATTAACTTTGCGATCGTTGCGGTTTCAAGACGTCCGTTTTTTTCAATGAGTTGCAATAGTTCGCGTTCTGTAGAATTCAAATCAATCACTCGCTTTTAATAGAATATGCTGACCATTATAACAAACCCTCTAAGTTAAGCCACTCTTCGTTTTAGAATTAATTTGGTAAATGTAAGTTATTTAATGTGCAAGTACTGCTACATCACAGTGCTCTTTTCTTTATTTTGGTTGTACTGCCTCTTCTCCTCATTCTCTATGATCAGCTTCAGCTCCTCCAGATCAGATATACTATAATCGGCTGCTTCGGCTTCGTCCCAGTAGGGGCTTGTTTTCCAAACGGCTAACATTCCAGTGTTCTTGGCGCCTTCTACATCATTTTTCGGGTGGTCACCTACGAACATGCACTCTTCCGTCTTAACGTTCAATCGCTCCGCTGCTCTCTCGAATATGAGTGGATCAGGCTTGCTCAGCCCCTCCATCTCAGAAATAAGGATGGCGTCAAAGTATTCCTTAATTTCTAATGACTTAATGGAGTCATTTTGAAACACCCCGTATCCGTTCGTGACCAAACCAAGGCGCAGACCCTTTTTCTTCAATTCATCCAGCATGCTTAAAAGGTTTGGAAACGGTGTGCAATGGTGCTTAAAATTTGTTAAGTAGTCGTCTAGCAATTCTCCTGGGGGCATTCTCCTTACAGCCAGCTCCTCGGCTAGCTTCTGGTACACTTTGTCCTTCCACACATATCCGTTCTGTTCAAGCGCAATAAATTTTTCAGCAAATATCTTTTTAGGAATATGGGACAGAACGGATGACAGACGAGTATGCTGGTCCTCCACAAACTTCTTAACCGACGTGTCGCGGTCCAAAAGCGTTCCGTCCAAATCAAACAACACAGCTTTTATCATTATTGACATTCTCCTATCCTTGCATTCTCTTTATAAAGGGTGATTACCCTGAAATAGATTTTCGCAAGCTTTTCCATGACAATCTGGTCCTATTCATAAAAAAGGACACATTTCTTTATTACAGAAATGCACCCGATCGTAGAATATCAACACTAACACAACAACTTTATCTAAAAAGTCTCTCCCATCTTGTTTTTACCGTAAAACAATTAATATGATTACCAACAATATTGTGAATATCAATCCTACACTTACGATTATTTCGCCACGTTTTAAATTGAAATAAATATACACAAATATATAATACATAGTCAGTGTAATTGTAAGAAAAACACCAGCAGTAACAATTTTTTGTGGACTATATTCACCAAAGGATATTGTGAAGTGTAATGCCCAACTTAGTATTGAAACTAAACCGAAACCCTACAGAAATTTTTCGGTATTCATAATTGCTCCTTCCAGTTTTTTATTTAATCTTCCAATAAATAATTAAAACGCTAATTAACTGACCTTCTTCTACAATCCTGCTCTTTTCTTGCATAGGAACGAAATATTTATACAGCAAACCCTTAAACTCTATTAAGTGAGTATTGTTTTATTTTCAATAATCCCACTTCAATTGATGTCTCTATATAACCAACTATTTGATCAAACGTAAAAACATTAAGTTGTTCATTTAAAACTTCATTATCGTACTCCATATCTCCTAATACATAAGGAACAAAATTTTCAACGTCTTTGGATTTAACTTCTTCTAAGTCTAATATTGCAGGAAAAAGACTTAACGTCTTTCTCATTTCATTTGTAAAACCATAGTGTTCTAGTAATTTCCCATTTAGTAATCGGAAATCATTATGGTATAACTTATATAATCCTTCATCAGCATCCATTCTGTTTTTCAGCCAAGAAAGATTAAAACCTCTTAGCCAGATATCATCAGCAATTAAATGTGCACTGTACCCCATAATATAAGAATTGTAATATTCTACTTCCGAACTATATTTATGTAGAAATCCTTTATAATCAACCCTTCTTGAATAATCTTTTACATCACCTATAAAGAAATGTGATAAGTTTTTTTCTTCGTGTGAAAATACAGCATCTGGAGCGATGCTTCCAAGCAAAAATGATGTTTTATCTTCTATCGATAAAGCCTCTGCAATTTTATTACCAATAATTGAGTGCATTATTCTTGAACCCATAATTCCCCCCACCCTTCCATATTTTCATTTCTGCAACTATCCTACCTGTTTGCTTAATACCAATTATTTCAAAATTTATTCTTATTCACAATATGTATTCCACGATCTGGCCCGTTTGTTGAATAAGGTACTCCAGATTTAGCCTTTGCCCTTTCCCAATCATTTCTTTTTAAAAAAAATGCTGCTTCATTACAGAAGCAGCATCTAATCCATCTAGTTTTTAATAATCGTCATCACACTATCTTTCGTGTTCTTAGCAATTGCACCGCCGTCGTTCTTAAAAATAGTAGATTTGTTTTCTTCAGACGGTTCGATATGAATGTTGAGTTTGTTTTCTCCAGGATTCAAGTTCACCGTGTGCGAGAACGTCATGTCATCGTTAATCGTTACTGCTTCACCGTTAATCGTCATCACGCCTTCTTTAATTGCATTTCCTTTTAGCGTGATGCTATCAGAAGTTACGGTTTGACCATCACTGTGAGAAGTTACAACCACTGGCATGTCAATCCAGCGTACGATCTTGTCTTGAACGGTCATCTTGTTGCCGCCTTGGTTCGTAACAACAAAACTTAGGTCCGTTCCTTGCGCACCATAACCATAATAACTCGGATCATCATCATTCGGGTTACCAGGTGTGTGATCAGCGAGTCCTTCTTGATCCCACGAGCTGTTCTTCACGTATTTGTACGTGATGACCTCGCCTTCTTGCGCTTCAAACGTGTACTCGTAATCGTTTGTTACCGCACCGCCGCGCGTCATCTTCCACGCACCTGTGTTCCAGCCGTTCTTGCTGCCTGGAACCGTCAGATCTACTCCTTGTGGGGTATATTCGGGCGCGTTCACTTTCAGCGTTACTTTTACCATAACAAGGTCAGGCGTTACGGTTACCGTGTTTGACTTCACGCTGTTTCCTGCTTTGTCGTAGATGTGCACTTCATACGAATACGTTTTTCCGTTCGTCACGTTGATATCTTTGTACGCTGTTGCGTTTGTATCTAGAACCTGGTCAATCATCTCTCCGTCACGTACAATCGTGAACAGATATGGCTCGTTCGCACCTTCAACCGTCCAATTCAAATTTACTTGTCCCGATTCTTGTGCTGGCTCTTCTAGTGTTACAAATTCTGCTGGTGCTGTTGTGTCATCACCTTTTGTGAACGTTACGGATTTCGTTTCACTCGTTACCCATGTACGGCCAAGATCGGTAGAAAACGCATAACGATATTCATACGTTCCTTCGTTAAACGGCAGGAATGACGAGCTGAATGTGTTGAACTCTCCGTTTTGAGCTGTGTAAGTTGCTTTGTGGGTTGTCCAAGTATCTTTACCTGGCTCCTTCACTTGAAGTTCTGCTTGCAGACCTTCTGCCATGTCACTTTCGGTTTCACCTTTTATAAAAATATCAGCTAAAACGTTTTGTGACTTAGAAAGGTCGATTACACCGTTCTCTACTGTTGTTACCCCCGCAATTTCATAGTTCCCGTCTTTTAATGCAACGTGCGGAATTGCCGCTTTTGATTCTGTTTTTACAGATTCATTGTTATTCTTGTCGATCGCGACAACAGCGAAGTAGTACTTGCGTCCGTTATCTAGGTCGTCAATCTTAATGGAGTTGCTCTTCGTTTCAGCTACCTTTTCATAAAAAGCACCAGAGATCGTTGTTTGGTAGACTGCGTAACTTTTAGCGTCACCACTCCATGAAAGGGATACAGAATGGCTTTCTTCTGTTGCTTTCACGTTTGTTACTGCTTCAGGTGTCTTCAAATTCTGACCTTTATCTGACACGAGCATGCGTCCCGTCATTGCTGGAACCGTTATTGTCAGTTTGCCGTCTTTTACGGCTGTTTTGTACTTCTTATCCAGTTGATCTGTCAGCTTCACGTTGTTTACGATCAGCTTCTTCACGTCCAGCTCAACGGTTTTGTCTTCGTTTCCGCGGTTTGTGATCACAAGTGCCGCGTTCTTTTTATCCGTACGTGTATACGCTAGCACGTCTTTTTCAGCGAATAGGTGATTCAACTCACCATAGCTGAACAGATCATGATAGTCTGCACGTACTTTTCCGATATTTTGATAGTGTTTCACTAAGTTCTTATCTTCAGAGCCCCATGGATAAGTTCTGCGGTCATCCGGATCTTTAGAGCCTGTAACTCCCGCTTCATCTCCGTAATAAAGAGTCGGTGCGCCTGCATAACCCATCTGTAGAATCGCTGCAAGCTTCAGTCGTTTCACACCTAGCTCGTGGTCGTACTTTGGATCAAGTTCAGCACGCTCATAAGAATCTGTTCCGTTTCCAAGGATAAATGCCGCACGCGGTGTGTCATGTGAACCCATCAAGTTCATTAATGCGTAGAATGCTTCTTGCGGGTAATCTTCAAACACAGCGTTCAGCTGATTTTCAGCACCTTCCGCATTTCCGTTCTTTAGGTAATCAATCATCGCACCGCGGAATCGGTAGTTCATAACAGAGTCGTAAAGGTCGCCAAGGAAGTATTCAGACGCATCATCCCAAATTTCGCCCAAGATAAGCGGATCTTCTTTCTTGCCTTCCTTCAACTCTTTACGGAACTCTCTCCAAAACTCGGTATCTACTTCGTTCGCAACATCCAGACGCCAGCCGGATGCCCCGCGGTCAAGCCACGATTTCGCCGCAGAATCTTCGTCATACATGATATAGTCTGCAAACGGTTTGTTGTTAAGTTCTGAATCATAGTCTACGGCCTCACCTGGAATCGACTTGATCTCAGGAAGTGAGTCAAAGCCCCACCATGCTTGGTATTTGTACACACCGTTCACTTTTTCGTCCTCGATGTTAAACCAGTTGTGGAAGCCGTATGGACTGAATTTCTGTCCTTCTTTCGTGAACTTTGCTTCTGTTTGTTTTTTCGCTTCAGCTTCTGTTAAGCCTTGGGTGCTCATTAAGTCATAGATGCTTGCCCAATATTCGTAAGCACCGACTGTATCGTATTTTCCGTAACGGTCAAAATAGATCGAGTCGTCTCCAACGTGATTGAACACACCATCGAGGATCAAGTGCATCTTGCGTTTTTTCAGTTCTTTTGTAAAAGCTTTGAATTCTTCAGGTGATCCAAACATCGGGTCCATTGCTTTGTAGTCTGTCGCATCGTACTTGTGGTTGGATGCAGCATGTGCAACTGGGTTTAGGTAAAGCGTGTTTACGCCAAGTGACTCGATGTAGTCTAGTTTCTTTTGGATACCCGTAATATCACCGCCAAAGAAATCGTTCGACCAAATTTCGTCTCCGTCATAGCCTTCTGTTTCCGCTTGACGAGGGTTGTCAGGCAACTCGTTCCAGTCTTGATGCTCAATCGGTTCTGTTCCGCGTGCCGTTGTTTTGGCTGTATCGTTTTTCTTGTTTCCGTTATAAAAACGGTCCGGGAAAATCTGATAAACGACAGATTCTTTCATCCAGTCAGGAGTTTTGTAAGACGGATCGTAAACCGTCATTTGGAAAAGTCCAGCGTTCGTGTCAGATGCCGCTCCTTTTCCACCCTCTGCTGTGTCTTCACCGTACTCTTTTACCGCATCTCCATCGCGCGCAGTAAATTTATATCCGTAAACGCCTTTTTCCTCAGGTGTTACTGTCGCTTCCCAAAGCTCGATCTCTTCACCGTTCACGGTTGTCCAGCCCGCGTTCTCCATATCTTTTACAGTCGTAGAGCCAGAGTTATAGTTGCGAAGATAAAGTTTCGCTCCAGTCAGGTCGCCTTTTTTCGTTTGAAGGCGCAGTGTTACGTCTTGTCCAGCTTTGATTGCTCCAAACGGCGCACGAAATGCTTCGTTCCACGTATCATGGAAAAGCTTGCCCGCGTTCACACTGCCATCCGGCAGACCAGGGTCATAGTTTGTGTACACTTCTTTTGTGTCATGGTTGTAAAGAAACGTGATTTCAGCGTCTTTTATAACGTTTAGTTTGAAATTGTCGGCTGGGTATGCTGGTGCACCCCAAGCGTTGCCGAGCAGAATCTTAAATTCGTGCTTTCCTTTTGGCACTTGAGCGGTGTACGTGTAGATGTTGTCACCGTCTTCGTCCTGTAGGAGGGCCGTTGATTCTCCAGGTGCCCACTCGCCGCCAGCACCTAATTCAGGTTGAATATCACCCACGATACGTGGCGTCTGTTCGGCTGGAAGTGGTTCTGGAATTGTAACTTTGTGTGTCGTGTCATCGTACACAAATGTCACTTCCTTTTCAGCGTCAATCGTCAGTTTGTAGTTGTCGCCGCCCTGTTTTCCGTCGACACCATAGTTTTCGTCCCATGATCCGTTAATTGCAATTTTGTACTCATAGTTGCCCGCTGGAAGTTTTCCACTGAGCTTGTACTTTCCGTTCGGTTGAAGCTCCATTGTTGTAGCTGCGTCTGCAGGGTTCCAGTCGCCTGCACCGCCAAGTTCAGATTGCAGATCCCCAACAAGTGTAACTGTGCGCTCTTGCGCTTGTGTTGAAGCAGGTTGTATTAGTAATGCAGATGCAAACGTTTGCAAAATCATTGTAAAAAGTAATAGCCATGAAACTCCATAGCGTAATTTCGTTTTCCTCACTTCATTTCCCCCTTTTAATAGTGTGCAAACTAGTGAAAGCGTTTGCACAAATGCATTTAAGATAACGCTTTCATTTACTTTATTATGTCATGTTTTCTTTTATTGGAAAATAAGTCATTCGGCTGATAAAACTGTTTATAAATAGGTATATATTCTTATGTTTTCGACAGTGATGAGTGCTTTTGCGCGGAAATAGAGAAAAAGTGCGCGTGGATTGGGGTTGCGTGGGCGTAAATTCGCCCGACGCGCGTGCAAACAGATACCTCCTGCGCGTAAACTCCTGGTTGGTGCGCAAACGCGTAATAATGCAGGTTTCGCCTGAACAATTCCCCTCATCACAACGAAAAACCGGGTCCTCTCTGGTAGGTAGAGGCCCGGCACTTCCTTTATCTTATTCAGCTGACTCTTCCGTTGATTCCTCATCTGTTGAAGTTTCTCCGTCTTGAGTTTCAGATTGTTCTGTGTTTGTTTCTTCCTCAGTGTTCGTGTCTTCCGCGTTGTTACATGCAGTGATCAAAAAAATTGCCATAAGAGATGCTCCGATTTTCGCCAAAAATGTTTTGCTCATCTTTAAAATTGCTCCCTTCGGATATTCATTATGATTTTTGCATGAGTACGGGGTTTCTTTGTCCCTGTTCAGAATATATCATGAAAAAATCCCGAAAAGACGCAATTTACCAAGTCATAACGGAGACTTTACAATCCTAAAATCACCTTTATATTAGCTTAATAATTAGACATCATAATGCAGCACATATTGCGGCCCAACCGGACCATGTTTGATCTGACCGCGATCTACGAATCCAGCTTTTTCATAAAGCTTTTTAGCTGGCTCATTCTTAAAGTTTACTGCTAAGATGAGTTCGTTCACATCAGGAAAGTTTACTGTGACGAACTCTGGCAGCTGCAGCATCGCATCCTTCGCATATCCTTTTCCTTGCTCGGGGTGATTGATGGATAATGCGCGTATGACCATTGCATTTGGGTTTGCTGTAAAATCTTGAATGTTCTCTCCTGTATGTAAAACAAAAAAGCCTACTGTTTTGCCAGACGCTTCAATGACAACCGGAGTTCGTTTGTCATCTTCTTCACAAAATGTTAATGCTTTTGCAGGTAACTGAGTAAATTTCTCCTGATCTTCAGGTAAATAAAATTTTTCTAAAGCTTCTCTATGTTTTTCTTCAAAAAATGCGAGAGTCGTGTTCGCCATATCCATAACCTCGGTTCATTTTTATTGGTTAATGAGTGACTTAGCTGCTTCTAGCCAGCTTTTTGCTATTAATTCATTTCCTTTTTTCCTCATATGTACGCCGTCTGTTGTTACTGAAACATCTGGTTTTTTGTTGAGGTGATTGATAAAAACATCGTGCGTTGGAACGAGGACTGCATCAAATTCCACTGCCAGCTTTCGAACCACTTCTACATACGGAATCAGCATCTGGTTCCCTTGAGATTGCGAATTTTCTTTTATAATTGTGGGTTCCATGAGTACTAGTTTGGTATCAGAAGGCAGCTGTGACAACAGCTCACGGTAAATTTCTTCAAATCTCGATTCATCTACTTGTGCGATGCCTGGGCTATCCAGCTGTCTCCATACATCGTTGATTCCGATTGAAACCGATAAAAGGTCAGGATTCAAATCAAGAACATCCCGTTCCCAACGAAGTGCAAGATCTGTCACTCGATGTCCGTTTACCCCTTTGTTGATGACATTTACGTCTTTGGGCAAGGCTTCTTTAATCATACGAACATAACCGTTTCCTAGTCTTTCTGGATCTGTGTTTTTATTTGAAGCTGTGATGCTGTCGCCTATAAAAATAATCTTCATCGTCGTTCCCCTCTCTGATTTCTTTTATTCTATTTTATCATGACACAGTAAAAATTAAGGCTTTAAAGGATTCTGCAGCGTTTCTTTGAATACTTATATAAAATCCTTTTTACAGGAGGGCAAATATGCTTGAAACTGTTGTTCAACGTCCAGTGAATGTTGGCCACACGGAAATGAGACCGTCTTATCGCATGGATTTGCGCCAATATAGTCAGAAAGATTATGAGAAGTTTGTAAAAGTAAATACGGTGAATGATTGGTCTACCGTGTCTTGGAAAGATGTCGGCAAGCCATATGAAGTTACTTCTTTTGCAAAAGAAAAAACGGATTGGGAGCATAAGCACGGCGAAGCACTTCCGGTCCATACGTCATGGACAATGTTCAACCAGTCGTTTCACGAATGGTTTTCAAAGGATGTTCCAGCTGATATCCAAGATAAAAAGGGAGCATTTTTTCATAGTTTAAAAAGCTTTAAACCTTCTGAAGTGAAAGTCGCGCTTGGGGATTATTTACGTATTCATTTGTGGAATTATGTGCACCGGATCCAGGATGGCATTTGGGATCCACGGGGGAAGCGAGCCTTGTTTAAAGGGCTTGATGTGAATAAGCCTCGCATTCTTTTTTTAGGGGCAGCGGAAGGGTATGAGGCGATGCAGCTGTCTGCGATGTATCCTGGCGGCGAAGTGGTGATGGTCGATTATGATCCGTTCTGCCGCGATGCAAGGTTTGCGGAGTTTCCGGACGCTTACCCGTTTTTAGGGGAGAATCCAAGAACGGGCGGAGATAAGGTTTATTATAAAAATGATTTCAACATTTCATATGTGGTGGACGACATCCGAAACCTGCCATACGGCAGGGAGTTTGATATTGTGCTGAGCGTTGGTTTATTGGAGCATTTTCCGGACTCCATGAAATCTGAGGTGGTAGAGTGGCATCGGAAATTTTTGAAGCCAAACGGCTATATCGTGATGACAACACCCCGAGCCCAGCTTCGGTCCAAGCTGTATTACGAGATCATGGCTGATGTGATGAACCACACTTATCGTGAACTGATGACATTAGAGCAGATGGGGCTTTATCTGTATGAAAATGGCCTGGATATTATGAAGCACGGTTATATCAAGGTGCATAATGGGATTGTTGCGAGGGCGAAATAAAAAACCTGGAGTGAGTTTAACGAGTTCTGTTAACTGTCACAAAATTTAATTATGTAAGCAAAATAGACCATCAAATTGTTCTTGAAAATGATGGTCTATTTTTATTGATTTACAGTCATTTATACTAATAAATTCTAATTTTCCGCTATAGAATTTGTATATCAATTTGTAGACTAACAGAAACTTCTGTAAGTCCGTAAATTATAGCGGCTTCGGTTACACCTGTTTTCAAAGCATGCTGTATAACATATTCAACTTTTATAAAATCCTCAATAGTTAATCCATACTTTTTGGAAACAAAAGTACTATTCTTTATCTCTACAACTATTTTTAATGCTTCTCCATGTGAAAAGCCTCTTGAAGAATATCAATTCTCTTCAATAACTGACCTAGCATAATTGGCAGTATGTTGATAAGCTTCTGCTACCTCAGGCCATTTTCACTGTTTCTCAGTGCTTGTTTTTGAGCAGCTGTTCTAATACCATCTTCAGCAATCTGGTCTAAAGGAGCTATTTAGGATTACTCAACTCTTTTGCTGTAGCTATCCTGATTTATATTATTTGGATTGCCAACTACTAGTAGTTTCCTTGTTAAAGATATCAATATCTTTTATGGGATTATTAATTTTATCTACCCTTGCATATATCCTCCTTTATTGTAACAACTGTATTAAAGGTCCCTGCGTGCCAATCTTTTGCAACAAACCCTTTCTTGTTGAATTATAATTATTTGCATTCAAACGCTGATAAACTGTCTTGGACATTTAAAAATTTTACACTAAATGTCTATAACCTTTCTCAAATGAATTCAATGTTTTTATCGTACATAAATTCATTTAGACCCTTAATAATAAAGTTCTGTTATAATGATACTAATTGGAATAATAGTTTTTGAGTTTATTTAATTTTTTGTCCACCAGGTTCGGGTTCAAATCCCGCACCTTCCGCCAACTATATAAGAAACTGGTGTGTTACAGTACTAGTTTCATCCATCGCATCTGCAAATGTAGCCAATTTAATTGCTCAACTAGGGCTTACAGGAGTGATGTCAATGATTTTAAATGTAATTCCATTATTAGTTATTTTAGTAATTCTCGTAGTAGCCTTTGCGGGCTTTCTTATCGGAAGGTTAGTGTAACGGTAGCACGGGTGGTGCCCGCAACTACTACAACAAAAAAAGCACATTATGTGCTTTTTTTGTTTGTACAATTTTAATAATTATTTAATTTGCATCGCTTTCATTTTATTAGGAGATAAAATAACCCCAAATAGGTTTTAAGACAATTTATATTTTTTTAGTCTCCCATAATTACCTACAACCTCTTTAATTAGATTATTATTTATTGAATTCAAAATGCTGTTAAATAGTGCATTTTTTAATTCATTTTTCTTTAATTCTCTTGAAAAATCATTAATATCTACATAAGACTTTGCAATCTTAAAGATTTCCTCAAAGAATTTCCCAGTCTTACGAATATCTGAACCCTGGTCATCTAATTCAATAATAATGCTGTTTGCCTTACTAAAATGACCTCGCTTATACTCTATTAATATTAATGTTGGATTGTAAAAATACTCAAAATTAAAATCCGTTTCTAAACGTTGTAGGAATTCCATATATTTTTCCCGTTTAAAATAGTACTCTTTTCCATCGATTTTTATAATTTTCTTTGAAACATAAATATCCTCTTCAAAATATCCAGGCAAATAAAAATTAATATACTTACCAGATTTATAATTAAATCTATCGATATAATTAAGAATATATTGTCTACTTGACTGTTGATCATAGTCAGCGATAAGCAAACCAAATGTAATTGGTATGTCAGGATCTTCTCTTCTCTTAATATCATTAACTAATCTGGAATATTCCCCTAGCGGAAACATATTTTCAACTCCTATTGTGTTGTTACTACAATTTTTTTAAAATATTGCATAGTATTAATTCGCTTCTTGAAAAAGTTTTCCTTCTTAAACTAAACTGCCCCGTAAATGTCTTAAATAAAGGCTGTTTTCGTAAACAGTGTTGTTTTTGAAAGTTGTTGATTTCTGCTCCAGGTTGCTAGCTTTCCACGGGGCGTGCGGTGAGCCTCCTGCCGCTTTGCGCCATTAGGAGTCTCCACATGACAGCTCGTCCCGTAGGAGTCTCGCACCTTGCGCTCCATTCATCTGGCAGATGTTGAAAATTGAAAAAGCCAAAAGCAACAATCTTTTAGCAAAGAGCCTAAATAAAACATCTTCTAAATCGCTAGTATAGAAATTAAGTCCACAAATCCAATAACATTTTTATATACAACAAACATTACTTTTTACAAATCAAATAAACGATTTGTGATAGGTATCCGAACCGTTAGATGGAGTTCCAGGTTTTTTTTGATAATTCTCTAGTTTAGCTGAGGTCGATGGAGATGAGGGAGAAGACGAAATATCTCGAAAATAGGATAAATATTTTTATACGCGGAATTATAGGCTTTATCCTCGGATACAAAATGAATACCTCGTAATGATTAGTAGGTGTTCGTCTTCTAAACACATATTCTTCTAATGTCTATTTCAAGCATACACTAACCTTTTAAATTTTATCGAGTGTCGTTATTACACCTTAATTGAGGTGTGTTTTAATAGATATTTCCTTAATTCAAGGACACTTTCAGCAATATAAGCAGGCGCTGCAGTTGTAATCTCGTCTAATGATCCATAACCGTAAGTAACTCCTATCGAATCAATGCCTGTGTTATGCGCTCCAATGATATCGTGTTTTCTGTCACCGATCATGATGAAATCTTGTTTTGGATGCTTGTTGTAGTGCTGGAGTATGTACTGAATGATGTCCGTTTTGGCGGTTCTTGTTCCGTCGAGGTTGCTTCCGACGATTAGATCGAAGTGGTGATGGATATTGAAATACTTCAAAATTTGTTCAGCAAAGACGGTTGGCTTAGAAGTAGCAACAACTAACGTAAAGCCGCTTTCCTTCAACTCCTGTAAAAGCTCTGGAATATGTTCATAAAGTGTGTTTTCGTACATCCCCACGTCGCTGAATCGTTCGCGATAATGAGTGATGGCTGTTTGCGTTTGTGTATCATTGAAGTGGTAAAAGTCTGAGAACGATTGTTGAAGCGGTGGTCCAATGAATGGTTCTAAGTAATCGAGGCTCTCTTCTTTGATGCCCATTCTTTCTAAAGCAAATTGAACAGATTTAGTGATGCCTATTTTCGGATCAGATAGTGTACCGTCTAAGTCAAAAAGAATAATCTTATAGATTTTTTCCAAATGAATCATCTCCACTACTTATTTTTTGTATTTTTAATGCTCTCTATTTAAAATACCATAAAAAGAAAGCTTGAAATGGAGCATTCCTCTAGGGTGTTTGCTCCATTTCAAGCTTTTATGATAATTGTTTGGGGTCAGACCCCCCCTTATTTACCTAGGGCGAAGGTGATTTCGACTTCGCAGGCCACCTGGCCGTCGACTGTTGCAATCCCCTTGCCTTTACCGATCGAACCACGCACACGCGTCATCTCTACTTCCAGGCGAAGCTGGTCACCAGGTACGACTTGCTTCTTGAATCGGCAGTTATCGATTCCTGCAAAGAATGCGAGCTTGCCGCGGTTTTCTTCCTTTTTCAACATCGCCACTGCGCCTACTTGAGCAAGTGCTTCAACGATCAGCACTCCTGGCATCACAGGATACTCCGGGAAGTGGCCGTTAAAGAATTCTTCGTTAGCTGTTACATTTTTGATGCCGACTGCGCGCTGGCCTTCATCTACTTCTAAAATGCGGTCAATCAGCAAAAACGGATAACGGTGCGGAATAATTTCTTTGATTTCTTCAATCGTTAACATACAAAACATCACCTTTCTTTTGCATTATCATATAAATTTATTTTAATTATACTTGGTATTGTTACCTGGTACTAATTTTACCTCAAAAGAAAAACAATGACGCATCACTTCCTGCCATTGTTTTTTTATTATATCTTTACAATTCTTTTTGTACAAGGTCGATGATGTGTGTCCATGTTTCTTTTTCAAACACGTTCATCGGCTTACCGTCACCAATTACACCGTAACCGACCATCGTACCCACAGCAAAACACACAATGATTCCGCAGACCAGCAGAAGAAGACGAAGCCAGATTGGGAAGCTTCTTTTCGTTCGACGTTGATACCACTGTTTCTTCTCTTCTTTAGAAGATTTCTCTTTCTCATTGTAACGCTGTGTTTTTGGTTTTTCGTTATGATTCAACTCTTGCATCTTATTCGTCATACAAACCTACCTCATTTAGCGAAGCCCGTTTACTAACCCCATCATCTGGTCAGCAATTGTAAGAGAACGCGCATTAAATTGATAAGAACGTTGTGTCTGAATCAGTTCCGTCATCTCATTGGAAATGTTAACATTTGAGGATTCGAGTGCACCTTGCTGAACGAAATTAACTTCTCCAGCATTTACTTCCTCTATTAGTTGATTTAACGGCATGTTTTCTGGCGCTTGTAAGTTCTGCCCAACAGATAACATCAGCTGCGGCCGAATCATATTCACAATCGCCAGCTGTCCTGATTCAACAACTGCTCCATTATTTAACGTTACCGAAACTTGGCCGTTTTGTCCAATGGTAATTTTACTATGGTCAGCTGGAATGGTGATCGGTCCATCTACGCCCATCACTTTATTGCCTTCTGAGGTCACGAGTTCCATCTCATCAGGATTACCGGCAGACGGCGATAAATAAAAGCTGCCGTCCCTTGTAAATTGCTGCGTTTCATTTCCGTTCGTGTCCACTCCAGCAATCTGAAAATAAAAGCTAGGCTGCGTTAGTGCTGCATCGAGCGCACGTCCTGTCTGCTGCAGCGTGCCCGTTTCCATACTTACTGCCGTGGATGAAACACGCGCTCCGCTTCCGAGCCGGATTCCGTTCGGAGTCAAGCGGCCGGCTTCTGTCGGTTCGAGTGCTTCACTTTTAATCTGCTGAAAAAGAATATCCGAAAACTGAGCTTCACGTCTTTTGTAACCGTTCGTCGTGCTGTTCGCCATATTGTTTGAAATGGTATCCAGCTTATGCTGAAGCTGTCCCATCGTCACCGCTGCTGAAATCATAGACTGATTCATAATGTGTCCCCCTAGCCGATCCTGCCAATTTCGTTTGCTGCTTTTTCCATCGTACGGTCATATGCCTGAAGTACTTTTTGATTGGCCTCAAACGCGCGGTATGCCGTTAGCATCTCCGTCATCGTCTGTTCCGTGTTCACGTTAGACCTCTCCACAAATCCTTGCTGCAGATTGTAAGTGATGTTTGGATTTCCGATCGCACTGTCCGCTTCACCACCAAGCCTGAACAAGCCTGATCCCTCTTTTACAAGATTGTTAGGGTTCGTGATGTACGCAACATCAATCTGACCCGCCACGGCACCATTATCAATAACTGTACCGTCTTTGTTCACCGTAAAATTGTCACTCGTCACGGTAATCGGATTGCCATCTGTTCCAAGCACGTAATAGCCTTCAGGCGTGACAAGACTTCCTTCTGCATCCACCGAAAAATGGCCGTTTCGAGTAAAACGCTCTTCACCATTCACATTTAATCGGAAAAAGAGTCCGCCGGGAGCTCCACTTCCTGGGTCAGCAGGCACTTGGCCCTGCAACAGTGCAATGTCTGTTTTAATCCCCGTCTCGCGCATGTCGCCTTGCAGAAAGTTTGGTGTCGTCTCTTGCACATAGACTCCTGTTGATAACGTGGCTGGTCCGATCGAGTAGTTATTCGGTATTTTTTTTCCGTTTAATTCGGTCTCCCCCATATGCTGAAGCAGCATCGTAGGGAACGTGCGCAGACTTGCATTGTCCGCTTTATATCCAGGTGTATTGGCATTCGCCATATTGTTCGTTAAAATTTCTTGTTTGCGCTGCTGTGCCAGCATACCGGCTGCAGCATTATAAAAGCCTCTTAACACGGAGTATTCCTCCTGCACTTGTAATCTGGACACAATATGTCTCATCAGTCTTATCGACAGTTTTTTACATTTCTTAATAGAATTCTGCGGAAATTGACGGAATCCTTTTTTAAAATGAGGAATTTGTACCAGGAATGATGAAGTATGCGTTGAAATCGCTGAGGTAGATTTGTCGAAAAGCCTATAAATAATTTTGAGGGCTTATAAACTTTTTTGAAGGACCATAAACTTACTTGAAGGGACTATAAATTATTTTGAAGGACTATAAAATCTGTTTTAGGGCCTAAAAGCAGTTTTTGAGACTTTTTATTAGGTTGCTTGGCACAGGCCAAGCTTACTTTTTCACAAAAAAATAAAATGCCACCCACTCTGAGCGGCATTTCCTTCATTAAAACACTTTTCGTTTCGCAATTTTATCCATATGCTCAAGCATTAAGCCAGTTCCGTTCGCTACGGCTCTCATCGGCTCTTCTGCAATCAGCACGGGCACTTTTAACTCGTCGGCAAACAATCGGTCGATTCCGTGAAGAAGTGCTCCTCCACCTGTCAGCATGATGCCGCGGTCGATGATGTCAGCAGAAAGTTCAGGCGGTGTCTTCTCTAACACGCTTTTCGCTGCTTGAACGATCACCATAACAGGTTCCATCAATGCTTTTTGAATTTCTTTAGAGCCAACGGTAATCGTACGCGGCAAACCAGATACCATATCGCGGCCGCGGATCTCTAATTCTTCGTCACGCTCGTAAACCGTCGCGACGTTTAATTTAATGTTTTCAGCGGTACGTTCCCCGATCAACAGCTTGTACTCTTTCTTTATGTACTGAAGAATCTCTGTATCGAACTTGTCCCCAGCCATTTTAATAGAAGAGGAGGTGACGATATCGCCCATGCTCAAGACCGCAATGTCAGTTGTGCCACCACCGATGTCAACAACCATATTGCCGCTTGGCTGGAAGATATCCATCCCCGCCCCTATTGCAGCCACTTTCGGCTCTTCTTCAAGAAAAATTTGCTTAGCTCCGCACTTTTGCGCAGCTTCTCTAATGGCTTTTTGTTCAACAGACGTAATGTTCGTTGGCGTACAGATCAAGATTCTAGGCTTGGCAAACACGCCTTTCACTTTGATTTTGTTTATAAAGTGTTTCAGCATTTGCTCGGTTACTTCAAAGTCAGCGATAACTCCGTCTTTTAACGGACGGATCGCCACGATGTTTCCTGGTGTACGGCCTACCATGCGGCGGGCTTCTTCCCCTACAGCGAGTGCTTTTCCGGTATTCGTGTCGATCGCAACAACAGATGGCTCATCAAGCACAATTCCTTTTCCTTTTACATAAATCAGTACATTAGCGGTACCAAGGTCAATTCCAACGTCCCTTGAAAACATGTTATATCCTCCCTGTTAAACATCCATACAATATAATGACATTTTTAGTAAAAAATCGAAGTTCTATCCAATTTATCATTATATCACAAGTATGTCGAACAAGGTTAAATATTGTCAAAAAATAATTATTGGGCGTCAGACCTATACGGCACATAATGTTTCAAGTGTCATGTTTCATCCCTATCAGTCACAAACTTACTGAACAACTTCCTCTGTGCCTTTTTTGTACTTCACACGCGTCGCTTCTCCACCTCTCAAGTGGCGGATGGACTTATGGTATTCGAGGATTTCTTTTACGTTATTTGCAAGATCGGGATTAATTTCAGGCAGCCGCTCGGTGAGATCTTTATGCACCGTGCTTTTGGAAACCCCGAATTCTTTTGCGATCATGCGGACTGTTTTTCTTGTCTCCACGATATACCGTCCTATCTTGATGGTTCGCTCTTTGATGTAATCGTGCACACCACTCGCCTCCCTAAAATGGATGTGAGAGATGCGATAGAGACTTCTATGAACAAGCTACGTGACAAGTTTTGTTGTCATCTTCGGCTTATAAGTATTGCTTCCATTCCCCTTTTTCCACCGCAGCCATAGTACGATTTCTCACCGCTCACCCTCAATTGAATTATTGTAGGTTTTGTAACATCTTATTAACCAAGTTTTCGTTATATGCCTAAATCTCAACTGGGACAAGGGGAAATGTCCATTTTCTTGAAAAAACCTTTGTAAACTCATGGAAAATTTTATAATAAGCGCATTTCTGGGTGGAAGAAAAGTTTTACGTTTAACTCGCGTTTGCCGATTGAGGTGCCATTTACACTGTTAAGCGTTCGAACGAGTTAAGATCCTTAACATTACACAATCAAAAAATAGCAAGTACACAAGACTCGTTTTTATAATTTCCTAAACAACGAAAAAACTGCCTCGGTTCGTATCCGAGACAGCTTTCTTATGAAAATTATTCGTTTGCACCAGAATCGTCGGCTTGTGCGCCAGTGTCTTCTGCTGATTGAGATGATGATTCTTGTTCACCGTTGGCATCTTTGCCATCTTTCGTGTCTTTCGTATCTTTTGAATCTTTCATATCTTTGCCGCCTTTATCGTCGGCTTTTGGTGCTGGCTTTTCTTCTTTACCAGGCTTTTGCTCTTCAGCTTTTTTCTGCTCTTCAGCAGCTTTCTTTTCTTCTGCTTTTTTCATCTCTTTACGAGAATCATCAACAGCGGCTGCAAGCTGTGCAACAGATTGATCCCAAGCCATCACCGGGTCTACTGCTTCTCCGTCTTTACGAACTTCGAAGTGAGCGTGGATTTTAGAATCTTTATCATACGCATTCTCACCAGCTTGTCCAAGGACTGTGCCTTGTTTCACTTGGTCGCCTTGCTTAACGGATACAGAAGCGAGTGATGAGTAGTGTGTTACAACACCTTTGTCATGCTCTACTTCTACTACGAATCCTAGTGCTGGATCTTTTGCTACTTTTACAACGTTCCCGCTTAATGCTGCTGTTACGTCGAACGCTTTGTTGTCAGCAGTCGCTAAATCGATTCCGCGGTTTTGGTAGTAAATATTGTTATAGAATACGAGTGCTGCTTCTTGCTCTTGAGCTGTAGCGTCTGGACTAAAGAAATCTTTTACTACTTCAATGGCTTCAGGATCAGCAACTGGCATTTGGAATTGTTCTTTTGTAAGTGATACTGGTACTGCTGCTCCATTGTCTTCTAACGCGCTGTCTGGAGTATTATTTTTCTCCACGTTTTTCGCATCGTTTTGATACCATAGAACAGATGTTAAAATGACTGCTGCAAAACTAAGATATACTGCCGGATAAACCCAACGTTTTTTCATAGCACTCTTACCTTTCATCGGTATTGTTTTTTTGGTTTGTTTTTCTTCTTCTTTCATTTTTCATCACCTCAGCAACAAGTTTGAACAGAATTCTGAAAATATATACTTTAGCACTCTATTTTTTATAAAATTTCTTTTCGACAACATAAAAAACCCCATCATGCTTAGAGCACAATGCGGTCAATTTAAGGTTGAAATAAGTTTGAAATAAGTTTGAAGAAAGTTGGAAATTGTAGGGGGTCTGTCCCCGGGACAGACCCCCTACAATTTTCACACAATTCACTGAGGCTGATACGCGAGGCCTTTATCAGCTATCGGTTTATAATCAGTGATCTCAATTCCTTTGTAGTAATAATTAACGATTTCCTTGTATGTCTTGCCTTCTTTCGCCATCCCGTTCGCTCCGTACTGGCTCAGTCCCACTCCGTGTCCGTAGCCGCGCGTCGTGATGCTGACCTGCTTACCTTTTTTCTCCATCTGAAAATCTGTTGAACGCAGCTCCAGCTTTTCTCGTATCTCTTTACCGGTAAACTCTTTTTTACCGATCGCGAATTTACCGATTCGTTTCCCGCTCGTTGTTGCGACGACTTTTCCGATCTTACCGTTCTTTGATAGTGAAACACCCAGCTTTTGTTCTACCGTACTGACTGGCAGTTGGATGGTATCCGTGTACTTTGGTGATTCTTCTTTATCCCACGGACTTTCTACACTTCTTAAATAGGGGTATTTGTTTTTCCAATAGTCTTCAGAATTAACGGTGTAGCCATTGCTCGTGGAGAAGAAGCTTGCTTGAATCGGATCACCTTCATAAGTTAGAATCTGTCCTTTTGTTTCAGAGACCGCTTTGATGATTTTTTCTATTTTTCCGTCAAAATCATCTCCCCAAAGTGTTTCTAGTTCCTTGTTACCTTTATACACCTGATGCATTACGGTGTCTGACACTACGGCACCTTCTGGCAAACTATCATCTTTGCCTCGGTTTAAAAGGGCTTTTACAATAAACGTTCTTGCTGTTAAGGCTTGTGCTTTCAGTGCTTCGAGCTCAAAGTCTGCTGGCATTTCAGATGCGACCACACCTGCCACATACTCTTCTAAAGGGATGTTCTCGACCGTGTCCATGGACTTTCTGAAAACAGGGACAACGATATCTGAGTGAGGGATTTCCAAAGCTAGCATTCTCTCAGACGGCTGCGCTGTTTTCTCTTCTTTCCATGCAGGAGGTGCTGACGAAAATGGTAGTACGAGTATCGTGGGAAGCAGGACGATGATAGCGACAAAAATAGCTAGAATCCAGATCAGCGGCTTGATTTTTACATTCACGTTCCAATGCCCTCCTATAATGTTTTCTACCATACAACTTATACAAAAAAGATGGGCTTTAGAACTCGAAACTAGCATTTTTACAATTGAAATGTGCTATTCAAATACCTGATTTACAAGTTTTGCTGCAGATACTGAGACAGACCATTCTCTGCATAATATAAAGAGATGACCAGCGCGAAAGGGTGAACAGCATGGACAGTTTTCAACCTCCTGTTTTGGTTCGAACGCTTACGTATGCACCTGGCAACATAAAGATTTATTATCCTCAGATTGAAGGGCGTATCAATCCGCGCATTCAGCAACAAGTCAATCAACAGATTATCCAGATCAATCAGCAGCTTCAGCAAATGCAAAACCCTGAAGCGCGTCCGGGCATGTACGGAGAATTCGCTGTGAAAACGAACGAAAAGAACATTCTCAGCATCGGATTTTTGAATTATGCATACACCCCAATGGCGGCTCATGGTATGACGTACATTAAGTCACAGACGTGGGACCTCTCAACAGGAAGAACCTATCAATTAAAGGATCTATTTAAACCTGGCAGCAACTATGTAGAAGTGTTGAATCGCATCATAAAAGCTCAGATTAAATCGCAGCAGATCGTCACGCTAGAACCGTTCAAGTCGATCAGTCCGAACCAAGATTATTATATTGCTGATAAAGCACTCGTTATCTATTTTCAGCTTTATGATCTAACCGCTTATGCATACGGCTTTCCAATGTTTCCGATCTCTGTTTTTGACCTGCAAAACATCATTGATGAGAACGGTCCGCTTGGAAAAATGGCGGTGAATGGTCTTTAAAACAAGAAACTTTCTAATAATGATCACGTGAAAAATGACCAGACTTTTTAATCTGGTCGTTTTTCTATCCTTCGTCTCTATTTATTTTTTCGACACATACAACTTCTTATGCTGATCCATGGTTGCCAGATATACGGACTCTACATCCTCAACTTGATGAGTCTTCAAGTTTTCTTTTAGCCACTTCAGATCTACTTCTGCTTTTTTTAGATTTTCTTCAAAAAGTTTCCCGTCATTAATTACTACTAAAGGAATTTCCACTTGGTCAGCTGTTGCTTTAACATCTGATGCTGTAACAGGATCGTGAGCACTGTATTTCATGATACTTAGCTGACCGTTCGGCTCCAACATGCAATACCTTACTTCTGAAATGTTAAATACTTTTCTGATTCTAAGCTCTGCCAGTAAGAGATCAATATTTATAAAGTGCTTTCTCAGATGCTTCCTTACGATTCTCCCGTCATCAATAAGCAGGAGAGGCTTTCCGTTAAAAAAATGGGAAAAAGACCTGCTCTTTAAGGAGATTATACTCAAAAGCGTATGCCAAAAGAATAGCGTTAGAATGGGGGTGATCGTCCGTGTAAAGGTCACTCTTCCATCCAATAAAGGAGAAACAGTAAGTGCTCCTAGTATCCAGATCAGCGCAAAGTCAAAGGTCGTCATCTGGCTGAAGGACCTTTTCGTCACAAACCTTCCAACAAAAAAAACGATTACCCCTACAAGAATCGTTCGAATGACGTACCCCATCAATGTTATGTCTTTTAATTCACCAAAAACTTGAGGCATCTTAATCCCCCTGTTTGTTTATGTATAGTGTTCCACCAGGTGTAAGAATTCCTACAAAAACATCTTTTATCACTGGAATATTAAGCATCTGCAGCTGCCGTTCTATCCACTCGCTGTCTAGATTGTTTTTCCTCAGCACGCGCTGATCCACTTTACCTTCATAGATTAGAAGCTGAGACAGCTCATTGGGAGTTGTTGGTATGCCCATAGAAGATTTTGTTACAGGCAGGTCTTGATTGTCGATCGCGACACTAAAATCTCCCGTTGTTTCTGCTACTAAAAACTTCACTTTTTCAAGGTTAAAAGCATCTTTCACTCTTAATATAGAAAATACATTATCAAGTGTCAGTCTTGTTTTCTTTAAATTTTTCTTTATGATTTTACCGTTTTTCACAATAATATTTGGAGTTTGAGAAACAATGGAAGGGAACTTAAGGTACCCGAAATAGGTGAGAAATAGCATAAATATCGTATAAACAATGATGATGGCAAAAGCATCGATCGGCCTCGAATCAGGAACCACGATCCGGGTAGCCGAGATGTGACTTATCCCAGCTGCCATGATGAAATTATAAGGGGTCGTAATAGCATTCTGCTTAAAACCCATCGCTTTATCAGATGCAAATAACAAAAAATACAGCAAGGAAGTTCTAAAGAATTGTTCAATTATGCTTAAATCCTCTGCTTGAAATAAAACATCTTTCAGGTTCATAATCATCTTCCTTTAATGAACAATTAGATTGCATATATAGGTTAAAATTCCCAAAAATTCTATAATTATTTGATAACGCTAAAAAACCCTGATCTCCACTTGCATAGATCAGGGTTTCTTCATTATGATTTAGTTTACGCCAATTGCGTCATACGATTTTTTAACCGCTGCTACTTCAGCAGATGTAGCGCCGTACAGGTCAGAAGCCGATTGAACAAGAGCTGCTCTTGCCTGGCTGAAGTTAGATGAAGCTGTTAAGTAAACCGTATTCGCTCTGTAATAGATCGCTCCTACTTTTTGGTTGCCGATCGCCGGAACCGTTACACCGTAATGCGTTCCGCCAACTGCCAGCAAGTATGCTGCTTTGTTGATAATTCCGCTGTTGATGTGTACTCCACCATTGTCACCTGTTCCTGTGTAGCGAACAGAATAGTGGTCTGGATCATTGTATTTCGTCGGATCACTCATGGAACGAAGTGCGTCACCACTCGTACCTGGCGTATAGATGTCTTCGCCGATCTCATAATCCGGGTTGTTATTTTCATGGTGCTCAACTAACGTACCGAAAATATCGGACATGGCTTCGTTCAACGCACCAGATTCGTTTTGATAGATCAGATCAGATGAAAAGTCTGTTACAGCATGTGTTAATTCATGCGCTACAACATCGAGACCACCGGATAACGAAACGAATGTTGTTCCGTCGCCATCACCGTAAACCATCTGCTGACCGTTCCAGAATGCGTTGTTGTAGTTACGGCCGTAATGTACCGTTGATTTTAACGCAGCTCCTTTATTGTCGTAAGAGTTACGGTTAAAAACTTCTTTATAATAATCGTACGTTGTTCCTGCATAATAGTGAGCATCTACAGCTGCACGATCGTATGTTGCGTTAAACTGGTTGTCCGCATCAGCCCAAAGTTTCCCTGGAAGCTGCTGGCGATTTTGCGCATCGTATGTAAATACGCCTCCACCTCTTGTGTTATCTTGCAGATAGTACGTTCCGTTTGATAGTAACGTATTTAGCGTTTTTGAGTCACCAAGGACACCCGTACCTGATCCGACAGCATTTGTTCCAACAAGTGATCCACCGCCTGTTGGAGGTGCTTTCGTACCGCCATGTGCCTCGTCTAAATCATTGTAAGAGTTTAAAACCTTACCTGTTACAGCATCTACAAAATAGTTGTAGTTGCCCGGCTCAGGCGATAAGAAGTTAAGGTTTACTAAGTAAGCATATGTAGCTTGATCTCCTTCTGTATACACAACGAGATCTGACGTTGGATCTGCTTCATATTCAGGTGTGAAACCCAAGTCCTTAACTGCAGCTGCTACCGCTTTAGATGCAGAAATCTTTTTACCAAAACCTAATCCAGGCTTGTCCTGCAGATTAGGAACCACTGTTCCCGAGAATACAACAAGCTCTCCTTGATCATTTACATGAGCCACTTGAGTAGATCCCCAAACCGGAACTCCTTTATATGTTTGCTGAAGGCGTACTAACTGTCTGCCTAGTTCGTCTTTTGTCACAGACTTAACTGTGAACGCCTCTTCCGCTTTTTGACTTCCTAATTTAAATGTCTTTGACTCTTTTTGAAGATAAGACATGACTACTTCTTTTGCGGATTTTGAAGATGCCTCCGTTAATTTACCTGATACAAAAGAAGGTGTACCCGTTAAGCTATTGAACTGCTTTGTAGATAAAACATTCACTGGTGCTTCAGCATTAGCTTGTCCTGCCGCTAATGGACTCACTGCAAGACCTAGTGCTAAACCCCATACTGAAAACTGCTTTTTCATACCCTTCCAATCCCCTTTGCTTCATGAATTTTAAAGCCAGTGGATTTATATTAGCACCTTTTATTTTATTTTCAAACTATTTTAAAAATTTTGATTATATGGTACTACATGAAAGCGTTTTTTCAATAAAATGGGTGTTTTTTACTATAATTTACAAAGAATTTCATTATATAGGCAATAAAAAAAGCCGGCTATCCAGCCAGCTTTTGTACAGCTATTTCATTTTCCTGCCTTTAATAAAATTTAATACGAAGACGATCAAAGCGATGACGAGTAAGATATGAATAATACCGCCTGCTACTTTAAAAATTACGCCCAATAACCAGAGTACGACTAATATACCGATAATGGTCCAAAGCATGAGTTCGACATCCTTTCCGAGAAAAATAGTTAGGCTTAGTTATAGGTATAGATTTCCCGAACAACATGCGGTGTAAACAATTTTGGTTTAAAACTTTATGCAGGGTGCTCAGAAATGATGTAGTTTTCGTGAACTTGAGCGCCTCAGTCGGTCAAATTTTAGTGACGCGTAGTTGAGTCGCGAATGCGCGCAGAAAAGCATCGGTTACGCGCACGTTTTCCTTTTTCGCGCGCAGGTCGGTATCCAACATCATCATTTTTCGCAATATTTGATAATAACTCTGTTAATAAAGAAGGACCTCATTAAAAAAAACTGACTCCAAAGACAGAATTCACGCCTTTAGAGTCAGTTTTACGTATAAATTAAGCTAAATTACTTTTTAATGATTGCTCTTCTTTTGCAGGTGTTGTTTTCACATCTTCGTTCACACGCTCGATGTCAGCACCTAATGCAGCTAGTTTTCCAGTAAAATCAACGTATCCACGGTCGATGTGCTTGAGTTCAGTCACACGTGTGTAACCGTCTGCGACAAGCCCAGCAAGTACCAAAGCTGCACCTGCGCGAAGGTCAGTTGAAGCAACCTCAGCACCTTGCAGATTTACAGGTCCGTTGATTACAGAAGAACGGCCTTCAATTTTGATATCACCATTCATGCGGCGGAATTCTTCCACGTGCATGAAGCGGTTTTCAAATACAGTTTCCGTGATTACACTTGTTCCGTTTGCACGAAGCAATAGCGCCATCATTTGCGACTGAAGATCAGTCGGGAATCCTGGATGTGGCATTGTTTTAATATCAACAGGCTTTAATTCACGAGGTCCGCGAACACGAAGTCCGTTTCCTTCTTCTTGAATTTGTACACCCATCTCTTCCATCTTTGCGATTAAAGGACGCAGGTGCTCTGCGATTGCATTCTCAATTAATACGTCGCCTTCCGTGATAGCAGCTGCTACCATGTACGTACCTGCTTCGATACGGTCTGGAACTACAGTATGCTCAGCACCTGCAAGCTCTTCAGCACCGACGATACGGATTGTACCAGTACCTGCACCGATAACTGTTGCACCCATCGCATTCAAGTAGTTAGCTAGACATACGATTTCTGGTTCTTTTGCAGCGTTTTCGATGATTGTTGTACCTTCAGCAAGTGTTGCAGCCATCATGATGTTCTCAGTAGCACCTACACTTGGGAAGTCTAAATAAATCTTTGCACCTTGCAAGCGGCCATCAATTTTCGCTTCGATAAAACCGTTCCCGATTTTAACCGTAGCTCCCATCGCTTCAAATCCTTTTAAGTGCTGATCGATCGGACGGGATCCGATTGCGCAGCCTCCAGGAAGTGCGATACGAGATAGTCCAACACGAGCAAGCAATGGTCCCATAACTAGGAATGATGCTCTCATTTTACGGACATACTCAAATGGTGCTTCTGTTTTCAGTTCGCTTGTAGCATCAACAGAAATTTCTCCGTTATCAAATGCTACATCAATATTTAAATAACGTAATACTTCGTTAATCGTAAACACATCAGCAAGGGCTGGCACATCTTTAATTGTGCTCTTGCCTTGACTAGCTAAAATGGATGCTGCGATGACAGGAAGTACGGCATTCTTAGCTCCTTCAACTCGTACAGAGCCCTCTAACCGCCTACCACCACGGACAATGATTTTTTCCAACGATATTCCCCTCCGCGTCCAATTTGTATATTAATATTCAGACGTAATTATTGGTGTGCCAATTGTGACAGTAGTTTTACTGCCCAATCCTTCAGTTCGCAGTGCAACCTGAAGATTCATTTTATGTTGATGACCGGTATAAATCGCTTGTTCCCACAGCTCAGTATATGCAGAAAGCGACACAAACGTCTCTTCTTTTAGTTCCTCTACAGAAACACCAGAAAAGGCGCGTACCAATTCATTTGCTTGCGAATACAAATCAACCACCATTCTATCACCGTATGTACCGGTAACACAAGAGAAAATTTTGGGATTTCCTCCTACTGATTGTTCAACACGGCGATCAATCAGGTTCTGGATTTCTTTCCAGTTTTGATTTGTATTTACAAGTCCTTCAACCGCATAAATAAAATACGATGCGGATTGATCTTTTTGGGGGTATGTAATGATGGTCATTTTCTCTGAAACCCCGATATCATTACGCTCAAAAGTCCCGTTCATTTTATAATGTCCGGCCTCATCTTCTGTTACCGCCCAGTCAAATTCAGGATAATTACGTTTAAGCTCTTCTGCTTGTTTTAAATACCCTAGTCCTTTAGATGTAAAACCTATTTGACCACGAAAATACATCGTCCATTTGTCAGGTTTTACGCCCTTGTCTTTTAAAACGTCTATTATATGTGTAACTTCATTTGTTTTTTCGTCTGTTTTTGCATATCCAGAAGTAATCATAATTGTAAGCAAAATCGCCGTAATCGTCATTGTCCATTTTTTCATTCCCCAGCACATCCTCTCTATTTCTCATTGTTGCCAAAGAGACAGAGGATATTCGTGGAAGTTGTAGTCATATTCCGACAATTCCGTTTTTGGTTAACGGTTGCGCATTACCCAAATAACTGGCTGAGATTAGTGGAATACTGAAGATATTTCAGAAAAAAATCGCTCGCTATACTCGCAAGACTGATCACTAGCAGTATGTATAGCACTCTAGCCTGCATGACCTTTCCTTTTTTGATCCATTTATCAAAATGGATCGCCTGCAATGCCCACCAAGCAATAACGAGAAACAATAGATGTACGATGATATGTAATAAAGCTTGTTGTCCGATTGGAATCATAAAAAAGTCTGACCTCCTTATTACATATTTCGACATCTTAAGCATAAATCTTTCGTGTCATTTTAGATAGCTACTTTTTCCCTAGTTAACTGTTTTGAAAGCCCTTTCTTTCAAGAAGTTCAAAAAGTTGTAACGACTATTATCTGTAAAAAAATTTAGGCAGTCGTTTTATTATATTTAGACGAACAAAATGATAAGAAGTTACGGTAGTTTCGACTCATTTTTGAAAGAGATTTTAATTTTGAGTGGAAATGTGAGGAGATGTCCTTTACAGAAAGAAAATCCAATCGTTATCCAGCAGGAAAGGACACGAAACGCATCAGGTAAAATAAAGACAATTTATATTCACGTTAAATTTGATATATTCACGTTAATTTCAATAATTTCACGTTAACACACCATATATTCACGTTAATCGAAATAATTTCACGTTAGCTGATTTTCAACAAAAATCACATCAAAAAAAGCTCATTAAAGTCTCCTCAGCAGAAACCTCAATGAGCTAGCTTTTAAAATTACTCCAAATCAATGATCATGCGTATGAACTTCGGTTTCAATCTGCATAAAGAATTCGTTCACGTCAAAGTTCCCGTAGAAGAAATCAAGCGCGAGATCTGGCATGACTCCTAGAATCAGAATGGATGCGGCACAAAACGCCAACACGGCGGCCATTCCTCCCGGGACTGAAACCTTCGTTCCTTCTCCATCACGGAAAAACATGATCGCAATGATGTTGAAGTAATACACATAAGAAACAAGCGTCGTCGCCATCATCACAGCCGCAAGCCAATAATGGGCTGGCTCCAATCCGAGCGCTCCCATAAAGATACCGAATTTCCCGATAAAACCAGCAGTCACCGGAATCCCGGCAAGTGACAATACGAAAAAGGTCATCGGAACAGCAAGCCATGGTGAACGCTTGAACAATCCGCGGAAAACGCTGATATCATTGGAACCTTCCTGACTCGTTAACAATTGAATTACGGTAAAAGCTCCAATATTCATAAACAAGTAAGCCAGCAGATAAAACCAGATCAGCTCAAACAACAATGACGAATTAGAAACGAACGGCACTAAAATGTAACCCGCTTGAGCGATGGACGAATACGCGAACATACGCTTAATGTTTCTTTGTCGAAGAGCGGTAACATTACCGATAATCATCGTTGCAGCAGCTAACAGCATAACGTACGGCTGAACTTGCAATAGAAGTGGTTCACTATCGATTCCAGGTGCTGCAATAAAGGTGATGATGATCACTCGCAGTAAGATTACAAACCCTGCTGTTTTCGATACGACACTTAAGAATGCCGTTACAGGAACAGGTGCGCCTTCGTAAACATCAGGTGCCCACATGTGAAGTGGAGCCGCTGCGATTTTAAACGTTAGACCCGCAAACGTGATAATGAATGCAAAGACGATCAAAAAGCTGTGCTTTAATAGTTCAAGGTTCCCCATGTTTTCAGCAATCTTGAACAGATTCGTTTCCCCTGTCAGACCGAAAATATAACTCATCCCAAACAAAGTGATTGCCGTTGCAATTCCGCCTGAAACGACATACTTGAACGCTGATTCGTTGCTGCGCTTATTTCGTCTCTCCAGCCCTGCCATAATATAAGAAGATAGAGAAAGAAGCTCCAGCCCGACGAACAGTGTGATAAGGTCTGCACTTGAAGCCATCATCATAGCTCCTAATAGTGCGGCTAGCAGTAAGTAGTAGAACTCACCTCGGTTTTCTTCTATATCTTCTTTTTTATAATTGGACGCTAAGACAAGTACCAATAGCGTTCCTAATAAAAGCAAAATCTTAAAGGCTTTTGAAAATGAGTCCAGTCTATACGTATCATAAAGAATCGACGTTACGTCATGATCGAGCTGCATGAAGATCGCGACGAGCGCTGCTAAAACGCCTGCCCCAGCAAGCCAAGCAAGAGGTTTTCGGCTTGACTCCCTTTTCATAAAAAGATCGATGATGGATAACAATGTTGCTATGCCAAGAATAATAAATTCAGGAGCCATGACGCTCCATTTAAAAGAAAATAATGTATCTAAATCCATGACTTAGCCCCCTAACCCTAGCAGAATGACATCTAATGTTGGACGGAGCATATCACTTAACCAAGCAGGATAGATTCCGATAAACAAAATCGCCGCCAGCAAGATAAACGCCGGAATCCGCTCTGTTGAAGATAAATCATGAGCGTTTGAAAGTTCTTTTTCAGCTCCAAACGTGATGGCCAAGACCGCCCGCAGCACGTAAACGGCTGTTAAAATCAGCCCTAGCGTTCCAACCGCGGCTAACACAGGCATTTTCTCAAACAATCCTAAAAACGCCATAAATTCGCTTATAAAGCCTGACATTCCCGGCAGACCTAATGAAGCGAGACCTCCAGCGAGCATGACACCTGCGAAGATCGGCATCTTTTTCGCCACTCCTCCAAAATCTTTCAATTCAGAAGAGCCAGCTCTTTCATAAAGAACACCTACTAAGAAAAACAGAAGAGCGGAGATCAATCCGTGAGAGACCACTTGAAATACGGCTCCCGTCATCCCTGCTTCGTTCACTGCCGCAAGCCCGATGAGCACGATTCCCATATGAGAGACGGATGAATAAGCCAACACTCGTTTCACGTCCGTTTGTGTTAGTGCTAAAAACGCTCCGTAAAGCAGGTTGATCACACCGAACAATCCGATAACAAACGCGAGCGACTTGAACTGATCAGGAAAAAGTCCTGCTCCAAACACGATCAAACCGTACGCACCGATTTTTAGTAGAATGCCTGAGTGAATCATAACGATCGGAGGCGGAGCTTGAACGTGGACGCGAACCATCCATGAATGAAGCGGTGCGACTGGCAGCTTAACGGCAAACGCAACGAGAAGCGCGATCAGCATCCCCATCTTAAAATTCTTCGTTATATACAGCTGGTTCAGTTCTGATTGCGGAAGCGAGAACGTGTAAGCAAGCTGCTCAAAGTTCATCGTTCCGGTCTTCATGAACATGGCTACAAACGCAATAAGGAGAATGGCTGAACCGACTCCGTTATAGATCAAAAAGCTGTAAGCCGCTTTTTCTTTTTCTAGATAACCCCATCGTCCTATTAAGAAGAACATCGGAATGAGCGTAATCTCAAAGAAAATGAAGAATAAGAATAAATTTTGTGCGGCAAAAACGCCGAGCATTCCCATCTCAAGCAAAAAGAACAAAATGAAGTAGCTTTTCCAGTCCTTTTTTATAGAGAACGACGCGATGGCGGCGAGCACACTCACAACTGCCGTTAAAAGAATGAGCACCATCGATAGGCCGTTCACACCAACTTCATAAAAGATCGGATAGCTTACATCCCCTTTTGATTGAAAGACTTCATAAGAAACCCATTGAAATTTCTCCGCAAGCTGAAGGCCCTCGCCTGACATATTAAAAGCTGATAACGTAACGAGTGCTGTACCTAGCGGGAATAGCGTTCCTAAGATTCCGATCCATTTGATAGACTTCTCATCATGAGAAGGTGTAAACAGTAGGACGAGCACGCCTAACAAAGGGGAAAAAATCAAGATGGAAAGAAGATATGTGTTCATGAGAAGTACCCCCCTGTTAATGCGACGATCAGCAATAGAATGACGATGCCAAAGATGGCGAACGTTCCATACGACTGAACCTGCCCGTTTTGCAGCCTTGAACCGATCTTACTTAATCCTTGTACACCGCTCACAACAGCGGCTACCAGTCCGTCGACTACATATTTATCAAACAAAACGCCAAGCTTGCTCAAGCCCTTCGTTCCTTTTACAAATGTGGCGTCATACCCTTCATCAACATACCACTTGTTGTAGATCACGCTGCTGAGCCCTGGCAATGAACGCGTCATCCAGTCTCGGGATAACGTTCCTTTTTGATAGATCAGATAAGCGAGCGCAATTCCTAAAAGTGATGCCATTGTCGCGACAATCGGAATCCACCCTGGCCCGTGATGATCAGCATGCGGCAGTTCAACAGGACCATTAGCCAAATAATCAGATAAAAACGTGCCAAACCATGTTGTGTTCAAATAACCCGCAACGACTGCCAAGATCCCTAGAACAATCATCGGCAGTGTCATCACACTTGGTGATTCATGAACACCACTCTGATCGCCGCGCGGTTTCCCTGTAAACACGAGGAAAAACAAGCGGAACATGTAAAATGCCGTCATGAACGCAGCGATAACAGCGAGCCAAAACAGTCCGTACTTGCCATCTGCATACGTACTTGCCAATATTTCGTCTTTTGAAAAGAATCCGGATAACAATGGAACACCTGAAATGGCGAGAGCACCGATTAAAAAGAGCGGTCCTGTCACGCGAAGCTTTTTCCAAAGCCCGCCCATCTCTTCGATGTTTTGTGTATGTACAGCATGAATCACACTTCCAGCAGCTAAAAACAGCAATGCTTTAAAGAACGCATGTGTTGTTAAGTGGAAGATTCCGGCCACATACCCTGATGCACCAAGCGCGAGCATCATGTACCCTAACTGGCTGACAGTTGAATACGCTAAAACGCGTTTGATGTCTTTTTGCATGAGACCGATTGAAGCCGCAAAAATGGCAGTCACTCCTCCTACAACAGCAACAACCGTTAACGCTGTTTCTGAAGCTTGGAATAGCGGATACATCGCAGCGACCAAATAGACCCCTGCCGCTACCATCGTAGCTGCATGAATGAGCGCTGAAACAGGTGTCGGACCTTCCATCGCGTCAGGCAACCATGTATGAAGAGGCAGCTGACCTGATTTACCGATTGCTCCAACAAAGATACATAGAGCTGTGAGTGTCAGCATGCCTGATGAGATGTCGCCATTTTTTACCGAAGCGAAAATCTCGTCATATTCAAAACTGCCAACCTGCCAAAATAGCAAAACCATTCCGATAAACAGACCAACGTCCCCAATACGGGTCATGATGAAGGCTTTTTTCGCAGCGGCTTTTGCTTCCGGCTTAAAATAATAGAAACCGATTAATAGAAATGAACCTAACCCTACCAGCTCCCAAAACATGTAGAGCTGTAATAGATTAGGAGAAAGAACCAGTCCAAGCATCGCGAATGAAAACAATCCTAAATAGGCGAAGAATACCGGGAATCGTTCGTCGCCGTGCATGTACCCTTTTGAATACAGGTGTACTAAAAAACTGACGAGTGAAACGATGACAAGCATGAGCGCATTAAGCGGATTTACTTCATAGCCCATCGTGATGGCCCGTTCACCGATTTGAAACCAAGTGCCTTCTACTTTAATTCCGTCACCTTGCCATACCGCGAGCCAAACCCCGACAGACATCACAAGTGAAATTCCAGTTAACAGCACCCCGATCCAAGCGGTGCTCTCACTTTTTGATTTTCTGAAAATGAGCAATAAAATGAAGGATAAAAGCGGGAACAACGGTATAAGCCAACTACTCTGCAACATGATCGTCCATCTCCTTCCTTATCGCTTCATCGTATCCATCTCATCCACATTTACCGTCTGTCTGTTGCGGTAAAGTGCAATGAGAATCGCAAGTCCAACTGCCGCTTCTGCTGCGGCCACCGTTATGGTGAACAGCGAGAAAATTTGACCAGTCAGCCCAGGGTTAATCGAATATTTTGCAAAAGCAACCAAGTTTATATTTACGGCATTCAGCATCAATTCGATTGAAATGAGTACAATAACCGCATTTCGCTTCGTTAGTGCACCGAACAATCCAATGCAAAAAAGAATCAAGGCAAGCATCAAGTAAGCTGCTAAAGGGACAGAGCTCATTTTTTTGCCTCCTTTTCATCGTCATCCCGTTTGGCTAGGATGATCGAACCAATCAGTGCAACGAGAAGCAGCACGGATGTTAGCTCAAACGGAATAACAAAATGGGAATACAGTTCAATCCCGATTTTTTTCGTGTTATCGATATGAAGCTCTGCGTTCTGCTGTCCAAAATCAAGGTCTTTGATCTTGCCGTACATGATCAGAAAGAAAAGCCCGATCGCAAGCCCTGTTAAGATAACCTTTAAACGAGGCAGCTGCTTTTCTTTTTCCTGGTGACGGGTAAGCATGATTCCAAAGAGCATGATGATCGTAATAGCGCCTGAATAAATGAGCACTTGCACGACGGCAACGAACTCAGCCGATAGTGTAACGTAAATACCCGCAATCGCAATAAACGTAAAGATAAGGGCAACAACCATGTGTACGACATTTGTCAGGTTAATGAGAAGAACGCCGCCGGCAATGGCTGTTAGCGCGAGAAAGAAAAAAGCGATCATTTCACCGGTCATGCTTTGTTCTCCTTTCTGACATTCTCATCGTTTTCATCGAGCCACTCGAGGTTTTTGAAAAGCTCATCCCGGCTGTATTCAGCAAGCTCAAACTGATTGGTCATCACGATCGCTTCAGTCGGACAAACTTCTGTACACAGATCGCACAAGATGCAGATTTCAAAATTGATGTCGTACGTATCGATGATCTTCCCTTTTTTCGCAGGATCGGGATGCGGCTTCCCCGTTAACTGGATGCAGTCGGTCGGGCAGATCTGCGCGCATTGGTTGCAAACGATACACTTTTCGGGATAAAACTTTTGGATGCCGCGGAAACGGTCAGGCATCTGGATGGGTACGTCCGGATAGCTTGTCGTGACGTTTTGCTTCGTCAGGTTTTTGACCGTATAGCTTAAACCTTTTACAAGACCTTTCATCCTGAGATCACGCTCCTTATGCGTTGGTCTTTCTATTGATTGAGCTTTGTTTGTTGTGCAAAACATTTTTAGAGTGATTGTGCTTTGTCGTTTGTGAAAGTGTTGATCTCCGCTCCAGGTTGCTCGCTTTCCGCGGGGCAGGCGGTGAGCCACATTCGGACGTTTCACTCTTAAGTGTCTCACCTGACCGCCAGTCCCGCAGGAGTCTCGCACCTTGCACTCCAATCAACTTGTCAAAGAAGAAAATTCACAAAAATCGGTGTAAGTAAATTTAGCAACCTCACCCTTAAAAAAACATGGCAAGTCTAGGACCCTTTTATAAAAACAGTTCTTTCACAGCGGCACTGACGAAAATGTTCAGAAGCGCTAGCGGCAGTAGGACCTTCCATGCGAAGCCCATGAGCTGATCGGCACGGAGTCTTGGCAGTGTTCCGCGAATCCAGATCATGAAAAACACGACGATGCTAAATTTGACGCCAAACCACAATGCTCCTGGTATGAATCCTAAAAACGGAATCGGGTTCCAGCCTCCTAGGAACAGGACGGTTGTAAGGGACGCCATCGCAAATAGGTACACATACTCTGTGAGCATGAAGAACGCCCAGCGGAAACCGGAGTATTCGACGTGATAGCCGGCAACGAGCTCAGACTCTGCTTCTGGCAAGTCGAACGGCGTACGGTTCAACTCAGCGATCGAGGAGATCAAGAAAACGAAAAACCCGATTGGTGTTAAGAAAATGTAGGCGATGTTTTCTTGTCCTCTTACGATATCGTTTAGGTTCAGGCTTCCCGCAAACAGGATAACCCCGACTACCGAGATGACGAGCGGAATCTCATATGAAATCATCTGCGCTGCAGCACGCATGCCGCCGAGGAGCGAATACTTATTGTTAGAAGCCCAGCCGCCCATCAAGATGCCGATTGTTGAAATTCCTGAGATGGCTACATAATATAGAAGACCGACACCGAGGTCTGCGAACTGCATGTTTTCCGAGAACGGAATCGTCGCGAGCACCATGAACGCTGGTGCGAACGCGATAACCGGCGCCAATATAAAAAGCGGTCGGTCAGCAAGTTTTGGAATGGTATCTTCTTTTATTAAAAGTTTAAAAACGTCAGCAACGGTCTGAAGAAGACCAAATCGTCCTCCAACCCGGTTCGGTCCCGTGCGCATCTGCATGAATCCAAGCACTTTTCGCTCCGCTAAGATCGCGTATGTTACGAAGCCTAGTACTGTCATCAGCAGTGCGGCACCGAGCGCAAAGAAAATGGCTACATGCATCCAGCCAGGCTGTGCGTATAAAAGATCCTCCATCAGCCATCAACCTCCCCGAGAACGATATCAATCCCGCCTAAGATGGTAATCAAGTTGGAGATGTTTTCACCGACTAAAAGTTTTGGCAGAATCTGAAGGTTATAAAAAGATGGTCTGCGAAACTTCAGGCGGTAAGGTTCCTTTTTTCCTTCTGACGCGATGTAACAGCCTATCTCTCCGCGTGGAGACTCGATGCGAACGAACGCTTCACCTTTAGGCGGCTTGATGATCCTTGGCACTTTTGCCATCACTGGACCTTCTTCAGGAAACTGTTGCACCGCTTGTTCTAAAATCTTGAGTGATTCTTCAATTTCCTGCATGCGGCATTGATAACGCGCCCATGCATCGCCTGTATGAAAGACTGGAACATCAAAATCAAAACGGTCATAAATCGAATAGGGCTCATCTTTTCTTAGATCCCAATTCGTACCCGTGCACCTTAAGTTGGCTCCGCTTAATGAAAAGTTCAGCGCTTCTTCTTTTGTGTAAAAACCGATTCCTTTTACACGGTTTAAGAAAATTTCGTTGCCTGTCACAAGATCGTGATAGCCTGCAAGCTCTTCTCTCATGTACGGTACAAAATCTCGGACCTTCTCGATCCAGCCATCTGGCGCATCCCACTTCACACCGCCTACACGCATGTAGTTAAACGTTAGGCGTGCGCCGCAAATCTCGTTCAGCATGTTGATGATGGCTTCACGTTCACGAAACGCATATAGAAATGGGCTCATCGCCCCTATATCCAGCAGATATGTACCGAACCATACGAGATGGCTCGCGATTCGGCCAAGCTCCATCACGATTACACGCAAATACTCCGCTCGTTCAGGAATCTCAAGGTTCATCATCGTTTCAACCGCGTGACAGATCACATAGTTGTTCGTCATAGCCGCAAGGTAATCCATTCGGTCGGTGTACGGAATGATTTGCGTGTATTGAAGGTTTTCTGCAAGCTTCTCTGTACCCCTGTGCAAATACCCGATAACCGGTGTTGCTTCAATGATGGTTTCTCCGTCAATTTTCAGCACGATCCGGAACACGCCGTGTGTGCTCGGATGCTGAGGTCCAACGTTGAGGAGCATCTCTTCTGTTCTGATCAATGTCTACACCTCCACGTCATGCGGTTCGTAATCTTTTCTGAGCGGATGACCGACCCAGTCATCTGGAAGCATGATGCGCGTTAAGTTCGGATGACCTTCAAAATGGATGCCTAACAGGTCATATGTTTCACGCTCTGGCCAGTTTGCACCTTCCCATAACGGGGTAATAGAGTGGGTAGTAGCACTTGTTCTGTCAATTTTCACTTTAAGTGCGACCGACTGGCGATTTACGTACGAATATAAGTGGTTATATACTTCAAAGTGCGTTTCGAAATCTGTGCCGTGCATTTCTGACAGATAGTCAAAACGAAGCTGATCGTTATGCTTTAAAAACTCAGCGATTTTGTAATAGGTATCGGGTTTTGCAACTAAGGTAGGCACGTCTTTAGAAAGCCTATTAATATAGGAATTCTCTAGCACATCTTCTCCTAGATGTTCTTTGATGACTTTTATGTAGGTATCGAGGATAGGTTGGTTTGGTGATGGTTTTTCTTCTGCAGCAGGTTCAGCTGCAGCTCCTTTTGCATTTGCAGCGGCACGCGCTTTTGCTGCTGCAGCGGCCTTCGCTTTCGCAGCTGCAATCGCTTTTGCTTTTTCGTCGTCGCCTGCGGGTGTTTCAGACGGTGCTTCTCCGCCTGCTTCTCGTAAAGCTTTTGCTTTCGCTGCGGCAGCTGCTTTTGCTTTCGCGGCTGCGGCGGCCTTTGCTTTTGCAGCTGCTTTCGCTTTTTCATCATCTGTTGCAGGTTCTGTTGATGTGTCGCTACCCGCTTCTCTTGCTAGTTTTGCTTTTACGGCAGCGGCTGCTTTAGCCTTTGCTGCTGCAGCGGCCTTCGCTTTGGCGGCTGCGAGTGCTTTTTGTTTCGCAAGGTCATCTGAATTGTCGCCGGTGGAGTCTGATGTTTCTGCTGCTTTTTCTTTTTCAGCTTGACGCTGTTTGGCGAGCTCGAGTGCTTTTGCTTTCGCTTCAGCGGCAGCTTTCTTTTTCAGCTCTTCTTTTGTTAATTCTGGTTCTGCTGGCGGTTGTTCTGCCGATTCCGCAGCTGTTTTCGATTTTTCAGCCTGACGCTGTTTGGCGAGCTCCAGAGCTTTTGCTTTCGCTTCAGCGGCAGCTTTCTTTTTCAGCTCTTCTTTTGTTAATTCAGGTTCTGCTGATGGTTGTTCTGCCGATTCCGCCTCTGCTTTCGCTTTTTCAGCTTGACGTTGTTTTGCGAGTTCCAGCGCTTTTACCTTCGCTTCAGCGGCGGCTTTCTTTTTTTGTTCTTCTATCGATAATCCTTCATTGGATTCATTTTGCTTATCTGTCATTCGCTCATCACCTTCTTGCCGGTCTTCGCTTCAAATCGGATTTTTTCCTGAAGCTTGTTGATGCCATAAATGAGTGCAGCAGGGTTAGGTGGACATCCTGGTATGTACACATCCACAGGTACGATTTGATCGACACCTTTTACAACCGCATAGGATTTGATATATGGTCCGCCAGCTGTTGCGCACGATCCCATCGCAATGACCCATTTTGGTTCAGGCATCTGCTCATACAATCTTTTTAATACAGGAGCCATCTTTTTTGTTACCGTTCCAGAGACGATCATCACATCAGATTGACGCGGTGACGTCCGAAAGATGCTTCCAAATCGGTCTAGGTCATAATGCGACGATCCTGTGCCCATCATTTCGATGGCACAGCAAGCGAGTCCAAAGGTTAACGGCCACAGCGAGTTGCTTCTCGCCCAGGCTTTTACTTGTTCGAGTGTTACCATGAAAACGTTGCGATCTAGTTCGGCACGTTCTTCAGCCGTAAGCTCCCATTTTATGTCCATTTAAGCACCTTCTTTTTCCAAGCGTATACAAGACCTAACGTTAAAAGAACAACAAAAATTCCCATCTCGATCAGGGCAAACACACCGAGCTCTTCATAGGCAACGGCCCACGGATATAGAAAAACGGTTTCAACATCAAAAATAACAAACATAAGCGCAAACAAATAATAGCGGACATTGTATTGAACCCAGCTTTGATGAAAAGGGTCGATTCCGCTTTCGTACGTGGTGTATTTCTCTGCTGATGGTTTATAAGGACGCAGCAAACGGCCTGCAGTCAATGCGACCACTGGCAACAGGATCCCTAAAAATAAAAATACAGCCACAATGAGGTAATTGTTTTGATAGAGATGATAAAAATCCATTCTGACTACCCCCTAATCTTCAGAATTTTTTAAATTCTGCAACCGCTTTAATTATAGCAAATTCCATATTTTGTGTCGATGTGCTTCTTCACATATGGAATCATCACTATACAAATGTCTCCTTCTTATTTTTCTATAGAAATGTTCATATTCCTGTAAATTTTTTGCATGTGCAGTATACAAAGTTAGCAGTATGATAGGGTAAAGGGGAGATTTGAAATGGATATATGGTGGATCGCTTATTTCTTGATTGTTGTGATCTCAATCGCTGGCTTAGTCGGTACAATTATGATCTCTAGAACGCAAGACGAAAAATACGGCAGCTCAACAAAACAAAACTTGATTCGGTTAACAGCCATTTACGGTGTTGTCATACTTATCTCCATTATTGCACTTGCTTTGTACATTTATCTTTAATAAAATTGCCGGTATGCAAAGGATGTGAACCACTTGAAAAAAGAGACCGAATTGCTGTGGGCGAGTGAAAAGTACACGGTGATGGCAAAGGGCTATAACTTTTACAAAGAGGTTCAGCGTTTGATGAGAGATGCTCAATCTGACGGCGATTACACAGAAATCACAGTGATGATTGCCAAGTTTAAGGTAAAGCCTTTCGAACGGCGCGCTTTATGCAACACACTCGAGCATGTTTGGGGTTATTTTAAAAAATCAGCAGATGAATATGATAAAAAACACTTTTTTGAGTTAGTGGAAACGTTAAGAAGATCTGATGATGATTATTTTGATGAAATTCCATATGAAATTGACTTATTTTTGCATTATATGTTGCAAAAATACCCTTCAGATTACTTATTACGATCAACTTTTATACAGAGATGAGGATGCTTCGGCCTTTTATTGAGAGCATCCTTTAGTTTTTCGTTAAAACAGGTCCAGTTTCGGTGAACGAAACTGTTCTCCACTTATACCTCAAGGGGTATTCCATAAGATAATTCAAGAAAAAAGCACATTAATCCCGCGACTTTTTAACATATTCCCGCGAGATTCAGCATTAATCCGGCGAGTTTTTGCCATATATCGGCGAGTTTACAAATTTCGACATGCTTCCCACACTCAAATACCCCCACCACACAAAAAAGACATCCCGCTTCATAAACAAGCGGAATGCCCTCACTTCATCTTATTAGATCGCCTCTACCGACAATCTCAACTGTTCTTCAAATTGCTCTGCATGATCACGTTTTTGTTCTGCATCCCAGCTTAATTTATCTGCCATGCAGTTGATCACGCTGTCTTTCCACTTATAGACGGTATCGATGTCAAAGTATAAAGCGGACGTACGGCGGATCAAGAAGTCGGATGGTGTGGAAGTCATCTCATACTCTAACGCGTAAAGTAATGAAGCATATAGACTCTTTGGCAAATTGTAGTTCTTCGCCTCTTCACCGCGTTCTTTCATAAATCCATAAACGATATCGATGTTCGTACCATAACGCTGGACGAGCTCACGGGCTTTACTCTCATCTAAACCTAACGCTAAACCTTCTTGCACTTTCTTACGCAGGAAATCTCCAAAGTTTTTGCTGCCACCCATCTTACCACCAGATAGCTCCATGTGCTGTGTACGGCATCCTGGGAATTTCGCGCCTTCTTCTTCCCCAAGCTGGTCGCGGACAATGTCCACTACTTTTTCAGCCATCTTGCGGTAACCTGTAAGCTTACCGCCTGCGATCGTCAACAAGCCTGATGGCGAGTGGAACACTTCATCTTTACGAGAAATTTCAGAAGGTCCTTTTTTCGGTTCATGAATCAACGGACGCAATCCTGACCAAGAGGATTCTACATCGTCGCGTGTGATCTTCACATCCGGGAACATGAAAGTGATGGTGTTCAGTACATACTCTAGGTCTTCCTCTGTCATGCCAGGGTTTGCAAGGTCTCCCTTATAATCCGTATCCGTCGTTCCTACATACGTTTTTCCTGCACGCGGAATTGCGAATACCATACGGCCGTCTTCCGTGTCATAATACACCGCTTGCTTCAGCGGGAACTTTGATCCATCAATGACGAGGTGGATCCCCTTCGTATGATGAATTTCTTTGCCTGTTTTTGAACGATCTTCTTCGCGGAGTTCGTCTACCCAAGGACCTGTTGCGTTCACAATCTTCTTCGCATAGATCTCATGAACTTCACCTGTCAGCTGGTCTTCAACTTTTACTCCGACCGCTCTTTTTCCGTCATAGATAAAGCTTGTAACCTTCGCGTAGTTTACAGCTGATGCACCGCGTTCAACGGCTTCCTTCATGATTTCAAGCGTCAGACGAGCGTCATCTGTTTTGTATTCTACATAATAACCGCCGCCAAGCAGGTCTTTCTTTTTCAAAAGAGGCTCACGGCGCAGAGTCTCCTCAGATGAAAACATCTTTCTGCGTTCTTTTCGTTTTACACCTGCTAAGAAATCGTATACTTTAAGTCCGATAGACGTTGAGAATTTACCGAATGTGCCGCCTTTATAAAAAGGAAGAAGCATCCATTCTGGCGTTGTTACGTGCGGAGCGTTTTCGTACACGATCGCACGCTCTTTGCCTACTTCAGCAACGAGCTTTACTTCGAACTGTTTTAAGTAACGAAGTCCACCGTGCACAAGTTTTGTGGACCGGCTTGACGTTCCGGCAGCAAAGTCTTGCATCTCTACAAGACCTACTTTCATTCCGCGTGTTTGCGCGTCTAAAAGGATGCCAGCTCCCGTTACTCCGCCACCAATTACGAGCAGATCGAGCTTCTCTTTTTTCATACCACTAATAATTTCTTCTCTATTATATGTTGAAAATGATGCTGTCATTTTCTCTTCACTCCTTCTGTACAGAACCGATGGACACGTAGATGATACGGGTAGTTTTCCCCGAATCAGCGAACGCAACACGCGTTTTTCTACATTACCGCGTTTTAGCACGCAAAAAAAGACCACAAGAACCCCGCATCTTCTGTACGAGGTTTTGTGGTCTCTCCTGATCTCCAACCGGTTCAATATCAACTTGTTTTTAGTATAACTTAAGTTTTAACTTTTTTAAAGGGTTATGCTTTCGGTTTATACGCAATTGTTGCTTCAACCGCTTTTTTCCATCCTTCATAAAGCTCTGTACGCTCTTCCTCTTTCATGTTTACGTCAAAGTCTTTGTCCACTTTCCACTTATCTGCGATTTCTTGGCGATCGCCCCAGAAACCAACAGCAAGTCCTGCAAGATAAGCCGCACCAAGCGCTGTTGTTTCATTGATTTCTGGACGCTCAACAGGAACGTTTAAAATATCACTCTGGAACTGCATTAAGAAATTGTTCTTAACTGCTCCGCCATCTACACGGAGTTTCTTCAGTTCGATCCCTGAGTCTGCTTCCATTGCTGTTAAAACGTCTCTTGTTTGATAAGCAAGCGACTCAAGTGTAGCACGGATAAAATGTTCTTTTTCGGTACCGCGCGTAATGCCGAAGATCGCACCACGTGCTTCTGAATCCCAGTAAGGTGTGCCTAGCCCTACGAAGGCAGGGACTACATATACGCCATCTGTAGAAGCAACGCGTTCTGCATACTCTTCACTGTCCGCAGCGTTCTTTAACATGCGAAGACCGTCGCGCAGCCATTGAATCGCTGAACCCGCTACAAAAATACTTCCTTCTAAGGCGTATTCTACTTTCCCATCAATTCCCCATGCGATGGTCGTTAATAGGCCATGATCTGACTTAACCGCTTTTTCGCCTGTGTTCATCAGCATAAAGCAGCCCGTTCCATACGTATTTTTGGCCATTCCTTTTTCAAAGCATGCTTGTCCGAAAAGCGCCGCCTGCTGATCACCGGCGATTCCTGCAATCGGAATGTTTTTACCGAAAAAGTGATAGTCGATCGTTTCGCCATATACTTCAGATGAAGATTTTACTTCTGGAAGCATGGATTTCGGAACACCTAATATTTCAAGAAGCTCGTCATCCCATTTCAGGTCATAAATATTGTACATGAGCGTTCGTGAAGCGTTTGAATAGTCGGTAACGTGAGCCTTACCACCTGTGAGCTTCCAAACAAGCCACGTGTCGATCGTTCCGAATAAAAGGTCTCCGTTTTCTGCTTTTTCTCTAGCTCCCTCTACGTTATCAAGAATCCATTTTACTTTTGTTCCTGAGAAATAAGCGTCGATTAAAAGTCCGGTTTTATCACGGAACTTGTCGTTCAGTCCTTGATTTTTCAGTTCATCACAGATCTCTGCTGTTTGACGGGATTGCCAAACGATTGCGTTGTGAACCGGTTTTCCTGTGTTCTTATCCCAAACAACCGTTGTCTCACGCTGATTCGTAATACCGATTGAAGCAATTTCACCTGGATCTGTGTCTGTTTTCGAAAGAACTTCTGCCACAACAGCTAAGATCGTTCCCCAGATCTCTTGAGCATCATGTTCCACCCAGCCTGGCTTCGGGAAATGCTGCTTAAATTCTTTTTGAGAGATTTCAACGACCTCTCCTGCTTTGTTAAAAAGAATCGCTCTTGAGCTTGTTGTTCCTTGATCGAGTGCAATGATATATTTTTTTTCCATAAGTAAGCCCTCCCAAAAATTTAGTTTTCTATTTCATCTCCATGTGGCAATGCATGTGTGCCTTTGCTTCCTAAGAAAAACGTAATGACGAAAACGGCTAGTGAAACAACTGTCCAGATCCAGAAAAGCGTAGTCACTTTTCCAGTAAAGACCGCCTGATAAAATAATGAACCGAACACACCGCCAAGAATTGGTCCAACGACTGGGATCCAGGAATACGTCCAGTTGGATCCGCCTTTGCCTGGAATCGGCAAGAGAAAGTGTGCAATTCTGGGACCAAGATCACGTGCAGGATTGATCGCGTACCCTGTTGGTCCACCGAGTGATAATCCGATCGCCACGATAAGAAATCCAACGATCAAAGGATTTAATCCATCTGAAAATTTATTCGCTCCGATTGACAATAATCCTACTAGTAAAACCGCGGTTCCAATAAATTCTGATAAAAGATTCGAAAACGTGTGCGGAATTGCAGGGTCTGTAGAGAAAACGCCTAGCTTAACCGCTGGGTCATCCGTCGCTTTCCAATGCGGCAGGAAGTGAAAATAAACTACCATTCCGCCAAGCATTCCGCCAAGTACTTGAGCGATAATATACGCTGGTACATCAGACCAAGCAAATTCACCGATAGATGCGAGTCCGAGTGTAACTGCCGGGTTAAGGTGCGCGCCGCTAAAGCTTCCGACAGCATAAACTGCCATTGCAACTGCTAGTCCCCAAGCAAGTGCGACAACGATCCATCCGCCCCCTTGAGCTTTCGATTTGTTTAAGGAAACGTTTGCAACAACGCCACCGCCAAAAATAATTAAAATCATTGTACCTATAAGTTCTGCCATGAATGTTGACATCTTTATTCCTCCCCTATGTTTTGACAAGCGCTGTTAATGTGCGGAATTCGAACAAAAAAAGACCCAGCAAAAGATACCTATAGTTGTGCTATAAGTAACCCTTTGTGGATCTCCATGTTCTCCGTCACGTTTATTAACTTGTCTCTATTATAGCAAGGATGTAAACGTTGTCAAACGTTATTTCACGAGAACATTATATCCACAATTCCGGGTTTGAAGTTGTTACCGCCTCTGCACCTGCATCAAGAGCTTCTTGTACGTTCAATTTTGTACGAATTAATCCTCCAGCAATTATCGGTATACCCGCCTGGTTACTCACTTCTTGTATTATTTCCGGCATGATGCCCGGCAAAACCTCTAAATAGTCTGGCTGTGCACGTTCGATGACTTTATAACTCGTTTCAAGCGCTAGCGAGTCCAATAAAAATAAGCGCTGAACGGCGATCATGTTCTTCTTTTTGGCGCGGATGATGCAATTTGAGCGTGTTGAGATGATTCCTGCCGGCTTCATTTCTTGAGCTAAAAAATCTACCGCATATTCATTCGCTTTTAATCCGTTGATCAAATCAAGGTGAACCAGCACCTTCTTGTTTCTTTCGTTCGCCATAGCGATCATAAACTTCAGTTGACTGATATGTGTATCCAAACAAACGATGTATGTATATTTGCTATTCAGCAGTTTTTCAAAATCCTTCATCTTCCTGGCTGCCGGTAAGACTTGCTGTCCATGAAAGCTCATCGTGCACACTCCTCATCTTTCTTTAGCATTCACCTTTTCGAGTATTTTATTGCAATTTGGGTATTTGTCTTTTTTACATATTATGTGATAATACCACATACAAGCTCTGCAGGACGAGGATTTGTAAGTTTATTTAGTTTTTGAAAGCTGTATTTTCCTGGTTCCGCCGGTATATGAATTAACTCGATAAGACCGTTGAACGTCATCCATTAGACCGTGATGATTTATTTAGAGAGACTCTCTGATCTTGTTTTTGAACAAGTCGGAGGAGTTTTCGGGCTTTGGAGTAGTTATTAACTTTAAAAAAACTTCTAAAATATTAAGTTTTTTTCTTTAATCGTGATTTTGGCTTTAAAAGAGTTAAAAATGGGGCAGTTTCGGTTACCAAAACTGGTCTTTGAATATACCTAACGGGGTAATTGACCCATTAATCCAAGATATTTGTTCAATATTACCGCGAGTTTCAGGATTATTCCCGCGAGTTTTGATCATAATCCAGCGAGTTTTTGCCATATATCGGCGAGTCGATTAATCTCGACATTTTTCGCCATGGTTATACCCCCACCTCAAACAGTAAACAGCCTGCTCATCCTGCTCACTCTCCACCTCATGCGTCACAACTCACAAAACCCCACCACCACAAACAAAAAAGCCCTCCAGCTCTCCAAATCTGGAAAGCTGAAAGGCTTGAAAATTATCGCTTTGCTGCTACGTCGATACGGTTGATCGCACGTTTTAGTGCCAACTCCGCACGCGTTGCATCTAAGTTGTCTTGTTTGTTGCCTGCAAGACGCTTCTCGGCACGTTCTTTTGATGCACGTGCGCGATCCACTTCGATTTCGCCAGCGATTTCAGCAGCTTCTGCTAAGATCGTGACTTTTTCAGGTCGCACTTCAATAAATCCACCGCTAACGGCCACATATTGTGTTTTCCCATCAACGTCGTGAACACGCACGGCGCTGATCGTTAAAGGAGCTACAAGAGGGATATGGCCTGGAAGAATTCCAAGCTCCCCACTTTTTGCTTTCGCGCTGACCATTTTCGCATTTCCTTCAAACACAGGACCATCAGGGGTTACTACGCTGACTTGAATGGTTTTCATCCAATCTTACCCCTTTCAGGCATTAGGCCAAAGTTTTTGCTTTTTCAATAGCATCCTCAATAGAGCCTACGAGATGGAACGCTGATTCCGGAAGATCATCGTATTTTCCTTCAAGGATTTCTTTGAATCCACGAACTGTATCTTTAACAGGAACGTATGAACCTTTTTGTCCTGTAAATTGTTCTGCAACGTGGAAGTTTTGAGATAAGAAGAACTGGATACGACGCGCACGGTGTACAACAAGCTTATCGTCTTCAGAAAGCTCGTCCATACCTAGGATTGCGATGATATCTTGAAGTTCTTTATAACGCTGTAAAGTAGCCTGTACTTTACGAGCTACTTCATAATGCTCTTCTCCAACGATCTCAGGAGAAAGTGCACGTGAAGTCGAAGCCAAAGGATCTACCGCTGGATAGATACCCATAGCTGTTAGTTTACGCTCAAGGTTTGTTGTTGCATCTAAGTGAGCAAACGCTGTAGCTGGAGCCGGATCCGTATAGTCATCGGCAGGTACATAGATTGCTTGGATAGATGTTACAGAACCTTTTTTCGTAGATGTGATACGCTCTTGTAATTGACCCATCTCAGTTGCAAGAGTCGGCTGGTAACCTACCGCTGATGGCATACGGCCAAGAAGGGCAGATACTTCAGAACCTGCTTGCGTGAAACGGAAGATATTATCTACGAAGAAAAGAACGTCTTGTCCTTGTTCGTCACGGAAGAATTCAGCCATTGTCAAACCAGAAAGAGCGATACGTGCACGTGCTCCAGGCGGCTCGTTCATTTGTCCGAATACCATTGCCGTCTTCTTGATAACACCAGAGTCGCTCATCTCGTGGTAAAGGTCATTCCCTTCACGAGTACGCTCACCAACACCTGCGAATACGGAGATACCACCGTGCTCTTGTGCGATGTTGTTGATTAGCTCCTGGATAAGAACTGTTTTACCTACACCCGCACCACCGAAAAGACCGATTTTTCCACCTTTTACGTATGGAGCGATAAGGTCAACTACCTTGATTCCTGTTTCAAGAATCTCAGTTTTTGTTGTTAATTCTTCAAAAGAAGGTGCTGAACGGTGAATTGGGTCACGGCGAACATCTGCCGGTACTGCCTCACCAAGGTCAATGTGATCACCTGTTACGTTAAATACGCGTCCAAGTGTTGCTTCACCTACTGGTACAGAAATCGGCTTACCTGAGTCAGCGATTTCCATCCCACGAACAAGACCATCCGTTGAATCCATTGCGATTGTACGAACCATGTTATCACCAAGGTGAAGTGCTACTTCTAGTGTTAAGTCAACACCCTCAGCGCTAACAGTTAAAGCGTTAAGCAATTCTGGAAGCTGGCCTTCAAACTTTACGTCAACGACCGGTCCAAGAATTTGAGTAATATAGCCTTTATTCATCGGTTTCCCTCCTATCTTACTTTGCACATTAGCTGCTAGAATCACTTTTTAAATAAAAGTCTATTCTAGAGCTGCTACACCGCCGACGATTTCCGTAATTTCCTGAGTGATGGCTGCTTGACGCTCACGGTTGTACGAGAGGTTCAATTGGCCGATCAGTTCATTAGCGTTATCCGTTGCATTTCTCATCGCAGTCATACGAGAAGCATGCTCGGCTGCTTTCGCATCAAGTAAAGCACCATAAATCAAGCTCTCTGCATATTGAGGAAGAAGCACTTCAAGGATCTCGTCCTCTGATGGTTCATACTCATAAGAAGATTTTGATTTTGTTGCAGCGATATCTGTTAACGGAAGAAGCTTCTTCTCCGTCAGATCGCTCTGAATGGCACTTACAAAATGGTTGTAATACATGTAAAGCTCATCAAATGTCCCGTCCGCATAAAGACCTACTGCCTTTGATGCGATCGCCTTAATCTCAGCAAAGGATGGCTGGTCTGCCACACCTGTGATGCTGTCCAAGATAGACATCTTACGGCTTTTGAAAAAGTTCACACCCACTTTACCGATTACGATCAATGCGTACTCATCTGGTGACTTGTGACGCTCTTGAATCGTACGATAAACGTGGCGCAAAATATTCGAGTTATAAGCTCCTGCCAATCCACGGTCAGCTGTAACGACGAAATAGCCCGTCTTCTTCACTGGTCGTGTTAAAAGCATGGAGTGTTTCGCGTTGCTGCCAGATGCGATGCTTCCAACCACTTCTTGGATCTTGTCCACGTAAGGGCCGAAAGATTTTGCATTTTGCTCAGCACGGTTTAGCTTTGCAGCTGAAACCATCTCCATCGCTTTTGTGATCTGCATTGTCTTTTTAGTAGAGTCAATACGTGCTTTAATATCTTTCAATGCCATTCATTTTCACCACCTTTATGGGTAGTTTAAAAATCGGTTAACCTCATTTTAAACATAGTAAGCTGGTTGCAGGGCACGGCTAACCGCCGTACCGCTGCTTTAAAGTCTATTTAAAATCTTACGCGAATGTCTTTTTGAATGCTTTGATCGCTTCGTCTAGGCTGTCGTCACCAGGAAGTTTTCCAGATGTCTTGATTGCATCAAGAACGTCTTTAGAGTTAGCTTCCATGTGAGCGTAAAGCGCTTCTTCAAAGCGGTTTACATCTTCAACAGCTACATCATCAATGTAACCACGAGTCAATGCATAAAGGATTGCAACTTGGTGCTCAACTTTTAGCGGCTTGTGAAGTCCTTGCTTAAGTACTTCAACAGTACGTGCACCACGGTTAAGTTTTGCTTGAGTTGCTTTATCAAGGTCAGATCCGAACTGAGCGAATGCTTCAAGCTCACGGTATGAAGCAAGATCCAGACGAAGTGTACCAGATACTTTGCTCATCGCTTTGATCTGAGCAGCTCCCCCTACACGAGAAACGGAGATACCTGCGTTGATCGCCGGACGAACACCGGAGAAGAACAAGTCAGATTGTAAGAAAATCTGTCCGTCTGTGATAGAGATAACGTTTGTTGGAATATAAGCAGATACGTCAGATGCTTGCGTTTCGATGAACGGAAGCGCTGTGATCGATCCGCCGCCTAGCTCGTCATTCAGCTTCGCAGCACGCTCTAGTAAACGTGAGTGAAGGTAGAATACGTCCCCTGGATAAGCTTCACGGCCTGGAGGACGGCGAAGTAGCAAGGAAAGCTCACGATAAGCTGCAGCTTGCTTAGAAAGATCATCATAAATGATCAATACGTGCTTACCAGCCCACATGAATTCTTCAGCCATAGATACCCCAGCATAAGGAGCTAGGAACAACATTGGTGCAGGTTGAGAAGCAGATGCTGATACAACGATTGTGTAATCAAGCGCTCCGTGTTGACGAAGTGTTTCTACAACGCCCGCAACTGTTGATTCTTTTTGTCCGATCGCTACATAGATACAGATCATATCTTGATCTTTTTGGTTAAGGATCGTATCGATCGCTACAGCTGTTTTACCTGTTTGACGGTCACCGATGATAAGCTCACGTTGTCCGCGTCCGATTGGCACAAGTGCGTCAATCGCTTTGATACCTGTTTGAAGCGGCTCATGTACTGATTTACGAGCCATTACGCCTGGAGCTTTTTGCTCGATAGGACGAGTTTTTGTAGTCGCAACTGGACCTTTACCGTCGATCGGCTGTCCAAGAGGGTTAACTACACGGCCAAGAAGCTCTTCACCTACAGGAACTTCCATGATGCGTCCTGTACGTTTTACTTCGTCACCTTCACGAATTTCTTGGTAAGGCCCAAGAATGATGATACCTACGTTGTTTTCTTCAAGGTTTTGGGCCATACCCATTACACCGTTAGAAAATTCAACAAGCTCACCAGCCATTACGTTATCTAATCCATGGGCACGGGCAATACCGTCACCGACCTGGATAACTGTACCCACATCATTAACTTCGATCTCAGATTGATAGTTTTCAATCTGTTTTTTTATTAAAGCACTGATTTCTTCAGCTTTAATGCTCATGAATTTCACCCCTATCCTCTCAGCTTCCGTTAGAAGCTAATTGACGTTCCATTCGATTCAACTTTCCGCTGATGCTTCCGTCAAAAATACGGTTGCCAATGCGGATTTTGATTCCTCCAACAAGGGAAGGATCTACAATATTATTAATGCGCAACGCTCTTTTGCCGACTCGGGCAGCAAACGTTTGCTCCAACTTTTGTATCTCTGAGTCTGATAAAGGACGTACAGAGTATACATTTGCGTCGGCAACGCCTTGTGCCTCATTTGCTAATTCAATGAACTGCGCTGCCATCTCTGTGATGTATGTGTAACGGTTGCGGTCTACCATCAGATAGATCGTGTTCATTACAGCAGTAGAAAGGTCAGCTCCAACGCTCTCTTTGATCAGTTCTTTCTTCTGATCTTTTGATACTTTTGGATGCGATAAAACTTTTTGAAGATCTTTGTTGATCTCCAGTACGTTTTTCACAAGGCGCAATTCTGAAACTGTATCTTCAAGTTTCGTAACACCAACTACTTCAAATAGTGCTAATGCATAACGTTTTGCTACGATTGCTTGATCTTTGCTCATCGAGACTCGCCTACCTCTTGAAGGTATTCGTTAATGAGCTTCTCCTGAGAGCTTTCATCAAGTTCTTTTGCAATAACTTTAGAAGCGATTTTAACGGATAGAGTAGCAACTTCTTGACGAAGTGTTGCAACTGCTTTTTCTTTCTCAGAAGCGATTTCAGCCAATGCAGCTTCTTTCACACGCTCAGCTTCGTCACGAGATGCTTTAATAATTGCTTCACCTTGTGCTTCGCCTTGCTTTTTCGCATTATCGATAATAGCTTTTGCTTCATCTTTCGCTTTCTTCAACTCTTCAACTTGAGTCTCCAGATAGCTTTTAGCTTCTTGACGGGATTTTTCAGCCGCATCAATTTCGCTGTTGATATGTGATTGGCGCTCTTTCATGATTCCCATTAATGGGCCCCATGCGTATTTACGCAATAATACTAGTAGGATTAAAAATGCAGCCAGCTGGTAAAGAATATCACCTGTGTTCAGGCCTCCACCTGCAGCAGCACCTAGAATTAAGTTTTGCACACCATTTCCTCCCTTCAATCAATCATACATAAGGAATGGCGAAGGGTAGTCTCACTACGGAAACTTGCTTCGCCATTATAGAAATCGTAATAAACAGTGGTTGTTAGATTACTCAGCGCCAAGAGCGATGAACGCAATAACTACACCGATGATTGGAAGTGCTTCAACTAACGCAACCCCGATGAACATTGTTGTTTGAAGAGTACCACGTAGTTCTGGTTGACGAGCGATCCCCTCAACTGTACGTCCTACGATTAAACCGTTACCAATACCAGCACCAAGTGCCGCTAGACCTACCGCGATTGCAGCTGCAATAAGATTCATGATAAAATTTCTCCCTTCTGAATTCCATTAAAGTTTTTATGAAAATGGGCTTCTATATATAGAAGCTTGATTTTTCCCGATAATTAGTGATCGTGACTTACTTTGTGAGCCAAGTAAACCATTGTTAGCATCGTGAAGATAAATGCTTGGATGGCACCAACGAAAACGGAGAAGCCTTGCCACACGATTAGTGGGAAGATTCCTAGCACGCCAGCAAAAATACCCATCTTAGTTAAACCTACTAATAGACCTAAAAGCATCTCACCAGCGAAGATGTTTCCGTAAAGACGAAGACCAAGCGTTAATGTGTTCGCAAACTCTTCAATAATCTTTAGTGGGAACAAGAACTTCATTGGCTTGAAGAATTCAGATCCATATTCCTTGAACCCTTTCATTCTCACACCGTAATAGTGTGATAGAGCCACTACCATAACTGCTAGAGTCAATGTAATGGTCGGGTCTGCAGTAGGGGATTTCCACCATAGATTATGGTCGACTACTACTGCAAAAGGTAATCCCAGCATGTTGGCAACGAAAATATACATAATTAGTGTAAGTCCTAAAGCTAAAAAGCGTCCGCCCGTATGCCAATCCATTGTGCTGTTGATGATTCCTTTTACGAAATCGACTACCCATTCAAGGAAGTTTTGCATTCCTCCTGGTCGCATTGACAGGGTTCGAGTAGCGAGTACCGCAATAAGGAAAACAATAACGGATGAAACTGTGATCATTAGTACGTTTGACAGATTAAAAGTCAAACCTAGAAAATCAGCTGTAACTGCACCATGTTCCACCTATGTTCACCTCTTTTCCTTTTGAGTGCTGAAGCTTTGAGTTAGTGAATCTATTAACATGATAATGTAGACTGACATCAATCCCACTACCACACTTAATAAATGAAAATGTTCCGGGTATTTCATCGCGATGAGCACCGCTAACCCTGCAAAGAGGAGTCTTGAAAGTGAACCGAGTGTTTTCACTCTTTTCTGCTGAATAACTGCTTGTCCCATTCTTTCGATCTTTGAGTACATGCTCCAAAGATTATAGAGACTGAACACAGTTCCTAGAGCCAGTCCTAAAAAGATGGCTTTATAAGGAGTGACAGCATAACCGACGAATAAAAGAGAGAGAAGATACAATGTGTACTTTATGTATTTGAAAAACACTGATTTGTACTCATTCATCATTGCCCGTCCCCTGAAAACTTCGATATTAAGCGGATCATCCCGTAAACACCTGTTCCAAGACCTAGAAACAACCCGATGATAAGGAAGATTGGAAATTCATTGCCGACTTTCTCGTCCAGCCATTTCCCTCCAAAAAGTCCAACCAAAATGCATCCAACAAGCTGAGAAAGAATGCCAGACATTAAAGCCATCGCTTTATAAGGGCGTTTCCCGTTGCTCATATCGTATGGACTCCTTCCTAATGGAAACTTGGTAATTTTTTTCTTGAAAAACCTTGAAATAACAAGAATGTAAACCTTACCATATTCCCTTTGTAAGAATACAATAGTGACATTTCTATGTCAACGACTTCCGGGACGGTTTATTAAATAAATTGTGGAAATTTTGTGGCTTGTTACAATGGTTTATTATTCACTTTGTTTACTACTTATTCCTACTATTACCATTTTCCTGAATAATTAACTGCTTTTGATAAATACTTACATTAAATATATGTGAAGGAGCTTGTTCGACATGAAACAAAAAGTAATTATTTTATTTGCAGCGATCTCAGTTTTTGTGGCAAGTGGCTGCATGAACAATGACAAGAAGCCGACGGAAGAGTCTACAGATATGAGAAACAATGTTGAGAACGATCGTACGAAACCATTAAACGTTCAATATAATGACCAGACCCCTACAGACGATATGAATTCATCTGTGACACAAAAAGATTATGCAAAATGGGGCAAGATGGCCCTAGCTGAAACAAGAAAAAAGTATCCGAACAGCAAAGTGAGCGATTATCAGTACGATACACGACGCGTAAGTCCGGATGGCACCATAACAGATTACTTTGATTTTACGGTGTATCAAAAGGATAAGAAACATCTTGTAAAAGTCGGCGTGATGCATGACGACAACAAGCTGATGGATATGAAGTTTGAGGAGATGAACTAATTCAACTATTGGTAAGAAGGCTGACGGTCAGCCTTCTTTTTTATTGGAAGTGGTTGATTTCCGTTCCAGATGCTCGCTTTCCGCGGGGCAGGCGGTGAGCCACATTTGTACGTTTCACTTTTAAGTGTCTCACCTGCCCGCCTATGGAAGTATTCTTGCTCCTGCGTCTACAAGCAAACTCTATCGATGTAGAATTCCTCGTCGCATGCCTTGCAAGAAGTTTCTCAGGTGGTAGGCACGCACCTTGCACTCCAATCAACTGTCACAGAAGAACATAAAAATAAGGTTTGAAAGTAACAATAATCTTTTAGAAAACGTTCGCGCAGGATTGCTTTGTTTGCGCGCGTGTTCGACAAAGTTACGCGCACCTTTGCCGAAGTTTCACGCGTATTCACATTATTTCCGCGCGCCTCGAGGCTTTTCTCGCGCAGCCATCTATTCGTAGCAAAATTTCATTATGTTCAGGGAAGATTATTGCACGCTTAAAATAAAAAAATGACCCGACAGAGGTTTTTTCACCTTCCATCGAGTCAGTTTCATCATTTTTCCGTCTTATTTTGTTCCGAATAAACGATCTCCAGCGTCGCCAAGACCTGGAACGATGTATCCGTGGTCGTTTAATTTTTCATCAAGTGCTGCTAAGAAAATATCAACGTCTGGGTGCTCTTCTTGAATCACTTTAACACCTTCTGGAGCTGCTACTAAGCACATAAGCTTAATGTTTTTCGCGCCGCGCTTCTTAATCGACTCGATTGCTGCAGCTGCAGATCCACCTGTAGCAAGCATCGGATCGATCACGATGAAATCACGCTCTTCCACATCTGAAGGAAGCTTCACGTAGTATTCGATCGGTGTTAGTGTTTCAGGATCTCGGTAAAGACCAACATGTCCAACTTTTGCTGCTGGAATCAGCTTGAGGATTCCGTCTACCATTCCAAGTCCTGCACGAAGGATCGGTACTAGCCCTAATTTTTTCCCAGCGATTGTTTTCATTGTCGCTTCAGCAACCGGCGTTTTTACAGTTACTTCTTGCAATGGAAGGTCACGTGTAATTTCAAAAGCCATCAGTCCCGCTACCTCATCAACAAGCTCGCGGAATTCTTTTGTACCCGTTCTTTCATCACGGATGTATGTTAATTTATGCTGAATTAACGGATGATCAAGGACATATACATTGCTCATGTTTAAGCACCTCTCCTTATGTAACTTTTATTGTCGTTCAAAAAGCATCTCTAGCATTGTACAGAAAAACAACATCTACTTCAAGGAAAATTAGCGGCTGATGACCAGAAATTAGACTCCAAATTTTACATATAAACTCTTCTACTACTATTCCCTGAATTCAGAGGTGAAATCCTGAAAAAACTTTCTATCTGCTTGCTGCCCTCGTGGGAGAATTGAGCCCAAAATGAAGTTTACTGTCCACTTTTCTGATTTTACTGTCCACTTCGACTATATTACTGTCCACTTTTCCGATTTTACTGTCCACTTCCGCAATAATACTGTCCACTTAGTTCTCCCTCAACCGCACATCAAAAAAACACCCAAACGAATGGATGCTTTTGGATAATTTTGATACTCTATGATTTTCATTCTCTTACTTATCCGTTTTCAACTCTGTATAAACAACCAATCTCTCTTCATGCGTGCCTTCATCACGATTAAAGGTACCGGTACAGGTTATTAAGTTCAGCTTGCTTCCATACGAATAGTCGAATATTTTATCGACAGGCGCGTTTTTTCTGTCGTATTTTTCTTTTCCTGTTACTTCAAAAGTCAGTGTTTTGCCGTCTTTGTTTTTAACGATCACTTCATCGCCTTTTTCAAGGTCTTCTAGTTTATAAAACACAGCTGGACCTGTCTTACTGTCAACATGCCCTGCGATTACAGCATTTCCCGGCGACCCGGGTTTCGCCCCGTCACCAAACCAGCCTACGGTATCCATTCCTTTAGGAACACCCATCTGTCCATTTTTCAACGTACCGACTTTTTCAATTTCAGTGTTAATATTCAATGCTGGAATTTCAATCGCAGAAGGTGTTATTCCCTCTGTATCTGCTTTTAGCTTTAATCCTTTAGGCGGTGTCAAATTAGTAGAAGAAGATGCCACTTCTTCCTGCTGCTCTTGCTTTTTCACAGATTCGGCAGGTTTATTAGTAGCCTCATTTTTATCATTCACATCAGCATTTGAACAGCCGCTTACAATCAGCCCAGCTAAAAGAATGCCCGCAACTATTTTTTTCATAAAAAACCTTCCTTTCCATCTCAATTAGATAGAAAAGATGGAGGACTCATTCGTCCTCCACTCTTTACTCTTATTAATGGTTTGTTGCTTTTCTGCGGAGAATCATAGCTGTTGTAGCAGAAGCCAGAATCAATCCGAACAGGCTCCAAAGAACTGCATCATTTGAAGTTTGGCTCATGCCGCCCATACCTGTTTTCGGCATTTCGGATGGCTTTTGGCCAGCAAACTTATCCGGGAATTGATCAACGATCGCACCAGACATCGCTTGTCCTACACCGAACATGTGAGCATAAGCTTCAGAGATATTCTTGTATGCTGCAGGGTAATCTTTTCCTGTGTAGCTGTTAAACGCTGCTAGTAATTGGTCTACGTGTACTTTTAAGCCTTCTTCTAAGTCAGCTGCTTTTAGACGTCCTTCTGTTGCCGTGTCTAAGAACTTAGCTTGTTCAGCACGGTACTTGTCCAATTCAGCCATCGCTTGTTTCTTGCCTTCTTCGTTGTTTTCAGCTGTTGCTGTTACGTAATTTACGAAATAGCCGATGTGGCTGCTCCAAATTTCTTTAAACTGTGCTGCACCTTCTGCACCGTACACTGATTCTACAGCCGCTGTGATGTCATCTGTGTTTTCATTTAGTTCTGCTGCTGCGGCTTCAAAGTCTTTCGCGCCATCGATTCCTTTTTGCATCGTTAATGCGGCTAATGCTGCGTGTGCGGAGAATACGCTGTTTAAGTCTGCGCGAAGATCAGCTGCAGGAGTATCTACTGATTTGTTTTCGAACTTATCAGGAAACTGATCCGTGATTGCCCAAGACAAACCTTTACCTGTCATGAACATGTGGTGCATCGCTTCTGAAATATTGTCATACGCTTTGTCGTAGTCCCCTGTTCTATAGCTTTCAAAAGCCCAGACCAGTTGGTCAACGTGGACTTTCAAACCTTCTTCAAGGTCTTTCGCTTTTAATCTGCCTTCTGTTGCTTTATCAAGGAAATCCGCTTGCGTCACACGGTATTTATCCAATTCCGCAAGTGCCTGCTTTCTTCCTTCTTCGTTATTTTCAGCTGTTGCTGTTACATAGTCTACGAAATAGCCGATATGGCTGCTCCAGATTTCTTTAAACTGTGCTCCAGCTTCTTCACCGTAAACAGATCCAACTGCTGCTGAAAGTGCCTCTGTATTTTGGTTCAACTGTCCGGCTGCTGCTTCAAAGTCTTCTTTTCCGTCAATTCCTTTTTGCATCGCAACAACTGCTAGAAATGCATGTTCAGAAAGAAGAGTATCAAGTGAAGCACGAAGATCGATTGCCGGGTTTGTCACTTCTGCTGACATCGCGCCTTTGCTGTGACTTTCGTGACCATGTGCATTAGCCACCGAGAATGTAGGGATTAATAGAGACACACTTAACGGTACTGCTAAAAGTGCTTTTTTCATTTTCATAGGTAATCTCTCCTTTTTTGTTTTTTACACTTAGCTAACGGAGAGAGTTTTTATTTGGATCACTTTTTTTGAAAAAAAGTTTTTTCAATACCTTAATACTATCTTAATATTAGTTTGTTATAGTGAAGCAATCTGAATTCCCTTATATGAAAATCCATATATTTCAAGATGTTTCACCCTTTGTTTTCTTATATGATTAACGAAGATTATAAGGGTTCATTTTTATCGTACAAAACTTTTTGTTTATAGAGAGGATGTAAAAAGTGAATAAAAATGTAGCAACTAAAGAATATTTCAATGAAATTCACTTTTTAAGAGCGTTCGCATGTATCGGTGTTTTATTCGTTCATGTATCTGCAACGTATTATAATCAAGCGGACGGAGTTTTTAATTGGTTTACTTATTTCTTTAATCAACTAGGACGTTTTGGTACACCTACATTTGCTGTCATAAGTGGATTTTTACTTTTTAATTCGATTAATAAAAAAGGGTTTGTTTTCAAAAAATTTGTCTCATCCAGAACAACTAAGATTATATTACCTTTTATTATTTGGAGTTTATTTTACCAGCTCGTAACTGTGTATATTCTTGGTGGGAAATTCCCTACAGATCCTAAAGTATTTCTTTATAATTTCACATTAGGGCAATCGTTTTATCATTTATACTTTATGGCCATAGTTGTTCAGTTTTATTTGATTTTCCCTGTCTTGCAATTTATCAGAAATGGTATTGCATGGTGGATCGCTCTAGGACTATCTGCTTTCTCAAGTTATTACTTTTTTATCACGAAGGATATCCCCCTCGTGTCAGGAATTATTGAAACTGTAATGGTTGATAAAGTCTTTTTATTTCACTGGATTTTTTACTTTGTATTTGGGGGTTTTTTAGCTTACTATTGGAAACCCATTTCTAGATGGACTAAGAAAAACACGATTCTCCTTGTACTTGCCGTAATTGGAGTATATGTAGGGGCAATTTATGAATACAAGACAATCGGTTCCATTTCATCAAGAAGAGCTACAAACATGATTAATATCCCGCTCTTAAGTTTTGCTACGATTGGACTGTATAGTTATGTTAGTCAGTTAAACTTTGTGAGAACTTCACTTCAAGCGATCGGTAAGTTTTCAATGGGTATTTATCTGTTACATCCTTTTGTTCTTATTATGTTTATTCAAATTCTTCCTGCAGGCGTATGGCAGACAAGAATGATGCCTATTATGTTTTTCGCTGTTTTATTTGGCAGCCTAGCACTAGTAAAACTGATTCAATACCTTCCAAAGCATCAATATATTATTCCAATACCTGCTCGTAAGAATATGGTAAAAGAACCTGTTATACAAAGAAAACCAGTTTCTGCTTAGAAACTGGTTTTTTAATCTCTATTTTTTATTCGTACAGCTTATATTTTCCTGCTAGCTTTTCAACGCGTGCCTCTGCATCTTTCAACGTTGTTTCGTCTTCGATGTTCTTCAATACAGAAGCCATAATTGCAGCGATCTCGTCCATGTCTTCTTCAACAAAACCGCGTGAAGTTACCGCTGCTGTTCCGATACGGATACCGCTCGTTACAAACGGGCTTTCTTTATCAAATGGAATCGTGTTCTTGTTCACGGTGATCCCGATATCATCTAGTGCTTTTTCAGCCACTTTCCCTGTTAGCGCAAGCTCGCTCACGTTGATCAGAATCAAGTGATTGTCTGTGCCGTCAGAAACAAGTGTGATGCCTTCTTTTTTCAAAGACTCTGCCAGGCGTTTTGCGTTTTTCACGATCTGCTCAGCATAGCTTTTGAACTCATCTGTTAACACTTCCCCGAACGATACCGCTTTTGCAGCGATTACGTGCATCAAAGGACCGCCTTGAATGCCCGGGAAGATGGATTTATCAATTTTTTTCGCGAATTCTTCTTTACATAAAATCATTCCTCCGCGAGGACCGCGAAGTGTTTTGTGTGTAGTTGTTGTTACAAAATCTGCATAAGGAACTGGATTTTGGTGAAGTCCAGCCGCTACAAGTCCTGCGATGTGGGCCATATCCACCATAAGGTAAGCTTCAACTTCATCGGCGATCTCGCGGAACTTTGCAAAATCGATCGCACGCGGATAAGCGCTCGCTCCTGCTACAATCAGCTTTGGACGGTGTTCAAGGGCTTTTTGACGAACATCTTCATAATCGATCACGTTTTTCTCAGCATCTACACCATACTCAACAAAATTGTATTGAATTCCTGAGAAGTTCACAGCACTTCCGTGTGTTAAGTGACCGCCATGAGAAAGGTTCATTCCGAGTACAGTGTCACCTTGCTCTAAAATCGTAAAATAAACGGCCATGTTCGCTTGTGCACCAGAGTGAGGCTGAACGTTAGCATGTTCCGCACCAAAAATTTTCTTCGCGCGGTCTCTTGCTAAATTCTCAACAACATCCACGTGTTCACATCCGCCATAATAGCGTTTAGACGGGTAGCCTTCAGCGTATTTATTCGTTAGAACGGAGCCTTGAGCTTCCATTACGGCTTGGCTTACAAAGTTTTCAGAAGCAATCAATTCGATTTTCGTACGCTGGCGGTGCAATTCATCCATAATGGATTGGTAGACTTCTTGATCAGCTGTTTTCAAATGGTTCAATTTCGCTTCCCCCTTACCTTATGTGAAAAATTATTATGATTGTAACATACCCCTATATCTTACACGTTAATGCTTTAAGTTGTAAGAGGAAATGCACAAGTGTGAAAATTCATTTTATTTGATAGGGATGAACATGGTATGATGATACATAATAGAGATAGAGTGATATATTAAGGGGTGTTTTTGCATGATGAGAAAGTGGTTTGGAGCAAGTCTCCTTGTTTTAGTACTAGCACTAGCAGGCTGCAGCGAAGAAAAAGCAAAGCCTGAAGCGAAGGAAGAAACAGAAAAAAGAGCAAATGAAGATCAAAACACGAAGGATGATCTAGCTGGTCAACAAGCTGAGGTTATCAAAAATATGGAGAAAAATGCGGTTCAGTTAGATCCAAGTGCGCTTGAATCAGATCCTAGTGCTTATAATGAAAAAATTATTAAAGCAACGGGAACTGTAACTGCTCATGAAGAAAAAGGCATGGGCAGCAGTTTTGAGATGAAAGTTGGCGCCACAACGTTCAAAGTGATGAACTTTACGATGGATAGCAGTTTTAAAGAAGGTTCAGAAATTACGGTTTACGGAAATGTTAAAAATGGCAAAGACGCTAAGTCTGGACTTCCGTTAATCAATGCGACATATATCAACTAAAACCAAGAGCGGAATTATTCTCCGCTCTCTTTTTTATGTTTATTTTGAAAATCATGCAACGCCCCGTATTGTGTCTGAATCACATTAGAAAGGGATTGATGGAGGACGAACAGTTCTTGATAGACTTGCTGATGCTCCTTATTCGGTACGATTTCTTCGTATTGTTTCGTTTCAGAAGGTGCCTCTTGTAATGTCTCTGTTTCCCCGATTGCAAATCGGCCAAGCAAGACTGCTCCGAGACATGAGCTTTCCCTATGTTCCGGTATACTCACCTCTGTTTGAAAAACGTCTGCTAAAATCTGTTTCCATAGAGGAGAATTCGTAAAACCGCCTGTCGCAAATATCTTAACATCTTCACCTTCAACATGATCTTTAATCAGAGCATACACACTGTATAAGTTCAGAATCGTTCCTTCCAGCACTGCACGCACCATGTGTTTTTGAGTATGGCGAAGGGTAAGACCGATAAAAGAAGCTTTCGCTTGTGCCTCCCATAAAGGAGCCCGTTCCCCCGTTAGATAAGGCAGAAACAGAAGTCCTTCTGCACCTGGCTCTATCTGATCCGCTTCAGCAGACAGTTTTTCATAGGCAGGATCGCGGTCTTTTTGCAAAACATCATGAATCCATTGAAACGCTATCCCACCGTTATTAACCGGTCCGCCTGATACCCAAAGATTTTCTGTCAGCGGATAAGAGAACGTGCGGCCTTCTGTATCTAATATAGGTGCCGAGGATGTTGTTCGAATCGCACCGCTCGTCCCTATTGTTACCGCGACATCTCCAGGTGAGATCGCTCCGACACCAAGGTTGGATAATGGTCCGTCTGTTGAACCAATTACAACTTTTACAGATTGATCGAGGCCTGATTTCTTTAAAAGCACTTCAGAAAGCGTGTCCCAATAATAAGTAGTTGGCTGAAGATCAGGTAGTTTATCCGGCGTGATATCCGCTATTTGCAGCGCTTCCGCGTCCCACGTTTTTGATTCCAAGTTCCATAGACCAGTCGCTGCGGCTGATGCATAATCGGTTATCCACTCACCAAACCACCGGTAGAGTATGTAATCCTTTATACCAACAAACTTAGCTGCTTTTTGGAAGACTTCAGGTGATTCCCTTTTTAACCACTGTAATTTAAAGAATGGTGTCATCGGATGCAGCGGCACACCAGTCCGTTTATACAGATCAATAGCTTCTGCACTTGATTTGAAGGCAGCCGCATAAGGTTCACTACGGATATCTGCCCATGTGATGCTGTTTGTGAGCGGTGTTCCCTCACTGTCGACGGCGATCAAGGAATGCATGGCTGTACTAAATGAGAGAAAGCTGATTCTACTAGCCAGATCCCCGCTCTTTCTTACCGTTTCTCTTAAGCAATAAACAACTGCTTCATAAATTTCATTCGGATTTTGTTCCGCTGCACCCGGTTCTTCAGAAAGCAGCGGATAGTTTTTTGAATGATGAGCGACTGCCGCGCCTTTTTCATCAAAAAGAACGACCTTTGTACTCGTTGTTCCAATATCAATTCCGATCGCATAATTCCTCAAAGTAACCTCTCCTTTCACATTTCAAAAAGGAAGCAGCAATAGTATGCCCTTGCCAGACAATTCACGATTCCACTTCATCCCATTAATCATACTATTCAGTTCTCTAAGAATCACTTAATATAGATGTAAAATGAACGCTTCTTTCGTTATGGAAGTGATATTAAAGGAGATGCAGAAGATGGAAACTTTTAAAATTCGTCCTGTCGTTTTAGAGGATGTAGAGCAGCTGAATGGCTTAATGCTTCGTTATATCGTTGACTTTTATAAAGGAAAAACACCTGAAGGAACAAAACTGCAGGATCATATTAAACACCTGCTAGTTTCGGATGAAGCAGGAACACAATTTGTAGCAGAAACAGAGGACGGCCGATTAGCAGCGTTTGCTACACTTTACTTTTCGTTCAGCACGACGCGCGTGCAAAAAATCGCCATTTTGAATGATTTATTTGTAGATTCTGAGTTTCGTGGTGCAGGTTTAGGTGAAAAACTGTTCTTGCATGTGCTTGAATATACGAAAAAGGAAGGCTATGCATACATGTCTTGGCAAACCGCCATCGATAATACATCTGCACAAGCTCTTTATAAGAAGATGGGCGGGAAAAACATCAATTCAGAGTGGATTCACTACGAAATCGAACATAATTAGGGTGCTTGGCGGGTGCCAAGCTTCAAATCATTGGTTTGGAAGCACGAGAAGGACATCAAAACCAGCTGAAATCAGCCTTGATAACCGTAATTCCACAAAAAATGCCCATGAATCCACGAGTTTTGTACTTCAATCCACGAATTTTAGGGCTGAATCCAAAAGTTTTGGCTGTTTATCCACGAGTCTACAATCCTCGACAATTTTCGCCTCTTCCGCCGTTAACCGCGCCCTCCTACCCTTCACTAGCTCAAATAAAAAAGCCCTCATCAAGAGGGCTTTCCACTAACTAAAAACATCGAATGTCTTCTTTGCTCGGATACACTGCGCGTTCGCCGCCGATCAGCTTCGGACGGGTTTTCGCCAACGTCACATGCGCAGCGCCAACCTTCTTCACTTCACTGCGCACAGGCACGGCAACATGCTTCAAGTGCATCCCGATAAAGGTGTCACCGATATCGATGCCTGCGTCGGCTTTTATATATTCAACGATCACAGGTTCGTTCATGTGGTGGAAGGCATGTGTTGCCAACGCACCTCCTGCTGAGCGAGCAGGAACGACCCGGACTTCTTCATAGCCTCGTTTTTCTGCATCTTCACGCTCCATAACGAGCGCACGATTCAAGTGCTCACAGCACTGCACGGCAAGTGCAACTCCTGTTTCCTCTTGAAACGCTACGATACCTCGGTAAAGTGCACCCGCTGTATCCATCGTGCCTGATGTGCCAATTCGTTCACCAATTACTTCGCTTGTACTTGCGCCTACTACTAATAATTGAGACGGTCTTAATTGTGCATGCTTTTGCAGATCTTGCAAAACATTCAGGACTTGGTCTTGAATTTGTTGGAGCTCATCGCTCATTAGATGGTCTTCCCTTCATTTTATGGGTTAATAGCTGTACTGCTATTGGCCTTCGTATTGAGAGATTTTACCCACACGGCGACCGTGGCGTCCGCCTTCATATTCTGTCGTTAGCCATACTTTTGCGATTTCCAAAGCGAGACCTGGCCCAATGACACGTTCACCCATGGCAAGTACATTGCTGTCGTTATGCTGTCTTGTTGCTTTTGCACTGAACAGATCATGAACAAGCGCGCAGCGGATTCCTTTTACCTTGTTTGCCGCAATGCTCATTCCGATACCCGTACCGCAGATTAAGATTCCACGATCCGCTTCACCGTTGGCAACTTTTTCAGCTACAGGGATAGCATAGTCTGGGTAATCTACAGAAGTATCGCATTCACAGCCAACATCTTCTACTTCCATGCCCAGTTCTTCTATCATGGCGATGATCTCTTTTCGTAATTCAACTCCGGCGTGATCTGATCCAATTGCTACTTTCATGTTGCGTGCACCTGCTCTCTCATACTTTTTTCCATTATATTCTGTCCTTATCGCCTGTACAATGTCACTTCACGGCAATTTAGGACAGCCTTACTGAATTATGTCTCACTACTTCTTGCTATCGTCTTTTTTCATTAATTTTTCAATAAGTGCTTCAATTTCATCTCTTGTTTCTTGATAAAGGTGGAGAGGCCCGCCGAACGGATCAGTAATGTCTAGAGACGGAACAGTACTTTCTAGTTTCATTCGTCTTTCAACAAGCGGCCTTACTTCTTTCTCAAATGCTTGTCTCACTTCTTCATCCGCAGAATCCTTTGACATATATTGAAGCTTCAGCATCTCGATCTCTGTGTACAGCTCATAGATCTCTTCAATTCTCTTTTGATCTTCCTCATCGAGAACATATTCTTTTAATGTGTACGTCTTATTCACAGCATCCGGCCATCGTCCGACAAGAGCATGTTTGTGGCTTTCTGTCATTGTTAATATGAGGTCCGCCCATTCGATCAGATAATCGGATACGCCTTGTGACTGATGGCTTTCTTTTATCTTTCTCTCAGAAAGGGCGTGTGAAGCATTCGAGCTCATCACTGCACCATTTCCAGCAAAAACGCCTGCAGACTTAACGTTGAACTTGCCTTTTCCTTTTTCACGTAAAATCGCCTCTGCCATCGGGCTGCGGCATGTATTGCCTGTACAAATAAATAAAACGTTCCTATTCATGGCGGCTTCACCTCATATTCTATCTTTCCCCATTTTCATCTGGGATAACGTTATTCTATTAAGTATATCATCGGTTTCATGAATAAAAAATATAGACTGGTTCTGTTAGCGTAACCTGTTTGAAGATGGGACATGACTGCCAGGTACTCTTCCAAAGTCATCATTGACAAGTTGATAGGAGTGTAAGATGCGAGACTCCTGGGGGATCAGTGTGACAGGTGAGACACCTATTTGCGCCTAGCGCCGAGGTGGCTCACCGCACACCCCCCGGAAAGCGAGCATCTGAAACGGAGATCAACCACTTACACGATATCCATTCTTTAAAAAGGCAACAAAATCTTCACACCAAAAGCAAGCAGGATACAGCCGCCAAAGGCTTCACCATACGAACCGAGCCACTTTTGCACTTTCTTCCCCATAATCAATCCAGCCCATGTTAACAGCATGCTCATCATACCGAACATCAGAATCGTCATCCATGTTTTGGCCCCATAGATCCCTAAGGATAAGCCTACCGAAAAGCTGTCTAAAGACGCACTTAAGGCAAAGACCAATAAACCAATACCGATCGGCTGTACGAACGGTTCGTCATCACTTGAAAACGAAGAGCGAATCATCGTAACACCAAGTATGACGAGCAAGATTCCGCCAATGATCGCAGCAATATCACCAAAGTGAAGAGAGATTTGTTTTCCGATCGTCATTCCAGCAAGCGGCATCAGCATATGGAAAAGTCCAATCGTAATCCCTATTTTCATAATCTGCTTAAATCGAAGTGATAACATTCCCATGCCCAGGCCGATTGAAAAAGCGTCCATACCTAGCGCAACAGACATAAACAAAAGTGTCATCCATTCCCCCATCGTTGCCAACTAGTTCCCACTCCTTTAACCATCATACTTTCAACCTATGCATGTCTACTTTTAAAAAGACTAAAAAACATACAAGCTGTTAAGCGGTGTAAAAAATGCACTCTTTACCGCTTTAGAGGAAGGGATAATAGGATTTATATCGTATATAAAAAGGATATAACTCTGTACGTTAAGGAGAGGAACAAGGATGATCAATAACGCTTCGGCCATAACGGATAAAGGAATAGACGTATGGCAGCCGTCCCCGTTTCAAACCGGCTTATCACGTCAAAAAAGCATGACATTTCGATGCATCAAACAGAATGAAGACCTTATTATGACCGAGAGCGAAGGCGAACTATTTGACTTGTTTGGTCTCAAGAGGGAAAACGTATTACAAAAGAGAATAGAAGATATCTTTCCGAAAGAAATGGCTGCTTTTAAAAAGGAAATGTATGAAAGAGCTCTGAACGGAGAAAGTCTCACGTATGAATCAGCGCTGAACGGTATTCCTTTTTTGGCTGCGATCGGTCCTATTTATGATAAAAATGGGGCTGTTTCGGAAGTGTATGGATTCTGTGTCGATTTGAGCGAACGTGTATCTGTCGAAACGCAGCTGGCTGAAAGCGAACAGCGTTTCCGCTCATTGATGGATCACAACATTGACGCCTTATTTTCACTGGATATGGACGGAAAGTTTACGACCGTTAATAAAGCATGTACCATTCTTACCGGATACAGCGAAACTGAACTCTTAAACATGACCTTTGATCCGTTCATGATGCCTGACCGAAAAGCGATTGCGATCGACCAATTTAACGATGCCTTAAAAGGCAAATCGAAAATGCACGAAACACGCATCCGACAAAAGAACGGCGGCATCCGACAGATCACGTTCACGCTCACCCCGATCATCGTGCTAAACAAAGTCCTTGGTGTGTTCGGGATCGCAAAAGACGTAACCGCAAAACGAGAAGCGGAAAAAGAACTGCGAGAAACGAAGGACTTGCTTGAATCCGTCATCTATCATTCTAGCGATGCGATATCAGTCGTTCATCTAACGAACTACTCTGTAAAAGTGAATCCGGCGTTTGAGTTCATTTATGGGTGGTCACAAGACGAACTCAACAACCTGACTTCACACATACTTCCCGTAGTACCTGAGGATAAAGCAGCTGAATCAGAGAGACTGATGACGATCGTTAAACATGGCGGTTATGTAAAAGGTGTCGAGACCATTCGCTTAACGAAATGCGGCAAACGCTTAAATGTAAGCCTGTCCTTAAGCCCGATTTATGGAGAAAAAGGTGAAGTCGTCGCTCTTTCTGCCATCTCACGTGATATAACGGATAAAAAGTTAAAAGAAAAAGCTCTCAAGGAAAGCGAAGAAAAGTACCGGATAATTGCGGAGAATACGACGGATTTAGTAGGTGTCGTAGATTTAGAAGGAAACGTAAAATATGTCTCCCCTTCTAATCGACTCCTCCTTGGCTTTGATCCGTCTCTTTATGATGGCAAAAAGATTCAAGGCTTTTTTCATACGGATGACAGACCAAAAGTTAGAATGGCCATTAACGAAATGGTTCAAACACAAAAACCGGTGAAGTTTGAAGTACGCTGCAAACATGCCCACGGACACTGGGTCACTCTCGAAGCCAATGCGACGCCAATCGCGAACGATTCTGATCAGCCCGATTCTTGCGTTGTTGTCGCACGTGATCTGACCGAACGCAAAAAGACAGAAGAGATGCTCAGAAAGTCTGACAAACTGTCTGTACTCGGGCAGCTTGCTGCTGGTGTTGCGCACGAGATCCGCAACCCGCTTACTTCGATTCGCGGCTTTTTACAGCTCCTTCAGTCGAGAGCTTCAGAAAACGAAGATTATTATGAAATCATGCTTTCCGAGATTGACCGAATCAACAGCATTGTCGGAGAGTTCATGCTGCTCGCAAAACCGCAGGCGATGAACTTTACACAAACGGATCTTCGTCAGCTGTTAAGACACGTTATCTCAATTCTTGACACGCAAGCCATATTAACAAATGTACAGATCTATTTTGAGAGCGAACCCGACTTGCCTGAGATTTGGTGTGTGGATAATCAGATCAAGCAAGTGTTTGTGAACATGCTGAAAAATGCGATTGAAGCGATGCCTACGGGTGGTTCCGTACATATCCATCTTCAAAAACAAGGCAATTATGTGATGGCTTCCTTTATCGACCATGGGTGCGGTATTCCAGAAGAACGCCTGCCGACGCTCGGCGAACCTTTTTATACGACAAAAGAAAAAGGAACCGGCCTCGGCCTCATGATCTGTTATAAAATCGTGGAGAATCATCACGGTAAAATTCTAATCGACAGTAAGATTGATGAAGGCACCACCTTTTCAATCATGCTGCCGATCCATACGAACAAGCCTGTGTCTTAAGTAGACACAGGTTTGTTAATAAGCAGTTATGTGAGTGGAAAGGGGGGTATAGAACTGGTAGATGTTTGTCTGCTGATGTCGACTCGCCGATATATGAGCAAAACTCGCCGGATTATGGTCCAAACTCGCCGAATTATGCTCGTAACTCGCCGGAATATCTTTAAAATTTCATAAATAAACTTTAATATACCCCAGACGGTATGAGTGAATTCACAGTTTTTAGAGCAAAAAATGTACTTTGAATGTAACAAAAGAACCTGATTCCATTAATAAATATGGAATCAGGTTCTTTTTCTACCCTTTTATGATATTGCCACCGGCCGATTTTTCAAGCCTGTTCATGATCGCAACGCCTACTCCTGTTTTCGGAAAAACCTCTCCGAAAATCTGATCTACACCCGCTTCGTTAAATGCTCGTAACGCTTCGTATAGATGCTGAGCCACCGTTTCAGGCTTGGAACGATTTCCGGCTGGAATCACACAATCGGCTTTATAAACGTCTGCTCTTTCTTCTGTCGTCAAAATTCCAATCCGTTTTCCTGCTTCGCGTTCTTTATCCACAAGACTCTGCAAAAACTCCACACTTCCATCCACAAGAACGAACGGTGCGTTCGGAGCATAGTGAGTATATTTCATACCTGGTGACTTTGGTGCATGTTTCTCGTTCTCCAGACCAGGATCCACAGCAACATGGCCCACACCAGCTACTTTCTCTAATTCTTCTAACGTGATCCCGCCAGGTCTTAAAATCGTAACACGGTCATTCGTGCATTCAACAACTGTGGATTCAACGCCAACACCCGTTGCCCCTCCATCCACAATGCCGGGAATTCTGCTCTTGAGATCTTCATATACGTGATTGGCAGTTGTCGGGCTAGGTTTCCCTGAAAGGTTTGCACTAGGTGCAGCAAGCGGAACACCTGAAGCTTCGATAACCGCAAGAGCGATCTCATGGTCTGGCATGCGTACTGCGACTGTGGATAACCCGGCAGTTACCTTTTCGCTCACATCTTCTCCTTTTGGCAGCACGATTGTTAACGGTCCAGGCCAAAACGTATCCATTAGTTTTTCAGCGGCGGCAGGAATAGAAGAAACTAGCCCTTCTAACTGCGATCGGTCGGAAATGTGGACAATTAGCGGATTATCACTCGGTCTTCCTTTCGCTTCAAAAATGCGTGAGATCGCTTCGTCGCTTCTCGCATTTCCAGCAAGCCCGTAAACCGTTTCAGTTGGTATAGCTATCACTTCATTCTTTTTTATCCACAAGGAAGCTTGAATAACCTGTGGATGATTTGTTAGTGATTGTTCTGTTTTATCCACAGCCCAGCGTTCCGTTTGGAATGATCTCATGGGATAAATCCTTTCTACTACTCAGGCAACCTTATGATTAAAAGGTGAATTGCAAAACTTTTATATCCACAGAGTTATACACAATTTGTCGTTAATTGTGGACAACTTGTTGACAAATCTCTAGGAATCCAATGCATACGCTAAAAGTTCTGCTCCTGATGATGCATTATTTTTAACATGATCTGCACTTTCAATGTGTGGAGGCACTTTATCTTTTGGAATGATCTTAAAAGAAAGTGCTTCAAACATGTGTACAGCTTTTGTAAGCAAATAAAGAGTTTCTACTCCCTTATCCTTTGAGTATACCAAAATTTTATCAATGAGTTTAAGGAGAAGCGTTTCAGACGAATATTTCTGTTTCAGCACAAAAGAACGCAGCAAACCATCATTACCAATGCGCTCTAATCCTACTGTTCCAATCGTCTCTCCTGCATCATTCACAACAACGAGATAGTTTTCAATGCTGTCCTTGATCCCCTCAGATTGAAGCCCAGCTTTACCGACGAGCTGCAATAAATCTTTTGCCTCGTGCTGCATGGCCTGTCTTAAAATAATGGTCATAACGTAACTCCCCTATTCCTTATAGTTTTAGCTTCGATTTAGCTGTATTTCCTCATCTTTTTATTAGACTGTTTTTCTAAAATGGCGGTGCTTTTGAATGTTTTATTGTTTTTCTTCAGTGACAAGTTGATAGGAGCGCAAGGTGCGAGACTCCTACGGGACGAGTGGCCAGGTGGAGACTTCTAATGGCGCAAAGCGGCAGGAGGCTCACCGTACGCCCCGTGGAAAGCGAGCAACCTGGAGCGGAAATCAACTGCCCCCAAGGACTCCAACGAATACGAAAACATTGGGTTTAAAAAAGAAGGCTAACCACCATTCGGTTACCTTCTTCATTTTCTATAATCTATGAAAATAGGGAGGAACTTATGCACATTTTAAGAGAATAAGGAGCCTACAGCACTAACAAGGCTATGGAACAGTTCTACTACAAAGAATTTAGTCTGGATTTCTTCTGTTTGATTCGTTTCTTCAGCAGAAGCTGTTTCCGTAACATCCGCTTTATTGTCTTTGTTTTCTTTTACAGCATCACCATTTTCAAAATCCAAGAAACAAAGTGGAGGAAAAAGAACACACCACCAGTTCTTCCCTTCGCCTTCTCCAAGCGTGATCAACACTGCTTCATATTGACCTGCCGGATAGATGTACTCGCCATACATTTTAGTAGGAAAAGCGACCTTGTTTAGTTCCACTGAAAACGTCTTTTCCAGTCCTGCTTCATCCAGCTTTGATTGAACGATTTTTTCAATCGCAGGAAGCTGCTTACGAATAATTTCACGTGCCTCAGAAATGCTGGATAGCTCGCCAACCCAAGTTGTGATCTGCTCGTTCACTTCGTCTCGGATCTCACGCTTAAGCTTTTGATCCGCTTCATTGTTGCTGTTTGCTAATATACGAAGTCTGATCGACTCATCTGGTATTTTAACAGAGGCATTCATTGTTGCGTTTGCCACTTTTGTTTGTGTTTCAAAAAATAAGAACATCACCGCTAAAGAAATAAGAACAAGAATAAAGAAATGATTGCGTTTTTTCATCGTTTTTTCCTCCCCCGTCGTATCTAACCACAGTTTGGACACCACGCAAAAATTTCATACTAGTAATCTAGTAAAATTCGTTCTTTGTGATTCGACAAAGGAAAGTCAAAAGCGTTAACTTTTCAAAAGACGATTGCTATAGGTTCATTTTTCTTTCTCTTCATTGACAAGTTGATTGGAGCGGAAGGTGCGAGACTCCTGGGGGATCAGCGGGACAGGTGAGACTCCTAACAGCGCATAGCGCTAGGAGGCTCACCGCACGCCCCCCGGAAAGCGAAGCAACCTGAAGCGGAAATCAACCCCGTTCAACGTTACATCAAAAGAAACATTTACCAACTTGCGTAACGCTTTCATTCATGTTATTTTAAATGTGTAAACGGTTACATATATTTTGGGAGGAGGCGAAAAATTGGTTACCATTCGTGATGTTGCAAAGAAATCAGGTGTATCAGTCGCGACTGTATCTCGTGTTTTGAATGAAACAGGATACGTGCACGAAGATACACGCAAAAAAGTAATGGCTGCCGTTGCAGAGTTAAAGTACAGCCCTAATGAAGTAGCCCGTTCCCTTTTTAAAAAGAAATCAAAGCTGATCGGACTGTTGCTCCCAGACATAACGAACCCGTTCTTCCCGCAACTTGCAAGAGGTGTTGAGGACGAAATGCAAAAAGGCGGCTACCGCTTATTGTTTGGAAACAGTGATGAGAATGATGAAAAAGAGATGGATTATCTGAACACATTTATTCAAAACAATGTCGTCGGAATCATCTCCGCTACGAATAATAAAACAAAAACAAACTATAAAGATCTGTCTATTCCTGTTGTTTTTCTAGACCGAACATCGAACGATTATCCGTCGGTGTATGCAGATGGAAAAGAAGGCGGCAGAATAGCAGCAGACGAAATCGTAAAAAGAGGAAGCAAGCGGATCACTCTTTTAAAAGGTCCGGCTCACATCCAGCCCGCTCAAGACCGTTTTCAAGGGGCGTTAGAAGCGTTAAGTCAATCAACCGTTGATTTTCATGTGATGACGACGACTTCGTTCGCATTTGAAGACGCGGAGAAATGGGCAAAGGAACTGTTTGCGACATATCCTGATACAGATGGAGTGCTAGCGAGCAATGATATCGTGGCAACAGCCGTTTTACATGAAGCGCTTCGACTCGGAAAATCGATTCCAGAGGATCTGCAGATTATCGGTTTTGACGATATTCCGCAAAGCAGCTTGCTGTTCCCTTCTCTATCCACCATTCGCCAGCCGGCTTATGAAATGGGAAAAGAAGCGGCACAGCTTCTAGTTAAAATCATTAACAAAGAAAAATTCGAACAACAGCATATTCAGATGCCTGTTTCGTTTATAGATCGAAACACAACAAGAAAGGTTGATACAAATGGTTAAGATTGTGGTTATTGGCAGTTCTTCAATGGATTTAGTTGTTACATCGGATAAGCGTCCTGGAGCAGGAGAAACAGTTTTAGGCAGCTCGTTTAAAACCGTACCCGGAGGAAAAGGTGCAAACCAGGCTGTCGCAGCTGCTCGTCTAGGCGCAGACGTAACCATGATCGGATGTGTAGGCGATGATCATTATGGAGCTAGCATTTTAGAAAATTTTAAACAAAATGATGTTAATGTAACCAATGTGGAACCGGTTACAGATACTGAAAGCGGTACGGCTCATATCATTTTAGCTGAAGGTGACAACAGCATCGTCGTTGTAAAAGGCGCGAATGATCATGTGTCACCTCAATATGTGAAAAAGTCACTGGATCTTATTAAAGAAGCTGATATGGTGCTCATTCAGCAAGAGATTCCAGAAGAAACGGTTGAATACGTGAGTGAAGTTTGTAAAGAGCACGATGTTTCACTGCTGTTGAACCCGGCACCCGCTCGCCCGCTTTCGCAAAATGTGATAGACAAAGCGAGCTACATCACACCAAATGAACATGAAGCGGCGGTATTGTTTAATGGTTTATCGACAGAAGAGGCATTAAAGCAATATCCAAACAAAGTTTTTATTACAGAGGGTAAAGATGGCGTTCGGTATCATGATGGTGAAAAAGAGGTGCTCGTTCCCTCTTATCCAGTTGAAGCAGTCGACACGACAGGTGCAGGTGATACGTTCAACGCCGCACTAGCTGTAGCATTAGCAGAAGGTAAAAGCATCTGCAACAGCCTTCGATTTGCTAACCGAGCAGCTTCCCTATCGGTTACGAAGTTTGGGGCACAAGGCGGAATGCCACTGAGAAAAGAAGTGGAGGAAACGTTATGAAGCGACAAGGAATGTTGAACAGTCATATCTCAAAAGTACTAAGTGACCTTGGTCATACCGATCTTATCGTGATTGCTGATGCAGGGCTTCCGATTCCAAGTGATGTTCCGCGGATCGATCTCGCTTTAACAATCGGCGTCCCGAGTTTTGCAGAGGTTGTTCAGGCAGTAAATGACGATATGGTTGTCGAAAACGTGATTTTAGCGAGTGAAATACAAGAAAACAACGAAAAAACGCTTCAATTTATGAAGAAGAATTTTTCAGATACAGAAATTGAATTTTTATCGCATGAAGATTTTAAAGAAAGAACAAAGCATGCAAAAGTGGTGATTCGCACAGGTGAAGTCACACCTTACGCAAACTGTATTTTACAAGCAGGTGTAATCTTCTAGAAAGAGGTGATTGTGATGCATATTCAAATGAACGAGATCTATAAGGCATTTGGTGCCAACCAAGTATTAACCGGCGTTCACTTTGATCTGCAAGAAGGCGAAGTTCATGCCCTTATGGGTGAAAATGGCGCAGGAAAATCAACAATGATGAACATTCTGACTGGTCTTCACAAACGGGATTCTGGAAAGATTGTTATAGATGGTGAAGAACGCTATTTTGATAATCCGAAAGAAGCTGAAAAGCACGGTATTGCGTTTATCCACCAAGAGCTTAACGTATGGCCTGACATGACGGTGCTTGATAACCTGTTTATCGGAAAAGAATTACGATCACCGTTCGGCCTTTTAAAATCAAAAGAAATGAAAACGCTGGCAAAAAAGCAATTTGAAAAGCTGGCTGTCACGATCCCGCTCGATAAAGAAGCCGGCCTCTGCTCGGTCGGTGAGCAGCAAATGATTGAAATCGCAAAGGCTCTCATGACAAATGCAAAAGTGATTATCATGGACGAGCCCACTGCTGCCCTTACAGAGCGTGAGATTGAAAAGTTATTTACTGTAATCAACGCACTTCGGAAAGAAGGCGTGTCGATCGTTTATATTTCTCACCGGATGGAAGAGATTTTCGCGATTTGCGACCGAATCACGGTCATGCGCGATGGTAAAACGGTTGATACACAAACGGTCTCAGAGACCAACTTTGATGAAGTCGTTCGAAAAATGGTTGGCCGTGAACTGACAGACCGTTATCCAGAGCGCAATCCGAACATAGGCGAGACGATTTTAGAAGTCAAGAATGCCACGAGACAAGGTGTTTTTGATAATGTGAATTTTTCAGTAAAATCTGGTGAAATTGTCGGAGTGGCTGGACTCATGGGAGCTGGCCGAACAGAGATCATGCGAGCGTTGTTTGGCCTTGATAAGCTGGATTCTGGCGAGATTTGGATCAACGGGCAAAAGGTATCGATCAAAAATCCGTTTGAGGCGGTGAAACGCGGAATCGGTTTTATTACAGAAGACCGGAAGAATGAAGGATTGGTACTGGATTTCTCGATACGTGAAAACATGGCGCTGCCGAACTTAACGAGCTTTTCGAAAAATGGCGTTATAGACTATAAAACGGAAACAGATTTTGTAGATATGCTGATTAAACGTCTTCAAATCAAAACAGAATCTGGTGAAACCTACGCAAAGAATTTATCAGGTGGTAACCAGCAAAAAGTCGTTATCGCTAAATGGGTCGGAATCGGTCCGAGAGTATTAATTTTGGACGAACCGACAAGAGGTGTCGATGTTGGTGCAAAACGTGAAATCTATCAGCTGATGAATGAGCTTACCGATCGTGGTGTAGCCATCATCATGGTTTCGTCCGAACTGCCAGAAGTTCTTGGTATGAGCGACCGGATCCTGGTCGTTCACGAAGGAAGAATCAATGGTGAGCTTCCGAAGAATGAAGCCACACAAGAAAAGATTATGACATATGCAACGGGAGGACAGTAATATGAAAACACCTACAAAAGTGAATCATGTAGATAATATCACGCAAAAGCTTGGACCATTCTTAGGCCTGATCATCCTTGTCGTTATTGTATCGGTCCTGAACCCAAGTTTCCTAGAACCACTAAACTTATTAAACTTGCTGCGCCAAGTGGCGATTAATGCACTTATTGCTTTCGGTATGACATTCGTTATTTTAACAGGCGGTATCGACTTATCCGTCGGTGCGATTCTAGCGCTTTCCAGTGCGTTGATGGCTGGCATGATCGTATCTGGGATGGATCCGATGCTTGCCATCTTAATCGGATGTTTGCTTGGAGCTGTTATGGGCGCGATTAACGGCCTATTGATCACAAAAGGAAAAATGGCTCCTTTTATCGCAACACTTGCAACTATGACGATTTTCCGTGGATTAACATTGGTATATACAGACGGTAACCCGATTACAGGTCTTGGAGAGAACTATTTATTTCAGCTTTTCGGACGAGGGTATTTCTTAGGTATTCCTGTCCCAGCGATTACGATGATGCTTTCTTTCGCATTGTTTTGGGTGATCCTTCACAAGACTCCGTTCGGACGTAAAACATATGCGATCGGCGGAAACGAGAAAGCCGCTATCATTTCAGGTATTAAAGTTACAAAAGTAAAAGTGATGATCTATTCCCTAGCTGGACTTCTTGCGGCATTAGCGGGTGCGATTCTAACATCGCGTTTGAACTCTGCACAGCCAACTGCCGGAACGTCTTATGAGTTAGATGCGATCGCTGCGGTCGTTCTAGGCGGCACAAGTTTATCAGGCGGACGCGGTTTGATTGTTGGAACTTTGATTGGTGCCTTGATTATCGGAACGCTGAACAACGGTCTGAACTTGCTAGGTGTATCTTCATTCTTCCAAATGGTCGTAAAAGGTGTCGTTATCCTGATCGCCGTATTAATTGATCGTAAAAAAGCAGCATAGGAGGGTTCAAATTATGAAAAAAGCTTTATTAATTATGATGTCTCTATCAATCTTCTTATTAGGAGCATGTTCATTAGAGCCCCCTTCATGGGCGAAGCCAGCCAAAAAAGGTGATGGAGAAAAAATTAAGATTGGTTTATCCGTTTCAACGCTAAACAATCCATTCTTCGTTTCAATGAAAAATGGCGTTATTGAGGAAGCAAAGAAACAAGGTGCAGAAGTAGTTGTCGTGGATGCACAGAATGACTCTGCTAAACAAGTAAACGATGTTGAAGATCTATTGCAGCAAGGAATTGATGCCCTATTGATCAATCCTACAGATTCAGCAGCCATCTCAACTGCCGTTCAATCTGCAAACAACATGGATGTTCCTGTTGTAACGCTCGACCGCTCAACAGATAAAGGAGATGTAGCAACACTTGTTGCTTCTGATAACGTAAAAGGCGGCCAAATGGCAGCTGACTTTATCGTCGAACAGCTTGGTGAAGGCGCAAAAGTCGCTGAACTAGAAGGTGTACCTGGTGCTTCCGCTACACGTGAGCGTGGTAAAGGATTCCATAACGTGGCTGATCAAAAGCTAGATGTCGCTGCCAAACAATCAGCCGACTTTGACCGAACAAAAGGATTGAACGTTATGGAGAACGTCCTTCAAGGAAATCCAGACATCAAAGCAGTCTTCGCACACAACGATGAGATGGCATTAGGTGCTTTGCAAGCAATCAACAGCTCTGGCCGCGATGTGCTCGTCGTTGGGTTTGACGGAAATGATGATGCGGTAAACGCTGTAAAAGAAGGCAAACTAGCAGCAACAGTCGCTCAACAGCCTGCGCTGATCGGTGAACTCGCTGTAAAAGCCGCATCAGACGTACTAGCTGGAAAAAAAGTAGAAAAGAAGATTGCCGCACCGCTTAAGTTGATGGTGAAGGAATAAGATGGCGAAGTAACAAAAGAAGTAATAAAAGAAGTAATAAATATCTCAAAAAGAAGAGGCCAAGGTGGGCCTCTTCTTTTTGAGATTTGAATTGTGTGTAAATTGTTTGGGGTCTGACCCGGGGTCAGACCCCATTTCCCACGTTATTTCCCAAGAAGAGCGAATACCATACGATCCTTGCCGCTGATGTCTTCTTTCACATAAACTTCAGCACTAGGGAACGTCTCACGCAGCATATCTGCAACCGTCTCGCCCTGCCCTGCTCCAACTTCAAAGCCAACAATCGCCTTTTCATTCAAGACGAGAGGCAGTTCTTCCATAAACCTTCTGTAGAAAACATATCCGTCTTCCCCGCCGCTTAATGCTCTCATCGGCTCACGGTCTTTTACGATGGTTTCGAGGACTGCTATCTCATGATCAGGGATATATGGCGGGTTTGAAACGACTACATCCAGCTTCTTACCCTGTTCGATAAAAGGCTGCAACAGATCACCGTGCAAGAATGTAACCTTTGCACCAAGCCGATTGGCGTTACCCTTCGCCACCTCTATCGACTCCTCTGCAATATCAACCGTATATACATCCAATCGCTCGTTTTCAAGAGCCAACGAAATCGAAATCGCACCGCTTCCTGTGCCAATATCTGCAACAGAAACAGCCGCGCCATCTCCAAAATGGTTAGAAATAAGCGTTAGCATATGCTCGACCAGTTCTTCTGTTTCGGGACGCGGAATTAAGACTTCTTCGTTCACCGAAAACGTTCGACCGTAAAACTCTTCCTTACCCGTAATGTACTGAACAGGTTCTCCGTCAACATGGCGCTTGACTGCTGCTCTCAACTCAGCGTACTCATCCTCATCCATCACATCGTGAAGACGCATCAGCATCTCTGTTCGGTTGACATCGCCCAATACATGCCTCATTAAAATCTCTGCCGCAAACCCTTCGCGTCCGTTTTCAGCTAAAAAAGAAGAAGCCCACGCGAGGGCTTCATGAACTTTTGTAATCATTTTACGCATCCGCCTGAGCTTTCATCTTGCTTGTTTGATCTTCCGTAATGAGTGCCTCAACGAACTCATCCATCTTACCAAGAAGGATCTGATCAAGCTTTTGAATCGTTAAACCGATACGGTGGTCGGTAACACGGTTTTGCGGGAAGTTGTACGTACGAATACGCTCTGAACGGTCACCTGATCCAACCGCACTCTTACGTGTTTCATCATATTCTTTTTGTATTTCTCGCTGAATCTTATCATAAACACGCGCACGAAGAACCTTCATCGCTTTTTCTTTGTTCTTGATCTGTGATTTCTCATCCTGACATGATACAACCGTACCTGTAGGAACATGTGTTAAACGAACCGCTGATTGAGTCGTGTTTACAGACTGACCCCCAGGACCAGAAGATGTAAACGTATCAACACGAACGTCTTTTTCATGAATCTCAACTTCAACCTCTTCAGCCTCTGGAAGTACAGCAACCGTTGCTGTAGACGTATGAATACGTCCGCCTGATTCTGTTGAAGGGACACGCTGAACACGGTGTGCACCGTTTTCATATTTAAGCTTTGAATAAGCACCAGCACCATTGATCATAAAGATGATCTCTTTGTATCCGCCAAGCTCTGTGTATGAAGCTTCAATTACTTCGGACTTCCATCCTTGCATCTCTGCATAACGTGTGTACATACGGTAAAGGTCGCCAGCGAAAAGTGCCGCCTCGTCTCCACCTGCTGCACCGCGAACCTCGACGATAACGTTCTTGTCGTCGTTCGGGTCTTTTGGAAGCAATAGAATTTTTAACTGAGCTGTAAATTCTTCGATCTGTTGGTTAAGCCCTGAGATCTCTTCTTTTACCATCGCAGTCATTTCAGCATCAAGCTTATCTTCGAGCATCAATTTAGCTTCATCTAATTGCTCTTTCGCTTCTTTATACTCACGGTAAACTGCTACTGTATCTTGAAGGGAAGATTGCTCTTTTGAATAATCGCGAAGCTTGTTCGTATCATTTATAACCTCAGGGTCACTGAGTAATTCATTTAACTTGTCATATCTTGCTTCAATCGTCTCTAAACGTTCTAACATGGTTTTTCACCTCTGTTTTATATGCATAACAGTATAATTATAGTCGTTATCAGCTAAACTCTCAATCTTTTTCAGGTAATAATGCCCGCATAATCATTGTAACTATTTTCTACCTGTTTAATTCCACTTTTTCAACATGACTTCTTCCCCATTCACTCATGTGGTTTAATGTGACTTCTAAATTTTTTCCGTATTCCGTTAACGAATACTCTACTTTCGGAGGCACTTCTGGGTATACTTCACGATTGATCAATCCATCAGCTTCTAATTCTCTTAGTTGAAGCGTTAGTGTTTTTTGTGACACTTTTGGAAGCAATTTTTTAATTTCACCAAATCGTAAAACATCGTTTTGCTGTAAATGGCATAAGATGATACCTTTCCATTTTCCGCATACCACATCCATCGTCACTTCAATTGGATGAGAATATTCTTTTCTCAATCGAAAACACCCCTTAGTTTCATTTCGTTGCCTTAGTTACATTAATGTACCTTCTTGCGTATGGATACTAACTATCATTATAATAACTACGATACGAAATGACTATAAAAATATTGGGGACCTGCCGATGTCTAAAACGATTCGAATCGTAAGGAACGGAGAAAAAAGGAAAGTACACCCAGAGGACTTACCTTGGGTCATCCTTCAGCTTGAAACAGGTATGGAGAAAGGAATGATTGAAGTTGTTCAACATACCCCCTCCATACGGGCTTTCAGAAAGAAAGACTATGTGTTTGGATCAACCATCTTCAGCTGGAATCAAAAAGAGGAAGACCAGCTTTATTTTGACTACTATCAATTCAAAGTATTTTGTGATGACTTGGACGTGAAGGTAAGATATTCGGAAGCAAGATGAAAAAACTACAAGCAAAAAAGAGGCTCTGTAAAGGAACCTCTTTTTTGCATTTTTTTAGTTATCTAGTAGCTGCGTAAACATCAATTACGCCTTTACCGTAATAGAATGCATCACCAAGCGGTTTTGCTGTGTTAACGAGCTTTTGGCGAACTTGAACGTTTGAAAGTCCTGGGTTTCCAGCCATAATAAGCGCTGCTGCTCCTGCTACGTGCGGAGAAGCCATTGACGTTCCGTTGTAGCTCGCATACTTGTTGCCTGGCACAGAACTTAAAATACTAACACCCGGTGCCATCACCTCAAGCTCGGTACCAACACTCGAAAATGAAGCGCGCGCATTGTTAGCGTCAACCGCTCCAACTGCCATTACAGAAGCATATTTTGCAGGATAACCAATCGTGTTTCTCTTCCCTTTTGTTCCTGAGTTTCCTGCAGCCGCAACTACTAGCACACCAGAGTTATATGCATTATCACAAGCTTGCTGAAGCGCCGTTGATCCAGAGCTCCCACCTAAGCTCATGTTGATGACATCCATATTGTTAGCAACAGCCCATTCAATTCCTTGAATGATGCCGCTGTATGTTCCGCTTCCAGTACTGTCTAAAACTTTTACCGCATAAAGGTCAGCTGAATAAGCTACACCAAGAACACCTGTCGTGTTATTAAGTGCTGCTACTGTACCTGCAACGTGTGTTCCGTGGCCATCACCATCAACCAGCGCATTTGGCTCACTTGGTACAAAGCTCGCACCGCCACGCACGTTTAAGTCTTCATGACTTGCATCAATTCCCGTATCTAAAATCGCTACTTTAACACCTGATCCTGTGTTTCCAGTCGCATGAACTTGATTTGCTTTAATATGTGTAATTCCCCATGGGGTAGATTGAGCTGTTTTATACGCGATGCTGTCTTCTTCTACATAAGAAACATTCGGGTTCTTTTTAAGTGCTTCTGCTGCCGCTTCAGGCATTGAAACAAGCATCGTATCCATAAACTTGAACTGATGCTTAACTTGCCCACCCATTTTTTTAACATCATTTACTTGAGCTGTTTGAATATCTGATTTAAAACCAACGAGGAAGTTTTTCGGTCCTTTATCAACCGTTGCAGCAGATGCAGAGAAATGGAGATTACCTACCAATAAGGATAGGACAAACAACAAACTGAGCATTGCACTAAACGTGCGTAATACAGTTTTTTTCATTTCTTTTCCCCCAATCATGATTTTATAACAATCAAACCATGTGCTCTTGGTGGTCAGGTCCCGGGCCCGTTATGTATAATTCTGAATTGTTCGACTATTACTTAAATATTGTATCATGATTGTTGTTTTCAAAAATTGGGAAAAACGTGTTCTTAACAGTGGAATAAACAACCTAAAGAAAGAACCATTTTCCCAAATGATTCCTTTTTAGAAAGGTGTTATAATAAAAGTTTTAAGTTCTTTTTAATAAAGAGTCTCTCATCGATTCAGCCAATTCCTTCACTTCAATTAAACGCTGAATTTTTTCGGGATCTTTTTCAAATCCATACTTGATCTGATTGGTTTCTGTAACAGAAATGCCAGCTGAGTGTTTTTCGATTCTCACCATCTCATCACCTACTGCCACCATTCCTTCTTGCAGAACACGAAGATAATATCCGGTACGGCCTGTATCTACAACTTTTTTAATCATATCAGGGCGGCACAATATAGAAGCTAATGTGTTACAAGGCTGGCGAGGCTGTGTGATTTGAACGACCGCTTCCCCCATCTGAAAAACGTCTCCAATACACACAGCATCTTCTGTAAACCCTATAGGTGTAATATTTTCTCCGAATGCTGGTATCTTAAGCGGACTATCCAGCTTCAGCTCAGCATTCCACTTTTCATAATGTTCAAAAGGATACACACAAACCGCTTGATCCAGTCCGCCATGATGGACCTTATCTCCAACACCGTCTCCCTCAAAATGCGTTTTATGTAAAAAGACCGGCTGCTGCTGCGGAATTTTATTATAAGCTGTAAAAAAAGTCTTGTTAGACGTTGCTACTTCTTCCGGAAGCTTGATGTTTAAGGAAGCTACTTTTCCCTTCATTCCCATCACCTCACTAAAAGCATAGCACAGGACAAAAGGAAATTAATAGGAAAATATATTTCGGCGCAATTGCTCGTAATCGATACGCTCCTGGTTCATTCGAATCGCTTTCGTTAACTCTTCTATGACTACTTTTTCATTCGTAATCAGATTAAACACATATGGAATGGTCGCAAAATGACCGAGAAAGTGCGTACATCCGACATAACGCGGATTATCTGTCTGATGCTCATGTTTATATTTAATAATAAAATTCCCCATGCCTTCATAAACAGGGTCTAATGGTTTTTGTTCCAACTTTTTTAACAATGTATGAATCGGTTGAACCGGTGCATTCCAGTCCGCTCCGTTAGATTTAATTTCTAGCACAGTCCACCACCTCTTTCTACTATCATAATTCGTTTTAACTCCGTACTTCTTGTTGGTCAAAAACGAGAGAGTTGTGTCATCATACATGTAAAGTTACTTTTTTAACGACAATGGGAATACTATATTGTTAGAGAGATGTAAGGAGCTGATCAGATGAAATATTGCATTATTGGAGGAGACGCAGCTGGCATGAGTGCCGCGATGCAGATTGTCAGGAACACAGAGGACGCTGAAATAACCGTTCTTGAAAAAGGCGGCATCTATTCTTATGGACAATGCGGACTTCCGTATGTCGTAGGCGGGCTCATCAATTCTACAGAAAAACTCATCGCTCGCAGTATTGAAACCTTTCGCGAAAAATACGGAATGGACGCACGTACTTTTCACGAAGTAAATGCGGTAGACACGAAATCCAACACGGTCTCTGGCATACATACGAAAACAGGGAAACCGTTCGAAGTGACATACGATAAGCTTTTGGTAGCCACAGGTGTGCGGCCGATCATCCCGAAACAATGGACAGGGGTTCATCTAAAAGGCATCTATCCTCTTAAAACGATTCCTGACGCTGAGGAACTGATGGCTGGACTGAAAGGTGTGCAGAACGTAACGATTATTGGCGGCGGCTACATCGGCCTCGAAATGGCTGAAAACGTGCTTAAACTCGGTAAAAGTGTACGTATCATCCAGCGCAGCAATCAGCTTGGCAGCATCTTTGATGAAGATTTCGCTCCATTCATTCACGAAGAAGCAGAAAAACATGGGATCGAGCTTTGTTTAGAGGAAGAAGTGCTAGGCTTTAAAGGTGATGATCATGTTCAGTTTGTTAAAACCGCTAAAAAAGATTATCCAACAGACCTCGTGATCGTTTCGGTTGGAGTGACACCCAACACTGACTTTTTGAAAACTACAAATGTGGAGTTAAACGAACAAGGTGTTATCGTTGTAAATGAGCGTATGGAGACGAATGTGGATGGCGTTTATGCCGCTGGCGATTGCGCGACCCATTATCACCGTGTAAAAAAACTCAATGACCATATTCCGCTCGGAACTACCGCTAATAAACAAGGCAGGATCGCAGGACTGAATATGGCTGGCGTGGAAAAGCAATTTAAAGGAATTGTAGGCTCCTCCATTATTCAATTTATGGATTTAACACTCGGAAAAACGGGATTATCGAACAAAGAAGCAGAAAAACTTAACATTCCGTTTGATGAGATTAAAATTACAACAAAAAGTCATGCTGGATATTATCCTGATCCGAAAAAATTAGAAGTGAAATTAACGTATCATAAAGAAACAAAGAAGCTCTTAGGTGGCCAAATTATTGGAGCAGAAGGCGTTGATAAACGAATCGATGTATTAGCGACAGCTCTTTATCATGAAATGGACGTTGAGGAATTAGCAGATCTGGATCTATCCTACGCACCGCCTTATAACGGTTCATGGGATCCAATCCAGCAAGCAGCTAGAAGACTTGGGAAATAAAATGGGAAATGGGGTCTGACCCCATTTCCCATTTTATTTCCCGCTAGTCATCAATTTTTAGTGAGAAATTATATCGAGGAACTGCACGTTCAACGGCATTCATGATTTTTCGATGTGTTGCAGCACGTTCCTTTTTTGACATATCATGCGGCACATTAATATGGATGTGCGCATAATTCCCGTTAATGGTGACCATCTGCGGGTTAATACCAGACGCGTCAATAACAGCTTGACGAATCATATCCTGGTCATCAGACAAATCAAATCGTGTAGAGTTCATTGTCCGATAATCACTCGGGTTCATGTTCGTGTCAAAACTATAACTGTTACGCGGCTCATTTTTTGTCAGGTGGTAATTTATAATTCCATGGCCAAACAGGTTATCGCGTACATCCCGTTTATTTTCGTGAGCTGCCGGTTCTGTTTTTGCGCCTTCTTCTTTATACGACTGCATAGGAGAACACGCTGTGGTAACAAGCAGCGCTAAAACTGGAGCAATAATTGCCTTTTTCACTATAAACACCTCCCATATCGTTAGGATTTCCTGATCGGGACGTGTTTATGTTGCATAGTGAGCAGTTTAGCGAGGCGAAACTGGACGTTTTTTGAAGTAAAAGGACTGTTCTTAAATTAATTCATGAAATATATGAGATAATCCCGCGAGATTTCGTATTATTCCAGCGAGTTTTTGCCATAATCCCGCGAATTATTACAATTTATCCGCGAGTTTACAAAATAAAAAAAAATCGACAACTGATAACATACCTCACAAAAAAGCCCGGAAGCACAAAGCTCCCGGACCACATCAAACAACATACAATTTATTTCAAACGTCCTTCTAAGCCCTCTGCGCCTGAAAGGAGGTTTCTTTTCTTTCCTGGTACTTCGTGACAATGCCGGCAGCGCGGTTCGTATGACTCGGATGCGCCTACCAAGATCACGGGATCATCGTAAGAAGCTGGTCTGCCGTCGATCAAACGCTGTGTACGGCTGGCAGGAGAGCCGCAAACCATGCAGATCGCCTGAAGCTTAGTCACGTGTTCAGCAAGTGCCATCATTTTTGGAACAGGTCCAAATGGTTCGCCTTTAAAGTCTTGGTCAAGACCTGCAACGATGACGCGCAGTCCTTGATCCGCAAGCTCTTGAGCAACCGGAATGATATCTTCATCGAAGAATTGTACTTCATCGATCGCAACGACTTCTGTTTCCGGTAAAACATTTTTTAAGATCTCAACAGATCGTCCAACAGGCTCAGCCATTACAGCTGTTCCGTTATGAGACACAACCGACTCCTCGCTGTAGCGGTTATCGATCAGCGGCTTAAACACCTGTACTGTTTGTTTGGCATACGTTGCCCTTCTTACACGGCGAATGAGTTCTTCTGACTTTCCAGAGAACATGCTGCCGCAAATCAATTCGATCCAGCCATTTTGTTTCATCACATACATGGCCTGCTCCCCCTTTCGCAACAATCTTTCCCTTAGTATGTACGATTTTGCTTCTGATTTCTCATACTTACACGTTCGGTATAGGAGTGCTTTACTCCTTTTAAGGCGTATAAAAAACCCGGTCCATCAATACAGTTACCGAGTCTGAAAATGTTTGTTTATATAAAAGAAAAAAGGGCAAGAAAGACTCCTGCCCTTTTACTTGCAACAAATTACTTAAGGTTGTATTTCTTCTTAAAGCGGTCAACACGTCCACCAACATCAGAGAACTTCTGACGTCCTGTGTAGAACGGGTGAGTGTCAGAACTTACATCCACTTTGATTACTGGATATTCGTTACCGTCTTCCCATTTCATTGTCTCGCTTGAAGACAAAGTTGAACCTGAAAGGAAGCTAAATCCGCTTTGAGCGTCAACAAAGATAACCTTTTTATAATTCGGATGAATTCCTTGTTTCATTCTAATTCCACTCCTTCTGCCCTGTTTCCTATGCGGAGACAGAGTTATAAACACATAAAAATAGTATAACAGGGACAAAACCCATTTGCAACCATACTTTTTCGTTAGTTTGTTACGGGTTTAGCTCTTTTTGGCGTGCCCTTTTTTTCACTCTCAAACAGCTCGAAAAACTCTTCGTTGTTTTCCGTTTTACGCATGCGTTTCATGAATTTATCTACGAAATCGAACGAGTCATCCATCGTCTTACGGATCGACCAAAGTGCTTCAAGATGATCTTTTGCAATAAGCATCTCTTCTTTTCTCGTTCCAGAACGGCGAATGTCGATCGCAGGGAAAATACGGCGCTCAGCCAGCTTGCGGTCTAAGTGAAGCTCCATGTTTCCTGTTCCTTTGAATTCCTCGTAGATAACATCATCCATACGAGAACCCGTATCTACAAGAGCCGTTGCTAAAATTGTTAAGCTGCCGCCTTCTTCGATGTTACGCGCCGCACCAAAGAAACGCTTCGGACGGTGGAATGCAGCCGGGTCGATACCACCAGAAAGTGTACGTCCGCTAGGTGGAATAACTAAGTTGTACGCACGAGCTAGACGCGTAATGCTGTCGAGCAAGATCACAACATCTTTTTTATGTTCAACGAGTCGCATCGCACGCTCTAAGACAAGCTCTGCCACTTTAATGTGGTTTTCAGGCACTTCATCAAACGTTGAGCTTACAACGTCTCCTTTTACAGAGCGCTCAATATCCGTTACTTCCTCTGGACGTTCGTCGATAAGCAAAACAATCAGTTCTACTTGCGGGTTGTTCGTCGTTACACTGTGTGCGATCTCCTTTAACAAGCTCGTCTTACCCGCTTTTGGAGGAGCGACGATCAGACCACGCTGACCAAATCCAACAGGTGCCATCATATCGATGATTCGCGTTGAGATATTGTTGCCCGTTGTTTCCATCACCATTTTTCTTTCCGGATAAAGAGCCGTCAGTGCAGGGAAATGCACGCGTTCTTTTGCCGTTTCAGGATCTTCTCCATTTACCGCGTTAACTTGTAAAAGTCCGTAATAACGCTCGTTCTCTTTTGGAGGACGAACTTTCCCCGAAACTTTATCTCCGTTTCTTAGATCAAATCTGCGGATCTGTGATGCAGATATGTAGATATCTTGAGAACTCGGTGAGTAGTTGATCGGACGCAGAAAGCCGAATCCTTCGTTCGGGATGATTTCCAATACACCTTCCATGAATGAATAACCATCAAGTTCTGCCTGTGCTTTCAAAATTGAAAACATCAATTCACGTTTTGTTAATTTACCGTAATATTGAATATTAAATTGTTTGGCAAGCTCATAAAGCTCTTTTAACTTCTTTGTCTCTAATGTTGCTAAATCTATCCCCATAGTGACACCACGCTTTTCTATTAATAACTAACTCAATTTATGTTTTATAAATGGGATTTTTTTATGTTTGTATTGGTTTGGTTTTGGTTTTGTAAAATTAGGTTTTGGTAATGGAAGGAGTTCCTTTTGAAAGATGGTTTAGTGGGTATGAAGAAAATGTTGATAACAAAATGAATCATACTTCTTATTTTAACCACAAATTCGGTCTTTAATCAAGCAGCAGAAACTCGAGTAAACAAGCCCCTCTACGTGAATTTACAATACATATAAAACTTTTGCAACCGAATTTAAAATGAATTCATGTAATTGTAACGGAAAGACCGGACGCATTGTCCGGTCTCGCTTATTATTTATGGTTTAATCACAAGGTCTGGCTTCTTCTTTAAACTATGTCTTCCATCGATAAATCGAACCGTTCCTGATTTTGCGCGCATAACTACAGATTGTGTCGTTCCGGTTGATCCGTCAAAACGAACACCTTTTAACAGCTCACCGTCTGTTACACCTGTTGCCGCAAAAATCGCATCGTCGCCTTTTACAAGGTCGTCCATGTACAATACACGGTTCACGTCATCAATACCCATACGTTTACAGCGTTCTAATTCTTCGTCGTTTTGAGGAAGAAGCTTTCCTTGAAGTTCTCCGCCAAGGCATTTTAATGCTACCGCTGCGATTACTCCCTCTGGAGCTCCGCCTGATCCGAATAAAATATCTACTCCTGTATCGTCAAATGCTGTATTGATCGCTGCAGCTACATCACCGTCTGAGATCAGCTTAATACGGGCACCTGCTTCACGGATGTCTTGGATGATCTGCTGATGGCGAGGACGATCTAAAATAACCGCTACTAAGTCCTCGATATTTTTGTTTTTCGCTTCCGCTACTGCTCTTAAGTTGTCAATGACAGGTGCATTGATATCAACTTTCCCGACGCTCTCACGGCCAACTGCGATCTTGTCCATGTACATGTCTGGCGCATGAAGAAGATTTCCGTGGTCAGCAATCGCTAAAACCGCCAGTGCGTTCCACGTTCCTGATGCTACGATATTTGTTCCTTCTAATGGATCGACTGCTACGTCTACTCGCGGACCATAGCCTGTCCCAAGCTTTTCACCGATATAAAGCATCGGCGCTTCGTCCATTTCTCCTTCACCGATCACAACTGTTCCTTTCATAGGAACCGTATCAAAAACGTTACGCATTGCAGTTGTTGCTGCATCATCCGCTTCTTCTTTCTTTCCTCTACCCATCCATCTTGCTGATGCAAGAGCTGCTGCTTCAGTTACACGAACAAGCTCCATTGATAAACTTCTCTCCATGTGTGTTCCCTCCCCAATCTTAAAACGCTTACATTTTTATCCTGAAGAAAAATCACCGGGTATAGGTGATTTTTCATTTTTGTTTATGAATTCTTAAGCTCTTCCATCTCTTCAGCACCCATGGTCTCGCGCCATACTTTAGCACCAAGTCCTTTTAGCTTGTCTACTAAAGATTCATAGCCGCGGTCGATATGCTCAAGGCCCGAGATCTCTGTTACACCTTCTGCCATAAGTCCTGCAACAACAAGCGCTGCTCCTGCACGAAGGTCAGAAGCTTTTACTTTTGCACCTTCAAGCTTTGTCGGCCCATTTATTATAGCAGAACGTCCTTCAACTTTCACATTTGCTCCCATACGGCGAAGTTCGTCGATATGTTTAAAACGTGCACTATAGATCGTATCGGTTACAATGCTCGTTCCTTCTGAGCTTGTTAAAAGTGAAGTGAACGGCTGCTGAAGATCCGTCGGAAACCCTGGGTATACGAGCGTCTTAATATCAACGCTTTTTAATGGGTCTTTTCCTCTATATACGAGCACTTGGTCATCTTTTGTTTCGATGTACACGCCCATCTCTCTTAACTTTGCAATCAGCGATTCTAAGTGAAGCGGAATTACGTTATCAAGCAGCACTTGCTGACCCATTGATGCTGCTAAGATCATGTACGTTCCTGCTTCGATACGGTCAGGAATAATGGAATGACGGCAGCCGTGCATCTGATCAACACCGTCGATACGAATAACGTCAGTACCTGCACCTTTAATCTTTGCACCCATGCTTGTTAAAAGCGTAGCTACATCAATGATTTCAGGCTCTTTCGCTGCGTTCTCAATAATCGTTTGTCCTTTTGCTCTTACTGCTGCAAGCATGATATTAATCGTCGCTCCAACACTTACAACGTCCAAGTAGATTCGCGCCCCAACAAGCTCATCCGCACGAAGGTAGATCGCACCTTGCTCGTTCGTTACTTTTGCACCGAGTGCTTCAAACCCCTTAATGTGCTGATCGATCGGACGAGGTCCTAAGTTACATCCCCCTGGCAACCCGATAACAGCTTTCTTAAAGCGTCCTAGCATCGCACCCATCAAGTAATATGAAGCACGAAGCTTTTTCACTTTTCCGCTCGGCAGCGGCATCGCAATCATTTTTTCAGGGTTAACCGTTAGAGTCTGATTCTCATCCAGGTAAGCTTCCCCTCCGATTTCCTCTAACAAATCACGCAGAATACGAACATCTGATATGTTAGGTAAACCATCAATGGTAACGGTAGATTCTGCTAGTATCGTCGCGGGAATCAATGCCACCGCACTATTCTTTGCTCCGCTTATATGGACCGTTCCTTCGAGAGGATAGCCCCCTTCAATCATCAGTTTTTCCATGGTAAACTCCTTTCAGTAAGAGTCACAAAAGTTGTGATTGCATTACCAGTTTCAATAGTTTTATTATTTACCAAAATTTTCTTTTCATGTATAAAAATTACGCATTTCTTTGTCGCGCGTTAAGCAGTTGATTTCGCTCCAGGTTGCTCGCTTTCCATGGGGCGAACGGTGAGCCTCCTGCCGCTTTGCGCCATTAGGAGTCTCCACCTGCCCGCTCGTCCCATAGGAGTCGGCAACCTTCCGCTACAATCAACTTACGATGAAGATGGAAAATCAAAAGCTTAAGAAACTTTTATTAAAGACGCTCTTTTCTAAAAGATGTCGCTTTCAAATTTTGTCTTCTATGATTGTTGATTGGAGTGTAAGATGTGAGACTCCTGCGGGACAGGTGGGCAGGGGAGACACTTATACGTGAAACGTACAAATGTGGCTCCCCGCCTGCCCCGCGGAAAGCGAGCATCTGTAATGGAAATCAACCACTTCCGAAAGCTATAATGTTTGGCGTTTACTTTCTATTCGCAGCTTCCCAGTCAGCTAGGAATTTTTCAATACCTTGGTCGGTTAATGGATGCTTTACTAGGCCTTTGATTACGTTTGGCGGAATCGTTGCGATGTGAGCGCCTCGTAATGCTGCTTCTGTTACGTGAACAGGGTGGCGAATAGATGCTGCAATAATCTCAGTTGGAATTTCGTGGATCGCAAAAATTTGCGCCACTTGTGAGATCAGTTCAAGCCCATCTTGGCCAATATCATCTAAGCGTCCTAAGAATGGTGAAACATATGTCGCACCTGCACGAGCTGCTAGCAATGCTTGGTTCGCATTAAAAATAAGCGTTACGTTTGTTTTAATGTTTTCATCAGAAAACGTCTTTACCGCTTTTAATCCATCCAGCGTCATTGGAACTTTTACTGTGATGTTTGGTGCGATCTTCGCTAACTCACGGCCTTCTGTAACCATTTCTTCATAAGAAGTTCCGATCACCTCAGCACTAACAGAACCCGGTACAAGACTAGTGATTTCCTTTAAACGCTCATGAAAATCAACGCCTTTTTCTTTAGCAACTAAAGACGGGTTTGTTGTTACTCCAGATAAAATGCCCAGGTCATAGGCTTCTTTAATATCATCAATGTTGGCAGTATCAATAAAGAATTTCAAAAATAATCACTCCTGTTTGTTGAGTTTTTCTATCTTTTATATTCTTTTATAACATGTGTGTCTTCATACACGAAGGATTACGCTTACAAATTTATAATCACCTTCATAAGACGCTTAAAAAGCTTGCCAAGTTTCACACTCTTATAGTGTAAATGAAACCGCCTATGATGTATAGGCGGTTTCAAAGAAAGGTTTTTATTAAGCTTTGTTTGAAGAACCAAACTCACGCATTTTTCCAGCTACTGTAGCTTGGATCGCATCGCGTGCAGCAGTTAGGTAGCTACGAGGATCGTACTTGTCCGGGTTTGATCCAACATATTCTTTAACCGCTTTGTGAGAAGCAATTTGGTTTTCTGTGTTTACGTTAATTTTAGCAGTTCCTAAAGAAATTGCTTTTTGGATATCTTTTGTTGGGATACCAGTACCACCGTGAAGTACAAGAGGTACACCTGTTAGTTCCATAACTTCTTTCATGCGGTCGAATCCTAAGTTCGGCTCACCTTTGTAAGGTCCGTGAACAGATCCTAGTGCAGGTGCGAAACAGTCAACGCCAGTTTCACGAACAAGTTGATCACACTCAGAAGGTACAGCGTAAGCAGCTTCAGCATCGTCAACGATTAGGTCGTCTTCTTGTCCACCGATACGGCCAAGTTCTGCTTCAACTGAAACACCGTGGATGTGAGCAAGCTCAACCACTTTTTTCGTTAACTCGATGTTCTCTTCTAACGGGTGATGAGATCCGTCGATCATTACAGATGTGAAACCTGCATGAATCGCTTCAGCACACTTTTGGAAGCTTGAACCGTGGTCAAGGTGAATCGCTACAGGTACAGTCACTTTAAACTCTTCCATAAGCGCTTTAACCATAGCAACTACAAGCTTGAACCCGCCCATATAACGAGCAGCACCTTCAGAAACACCAAGAATTACTGGAGATTTCTCTTCTTGTGCAGCTTTAAGGATCGCTTGAGTGAACTCAAGGTTGTTCAAGTTAAATTGACCAACTGCATAATTTTCCGCTTTTGCTTTTTCAAGCATTTCTTTCATTGAAACTAAAGGCATATTATATGTCCTCCTTTGGATATTGGCACGAGCAGACCAACTACATTTTTGTATTGTATAGTGCTGAAATGTGCATACACAGCAAAAAGAAGCCATTATAGTTTACCTTTCATGGCGTCTTGCTAAACATTTCATAATGCTCATTTTCAATTCTAGTATAGCATACCAATATCGCCTGAAAACCGCAACACATCAACGTTTTCGGGGTGTAAACGCTATCATCGGCGACACGCCTGCATTTAAAAGATTTTTATGAGGAAGGCGTGTTTAATGGAAGTTCTTTCCTTACTGCTGCTCGAATCTCATCAATGTCGAATGGTTTTGCAAAATGAGTAATCGCTCCCAGTTTCATGGCCTCATGAATCATGTCCAACTCACCGTATGCTGTCATAATAATAACTTGAATCGTTTCATCGTGTTTTTTGACACGGCGAAGAATTTCCAAGCCATCCATTCCAGGAATTTTCATATCTAAAATGACAAGATCAGGGCGGTCCTTCTCTACAATAGAAAGAGCTTGTACACCGTTAGCTGCCTGATAAGTCTTATAACCCTCTTTTTGAAAAATTTCGTTTAAAAGAATTCTGATGCCATACTGATCGTCTACAATTAATATTTTCCCGCTCATTATTGCTCACCTCATCTGAGTTTCTTTGTCTGTATGTCATTCTAGATAGTCAGATCAATTTCCTGCTCATATCCATGAATTGTATTGTTAAATTCAGTATACTAAATAAAAGGACAAATTCACGATGATTTAAGAAAAGTTAGGAGTCATTTCATGTTAAAAATATTTTCAACACAAGTTGCAGGATTGCTAAAATCCATTTCCGATAAAGAAGAGCAATCAATTGAAGAAGCTTCCCGCTTGCTGGCACAGTCTGTTTTGTCAGAAGGAACCGTTTATTTCAAAGGCTTTGGCGAAATGGAAGCTGTTGTGAGTGAAGCACTGTATGGAGAGAATAAATTTCGGGCCGGGGCTAATTTTTCAGATGAAAAGTTGTCTGAGCTGATTCCGGTCGATAGTGTAGTTGTGGCAACGCGCTTTTTAGATGATGAAAAAGCAATTGCACTTTGTTCAGAAGTTCGTAAAACAGCTGACTGCAACATCATTTTGATCGGTGGACGACGAAAAGATGCCGAAATGGATGTGAATCTTGATGAGTTTGCCGATATCGTGATCGATACGAAGGTCGTTCGCGGATTAGTGCCACTAGATGATGGCACGCGTTTAGGTTTTCCATCTGGATTAACAGCTTTATTCGTGTATTACGCATTATTTTTAACAACGGAAGAGATTTTAGAAGAATATGTTGAAGAATAAGGAGGAGCTTGGCTATGTGCCAAGCTTTTTCTTGTTTTTTGAGTAATATTGATGCAGTTTTTGGGATAAAAACCAATTTTGATGTATACCCACTTGGGTAATTAAGCCATTAATTCGAGAAATATCAGCCATAATCCCGCGAATTATGAAGTTATTTCCGCGAGTTTTGCCATTATTTCAGCGAGTTTTGCACAAATATCGGCGAGTCGATCTATTTCGACAAATTTCAAGAAACAAATACCCCCACCAACACAAACACATTCATAAAAAAACCGGCAGTTCTCCCACTGAATAGGTAGCTGCCGGTCTATAAATTCTTAGTTTTTCAACTGTGTTACCGCGCCGATAAAGTCACGGAATAATGCTTGCGGGCGTGTTGGTCGTGATGTGAATTCCGGGTGGAACTGTGACGCAACAAACCACGGATGATCTTCTAATTCGATGATTTCTACAAGGCGTCCATCAGGAGATGTTCCTGAGAAGATGAAGCCTGCTTTTTCCATCTGTTCACGGTACTCGTTGTTAAACTCGTAACGGTGACGGTGTCTTTCATAAACAACTTCATCATTATAAGCTGCGAACGCTTTTGTATCTTCTTTAATTTTACAAGGATACAATCCAAGACGAAGTGTTCCTCCAAGATCTTCGATGTCCTTTTGTTCAGGAAGCAAATCAATTACTGGGAATGGCGTTTCAGGCATTAATTCTGCAGAATGCGCTCCTTCAAGTCCAAGAACATTGCGGGCAAACTCTACTGAAGCCAGTTGCATACCTAAACAGATTCCTAAGAAAGGAACTTTGTTCACACGCGCATATTGAGTAGCTAAAATCTTCCCTTCTACCCCTCTGTCGCCGAATCCGCCAGGTACTAAAATACCGTCAGCATCCTTTAAAAGGTCGTTTACATTTTCAGCTGTAACCATCTCAGAATTGATCCAGTCGATGTCGATATCCGTGTCAAAATGGTAACCTGCGTGGCGCATCGCTTCAACAACAGAAATATAAGCATCTTGAAGTGCTACATATTTTCCGACTAATGCGATCTTCGCTTTTCCTTTTAAGTTTGTTACTCGGTTGATCAGTTCTTTCCATTCCGCCATATCAGGCTCGTGCGTCTCAAGCTTAAGATGTTTGCATACAAGCTCGTCCATCTTTTGTTCTTGAAGATCGATCGGCACTTGATAAAGCGTGTCCGCATCTCTTGCTTCAATTACCGCTTTCGGATCGATGTCGCAGAATAGACCGATCTTGTCCTTCATTTCTTGAGGAACTGGCATCTCTGTACGAACCACGATAATGTTCGGCTGGATACCAAGACTGCGAAGCTCTTTTACACTGTGCTGTGTTGGCTTCGTTTTCAGCTCGCCTGCTGCACGAATGTAAGGAATCAATGTACAGTGGATGTACATCACATTTTCAGAACCTACATCACTTTTAATTTGACGAATCGCTTCTAGGAACGGCAAGCTCTCTATGTCCCCAACTGTTCCGCCGATTTCTGTAATTACTACATCAGCATTCGTTTCGCGGCCAGCACGGAAAACACGCTCTTTGATTTCGTTCGTAATGTGCGGGATAACCTGAACCGTTCCGCCAAGATACTCACCGCGGCGCTCTTTTCTAAGAACCGTAGAATAGATTTTCCCAGTCGTAACTGAGCTGTATTTGTTTAAGTTAATATCGATAAAACGCTCGTAGTGACCTAAGTCTAAATCCGTTTCAGCACCGTCATCTGTTACGAAAACTTCACCGTGCTGATAAGGGCTCATCGTCCCTGGATCCACGTTGATATAAGGATCGAATTTTTGCGTTGTCACTTTAACTCCGCGGTTTTTTAATAAACGGCCTAATGATGCAGCAGTAATCCCTTTTCCTAAAGAAGAAACAACCCCGCCTGTAACAAAAATATATTTTGTCATGTGTTCAATCCCCCTAAATTTTCTAAAATAAGTATGTGCGTTTAACGCTTTTTCTACTATCGGGAGAGGTTTGTGATCAGTATTTCGCACAGTCCCATCCGTAAAAAAATAAAAAGCAAAAGACACTTCCCCTATGGTTAGGGGGCACTTTTGCTTTGATATCATATAAAATTAGTCTTTTAAATAAAAGATACAGGAATAGCCCAAAAAGAATATTACCCGAGTCGAAAGCTCATGTCAAGATGATCTGCACATGGAAATTTTATTCTTAATGACATTGTTTTACTGAAAAATTTTATTGTATTTTGTAAAATCGCCGATATATTCCGATAATCCGCCGTATTATAGGTAAAACTCGCCGGAATATGATCCAAACTCGCTGTATAATCTCCAGAACTCGCCGGAATATCTTTAATGAGATTTGGCATTTATTTATCAAAACCAAAAAAACCAGCACCAAAAGGCACCGGTTTCTTGTAGACTCATACTAAATACTCAGACTTACAGATCTTCATCTTCCTCTTCAAGATCTTCGTCTTCATCTTCTTCAAAGTCTTCATCTTCTTCATCGAAGTCTAATTCTTCTTCATCGTCGTCATCATCATCGTCATCGTCGTCAGCAAGATCGTCGTCTTCAACAAACTCATCTTCAACTTCTAACTCATCGAAGTCTTCATCATCAAAGTCTTCTTCAAAGTCATAATCATCTTCAGAAGCTTTTTTACGTTTTGTTGGTTTGTTCGTAGCACCTAGTTCTTCTTCAGAGCTTTCTACTGGGTACCAAGTTTTAAGTCCCCATTTGTTATCTCCTAATGAAACGAAACGTCCATCAATGTTCATATCTGTGTAAAAATACGCAATTCGGTTTTCAACTGCAGTTTTAGACAAACCTTTGATTTCAGCGATCTGTTTTACTAAATCGTAGAATTGAACAGGCTGCTTAGCATTCTGCAAAATTTCAAATGCGATTTCGACCATAGACATTTCAACGACTTGTTCCTTCGTATACGTGTTCAACATAGCCACATCGGCACTTCCTTTCCTTCTCCACACTCATTTATATCAACACATTGTGCTCATTCTCTAGAAGAATCATACTCTTCATTATAAACAAATCCCATACGGATATGCCAGTAGTAATCTTCTTTTTTCATAGAAAAGGTTTTGAAAAAGCTTTATCCATAACTTCGAAGCTCTTGGAAGTGGTTGATTTCCGCTCCAGGTGGCTCGCTTTCCGCGGGGCAGGCAGTGAGCCACATTTGTACGTTTCACTCTTAAGTGTCTCACCTGCCCGCCTGTCCCGCAGGAGTCTCCCCACCTTACGCTTCAATCAACTCGCAAGTGGCGAGAATAGAAAAAGCAAATGTCACCAATTTTTTAGGAATTAACTTTTCTAAAAGATTTCTAAAAGATTATTGCATTTAATAGTAATCTCTATGAACTTCTTCATTGAATAGTTAATTGGAGCGGAAGGATGAGTGGGACAGGTGAGACCATTCAATGACGCAAAGCGGCGAATGGGCTCACCGCACACCCTGCGGAAAGCGAGTCCTGCAGCGGAAATTAACACTTTTAAAAACAACAGAGAATAAGAAATCAGCTTCTGCAAAGAAAAGAGAACCGCTAATAACGGCTCCCTTTTCTCATGTCGTTACATGTTTCTTCTATACTTTCCGCCTACTTCATAGAGTGCGCTTGTGATCTGACCGAGACTTGCAAATTTTACGGTGTGCATAAGCTCATCGAAAATGTTTCCGCCAGAAAGTGCAACGGATTTTAAACGTTTTAGTGCTGCTCCTGCTTGATCCTTACTTGATTCTTGGAACGCGTTCAAATTCTGAATCTGCTGTTCTTTTTCATCTTTTGTCGCACGAGCGAGCTGCATGTTGAACTCTTCTTCTGACGGCGGGTTCGGATTTAAGTACGTATTCACACCGATAATCGGAAGTGATCCATCATGCTTTTTCATTTCATAATACATAGATTCTTCTTGAATCTTTCCGCGCTGATACTGTGTTTCCATCGCACCAAGCACGCCACCTCTTGTATTCATGCGTTCGAACTCTTGCAGAACCATCTCTTCTACTAGATCCGTTAACTCTTCAATGATAAATGATCCTTGCAGCGAGTTCTCGTTGCGAGCTAGACCGAGTTCTTTCGTAATGATCATCTGAATGGCCATCGCGCGGCGAACAGATTCTTCAGTCGGTGTCGTGATCGCCTCATCATACGAGTTCGTGTGGAGCGAGTTGCAGTTATCATAGAGTGCCATCAACGCCTGAAGCGTCGTACGGATATCGTTAAAATCAATCTCTTGCGCGTGAAGTGAACGTCCAGAAGTTTGGATATGATACTTCAGCTTCTGACTGCGTTCGTTCGCTTTGTATTTATCGCGCATAACGGTTGCCCAGATTCGGCGAGCCACACGGCCGATCACGCTATATTCTGGATCCAAACCATTTGAGAAGAAGAATGATAAGTTAGGTGCAAATGCGTTAATGTCCATACCGCGGCTTAAATAATATTCCACATACGTAAAGCCGTTTGCGAGTGTAAACGCGAGCTGTGTGATCGGATTCGCACCAGCTTCTGCGATATGATAGCCAGAAATGGAAACGGAATAATAGTTGCGTACTTGATGATCGATAAAGTATTGCTGAATATCTCCCATCATACGCAGTGCGAACTCAGTAGAGAAGATGCAGGTGTTCTGCCCTTGATCTTCTTTTAAAATATCAGCCTGAACTGTTCCACGAACAGATGCGAGCGTCATCGCCTTGATTTCGCCGTACTCTGCTTCGTTCGGCTGTCTTCCATTTGTTTCAGCAAAAATCTTCACTTGCTGATCAATCGCTGTGTTCATGAACATCGCTAGGATAATTGGTGCCGGACCGTTGATCGTCATTGAAACTGACGTTGAAGGTGCGATCAGATCAAAGCCGTCATACAGCTTCTTCATATCGTCGAGCGTACAGATACTCACACCGCTCTCCCCAACTTTGCCGTAGATGTCAGGACGGTAATCCGGATCTTCACCATAAAGCGTTACCGAGTCAAACGCAGTACTCAAGCGCTTTGCGTCATCATCTTTTGACAGGTAGTGAAAACGGCGGTTCGTTCGTTCAGGAGTTCCTTCTCCAGCGAACTGGCGCTTCGGATCTTCTCCTTTACGTTTAAAAGGAAACACGCCGGCTGTATAAGGGAACGAACCTGGAACGTTCTCTTTCATGATCCACTTTACGATGTCTCCCCAGTCTTCAAACTTCGGAAGAGCAACCTTTGGAATATCAAGGCCTGAAAGACTTTTCGTTGTTAGCTCGGTCACGATCTCTTTGTCGCGGATCTTTGTGACAAACTCTTTTTTGCTGTACATTTCTTTTAACTCTGGCCATTGTTTCAGCATTTTTGAAGTCGTTGGTAAAAGTTTTTCTTCTACTTTTTCAAGAGCCTTATTTAAACTCGCCTCTACTTCTTCACCTGCTGCGTCATATTCTCTTACTGTTTCAAGCGTCCCTTGGATCTGGAACGACTTGCGAGCTAGTTTCGCCTGCTCATTTACCGTTTCATGGTACTTGCGAACGGTTTGTGCGATCTCGTTTAAATATTGCGCACGTTCACCAGGAATGATGACGTTCTTTTTTGCAGTCATGGCCTCAGCAGCTGGCTGAATGCCCCAATCCACGCCAGACTTTTCTTCGATCACCTTCATCAAGTGATAAAAGAGTACGTTCGTGCCCGCGTCGTTAAACTGACTTGCGATCGTTCCATACACCGGCATCTCATCTAGATCTCTATCAAACCAGTTGCGAGAGCGCTGATATTGCTTCTTTACATCACGAAGCGCATCTTCAGAACCTTTTCGCTCGAACTTATTGATTGCGATAATATCTGCGTAATCGATCATATCGATTTTCTCAAGCTGTGACGGTGCACCAAACTCGCTCGTCATGACGTATAGCGAAGCATCGGAAATCTCAGAAATTCCAGCATCACCTTGACCGATTCCGCTCGTCTCAACAACAATCAGATCAAATCCTGCTGCTTTCGTTACAGCGATCGCATCCTTAATTGCATCGGACAGCTCTGAACGAGATCCGCGGGTTGCAAGTGAACGCATATACACTCGAGGATGATAGATTGCGTTCATTCGGATTCTGTCACCTAAAAGCGCTCCGCCTGTCTTTTGTTTTGTCGGGTCGATCGAGATGATCGCAATCGTCTTGTCTTCACACTCATTTAAGAAACGGCGAACGAGCTCATCTGTCAGTGAACTTTTCCCCGCTCCCCCTGTACCTGTAATCCCTAGAACAGGCACTTGCTTTTGCAGACTTTTCAACTCATTTAACGTCTGTTCAGCAGTTGCCGCGATTTCTTCTGGTGCCTGCTTTGCGTTTTCCGCTAATGTGATAAGACGAGAAACAGAGCGCACGTCTTTTTCTTTCACTTTCTCAATCTCATCTGTTAAAGAGGTTACCGTCGGAAAATCACATTCTTCTACCATCTTATTAATCATGCCTTGAAGTCCTAGCAATCTTCCATCTTCAGGCGAGAAGATACGTGTCACACCATAAGCATGAAGTTCCTTGATCTCGGGTGGGATAATTACGCCCCCGCCTCCGCCAAAGACTTTAATATGCCCTGCACCACGTTCTTTTAATAGATCGATCATGTATTTAAAATATTCAACGTGTCCGCCTTGATAAGAGGAGATGGCGATGCCTTGAACGTCTTCTTGAATCGCGGCACTCACTACTTCATCTACGGAACGATTATGTCCCAGGTGGATAACCTCACATCCGTTCGACTGAATGATTCTTCGCATAATGTTAATGGAAGCATCATGACCATCAAAAAGACTGGAAGCGGTTACAAATCGAACCGGATTTTTCGGCCGGTAAATGTCGGTCTGTGTCATTTTACTCATCCTTTCTTACGCTCCTTTTATGCCATAAAGCAATTGTTGAAGCTGTAATTGGGTATATTCTTCCAATGTATACATCTTCTGCAGCGCCCAGCGTCTGAACGTCCACATCTGACCTATGATTAAAATATTATGAGCTGCTGCCTGGATTTCTTTTTCACTTAAATCCAATTCACCCTGCAGCACAACTTTAGATAAAAGCTGTTCAAAAATCGCTGTCATCTCCAGCTCTTTTTTCAGTACATACGGAAGCGCTTCGTCAGAAAGTGATTTAGCTTCCTGATACATGACGAGCACTTCATCCTGCATATCGTCCATCACTTTAAAATAAGCTGTGATTGCACGTTCAACGCCTCTTATTCCGCTGTCCTCACCGTTAATATCCTGCTGCAGTCTCACCTTTACGCCATCATAGATGCTGTCACAAACGAGATACAAAATATCTTCTTTTGAACGAATGTACTCGTATAGTGTACCGATGCTGAAGCCTGACGCTTTTGCGATCTCACGGGTAGTCGTGCGGTGGAATCCATTCTCTTTAAATAGAGATACCGCCGCTTTCACCATTTCTTCCCGCCGCCTTTGAATCAATTTCTCATCTTTTACGAGCGACGGCACTTCTTTCTTACCCAATTGGCCTCCCTCATTTCTGTTTCCCGTCAGCCGGCTGCAAACGTCCCGTTAAGATTTGTTCTGCAGCTGTATAAGGGTCTGTGTTACCTGATTCTAAGTCGGCCAGCCAGGAGAACCCGTTTTTCTGTTCGTTTTTCCATACTTCCTGATAGATTTCATGCTGAACGACTTCCATCACCTCACGCTTCAGGTTAGAAAGCTTCCGTTCCTTTCCTTCACCGCTTTTATCCAAATAGTCACGGTGCGCACAAAGGGCATGCCACAACTCTTCTAAACCTTTATTTTCAGTAGAAATGGTCTGTACGACTGGCGGGCGGTACGGACTGTCGTGTTTTACTAGATCGAGCATCGCTTCAATCTCTGCGAGCAGCTTCGGAACCCCTGGCATATCTGCTTTGTTCACAACGAACAGATCCGCTATTTCCATGATTCCCGCTTTAAACACTTGAACAACATCCCCGCTGCCCGGATTTAAAACAACCGCAACCGAATCCGCTAGCTTCATAATGTCGAGCTCAGACTGCCCCACTCCTACTGTCTCTATTAAAATTACATCAAAACCATACGCATCCATTAGCCTTACCGTTTCTTTTGTAGAACGAGAGAGCCCTCCAAGACTTCCACGCGTTCCCATGCTTCTGATAAACACACCAGGATCGGTAAAATGGTCAGCCATCCTGACGCGGTCTCCGAGTATAGAGCCGCCGCTAAAAGGACTCGTTGGATCAACAGCAACAACGGCTACGGTCATTTCTTTTTTACGCAAAAAAGAGATAAGACGGTTAACGAGCGAGCTTTTCCCCGCACCAGGTGAACCGGTGATGCCGATCCAGTGGGCACCTTTTTGAAGCGGGTAGATGCTCTTTAATAGCTCGAGTTTGTCTTCACCGTTGTTCTCGGCAAGCGTGATCGCTTTCGCGAGGGCGCGTTCGTCTTTTTGCTGGATGCGCTGTGCTAATGGATGCATGGTTTCCTCCTAAAGTGGTCTTGAAAATCTTTTTTAGTAACACTCTGTTATGAAATGGACAACACCATCTTGCAAATCGGCTCAGAAATTCCTCAAATGCAGACTGACTTAGCAAAGAGTTTCCCTAGCCACTGTGTCGTATAACCTCGAACTCTTAATCCTTCAAAAGCATCTTCGAAATAACAAGACGCTGAATCTCTTGAGTACCTTCATAGATCTGTGTAATTTTCGCGTCACGCATATAGCGCTCAACCGGATATTCTTTCGTGTAGCCGTATCCGCCGAATACTTGAACCGCGTCTGTTGTGACTTCCATCGCAATATCTCCAGCGAAAAGCTTAGACATCGCGGATTCTTTTCCATATGGAAGACCTTCAGACTCTCTCCATGCTGCTTGATACGTTAAAAGTCTTGCTGCTTCCACTTTTGTTGCCATGTCAGCCAGTTTGAATCCGATTCCTTGGTTCACACCGATCGGCTTACCGAACTGCTTGCGTTCTTTTGCGTAGTTTACAGAAGCATCCAGGGCACCTTGCGCGATCCCAACGGCTTGAGCCGCGATTCCGTTACGTCCGCCGTCAAGTGTCATCATCGCAATTTTAAAGCCTTCTCCCTCTTTTCCAAGAAGGTTTTCAGCTGGCACTCGGCAGTCTTCGAAAATGATTTCTAATGTTGGAGATGAACGAATTCCTAGTTTCTTTTCTTTTTTCCCGAAAGAAAAGCCTGGTGTTCCTTTTTCTACGATGAATGCAGAAACTCCTCTCGTTCCTGCTTCAATATCCGTGCGCGCAAACACAACATAGATCTCAGCGTCTCCAGCATTTGTAATGAAAATTTTAGAGCCGTTGATGATGTAATGATCGCCGTCTTTTTTCGCGGTTGTTTTCATATTCCCAGCATCAGATCCAGAACCTGGCTCTGTTAAGCCGTATGCTCCGATCTTCTTGCCTTCAGCCATTGGACGAAGGAACTTTTGCTTTTGCTCTTCGTTACCGAACTTAAAGATCGGCCAGCCTGCAAGTGATGTGTGAGCCGAAAGTGTTACACCGACTGACGCACAAACGCGTGAAAGCTCTTCAACTGCGATTACATAGCCCAGATAGTCTCCGCCGATCCCGCCGTACTCTTCAGGCCAAGGAATACCGCAAAGTCCCAGCTCTCCCATTTGGTCGAAAATCGCACGGTCAAAACGCTCTTCTTCGTCACGTTCTGCTGCTGTTGGTTCAACTTCGTTTTTCGCAAAATCACGCACCATCTTGCGGATCATTTCATGTTCTTCAGATAACATAAATTGCATCTCTATCTCTCCCTTTTATCCTAGTAAATGTTTGCTTAATACCATGCGCTGAATTTCACTTGTTCCCTCATAGATCTGACACACCTTTGCGTCTCGGAACAGTCTCTCTACCGGATACTCTTTCGTATATCCGTAGCCTCCGTACACTTGCACCGCTTCGATTGCTGATTTCATCGCCGTTTCTGAAGCGAAAAGCTTTGCCATCGACGCTTCTTTTCCGCATGAAAGGTTGTTTGTTTTCAGATCAGCCGCACGATAGGTTAAAAGTTTTGCCGCCTCAACTTCTGTCGCCATGTCGGCTAGTTTGAATCCTAGACCTTGATTAGCACCGATCGGTTTGCCAAACTGTTTTCTCTCTTTTGCGTAGTTTGTGGCATATTCTAAAGCAGCCTCTGCAATTCCAAGTGACTGAGCAGCGATTCCGATCCTGCCCACATCCAGGTTGCTCATTGCAATCTTAAAGCCTTCCCCTTCTTTACCAAGCAGATTTTCAGCAGGAACGCGCGCATCTTCAAAAACGATCTCGCACGTATTTGATCCGTTCAACCCCATTTTTTTCTCTTTCTTTCCTACTGAGAAACCTGGTGTATCTTTGTCTACGATGAAGGCTGAGATTCCATAACTGCCTTTGTCAGGTTCCGTTGAAGCAAACACGATGTACACATCCGCTTCACCTGCGTTAGTAATAAATATCTTCGAGCCGTTTAAAACGTAATGATCGCCTTGTTTAACAGCTCTCGTTTTTAAGCTTGCTGCATCAGAACCTGAACTCGGTTCTGTAAGTCCGAACGCACCAAGGTACTCTCCACTCGCTAACTTAGGAATGTATTTTTTCTTTTGTTCTTCATTCCCGAAATAAAGGATCGGATTTGTTCCGACACTCGTATGAACGGATAAAATCACACCGATCGTCGCGCTTACTTTCGAAAGTTCATTGATCGCGATGATGTACGAGGTAAAATCCATCCCCGCTCCGCCATACTCTTCTGGAATTGGAATCCCCATCAGCCCAAGCTCTGCCATCTTCTTTATAAGATGACGCGGAAACTCTTCTGTCTCTTCCATATGTTCAATGGCAGGTGCTATCTCTTTTTGCGCAAAATCCCGTACCATCTTCTGCATCATCTTCTGTTCTTCTGTAAACACGAGGTTCATGGTCTCTCCCCATTTCCTATTTTGAAATGCTGAAATGTTGTCTCTGTGAGGTGTCTCTTCCACAAAGACAAAAATGGAATTTTTGTCTTTGTGTGGGGTCAGACCCCCTAAGCGTAGCTGTAGAAGCCTCTGCCTGATTTTTTGCCTAACCAGCCGGCCTTCACGTACTTTCTAAGCAATGGACATGGACGATACTTATCGTCACCGAAGCCTTCATGCAGTGTTTCCATGATGTAGAGGCACGTATCGAGCCCGATGAAGTCTGCAAGAGTTAGCGGTCCCATAGGATGGTTCATTCCGAGTTTCATAATCTCATCTACAGCTTCTGGTGTTGCTACTCCTTCATACACCGCGAAGATTGCTTCGTTGATCATCGGCATAAGGATTCGGTTCGAAATGAATCCTGGAAAATCATTCACTTCAACAGGTACTTTTTGAAGCTTCTTGGATACTGACTCAATCGTTTCATACACCTCATCTGCTGTCTGAAGGCCGCGTATGATTTCTACAAGTTTCATAACCGGTACAGGGTTCATGAAATGCATGCCGATTACTTTTTCAGGACGCTCTGTTGCTGCCGCGATCTCTGTAATCGGAAGTGATGATGTGTTTGATGCTAAAATCGTATGTGCTGGCGCATATTGGTCAAGCATCTTAAACAGCTGTGTTTTTACATCCATGTTTTCAATGACCGCTTCAATCACAAGGTCTGCGTTGGACGCGTTCTCTAAAGAGGTTGAAGATGTAATACGAGAAAGGATGTTTTCTTTTTCACTCTCATCCATTCGACCCTTTTCAACTGAACGGTTTAAGTTTTTTTGAATGATGCCGATCCCTTTTTGTACGAATTCGTCTTTCATATCATGCAAAACCACCGAGTATCCAGCCATCGCACATACTTGCGCGATACCTGAACCCATTTGCCCTGCACCAATCACCATAATGTTTTGAATGCTCATGAAATGTTCCTCCTCTTTTACTTAACTTCTACTAAAATCGCGTCGCCTTGACCGCCGCCTGAACAGATTGATGCAATGCCAAGTCCGCCGCCGCGTCTTTTTAACTCATGAATTAATGTCAGTACGATGCGCGTGCCGCTCGCCCCAATCGGGTGACCTAATGCCACTGCGCCACCGTTCACGTTTACTTTTTCAAGATCTAATCCAGCAAGCTCTGCGCTCGTTAACGCAACAGCCGCGAATGCTTCATTGATTTCAAAAAGATCGATTTCTTCTAATGATTTTCCCGTTTTCTTTAAAAGCTCAGTAATCACTAATCCTGGCGTCTTCGGGAAATCCTTCGCTTCCACTGCAATCGCCGTGTGGCCTAGAATCGTTGCCATCACTTCTTTGCCTTCTTTTTCAGCACGCTCTTCACTCATCACAACTACAGCTGCCGCACCATCGTTCACGCCAGGCGCGTTACCTGCTGTAATCGTCCCGTCTTGAGAAAATACGGGTCTTAATTTAGCAAGAGATTCTACCGAAGTATCTTTACGAGGCGACTCATCTTGAGAAACCACGATCGGATCCCCTTTACGCTGAGGCACTTCTACCGAAACGATCTCTTCAGCAAATATTCCTTTTTCAATAGACTCTACAGCACGGCTATGACTGCGGTACGCCCACTCATCTTGGCGTTCGCGTGAAATCTCCATCTCTTTTGCAACGTCATTTCCGTAGATTCCCATGTGAACACCAGTAAACGTACATGTTAACCCGTCATGCACCATCAGATCCTTCACTGAGCTATCCCCCATACGAAGACCCCAGCGAGCTTTCGGTAAAATATATGGTGCATTGCTCATCGATTCCATTCCGCCCGCAACGATGATCTCCTCATCACCTGCACGGATAATTTGGTCTGCTAGCGTGATCGCTCGAAGACCTGAAGCACACACTTTGTTAATCGTCTCTGTCTTCGTCTCCCAAGGTAATCCTGCTTTTTCTGCCGCTTGACGAGAAGGAATCTGTCCTTGACCTCCCTGAAGTACGCAGCCCAAAATAACTTCATCAACTGATTCTGGAGCGACGTCTGCTCGTTGAAGTGCTTCTTTAATGGCGATTCCACCTAAATCTGATGCCGTAAAAGAGCTTAATCCACCGCCAAACTTCCCGACAGGCGTACGCGCACCACTAACGATTACTGATTTTGTCATGTGAAAGACCTCCTGTTTTTAAATGATGAAGCTGAACTTATATTGTTAACGCTTACAAAATGAATGACAGACAAGCCGAGCGAACGCTCAGTCGACCAAATTCCAAGCATGAAGCTGCCAGCTCATACGCGGGCAGCTTATTTACATGCTCAGACTACTGAAGAATCTCTTGTTTTTGAGATCCAAATATTGATTTTTCTAAGATTTCAACTACGTCTAACGTTTGTACTTGATCTTCTACTTCTTTCGCTTTCGTACCATCACTCAACATCGTTAAGCAGTATGGACATCCGCTTCCAATCATGGTTGGATTTACAGCAAGAGCCTGTTCTGTACGCGCAACGTTAACACGCGAGCCCGCTTTTTCTTCCATCCACATCATACCTCCACCCGCTCCACAGCACATACCGTTTTGACGGTTGCGGTCCATCTCGACCACTTTTACGCCAGGAATCGCTTTTAAAATATCGCGAGGCGGCTCGTATACTTCGTTATAGCGGCCTAGATAACAAGAATCGTGGTACGTGATCGTTTCATTCACTTCATGTTTAGGCTGAATTCTTCCTTCCTTGATCCATTCCGCTAAAAGTTCTGTATGATGATAAACTTCCGCTTTTAGACCAAACTCCGGATATTCATTTTTAAACGTGTTGTACGCATGCGGGTCGATCGTGATGATCTTCTTCACATCGTGCTTCTCAAACAATTCGATGTTCGCGTTCGCCATCTCTTGGAATAAAAACTCGTTTCCAAGACGACGAGGTGTGTCACCAGAGTTTTTCTCTTTGTTTCCTAAGATTGCAAACGTGATGCCCGCTTCGTTCATGATTTTCGCAAGAGAAAGGGCGATTTTTTGTGAACGGTTATCATAAGCACCCATCGAACTTACCCAGAAAAGGTATTCGAACTCTTCACCTGCTTTTTCCTTCTCTTTCACAGTAGGAATCACGATATCTTCTTTCAGTTCACGCCAGTTTTCGCGTTCTTTTTTCGAGATCCCCCAAGGGTTTCCTTGCTTTTCGATATTCTTAATCGCACGCTGCGCTTCAGCATCCATCTTACCTTCTGTTAAAACAAGGTAACGGCGCATGTCGATAATCTTATCAACGTGTTCATTCATTACAGGACACTGATCTTCACAGTTTCGGCAAGTTGTACATGCCCAGATCTCTTCTTCTGTCATAACTTCACCGATCATTTCCACATCATAAGCAAGGGCAGATGATCCGTCTGTTGTTGCCGCTGTTTCTTCAGCACCTTTGCCTCTAGCTTCAAATGCGATCTGGTTGCCTGTTGTGTTGGAGAACGCAAATGCTGGCATCCAAGGTGTGCGGGATGTAACAGCAGCACCTTTTACCGTCAGATGGTCACGAAGTTTAACGATCATGTCCATCGGTGAAAGCATCTTACCTGTACCCGTTGCTGGACAAACATTTGTACAGCGGCCACATTCTACACAAGCGTAGAGATCAACGAGCTGTTTTTGGTTGAAGTCTTCAATCTTATTTACGCCGAAAACTTCTTGCGTTTCATCTTCAAAGTTAATAGACGAAAGCTTTCCTACTTTATCTTTGCGGCCAAGCCAAACGTTCAGCGGGCCTGCGATCAAGTGAGCATGCTTCGATTGAGGCACGTACACTAAGAATGTTAATAAGAACAATAAATGAATCCACCAAGAGATAAAGAAAACGACTGCAGCACCGGTTTTACCTAGGAAACCGAGAGCCATTGCGATACCTGACGCGATCGGAGCCGTCCATGCATAAGGCAAGTCATGCCAGATGATTTCTGCTCCATTTCCTACTAGTACTGAAAGCATCAAGCCGCCGATGAACAGAAGCACTAATCCTGACTTAAAGCCTCTCTTCAGACGCACAAGCTTTTCAACATATCTTCTATAAAAAGCCCATACTACTGCAACCATGATCATCGTTGTTACGATTTCTTGGAAAAACGTGAACCCTGGATATAGCGGACCGAGCGGCAGATGAGACCCAGGTGCGAGCCCTTTCCAAATAAAATCGATCGCTCCGAACTGGACAAGAATAAATCCGTAAAAAAACATAATGTGGATAATTCCGCTTTTTTTATCTTTCAACAGCTTCTTTTGACCAAAAACGTTGACTAAGACTGCTTTGATTCTTTCTTGTACCGTGTTATCGAACTCCACTTTTTTACCGAGTTTGATAAACTCATACCTTGTCTTTACCACATAAGCGAACAAAAACAATGCGTAAGCGGTTACAAAAAGAAATGCAAGCCAGTTTGCTACCATTAAGCCGTTCATCACTTTCTCTCCCTTCCACTCCTGCTATTCCCTAATTCTTTCTCTTTTAATAATTCTAAATGAAATTAATTTTCTGACATCATTATATCATAAAAAATAAATGAATGAGCATTCAGTCAACATCTCATCAAAATTTTTTTTAGTCGTTTTAAATGGCAAGGGCATACTAAATAAAAGTTTTGGCAGAAGGAGGAGATGAACGTGTGGATCGTTTTAGTGATTGCTATCGTGGGGATTTTAGCGTGGATTGATTTTTATTTAGGACATCAACAAACGGTTAAAAAGGAAGAGCCTCCTGTGACAACAAAAGGAAACATGCAGTTTCTATCGACTGGCTCACATTTTTTCGATGAGCTGTTTCAAGATATCGATAAAGCATCTCATTCCATATACATACAGTTTTACATTTTACGTGATGATGAACTTGGCAATGATTTGTGTACAAGATTGATTTCAAAAGCAAAAGAAGGCGTAGAAGTCAGGCTGCTTCTCGATTATATAGGAAGTTATAGAGTAAAAAAGAAGACCATTCAAAATTTGAAGAATGCGGGAGTTCATTTTGAATACAGCAACAAACCTCAGTTTCCTTATCTTTTATATCGCATCAACCACCGAAATCATCGGAAGATCACCATCATAGATGACAAGATCGGCTATATCGGAGGGTATAACATAGGTAATGAATATATTGGCAGAATCACAAGATTTGGGGATTGGCGGGATTATCATTTAAAATTAAGAGGTCCGGCTGTACATGAACTGCAGCTTTTGTTCATTGATGATTGGAATGGATCGACGAATGATAAGATGACCAATAAGAATCGGCTTGCAACTGATGAAGAACACGGCAAAGAGATCTTGCTTCTTCCCTCTAAAGGCGATGCAGCCTATCGTTTCTTTTATGAAAAAATAAAACGTTCCGAAAAAAACATCTTTATAGGTTCACCGTACTTTATTCCGGGTAAAAAGATGAACAAGGAACTTCTGTCTGCAATTGATCGGGGTGTAAACGTCAAGCTGCTCGTACCTATGACTCCTGACCATCCATTTGTACAAGAAGCGTCTTATCGTTTTGTCATACCTCTTTTAGAAGCTGGAGCAGAAATCTATCAGTTCCATGAAGGATTTTATCATTCAAAAGTATTAATGTTTGATGAATCGATCTGCGATATCGGAACCGCCAACTTTGATCTGCGCAGCTTTTTTTATAACGACGAGATCAATTGTATCTTTACTGACAAAACAGAAATTCAAGCCGTCAAAAAAGTGATCGAATCGGATCTCGCTCGTTCCGAGAAACTGACACTCGAACGGCTTCAAAAGACTAGAACTCTTAAAGTGCGTGTAAAAGAAGTGATTGGGTTTTTGCTTTCGCCGTTTTTATAGCGTTAAAACTTTGTTGAACTTGAGAGTGGTTGATTTCCGTTACAGATGCTTCGCTTTCCGCGGGGCAGGCGGTGAGCCACATTTGTACGTTTCACTCTTAAGTGTCTCACCTGCCCGCCTGTCCCGCAGGACAAGGAAGGCTACGGCAGCGATACATCGCACGAAGAAAATTTGAAGTTCAATTTTCGAGGAGTCTCGCATCTTCCACTCCAATCAACAATCATAGAAGCCAACATTTGAAAGCAACAATCTTTTACAAACACACATTAACAAAAAACAGGGGGCCAAACATGTTAACATCTTTTGGTTTTGTATCAACGGCTCTCAACTTATATGAGGCCTCACCTGCAAAAACGATGACATACGCAACGTATCAGAAACGCGAAGAAAAAGAACGTACGGCACAACTTCTTGCCATCACAAAAAACAATTTAGAGCGGACCCTTCGTGTGCTCCATTATTGCATTGCGCACGAACTTCCGTTATATCGGATGTCCTCTTCCATCGTCCCTTTAGCCACACACCCTGAAGCAGCTTGGGACTTTTTACAAAAGACGAAAAAAGAGTGCAAAGAGATCGAGAAACTCGTGAAGAAGTACAATATTCGAACGAGCATGCATCCGAACCAATACACCCTTTTTACGAGCCCGCGGCCGGAAGTGACTGTTAATGCGGTAAAAGACATGCAGTATCATTATGATCTACTTAAAGGAATGGGCATTGAGGACCGCAGCTATATCAATATCCATATTGGCGGCGCTTATGGAGATAAATCTTCCGCATTAGAACGTTTTTATGAAAATATTAAAATGCTTCCCGCTGATGTTAAAGCTAGGATGACACTAGAAAACGACGACAAAACCTTTACAACGAAAGAGACGCTGGAGGTTTGCGAGAACGAAGGCATTCCGCTCATGTTTGATTATCATCATTACAAAGCGAACCCTGATGACGATGGTGCGCTCGAGGAACTTCTTCCGCGGTTTGTTGCTACTTGGAAAAACACGGGCAGACCGCCTAAGGTTCACCTCTCATCCCCGAAAGACGAAAAAGCGTACAGAAGTCACCACGATTATGTGAGCCTCGACTACGTGCTTCCTTTTTTTAAGATGATGTCTGATTTTACAGATGAGCTCGATGTGATGATCGAAGCTAAACAAAAAGACCGCGCCGTTCTTCAGCTCGTCGATGAGCTTGAAAAAGTACGCGGTTTTAAAAGGATGAGCGGCGGAACAATTCTTATGTAGTACCCGTTATAAAACGCTTAACCTCAGCGTTGAAGCTTTTATAATGCTTGATCGGCAGCTGATGCAAAGCTTTGTTAAGAATGATGAACTTAGCCCTTGGGTGTACATTTTTTGTATAGATCCTTCTATAAGGATGCATATATTCTGTTCGGTCACCGTATAGAAACAACAATGGAAACGACCATTCTTTTAACTGATCTGTGCAATTAAACATAAAGCTTTCCCTGTAAAATCGTTCCCATGTTTTCGGATTTGATTGTTTATGATACTCCAGCATCTTTTTCCGATCCTGCTGGGAATTTGAATGTGTGCTGACAAGTATCTGATTCAATAGGGCTGGTGCATTTTTTGCCAGCCTTATTCCTGTTTGGAACTGCTTTTTAAGTGCGAAAGTAGAAACTTGAGAAAAGCCCCCGCTTAAAATAAGACCCTTTGTCCGATGCGGATACTTTTGTACAAAAGCCTGTGCGACCGAGCCTCCTGCAGAATAACCACAAATATACGCCTCGTCAATTAACAGATGGTCCAGAAGATTTGCCACATCATCAGCTAGATCCCATATTGTAAACGACTCTGGGTCTTTAACAGATGACCTGCCATGGCCCCGAACATCTGGAAATATGGTTTGGCAGTATTGTGATAGTTCTTTTTGATACTTGAACACGAGATGGCTCATACCCGACGGATGTAAAAATACGAGTGGAGCACCCGTCCCTAACTTTTCATAGTAGATTTGAAACTCAGAGGTCAGTCCGGCTAATGCCATGTTATCCTCACTTTAAAAACGTTCCTGCCATCCAAATGTACACTTGATAGCCTAAATAAATGCCAACGATTCCCATGATCCCTGGTAATGCAGGCGGCGCTGGGATCGGTAGCTTTAACAGGGCAAAAACAAAGCCTACGAGGGCGCCTGTTATCAATGATAATAAGATCAACTTCATGTATGTACCCCCTCATTCAAACGAGTTTCCAAACCTATCTCTTATTAATATGGCACGTTCTTACTACAATATCCCTATTCCATTGCAATTAAGCTTGAGAAGTGGTGGAGGCGTTCGCTCGTTCATACTGCTTTTTAATGATTCGTATCTGGCCGCGATGATTGATCTCGTCTTCAAAAACATGAAACCACTTAAAATAGTTGTTGCCAAGCTCATTATTCCACCACGGCGTCGTTTCGTAGAGCCATGAATCTGGCAGCTTCTGAAAATGCTTCAGTGTAATTTCACGGGTCTTCTTTAAGTCTTCTAAATAAAATTCCGCTGTATTCCCATTGATGATTGTCCCAGCTTCACCTAAATCGAGTGCAGGCTGAAGCGTTTCTGCATAACGATCGATCTCTTCATCCGGCAGGTCCTTTCCATCAATCGTTAAAAATTGATAGATCTTCTCCACCGCTACAAAATGAGCGAGCAGCATACCGATCGAATTACCCGTTCCGTTGATTCTAAAGTCGAGTTCTTCCACAGATAAATTTTCCACTTCCCAAATCGTCGTTTCCCTCGCGTAGTTCATCATCGAGATCAAGTTAGAAAATTCCTTTGAATACCCTTCGATCTGTCCGATGACGAAAGGGCTTTTGTTGGATGTTGTCATTTTGTGTAACCTCCTCAGCAATAATGTGCTTTATTAGAATTCAAGAAAAGCAGGGAAATTCCTCTTGGCTTTAAAGGTTTCTGATGGATGTAGTGAGCTTGCAGACTTTCGACATGGAAGTTGGAGTAGTAGTCGAAGCGATCCTAACCTCTAGATTTGTCTTCTCTTCTCAGACTCTTTCTATCATCATCGTTAGCATGTTGATTGGAGCGCAAGGTGCGAGACTCCTACGGGACGAGCGGTCAGGTGGAGACTCCTAAAGGCGCAAAGCGGCAGGAGGCTCACCGTACGCCCCGTGGAAAGCGAGCAGCCTGGAGCGGAAAGCAACCACTTTCAAAGGCAATAATTTATGCAAAAACAACTAAAAAAAAACCTGTCCGCAGACAGGTTTTCTCCACTTTATCTCTCTATTACATACGCTCTGGCGCTTCTACGCCGACGATGTTCAGTGCATTCTCGATCGTCACTTGAGTTGCTTTCATCAAAGCAAAACGCGCTTGTGACTTAGTTTTATTTTCAGCATCCAGTACACGCTCAGCGTTATAGAAGCTATGAAGAGCAGATGCTAGCTCAAATACATAGTTCGTCACGCGGTGTGTGAGAAGTTTTTCAGCCGCTTCATTAATAACAGCCGGGAATTCCCCGATCTTTTTCAACAGTTCAAACTCTTTTTCAGAATCGATCTGCTTTAAATCCAAGTCCCCGTCATAAGAAAGACCCATCTCTTCTCCTTGACGAAGCATGCTGCATACGCGTGCATGTGCGTATTGTACATAGAATACCGGGTTTTCGTTTGATTTGGAAACGGCTAAGTCCATATCAAAATCAAGGTGAGTATCGTTTGAACGCATCGCGAAGAAATAACGAGTTGCGTCGATGCCCACTTCTTCCATCAGTTCACGAAGCGTAACAGCTTTACCTGTACGCTTACTCATTCGAACTTTTTCTCCGTTTTGGAAAAGAGAAACAAGCTGAATAATCATGACATCAAGCTGTTCTTTATCATAACCGAGCGCTTGAATCGCTGCTTTCATACGCGGAATATAGCCATGGTGGTCCGCTCCCCAAATATTGATCAGCTTTTCAAAGCCACGCTCAAACTTGTCGTTATGATATGCGATATCTGGCGTTAAATAGGTGTAAGATCCGTCATTCTTGATGAGTACACGGTTCTTGTCATCATCGTAGTCTGTTGTACGGAACCATGTTGCTCCTTCTTCTTCGTAAACAACACCTTTAGCTTTTAACTTTTCCAGTGCTGCATCAATTTTTCCGTTTTGATAAAGAGAAGTTTCAGAGAACCATACATCGAAATCCACACGGAATTCAGCAAGATCTGCTTTTAATTTTTCAAGCTCTCGTGTAAGACCGTATTCACGGAAAAAGCTTACGCGTTCGCTTTCTTCTTTATCCAGCCAAGAATCGCCGTACTCTTCTGCAAGGTCTTTACCAAATTCAATGATATCTGCACCGTGATATCCGTCTTCAGGCATCTCTTTATCCTTGCCAAGCGCCTGGAAGTACCGCGCTTCAATAGAAGTTGCTAAGTTGTTGATTTGGTTTCCAGCATCATTAATATAGAACTCACGGGAAACGTTATATCCTGCATAATCAAGGATATTACAGATCGTGTCGCCAACAGCCGCACCACGGGCATGTCCCAAGTGAAGTGTTCCTGTCGGGTTCGCTGAAACGAACTCGACTTGAACTTTTTTACCCCCGCCATGCTCAGTACGTCCATAATCCTTGCCCGCTTTTAAAACAGTCGGTACAAGCTCTGTTAAGTAAGAGTTGTCCATATAAAAGTTGATAAATCCAGGGCCTGCGATTTCAACCTTTGCGATAGACGCTTTACTTTTATCAAAGTTTGCCACTAATTCGTCAGCGATCATACGAGGTGCTTTTTTTGCGATACGCGCTAACTGCATCGCCATGTTCGTCGCAAAGTCACCATTTGCTTTATCTTTTGGTACCTCAAGAACGATTGCTGGCAGTTCTTCTTTTTTAGCTAGCCCTGCTTTTACGACCGCTTCTTCAATCTCTTCTTTTAACAGATGCTTGACCTGGTCAAGGATATTCATGCTTTTGCCTCCTGAAAATTAATCTTGATTCGATGTGTTCCTGTATGTTCACCCTGCAGAACCAGCTCGTACGCGAGCTTCAGATCACCCGTCCGATTTTGCTGATTCCATCGGAAATTCATTTCATGTGTGGTCGTTTCCATCCAAAGCTGGCCATATGGGCTGTCGTACATGCCTTTTGTAGTCTGGCCGATTAAATATTTCTGTTTCATAGATACACTGCCTGAGCGGATGATCAGAATTCCAGCGTGCGTAATCTTAATCACATTATTGACAGAACCTGCACCTTCTATCTCTTCTTTGTATTGAAGATATGTGACGTCCCCTCTTTTATAGAGCTTACCTTCTGTCTCGGTGTAATGCTTTTCTTTTTCACCGCTAAAATGAACTTCTGAACTTATCGTAAGCGCAACAGACAATTCCGTATCTTGATCCATGCGAACAACACTTCCTTTTTTGGTGTACCTCTTTAACTTACCTATTATAAAAGATTTCAATGCCTCGCTTCAACCTTATGGGTGTCTTTTTAAAAATTCGTTTGTTTAATAGGTAAAATTAGCCTAAAAATACGTTTCTGTGAGTGGATAATTTGGAATGAGGTGTTGTAATGACTTATTATACATGGAAGAAGACGAAAAAAAATGAGGAGGATTATGATGAAAAACGAAAAAATCTTACTGGTGAACCGTCCAAAAGGAACTCCGCAAAAAAGTGACTTCCGTTATGAGGAGGCTGCCATTCCTGCGTTAGAAAATGATCAAGTGCTTCTTAAGACGATCTACCTTTCCGTGGATCCTTACATGAGGGGGCGCATGAGTGATCGTAAGTCTTACGTACCTCCTTTTGCGTTAAATGAACCGATCTCTGGAGGCGTTGTGGGACAAGTTGTAGAATCTCGTTCTGGGGAATTAGCTGAAGGTGATTTTGTAATCGGAAACCTAGGCTGGCAAAAATACAATGTCGCGAGCGATGCTGAAGTACGAAAGCTTGATCCTTCTATTGCGCCACTAACAGCAAACCTTGGTGTTCTTGGAATGACAGGTTTAACCGCTTATTTCGGATTGCTTGATATCGGAAATCCGCAAGAAGGTGAAACCGTTGTTGTCAGCGGTGCAGCAGGTGCCGTTGGAACAATCGTCGGCCAGATCGCGAAGATTAAAGGAGCACGTGTTGTCGGAATCGCTGGTTCTGATGAGAAGATTTCTTATTTGAAAAACGAATTAGGCTTTGATGCCGCTATCAACTATAAGACCGAAAATGTATATGACTCTTTGAAAGCTGCTTGTCCTGATGGCGTTGATGTATATTTTGATAACGTCGGCGGCGAGATCTCTGACAGCGTCCTGGCTTTGATCAACAAAGGTGCACGCATCCCAGTCTGCGGACAGATTGCCCTTTATAATCTCGAAAAAGCCGATGTTGGCCCACGCATGCAAAGTCAGCTTCTGATCAACAGCGCATTGATGAAAGGCTTTATCGTGAGCGACTATGCAGCTCATTTTGAGGAAGGCGCGATCGAACTTGCGAAATGGCTAAAAGAAGGCAAACTTTCTTACAGTGAAAACATCGTGGACGGCTTCGAAAACACAATTGATGCGTTTTTGGGACTGTTTTCTGGTGAAAACACAGGAAAACAGCTCGTAAAAGTGGCTGATCCAGAAAATCTATAATTAATTATTATGTTGAAGGCTGTTGACAACCTAAAAAAGGTTGGCAACAGTCTTTTTTTGAGGTGCACAGATAGTGAATCCAAAAGTTTTGGGTCTCAATCCACAAAAAATAGCTCCCAATCCACAAATATCGGGCCTCAATCCAGAAGTTTTTAGAGTTTATCCGCGAGTCGACACTCTCCGACAATTTTCACCCTATCTCTTCTATTCCTGCTCTTACTCCCGCACACTCACGCCCTTATACAGGCAATATCAGACTCACCGTCGTTCCTCTGCCTTCCTCACTGTAAAACTTAAGCTCGCCTTTATGCTCTTTCATAATTTTTGAACTTACCATCAATCCTAGGCCTGTTCCTTTTTCTTTCGTGGTGTAAAAGGGTTCGCCGAGTCTTGCCAGGCGGTCTGACGAAATGCCGCATCCTTGGTCTTTTACAATCAAATGAACGAGATCGTCTTTCCTTTTTCCTTCAATAGAAATGGTTCCGCCGATGCTCATAGCGTCCATCGCATTTTTAATCACATTGATCAACACTTGCTTCAGCTCATTTTCCTCAGCAGTAATAAGCGGAAGACTCTCACACAACACACTTTCAATCTCTATATTCTGTTTAAGTGCTTCAGGTTGAAGAAGTGTTTCTACGAACTCCACGAGCTCTGGCAGTGATGTTTTTTTGTAAGTCTTCGCTTGAGGTTTCGCCAGCAATAACAGCTGCCCCATGATTTGATCGATACGGTTCAATTCTTTAAACATGATGTTGTAGTAGTTCGCAGTCTCGATTTGTTCACACTCTTGAAGAAGCTGAACGAATCCTTTTAAAGAAGTTAACGGATTTCTGATTTCATGCGCTACTGATGCAGCAAGCTGTCCAACAATCGATAGTTTGTCGGATTGGCGAAGCATGTCTTCAGATTTTTTACGTTCCGAAATATCACGGGTAACGCCAATGATTTCAACCACTTTACCTGAATCATCCGCAATGCTCTTACAAGACGTTTCAAGCCAGACGTAATGTCCGTCTTTATGCTGCAGCCTGAATTGGACAGTAGCCGTGCATGGCCCTTCCATCAATTGCTCGTGACCTTTCCATGCCACTTCCTCATCATCGGGATGAAGCAGCCAATAGCCGGTATTTCCGATCAGCTCTTCCTGCTTTCTCCCAAGCAGAATCTCACAGGCAGGAGACACGTATGTATATGTTCCGTCCATCGTGTGGGTCGTAATCATGTCCATCGCGTTTTCAGCAAGCAGTCTGTATCTCGCTTCACTCTCTTCTAAAAGCATTCGGGACTCAATTTTTTCCGTTACCTCTCGACCGAAGACAAGCAAGTTTTTACGCGAACCATCTGGATGAAAAACAGGAATTTTGTATACGTCAAAAAAACGTGTGCTGCCATCACGTGCAGGCACATATTCTTCACATCGCACGATTTCTTTTGCCTGCCACACTTGTTCATCTGTCTCGATGCAGTATTGGAATACATCACGAAAAAATGGAGCAATCTCTGCTAAATCAGCATCATTTTTTCCGGTAAAATCAAAGCCAGTCAGTTCAAATAGTTCACCTACAAATTCGTTCGCAAACACAAAACGTCCGTCCCCATCTTTTATGCCAATAAAATCCGGAACGATGTTCATTAAGGTCTTCATAAGAGGCTCTTGGCACGAATGAACGACAGCGGGCTGTTCATTCAAGATATAATATCGAAAAAAATCGCCATGAAGCGGCAATAGACCTTCGTTAATTTTAACCGCTATAAAACCGTTAGCGGCAAGAAGTGTTCCATCTTCACCATTTGAATGACTTAAAAGAACCTCATCAACAGATTTTCCTGATTCAAAGTCTGTTTGTTCTGTGAGATTCAAATAGTGCTGATTCACAGCCGTTATCTCACCATTTGCCGCTACAAGTATTACCGATTCAGAGAGCTGATCGATGAAATTTTGCATATGCTTCATCTCGTTTGAAATCGCTGTCATTATATTCGTCCCTCCCTTATCCACCTAATTCTCTATTGTAACTATAGCAAAAAAGACTTAACGTTATAACAAATTTCGACAATTTTGACCCAAATCTGTTTAATACAGTTCCAAACTACTATTTTTCTTTAAGTTTCCATTGCTTTACACTTAAGAATTTACTATATTTGATAAATGTAAGAGGTCAGACCTCTAAAAGAAATTTATTAAAGTAATGAGGGAATAAAATGGGTGCTATAGGATTACTGTTTTCAGGTGGAGCTTTATTCTTAAACAGTCTGATGCTGCTTGGAAAAGCAGAGGAAAAAAGTGTCGCGTTTTTTAATATATTGGTGGGCTTATTGCAAGTAATCACACCGATCTATTTGATCATTACATCTGATGGATCGAACTGGTCGATGTTTAACAACGGTGCCGTCTTCTTGTTTGGATTCACCTACCTCTATTTAGGGGTGACCATTTTAAAAGGCTTTGATTCGAGCGGCCTTGGATGGTACTCGTTATGGGTTGCGATGATGGCAATCGTATACGCACTCGTTTTTTATGTTCAAGAAAACGATGTCGTTAACGCACTGACTTGGGTGCTGTGGGCGTTTCTGTGGTTTTTGTTCTTCTTGTCGTCCGCACTTAAGAAGCCTTACGAAGCGTACATCGGAAGGGTGGCTTTCGTTCAATCATGGGTGACGTTAACACTGCCTTCCCTATTCATGCTGCTCGACATGTGGCAAAACGCAAAGCTTCAAGAAATTTGGACTTATGTATGTATCGGATCATTGGTTTATTTTGCAATTGAAGCTGTATTGTTCGCAAAATCCGTAAAAAAAGAAAAGTTAGTGGAAAAATTAGCTTAGTTGATGGCCGGTCTCGATAGTGCGAGGCCGGTTTTCTTATGTATAGGGGTTTGGCGATTGGGCTTTAATGAAGCGGTGAACCCCAATTAAGTCGTTTTCATGTTGAATTGGGTCTAATTGAAGGTTAATTAAGTCTTAATAGAAAAAATTAAGTCTAAATCAGCAAATAAAGGCCATTCGACACCGCTCGACACACTCACATCCACTCTCCCAAGCAATTAAAAAGCCCCTGTCCATCAGCAAATCACTGACTTACAGGGGCTTTTCTTCAATTATTTTACCCAGCCAAGCAAAATTTCACGTAGGAACTTGCTTGCTGCGATTGGCGTTTGTTCGGAATGGTCATAAATTGGCGCAACTTCTACTAAATCTGCACCAATCACGTTGATGTCAGCTTTTGCGATCAACTGAATCGCTTCAAGAAGCTCTTTGGAAGTGATTCCGCCCGCTTCTGCTGTTCCTGTTCCAGGAGCTGCAGATGGATCAAGCACATCGATATCGATCGTAACGTAAACGTTACGTCCCTTTAATGTTGGAAGAACTTCTTTTAGAGGTTCAGCCACATCAAACTTGTACATGTGCATGCCGCTTGTTTTTGCGAATTCGAACTCTTCACGCATACCAGAACGGATACCGAAAGAATAAACGTTTTCCGCTCCGATCAAATCACACACTTTACGAATCGGTGTCGAGTGGGAAAGCACTTCACCTTCATACTGCTCGCGAAGGTCAGCGTGAGCATCAATGTGAATAACCACATAGTCATCATATTTTTGCTTCAATGCTTTAAAAACAGGCCAAGTTACAAGATGCTCCCCACCCATTCCAAGCGGGAACTTGTTGTCAGCGAGTAGCGTTGAAACATACTCTTCAATCATATCTAGTGAACGCTGCGGATTACCAAAAGGCAATGGAATATCTCCAGCATCAAAATAGTTCACTTCTTCAAGATGCTTGTCCATGTATGGGCTGTACTCTTCAAGGCCAAGTGACGCCTCACGAATACGAGCAGGGCCGAAACGGCTTCCTGGTCGGAATGAAACCGTCCAATCCATCGGCATTCCGTAAAGAACAGCATCGGCCGTTTTATAATCAGGCTTACTTAAAATAAACACATTTCCAGAATAAGCTTCATCAAAACGCATAAGTTTTACACTCCTTATATGTAAAATACGGGACCGTCCCGAAAGTAAGTTCCCACCCACTTTTGACGGCCCCTATTTTTTCTTATTATTATTAGCTGTTTTCGTAGATTGTTGCTTGCGCGCTGACTTTTCCAAAGAAAACTTCATCGAAAAGTTGATTGGAGTGTAAGATGCGAGACTCCTGGGGGATCAGCGGGACAGGTGAGACACCTAAGGGCGCATGGCGCCGAGGTGGTTCACTGCCCGCCCCCCGGAAAGCGAGCATCTGAAACGGAAATCAACCACTTTCAAAAGCAACAAAGCTTTCGATTACAGTATTATTTTTTAATTAAGTCACTAACAAACTTCGGCAGTGCGAATGCAGCTGTGTGAAGCTGTGGTGTCCAATATTTTGTTTCAATATCGTGGAAACGATCAGCAGGAACTTCTAATGGATCGTGCTTCTTAGATCCAATCGTGAACGTCCAAAGTCCGCTTGGGTAAGTTGGGATGTTCGCTGTGTAAAGACGAGTGATCGGGAAGATCTCGCTAACGTCACTGAACACTTGAGAGATCAACTCAGGCGTGAACCAAGGGTTGTCTGTTTGTGCAACAAAGATACCGTCTTCTTTAAGTGCTTTTGAGATTCCTTCATAGAAACCTTTTTCAAAAAGCTTAGCAGCTGGTCCAACTGGCTCAGTGGAATCAACCATGATTACATCGTACTGATTTTCGCTTGTTGCGATGTGCATGAATCCGTCATCTACTTTAACTTCAACGCGCGGGTCCTCTAAGTCACCAGCGATTTCAGGTAAATATTGTTTAGAGTACTCAATTACTTTTCCGTCAATCTCAACAAGTACTGCCTTTTCAACAGATGGGTGCTTCAGCACTTCACGGATTACTCCGCCGTCTCCTCCACCTACAACTAGAACGTGCTTCGGGTTAGGGTGCGTGAAAAGAGGTACGTGCGCTACCATCTCGTGGTAAACGAACTCGTCTTTTTGCGTTGTCATCACCATGCCATCAAGGATCAGCATGTTTCCGAATTCTTCTGTTTCTACCATATCCAGCTTTTGAAATTCTGTTTGCTCAGATACGTACGTTTTGTTAATTTTCATCGTAATTCCGAAATTTTCCGTTTGTTTTTCAGTAAACCAAATACTCATGTTGGTCTCACTCCTACTATATATTTTGAAATGCCAGGCATCGTTGTTTCAACTTTTTACAAACAAAATGATTATAGCATTCTAGGACCTAAGATTCCAATTCAATTTTTGTAAGAATGTGCGTCAAATCTAAATAGCCGCTTCTTTTCCATACCACTTTACTGTTTCCCTAATCTTTCATTATTAAAATAGGACAAATACCCCGTTTCTTTTGGCAGACTATTCTGATTAATTAAGTGGTATAATGAAGATAGCGTCCAGAAGGACAGACGGTCGGCGCATTCCCTTTTTTAAACTGAAGCTGGACATCTAGCTGATTTTGCAGCTTACAGTTAAGGGGGGTGATGCCTCTGACGATCTTTGAGGCGTTGATGTTTGCGGTCGCATTTAGCTCGCTTATCGTTACTGTCCTTACGTCTAAAAATAAATAGGCCTCTGTCACACGTGTAAAAGCACCGGGTTTTCGTTCCAGAAAAACCGGCCTCGCTTTACCGACTCGTGTGTCCCTTCTGGCGCCCCAATCGTCCGTGTCTTGCACGGACGAGTTCTTTTTAGTGGAGTTTCTAAAAAACGGATAATAAGGAACAAAACTTGTTTAAAGTTATCCTTTTATTTGGATCTTTATTTTACAAACGACAAATAGAGAACATACGAACGAATATATGGCAGCCAGCCCTTGCTCTTATAAGTGATCTGACTTAATACCAGTAGTGGTATTAACGACTCTGATTCAGGAAATTGAGGCCATAATCCTAGAAATTATTGAATTAATCCGGCGAGTTTTGATCATTTATCGGCGAGTTGACAAAATTCGACTCTAAACACCCAGCATTATACCCCTCTTACCAACATGCCTGGAACTCAGGAATTTAAAAAAGCCATGAACACTCCAACCGTTGTTCATGGCTACCTTGACTTTTAATTTCCTATAGAGCTATTTCTTACAATTGAGGCTATAATGATATCCCAATCCTCTGTATGCAGCTCATGCCCCGAACCTTCGAGCGTGACGAGTTCAGCATGCGGAATCGCTCTTGCAAGCGCTTGACCGTGTTCGAACGGAAGTGCCCGATCTTCAGTTCCGTGAAGGATAATCGTAGGAACTCCAATTTCACTCATACGATCCAAATACTCTTCACCGCCACCTAGAAAAATATAATTAAAGCGGCTTTGAATCTGTTTGGCACGTGTGTATTCTCTTTCTGCCAATGTGTACATTCTTTCCTTTTCAAATGGTTTTGATCCTGAAAGAACTGCCCATCCCTCTGCTAAATAAGCAATGGACGACTTTCGGTCTGACCAATCAATCGAAGCACTTTTTCCATGAAAATCTAAAATCTTCTGATCCATCTGAGGCAGCTCAGCTTGCTCTGACCCGAAGACACTGGATGCATGGATCGTGAGGCTTAGTACACGTTCAGGATGCTTGATCGCCATAATCTGCCCGATCATTCCACCAAGAGACATTCCCATGATATTCACTTTCTCTATGGAATAGGCATCTAGAATTCCAAACGCATCATCAGCCAGGTCCGTAATCGTATAGTTTGAAGTTCCAGGTTCATAGACGACGGATTGACCGAGATCGCGATGATCATAGCGAATCACATATCTCCCCGTTGCTGCTAAACGCTCACAAAATTCTTCATCCCACCAATCGAGCGAAGACATTGCACCCATGATGAGTAGAACAGCCGGATCGCTAGGATTACCAAAGCTTTCTGTATTTATATTCACCTTATTTGTTTGTAAAAGTTGTTGTTTCATTCTTGTTTCCTCCGTGATTATATTTTTTCGCCTTGTGTAAAGCGCAGAGCAATAAGTACTCAACGGAGTCATCTTGGCCTGCACTTGTCATTATCGAAGTTTGATCCATTTAATGATCATGACGCGTCGGCCTCCTTCTTTTATTTAGTGGTATTAAAACCTTATTTATTTTAACATAATTTTCTGAACTTTTTAACCGATATAAAAAAAGCAACCCGCTTCTACCACTCTCGGCTGCTTTTCCCATTTTACATTCAATTAACAGTACTAGTGGAGGTGGATAAGTAAATCTTCTACAAAATAGTCACTGAGGTATACCTAAAACAATGGAAGCCCTACCTCTCTTCCATCCTTACGGCTCCTTGTCCGTGCCAGTGTGAATCAGTATTACTACGATCAAGTGATTATTGAAAAGAATTTATTTGAAAAACTTTATTTGAAAAACTTCATAAGGTTATAGAGGAAAGTAAAATCAAAATTAAGGATTAGATGGTTGTAGAAATTAAAGAGGTTAAACTAAGTAAGTTTAAGAAGTGTGTTGTCTCTGAAACGACTATGAATGAGATCCTTTTCAAGCCCTCATATCTTGCCATTAAACCTTAACAGAAACTTTTAATCTGGGTTTCAGTGATTCCTTTGATTACTTCAAGTTCACTGAGTAAAAATCCATATGCACTTTCCAACATCTTTTTTTCGCTTGCATTCAGTGTTTTTTCTTTCTTCATACGCATCAAATCACGTACAACTTCGGCACCATCACGTATTTCACCCGTTTTTAGCTTGTCTGAATTTACTTTGTATCTTTCTTTCCACGTTAGTAAAGTTTCAGATTCTCCATTGTGAAAATCGTGCATAATCTGCTTTAATGCTAATAGTTCCGTAACAGGGCGTATCTTAGAATTCATAATCTTACACGCTGGAATCATAACTTGCATGTTGCTGACTGACATTTTTATAACATAATACTGTTGTTTTTCGTCGGGGAATTCTTTTTCTTCTATGGCTTCAATTACGCCTACTCCATGCATTGGGTACACAATGTTATCGCCAATTTGAAACAAATACTCCACCTCCAGATTTGCTAACCTTCTAAGAGTACCATACCCCTCTAATTTAATCAAATATTTTATAATATCATGATTTTATTTTTGGTGTCAATCATTTTTACGAAAAAAAAGCACCTCAAATTTGAGGCGCCTTTCTACTTACAATCGTCCTAAGAGCTCTTTCGTTCGTTCTTTAGCGTTTGCCATCACTTTTTCTTCGTCAATCGTCTTCAACTCACGGCCGCGCATCACAATCTTCCCATCGATGATCACCGTATCTACGTCTTGACCTGTTGCTGAATAGACGAGCAAGTTTGCCGGTTCATGACTCGGAGTCAGATGAAGCTTATTCATGTCCATCAATAGGATATCGGCCTTCTTTCCGACTGTTAACGATCCGACTTCATTTCCGATTCCGAGGATGTCAGCACCGTTCTGTGTCGCCATCGTTAACACATCATGCGCACTCAGCACAGCCGCATCCTCGTACTTCAATTTTTGGAACCAGCTTGCCGCTTTCATCTCCAAAAACAGATCGAGTGAACTCGCGCTTGCCGGACCGTCCGTACCTAAGCCAACTTTAACTCCTGAATCCATTAAACGCTTCACATCACTAATTCCGCATCCAAGCTTTGCATTACTCACCGGGTTATGAATGATGCCGCCACGAATAGTTCTCAGCGTTTTATAATCTTCATCGTTAAAATGAACACCGTGTGCAAGCAGAACCGGTCGCTCGAACACACCTGCCTCTGCTAAATATTCAACAGGTCTCATACTATACTTGTCTGAAATCATACGTTCTTCATCTTTCGTCTCAGCCAGATGAATATGCAAAGGAACATCTTTTTCCTTCGATAGACCAACAGCTGCTTTCAGAAAATCTGGCGGACACATATAAGGTGAATGAGGTGCGATCATCGTTGTAATCCGGCCGTTTCCTTTTCCGTGCCAGCGGTCAACAACATCTCCCGCTTCTTTTAATCGGCCCTCATAATCCGAATCCATCGCGATAAGTCCACGCGCTATAACAGAACGAATTCCAGATTCCACAGCCGCCTCCCCGATCATATCAATACCTATGTACATATCCGCGTAAGACGTTGTTCCGCCTTTGATCATTTCCGCCATCGAAAGTAAAGCTCCCCAATAGCGATCTTCATCGTTCATCTTCATCTCAAGCGGCAGCATCTTTTTATTCAGCCATGTCATTAAGGTTACATCATCACTATAGCAGCGCAATAAGGACATCGGAGTGTGCTGGTGCCCGTTTACAAGTCCAGGCAGAGCAAGCATTCCTTTTCCGTCCAGCTTCTCAACTGTTTCATCCCATTCAACGTTTCCTATTGAATCAATTTTATTGTCTTTTATAAGGATGTCGCCATTGTTTACAACCCATCTTCCATCATCACTTACCGTCATATATTGAATGTTTTGTATAAGCATATTCCGAACCTCCTCTGTCTCACTAGCATTATAGCATTTCATTCTCTTTCCTACGTTTAAGGAGTGTCTTTTTTCACCATACTAGATAAGAAAATGAGAGTTTTTAAGGAGGGCGGATTATGAAGTTTTGGCAGATTTATAAAGAAGCTACGAAACAGCAAAAAATACGCTGGATTAAAAAATGGGGAATCATTGCCTCTGGAAGCTTTGCGCTTTCATTCATTGGACTGCTGCTTCTTGCTAAACTCATGGGCCCGCCTGCATTGCTTGTTCCGCAAACAACCATCATGTACGCCGCTGACGGGTCGAAGATGGGCGAGATCAATAACGGAGGGCAGAACCGATATTGGGTTCCGCTAAAAAAAATAGATAAGAATTTGATCTCTGCCACAATCTCAATTGAAGATAAAAGTTTTTATAAACATAACGGATTTGATTTGAAAAGGATTGCAGGAGCACTACTCGCTGACATTAAAGCTGGTGCGAAAGTGCAAGGAGCAAGTACGATTACCCAGCAGTATGCCCGAAACCTTTTTCTTACACATGAAAAAACGTGGCGAAGAAAGTTTCAAGAAGCGTTTTACACACTGCGCCTTGAAATGAGTTATTCAAAGGATGAGATTTTAGAAGGTTATTTGAACACGATCTATTATGGTCACGGTTCATATGGCATCCAGTCTGCTTCACGCTATTATTTTGGAAAAAACGCAGAGGAACTTTCACTAAGTGAAGCAAGCATGCTCGCAGGGATTCCAAAGGGCCCAAGCTACTATTCACCGATTCTACACGAAGAAAACGCTAAAAGAAGGCAAGGAATTATATTAACCTCAATGGCTGAAGACGGTACGATTAAAAAAGCGGACGTCCAAAAAGCAGCATCAGATAAGTTATCTTATGTTCGTGAAGAAGAGGAAGAGATCGCAACGGTTGCTCCTTACTTTCAGGATGCTGTTATGCGTGCACTAAAAAAAGAACTGAACGTAAACACAAACTCCATACAGTTCGGCGGGCTTCGCATCTACACTACACTCGATCCACACATGCAGGAAGTCGCTGAACATACCATTGAAAACCGGATCATCGATAACAGCTCTATCCAGACCGCATTAGTCGCAATGGATCCTCGCAGCGGTGATGTAAAAGCGCTCGTTGGCGGCCGTGACTTTGAGGAAAGCTCCTTCAACCGTGCGCTCCAAGCGAAACGAGCACCAGGCTCGACTTTCAAACCGTTTTTGTATTACACCGCACTCGAGCACGGATATACAGCATCGACTCCGATTAAATCAGAACCGACCACATTCGCGATGGGAGACGGTATAAGCAGCTATAAGCCGAAGAACTTTAAAAACCGCTACGCGAATGATTTTATAACGATGGCACAAGCGCTCGCTCTTTCTGATAACATTTATGCTGTAAAAACGAACCTTTATTTAGGACCAAATAAACTCGTGAAAACAGCAAAGAAGTTTGGCATAAAGAGTGAACTTGCCGGCATTCCTTCACTTGCTCTTGGATCAAAGGCAGTCGGCGTTTTAGAACTGACGAACGCATACGGAGTTTTTGCAAATGGGGGCAAAAAGGTAGAACCTGTTTTTATTACCAAGATTACCGACTCTAAAGGCGAAGTGCTTTATGAGCACAAGTACGAAAGCGAGCAGGTCATCGACGAGAACAAAGCCTTTGTCATGACTGATCTCTTGGCAGGAACATTTGATGAAAAGCTGAACGACTATACGAGCGTAACAGGATCAAGCATCAACCATTATCTGACGCGTCCGATGGCAGGAAAGTCGGGCTCCACTCCGAACGACAGCTGGATGGTCGGGTATGCTCCACAACTCGTTACTGGTGTGTGGGTCGGCTACGATAACAACGAAGAGCTGCACGATGTGAACGATACGGGCTACTCGAAGCGAATCTGGGCGTATTTCATGGAAGGTGCTTTGAAAAATAAGCAGATCTTATCGTTTGAACAGCCAGAAGGAGTAACTGCCGTAACAATCAATCCGCAAAACGGCAAGCTTGCTACCGAAAGCTGCCCAGTCACCCGCATCTCGTATTATGAAAAAGGAACAGAACCTGTTGAGTATTGTGATGAACACGGCGTATCGAATGAAATAAAAGAGAAACTGGAGCAAAAGAGGGAGAAAAAGGGCTTTTTTAAGCGGATTTTTTCTTGGTGAACCTGTAATCCCTGTCTATTGGTGAGCCGGACAGGGATTTTTTAATCATAAAACAATATTTCCTGAAGTTTCGATGATAATCCCGCGAGTTTTGATGATATTCCCGCAAGTTCTGATGATATTCCCGCGAATTTCGGATATAATCCCGCGAGTCCTAATTACATAAACTACGGCGGGTCGAGACCATTCGACTAGTCCTATCTTTTACCAAATCCTGCACAAAATAAAATGCCCGGAGCTCTACTACAGGAGCCCCAGGCACTTTATTGTCCTAGAAACATTGTGTGTACAATGCTAACTACATTCTAATGGAAGTGCTTTCTTGTCACAAGTTATTTGAAAAATGTTCAAAAAAGGTTCATAACTTTGCCATATTTATTCCACTAATGACTTGATTTCGTCACTAGAACGGCTAAACATCCCTTCATCATGCTCTTTAAGGAAGTTTCCGAGCACTCGGCGAGCACTTACGTCCATATCCTCGACAATCACTTTGCCCTTCATGGATTTATCCATTCGGTTCACGTGTTCCGGAAGACTTTTGTAGCCACGTCGCGCTTCAACGTCAACTTGCATTTCGCATGCCGTTAGACCGAAATAATATGGACCTTCAGCACCACGGTTGATCGTTACCCAAACGAGCCAATACAGTCTCGGATTTGGTGTATCTTCACGATTCGGAGTGAATTTAATGCGCTTTTCCACGTCACTTCTAGCATGCATTGCACCCATATCGATATAAGCGATCGAATCTTCAACATCAACGATAACAGGCGTTACGTGATCGAGTGTTAAACTTCCTACACCATATCCGCCATGTCCATCGGTTGAATCACCGCTAATGATGGTAAAGCCCATCCCTTTTTTCTTTTTATCGCCGTCATTGGAATTGAAAAAATCTTTCATGCTTCCAGCTCCTCTACCATTCATTGTTACCACGTATTGTATCACAAAACATAAAAAACTCTCAGATGGAAACTTTAAAGATAAATGTTGAATAATGCGCTAAAAACGAATATTATATATCATGTACTTATAAATCGTTCGTATTTGGAGGTTCAAACACATGCTTTCATCCTTTTTTAAATTAAAAGAACTTGGTACCACCATTAAAACAGAAATTTTAGCGGGAATTACTACCTTCTTAACGATGGTATACATCGTAGTGGTTAACCCGATTATTTTACATTCGGCAGGCGTTCCTTTTGACACAGTGTTTATGGCAACAATCATTGCCACGGTTGTCGGGACATTATGGATGGCACTTCTCGCCAACTATCCGATCGCCATTGCTCCGGGTATGGGGCTAAATGCGTATTTCGCTTTTTCGGTCGTTGGGAATAACCCTAACATTGATTACCGTATCGCGTTCGGTGCTGTTTTCGTTGCAGGTATTCTTTTTGTAATTTTATCGTTAACACCGTTTCGAGAAAAATTAATCGAATCGATTCCAGCAAACTTAAAGCACGGAATTACAGCTGGTATCGGACTATTTATCGCTTTTATCGGAATGCGACTTACTGGAATTATCGTCGCCCATCCGGAAAATTTAGTAGGGCTCGGTGATCTGCACTCGCCAACTGTACTCTTAGCACTTGCTGGACTTGCGATCACACTTATATTAATGGCACTAAACGTGAACGGCGCATTGTTCTTCGGAATGATTGCAACAGGTGCTATTGCCTATTACACAGAACAACTGAAATTCGAAGACAAAATTATGTCTGTTCCCAACCTGCCATCTGAACTATTTATCTTTGGTGATCCGATCACCGCGTTTTCTGATGTGTTTCAATATGGATTATATGCTGTCGTGTTTTCATTCTTGCTCGTAACCATCTTTGATACAACAGGAACGATGGTTGGTGTAGCTGAACAAGCTGGTCTCATGAAGGGCAAGAAGATGCCTCGTGCACGCCAAGCACTGCTAGCTGACTCAGTTGCGACTACGGTTGGTGCGGCATTTGGTACGAGCCCAACGAGTGCTTACATTGAATCTTCTTCAGGTGTTGCGGCAGGCGGTCGTTCTGGTTTAACGTCTGTTGTCGTTGCGATCCTATTTATCGCAGCTGCATTTTTTGCACCGCTCGTAAGTGCCATTTCAGGTCTAGCGGCCATCACGGCACCAACACTCATTATCGTTGGCAGCTTGATGCTCGGATCTTTAAGCAAGATCAACTGGAACGAGCTTGATGAAGCGTTCCCGGCGTTCTTAATTATTTTAACAATGCCACTCACATCTTCAATCGCAACAGGTATTGCACTAGGATTTATTTCATATCCAATCTTAAAAGTAGTAAAAGGAAAATATCGTGAGGTTCCGTTTTTAGTCTATCTATTTGCGGTATTGTTCTTCTATCAGTTAGCGTTTTTACCTCACTAAAAGCTATTGTATAAACATTGTTGACTTTGTAAGAAGTTGATTTCCGTTCCAGGTGCTTCGCTTTCCGCGGGGCAGGCGGTGAGCCACATTCGGACGTTTCACTCTTAAGTGTCTCACCTGCCCACCTGTCCCGCAGGAGTCTCACACCTTGCACTCCTATCAACTGTCAGTGAAGGGAATAATTAGAGTGAGCTAAAAGCAACAACTGTAGTTAAAATCTTTTAAAACAACACAAAAGACCGGTCAACCCTTACAAATTAGGGCTGAAACCGGTCTTTTCTTATTTTTTATCGAACACAACTGCTACCTTTTCTTTCTTTTCATCTAAAAAGAAATCTTTTGACACTCGGTATGTCCCAGCCTCTTGATCCTTTAAATCAATAACTTGATCATAGTTTTCTCCCGCTTTCACCATGATCATTTGCTCCGTAAACATTTGATTATTATTTACTTTCTCCCATTTCCCAGCTGTCCACTTTTCTAATACATAAGCGGTTCCTGTTGCAGCTTCTTTATCAGATGAATTTTCCAACGAGAAATTCGCTTCCTCATTGCCCTCTTCAATTGCGAGTTCTGCTTCTACACCCGCTTTTTCAGCAGGAATATCATTTTCAATTTGAGGTGCTCCGTTCTTTTTGTCCTCTTCTGGCACTGGTTTTGAGCCACAAGCGGCAAGGAGAACGAGCAGACATGCCATTAAAAACAGCTTCATGTTTTTCATCACTATGCCCTCCTTTTTCTTGTTAGTCGCAAGAAAAAGAAAAAAGTTTCAGATAAACTGTCGTTTATTCGGAGAATTCGGTGGATATGCTGATAAAAAGGGATGGTGTCGCATGAAGATTTGGCTAGCTGCTTTAATTTTGTCGTTGTTGTTTTTAGGGCTAGGAATTGGCTATTACGCAACTCGCCTTTACGATAAGAGTGTTGTAAAAGGTTTTGTAACTACACTGCTTGCTATTATCGTTCCCTTTTGTGTGTTTATTGGATTTATTTATTTTTATGGCCTTTACAATCACGGTCATCCGCTTCAATTTAAATGGTAAACAAAAAACCTGTTCTTAGGCTGCACTAACCGACGCCCTCAAACAGGTTTTTTTTATTGCACTTGGCTTTTTAATGAGTTGATATATGCAAAAGCTTCATCCATCTCTTCTTCTGTATACTTTTGTTTTGCTTTAACGGTCTGGACCTTTTCTTTAATCTCATCCTGCTCAAGCTTTTCAAAGTACATAACGCTTGAAACAAGCTCCAGAAAACGCGAAGATTGCTCATTCATCGAGCGGACACAATTGCCTAGCTGTTCGATCTCCGCACCATATGTGGAAAGAAGCTTCTGTCCTTCTTCATTCACGGCATAACGGTACTGTGAATAACCGCTCACCTTTTCTTTTACTTCATGTATGTATCCCATGTTGCAGAGCTCTTCGATTTTTAACGTTAACTCCTCGGAATATGGGCCATAAAAGTGAAATTGATATTTTTCTTGAAAAGGAAAATTCAGCTTTTTTGCGATATACACCATCTTTTGAAGCTTTTTCCGGCCGACCACTTCCCCGGCTTCTTGAATCAAGGTGACTACCTTTAAATGATCCTCAAACACAGTACTTCCCCCTAACATCCTTTTTCGTTTTATCTATTTTTTCTTGTAGGTATTTGTTCATGTAAGCAGTTGATTTCCGTTTCAGGTGCTCGCTTTCCGCGGGGCAGGCGGTGAGCCCCTTGCCGCTATGCTCCTTTAAGGGTCTCACCTGACCGCTTGTCCCGCAGGAGTCTCCCACCTTACACTCCCATCAACTCGCAGTGATGTTTTTTTAGAACCAATCAATAAAAATATTAAATCGCGTCCTAAACAACATTTGCACTTGATTATCTATTCAAAATCTCTTTAATTTTACTTTTAAGCGTTTCATCCTCAATCGCTTCAATGAGATCAAGCGGAAAATACAGCTTATGATCTGTACGGCGTTTTCCTGAAATCGCTTCAACGACATCGGATTCGCGGGATAGCTCGCGAATATCGCCGTTTGGTTTTAATAGGTTGATCGGCAGACGCTCTTCTTTTTCACCAGGACGGTAAAAATCGTATGGCAGATCTGACGATGAATCCACTACTAAATAATATTTCGGATTGATGCCGGCTTCTGTAAAATAACCCGACAGCAAATGTCCATCCGTAAACGAGACCATTTCGGTATATTTAAATAATTTCCGATCAATAAATCGCTGACATAAATCGCTAAGGATAGCATCCTCTTCTTCCATCCATCCTTGGAAGTAATAATGAATAACACCTTCATCCAGCGAAATATAATCGTGAAGTGAAACATCGCCTTCAAACAGCGTTTTAAAGTGAGAGAGCTCTCTCTTAAATGTATACCCTGTTTCATAAAGTTCCTTCGCTCGGTGAAGAATTTTACTTAAAATCACTTCAGCACTGCGCGTTACAGGATGAAAATAAACTTGCCAGTACATTTGGTAGCGGCTCATTATGTAGTCTTCCACCGCATGCATTCCGCTCGATTTAATGACAACACCCTCTTCAGTAGGGCGCATCACACGAAGAATCCGCTCAATGTCAAAGTTGCCGTAGCTTACGCCAGTAAAATAAGCATCTCGTAAAAGATAATCCATTCGGTCTGCATCAATCTGGCTTGAGATCAAGCTGACGATCAGTTTATCGCTGTGTGTTTTCGCGATCACTTCTGCAACCTGCTTCGGAAAATCAACACCCATCTGCAAAAGGACGTTATGAACTTCTGTATCTCCTAAAATAATATCTCTGCTGAACTCCTCATGATCGACCCCGAACACTTTTTCAAAGGAGTGTGAGAATGGACCGTGTCCAACATCATGCAAAAGGGCCGCGGATAGAACAAGCAGGCGCTGCTCAGGATCCCACGTTTGTTTTTCTTGAAAAATATCAATGATCCGCCTCGTAATCTCATAAACACCAAGAGAGTGGCTAAAACGGCTATGTTCTGCTCCATGAAATGTTAAGTATGTCGTCCCAAGCTGACGAATTCTTCGCAGTCTTTGAAACTCGCGAGTGCCGATCAGACGCCAGATCAGCTCATCACGCACATGAATGTATCGATGCACAGGATCTTTAAACACTTTCTCTTCGTGCAACTTTCCTAATGGTTTGGCCATTGAATTTTTCCTGCTCCCTCTCTACAGCATTTATAGGTAAGAGTTCTCGTAAAAAAGAAAAATCCCTTCCTCAATCATTCCGTCGAGAAGGTATTTTCTGTACAAAAAGTCGTGTTGTATTTAATAGAATATACCCTATTGTATCGTGTTCATAACTTTGAAAACAACCACTATTTTTTTCTAGCCGGTCTTTATATATATCGGTAAAAGATAACCGGCATCCACCATTTTCTTACCCTTCTGATTTGAGTTATACTAGATAAGGCTTAATACGGAAATGATAGATTTTATATAGATTTCAGGAGGAACAAATCATGGATCAAGAACGTAGAATTAGAAACGGACAAGCATGGAGCAACAGCTCTTATACCGCTTGGGTAAACCGCTTTGGCACGCCGGAAAAAGCAGTTTCGCGTATCACAAAAGATCCTAAGCGCCGGCTTCAGCCACTGAATCAGTACATTGGCGAAGTTTCGGACAAAAAAGTTGTGAACCTCTTAGGTTCTCATGGCAGTAAAGCAGTAGCACTCTCTTTACTCGGAGCAGATGTTACCGTAATCGATATTTCGGAATCGAACGCAGCTTATGCGAGTGAACTGGCTAAGGCTGCTAATGTTGATGTCCGCTATGTGGTAGAGGATATTTTGAATCTGCCGGAATCGGAAATGACTGCAGATTACGATATGGCGTTTATGGAAAACGGCATTCTTCACTATTTTGCTGATCTGAACGAATACTTTGCGGTAGTGGCAGGTCTTTTGAAAAAGGGCGGAACACTCATCCTGCAAGACTTCCACCCCGTTTCTACAAAACTCATAGAATCTCAAGGCAAAAGCCAATCGGTTCGAAAGCATAAAGTTTCGGGGGATTACTTTAGCGAAGAACTTGTAACGACAGACGTGGCCTATTCTAAGTTCTTGCCTGAGCTGCAGTACGCAACATCAGAAGAGCGTGCACCGTTCCAAGTACAAATTCGCCAGTGGACGCTAGGCGAGATTGTTACCGCGATCGGCTCGGCAGGACTCTGGATCAAACAGCTCGTCGAAGAACCACACCCGGATGAACTCGACCACGGCATTCCAAAGTCCTTTATTATTGTGGCGGAGAAATTGTAATGGCGGATCATTTACTGAGCCAGCCGGTCTGGCGGCTGATCGACCAGTCTTCCCTTGGACCGTCGTTTGATGCGCGGCAGTCTTTTGCGACCGATGACACTCTTTGCACATCGATCGGAAGCGGTGATTCACCGGCAACAGCTCGCACATGGGTTCACCATGACACGATCGTCCTCGGCATACAGGATACACGCCTGCCTCATCTAAGGGAAGGGATTGATTTTCTAGAGTCTCGGGGTTATCGCGTAATCGTGAGAAATTCTGGTGGGCTTGCCGTGGTGCTTGACAGCGGCGTGCTGAACATTTCACTCATTCTTCCTGAAAAAGAAGGAACGATCGACATCAATCAAGGGTACGACACGATGACGGCACTTGTTGGCGAGCTTCTTGCGCCTTATGATGCAGCGTTTGAAGCGTATGAGATCGTAGGTTCTTATTGCCCGGGAAGTTATGATCTAAGTATTGGCGGAAAAAAATTTGCGGGAATCTCCCAGCGGCGTATGCGTGGCGGGGTCGCTGTACAGATCTACCTTTGCGTGGACGGCAGCGGTTCAGAGCGTGCGGCGTTGATCGGAGAGTTTTATAAGCGCGGTTTAGCAGGATTGGAGACAAAGTTCCAGTACCCGGTGATTGAGCCAGATGTTATGGCAAGCTTAGCGGAACTGCTTGGACGCCCTGTGACAGTTCCTGAAATTCACGCCTCCTTACTGAGTGTACTGCACAAAAATAGCGAGCTTTTTTACAGCGGTCAGCTTTCGGTGGAGGAAAGCGAGCTGCTTCCAGGTAACATAAAACGAATGTGGGATCGAAATGAGAAGGCACTGTCACTATAAGTGACGGTGTCTTTTTGAGGTGTACAAGATAGAACCTGAAATTTATTTTTATGTGATGAATGGCTATTTTTATGTGATCTCCCTATTTTTTTATGTGATAACGGTCCTTTTTTATGTGATGTGACTCCATTTTTATGTGATGGTGTATTTTTAACAGCAGACTGGCCAAGCCGCCTGCATTTTCCATACAAAAAAGCCAGCTGCACAGAGCTGGCTTCACCTATTTTACAAACTTACAGTGCTTGCATCGCTGTAATCAATGCTAATTTATAAACGTCTTCTGAATTACAGCCACGGGAAAGATCGTTTACAGGCATGTTTAATCCTTGAAGGATCGGTCCAATCGCTTCAAAACCGCCTAAGCGCTGAACCATCTTGTATCCGATGTTTCCTGTTTCAAGGCTTGGGAAAATAAATACGTTCGCTTCCCCTTTGATTGGTGATTCTGGTGCTTTTTTCGCTGCAACTGACGGTACGAACGCTGCGTCGAACTGAAGCTCTCCGTCATAAGGAAAGTCTGGGTTCATTCCTTTCAGAACTTCCAATGCTTCTACCACTTTTTCAGTCTCTGGTGAAACCGCAGAGCCTTTTGTAGAGAATGAAAGAAGTGCTACTTTCGGGTCAATTCCGAATACGCGAGCTGTTTCAGCAGAAACCATCGCAGATTCCGCTAAGTCTTGGCTGCTTGGAGAAATGTTGATCGCGCAGTCAGCGAACACATATTTCTCGTCGCCACGAACCATGATGAACGCACCAGATGTTTTCTTCACGCCTTCTTTGGTTTTGATGATTTGAAGCGCCGGACGAACCGTGTCAGCTGTAGAATGTGCTGCACCACTCACAAGTCCGTGAGCTTTCCCTGTGTAAACAAGCATTGTTCCGAAGTAATTTTCATCCAACAAAATTTTGCGTGCTTGCTCTTCTGTTGTTTTCCCTTTACGGCGTTCAACTAGTGCATCAACTAATGCGTCGAACTCGCCGTATTCAGCAGGATTCAGCACTTGTACTCCATCTAAAGAGAAGTTACCCGCTTGTGCTTTTGCTGTCACGTCAGCAGGGTTTCCTACTAAAATAGGCTGCAATACCTTTTCAGATGCTAGACGGCTAGCTGCCTCTAGAATTCTTTCATCCGTTCCTTCAGGAAAAACGATAACCGGATTTGCGGATTGAACTCTGTTTTTTAAATCTATAAAAAGATCACTCATGATTTTGCCTCCTATTTCCTATAAATACTCTACTTTTTGCATTCCCTATTAGGTTACTCCTTTTTTTACACCTTTTAAACCTACCCATGCAGTTGTAAGCGCTTGATAGAAGAAGTTCTTATATTTTGAATTTTTCAACGTCTGTACCCCGCATGTTTACAACTACGACTCAGGGGAAACAGTTTACTAAAATCGATTAGTAGGAGGTTTTTCAGAAATGAACCAAACGTTTCAAGAGTGTATCGATGAATGCCTGCGCTGTATGCAAGCGTGCAACCATTGCTATGATGCTTGTTTAAAAGAAGAAGACGTTAAGATGATGGCGGATTGTATCAGACTTGACCGTGAATGCTCTGATATTTGCAGTTATGCTGCAGAGATGATGGCGCGCAACAGCCCATTCATTAAAGAAATCTGTGAACTATGCGCAAAAGTTTGTGAAGCTTGCGGTAATGAATGTAAACAGCACGATCACGAGCATTGTCAGGAGTGTGCAAAGGCATGTTTCAGATGTGCAGACGCTTGTAGAAAAATGATCGCCTAGAACGATACAAACTTTCTTCCAAATCGGGAGAAAGTTTTTTATTTGCACATGAATCTTTTTAACTCCTCTTCCGTACAATTGATAGAAAAATTTGGAGGAGGAATTTACATGTCTTTTGTAAACCGCATGTTAGCTTCAGTAGGAATTGGATCAGCAAAGGTAGACACAATCTTAGATAAAGATACTTACTCACCTGGTGAAAACATTACAGGAAAAATAAAAATTGAAGGTGGCAAGGTCGATCAAAACATCGATCACATTACTCTTTATGTAATGACAGAATACTATCGTGAAATAGATGATAAAAAAGTACGCGAAACAGCGGCGATCGAGAAAACGACTGTTACGAGCTCCCTTGTTGTAAAAGCAGGTAGCCAGCAAGAGATTCCTTTCTCTCTTAAACTTCCATATGATGCACCGTTAACTCTCGGACATACTCCTGTTTGGATCAAAACAGGACTTGATATTCAGATGGCTGTGGATCCCACTGACAACGATCAGATTCGTGTGCTGCCTGATGCCGAAACGTCTGCGATCTTTGATGCGATTGAACAGCTTGGATTCCGCCTCCGAAAAGCATACTGCGGTTCTGCACCACGTTATATGCGCCGCAGACTTCCGTTTTTACAAGAGTTCGAGTATGTTCCGACTTCAGGAGCATATGCAGGAAAGCTTGATGAGCTAGAAGTAATCATGGTTCCGCAAACAGACAGCATCGAGCTTTTACTTGAAATTGATAAAAAAGGAAAAGGGTTGTTCGGTATGCTGTCAGAGGCAATGGATCTTGACGAAACGAAAGTGCGCCTCACACTTACACGCAGCGAGCTTCGAAATCCTGCTGGTGTTAAAACTAAGATTGAGCAGTTGCTTCGCCAATACAGCTAATCCCCCTTTTTGGATTCGTCCCTACTTATGGTATATTTGTAGGGACGTGTTTATATCTAGCAAGGAGTGAATAAATGATGAGTGAAGCAGCGATTACACTAGAAGGCTGGTATTGCCTTCATGATTTCCGTACGATGGACTGGGCCGCTTGGAAAACGCTTACGAGTGACCAGAGAGAATATGCAATCAATGAATTTTTAACGTTCCTTGAAAAGTGGGAGAACGTAGAAGCAAACAAAGCCGGCAGTCATGCTCTTTACAGCATCATGGGGCAAAAAGCTGATTTCATGATGATGCTTCTTCGTCCGACGATGGAAGAACTGAACGAGATCGAGAACGCATTTAACAAAACAGCTTTCGCACAATATACAGTAAAAGAATACTCTTACGTTTCTGTTGTTGAGCTTAGTACGTACAACCCTCAAAACGAGAGCGGCGAGATGGATCCGATGATTAAAGCTCGTCTTTTCCCTGAACTGCCAAAATGGAAGCATGTATGTTTCTATCCGATGGACAAGCGCCGTGATGGTGACGATAACTGGTACATGCTGCCGATGGAAGAGCGCAAGAAGATGATGTACTCCCACGGCATGATCGGCCGCGGCTATGCAGGGAAAGTGAAGCAGATCATCACTGGATCAGTCGGCTTTGACGATTGGGAATGGGGCGTAACGCTGTTCTCAAACGACATGCTTCAATTTAAGAAGTTAGTATACGAAATGCGCTTTGACGAAGTAAGTGCACGCTACGGCGAGTTCGGATCTTTCTATGTTGGAAACATCCTGACAAAAGAAGCAATGCCTGCTTATTTACAAGTGTAAGTAGATTGAGGTGACTCGTTTTTATGACGAGTCACTTTTTTATTTTTGTCGAAACTTCAATAAATTTTTTTATCCGTGAATTTATTAACTTTATCCGTGAAATTATGCATACTACCGTGAATAAAAAATGGATTACCGTGAAATTAATTGCTAGCGGCCGCCCCATTTAAACATCAATCCATAATGTTCTTTCCACAAGAACATTCCTTCCACTCTACGACCCTTTCATTGCTGATTAGAAGCAATTTATCACCACCCCCTCATAAAAGTCTCCAAAGCATGAAACTTTCATCCCGTTATTGGTCTAGTTTCCTAAAACAGCTCATACACATATATCGAATGTTCTGTTTCCCTGCTTGTACACCATGAATCAACACATAGAGGGGGAAGGCAAGTGGCAGTCATTAAAGCGACCAATAAGGATATCGATCTGCTTGCACGACTTATACGTGCTGAGGCGGAAGGTGAAGGCGATCAAGGCATGCTGCTCGTTGGCAATACCGGCGTGAACCGCATTCGCTCTAACTGCCTTGATTTTAAAAATATCCGAACGATGCAGCAGATGGTATTTCAGAGGCCAGGGGGATTTGAAGCCACCATCAAAGGATACTTTTATCAAGGTGCGCGTGAGAATGAAAGAAGATTAGCCAGAAGAGTCATTAACGGCCAGCGTTTTCATCCAGCTAAAAATTCTTTATGGTTTTTTGATCCAAGCGGTCCTTGTCCTGCGACTTGGTACAATCAACCGCGTGCAGGAAGCTTTAAGGCACACTGTTTTTATCAACCGAGACAAAGCGATTGTCCAAATGTGTTTAACACCTTTTAGGGAGGTTTGTTGATGAACAACTTTAATCCGTATGGCCAGGAGTATTATCGGCAGCAAAATGGAATGAATGGAATGAATGGTATGAATGGAATGGGCGGCATGATGGGTGGCTCTATGGGTGGTATGGCCGGAATGGGCGTCCCTCAGGATATGGCCCAAAGCCAGCAGGCGCCTGGAATGGGTGGCGGCCCTCTGCCTGACATAGGTGCACCAGGTCAGCTTCCGCTTGAGCAATCGTACATTGAAAATATTTTACGTATGAACAAAGGAAAAGTCGCAACCGTCTATATGACGTTTGAAAATAACGAAAAATGGAACGCGAAAGTTTTTAAGGGGGTCATTGAAGCAGCAGGGCGTGACCACATTATCTTAAGTGATCCGCAGACCGGAAAGCGTTATTTACTGTTAATGGTATACGTGAACTATGTTACGTTTGATGAGGAGATCAACTATAGCTATCCGTTCGGCACGCAGCAGCAATCCGGACAGCTCTCTCAATACAGCCCGCGTTGATAGAACGTCATTCATGTCTGGTTCAGGCAATCAAAAGATTAAGGCGCCCTAATTTAAGAGCGCCTTTTTATTATGCTTTTACTACCGCAATGATCAGCAAGATCCAGCCTACAATAAACGCTACGCCACCAAGCGGTGTGATTGGGCCGAAAAACTTCATGCCTGTGTTTGAGAGTGCGTAAAGACTTCCAGAGAACAATAAAATCCCGATAAAGAACGACCAACCTGCTCCAGTTAATAAAGACGATGCCGGCCACTTTCCTAGTAAAATGCCTACTGCCAGCAATGCCAGTGCATGATACATATGATATTGAACCCCTGTTTGGTACACATTCAGCATATTGCGTGCTGTTAATTTCGCCTCAAGCGCATGTGCACCGAATGCTCCCAGCATGACAGCAAGCATGGCATGAATCGCTCCTAATATAAGAAAAAGCTTCATAGTTTTCCACTCCTGTTTTTCTTTTATCTTACCACTGAAATATGCGGATACAAAAGAATGCCACAGGATTGTAAAGATTTTGGCGGACGGGTTGTCCATGATAAAAAAAGCGAACGTTAACGTTTCTTCGGCTGACGTTCGCTGTCCAGCAAGCGGACATATTGATCGATCTTCCTTTCAAGCTCCTCCTTCTCCACCAATTCTGAGTGAAGTTCTCTTATGATTCCTTCAAGACTCTGAATCCTCTTTTCAAACTGAAAAAGCAAATACCCAGCAATGACAATGGGAAAGCCCACATTTCCGAGGAGATTGACAAGGTTTAACCATTCACTTGCACCATTCATATTCCGTTCACCCCTCATTTTATATCGAACAAAACAGAACGTATGTTCGTAAATTTATTATAAAACGAAGGAGGAATTTTTACCATCATTCCATTCTCATATTTTCATTTTGATTCATTTGGCCTATACAAAAAAGAGGTTTAAATAAATTTTATAGTGGAATACAAAAAACAAGACAGAAACTAATAAGGGAGGAACAACACAATGGAACTTATTATTACTATGATATATACAATGATTGGTTTAGCTGCTCTAAGCCTTATCGCAACAGCCGCTGCCGTTTATTTTTCTAATAAAAAGATTAACGAAAAAATTGAAATTGCAAAACGCAGAGATGAAAGAATGGAACATAGAAACACATACGTATCGATATAACAGTGCTGACTAGGCGCTGTTTTTTTTGTGTGTAATGCTGTAAATTCTTCCCCGCATGTAGCGACTCGCAGAAATATGGGGTAAACTCCCCGGGATTCTAGTTCAATCTCGCGGGATTACACCTATATTTCGCGGGATTATTTGCAAAACTTCTGGAATCACTGCTTCTATAATTCCTCAACTGGACCTACGTGCATTACAAACTACAATTAAGAAGAAAAACCCACTCAAAAAGAGCAGGTTTTCCATCAACTACATTTTAAAAATCAAAAATAGAGTCTCCATTGCCATCTTTTGCGTCTTGATCGTCATCATCATAGTCCATATCAAAATCCATCATCGACTTTTTATGGGGTTTTGCTGATGGTGCTGTCATCATGCTTGCCGGTTTTTGCACAGGATGAGACGGTACCCATTCTTTTACACCAGCTGAGTTGTCCTCTTCCGCCTCCAGCATTAACTCGCACAACGTTTGGATCGCTGAAACGTGTTCACGCAGCTTAGGAGAATTTTCACTCAGCTGTTTCATTTCTGCTACATGTTTTTCTATTTTCTTCGCAAACTGACTTACTGGTATATTCATTACATTCACCACAATTATCTTTTTTTCTTATTCTATCAAACGCCTGCACATAAATAAAATAACGAACAAAAAGACAGCTTCAAATAAGCTGTCTCTTCCGCTCCAAATTCCGCTCGATAACCCTCATTCACTAGCACACGTACGGTGATCCAGGCCGCCAGCATGATAGTGAATGCGAAAATAGATACAGATTTTATCTCTAATAAACGTCCCCCTTTAAATGACAGTCTCTTATCATTGCACATCATTAACTGCTCATATCAATAATGCGTTCTAAATGCTATGACGTATCTACCCAACAGAAATTCTGCTTGTTGAATGTGCCCGCAATCGCACGTTCAAAATCAGCTGCAATCTTGCCACTCACTTCAGCATACGAGAACGAATTAGACGCTAATGCATTCGCCATCACAACTTGTCCTGTTTTCGGCATTGACACTGCAACCATGTAATTCTTCATAACCGACCCCATTAACAGCAGAACCCAAAGGACATACGTCATAACTTCCATCTTCCCTACCCCTTTCAAATTTTCGATTATTTGTTCCGATCTATTTAAACCTACTTTAATGGCAAGTTGACCCTATGATCCTTCCTCCTTTCGAACTTACCAATTTATGTGGTGTTACTTGCGATTATACGTACCTTTTACTAAAATGTTTGTCACAATGTGCTTTTGTTTTAGAGTTTCTATCAACAAAACAAGCGCTTCATATACAAAAAAGAGCAGATTGAGCTCACTTTTTTGTATAATAGTTAATGTAGAAGTGAATATGTTAGCGAGTTTAAGCTGAATATGATAGAAAAAGACGTATACTTCTAAATCTTTTCATTGTCTAATTATTTTCTGTAGAAACAAGGAGGAGAATCATGTCCGTACTTAACGAAATCTTAGAATTCAATCACCAATTTGTTGAAAACAAAGAATATGAGCCTTTTCAAACTACTAAATTTCCTGACAAAGGGCTCGTCATTGTGTCTTGTATGGATACACGTTTAACAGAATTACTGCCTAGTGCAATGAACATTAAGAACGGGGATGTAAAAGTTGTTAAGTCCGCAGGTGCGGTTATCTCTCACCCATTTGGCTCTATTATGAGAAGTATTCTTGTAGCTATCTATGAACTAAAAGCTGAGGAAGTAATGGTCATCGGTCACTATGACTGTGGCATGAGCAATGTAAACGCTGAGGGATTGCTCGCTAAGATGAAAGACCGCGGCATAGAAGAAACGACATTTGACACATTAAAATATTCAGGACTTGATTTAAAGAAATGGGTTCAAGGTTTTGACAGTGTGGAAGATTCCGTCAGAAACAGCGTGGAGCTTGTGAGAAACCATCCTCTGCTTCCTGAAGATATTAAAGTACATGGTCTCGTTATTGACCCAGCCACAGGAAGACTTGATCTTGTAGAACGTGGAAAATAGAAAGAAAAGGCAAAGCGAATCTTACCCGCTTTGCCTTTTTTTATTATGGATTAATCTTTACGATGCGTCCTTCTATTTGTGCTGTTACTGTCTCACGTTTTTTAAAGTAATTGACTAACGCGTCTAAATCAGTGATGTTGATCGTCTGATTTTTGCCTTGTAATAAAACCGTGTAGCCGTCACCGCCGCCTGCCATAAAGTTGTTTACCGTAACAGTATATTCTGCAGCAGCATCAATCGGTGTACCGTCTGCTTTAACCATGGAGACCGTTCTTTGTCCAACTGGTTTAGACATATCAAAGGTAGCTTTTAATCCAGAGATCTGAAGCATCTTTTCACGCCCCGTTGACCATTGGGATTCAAAAAGTTCTTTGATCTGTTCACCAGTTAACGTCATTGTCACCAGGTCATTCCCAAAAGGCTGAACATTGAAGAGTTCTCCCCATGTTACTTCACCTGGATTGATCACATCACGAATTCCTCCTGGATTCATAAAGGCAAAGTCCGTTCCTGTTTGCTCTGTCATAGAATCAGCAATTACATTTCCTAACTCGGATTCTCCGCTATATGCATCTACGCCTGATAATAACTTATCTGCGTTACCGACTACTTCATTAATAATAGGAGCCACTTGTTCTTCTGCTCGCTTAATGATTTCCGTAACCTTTGCATCAGGAGTTACAGCGCTTTGGAACGTTGTTACCACTTCCGCTTTCTTTTCTACAATGTCTTTTGTGCGGCGGTCAATCTTTAAATCTACATCAGCAAATGCCGTTCCGTATGAATAGGCTTGTACAAGTAACTTATTATCTACTACAGCATTTACGTTTCTATGATTGTGCGCGCCAAACATAACATCAATTTCATCATCAACACTGTTTGCCATATCTACTAATTCACCAGAAACTTCCCCAGTGGTCGCTTGTTCGATCGGGTTATGAGCAAGCACGACCATTGCTTTTACACCCTTTTTCTTAAGTTCCTTAGCAGCTTTATTAATCGCTTCTGCTTCGTCCGTAAACTCTACCCCAGCTGTGCCGCTTGGAATAACAATGTCTGGAGTATCAGAAAAAACAACTCCGATAAATCCGATATTTACACCCTTCACCTTTTTAATCGTGTATGGAGGAAGAATATGTTTCTTTGTCTCTTTATCTATTACATTAGCAGCCACATATGGGAAGTTTGCTCCTTCAAATTCACCTGTTTTCGCATGAGTTCCGCCATTGATCAGGCGCATCATCTCATCTACGCCTTCATCAAATTCATGATTTCCTAGTGTTCCTACGTCAAATCCCATCTCGTTCATGATCTCAACTGTCGGCTCATCCTGCAGCAATGCAGACGTTGGCGAACTCGCTCCTACCATATCACCAGCATGAACCAAAAGTGTATTCTCGTTCTCAGCTTCTCTTTGCATTATGTAGCTTGCTAGATAATCCGCACGCCCTGCTGACTGACCTGCCACATTACGTGTGATATCAATCTGGCCATGAAAGTCGTTTACACCCAACAACTGAACGTCAAGAAATGGTCCGTTTTGCTTTTTAGTTGAATACTCGTATGCATGGACTGCTGTCCCCATCGGTGTTAATGCTAGTGACAGCGCTAAGGCTGAAAGTGTTTTTTTCATCTGAAATACTCCCCTATCATTTCATTTTGTAAAAAACTCAACAGTTAAAATTATATATTTTGAATTGTAAAAAGATAGAGGATATTCGTAAAATTGGTGTAAAAACATTATATTCCTATAAAAAGAGGAGGTAGTACCTAGAGAAACTATACGAATGAGGAAATTTAGTACTTTCCTCCCGGTGATCTAGTGAAAAAGGAAGTTTAATGCTGCCTAATTCCGTGAATATACACTATAACTTCGTATAAAGGAGAGGATAGTAAATGGTTAAACCAATCGTACATGAATTCAACTCCCAACAAGAATTGATTGCAGCTGCAAATGAATTGAAGGCGCAAGGGATTCACGAAGACAACCTGTATGTATTATCCCACGAAAAAGATGACACGAAAGATCTTGCACACGACGCGGATGTTAATACGATCGGCCTAAAAGAAGAAGGACTCGGCACGGCCCTCAGCAACGTATTTGATTCCAGAGGTGACGAGCTCCGCAAAAAGATGACTGAAATGGGGTTATCTGACGTTGAGGCGGATCAGTACGAAAGAAAGCTCGACATGGGTAAGATGTTATTGATCGTAAAAGATGAAGACAAGGTAACGAACTTACCATAATAAATAAAGAGCTGCTTAACCCAATTGGGTAAAGCAGCTCTTTTTTCTTGAAGGCGTTTATCTAATACTATTTATTTGATAAATATTTCCTTTCATGCGTTTCTTTCACGTCTTTCCGGGGAATGAATGGAAGACGAGGAGGAGTAAATATGAATCTACACAATGGTCATTTGTACTGGCCTGAAACGTATAAAAATACCACTCAATATCCAGAACTTGAAGAAAATATTTCGTGTGACGTATTAATTGTTGGCGGTGGCATGGCTGGCGCTCTCTGTGCTCATGTATTGAGCCAGGAAAAAGAATTAGATGTTGTATTAATTGATAGAAGACATCCCGGCTCAGGCAGCTCCTCAGCAAATACAGGACTTCTGCAATTCTCCAGTGACAAAATGCTTCACGAACTGATTGAACAGCAAGGAGAACAGGATGCCGTTTACTTTTACCAGCTTTGTCAGACCGCTATGAAAGATTTAGACAAGGTTGTGTCTGAACTCTCGGAGGATCCAGAATTTCGGCCACAAAAAAGCTTGTACTTTGCCAGCTCAAATGAAGACGTATCAAAGCTTGTACGTGAATATGAGGTATTAAAGAAGTATGATTTTCCCGTTGAATATTTAGAGCCCTCAGAGATTTCTTCGAGGTTTCCTTTTTCAAAACCTGCTGCTCTCGTAACAAGCGGAGATGCAGATGTGAATCCGTATAAATGTGTTCAGATCATGTTAAAAGATGCGGCTGCCGCAGGAGTCAGAATCTATGAACAAACACCGCTTATCCGCAAAACCAAAACCGTTCATGGGTTTACATGTGAATCTGAAAAAGGCACCATTTCAGCTCGTTATATTATTTTTGCGACCGGTTATGAAAATGACTTTCTTGCTCAACAATTGGGAGCAGACTTAAACCGTTCGTATGCCATCGTAACTGAGCCGCTTCCTTCCTTAAAAACGTGGTACAAAGAGTGGATGATCTGGGAAACGAAACGTCCTTATCTTTATATGAGGACTACAAGAGACGGAAGAATTGTTGCTGGCGGTTTGGATGAAGATAAAGCAGAAGCACCATTAAATGAAGGAATTATTGAAGAACGCGGTGAGCGTATCCTTGAAAAAGTGAGAGAACATTTCCCTGATCTCTCACCAAAGATTTCCCACACATGGTGTGCGACCTTCGGAGAATCACACGATGGTTTGCCGTATATCGGGGAGCACCCTAACCGTCTTGGTGAATATTATTGTTTAGGCTTTGGCGGTAACGGAACGGTCTATAGCATGCTAGGCGCAACCATTATTAAAGACTTGATTACAAAAGGGTTCCATCCCGCTTCACGATTATTTACAATCGCTAGAGCTGTAAGTTTATAACCGAACGAAAAAGGAAGTCCCACAACGGAGACTTCCTTTTTATTATGACGCATTTGGTGCTGCGGCAATTTGTCTTTTTATAAATTCAATCGAATTCTTGTTAAAAATATCTGGCTGATCCACATTGCATACATGTCCGCAATCCTTGATCGTCAAAAGCTTTGAATGCTTTTTCTTATCAATAAACGCCTGAATTGGCGGTAAAAACATATAATCTTCCTCACCCATGATATATAGGGTTGGAATCGGAATTTCTTTCTTACGCAAGCTTTGTAAAAATGGGTTTATTTTTAGCGTTAGTTTAAACCAGCGCTTAAATTCTTTTTGACAAAGCTTTTTGGCTTCTCCAATAAACAAAGAACGAGAAGCTTCATGTCTTTTCTTCGGCATAATAACCCAAGCAAACAAGCTGTACAGCCACATGTAAGGAATAAATGATTTACAGAGATTGCCCATCGCGATTAGGAATCGTGAACGGAAATTCATCTTCGTCACCGCTCCGCCAAGCGTCATAGTAGCCACTCGTTCAGGGGAGAGTTCTGCGATTGTTTGGATTAGAATCGTTCCCAAAGAAATACCTACGAAATGCGCTTTTTGGATTTTAAGATGATCCATTACCTCTAGCACATCCAGGCTGACTTCTTTAAACGAATATTTTTTTAATAAAAATTTATCGGATTGTGATTTGCCATGACCTCTGAGATCAACGAGCAAAATGTTAAAGTGCTGCTTAAATTCTCTTAACTGTTTATACCAAATGGATGAACTGCCCCCTGCTCCATGGACAAAAATCACCCATTGATGATTCTTTTCGTGTGTGTACGTTTTGTAATGAAGCACAAAGTACTCCTCCTAGTGGTTAAAACATTCTGTGAATTTTCCAGCCTTCATTTTAACATACATTATTACTTTTGTACCCGTTTCCAAGGAAAAGAATGTGTACAAACTGGAAACATAACCGCAATGTATTTATACTGTAACTATATAAACGAAGTAAACGTCAGGAGGTTTCACAAAATGGCTAAAGAAAGTTCATTTGATATCGTTTCACAAGTAGATCTATCAGAGGTCGACAATGCGATTAATATCGCAACAAAAGAAATTACAACACGCTATGACTTTAAAGGAAGCAAAAGTGAGATCACACTTGATAAATCAAGTGAAGAACTCGTATTAGTTTCCGATGATGAGTACAAGCTTGAGCAGCTAAAAGATGTTCTTATTACAAAGCTGATCAAACGCGGAGTACCAACAAAAAACCTGGATTACAGCAAGATCGAGCAAGCATCAGGCGGAACAGTTCGTCAGCGCGCTAAACTTGTAACAGGCATCGATAAAGACAACGCGAAAAAAATTAACACGCTGATCAAAAACTCTGGTTTAAAAGTAAAAAGCCAAGTGCAAGATGATCAAGTTCGTGTAACAGCAAAGAGCAGAGACGACCTTCAGCAGATCATCGCCCTTGTTAATGAAGCAAATCTGCCAATCGATGTTCAATTCATTAATTACAGATAAAGCTAAAAAAGCCTCTCATCGCGAGAGGCTTTTAGCTTGTAGATAAAGTAAGGATTTTCACCGTAATTCGATAAATATTACTATTCTTCTGCTTCTGCTGCCATAGCGATCGCTTTTGTTTCATGCACAGTGCCAAATGGATGCTCTGGCGGAGCGTAAATAGCGTAAAGTTTAATCGGTTTATTGCCTGTATTAGTTAGGTTGTGCCATTTCCCTGCAGGTATCATGATTGCAAAGTCATCATAAGCCTGAACTACATAGTCTAAGTTATCTGGACTGTCTCCCATCTGAACAATTCCTTGCCCTTCTTCTATCCTCAGGAATTGATCGGTTGTAGGATGAACTTCTAATCCAATATCATCCCCTACTCCTATACTCATTAGAGTCACTTGCAATTTATCTCCTGTCCATAAAGCTGTACGATATGTTTTATTTTGTTTAGTAGCTTCCTCAATGTTCACAACAAACGGATTACCGCCATAATCTCTTAATTCAATAGGAATACGCTTTTTTAACCATCCTAGTCGTTCTGCATATACTCTTTTTTGGTGAGCAGCTTGTAATAACGCTTGCTGCACATAAGGATGGTTACAGCGATAATAGTTGTTTTGATAGATCTGGCAGCCCTCTACCTCTGCTTGATACGTTTTTTGCAATCCCTCTTCGTAACTTTGGAACTCAACATCATTTCGTTCGTACTCAGGTTGTTTTCCTGTTAAAGAGGTGTACAAATCTGTAAAATATCTCAAACACGACCTTTTATATTCTAATGCATGAGAAATATTGTTCTTGTGATTCTGATCTGGTGCCACATTTGCTAAGCGTTTATAACAATCAATTAGTGAACTTTCTCTTTTTATTCCAGCAAGAATGAATTCCGAACCTTGTGATTGCGTAATGACAGTATTCTGCACTGTATTCAATCCCTTCAGACTTATTGCAACCATCATATGCCTAGGAATTGAGAAAGTGCCTAGAATAGAAAACTCCTTCTCTTACGATTGAATCATCATAAAGGCTGTTTTCTCAAACTTTGTTGCTCTTGGAAGTGGTTGATCTGCGCTCCAGGCTGCTCGCTTTCCACGGGGCGTGCGGTGAGCCTCCTGCCGCTTTGCGCCTTTAGGAGTCTCCACCTGACCGCTCGTCTCGTAGGAGTCTCGCCACCTTACGCTTCAATCAACTTGCAAATGATGAGAATAGAAAAGACAAAAGCAACAATCCTTTAGAAAAAGCTTTTATTTTATCAAAGATGTCGTAAGTTTCCACCAGTGAGCGGAAAGTGAGGTGTTACTGTAGGAGACTCACATCCTTCACTCCAATTAACTTACCAATGAAAGGGTGAACAAAAAAAAAGAACAAACCCCATCTCAAAATAATTTGAAATGGGGTTTGACTAACGTTCTTTTTATACGGATTCTTTTTTATCACTTGCGTCAATCAACTTCATCTGTTCAAGCTCAAGCCTCATCTTCTGCGTCTCAATCACATAGTTATCATGCTTTAAACGTTCAAGCTCTAGCTCGTCTTTTAACATCTTATGTTTTAACTTTGTTTGCGATTGAAAATGTCCTAATACGATGGCGATAATGGGAATCAAGAAAATCATAATGACTGAAATTGTTCCGGTCATGGTATTCCTCCTAGAAATTATTACCTTCTATCCCAATAATACCAAATTTCAGTGTATCTCGTATAGGCTTTATCCTAGATAAAAGGGACTATCCTTTAGGATACTGCTTTCTTAACGCCATCTTTTATAATTTGTTCTGTCATGTGGGCCAGTTCTTTAGCTTCTAATTGCTCTGGATAGACTGGTGGATAAACGGTAATATGAACGTCTGCTGGTTTAATCCAGAATCCCTGCTGCTCCATGATTTTATAAGAACCGTTAATTGAGACTGGAATGATTGGAACACCCGACTTAGTGGCCAATTTAAAACTGCCTGCTTTAAACTCAGCCATGTTATCACCTTTACTTCTTGTTCCTTCAGGAAAAATAACAAGAGATGTTCCGTTCTTTAGCAATTTCGCACCTTCATTTATCGCTTTCACCGACTGCCTAACATTTTTGCGATCCATAAACAAGCAGTTCAAGTGCTCCATCCATGTGCCGATAAAAGGCATTTTCTTTACTTCAATCTTAGAAATGAAAGCTTTTGGCTTTTGTATATAGCCTAACAAAATCGGAATATCAAAATTACCTTGGTGATTACTCACAAAAAGAACAGCCGTGTCTTTTGGAATATTTTCTTCTCCACTCACTGTGATTTTAGAACCGCTCAGCTTCACAAGCGATGTCGACCATTCTTTCACTTTTTTATCTACTAATTGATCACGCTCTCCGATATTACCCGCTTTATGCAGCTTCTTTACACGATTTAATGATGGTATTAACTTCAGTAAAACTGCCCAAAAATAAACAAACCAAATAATCGTTCTCAAAACGTTCCCCCACTTTAATTGATGATTAGTTCCCCAAACTCTTTTGATGGCATTTTCTTTAAAGCTGCAGCTGGAAATATAAACGTCCAAGGCATACTCGTTTGTGCTGGAATCTCAAGTACATATTGAGACTTCATCTCGCTTATAAGTTCGCCGCCTTCGTTATATACCACTTTTTTGCCTTCCAGCGAAAAGGGTTCCTTTGAATAGTTATTGACTAATACAGTCACTAAAAATTCTTCTTTATGATTAAAGGCTGTCTTCAAAATCACAGCCTGCTGTCCCACTTTTTGATCATGATCTAATCTCGAAAAAACTCGTTCTATTTCTGATCGGTCTTGATGGGCTAAAGTCCTATCCCATGCAGATTCGAAGGCCAAATTTTGCAAATTAAACCCCTCCTTTGAATCATATTATCATATTTCATTAAAAATCTTCTTTAATTAATAGAAAAAGCCGCTCAGGCAACCGTGTATCCACGATTTCGAGTCAGCTTCTTGTTATTTATAAACAGAACTAGCAGCCTCTAATAGCTTCTGTTTTTCAGCTTTTCTGTCTGTTCCTTCTTTCATTAAGTATTCCATCTTATGATACAATCCATCTTTTTTCCAGGCGATCATTGGCAGATCATTACTTCCAGAGAAATACGCTTTTGTTCCGTCTTTTAGCTTAACTTTATCCTTCGTCTCTAACTTGTCTGTTTTGGGAAGAAAATTTGAGACACGGTAAGCCAAATAAACATTTTGCCCCTCTTGTGTCGGATAATAAACGGTATCTAGCAGAATATTTCTCTTTTCACCCCAATCTGAAATTTGGTATGTGGATAATACAACTTTAAACGGCAGTTTACTAGGAACTTTTAATGGAAATGGCAAGGCTTTTTCCGCTTCTTCTTTAGATACTTGATCATAATATCTAGGATAAGCCCCTTTCGGATGATCTTGAAGTTTTAAGTTCTTATCGTTCAATGTACCGTTTGTAGCTTCACTGGAACACCCAGCAAGAAAGACTGCTAATACTAGATAAACTAACCACTTCATCCACCCCATCCTTTCCCCTTTTTGCTGTTATCTCCTATTTGTTACTCTTTGCAAGCAGTTGACTTCGGTATCAGTTCACTTTTCAAACTTCTCTCTATCACCTATTTCTACACAGTTTAGTTAAGTTCCTTGTATTTCTCGAACCGCGATTAATTTCGACATTATTTCCAAGGGAATACTTATTGTTCTACAAAATTTTCAAAAGGATTTAAAAAACCTAAGAAGCAAATCGCTTCTTAGGTCAGATAAGTTTATATTATTTGTAAATCTTAATCTTAGCTGTGCTTCTATCAGCTGCTTCTTCTAACACTTGGATCTTTAATCCGTACGAAGGAAGCTTCAAACCAGATGAAGGACTAGATGGGCTCCAGTAGTTCTTAGTATCATCAAATAAAGATACTGGAGATTTTGCCGCATTGTACATATGGTTTCCTTGTCCATAGTCAACGTTAAGGTCTGCGCCTTTAACAGTGCTGAATGGTGCATCATATATCTGATAACGTGTGCTAGCTAGGTCACCAGTGGCTACATTCCCACCCCAGTGGTGAACGTTTTGATGTGAGTCAACAACACCTACAAATCCCTTACCCGGATGTGAGCCTACCCAGTTGTTATCGTAAGCTTTGTTTACATACCAAATCACCATACCAGGATCATAAGACATGATAGAGTTTCCGCGTTTTAAATGTGCCAATCCATTGTCTACACCATCATGGTTACGCCATTCTACTAAATAGTAGTGAGACTTTAATTCTTTTCCTTGATGCTTTTCAAAATGGTCTAGTGCAAACTTCGGAGTACCTTCTGCTCCATCTTCAAACACGCTTGCACCATTCTTCGTCACTTTTACATTGTCTACGAAGAACCCTTCTTCACTTGTACCCCAGTCTGTCATGTAACGGAACTGAAGCTTGATGTTTTGACCTGCATATTGGCTAAGATCAATCGTTTCATGAACCCATCCATTAGAGTGCCCCGTGTAACCAGGAAGGTTATCTTTGATTGCTGGGTAGCCCTCTTCTACTAAATCACTATTCGTACGAGAGGAAGAAAGAGATTTCCACGTTGCGCCGTTGTCTGTAGAAACTTGAACCATAGCGTAGTCCCAGTTTTGTTCGATTTTATACCAAGCGTCAAAATCTAGCGTCGCAGATGTAGCACCCGTTAAATCAACATTTGCTGTCATCTTATGATCGATCTCATCGCCTCTTCCGCCATAATAAGCGTACGATCCAGAAGCTGGAGTAGTAATCTGATTTACTTGGTCTGGCAAATCAATACGTACAGCATCTTCATTCGTACCTTTTGTAGAGGCTTGATCAAGTGTTACCGTTACGCCGTTTTTACCTAAATTGTTAGCATGTACCGTTTTTCCTTGCAGCCACTTACCGCCAATAGTAGATTGATAGAATTCTTTTGCAAGTGGACTAAATCCAGTAGGTTCTGTTCCTGGAATTTCCCCTGCCCAGCTTCCACTAGACATGATAGACCAATAAGAAACAGGTTCGCCGTATGGGTTTGAGTAAATTGTATCGTACTCATCCGGATAATTTAGATCATGGCCAAACTCATGGGCAAATACACCTGTAGCTCCATCTTCTGGTTCAATCGTGTAATCATAAGCACCAAGTGCACCGCCCCAGTATGGAACGGAAGTTGAAGTGCCCGGAATTGCATATATACCGCCAAGATTCCAACGGTGAGACCAGATAGCATCAGCTCCTAAGCTACCGCCTCCTGCTTCTTCACCTACACCTGCATGAACAACCATCAAATGATCAACGAGTCCATCTGGCTCACGTTTGTTTCCGTCGCCGTCAAGGTCATAAATATCTTCTTTATCATAAGCATTTAGATCAACACCGTTGGCAGCTGCTGCTGCCAACGCTTCTGCCACTAGGTTACGCGGTTTAGAATCATTATCGGAGTCATTATTTCCGCCATAATAGGCCGCTGGATTTTTTGCTGTATACCACCCGTACACATCCCCATCAATCGTATAAGAACCACCCGATTGCTGAAGATAGAACTGTTTCATAGAAACCATATTTTTGCCGTTTGGACCTGTGTATCCCTTATCACCAAAGATCATGTTTTGATAGTGTTCTTTCGTGTACTTTGGATAATGGAAATCCGTTTCAGACGGTGTGATGCTGCCTTCTTTATAGTCATCATAGTCGATTAACAAGACTAATACTTGATCCTGTCTTACATCACCTGTATAAGTTTCAGCCTGAGCACTGTTTAATGTAGATGTTGTTGCTGTTCCTGATTTCTTTCCACCTTTACCAGGAGAAGTTGTTGTTGAACCGCTGTCAGTTGGAGCCTTCATCTGACTCTTTAAGTATTTAGCTGTTTCATTTACATCGTGCTTTTCGTGAAGATGAACTGAACTTCCACCCGCACGTTTCTTTAAATATTTATTAAGCTCTGCTTCTTGTTGCTGTGGAGTTAACCCCTCTTTAATTACCCCACGCTGTACCAATGACTTAATTAGACGGTCTTGGTTGACTATCCCTAAATCAACCGGTGCTACTTCGTCATTAAGTTTATTAGCAGCTGCATGCTCTACTGCTGGCGGGCTTGTCCACAGAAAAGTCCCAGCGAGAACGGAAGCGGCTGCAAAACTAGTAAGAACACGTTTCATCCCCTAATCCCCCCTAACAGAATTTTCGCATTTTTGCGACTTTTTAATTTTATCATAAAATCTTCCACTTGCACTTTCTTTATAACGGGTCTATATACCTATTTTCAGAAATAATAGGTAGTATTTTATTATCATTTATTAATATATTTGTAATTAATTGATGTATCATTAAAAAAATCACAACTCAGTACTTACTACTTTTTATCCATTCTTATTAAAAACTTCTCTTCGGAACCTATCCCCTTTCCAAAGAACCAAAAACTTTTGAAAAATTGAATAGAATTTACAGGTATATCCGTCTTATTATCGAATAGTTATATTTTGTTCTTTTTATAGAGAAAAGGGGGCTTTACAGCTATGAACACCGAACTAAGACCAAAAAAGAAAAAGAAAAGTAATCAATCAAATTACAAGGCTTTGCTACTGCCCTTAGCTGGCGTTTTGCTGCTTTTAGGAGCTGTTGTTTGGAATAATATTCTGAGTGAGACGAAACTTCCAAACCCTGACTGGAGCAGATCGGTCAGTACACCTGTAGAATCGATTAGTGCCGAACCTATCGCATTTAAAGCTGATAACCAATATCAGATTTATACCCAGCAAAAGAATGGTTTAAAGGTGACCACTCTAGATGAAAAATTAAATGTGATATCACAAAAGACAGAGAATCTGCCTCTTGATGAAAGGGGAAAGTTTTGGACGAACGGCAATCAAATTGCATTTGTTTCAAACGGGGAACTTATCCTCTATGAAGATGGTAAACAAACCGTTTTAGATAAAGATGTAGAATTATTAGCTGATTCGAAGAGCCGCTTTGCTTATTCAAAAGGCAATGAGGTATATGTATATGATCCTGAAAGCGGGAAGAGCCGTATCATTTATTCTGCAAAAGAAAAACTTTCAGAGTTAACAGGACACTCTGAATCCAATTCGTTTATCGCAACCGTTGGCGAAAAAGTTCAGATGGAAGTTTTTTATTTACAAGAAAAAGATGATCAATATAAAGCGAATTCAATTATTCAATACAGCAAGACACCTAACGATAAGATCTACAATTTCCGATTTGCAGAATCGGATAGTAAAGTATATTTTATTTACACGTTTTATTCATCAAAACAAGGAACAAAGTCATTTAAAACATTTTACGGAGAAGCTTCTTCTGACCAATTTACAGCTCTTTCCTTTAAAGCTGTAAATTTTATAGAGTCTGAATTAGGTTACGAAATGAAGAATCCAATGTACCAGCAGCTAAATATAGAAAACAATCAGCCTATTATTCTCTTTTCAGCTACAGGACCCATTTCAGCAAAGAAGGAAGCTGGAAACATTTATAAAGCAACTCTAAACAACAAAGATTGGAAAGCAACACGTATTAGCACAACAGATAAAATCTCTGTGTATCCTTTTTATATTGATGAGCAAACAATCGCTTGGATAAAAGCAGAAACGGTAAGTGATTACAGAGTATTCTTAGCCAGCCAGAATCCTGAAATTAAAAAAGAGAGCCAATCCATCAATAAACAAGATGTGTATAACGCAACTTTTGATGCACTTGCTGCTTCTGTCGTATCGTTTATCGCGATGACGAACGCCTTTATTTGGGTGGTTCCTCCTATCTTATTCTTAGGTATTTTGTATTTTGTACGAATTGATGTAATCGAACAAGAAGAACCTTGGGCAAAGTGGGTGTCGATCGCACTCTTTATCCTAACCCAGCTTTATGTCATTCAATCCCTGTTCAATAGTACGTTCTATACGATAGCACCAAAGTACCTCACTTTTAGTGGAAGCTCGCTTATAGTACCCGTTATCGTTTCTGCCGTAGCGCTGTATGTTATGCAGTTGGCCAAAGACAAAGACTGGGGATTGTTTGCACAAGTATCTTATTTTATTGGTGTAACAGTGTTATTTGAACTATTTATTGTCGGTACTTACGTATACTAATATCAAAAAAGCGGAGGAAGTATTTTGCAGAAAAAAGCATTAGTAATAATTGATATTCAAAATGACATAACAAAGAATTACAAAGATATCATTGACAATATCAACAAATCAATTGATTGGGCGGTCGAAAATAATATCCATGTTGTTTATATAAGACATGAGAATTTGTCACCTGGCACGAGAACGTTCAAAACGGATACACGAGGTGCTGAATTAGTTCCAGATTTGAAAATCGTATCAAAAAATGTTTTTACAAAATATAAAGGGAACGCATTAACAAGTGAAGAATTCGCGGACTTCATTAATAAAAATGAAATAGACGACTTCTACATCACTGGAGCTGACGCTGTTGCTTGTGTTAAGTCAACTTGCTATAACTTACGCAAATCAAACTATGGGGTTAGTGTACTATCAGATTGTATTACCAGTTATGATAAAAAGAAAATTGTTGGTATGATAGACTATTATGAAAGTAAAGGATGTCAGATAATACGTTTAAATGACTTATTGATTTAAGAATTTCAGGTCCACTTAATCGTCCAGATGTAGTTTTAGCATACTGCTTTGCTCCGCTTAAAGCATCTATACGCACTACTCAATAATTAAAGAATAATTTTTCGGATAACCTTATGAACTAATTACTTAAACATAAGGGTGCGCTAGTTGAAGAAAACAAATCAAAAAAAGTGATGGATTATTCCATCACTTTTTCTAATGCTATTTTATTGTTAATATCAATGCGATTAACATCACTAATAGTGGTTCGGTTTATCATTTTGCACCTCTCAACCGAACCCGTTAGGAAACTTTCCTCCGCTTTTTAATATGCTCCTAGGCTTTCAGTGCTCGGATACACATATGGATCTTTAAGAGGTTTAATCTTTTTCATTGATTCAACCTTCACTAATGGCAAACGCACTTTATTTAACTCTGTTTCATCTATTTTCCCCATAACTGTGTACCACTCATCAGACTTCAGCTTAGAAACCCCTTCACCTTCAATAATTGTCCCATATACCACCGCATCAGCACTGCAGCAGTTCATGGAAAAACGGGCTATCACTGCTTGATCTTCGCCCATTCCTTCTTCACGGTAAACAAAGCCAGTAGTCTCTATTTCTTTCCCGATAAACTTGTCTAAGTAGACGTCAAGGACAGTCATCGTATCGAGGTAATGATCAGATGTAACCACCACTTTGTCTTTCTCTAATTGTTCTTTTCCAAATTTTTTATAATAGTCCGTGATGTCGTACGTTTCGATCGGATTTTCCTTCTTTACGTTCTCTTCCATCTTCTTAATATAGCCCTCTGGATCTTCTAGATAAGCTTCAACATCCACTTCTTGAGTCGGTACCACTTTCCCATCGTCTGTTTGCTGAGCTGGCTTTGCATACAATCCGGTTCCATAACGAATGCCGCGTTTTTCAGCTACAGAGCTATCCATCGCTTTTTCAGGAATCATAAACCCTGTAAGAAGAGGAATGACAAAAATCATATAAATAAAAAAATGCTTGAGAGGCTTGCCTTTTGGTGCATGGTCTACTCCACATCCGCAAGCCTCTTCTTGCTGGCTGTCCGATCTTCTGAAAAATTGCATAACTCCTAAAATGGCAAAGATTGCAATGGCAAAGTAAACAAATATGTGCATTTTAGGTGCAACATAGTAATTGAGCTTTCCCGAAGTAATCAAACCAATTAATAGAAGCATAAAACCGATTAAGATAATTCCTCTTAAATAGATGTGAAAGTCTTGATTCTCTTTTTTCATATCACCTTACCTCCTTCTTTATACGTATTGAAATACCATAGCCGCAGCAAAAACCACGAACGTAATCAAGCCCATTAATACGAATACAAAGCGAGTCTTAAAATACGCGAACATCATGAGCATGTTCTTCACATCCAGCATCGGCCCATAAACCAAGAAAGCAATGATCGATCCCACCGTAAACGAGCTTCCAAACGAAGCTGCGATAAACGCATCTGCTTCAGAACAAATGGATAACAAGAATGCGAGTCCCATCATTAATCCTGTTGATGACCACTCATTACTGCTAAGTGCCAACAGGTCATTTCGGTTAATGAACACTTGGAACATACTTGCTAGAAAAGCTCCAAAGATAAGAAACTTTCCTGTATCAAAAAATTCGTCTGATGCATGATAGACCGTTTGTTTCCAGCGGCTGATCGACAAGCCATGTGAATGATCATGTCCGCTATAATGAACATGTGATTTTAACTGGTCTCCATTTCGGAAAACCCAATAAATGATTAATCCAATGACGATCGCTACTAAAAGAGCGAGTCCAATTCTGCCATACACCACAGTCATGTTGGTTCGAAACGCATAAAACGTGGAGAGAATAACAACCGGGTTAACAATTGGAACCGTCAATAGAAAAACAACACCCAAATGAAGCGGCAAGCCCTTTTTAATCAAACGCCTTACAACTGGAATAATGGCACATTCACAGACTGGAAAGATAATACCCATGAACAGAACCGCTCCAATTCCCGCATAGGGATTTTTCGGAATCAATTTTTGAATATGTTGTTCTGATACAAAGGTTTGAATTAAGGCTGAAACGAAAACTCCCAATAAAATAAAAGGAACTGCCTCTATTAAAATACTTAAAAACACCGTATTCACATGCATGATGGAACTCGGCAGGTTTTCAAATACAGAATCATTTTTGATTTCTTCCATAAATAGAAAAGAAATAATGAAGATAGCTAGCAATAAAAGGCCTATCATCTCTTTTCTTACAGAATCTCTTGTTGCAATGTCTCTCATCCTTCAGCGCTCCTTTTCTCTTTGTACTATGTAAATCTAGATTTGAGATTTTAGTCTATGAATCTCCACAAAATATAGAATCGCTACATTTGAAAGAGGTAAAATGTAAAAATAAAATATGCCAACTACATTAAATCGTAATTGTTTCGTTTTGTAAAGAGCAAAAAAAAAAGAAAGAACCAAGGTATTTTTACCCTTGGTTCGCTAAACGTTTATAAAGCGCGTGCGTGCCGCTATCTTCTTCGCCCATTTCTGCGAGTTCATCGTATAGTTTCTTTGCGAGGGAAAGTCCCGGTGTCAATAATCCCATTCCCTCCGCTGAGTTTAAAGCAATCGTCATATCTTTTATAAAATGTTTCACGTAAAAACCTGGTTCAAAATCACCTTTTAATATTCTTGGCCCAAGATTGCTTAAGTTCCAGCTTCCCGCAGCACCTGATTCAATGCTTTTTAAGACAGTCTCTGGATTTAATCCTGCTTTTTCCGCATAAAGAATCGCTTCACAAACGCCCATCATACCTGAGGCAATGGCAATCTGATTGCACATCTTGGTATGCTGACCTGCACCTGCTTTTCCTTGGTACACGATGTTTGTTCCCATCTTTGAGAAGATTGGCTTCATGTCGTTAAACGCAGATTCTTTTCCGCCAACCATGATGGATAGCTTAGCATCTCTTGCCCCGATATCCCCTCCTGAAACGGGTGCATCAAGTGCTGAGATATTTCGTTCAGCAGCGGTACGCTCAATTTTTTGCGCAAGCTGTGGACTCGATGTAGTCATATCGATTAAGTAAGAGCCTTCTTTCACATGTGCAATCAGCCCGTCAGCTCCTAAATAGACTTCTTCTACATCTTTCGGGTATCCGACCATTGTAATGATTACATCACAACTTTGAGCGATCTCCTTTGGCGTATCCGCCCATATAGCACCTTTTTCAAGCAGGTCCTCCGCTTTTTCTTTTGTTCTCGTATAAACATGGACCGGATAACCTGCATTTATCAAGTGGCCAGCCATGCTTTTTCCCATTACACCTGTTCCAATAAATCCAACGGTTTGCAAATCTCCTCACTCCTTTTTCTTATTATAACGAAAGACAGGTAAAATAAAAAAATCACCGCTTATTAGGCGATGACTTCTCCTTGTAAAATACGTTCTACTTTTATCTGTGCTTGCTCATAATCCATATCGAGATATGTTAGCATGATCATCATATCATCTTTGGAATGTCGCTTAAGTATATAGAATAAGTTCGGCTTTCTTCTTTTTATGAGCGTCATGATCTCAATGGTTGGCAATGTTCGGCCTGTTGGTTTAATACGTAAAAAAGAACGGATGTATTGTGTGAAAGCGGGTATGGCGTCTACTGTATCTGGTTCTGTGTCTAATAGCTCCTGAAGTTTCAATAATGAATCAATCAGTTCTTTGTTTCTTTCCACGAATTCGTCCCTCGTCCTTTCCGTTTATTCTCTTCACTCGTTAAAAGTTCTCCTGTTTAGGCATTTCAATTTATGTATCGGCATTTACTTTAAAAGTTTTTAAAAAATTTTCAAATAAATTGTTGGGGTCTGACCCCAAACAATTTATTTCCCGCTCTGTTTTCATTTTTTTCACCTGGGGAAATGCTCCATTTCCACTACAAGAAAGTCACCATTTTAAATTACTTCCTTTATTTTGACTCCTCACCGAAAGCATCCCTTCTTACTATCTTTCTACAGCACCTTATGGCCCGTTTTATCTTTTAATTCTTACTACCTTGACAGTTCTTTTGAAGTATCTTCCATTTCACACATAAGTCATCCATACTGTTTCCTCGTTTTCATATTTACGCTTCTGTATATAAATGGTAAATTAAACCTGTCGACAAAGGGGTCCCGTATTACGGCAGGAGGTTTGGAATATGAAAAAACATCTAGTATCTAGTGTTTTAGCATTCTGTCTCGCAGCTTTTTCGGTACCAAGTGCTTTTGCTCAAAGTCACAATTTTTCTTATAAAGATGAAATTCTGCAAATGCAGCCTGATTTAACCTCAAAAGAATTACTTTCAACTGTTCGATCCATCGCAAAGAACACGGGTGATACAGAAGAAGCCCTGCTCAAACAAATTTATACCGAACTTAAGAACGACGAAACAAAAGGAAAAAATGAAAAACAGCTTAAAGGTGAATTTGGTACGATGGGCGGCAGCGGAGGAACAGTTTCTGTCGGTACCAGTACGAAAGGCAACTTCTACTACACAGCCTCACAGACTGCTTATATGAATCACGGGCATGTCGGCATGTATTACACGAGCAGCACGATTGTTGAATCGGTTCCTGATACAGGCGTTCGCACGATCTCCACTACGTTACGAAAAGTTGATCAAGGAGATGCACAGGTTAAATCCGTCACGACAAGTACAACAAACCGTAATAACGCAGCAAACTGGGCTTTTAGCCGCGTAGGAATCGACGATTATTCGTATAATTTTGTAACCAACCGAACGACTTCACATATTGGAGATAAGAACTGTTCGAAGTTAATTTGGTCAGCTTTTAAATTAAATGGCAATCTTGATCTGGATGTGGATGGCGGTCTAGGGGTTTACCCTAGAGATGTAAGAGATGCTCCCGCTACCAAACTAGTCCGGAATATATAATACAATAAGGCAATAAGGCCGTATCACTGCGACTTATTGCCTTCTTTCTCTGAAAGGTGATCACATGAAAAAACTATTAATTACATGCGTACTTATCATTTTAGTTAGCAGTTTCGTCTACAAGTTCTTTTTTGACAAAAGCATTGATGCTTCCTATTCCATCGAGAAAGAGAGCATAGAACAAGGTAACTTTTTAAAAGATAAGCAAGCTGTGATGTATTTTTCAACGACTGCTGACCAAGACATGGATGATAAAGGAATAAGTTTAGCTGTTTTTATTAATGACAATGGTGAAGCAGATGCTTTCAAGATGAACGGTCTGGAACTTGGCAGTTTAACCACTTCTGATAACGAGGTCCTTTTAGTAGACAAAAACAAAATCCGTTTAATAGGAAACACATTTAAAGAGTTTAATATGGAGAAACCGCAGTATACAGGAGAAAGAACGGGTTACCTGGAGAAGAAAAATCTATATTTTACTATTTTCAACACGGGCATAAGTTCTGACGGTGGGTATGATTCAAACGTAGTGTATGGGAACGAAGATGGATTCAATAAAGGAAACATTCCCTATTACATTTCTAGTTCCGGGAATGATCAAAATGATGTAGTCGTATTAACACATGATACGGAGAAAAACGAATACTATTTTAGAAAAGTAGATTTAACAAATAATGACGTCAAAGTTCAAGATATCGTAAAGTTAAAAAATCCAAAGAACTTAGAATTAAGCGGCTTTTCCCCTGTTCTTAGTGATGAGCAATTTTACTATGTCGTTCTAAGGGAGATTGTTAACGAAACAAGTGAAGACATCGTCCTCTATCGCATCAACAAAAAGACCCTAATTCAAGACCAATACACAATATCCACGTACAGTAACAACAAGAATTTAATTGCACACATCCCTTACAATATTAAAAACTCTGCGCACTTATTTAACGGCGTTCTTTATTACGCGAATGGTTTAGGCGAAGTATATGCCTTCAATACGAAAACCTCAAAGGTAAGTAACTTGTTTACAGTGAAAGATGCACCACAAGACGGTGTTAGGCATAACGAAGAACTATTTTTCAAAGATAATCTTCTATACGTAGTAAGACATAACGAAAAACTGAAAGAAAAATATTACATTGAGAGTTATTCCTTAACGGAAGGGAAGAAAATAGAAGATATTAAGATTAAAGGATTGAACGATATTTTGCGATCCATCAAAGGCAAATCCATCTACTCGTATGATTTTAAGATGCTAAAATAACAAAAAAAGGTGAGCCTAGGAATTTATTTACGTTCCGAGGCTCACCTTTCTTTTTATCTTCACTTGATAGATGACAAACGACACGACCACTAGAATCGTATAAAAAATAAACACATTTCGGTAGATCACATCTAGCGCAAAAGCTTTTTGTCCTTCAATTAACAGCCCTGCAACTGCTACACCTAGTGCTCCTCCAAAAAATTGAACAAGCTGGAGCATCCCCATGCCTGAACCCACTTCATCTTTACTTAAAATCCTGGAATTCTCATTCGCTAAACTGGATGTTAAGCTTGAAAATCCGATACTCGTAAACATATAAAAGATTGCCGTCATGTAAAATGCTTTTGTTGCAAAAAGGGAGAACAATATGGCGGATAAAAGCAGCGATAAAAGTCCTGCGCGCATGACAGGAAGGTTTCCAAATCTGTCGATCCAGCGTCCTACATAAATAGCGGCAAACGCTGAGAGCATCGCTCCTGGAAAAATAACAAAACCAATCGTAGCAGGCTCTTTCTGAAACAGATTAGATAGCATGACCGGCATAACAAATAAAAATGCAAAATGAGTCATAAATGCGATAAGACCGATAAGTAAGATCGAGACATATCTTGTGTTCTTAAATAAACTTACTCGAATGAACGGATCTTCTTTTTTGTTTGAATACAGGACGAGTACGATAAAGAATATTGCGCTCAAGCTCAGCAGGTAAAATGAGAACGAAGAAAGATAAAGCAGCAGCGAAGTAACGCCACCACCCGTTAAAAGCGCACCAACAAAGTCAAACGAGCCTTCGCTTTTCTGCTCAACAGGAAGGTAGACTTTAAACACAGGTAAAAGCAGCAGTACAAGACCTGTAACCACAAATAAGAAATTCCATCCAAACAGCTGTGTGATACCCCCTCCAATCACTGGACCTAAACCAAAACCAAGTGATGCGGCAGAGGAGATTAATGACATAGCACGCCCACGCCGTGATATCGGAATATAACGAGTCGCAAGCACCATTCCGAGTCCTGGAACAGCTCCTGCTCCCATCGCTTGAACCATTCGGCTGATCAGCACGAACTCAAAACTGTTGGAAAAATAGCCGACTATTGAAGCAATTCCTAAAATGATAAGGCCGGTTATTAACAGCCTTCCAATCGGTATAAAATCGGACAGCCTGCTGAATGTAATGGTCGATAAGGCAAACACGATCGAATATCCTGAAACAATCCAAGAACCCGCGGTAGGGCTTAAATCAAATTGTGAAATTACACTTGGAAGAGCTACGTTAAACATCGTCGTGTTCATTACTACTAGCCACACCGTTAGACTCCAAAGCGGAATAATCCGATTTTCCTGGATCGATCCATAACGTTCTTCTTGAGCCATTTGTTCACCTACTTCCTCTAAAACAATATTCCTATCTTATCATGGGACTAAATCATCAACCTCATGTTTTGCTCAAAGTATTTTCAGGGACAAAAGACACTTAATTAATTTCCAATATAAGGACAAAATATCTGTTTTTACCATTCTGTCAAGGTATTTCAAAATGTTAGCAGAAGATTACCTTTACATTAAAATTAAGGGGTGTACGCTTGAATGAAACACTTTTTGCGCAAGACTTCTAGTTTAACTTTAGCTTGTACGTTTATTTTCTCTGCTTTTTCTGGTGCGTCTGCTGCTCCATCTTCTAAGGATGCACAGCCAGAACTTGCACCGCTCTACGGGAAGTATAATTTAAACTCTTCCCATGTTACAAAAGTAATTGTTGAATTAAAAGAACCTTCTGTACTAGAAGCAAAAAAGAAAGGTCAAAAACAAACAAAATCAAACCTGAAATCAAAACGCGACGCTGTGGTAAAAGAGATCTCCACTCGCGCCAAATCATATAAAGTCAACAATGAATACGACCATGTCTTTTCAGGTTTTTCATTAGAAATTCCAGCAAATGAAATTCCTGACTTGTTAGCGGTATCAGGCATTAAAGCCGTTTACCCTGATGTTGAATACCACACAACAGGAGAAGATGTGAGTGACGAGTCATTTGATGAAGTAACCCCTCAAATGATGAACTCAGCTCCTTTTATTGGTGCAAACCAAGCGTGGGAAGCAGGCTACACAGGTGAAGGTGTAACGGTCGCTGTTATTGATACAGGTGTCGACTACACACATCCTGACCTAGACCAGGCGTTCGGTGACTATAAAGGGTATGACTTTGTAGACAAAGACAACGATCCGCAAGAAACACCTAAAGGCGACCCAAGAGGTGCTGAAACAACGCACGGCACGCACGTAGCGGGTACAGTTGCGGCGGATGGCGGAATTAAAGGTGTGGCACCTGATGCAACGCTGTTAGCGTATCGCGTGTTAGGGCCTGGAGGAAGCGGGACGACTGAAAACGTTATTGCCGGAGTCGAAAAAGCGGTTGAAGACGGCGCTGACGTTATGAATCTATCACTCGGAAACTCGTTAAACAATCCGGACTGGGCTACAAGCATCGCGCTCGATCAAGCGATGTCTGACGGTGTTGTTGCAGTAACCTCCAACGGGAACAGCGGACCAAACAATTGGACAGTCGGTTCCCCTGGAACATCGAGAGAAGCGATTTCTGTCGGGGCAACTCAGCTTCCTTATAACGTTTTTACAGCTACAACTACCTCATCTGATGGTACTTCTTATGCTTCGTCCGCTGTTCAAGGGTTTCCTTCAGATGAAGCATTGCTTGCTTTAAATGGAAAAGACTTCGAATTAGTAGATGTAGGATTTGGAGCTCCCGCTGATTTTGCAGGAAAAGATTTAGAAGGTAAAATCGCATTGATCAGCCGCGGTGCAGGAATTCCATTTGTAGATAAAGCGACAGAAGCTAAAAAAGCAGGTGCAGCTGGTGCGGTTATTTATAATAACGTTGCAGGAAGCATGCCTGTGGTTCCTGGAATGGCTGTTCCGACTATCATGTTAAATCAAGCTGACGGACAAGCACTTCTCGCAAAGTCAGATGACGTAACCGTACGCTTTGGTATTCAGTCTGCTGGTGCTGTCGGCGAATTAATGGCGGACTTCTCATCTCGCGGACCTGTAATGGATACATGGATGATTAAGCCTGATGTGTCAGCACCTGGTGTAAACATCGTAAGTACAGTTCCGACTCATGATCCAGCGAATCCGCATGGTTACGGAGCAAAGCAAGGGACAAGCATGGCGTCCCCTCACGTGGCAGGTGCGGCAGCCCTCTTACTCGAAGCACATCCAGACTGGGGTGTTGACGATGTGAAAGCTGCGCTCATGAATACAGCAGAAGATCTATATAACGCTAAGGGAGAGCTCTACCCTCATAATACGCAAGGAGCGGGAAGCATCCGTGTGGTTGAAGCCATTGAAACAGAAACACTTGTAACACCTGGCAGCCATTCATTTGGTGTATTCTCAAAAACAAAAGGCAAGGAAGTACGCGGTGAACATTTTACAATTAAGAACTTAAGCAATAAAACGAAACAATACACGTTTGATGTTGATCTAGAAGGCGTAAAAGTAACAACGAGCAAGAACGTAAAAATTAACGGAAAAAGCGCTAAAGACGTTAGATTCAATGTTCAAGTAGATGCATCAAAACTAGCGCCTGGCTATCATGAAGGTACGATCCGCATCAGTGACGGAAGCAAACTTGTAGAGGTTCCAACCATTTTATTTGTTCAAGAACCTGACTTCCCTTCTATCACGCATTTTAGCGCGACTGACTTAGGAAACAACAACTTCTCGTTCGCTGCTTACTTGCCTGCTTCTGCAGAAAAAGTAGAGCTTGTCCTGTATGACGCTGATTTATCGCAATCACACGGTGTGATCGGTACTTACGAGAATGTTCCTAAAGAATACAACTACTTTGACTGGAACGGTGAAATCTCAGGTCAGAAAGTCGCGCCTGGAAAATACCGTGTCGTTGCTTTCTCTTACAGAGGAGCAAAGGAAGATTACAGAATTACAGATATCATCACCATTCGTTAACTTATAGAAATGCCCTTGTCAGCTTTGTTGGCAAGGGTGTTTTTTATTGGCTGTTTTCTTATGCTGCTCTGTTATTGAAAGTGGTGATTTCGTTACAGGTCAACTAAAAAGCGATATATAGTGTGCTCCTGCTTGTTTTGTTTATTTCTCTTCTTTGCTAAGTTGATTGGAGTGGAAGGTGCGAGACTCCTGCGGGACAGGCGGGCAGGTGAGACACTTAAAAGTGAAACGTCCGAATGTGGCTCACCGCCTGCCCCGCGGAAAGGGAGCACCTGGAACGGAAATCAACCACTTTCTCGATCTTTAAAGTCTGCTAAAACAGCTTTTATAAAGAAATGTTATGATAAACAAAAGAAACCGAACGGAGGAAAAGCGATGAAATTATGTATCTTAGGAGCCTCAGGGAGAGTCGGAAGTAAACTGGCGGAGCTGGCAGCTGCAGATCATATGGAAATTCATGCATTGGTGCGGAATCCTGCTAAACTGCCTGACAATTTGTTAGAAAAAATTCACGTCGTAGAAGGAAATGCTTTAGTTCAGGAGCATATCGAAAAAGCAATGAATGGCTGTGACATCGTAATCAGCACCCTATCAACTGATGGAGAAAGCGTGCTGTCAGAAAGTATACCTCTCATTATTGAAGCGATGAAAAAGCAAGGAATTAACCATATCATCACAATTGGAACAGCCGGCATTTTGCAGAGCCGAACAGAACCTCACTTGCTTCGTTACCAGTCTTCTGAATCAAAACGCAAACTAACACGAGCAGCTGAAGACCATCATAAAGCGTTTCGTTTTTTACAAGAAAGCGGACTTAACTGGACGATTGTCTGTCCAACATATCTCCCTGATGGTGAAGCAACTGGAACATACCGAGTGGATAAAGACTTTTTGCCTGCAGACGGCAGCCGAATTAGTACAGGTGATACCGCTCATTTTTCGTACTCTTTAATCAAGAACCCACAGCCACAATTTTCTCAGTCACGTGTTGGGATCGCATACTAAGTTGTCGGCGGCATGTCTGAAAAAATATATACACCAAGCGCAATAAAACCTATGCCAATAACGAATAAGAAAGCTTTGATGAGCCATTTAGGAAAAAATCGGACTAACCTGTCGATAACAACGACGAAAATGAACTCAACTAATGCTCCAAAGAACGTGTCCGAAACACTTCCGCCACTATAGCTCGTACCAAAACGCTTTGTATGTTCATAATCTTCTTTATTATAGCGGATGCCATAAACGATTAAAGCGATGCCAAATCCGCACAGAACAACCGGTATGATCCAAAATAAACTCATTTTGTTGTTTCCTCTCCATACAGAAAAGACTTTTGCTGTTTTCTCTCAGCAAAAGTCCCCTGTTTGTTATGAATAATATGGCGCAATCATCAAATATACTAGCACGCCTGTTAAGCTTACATACAACCATAACGGCATCGTCCAGCGTGCAATTTTGCGATGCTTGTCCACTTGCATATTGAGTCCTCGTGTAACAGTTATTAACGCGAGCGGCACAATCACAATCGCAAGCAGGATATGTGTGATCAAAATAAAGAAGTAGATGTACTTAAGCGGTCCCTCGCCGCCATAAGACGTTGACTCTGTTAAGTAATGATACGTCACATATGACAGCAAAAAGAATGTTGTACTCGTAAATGCAGCAAAAATAAAGCGTTTATGAAGGGTTATGTTTTTTTGTTTTACAAAATAAAGAGCAGCAAGTAAAAATACGAATGTAAAGCTGTTAAAGATCGCGTTCAATCGCGGCAGCAAGGTTACATCAAAAGCAATTTCTCCCTCATATTCAGGCAAGAAGAACAATACGGCCACAAGCACGTTGATCGCAATGGATAGTCCGATAATTAGCGGTGTATAGTTACGCTGTTTCGTTTCAGCCATTTTTGTATTACTCCTTTTCAACTAAAAGTCTTTAAAACTTCTACGATTTCTTTATTATTTTACCACTCAAGACCCTATTCACAAACTTATGTGCAGCTGAAAACAGCATTCCCTTTACAAGTGTCAATAATTCTTCAAATATTGTACAGTTTCGAGCAACTCAACGACTTCTATCTATTACCTAGCTGGGTATTTAAGCCATTAATTCGAGAAATTTAAGGAATAATCCCTGAAATTTTGCAGTTAATCCCGCGAGTTTTGGCAATAATCCGGCGAGTTTTGCTCATATATCGGCGAGTCGATATTTAGCGACCAAATTTCAACCACTCTTATACCCCCTGCCTAAAACCTCCAGTCCTTAACAAACAAAAAACCGGCCCACGGCCGGTTTTCTCCTCATCCAATCTCTATTCAATCTTAAGCCTTCGCAAACTGATCTTCATCAACTGTGGCTAGGAACTTCTCTACTTCACCGACAACGGACGCTACACAGCCTTTTTCAAAAGGCGAAATCAGCCCCGCTTCTTCAACCAGCTTTGTAAAAGGCAGACTTCCTCCTTTTTGGCAAAGCGCAAAATAATCTTCCCATGCGCTCTCACGGTTTTCAACAGACCGCTTCCAGAACTGAAGGGCACAAATTTGAGCGAGCGTGTAATCGATATAATAGAACGGCGAACGGAAAATGTGGCCTTGTCTATGCCAGAAGCCACCATTCTCTAGATACTCTAATCCATCATAATCGCGATGTGGCAAGTACACCTTCTCAAGCTCTCTCCACTTCGTACGGCGTTCAGCAAGCGAAGCATCCGGGTTGTCATATACAAAATGCTGAAACTCATCGACTGCAACACCATAAGGAATAAACTCAACCGCACCCGTTAAGTGGGAATATAAGTATTTCTCAGTGTCTGGTCCGAACAGCTTTTCCATCCACGGATACGTCAAAAACTCCATACTCATCGAGTGGATCTCACACGCTTCAAGTGTTGGGAACTGATATTCAGGAACTTCAAAACCACGGCTCGTATACATCTGGAAAGCATGGCCGATCTCATGCAGCAGTACGCGCACATCGTTATCAGATCCGTTAAAGTTCGTAAAGATAAACGGAGCCGTATAGTCTTGAAGATACGTACAATAACCGCCGGGTGCTTTTCCTTTTTTGCTTTCCAAATCCATGAGCTCGTCCTCGGCCATGTAATTAAAGAACGCGCCTGTTTCTTGTGAAAGACCGCTAAAAACTTGTTTTGCCTGATCAACAATCCAGCCTGCATCACCTTGTGGCTTAGGATTTCCAGTTGTAAAGCTGAACGGCTCATCGTAAAACTTGAACTCACCTAAACCGATTCGCTTTTGCTGGCTTTTCTTCAATTTTGTACAAAGTGGAACGATGATTTCTTTGACTTGGTCGCGGAACACTTTTACATCTGCCGCATTATAATCCGTTCTGCCCATTCGGTCATAAGCAAGTTCAGTGAAATTATTGTAGCCTAACTTTTTTGCGATCCCTGTACGAAGTTTTACAAGCTCGTCATAGATCGAATCGAACTTCTCTTGATTTGAACTTAAGAAAGCATTCCCTGCCTTGCTTGCCGCTTTTCTCGTTTCGCGATCTGCCGATTGTGCATATGGAGAAAGCTGCGCAAGGTTTAGCTCTTTTCCGTCAAACTCAATCTTAGCTGACGCCATCACCTTTACATATTCCGAGCTTAATTTATTTTCTTGCTTCAGATCTTCTAACACATCTTCTGAATACGTCTTCACTTTTAATTCCGCTAAACGGAACAGCTGGCTGCCCCACTTCTTTTCTAGTTCATCTTTAAAAGGAGATTGAACGAGCGCTTCATGAAAAGACGTTACCATACCTTGATAGACAGGAAGGTTTTCATCCATAAATGCTTGTTCTTCTTTATAGAACGCGTCTTCCGTATTAATCGTATGGCGAATCTTTGCGAGCCTTGCTTTTGATTCAAAACTATTGCGCAATGCTACAACCTTTTTCATCGCCTCATTTTGTTTCTCAGCTGAAGAAGCATCTTTAAAAACCTGGACTGCTTCCTCAAATTCCATTTTAAGCTTCGCAACATCTGGTCGTTCATATGTAAATTCACTAAACTTCATAATAAAGCCCCCTATCCAATTTAAATCCTTAACCTTATTACCTTTCTACAAAGATTCGTTTTTCTCCTGTAATCACCTTCCCTTTTTCGGTAGAATATAAGCAGAGTAACTAATGGCGGGAGACAAAGTAATGAAGAACTATCAATCTGATCCTTTTAAAGGAACATTCGGCAGTCTTGAAAATTTAGCGGACAAAATTAGTGATGTTTTGTCATGCCCTGTAACGATTGAAGATCAGAACCATCGTCTCCTCGCTTACAGTACACATGAAGACGGAACAGATCCAGCGCGCGTCGCAACCATTATTGGGCGCCGCGTACCTGAAAAAGTGGTGAACAGCCTTTGGAAAGATGGCGTGATTCCAAGACTGCAAGAAAGTGATGACCCTGTTTGGGTTAGTTCTATCCAAAAGGTCGGACTCGGTGACCGCGTCGCCGTTTCCATTCGAAAAAACAAGGAAGTTCTCGGCTATATTTGGGTACTAGAAGTTGAAAAGCAATTAACACAAGATGATATGCAGTTATTAAAGCTAGCGGCCGCTTCAGCAAAAAGTCAGCTTCTTCAAATGCAGATTGGTACAAAAAAGAAAGAAGAAAACCGGCAAGAACTTTTTTGGAAGATGCTTACGGGAAACCTTCCTCAAGAAGAGCGTATCCTGGAAAAGCTGCATGAACTCAACATTTTGCCTGTACTTCCTGCGACCGTTTTTATTTTGCAGCTAGAAGATGAAGTTACACCTGCTCTAGAAAAAGACATCCTTTACTTAGCCGCGGTTAACCAAAAGATCAATGTCCTGTTGTCTGCCGCTGACGCAAACCAAATGCTTCTCCTTGCCTCATTCGCCGGTAAGGAACCACCATTAGATCTGGCAAAATCATTTGTTGAGTCCTTTTTTACTCATATGAAAGAACGATTTTCAGTTTCAGAAATAAAAGCTGCATACGGCAGTCTTGTCTCTTCTTTCTCACAAGTAGAAAAAAGCTATAAAGAAGCATCCAGTGTACTAGCTGTCCAGGAAAAGCTAGGCGGTGAAACACTAAACTTAAACGGCTACCATGAACTCGGCATCTACCAGTTCTTAGATGCAATTTATGATAAACAACAAAGACAGAGCTATTATAACGAGATGATTCAGTCTCTTCAGGAGTATGACCGCCTGCATAAAACAGAGCTCTGTCATACACTAGAGACATATTTAACAATGGATGAAAACCTAAATAAAGCATCAGAAGTCCTTCATATCCATATGAACACACTGCTTTACCGTTTAAAGCGCATTAGTGAGATTACAAATATAGACATGAAAAGTCCCCATCAAAAGATTATGATCTACCTGGATTTTAAGATGAACAGACTTTTTAAACAGGAGCGTTTGTGAATATTCACAAATGCTTTTTTTCATTTTCTAATTTCCTAACAATGCAAAGCTTTTACCTCCGAACTATACTGAAATCACAATTGAAAACGCACTCAACGAATTTATATATATAGGAGGATTCACAAATGATTATTGGAATTCCAGCAGAGATTAAAAATAATGAAAACCGCGTAGCGATTACGCCATCAGGTGTTATTACATTAACAGCTGCAGGCCACAGCGTTCTTGTAGAAAACAACGCAGGTGTTGGCAGCGGATTTACAAACGAAGATTATGCAGCAGCAGGAGCAGAGATCGTTGCTGAAGCAAAAGACGCATGGTCTGCAGAAATGGTTATGAAGGTTAAAGAGCCACTTGCTTCTGAATACAAGTACTTCCGTTCAGATCTTATTCTGTTTACATATCTTCACTTGGCGGCTGAGCCAGCATTGGCAAAAGCACTAACGGAGAGCGGTGTAACAGCGATCGCTTACGAAACAGTTGAATTTAACCGTACGCTTCCTCTATTAACGCCAATGAGTGAAGTTGCAGGACGTATGTCTGCACAAATCGGTGCACAGTTCCTTGAGAAGCCTAAAGGCGGAAAAGGTATCCTTCTTGCAGGCGTACCAGGTGTTCGCCGCGGTAAAGTGACAATCATCGGTGGCGGTGTTGTTGGTACGAACGCAGCTAAAGTTGCTATCGGCCTTGGCGCTGACGTTACAATCATCGACCTTAGCCCAGACCGTCTTCGTCAATTGGACGATATTTTCGGAAACAGCATCCAAACGCTGATGTCTAACCCATTAAACATCGCACAAGCTGTTGCAGAATCTGATCTTGTAATCGGTGCTGTACTAATTCCAGGAGCAAAAGCACCTAAATTGGTAACAGAAGAAATGATCAAATCCATGACTCCAGGATCTGTTGTTGTTGACGTTGCGATCGACCAAGGCGGTATCTTTGAAACGGTTGACCGCATCACAACACATGACAACCCGACATACGACAAGCACGGTGTTGTTCACTATGCAGTAGCAAACATGCCTGGTGCAGTGCCTCGTACTTCTACGATCGCACTAACAAACGTAACCGTTCCTTATGCACTTCAAATCGCTAACAAAGGTGCACAAGCTGCAATCGCTCAAAACGCACCTCTTAAAGCGGGTCTTAACACAGCTGCCGGATATGTAACATACGAAGCTGTTGCGACGGATCTTGGCTACGACTATGTTTCACCAGAAGTAGCTCTTGAAAAAGTGGTTCAAACCGTATAATTGATACAAATAGAAGAGGCTGACTCGAAGTTCTGAGTTACAGCCTCTTTTTTTTGTTTTCTCTGCATACATAAACAGTTAGATAGACATCGCCCTCAATATCCAAGGTAATTCGATTTATATCCGCGTATTAATGAAATATATCCGCACATAAAAATTTTTATCCGATTTTCGACAAACAACACAGCATACTCACCTCAAAGCCCTCTTCAAACAGCATCAACAAACAAATCTCCCTTTTATTTACAAAACCTTTACATTCTCATAACCCAACTGAAATGTTATGCGAGTATAATTTCTTCCTGTAAGACAACTACGAAAACAACAGGAGGCTATTATGGCTATTTCAAAAAAAGTTCTATCCGTTGCAATGGCATCAACACTTGCTATAAGCAGTTTAGCTATAAATCAGGCATCAGCTGATGATAAGAATAAAAATGAAATTCGAAATGTAATCTTCTTGATCGGTGATGGTATGGGGCCAACTTACACGTCGGCTTACCGTGCATATAAAGATGATAAAAAAACTCCTATGATGGAGGACACTGCATTTGATAAGTATTTAGTAGGGATGCAATCCACTTATTCTCACGATAAAAAAGAGAGCGTAACCGATTCTGCCGCAGCAGCTACTTCAATGTCTGCAGGAATCAAAACTTACAACGGTGCAATCGCAGTTGATATGGAAAAACAAGATGTAAAAACAGTCTTAGAACAAGCTAAAGAAAATGGAAAATCAACTGGTTTAGTCGCTACATCTCAAATCAATCACGCTACACCAGCTGCATTCGGTGCGCATGATGAATCTCGTGAAAATTACAACCAAATCGCAGATGATTATTACGATGATATGGTAAATGGCAAGCATAAGGTTGACGTTATTTTAGGTGGCGGTACTAGCTATTTTGAACGTAAAGACCGCAACATTACTAAAGAATTCCAAAAAGATGGATACTCTTACGTTACAGATCGTGACCAAATGCTTAAAGATGACAACGAACAAGTTCTAGGCTTATTTGCTCCAAAAGAGCTTGACAAAAAAATCGACCGTCCAAAAGAGCAGCCATCCCTAAAAGAGATGACAAACTCTGCATTAGACCGTTTAAATAAAAATGATGATGGTTTCTTCCTTATGGTTGAAGGAAGCCAAATTGACTGGGCAGGTCATGACAACGATGTTGTTGCAGGAATGAGTGAAATGGAAGACTTTGAACAAGCTTTCCAATCAGCTATCGAATTTGCTAAAAAGGACAAGCACACACTTGTTATCACAACAGCTGACCATTCAACAGGCGGTATGACAATGGGACGTGACGGTGAATACAAGTGGGATCCTACTGATATTAAGGCAGCAAAGAAAACACCTGACTATATTGCAAAAGAAATCGCAAAAGGTGCACCAGTAGAAGAAACTTTAAAGAAATATATTGACCTTGAATTAACACCTGAAGAAGTTCAATCTGTTAAAGATGCAAAAGAAAAAAGCGGTGATGTTTTAGAAATCGATAACGCCATCGAAAAAATCTTTGATCTTCGTACAGGAACAGGCTGGACAACAGACGGGCATACTGGTGAAGATGTAAACGTCTATGCTTATGGACCTGGAATGGAGAATTTCACTGGAAAGATCGACAACACGGATACAGCAAAAGAAATCTTCGCTATTTTAGAGAAAACCAAGTCTGCCGCAAAGAAATAATCTTCATAACAATAGGATAATCTAACAAAAAAAGCATCCCGTTCTTATAGCGGGGTGCTTATCTTTTAGGAGGTACCTTTATGGCTTTCAAACGCTGGATATTGCTTGGATTAACAGCTGTCATTTTTACGGGCTGTTCAACTGATACAGAAAAACAAGAAAATAAAAATGAAACACAGCAGAATGAACCAAAACAAGAAACACCATCAAAGAATGAAGAAGAACTCTCATTTAACGACAGTTCACAGGCTTCTGACGATACAGAGCTAACAGAGATCAACAAAAAGGTTGAAGACCAAGATGGAACCGTCACACTAAAAAAGTACGCAAAATTGGATGAAGAACAAAAATCAGATTTAATCTCTCTTACGATCGCTGAAGTAAAAGTGCTTGATTACGCACCTTCCGTTGATCTGATTGATTTCTTCCATGGCTATACGGAAAAAGATAAATTCCCGTATGTTCGAGTCAACGTAAGAATTAAAAATAACGGGAAAGAAAACGCTCATTTTAATCCTGTTTCAGAGATTAAAACAGACCAAGGTGAAACAGTAACGTGGGAGGATGACTTTTATTTAGAAAAACTGAACGGCGAGATAAAACCTGGCGAAGAGAAAGTCGGCAGCCTAGGCATTATCCTCGATGAAACCGATCCAGAAAAACTGAAAAACTTAACAATCACATCCAGTGAAGTCATCAATGATAAGAAAAAGAAGATAGCAGATCCACTTACGTTTAAAGTAGATTTCTAAACAAAAACCATCCATGCAGTCCACAACTGCTTTGGATGGTTTATTTTCCGGGAAATTTTTTGTCGAAATTTAGGCTGGCTGTGTTGCTTTCTTGCTCTTGAAAGGATTTATCCGTTCGAGGGTACTTTCTTTTTCCATGAGCTTTAATTAAAGCAGCCCTTCCTTCTCTAAGAAATCTTTAGCCACTTCCTCAGGTGACATTCCTTCAACGTTCACCTTGTAATTCATTTCGCGCATTTCATCGTCTGTAATTTTTCCTGCGAGTTTATTTAAGACTTCCTTTAACTCTGGGTGCTTCTCTACCGTTTCTTTACGCAGCATTGGTGCACCTTGATACGGCGGGAACAGATTTTTATCATCCTCTAAAACAACTAAGTTAAATTGTCGCAGCTCGCTGTCTGTCGAGTATGCATCCACCACATCGATTTCTCCCTTTTTCACCGCGTTGTACCTTAGTTTTGGTTCCATCGTCCTGACATTTGCAAACTGAATATCATATAGCTTTTGGATTCCTTTGTAGCCATCTTCCCGATCGGAAAATTCTAGTGTGAACCCTGCATTCATACTTTGACTAACGCTCTTTAAGTCGGAAATGGTTTTCAAGTTGTATTCCTTTGCTGCTTGCTGTGGAACGGCAAGCGCATACGTATTGTTATATTTCATTGGACTTAGAAGCTGCATATCAAACTTGGCTTCCATTCCTTTTCTGGCTTGTTCATATACTTTTTCGCTGTCTGTACTTGTTGCATTTTCCTTTAAAAATTCGGCGATTGCTGTACCTGTAAATTCTGGATAGATATCAATACTTCCTGATTTTAAAGCATTAAACACAAAGGAAGTTTTACCAAGTCCGGGCTTTAGTTCAACATTTAAATCCGTTTCTTCCTCAATTAAGAGCTTATACATATTGATCAGGATTTCCGGCTCAGATCCTAGCTTACCGCCTATAACGATATCTTCTTGTCCGCCTTTCATGGCAAAAGGAACGATAATAATCAGTATAGCCGCTGCCATAAATACGCCTACCGTTGTTAGTGCTCGCTTAAAAGAAAGAAGCTCAAATCTTCTTAGCAGAAAATCAAATAAAATAGCTAGCAAGGCAGCTGGGACTGCTCCAAGCACGATCAGCATCGTGTTATTACGGTCAATACCAAGCAAGATGATATCACCCAATCCACCTGCTCCGATTAATGCAGCAAGCGTTGCCGTACCAATAATCAGGACCATGGACGTTCGAATTCCTGCCATAATAACAGGCATAGCTAAAGGAAGCTCCACCTTCATCAGCCTTTTCCTAGCGTTCATCCCCATCGCTCGCGCCGCTTCGATTAATGAGGAATCGACTTCTTTGATCCCTGTATACGTATTTCTTAAAATAGGCAGCAATGCGTATACGACAAGTGCAATAATCGCAGGAACCTTACCAATCCCGAACAGTGGTATCAAGAGCCCTAGAAGTGCAAGTGAAGGTATCGTCTGCAACACGGCTGTCACCCCGATGATAGGTTCAGCCACTTTTGGTTTCTTCGTTAAATAGATTCCAAGAGGTATTGAAATAACCACAGCAAATAGAAGAGCGATAAACGAAATTTGAATATGCTCTACTAGCGCACTTGCGAGTTCCCCTTTTCGATCTTGAAAGACTTGCACAAAACTATTCATCTCTGCTACCCCTTTCCTGCAAATGATCTGCAAGATATTGAATAACAGCCTGTCTGTTAAGTGTTCCTATGATCGCACCATGATCTTCAACAGTCACTTCTTCTTCACGTGTTAAGATATCGAGCGCATCTTTAATACTCGTTTTTACTGAGATGCAATGTAATTGATAATCTAAACCAATTTCATCAGCGCTTAATGGTCTCACAAGCTTTGTAAGATCCATTTTTTCCACAGAACTCACACTATCAGTTCCTACAAAATTTCTTACAAATTCATCTGCAGGGTTTTCGAGCAGCTCTTCTGGTGTTCCGACTTGTACGATAGAGCCTTCATTCATTACACAGATCCGATCTCCAAGCTTCATAGCTTCTTTCATATCATGAGTCACGAAAACAATGGTCTTTTTAATATTTCTTTGTAAGTTAAAAAGATCTTCCTGAAGTTTTTCTCTGCTTATTGGATCGAGTGCACTAAAAGGCTCATCCATAAGAATAATGTTAGGATCCGCTGCTAATGCACGTACGACACCCACTCGCTGCTGCTGTCCGCCAGAAAGTTCTTTAGGTTTACGATTTCGATACGTTTTAGGATCTAAGCCCACCATTTCTAGAAGCTCGTCCACTCTTTTACGAATTCTCTCTTTGTCCCATCCTTTTAACTCAGGAACGATACTGATGTTTTCTAAGATCGTCATATGAGGAAATAGAGCGATCTGCTGAAGAACATATCCGATGTTCCAGCGCAGCTCATCAATTTTGTAATCACTGATTCTCTTATTATCGATTGTAATCGTGCCTTTAGTTAGACTAATAAGCCGATTGATCATCTTAAGCATCGTCGTTTTCCCGCATCCGCTCGGACCAATAACTACAAAAAATTCCCCTGGTTGTATCGTAAGGTTCAAATCACGAACGGCAGCCGTTCCATCTGGATATTCTTTAGAAACATTTTCAAAAGTAATCATTCACCTGCTCCTTAGTGTGCTGTATCTTATACGTTTTTTTAAAAAGTGATTGTTGCTTTCAAACCTCTGGATTTATTTCTTCTGTGACAGTTGATTGGAGTGCAAGGTGCGAGACTCCTGCGGGACAGGCGGGTAGGTGAGACACTTATACGTGAAACGTACAAATGTGGCTCACCGCCTGCCCCGCGGAAAGCGAGCACCTGAAACGGAAATCAACCACTTCCAATAACAACAATCCACATACACTATGTATTTCACAAAGAAAGAGAAAGTAAACTATACAGAGATCATATATTTATCCGGTTTATTGATTAATTACAAAAACTGACTTATAATTGGGAACTGTTGTGTTAAATGTTTTTCGCGGTTCGAAAACTCCCGCGTTATCAAAACTAGGAGGAATTTTTATGTTTAATTTTTATTTTGGTGTAGCTTTTGCACTTGTTAATTTTATATTGTTTCTTACGTGCTATAAGTGGTTTGGAAAAGCCGGTTTATTTGCTTGGATCGCTGCAGCTTCGATTCTAGCTAATTTACAAGTCGTTAAAACGATTGAGCTGTTTGGTCTCGTTATGACTCTTGGTAACGTCATATACGGCACCATCTATTTAGCGACAGACTTAATCAATGAAAAGTACGGGGAAAAAGAAGCGAAAAAAGCGGTATGGTTCGGGTTCTTCACCCTTATCATGACTACGATCATCATGCAGATGGTGCTCGTATTTCAACCGCATGAAAGTGATATCTTCCAGCCGCATCTTGAAGCAATCTTTGGTTTTATGCCTCGATTAGTAATCGGCAGTCTAGCTGCATACCTAATCAGTCAATATCTTGACGTAAAACTGTTTGCAAAGTTGAAGGAAAAGTTTTCACGACCTGATCAGCTTTGGATTCGTAACAACGGTAGTACGATGGTAAGTCAGCTGATCGATACGTTCATCTTTTGTACAATAGCTTTTGCTGGCGTGTTTTCATGGGACGTTTGGATGCAAATCTTCTTCACGACATATGTGATTAAATTTGTTGTGTCGGCTGCTTCTACACCATTTATCTATATTGCAAGAGGCTTCAAACATCCAGAAGAAACTCAAAAACCAGGCGTTTAATGCCTGGTTTTTTTGTTTTTTTACAGTACTGACACTTAATTCACACTCTTTTTACAGAAGGGCTGTTTATTAAGATATCCCCTCATATAGACCTTTTTTTCTTTAAAATACTCGGGAACTTCTGACCATTCTTTCCCTATTTCTCTTTGTTAGCATAATGATTGTAAGCTTGCTTGTTGCATGAGGCAAGCAAGTTCACTATCAAACAACGACAGAGGGGATGAATGACATGATTAAGAAAACCGCAGTTGCATCAATACTTTCAATGGGGATAATCAGTTCGATCTATACGACTACAACCCTAGCTTACGAGCCATCTGATCAAGTTCAAACAGTCGCACACCGCGGTGCTGCTGGATATGCACCTGAGAATACGATGGCAGCTTTTCATAAAGGTGTTGAAATGAAAGCTGATTACATTGAAATTGATGTGCAGGAAACAAAAGATGGCGAACTTGTTGTTATTCATGATGTTACGCTAGACCGCACAACGAACGGAACAGGATATGTGAAAAATCATACACTTCAAGAGATTCGTCAACTTGACGCAGGCAGCTATTTTGGAGAAGAATTTGCAGGAGAAAAAGTTCCTACTTTTGAAGAGGTGCTAGATGAATTCCGCGGAAAATCTGGTATTTTAATTGAATTAAAAGCAACGTATTATTATCCTGGTATTGAAGAAAAAGTAGCTGCTGCTCTTAAAGAACGCAACATGCACCTACCTGCTCATGATAAGATTATCATTCAATCCTTTGAGTTTGATTCAATGCAACGAATGGATAAGCTTCTGCCTCAAGTACCTGTAGGTGTTCTAACTTCACGAGCAACAGACTTAAGTGAAGCCAAACTAAGCGAATTTGCTGCATATGCTGAATTTGTGAACCCAAGCAGAACCCTTGTTAACTCCTCTATCGTTGATGAAGTTCACGAGCGCCACATGGGGATCATGGCTTGGACCGTTCGAAAACAAGAAGAAGTTCAACCACTTTTAGATGCAGGTGTAGATGGCATTATTACTGATTATCCAGATTACACGCCTAGACATTAAGCTAATTAATCTTAAAAAGTGTTGAGGCAAACGATTTTGTCTCAACACTTTTAGTTATTACTTATAACTCGCCAAAACCTCATCCAACTTAGCTGATTTTTCACCTAGCTTGCTGTTGATTTTTTCATTGATGCTTAGCCATTGATTCATCTTCTCTAAAGCAAGCTTTTCGTTATCTGATTTCATCGCTTCATGCATTGCTTTTTTCGTTTCGTGCGCTTGCTTTTGTAATGCTCTTAAGTCTTGATGAATTTTTTTCATGTCCTGCCAATTTACTTTGTTACCTGTTCTTTTCTCTTGTGCTCCCTTTTCTCCAGCTTTTACATGCTGTGTAAAAAGTTTATCTTTCTTCTGAAGAATTTCCTTCTGAATCTCTAATCGCTCAATTTTTAGAGCATTTGCTTTATGAACCTGCTCTTCAAAATTTTTCATATGTCTAAAATGGTGACCTTTATGCTGAGCTTCTACTTGTACCTTTTCTTGGTTTGCAGCAGAAACCGTAACAACACCACTTGTTAAAACAGAAAATGCTAGGGCTAACGGGATAAATTTTTTCATGCCTTTCACTCCTTTAGTTTTATACATGTATCTTTTGTTAAAAGAGCAAAAATCTTACGTTCATATGTATGTAAATTCTTTGACATTTCAATTCAGCTTTTTTAAAGCCCGGTTGACAGTCTCTCTTCTCAAACCAACAAACTGTCCGATTTCTTCTTGAGCCAGTATTTTTTCGATGTGAACTTCGGGAAAATAATGGCTGAACCAACTTTTAAGTTTCAGCACTTTTCCTTCTGGAGTCAACGTGGACATTTGATTGATCCGCTGCTGCATCATTCTTAATTTCGTTTCTAACAAAAGTGCAACTTCTTTAAACTTCCAAGGATTTTCCTCTAATGACTGATACCATTGTTTAGGATCAATCACTGTTATCTCAGAAGGTAAAACCGCAAGGGCCGTGCCGTTATACTCTTTTTGACTCGTTAGAGAATGGTGCGGAATGATTTCTCCTGGAACGATTAAGTTCAACAGAACCTGGCTGCCATCTTCATGAACGCGAACAATCTTTAACAATCCTTTATCAAGCTTAAATAATGGCCCCTCTTCACCTTGTCTAAATAAAGTTTCTCCTTTTGCAATCAACATGTAAAACCACCTCTTTCTTTGAAAAAAGCTCTTTTCTAAAGGATTGTTGCTTCGGCTTTTTCTTTCTCATCATTTGCAAGTTGATTGAAGTGCAATGTGCGAGACTCCTGGGCGACGAGCGGGGCAGGTGGAGACTCCTAATGGCGCAAAGCGGCAGGATGCTCACCGCACGCCCCCCGGAAAGCGAGCATCTGGAACGGAAATCAACCTCTTTCAAAACAACAAAGCTTAGCACTAAAAATCACTTTCACCCAATTCACTATTAAACCATACCCTTTTAAGTAAGGAGGGGATGATAGATGAACCATTTTGGTCCCTTTATTCAAGAGTTAACCCTATTGTACAGCATCGCGTTATTAGGTTATATCCTTCGCAAAAAAGAGATCTTACCGCCTGGCAGTGAAAAAACAATAACGGCTATTATCTTGAATGTCACGCTGCCTGCTCTTATTTTATTTGGCATGGACGTTCCTTTTTCCTTTGATAATATTAAACAGTTCGTATGGCTTTCAATGATGTCGGCTTTTGTTTTAATCGTATCGTCAATCGTCTCGTGGTGGACGGTAAAGAAATTGAACACTGAAACAAAGCAAAAAAATGCCTTAGAAGGCATCATGATTTTTGGAAACCAAGGCTTTCTAGGCATTGCTGTCAGTTTTTTATTGTTTGGAAAAGAAGGTGTTTTCATTGCGACTCTTTTTAACTTTGTCTATTTATTAGTCATTTGGACGTACGCAATCTATCTCTTTGCCAGGAACTCGGAAACCGTTCAATGGCGAAAAGTGTTCTTAAACGCTGGCGTAACGTCCACATTAGTCGGCTTTGTTCTCATGCTTCTGCCAGGAACACTGCCCGCGGTATTATCGAGCACACTTGAAATGACAGGAAAGCCTACTGTTCCTCTATCCATGCTGCTGATTGGTATTCTTTTAGGCAGCATGCCGATCCAAAAACTGAGAAGCTATTGCAGCAACATACATTTATGGCTAGCTAGCTTCTATAAGTTGGTTTTCTTTCCGGTTCTGTTATTGCCATTTGCTCTGTTTTCACTGCCTTTTCAACTTTTTGCTGTTGCCGTTTTGACTGCAGGTATGCCTTCAGCTCCAACCATCTCGATGTATGCAGAGAGATATGGTGAAGATGCGTCGTTTGCGGCTGCAGGTGTTGCATTAAGTACGATTCTTTCCTTCCTTACCATTCCAGCACTCTATTGGCTTGTTCTAGTAATCTCTTCCCTTACCTGAATCTGAAATCTCTAGCAGAATCTCGGGATACGGTGCAAAAAAGGTTTGTCCAAGAATTTCGCTGTCTTCAAATCGGATCGCGTGCGACTTCAAGATCGTAGCGACACTAGAGAACGGCTCTTTTTTGTCTGCGTACTTTTGAAGAAGCTGTTCAAAAAATGCGACTTCTCCTTGAGATAGCCTGTCTTCGAACCGCTTAAAGATTTCATACGCGACTTTTCGGTTTGAATCGCTTCTTGCCGCACGGTTAAAAAGTTTATTCATCGCTTTTGCATACAATTGAATCGTTCGTTCTTCCCCATTCTCTTGCTCGTTCTTCAAGATACGGTTCATCACTTTTAGTGTAGGATTGCTATACGCCATAAAGAGGAACTGATTTTTGTTATGAAATGTTTTTATTGCTTCTAGTCCTTGTGGAAGTATGTTTCGAAAAGCGGCTAGCGTAAATAGCTTTGTATAAAAACGGTCTCGAATCGTAAAATTATTTAACCGTCCTTCTTCTTCAATCGCTAAATGTGAAAAGAGCTCGGCCACTTTTCCGCCGAATAAACCGCTCGAATGACCGATCGCCGGCCCTTTTTCTGTAGAAGCATACACTTTCACTTCTTTTAAGCCGCAAGAAGGTGAACGCGTTTTTAAAATAAATCCATCAGTATCAATGATTTTAGATAAATAACCTTCTGAGAACATTTTCATCTCGTTCGTTACATCTCGTTGAGTAGAAGGCTGAAGAAGGAAGTGATCCTCCCCTTTTTTCACGATACGGATGGTTTCTCGCGGTGTTCCGAGTCCGATTTCAACCTCTGGACAAACAGGAACAAAATCAACATAGTCCATTAACTTTTTGATCACATCATTATAAATCACATCACCGTTATAACGGCATGCGTCAAATTCAAGACATTTACTTACAACTACACGAGGTCTAGCAAAGGCTTCCATTCCAAAACTCCCCTCAATCATTCTGTTATCATTGTTCCACTTTTAGATGAATTATTAACATATGTTCTGTAAAATGTTGGTTAGGAAGGAGCGATTTAATGGCTTATTATGAAGATCTGCGCAAATATGTAGGAAGTGCACCGCTCATCTTACCAGGGTCTGTTGTCATTATTAAAAACGATAGAGAAGAAATTCTGCTGCAGCACCGGAAAGATGGTGGCTGGGGGCTGCCTGGCGGTTTGATGGAACTTGGAGAAAGCTTTGAAGAAACGGCTGTTCGTGAAGTGAAAGAAGAAACTGGGCTCGATATAGACGGTTTAACCCAGCTTCACGTTTATTCTGGTAAAGATCACTATCTGCAAACGCCGAATGGTGATGAATTATATGCAGTAACTGCCGTTTATACGGCAAGTTCTGTTTCGGGTGAACTGTGCATCGATGAAGATGAATCGTTCGATTTTCAGTACTTTGCAGCAGATCAGCTGCCCGAAGGCACTTTAGCAGGTGCTAAAAGATACATAAGAGATTATCTTTATCAAAGAGACAGAGTCTGCCGGTAATCAAGCCGGAGATTCTGTTCTTTTTTGATCAAACTTCAGCTCAACATAATCACATACAGGCTGGTATCCGATATTTTGATAGATTTTATTAGAAGTTGGGTTGGCGAGATCGGTATACAGCGTGCAAAATTCAAAACCTTCTTGCAGCAGGAGGTCGCTTAATGACGCGACAAGAGCACTCGCATATCCTCTGCCCCTCAAGTCACGTGGTGTATAAACGAGATTAACAGAAACCCCTTTAATATTCGGCCGTGTCTTCGCTGCCATGGAGACAGGGCGGCCATCTTCTTCCCATATAAAAAGAAATTCATTTTCTAATCGAGCTCTCGCATACTCTTCTGCTTCATCAAATGTCATGAGCTGGTTTGTTTCTTCTGTCATCTCCAAAATCCATTGTGGCAAGAACGTTAAGTCAGCTTGTGTTGCTTTTCGCAACTTCCCGGGACGTGCCGCTTGCTGTATGACGGACTGCAGCGTATACAATCTGAGATCCATCAACACTTTTTCTTCTAATGAATGTGCTTTCGTCCACTCTTCACTGAACGCTTTTCCTACCGCTTTAGGTGACATAATTTTATGAATGGCAAAGTCTTCTCTTATTAAGTATTGAACTAAATGCGGGACAGCTGCCACACCTTCTGCTTCCTCTTTTTCGAGAAGCAACAAGGCATACGGTGGAATGAGCATCGCTGCGAGCATGATTTCCCCGCCTTTTTTTACCGTTGCCAAAAAAGGCTTTTCCTCTTCCCACACTTTATCTTTAAACCGCAAACTGTTGCCAAGCATGATTCCCGCTCGGTCTTCCTGATTCAATAAGAAAGACTCTACATCAGCGTAAAAAGCAGGAATGGACGAGTAGCGCGTTACCTCCATGATCATGACCCTCTCTTTATCTATAAAGTCTATAATCTTACCTATTTCAATTCTGCAGAAAAATATTCCTTCTTTTTTAACAAAATCTTAAAGTCTTTAATTGGTTAAAGGATACCTTTTTCTGATATACTTACTGTAACGTAAAGGAAGGTGAACGGAATGAGTACACATGTATTTTCAAAACGCGAAGAGATAGCAAATGCGATCACACACGGACTCGGTGTCCTTCTGAGTGTTGCCGTTACTTCTATTCTGCTCGTATTTGCAGTATGGAAAGGAACAGCTGTTCATATTGTTAGCTTCGCGGTATTCGGAGGAACGATGCTGGCTCTTTATACAGCTTCTACCCTCGTGCACGCTTTTCCTAAAGGACGGGTTAAAGATTTATTTGAGATTATGGACCACGCAGCCATCTATCTTTTTATCGCGGGAACGTATACCCCGATCGTACTGATCGTTGTAGGCGGGGCGCTCGGCTGGACACTATTCGGCGTCGTTTGGGGACTTGCGATCTCTGGCGTTGTATTTAAAGTCTTTTTCACGAAAAAATTTGTGGTGTTATCAACATTAGGTTATGTAGCGATGGGCTGGCTGATTACGTTTGCTTTTCAAGACATCTCAGCAAACATGCCGCCAGAAGGGATTCAGCTGCTTGTAGCCGGCGGAATCATCTACACGCTCGGCAGTATCTTTTATGTATGGCGCAGCTTTCCATTTCACCACGCAGTTTGGCACCTGTTTGTGCTAGCCGGCAGTGTGATGCATTTTCTTATGATGTTTTATGTGCTTCCACTATAATAAAAAAACTTTTGAAGAGCAGAAACGATGTCTGCTCTTTTTTTGTTACCACAATGTTAAAATTGGTATAAACGGTATTGAGAGGATTTTATGTTAAATCAACTAAAGACAATCGATAATCGCCTTTATACGATGTGCATGGTTCAACACGAAGATAAAGTGCTACTGATAAAGCGGCCTGACAGCCGTGGTTTCCCTGGCTTTTTGGCACCTGGCGGTAAGGTCGATTTCCCTGAAAGCTTAGTAGAGTGCGCTATTAGAGAAGTAAAGGAAGAAACGGGATTAACCGTTTCTAACCTTATATATAAAGGGATCGATGAGTATGTAAATCCACAAGAGAATGTTAGGTACATGGTGTTTAACTATTGGACAGATACGTTTGAAGGTGAGCTTTTGTTGGATCCACCAGAAGGAGAACTGGTTTGGGTTTCGCTGAATGAAGCACTGAATCTCCCAATGCAGGATTGGTTTAAAGAAAGATTTCCGTTGTTCTTTGAAGAAGGTACATTTGAGATTCAACGAGTGTGGGATGCGAAAAGAGAACAACAAGAAGTAGTAAAGATCAGGAACACTTAAATTGCGCATATCGGATGTCGTAATATGTCTGAATTTGTAGACTCGCGGATATATAGCTAAAACTCGCGGGTTTATCTTTAATTCTCGCGGGATTACGGCCGAATCTCGCGGGATTATGAAGCGAATTTCAGGGATTATGAGTTTGGAATAGAGATATTCTTAGCCTTTAGGGTTAAATAATACTTCATGCATAGCAAAAGGATGGCCCAAAAACGTGGACCATCCTTTTTTAACGTTTTTATTTAATAATCTGCAGCTCTTTCGGGTATTTCGTCAATGTTTCATGTCCATCTGCAGTTACATATACGTCGTCTTCAATACGTACGCCGCCAACATCATCAATATAGATGCCTGGTTCGATCGTATACGTCATTCCTTCACGCAACACGCCGTCATTGTTATCGCTCATGGACGGGAACTCGTGAACATCGATTCCAAGACCGTGTCCGATACGATGCGGGAAGTGATCTCCGTAACCCGCTTCCGTAATGTGGTTGCGCGCGATCACATCAAGGTCACCAATGCGCGTTCCCGGCTTAGATGCTTCTAAAGCTTTCAACTGAGCCTGCAGCACAGTATCGTATATCTCATGGCGCTTTTCATCCAGATCGCCAAACGCTACAGTACGCGTGATGTCTGAGCAATAGCCATCAAGGACAACACCTAGATCAAACAATACGAAGTCGCCATGCTGAAGCTTTCTTAATCCAGGCTTACCATGAGGCTGTCCAGCTTTTTCACCGAATAACACCATCGTAGAAAACGACATCGCGCTGATGCCTTTTTGCTTCAGTTCGTATTCGATCTTCGCGAGTACTTCCATCTCAGTTACACCCTCACGAAGTGCTGCAACTCCTACTTCAACCCCATAGTCTGCAAGTCTCGCTGCTTCACGCAACGTCTTTAACTCGCTCTCTTCTTTTATGAGACGAAGCTCGTTCAACAATTCTTCTGCACCGACCAAGCTCGCACTCTCAAACATGCCAAGAAGCTTCTCACCACGAGCATAAGGAAGTGTTTCTTTTTCAACAGCTACTGAAGAAGCAGAGGTAACACCACGGCTCGCCAAAGCTTCTTGAACCTTCGCCCAAGGGTCTTCAGAATCACTGTACCCAACGATCTCATACGTCCAGCCAGCGCCTTTCGCTTGTGAACGCTCCATTCCTGGACAAACCATGAATGGCTCGCCATGTGCTAACACCACAACACCTAACACGCGCTCATGCGGATCTGTGTAAAGTCCTGATAAGTAGAACACGTTTGCTGTCGTGTGAATGAACGCGAAAGTATGCCCCTCTTGCTTTAACCAGTTTTGTACCTTTTGAATACGTCCTTCGTTCATGTATATACCTCCACTAAAAGCCCGAGGGCTATAAATTAATCTCTCATACTCTATTGTAGAATAAACGCCACAGAAAAAACAGAAGCACACATCGCAAGAAGCAAATGTGTGCTTAATATTAAGCTTTTAGATCTTTGAAGCTTCATTGAAAAGTTGATTGGAGTGTAAGGTGGGAGACTCCTGGGGGATCAGCGGGACAGGTGAGACTCCTAAGTGCGCAAAGCGCAGAGGAGGCTCACCGCACGCCCCCCGGAAAGCGAGCACCTGAAACGGAAATCAACCACTCACAAAAGCAACTCTGAATCACAAGTTTTTAATTAAAACTGAACTTTCTCCTCAATAAAGCTCTTCAAATCTGCAATCTTCACTCGCGTTTGTTCCATCGTGTCACGGTCACGTACTGTAACCATGCCATCTTCTTTAGAGTCAAAATCGTATGTGATACAGAACGGTGTACCTACTTCATCTTGACGGCGGTAACGTTTACCGATTGATCCCGTTTCGTCGTAATCTACATTGAAGTCTTTAGCAAGTGAACTAAACACTTCTGTTGCTTCTTCAGAAAGCTTCTTAGATAACGGCAAAATCGCTGCTTTATAAGGCGCAAGTGCCGGATGCAAGTGCATAACTGTTCTTGATGTACCATCTTCCAACTGCTCATCTTCATAAGCATCGATCAAGAACGCAAGTGTTACACGGTCAGCACCTAGAGAAGGCTCGATGCAATACGGAATGTAGCGCTCGTTTGTTTCTTGGTCGATGTAGTTAAAGTCTTCACCTGAGAATTCCATGTGACGCTTCAGATCGAAGTCTGTACGGGATGCAACACCCCAAAGCTCGCCCCAGCCGAAAGGGAATTTGTACTCAAAGTCAGTCGTTGCATTTGAGTAGTGAGAAAGCTCATCTTCGTTATGGTCGCGCAGACGAAGATTTTCTGATGTCATACCTAGTGACTTCAGCCAGTTTTCAGCTGTATCTTTCCAATAGTTAAACCACTCGATCTCGCTACCTGGCTTACAGAAGAACTCGAGCTCCATCTGTTCGAACTCACGTGTACGGAACGTGAAGTTACCAGGCGTGATCTCGTTACGGAAGCTCTTCCCGATCTGTGCGATACCGAACGGCAGCTTTTTACGCATTGTACGCTGAACATTTTTGAAGTTAACGAAAATACCTTGAGCCGTTTCGGGACGCATGTAGATCTCGTTTGAGCTGGATTCAGTTACACCTTGGTGCGTTTTGAACATCAAGTTGAACTGACGGATGCTTGTGAAGTCATGGCTTCCACACTCAGGGCAAGCGATGTTGTACTCTTTTACGAGTTCTTCCATCTTTTCAAAAGGAAGACCGTCAACGATAATCTCTTTTCCTGCTTGATCAGCTGCGTCTTCAATTAATTTATCAGCACGGTGACGCGCTTTACAGTTCTTACAATCCATCATCGGATCGTTGAAGTTGCCGATGTGTCCAGATGCTTCCCACGTACGAGGGTTCATGAGGATCGCTGCATCAAGACCTACGTTGTAAGGTGATTCTTGAACGAATTTTTTCCACCAAGCTTTTTTTACGTTGTTCTTCAGCTCAACACCAAGCGGACCGTAATCCCACGTGTTTGCAAGACCTCCGTATATTTCAGATCCTGGAAAGACAAAGCCGCGATGTTTCGCATGATTTGTGATGGTTTCCATGTTTTTTGACATTTTTATTCCTCCCATTCGGATTTTGCCTTATGGATCAGGTTGGTTTTTTATGAAAAATAAAAAACTCCCGTCCCAAGGCGCTATGCCCAGGGACGAGAGTTGTATCTCCCGCGGTTCCACCCTAGTTGATCCGTATGTAAAAACGAATCCTCTTTTCAAAAGCAACTCCGGATTGCCGTTTCACTAATGTCTTCTACTGGGCTTACACCGTCCCCAGCTCGCTTTAAGAAGTGTTTCACTAGCTACTATACTTCCTTCACCGTTGCGTATCATCTTTTATAATAAAATAATATTACCAAAAAACGAAAACATTAGTCAAAATATTTTCCTATTATATGCGCTTATTGCTTGTTTTGTGCAAGCTCTTTTTCTACCTGCTCCGAAGTAGGCAGAGCTGTCATCGCACCTTTTACCGAAACAGCAAGAGCTCCAGAAACACTTCCGAAGAGCGCCATGTCACTCGCTTCATCAAGTGTAAGTTCTTCAAGCGTGCCATTAAATTCATTCAAGCAATGAAGAATGCCTGATACAAAAGCGTCACCCGCTCCCGTTGTATCAACAGCGGAAACACGTTTAGCTGGAATATACTCTCCGCCTTCTTTCGTCACCACGTAACTGCCGTCATCTCCGAGTGTAATAAACAGAAGCGGAATCTCATACTGCTGAAGCACCTTAATGCCTTCCTCGACCTTTTTTAATCCTGTAATAAATTCGAGCTCCTCTTCTGAGATCTTCACAATGTCCGCGTGCTGCAGCATCGATAGAATCGTCTCACGTGCCTGCGCCGGCGTCTTCCATAGTGAGAGTCTGAGGTTTGGATCGTATGAAACCCACATGCCGTTTTCCTTAGCGAGTCTGACTGCCTTTTCAGTAGCACTCTTAGATGGCTCACCGATTAAAGAGATGGACCCAAAATGAAGGATCTTGTGATCTTTAAACAGGCTAGGCTGAACATCTTTTTCTTCTAAAAAACGGTCTGCGCTAGGATTGATATAAAAGTCAAAAGAACGCTCTCCGTTTTCTCCTAATGTCACAAAAACAGCACCTGTTCTTACCTCTTCTGTTTTGTACACATGAAACGCGTTCACACCATAACTCTTTAATGTATCAATCATGAATGATCCTAGCACATCGTCCCCTACTTTTCCTAAAAAAGTAGATGCAGATCCTAATCGTGCAACACCTACAGCCACATTGGCAGGCGCACCGCCAGGACTTTTCTGGTATGTCGTGTTCGTTTCGTCGGTTGGAATAAAATCAACAAGTGCTTCTCCTAAAGAAATAACTCCTTTTTTCATCATAGCCTCCCCCTTTTCAATATGGAAAAAATCAGGCATGGGTAGCCTGATTTCATCTATTATTTCATTTTAATCTGCAATAATGAGGTTTCACCTTTTGTAGCATCAGATGCTGCACGCTTGTCTAAAGATTCTACCGCATCACCATTTGTGATAACGATTGGCGTAACAGTGCTAGCCGCTTTTTCTTTAATTAAGTCCAGGTCAAAGCTGAGTAGCTTGTCTCCTGCTTTTACTTTATCCCCTACATTCACATGACCTTCAAAGCCTTCTCCGTTCATGCTCACCGTTTCAAGACCAACGTGAATAAGGATTTCTGCTCCAGCTTCAGATTGAATACCGATGGCATGCTTTGTGTGGAAAAACTGAACAATTTCCCCATCTACAGGTGAAACAACGACGCCTTCGGTTGGCTCTATCGCAATACCGTCGCCCATCATCTTTTGAGCGAAAGTCGGGTCTGGAACCTCTTCAATGTTTACAATTTTTCCTGTTAACGGAGCAATAACCGTCTCTTCTTTTTTCACTTCTTTTTTTCCAAATAATTTATTGAACATATCTTTTCACTCACCTTTCAGTTTGCTTTACTTTTATAATTTACACCTGTCCGACCGCTTTAAAACATTTGAGCTTTAATTGGGCATTTTTCGTGTTGCTCTTGAAAGTGGTTGATTTCCGTTCCAGGTTGCTTCGCTTTCCGGGGGGCGTGCGTTGAGCCTCCTCGTCGCTTTGCGACCTTAGGAGTCTCAACTGTCCCGCTAATCCCCCAGGAGTCTCGCACCTTGCACTACAATCAACTTGTCAAGGAAGCAAAAAATGAACCAAAAAGCCATTTAGACACGTACTTTCTGATACAAAGAAAGACCAAAGAGCTAGAAACGAATTCATTTCAATGCTCTTCAGGTCTTTTTTAATTGAATAGGGCAAACTTTCCCTATAAAAGTAATGCAGTGCTTATCTTATTGTCAATTAGAAAGGCTCTTTATTGATAAAGCGCATTGGATAACAAACGGAACAGATAATCTGTGTGATCACGGAACCCAGCTTCAAGTCCAATCAGCGTCACATCTTTGCCAGTTTCTTCTACGATCACCGCTTGCCCTGCAGCTTGTTCGTTACCTTTCCAGTGACCCGCAACAAAGAAGTCGCCAGAAGCTAAAGTCGCTACAGATTTCGCATTGCCTAACTCCGTAAACCATACCGGCCTGTAAACAAAGCCTAGGTCAGCTGTATTGTAACCCGTTGTTACTTCATCTTTTTCGTTATTCACCTTTACGATTCCGTTGCTGTTCGCATTGCCTGTGTTGACTTTCACAGACGTTATTCCGAGCTGACTTGAAGCTTTAGCCCCGCCAGCACCTACAGCAATGTATTTTCCACCGTTATTAATGAATGTTTGTACATTTGTCTTAAAGCTTTCATATGCTGGTTTGCTGCCGACCACGAACGGTTTATTTGCCTCTCTTACATTTTCGTATTGCAGCAATGCATCCGTTCCTGAATAAAGGAACGCATCGAACTGAGATAGTCCTTTCTCCGCAACTTCTGTTGGTGTTACTTCTGTTACAGAAAAGCCTAGACGGTCAAGCGCCAGTTTCGTACCAGCGTGGCTTTGTGCTTTATTCATGCCGCCATCTTTTAAAATGGCAACTTTAAGTGATGATAGTTTTTCTTTTTGAGCTGGCATTTTAGCAGTTTCTAATGAGATGCCAGATTTCTTTACAAGTGTTTTATTCGATGCTGATAAAGTCTCTACATAGAAATGTTCATCATTGCCTTTATAAACACTTTCACCCGCTTTTACTAAATCATTCACCAATTTCACAGCCTGTACAGAGCTGTTTGAAATAACATACGGCCCTTTACCGTTTATAGAACCTGCATAGTCCGCTTCTTTTACAGGAGCTGTTTTCGCTTTTAGTTCTTCCTTTACCTCAATCGCTTCAAAGCCCCAAAGCTCTGGCAGACTCCATGCTGAAATGTCGTACATCGCAGGTGTATCGTTCGTGATATCTTCTCCGTCCCATAACATCGTGTTAGCAAGACCCGCTTTCGCTTGGCTCATATCAACGATGTATGTCCCTGCCGGATAGGTTTGCCCATTTGCTGAAAAAGCTTTCGTTGCTTTTTCTACAGAAATATCGTTTTCAAGAAAGTGGTTCACTGCTTTTTCAGTAACAGTTGGATCCTTTTCATTCACCGGAAGCACATAGGCATTCGGGAAAAATCCTTCTTCATGGTACGGATGGTCAAAGTTTATACCACGTTCGAAAATCTCAATCTGATCCGTCAGCATACCTTGTTTATTATCTGTTGCAAATTTTAACGCACCCATAACCGCGTCATTTGCCCATCTCACACCGTCCCAGCTGTTTGTCGGTGCTTCAAGCGTATATCCGTATGCTCCGTGATACATCGCATACATCGGTGTAAAGATCGGCGGATAGTCGTCCCAACCAGCACTGTCATCACGCTGAGGGATATAGGTTCCTGTCATATTCTTATAATGATCAGATTCATAGTTTGTTTTATTTCCAACAATCTCGCTTTCCATCGCCTCAGCCTGATCTAGAGCCCATTTGGAAAACAAGTCGTACTCATAGTTCGGATTATGTGGCGGTGTACATGGCTCGATAAGGCCAGGTTTGCCGTCAGAACTGTTCACATATCCGTGCAGATCAAGAAAGACCATCGGATTCCATTCAGTAATAAGGTCAACGGTCTGCTTCGTTTCTTCTTGAGACTGTGTAATGAAATCACGGTTCAAGTCGATGCCGTTCCCGTTAAAGCGTGTCCCATCTACACGGCCATCTGGGTTTGCTACTACATTAAAGATAAGAATGTTACTTTTAAGAATATTATTCGTCTCTGCATCATTATCGTTCGCGAAACGATCAATCAACTGAAGAACAGCATCAGATCCTATGTATTCCGTTCCATGAATTGATCCGTTAATCATAACCGGCACCTTAAAGTCAGGGTTCTCAGCAATCCAATCTTGAGCCTTTTGAGGATTTTTGAACATTTGCTTGCGAAGCTTTTTGTTATGTCCGTATTTCCCCTTGTCTTCTGGGTTTGAGATCGTCACGACATACATAGGATAACCATCAGAAGAAGTACCCCTTTGCTCTAAGGTCACACGCTTGCTTTCTTTTTCAAACTTTTGAAGAATCTCACCAATCTTTGAGTATTTTACAAAATCATAATGCTCTGAGTTAAATGGGCTGCCATCAGCCTCTTCATAGGCATTAACATTCGTCCATTGTTTTTGAGGTGCTTCCGCTGTTACCGCGTAAGGCATCGATGCGAGCAAACTTACACTCAACGCACCAGCTATCCAATTTTTCTTTTTCATTTGTTTCTCCCCTTCCTCAACCAGAAAATAATTATACTTATAATTGAATAATTATTCAATAACCTTTCGTTATCTTCCTTCCACACTTCATATTCCACAGTTCATTTGTTATGCCTCTTTCTAATTTGCGCATGTATAAAAATAAGTAATTATTCATAGTTCTTTACTCACATAAAGCGTTTTAAAATAATTTACAAGTAGGAGGATGTGCCACCAGGGTTTACCTCTTTACCATCCGAAAATGCGCTCGTTTCACCTGAGAACCGCACCCCACAGCCTCTGCTAAGACTTTTAGGAGATATAAATGCACTTGAGATCATCAAGGTCAGAGAACCTGCTCCGAGAAATGAGTGTTATCTACTATTCGAGCTTTTTTTGCGGTACGTGTTCTTATATTTGTTACACGTTCGCCGCTAAAGTGGTGTTAACCACCTGAGATGTGCTCCGTTCCACCCGCGATTCCCTCACTACCACCTAAAAATGCGCTCGTTCCACCTGAGAACCTCACCGCACCGCCTCTACCTTATAAAACTCACTCAATGCGAAGCAACTTCCCACACTAGCACCATGAATCCTCCTTTAATACCTCTCACGAAATCACACTGGAAAAACTTTTATATATTTTTTAATCAATATCACTTGTAAATGAAACCGTTTTATTTTACAATCACTAATGCAAACGATTGCACCGACATGCATATACAAATATGTAAGCGATTCATAATTTTTTTGCAATCTATTGAATGCGATTTCAAAAAATCAACAAAAGATATATACTTAAAGGAGGAAATCGTTTTGAAACAACGTGGAAAACTCATTTCATTTGATTTCTGGCAAAAGCTAGGTAAAGCGCTTCTTGTAGTAGTAGCGGTTATGCCAGCTGCCGGTTTGATGATATCACTAGGTAAAGTTATTGCTATGTTTGGTGGCGACATGACTTTAGTGCAAACGATTGCCCGTGTTATGGAAGACATCGGGTGGGCGATCATTACAAATCTGCACATTTTATTCGCCGTAGCTATTGGGGGATCTTGGGCTAAAGAACGTGCTGGCGGTGCTTTTGCGGCTGTCATCGCATTTATCCTGATCAACCGCATCACTGGTGCGATCTTCGGTGTTAATAGCGCTATGATGCTTGAAGAAGGGGCGAAAGTTAAATCCCTTTTTGGCTCTGAACTGATTGTTGGTGACTATTTCACATCAATTCTTGGAGCACCTGCTCTTAATATGGGTGTTTTCGTCGGTATCATTTCCGGTTTCCTGGGTGCGATACTATTCAACAAATATTACAACTACAATAAGCTTCCGAATGCATTAGCATTCTTTAACGGAAAACGTTTTGTACCATTTGCTGTTATTTTATGGTCAGTGGTTACAGCACTCGTTCTTGCATTGGTTTGGCCATTTATTCAGGGACTGTTAAATGACTTTGGTAAATGGATTGCAACATCTCGCAACACGGCTCCTGTTATCGCGCCATTCGTGTTTGGTACACTAGAGCGTCTATTATTGCCGTTCGGTCTTCACCACATGTTAACGGTGCCGATCAACTATACAGAGCTTGGCGGTACGTACCAAATCATGACTGGGTCAGGTGCAGGTTCTTCTGTAGCTGGACAAGATCCACTATGGTTAGCTTGGATCAATGATCTTAACAACTTCTTAGCTGCTGGAGATACAAAAGCGTATCAAGCCCTTCTTAATGATGTTGTACCTGCTCGTTTTAAAATGGGACAAGTAGTTCTTTCAACAGCTTCACTTGTAGCGATCGCTCTTGCGATGTACATGAACGTTGATAAAGACAAGCGTAAAAAGTATAAGTCTATGTTCTTATCTGCAGCACTAGCTGTTTTCTTAACAGGTGTTACAGAGCCGATTGAATTCATGTTCATGTTTGCTGCACCACTGCTTTATGTTGTGTATGCAATTACGACTGGTCTTGCGTTCGCTGTAGCGGATCTGATCCACGTTCGTGTTCACGCATTCGGTTTTATCGAGCTTCTTACTCGTACACCATTGCTTGTAAAAGCAGGATTAACTCGTGACTTAATCAACTTTGCACTAACATGTATCGTATTCTTTGGATTAAACTTCTCGATTTTCTATGTATTGATCAAAAAGTTCAACCTGCCTACTCCAGGTCGTGCGGGTAACTATATTGAAACAACTGAAAACGATGCTGCACCAGCTAAAAAGGAAGCAGCAACAGGCTCAGACAACTCTCAAGCTTCAGCGATCATCACGCTTTTAGGTGGAGCTGACAACATTGAAGACGTTGACGCATGTATGACTCGCCTTCGTGTAACGGTTAAAGACACAACTGGCGTTGGTACAGAAAAAGAGTGGAAAGAAAACGGTGCACTTGGTCTGATCATTAAAGATAAAGGTGTTCAAGCGATTTACGGACCAAAAGCTGACGTATTAAAATCTGATATTCAAGATCGTTTGGGGATGTAATTCATGAAGCTATTAACGTTAAACGTTCATGCTTGGCAGGAAGAGAACCAGATGGAAAAATTAGAGATGCTTGCTCGCGATATCGCGAGTGAGCGTTATGATGTTATCGCACTTCAAGAGGTCATGCAGTCGATTGACGCTCCTGTTGTGAATGGCAACATTAAACAAAACAATTATGCATTGGTGTTAATTCAGCTGTTACAGGAACTTGGCGTTAATGATTATGATTTCGTTTGGGATATGGCTCACTATGGTTTTGAAACGTTTGAAGAAGGTTTAGCCATTTTAAGCCGTCATCCAATTAAGTCAAACGAAAGTTTTTTTGTTACAGAACTTCAGGACATGAACAACTGGAAAACAAGAAAAATCATTTCAGCAGTGGTTTCTTATCATGGAAAAGAACTTAACTTCTTCTCTGGCCACTTTGGCTGGTGGGACGATGAAATAGCACCATTTAAAGAACAAATTGACGCATTTTTTAAGCATATGCCAGAAAGCGGATTATCCTTTTTAATGGGCGATTTAAACAATGATGCTAACGTGAGAGACGAAGGGTTTGATTATGTAAAATCAAACGGCTTTTACGATACGTATGAATTGGCTAAAGAAAAAGATGATGGAATAACCATCAAAGGCGCAATCGCCGGCTGGAATCAAAACGGTAAAAACGACGGACGAAGAATTGATTACATTTTATGCAGCAAACCGCTCAACGTAAAAAGTTCTTATGTTCGATTTAATGGAAAAGAAACGCCGGTGGTCTCCGATCACGCTGGTGTAGCCGTGAATTTAGAATTAGAAAATTAACAGACAATGGGGAGCCGTTTAACGGTATCCCCTGCCCTGTTGTAAAAGAGAAAACATGGAGGTAACATTATGGAAAAAGTTTGGTGGAAAGAAGCCGTTGGCTATCAAATTTACCCTCGCAGCTTCCAAGACTCAAATGGAGATGGAATCGGGGATTTAAAAGGAATCATTCAGCGTCTGGATTACATTAAAGACCTTGGCATCGACGTGATCTGGATCTGCCCGATGTACAAATCTCCAAACGATGATAACGGATATGACATCTCTGATTACCAGGACATCATGGATGACTTCGGAACGATGGAAGACTTTGATCTTTTGATGGAAGAAGTTCATAAGCGTGGTATGAAGCTAATCATCGACCTTGTTCTTAACCATACAAGTGACGAACATCAATGGTTCATCGAGTCTCGTTCTTCTAAAGACAATCCTAAACGTGATTGGTACATTTGGAGAGACGGTAAAGACGGCAAAGAACCGAACAACTGGGAAAGCATCTTCTCAGGATCTGCATGGCAATATGACGAAAAGACAGATCAATATTACCTGCATGTTTTCTCAACAAAACAACCAGACGTAAACTGGGAAAACCCCGAAGTTCGCGAAGCTCTTTATGACACGGTTAACTGGTGGCTTGATAAAGGAATCGATGGTTTCCGTATAGATGCGATCAGCCATATAAAGAAGCGCGAAGGTTTTCCTGACATGCCGAATCCGAAAAACGAAAAGTATGTTTCTTCATTTGACATGCACATGAACCAAAAAGGCATCCACACGTTTTTACAAGAGTTCAAAGACCGCACATATGCGAACTATGATGTAATGACAGTTGGTGAAGCAAACGGAGTTAAGATTGATGAAGCAGACCTTTGGGTAGGTAAAGAAAACGGAAAGATGGACATGATCTTCCAATTCGAACACCTTGGCCTTTGGGATGCAGAAACGAATCCAGAGGTGGATATCGTTGAATTGAAAAAAGTATTGTCTCGCTGGCAGAAAGGCCTTGAAAAAGAAGGCTGGAATGCTCTTTTCATCGAAAACCATGACAAACCACGTGTTGTTTCCACTTGGGGGAATGACGAGGAATATTGGTTTGAAAGTGCAACAAGCTTTGGTGCGATGTATTTCTTGATGCAAGGAACACCTTTCATCTATCAAGGTCAGGAAATCGGTATGACGAACGTTCAGTTTGATTCGATTGAAGACTATGATGATGTGGCTGATAAAAACCGCTATCGCATCAAGCGTGAAGAAGGCGTTTCACACGAAGACATCATGTCTGTTATATGGTCATCATCTCGTGACAACAGCCGTACTCCGATGCAGTGGACCAGCGATGTAAACGCAGGTTTCACTACTGGCACACCGTGGATGAAAGTTAATCCAAACTACACTGAGATTAACGTTGAGAAGCAGGAACAAGACGAAAAATCTGTTCTAAGCTTTTACAAAAAGATGATCTCTTTAAAGAAGAAAAACGAAGTCTTCACGTATGGAACGTATGATTTGATTCTTGAAGAAGACAAGCAAATCTATGCCTATACACGAACTTTAGGAGAAGAAAAAGTAGTTGTGATCACAAACCTTTCCAAGCAAGTTGCAGCTTTTGATTCAACACTTACGTTGAACGCTCAGAATCTGCTATTAGCGAATAAAGAAGTAGCAGCTCATGGAGATCTTACTAGCTTCACGCTTCAGCCATACGAAGCTCGCGTATATCGCGTTCAAGCTTAAATAATAAAAACGTGCTTTCCAAAGATGGAGAGCACGTTTTTTTATTGTGACAGTTGTTTTTCAAAACGAATAAAGGAATACAGTCGCAGAAGTACAATTAACGTCCCGACGATCGTTATAGCGGGCGATATATTCGTGAATAGAGGCAACCACGCTAAAACAAACGCAAAAAGCGCTGTAAAATTCCCCGAAAATCCGTTGATGGGCTGATTACCTACAAGACCTGCCCCTTTTAAGGAGTTTTCATAACACGATCTATGATACGGTCGTAGCTTAAAATATGCCCACACCGTACGCAGCTCTTCTCTTTCTGTTATCGGCATCAAACAGCTATCACAGTTCAATTCTTTTTTCATAGTCCATTCTCCTTTGGCAACAAATCACTCAGCATCTATTCTATCAAGATTATAAATATTAAAGGACTTTTTTCTATAACAAAAAACACCCAAATTAATGGATGCTTTTCGATGTTCGGCTCACTGTCTTTCTTTTCCGCTTCTCTTCCACAGTTTCATTCATCCCATGACCAAGTGAAGGATACAAGTTACCTGGTGCTGGATCAACGAATTGATGCTGATTAAAGTACACATGCGGTGTTTTCCATAACTCCACGAGTGCTTTCCAGTGCGGCATCTCGTGATAACGCTCTGGCCACATTTCTTTAATGTGCTTTTTTACGAGCGGATAATATTTCGGACTCATACCAGGGAACAGATGGTGCTCTGTGTGGTAAGAGAAATTAAAGTGGATCACGTCCACCCATTTTGGAACGGTTACCGTTAAGCTGTTTGCTAACGGATCGTTCACATCAGTCATCGGGTTCAAGCGGTGATTCGTTGAAATATAGCTCATTACGATTGCGTTGGCGATCAATAATGGCATCAATACCGCAAAGAACCATTTAACCGGTCCGAGCCAAGCGAGTAATCCAAGCCATGTCGCCCATGGTAATAACAGCTGAATCCAAACAGAAGGTCGTTTGCTTGGTTTGAACTCCGTAATGAATCGTTTGAACATGAAAAGTCCGTGCATCGTAAATGAAACGGATAGAAAAGCAAAGCTTACGATCGAACGCATCCACATTGGAAGCTTGTACACTTTTTGCAACAATGGTTTGTGTGACAAGTTCTCTAGAGTTGGCCAAGCATCTGGATCTTTTCCATCATGCTGTGTATGAACGTGGTGTGTTGTATTGTGCCACTTGCGCCATAATTTCGGTCCAACACTTAACGGCCAAAAGGCTACTGCTCCTAAAAAGTCACGCAGCCATGGCTTGCGGATTACCGTTCCGTGAAGAATTTCATGTCCTAAAAAGCCCATCCCTGCAAAACATGTTCCTAGGATTACTGCGATTCCAATCCCTAACCAAGGATGTAAATTATTTAATAACCCGATAACTAAAATACCGGCGATTGCGATCAATAGATAGACTAGTCCTCCCCATAACCGGGATGGTACTGGTTTAAAGGCCTCTTTCGGCAGCTTTGGAGCGATTTTTGCTGCATACCAGCCAAACGATTGTAAATCTTTCATTTGCTCAACTCCTTTAAATCTGACTCTTTCGAATTCTCCTACTTTACCATCGTAACAAGGTTTGTTTTATGAAGCAACTATTTTTATTACCTGGTAATAATAGTTGGTATTATATACCCACAAAAAAAAACAGGTCACCTTGAAGGATTACCCGTTTTTGTAAAAATTATTACTCGTTAAATTACATTTTTTTCATTAAAATCTATGGATTGCTGTTCCGATTCTCTTTCCGAAACGCTAATTATATAGTGCAGAATAAATGACCAGATGGTGCTCAATACAATTGCACCCGTCCAAAGTTCAGGATCCCAGCCCATACCTTCAAAAATAGCGATTCCGACATAAAAAACAACCCAGATAAATAGAGGAAGAACAACTGCTAAGGCAGTAAATTTCTTTTGTTGAATGAAAAAATCCGCAAGCAATCCTGCAACTACCCCAATACCTATTACTTCAGCATTCTCAAAACCTCTTATAATTGTCATCAGGACAAAATTCACCGTATACATGAGTGTGATAGAGCCAAACGGCAATGTCCATCTTTTCAGCAAGAAATAAACAGGAACCATTAAAAAAGTTGTCGTAATAATCGTGTTACTTATTCCTATTCTTATGATGTTTTGAAAGACTGCTTCATCTGTTATAAAAAGTGCCGTTGCTTTTGCCGCGACCCAGCCATGGTTAAACGCCCACGTGTACATCATAAAAAAACATAAAACAGCAACTGAAAGCGTGTAAGAGAGCAGCGTTGGAAAGAACTCTTTAAAACTTGGGCTCTTCTTTAATTCTTTTTCACCCATCCTATAAGGACTTGTAATGATTAATAGAACCCCAACTAGTAATAAAAGGTGTGAAGGACTAAGAAGTGCAGCAATATCTTCCTCAATTCCAAAAATGATGTGCCATGTCATATCGCAAACACCGCCAATAAAGAACAGCACAACACCTAAAATACCAAGGCCATAACCAGTTGGAATCCCATTCTTAAAAGGCACACCTAACTTATTGGCATTCTGATATGTAATCCAGATCATCCACAGCGCTGTTGCAAGGAAACCTGAATACAAAATAGCGTGCCAAGGTGAAAAGAACGTCTCCGGCTTATTATGTGTATGAGCAAACCCATCCACGAATATACCGACAATCAGCCAAGCCCCAAGTAAAATCGTCACCAGATTCTTTGCTGTCATACTATCACCCCATTCTTATAGAACATACAGTCACCTATTCCATAATATGGGTTTGTATTCTTTTTATGATCTACAAATATTCGAGTTTCAGAGCCTTCAAACTCTGGTTTGTCTCTCGTTCTATCAACTGAAGCAGTCTGCGATCCTTTTGTGCAACAAACGTTACAGCTAATCCTTTTCCACCTGCACGTCCCGTTCTGCCGATTCTATGAATGTAGCTCTCCGTATCAAGGGCGATATCATAGTTAAAGACATGCGTAACACCTTCTACATCAAGTCCGCGGGCTGCCACGTCTGTCGCAACAAGAAACTGAATCTCGCCTTCACGAAAACGCCTCATCACGTCTTCCCTTTTCGCTTGTGAAAGGTCGCCATGCAGTTCATCGGAATTGTACCCCATAGTTTGCAGCGCTTCATTTAACTTACTGGCTCTTCTTTTCGTCCGGCAAAAAATAATAGCTAAATAAGGCCGCAGCAAACGGATTGTTTGAACGAGATCATTCTGCTTGCCTCGATCCGTTGTTTCCACGATTCGCTGACGGATTTCTTTTAGTGTGATCTGTTTCGTTTTCACGTGAATATCACGAGGGTCGTTTGTATACGTTTCGGCTAGTTTCTTTACTTCATACGGCATCGTCGCTGAAAAAAGCAGCGTTTGGCGATTCTCCGGCACCTCATCCATGATGTCTTCAATATCATCTAAAAATCCGATATGCAGCATCTGATCGGCTTCATCTAGAACAAACGTTGAAACATGAGATAAGTCAATCGTTTCGCGGCGAATGTGATCGAGCAGTCTTCCAGGTGTTGCTACTACAACATGAACTTTACCCTCAAGCTTGTGCATCTGCGCGATCACATCCTGCCCGCCGTACACAGCGAGCACGTTAATTTCATCGTGAGCTTCAGTTAGTTTGCGAACTTCAGCTGTAATCTGAATGGCTAGCTCTCTAGTCGGAGCAACGATTAAGCCTTGAATCGCGTCACGCTCAACATCTATTTTTTGAAGAAGAGGAAGCACGAAAGCAAGCGTCTTTCCAGTTCCCGTTTGCGCTTGTCCAACTACGTCTTTCCCTTCTAAAATCACAGGAATCGTTTCTTTTTGAATCGGCGTCGGTTCGCCTATACCGTTTTGCAGCAATAGATCGATAAATTGCTCGTGAATCCCTAATTCTTTAAAACCCATCTACTTTTTCCCCAATTCTTTGACTTTCTCTGTACAGCTTTCCATCGCCGCTAACACAGCACCGCGGAAACGTTCTTGCTCAAGCACCGAGACCGCCGCAATCGTTGCGCCGCCAGGTGATGTTACTTGATCTTTTAACTCACCTGGATGTTTACCCGTTTCAAGCACCATCTGTGCCGCTCCTAAAACCGCTTGAGCCGCCAAACGGTAGGACTGATCGCGTGAAAGTCCTTGTCGCACACCACCGTCAGCCATCGCTTCGATCATCATGTACACATATGCAGGTGAAGAACCGCTAATTGCAGGAATCGCATCCATCTGAGATTCTATGATTACTTCTACTTTTCCAAAACTGCTTAACAGCTCTTCCACGATTTCCAACTCGTGATCTGTGATTTCAGCGTTTACCGAAACAGCTGTCATGCCGGCTCCGACGAGTGAAGGTGTGTTCGGCATCGTTCGAACGACCTTTACCTTTTTCCCGAAAGCTTGTTCAACATCTATCGTTGTAATCCCCGCTGCAATCGTTACGATGATTACATCAGACTTTACGAATTTCTTTATCTCTCCAATGACTTCAAAATAAGAATAAGGCGCAACAGCAAGGAACAGCACGTCAGCCGCTTTTGCAACATCACTATTAGAAGAGAATGTGCTTATACCATATTGCTTCTCTACATACAGGCGTGTTTTCTCCGTTCGCATGCTCGCTATAATCTGATCTGGGCTGATCAAACCTGAATTGATCATACCTCCTGCCATCGCCTGCGCCATCTTACCAAAGCCGATAAAACCTATTTTCTTCTCCATACTATATGCACTTCTTTCTATCTTTTATAAAGGGAAACGGTCATTCATACAGAATACTCATACCGATAGCTTTACCTTTAGTAAACCACAAATACATAAGGTGTGTGAAATGGATGGACAAGTTTACATTGACAGAATGGCACAGAAAACAGGCGGTCGATAATTTCAACAAAACATGGGACCTCATGGAAAAGAAAGACCGCACACATGAAGAAGACCTGGAAATGATCCACACCGCACATGCTTCCCGCTTTCATTGGGGTATAGCTGGTGAACCTCTTAACTTTGCTCGCGGAGAGTGGCAGATCTCAAGAGTATATTCACTTTTAAAGATGAGTGATTCAGCACTTCTTCACGGAAATGAATCTCTGACTCTTTGCTTAGAAAACAATATAGGGGATTTTGATTTAGCATTTGCCTATGAAGCTGTCGCTCGTGGGTATCTAGTAAAAGGTGATGAAAACAAGATAGAGGAATACTACTCGCTCGCGTTGGAAGCCGCTCAACTCATCACGAAAAAAGAAGATAAAGATTATTTCATTTCCGAGCTGAACTCCATTAAACTAGGAAGTAGAGCATAGCGTACATAAGGAGGATTTTTAGATGACAGACAAAATTGTGAATTATTTAAAAGAAAATCGCGACACACATTTAAAAGAGTTAACCGACTGGCTTGCAGTCCCAAGTGTCAGCGCACTGCCTGAACACAAGGAAGACGTACGAAAAGGTGCTGAATGGATTGCAGATAACCTTAAAAAAGCCGGCATGGACAACGTGGAAATCTATGAAACAGATGGACATCCGGTTGTTTATGGCGACTGGTTAAAAGCTGAAGGCAAGCCGACAGTTCTTGTTTATGGTCACTATGACGTTCAGCCAGTTGACCCTGTTGAGCTTTGGGAATCCCCACCGTACGAAGCTACTATACGTGATAACAAATTGTACGCTCGCGGCGCATCCGATGATAAAGGCCAAACATTCATGCACGTAAAAGTTTTACAAGCGATTCTAGAATCTGAAGGAACGCTTCCCCTCAATTTCAAATTCTGTATTGAAGGAGAAGAAGAAATTGGCAGCCCAAGCCTTCCAAAGTTCATTGAGGAAAATAAAGACTTGCTTGCAGCCGACGTAATCGTCATTTCAGATACAGGAATGCTTGACCGCGGAAAACCGGCAATCTGCTATGGACTGCGCGGCATGTGTGCGATGCAGGTGGATGTAACCGGACCAAACAGTGACCTTCATTCAGGTCTTTATGGTGGAGCGGTTCAAAACCCGCTGCATGCCATCACAGAGCTTCTTCAATCGTTCCGTGACGAAAACGGCCGTATTTTAGTAGATGGCTTTTATGATAATGTACAAGAATTAACGGAAGAAGAAAGAGCTGCGTTCCGTGCTTTGCCGCTAACTGAAGACGCACTTAAAGAGCAGCTCGGTGTATCAGAGCTTACCGGTGAAGAAGGCTATTCTCACATCGAACGCACATGGGCTCGTCCAACGCTAGAATTAAACGGTGTATGGGGCGGCTTCCAAGGCGAAGGCATCAAGACCGTTATCCCTGCAAAAGCTCATGCGAAGATCAGCTGCCGACTCGTACCAAATCAGGAGCCAGATGAAATCATCGAAAAAGTAAAGGAACATATTGAAAAGCATAAGCCTGCAGGCATCGATGTGAAGGTCACTCTTTTTGATAAAGGAGCACCTTATGTCACACCGTTCGATCACCCTGCTATTCAAGCAGCTGCACGTTCCTATGAAAAAGTTTATGGCGTGCCAACAGCGTTCACTCGAGGCGGCGGATCGATTCCGATTGTCGCAACGTTCGATCAAATGCTAAAGATTCCTGTTGTCTTAATGGGCTTCGGTCTTTCAACAGAAAACTTCCACGCGCCGAACGAACATTTCCACCTCGAAAACTTCGACAAAGGGATGGAAACACTCGCTGACTACTGGTTTGAACTAGAAAAGTCGATAAAAAAAGAAGCATCCGCACTATAATTTAAGAAAAAGCTGGCACAAAAGGTCTTAAGCTGACTAAAGTGCCGGCTTTTCGCTTTTTAACGATGTTTTTATGCATGTAATTGAACGTGTAGAGTGAGTACAAGCAGTGACTGCGCGTAACTGCTCGCCAACTGCGCGAACGAGAAATTACTAAAGGCTCCTCTAAGAAAGATCTTGCATTAGATTACTTTTTCTTCATTGCTAAGTTGAATGTAGTGTAAGGTGCGTGCCTACCACCTGAGAAGCTTCTAAGCAAGGCATGCGACGAGGAAGCTCATCTCGAAAGCATTAGCTTGTAGACGCAGGAGCAAGAATACTCTCTTGAGGCGGTCAGGTGGAGACCCTTAACGGCGCAAAGCGGCAAGGGGCTCACCGCCTGCCCCGCGGAAAGCGAAGCACCTGAAACGGAGATCAACTTACTTCCATGAGCTACAAAGAATTATCCCCAAGAGGCATTTTCGTTTTCTTCGTTCAATGTGATATAATCAACCAATCACAATAAAAGAAACGGAGAGTATAAAATATGCTTTCATTTGAAGATAAAATTGCTTTAATTCAAGAAAATTTCCCGGAGCTCGACATTCATGAGGTTTCCTTAGGCCGCTTGAACTTCCACTTTGAAGAAAGTGTACAAGACAAGAAAATTGTCGTGTATCACCTTCACCCGAACGGAAACGGCTTCGTCTATGGTGGACACCTGCCGCAAAGCGTAAAGAACGATAAGGGCTATGTTAATATTCGGGACTATGAAGCAGACGAATTGATTGCTCTTATTCAAGAATCTATGGAGTTCCTTTCTAAAAAACATGGCTGGCAGCAACCAAAGAAAGATCGTTCAGATGAGGACGAGCGTAAAGAAGAACAGTGGTACAGCTACGGTCACGAAAAAATTCGTCTTGTAGGTGAAGACGGCATGTGGTTCATTTTTGATGAAGATGATGCACTAGAAGCAGCATTCGAAACGTATGCAGAAGCAGAAGGCTATTTAAAAGAAGCAGGATTCAAAAAGCAAAAATAAATAGAGGTGATAAAGATGGCTGAGGAGAAAAAGAAATTAAGCTTTCAAGAGATCGCTAAACAGCGCTTAGCTGAAAAGAAAGCACAGCAATCAGGCGGTAAATTCAGCAAAGGCCCTGTAAAAGTGGCAAACCAGCTTAAAAATCAGCAGACAAAAAAGGCAAACAATCAAGCACGGAGAACAGGCGTTTAAATGCATCGCAAGCGTTCTAACATCACCCCTGGCCTCCCTGTGAACGTGATCTTAAAAGCTGATCAGCGTTCTGGCAAGAAAACAAAAGGTATCGTAAAAGATATTTTAACGAACTCACCTAACCATCCACATGGTATTAAGGTGCGCTTAGAAGATGGTCAAGTTGGCCGAGTAATCGACATTCTGAATTAACGACACAAAACGGTCTCTCTTGGGACCGTTTTTCTTTTTATTCATATGAAATAAGATAGTAAAGTTGTTCGTATACTAGGTGGTAGATTTTTCTCTAAAGGAGATCAGCTGATGAACCAAGATCAATTAAAGAAACGAATTGATGTCAGTACAAAAAGAATCCCTGCAGATGTCGTCGTTAAGAATGGAAAAATTATTGATGTGTTTAACCTTGAAATTTTAGAAGCTGACATTGCGATTGTGGATGGCTATATTGCAGGAATTGGTGAGTACGAAGGACATGAGACGATCGATGCTGCCGGTAAATATGTATCTCCTGCGTTCATAGACGGCCATGTGCATATCGAGTCCTCTATGGTGACACCTGCTGAGTTCAGCAAAGTACTGCTCGCTCATGGGGTCACAACCGTCATTACAGACCCGCACGAGATCGGCAACGTATCGGGAGCTACAGGCATCTCCTTCATGCTGGATCAATCGGAAGGACTTCCCCTGGACGTTCGTGTGATGCTGCCGTCCTCTGTTCCAGCAACGCCTTTTGAAAATGCAGGAGCCACCTTAAAAGCTGCAGATCTTGAACCGTTCTATAAACACCCTCGAGTACTTGGGCTTGCGGAAGTGATGGACTTTCCTGCTGTTTTTAAAGGAGATAACGACATGCTCAGTAAAATTGTTTCAGCCGCGAACAACAAAGGCAGAATCGACGGGCATGCGGCTGGTCTCGACGCGAACGGAATCAATGTGTATCGCTCATCCCTGATTACGACAGATCATGAATGTACCACAGCTGAGGAAGCACTGGATCGGATTCGCCGGGGCATGTACGTTTTAATTCGGGAAGGATCTGTTGCAAAGAATCTAAAAGCCCTTATTAAAGCTGTAACGCCTAACAATGCACGTCGCTTTTTATTTTGTACCGACGATAAGCACCTCGATGACCTCGTTGTTGAAGGAAGTGTTGATCATAACGTAAGGCTTGCGATTAAAGAAGGACTATCCCCTCTTCAATCCATTCAACTAGCCACTCTAAATGCAGCTGAATGTTACGGTCTGGATAAAAAAGGCGCCATTTCGCCAGGATGCATAGCAGATTTTATTTTGCTGGATGAGTTAGAAGCGGTATCTATTTCTGAAGTTTTTGTTGGAGGAAAATCAGTTGCTAAGGACGGTACGTTTACAGGTGAAGAGGTTAACACAGAAAAACCTCCAGCTCCTTTAATGCAATCGGTGAATCTTCCGGAGATAGGATCTGAAAAGCTCGCTATCCCCATTAGTGACGGAGATTCCATTCACGTCATTGAGGTCATTCCGAACCAGCTTGTAACAAAAAAGAAGGTGTTGCGTGCTAAAGCAGAAAACGGCCTTTTTACACCTTCAATTTCTGACGATTTATTAAAAATGGCTGTTATCGAACGGCATAAACAAACCGGAAACATCGGTCTTGGCGTTGTTAAGGGACTTTTAATTAAAAACGGTGCGATCGCGTCGACTGTAGCTCACGATTCTCATAACCTTGTCGTTGCAGGCACGAATGATGAAGATATGCTTTTGGCTATCGATGCCATCCAAAAGATGCAGGGCGGCTATGTAATCGTTAAAGATGGAAAGGTTCTCGCATCCGTTCCCCTGCCTATCTCAGGATTAATGTCAGATCAACCTTTTACAAAAGTAAATGAGGAAATTATCTACTTAAAAGCTAAGCTAAACGAGATCGGTTTTACCGGTGACTTCGATCCGTTCTTAACGCTATCTTTTTTAACTCTACCTGTTATTCCGGAAATGAAGCTGACAGATTTAGGACTTTTCGACTTTAAAACGTTTCAGCATATCTCTGTGAAAGTCGAATAAATAAAGACTATCAACAAGGCGGTTATCTAAAAGAATGTTGCTTTTTGCTCATTTGGTTTACTCTCTTCATTGATAAGTTGATTGGAGTGTAAGGCGCGAGACTCCTGCGGGACTGGCGGTCAGGTGAGACACTTAAAAGTGAAACGTCCGAATGTGGCTCACCGCCTGCCCCGCGGAAAGCGAGCACCTGGAACGGAAATCAACCACTTTCAAGAGCAACAATGACTAAACCAACGAATGGTTAAAGGCATAAATAACAGCCTGTGTTCGATCTTGCACATCCAGTTTGCTCAAGATATTGCTCACGTGTACTTTCACTGTTTTTAAAGCGATAAACAGCTCATCCGCGATTTCTTGGTTTGTCTTTCCTTTTGTCATCAGCATTAAGATTTCCATCTCGCGCGCGGTCAGCTCTTCATGTGGCTCGCGCGTTTGCTTTTGTCTCATCTTGCTCATCATCTTCCCCGTTACTTCGGGTTCAAGAACGGACTTTCCGTGGAATGTATCGCGAACGGCTTGAGCAATATCGCTCGCTTTTGATGTTTTTAACATATAGCTTGAAGCTCCTGCCTCTAATGCAGGATACACTTTTTCATCATCAAGAAAACTTGTAACGACAATGATTTTCGCTTCCGGCCAAGCATTTGTAATCTCGCGTGTCGCTTCGATACCGTCCATTTCGTCCATCACAAGGTCCATCAAGATAATGTCTGGTTTAATCGCCAATGCCTTCTCTACAGCTACTTTTCCGTTTTCCGCTTCTGCTGTTACTTCAATATCAGCCTGCGCAGAAAGATAAGCAGAAACGCCGATTCGCACCATCTCGTGATCATCCACTAATAACACTTTAATCATACTTTTTCCTCTCCCGCTGATAAAATTGGAACTTTTACTTCAAGTCGTGTTCCTTCACCTGGCAGACTCACAATCTTAAGCGTACCGCCGATTTCAGCCGCACGTTCATGCATATTCTGAAGTCCATATGAACCTGTTTTGTCCTGATCCATCTTAAAGCCGACTCCATCATCCTCAATACGAAGGATAATAAGATCGTCACGCTGAACAAGCAGAATTTGAGCTTTGTTTGCCTGTGCATGCCGCAAGATATTAGACACCGATTCTTGTAAAATACGAAACAGATGATCCTCTACCCCTTTATCAAGAGGGATCGTTTCAATTTTCCACTTCAATTCGATCGGTACTTTTTGCAGCAGCTCTTGTAAAAGTTCTTCCATCCCTTTTTGCAGCGACTTGCCATTTAATGCTGCTGGACGAAGATGCAAGAGAAGTGCCCTCATCTCAAGCTGTGTTTGATGGATCGTTTCTTCGACAAGTCTTAGCTGCTTCGATTCACGTGTGTCTTCTTCTGACCGCGTTTCGTTGACAGCAGACATGATCATACTTGCTGCAAACAGCTGCTGAGAAACAGAATCATGAAGCTCTCTCGCTAAGCGATTTCTTTCTTGGGAAATAATTTCTTGAATTCGCTTTTCTTGATCGACGGCTTTCTCAGTCGCCATTTTTTGTGACTGGCGAATCTTCTCGCCTAACTGCTTCTGAATGCCTTCCATTCGTTTTGTGATGGCCCTTAACTCAAGACTAGAAACTTCTTTCATGTTTACTTGTCTGCCATCCTCAATCGAAGCTAGCGTACGATTGATAAGATTAAGCTGTTTACGAGACGTAATGCCAGAATTCAAACCAAAGAAAGCTCCCATGATAAACACAAGAAAAGGCAGTACGAATGCCATTGGAATATCAAGCAACCGCTTCTCTAATAAAAAGTTCCAGTCATCGATCGGAAATAAAGAATATACGATTGCCCCCAAGACGGTGGATACGGAAAAAGCTGACGCAATACCGGAAAACATGTGGCGCAAAACGGTACTCATACCCGCTTCACCTCCAAACTTCCAGCGATTAAACTTGTCACGATTTTCACTTTTTTCTCAGCTTCACCGTAACCTTTTGTTCTAAAAAATAACGTCTGGTTAAACATTTTAGGCTCTGGCTGATCAAAGATGCTTGTATTACCTACAAACACAGAATGACTGACTGCCGTTTCCACCTCGTAAGGAATCTGTATCGTGATATTACCGATAAAGCCGCGTATCATAATAACCGCTTCCCCTTTAGGGAGAATCGTCTGACTCAAATCGATAATAGAGTCTCCAGGTCCGCATTGAATGTTGATGTCACTCCATACATACACATGCTCTGGGGTTTGTTGAGTGCCAATGATGATATTTTTTAAAAGCGGCTCTTTTCTGTATATATCTTCATGCTGTGAGGAAGCATGTTGTTCTTCAACGTGCGGCGTGATCACAACCGGATTTTGTTTGGTTTGATAAAATTCATAGATCACATAAATAACGATAGCGACTAACAAAAGCTTAAATGTGTACATGCTTAAAATGTTCATGACCGTAATAAATACACCGACCCAGAACATGATCTTACCCGAACGTCTCGGTAATCGTTTACGTCCAAAAAACATGAGTGCAGCACCCAGTAAAAGAGAGAACAAGATCCCCTCGCCGTTCAGAGTGGCTTCTAACAGCACGAATACACAGGCGATTAAAAGCCCCCAACTGATCAAATCACTTTTTTTCATGTTCAGCATCTGCACTCACTCACTTTCTGTCATAAACGACATAAAAGGCGCAGCACTTTGCGCCTGTTGTCTTTTTTTATCGTATCACATACTGCATTAAACGGTAGTATGTGAGTCTTCTTTTTTCCATTCTTTTTCTAATTTCGCGAGCTTCGCTTCCATCGAACTCGCATGATAATCTGCGTTTACTTTTTGTTCAAGACGATCCATATAGTTTTCAAGCTCATCAAAGCGGAACGTTGATTTTTTCATTGAACTTGATGGGTCGATAACGCGGTCCATCTTCTGGTGCGCACGTGCTACATTTTCACGTCCCATCAGTTCCATACGCTTAATCTGCATATCTTTCAGCTTATGTTTCATGAGGTCATACTTTTGTTCTAACTCTGACAGGTCTTTTTCTGCCTGCTGTGTGGATTCCTTTAGCTTATCAGCTCGTGTTTCATGCTGCTCTTTTTCTTGGATCGCGAATTGATACAACTCTGATTCATTTGCTTGCTGTGCCAGATCAGCTTGATGTGCACGTTTAGCTGCTTTCGACTCTGCTTCTTCTGTTTCTCGAGCAAATTGGTCTCTTAAAAGCTGCTGACGCTCAACTAGCTTTCTTGCTTTATTCACTTCTAGCTCACATTGTCTTAAATATTGATTCAGAAGAGAAAGAGGGTTCTTTTCTTCTTTTTGATCTAAAAGTTCATGAACATCCGCTGAGATCGAGTTTTTAATGCGTTCAAATAAATTCATAGTAATTCGCTCCTTTAATTGATTATCATTTTTTTTAGCTGTTTTTAAGTTTTGCCCATTCTCTTTCAAAGTTAGTGAACGGATCGTTATCAACGTTGTCTTCCACTATTGCTGATTGATTCCACTTCTTATACACGATGTACAGTACATAGATTGCAACTGCTCCTAAGATAGCCGGCAGGTTTGCTACCGATACACAAAGACCTGCAACTGAAAGTGCGCCCCACCAGAACTTCTTTCCTCCTGTTTCTGCAGCTGTCGCTTTCTTAAATGCGTAATACATGACGGCAAGACCAATCGCAAGACCGACCATCGGACCTAGGTTAGCGATCAGCACGATCGCAGCAATTCCTCCAACTACAAGTAAGCCTAATTTTTTCATATTGGCTTCCTCCTTTCGTATCTTTAGCTTACCTTCCTGCGCATTTTCTTAAAACTGGCCGAGGCTGTATTTTGTAATAAGCCTTGAGGCGTAGTGCGGCGTCAGCCTTGGGGTCTGACCCCACACAATTACAAACAACCCCATTTTGTACAAATGGGGTGGACACTCTTAGTAAATTAGTCGAAAATCGGATAAATAAATTTATACACGGAATTATGGACCTTATACGCGGATATATTACGCATTACCGCGGAATTAAAATGAATTACCTTTGAATTTTTTAATGTGTTTTCTTGAAGTAGACATCTTCCTTGTAATGCTCATCCCACATATACAAACAAGTTTCGTCTTCATAACTTTTTCAAAAAAAGTGGAAGGCACCAAGATTTTTAACCTCCTGAGCCTTTCACTTTCTAATTCTTTATTCTCTTTTGGCCTTCTTTAGTTACTGCACTTTTACGAGTCATGGATTTGATGTGCTCTGGCTTTCTGAATCTTAACGCTGACCAGTCTTCATCGATAGCTACCTGCCTAACTGGTTCGAATCCTTCGTCCGATAATAGCGCAGCGACTGATTCTCGCGAGCAATCAGATCCTTTATACGTTTTTGAACTCTTTTTCGGGTAGCATAGCCATAGAAGGCCATCGCTCTCTACCTTTTCGGCTCCCAATTTCGCACCTTTTTGCAGCTGCTCATTTGTTGTACCGAATACCTGAACAAATGAATAAAATTCTTCTTTTGGTTCTTGATGAACTTCTGCTGCAAACGAGTTCACCACTTCACTATATTCAGAAGGGTGATTGATAATCAATACAGGACGATCTAGCGTTTTAACATTTAATTTTTTTATCGTTGGGTGCATGATAATCCTCTTTCTTATACATTTTGCAAGTCGCTGTTTACCAGAAAATAATCCGGCTCGAAGGAACCAGATATCAGCTTGTTCTTCACCACTTCAGGGTACAGCACATACTGGTTCAAATCTTGTAGGGGAACCCATTTGAAGACTAGCCTTTCAGCTTCTAAAACCGTAAATTCTTCACCATTATGAAACGGCAATGGGTTTTCTGCTGTTAGTCTAAAGTATAAGCCAACCTCATGAATTTCTTTCTCCGAATAGGTAAAAAAGTTCTCAACCGTCCATAAAAAGCGATCAACCGTTACCTGCAAATCTAATTCTTCCTTCATTTCACGCTGCAAACTCGCCTTAGCATCTTCACCAAGTTTTACCCTTCCCCCAGGCAAAGACCAATTTGTTTCTTTTTTAGCCCTATGTAGTAAAACACGCCCATCTTCAATCATAACGGCTGCCACACGGTAGTTAAAAACTTGATGTTCCACATGAAACACTGCGTCCATTTTATTCGTCCCCCTTATACCTTCCTCCTTATTTTACCACTGCGAGCATTTTCAGTGAAAGCCGTTTCATTTACCGTTAAACTAATAAAAAATGCTAATAGAGGAGCTTGAGAATATGTCAGTTTATGATTTTTCAGTTGAAACCATCAAAGGTGAAAAAACGAGTCTGGACTCTTACAAAGGAGACGTGCTCTTGATTGTAAACACAGCAAGCAAGTGCGGGTTTACACCTCAATACCAAGGGCTTCAATCACTCTATGAAGGCCATAAAGAACAAGGAGTAACAGTGCTCGGTTTTCCATGTAACCAATTCGGTGCACAAGAGCCTGGCACGAGTGACGAGATCATGGAGTTTTGCGAGTTGAATTACGGCGTTAACTTTCCGATGTTTGCGAAAGTGAACGTTAACGGAGATGATGCACATCCACTTTTTAAATACTTGGCTGCTGAGGCACCAGGAATTTTAGGATCTAAGGGGATTAAGTGGAACTTCACAAAGTTCTTGGTCGACCGTGACGGAAAAGTCGTTAAACGTTTTGCGCCGACAGACAAACCAGAAACGATTGAAAAACACATAAAAGAGTTGTTATAAATAATTGTAAGGGGTCTGTCCCCGGGACAGACCCCTTACAATTTAGAAACAATTTATGCTATAAAATAAAAAAGCTGTTCAGAAGGGTAATAAACCCTCTGAACAGCTTTCTTTGTTAAAACATTAGATGCGCCATTCCCACAACAATTGGGAGTGAAATAAAGGTACGCAGGAAAAAGATGATCACTAAATCTTTAAAGTTAACCGGCACTTTTGATGCTAAAAGCAGTCCGCCAACTTCAGACATATAAATTAATTGAATAACAGACATCGCTGCTATTACAAATCGAGTCAGTTCACTTTCAATGCCCGCTCCGATAATCGATGGCAGGAACATGTCTGCAAACCCGATTACGATTGTCTCTGCTGCATCTGATGCAAATGGAACTTGCAGCAGCTCTAGAATCGGTACGAACGGTGCACCAAGGTACGTGAAGAAAGGTGTGAACTCTGCGACCATCAATGCAGATGTTCCAATCGCCATAACGATCGGCACAACACCCATCCACATATCAAGTACGTTTTGAATACCCTCTTTAACTAAAAGTCCTGGTTTTTTGTTTTGATCAGCGCGGTCAACCGCTTTTTTAAGCCCGAAGCTGAAAGGTGTTTCCCCTTGAGGAATTACTTCATCCGCTACGTTTTCTTTTGCCCCTTCATAATACGTATCCGGCTTTCTGGATAACGGCGGAATGCGCGGGATAATAATCGCACATACTAGCCCTGCCAAAACAACCGTTAAATAATAAGGAACAATCATGTGAGCCAAATCTACTTGAGCAAGTACCACAATTGCGAAAGTTATAGATACAACAGAGAAAGTTGTACCAATTACAGCCGCTTCACGTTTCGTATAATACCCTTCTTCGTACTGCTTGTTCGTTAAAAGAACACCAATCGTCCCATCACCTAGCCAAGAAGCTAGACAGTCAATCGATGAACGTCCTGGCAGTTTGAACACTGGACGCATGATTTTAACGAGCAGCGCTCCACAAAACTCTAATAATCCGAAGTTGAACAATAAAGGTAAAAACAAACCTGCAAACAAGAACACGGAGAACAATACCGGAATCAGATCGTAAAGCAGAAGCTGTCCTGTATTCTCAGACCATACGGCTTCAGGTCCTAGTTTAAACAATGTCATCACTGCAAAAATGAGTCCAAGTAAACGAATCAATTGCCATGCGATATTAACGTTGAACAGCGTGTTCAAAAACGGCTGGTTAACAATGGCTTTAGGCTTGAAAAAATAAGTTCCCAACGATCCAATAACCGTAATTGCAATGATCGCTGTCATAATTTGAGGAATATAATCCCCGATTAAGTCTTGCAGAATCCCCGCTAAAATAGCTACAGGAATCGTTATTTCTCCATTATATGAGATGGGAATCATAAATAAGAAAATACCAATTAATGATGGAATTAAAAATTTAGTAAGACTTTTTTGTCTCATCTGGTTGTCAACATTTTGCTTCGGTAATCCCATGATGTATGCCTCTCTTTCTGTAATGTAAAGCGCTTTCATATACTTTTCATTACCAAGTATATGGCTTTTCTACAATTTTCGCAATATTGTAAGAAATGCTAGTTTTTTATAAAAACCTAGTGTTTCTTTCCTTTTTTATAGAAGTTCTAAACCCTTCTTTAGTTCACTGAGCTCTTCATCCCTTAAGTAACGCCACTTCCCGATCTCTAATGCATGAAGATGTATATTCATAATGCGTATACGCTCTAACTTCTGTACTTCATACCCTAAAGTTTTGCACATTCTTCGGATTTGCCGGTTTAACCCTTGGGTGAGCGTAATTCTGAAAACATACTTACTGACAAACTCTGTTTTTGCTGGTTTTGTTACCGTGTTTAATATCAAAACCCCTTGAGCCATTTTTTGAAGAAACAAGTCTGTTACAGGCTGATCCACTGTAACTTCATATTCTTTCTCATGGCCAAAATCAGCTTGAGAAATCCGATTTGCAAGTTCTCCATCATTTGTTAAAAGAATTAATCCTTGAGAAGCTTTATCTAAGCGCCCGACAGCAAAAACACGCTCTGGAAGATCCACTAGTTCCAGAATGTTTCCTTCAATCTCGGGATTAGATGTACTCGTGATTCCAACTGGTTTGTTAAAAGCCAGATAAGTAGCTGAAGACTTGTGAGGAATACGCTGTCCATCAATTAGAACGATATCTCCTTCATCTACAAATGTATCCTTATTAGCAGTCTCGCCATTTATTGTAATCCGGCCACTCTCAAGAAGCCGTTTCGTCTCTCTTCTCGAACAATAACCCGTTAAACTGATATATTTATGAATTCTCATTCTAATCCTCACTTCAAAGTTGTGGTTATGCACAACAGTTAATAATTATAACTCCAAATGAATATAATTTCGATAGTTTTTATAAATATCCAATATTTTTCACTTCATATGACTATACTATCATTTTTAAAAATACCCATTTTCAGAAAATTAGTAAATCACTTTTCAATTAACATTCCAAACTTGTAGAATGAAGTTGAAAAGGGAGGTCGTTTGTAATGGAGATAAGAAGACTGTCAGAAACAGAATACGAAAAATCACTGCAGCTTTCACAATATGCGTTTCAATACGTAGTAAAAGAGGAAGATGTGCCAAAACGCTATGAAATGATGAAGAAGCATGAGATTTGGGGAGAATTCGAAAAGGAAGATTTAATCTCTAAACTCCATATTCTTTCTTTAGAGATCAGCATTGATAACAAACGTTTTCCTAAGGAAGAACAGGAGTAGCTACATGGCCAGAGCATAGACGGAAAGGATCTGTAACGCGCCTCTTACAAAAAGCACTTCAGTCAATGAAAGAAAAGGGACAAACAATCAGCTTGCTGCACCCGTTTAACATTCAATTTTATCGCCGATTCGGCTGGGAATTAACGGCCTCGGTTAACAAGTATACACTAGAAAAAAGTGACCTTATCCGTTATGAAGAAGTTCCTGGTACAGTGGCTAGACTGTCAAAAGAAGATGGAAACAGCTTATTAAACGCTGTTTATGAAGAGTGGTTTCAAACATACAATCATCTGCTGGTTCGCTCGGATTACTGGTGGAATAACCATGTATTCACTGAAGGTTACAACCGAATTATCTATCGAGATGAAGATGGAAATCCAAAAGGCTATTTGTGCTTTAAAGCAGCAGATAAGTTATTGGATGTTCAGGAATTTGTATATGTAACAGAAGATGCTCGCCGTGCATTATGGAATTTTATCTGCCAGCATGATTCTATGGTAGATAAAGTGAAGATCATTGCACCATCTAATGATCAACTTCCTTTTCTGATTAACAATCCACGAATTCATCAAGAGCATTATCCATACTTCATGGCACGTATTGTGGATGTGGAAGAATTCTTAAAACAATATCCTTTTAAACAAGCTGACCAACCTATAACAATATCCATTACGGATGACAAAGCTGAATGGAACAACGGTACTTTTTCAATAGGTGCAAATGGTATTTCAAGAACTGACTCAAACAATGAAGCAATGCTTTCTATGGATATTCAAACCCTGACCGCTGCACTACTAGGCTCACATAAGCCCACGTTTTTAAAACAAGTTGGAAAAATGACAGGTGGTCAAGATAACATCATACAATTTGAGAAAATGATTACAGAAAAGCCCGCAGCCTTCCTTGATTTCTTTTAAATGACTAAGCCTTATCCTAAAATGGATGAGGCTTTATTTTATTTCGTCATGTTTTAGGGAAATATGATAGGGAAAAGTAAGGTATAACTGGTGCTTTACTTTAATCGTTATATAGGAGGTATTCAATTCATGAGCGATAAACAGAAGCAATCCGAAAAAGTGGCAGAAAAGAATTACGATCCGAATAAGAAAAATAATGATAAAGATTTAGAAAAGGTTCACGAGCAGGTCAACGATACGCTCACTCAAGGAACAGTTGATGAAAAAGAAAAGCAAAAAAACAAAAGTAAGAAGGATTAATAGCAAAAGCCTCCCAATATCAATCTGGGAGGCTTTTATTATTATGAAATTCTGAAAGAGTCTGGAAATTGCTTCATAATTCCGTTTGTAATTTCGTCTGCAAACATCATCATGTGATTCTTGTTCTTATCAAAGATCACAATCTCACCCGCATAGTCTTTCTTAAGTCTTGCTGCAACTTCATCGGATACGAACTTCAAATGAACATAAAGCATATCTCTTACTTCTTTCTCAGACCAGTTTGGATTTGCTTTACTCATGAATTTGGCGATATCATCCGCGTTGCGATACCATTCCTTATTCAATTTCCCTGCGTTTACCGTGTCGCCTTTTTTAATGGCATCTATTAATTGCCCTGCGATTACAATATGTTCAGTCAATAGCTTACCTAGCTCATTACCTGCAGCATCACCGTAATAAGGTTTGATAGAATTCCCGATGTCGGTCTGGTTTTGCAGCAATCGTTTTAAAACCGCGTCCTGATCTTCTGATCCTGAAAGAGCACTAACAATATAGCTTCTTGTCCAATACACATGATCTTTCCACAATCTTCTCTGTTCTGAATACAAATTAATCGCATTTTGGTTATAGCATGGACCTGAAACTCTTGGTTTTGTTTTAGCTTCAGCTGATAACGGCGCTGAAAAAACCGGGATTGCTATAGCGAATGCCATGATTAAACTCATTAATTTTCTGTACATATGATGTCTCCTTTTATGTTGATTTCATATGTAGTTTGTATCGTTCTTCATATTTCATTCTTTGACCATAAAAAAAGGCTGTTTTTATACTTTGCAGCTCTTGAAAGTAGTTGATTTGCGTTTCAGGTTGCTCGCTTTCCGCGGGGCACTCGGTGAGCCCCTTGCCGCTTTGCGTCTTTAAGGGTCTCACCTGACCGCTTGTCCCGCAGGAGTCTCGCACCTTCCACTTCAATCAACTTGCAGAAGAAGAGAGAAAAAGGTTCAAAAGCAAAAATCCAATAGGAAATAGCAAAAAAAGAACAGTGAACATTACATCCACTGTTCTAAAAAAAAATTTTATAATTGACGATCCCAATGACGATGTACGGAAATAGCTTCAGTAAAACTTGGTACGAAATCTTCTTTCCCTTCAACCGTTACCACACCAGGGTTTCCTGCCAGTTCAGCTTCTTTTAACCACTGCAGTCCTTCATGAGTTCCCCCAATAGGTTTGTAATGTGAAAACGCTTCGTTTGCGAAATGTAAAGCTTCCTTCTTAAACATCGCGTTATCACTGCTTCCACCTACAACATAAATCGCATCAAATAATACAGACGAAGCGGTTAAAAATGTATGCATAATCTCCAATTCCGAACCGTTATCCGCTGTTCTTTTTCCTAACTTGTCACTGATACACTCTGCTTGAATGCCGTTGCTGCTTAAAGCCTGAAGTATTTCTGCAACCTCACCACTGACAGTTGAACCGACAATCACGCCAACTTTTCTCGTTTTCGGGCTTTGTTTCGAATTGAGCTGGCTGAGCGCAGGAGATTTTTTTGTCACAGCAGAACCTTCCCCTTCAGGCGGTACCGCATCAATCGCTTCAGCAAAAGCTGTGGCTAGCTCCAGACTCACGTTAGCGAACATATCAACCACTTGCTGCTGTACAGATTTGCTTTTTACTTTACTCAGTTCAAAACTAAAAGCATTTTTAAGGTGCTGTTTTTCCGGATCACTCATGCTGTTCCAAAACAGTGTTGCTTGAGAAAAATGATCTTTAAAACTCTCACTTCTGCTTTGAATTTTTCTGCCTTCCACTTTCTCCTGATAATGTACATAACCTCCTTCTGCTTCTGGAGTAGGTGACGGCGTATTCGCCGCAAGAGAGTTCTTGTGATAACTCACTTGCCCTCTATTTATTGTATGCCTGGAAATTCCATCTCGCTGATTGTTGTGGAATGGGCAGACAGGACGGTTGATCGGCAGTTCGTGAAAGTTAGGGCCACCAAGACGTGATAATTGTGTATCAGTATAAGAAAATAATCGTCCTTGCAGCAATGGATCATTTGAAAAATCAATTCCCGGTACAACATGTCCTGGGTGAAAAGCGACTTGCTCCGTCTCAGCAAACACGTTGTCCACGTTTCTGTTCAGCGTCATCTTGCCGACAATTTTCACAGGTACATCTTCTTCTGGCCACAGTTTAGTCGGATCTAATATGTCAAAATCAAAGTTAAATTCATCTTCTTCAACGATGATTTGCAACCCTAATTCGTATTCCGGGTAATCTCCATTTTCAATCGACTCCCATAAATCTCTGCGATGAAAATCTGGATCCTTACCAGATATCTTTTGTGCTTCATCCCAAACAAGTGAATGAGTTCCGAGTACAGGTTTCCAATGGAACTTCACGAAATGAGCTTTCCCCTCGTCATTTACAAGTCTGAATGTATGAACGCCAAACCCTTCCATCATACGGAAACTGCGTGGTATGGCACGGTCAGACATCGCCCACATGACCATATGAGCGGATTCTTGGTTATTTGCAACAAAGTCCCAAAACGTATCGTGAGCACTTGCTGCTTGAGGCATCTCGTTGTGAGGTTCTGGTTTCAACGCATGTACAAGATCAGGGAACTTAATGGCGTCTTGAATAAAAAAGACCGGAATGTTGTTGCCTACGAGATCGTAGTTTCCTTCTTCAGTGTAAAATTTCGTTGCAAAACCCCGAGCGTCACGCACAGTTTCAGCCGATCCGCGTGAACCCGCTACCGTTGAAAAGCGTACAAAAACGGGTGTTTTTTTAGAAGTATTCCCTAGGAAATCGGCTTTCGTATAGTCACTTAACGATTCATATAATTCAAACTCGCCATGAGCTGCGAATCCACGAGCATGCACAATACGCTCTGGAATTCGTTCATGGTCAAAGTGTGTCATCTTTTCACGAAAATGAAAATCCTCCATGAGTGTTGGGCCACGCTCTCCCGCTTTTAAAGAGAATTCGTCTTCCGCTACTTTTACCCCTTGGTTTGTTGTTAGCTTTTTGCCTTTGTCGTCCGTACGAAATTGTTCCAGCTGCTCATCCTTGCTGTTGCCATTCACTTTATTTTGATCGCTCATTCGATTGTTCCTCTCTATATGTATTTAAACATCATATAGAGACCCTTCCCTACAGTGGATGGAAGCAAACTGAATTCTGATGAAAAGTTATTATCTCAAGCAATGCTGCTCTTGAAAGTAATTGATTTCCACTCCAGATGCTCGCTTTCCGCGGGGCAGTCGGTGAGCCCCTTGCCGCTTTGCGCCTTTAAGTGTCTCACCTGTCTAGTTGCAGTGGCTAGCCCCTCGAGGTCAAAAGTTAAATGGTCCAGAAGGCCAAGTGCGCCTTCCTAGCCCATTCACCTTTTGCTTGTCGGGGCTGAACAAGCCACTTCCACTTTTCAGACTGACCGCTTGTCCCGCAGGAGTCTCGCATCTTGCGCTCCAACCAACTATCAAAGACGAGAATAGAATCAAATGCTTAAAACAACAACCGTTTAGAGAAGAACCTTTCTAAACGCTTGTTGCTATTTTAAATATTATAGAAACTTTGCCTCATTTGGTGTGTTGATGTGTTGAAAGGCGCGTACTTGCCACATGAGTGAAGCACATAAGCGTTTCACACAAAAAAAACGCAGCTGAATAACAGCTGCGCCTCATGTTATTTATTCATATGTGCAAGGAAATCGCCTAGCAGATCTTCCATTTCCTGCTCTGGGCTTTGAGGTTCTTCTTTTTCTTCATCAACATCCCGCTTAGCAGTGTCCCAATCAAATTGACTTAAATCATCATCGTCAAAGTCATTTGTTGAGCTTGCTGGCTCTGCAGGAATGTCATGATAATGGTCTAAAGAAGTCTCGTCATCTGTTTGTTCTTCCTGCAGATAAAGAGCTTGATCAATATCTGTAGAATTGCTGTTTAAAGCCGCCAGTAATGATGCTGTTCGTACTGGATTGGATATGAGCTGATACATAATGTTGCCTAATAAAGCTTCTGAATGTTCATGCTTCAGCCAATCCCGCTGCATCTTACTAAGATTTTTCGGAAGCGGAATCGTAATCGTTTCTCTGTCCTTTTGGATGCTTTGTCCAACACCTTGGAGGACAAACTCAGATATTCTGCTCGAAAAATTGCGTCTCTCCGTCTCTTTTAGCTTTTGAAGCTGTTTTAAGACGTGATCCGGGGTGTCAGAGGGAATGCGAAAAGCGATCGTTTTCCCTCTTGTTATTTCATTGGATGCTTTTTTGTCCATTTCATCACCCTACTTATACTTAAGCTTTAACGGCTTTTTTGTCTTTATCCTCGCTCTTTTTCTCTTTTGGAGCTGTTCTTCTAAGGTGATCAGAAATTAGCTTGTAATAAGCATTTGCCATCATCCAAATGCTTTCTTTTTCGTCTTCAAAGAAGTCGATGTTATAGCCATCTAGATTGTTGTTTAACGTTTTAATGTAATCTTTTAGTACAGCAGAACCTCCGCCAACAAAATAGCAGATTTCTGTTTGAGAATTCTTCTGCCAAACATTACGAAGCAAGCGATATTGTTTTTTCGCCAAATCTACTAAAATGCGGTCTGTAATATCATGTACGCTCGTACGGCTGCCGCGCACCATGATGTGGTTGCGGTTCGTCTTTTTCGTAATGATATCAACAACATCACGACGGCTGTCGAGTTCAACACCGTGCTTTGAGCGGATCTCTTCTCTAATTTGCTCTAGCGCTTCAGAAACACCTAAGTTAAAGCCTTGAGCTTTATCATCATCAACATTTCTGTTCTTAATTACTGCGATATCAGTAGAAAGTCCTCCAATATCTTGAATAAGGATTGGCTTGTCGATTAGATCTTTATTAGTAATGTTTAGATCATTATCCATTACAAGGTTAATAAACGCTGCAAATCCTTCTGGATATACCTTTACTTCTTCAAATTTCAAGTTTACTTTAATTCCTTGGTACTTAGGTGTTACAAGGAATTCTACTTGGTGAACAGATCCTAATAATTTTGAACGGTATCCAGCGTCTTTGCCTTCTTTTACTTCACGAAGAGGCAAACCAGTACCTAAGATGTAGCTCGTGTCGATAACATTATTGTTTTTAGTAAACGTCTTTGCGTTATCTTCATTTACTGCGTCTAATGCTAGAGCAGCAAAAAGCATGATCAATGTTTGATCTTCTTCGGATTTGCTACTTCCTGGATCTAATTCAGTAGAGTTGTCGCTTTTAGCAGCAAGCTGTCCAACGCGGTAAATCACATTATTTTCTTTTAGGGCAGGGGAGTGTACTCTAATATGTATGCCTTCTAACGGATCTTTGCTGTCTAACTCCTCAATCCCAATAACAGGACGATCTTCAATATCTCTCGCAATTACGTTAGGGATGTTTAATTCATGATCTAATGTACCGAAAATTCCTTTTAATGAATCGTTACCTACATCAACAGCAGCAATTCTAGAATTACTCATGTGCGTACATCCTTTCTTTTTCCATCTTTATTTTGTTGCTATATTAATAGATTAGAGGGTTATCTAAAATTAAACAATGCCTATTTTTTCTTTTAACAAATTTGTAAACACGCAAACATTTTCTGTAAACTTGCAAACAATGTTGTAAACATCGACTGACAATTCTCGTAATCCCTTACACAGCAACATGTAAACGTATTTGTAAACTTGCAAACAATTAAGCAAACAATTGCAAACATATTTGTAAACATGTAAACTTTTTTGTTTGCATCGGTGTTTTACCTTTTCAGAATCCCCTCCCCTTCTCGTTATTCATTCTATTGATTACATAATTTGAGATAGGGAAACCATTAATTATAGTTAATCTATTTAAAAGAGGTGATCATTACTTTGCTGCATTTAGATAAAAAACATAGTCCAATGAAAAATAAAGAACTTCTTGAAAAATTACAGCGTGAACATTCCATATCACAACCAGTTGAATTACTCACATCGGAAAACCTATTCAAGAATTCGAGTAAAAAGTGGTCACAACAAAAGGGTTTAACTTTTGAATGGTTAAAATTTTTAACGAAAAGTTTTTTGATTAAAAGAGTGCCTTATAACGATATACAAACAACAGATTGGGAACTTGATGAAAAAGGAAATGCCTTTCCCAGATGGATAAATACGTTAGATCAGCAATATGAAGTGCTATATGGTCAAATAAAAGGGGAAGTAAACGTCATAGATTATGGCGCGGTTGGTGACGGTGTAACAGATAATACAGAAGCATTTCGTAAAGCGATAGGAAAAGGCAGAGTAATCGTGCGCATTCCAGAGGGAATATACGTTACAAAAGGGATCAAATTGCCTTCATGGACGATTCTTTTAGGGGAAGGAAAGGGCAAAACAACCTTAAAACTGCATGATCAGTCCCCAAAAGCAGAGTGGCTCGTCACAAACAAGAATCACCTTAAAGGGAATCGAAATATTGCAGTAAAAGGAATGAGTTTGGACTGGAACATTGAAAGATTAGGGGATGAAGAAAAAACAAGTGCAGGTAACAATCGATCTAGCTGTGTTACTTTTGCTAATGTTACGTATGGCTGGATGATGGACCTCGAGGCCATTAACCCAGGGCTGCATTGCTTTGATGTCTCCTCTTCTGTTTATACCTATCTAGGCGATGGGACGCGCTCAAGAGGAGGCAGCAAGTACATTTGGTTAGATAATCTTAACGGATATGGATTCGGAGATGATGGGATTACAACCCACCACAGTGAATATATCTTTATCTCCAATTCTCATATGTGCGATCCTAGCGGAAGGTCTCATAAAAAGGGGTTTTCTAACTCTAATGGTATTGAGGTAGACGATGGATCACATAACGTATGGCTTTTAAACAACTCCACCACTCGCTGTTTTGGCGGCGTAGAAGTAAAAGCTCATCATAATGCTTCTGCAGCGACCAATGTGCATATTTATGGACATATTTCAGTGAATGACAACCGATCCTACAATTTTCGTCATATTGGCCATCATAAGGACATGGATCCCCCATCAAAAACGGCACACCATATTTCCGCTACAAACATCTTTAGCATCGCACCTATATATACCGATCTATACAATGATTCAACACCACGAGGTCTAGTCGTAGCAGGATATAATCATGTTGTCATTAATGGTTTAACATTTATCGGCGACCCCTCCTACGACTATAAACAAAACCCGGTAATTGCCATCCAATACAGAGCTCGTAATGTCATTCTCAATCAGATTTTCATTAAGAACTTTTCCTCTGCTGGGCCCGCTGTAAAAGTGTACGGCGGACCGAATCGCGCTGATGATATCTCACTTACCGACATTACATGTGATTCTTCTGTTTCAAAGGCAGTTGATGTAGGACGCGATATTGAAAATTCTATAGTCGACCGTGTTGTTATCCTGCCTGCACAAAAAGAGACATCTACCACGTGAGTGAGATGTCTCTTCCTTTTTTATAAAATTTTCTCTAACTGAATGTCTAAAGGCTCTTTTTTTAACACATCAACGTTAATTTCTGAAGCGCGTTTACATCCTACTGCATCATAAAAGGCCTGTGATTCAATAGACGGATGTGCAGCGATGTATAGTTTCTCTGCCCCTAACTTCTTTGATTCTTTACAGCATATTTCAAAAAGCTTTTTGCCGATTCCTAACCCTCTTGCTTCACTTGAAACATGAATGTACGGAAGCTCAACGTATTGATTTTTTGAACCAAAACGTTCGCTCTCTACACTTGCAAAGCCAACTAGCTTCTCCCCGTCAAATGCTCCTGCTACAATGCCATTGTTTGTAACGCATAACCTTAGCTCATCAATTACTAACTTCTTCTTGTCAGCTGACCAGTCATCAATAAAGTAGTCATCCTTCGTTTTTAATTCATCTTCTTCTAAATACCATACATTTTTTGTTTCCTGATACCGTTTAAAGCTGTCTAAAAGGTTATCCCCTAAATCAGTGAGTTCTAAAATTTTATAGACGATCTTACTTTCCATACTTCTCCCCCGATCAAATTTCTTCTCTTTCAATCGAAAGTCCCTCAATGTGCCGCTTTTTCAAGAGTTTATCTTTTTTTCGATTTTCTTTAGACTCAAAAACGATATCCATATCATAGTTTTCAGGATAAAGCATCTTACCTTCAATATGGAGCTTCAGCCGTTTCTTATGGATGTAATGTTTGTTGTTTTCCACCATTACACCAAACTCTCCTTGGTTATTCTCTAGTTCAAATACAATCCCTGCTGTCTTTAGACTTGAAACATAAACGCGGTCACCGATTTGAAAGGATTCACCTTGGAGATCATCGGCTTTCTGTTGTTTTTTAAACTGAGTTTTCACTTTCGAATGAGCTTTATCCCTTAAATGAGCTATCTTTTCAAATTCTTCTGTGGAAAACATTCCTGAATTCTCTTTGTCCACATGTGGATAACTTTCTTTTTGAGTAATACTCTGTGCACGGTGGATAACCTCTTCGTCCATCCCAAGTTTGATAGCGATTGCGAATGCCTGGCTTTTTCCCGCTTTACCGATAACTAATGAATACATAGGCTGAAGTGTCTCTAAATTAAATTCCATTGATCCATTTTCAAAACCTGGAGTGACAGCAGCAAATTCTTTTATCTCACTATAATGCGTGGTTGCTAGAATCATACTTCCCTTGCTGTACAGTTTTTCAAGTATGGCTACCGCAAGGCCCATACCTTCTGATGGATCCGTTCCTGCTCCTAGTTCATCTAAAATAACGAGATCTTGAGGTCCTGCATTTCTTAAAATCGAAATAATATTTGTCATATGCGAAGAAAATGTACTTAAAGACTGCTCGATGCTCTGTCCGTCTCCGATATCAACAAAAAGTTCTCTAAATACTGCAAAACAGCTGCCTTCTCCCACAGGTACATGAAGACCTGACTGAACCATTAACGTCAACAACCCGACGGTTTTAATCGCAACCGTTTTTCCTCCTGTGTTCGGGCCTGTAATAACCAAGGATTGATAATTTTCACCCAACATAAAATTTAATGGAACGCATTTCTCACCAAGAAGCGGATGCTTGCCGTTTTGGATTTTAATAACGTTATCTTGGTTGATTTCAACACCTATCGCATCTATTGATCTGCTATATTTGGCTTTAGCGAAAATAAAATCATAGTGTACCATCGCTTCAATTGTGATGTGCAGCTCTCTCTCAAATCCCGCTACCATTCCTGTCAGTACACCTAGGATCATTGAAATCTCAATCTCTTCTTCTGCTCGTAACATACTTATTTCTGTTTGCAGTTTCCTCACATCGTTTGGTTCCATATAGACAGTTGCTCCGCTAGAAGAACGGTCAAGAATCTGGCCATCGATATTTCGTTTGAATTTACTTTTCACAGGAATTACATAGCGTCCATCTCTCATTGAAACGATTGGATCCTGCAACATATCGCGATAAGCTGCTGACTTCATCATATTATCTAGCTTGGATTTAATTCTTTCTTCTACCACCGCTATTTTTTTCCTTACTTTTAACAAAGCTTTACTGGCATGATCATCAACTCTGCCGTTTCGAATACACCGATAGATTTCATCTTTTAAATCGCTCAGATCAAACATGGAATAGGCATAAGTGGATACTGCAGGTGCTAAAAAATTCTTATCTTTCATAAAACGCTGCATTCTCGTGACATTCTCGAGCAAACCGTAAATCAAAGTGAGCTGCTCAGGTGATAGATTTAAACCTTTTTTTGGTATTTCAAGCACTTGTTCCAATCCATTCAAATTAGCGATCGGAACGCTAGCACTTTTCTCCAGAATCCGTTTAGCTTCAGTCGTATCAAGCATCCACGATTTGATTATAGATACATCTGAAGAAGGCTCCAGTTTTTCAATCATTTCTTTCGTTGCTGCATTCATTGCATATGAACTAAGATTTTCTTTAATTTTGTTAAATTCAAGCATAGTAATGGTTTGTCTATTCAAATGGATCTACCTCCAAAATTTTTTATAGCGACTTTCAATCAAAATTTCTTTTATCCCCTCCTCTTAACAGAGGCCAGGAACGTGCCAATAAAAAAAGACAGAAATGAACATTGTCATTTCTGCCTCATAGATAGACTTCACCCTAAAAAACTGCATAAAAAAATCGGCTCATAAGAAGAGTCCGCAGCATCAAAGGAATGAGTATGATGGCTTGTATCTGACCGCTGTTCTTAACTATTGGCGGCAACAAAAGAGCACGACAAATAAACCGGGCAACCCGTTTCATTTTTTCTTTTGCATACCTGTATCCAAATTGTTTTAGTTAAGAACGACAACGCTCACAAACACACCAACCTTTCCATTGAATTACCATCATCATATGTAATTCTTTTACAGTTGTCAACATAATTGTTTTCGTAAACTTTTTTCTTTGAAGTGGTAGATTTCCGTTCCAGATGCTCGCTTTCCGCGGGGCAGGCGGTGAGCCACATTTGACGTTTCACTTTTAAGTGTCTCACCTGTCTAGTTGCAGTGGCTAGCCCCTCGAGGTCAAAAGTTAAATGGTCCAGAAGGTAAAGTGCGCCTTCCTAGCCCATTCACCTTTTGCTTGTCAGGGCTGAACGAGCCACTTCCACTTTTCGGACTGCCCGCCTGTCCCGCAGGAGTCTCGCATCTTACACTCCAATCAACGGTCACAGAAGAAAATGATATTTGAAAACAACAATCCGCAAGAAAAGAGACCGGTCATATAAACCAGTCTCTTTTTGTTAAGATATGTTTGATTGATCTTTATCCTTTTTAATCTGCTTACTTCTTAACTGGCCACACGCTGCATCAATGTCTGTACCGTGTTCTTGACGAATCTTACAGTTGATACTGTTTTTCTTGAGCGTATCATAAAAAGCTAGAACAGATTCTTGGTCACTTCGCTGATACTGACTATGCTCATCCACTGGGTTATATGGAATTAAGTTAATATACGTTTTCTTCTTTTTGTCTTGAAAAAGAGCCGCGAGTTCGACCGCTTCTTCTACATGATCATTTACATCTTTTAATAGAATATATTCAATTGTAATCCTGCGATTTGTTTTCTCAATATAATAGTTGATTGCATCCATTAGCTTTTCAACGGGAAAAGCTCTGTTGATCTTCATAATTCGTGTACGCAGTTCATTATTTGGTGCGTGAAGGGATAAAGCGAGATTTACAGGGATGTTCACATCTGCAAACTCGTACATCTTATTAACGATTCCACTAGTAGAGACCGTAATATGCCTTGATCCGATCGCAAGCCCCTTCTGATCGATCATGATTTTTAAGAAGTCCACCATGTTCTCAAAGTTATCAAAGGGTTCGCCGATTCCCATTACTACGATATGACTTACTTTTTCTCCCTTACCCACTGCGTCTAAATGATGCTGAACGTTCATGATCTGCTCTACAATTTCCCCACTGGATAGATCCCGTGTTTTTGTTAACAAACCACTCGCACAGAAACTGCACCCGATATTACATCCTACTTGGGTCGTTACACATACAGATAAGCCGTATTTATGTCTCATCAGTACGGTTTCGATCAAGTTGCCGTCATTCAATTTAAATAAAAATTTTACTGTTCCATCTGATGCTTCTTGCTTAACGTGCTCACGAAGCGTTTGAATGGTGAAGTTTTCGGTTAATAATTCGATACAATCGTCTTTGATATCGATCATTTCCGAAAAAGTGGTTACCCGCTCTCTATAGAGATAGTTCCAAACTTGTGAAGCGCGATAGGGTTTATATCCGTGCTGGCCAAGCCATGCTGTAAGCTGTTCAATTGTTAATCCATAAATGGAATTTTTGTTCATTGATAAAGACCTCTTTTCAAACCTTAAACTTATTCTTCTATACTACTGAAATCTTACTCGTATCACAATGTTATAAGTATTTTCCCAACACCTTACAATTATTTTTGATTTTTGAGCATACTACTTTAGAATTTTTTTTACTTTATTTATACATGTTTTATTCTACATTTTGCATAGATATAAGCCATTAGGCCTATATAGGTTGTAATTTCCATTTACGAATGCATAAAAACCTGTAATAATAGACAAGCCGAAAACTTTTGACAATAATAAATATTTCAAAGTATTATATTTAATGAACTAAAGGAGGTTGTCTTATGTCAGACATCAATAGACAGAAAATTGTGGATAGTGTACCTCAAAAAGGCTTCTTTGGACATCCTAAAGGTCTATTTACACTTTTCTTCACTGAGTTTTGGGAGCGCTTTTCTTACTATGGAATGAGAGCAATCCTCATTTATTACATGTACTATGAAGTTTCAAAAGGCGGTTTAGGGCTAGAAGAGTCCTCTGCTTTAGCAATCATGTCCATTTATGGTTCACTTGTATATATGTCAGGTGTAATTGGTGGTTGGTTAGCAGACAGAGTTTTTGGTACATCTAGAGCACTATTCTATGGTGGTATTTTAATTATGATCGGTCATATTGTCTTGTCACTACCGGGCGATCTGACTATGTTATTCATTTCAATGGTCTTTATCGTTATTGGGACAGGCTTACTTAAACCTAACGTATCAAGCGTAGTAGGTGACATGTATGCAACAGATGATAATCGCCGAGATGCTGGTTTCAGTATTTTCTATATGGGTATTAACTTAGGTGCTTTCCTATCTCCATTAATTGTAGGAGAAGTTTCAAAAACGAGCTTCCATCTAGGATTTGGAATTGCAGCACTTGGTATGCTATTAGGACTAATCGTATTTGCTGTTACTAAGAAAAAGAATCTTGGTCTTGCAGGTACTGTTGTTCCTAACCCATTATCTCCAGCTGAGAAGAAAAAAGTATCATTAATCGTTGGTATTAGTGTGGTTGTGTTAGCTGTAATTCTAGGTACAACAATTCCTGTTGGTATCTTTACATTAGACGTATTCATTACATTAGTTGGTATTTTCGGTATCACGATTCCGACTATCTACTTTATTGTTATGTACCGTAGTCCTAAAACGACAGCTACTGAGCGTTCAAGAATTATCGCTTATATCCCGTTATTCATTGCATCTGTAATGTTCTGGGCTATTCAAGAACAAGGTTCTACAATTCTTGCTGTATATGCAGACAAGCGTACGGACCTTGAATTTGCAGGTATTACGATTTCACCTGCTTGGTTCCAATCATTGAACCCGTTATTCATCATTGTTCTAGCTCCATTATTTGCTTGGATCTGGGTAAAGCTTGGTGATCGTCAACCGACAGTACCAAAGAAATTTGCTTTAAGTTTATTATTTGCAGGATTATCATTCCTAGTTATTCTTCTTCCTGCATACTTTGGTGGAGAAGATTCTCTAGTTAATCCATTATGGCTTGTGCTTAGTTACTTTATCGTTGTTCTTGGTGAGCTTCTCTTATCACCAGTTGGTCTTTCAGCAACAACGAAACTTGCACCTGCTGCATTCTCTGCACAAACGATGAGCTTATGGTTCTTATCCAGTGCAGCTGCACAGGCAATTAACGCACAAATCGTTAAATTCTATACAGATAAAACAGAAATGATGTACTTTGGAGTAATTGGTGGAGTAGCCATTCTTCTAAGTATTATCCTATTCATGCTCTCGCCTAAGATTCAAGGGTTCATGAAAGGTGTTCGTTAATATCTACATGCAAAAAACCACTGACGTGATGGAAAGCCCATTATGTCAGTGGTTTTTTTGTTTTGCTGTTATTGTAAACTTAGTTGCTTTTCGTACAAATCATGTGAAAAGTAGTAATTACTTATTCATCCAATCTGGCTTATGAAACTCATTAAAATCACTCTCTATTACTTTCCTAAATTCATCTGATTCTACTGCTGCTTTAAGATCTTTTGCTAGCTTAGAATTCTTATCTTTTTCAAGTACAACAATTCGATTAATGATTTCCTCAGGCAGTTTGTCTTTAACAAGGGCATCCTTCAGGTCCAGACCTGAAGAGATGGCAAAGTTTCCGTTTACTGCTGCCAAATCTACCGAATCTAGTGTTCGAGGAGTTTGTGCAGCCTCTACAGGCTGAAATTTAAGGTTCTTCGGATTTTTGGTAACGTCTTTTTCCGATACTTTTAAAGGATTTGCCGAACCGTCAATCTCAATTAATCCGTTATCTCTTAAAACGGTCAAACCTCTCGCTAAGTTAGTTGGATCATTCGCTAAAGTAACCGTGCTTCCAGGCTTTATTTCATCTAGTGATTTGTATTTCTTAGAATAAATTCCGATCGGTGCAGTCGGCACTGTTATGACAGAAGCGAGTTTCATATTATTCTCTGCTCCAAAAGCGTCCATATAAACTTTATGCTGAAAAAGGTTGGCATCCAATGAACCGCTTTTCAATGAAATATTTGGCTGAACATAATCATTGAACTCTTTTACTTCAACGGTGTAGCCCTTTTTCTCAAGATAAGGTTTTACCCCTTTTTCAAGCATGTCACTGTATGGAACGGTTGCCCCTAATGTAATTTTCTTTGTTGCACCTTCTTCTGATGAACCACAGCTTGTCAACAGTACGATAATAAAGATAGCTGCAATAGTAAATAACGAATATCTTTTCAATTTATCTCTCTCCCCACTTCTTTCATTTTTATCTGCTTTCTGCAAAAACTCGTCTATATTTTGCCCCAGGATGGTCTTTTGGCAATAACGACTCCCCGTTAGGAAATAATTTTTCGCGTAGTGTGCCTTTGTTGTATTCTTTTTTGTAAAGACCTCTCTCTTGAAGAACAGGAACAACTAACTCCACAAAAGACTCTAAATCTCCAGGTGTTACAAGGTGATTTAAGTTGAACCCGTCCACTCCAGACTCTTCAAACTGTGCTTGGATGCCATCTGCTACCTCTTCTGGGTTGCCGATGATAAAACTTCCTCTGTCAGGGGACTCGAAGCGATTCAATACCTCTCCTACTGTCAAAGGTTTCGGAGCATCCGTAGTAAGCGTTGCAGCTTTATAATGTCCGCCTTCTGTTGATTTGTTGTATCCAAAAGGAGTATCTGGATCTAATTCTTCATATTCTGCAATATCATAACCGCTTGCCCCGTATTGTGCTTTTGCAGCATCAGCACTCCATACGCTTGCATATTCTTTAAACTTTTCTTCTGCTTCTTCTGTTGTTTTTCCGACCACCACGTTTAAGAATGAAAAAATTTTGATGTTTTCAGGGTTTCGACCGTGTTTTTCTGCACGCTCTCGAATGTCGTTCGTATAATAGCGAATTCTTTGAGGTGTTGGGCCGCCAACGAAGATACACTCTGCATGCTTTGCTGCAAAATCACGGCCTCGCTCTGACGTTCCAGCTTGATAAATCACAGGTGTTCTTTGTAGCGAAGGCTCACTTAAATGTGGTCCTTCGACATTAAAATATTGTCCTTTATGATTAATCTCATGAACTTTCTCAGGATCTACAAGCGTATTGTTTTCGGGGTCTTCAATAAATGCACCATCTTCCCAGCTGCTTTCCCAAAGCTTGTATGACACTTCTAAATATTCATCAGCGATGTTGTACCTCTCATCATGTTTAATCATATCTTCTAAACCAAAATTCCTTGCAGCGTTCGGCAAGTAAGACGTGACCACATTCCAAGCGATACGACCTTTTGTTAAGTGATCAAGTGTGGAAAAACGTCTCGCGTTGCCAAAGGGCTGTTCATACGTAGTACTAACCGTTACGGCAAACGATAGATTTTCTGTAACACTCGCCATCGCAGATATGAGAAGCGCTGGATCATTCAGCGGCACTTGCAATCCATCACGGATTGACGGATGCTTGCTTTTTTTGTACACGTCATATACGCCGAGCACATCTGCAAAAAACACAGCATCAAACTTTCCTTTTTCTAGAAGTTTTGCGTATTCAATCCAATAATTCAGATTCTTGTAGTTTCTATGTCTCTTGTTCTCCGGGTGCTTCCAAAGGCCATGAGAATTATGCATGGCACTCGTCATCTCAAACGCGTTAAACAAAATTTCTTTACTCAAAATTGTTTCCTCCGTTGCATAGAATTTTTTTGTACCCGTTCCAAGAGAAAATGAAAAAACCTCTTCAAATTAAGAAGAGGTTTAAAAATACGTTAAATAAACATACGTATATAGATCTCCTCTTATCTTTCAAGCTACTAGCTTGCTGGAATTGGCACAGTACTAAAAATAGTTGTTGCCGAGGCTTCAAAGGGCCAGTCCCTCCACCTCTCTCGATAAGGAATCGATAATATTCAATTTAGTAACGAAATATACAGGAATAAAAATAACCTGTCAATGGAATTTAGAGAAATAAATTAATTTTCTTAACAATCAGTTTTTTTGTTGACAGCGGTTTGTTTTATCCTCTATAGTGATGACTAATAATTAAATATTGTATCTTATCAAGAGTCAGGGGAGGAACTGGTCCTACGATCCTGCAGCAACCGCTTTTATTAAAAGAAAGGTGCTAATTCCAGCAGATGTTCTTTGAATGTCTGATAGATGAGAGAGCGTGTTAGCACATGGAATCTACGTCCTCTTTCGTCTTTGAAAGAGGGCTTTTTTGTGCTTGGTTGTACTTCGATGTCATGTGAGCGGTTGATTTCCGTTCCAGGTGCTCGCTTTCCGCGGGGCAGGCGGTGAGCCACATTCGTACGCTTCACTTTTAAGTGTCTCACCTGCCTACCTGTCCCGCAGGAGTCTCCCACCTTACACTCCAATCAACGGGTCAGTGAAGTCCTTTATGTAAGCCAAATACAAAATCCAACTTATTTCCAAAAACTATAGGAGGCAAACATGAGCATACCTTTGAGAAAAACCATCCAAAAAGATACTTTTGAAGAGACTATAAACACCGCCCTATCACTAAAAGAAAACTTTAAGAAACGAGCAGAACATGTAGATCGAGAAGGAATTTTCCCATATGAGAACTTTCAAGACCTGAAGGATCATGATTTCCTTTCACTCACCATCCCAAAAGAATATGGTGGTAAAGGATTAAATCTTCTTGAGTTTTTAACCATTCAAGAGCACTTAGCTGAGGGAGATGCTCCTACTGCCCTCTCTCTTGGGTGGCATCTGGGTACACTTTTAGAGGCGGCAGAAAACCGGCATTGGAAAGGCGACGCGTTCGCTAATCTTAGCCGAAAAGTTGTTGAACAAAAAGCACTCATTAACTTGGCACAAACAGAGCGCGCGACAGGAAGTCCCTCTCGAGGGGGTATACCTACTACAACAGCAGTCAAGAAAGCAGACGGATGGCTGATTAACGGAAGCAAGGCTTTTACTTCTATGGCAGAAGCCCTTGATTACTCGGTCATCACAGCCACAATCTCAGAAACCAATCATAAAGGATTTTTCTTAGTAAATCACAAAGAAAAAGGGGTTTTTGTAAAAGAAACATGGGACAGCATCTCGATGAGAGGAACAAAAAGTGATGATCTCCTATTGAACGACGTTTATGTACCTGAGGAAAATTTACTTGTCGTAGAAGATGGGAAAAACATCGTACCTAAAGGCTGGTATCTGCAAGTGCCTGCAGTTTATCTAGGTATCGCAAGAGCAGCACGGAATTACGCAATTGAATTTGCGTCAGAGTATAGCCCTAACACCTTATCAGGACCTATCTCAGATGTGCCAGAAGTGAGAAGAAAGATTGGCAAGATCGAACTTGAGCTATTTCAAGCAAGAACGATTCTTCACGCCGTTGCTGAAAAATGGGTAAACCACCCTGAACAACGTCAGAATCTAGGTACAGAACTCGCTGCAGTTAAGCATTCTGTAACAAACAGCGCGAACAGAGTGGTTGATCTCGCGATGAGAATCGTTGGGGCTAGAAGTCTTTCTGTACAAAATCCGCTTCAACGGCACTTTCGAGATGTAAGAGCCGGTCTTCATAATCCACCAACAGATGATGCAATAGTTTATTCACTAGCTGATGCAGCACTGACAAAGAGGTAAGCTCTTTTTTACAAGACTAACATGAATCTGTCAACTGACAGATCCCTGTTAAAATAAACAGCTTTTTGTATGATGTGCTTCTGAACACCATAGGTTATTATAGATACAATATATTTCCATTTTAATCTATAAAAAGGTGGTTGGCTCATGAGGGCGCTCGTTCAGTTCACATACTTACAAGCACTTTCTTGTATCTTTCCTGTCGTTATCTTTGGTGCTTTAGCACTTTCAAAGTTTATCAGCATCCCTCTTATACCACGATACGATTTTATCCTAATCGTTTGCTTGCTGACCCAGATCGTTATGATCCTGACAAAACTAGAAACGATGGATGAACTTAAAGTCATTTGTGTCTTTCACTTGATCGGTCTTGCTCTAGAATTGTTTAAGGTTCATATGGGCTCGTGGAGCTATCCAGAAGAAGCATATACAAAGATCTATGGAGTTCCCCTCTACAGCGGCTTTATGTATGCAAGTGTTGCAAGCTATATCTGTCAGAGCTGGAGACGATTAGATCTTCACATTACAGGATGGCCCAAACCCCTGTACGCTTTTGGAATATGTTTTCTGATCTATATGAATTTCTTTACTCATCATTTTTTAATCGATGCAAGATGGATATTGATTACTCTTCTTTTTCCGATTTTCTATCAAACAACTGTTCATTATCGAATTCTCAACAAAGTATATAAAATGCCTATCATTCTTTCGTTTTTATTAATTGGGTTTTTTATATGGATTGCAGAAAACATTACAACCTTTTTAGGAGCATGGCAGTACCCGAATCAACAAACCTCTTGGTCACTTGTTCATCTCGGTAAGATCAGCTCTTGGTTCTTACTCGTCATCATCAGCATCATTATTGTTGCACAGTTAAAACGGATAAAAAGTCATCAAAAAGAAACGTCTTTTCATACTAAAAACCTTTAGCATTGGCTTATAAGCCCGTGCTTTTTTTCATTGTTTCATGTGAAACATTCCTAAAACAAACGCGTACACGAACTGCTTTATAAGGTATAATTTCCCTATTAAACTCTGTATAGGAGAAAAAACATAATGGCTGAGAAAATCGCATCGAATTATATTCTGCACGCACAGAGTGACCAATTCGATTGGCATGGAAACGGGCTTCTCTCCATCAAGACCTTCACGAACGGAAAAGCTCATTACAAAACGAATAAAGGTTATTTTGCCGTTGAAGATGATTTTTATCTGCTGCTAAACGCAGGTCCTTACGCCATCACTATTGATGAACAAACGGAAGTTGAATCCTTTTGTGTTTTTTTTCAAGATAAATTTGCTGATGATATTTTTCGGAACATGTCTGATTCATCCATTAAGCTTCTGGATGAACCTTTCCATAACAAGACACCTGATTCTTTTTTTGAAAAAACTTATCAAAAAAGTTCTGTTCTGAACGATCAATTAAATCAGTTAAAGAAGTCAACCTATCTATATAAAGATGATTCACTCTTACTAGATGAACAATTTCATTTCATCATGCAGTCTATTGTATTTGAGCAAATGAATACGTGGGAAAAAGTGAACAAACTGGATGCTGCAAAGCCATCTACACGTGAGGAAATTTATAAAAGAATCTCCATAGCCCATGAATACATTCGTGCTTTTTTTGATAAAAAGGATATTTCTCTTGATGAAATTGCTGCTGTCTCTTGTTTATCGCCCAATCATCTATTACGAAACTACTTTACCATCTATAAAAGAACACCTTTTCAACACATTGCAGATCTGCGTATTAAAAAATCCATATCTTTGTTACAGAACCTTGACTACTCAATGACCGACATTACGTTTGAAATTGGGCTGAACAATCCTGTTTCATTTAGCAAATTGTTTAAACAGCACGTTGGACTCTCTCCCCTTCAATACCGAAAAAAGGTGATATTGGATAAGAATCAAACGCTAAGTTAGTTTATGATGATGAAGAAAACAATAAGGGAGAGATAACCATGACCATTCAAACGAATGTTATTCAAAAAGTGGGACAGCTTGCCGTACCGGTTCATGACATCACACGCTCGATTCATTTCTATAAGGACATCTTAGGACTAAATCTATTATTTCAGACAGATACGATGGCGTTCTTTGATTGCAACGGACTTAGAATCATGTTAACCCTGCCTGAGAAAGAGGAGTTTGCTCATTCCAGCTCTGTTATTTATTTTAACGTTGAGCACATTAAGCAAGCCTACAAAACGCTTCAGGAAAAAGGAGTAGCGTTCGTCGATTCACCGCACATCGTTGCAAAAATGGGAAATACAGAAACGTGGATGGTATTCTTTAAAGATTCTGAAGGAAATACACACAGTTTGATGAGTGAAGTTGAAGTTTCATAGTTTTTGTAAAGGACCCCCGAGTATGGGGGTCTTTTTATTTGTACAAAAACAAAAATCCCATCGCCGTATGAAAGAGAATTCTTATAAACGGCTTTTGGTAGTAAATATCCAAGTTATGCTATACACTCAATGTAAATAATATGGTGATTTGCGTGGTGATGGATTTGTTTAAAGTTTTATTAATTGAAGATGATTCAACGCTATTTAACGAAATTAAAGAACGTTTATCTCAATGGTCGTATGAGGTTTACGGTATTACTAACTTTGGACGTGTTATTCAGGATTTCATTGATATCAAACCAGACCTAGTCATCATTGATATCCAGCTGCCTAAATTTGATGGCTTTCATTGGTGCAGAAATATTCGGTCTCATTCCAATGTTCCCATTATCTTTTTATCCTCTCGCGACCATCCGAGTGACATGGTGATGTCCATGCAGCTTGGAGCGGATGATTTTGTACAAAAGCCCTTTCATTTTGACGTATTAATCGCTAAGATCCATGCGATCTTACGACGTGTTTATAACTACAACAACGAAGCGGTATCCTTGAAGTCGTGGTGCGGGGCAACCATACACTATGACAAAAATTTAGTAACAAACGATAACGGCTCTGTTGAACTTACAAAGAATGAAATGTTCATTCTTAAGCTTCTGATTGAACAAAAAAATAAAATCGTTAGTCGTGACAATCTTATAAACAGCTTATGGGATGATAAACGTTTTATTAGTGATAACACGTTGACCGTTAACGTAAATCGACTGCGAAAACGTCTAGATGAGATCATGTTAGGTCAATATATTGAAACCAAAGTAGGCCAGGGATATATGGCGATTGAAGAGGACAACGTATGATTAAGCGCTTTTTAACAGAAAGAAGAAGCTGGATCCTGTTCTTCCTTCTCCAACAGGTGATTTTATTATTTGTCGCTTATGTAGATCCAGCCATCTCCCTGTCTGCTGCAAGTTATTTTGTTTTTTTATTCTTTATTCTCTTCTTCTTATTTTTATTTCAACGTTATCAAAAAGAGACAGCTTTCTATAAAACGCTAACCGAAAGAGAAAGCGCCCTTGATGCTTCTACTCTCCTTTCACCTAGGTCTCCTTTTGAAGCGATTATAGAGAAAAGTATCATCGAACAAACACAACATTTAAAGCAAACCGCTTCTTACAATAGAATTGAGATTGAGCAAGAAAAAGATGAGATGCTGTCTTGGATTCATGAAGTGAAAACGCCTTTAACAGCCATGCACTTAATGATTCAGCGGATAGGCGATGACGCATTTAAAGCTGATTTAACGTATGAGTGGCTGCGTATTCATCTTCTGCTCGATCAGCAGCTCCATCAAAAGAGAATTCCTTTTATTAAAAACGATCTTTATATGGAGAACGCTGATTTAGAATCTCTTCTTTTTTCTGAACTAAAAACACTGCAGTCGTGGTGCATTCAAAAAGGGATTGGGTTTGATTTTGATCTGCAGATTACGCATGTTTTAGCTGATACAAAATGGCTTGCATTTATCATTCGTCAAATCCTTACGAACGCCGTAAAGTATAGTGATTCCTCGGATATCTTGATAAAAAGTTATGTGCAAGATGAACGTACATACCTTGAAATTAAAGACTCTGGACGTGGAATTGACGAGCGAGATCTACCCCGTATTTTTGATAAAGGATTCACTTCAACTACACAACACCATGATCAAGCCTCAACCGGTATGGGGTTGTACTTAGCTCGGAAAGCAGCAAATTCTCTTCATATAAACATATCTGCAGATTCAAAGCTACATGATGGAACAACCTTTACCCTTCTGTTCCCAAGCAAAAATGAATTTCAACAGATTATGGGCATGTGACAAAAGTGTCACATGCTTTTGTATTTTGTTCGTTTAATGGAAGGAAATTAGATAACTCCGTTTTTTATAATGAAATTAATCAGAGAGGAGTTAATACCATGAGTATATTAAAAGCAGCTAAGCTTTATAAAAGTTACGGAAATAAATTTAATAAACAACAAGTATTAAAAGGAATAGACCTTTCCGTTGAAAAAGGAGAATTTGTTAGTATTATGGGGGCTTCTGGCTCTGGTAAGACAACTTTATTAAATGTCCTTTCCTCTATCGATCGGGTAAGTGAAGGTACCATTCATATTAATTCTGTAGAAATGACAGCTATGAAAGAAAAGCAGCTTGCCGAATTTCGCAAGAACCATCTCGGTTTTATCTTTCAAGACTACAACTTGTTAGACACGTTAACGGTTAAAGAGAACATTCTATTGCCTTTATCTATAACAAAAACACCAAAAAAAGAGGCAGAACGTAAATTTGAGTTGGTAGCGAATGAGTTAGGAATCTATGATGTTAAAGATAAGTATCCAAATGAAATCTCAGGTGGTCAAAAACAGCGAACATCTGCGGCACGTTCATTTATACATGAGCCTAGTATCATCTTTGCCGATGAACCAACAGGTGCACTTGATTCAAAGTCTGCATCTGATCTATTAAATAAACTCAGTGCGCTCAACGAAAATCGTACGGCCACCATATTAATGGTTACACATGATCCAGTTGCCGCAAGCTATTGCAGCCGCGTTGTTTTCATAAAAGATGGACAGATCTACACCCAATTAATGAAAGGAGATCAAGATCGACAGACCTTCTTTAAAGACATCATGAAAACGCAAGGTGTTTTAGGCGGTGTCCAACATGAACATTAATCAGCTCATTTTCCGTAATATCAAGAAAAACTTGAGAAACTATTACCTGTACGTGTTTGCCTTAATCTTTAGTTCCGCCCTTTATTTCGCTTTTGTAACACTGCAATATGATCCTTCCATGGATTCTGTAGAAGGCTCTGTAAAAGGAGAAGCATCCATACGTGCAGCCTCTATCTTGCTTGTTGTCATTGTTAGCATCTTTCTTTTATACGCCAATACCATCTTTATTAAGAGGCGGAGTAAAGAAATTGGATTGTTTCAGTTAATCGGCATGACGAAAAGTAAAATATTCCGGATTTTATCAATTGAAAACCTCATTCTCTATTTTGGTTCATTATGCATTGGTATTTTCGCTGGATTTTCTTTTTCGAAATTAATCATCTTGGTCTTGTTTAAAACAACAGGTGTTGATGCGATCGCATCTCTACGTTTTTCAACACAAGCTCTTGTTCAGACGGTTATTGTTTTTTCTGCCATCTACCTGTTAATTATGCTAACGAACTACATCTTTATAAAAAAGCAAAGTATTCTCGCTTTGTTCCGTGTCATTTCCTTAACGGAGGGCAAAGTGAAAAAACTTTCTGTCTGGGAAATCACTATGGGTGTCTTAGGATTGATCTTCATCATAACGGGTTATTACATTTCCTCTAAACTTTTTAGCGGGGACTTTACAACGATGCCTGAGTTATTTGGAGCCATGATCGTCATACTAGCATCTGTCATTTTAGGAACCTATCTCTTTTATAAAGGTTCTGTCAGCTTTATTTTTAACGTGATAAGAAAACGAAAAGACGGTTATTTATCTATTAATGAAGTGATGTCACTTGCATCTGTTATGTTTCGCATGAAATCTAACGCGCTGCTATTAACCATTATTACGACGGTATCCGCTCTATCAATCGCATTGCTATGCCTTGCGTATATCTCTTATTATTCAGCAGAGAAAACAGCAAAAGATCATATACCACATGACTTCTCTATCATTCAAAGAGACTCTGCAGATAAGTTTGAGGCAGCTTTAAAGAAAGAAAAGATTACCTATACCGAAACATCTATTGAGGTCATTCAAGCCACGGTAAATGCAGGACAGCTTGTCGATCGACGTTTAGATGAGTTAGTGATCGACCCAAAAGCAATGCCTATTCCTCTTATAAGTGATACGTCTGTAGAATGGATAGATGTTTCACCAGAAGAAACCGTATTTACAGGTTATAACGATCTTCTGCAGAAATTTATGCCGTTAAAGAATTCTGGGACGATTCAAATTAAAGGAAAGACGGAGGTTATTTCTCAAAGGTACGATGGCTTAAGACAAGAACACCCTGTTTCCTGGTTCTTTACAGGAGGTGGTGTACCTGTTGCCATTGTAGATGATATAGTTTTCAAACGTATCAAAAAGGATATGGATCCAAAAGTACAGAAGGAATCCAATCTTTATATCGGCGTTAATATTAAGGATAACGAGAAGCTGGAAAAAGCAAATGAACTTTTCAAAGCAACGGGAACTTACGAAAAACTTTACAATGAATCTCGTTACGAAATTAGCAACAACCAAAAGAAAAACATGGGACTAATGATGTTTATCGTAGGTTTCTTAGGACTTACCTTTCTTATTACATCTGGCTGTATCCTCTACTTTAAACAGATGGATGAGGGTGAAAGTGAAAAGCCAAACTATACGATTCTGCGAAAGTTAGGATATACGCAAGGCGATCTCTTAAAAGGAATTCAGTATAAACAGCTCTTCAATTTTGGGATTCCATTAATGATTGGCTTGCTCCACAGTTATTTCGCCGTACAATCTGGATGGTTCTTATTTGGTGCTGAAGTGTGGACACCGATGTTTATTGTGATGGTCGTCTATACTGTCCTCTATTCTATATTCGGGTTGTTATCTGTTCTATACTATAAGAAAGTCATAAATGAAGCTTTATAAAAAGTCTAAAAACGCTCCTGCTATTGATCTGCAGGAGCGTTTTTGACTTTCTTAAAATGATTTTGACTGAAAAGATCAGAAAGTGTATGTTGAGTAGCCATACCATTAATAGAGACCACTCCATTACTGCCAATACGAATCTCAACTTTATTTTGAATGGATTCCAACTCATTCTCTATATGCTTATATGCTTTCGTTAAAAAATGATACCGCTGATTTGAAGAACCCACCCAAGGACGTGTTAAGTCTAACTTGTCTTTAATAAAAGGACCGTCAATCAGTAAATCTGCTGCATGAAGAAGATTTTGTGCATCATTTCGTTCTTTAAGATTCTCAAAAAGGTATCCAGAAAACACCATTACGGTTAATCCAATCTCCTTAACCATAACAGCAAGTTCTCCTAAAGGTTCTGCTTGGTCAAACGGTTCTCCACCAAGTATGGTAATACCCTCTATCCTGTTATCCTGTTTACTTCTTTTTATTTCCTCAAAGAGATCAGTAACGCTTATTATCTTTCCGTTTTCTTTCGACCATGTCCATGGAACACCACACCCTTCACAACGAATGGAGCACCCTTGTACCCATAGACAAAATCGTTTACCCGGACCTTCAACGGTTGTAAATGGCAAAAAGCGATGTATATTAAGTTCCATCAGAAATCGATGACTCTTCCTTCCGTTTTATTTGTTGATGCTACCACATGCTCTTTCTCTGGAAACAAAAGATATGGTTTTATTTTTTCAGCCAAATGCGGTTTAACAGAAAGTACTTCAACAAAGTGATTAAAAGATTGAAATCCATTTTCCTGACTTCGAGTAGAAATGATCTTCTTAGCGAACAAGCCTCCAATACCTGGGACTTTCGCCAACTCCTCCTCAGTTGTTTCGTTGATAACAACTTGTTCTACCCTCAATTCTTTTACTTCGTTAAATTTTATTTCTTCGTCTACAGGTTGAGATGTAAAAACAGGCTGCTTATACATGACCGGAGCAGCACCATACTCTCTAGCAATGGTCTTTTTCAGATGATCTATTTCTTTTTCTTTATACCCAGAAGAAAGTTTGGCATCAAGTCTTAGCAAATATTCAGGACGTATTTTAATTACATGAATGATCGAAACTATAGATCCAATTATATAACTCATAGTTCCAACATCATCTAGCCAAGTATCACTTAAAGCCGTATCAGCAGTAATCATCATCAATATAAATGGGATTGAATACAGAATCCCTGCCACAAACCATTTTCTTTGTTTTACTTTATAAGAAACATAAAAGAATGAAATATAATTTAAAAAACCAAACGTAAGAAAAACCCAAAGCATCCAAATCGAGTTTTTTATCTCCCAAAACCTTCCTCTGTCAGTAACTGACGCCATTTTATTAGTCCCCCTTCACGGTTTGTTTCTGTTTCTGGATAGTTTGTATTTCTGTTTCGTGGTATTCTTCCGTAAAAGTTGAATCGACCGTTTCTGCATCAAGCAGTTCTTCTAACATTTTTATATATGACAAACAGGAATCCCCTTTAATACCCATTGTTTCCGCGTAAAATTTACCGTCTTCTGCTATGCGAATTTGAATCTTCTTCACCTTTCACCACCTACATTCGCGACATTAAAGGTTAATAAAATGGAACGATCTTGCTGAATTTCTTCAGATTCAAGTATCAGTCCTTTATCTTTCGCTTTGATCAGGAGCGCTTTATACGTTTCTTGTTGAATCAAATACTTATACTCGGTATGTAAATTTTCTATAAACTCTATAGCGTCATTTGCATCTACACTTTCATCAAAAACAGCTTCAAAGACCCCTTGCTCGTCTTGTTGAAAATAAATTTTAATATCTCCTATTTCTGTTTCATAGTTTTGCAGAGTAAGTTCATTAACTTTGCATCCATATTGTTCAATGGCTCTCTGTAATAAGTGATGTCGTTTCATTACTGTTTTTATCGTATACGTTTTTTCCTTAAATTTGTGTTTTTCAATCATAGAGCCCACAGATTGTGCAACAGCGATGCCAACAGGAATTAGTACTAATTCGATACTCATATCTATCACCCTTTCTTATTCATATCTTAGAAATCAATTGTACGTCCGCCTCGAGACGCTTTAATATCAAATTCAGGGTCAGAATCCGCATTTTCAAAATACTCTTTTCGATCTTCACGAGGTGTTGCCGTTACTGCTCTTACATTTGCCCATTCGCGGACCTTTTTGATCTGTTCTGCTTGAGTAACAGATAACGGAATGAATTGCTTACACACTTTTTCGAAATCACTCAGTCTCACACTTCGATCCTCGTAATAAGCTTCAAATAATCCATTAATCACGACCTGTTCAATTTCAGCACCTACAAATCCTTCCGTTAGTTCTGCCAAATATTCTAAGTTATGATCTGAGATATCAAATTCTCCTATAACTTCCTGTGCCTTTAATCTTTTCTTTAAATGGACTCTAAAAATATCAATCCGTTCGCGGTGAGTTGGCAGATCTACAAAAAAGATTTCATCAAACCTTCCTTTGCGCAACATTTCTGGTGGCAGACTGGAAATATTATTAGCTGTAGCTATAACGAAAACTGCCTTTTCCTTTTCTTGCATCCAAGTTAAGAACTGCCCAAAAATTCGGGAGCTTGTCCCGCCGTCTCCGGTAGAATTTATCCCGCTAAAGCCTTTTTCAATCTCATCGATCCAGAGTATAGAGGGGGCTATGGCTTCTGCAGTTTGAATAGCTTTTCTCATGTTCTCTTCACTGCTTCCTACAATGCCGCTAAATATTTTCCCTATATCCAGCCTCAATAATGGCAGCTGCCACATTTCACTAATTGATTTACTTATTAAGCTCTTTCCACAACCAGGCACCCCTGTAATGAGCACCCCTTTTGGAGAAGGCAATCCATATAGTTGAGCCGATTCCAGCCAGGACTTATTTCTTTTTCGAAGCCACCTTTTCAAGTTTTCTAATCCGCCTATGTCTTCCATGTTCAATTCATTATTTACAAACTCTAAAATACCCGTTTTTTTAATGATTTGTTCTTTTTCTTCCAAAATCACTTCTACATCATCGACAGATAATTTCCCATCTTCCACCATAGCACGTGCAAAAGCGTTTTCCGCTTCTGATAATGTTAATCCTAGTGCTGCTTTAACCAGCTTTTCGATTTCTTCATCAGACATATTAATTTCAATACGACCTCTTTGCTTATTAACTGCAATCATCTCTTCTAAACTGTTCTTAATCTCTTTAAACGTTGGCAGATTGAAGTCAAAGATGGTAATATCCTTTTCCAGCTCAAGAGGAAGTTTTAAAATCGGGGATAAAAAAACAACGTTCTTTGGATTTTGACTTTGTTTAAGATTGGATAATAGGTCTCTCAATTTACGGATAATTTGATAATCAGGAAGCTGTCCTTGATTACCGAAATAAACATGAAAATCATGCAAAATAAAAATAGCAGGATCTTGGAACTTTTCGATGTATTCCAAAGCTCTTAAAGGAGATTTAGTATCTGTAATACTCAAATCATCTCCTGATATACCATTGGTGACTTTCCAAGTAATTAATTTCCTTGGCGTTTTGATTAATTCATGATTAGAAGCAATAGAGCGTATAAATTCAAGCGCCCTATCCTCTTCCCAAGTAGACAAATAAAGAAAAGGAAAGCGTGCTTTGAAAAGATCAGCCATTAGTTTTTTTCTATTCAATTTTTTATCCATCGTATCCACCTCAGTGTTATTCAGTTATCTATTTATAACTACTTAGTAATATTTTACATTATAGTCCTATTAAATGGGACATGTTTATACAGACAGAGAGAGTTTGTGAACACAAAAAAACCTCAGCCACTTAAATGACTGAGGTTTTAAAAGTAAATTTATTGAGCTGTATAACCGCCATCGATCACGATTGCTTGTCCTGTTACGCTCTTCGCTTTATCGCTTGATAAGAACATCGCATAGTCAGCAATTTCGCTTACTTCCATAAGACGTTTTTGTGGTACTAGCGGATAGATCACTTCTTCAAGAACTTTATCTAATGATACATTTCTTGTTTTCGCTAAGTCTTCTAATTGACCGCGAACAAGTGGAGTATCTACATATCCTGGGCAAAGTGCGTTAACGGTTACGCCTTCAGCTGCTGATTCTAATGCTGCAACCTTTGTAAGACCGATTACACCATGCTTTGCACTGTTGTAAGCAGCTTTACCAGCAAATCCAATTAAACCATTGATAGAAGAAATGTTGATGATACGTCCAAAGCCTTGTTTCTTCATGATCGGCATCACGTGCTTTGTTGCGATGAATGGTGCAGTCAGCATGATCTTGATCATCAATTCAAACTTATCTGTAGGGAACTCTTCAATCGGTGAAACGTGCTGAAGACCTGCGTTGTTGATTAATACATCTACACGGCCATACTCTTTGTGTGCTGTTTCGATCATGTTCTTGATATCTTCTTCACTTGTAACATCCGCTTTAAGACCGATCGCTTCATGTCCGAGGCTCTTAAGTTCTTCCGCTGCTTTTTTAACTCCTTCAGCATTAAGATCAGTTAAAACCACTTTGCTTCCGTTTTCAGCGAACGTTTTTCCGATTTCAAAACCAATACCACTTGCTGATCCTGTAATAACAACGACTTTATTTTCTACCACACGACTCACTCCTAAAAAGTTTTTATATAATACCCATACTTGCCATGATGATTCCGACAATTACAGCTATTGTAGGTATGATTAAAGCAACGACAAATACATCTTTATATGTTTCCTTGTGCGTTAACTGGGTTACCGCAAGAAGGGTTAATAATGCTCCATTATGAGGAAGGATGGATGCACCTGATGCAATGGATGCCATTCTGTGAAACGCTTCAGGACTCATTCCTGTCGACTGTGATAACTCATAGTACGTACTTCCAAGCGCTTGTAGAGCAATTCCCATACCGCCTGATGCAGAACCTGTGATCATTGCCAGTAGCTGAACCACAAGTGATTCGGACACGAGCGGATTGCTCGAGATGCCTAAAAGCATATCCGTAATGTTGTCAAAGTCAGGCACACTCGTTACGACTGCACCAAAACCAACAGCTGCACTCGTGTTGATAATCGCCATAACAGAGCCTTTCGCTCCTTCGTTCATAGAAGGTATGAAAGTCTTGTATTGCTTAAAATTGATAAGTAATATCGCTAAAATTCCAGCTAATAAAGATGGAATCGGAGCTATTTTTAAGAAATTAAGTAAAATGACAACGACTAATAATGGTACTAATGAAAGAATCCAGTTTGGGAGTTTCCCCTCTTCTTCATCTTCATTTTCTTTGGATTTATCTGGCTCTGTGTACTTTTCTCCTGCTGCTGTTAATCGTTTTTCTCTAAACTTCAGCCAGAAGTAACCGCCTACAGCCATGATGAGCGTTGCGACAATACCAATAATGGTACCCGCCATCGGTGTTGTTTTAAACGTGTTCATCGGGATTAAGTTTTGAATCTGAGGCGTTCCTGGTACAGCAGTCATCGTAAACGTGAAAGCACCAAGGACAATTGTCGGTGCGATCAGCCTTCTAGAGATATCCGCTTTTTTAAATAAAGCCAATGCGATCGGATAGATAGCGAACACCACAACGAACAGACTCACGCCACCATATGTAAGAACGGCTGATGCTACTAAAACACCAAGAATGGCACGTTTCTCACCTATAAACTTTGTAAACTGAATGGCAACCGATTTTGCAGCTCCGGTATCTTCCATCAGTTTTCCGAGTACCGCTCCTAATAAGAAGATCGGAAACCACGCTTTTGCGAAATCCACAAAGCCGGTCATATACGTATTTGTATAGGCGTCCATAAGGTCTAAACCGCTCATTAACGCAACGATTCCCGCTACGATTGGGGCAACCCAAATGATCGACCAGCCGAGGTAAGCAAAAAACATAAGTAGAGCTAGACCTATAATGATACTAATCAAAATCTTTCCTCCTTTTTTATATGAAAAGAGTGCGCTTTCATCATTTGGCGCTTCTTTAAAAATGGTTTCTTTGCACGAAGGACATTTTACTCTTGTGCAATAAATAAGTAAAATGAATTATAACTATTATTAGTATAAGAAAAAGTTATAGATTTGGAGTTAACAAATATGGATATTCGCCAGCTTACTTATTTTCACGCAGTCGCTAAATATAAAAGCTTCACCAAAGCTTCAGGAGTTCTGCATCTATCTCAGCCCGCTCTAAGTAAAATGGTCAAAAGTCTAGAAGACGAGCTCGAAATGGAGCTGATCGACCGATCTTCAAGAAAAATCGAGCTGACTGAAGCAGGTGAGATTGTTTTTGAACAAAGTAAAATGATACTCGATTCTCTGGACAATCTTTCAGCGAATTTGTACGACTTGATGCATTTGAAAAAAGGCAAAATCAAAATAGGAATCCCGCCTCTTATCGGTTTCTTATTTTTCCCAAAAATCATTAAGAAATTCAAAACACGTTACCCAGAGATTAAAATTCAGATGGTAGAACACGGAGCAAACGAAATTCAACAAGAAGTTCATGACGGTCTATTGGATCTCGCCATAGTAGTCTTACCTGCAGACCAAGAAGAATTTGAAGTCGTATCTTTTATAGATGAACAGCTATTGTTATTTGTTCATTCTTCTCACCCACTGGCTAACCGAACAACGGTCGAGATGAAGGAATTAAGCGAAGAATCTTTTATTCTGTTTAAAGAGGGTTTTACGCTTCATGACCGGGTTATTCAAGAGTGCTTGAAGGCAGGATTTCATCCGAAGATTTCTTATGAGAGCTCACAGTGGGATTTTATTAGCGGTATGATCGGAGAAGGTTTAGGGGTTTCTATCTTTCCACAATCGATCTCAGAGAAGGTAGACTCAGATGCGATAAAGGCCATTCCTATTGTTAATCCAACTCTTCCTTATCAATTAGCGATTATAAAAAAGAAGGGCAAATATGTTACGTTTGCTACAAGTGAGTTTATTAATATGCTGCTGGAAGAATAGATGCTAGGATTAAAAAGCATCTTCGTTTCGCAAACTTTGTGGCTCGTGAAAGTGGTTAATTTCCGCTACAGGTGCTTCGCTTTCCGCGGGGCAGGCGGTGAGCCACATTCGAAAGATTCTCTTTTAAGTGTCTCACCTGCCCGCCTGTCCCGCAGGAGTCTCACACCTTGCGCTCCAATTAACTTGTCAAAGAAGAGAACAAAATGCCTCTACTGCAACATAATATTAGAGAAGATCCTTTTTTACACATTCTTAGATGTCATTTCGCCCCAACTACCGGCAGTTTCGCTTTTGTTTCACCCTTACTTGTGCCGGCTTTGCTCAAGAATGCCCTCGTTTCGCGCACACCAACTTTACGAGAGACCTTAGCAGGGTAAGTTCAGTCTAAAAAACATCCTCACAAATGAAAAGCTGAATCAAACTGGCACTTTACGTACCTTTTGATTCAGCTTTTGATTGATTACATAAAACTTTCATCGGATTCCTCAGTATTTTCGCCGTTTCTTTCGTACTTCACTTCGTACTCTTTACTCAACAGTTCTAGTTCGAGATGGTACGCATCAACTAATTGAAAGTACTCATCTAATTTTTGATTTGACTGATTCATTAATTCTTTGCTCTGTTGTTCTAAAGCTTGTTTTTGGAGTAATAAAGCTTCATAAAACGTTCCAGTGGCTTCTAATAGCCGTTTTTTCATTGCCTCCAGCTCTTTTCCTTGTACTTCGATGTTCTTTGCTTCTGCTAATGCTTTTTCATATGCTGGAATGGTGTTTTCGACCAACTCCAAATACATGGTCTCATCATCCGTATAATTTTCACCCGACACTCTAGCTAAAGAATCAAAAGCTTCCATTTCATAGCTAGAAACTCTCGCAACATCTACGTTGATAAATTGTAAGATTGCTTCTTGCTGCTCTTCAAAGGTGGCATCAACAGATGTGTTCGGCTCTTCACTGCTTGTCATATTGACTTGCATTTGATTGGGGTTTGACCCTGTTAGGATTGAACTAACCAAAAGTGATACTAATAATAAAGTATTCAAGTTGTCAGCCCTTTCGTTATCGGAATTTTTTGTAAGTAGTAACCATTACCCGGCTCATTTATTTGTTATTCGCGATAACTGCAGTTACAGAGTGTTTGACGTTTTAGTTAAAAAAACGATTAAAAAACCCCGCTATGCTTATAACGGGGTTAAAAGAATATGATTTTAATTAAAGTATGTTTCGCTCTTGGTGCGCGGCCCATTTAATCTTAGAAAATACAATCAGCCTTCTACTCTTCGCAACCTCTTTACTTCTGAAGAACTCCGCAATAATATCTTTATCGGAATGCGGTATCTTCTCACCTTTAATAATTTGAGCACCATTAATACATCCGCTAGTTAGAAGAACAATATCCCCTTCATTGCTTAAAGAAAGCGCCTTTATAACCGCATCGTGCCGAGTGAGCTCAGAGTGGATATTGGACGCGTGAGGATTTTTGAACCCTTTCATTACAAGTCCGACGATCTCACGCGGATCATGATAACCAGGATGATCAACAGATACGACGATCTCATCTGCTTGATTTTCAATCGTTTCGGCCATTTTCGGCATCTTCTCTTTATCTCTTATACCAATACCCATGACTAAGACAATAAGCCGCTTGTAAGGAAGTTTCTTCACTTCTGTCACAAGATTTTGTAAGGCGACAGGGGTATGTGCGTAATCAAGAATAATTTTTCGGTTTTGCTTATGAATGATCTCAAATCTTCCTTCAGGTCCTGTTATTTCAGGAAGCATACGAAGCATCTCATCAATGGAAATACCTACGTGCATACCTGTACAGATGGCTGACAGCAGGTTAGCTATATTATAGGTTCCGTATAAAGGAACTTTCACGAAATAGTTTATGTTTTTTACAGTCAGGGTGAAAGCCGTCCCATCTGCTAACGGTTGTATATTGCTGGCGAAAACGTCTGCGCCACTATCACTTTCCATACTGTAAGTAAGTAGAGGACCTTTAAAGCAATTCAAAATTTCTTCTGACATGCCTTCATCGTCTATATTGACGACCGCTTTTTTTGCCTGTTTAAACAACTTTAACTTCGCATTTTTATAGTTTTCAAATGTATGATGAAACTCCAAATGTTCTGGTGAAAGATTCGTATGGATGGCTACGTCAAAATCGATGCCTTCTGTTCTTTTTTGTTCAATCCCTACCGATGTAACCTCCATAGCAGCAAGCTGATCTCCAATTTGTACAAATTCCTGAAAGATTTGATGAAGATCAGGTGCTTCCGGGGTTGTAGGGGTTGACTGACTAAAGTTCAATTTCCCTGTAGAAGTAATCATCCCCGTTGTTCCGATTGAACCAGATTGCAGTCCACACAAATTCATCAACGATCGCACGTAGGCTGCAACCGTTGTTTTACCGTTCGTCCCTGTAATTCCAACTGTTATTAATTTTTCATGAATGTTTTCATTAAAGATAATGGATAAATGAGCCAGGAATACACGAGCATCATGTACATGCAGAAAAGTTAGCTTCTCGTATTTTTTGCTTGCCTCTTTTAGTAAAGTTTCATTTTCACCGGCCACCACTACTGCACCGTTTTGAATGGCGCTTTCCATAAAGGTATGGCCGTCAACATTTTCTCCTGTTAAACAGACAAAGGAAGAGTTACGAGTTACGTTTCTGGAATCATAGCAGACGGAAGAAATGGTTTGGTTTTTACTTCCCCAAATTTTCCGAATACCAAACTGCTTATATTGATCAAACTGTATGTTCATTTTTTTCTCCTTTGCTGAAAAAGCTGTTGATCCTAGTATATTGAGGGTTATATTTTTTATATATTTTTACACACATCATTTCTTTAAATACCCTAGTTATTCAATGTTCAATCTTTTTTTGATCTTGTTAGTGAAATTTTTAAGAAAGCCATAAAAAATAACCACCTCATGTTGATAGGCGGTTATTTGCATACTGTTATTAAGTTAGATTGACTAAATCCGCTTTTCTTCTTTCAAAATCTCAATTAAAGCGTCAACAACACTTTTATCATAATGAGATTCTTGCAGCCTTATTAGTTCATTAACAGCAGCTTGTGCATCATAGGCTTTTCGATAGGCTCGATCTTCTGTCATAGCGTCAAATGTATCACTTACCGCTATAATTCGTGCTTCTAAAGAAATCTCATCACCTTTAATTTGTTTCGGATACCCGCTTCCATTCAATCTTTCATGATGTTGCTCAATAATTTGTGCTACACCTTCGTAATAGAGGTTTTTAACCATCTTCGCACCATCTGATGGATGACGTTTTATAACAGAAAATTCTTCCTCTGTTAGTTTTTCAGGCTTTGTTAATATTTCAGTTGGCGTATTGATCTTTCCAATATCATGTAGCAATGCAGCTATGTATAAGGTTTCGAACTTCTCTTTAGGAAGCATTAGTTTTTTTGCAATTTGCATAGCATACAGACTTACCCTTTCACTATGCTTAAAGGTATATCTGTCTTTTACTTCTACTTGGTCTACTATATCTTTCAGCTGTGTAACACTCTCACTTAATTGATAAAAAGTAGGTTCCGTAATAACCCATAAATATTCCACATCAGTAATAGCAGTAAAATATACAGGCTCTTCTAGATCACTCGCATAATAGTAATCTTGAGGACCTAATAGTATTTTATGTCCATTTAACTCGCAACTTAATTCACCTTTAAGGATATAAAAAAATTCCATTACGTTTGGATTATCGCTGGGATATACATAAAAAGGTTCGTTAGCTTCTATTGTCTGCAGCATGATATCTACACCATCTCCACGAGCAAGAAGACCTATATTAAATGTCTCGAAAGACACCTTTTCAATAGTTGAACCTTTTTTGCCTATGTGAAAAGACATTTGAGATACCCCCCTTATAAAACATCAATAAAAGCGAGTCTATTTAATTCAGACTCGCTTTAGCTGTAATTCTATTATAGGGAGGCTAATTCCTTGTTTACTTCAATATTTTTATCCTCCTTTAGTAAATCTAATTACTCTTACAGGATCAATCCAAACCCATTGATCAGCAAAACGCACTAGTTTCCAACTGCATTCAGCGATAACACCTTTTTGAGCAGCCTTTTCAATAGCTACAGCCGACATTTTTAGCGTTTCATTATATACATCATCTATAACTTTTTGAAGATCTTTTGTAAACTTGTCTGTTTTCTCTGCATACTTATCATTTTTTTTATTTAACTTTTCATTGAGTTTCTCTAATTTATCATTTAACTTCTTAGAATCATCATCTGATGAGACTAATTCCGCCGTTACTGCATCTATTTCATTATCAATCTGTTCCATCTTAGTTTGAATACGCAATTTTTCTTCATCTATTTTTGCGATTGTCTGTTCAAGCTTCTCTGTTAACTTAGTCAGCTTGTCTTGTTCATTGCTATTCAATTTATTCATTTCTGAGAGGATTTTTTGCCTCTCTTCATTTAATTTTATTACGTTATCTCCTTCTTCTAACTTTTGAATCTCTAAAAGATAATTTGCATGTAGCGAATCTGCTTCTTGAACCGCTTTTTCAATCTTCTTATCAATGTCTCTGTTGGTCTTTTCAATCATCTCTAACGCTTTAGCGATGTCGTCATCTTCTGCAGCATAAGCAGGTGTGACAATCCCTACTAACAATAAGCATAATAAAGCTAGTGATAAAAACTTTTTCATAAATTTACCCCCCTCATAATCTTTTAATTTTGAACTATGTAGTACAGGTCCCAATTTACTATATACCCTAAGTATACTAGTTCCTAAAACCTATTTATATGTATTTTTTTGTAATATTCAAATCTTTTTCAAATAAAAGACTCTTATATAATCTGATTGCCTTTAAGCTAAGCAAAATAGATCGTGTAAATTACGAGGATTCCCCTTCATCTCTCCCCTGAATAGAATTGGATAAATACAATCAATAAAAATGCATTACGCTTTGAATCCATATGTCTGTCCACTATAATATAACTATCATAATAATCTGAAATTTTTCATCATGGCTTTAAATGTTTGCAATTTTGTGTTCCAAAAAAGGAAGGAGAATTGTAATGGAAAACAACAATAAGCCCGATCAAAAAGAACATACGTCTGCAGGCCAATGTCCTGTAACTCACCACAAAGATAGTGCAATTACAACGTCGACTGCTCCACGTGGTACGACAAATAAAGAATGGTGGCCGAACCAGCTAAATTTAAATGTTCTTCGCCAACATTACAAAAAATCAAATCCTATGGGAGATGACTTTAATTATCGCGAAGAATTCTCTAAGCTGGATTACGACGCGCTGAAAAAGGATCTTCATGCGTTGATGACAGACAGCCAGGAATGGTGGCCAGCGGATTATGGTCACTATGGTCCATTCTTTATCCGAATGTCTTGGCATGCTGCAGGTACATACCGCACGGCTGACGGACGCGGAGGGAGCGCATCCGGATCACAGCGCTTTGCACCACTTAACAGCTGGCCAGATAACGTAAACTTGGATAAAGCGCGCCGTCTTTTATGGCCGATCAAGCAAAAGTACGGCAACAAGATCTCATGGGCAGATCTACTTGTCTTCACCGGTAACGTAGCTATCGAATCCATGGGTTTAAAAACGTTTGGTTTTGCTGGCGGACGTGAAGATATTTGGCATGCAGAAGAAGACGTATACTGGGGTACGGAAAAAGAATGGTTAGCGGACAACCGTTATTCCGGCGATCGTGAACTTGAGGACCCACTTGCAGCTGTTCAGATGGGTCTGATTTATGTGAATCCTGAAGGGCCGAACGGAAAGCCTGATCCACTCGCAAGTGCCCGTGATATTCGGGACACATTCTACCGAATGGCGATGAATGACGAAGAAACGGTTGCCCTTATCGCTGGCGGACATACTTTTGGAAAAGCGCACGGCGCAGGCGACCCTTCCCTTGTTGGGGACGATCCAGAAGCGGCAGACCTTGAGACACAAGGTTTCGGTTGGCTGAGCAAACATGGAAGCGGAAAAGGACGCGACACCATTTCAAGTGGTGTAGAAGGTGCTTGGACATCAAACCCAACTAAATGGGATAACGGCTACTTCGACCTAATGTTCGGCTACGAGTGGGAGTTAACGAAAAGTCCTGCAGGCGCATACCAATGGACGCCTGTCGAAATGACGGAAGAGCACATGGCTCCTGATGCCGAAGATTCATCTATTAAAGTGAAAACAATGATGACAACAGCGGATATGGCCTTACGTATGGATCCAGACTATGAAAAAATTTCTCGTCGCTATTACGAGAACCCAGATGAGTTTGCTGATGCTTTCGCTCGAGCTTGGTTCAAATTGCTTCACCGTGACATGGGTCCAAAAGTTCGTTACTTAGGTCCTGAGGTTCCAGACGAAGAACTCATCTGGCAAGACCCTGTTCCAAGTGTGGATTATGACCTATCACAATCCGACATAACCGAACTAAAACAAAAAATTCTGAGTGCAGGATTATCGGTGAGCGAACTCGTTAAAACCGCCTGGGCTTCAGCAAGCACGTACCGCAATTCTGATATGCGCGGAGGTGCGAACGGTGCACGCATTCGTTTGGCACCTCAAAAAGACTGGGAAGCAAACGAACCCGCACAGCTGGAGAAAGTGCTAGGAATCTATCAAGATCTCCAAAATCAGCTCGACACGAAAGTCAGTCTAGCCGATCTAATCGTTCTCGGTGGAAGTGCAGCCATTGAAAAAGCCGCGAAAGACGCAGGCTTTGAAGTGACGGTTCCATTTACCCCTGGGCGCGGTGATGCAACACAAGAGCAAACAGATGCGGATACATTTGATGTGTTAGAGCCCGTATCTGATGGGTTCCGCAACTATCAGAAGAAAGAATACTCTACGAGTCCTGAAGAGATGCTCGTAGATAAAGCACAGCTACTCGGTCTGACTGCTCCTGAAATGACAGTCCTGCTCGGAGGTATGCGTGTTCTTGGGACAAACCATCAAGGCACGAAACACGGCGTATTCACAGACCGTGTCGGCACGCTAACGAACGACTTTTTCGTGAACCTGCTCGACATGGGTATTGAGTGGAAATCAACAGGCTTCAACCAATATGAAGGCCGCGATCGTAAGACAGGAGAAGTGAAGCGAACAGCTTCCCGCTTTGACCTTGTCTTCGGATCTAACTCAGAGCTTCGCGCTTTAGCTGAAGTGTATGCACAGAATGACAACAAAGAAAAATTCGTACGTGATTTTGTCGCAGCTTGGGTAAAAGTGATGGACGCTGATCGATTTGATATAAAAATAAAACAATAGATAAATGAAAGCACCTAATCAGATGGCTGAAGTAAATTTTTTGCTTCAGAGCAGTCAGAATTAGGTGCTTTTTATAGTTATGGCGTAGTTTTTCTTTTAGTTGGATACAGTACAAATAATAAAATAAACCACAATGGTGTCAGCAATAAAGCCGGACGAGTAGCATCTGCAACGAGCAACACGATTAGAATCAGCCCGAACAGTGCTAGTACCACATAGTTAATGAATGGCGCAAAAGGTGCTTTAAATGCTGACTTTTTGTGGAGATCTGAACGATGTTTTCGATATTTAATATGGCTTATTAAGATGACGCTCCACACCCAGATAAAACAGATCGCACTGATTGTTGTTACAATCCCAAATGCCTGCTCTGGAATCAGCTTACTCAGGAGCGCTCCCGCTGAAACGACAACGGCAGATATCCAAAGCGCGTTTCCAGGCACATGATTTTTAGTCAGTTTTTTAAAAGATTGAGGCGCCTGCTCACTCTTGCTTAACGTAAATAGAATCCGGCTCGTTGAAAACAATCCGCTGTTACACGCAGATGCCGCAGATGTCAGAACAACGAAATTAATTATTCCAGCCGCAAGCGGTATTCCTATTAAGCTGAACGTTTTAACGAAAGGACTTTCCGCTGCGTTTAATTGTGTCCATGGATTGATGCAAAGAAGGACAATCAAAGCGCCGACGTAGAAAAACAAAATTCTAAGTGGAATCTTATTTATGGCAGAAGGAATATTTTTTCTGGGATTAGACGTTTCCGCCGCCGCCACACCGACCAATTCCACTCCAACAAACGCAAACACAACCATCTGAAACGAAAGTAAAAATCCAGTCATTCCATTTGGAAATAGACCTCCATGCTCCCACAGATTGTTCATTGAAACAGCTCCCGCATCGGTTTGGTAACCAATCACGAGCAAAACAACCCCTATTACAATCAATGCGAGAATGGTAACCACCTTGATCAAAGCAAACCAAAACTCCAATTCCCCGAAAAGCTTAACCGTTAAAAGGTTAAGCCCAAGTAAAAGCAACAAACAGACAATCGCCGGAACCCACTGTGGTATGTCAAACCAATATTGCACATAGACACCGACCGCAATCACATCAGCCATTGCTGTCATGATCCAGCAGAACCAATACGTCCATCCTGTGATAAACGCAGCCCGTGGTCCAAGATAGTCCTCCGCAATATCGGTAAACGACTCATACCCTTCCTTAGAAAGCAACAACTCCCCTAGCGCCCTCATCATAAAAAACAAGGCGATCCCAACGATCAAATAAGCAAATATAACAGACGGCCCGGCAAGCTCAATTGCTTTACCTGAACCTAAAAATAATCCCGTACCAATCGTTCCGCCAATGGCAATCAGCTGCACATGACGGTTGGCTAAATCTCTCTTTAACTCATGCTGTGACACGTATGAATCCTCCTTCTAAGATGAAAATAAAACGTAAAAAAGAGACTGGAAGAATCTCCAATCTCTTGTACATTAGAATATTAAAAAAGCATTACTGCGCTATAAATTACAGGCACAACAAAGTCAAACTTCAATACTCTTCTGTCCTTTTGCCTGAGATGGTGAACCCTTCGGCGCCGCTTACCAAGCGGTCTCTCCAGAAGCTGCTCCTGCTGTAGTACGACCCACAGCAATCATAGCTTGCTATCTATATATTTTTAGTAGTTCTGAATATAGTTTTTAATACTATTACGGAGTTGGGGTTTTGTCAAATGTTTGATACTGGGCTAGCCTTTAAAACACCATTTAACAGTCTTAAAGATTGTTGTTGGTTATAGATTAGTTGATTATAAAAAAGAATTCCAGCTAGCAACTGCTTGGCTGGAATTCCTATTTTAGTTATTAATTTTTTGTTACTAAATAAGCTTTATACTCTTTAACACCAGCTTTTTCTACATATACTCCTAATACCCAATCCCCATTAGGTAAGGTTGTTCCCTTTTGCACGGTACCATCCCATGAAAATTCATGATACGGAGCTTGAGCATTTGTAAATAAACCGATTGTATCCACAAACCCACCAATTGAATTATTTGGCCCTAGCATATAAACATCATACCTTAATACCTCGGCCCCGCCAGGTAAATAAGAACCAACATAGTATGAACCTTCTGCTTCTTTTTCCATAAATGCACCAGTTACACGTGGATAATCAGGCTCACCAACAAAAAGAATCGTCGGAACATCAATAGTTTGATTACCGTCACTTACTTTAATTGTTCCTTCATAATAACCTGGCTTTAATTTAGACGTATCAACTTGAACATTGAAGTTCACCTGTTGAGACTTATTTGCGTTCACCTTCAGGTTATTGCTTGTCATTACTTTAATTCCGTCTGGATTATCTGCAAATTCTACTTTAAAGCTATATGTCTTCGTTTTATCTGAAAGATTTTTAATTTCAAAGCTTTGTCTTTCAGTTTGTTTGCCACTGTCTTTTACAAATTTCCCGAAAGAGTGGCTGCCAGGAGCTACAAGAGTCTTAGTATTCAATGCATCAACAACACGGATGCTTCCTGCTCCTTGCGTATTATGCGGGTACACTTCACCTGTTGCTGGATTAATCATATCTTCTGCAGTGTTCATTAATGCAGCTTTTATATCATCCGTTCCCCAGTGAGGGTGCTTCTGTAATAATAATGCTGCAGCACCAGCAACATGAGGTGAAGCCATACTTGTTCCTTGTAACGCTGCATAACTATTTCCAGGGAATGTACTAACGATATTCACTCCAGGTGCAGAAACATCCGGCTTGATCATCCAAGTATGTGTCACTGGTCCACGGGAAGAGAAGTCAGCCATTGTTTCTCCTACAGCACTAGCAAATTCAATTTCAAAACTCACTGTAACATCATCCACTTTTGCAAGGAGTGCCTGTCCATCAGCTTGGTTCAACATTATCGTTGGAACAGCCATTCCTGGGATTAAAGGCATGCTCCCAGCTTGATTATTATAAAGAACCGCACCTTCTGCACCGGCTTTTTTCGCTTCTATTGCTTTATCAACAAATGGAATTCCGGCTCCACGGCTGATTAATGCTATCTTACCTGTTAAATCTTTGCCTGCAAAATCAGCAGGTGTACCAAAACCTACGTCTACCAGTTCAAAATCTTGATCGTTTAAGGCAAGCAAGTCTGCCTCTGAAGGATGCCCTTGTACAGCTGAAGAGGCATAAGAAACACCATCAGATGATGTTGTTTTTGCAGTGAATACATTATACGGTAATTGAGTAGCCCCAACAGAGATCGCATCACGAGAAGTCCCTGGAGATCCTACTGTCCAGTTATTCGGACCAGAATTTCCGTTAGAAGTTACAGCCACTACCCCTTCTGCCATCGCCCAGTCCAGTGCAATAGAAGTCGCCCAGTCAGGGTTGTTCAACGAGTTCCCTAGCGATAGATTCATAACGTCAGCACCGTCTTGCACGGCTAATTCAACACCGGCCACAACATCTTCTGTCGTACCGCCGTTCGGGCCTAATACACGGTAACCTAATAATTTAGCATCTGGTGCAACCCCTTTGATAGCACCATTCGCCGCTACTGTACCAGAAACGTGTGTCCCGTGGTATTGACCTGGGCCTTCTTGTGGATCGTTATCGTTGTTTACAAAGTCATAACCTTTATATTCACCGAACGCTTGATCCAGATCTGGGTGTGTATAATCAACACCTGTGTCAATGACTGCTACTGTCACACCTTTTCCAGTAACACCCGCTTTCCACGCATCATTAGACCCGATAAACGGAGCGCTATCCATCATAGCAGGACTAAATTCTTCTGCAGTGATTTCTTTAGAAGAGATCACATCAGCCGTATAATAAACGTTTGGATATACAGCTTTTACTCCTGGAATAGCTAATAGTTTCACAATTTCATTGCCAGGCAGTTTAACTGAGAATCCTGAGAACACATAGTCATATTCTCTTTTTACATCTGCATTTGTCACAGCTTTTTTCAAAGCGCCAATAACTTTCCCTCTTTCCGCTTTCAAGCCGGCCTTTGTTTGTTTCTTTCCTTTATGTTTTGCTTCAACAATAGACTCTGCTTTTAACTCAACAATGACAGAAGTCGGCCTGCTCGAGGAAAGTTCCATATCTCCAAAAATCGGAGCTAAAGCCAACTCTCTTACTTGGGTTTGTGATTGATTAACTCCATTTGCAGCGGCACTAAAACTAAAGACCGAAAAAACTAATACAAATGCCAGGAAACTAAAAACAACTCTTGAATATGTTCTTTTTATGCCCATGATACATCCCCTCTCATAATACCTATTTAATATTTTTTAACCTCTAAAACTTACTGACTATGTAAAAAGACACCCCCCTTAGAGAAAACAACTATACTGAATTTAAATATTTTTTGGTAATCTCCTCTATTTATCAGGCTGAAATTTCCGACTATTTTCGTCAGATTAATTAATTTTCAACTCCTACCAAATACTCATTTCTACAAAGAATGACTTGATACAAAAAATTTCGCCAAAAACTACAATAAAAATTAGGTGAAAATCACTATATTGCTTTTAAAATTCGACTTGGTTTTATTTTTAAATTAAAAAAAATGTGCAACTTTACCAGCTGCACATACATGGGGTACTACTAATTAAATAAAACACACTATGAATTTCAAGACACAATAAATTCTATATGTAGTTTTTATAAGTTATATAATAAAAAACCGTATCTATTTATGATACGGTTCACCACGATTAATCCGAAAAGCCCGATAAATCTGCTCAACAAGAACGAGTTTCATCAACTGATGCGGATAAGTAATCTTTCCAAATGAAATCTTCTCATTAGCCCGCTTCATAACAGCGTCACTTAAGCCCAACGAACCGCCTATTACAAATGCCACTTTGCTTTTCCCATAAGTCGCAAGCTGATCCAGATTCTTAGCCAAGTCTTCCGATGAAACAGCCTTTCCTTCAATAGCCATTGCAATCACATGCACATCTTGCCCGATCTTTGCTAAGATTCTTTCACCTTCCGCGTTCTTAACCATAATCATCTCTTGATCACTTAGAGTTTCAGGCGCTTTTTCATCTGGAACCTCTATGATTTCAACCTTGGCATATGGACCTAGTCTTTTTAAGTATTCATCTATACCTAACTTCAAGTATTTTTCTTTTAACTTTCCTACCGATACGATTGATATATTCACGTGTTGAAAACTTCCTTTCAAATAAGTTATCCCCAGAACTTATCCACATATGCACATTTGAGGCCATATATTGTAGGCGTTCATATGTTCGATACTTTATATACACCGTCATTGTTGCAGTATTCACAACCTGTTGATAACTCACCGTTTTCTGTTAGTAACTCTACAACTGGTGGTGTTTCAAATTCATCCACAATGATGTCAATCGCAAGCTCTGCATGCTCTTTACAGCAAATAATTATCAAAATCTTCACTCCTTACTTATCCACAATGCTTCTTCTTACACTATCGAATATACGTCTGTGTGTAAACAATCTTCTTCATTTAAGTTGTCCACATGTGGAGGCAAATAAAAACAGTATTCTACAATTTGTAGCTTTCAAGATGATTTAAATCCTTCTTTTCAAACGTATGTGAAATGCAACTACACGTAAACCGCTTCACAGTTGATGAACACGCAGACGCATCCTGTACATCAGAGATACGAAGCACAGCACAGTAAATCTAATTCAGTACAAAGCACCAAAGTGGTAAAACTAAAAGGTCTTCTCTATCAGAATGTAGCATTAAGATCTTTTTATTTATTCTCTCCTTCGCCAAGTTGATTGCAGTGCAAGGTGTGAGACTCCTGCGGGACAGGCGGGCAGGTGAGACACTTATACGTGAAACGTACGAATGTGGCTCACCGCCTGCCCCGCGGAAAGCGAGCACCTGGAACGGAAATCAACCACTCTCAAGAACATCGAAGCCACACAAAACAAAAAAACAAGGAGACCATAAGCCCCCCTGTTTTACATCATTTATTGCGTTTGTCTTCCACCGCTTAGTTCTACTTTGACAGTCTGCTTCTTACCATCACGATAGAACGTCACATCAACTTCATCACCGATCTTTGCTTTCGTGTAAAGGAACTTACGCAGAGCGACCGGATCCTTAATCTTCTCTCCGTCCATCTCCGTAATAACATCCATTTCCTTCATGCCTGCTCGAGCCGCTGGAGATGCAGGAGTGATTTCCATAACAACAACACCTTCTTGAACGCTGTTTGGAATCTTAAGCGTTTGTTCACGCTGATACGTGTTTACTTGAGAAAGAGGAATAATATTAACCCCTAAGAACGGTCTGCGCGTCTCACCATATTTCTCAAGGTCCTCGATAATGGGTTTTGCAACATCTGAAGGAATAGCGAATCCGATTCCTTCTACTTCATTCTGAGCAATCTTAGAAGAGTTAATGCCGATAACCTGACCGGCAATATTGATTAACGCTCCGCCACTGTTCCCTGGGTTGATGGCTGCATCCGTCTGAATGACCTCAGCTTGCCAATCAGGATTGCCGTCTTGATCAAGATCAATTGGAATCGAGCGGTCTGCACTTGAAACGACACCTTGTGTGACTGAGCCAGGGAAGTTCCCTAACGGGTTTCCGATCGCAATTGCAGGCTCGCCTCGCTTCAGGTCACCAGATACCCCAAATTCAGCGATACTGTCCACCTTGCTGCTATCAATTTCAACTACAGCCAAATCCATCAGAGGATCTGAACCGCGCAATGTCCCTTTAAGCTTCGCACCGTTGCTTAGTGTAATCTCAATCTGATTTGCATCTTCAACAACGTGATGGTTTGTTACGACATACGCTTTGTTGCCTTCTTTTTTATAAATAACCCCTGATCCTGTACCCGCTGGCTGTTGGCTCCAGAAATCAGTCTGTTGAATGTTTACAACCTCGACTACTGCATCAGAAGCTTTGTCTACGGCATCTGTTACATTTGTCGTAAGATCAACATCCACGTTTTTCTCTACTGCCTTTTCGTCAGTGCCTAGCCCGTTTTCCTCTTCATTTGGAGGATACAGATTATCCGGCAAAAGCCCAGCTCCTCCTAATGCAGGCACTGTAAATAATACAAGCAAACCACCCAGAATCGCTCCTAGCAAAGCTGGTAGAAACTTTCCTCCGCGGTTTCCTTTTTGTCGAGATGAGGATTCATAATCGTCATCATAATATCCCATTTTACTCATCACCGTTCCTTTCAACAATGAAGTGTACGAATTCATAACCTAGTATAAGCAATTAGTCCTGAAAATATGGACATTTTGGGTTATTTTTCATAATTTCCCACACTTATTGTTATTTCCGGAAACGGTTTACTTTAAACAAGTAAGTATTTAAACCAAGGCCAGCTTTGTTGGCTGACTTGCATCTGTATCGTGCAGAATGATTTGTTCACCAGCCGTGATATCATACGTTTTTAACGTCTGTTCGACCGCTAAGCGAGCAATATCTTTCATGTTGTTATCTTTACTTAGATGAGCAAGATAAATATGCTTCGTGCCATCTCCAATAACATCTGCCAAAGCATGTCCGCAATCCTCATTAGAAATATGACCATGATCCCCTAGAATACGTCGTTTAATATTCCAAGGATATCTTCCCATCATGAGCATATTGATATCGTGATTCGATTCGATTACAAGAGAGTGGCTGTCACGGATAATCCCTTTCATCCGGTCACTCACATAGCCTGTATCTGTCATAAGAGCCAGCTTTCTGCCGTTATGATGAAATACATAGAACATTGGCTCAGCTGCATCATGTGATACGCCAAACGACTCTACGTCAAGGTCGTTGAACGTTTTCACGCTTTCCATCTCAAACTCAAATTTTTGCTCTGTTGCCACTTCACCAATTAAGCCGTTCATGGCATTCCACGTATTTTTGTTCGCGTAGATTGGAAGTTTGAATTTACGAGCAAGCACGCCGAGTCCTTTTATATGATCGCTATGTTCATGAGTGACGAGAATGCCATCAATATCGCCCACTTCACCACAAGCCGCTTTTTCAAAAAGAATCTGAATTTGTTTCGCACTTAAGCCTGCATCAACAAGCAGGCGTGTTTGTTCGGTTTCAACGTAAACGGCATTCCCCGAACTGCCGCTAGCGAGAACGCTAAATTTTAAACTCATAACCGCATGTTCCTTTCTACTCTTCTTCTCCCGATAAAACCTGAACGGAACTGTCAGTTGCATTTACGAGATATTGTCCGTCTTCTGTCTTAATAAACCAGGTAGGAGCATACACTTGAAGTTCTCCTACACCAACAAGACTATAGTACCCAAGGTCAATATCTTGTATCTTATCACCTTTAGTCAGGTGAGCTGTATCTAAGAGTTTTCCTAATGCTTTTTTCGGTGAAATGATCTCCTGAAAAGCTCCTTGCCTCATAATCAGTAAATACGTTTGCGTAAATTCTGTTAAGTTGCCTTTATCATCCAGCTTAAATTTGATCATCCCGTTTGGTGCATCAAAATCTTCTGCATCAGCACGATTGTCAAACTTTTTAGGATTGTAAAAGATGGGCTTTTCTAAATAAACTTGATTAAACCAAACGACATTTGTTTCTTTGTCCCAATGATAAAAGGAGTATTCCTTGCCTCGAGTAACGTTTTCTTCTAGAAATTTACTAAGCTCCGCAATAAGATCTTTTGAATCTTTTTTTGGCAGATCCATAGGTTTATCTAATTTATATTGAAGTGTAATTTCTGTGCTCTTATCTTTATTAAGCGAGATATTTTTTGACTGTATTTTCTTTTCTTCATCCGTAAACTTATACCGCTGAGCACTTATTGAAGTTTGATCTTCTTTGTACTTTGGCAGCTTATCCAGATAGTTAATTTTATTGATCGCAAGTCTTTCTTCTAAAGGCTGTTCTGTAAGGTTCGAAATGTTGTTAATATCGTTCTTTTGGTACAGTTGATAGCCCAAAAATAAATTTAAGACAAGAAAGGTAAGGATAAAAATGCTTTTTGTTCTTTGCCAATTCAATTAGAATCCTTCCTCTCTGTCTTCTTTAAATAAAGGCTGCCAACCTTTAGTATCATAATTTATAAACCATTGTGGTTCTAGTTTATAAACATGTGGTTCATTTTGTTTTTTCATCGTGAACCCTATACGAACATCTTGTACGTAATTTAAATTAAACTCTTTTTCTAGTTCTGTTGTAACGTCTTTGCCTGACTGAATCGTCATCTTTTCTGTTAATAGATCTGGATAGGAAGCTGCACTTAAATCTAACTGTATAAGTGACCGCTGATATTCCTGCAGCTCATTTTCATACCAGATCAGACTCATCTGCATTTCTTGGTTCAATACGGGCAGATTCTCAATAAAAAGCCAAAAGGTAGCCGTGTAATTTGTTAGGTTCGATACGATATAGGGATTTCCCCAACCAGCGTGAGTGTTAATATAATCAATCGATTGAAGGAGCGGTGAAATACTTGATGGCGTATTCCGATTACCGAACCCCGCAAAGTTTGTATATGTGAAACGATTTTGCAATTCATTTATAACCATCGCCGCCGTTCCATCCGCATAGGTGATCTGGTTGGGAGCGGAGGCACTCTTTACAGCCAATGGATCTTTAAAAAGAGCCTTTTTATACATCTCATACGTATCTTCACTTGTTGCTCTTGATATATAAGTATAGCGAGTCAGATCAAGAGGGACTTCAGGGAAATAAAACCTTCTTTTAACCTCAACCTGTCCTTCGTTTCCTCTATCTTCAATATCAAAGTTCAAGTATGGAACGAAGCTGCCATTATCAATCCACTTATCCATATCTTTCATGATCGGATTAAGCTGATTGTTAGAGGCTCTAATTCGTTGCATCTTTTTTTCCTGATAAGAAACTAAATAACCTTCTACACTATCTGTTGACTTGTTTTGATACAAAAATATCCGATCTACATATTTGGGTTTATTACCTGTTATTTCAGACTCAAATGAAAAAATTTCTTTGTAAATATCTTGAGTCATGCCTACTGGAAAGACCACTTCAATGTATTTGTTATCTTTTAAAAACGTTTCATTAGGATCGAATGTTCTAGTGCTTTTGGTGCCTGTATCAAACGTAAACTTTGTTTCGTTTAAACGCATATTAAATTCATGGATTAAATCGTTTGCCTCTACACCGTACAAATTGTCACCTTTATGGTAAATGAGCTGTGTTGGATATACGATTTCTTTTAATTCTGCCTCAACATCAACTTCTTGTTTTTTTACAATACGTGCTCCTTCTAATGAAGGATAGCTTGGCTTAAATGTCCATAAGCTCCACGTCAGAACAAGGCTGAGTACGATTAAGAGCGTTAGTGTAATCGATTTAATATGTTCATAGTTCTTACGGAAAAATGTAATCAGTTTTCGTGCATGAGTAATCCATTTTAACCAGTTCATTTAAGCCCCTCCCTAACTTTTCTTAAAGGAAGAGTAAAGTGGATCGTCGTTCCTTGTCCCCATTCACTTTCTGCCCAAATATCTCCGCCATGAGCAAGCACGATCTCTTTAGCGATCGCAAGGCCAAGACCTGTGCCTCCAAGATCTCTCGAACGAGCACGGTCCACCCTAAAGAATCGATCAAAGATCTTAGAGACGTTGTTCTTCGGAATCCCAACACCCTGATCCGCTATGCTGACTTTCACTTTACGCCCGATAATGGCAGCGGTAAATGTGATCGTACCTCCCTCAGGAGAGTATTTCATCGCATTAGAGATAATGTTATCCAGCACTTGTGTCATCTTGTCTGTATCCATTTGAACAGGAATCTTATCACTTGGCAATGAGCGGGATAGCTCGATGTTTTCCTTCTCCAGCATCTCAAAACGATCAATGATGCCGTTTAAGAAGTTCACCAAGTCGATTTCATGGAAATTAAATCTGTAGTCTTTGCTGTCCATTTTTGAAAGCTGAAGCAAGTCTGTAACAAGCCTGATCATCCGCTCTGTTTCGTTTTGCGTAACTTCTAAGAAACGAGGCGCAATGTTATCGTCCTGCCATGCTCCATCTGCAAGTGCCTCAAGATAGCTTCTCATCGTTGTAAGCGGTGTTCTTAGCTCATGTGACACGTTAAATACAAACTCTCTGCGTTCGTTATCGATCTGTTCTTGTTCTGTTACGTCATGAAGAACACAAATAAGACCATTAATTGGCCCATCATCTTTTTGAATCGTAGAGAAGTTAGCACGTACGACATAATGAATGTCATCTGTACTAAAATCCAGCAGCATGGATTCATATTCGTTATAAAGTTCTTCCCACGTATATTCTGTATTTAATCGCAATAATTCCATGAGTGAAGTACCGAGCGCGTTTTGTCTTGAGATGTTCAGCATCTCTTCCGCACGGTCGTTCATCAGAATGATCGCCCCGTCCCGGTCAGTTGCAATCACACCATCTGTCATATACGTTAGGACAGAACGCAGTTTTCTTCGTTCACTTTCCGTAATAGCTGTAGCTTCTTGCAGTTTGGTTGTAAGGTTGTTAAATGTCATGGCGAGCTGCCCGATCTCATCATCACCATACAGCTGAACTTTACGCGAGAAATCCCCTCGCGCCATAACAAGAGCCTGTTTTCTCATATCTGCCATCGGCCTTGTAATCGTACGCGCCAAAAAGATACCGAGAAGTCCAGTAATAATTAGTGCGATTACCGTCCCGGTTACTAAAATATTGTTGATACGCTGTATTTGTTTGAAGATGCCTTCAATAGAAGCTACTAGATAGATGGCTCCCATCGTTTCGCTCGTGCTGTCATTCTTGATAGGTTTAGCGAGCACCATCACCCGCTCACCTTCATGAAGCATAACCTCATCATCAACCGTACCTTCTAAGGCCAGTTTAATTTTAGGGTTAAAACTGATCTGGCCAACTAGTTTTTGCTTATTGCTCGCAAGAACCATACCTTCTTTATTTAAGACTTGGACTTCTTTCTCTTCAAACTCCTCGTCAATTAACGCTTGAATGTCATCTTCAAGCGTTATAGCTTCTTCACCATCTTCAGCTTTCTTGACCTTATACCGATCTTTATCCTTCATCTTCTGCTCAATATTAAACTCTAGCAAATTTACCCGATCATAGAGTGATTTTGAGAAGTTCTGCCGCAAGTCCGTCTCTAAATTATTAATAAAATAGACACTGATCACTTGCATGGCTATTAAGATGAGCAAAACATAAATCAATACAAACTTAACGTGTATCGATTTAAAAAAATTAACTTTATCCATGATGATTACTCCTGATCAGGATTTCTTAGGTAATACCCCACTCCGCGTCTAGTAATGATCCATAATGGGTGACTCGGATTATCTTCTACTTTCTCACGCAGACGACGAACCGTAACATCAACCGTTCTTACGTCACCAAAGTAGTCATATCCCCACACGGTTTGAAGCAAGTGCTCACGTGTCATTACCTGCCCGATATGTTTCGCTAAATAATGCAGCAGTTCAAATTCTCGATGTGTTAACTCTATCGTTTCACCGCGCTTTGTAACAATATAAGCATCAGGGTGAATCGTTAGAGAACCGATTGTAATCTCATTGTTCTCATCTACTTCACGCTCTGACTCCTGCTGGTGACGGCGAAGGTTGGCTTTTACTCGAGCAATCAGTTCGCGCGTGCTGAACGGCTTTGTTACGTAGTCATCCGCACCTAGCTCTAACCCTAGCACCTTATCGATTTCCGAATCTTTTGCAGTAAGCATAATAATCGGCATATCATACTTTTTGCGAATCTCGCGGCATACTTCCATGCCATCTTTTAAAGGAAGCATAATATCAAGCAGGATCATATCTGGCTTCTCTTTTTCTACTTTTTCAAGGGCATTAATACCGTCATAAGCGCAGCTTACCGTAAATCCCTCTTTTTCGAGATTAAATTGCAGAATATCTGCAATTGGTTTTTCATCATCCACAACGAGAATTTTCTTATCCATGGGAACGCTCCTTCTTCGGAAACTCTATTTAATATATAGCAGATTGTTTGTAGTATCATTTTAAGGTATCTCTACTATTTTATCACAGTTGAAACTTTCTCCATACTACTAGTAAAACCTTCTAATTTTAGACAAGAAAAACCTCCCAGGAAGAAATAATCCTGAGAGGTCTTAGAAGTTATTTTTTTATATAATCTGCAGGGTTTTTTAGTACGCCGTTCTCGTATACTTCAAAATGCAAATGAACGCCTGTCGATTGGCCTGTAGATCCCATAACTCCAATCTTTGATCCCTTTTGCACCACATCTCCTGTTGATACAGAAATGGAATTCAAATGAGCATAGATAGTTTTCATGCCATTGTTATGATTGATGATGATCTTGTTGCCGTAATCCCCATCCCAACCAGCAGAAGCAACCGTACCGTTGTCCGCTGCCAAGATGGATCGTTCTGAAGGCCGTGCAATGTCCATTCCTTTATGCTGTCTTCCCCATCTGGATCCTTTATGGCTCGAGATGTATCCGCCAACTGCTGGCCATGAAAGAGTGCCTGTCCCTTTAGACGGAATCACTTTCGTACCGATCTTCTGAATCTCAGTAACAGGTGCTTTCACTGTCTCTTGTTTTACGGTGTCTTTTTTAAGAACTTTATCGTCTGCTTTTCTAACGGTATAGGTTATGTCTTCTAACCCTTTTTGACCTTTTTGAACCGTTTTCACCTGTCCCTTTTCTAGCGTACTGTCTTCTTGTTTTTCAACTTGAAAAGGAATCTCGTTTTGTACACGAGTTGCTTCATATACCATTACTTCGGTATAAGGCTTCTTTTCTGTAACAGTAACCGCTTGTCCAGGACGAATAACAGGAACGAGCAGCAATTCTTTATTTAATGTGTAAAATTGCTCCATTGTTAAGTGATACTTTTCGGCAATCGACTTAACCGTTTCACCTTTTTGAACAACATGCTCTTTTTCCTGAATTGTCCCTTCTTTTAAAAGGGAGATCGCACCGTCAACAGATACGAGATCCTTGATTGACGTCTGTGCTTTTTGAATAAAAATGGGTGTCGAGAAATCGATATCAACAACCTTACTTTCTCCAGGACTCAATTTTGGAACTTCAAGCTCCTTATTTTCGGCTTTCTTTTTTTGTATCTCATCAAGCTCTGCTTTTGAAACATGTTCAAGCTGCAGCTTTAACAGCGTATCTTCTGCTTCTTTTTCACTTGAAACGTAAGCTACTGTTTGCCCGCCAACTACCAATCGATAAGCTTCAACGGAAACCGATAAGCGGTCTCTTAACGCTTCTCTCGCCGCTTCATTATCAAACTGTGGTCTGAACATTTTTTCCGGCTTTAACTCAATGGATTCATTTATGGTAAAAGCAAAATTACTCTTTCTGCCTTTAGCTTGCTGCAATATCTCTTCTACCGTGTTTTCGACAACACTTTCTTCTCGAACGGTACCGATCTTCTTTCCATCCACATAAACGTTAAAAACGGTTTTGATCAAGTGGTTATCATCATGATGTGCATCTGCAATGGATGGATTCAACGTAAATGTCGAGAGTATCATTAAAACCGCAATAAAAAGCGGAATGATTTTATTTTTAAATACTTCAGTGGTTTTTCGATTTTGCACCTTCTATTTCCCCCTAAAGATCCTCTTCTATATCTCATCTAAGTCTAATGTCCTATGACAAAATTCTCCTAAAGCACCTCTAGTATCCTATCATAAGGAATTTCTATTTGTCAGAATTTCACGTATTTTGTAATGCAAATGTAAAAAAACGACATGGAAAAAGGCTGTTTGGTGGCTGCTCTAGTAATTTTTTGGTTTTCCACTCCAGATTTTCCGCTTTGCAATCTTTTAGGAAAAAAACTCAAAAAAAAAGAGTATAGGATGATCATCTATACTCTTTTTAACACCTATTCTGTTAGTTTAATTCGTTCGATAATATCCTCTTTTTGAACATATACCACGAGCAAGCTGATCGGCAGAAGGATCAACGTTTCTTGCCATTGTCTTTCAATAAGCCAGTAGAAGAAAGGTGCGAGTGAGAAGGCAAAAAGACCCGCTACCGTTAAACTTCTTTTTATCGCATAAAACAATAAAAATGCCGCCCCAACAAGTATGGCTGATGGCTGATGGAAAACAATCAGTCCTCCAATAAAAGAAGCGACTCCTTTTCCACCATGAAACTTCAGGAATATCGGATAAAGGTGACCGAGAATCACCGCAAGAAATCCAAGCAGCTGAATATGAGGAGGATATCCAAATTGAATGGCTGCCCAAACGACTGCTGCCGCTTTTAAAATGTCCCCTGCTAAAGTCAGAACGAAACCCGATGATCCTAAAACCCTGCCTGCATTTCGAGCCCCTATATTACCGCTGCCTAATAATCGTAAGTCAACACCCTTTAAAAGCTTTGCTACAAGAAACCCTGTCATGATTCCGCCTACAAGGTAACTCGCGATCAAATACAGCCCCCATTCAAATTCCATCTGTATGATCACAACCTTCCTCATCCCAATTGATACAATATATTCTAAATAGCGAGGACTTATCCCTCTTAATAGCATTAAAAGTAACAAAAGTAAGTATGATGATGCTGATAGATGCCGCTCATTTCTCTGTTCACGTCATTTTGTTGTAAGAAGGAGGCAGTTTCGGTGTCGTAAAGTCTTTAGCTCGTATACCCACCAGGGTACTTATGATGATAATTAAGTCTAAACTCCATATAATTAAGTCTAAATGAGAAAAATTAAGTCAAAATCGATAGTAATTAAGTCTTTAATGACTAAATATAGGCGATTCGATAATTCTCGACAAAATTGACCTCTATGTATACCCCTGACCGAAGTCTTATTCAAGAGAAAATGAATAAAAAAAGCATGCCCCTTTTTAAAGGAACATGCAGCATGATTTTAGGATTAAAAGTAAAATGGTGGCTCGAGACGGAATCGAACCGCCGACACGAGGATTTTCAGTCCTCTGCTCTACCGACTGAGCTATCGAGCCAAAAATTTTCAAAAACCAAAAATTTTTGGTTTTATTTAATTACTGTGTTGAAAAAAAGTGGCGGACCCGACCGGGGTCGAACCGGCGATCTCCTGCGTGACAGGCAGGCATGTTAACCACTACACCACGAGTCCACTTAAAAGCTTTTATTCAAGTTAAAAAGAAATGGTGACCCGTACGGGATTCGAACCCGTGTTACCGCCGTGAAAGGGCGGTGTCTTAACCGCTTGACCAACGGGCCACTTTTTTAGAAAAAGTGGTGAGCCATGAAGGACTCGAACCTTCGACCCTCTGATTAAAAGTCAGATGCTCTACCGACTGAGCTAATGGCTCGTGCTTGTTTAAAACGTTTGTCGTTTTTTCACGACAAGTGTTACTTTATCACGATATAGAGACTTTGGCAATATGTTTTTAATTTATTTTTCAAAAAAACTTTCAATTGCTCAACAATCTTATCTACATGAAGTGCTTTTCCCTTAAATGGTGTTAAGTTATCCTCAAAAAATTGAAGCCCCTTGTTTCCAAGGGGCCTCGATTATGATTTAAGCAAATACGCCTCTTACCATGTTTGTTTGTGCACGGTCTGGTCCTACTGAGAAGATCGAAAGCGGAATGCCTGTTACTTGTGAGATACGCTCAACATAGTGACGAGCATTTTCCGGAAGCTCTCCAAGATCTTTAACTCCTGTAATGTCCTCAGTCCAGCCTGGCATTTCTTCAAATACAGGCTCACATTGAGCAAGCTCTTTAAGGCTCGCTGGAAATTCATAAGTTAGTTCACCTTTGTATTTGTATGCTACACAGATTTTTAATGTTTCAATACCTGTTAGAACGTCGATTGAGTTCAAAGAAAGATCCGTGATTCCTGAAACACGACGAGCATGACGCACAACCACTGCGTCAAACCAACCTACACGGCGCGGACGTCCCGTCGTTGTACCGTACTCACGGCCAACTTCACGAATTTGGTTACCGATCTCATCATGAAGCTCAGTCGGGAAAGGACCATCACCAACACGAGTTGTATAGGCTTTTGAAACACCTACAACATGATTGATCTTGGACGGACCAACACCAGAACCGATCGTTACTCCCCCTGCGATAGGGTTTGATGAAGTTACGAAAGGATATGTTCCTTGGTCGATATCAAGCATTACACCTTGTGCACCTTCAAAAAGAACACGACGGCCATCGTCTAATGCATCGTTCAGAACAACTGATGTATCTACTACATATTTTTTGATTTGTTGACCGTATTCATAATACTCATCTAGAATCTCTTCTTTTGTGAATCCTTCTGATTCGTAGATGCGTTCGAATAAACGATTTTTTTCCGCTAAGTTGCGCTCAAGTTTTTCTTCAAATTCTTCACGATCTAAAAGGTCTGCGATACGGATTCCGATACGCGCAGCTTTGTCCATGTATGCTGGCCCAATACCTTTTTTCGTCGTACCGATCTTGTTAGCTCCCTTGCTTTCTTCTTCCAAGATATCTTGACGAAGATGATAAGGAAGGATTACATGCGCACGGTTAGAGATACGAAGATTGTCCGTACTTACTCCGTGGCTGTGAAGATATGCAAGCTCTTCAAGAACAGCTTTCGGATCGACAACCATTCCGTTACCGATCACACAAATTTTATCTTTATAAAAGATTCCAGATGGAATAAGGTGAAGCTTATACTTTTTACCTTCAAAAACAATTGTATGACCAGCGTTGTTTCCGCCTTGATATCTAGCTACTACTTCTGCTTTTTCCGAGAGATAATCGGTAATCTTACCTTTTCCTTCATCTCCCCATTGTGTTCCCACTACTACTACTGATGACATGGTTGCACCTCCATGAAATTAACGATTGACGAAATTTATCATCTAATCTTAAAAACCATGCTTAGTTTAGCAATATATTTAAGGAAAGTCAATCAAAAACACGAACATTAAATCATATAAATTCACTTTCGTTCGTAATATATTTACAATTCCATAGTCAAAAGATCAAAAACTCTATCGTATCCTGTAGTATTCACCTTGTTTAGGAGGTATGATTCCTTTGTTTATCGAAAAATTAATGGTTGCTTATATGGACCATAAAGCTAACCACATATATTATTTAGACAGAAGCGAACAAGTTATCCTGCTTGATGCGATCGAGCCTGGCGGTCTACCAAATCTAGAGTTTTTAGACCCAAATGAACCAGAGCGATTCATTGAGATTCCAAAAGTGATGAATGTTGAATCTTTTAGCTGGATGGTTGAGTTTGAAAGTCATCATCAAAACAGCGAGCTATTGCATGCACTGAATGAAGATGAGCCTTTTGAACGTTTTACGGAAAAAGTGAAAAAACTGGACTTGCTTGAAGAGTGGCAGACCTTTCAAAAAGACAAAGTCAAAAGCAGGATCGAAAATTGGTTGACGGAAAAAGAACTTATAGAAATGCAAAAGCAGCCGGATTAATCTCCAGCTGCTTTTTTCTATGCGCCTGGCGGTATGGCACTCTCATCGTGCCGCCGGTCCAGGTTAACGAATTTGTTGTATTCTTTTACAAAGGCAAGCTCTACCGTTCCTGTTGGACCATTACGCTGTTTTGCAATAATGATTTCGATAATATTCTTCGCTTCCGTTTCTTTATCGTAATAATCATCACGGTATAAGAAGGCAACGATATCTGCATCCTGCTCGATGGAACCTGATTCACGGATATCAGACATCATCGGACGCTTGTCCTGACGGGATTCAACACCACGTGATAGCTGTGATAGTGCGATAACTGGCACTTCCAGCTCACGTGCAAGAGCTTTTAATGAACGGGAGATCTCAGAAACCTCCTGCTGACGATTCTCGCCAGATTTCCCGCTACCCATAATAAGCTGCAAATAATCGATCAGAATCATGCCTAGTCCCTTTTCCTGCTTCAGACGACGGCATTTCGCACGGATATCATTGATACGGATACCTGGTGTATCGTCAATGTAAATACCAGCGGCAGACAGACTTCCCATTGCCATCGTTAGCTTCTGCCAGTCTTCAGGAAGCAATGATCCAGTACGCAGACGCTGAGCATCCAGGTTCCCCTCAGCACAGAGCATACGCATAACGAGCTGTTCTGCACCCATCTCGAGACTGAATATGGCCACATTCTCATCTGTCTTTGTTGCGACGTTTTGAGCAATGTTCAGTGCAAATGCTGTTTTACCTACAGATGGCCGGGCTGCTACGATTATCAAGTCATTCCGCTGAAACCCTGCAGTCATCCGGTCCAGATCGTTAAAGCCAGTCGGGATCCCCGTAATGTCGCCCTTACGGTTATGAAGAGCTTCAATGTTGTCATATGCATGCACCAATACATCTTTAATGGCTGTAAAAGCACTCGTGTTCTTACGGTTCGCTACTTCTAAAATCGATTTCTCTGCTTCGTTCAGAATAGCTTCTACTTCTTCTTCACGCGCATAGCTGTTCGCTGTAATGTCAGTCGCAGTACGAATCAAACGGCGCAGAAGGGATTTTTCCTCAACAATCTTGCTGTAATACTCGATGTTCGCAGCTGTCGGCGAACTATCAGCAAGCTCCGATAAAAAAGATAATCCTCCCACTTCATCCAGCTGGTTTTTATCCTGCAGTTCTGAAGTGACAGTAATCAAATCGACCGGCTCGCCTTTTGCGTTAAGATCGAGCATCACACGATAGATTCGTTGGTGAGTCGCTCGGTAAAAATCTTCAGGCAGCAGGATTTCTGAGGCCGTGATAAGAGCTTCGGGCTCTAAAAAGATAGCACCAAGAACAGCCTGCTCAGCTTCAATATTTTGCGGTGGTATACGGTCAGCAAATAAATCACTCATTCTTATTTCCTCCTTTCTTTATTTTTTGAATTTATTCTATAGGTATAGCAAAAAGATTGTTGGTATAAAAAGCATTTTGTTCCTTATCTACTTTGAACAGTTGATCAGAGTGTAAGGTGCGAGACTCCTGCGGGACAGGTGGGCAGGTGAGACACTTAAGAGTGAAACGTTCAAATGTGGCTCACCGCCTGCCCCGCGGAAAGCGAGCATCTGAAACGGAGATCAACCTCTTACAATGCCCGCAAAAAAACCGGGAACTCCCGGCTTTTTATTCTTCTGTTACGTGTACTTTTACTGTAGCCGTTACTTGCGAATGAATTTTAATCGGAACATTCGTGTAACCAAGAGCTTTAATCGGATCAGCCAGCTCGATTTTACGCTTGTCGATCTTGATCCCTTGCTCTTTCAAGCCGTCAGCGATCTGTTTGCTCGTTACAGAGCCAAATACTCTGCCACCCTCGCCTGTTTTTGTTTTGATCGTAATTGTCATCTCAGCAAGTTTTGCTTTTAATGCTTCAGCCTCTTCCAGTTGAGCTTGCTGTTTTTTCTCTTCGCTCTTCTGCTGGCCCTGAAGTGCAGCCATTGCCCCTGAAGTAGCTTCTGAAGCTAAGTTTTTAGGAAATAAGAAATTACGCGCATAACCTTCTGAAACGTTCTTTATTTCCCCTTTTTTGCCCTTACCTTTCACATCTTGAAGAAAAATTACTTTCATTCCTCTTCTCCCCCTTCAATATACTCATCTATTATCCTCTTTAAGTGTTTCTCTGCTTCATCAATCGTGCTGTTTTCAATCTGGCAGGCAGCGTTTGTAAGATGTCCTCCGCCTTCAAGTCCTTCCATGATCATTTGTACGTTGATGTCCCCAAGTGAACGGGCACTGATGCTTACTTTGCCATCAATTCGATTTGAAATAACAAAGGATGCTTGAATGCCGTTCATCGTTAATAAAATATCTGCAGCCTGGGCGATTACTACTTGATTGTAGGCATCCTCAGGAGAACTCTTGGCAATAACGATGCCTTTTCTATAGATCTCAGCGTTCTCAATCAGCTTAGAACGCCTTGTATACGTATTTAAGTCTTCTTTTAAAAACTTTTGAACAAGAATCGTGTCTGCTCCATGCGCTCTTAAATAGGACGCAGCATCAAACGTACGAGATCCCGTTCTGAGGGTAAAGCTTTTCGTATCTACGATAATACCTGCTAGAAGTGCTGTTGCTTCAAGCATACGCATCTTCAGTCGTTTCGGCTGGTATTCTAATAGTTCCGTTACGAGCTCTGCTGTTGAAGACGCATATGGCTCCATGTAGACAAGAACAGGGTCTTTAATAAAATCTTCTCCGCGGCGGTGATGGTCGATTACGACAACATGGTCGAGCTTCGTTAAAAGTTTTTCTTCAATGACCATAGAAGGTTTATGTGTATCAACTATCACTAAAAGCGTGTCACGAGAAGCAATCTCCAGTGCCTCTTCAGGTGAGATAAAATACTTCCAAATGGATTCTGTCTCTTTCAGTTCATCCATTAATCGCTGAACACCAATATCAATATCGGATTGATCGAGAACGATATAACCGTCTTTTCCATTGACTTGAGCGACTTTCAATATTCCGATAGCAGAACCGATTGAGTCCATGTCTGGGTTCTTGTGCCCCATAATGATTACTTTATCGCTGTCTGCCACCAATTCACTCAACGCATGTGAAATAACTCGTGCACGTACGCGTGTACGCTTTTCAACCGGGTTCGTTTTACCTCCGTAGAAGCGGACTTTCCCGTTTGTCTGTTTAATCGCTACTTGGTCGCCACCGCGTCCAAGAGCTAAATCCAGACTCGACTGTGAAAGCTGGCCAAGCTCAGGAAGCGATGAAGTTCCTGCTGCTACACCGATACTTAACGTTAACGAAACGTTCTGTTTAGCAGTCGATTCTCGCACTTCATCTAACACACTGAATTTATTTTTTTCTAACTCATATAGAATGCGCTGGTTAAATACCGCTAAAAACCGCTCTGAAGAAGTTCGTTTTAGAAAGATTCCATGCTCATTCGCCCATCCATTCAGCACTGAAGTTACTTTTGAATTGATCGTTGAACGAAATTGATCGTCTAATCCTTGTGTCACTTCTTCATAGTTGTCGAGATAGATGATTGCCATTACGGTCTGTTCTTCATCATAGAGCCGTTCAAGATCTAACTGCTCGGTAACATCAAAAAAGTAAAGCAGTCTGTCTTCTTTTTTAAAGTTCACTTGAAATCTATGTGTATTGATTTTAATAACTTCTTCCTTAGCGTCAGTTTTAATATAAGGAATCAGTTCTTCTGAAACATGGTTTAAAGAGTGCCCGATAAAGGATTCTTCTTCTATCAGGGAGCCCATGTATGGGTTTGCCCATTCAATCTTAAAATCCTCATCATACAAAATAATCCCAATCGGCATTTCCATCAATGCTTCTTCTCCCACCTTCTTCAAGCGGTGAGAGAGCGTAGAAATATAATCACCCAGTTCCTCCTGAAAACTCGCTTCGGCTTTCATGGCATAATAAAATAAGCCGCCTAATAGCACAAAGCCTGCCATTCCGATCATCCAGTGAAAATACGTGATGATGCTAACCAGCACAACAGAAGTAACAAATAAGGCGATGACGGGATAACCATGCCACCGTTTTAGCAAAAACTTTGGCATACTTTCAGCTCCTACTGTTTTGGTTTCAACCGTTTTTTAATCATAAAACCTAAATCAATTATACCTAAGAATTTAACGACTTCCAGAGGAATCGGCAGGAAAGAATTCAGCAGAAACAAAAGTATAATCAACAATATGATTCTTTTTCTCTTCCAATTCTTTATCCAGGCATAATAAAAAATCACTGTGAAACCTTGAATTATAAGTACAAACGATAATATCATATACAAATTTATCGTTACAATATATAAAGCCGTGCCCTTTTCAGGCGTGCTAAACGTTAAAACAATCGCTATAATATAATACCACAAAAACGATTTTGGCAGGTTCCAATCCCGAAAGTGCGGAAAGGACGGAACATCATACCGCATTCTTTTCATAAGCATTCTAGCAGCTATATGTGTTAAAAAAGCAAGAATGACAGCTCCTCCAATAATATATGTCGGAAGCATCATCGGAATAAGTTCCGCTTGCTCTTTAAACCTTTCAATCTGAGTAGGATCCTGACCGCTTGTTTTATAAAACTCCTCTGCAGTGCCTATCGCACTTTGAAACTGAGTCTCTAGCTCTTTTACAAAGTTGATTCCCATGACCACTTGAGCAATAACAAGCGTTGCCAGCATATTTAGTATGTTCGAGAGACTGGCGCCAAGCAGAACAGCGAAAGCAGATTTTTTCCTTCTATAAAGTTCCCCCATCACAATTCCAGTCAAACCAGAGAACAGGGTAACGATTATACCGTTAAGCCCCGCAAATGCCAGGGACACACCAAATGTGACTGCCCATAGAAGCATTCCCGCTTTAAGATCGTGTCTGTATAAATAGATGATAAACGGAAGCGGCAAAATAAATAACGAAAAAAGACTGAAAAACGGTATGTACATACTGATTAAAAAAAGAAGCGTATAAATGCCTGAAACAACGGCACCTTCCACCAATACTTTAGTATTGCGCATGATTCACCTCATAAAATTCTTCATATGTTTTAATTGTAGTGACATAGCCGCTAATATTCAACTTAAACGATAATTCTAGCATAGACGTACTTGAAGAGAAGTAAACAAATTATGGAAAGTTGGATGTTTGGAAGGATAGAAAAGGGTGGAAACGTACAAAAATAATCCAAATCTAGCTGATTTATCACGGAATGGAGCATAAAATGGTTGCTCGGGGGTGATTTGAAGACCTGTACTGCATTTTAAGAGAAAACAATGATCCAGCTCCAAATTTTAATTGTTATTTCACGAGTTTTGGCTCTTAAAGCTTATCTTTACTTATACTGGATGGGGTATCAATACCCTTAATTCAAGAAATTTTGAAAATAATCCTAGAAATTCAGGATTTTTTACGGCGAGTTTTGGGATTAATCCAGCGAGTTTTGACCATATATCGGCGAGTCGATGTCACTCGACAATTATCAAGCCCCTTATACCCCTCACCTAAGTCATATCACGCATATCATCCAAATAGATTTACACTCTGTTTTCAGACACAAAAAAGCGCAGCCAGGATAACCTAGCTGCGCTCTTTAAACGATCTTATTCAGATACATATGGTAACAATGCCATGTGACGAGAGCGTTTGATCGCACGAGTCAATTGACGTTGATATTTAGCAGATGTACCAGTTACACGACGAGGAAGAATCTTACCGCGCTCAGAAACGAAACGCTTTAAAAGATCAGTGTCCTTGTAGTCGATGTAAGTGATTTTGTTTACAGTGAAGAAACAAACCTTACGACGCTTTTGGCGTCCACCACGACGTCCAGCCATAGTTGGTCCCCTCCTTTAGATTTATTTTATATATTCCGATTCATAGTTTACGTTAGTTTAAAATGGCAAATCGTCATCAGAGATGTCGATCGGCGTGCCATCATTTGCAAACGGGTCATCGTTGAAGTTATTACGTTTTGGATTCTGCTGTTGTTGCTGTCCTCCAAATCCGTTGTCACTTCCATAGCTGCGGTTCTGATTTTGCTGCCCAAATCCGCGGTCATTTGATGGTCCACCAAAGTTGTTGCTGTTGCCTTGATATTGCTGGCCACCAGCATTAGCGTTTTTAGGTTCAAGGAATTGAACACTTTCTGCCATTACTTCAGTAACATACACTCTCTGACCCTGCTGGTTCTCGTAAGAACGAGTTTGCAAACGTCCATCCACTCCTGCAAGCGATCCCTTTTTCAAGAAGTTCGCTACATTTTCAGCGGGCTTACGCCATACGACACAGTTAATGAAATCTGCTTCGCGCTCACCTTGCTGATTCGAAAAAGGTCGATTGACAGCAAGTGTGAAGTTAGCAACAGCCACACCGTTTGGAGTGTACTTTAATTCTGGGTCTTTTGTTAAACGTCCCACCAGTACTACTCGATTTAGCATTCAGAACCACTCCTTAAAGGATTAATTTCTTTCGTCTACGATTGTCATGAAACGAAGAACATCTTCATTGATCTTCATAAGACGGTCGAATTCATTAATCGCTTCGTTTGGAGCGTTAACTTCCAATAGCGTGTAATATCCATCGCGGAAGTCATTGATTTCGTAAGCTAAACGCTTTTTACCCATTTCCTTTTCGTTCGCGATCTCCGCACCGTTGTCAGTTAGGATGCTTTTAGCGCGTTCTTTCGTTGACTTAAGAGCTTCCTCTTCGATATTCGGACGGACGATGTACATAATTTCGTACTTTTTCATTCCGTTCACCTCCTTTTGGTCTAAGCGGCCCAAAACATTTATTCCGGGCAAGGAGAAAATCATCATAACAGTATTTGTTGACAATTAACTCACAATAAAGAATTATATCAAAACATCTTGCATAAAACAAGCTTACTTTGAAATTAAGCATAAAAAAGAGGAAAAGCCTCTGCTTTTCCTCCGTTTTTCTCTATTTTACTTTGGCTATTTCTTTATTGTTTTTGAAATAATGTTGTAAATAACTTCACTGACAAGTTGATTGAAGTGAAAGGTGCGAGACTCCTGCGGGACGAGCGGTCAGGTGAGACCCTTAAAGGCGCAAAGCGGCAAGGGGCTCACCGCCCGCCCCGCGGAAAGCGAGCACCTGAAACGGAAATCAACCTCTTCCCAGTCATTTTTTATTAAACATTAAAACGGAAATGAACTACATCTCCATCTTTCATCTCGTATTCCTTACCTTCTAGACGAACTTTACCTTTTTCTTTGGCAGCTGCCATGTTGCCCGCAGCCATAAGATCATCATAAGCAACGACTTCTGCACGAATAAATCCTCTTTCAAAGTCCGTATGGATGATTCCAGCACATGCAGGAGCCTTCATGCCTCTACGGAACGTCCAAGCACGTACTTCTTGAACACCTGCCGTAAAGTAAGTTGCTAAGCCTAAAAGGGAATAAGATGCACGAATCAGCTTATCAAGCCCCGCTTCCTCGATTCCTAGTTCACCTAAGAAAGCCATCTTTTCGTCGCCATCAAGTTCTGCGATCTCTTCTTCTACTTTTGCACAGATTACGATTACTTCTGCATTTTCACGTGCTGCATACTCTTTAACCGCTTCAACGTGCTCATTTGTTCCTTCTAAAAGCTCATCTTCGCTCACGTTTGCAACATAAAGAATAGGTTTCATCGTTAATAAGTGCATCGCATAAACAATCTTGTTCTCTTCAGGTGTTAAGTCAACACTTCGTGCAGGAAGTTCTTGCATAAGTGCTTCCTTGATTTTTGAAAGAACGGCAAATTCAGCAACCGCTTCTTTGTCTTTTGATTTTGCTAATTTTTCAACACGCGCAATACGCTTGTCGATAGACTCTAAGTCAGCAAAGATAAGCTCAAGGTTGATTACTTCGATATCATCGATCGGATTTACTTTTCCGTGAACGTGCGTGATGTTCTCATCATCAAAACAGCGAACAACCTGTAAGATCGCATCCGTTTGACGAATGTGGGATAAGAATTTGTTACCTAGCCCTTCCCCTTTGCTCGCACCTTTTACGATTCCGGCAATATCCGTAAATTCAAAAGTTGTAGGTACTACTTTTTTCGGCTGTACCAATTCTGTTAACTTTTGAAGACGGTGATCAGGCACTTCTACGATTCCAACGTTCGGGTCGATTGTACAGAACGGATAGTTAGCAGATTCTGCACCTGCTTGTGTAATAGCGTTAAATAATGTAGATTTACCAACGTTCGGCAAACCTACGATTCCAGTTGTAAGAGCCACTGTTCATTCACTCCTCTGTTTTATATAAAGCTCGGATGCCCGAGACTTTTCAGTTAAAAAAATATCCTTCCCAATTATAGGTTTTCTCACCTTAAAAAACAAGAAGAACCGGGTGGTGCTTCCCGGCTCTCATTCTTGACTCTTTTTTCATTATGTTCAATCCAATAATCAAATGACATAACTTATGGATGCATTGTTCCACGTGAAACTTTATTAGATAAGTCCTTCATCACTCCCCAGGTGATAACAAGACTTTCTTTATTTTTTTAGCAAATTCAGCTCTTGGCAGCATCACACTATGCTGACAACCCATGCATTTAATTCGAATATCCGCCCCCATACGAATCACTTTCCATCGGTTTGTTCCACATGGGTGCTGCTTTTTCATTTCCACTTCATCATGAAGGTGAAATTCTTTTTGCTGCATCATCAGCTCTCCTTTATTTTTGTTCTTTTGGCAATGATTCTTTCTGATAAGTGACCATTTTCGGATAAGGAATTTCTATACCTGCTATTTCAAGTTCATGTTTTAGGGTTTTACGAAGCTCTCGTGCAATTTTAAAGTGTGTCATCGGAAGTACCTCTGCGGTAACACGAATCACAACTTCAGAGGCACCTAACATTTGAACACCTAGTACTTCTGGTTCCTTTACCATTTCAGGGTAATTTGGTTTTGCGTTTTTAACGACCTCTTGAATAATGTTTTGTGCTTTATCAATATCCTCTTCATACGCAATGCTTAAGTCAACAACAGCAATACTGTTATGAACGGAAAAATTCGTAACTTCTGTGATAGACGAATTCGGTAGGATATGCAATTCTCCTGTCCAGCTTTTTATTTTTGTTGTTCTCAGACCGATTTCTTCCACTGTTCCTTCAAAACTTGCAATTCGTACCGTGTCGCCTACAGAGAACTGGTTTTCAAATATGATGAAAAATCCAGTAATGATATCCTTCACAAGGCTTTGAGCACCAAAACCGATTGCTAAACCAACAACACCTGCCCCGGCAAGAATTGCTTTTATGTCTACGCCAAACTCGGTTAAGATGGTTAAAATCGCTACGAAATAGATAACATAGGAAGCTACGTTATCTAGGAGCCGAAATAAAGTGTTCTCTCTTCTCTCGCTTAAACGTAAAGGAGATTTCAATCGGACTTTAAAGATATTAGCGATCGCTGCTTTTACAATATATTTGAATATAATGGCCAGTAAGATGATTCCTACGATCTTAAATCCTGTTGTGGCAATGCCTGTCCACCATTCTTTATCGGAAAAGAAGGTTACAGCCTGTTCTGCTGTTTTAGGTAAATCAGTTCCTTCCAATTTAGTCCCCGTCCTCTCATTGATTATGAAATTATTTAATCAGCTTTTACCGAGAATATCAAATATCAGTGCATGAAAAACTTATCGAGTTACGAGTACACATGAAACGGGTATAGACTTTAAACAAAAGTCTGTGATTATTCTATTCTACCATGTATAACAAAAGGATTTCTTCCGTATACTAGTAGAACCATTATAAAGGAGAGGATGTCATGTTCCTCAAACGGAAGCTTGGACTAGGGAAACCCATTCAATATAAATTGCACCACGAAGATAAGGAAGCCATGCTCAGAATTACAGAACAAATTTTACCTATGCTTCCGGAAACAAACCATCAGCCGGTCGTCGTTGTCTGTATAGGGACCGACCGATCAACAGGTGATGCCTTAGGCCCTCTTGTAGGTACAAAATTGCACAATAAAGATACATTTCCGTTTTTTGTTTACGGCACACTTGATGATCCAGTTCATGCCGTGAATCTAGAGGAAAAGCTGAAAATGATTGAAACCGAACATCCGGGTGCTTTTGTTATTGGAATTGATGCCTGTTTAGGCCGGTTAAATCATGTTGGCATGGTCTCTATTAATGATGGACCCGTAAAACCAGGTGCAGGCGTGAACAAACAGCTGCCGCCTGTTGGTGATATGCATATTACAGGTATCGTAAACGTAAGCGGGTTTATGGAATACTTTGTCCTTCAGAATACGAGGCTCAGTATCGTCATGAAAATGGCCGATTTAATTGCAGATTCCCTTCATATGGCTTGCTTACGAAAAAAAATCCAACAAAAAAACATGATTGCAGGAACAGATACACGTTCTCAAGATATTTATAAAATTCAATAGCAAAAAGCCGCTTCTACTGGAATAGAAGCGGCTTTTTTTATAGCAGACCTTGTGAAAAGGAAAGAATGTTATCCCATTTTTCAACGATAAATACAAGCACTGTAGCAACCAGCAACCCCGGAAGAAGGTTCGCCACGCGGATTTTTGCGATGCCTAGCAAATTCAATCCAATCGCTACGATCATGATTCCGCCTGTTCCTGTTATTTCTACGATAAGGGCATCCATTAGTTCTTGCGGAACGAATCGATCGATCTGTGTAGCCAAAAGTGCTATAGCACCTTGATATAAGACGACCGGTATCGCGGAAAACATCACTCCGATACCAAGTGTTGAGGTAAAAAGAATGGCACAAAATCCATCGATCAATGCTTTCGTATAAAGAACATCATGCTGCTGTCTTAACCCGCTGTCTAGCGCTCCAACAATGGACATCGCTCCAACCACAAAAACAAGTGTAGCCGTTACAAAGCCCGTCGCAACCGATCCTTTATCTTGCTTCCCCACCTTCTTTTCAAGCCACTTGCCGATCGCATTCAGCCGATCTTCTAAATTCCACCATTCACCAAGAGCACCACCAATGGCTAGACTCGCAATTACAATTAAAAATTGCTCACTTTTAAGTCCCATACCAATCCCTAAGATTGTTACAGCCAAAGCCATCGCTTGTAAAATCGTATTTTTAAATCGATCAGGGATTCTTGTCCAAAACAAACCTAAAAAGCTTCCTGCAACAATGGCAATACCATTTACTATTGTTCCTAACAGTGACATGTAACGTTCTCCTATCTAAAGCAGGCCATCGATGATTATCTTAATGATTGAATCAAGGTGCTTACTTTCTGTTTGTTTTTATAAAGTTGTTATCTAAAAGATTTATGCTTTTCTTCACTTTGTTCTTCTCTTCATTGAAGAGTTGATTGGAGTGTAAGGTGCGAGACTCCTCGAAAATTGAACTTCAAATTTTCTTCGTGCGATGTGTCGCTGCCGTAGCCTTCCTTGTCCTGCGGGACGAGTGGTCAGGTGGAGACTCCTAATGGCGCAAAGCGGCAGGAGGCTCACCGCATGCCCCGCGGAAAGCGAGCATCCTGAAACGCAGATCAACCACTTTCAAGAGCATCAAAGATTGCTAAAGGAGCCTTGAAAAAATGGTAAAAAAGAAAACCACCTTTTCGATGGTTTTCCTCCTACTTTTCTAACAGATCTAAAATACGCTCTAAATCATCTTGAGAAAAGAATTCAATCTCAATCTTTCCTTTTCGCTTCGATTTTTTTATAGACACTGATGTTCCAAATCGATCACGCAAGGATGATTCTTTTTCTTTAAAAAACACATTGGTTTGTGCTGTATTTTTCTTTGTTCCACGTGGAACATTTTTATTAATATCCGAAATCAGCTTCTCGAGCTGCCTTACATTTAAATTTTCATCCATAATACGCTGAACGATCAGCTGCATCTTCGTTTTTTTCTTAAGTCCGAGTAATGCACGACCATGCCCCATCGATAACAGGCCGTTGGATAAAAGCTCTAACAAGGGTTTTGGAAGCTGAAGCAGCCGAATATGGTTCGCAATATGAGGACGGCTCTTTCCAACTCTAGAAGCTAATTCTTCTTGAGTGATTTCAAGGTGCTCCATCAACTTTTGGTAAGCTTGTGCTTCTTCGACCGGATTCAAATCTTCTCGCTGAAGGTTTTCAATCAAGGCGACTTCCATCATTTTTTGTTCCGTATAGTCTTTTACAATCGCAGGGATGGTTTTTAGCCCTGCCTCAGATGCTGCTCTGAATCTTCGTTCCCCTAAGACGATTTCGTAGCCTTTAATGCTTTTCCGTACAACAATCGGTTGAAGAATGCCATGTTCTAAAATGGATTCTTTTAGTTCGTCAATGGCTTTTTGGTCAAAAACTTTTCGAGGCTGATACGGATTTGGTCTAAGCTCTGATATGCTGACATCTTTGATCTGCTCTTCTTCCCCAGCTTCTGTTGGAGGAAAGAAGGCATGCAGCCCTTTACCTAACCCTTTCACCAATGCCAATCACTTCCTTCGCAAATTCTAAATATACTTCTGCACCACGGGATTTCGGATCATAAATAATAATCGGTTTACCATGACTCGGTGCTTCTGATAATCTAACGTTTCTTGGTATGATCGTTTCATATACCTTATCTTGAAAATACTTCTTAACTTCTTCAATCACTTGAATGCCTAAGTTCGTACGTGCATCAAGCATTGTGAGCAGGACTCCATCAATCATCAAATCTGTATTCAGGTGCTTTTGCACAAGTCGGACCGTATTTAAAAGCTGGCTTAATCCTTCAAGTGCGTAATACTCACATTGAACTGGAATGATAACAGAGTCAGAAGCTGTTAAAGAGTTAATCGTAAGAAGTCCTAATGATGGAGGGCAGTCAATAATAATATAATCATAGACGGAGCTTACCTGATCAAGTGCTCTTTTCAAACGGACTTCGCGCGATATCGTAGGAACTAACTCGATTTCAGCTCCAGCGAGTTGTATCGTCGAAGGGAGGATATGTAAACCTTCACAGATGGTCTCGACAATCACATCTTTTACTTCCACATCTTCAACAAGGACATTATAGATACATTGATCGATATCACCTTTGTCCACGCCTACGCCGCTAGTTGCATTCCCTTGAGGATCTATGTCTACGAGCAAAACTTTTTTACCGAAATATGCTAAGCATGCACCAAGGTTGACGGACGTAGTCGTTTTTCCGACTCCGCCTTTCTGGTTGGCTACTGCAATGATCTTGGCCACGTTGTCACCTACCTCACTTAATAAAACCATTCATTATCTATTATTCTATCACGAAGAAAATAAAATGACGTATGTAATTATAGAAAAAAGTATTTTTAGATGAATTTATTTTTTTATTATTTTTTTCAGTTGAAATTCTAATGAAGACACTAATTCTTACCTAGAAAGACTCTCAACTAAAAGTTTTCACATTAGTTTTTTGGTTACTTCTCTTCATTGCCAGGTTGATTGGAGTGTAAGGTGCGAGACTCCTGCGGGACAGGCTGGCAGGTGAGACACTTAAAAGTGAAACGTTACGAATGTGGCTCACCGCCTGCCCCGCGGAAAGCGAGCAACCTGAAACGGAAATCAACCACTTTCAAGGGCGACATAGATTTCAAAAACAAAAAAACCACCAGCTTTTACTTTCAAGGCTGATGGTCTTCACTTTATTTTTTTGGAATGCGAATCGTGAACTGATAAAACTCCTCATGCTCCTCTTCTTCTGTGTCGATGGACAGTCCGCTTTGTACGACCATGTCAACAGATTGCCTAACCGTATTAATGGCAAGGCGCATATCCTTGCTATACGATTTACGTCTGGATTGAGGTTTCTTTTCCGCTGTCTCAGCTTCAATCATTCGTTTTACACGATCTTCTGTCTGCTTCACATTCAATTGTTTTTCGAGGATCTCTTGCAGAACGGCATCCATTTTTTCAGGAGATTTCAATACAATTAATGCTCTGGCATGACGCTCTGTGATCTTTTTCTGTAAAAGGGCATCTTGAATAGACTGCGGCAGCTTTAATAAACGAAGCTTGTTCGCAATCGTGGATTGGCCTTTCCCAAGTTTTTGTGCCAGTCCCTCTTGAGTAAGTCCATGCAATTCTAAAAGCTTAGCATAAGCCATAGCTTCTTCGATGGCAGTAAGTTCTTCTCGCTGAAGGTTTTCAATAAGAGCTACCGATGCGGTTTGCGAATCGTCCATCTCTTTAAGTATAGCAGGTATCTTTTCCCACCCAAGTTTTTGGACAGCACGCCATCTGCGTTCTCCGGCGATCAGTTCGTATTGATTCTCTCCAATGCCACGAACCACAATAGGCTGAATAATTCCGTGAGCTTCTATCGTTTGTGATAATTCTTCAATTCGTTCATCTATAAAAACCGTACGAGGCTGAAACCGGTTTGGAATGATCTGTTGAACCGGAATTTGAAGTACTTCTTCGTTGTCGTTTTTTTCAGCTGGTTCTGGATCTAAGGTTTGCTGGCTCTTTTCGCCGATGCCGAATAAACGTGAAAAAGGATGCTTCATGCGAATACACCACCTTTTGTAATGTGCCTGTTAACTAATTCTTCTCACTAGTCCTATAATCCTGCAAGTCTGTAAAAATCTTTCTATTATGTAACAGCTGTGTTTCACGTGAAACACAGTCTAAACTTATTGGATGGGCGACTTGTTCGGAGTTCCAGGTTTACGCGGGAATTTTTTAGGCGTATCTTTTACTTTTTCAATGATTACGATATTTCGTTCACTTTCCTCGATCGGCAATACAAACGAATGAACATCTTTTATTTTTCCGCCTAAAAGTTTAACCGCTTTTTCGCCATCTTTCACTTCTTCAGGAAGATTGGCACCTTTCATTCCTAAAAAGTGCCCCCCTATTTTCACTAAAGGTAAACAGAGCTCGGATAGTACAGAAAGCCTCGCAACAGCTCGAGCCATCACAAGATCGAACTTTTGTCTAAACTCAGGACGCTGCGCAAATGTTTCTGCACGGTCATGATGTAAAGATACATGTTCTAAACCTAATTCATCTACAACATGCTGCAAAAATCCAATGCGTTTGTTGAGTGAGTCAACAACAGTCAGCTGGATTTCCGGGTATACGATCTTCAATGGAATCGCGGGAAATCCCGCACCTGCTCCGACGTCACAAACCGTAATATTCTGATTGAAATCAAAATGAAATCCAGCCGTTACAGAATCATAAAAATGTTTAAGATATACTTCTTCTTTTTCTGTGATTGCTGTGAGGTTCATTTTTTCATTCCACTCAACGAGCAGTTCATAATACCTCTCGAATTGGGAAAGCTGTTTATCTGATAACTGTACTCCCTTTTCTTTTAAGGAAGATTGAAACAATTCAACATTCATGGTTTATGCGTTCCCCCTCAACGGGCAATTTTCGCCAGTTTACCTTGTTCAAGGTAGATCAACAGAATAGAAATGTCTGCTGGGTTTACCCCTGATACTCGTGATGCCTGTCCGACTGAAAGCGGCCGTACTTCGTGAAGCTTTTGTTTCGCTTCTGTAGCCAATCCATTGATCGCCATATAATCCAAATCAACAGGCAGTTTTTTATTTTCCATCTTGCGCATTTTCTCAACTTGAGCAAGCTGTTTATCGATGTAGCCCGCATACTTCACTTGAATCTCCACTTGCTCCATTACGGTTTCAGGCAATGGTGTTTCTGCAGGTGCCATCTTGTGGATCACCGGATACGTTACTTCAGGCCGTTTTAGCAGATTGGCTGCAGACATTGGCTCTTTTAGCGGTGTGGATTGTGCTTCAGCAAGGATTTGCTGCACATCTTCAGTCGGCTTAATAGAAACATGTTCTAATCGTTCTATTTCCTGCGCAATTTGTGCTTTCTTCTCTTCAAAGCGTTCGTAACGATCTTTCGGTATCAGTCCGATTTCGTGACCTTTTTTCGTTAATCTGAGATCAGCGTTATCGTGCCTTAACAGCAAACGGTACTCTGCTCTTGATGTTAGAAGGCGGTACGGCTCGTTTGTTCCTTTCGTAATCAGATCATCGATCAGCACTCCGATGTATGCTTCTGAACGATCCAGAACTAAAGGCTCTTTTTTCTGTACTTTTAACGCAGCATTGATTCCCGCCATGAGGCCTTGACCCGCTGCTTCTTCATAACCGCTCGTACCATTCAGCTGACCTGCTGTAAAGAGGCCGTTCACACGCTTCGTTTCAAGAGATGGCCAAAGCTGTGTCGGTACGATCGCATCATATTCTATCGCATAACCAGCACGCATCAGCTCAGCTTTTTCCAGTCCAGGAATCGTAGCTAAAATTCTCTTTTGAACATCTTCAGGAAGGCTCGTCGAAAGACCTTGAACGTACACTTCTTCCGTATTGCGGCCTTCAGGTTCTAAGAAGATCTGATGTCTTGGTTTATCGTTAAAACGTACAATTTTATCCTCAATGGATGGACAATATCTTGGTCCTGTTCCTTCAATCATCCCAGAATACATCGGGGAACGATGCAGGTTACCGTTGATCAGCTGATGTGTCTCATCTCCTGTGTAAGTGAGCCAGCAAGGCAGCTGATCTGTAATATACTCGGTTGTTTCATAGGAAAAAGCACGTGGTACATCATCACCCGGCTGAATTTCCGTTTTAGAATAATCGATCGTTTTGCTGTTCACACGCGGCGGTGTTCCCGTCTTAAAGCGAACCATATCAAAACCAAGCTCCTGCAGGTGGTATGACAAATTGATAGAAGGAGCCATGTTATTCGGGCCGCTTTCATAAGCAAGCTCACCAATAATAATCTTTCCTCTTAAGTATGTCCCAGTCGTTAGAACCACTGCTTCCGCAGCGTATTCAGCTCCTGTTTTTGTAATAACACCCTTACATTCCCCGTCCTCAATGATCAGACGCTCTACCATTCCTTGACGCAATGTGAGGTTCTCGGTGTTTTCCATTGTTTTTTTCATTTCATGCTGATAAAGATATTTATCGGCTTGCGCGCGCAGCGCACGTACCGCAGGACCTTTACCCGTATTCAGCATACGCATTTGGATATGTGTTTTGTCGATGTTACGGGCCATTTCACCGCCTAGCGCATCCACTTCACGCACAACAATCCCTTTAGCTGGTCCGCCAACTGACGGATTACATGGCATGTATGCTACAGTGTCTAGATTCAATGTCAGACATAACGTTTTGGCACCCATACGTGCAGAAGCAAGTGCCGCTTCAACACCAGCATGTCCAGCGCCGACAACAATGACATCGAACGTATCTGCTTTATATCCCATTTTGTTCTACCTCCTTAACAATTATTTTCCAAGACAAAATTGAGAGAACAACTGGTCGATCAGACTCTCAGAAACCGTGTCACCCACTATTTCACCGAGTATCTCCCATGCTCTTGTTATATCGATCTGTACCATATCTATCGGAAGATCCGCTTCAATACCGCCAAGTGCTTCGTCAATGTGATGAATCGTCTGCTGAAGAAGTGCGATATGCCTTGAATTAGAAACGTAAGTTAAATCTTGTGCTTCTATTCCACCTGCAAAAAACAGGTTTGCGATCGCTTGCTCTAGTTCATCTATTCCCTCTTCTTTTACCAAAGATGTTGAAATCAAAGGTGAATGTTCTGCAAGTTCCTTAATACGGTTCATATCCGCTTTCATTTCGAGATCGGTTTTATTGATGATAACAATCTTATCGAGTCCCGCTGCTGCACGGAATAAGTTCTCATCTTCTTGTGACAGTGTTTCGTTTCCGTTAATGACTAACAAAATCAGATCTGCTTCTTTCAATACTTTTCGAGATTTTTCCACACCGATCTTTTCTACGATGTCTTCTGTTTCTCGAATCCCTGCTGTATCTACAAGTCTTAAAGGAACTCCTCTTACGTTTACGTACTCTTCAATAACGTCCCTCGTTGTTCCGGCAATATCTGTTACGATTGCTTTGTTTTCATGGACAAGTGCGTTCATAAGTGAAGATTTCCCTACGTTCGGTCGTCCTATGATTGCCGTCGACAGCCCTTCACGAAGAATCTTTCCTTGGCTTGCCGTTTGCAGGATTGATTCTACTTCTTTTTTGACAGTTAGAAGGTTGTTGTTTAATAAGGAATGCGTCATCTCTTCTGCATCGTATTCAGGATAATCAATGTTCACTTCAACGTGAGCAATCGTCTCTAATAACGTTTGTCTAAGACGTGTTATGAGTGAAGACAAGCGGCCTTCCATCTGGTTCAGTGCAACATTCATGGCACGATCCGTCTTTGCACGAATCAAATCCATCACGGCTTCCGCTTGAGATAAATCAATCCGTCCGTTTAAGAACGCCCGTTTCGTAAATTCTCCCGGTTCAGCTAAGCGTGCTCCCTGCTGCAGAATCAATTGAAGAACACGATTCACAGAAACTAATCCACCGTGACAGTTAATTTCAACAACATCTTCCCGCGTGAACGTTCGGGGTGCGCGCATAACGCTGATCATCACTTCTTCCACGGCCTGATCAACCTTTGGATCAAACAGCTTCCCATAATGAATGGTATGCGTATCTACATCTGAAAGACGTTTTGATCCTTTATACACTTTATCCGCAATCGTTACTGCGTCACTTCCGCTTAACCTTACAATCGCGATTGCACCTTCTCCCATCGGAGTAGAAATAGCAGTAATCGTATCAAATTCCATTGTTGTATCACCTCGGCTTTCCTCTTTTTACGCTCTATATAAATTACCTTTAGTATGGCCTTAATCAGTTGCTGTGATAATGGTTTATCAAAAAAGGACATAAATATCCACAATAAAAAATAGTGTATCGTATTATAAGCCTGCAGTAAACAAAAAGCCCCAGAGGAATAACCTCTGAAGCTTCTTTATCTTTTGCTTGAGGACGTCGGGCGGATCACGACTTTACGGAATGGCTCCACCCCTTCAGACGTAGTCTCAACATCTCTGTTTTCTTTCAGTGCTAAATGAATCACTTTGCGCTCATTGGCAGGCATCGGCTCTAAAGCAAAACTTTTCTTTGTGAAAAATACTTTTTGAGCAGAGTGTTCAGCTAATCTTTCAAGTGATTCTTGTCTTCGGGTACGATAGTTTTCAGCATCAAGCACGATTTTAACGTGCTTGCTTGCAGGATCTGAATTTGCAACCATATTTGTTAAAAGCTGCAGCGCATTAAGTGTTTGTCCGCGTTTTCCAATCAAAATCGCAATTTTGTCACCGGATAAATCCAGCACAAGATGATCATTTTCCTGTCGCTGTGCTATGGTAACGGGTACCCCCATTTTGGATGTTACATCCTGAAGGTATTCGATCGCGGTTTTAACAGGATCAGCTTTGACTGTTACTTCAACTACTGCGGGCTTGCCGCCAAGTCCAAAAAAACCTTTTTTGGAATCTTCAAGAATAGATATATCTACTTGATCTTTTGAAGTCTGAAGTTGTTCTAGTGCTGCTGCTACTGCTTCTTCAACCGTTTTCCCTGTTACCTGTACCTTTTTCACTTTTTAGCTCCCCCATCAACTTGATTTTCTTTCTTTTTCATTGGGGTCGTAATGAAATATGTTTGTGCAATCATGAAGATGTTACCGATCACCCAATATAAAGATAATGCAGCTGGGAAATTAATAGCAAATACAACGATCATGACTGGCATGATGTATAAAAGCATCTTCATTTGCGGATTTGGATTGTCCATTCCGCCCATCATGATTTTTTGCTGCAAGAATGTTGTAAGACCTGCAACTAGCGGCAAAATAAAGAATGGATCTGGATCTCCTAGATCAAACCAAAGGAAATTGTGATTCGCAATTTCTTCAGTACGCATGATTGCATGATAGAAACCTAATAGAATCGGCATTTGAATCAATAATGGTAAACAGCCTGCAAGCGGATTTACACCATTCTTTTGGAATAAAGCCATTGTTTCTTGCTGCAGTTTTTGCTGTGTGTTCGCATCTTTTGATTTGTATTTTTCACGCAGTTTTTGAATTTCTGGCTGAATTTCCTGCATCGCTTTAGAACTCTTCGTTTGCTTAATCATCAATGGAAGAAGCGCAGTACGAATAATTAATGTAACAATTATGATCGATAATCCATAGTTTTCACCCGTTAAGTTCGCAAAATATGTGATCAACCAAGATAACGGATATACAAAATATGTGTCCCAAATTCCCGTTCTGTCTTCTGTGATGGGCTCCATCGTCCCACATCCAGAAAGGACAGCCATGAGTGCGAAAAGGGCAATCAGTAAACCTATTTTCTTACGCACACTCTTATCCTCCTTAAAATCTTAAATCTCATCTCAATTATTTATTGTCTCTTTTTTCAGGCACGAGGTCAACGCCTCCCGGATGAAAAGGATGGCACTTTGCTATTCTGACAAAAGTTAGCCACATTCCTTTAAATACGCCATGACGCCTGAAAGCTTCAATACCGTAATGCGAACAAGTCGGATAAAAGCGGCATGAAGGCGGAGTCATTGGGGAGATCCACAGTTGGTAAAAACGAATAATCCCTATAAATAAGGATCTCATTTTCTTACACCCTCTTTTTAAGTACGTTTGCTCTGTTCAATACGTGAAGCAAGCTTTTCTCCATCTCATGAAAGTCCATGTTAGCAGTAGGTATTCTCGCGATAACCACGTAATCCCTGCCTGGAAGCAGCTGTTCACTGTATTTGTGGAAGATTTCTTTTACAGATCGCTTTATTCTGTTTCGTGTAACGGCTTTTCCTACTTTTTTACTTACAGAAAGTCCGATACGAAACGCAGGCTGATCTTCTTTTTTCAAACTGTATATAACAAATTGGCGATTAGCCGTTGATTTTCCTTTTTTGAAGACTTCTTGAAATTCTTCGTTTTTTTTGATGCGCTGTTCTTTCTTCATTCAATTAACACTCCATCAATTAACCAATCTCATTCCACAATGTCTTTTTGTCTCGAATCTTATCCCAGTATCGGCCTATTTTATTCTAATAAAACCTCTAACTCCGAAAAATCGACAAAAGCGAGTTCAATACGGACTTGGAGTGAGCGAAAATGTCTATAAAAAGTAAAAAAAGACCACTGATGTCAGTGGCCTATGCGGATAACACTTTTCTTCCCTTTTGACGACGGCGAGCTAGAACTTTACGACCGTTCTTAGTAGCCATACGTGCACGGAAACCATGTACCTTCTTACGCTTACGGTTGTTCGGTTGAAATGTAGGTTTCATGTATATTACACCTCCCTGAGGATATCTTTTATAAAAGACAGTCTAACAAATTATAATGACTGACCCCTTCTTTTGTCAAGCTGGATTTAATTTTTAAGCTGTTTTAGGATACTTTGTTGTCTTTGAAAGTATTTAATCTCCGATTTGAAAGGGTTGATCTCCGTTCCAGGTGCTTCGCTTTCCGCGGGGCAGGCGGTGAGCCACATTTGGACGTTTCACTTATAAGTGTCTCACCTGCCCACCTGTCCCGCAGGAGTCTCGCACCTTGCACTACGATCAACTTGCTAATGAAGAAAATGACATTTGAGAGGTTCAGCTAGTAGCAGATCTTCCAAACCAATCAACATTTCGATAAAGGCAAAACAAAAACTAAATTTTTTTAGAAAGTATCTTTTCTTACATATTGTTGCATTTTATTTTTTCATCACTGCAAATTGATTGGAGCGCAAGGTGCGAGACTCCTACGGGACGAGCGGTCAGGTGGAGACTCCTAATGGCGCAAAGCGGCAGGAGGCTCACCGTTCGCCCCGTGGAAAGCGAGCAACCTGGAGCGTAAATCAATTACTAACAAAAGCAACAATGCAGTACCCAAGTACCCAATCTCCGTAAAAGAAGACTTCAAAAGCAATTTAAATCATTCTACAACGTTCTCCAAATTCTTTATCCTCTTGCCTGTGGACATCTTTTTCGACACGTTTTTCATTATCCACACCAATTATCGACACGTTTTACACAAAATCTAGTGTTGTGGACAACTTTTCTACACAAGGTATGGGCGTTGTGGATAAGTAACAATAATCCGTTGCCAAGCTTGATTATTTTTGATATGCTTGTTGTGTTTTAACTCGTTAGCAACATGACTCGCATGTAAAGTTATTCACAAGCTGTGGATAAACTTGTGGACAGGTTTTTCGAGCTGTTAGAAAGGTTGTCCACAGATGCTATTTAACTGTTCATAATCCTATTATCTACTATATTAATTATCATTCACATAAGGTGTGGACTTTTTATTTTTATTCATATGTATTCACTTGCTGTACAAACCTTGTACACCGAGGAAAACAACTGCTGAAATAGGATAATTCAAAGAGATAAGGGGGGTAAATTGGTTGGAAAACATCAATGACCTATGGTCCAAAGCACTTGCTGCTATTGAGACAAAAGTCAGTAAGCCTAGCTTTGAGACTTGGTTAAAATCAACAACAGCGCATGCACTGCAAAATGATACGCTTGTAATCACTGCGCCAAATGAGTTTGCCCGTGACTGGCTGGAATCCAGATATGCAGGCATCATTTCAGAAACATTGCTGGACGTTACAGGTGCAGCGCTTGACGTGAAGTTCATCATTCCACAAAATCAGACAGATGTAGACTTGGATCTGGAACTTTCCATGAAAAAAGCCCCAAAAGCAGCAAATGAACCTCACGAAGAAGTTTCTCAAAGTATGTTGAATCCTAAATATACATTTGACCGATTCGTTATCGGATCAGGAAACCGTTTTGCCCATGCTGCTTCATTAGCTGTTGCCGAAGCACCGGCTAAAGCCTATAACCCGCTGTTTATATATGGTGGAGTTGGACTTGGGAAAACTCACTTAATGCATGCGATTGGCCATTATGTATTGGAACATAATCCTGGAGCTAAGGTAGTTTATTTATCATCCGAAAAATTTACGAACGAATTCATTAACTCGATTCGTGACAATAAAACGGTTGAATTTCGCAACAAATTTCGCAGTGTGGACGTGCTTCTAATAGATGATATTCAATTCCTTGCGGGAAAAGAACAGACTCAAGAGGAATTTTTCCATACATTCAATGCACTTCATGAAGAAAGCAAGCAGATTGTTATCTCGAGTGACCGGCCTCCAAAAGAGATTCCGACACTTGAAGACAGACTTCGCTCGCGATTTGAATGGGGACTTATAACAGATATCACTCCGCCAGACTTGGAAACGCGGATCGCAATTCTCCGCAAAAAGGCGAAAGCTGAAGGTCTGGATATACCAAATGAAGTAATGCTTTATATCGCAAATCAAATTGATACGAACATTAGAGAACTTGAAGGTGCACTTATTCGTGTAGTTGCTTATTCTTCTTTAATTAATCAAGATATGAATGCAGACTTAGCTGCAGAAGCTCTTCGTGATATTATTCCTTCTGCAAAGCCAAGAACACTTACCATCCACCATATCCAAGAAGTTGTTGGTAAGCATTATAACGTTAAGTTAGAAGATTTTACGGCTAAAAAGAGAACAAAATCCGTTGCTTTTCCTAGACAGATCGCCATGTATTTATCTCGTGAGCTTACAGATAACTCTTTGCCTAAAATTGGTGAGGAATTTGGAGGGCGTGATCATACTACCGTACTTCATGCTCATGAAAAGATCTCAACGTTGCTGATTACTGATCATGTATTGCAAAAGAAAGTGCAAGAAATTCACGATCAGCTTAAATCTAATTAAATAAACAACACTGAATACTGTGAATAACTACAGTTACTTTATGCACAGTCTGTCCACATGTGGATAGGCTGTTCTATCTTTGTTTTCTGGAGTTATCCACACATTCACAGCGCCTAGTACTATTACTACTATTTTTTTAAAAGATTTTAATAAATATCAGGGGGGCAAAATAATGAAAGTTAAGATTCAATTAAACCAATTGATCGAAGCTGTTCAAGATGTCATGAAAGCTGTATCATCCCGAACTACTATTCCAATTTTAACGGGAATCAAAATGGAAGTGACATATGATGGTGTACATCTGACTGGTAGTGATTCTGATATTTCTATTGAACGACTGATACCGGTTGAAGAAGGCGATCTTGTACATATCGAAGTGAAACAAGAAGGAAGTGTCGTTCTTCCAGCTCGTTATTTTTCGGAGATCGTTAAAAAGCTTCCGAATGAATCTGTTGAGATTGAAGTTGGAGAACGTTTTGAAACAACGCTTCGTTCTGGTGCCTCTGAATTTAGTCTGTTAGGCCTTGATCCAGAAGAATACCCAAGATTACCGCAGATTGAAGAGGATTTAGTATTTGAAATTCAAAGTGATCTTCTAAAAACAATGATCCGTCAAACTGTCTTTGCGGTGTCCGCCTCAGAAACACGCCCTATCTTAACAGGTGTGAATTGGACGTTAGTTGATGGTGTACTTAACTGTATTGCAACAGATAGCCATAGATTGGCAGAACGCAAGATGCCGATTGATTCACAAGCTGAAGAACTATCTTTTCAAAACGTAGTTATTCCTGGTAAAAGCTTGAACGAACTTTCTAAAATTCTTGATGAGTCTGCAGAAAAAGTACAGATTGTTGTAACGAACAATCAGATTCTATTTAAGGCTAAGAACATTTTGCTGTTCTCAAGACTATTAGATGGCAACTATCCTGATACATCGAAGTTGATTCCTTCAGAGAGCAAGACGACGTTCGTGCTGAAAACAAAAGAATTTTTACAAGCGATCGACCGTGCTTCTCTATTGGCGAGAGAAGGACGAAACAATGTAGTTAAATTAGCTACACTCGATAACCAAACCATCGAACTTTCTTCAAACTCTCCTGAGATCGGTAAAGTTTTTGAACACATGATCGCAGAAGAAATCGAAGGAGAAGAGCTGAAGATTTCGTTTAACGCAAAGTACGTAATGGAAGCTCTTAAAGTAATGGATTGCTCAGAAATCAGCATTCTATTCACAGGTGCGATGAGACCGTTCCTCATCCAGCCCGTATCAGATGATACGATTCGCCAGTTAATCTTACCTGTAAGAACTTACTAATATATAAAGCTGCCGGAATGACCGGTGGCTTTCTTTTCTTTCTAAGTCCATCGTTTTTTGGAGACACTAGGACTATCAGGTTTTTGATTTTTAATAATTGTTATTCATTTTTCTCTTCTATGACTAGTTGATCGGAGTGCAAGGTGCGAGACTCCTGGGGGATCAGCGGGACAGGTGAGACACCTAAGAGCGAAGCGCCGAGGTGGCTCACCGCACGCCCCGCGGAAAGCGAGCACCTGGAACGCAGATCAACCACATTCACAATCAACAAAGAAACAACCAGGAGGTTTTTTTAAAAATGGAAAACGTTAAGATCAACACAGAATTTATAACACTTCAACAACTGTTGAAAACTACCGATGTCATCCAATCGGGAGGAATGGTAAAATGGTATTTAGCAGAACATGAAGTTCTTGTGAACGGAGAGCATGAAACACGCCGAGGGAAAAAATTATATGCGGGTGATGTCGTGTCCATTCCGGACGTAGGAGAGTTTAAGGTAACAACGGAATAGGGGGAATCCCTTTGCATATTGAAAAGCTTCAACTTAGGAATTACCGTAACTATAAAGAACAGTCTCTTGAATTTGAGAATAAGGTCAATGTTTTTCTCGGTGAGAATGCCCAAGGGAAAACAAACGTCATGGAATCCATCTATGTTTTGGCTATGGCGAGATCCTATCGAACGGCAAAAGATAAAGAGTTGATATCTTGGGACGAAGAATATGCTAAAATAGAGGGTAGCATCAAAAAGAGAAACAGTTCTTTTGATTTAAGCCTCGTCATCTCACAAAAAGGAAAAAAAGCGAAAATCAGCCGCATTGAACAGAGACGATTAACAGATTACGTCGGACATCTTAATGTGGTCATGTTTGCACCTGAGGATCTCAATCTTGTAAAAGGCAGTCCGCAGGTGCGTCGTCGTTTTATTGACATGGAAATCGGCCAGGTTAACGCGGTTTACTTAAATGACCTTTCTGTGTACCAAAAGATTTTATCTCAGCGAAACTCTTTATTAAGAGAGATGTATCGCAAAAAAAGTCCGGAAAATATGACGATGCTGGAGATCTTAACCGAACAGCTTATTGATAAAGCGGCCAGAGTGACGCTGAAACGCATGAATTACATGGAAAAGCTCCAAAGTTGGGCAGAGCCTATTCATCATGGAATATCTAGAGGCTTAGAAAGTTTAAAAATTCATTACAAACCGACTATAGAGGTATGTGATGAGCTCGACTTGTCGAAAATGATAGAAGCGTTTCATATAAAGTTTGGTAAAATAAAAGAAAAAGAGATTGAACGGGGAACTTCTTTATTTGGTCCTCATCGGGATGATTTGCTTTTTTCTGTTAACGGAAAAGACGTGCAGACATTCGGATCTCAAGGACAGCAGCGTACGACTGCTCTCTCTTTGAAGCTTGCTGAAATTGATTTGATTCATTCAGAAGTCGGAGAATACCCGATCCTCCTCTTGGACGATGTGTTATCTGAACTAGATGATTTCAGACAATCTCATCTTTTAAATACGATTCAAGGGAAAGTACAAACCTTTGTTACAACGACCAGTGTGGAAGGAATACATCACGAAACACTGGAGAAAGCCGCAACATATAAAGTTCATTCAGGCTCTATAGAACGTTTGAAATGAGGTGAGGACATTGCTTCTGCATTTAGGTGATGAAGAAGTTATTCATTCTAAAGATGTACTTGCAATCTTGGATATCAATGCATTAAAAGCTTCTGAGTTAGCTGGTGAGTTTCTTAAAAAGCATGAAAGCAATCAGACCTTAACTGATCTTAGCGGGAATGCTGCAAAATCTGTAATCATAACAGACAAAACGATCTATCTATCTCCTCTGTCTGCCTCTACGTTAAAAAAGAGAGCCTCTGATCGCCTCGAACTTGAAAATGGCTGGAATATAAAATAAAGGTTTTATAAATAAAGCGTTTTTAAACCGGAATGAAGGTGAACGAATTGACGACTGAACAAAAGTTAGAACATCAACAAAATTATGATGAAAGTAATATCCAGGTACTAGAGGGTCTTGAAGCCGTCCGAAAACGTCCTGGGATGTATATTGGTGCTACAAATGTACGCGGATTGCACCATCTCGTTTGGGAGATCGTGGATAACTCGATCGATGAAGCTTTAGCGGGCTATTGCGACACGATTCGAATTACGATCGAAGAAGATAACAGCATCACTGTAGAAGATAACGGACGTGGTATCCCTGTTGGTATGCATGAAAAGATGGGAAGACCCGCACTAGAAGTTATCATGACGGTTCTCCATGCCGGCGGAAAGTTTGGCGGCGGCGGATACAAAGTGTCAGGCGGACTGCATGGCGTTGGTGCCTCTGTTGTTAATGCGTTGTCAACAATGCTTGAAGTAACGGTTTCCCGTGATGGAAAACTGCACTATCAATCATATGAACGCGGCGTGCCGACTGCAGATCTTAAAGTGATCGGTGAAACAGATAAAACAGGTACACGCACTCACTTCAAACCAGACCCTGAAATTTTCACAGAATCATTAGAATATGATTTCCCGACTTTATCAAACCGTATTCGCGAATTGGCATACTTAAACCGCGGACTTCGCATTATCGCAGAAGATAAGCGCGGCGAAGAGCCTGTTACGAAGGAATACCACTATGAAGGCGGAATTAAATCCTATGTTGAGCACATTAACCGTACACGTGAAGTGCTGCATGAAGAACCAATTTTCGTTGAAGGCGAAAAGGACGGCATCTCTGTTGAGATTGCATTCCAATATAACGACAGTTATGCAAGCAACATCTATTCGTTTGCCAATAACATTAATACACATGAGGGTGGAACGCATGAGTCCGGGTTTAAAACAGCCCTAACACGTGTGATCAATGATTATGGCCGTAAGAATAGTCTGTTTAAAGACAACGATACGAACCTGACGGGTGAAGACGTCCGTGAAGGTTTGACAGCGATCATCTCAATCAAACACCCGGATCCACAGTTCGAAGGTCAAACGAAAACGAAACTCGGAAACTCTGAAGCAAGACAAATAACAGAATCGATCTTCTCTGAGACGTTCTCTTCTTTCATGATGGAGAATCCTGTTGTAGCAAAATCAATCGTTGAAAAAGGAATGATGGCGCTCCGTGCGCGTGTCGCTGCTAAAAAAGCGCGTGAACTCACACGCCGCAAGAGTGCATTAGAAGTATCTTCTTTACCTGGTAAACTGGCAGACTGTTCTTCCAAAGATGCAAGTATCTCTGAAATTTACGTGGTAGAGGGTGACTCTGCCGGTGGATCTGCAAAGCAGGGCCGTGACCGTCACTTCCAAGCGATCTTGCCTCTTCGCGGTAAGATCATTAACGTTGAAAAAGCTAGACTAGACAAGATTCTCTCCAATAATGAAGTTCGTGCCATCATTACAGCACTAGGTACGGGAATCGCTGAAGAGTTTGATATTTCAAAAGCTCGTTATCATAAGATCATCATCATGACAGATGCCGATGTCGATGGCGCGCATATCCGTACGCTGCTTCTGACTTTCTTTTACCGGTACATGCGTCCGATCATTGAACATGGTTATATCTATATTGCCCAGCCGCCGCTATACAAAGTGCAGCAAGGGAAACGTATCGAATACGCCTACAATGATAAAGAGCTCGAAAAATTATTAGCTGAACTTCCGCAAGTTCCTAAGCCGCAGCTTCAGCGCTATAAGGGTCTTGGTGAGATGAATCCTACCCAGCTGTGGGAAACGACAATGGATCCTGAGACACGTACACTGCTTCAAGTAGAAATGAAGGACGCGATGGCTGCTGATGAAACGTTCGAGATCTTAATGGGCGACAAAGTAGAACCGCGCCGTGATTTTATCCAAGAAAATGCGCAGTACGTAAAGAATTTAGATATCTAATTAAGAACGTTTCAGTACTTCCTTTTTGTGCTGAAACTAAAATATAGAAATTGCTGAAGCTGGACAAGGTCCAGTTTCGGTTCGTTTAAGCTCGAATTAGGGGGCTTTAAAAACCTGTTTTTAAGAGGTTATGGAGGTAAAACGAATGTCTGAAATGGAACGTTCCCGGATTAAAGAAATAAATATTAGTACGGAAATGCGTGCATCCTTTATGGATTATGCCATGAGTGTTATTGTCAGCCGAGCATTGCCAGATGTACGTGACGGATTAAAGCCCGTTCACCGACGTATTCTTTATGCCATGAATGATCTTGGCATGACTGCCGACAAGGCATATAAAAAGTCTGCTCGTATCGTTGGTGAAGTAATCGGTAAGTACCATCCTCACGGCGACTCTGCTGTATACGATACGATGGTTCGTATGGCACAGGATTTCAACTTCCGCCACATGCTGATCGATGGCCACGGTAACTTCGGTTCGGTCGACGGCGATGCTGCGGCAGCAATGCGTTATACTGAGGCGCGTATGTCTAAAATCGCCATGGAAATGGTGCGAGACATAAACAAAGACACGATCGGTTACAAAGATAACTATGATGGATCTGAACAAGAGCCCGTTGTACTACCTGCCCGTTTTCCGAACTTACTCGTAAATGGTGCTGCTGGAATCGCGGTTGGTATGGCAACGAACATTCCGCCGCATCACTTAGGTGAGGTAATCGATGGAGTTTTAGCAGTAAGTGAAAATCCGGATATCACAATCCCTGAGCTGATGGAAATTATCCCAGGCCCAGACTTTCCTACCGCCGGTGAAATTTTAGGGCGTGAAGGAATTCGTAAGGCTTACCAAACCGGAAGAGGTTCTATCATTATCCGTGCTAAAGCCGAGATCGAAGAGATGCCTAGCGGAAAACAAGCGATCATCGTGACTGAGCTTCCTTACCAAGTAAACAAAGCTCGTCTTATCGAAAAAATCGCTGAACTCGTTCGCGATAAAAAGATTGAAGGAATCACGGACCTTCGTGATGAGTCTGACCGAAACGGTATGCGTATCGTGATGGAAGTACGCCGTGACGCAAATGCAAATGTTATTTTAAATAATTTATATAAACAAACAGCTCTTCAGACAAGCTTTGGTATCAATATGCTAGCACTTGTTGATGGGCATCCAAAGGTTCTCAACATAAAAGAATTTCTTTATCATTATTTGAAGCATCAGCAAGTTATCATTCGCCGCCGTACGGAATTTGATCTTAAAAAAGCAGAAGCGAGAGCTCATATCTTAGAAGGTCTCCGTATCGCACTTGATCATCTGGATGAAGTAATCGCAATGATCCGTGGTTCAAGAACAACTGACATTGCTCGTGAAGGATTGATGGAGAAGTTTGAATTAAGCTACGAGCAATCTCAAGCTATTTTAGATATGCGATTGCAGCGCTTAACAGGTTTAGAGCGAGACAAGATCGAGAACGAATATAATGATCTAGTTGCTATAATTACTGAATTAAGAGCAATCTTAGCAGATGAAGAGAAAATTCTTGAGATCATTCGTACTGAGCTGACTGAAATCAAGGAAAAATACGATAACCCAAGACGTACAATCATTTCTGTAGGATTTAATAGTATCGAAGACGAAGATCTGATTCCTCGTTCAAACATCGTTATTACATTAACGAACAAAGGCTACATCAAGCGTCTTCCTATTTCCACTTATCGTTCACAGCGCCGTGGAGGAAAAGGGATTCAAGGAATGGGCACGAGTGAAGATGACTTTGTCGAGCAGTTGTTTACGACAAATACGCATAACTATATCCTATTCTTTACGAATAAAGGGAAAGCTTATAGGCTAAAAGGCTACGAGATTCCTGAATACGGAAGAACAGCAAAAGGAATTCCGATCATCAACTTGCTGCAGATCGAACAAGGTGAGACGATTTCAGCTGTAATACCGGTTGAAGATATGGAAAGTGATGAAATCTACCTTAATTTCATGACGAAGCAAGGAATTACGAAACGTTCTCCGTTATCAGCGTACAGCAACATCCGTAAAGGCGGACTTTTTGCGATCAACCTTCGTGAAGAGGACGAACTGATGGGCGTTCGTTTGACAGATGGAACAAAGGATATCATCGTAGGAACGAAGCAAGGTATGTCAATCCGTTATCAAGAAACAGATGTTAGATCTATGGGCAGAACAGCTACTGGTGTTAAAGCGATTACCCTTGGTGACGACGATGCTGTTGTAGGGATGGAAGTCTTGGATGAAACACAAGACATCTTGATAGTAACGGATAGAGGTTATGGAAAACGTACACCTATGAGTGAATACCGACTTCAATCACGTGGTGGTAAGGGGATCAAAACCGTAAACATCACTGAAAAGAACGGTCCAGTTGTTACATTGAAGACCGTAACAGACGAAGAAGATCTCATGATTATTACCGCTAAAGGGATCATTATTCGAATGAACATTTCAGGAATCTCTCAAATGGGACGTAACACGCAAGGTGTTAGACTGATGACCATGAACGATTCGAACCACGTAGCAACCGTAGCTGTTGTCGAACGTGAAGAAGAAACGGATGAGATCTTAGATGAAAATGGTGACCCGATCGTAATTGAAGGTGAAGCACCAACTGCAACTGAAGAAACCGAACAAACAACTGCTGCAGATTCAGAAGAAAACGAAGAGAATAACGAGTAATTTCTTAAAAGAGGAAAATGACTATACATTTTCCTCTTTTTTATATGTAAAATGAAAGTAAGAATTTCCAAATTAAAGGAGTATCATACGTATGAAGATTAAAACGAGTCAAGCAAAGGTCGGTCAGATGATGGTTCAGGATGTATTCTCCATGACTAATCAGCCAATCGTTAACAGAAATACTATTTTGAATTCAGAGCATCTGCGTGTGCTGACTCGTTTTCAAATTGAAGAGATTGATGTTTTAAATGAATCTGGTTTTGGTACAACGCCTTCGAATAGAAAAAAAGAAACCTCTATTAAAGGTGAATCTGCTAAAGGTGAAGCAGCCAAATCGGAAGAAAAAGCACTTAACGTGAAACCAGAAAAAGAAGAAGCATCGTTTGCCGGATTATACCTTCAAACCGTAAAGCGATATAAGCAGCTTTTTACAAATTGGCAATCTGGCAGTCCGGTCGACATGCTCGAAGTGCGACAGAGTGTTCTTCCTGTCCTTGAGGCAGGGGCGAACGTCCCGCGAGAGATTTTACTGCTGCATCATTACGCTACGAGTTCCGACTATATTTATCACCATGCTGTCTCAGTTGGTATTTTAAGCACGTTCTTAGCGAAGAAACTAAATTTTTCAAGCGGGGATTGCATCCAGATCGGTATAGCAGGAGTGCTCTCAGATTGTGGAATGTCAAAAGTTCAGCCAACTTTATTAAAAAAGAGTGGTTCCTTAACAACGCTTGAGTTTGATGAAGTAAAAAAGCATACGATTCATGGTTACAATATGCTTAAAAAGATACCATCTATTAAAGAAGGTGTTCTGCTTGGCGTTCTGCAGCATCACGAAAGAGAAGATGGATCTGGCTATCCGTTAAAAGTGCAAGGAAACAAACTTCATCCTTTCAGTAAGGTCCTTGCAATTGCAGACGTATATCTAGCCATGACAGCCGAGCGGCCATATCGAAGCAAACAGTCTGCATTTAAAGTGATCGAGATGATGATGAAGGATCAGTTTGGGAAGTTTGATCATCAAGTCATTTCCGCTCTGTTATCGGGGCTGTCCACTTTCTCTGTCGGAAGCCGTGTAAGACTAACAAACTATGACGTTGGGGAAATTGTATTTATAGAAGAAAGCCAACCGACAAGACCGATGATAAAACTGGACTCCACCGGTGAGTTCCTTGCACTGAAAAGCAGAAACGACCTCTTTATTGAAGAGCTTTTATCTTAGGATAGAAGCTTTTTTATTTTGGGTATTGCCACGGGTTGGCAACCGTGGTAAACTAATCAAGCTGTCTTAAGAACAGCACTTCATAAATCGCTAGCATGCTTAAATGTTTCACAATGAAATGTTTTTAAAAAAGTTAAAGAAAGTTATTGACTCTAGTGCTTCAGCGTGGTATATTATTAAAGTCGCCAAAACAAAACGGCGAACGAAACACACAGTTCTTTGAAAACTGAACAAAAGAAATAGGTAAGGAATTAAATTAATTCCGTCAGTTTTAAAATCGAGCAAGACAAACACTTTTATGGAGAGTTTGATCCTGGCTCAGGATGAACGCTGGCGGCGTGCCTAATACATGCAAGTCGAGCGAATGAAGAGGAGCTTGCTCCTCTGATTTAGCGGCGGACGGGTGAGTAACACGTGGGTAATCTGCCTGTAAGACGGGGATAACTCCGGGAAACCGGGGCTAATACCGGATAATAAGAGAAGAAGCATTTCTTCTTTTTGAAAGTCGGTTTCGGCTGACACTTACAGATGAGCCCGCGGCGCATTAGCTAGTTGGTGAGGTAACGGCTCACCAAGGCGACGATGCGTAGCCGACCTGAGAGGGTGATCGGCCACACTGGGACTGAGACACGGCCCAGACTCCTACGGGAGGCAGCAGTAGGGAATCTTCGGCAATGGGCGAAAGCCTGACCGAGCAACGCCGCGTGAGCGATGAAGGCCTTCGGGTCGTAAAGCTCTGTTGTTAGAGAAGAACAAGTACGAGAGTAACTGCTCGTACCTTGACGGTACCTAACCAGAAAGCCACGGCTAACTACGTGCCAGCAGCCGCGGTAATACGTAGGTGGCAAGCGTTATCCGGAATTATTGGGCGTAAAGCGCGCGCAGGCGGTCTCTTAAGTCTGATGTGAAAGCCCACGGCTCAACCGTGGAGGGTCATTGGAAACTGGGAGACTTGAGTGCAGGAGAGAAAAGTGGAATTCCACGTGTAGCGGTGAAATGCGTAGAGATGTGGAGGAACACCAGTGGCGAAGGCGGCTTTTTGGCCTGTAACTGACGCTGAGGCGCGAAAGCGTGGGGAGCAAACAGGATTAGATACCCTGGTAGTCCACGCCGTAAACGATGAGTGCTAGGTGTTGGGGGGTTCCACCCTCAGTGCTGAAGTTAACACATTAAGCACTCCGCCTGGGGAGTACGACCGCAAGGTTGAAACTCAAAGGAATTGACGGGGGCCCGCACAAGCAGTGGAGCATGTGGTTTAATTCGAAGCAACGCGAAGAACCTTACCAGGTCTTGACATCCTTTGACCACTCTAGAGATAGAGCTTTCCCCTTCGGGGGACAAAGTGACAGGTGGTGCATGGTTGTCGTCAGCTCGTGTCGTGAGATGTTGGGTTAAGTCCCGCAACGAGCGCAACCCTTGACCTTAGTTGCCAGCATTCAGTTGGGCACTCTAAGGTGACTGCCGGTGACAAACCGGAGGAAGGTGGGGATGACGTCAAATCATCATGCCCCTTATGACCTGGGCTACACACGTGCTACAATGGATGATACAAAGGGTTGCGAAGCCGCGAGGCCAAGCCAATCCCAAAAAGTCATTCTCAGTTCGGATTGTAGGCTGCAACTCGCCTACATGAAGCCGGAATTGCTAGTAATCGCGGATCAGCATGCCGCGGTGAATACGTTCCCGGGCCTTGTACACACCGCCCGTCACACCACGAGAGTTTGTAACACCCGAAGTCGGTGGGGTAACCCTTTTGGGAGCCAGCCGCCGAAGGTGGGACAGATGATTGGGGTGAAGTCGTAACAAGGTAGCCGTATCGGAAGGTGCGGCTGGATCACCTCCTTTCTATGGAGATTATGAAACAGCTTCGACTGTTTCGTAAGTACACCTATTCTTCTTTTGTTCAGTTTTGAAGGAACTTCTGTTCTTTCAAGATGTTCTTTGAAAACTAGATATCGACATCCAAACAATATGCAAGGCAGATAGATTATTTATCTGCGCCAAGCAAGATCTTGATGTGTAAACATCATATAAGGTTAAGCTAGAAAGGGCGCACGGTGGATGCCTTGGCACTAGGAGCCGAAGAAGGACGGGACGAACACCGATATGCCTCGGGGAGCTGTAAGTAAGCATTGATCCGGGGATTTCCGAATGGGGGAACCCACCATCCGTAATGGGATGGTATCCATATCTGAATACATAGGGTATGAGAAGGCAGACCCGGGGAACTGAAACATCTAAGTACCCGGAGGAAGAGAAAGCAAATGCGATTTCCTGAGTAGCGGCGAGCGAAACGGAAACAGCCCAAACCAGAGGGCTTGCCCTCTGGGGTTGTAGGACACTCTACATGGAGTTACAAAGGAACGAAGTAGGTGAAGCGGTCTGGAAAGGCCAGCCAAAGAAGGTAACAGCCCTGTAGCTGAAACTTCGTTCTCTCCTGAGTGGATCCTGAGTACGGCGGGACACGTGAAACCCCGTCGGAATCCGGGAGGACCATCTCCCAAGGCTAAATACTCCCTAGTGACCGATAGTGAACCAGTACCGTGAGGGAAAGGTGAAAAGCACCCCGGAAGGGGAGTGAAATAGATCCTGAAACCGTGTGCCTACAAGTAGTCGGAGCCCATTAACGGGTGACGGCGTGCCTTTTGTAGAATGAACCGGCGAGTTACGATCCCGTGCAAGGTTAAGTTGATAAGACGGAGCCGCAGCGAAAGCGAGTCTGAATAGGGCGACATAGTACGTGGTCGTAGACCCGAAACCGTGTGATCTACCCATGTCCAGGGTGAAGTTCAGGTAACACTGAATGGAGGCCCGAACCCACGCACGTTGAAAAGTGCGGGGATGAGGTGTGGGTAGGGGTGAAATGCCAATCGAACACGGAGATAGCTGGTTCTCCCCGAAATAGCTTTAGGGCTAGCCTCGCGGCAAGATTCCTGGAGGTAGAGCACTGATTGGACTAGGGGCCCCCACAGGGTTACCGAATTCAGTCAAACTCCGAATGCCAGAGAATTATCCGCGGGAGTCAGACTGCGAGTGATAAGATCCGTAGTCAAAAGGGAAACAGCCCAGACCATCAGCTAAGGTCCCAAAGTATACGTTAAGTGGCAAAGGATGTGGAGTTGCCCAGACAACCAGGATGTTGGCTTAGAAGCAGCCACCATTTAAAGAGTGCGTAATAGCTCACTGGTCGAGTGACTCTGCGCCGAAAATGTAACGGGGCTAAACGTATCACCGAAGCTATGGCTTGTACCGTATGGTACAGGGGTAGGGGAGCGTTCGAAGTGCAGCGAAGTCAGACCGGAAGGACTGGTGGAGCGCTTTGAAGTGAGAATGCCGGTATGAGTAGCGAAAGACAAGTGAGAATCTTGTCCATCGAAAGCCTAAGGTTTCCTGAGGAAGGCTCGTCCGCTCAGGGTTAGTCGGGGCCTAAGCCGAGGCTGAAAAGCGTAGGCGATGGATAACAGGTTGATATTCCTGTACCACCTCCTTTCCGTTTGAACAATGGGGGGACGCAGTAAGGTAGGGTGAGCGCACTGATGGAATAGTGCGTCTAAGCAGTTAGGCTGTTGGGTAGGCAAATCCGCCCAACGTGAAGGCTGAGCTGTGATGGCGAGGGAAATTTTAGTACCGAAGTCCCTGATCCTACACTGCCAAGAAAAGCCTCTAGTGAGGAAAGAGGTGCCCGTACCGCAAACCGACACAGGTAGGCGAGGAGAGAATCCTAAGATGATCGGGAGAACTCTCGTTAAGGAACTCGGCAAAATGACCCCGTAACTTCGGGAGAAGGGGTGCTCTGATAGGGTTTATCGCCCGAGAGAGCCGCAGTGAATAGATCCAAGCGACTGTTTAGCAAAAACACAGGTCTCTGCGAAACCGCAAGGTGAAGTATAGGGGCTGACACCTGCCCGGTGCTGGAAGGTTAAGAGGAGGGGTTATCCTTACGGAGAAGCTCTGAATTGAAGCCCCAGTAAACGGCGGCCGTAACTATAACGGTCCTAAGGTAGCGAAATTCCTTGTCGGGTAAGTTCCGACCCGCACGAAAGGTGTAACGACTTGGATACTGTCTCAACGAGAGACCCGGTGAAATTATAGTACCTGTGAAGATGCAGGTTACCCGCGACAGGACGGAAAGACCCCATGGAGCTTTACTGCAGCTTGATATTGGATTTTGGTACAGCTTGTACAGGATAGGTAGGAGCCTGAGAAGCCGGAGCGCCAGCTTCGGTGGAGGCGTCGGTGGGATACTACCCTGGCTGTATTGAAATTCTAACCTTGAACCGTGATCCGGTTCGGAGACAGTGTCAGGCGGGCAGTTTGACTGGGGCGGTCGCCTCCTAAACAGTAACGGAGGCGCCCAAAGGTTCCCTCAGAATGGTTGGAAATCATTCGCAGAGTGTAAAGGCACAAGGGAGCTTGACTGCGAGACCTACAAGTCGAGCAGGGACGAAAGTCGGGCTTAGTGATCCGGTGGTTCCGCATGGAAGGGCCATCGCTCAACGGATAAAAGCTACCCTGGGGATAACAGGCTTATCTCCCCCAAGAGTCCACATCGACGGGGAGGTTTGGCACCTCGATGTCGGCTCATCGCATCCTGGGGCTGAAGTAGGTCCCAAGGGTTGGGCTGTTCGCCCATTAAAGCGGTACGCGAGCTGGGTTCAGAACGTCGTGAGACAGTTCGGTCCCTATCCGTCGCGGGCGCAGGAAATTTGAGAGGAGCTGTCCTTAGTACGAGAGGACCGGGATGGACACACCGCTGGTGTACCAGTTGTTCCGCCAGGGGCATAGCTGGGTAGCTACGTGTGGACGGGATAAGTGCTGAAAGCATCTAAGCATGAAGCCCCCCTCAAGATGAGATTTCCCATCACGTTAAGTGAGTAAGACCCCTTAGAGATGATGAGGTTGATAGGTCTGGTGTGGAAGCGTGGTGACACGTGGAGCTGACAGATACTAATCGGTCGAGGGCTTATCCTTAAAATGCATAACGTTTGGAAACGTCGTATCTAGTTTTGAGAGAACATACTCTCTAAACTTAATAAATCATGGTTAACGTCATGATAAGGTCTAGTGATGATGGCGAAGAGGTCACACCCGTTCCCATACCGAACACGGAAGTTAAGCTCTTCAGCGCCGATGGTAGTTGGGGGTCTCCCCCTGTTAGAGTAGGACGTCGCTAGGCAAATGAGGAAGATGGATGAAAATCCATCTTCTTTTTTTTGTGTTACGAAAAGATTAAGGGATCTAGAAAGAGAAAAAAGGAAGAAGATGGCCTCAACCATCTTCCAGCACGCTATATTCTTCAGCAAAAGCTCCCAAAATCCAACCAAAAGCAACTCGATCAGCTCTTACAACGACCATCCAAGCATAAAACCTAATCAAAACACCCCTGATTTCGCCCTCAAAACCTCTCCACATCAACCCAACTAAACATAATTCCACGGTAATCCTGAATATATCCAAGGTAATTTAAAATATATCCGCGGATAAGGGCCATATATCCGCGGATAAAAAATTTTATCCGATTTTAGTGTTTAATCCGCCCACCTCAACAAGTAAACATCTCACTTTAAGCTCACAATCCATACCTTCAACCTAACTAATTCCTCAACTGCAGCATCTCCCCAAAAAGATACGGCATTTTATGAGCAGTAATGTTTAGGAATTGCTTAATATAGGGTAATTCTTCTGAGGTATACGTATGGAAGAGTTCACTCCACCATTCAGTATCGTATCTGCTAAGCATACTTAAGTTATAAAGGATCACATAGTGAACCATAAATTCGTTTAGTTCTGGCGATTGTAACCTATCTCTGTCGACCGGCAAGTAATAGGTATTTTCAAAAAGATGATAAGATAACGGGAAACAATCAAAAGGTTTTAAAGCTTCGTTTGATCGAAGAAGGAATCCAGAATGGTCTTCCTTCCAATCGATTGAAAACTTGGCTGAGAACAATGAGTTCGTATATTCAAGAAATCTTTCTTCTGACATATGTAGACGATCGTTTGATTTTAATGGGAGAAAAAATGTCTCCTCGTTTTCTTTACGCAGCTTAATGAGATTTACATCACCATTCATTTGTTTAAACAGTGGACTTAATTCAGGCAGCGTTTGAAGCAAATGGATCATCGTGAATTTTTCACCTTCCACATGTTTCATGTGAAACAGTTTTTCACAAAAATGATTAAACAGCCCAGTCTTTTGTACCTTCACTTCATCGTAAAGAAATTCATAACTTCTCTTCTTCCTTTTTCTAGTGGAGAGTCCGTGTGCCAATACGGCACTTGAATCAGGGTATTCGGGATCTGCACACAATATACAAGCCTTCATAAGTTGAGTCATGCCATAAAACAGAAGCACAGGCTTTAATTCCATAGGTGCAAGATCAGCTAATTTATAATATTTTTTTCCGTGTTCAATATAGTAAATAAATCCATATGTGTTATCAAAACTTTTTCCATTGCTGTCTTCCATGTTCAGTTTTTCATATTGCTTACTTAGAAAATGCTGTGTTTTTTGAGAGGAAAAGAACATATCAAACAGAGTCCACGCGTCATGTTGCATCATCATTTGTTAAACAATCCTCTCTTTACAAATTATTTGAAAAATCGAACATATTTTGTATTCCTTGACACTAGTTTACCCAGTTGATAATCTACAAATAATATTTTTCAGGATGATAAATTTGAAGGGGTGGTTATGGTATGTGGCAAGATAAGTTTGCAAAAGAAGGTTTAACTTTTGATGATGTATTATTAATTCCAGCAAAGTCTTCGGTTTTGCCTGGTGATGTGTCAATTAAAACGAGGTTATCTGATTCGGTACAATTGAACATTCCGATTATCAGTGCTGGTATGGACACGGTAACAGAAGCAAACATGGCGATCGCTATGGCACGCCAAGGCGGACTAGGAATCGTTCACAAGAACATGTCTATTGAAGAACAAGCTGAACAGATCGATCGTGTTAAACGTTCTGAAAGTGGCGTAATTACAAACCCGTTCTACCTGACACCCGAACATCAAGTATTTGATGCAGAACACTTAATGGGCAAATATCGTATAAGCGGTGTACCTATCGTGGATGCAGATAAGAAGCTAGTAGGTATTTTAACGAACCGTGACCTGCGTTTTGTTCAAGACTATTCCATTAAGATCTCAGATGTTATGACAAAAGAAAACTTAGTGACCGCGCCAGTAGGCACTACATTAAAAGAAGCTGAAAAAACACTTCAGCAATATAAAATTGAAAAGCTCCCATTAGTTGATGATGAAGGGATCCTTCAAGGCTTAATCACAATTAAGGATATTGAAAAAGTTATCGAGTTCCCTAACTCAGCCAAAGACTCTCAAGGACGTTTACTTGTAGGTGCTGCAGTTGGTGTTACGAAGGATGCGCTTCTTCGCGTAGAGAAGCTTGTAGATGCAGGCGTCGATGCAATTGTTATTGATACGGCGCATGGGCATTCTGAAGGTGTACTTCAAAAAGTTCGTGAAGTAAGACAAGCTTATCCTGACTTAACAATTATTGCTGGTAACGTTGCGACCGCAGAAGCGACTCGTGACTTGATCGAAGCAGGAGCAAGTGTTGTTAAAGTTGGTATCGGACCAGGATCGATCTGTACGACACGTGTTGTAGCAGGGGTAGGTGTACCTCAAGTGACAGCTGTTTACGATTGTGCGACTGAAGCTAAGAAGTATGGAGTGCCGATTATCGCAGATGGCGGTATTAAATACTCTGGAGATATTGTTAAAGCCATTGCAGCAGGCGGAAATGCTGTAATGCTGGGCAGCATGCTTGCAGGCGTATCAGAGAGCCCTGGAGAGCGTGAAATCTTCCAAGGACGTCAGTTTAAAGTGTATCGCGGAATGGGTTCTGTTGGAGCTATGGAACGCGGCAGCAGCGACCGATATTTCCAGGAAAATAATAAAAAGCTTGTTCCAGAAGGCATTGAGGGACGTGTGCCGTACAAAGGACCTCTTGCAGATACAGTTTATCAGCTAATTGGCGGTATTCGCTCTGGTATGGGCTATTGTGGAACGGCGACGATCGACGAACTTCAAAATGATTCCCGTTTTGTAAAAATCACGGGTGCCGGTCTTCGGGAGAGTCACCCTCACCAAGTTCAAATTACTAAAGAAGCACCAAATTATTCAGTCTAAAGACGCATTTTAAGACAGAGGTATAACCTCTGTCTATTTTTTTGAAAAGGTGTATGTTACAATAATTTTTGTGTGTAAATGGGTATGGAGGTGCAGTTTTTTGAACAGCAAGATAAAACAACTATTAGCGTTGACGCTAGTATTTTCATTTGTAGTTGGAAGTTTATTTAGTTTTTCTCAAACAGCAAGTGCAGCGCCGTCTTTAGATATTAAAGCTGAAGGTGCTATTCTTGTTGATGCAGAAACAGGAAAAATATTATATCAGAAAAATGCTGATAAGTTACTTGCCCCTGCAAGTATGAGTAAGATGATGACTGAATACTTATTGCTCGAAGCAATTAATAAAGACAAGATTTCATGGGATCAGAAAACAAGTATTTCTGAATATGCACATAAGATTTCTCAAAACCGTACATTGTCAAACGTGCCATTACGAGTAGATGAAAAATATACAGTACGAGAATTGTATCAATCAATGGCGATTTATTCAGCCAATGGTTCGACGATTGCATTAGCTGAACTTTTAGCTGGTTCAGAGGGTGAATTTGTTAAGAAAATGAATGCCAAAGCTAAAGAGTTTGGCATGAAAGATTATAATTTTGTTAACTCTACAGGTCTTAACAATAAAGATTTGTTCGGTAACCATTCGAGTGGGTCCGAAACAGATGAAAACATGATGAGTGCTCGTGCAACCGCTATTCTTGCTTTCAGACTGCTTCAAGATCATCCCGAAGTATTAGAAACAGCTAGTATTCCAAGAATGACTTTCCGTGAAGGTACAGATGACAAAATTAATATGGAAAACTGGAACTGGATGCTTCCTGAACTAAATAGCGGTTATGCAGGAGTAGACGGACTTAAAACAGGTTCTACTGATCTTGCAGGCAACTGTTTTACAGGTACAGTGAAAAAAGGAGATACTCGCCTAATTTCAGTTGTTATGAAAACAGGTACTCGTTTAGATCGATTTAAAGAAACAAAAAAGTTATTTGATTTTGGATTTGCAAACTTCGAAAAAGAGCAAATTCTACCTAAGAATTATCAAGTAAAAGGCAACAAAACAGTCCCTGTCGTAAAGGGTAAAGAAAAAGAAGTAAAAGTTGCTACGAAAGAACCTCTTTCAATGGTGATTAAAAGAGGAGAAAAAGAAAACTATAAGCCTAAGTTTGTTATGGATAAGAAGAAGATGACAAAGGACGGCGAACTGACTGCCCCAGTTAAAAAAGGGGAAGTAGTTGGCCATATCATTATTGAGTATACGGGCAGCGGAGAAGATTACGGCTATTTACTTAATGGAGACACAAAAGGTAAGACAGAAGTGGTAACAACACAATCTGTTGAAAAAGCAAACTGGTTTGTACTTGCACTTAGAGGTGTTGGCGGTTTCTTTGGAGGACTTTGGTCTGGAACAGTTGACATGGTTAAAGGCTGGTTCTAATTTCATAACAGTTTAAAAGCTCTTTAGCTCATGCTAAAGGGCTTTTTTTTCAGAAAATATAGAGAGCTTGCGCTTTTTATGATTTGCGATAAAATAGATGAGAATACTAGTTTTAATATAAAACGACCGAAATTATCGGTAACACTACATAAAAATCAGGGGGTAGTAAGCATGTTAAAAACAGGTACTGAACGTGTTAAACGAGGGATGGCAGAAATGCAAAAAGGCGGCGTTATTATGGACGTTGTAAACGCTGAGCAGGCTCGTATTGCTGAAGCTGCAGGAGCTGTAGCCGTAATGGCACTTGAGCGCGTTCCTTCAGATATTCGTGCAGCAGGCGGCGTAGCTCGTATGGCAGATCCTACGATTACGGAAGAAGTTCTGAATGCTGTTTCTATTCCTGTTATGGCGAAAGCTCGTATCGGACATATCGTGGAGGCACGCGTGCTTGAAGCAATGGGTGTTGATTACATCGATGAGAGTGAAGTACTAACGCCAGCAGATGAAGTTTTCCACTTATTGAAGAGTGATTACACAGTTCCATTCGTATGCGGTGCTCGTGATCTTGGAGAGGCATCACGCCGTATTGCTGAAGGTGCATCCATGCTTCGTACGAAAGGTGAGCCTGGAACAGGTAACATCGTTGAAGCTGTTCGTCACATGAGAATGATTCAAGGGCAAATCCGTAAAGTTGTTGCCATGAGCGAAGACGAGCTTATGACAGAAGCGAAAAACTTAGGAGCGCCATTTGAAATTCTTCTTCAAATTAAAAAAGCAGGCAAGCTTCCTGTCGTTAACTTTGCAGCAGGCGGCATCGCAACACCAGCAGATGCAGCACTTATGATGGAGCTTGGTGCTGACGGTGTATTTGTAGGATCAGGGATCTTTAAATCTGAGAACCCAGAAAAGTTTGCTCGTGCGATCGTTGAAGCAACAACTCATTACCAAGACTACAAACTGATTGCTGAACTTTCTAAAGGTCTAGGAACTGCTATGAAAGGGATCGACATCTCTACATTAGCTCAAGGTGAGCGCATGCAGGAGCGAGGCTGGTAATTTTATGCTAAAAATCGGAGTCTTAGCACTGCAAGGGGCTGTACGAGAGCATGTGGCAGCGCTCGAAGCAAGTGGTGCAGAAGCAGTTGCGGTAAAACGTGTTGAAGAGCTCAGCAGTCTAGATGGATTGGTGATACCAGGCGGCGAGAGCACAGCGATGAGACGTTTAATCGATAAATACAGTTTTCTTGAGCCTTTAAAGGAGTTTGCACAAAATAAACCTGTCTTCGGAACATGTGCAGGATTGATCTTGATGGCTAAACGCATTCAAGGACAAGACACGGCACACCTTGAATTGATCGATATGACGGTTGAGCGCAATGCGTTCGGGCGACAAGTAGACAGTTTTGAGGCTGACCTCATGATTCACGGTGTTGGAGAAGATTTTGCGGGTGTATTTATCCGAGCTCCGTTTATAGTCGAAGTAGGACCTGAAGTTGAAATTCTTTCTAAACATAACGACCGAATCGTAGCAGCTAAACAAGGACATTTCTTATGTGCAGCGTTTCATCCGGAACTGACGGACGACTACCGTTTACATCAATTTTTTGTAAAAATGGTACAATCCGCAAAAGAAGTAGTTGCATAAAATAGAAAAATACTGTACATTACTATAAAATCATTATAAAAAATCAATGACAGGAACTAGTAGCAAAAATGACTTTGTCTAGAGAGTCGGTGGCTGGTGAAAACCGATCAAAGCGTTTTGTGAATCCATCCTCGAGTGAAGAGCTGAACTCTCAGTAAGCTTTTCCGGTGAAGAACCGTTACATGTAATTGAGCCGGCAATGGGCATTCGTTCATTGCAACTAGGGTGGCAACGCGGGTTAACTCTCGTCCCTATTTCTAATTGATATTAGAAATAGCGGGCGGGAGTTTTTTGGTTTGGCTCTTTTCTAAAGATGGTTGCTTTTGGATATTTGTTCATTATCTTCATTGCAAGTTGATTGGAGTGAAAGGTGCGAGACTCCTGCAGGATCAGCGGGACAGGTGAGACTCCTAAAGGCGCAAAGTGGCAGGAGGCTCACCGCACGCCCTGCGGAAAGCGAGCAACCTGTAGCGGAATTCAACTACTTTCCAGAACAACAAAGTTTCCGAAAACAGCTTTTGATTTTTATAAACTAAAGGAGGAAAAACAAATGTTAGATTTAAAATTTGTTCGTGCTAATTTTGAAGAAGTAAAAGAAAAGTTATCTACTCGTGGTGAAGATCTTTCTGGATTGGATCAGTTTGAGGCACTAGACCAGCGCCGCCGTGAGTTGATCGGTGAAACGGAAGCTCTAAAATCTAAACGTAATGAAGTTTCTAAGCAGGTAGCGGAATTTAAGCGTGAGAAAAAGGACGCTGATCACCTAATTACAGAGATGCGTGAAGTAGGCGACAAGATTAAAACGATGGACGATGAACTGCGTCAAGTAGAAGAAGACCTTCACGGTATCATGCTGACGCTTCCTAACCTGCCGCATGAAAGTGTTCCTGTTGGTGAGACAGAGGATGATAACGTTCCAGTTCGTCACTGGGGTGAAGTACCTGAGTTTGCATTTGAAGCAAAAGCACACTGGGATATCGCAACGGATTTAAACATCGTTGATTTTGAACGCGGAGCGAAAGTGACTGGCAGCCGCTTCGCTTTCTACAAAGGTCTTGGAGCACGATTAGAGCGTGCCTTAATTAACTTTATGATGGACCTTCACGAAGACGAACACGGTTATACAGAGGTTCTTCCTCCGTACATGGTAAATCGTCAAAGCATGACAGGTACAGGACAGCTGCCAAAGTTTGAAGAAGACGCGTTTAAAATTCGCGAAGAAGACTATTTCTTAATTCCAACTTCTGAAGTTCCTGTAACGAACATGCACCGTGAAGAGATTTTAACAGCTGAAGAACTGCCGATCACATATGCAGCGTACAGCGCATGTTTCCGTTCTGAAGCAGGTTCTGCAGGACGCGACACGCGCGGTTTAATTCGTCAGCATCAGTTCAATAAAGTAGAGCTTGTTCGCTTCGTTAAACCAGAAGATTCTTATGACGAGCTTGAAAAGCTTACAGGACACGCTGAAAAAGTACTGCAGCTTCTTAACCTGCCGTACCGTGTACTCAGCATGTGTACAGCTGACCTAGGATTCACAGCTGCTAAAAAATACGATATCGAAGTATACCTGCCGAGCTACAGCGAGTACCGCGAGATTTCTTCTTGTTCTAACTTTGAAGATTTCCAAGCGCGCCGTGCTCAAATTCGTTTCCGCAGAGATGCAAAAGGGAAGCCGGAATTCGTTCACACACTTAACGGATCTGGGTTAGCAATCGGACGCACAGTCGCTGCAATCTTGGAAAACTACCAGCAAGAAGACGGCACGGTTGTGATTCCAGAAGTGCTTCGTCCTTACATGGGTAATAAGGAAGTAATTAAGTAAAATGAAGAGAGGGAAATCCCCTCTCTTTTTTTGAATTTTTTTCTCGAAAAGCGTTGACACTATATTCGTCCTCATGTTAATATAGTTCTTGTCAGTCACACGGAGGTATACCCAAGTCCGGCTGAAGGGATCGGTCTTGAAAACCGACAGGGGTTTAACGACCCGCGGGGGTTCGAATCCCTCTACCTCCTCCATATACATATTCAAACCACTTGATCTTACATCAGGTGGTTTTTTTGTTGTGTTTTTTGATGAAGGAGTGTCGACTTTTGCAGCAAGACTCAATTCTATAATTTTTGACTCAATAAGTTTTTATCAGATTTGATTTTAGTTTAAATGGCTGTTAAATAAAGAATTGATGCTTTTCAATCTTTTTTCATTCGCTTCTATGACAAGTTGGTTGAAGTGGAAGGTGAGAGACTCCTCGAAAATTGAACTTCAAATTTTCTTCGTGCGATGTGTCGCTGCCGTAGCCTTCCTTGTCCTGCGGGACAGGCGGGCAGTCCGAAAAGTGGAAGTGGCTCGTTCAGCCCCGACAAGCAAAAGGTGAAGGGGCTAGCAAGGCGCACTTTACCTTGTAGACCATTTAGCTTTTGACCTCGAGTGGCTTGCCACTGCAACTAGACAGGTGAGACACTTAAGAGTGAAACGTACGAATGTGGCTCACCGCCTGCCCTGCGGAAAGCGAAGCACCTGGAACATAGATCAACCACTTTCAAAAACATCAATGAATACGAAAACAGCCATTAAAAAAGCTTCCTTTACACAACTGCAATGTAAGCGCTAACACTTTAAAGTGATAAAATTTAGTATTGACAGAACTTTTAGACAGGGAGTATGATGACAACTATACTTAATTCAATATGAAATGCTTATTAAGAGAGACCGAGGGATCAGGCCCTATGACGTCCGGCAACCTCCATGATGGAACGGTGCCACTTCCTGCAGAATGATAGGTTCATTCTGGAAGATAAGTCGATGATTGCTTATTCGCCCTCTTCCATAGAATGAAGAGGGCTTTTTTATATGTTGAGGGGGAAGACAGATGATCGAGGTTAGAGAGGTAACCAAAATATATAAAGCAAAAGGAAAAGAAATCGTTGGCGTGAAGAATGTATCGCTATCAATAGACAAAGGGGAGATCTTTGGGATTGTCGGTTACAGCGGTGCCGGAAAAAGTTCACTTCTTCGCTGCCTGAATTTATTGGAAAAACCAACATCAGGGGACATACTCATCGACGGAGTATCGATAACCGCGTTAGGGAAAAAGGAGCTTCGGGAAGAGCGGCTTAAGATCGGCATGATCTTTCAGCACTTTTATCTGATCAGCGCAAAAACCGTTTTTGAAAATATCGCGTTTGCTTTAAAAGCGGCAGGAAAAACAAAAGATGAGATCAATCGCAAAACACAAGAGCTGTTGAAGATGGTCGGATTAGAAAATCAAAAAGATCAATATCCTTCTCAGTTGAGTGGCGGGCAGAAGCAGCGAGTCGGTATCGCGAGAGCTCTCGCCAATGACCCGAAGGTATTACTTTGTGATGAAGCTACATCTGCTCTTGATCCGAATACTACAAAGTCCATCCTTTCACTTTTAAAATCAATTAATAAAAAGTTAGGAATTACGATTGTACTCATCACACATGAGATGGAAGTCGTAAAGGAGATTTGCCACCGTATGGCTGTCATGCAGGATGGGGAGATCATTGAGTCAGGTGATGTTTATAACATTTTTGCAAATCCCGAAAAAGAATTAACGAAAACATTTATCAGTTCCGTTATACAGATGGATTTGCCAGAACCATTACTGAAGAATAGAAAAGGTACCGTGATAAAGATTCAATTTAAGGGAGCGATCGCAGAAGAAGCCGTTGTTTCTGAGCTTTTCCAAAACTTTAAAGTAAAAGGAAATATCCTTCACGGAAAGATTGAATATATCCAGGAAACGCCGCTCGGAATCTTTATTATGGAACTAATTGGTGATGAGACAGAGGTAAAACGAGCGATTACGTATATTGAAAGCCGTATAGAAAATCTTGAGGTGGTGAAGAACGTTGCTTGATTCAATATTTAACATTCTGCCAGATTTAAATAAGGCATTTTTTGAAACGTTGTATATGGTCGCCATATCACTAGGTGTTTCATTAATTGTGGGATTACCCCTTGGAATTATCCTGTTTGTTACTGACAAAGGTTTGTTGTTTGAGAACGTGTGGATCAAGCAGATAGCGGGTATACTTGTGAACTTGATCCGCTCTGTACCATTCATTATTTTATTAGTTGCTTTATTACCATTAACACAATTAATCACCGGAACAACGATTGGACCAACAGCAGCATCTGTCTCTTTATCAGTTGCAGCCATTCCGTTCTTTGCAAGGCTCGTAGAAACTTCTTTACGAGAAATCGATAAAGGAGTGATCGAAGCGGCAGTTGCAGTGGGTGCAACGCCATGGATGATCATTCGGGAAGTTCTCCTTCCAGAAGCGAAGCCAGGAATTGTTCAGGCGATAACGGTCACCGCAATCAGCTTACTTGGCTATTCAGCCATGGCCGGTATCGTCGGCGGCGGAGGGATCGGAGACTTCGCAATCCGCTTTGGTTACTATCGCTACGACAACACGATCATGCTCACAACTGTCGTTTTACTAATCGTCATCGTCCAGCTCATGCAAGTCATCGGAGACGGCGCAGCGAAGGCTGTGAATAAGAGATAATTTTTTTCACTAAAGGTAAGAGGCGATAAAGGCTTATCTTTAATCGGTTTTAACGATACACCATCGATAAGTTGGTTGAAGTGGAAGATGCGAGACTCCTACGGGACGAGCGGTCAGGTGGAGACTCCTAATGGCGCAAAGCGACAGGAGGCTCACCGTACGCCCCGTGGAAAGCGAGCATATGGAACGGAAACCAACAACATACAAGAGCATCTAGGATTTTCAAAAACAATTTTTAAAAGGGGATCAACATGAAAAAAATCATACTTACACTACTAACTGCACTGCTAGCTTTTGGTTTAGCTGGCTGCTCGTCATCATCAGATGCATCTAAAGACAAGGAAGTGACACTTGGAGCAACAGCGGGACCATATACAGACATGGTCAACAAAGCGATCAAGCCCTCCCTTGAGAAAAAAGGATATAAAGTTAAAGTGATCGAATTCAGTGATTACATTCAGCCGAACATGGCACTTTCTAAAGGAGATCTGGACGCTAACCTTTTTCAGCACAAAGTCTATATGGAGAATTTCGCTAAAGAAAAGAACTTAAAGCTTTCAGAAGTAATCATAGTTCCAACAGCACCGATGGGACTATATTCCGATAAGTTTAAATCTGTTGATGAGATTAAAGAAGGCAGTACGTTAGCCATTCCGAACGATCCTGTTAACTTAGCGCGTACCTTGATCATGCTTGAAGATGCAAAGCTGATTACGATCAAAGAAGGTATTAATCAACTGACTGCATCTGAAAAAGATGTTCAAGATAATCCAAAGAACTTAGTATTTAAACCATTAGAAGCAGCCCAGCTTCCACGTGCTGTACAAAGTGCGGATGTTGCAGCAGTTCCTGGTAACTTTGCTCTTGCTGCCAAAATGGACTTGCTTGATGCCATTCAATTAGAAAATATGCCAGATACGTACCGTAACCGTGTTGTTGTAAACACAAAAGACGTAGAATCAACCTTTGCAAAAGATATTAAAGAAGTGGTTGAATCCAAAGAGTTTGAAGAAGTAATTGATAAGGAGTTCAAAGGCTTCGGAAAACCCGAATGGATGAAGAAATAGATAAAACAAAACCCCGGACTCATAGAGTTGAGTTCCGGGGTTTTTATGTTTATATGCGAACTTCTCGTTTCGCTTCGATTTTTTGTGCAATCTTTTCTACGATATGATCAATCGATTCAGGATTTTCTCTTAGGTCGTAGTCGTTGATGTTTACGCGCAGCACAGGACAAGAATTGAAGGACGTAATCCACTTTTCATAGCGATCGTACATTTCTTCCCAATAAGAAACAGGTGTTTCTTGCTCCATCTTGCGGCCGCGTTTTTGAATACGAGCTAGAATATCATCAAGAGAACCTTCTAAATAGATCAAACAATCCGGCTGTGGAAAGTACGGTGTCATGACCATCGCTTCAAAAAGGTGAGTATATGTTTCATAATCCACTTCTGACATATTCCCTTTATCAAAGTGCATACGTGCAAAGATCCCTGTATCTTCATAAATGGAACGGTCTTGCACGAATCCTCCGCCATAATCGAACATTCTTTTTTGCTCTTTAAATCGCTCAGCTAAAAAGAAGATCTGCAGGTGAAAACTCCAGCGTTTAAAATCATGATAAAAGTTTTCTAAGTATGGGTTGTTATCGACTTTTTCCATGGATGTACGAAACTTTAATTTTTCAGCTAGTGCATTTGTAAAGGTCGATTTACCTGCTCCGACCATCCCTGCTACTGTAATGACAGCATCATTTGGAATGCCGTATTGAATTAGTTTGTTCATCGCGCAACTTCTCCTTTTTTCAAAGTTGCATCGATTAAGGAAAAGATTTTCTCTTTATCCGTTTCATACGCAACAAAATCTAATTCGTCTCCACTGAAGGTCAGCACCGGAATCTCAGGGTGCTCTTTCTTAAAGGCAGACATAAATGTATCATAATCAGCTGCAAGTTGTTCTAAATAAGCTGGCTCCATGTTTTGCTCAACAAATCGTCCGCGCTTACGAACACGGTCTAAAAGTGTATCTAGACTCGCATTTAAGTATATGATCATATTTGGTACAGGCATATCTTCTGTTAAGATATCAAAACACTGCATATATTTGTGAAGATGACCGTCTTTTAACGTACGACCAGCAAAAATACGGTTCTTGAAAATATGATAATCAGAAACGACAGGTATCTGCTTTGAAAGGTATTGACCATTAATCTCTTCAAGCTGTTTATACCTGTTGCAAAGAAAAAACATCTCGGTTTGAAAACTCCACTCATCAATGTTGTCGTAAAATTTTCCGAGAAAAGGATTTTCCTCTACAATTTCTTTTAATAATTGAAAGTTATAGTGCTCTGCAATGGCTTTTGCCAGTGATGTTTTCCCTACGCCAATCGGCCCTTCAACTGCGATAAAGGGGGTTGAACTCATCTTCCTTTTCCTCCCTTTCGAATAACAAACGAAAAATTACAGACAAAGAATATTGTAGCATACGTTTGGAAAAGGTGGATAGATTATCGGTTAAAAACTTCAATAAAACAGCTTAATACATTGTTTTTGGTTTATCATTCTCAGCCTGTTCTATGATTGCCTGAAGATCTAACTCACCACTTGCAGCGATATCGGCGTTTAACGTCTTTTCCATAAGCAGCAATGCTCTTTCGTTATCCTCTTCTATATTAGAGGCTGAGCAGTCAGACGGTACATGAAGAGTGAAGCCTCGCATATAAGCGTCATTAGCGGTAAAAAGGACACAGATGTTGCCTGCTACGCCGCATAGGATCAGCGTTTGTATACCCAGCTCATTTAATAAAGTTGATAAAGGTGTCGAAAAAAATCCAGAGTGCTTCGGTTTAATAACAAAATAATCGTCTTCGTCCGGCTGTAATGCTGTCACAAACTCCCCTCCAGCTTGTGCCGAACAGTATTCCACAAGTCTTTGCTTGTCTGACTGCCACTGTCCAAAATTGTCATTCACATAGATGATAGGTATGCCTGCTTCTTTTGACCGTTTCTTTAAATCAACAATCTTATCGGCTATCGGCTCAGAAGTTTTTAACAAAAGCGGCGCTTCAGGAAAATTAAAGTCATTAATCACGTCAATAATAAGCAAAGCGACAGGAATTTTCGTCTCACTATTCTGTTGATGTGCCAAAACATATCCCTCACTTTCTTTTAGTTTCTTTTCTAAGTAATTTTATATAAAGAATGTTGCTTTAATATTTTTCCCTCTTCACAGATAAGTTGGTTGTAGTGTAAGGTGTGAGACTCCTCGAAAATTAAACTCAAATTTTCTTCGTGCGATGTGTCGCTGCCGAAGCCTTCCTTGTCCTGCGGGACAGGCGGGCAGGTGAGACACTTAAAAGTGAAACGATCGAATGTGGCTCACCGCCTGCCCCGCGGAAAGCGAAGCACCTGAAACGGAGATCAACCACTTTCAAAATCAACATTGATTCCCAAAACAGCCTTTTATAAAAATCATTCCTTTCTTTATTATTAGCAAAACCTCTTGTATAATCTCTTACAACTAAAACTTTGGAGCGAATTTATGGAGATCTTAGAAAAAGACGAATATTATATGGAGCTTGCTTTAAAGGAAGCGGAAAAAGCAGCGGATATCGGAGAAGTTCCAATCGGCGCTATTCTAGTAAAAGATGATCATATATTGGCAAGAGCTCATAACCTGCGTGAAACGGAACAAAGAGCGATTGCGCATGCGGAGCTGTTAGCGATCGATCAAGCTTGCAAGGAAACGGATGCCTGGAGACTAGAAGGAACAACACTTTACGTAACACTTGAACCTTGTGCGATGTGCTCAGGAGCCATCGTTCTCTCAAGGGTAAGCCGAGTTGTTTATGGAGCGGCTGATCCTAAAGGAGGATGCGCAGGGACGTTGATGAACCTTTTGCAAGAACATCGCTTTAATCATCAATGTGAAGTGACCTCGGGTGTTAAAGAGGAGGAGTGCGGTCAGATTCTTTCAAGTTTTTTTAAAAACCTTCGTGACAGAAAAAGGAAGGAAAAGGAAGAGAGAAAGAAGGAGCTTTAGAGCTTGTACGGTTGATTTTTTTTTATAGGCATAGTATACTAATTCTTGCACATTCGATTGTGCATCTAACAATGTTATACACTTTGTCGCGCTAGATGGGGAGGTAGCGGTGCCCTGTACTCGCAATCCGCTGTAGCGAGGTTGAATTCCTCTCCTCGGCTAGTTCAACGTATGGTCTGACGGACGTAAGTGGTGTTGATGTCCGGGTCCTGCGCAACGGAGACCCATGAACCCTGTCAGGTCCGGAAGGAAGCAGCAGTAAGTGGACCACTTCGTGTGCCGTGGGGCAACCTGGACTGAGCTAACTGCGTTTGTACGCATAGGTTGACTATTCCAAAGAGAGGTGCGCGGCATTCTTATATATAAAACATCAACTCACCCTTGTCTCAGGGGTGAGTTTTTTGTAATGTTTCAGTATAATAAAGAAAGAATATAGTGTTAAAAGGGAGGCAAAGGGATGAGTTATCAAGCGCTCTACCGCGTATGGAGGCCACAGAGCTTTGAAGATATGGTCGGGCAAGAACATATAACGAAAACGATCCAAAATGCCCTGATGCAGGACAAGCTTTCCCATGCCTACCTGTTTTCAGGCCCACGAGGAACGGGAAAAACAAGTGCGGCAAAAATTATAGCTAAAGCAGTTAACTGTGAGCGTGCCCCGATATCGGAGCCATGTAATGAATGTGATGCTTGCCGAGGGATAACGAACGGAACGATTTCTGATGTTCTGGAGATCGATGCTGCCTCTAATACAGGGGTAGATGACATTCGTGATATCCGGGACAAAGTAAAGTTTGCTCCGTCATCTGTCACGTACAAAGTCTACATCATCGATGAAGTACATATGCTTTCAACTGGAGCATTTAACGCTTTATTAAAAACGCTGGAAGAACCGCCGAGCCACGTTATTTTCATTCTGGCAACCACTGAGCCGCACAAGATTCCAGCAACGATCGTATCACGCTGTCAGCGATTTGATTTCAAACGCATTTCCTCACAGTCCATTATCGGACGCATGAGACAAATCGTAGATGCTAACGGCACAGAAGTTGAAGAAGAAGCGCTGCAATTACTTGCCCGGGCTGCAGAAGGCGGCATGCGTGATGCGTTAAGTTTGCTCGATCAAGCGATTTCTTACAGCGATGATGTGGTTAGGGTGGAAGATGTTTTATCTGTAACAGGTTCAGCTTCACAAAAACACCTGTCTGACATGGCTGAAGCATTTTTAGAAAAAGATGTATCAAAAGCGCTGACGCTATCAACAGAACTTTTGCAAGAAGGAAAAGATCCAGTTCGTTTCTTAGGAGACCTTATTTACTATTACCGTGATATGCTCCTTTATAAAACAGCTCCACAACTAGAAGAGCTGTTAGAGCGGGTTTCTACAGATGAATCATTTGCGCAATTGGCGGAAGCTACAGCTACTGAAAACATCTATACTATCATTGGGCAGTTAAACGCCGCACAACAAGAGATGAAATGGACGAACCATCCTAAAATCTTTTTAGAAACGACGTTTATCAAGATTTGTTATCAAAAACAAGAAGGCGCATCACCTGAGTCGGGTAATACCTCTGTTGAACCTCTCATGCAAAGAATCGATCAGCTCGAGCAAGAGTTGAAGAAAATGAAAGAAAGCGGATGGGTCTCGAACGGGTCATCAGCTCCAGCAGAAACAGAAGCACCGAGAGAAAAAAGAGTGATCCGTGGCCAAGGTGGAGCATCGCATACACAAGTCAAAGAAATGCTTAAGAAAGCGAAGAAGCCAAACCTTGTTCAGCTAAAAGGCATGTGGGGAGAAATTCTTGATAAGATTCGTTCTGAAAAAGTAAGTGCTTATGCTCTTCTATCGGGTGCTGAGCCCGTAGCGTGTTCAGATCAAATCTTCCTGCTCGCTTTTCAGCATGAAATTCACCGTCAGATGGCATCTCAAGAGAACAACAGAAGCTATGTTGAAAGCGCAGTTTATAGTACAATAGGAAAGAACCTGTCCATGCTATCCATACTGGATCCTGAATGGCAGAAATTAAAAGCTGATTTCATTAAAGAACAACAGCAAGGCCAGCCATCTTCTGAAGAGAAAGAAAAAACAGAAGACCCTCTCATATCAGAGGCGATCAAATTGGTTGGCGATGATTTAATTGAGATAAAAGAAGAAGAGAACGAATAAGGAGGAATTGTAAGATGATGAAAGGCAATATGAACAATATGATGAAACAAATGCAAAAAATGCAGCGTGATATGGCAAAGGCGCAAGAGGAACTAAAGGATAAAGTAATTGAAGGAACAGCGGGCGGCGGAATGGTAACTGTAAAAGCTAACGGCCACAAAGAAATCGTGGATATCGTAATTAAAGAGGAAGTTGTAGACCCGGATGATATTGATATGCTTCAAGACCTTGTGTTAGCGGCTACGAACGACGCACTTAAAAAAGTAGACGAAATGGTTTCACAGGACATGGGCAAATTCACTAAAGGGCTAAACATTCCTGGATTATTCTAGGGATCTCCCATGCATTATCCTGAGCCGATTTCAAAACTGATTGAAAGCTTTATGAAATTGCCGGGCATCGGACCGAAAACGGCGGTTCGCCTGGCATTTTTCGTATTGGAAATGAAAGAAGATGACGTGCTGGACTTTGGCCGTGCACTCGTGAACGCGAAACGTCAGCTCATCTATTGTTCCAACTGCTTTCATATTACTGACCGTGATCCTTGCATGATCTGCGACGATTCGAGCAGAGACCGCACAACGATCTGTGTGGTTCATGATTCCAAGGATGTTATTGCGATGGAAAAAATGAAAGAGTACCGCGGTCTCTACCACGTTCTTCAAGGTGCGATCTCTCCTATGGATGGAGTGGGGCCAGAGGATATTAAAGTTGCTGAACTTTTAAAACGGCTAACAGACGAAGGTATTCAAGAAATTATTATGGCAACGGATCCGAATATTGAAGGAGAAGCTACTGCCATGTACATCGCAAGACTTATAAAACCAACGGGTATTAAGATTACTCGTATTGCTCACGGCCTGCCTGTAGGCGGAGACCTGGAATATGCAGATGAAGTAACGCTTTCTAAAGCGCTTGAAGGAAGAAGAGAAATTTAACAAAGGGGTTGCTTGCATGTTTTTTTCCCGTAAAGGGCGCTTGAAGCGATCCGGAGACCAACAGCTGCTTCAAAGTCTTGATGAACTTAAAGTAAACTGGATGCATCAAAAAGAAATGGTCGAACGCAGTGTCGAGCCATCGGAAGAAGTTATCTTCAAACTTCAATTAGCAGAATCTAAATACTTCTTCTTATTAAAAGAAGCGAAAAAAAGAAACGTAACGACCAGCAGGTTAAAATAACTGCTGGTCTTTTTCTTGGACAACTCCCATACAATATCTAATAAATAATATGGATATTGTATAGGAGGTATCATGGATGGAGCCAATCACTGTAATCGCGATACTCGGAACAATCATCTTTGTTCTATTGCTTGTAGGTGCTCCAATGCGGCCAATTCGCTGGATCGGCTTCGGAGTTACACGTTTTTGTATTGGCGCACTATTGTTGTTCTTACTTAATGCGATCGGAAATTCGTATGACATTCATATTCCAATCAATGCGTTTACTGCACTGATTTCTGGAATAGCCGGACTACCTGGGATAGCATCTTTGGTAGCTATTGAATTCTTTATTTTAAACTAAGTCTTTTATAAGTAATCATTATCAGAGTTTAGAGAGCGATTTTAAGCTTTCTAAACTCTTTTTCATTTGTACAAAGTAATTTCAAAATAACTATTGACCTTAAAACACCATCCGTGATATATTATATCTTGTCGCCGCGACAGACGAAACATTGTTGCAGGCGGGAAACATGATAAAAAAACAGGTTGACTTCTTATTCGAAAGATGTTATCCTAATAAAGTCGCCAAAACGAGCGGCTAACAAAAAGTTCTTTGAAAACTGAACAAAAGAAATAGGTAAGGAATTAAATTAATTCCGTCAGTTTTAAAATCGAGCAAGACAAACACTTTTATGGAGAGTTTGATCCTGGCTCAGGATGAACGCTGGCGGCGTGCCTAATACATGCAAGTCGAGCGAATGAAGAGGAGCTTGCTCCTCTGATTTAGCGGCGGACGGGTGAGTAACACGTGGGTAATCTGCCTGTAAGACGGGGATAACTCCGGGAAACCGGGGCTAATACCGGATAACAAGAGAAGAAGCATTTCTTCTTTTTGAAAGTCGGTTTCGGCTGACACTTACAGATGAGCCCGCGGCGCATTAGCTAGTTGGTGAGGTAACGGCTCACCAAGGCGACGATGCGTAGCCGACCTGAGAGGGTGATCGGCCACACTGGGACTGAGACACGGCCCAGACTCCTACGGGAGGCAGCAGTAGGGAATCTTCGGCAATGGGCGAAAGCCTGACCGAGCAACGCCGCGTGAGCGATGAAGGCCTTCGGGTCGTAAAGCTCTGTTGTTAGAGAAGAACAAGTACGAGAGTAACTGCTCGTACCTTGACGGTACCTAACCAGAAAGCCACGGCTAACTACGTGCCAGCAGCCGCGGTAATACGTAGGTGGCAAGCGTTATCCGGAATTATTGGGCGTAAAGCGCGCGCAGGCGGTCTCTTAAGTCTGATGTGAAAGCCCACGGCTCAACCGTGGAGGGTCATTGGAAACTGGGAGACTTGAGTGCAGGAGAGAAAAGTGGAATTCCACGTGTAGCGGTGAAATGCGTAGAGATGTGGAGGAACACCAGTGGCGAAGGCGGCTTTTTGGCCTGTAACTGACGCTGAGGCGCGAAAGCGTGGGGAGCAAACAGGATTAGATACCCTGGTAGTCCACGCCGTAAACGATGAGTGCTAGGTGTTGGGGGGTTCCACCCTCAGTGCTGAAGTTAACACATTAAGCACTCCGCCTGGGGAGTACGACCGCAAGGTTGAAACTCAAAGGAATTGACGGGGGCCCGCACAAGCAGTGGAGCATGTGGTTTAATTCGAAGCAACGCGAAGAACCTTACCAGGTCTTGACATCCTTTGACCACTCTAGAGATAGAGCTTTCCCCTTCGGGGGACAAAGTGACAGGTGGTGCATGGTTGTCGTCAGCTCGTGTCGTGAGATGTTGGGTTAAGTCCCGCAACGAGCGCAACCCTTGACCTTAGTTGCCAGCATTCAGTTGGGCACTCTAAGGTGACTGCCGGTGACAAACCGGAGGAAGGTGGGGATGACGTCAAATCATCATGCCCCTTATGACCTGGGCTACACACGTGCTACAATGGATGATACAAAGGGTTGCGAAGCCGCGAGGCCAAGCCAATCCCAAAAAGTCATTCTCAGTTCGGATTGTAGGCTGCAACTCGCCTACATGAAGCCGGAATTGCTAGTAATCGCGGATCAGCATGCCGCGGTGAATACGTTCCCGGGCCTTGTACACACCGCCCGTCACACCACGAGAGTTTGTAACACCCGAAGTCGGTGGGGTAACCCTTTTGGGAGCCAGCCGCCGAAGGTGGGACAGATGATTGGGGTGAAGTCGTAACAAGGTAGCCGTATCGGAAGGTGCGGCTGGATCACCTCCTTTCTATGGAGATTATGAAACAGCTTCGACTGTTTCGTAAGTACACCTATTCTTCTTTTGTTCAGTTTTGAGAGAACTAACTCTCAACTAAATAACACTTTTTATGATTCATTCTGAAAAGGTTATTTTCTATGTTCTTTGAAAACTAGATATCGACATCCAAACAATATGCAAGGCAGATAGATATTTATCTGCGCCAAGCAAGATCTTTGATGTGTAAACATCATATAAGGTTAAGCTAGAAAGGGCGCACGGTGGATGCCTTGGCACTAGGAGCCGAAGAAGGACGGGACGAACACCGATATGCCTCGGGGAGCTGTAAGTAAGCATTGATCCGGGGATTTCCGAATGGGGGAACCCACCATCCGTAATGGGATGGTATCCATATCTGAATACATAGGGTATGAGAAGGCAGACCCGGGGAACTGAAACATCTAAGTACCCGGAGGAAGAGAAAGCAAATGCGATTTCCTGAGTAGCGGCGAGCGAAACGGAAACAGCCCAAACCAGAGGGCTTGCCCTCTGGGGTTGTAGGACACTCTACATGGAGTTACAAAGGAACGAAGTAGGTGAAGCGGTCTGGAAAGGCCAGCCAAAGAAGGTAACAGCCCTGTAGCTGAAACTTCGTTCTCTCCTGAGTGGATCCTGAGTACGGCGGGACACGTGAAACCCCGTCGGAATCCGGGAGGACCATCTCCCAAGGCTAAATACTCCCTAGTGACCGATAGTGAACCAGTACCGTGAGGGAAAGGTGAAAAGCACCCCGGAAGGGGAGTGAAATAGATCCTGAAACCGTGTGCCTACAAGTAGTCGGAGCCCATTAACGGGTGACGGCGTGCCTTTTGTAGAATGAACCGGCGAGTTACGATCCCGTGCAAGGTTAAGTTGATAAGACGGAGCCGCAGCGAAAGCGAGTCTGAATAGGGCGACATAGTACGTGGTCGTAGACCCGAAACCGTGTGATCTACCCATGTCCAGGGTGAAGTTCAGGTAACACTGAATGGAGGCCCGAACCCACGCACGTTGAAAAGTGCGGGGATGAGGTGTGGGTAGGGGTGAAATGCCAATCGAACACGGAGATAGCTGGTTCTCCCCGAAATAGCTTTAGGGCTAGCCTCGCGGCAAGATTCCTGGAGGTAGAGCACTGATTGGACTAGGGGCCCCCACAGGGTTACCGAATTCAGTCAAACTCCGAATGCCAGAGAATTATCCGCGGGAGTCAGACTGCGAGTGATAAGATCCGTAGTCAAAAGGGAAACAGCCCAGACCATCAGCTAAGGTCCCAAAGTATACGTTAAGTGGCAAAGGATGTGGAGTTGCCCAGACAACCAGGATGTTGGCTTAGAAGCAGCCACCATTTAAAGAGTGCGTAATAGCTCACTGGTCGAGTGACTCTGCGCCGAAAATGTAACGGGGCTAAACGTATCACCGAAGCTATGGCTTGTACCGTATGGTACAGGGGTAGGGGAGCGTTCGAAGTGCAGCGAAGTCAGACCGGAAGGACTGGTGGAGCGCTTTGAAGTGAGAATGCCGGTATGAGTAGCGAAAGACAAGTGAGAATCTTGTCCATCGAAAGCCTAAGGTTTCCTGAGGAAGGCTCGTCCGCTCAGGGTTAGTCGGGGCCTAAGCCGAGGCTGAAAAGCGTAGGCGATGGATAACAGGTTGATATTCCTGTACCACCTCCTTTCCGTTTGAACAATGGGGGGACGCAGTAAGGTAGGGTGAGCGCACTGATGGAATAGTGCGTCTAAGCAGTTAGGCTGTTGGGTAGGCAAATCCGCCCAACGTGAAGGCTGAGCTGTGATGGCGAGGGAAATTTTAGTACCGAAGTCCCTGATCCTACACTGCCAAGAAAAGCCTCTAGTGAGGAAAGAGGTGCCCGTACCGCAAACCGACACAGGTAGGCGAGGAGAGAATCCTAAGATGATCGGGAGAACTCTCGTTAAGGAACTCGGCAAAATGACCCCGTAACTTCGGGAGAAGGGGTGCTCTGATAGGGTTTATCGCCCGAGAGAGCCGCAGTGAATAGATCCAAGCGACTGTTTAGCAAAAACACAGGTCTCTGCGAAACCGCAAGGTGAAGTATAGGGGCTGACACCTGCCCGGTGCTGGAAGGTTAAGAGGAGGGGTTATCCTTACGGAGAAGCTCTGAATTGAAGCCCCAGTAAACGGCGGCCGTAACTATAACGGTCCTAAGGTAGCGAAATTCCTTGTCGGGTAAGTTCCGACCCGCACGAAAGGTGTAACGACTTGGATACTGTCTCAACGAGAGACCCGGTGAAATTATAGTACCTGTGAAGATGCAGGTTACCCGCGACAGGACGGAAAGACCCCATGGAGCTTTACTGCAGCTTGATATTGGATTTTGGTACAGCTTGTACAGGATAGGTAGGAGCCTGAGAAGCCGGAGCGCCAGCTTCGGTGGAGGCGTCGGTGGGATACTACCCTGGCTGTATTGAAATTCTAACCTTGAACCGTGATCCGGTTCGGAGACAGTGTCAGGCGGGCAGTTTGACTGGGGCGGTCGCCTCCTAAACAGTAACGGAGGCGCCCAAAGGTTCCCTCAGAATGGTTGGAAATCATTCGCAGAGTGTAAAGGCACAAGGGAGCTTGACTGCGAGACCTACAAGTCGAGCAGGGACGAAAGTCGGGCTTAGTGATCCGGTGGTTCCGCATGGAAGGGCCATCGCTCAACGGATAAAAGCTACCCTGGGGATAACAGGCTTATCTCCCCCAAGAGTCCACATCGACGGGGAGGTTTGGCACCTCGATGTCGGCTCATCGCATCCTGGGGCTGAAGTAGGTCCCAAGGGTTGGGCTGTTCGCCCATTAAAGCGGTACGCGAGCTGGGTTCAGAACGTCGTGAGACAGTTCGGTCCCTATCCGTCGCGGGCGCAGGAAATTTGAGAGGAGCTGTCCTTAGTACGAGAGGACCGGGATGGACACACCGCTGGTGTACCAGTTGTTCCGCCAGGGGCATAGCTGGGTAGCTACGTGTGGACGGGATAAGTGCTGAAAGCATCTAAGCATGAAGCCCCCCTCAAGATGAGATTTCCCATCACGTTAAGTGAGTAAGACCCCTTAGAGATGATGAGGTTGATAGGTCTGGTGTGGAAGCGTGGTGACACGTGGAGCTGACAGATACTAATCGGTCGAGGGCTTATCCTTAAAATGCATAACGTTTGGAAACGTCGTATCTAGTTTTGAGAGAACATAAAATAATGATGAAAATCATTAAAAAAATCTCTTGCTTTTACGAATTACATAGAGTATAATTTTATCTTGTCGAGATAAAAAATAACTCGCTAATCTGGTCTAGTGATGATGGCGAAGAGGTCACACCCGTTCCCATACCGAACACGGAAGTTAAGCTCTTCAGCGCCGATGGTAGTTGGGGGTCTCCCCCTGTTAGAGTAGGACGTCGCTAGGCAAATGAGGAAGATGGATGAAAATCCATCTTCTTTTTTTGTGTTTGAAAAAGATTGAGGGATCTAGAAAGAGAAAAAAGGAAGAAGATGGCCGCAACCATCTTCCAGCACGCTATATTCTTCAGCAAAAGCCCCAAAAATACAACCAAAGTCAACACGATCAGCTCATACAACGACCATCCAAGCATCAATCTCACGAAAACACCCCTGATCTCGAGCTCCAAACCTCTCCACATCAACCCGACCAAACTTAATTTCATGGTAATCCTATTTTTATTCACGGTAATCATCTATATTTTCATGGATAAGTGTCATAATTTCACAGATAAAATTTTTTATCGAATTTTCGACAGCTTTTCCTAAAAGTGACTCAATCCGTAGATATACATACCTCTCCTCGTATTCACTAAAGAAGCCTTCGTACCTAAAATTGCTCCCTCGCCATTCTCAAATCCCGACCAACTCCAAAACCTCGCTCAAACTCTCTATTCCAGCACATCAACTAGTTTCAAATCCTTGCACATCGGGGATTTAGCAACCATGAAGACGTGAACTCGGTTTATTTTATCGTTTTGTATAGAGACAGACACAACAAAGCCCAGAGTTTCATACATTTTAAAGAACCTAAAATAATCTGAAAAAACGTATATGAATAAACAATTCTGGCAACAATGGCATTATGGAGGTGGAAGAATGAAAGCGACACGACAGTACGGGGAAAATTGTATGGTGTGTGAAGAACAGAAGGATCGGGGATTACACATTCTTCATCAATTTATTTGCCGAGAATGTGAACAGAAAATCCTTACCGCTAAAACAAATGATGAATATTATAAACATTACTTATCGCAATTGAGAAAATTAAAATTAGTAAACGCGTCTTCGTGAAAAACAGGCTGATCGATAGCCTGTTTTTTTGTTGCTGCAAATTCGTAGAACATGAAACTATGATAGAATAAAAGTATATATGGCACGAAAAACGTGTAAAAACAAAGGGAAATAAAAGATGAAGCAAGCACCGCTATACGAAGCGTTAATCAATCATATTCATAAAAATAAATGGTCCTTTCATGTGCCTGGTCATAAAAATGGACTTCTGTTTGAGAAGACGGCAGCACCTTTTTTTCAGTCTGTCTTACCGCTGGATGTAACAGAACTAACAGGACTGGATGATCTGCATCACCCAGAGGGTCCTATTTTAGAAGCACAAAAGTTATTAGCAGCGTTTTACCAAGTCGAGAAAAGTTATTTTCTTGTTGGTGGAAGTACTTCGGGCAATCATGCGATGATTCTCTCTTCCTTTATAGAAGGAGATATCGTTTTGGTTCAACGAAACTGTCATAAATCGGTGCTGAATGGACTGGAACTAGCAGGAGTTACACCTGTCTTTCTGCAGCCTGAGATCGATGAAGATGGCGGATATCCATTAGGAGTGTCACTTCAAACGGTTAGACAAGCTGTTGAAATGTATCACGGTGTAAAAGGAATCATTCTAACAAACCCTACTTATTATGGTATGCAGCAAGACATCACAGAAATTGCTGAACTTATTCATAGAGTCGGGGGTATCGTACTAGTAGATGAGGCGCATGGAGCACACTTTGGATTAAAAGATATGCCGAAAAGCTCGATACATAAAGGAGCAGACATGGTGGTGCAATCTGCGCACAAAACACTTCCAGCTCTAACAATGGGTGCCTATTTACATGTGAACAGCGATCGAGTAGATATCCAGCGCTTATCTCATGCGTTACAGATGGTTCAATCGAGTTCCCCATCCTACCTTATTATGGCTTCACTTGATTTGAGCCGGCTTTTTCTTGAAAATCTCAGTGATATCGAGTTAGATAACATCATTAATCAAACTTTGAACCTAAGAGAATTTATCCATTCACTTCCGCACCTTGAAGTTAAGTCTGTGCCTAATGATTATGTACTTGATCCACTAAAGGTTACTGTCCAGACTAACAGGGAAATATCAGGATATGAGCTGCAGATTTTATTTGAAAAAGAAGGATTATTTACCGAGCTCGCAGATGATCGTAATGTTTTGTTTGTCTTGCCGCTAGGACGGATTCCTCATTTGAAAGATCTAAAAAAAGTATTCGAAAAGATATCCAATCAACTTCAGAGCTATGAAGCAAGTCAGTTGCATGCTGAATCTATACCTGTTTTATCTTCAGTCAGCCGATTAGCACTTTCTTATCGAGAAATGAAACGGATAAAAGCAAAGCCCATTTCGATTGTGGCGGCAGAAGGGCTGATTGCAGCTGATGCCATTATTCCATATCCACCAGGAATTCCATTGATCGCAAAAGGGGAACAAATTACTTCGAAACACATTCATCAGTATTCTTTTTTGAAAAAGAAAGGTGCTCGGTTTCAGGGAACATTCGGGCACGAACAGATGTATGTTTTTGATAGAACATAAGGGGCATTAACAGTGAAAGGTTTATTTATAACATTAGAAGGTCCTGACGGGTCTGGTAAAACAACTCAGATCGCGAAGGTTGCAGAATATTTTAAGAAACAGAAGATCGATTTTATTCAAACACGCGAACCGGGTGGAACACGAATCAGCGATAAAATTCGAGCGCTTATATTGGATCCAGAACATAAAGAAATGCATGACCTTACGGAAGTGCTCCTATATGCGGCATCACGTGCACAGCATGTTCATGAAAAGATTCTCCCAGCACTAGAGGAAGGAAAAGTTGTGCTGTGCGACCGTTTCGTTGATGCATCTATAGCTTACCAAGGGTTTGGTCTTGGTGTAGGGGAAGAATCTGTGCTTAAAGTAAACAACATTGCAACAAGCGGACTTGTACCGGATCGCAGTTATTTTGTAGATGTATCACCTGAAGTAGGCAGAGAACGCATGAAAGCTCGCTACGGAACAGAAAATCTCGACAGAATTGAACAAAAAGATCTTACGTATCATGAACTTGTTAGAGAAGGATTTGAACATATTTTCTCTAAACAGACTGGCCGTATTGTTCGGATAAATGGCGAACAGAATCCTGACGAAGTGTTCAAGGAGATCGCGAAGGATTTGGATCAACTTTTATCGAATCATAAGGAAAAGTAAAAGGAGGCATTTGCCATGAAGATGATTATAGCCGTTGTTCAAGATAAAGACAGCAATAGATTGCAGGATGCGCTTGTTGATAAAAATTACCGTGCCACAAAGCTCGCAACAACAGGCGGTTTTTTAAAAGCTGGAAATACAACGTTTATGATTGGTGTGGAAGATGCTCAAATCGAGGATGTAATGGAAATTATCCGTGAGAACTGCAAAAGCCGTAATCAGATGGTTGCTCCCGTTTCACCGATGGGCGGCAACGCAGATGCTTATGTGCCATACCCAGTAGAAGTTGAAGTAGGCGGCGCAACCGTGTTTGTTCTGCCGGTAGAAAACTTTCAGCAATTTTAAAAACAAATTGAGGGGTAATTATGAAAATCGGCCAAGATATTAGACCAGTTCTTGAAACAAAACAGAACGACGGAAAGACAGGTAAAAAGCCTTCTCTTTCTTTTGGTGAAGCCGTATCCAAACAAAGTGAAAAGTTACAATCCGAACAGTTAACAAGGCTGTTAGGTGATATAGAAAATCAAAGCAAAAGACTGGTGCAATCACAAACAGTACGCGATCTGCAGCTTTATAAAAATTTAGTTCAACGCTTCGTAAAAGAAGCAGTTGATTTCGGTATGCAGCTAAAGCAAAACAAAAGCTGGAACGAGCAAGGCAGATCACGAACGCTGAGCCTTGTAAAAGAAGTAGATGAACAGCTGATTCTTTTGACAGAGGCTGTATTGAGCCAAGAAAAAGAGCCGATTTCGCTGCTCGATAAAATTGGAGAAATAAAAGGATTGTTAGTGAATCTATATACGTAGTAGGTGAGTGGAATATGGTGAGCTGGGAAGAGTGCAGCAAAACACAGCATCGTGTTGTGAAGTTATTAAAAAACAGTATAAAAAAACAGCGCCTTGCTCATGCATATATTTTTGAAGGAGCACATGGAACGGGTAAGATGGCGATTGCAACTGTACTTGCAAAAACGTTTCTTTGCAGAAATGCGGAAGAAGGTAATCCATGCGAGAGCTGTCCGAACTGCAAGAGGATTACGTCAGGAAACCATCCTGATGTTCATATCATCACACCAGACGGGCAGAACATTAAGATCGATCAGATCAGAGGTTTGCAAAAAGAATTTGCCTATAGCGGCATGGAGTCCTCAAAAAAAGTATACATTATTGAGCACGCTGACAAGATGACAGTGCAAGCTGCGAACAGTCTTTTAAAGTTTTTAGAAGAGCCTGGTGCAGATACGATTGCTATTCTTTTAACAGAACAGGTTCATCGTTTGCTCGACACTATTCGTTCTAGAGCTCAGACTTTGTCCTTCTCACCCCTTCCGCCACAAGGGATTTTAGAAAAATTACTTCAGGAAGATATACCGAAGCCGATTGCTCTATTAGCGTCTTCCTTAACATCAGATTATGCAGAAGCGCTCGAAATTTGTAGGGAAGAGTGGTTTGCACAAGCGAGAGCCAAAGTGATACAATTAACGGAGGACTTGCGGCTCCGGCCGGATTACTGTCTTGTTGTACTGCAAGATCAGTATTTAAGTTTTTTCAAAGAAAAAGATCAGTTGCGATTAGCATTAAACTTACTTTTGATCTGGTATCGAGATCTTTTATCTATACATTTATCAAACTCGGAAAACGTTGTGTTTTTCGATCAGCTTCAAGCATTAGAGCAGCAGGCTCTTCACACTTCGCAAAAAAAGACGGGTGAAGCTCTGCAAGCTATACTGACTGCTCAAGCCCGACTCAGGAGCAACGTCAGCCCCCTGATGGCGATGGAGCAGTTGGTTTTACGATTACGGGAGGGATAAAACCTTGTATGAGGTAGTGGGAATCCGCTTTAAAAAGGCGGGTAAAGTTTATTATTTCGACCCCGGCGACCTTGAAGTGAAAAAAGACGCGTTTGTCATTGTGGAAACAGCGCGTGGAATAGAATATGGCAAGGTAGTTATCGATAAGAAACTAGTCGGGGAGAATGATGTTGTTCTTCCTTTAAAGAAAGTCGTTCGGCTCGCGACACAGAAAGACATTTTGTCTGTAGATGAAAATAAAGCAGCTGCTAAGGAAGCGTTTCAAAGTTGTGAGGAAAAAATCATCGAACATAAGCTGGATATGAAGCTTGTCGATGTGGAATATACGTTTGATCGTAACAAAATCATTTTTTATTTTACAGCAGACGGAAGAATTGATTTCCGTGAACTGGTAAAAGACCTGGCTTCTATCTTCCGAACAAGAATTGAACTCAGGCAGATTGGTGTTAGGGATGAAGCGAAAATGCTTGGCGGAATAGGTCCATGCGGCCGAATGCTTTGCTGCTCTACATTCCTGGGAGATTTTGAGCCAGTATCGATTAAGATGGCAAAAGATCAGAACCTTTCATTAAATCCTGCTAAAATTTCAGGTCTATGCGGCCGTTTGATGTGCTGTTTGAAGTACGAAAACGACTATTATGAAGAAGCAAAAGAAGAAATGCCTGATGTTGGAGAAGAAATTATGACCCCTCATGGTGTTGGTCGCGTTGTCGGCTTGAATTTGCTTGAGAAGATCATTCAAGTGAACATTCCTGCAATGGAAAGAACAACCGAGTTCACTTTGGACGAGCTTGCAGGTAAGAGAGAGGAACTATTCAGTCAGGCAACAGAGTAAAAGAGGTGGAATTCGTGGAAAAGAAAACAATATTTTCCCGCGTAGTACAGATGGAAGAGCAAATCACGGTGCTGTCACAGCAACTGGAAGATTTCAAGACCCATTTGGCTGCACTCATTGAAGAAAACCACCATCTCGTGATGGAAAATGATAATCTGCGAAACAAGCTGAATGCTGACCAAAAGCGGAATTCGGTTAAAAAGTCTTCAGCCTCTAAAGCCAAAAAAGAGCCTACTGATATCGGTGAGGGCTATGATAACCTGGCACGTCTCTACCAAGAAGGATTCCACATTTGCAACCTTCATTATGGCAGTGTACGTTCAGAGGGAGATTGTTTGTTTTGTCTTTCATTTTTAAATAAGAAATAAACGCCTTTCCAAATGGGAAGGCTTCTTTTTATATGGCTGAGTTTAAAGTTTGGAGTTTTCTTTGTAGATCTTGATAGTGTTGATTTCCGCTCCAGGTGCTTCGCTTTCCGCGGGCAGGCGGTGAGCCCCTTGCCGCTTTGGGCCTTTAAGGGTCTCACCTGACCGCTTCAAGGAAGTATTTTTGCTCCTGCGTCTACAAGTTAATGCTGCCGCAGTGAGTTTCCTCGTCGCATGCCTTGCGAGGAAGCTTTTCAGGTGGTAGGCACGCACCTTGCGCTCCAATCAACTTTTCAATGAAGATAATGAACTCTTACAATGCTTTGTAAGCAGCAATCTATAGAAAAAACCTTCCTTCTAAAAAGAAAAACAGAGGTATATTTGGAAATTGCGCTTCATTAACAATTTAATAAAACTAAAAACCTATTATATAGAAGAAAGGGGGAATTACCGTGGAAAAACAACTCCTGCCAGATGAGCGGATTGATTTTTTAGTGCATGAAGATTTAAAGATTATACAAAGTCCCTCTGTTTTTTCGTTTTCACTTGATGCCGTTTTACTTAGCAGATTTGCTTGGGTACCTATTCAAAAAGGGAGAATCGTCGACCTATGCAGTGGAAACGGCGCCGTTGCTCTTTTGTTAAGCAAACGCTCAAAAGCAAACATTACGGGAGTCGAAATTCAGGATAGATTGCACAGTATGGCAACGAGAAGTGTAGAGCTAAACAACTTAGAGAAACAGATACAAATGGACTTGGGAGACATCAAAACCGCTCCAGCTACATATGGCCATGGTACATTCGATGCGCTCACATGCAATCCGCCATATTTTGCGTCTTTGCATGAAGAAGATTTTAATCAAAATGAACACCTCGCCATTGCTCGTCATGAAATTCATTGTTCGCTAGAAGATGTCATACGCGTCAGCAGCCAGCTCGTGAAACAAGGCGGAAAGGTTGCGATGGTCCATCGGCCGAACAGATTGATGGAAATCTTAGCATATATGAGACAGTACAAACTCGAACCAAAGAAATTACAGCTCATATATCCGAAAGCGGGCAGTGAAGCTAACATGCTTTTAATAGAAGGAATGAAGAACGGCAAACCAGATCTGCATATTTTACCCCCGATAACGGTATATGGTGAAGACGGCCAATACACGGATTATTTAAAGAGGATGTTCTATGGCGAAGAAGGAAGATAATCACTTTTTGTATATTTTAGAATGTGGAGACGGAACTTATTATACAGGCTATACAAATGATTTGGCTAAACGTCTAGAGAAGCATAAAGAAGGAAAAGGTGCTAAGTATACGAGGGGAAGAGGTCCTCTAAAGCTTGTTTTCCAAAAATCCTTTTCAACGAAACAGGAAGCGATGCGTATGGAGTTTGCAGTTAAGAAACTCAATCGAGCTGAAAAAGAAAGAATGATAAAAGAGGGAAGTGTTTCATATGTGGCAGCAAAAGAGCTACGGAAATGATAACGATGGCGGCATGCTGTACTTGGTTCCAACACCGATCGGTAATTTAGAAGATATGACTTACCGGGCGATTCGTATCTTAAAAGAATCGGATCTCATTGCAGCAGAAGATACAAGACAAACAAAAAAACTGTGCAACCACTTTGAGATCAACACTCCTTTAACGAGCTATCACGATCACAATAAACAGCAAAGCGGCAAAAAGCTTTTAGAAGAGTTAAAAGACGGTAAACAAATTGCACTCGTGACAGATGCAGGAATGCCAGGTGTTTCTGATCCAGGCTACGAGCTCGTTGTTCAATGCGTAGAAGAAAAGATTGCCGTTATTCCGCTTCCAGGAGCAAATGCAGCACTTCCTGCACTTGTTGCATCAGGACTAAATACAGAGCTTTTTACCTTCTATGGTTTCCTGCCAAGAGGGAAAAAGGAAAAGAAGGCAGAGCTAGAAAACTTAAAACGATTTCCTTCCACCCTTTTGTTTTACGAAGCTCCACATCGCTTAAAAGAAACACTTCAAGCGATGAGCGCAGTTTTAGAAAACCGAAACATTGCAGTCGTTCGAGAACTTACAAAAAAATATGAAGAAATAACTCGCGGAACCTTACAAGAAGTATCTGAGTTCTTCAGCCAAGGAGATACAGAAATTCGAGGTGAGTTCTGTTTAGTAGTAGAAGGCAGCGGAAATAAAGAATTTGAAGCAGAAGAGCAAGAACAATGGTGGGAACCTTTATCAGTAAAAGATCACGTAGAACATTACGTAGAAAAAGGCGAAAAACCAAAAGAAGCAATAAAATTAGCGGCAGTAGACCGAAACGTACCAAAACGGGAAGTCTATCAGGAGTATCACGGGTTATAAGTTATAAGCCCCCTAGCAGAAAGTCATAAGAAGCAGGTCTTACAATCATTAATTACAGCTTAAAAATCATTAATCTTTTTTAGGATTGTTATTTTAAATCTTTTACTTCTTCATTGAATAGTTGATTGGAGTGCAAGGTGCGAGACTCCTGCGGGACAGGCGGGCAGGTGAGACACTTAAAAGTGAAACGTTATGAATGTGGCTCACCGCCTGCCCCGCGGAAAGCGAGCACCTGAAACGGAAATCAACCACTTCCAAAAGCACCGAAGAACACAACGAAGATAATACGTAGACAAAGGAAAAGAGCCTTCTAAATCGAAGGCTCTTGTTTTTTATGCTTATTTTGATGTTTGTAATTGCTTTTGAAGCTCATCCATTACTTCTTTAGCACCTTCACGGCTAAGGATGATCTTTCCGCCAGCAACAGTGTAGTTGTCATCAGAAACTTCCCCAGTTACTGCACAAGTCATGTTCGGCTTGTATTTCTTAAGGATGATGCGGTCATCATCAACGTAAATTTCTAAAGCGTCTTTCTCTGCAATTCCTAAAGTACGGCGCAATTCGATCGGAATAACGACACGTCCTAGTTCGTCCACCTTACGTACAATTCCTGTAGATTTCATAATAAAATCTCTCCTCCCAGATATATAAAAAGATTTCCCTATCTATTTAAATCGTCAGAATTCGACAAAATCCTACGAGAACATCTTACCAAGATTTCCAATTGTCGTCAATAGTTTTGACTTAAACATTTTTTCAACTTTTACCAATGAATTTACTAGACTATACCCATATTATAATACTTCCAAAACCCTTAATTGGAAGATATATTCATATATTGTCATAAAAAATTCAAGAATGTGTAAAAGATGAAAAAAATTAACTGGAAATGCCGATAAAATAAAACGTCAAATTTCGACAAAACTAACAACGAAAAAATACTATCAAAATTTCCCTTTCCGACCATTGGCTTCTATGCCTTGACACACTTTCTATGCTTTAGGTATATTTTGAAGGAAGAAAAGAGAATAATGAAAGTATTTACATAGAAATCTTTCGCTTACTTTTTTACTTTTATGTCCTAATGCAAACAGTTTTTTATAGTTTTTGTAAAAAGATACATTTTCCGTTAAAGTAATTTTTTTCCTAAATGTAAAGAAAAAATGGTCCCTAAATCGAGGGGCTTTTTTTCCACTATTAGAAAGTATAACTTGTTAGCACGATGTTTTTCGAAGTGGCACAAGTTTAGGTTAATAGTATAAGCGCAACTAAGGCTGACGCGAAAGATTGGCGTCAGCCAAGTTTTCTTTACTATAAGGTAACTATTTTGAGGAGGCGGCACGATTGGCGAAACCAACATTCTACATTACAACACCTATTTATTATCCAAGCGGCAAACTTCATATCGGTCATGCATATACAACAACTGCAGGGGATGCAATGGCTCGATACAAACGATTAAAAGGTTTTGACGTTATGTATCTGACAGGAACGGATGAGCATGGAGAAAAGATTCAAAAGAAAGCAAACGAACAAGGTCTTCATCCGCAAAAATACGTAGACGGCATCGTTGAAGATATTAAAGCTCTTTGGAAAAAGATGGACATCTCCTATGATGATTATATTCGTACTACCGATGAGCGACACAAAAAATCTGTCGAAAAGATCTTTCAACAGCTTCTTGATCAGGATGATATCTACTTAAGTGAGTATGAGGGCTGGTATTGTACAGATTGTGAGTCCTTCTTTACAGAACGTCAGCTTGAAGACGGTAAATGTCCTGACTGCGGACGTGAAGTGAAAAAGGTTAAAGAAGAAAGCTACTTTTTCCGTATGAGCAAGTATGCGGATCGGTTGTTGGCTTATTACGAAGAAAACCCGGCATTTATCTTCCCGGAATCGAGAAAACGCGAAATGATAAACAACTTTATCAAACCGGGGTTAGAAGATCTTGCAGTATCACGTACTTCTTTTGACTGGGGTGTAAAAGTACCGGGAAATCCAAAACATGTTATTTATGTTTGGATCGATGCATTATCTAACTATATTACCGCTCTAGGGTATGGCAGTGAGAACGATGAAAAATATCAAAAATACTGGCCGGCTGATGTTCATTTAATGAGTAAAGAAATAGTCCGTTTCCATACGATCTATTGGCCGATCATGTTGATGGCGCTAGATCTTCCGCTTCCAAAGCAAGTTATTGCACATGGCTGGTTATTGATGAAAGACGGTAAAATGTCTAAATCAAAAGGAAACGTAGTGGACCCCAATGTTCTAATCGACCGTTACGGATTAGATCCGCTTCGCTATTACTTGCTTCGTGAGGTGCCATTTGGCTCTGATGGCGTGTTTACACCGGAGAGTTTTGTTGACAGAGTAAATGCTGATTTAGCAAACGATCTCGGAAACCTGCTGAACCGAACGATTGCCATGATCGGAAAATACTTTGACGGCAAGATTCCTTCATATGAAGGGAAAGTTACCGAGTTTGACGGAACACTTCAAGACTTTGCTTTAGAAACAGTAAGGAAAACAGAAGAAGCGATGGAAAAGCTTGAGTTCTCAATCGCGCTTTCAACGATATGGCAATTAGTAAGCCGCACAAACAAGTACATTGATGAGACACAGCCTTGGGTTTTAGCAAAAGATGAAGCAAAACAAGGTGAACTTGCAAGCGTTATGTATCATTTAGCAGAATCAATCCGTATCGTTTCTGTTCTCATTCAGCCGTTTATGACTGAAACACCAGCAAAGATCTGGAGCCAGTTAGGTTTGAAAGACAAGAGCATTACAGATTGGGATACACTGAAAGAATTTGGTGCGATTCCTGCGGGTACTGCGGTGGAAAAAGGAGACCCGATCTTCCCTCGCTTAGAAACGGAAGCAGAAGTTGAGTTTATTAAAAATTCAATGGGCGGTACTTCAACTCCAGCGGTTGAAGAGCCGAAAAAAGAAGAAGCACCTGCTGCTGAAGAAAAGCCTGAGATCACGATTGATGATTTTATGAAGGTTGATCTTCGCGTAGCTACCGTAATTGAAGCAGAACCTGTAAAAAAAGCAGATAAATTACTAAAGCTTCAATTGGATCTTGGATATGAAAAGCGCCAAGTAGTCTCTGGAATCGCTCAGTTCTATAAACCGGATGAGCTGGTAGGTCAAAAAGTGATTTGCGTGACGAACTTAAAACCTGTTAAATTACGTGGTGAACTATCGCAAGGAATGATTTTAGCCGGTTCTTCTGATGGCCAATTAACATTGGCTACAGTAGACCCTTCACTTCCAAACGGTGCAAAAGTAAAATAACAACAAAAAGCGGGGAGTTTATCCCTGCTTTTTGCTTTTTTAAGGCGGAAGATAGTGAATAAACACGATTTTTACCGCGAAAAATAGGACTTAATACCCACGATGTAACTAACTTGTAATGCTACTGTTACCCGAATGAATGGAAAATGTGATAAGATTTGTAAAGTTGAAAGGATTGTACACTATGTTTGATACACACGCACATTTAAATGCAACACAGTTTGAAGAGGATCGCGAGGCGGTTATTCAACGGGCGTTAGATGAAGGCGTAACACATATTGTGGTTGTCGGCTTTGACCGCGAAACCATAAAAGGTGCGATGCAACTTGCTGAAGAATACGACTTTATTTATGCTTGCGTAGGCTGGCATCCCGTAGACGCGATTGATATGACAGACGAAGATTTGGCTTGGATCGAAGAACTTGCAGCGCACCCAAAAGTTGTCGCTCTTGGCGAGATGGGATTAGATTACCATTGGGACAAGTCGCCTGCAGATGTTCAAAAAGAGGTATTCAGACGCCAAATTCGACTCGCCAAAAAGGTGAAGCTTCCGATTGTGATCCATAATCGTGAAGCAACGCAAGATGTAGTTGACATATTGAAAGAGGAAGAAGCCCATGAGGTTGGCGGTATCATGCACTGCTACAGCGGAAGCATCGAAGTTGCCCGTCAATGCATGGATATGAATTTCTACATAAGTTTTGGTGGACCAGTAACGTTCAAGAATGCAAAGAAGGTAAAGGAAGTTGCTACAGAGATTCCGATGGACCGGCTTTTAATTGAAACGGATTGTCCTTATCTAAGTCCTCATCCATTAAGAGGAAAAAGAAATGAACCATCTTATGTAAAGTATGTCGCTGAAACACTTTCTGAACTAAAAGATCTTCCGCTTGAAGACATCATAAAGAAAACTTCCGACAACGCGTTTCAAATTTTTAACATTTCTAAATAGGGGATGTTGTCGGAAACTAGCAAAGCATAAGAAATATCGCGTTAATCTTTCAAGAATTGACAAAAGGGACAGGAAATTTGTCAAACGGTTTTTCTTCCCTTTTTCCTTCTTTTCCGTTCATAATTGCCTTGGGTCAATTCAGGACGAAAAGGAGGGTGATTTGACAGAGAGAAAAAAGATATTTATAATGCAGTCCTTGTAGGGGAGGAAATTGAATGTATAGGAATATTACAGCTTTATTCTCAAGTATCACAAGAAAGAAAGTTTATCTTTCGATCGTTGCTCTTCTCGTTTTAGCGGTAACTACCGGATTCGTAGGTTATGAAACTACGAAAGCTGAAGTAACGCTTATGAAAGACGGAAAGAAAACGGAAGTGAAGACACATGCCAATACGGTTAGAGAATTTTTAAGCGAACAAAACATAAAACCTAACCAGCATGATTTAGTAAAACCAGGTCTTAATGCCAAGGTTACAGATAACATGAAGGTTGATTATACAGAAGCGAAGCAAGTTAGCCTTACCGTTAATGGCAAGGATAAAACGATTTGGACGACAGCAAAGACTGTTGAACAATTCGTGAAGGAACAGCAGCTAACGCTTAATGAGCATGATTCTATCAAGCCAAATCTCACTGCTGACATAAAGGATCAAGGGAAGATCCAAATTGAATCAGCATTCCCGGTTAAGCTTGTTGTGGGCGGAAAAGCTCAGCAAGTTTGGACCACTTCGACTACCGTCGCTGACCTTTTGAAACAACAAAAGGTATCATTAGGTGAAATTGATCGAGTAACACCTGCTAAAACAGCTAAAATTTCTGGCAAAACGCAGGTTGAAGTCATCCGAGTAGAAAAGGTCACCGATGTAGTGGAAGAAGAAACACCGTTTGCTGTTGTTAACCGCAAAGACAGTGGTCTAACAAAAGGCAAAGAGCGTGTTGTGCAAGAAGGCAAAAAAGGCAAACTTGAAAAACGCTTTGAGGTTGTTGTGGAAAACGGTAAAGAGGTTTCCAGAAAACTGATCAGCGAAAAAACGTTAACAGATAGCTCTGACAAAATTGTTGCTGTTGGGACAAAGGCACCACCAGCTCCAAAACCTCAGCCAGTTGTATCTCGTAGTAAATCACCTTCAGCAAGCAGTTCAGGCGGAAGAGAAATTACGGTTACAAGTACTGCTTACACTGCTAACTGTGCAGGATGTTCTGGTATTACAGCTACTGGATTCAACCTGAAAACTAACCCGAATGCGAAAGTTATCGCAGTCGACCCTAATGTGATTCCGCTTGGTTCGAAAGTATATGTTGAAGGATATGGTTATGCTATTGCTTCAGATACTGGAGGGGCGATCAAGGGTAACAAGATTGACGTATTCTTTGCTTCACAATCACGTGCAGAGTCTTGGGGAAGAAAATCAGTTAAAATTCGTATCATTAATTAATTTTGAAAGCATGGGGAAAAATCCCTGTGCTTTTTTATTTGCGCGTCATTTTAAACAATCTTTCAGAAAAGAGCATAAAAGAAGTACCCGATATACTGGGCATTACTTTGTAAACCTAGACTTTCTTGACGCCTGGGGTATACTAGTAAAAGATGTTTTTTTCGTTCAAATAATTAGACGTTGCAATGCCTAAAAAGGTTTCACCGTTTTGGAGGAAATCATGAAAAAAATAAAAGAAATAATTGTTGTTGAAGGAAAGAGCGATACGCTTGCCATCAAACGATCTGTTTTAGCAGATACAATAGAAACAAATGGTTCAGAAATTAGTATAGATACATTGAATCGTATAAAAAGAGCCCACGAGACAAGAGGAATAATCGTTTTCACAGACCCAGACTTCCCAGGAAAAAGAATTCGAGAAATCATTTCAGAGCATGTCCCTGGCTGTAAGCATGCCTATCTAGCGAAGGCTGATGCACTCGCTAAAGGTGACAAAGGTGTTGGAGTCGAGCACGCTTCAAGAGAGGCGATTGTTGAAGCGCTTGAGCATGTTCGAGAAGAAATGGCAGAGACTGAAAACGAGAGCATTTTATGGGAAGACCTAATAGCTGCTGGTCTAACGGGCGGCCCGGATTCAAAACATAGACGCGAAGTGATTGGAAGAGAGCTGCGCATAGGATATATGAACGCCAAGCAATTACATAAACGTCTAAATATGTTCAGAGTTACACCAGAAGAATTTGAACAGGCCCTAAAGGCGCTTTATAGCAATGAGGAGGAATAGAAACAAATGAGAAAAGATATATCCACTCCCCAATCCACAAAAGCCATACTGGAGAAGCATGGTTTTACTTTTAAAAAGAGTTTAGGACAAAACTTTCTGATTGACCGCAATATCTTAAATAATATTGTAAATGCAGCAGATCTGACAGAGGAATCCGGAGTAATTGAAATTGGTCCTGGAATCGGAGCGTTAACTGAATTCATCGCGAGGTCTTCCAAAAAAGCAGTTGCTTTTGAAATTGATCAGCGTCTTCTTCCTATATTAGAAGAAACACTCGCACCATACCCACATGTAGAGGTCATTCATTCAGATGTTTTAAAAGCGGATATACACGCTGTGATAAAAGAGCATTTTGAAGAAGGTCAGGATCTGATGGTTGTGGCGAACTTGCCGTATTACGTTACGACACCGATCATTATGAAACTTCTTCAAGATAAGCTTCCTATTCGAGGCATTGTCTGTATGATTCAAAAAGAGGTAGCGGACCGTCTTGCCGCATCACCAGGTACGAAAGATTACAACTCTCTTTCCATTGCCATCCAATATTATGCGACAGCTGAGACGATGATCAAAGTGCCTAAAACGGTTTTTGTTCCAGCTCCTAATGTAGATTCATCCGTCATTAAGCTAACGCTTCGAAAAGAGCCTGCTGTTGCAGTAAAAGATGAAGACTTTTTCTTTAATGTAGTAAGATCATCGTTTGCTCAAAGACGTAAGACGCTTTGGAACAACCTGACGAGCCAGCTTGTACCTAAAGACAAGAAGGAAGAGCTTCAAACGATTTTGGATTCCATTGATATCGATCCAAAACGCAGAGGTGAAACGTTATCCATACAGGAATTTGGCAAGTTGGCTGATGCTCTTTTGCCTCTTGTAAAATAAACCTCATTTTTCCCCCGGTTTCCACATACTCTTATAAAAGGAATAATGTGAGCTAAGGAGCTTATTACTCCAAATAGGGGGAGTAAAATGAAACTAGAGATTGGATCAATTGTAAGCAGAAACTCTTACAAGCGGGATCTTCTTTTTCGAGTAATAGGGTTTAGTGAAGATCGTACTATTGCTGAACTTGCTGGAGAAGAGCTCAGGCTATGGGCAGATGCACCAGTTGATGACTTATTCGTTGTTGATGACAAACATATGTCTGAACATAGGCAAGTTGAAAAAGAAAAAGAAGAGTCATCCTTAAAATTATTCAGACAAGATTATTATTTGCTGCGGCAAAAAAGAGAGTATCTATCGACAAACGGCTATCAATACGATCAGTCTTATTTTGAGCTGCCAGGAAGAGTGCTTCATATCGACGGAGACCCGTTATATTTAAATAAATGTCTGGAGTTATACAAAAAGCTTGGAGTACCCGTGTACGGCATTCATATGAAGGAATCGGAAATGCCAGAAAAAGTACCGGCATTAGTTGATGAAATCAGACCAGACATACTCGTCATAACGGGGCATGACGCCTATATGAAATCAAAAGGCGATGTTTCTGATGTGAATGCATATCGGCATACAAAATATTTCATTAGAACGGTACGAGAGGTGAGAAGGAAATATACACACCTTGACCATTTAATGATCTTTGCAGGAGCCTGCCAATCGCATTTTGAATCGTTAATAAAAGTAGGTTCAAATTTCGCGAGCTCACCTGCTCGAATTAATATACATGCCTTAGACCCCGTCTATATCGTTTCAAAAATCAGTCTGACATCCTTTATGGATCGCGTGAACGTAATGGATGTTTTACGCAACACACTTACTGGTAAAGAGGGATTAGGCGGTGTAGAGACTAGAGGGTTCCTAAGAACAGGAATGCCGATTAAATCAAAGCCATAGAAACGTAAAACTCCGGAATTCGGAGTTTTTTTATTGTTTGAATGTAAAGGTATTTGAGTAGGATGATACACATAACATGGCGAAATATGTCGAGGATTGTAGACTCGTGGATAAAAGCGCAAAACTTTTGGATTGAAGGTTAAAACTCGAGGATAAACAGCCAAAACTTCTGGATTGAGTGCACGAATTTCAGGATCCCACCAGCTGGATACCCCCTTTAGAAAAGCGTCTTTTAAAATGTTGAAAAATTAATAAAACATATCAAAAGGGCATAAATTTAAGAATTATTTGTAAAAAATATTCATTTTATACATATTCACCAGGTATATTGACATACTAAAAAAAGCAAAAAAAGGATATTTAGTCATTGACATGAAAATGCTTTGCTTGCTATAATGAAAATTTTAATTTGACAAAAAAACACGATTTGTGTTATAATTTGTCTAAGTGAGGTGGAGCCTAAAATGGGTAAAACAATAGTGGACATTAGACGCTCTTTAGAGTCCAACGTGGGTAGAAGACTTTCTTTACGTGCAAATGGCGGTCGACGTAAAACAATCGAACGACTAGGCACATTAGAAGAAACATACCCAGCAGTTTTTATTATCAAATTAGATCAGGACACCAACGCTTTCGAACGTGTTTCTTATAGTTACGCGGATGTACTCACAGAAACAGTAGAACTTACATTCTTAGAAGATACACAAGCAGCAATCGGGCAGTAAGAAACCTTTACTGCTATTTTTTTTACCTTGCTGGTTGTGGTCTAAAACAAAAAATACATATAATCAGCACATTAATGAGAAAGATAAAACCCCTTTTGGAGATACTATGATGTATCGCATATGAAAGGGGTTTTCATCATGGGACGAAGAAAAAACGGCATGATGTCTGAAGGCTTAAAAACAGAGATCGCAAAAGAGCTGGGGTTTTATGATACGGTCCAACGCGAAGGATGGGGCGGTATCCGTTCTAAAGACGCAGGAAATATGGTGAAACGAGCATTAGAGATCGCTGGACAGCGCTATAACAATGAAAATAGATAATATGCGGTAATAACAACCGGAGGCCCTAGTGTCTCCGGTTTTCCTCTATATCTATAGATTGATTTTTTCTATATTTCATTCCTCATACTGTGTTACTATTAAAAATATCAAAATTGTGCAAGATGGTAGGCAGGGATAATGATGACAATTAATAAAGTATCCATTAAAGCTCCAGCTAAAATTAATCTTTCTCTCGATGCGTTGCGAAAAAGAGAAGATGGATTTCATGAAGTGGCTATGGTTATGACTACGGTAGATCTAGCTGACCGGATCGAACTAACTTTATTAGAGACAGACGAAATCAAAATTGAAAGTTCAGGCGGATTTGTCCCTCTTGATGAGCGCAATCTAGCCTTTCAAGCAGCTCTGCTGTTAAAGAAAATATTTAACATAAAAAAGGGTGTCTATATACATATTTCTAAGCACATACCTGTTGCAGCGGGCTTGGCTGGAGGAAGCAGTGATGCAGCCGCAACTCTTAAAGGACTCAATGAGCTTTGGGGGTTAGGTCTGTCACTTGATGAGCTAGCTGAACTCGGCGCGAAAATAGGCTCAGATGTTTCTTTTTGTGTGTATGGAGGAACCGCATTGGCGACGGGCAGAGGAGAGAAAATTCACCACATCTCATCTCCTCCTCCTTGCTGGGTGCTTTTAGCTAAGCCCCCGATCGGAGTTTCTACCGGAGAAGTGTACCGTAATTTAAAACTTCAAGGACTACAACATCCTGATGTTGAAGGTATGGTCAAGGCGATTGAAGAGAAAGATTACGATCAAATCTGTAATCTTCTCGGAAATGTTTTAGAATCTGTTACGTTAAAGATGTATCCAGAAGTAAAACACATTAAAGAACAGATGATGAGACTTGGAGCAGATGCCGTATTAATGAGCGGAAGCGGACCTACCGTTTTTGGTCTTTTTCAACACGAGTCACGGCTTCAAAGAGTTTATAACGGATTAAGAGGTTTCTGCCACGAAGTTTATGCGGTTCGTTTATTAGGGGAATGATTGATAAAATCCGTATAAAAATGGTATATTATCTTCAAACATTCGGTTTTGGAGGATAATATGAAATTAAAAAGAAGCGGAAGAATGGTAGATTTAACAGCTTACCTTCTTCATCATCCCCACCAACTCATCCCTTTATCTTATTTTGTAGAACGGTACGAATCAGCTAAATCTTCAATAAGTGAAGATCTTGCTATCATTAAAGAGCATTTCGAACAGCACGGGTTAGGTCACGTTCAAACGGTTCCTGGCGCAGCGGGCGGCGTTAAATACATTCCAGGTATCGATCATGCTGAAGCTGAAACAACAGTTGAAGAACTTGTTCAGCTTCTTGAAGATCCGAGCCGTATCTTACCTGGAGGTTATTTGTACGTAACAGATATCATTGGAAACCCAAGACTCGTCAACCAGATCGGAAGACTGTTTGCGTCCATCTTCTCTTCTCGAAAAATTGATGTTGTGATGACGATAGCAACGAAAGGAATTCCGCTTGCTTACGCAGTAGCAACGCACTTAAATGTTCCTGTAGTCGTTGTGAGAAGCAATAGCAGGGTAACGGAAGGGTCAACAGTAAGTATTAACTATGTTTCAGGTTCGACAAAACGCATTCAAACGATGGCCCTTGCTCGACGAAGCATTAAACAAGGTTCTCGTGTACTTGTAATCGATGACTTTATGAAAGCGGGCGGTACGATTAAAGGCATGATCAGCTTGATTGAAGAGTTTCAGGCGCATATCGAAGGAATCGGTGTTTTAGTCGAGGCGCAAGAAGTTTCCGAACGTCTTGTTGATGACTATGTGTCAATCGCGCGCCTAGCTCAAGTGAACGAAAAAGAAAACCGTATTGAAGTTGAAAAAGGCAATTATTTTCTAAATGGAGGTAGTGCGTGATGAAAAAAGTTCATACAGAAGAAGCACCTGCAGCAATCGGTCCATATTCTCAAGGTATCGTAATCGACCAATTATTTTTTAGTTCAGGACAGATTCCTCTTACAAAAGAAGGAGTTATGGTTGAAGGTGATGTAAAAGAACAGACACATCAAGTTTTTCGCAACCTGCAAGCGGTCCTTAAGGAAGCGGGATCATCACTTGACCAAGTCGTTAAAGCTACGGTTTTTATAAGTGATATGAACGAGTTCGCAGAGATTAATGAAGTGTATGGCCAATACTTTAACGATCATAAACCAGCAAGATCTTGTGTAGAAGTCGCACGTCTTCCAAAAGATGCAAAAGTTGAAATAGAAGTGATTGCACTTACAAAATAAGTCCCTTTATGGGGCTTTTTTTGTTTTGCTCTTTTAAAAATCATATTGATTAGCAACAATTTTTGGTTGTATGAGAAGTGTCGGCTGAGAGTTATTGTTTAATCTTGAGGGTATAGGACTGGTTAATAGTTGTCGAATATGTAAACTCGCCGATATATGAGGAAAACTCGCTGGATTATTGCCAAAACTCGCGGGATTATCTCCGAAATTTCTAGGATTATTTTTTATATTTCTTGAATTAAGGTCTTAAATACCCCGACAGGTATAACTAAAATCCGTTCAGAGCACCGATAATGAGCTGAAATACACCCGATTCTACAATAGAACTGTTTTCGCCACCTATTTTAGTCATAGATTTAGTTGATTTTCGTTTAAGAATGCTAGCTTCACCTAGAATTACGCTGATTATTGATAAAAAAGCTAACCAGAGTAAATCATCTGTAACTAATGTCAAACGAAACAAATTTCTTCTTGAGTTACTTGAGCGATGCACTCAAAAAGGAACTTATAAGACTATGCTGGGAGCGGCGTCACAAATTTTTTAAAAATTTTTATTATTCAAAGAAGGATTTTGTAAAATGCTGAAGAATTGTAGTATTACGTTCTTATTTTGGAAAAAGGTGGTGTTTGTGAATGGAAGTGACTGACGTAAGATTACGCCGTGTAAATACAGAAGGCCGTATGAAAGCGATTGCCTCCATTACAATCGATCATGAATTTGTTATTCATGATATTAGGGTAATTGATGGCAATAATGGAATGTTCGTAGCTATGCCAAGCAAACGAACACCAGATGGAGAGTTCCGTGATATCGCGCATCCGATCACGTCAAGTACTCGTGAGAAGATCCAAAACGCGGTATTAACAGAATATCACCGTATGGGAGAAATGGAGTCTGCTTTAGAGGAAGCAGGGGCTTCTTAATATCTCAATAAGAATTTAGAGCCTGGTCAAAACGATTAGGTTCTTTTTATTTGCTCATTTTTTCCTCAATAGATAGAACCTTCCTATATGTACCCCATAATTACTAGAATTTCTTCTGTTTTCCGGCCAAAATTTATCAAACCGTTGACAATCCCTATCCACTTCTTGAAATGACTACGCGTTTAAGATATATTCGTAATGGTATATAAAGATTTAGGAAATGGATGGAGGTTCACTATGACAAATCGCTATGCGGTCATTCTTGCTGCGGGTCAAGGAACAAGGATGAAATCCAAATTATATAAAGTATTACATCCTGTTTGTGGTAAGCCGATGGTTCAACATGTTGTTGATCAGATCAGCTCTCTTCAAATGAAACAAATGGTGGCTGTTGTGGGCCATGGTGCTGAGAAAGTTCAGGATCAATTAGGCTCCGATATTCAGTATGTGCTTCAAGAAGAGCAGCTTGGTACAGCACATGCTGTTATGCAGGCTGAAAACGCGCTAGCTAATGAAGAAGGAATCACACTTGTTGTTTGTGGTGATACACCTCTTATTACTTCGGAAACGATGGAAAAGCTTATTGCTGAACATGAGTCACTAGGTGCAAAAGCTACCATTCTAACAGCCAAGGCTGAAGATCCTACAGGTTACGGCCGAATTATTCGTAACAGTGAAGGAACTGTTGAAAGAAATGTTGAGCATAAAGATGCATCAGAGGAAGAACGAAAAGTGACTGAGATCAATACAGGAACTTACTGTTTTGATAATAAAGCACTATTTGAAGCATTAAAGCAAGTAAACAATGACAACGTACAAGGTGAGTACTACTTGCCTGATGTTATAGAAATTCTCAAAAAAGCAGGCGAAGTTGTAGCTGCTTATCAAACACCAGATTTTAATGAAACACTTGGGGTAAACGATCGAGTGGCGCTTTCACAAGCTGAACGCTACATGAAAAAGCGCATCAATGAGCGTCACATGAGAAATGGTGTTACGTTGATCGACCCAGAACAAACGTATATTTCAGATGATGCTGAAATTGGAAGTGACACGGTGATCTACCCTGGCACTGTAATTTTAGGTCAAACAAAAATTGGTGAAGAAAACATCATCGGTCCTCAATCCGAAATTAAAGATAGCGTGATCGGAAGTGGAAACACGATTCGTCAGTCCGTGATTCATGACAGTGAAGTGGGAGATCTGACGGCAATCGGTCCATTTGCTCACATCCGTCCGAAGTCCGTTCTTGAGAACAAAGTAAAGATCGGAAACTTTGTAGAAATAAAAAAATCCGTGATGAGTACAGGAAGTAAAGCATCTCATCTTAGCTACATCGGTGATGCTGAGATCGGAAAAGATGTAAACTTAGGCTGCGGGTCTATCACAGTGAATTATGATGGCAAGAACAAATTCCTAACCAAGGTAGAAGATGGGGCATTTATTGGTTGCAACTCGAACTTAGTTGCTCCTGTTACTGTTGGGAAAAATGCTTATGTTGCCGCAGGTTCGACGATTACGAACGATGTACCTGCTGATTCACTATCCATTGCAAGATCGCGTCAAACGGTAAAAGAAAATTACGTTCAAAAGTTAAACGAAAAGCAAAACCAATAATTTTAAGAGTGGGGAAGGATGGAGCCATCAATGAGTACGTATGTAGATCCTACATTGAAAGTTTTCACGTTAAATTCTAATAAAGAATTATCAAAGGAGATTGCTCAGCACATTGGAATTGAACTTGGAGAAAGTTCAGTAACAAAGTTTAGCGACGGGGAAATTCAAATTAATATTGAAGAGAGTATTCGCGGTTGTGAAGTATACGTTATTCAATCCACAAGCGACCCTGTTAACCAGCACTTGATGGAACTATTAATCATGATCGATGCACTTAAACGTGCATCTGCAAAAACAATTAACGTTGTAATGCCTTATTATGGCTATGCTCGTCAAGACCGTAAAGCTCGTGCCCGTGAACCGATCACAGCTAAACTTGTAGCTAACTTGCTTGAAACTGCTGGAGCAACACGTGTAATTGCTATCGATCTTCATGCAACTCAAATTCAAGGCTTCTTCGACATCCCAGTTGACCAATTGCTTGGTGTGCCGATTTTGGCAAATTATTTTGCAAATAAAGAACTAGATGATATCGTAATTGTCTCGCCAGATCATGGCGGTGTTACGAGAGCACGTAAGATGGCAGATCGTCTAAAAGCACCAATTGCTATTATCGATAAACGCCGTCCGCGCCCGAACGTATCTGAAGTTATGAATATCGTTGGTAACATTGAAGGAAAAACAGCAATCTTGATCGATGATATTATCGATACTGCTGGTACGATTACATTAGCGGCTAATGCATTGATTGAGAACGGTGCTAAAGAAGTGTATGCATGCTGTACGCACCCAGTACTTTCAGGCCCTGCGATGGACCGCATCCAAAACTCTTCAATAAAAGAGCTTGTAGTTACAAATACAATCGTTCTTCCTGAAGAAAAGAAGATTGATAAAGTGACTCAGCTTTCTGTAGCTCCTTTATTAGGAGAAGCGATCATTCGCGTACACGAACAGTTATCAGTTTCAAAATTGTTTGATTAAGATTTTAAAAAACTGTTTGCTCTTGTGCTCTTGAAAGTGTTGATATCCGCTCCAGATGCTCGCTTTCCGCGGGGCAGGCGGTGAGCCACATTCGTACGTTTCACGTATAAGTGTCTCACCTGCCCGCCTGTCCCGCAGGAGTCTCGCATCTTCCGCTCCTATCAACTTTTTCACGGAAGCAAAACAGAAAAACATCTCTTTAAGCAACAATTAAATTTCGGAACATTTCGCTTTAAGAAATGCTTGCTAAAACGATTTCTAACTTCGCGTTTTAAAATCTTTCAGTTCGGGTAATGCTTTAAAGAGACTCGAAATAGGAAAGGTGGATCTCATTATGGCAACGAATCTAACAGTCGAAAAAAGAAATACTGACAAACGTTCAACGTTAAGTGAATTAAGAAACAAAGGACATTTTCCAGCGAACCTTTATGGATATGGAACAAAGTCTGTAGCTCTATCTGTTGATGAGCCAGAATTTATTAAAGCCTACAGAGAAGTAGGAAAGAACGGTGTACTTAAACTGAAAGTGGATGGAAAAGACTATTCTGTTATGGTGCAGGATATGCAGGTTCATCCTTTGAAGAATTCTGTTACACACGTAGATTTCCTAGCTATTGACTTAAATAAAGAAACAGAAGCTGAGGTACCAGTTGTACTTACAGGTGAATCTGTTGGGGTTAAAGAAGGCGGAGTACTGCAGCGTGTGCTGGCAACAGTAAACGTTAAAGCTCTTCCTGCCGATTTCCCAGAGCAGCTGGAAGCTTCTGTTGAAGACTTAAATATAGGTGACTCTTTATCAGTTAAGGATTTACCGACAGGAAAAAAATACGAAATTCTTCATGAAGAAGATGAAGTGGTTGCGAGTGTAACCCCTCCAAAACTTCAAGATGAAGAAACAGATCCTGAAACAGAAGAAGCGGACGCTGAAGGAGATGCTCCAGAGTCCTCTGAATCTGTAGCTGATGACAGTCAGGAAGAAGAGAAGAAAGACGAATAGAATAATGAATACGAAACGCAGCAGCCGCTGCGTTTTTATTCTGTTATCCTAATTGTTGTATAATGTTCGTAAGACAATTAAAGGCTAGGTGAACGTAAAGTGAAACTGTTTATCGGGCTCGGGAACCCTGGATCTCGTTTTGATGGAACCCGGCATAATATAGGATTTGAAGTGATTGACAAACTTTCCGATTCCTTAAACATCCCTATGCAGCAAACAAAATTTAAAGGGTTATACGGAACAGGTTTTGTTGGCGGAGAAAAAGTATTTCTTTTAAAACCGCTGACGTATATGAACTTATCAGGTGAGTGCATCGGACCGTTTATGGATTATTTTCAAATTCCATTAGAAGACATGGTTGTTGTTTATGATGACCTTGATACCATTCCGGGGAAGCTGCGACTCCGAACTAAAGGAAGCGCTGGCGGACACAATGGGATTAAATCGATGATTGCTCATCTCGGCACACAAGAATTTAAGAGAATTCGATTTGGTATCGGCCGTCCTACAAATCAACAGCCCGTGCCTGACTTTGTACTGAACCGTTTTTCTAAAGATGAGCAGATTGATGTTGAAAGCGGAATTGACCGATCAGTTAAAGCGTGTGCTGCTTTTATAGAAACATCGTTTGATAAAGTCATGAATAAGTTTAACGGGTAAAGAATAGATTACACATGTTCCGCTCATAATGGTTAGTATAATGCTAACCGAAAGGGGACCGTACATGGCTATTCATTACAGGTGCAGGCATTGTAAAACACATGTTGGCACGATTGATCACCATACTGTGAATGCGGCACATCTTGGGTTTGAAACATTAAGTAGCGAAGAACGGCAGGAATTACTCTCCTATAAAGAGAATGGAGATATAGAGGTTACGACTACATGTGAGGATTGTCAGGATTCTTTAGAACGCTATCCTGAGTATCATACGTTGAAATCCTTTATTCAATAAAATAAGGTAATGCTTTGGCCATAGCCTACTACGCGGGCCAAAGCCTTTTTCTGTTTAAAATGGGGTGTTTATGTAACCCTTTGTTGTTCTTGAGAGTAGTTGATTTCCGTTTCAGATGCTCGCTTTCCGGGGGGCGTGCGGTGAGCCTCCTCTGCGCTTTGCGCCGTTAGGAGTCTCACCTGGCACACTGATCCCCCAGGAGTCTCGCATCTTACACTTCAATCAACTTGTCAATGAAGAGTTTCCAAAACATAACCCACAAGCTACAATCTTTTCGGTAACTGACCCAAATTACTATTATAGAAATATTGACTAGTTCTTGTGAGAGGGGGAGTAAGAAATGCTTGGATTGAAGAAATATTTTAGCCAGGGAGAAGACTTTAAATCTATTTTGGATGGCATAAACGGCGGACTCAAAGAACAATTAGTAGCGGGGCTTTCAGGTTCTGCTCGAACCATGCTCATTAGCAGTCTTCACGAGAATACGGGTAAACCACAGCTAGTTGTAACCCATAATCTATTTCAAGCACAAAAACTATATGAAGATCTAACTTCTCTTTTATCTGAAGATGAAGTTTATTTATATCCCGTTAATGATCTAATATCCTCGGAGATGGCCATTTCGAGTCCTGAGCTGAAAAGCCAAAGAATTGAAGCGCTAAACTATTTAAGCCAATCTTCTAAAGGTGTTATTATCACACCTGTTGCAGGATTAAGAAGATATCTTCCACCGGTAGACGTTTGGAAACAATCCGGACTTTCTTTTAAAATGGGTGAAGATATTGATCCGGATCAAATTTTAAATAAGCTTGTTGCGATGGGATATGAACGTACGTCAATGGTACAAACACCAGGTGAATTCAGTGTTCGTGGAGGGATTATCGATATTTACCCACTTACGGAAAAAAATCCTCTTCGCATTGAGCTTTTTGATACGGAAATCGATTCTATTCGTTACTTTGAAGCAGAAACACAGCGTTCACAAGATAAAGTAGAGCAGATTTCCATTGCTCCAGCTGAAGAGCTTATCCTGTTTGAAGAACACTATAACAAGGCTGCAGAGCGTATTGATGCAAAGCTAGCAACCACTTTAAAAAATATTAAAGATAATTCTTTAAAAGAAACACTCGTTGAAAATATTAGTTATGAAACGGGCCGATTGCGTGAACAACAGCAGTTTCAAAGCATGTATAAGTACGCTTCGCTCTTTTATGAACAGCCCGCAAGTCTTTTGAATTACATATCGTCTGACAGCTTGATCATTATGGATGAGATCGGGCGCATTCAGGAAACGAGCCAGCAGCTGGATAAAGAGGAAGCGGAGTGGCAGACCGCTTTGCTCGAGCATGGAGAGCTTGTTCAAGATCTGACCATATCGCCTGACACCAACCAGCTTCTTGGTGATAAAAAGGCGTTTCCGATCATTTATTTATCTTTATTCTTAAGACACGTACCGCACACTCAGCCTCAAAACATTCTCAATGTAGAATGCAAGAGCATGCAGAACTTTCACGGTCAGATGAACGTTTTGAAAGGTGAGATGGACCGCTGGAAAAAGCTTGGATTTGCGATCGTTTTTGTTGCGATGAACAAGGAACGTGCACAGCGGCTGGAACGAGTGCTTGCCGATTATGAAATGGATGCAGGCATTATTGACAAAGATCAGGATATTCAGCCGAAAACGAGTCAGATCTTGCTCGGAGATCTTGCTAGCGGATTTGAATCTGTTAAGCAAAAGCTTGTTGTCATAACAGAAGAAGAAGTATTTACGAAGAAGGCTAAACGTCCTGCTAGAAAACAGAAGATGACTAATGCTGAACGGATCAAGAGTTACTCCGAATTAAAAGTAGGCGATTATGTCGTTCACGTCAATCACGGGATTGGGAGATACTTAGGAATCGAAACGCTCGAGATCAAAGGTGTTCATAAAGATTACCTGCATATCAAATATTCCGGAAACGATAAGCTTTACGTACCTGTAGAACAGATCGATCAAGTACAGAAGTATGTGGGATCTGAGGGGAAAGAGCCTAAGATCTATACGCTAGGCGGAAGCGACTGGAAAAAAGTTAAAAGCAGAGTTAAATCTTCTGTTCAGGATATAGCGGATGATCTTATTAAGCTTTATGCAGAACGTGAAGCGAGCAGGGGTTATGCATTCGCTGAAGATGGAGCAGAACAGAGTGAGTTTGAGGGAAGTTTTCCATACCAAGAAACGGATGACCAGCTTCGTGCGATCGACGAAATCAAGAAAGACATGGAAAGTATTCGTCCGATGGACCGCCTTCTTTGTGGAGATGTGGGTTACGGAAAAACCGAAGTGGCGATTCGTGCAGCGTTTAAGGCAATTATGGATGGAAAGCAAGTGGCTTTCCTTGTTCCGACTACGATCCTTGCACAGCAGCATTTTGAAACCTTCCGAGAACGCTTTTCAGAGTTTCCAATTACTATCGGCAGTTTAAGCCGTTTTCGTTCCAAAAAGGAACAAAACGAAGTGCTTAAGGGATTGAAAGCAGGTACGGTCGATATTGCGATCGGAACACATCGTTTGCTATCAAAAGATGTTCAGTATAAAGATCTAGGTTTGCTTATTATTGATGAAGAGCAGCGATTTGGTGTTACGCACAAAGAAAAGATCAAAACGCTAAAATCAAATGTGGATGTGCTCACATTAACTGCTACACCTATTCCACGTACACTTCACATGTCTATGCTAGGTGTTCGTGATCTTTCGGTTATTGAGACACCGCCAGAAAATAGATTCCCAGTTCAGACATACGTCATGGATTACAACGGTTCTTTCGTACGAGAAGCGATCGAGCGGGAAATGGGCCGCGGCGGGCAAGTATATTTTCTGTACAACCGTGTTGATTCGATTGAAAGAATGGCCGAGCAGATATCGATGCTCGTACCTGATTGCCGTGTCGCCTATGCGCATGGACAAATGTCTGAGAACGAGCTTGAAAGCGTCATGCTCGAATTTTTAGAAGGAAATTATGATGTGTTGGTTTCAACAACGATTATTGAGACAGGCGTAGACATTCCGAACGTGAATACGCTCATCGTTTATGACGCGGATAAAATGGGGCTCTCACAGCTTTATCAGCTTAGAGGACGTGTTGGTCGTTCTAATCGTGTGGCTTATGCGTATTTCACGTATCAGCGTGATAAAGTTTTAACAGAAGTGGCTGAGAAACGTCTTCAGGCTATAAAGGAATTTACTGAATTAGGATCAGGATTTAAAATTGCCATGCGAGATTTGTCTATTCGCGGTGCAGGTAATCTCCTTGGTGCTCAGCAGCACGGATTCATCGATTCAGTAGGTTTTGATCTGTATTCTCAAATGCTTGAAGAAGCGATTCAAGAACGAAAAGGTACAAAACCAAAAGAAGTAGAAGAAGAGGTCGATCTTAATCTTGAGGTTGATGCGTATATCCCGACACACTATATCGGTGACGAAAAGCAAAAGATCGAGATGTACAAACATGTTCGTGCAGCGAAAGCCCTAAAAGACATATCAGACCTGCAAGAGGAATTTATTGACCGTTTCGGTGATTATCCAGTAGAAGTGGAATGTCTCCTGCTAGTAGCAGGAATTAAACTTCGTGCGAAGCGTGAAGGCGTTAAGTCGATTGAACAGAAGCAGGATACGGTCAACATGCTGTTAAATGAAAAAACAACAGCATCCGTAGATGGCGGGAAGATGTTTGAGATCGCGAATAAGATAGGCAGACACGTAAACCTGGGTATGCAGAACAACTTAATGAAAGTGGTCATCAATAGGAAACGGGTAAAAGATTTAGACCTGTTGAAACAGATTGATCTTTTCCTAAAAGAGATTAAGCATGCTAGGAAAGAAAAGACAACAAATACACCATAAAATATAATTACCCTCTCAATCGTGAATAGAACAGCAGATGTAACAAATAATAAACCTAGAAAATGGAACATTCTTTCAGAGAAGGAACCATTTTGTTGTTACATCAGTGAATCATCATCATCCGAAAGAGAGGGCATTATCTATATGAAAGCCACAGGTATCGTTCGACGTATTGATGACCTTGGGCGCGTAGTTATTCCAAAGGAAATCCGCAGAACACTTCGGATTCGTGAGGGAGACCCGCTTGAGATTTTTGTAGACAGAGATGGAGAGGTTATTTTAAAGAAATACTCTCCGATTAATGAGCTAGGCGATTTTGCAAAAGAATACGCAGAAAGCCTTGCAGATAGTACAGGTCATGTTGTGTTAATTGCTGACCGTGATACATATATTGCGGTAGCTGGCGGATCCAAGAAAGATTATCACAATAAAAGCATCGGTAAAGTAGTGGAATCGTCCATGAGTGACCGGAAGACGCTGGTTGAATCCAACGGAGCCGAAGCCGAGCTGATTGATGGGATTAAAGAAAATACATCTCATGTTATAGCACCTATCATCGCAGGCGGAGATCCGATCGGAGCCGTTGTCATGGTTGGAAAAGAAGGAAAAAAGCTGACAGAACTTGAGCAAAAACTTGCTGAAACTGCTGCTGGATTTTTAGCTAGACAGATGGAGCAGTAGAAAAGGAAGGGCTATTATGCTCTTTCTTTTTTTGTTGTTTAAATAAGATTTTTTTAAGAAAATCCTGATGACTTTGAAAGTGGTTGATTTCCGTTACAGGTGCTTCGCTTTCCGCGGGGCAGGCGGGTGAGCCACATTCTTAACGTTTCACTCTTAAGTGTCTCACCTGCCAGCCTGTCCCGCAGGACAAGGAATGCTGCAGCAGCGACGCATCGCACGAAGAAAATTTGAAGTTTAATTTTCGAGGAGTCTCACACCTTACACTACAATCAACTTGTCAATGAAGGAAATGAAAAAAGTCAAAAACAACTAGCACCTTATTATTGCTACTGAAAAAGCTTCCTATTTCCGCTACAGATTATATATATTCCTGTATCTGCAAATATGGCAAAAGCGATATGGGGGTGGTGGTAGTCTCACTGTTTCTAGCAGTAGTTCGCACCTTACATTCAGGACGATCAATTTATCAATGCAGCGAATGAACCACTAACAACAATCTTTTAGAGCAGAACCTATGGTCAAATGCTTAATATAAGTCGCGTATCGCAGGGCGATACAGCCTGACTATGGTATAATACCTTGAATTATGTTGATGAATTAAATAACGTGTCGACATGTGTCGTCCCGGGAAATAAATATTTGCAGTATCGAGGTATATACTATGAACTCTAAGAAGTATTCCGTATGGGAAGGTGCATTGCTACTGACTGCAGCAGCAATCATCGTAAAATTACTAAGTGTCGTATATCGCATTCCCTACCAGAACATGACGGGTGATTTCGGCTTTTATGTCTTTCAGCAGGCATATCCGTTTTACGCTATAGCAGCAGCTGTTGCATTTACGGGGTTTCCGATGGCATTGTCAAAAATGATCGTTTCCGAGAAAAACAACAATGATCATCTGATTAAAACATCTGTATGGATCTCTTTTACGTTAGGTGTGCTTTCATTTGTTTTTCTATTTTTCACAGCACCATTTATCGCACGGTGGATGGGAGATTACAATCTTCAATTACCTATAAAAGTAATCTCGGTTCTATTTTTGTTTATCCCGCTTGCCGCATTTTTAAGAGGTACGTATCAAGGGTACGGCGATATGCAGCTAACGGCGGTTTCGCAATTGATCGAGCAGACAATTAGAGTATCAGGTATTTTACTATTATCTTATTATTTCGTTTCAAAAGGCTACACCAGTTATGAAACGGGTGCAGCGGCACTGTCAGGTTCAGTGATTGGAGCTCTTGCATCAGGCTTGTTTCTTTTATTCTTTTGGAAAAAGGGTTTTGCGAAAGCTTACAATCCTCGAGCGGAATTCCGGTTTCTTTATGCGGCAGAACTGCTCAAAACGAGCATCTATCTGTCTCTAAGTGCTCTCATATTAGCTATGATGCAGCTTGTGGATTCCTTCCTTTTTGTGAATGTATGGGTAGGAAGCGGCATGGAGGCATATGATGCCAAAATATTGAAAGGTGTTTTCGACCGTGGACAACCACTTCTTCAATTAGGTACCGTAGCCGCAGCTTCAATAGCACTTGCAGTTGTCCCAGAAATGGCGTCGTTAGTCACGGAAAAGAAAAAAGCAGAAATTCAATCCCTTTCTAAACTCTCTGTTAAATTATCTATCGTTTTCGGTGGAGCGGCAGCGGTGGGGCTAATCTGTATTATAAAGCATCTTAATGTTATGCTTTTTAAAAACGGGGATGGCTCGCGTGCTCTCGCTATACTTTGTATATCCATTATTTTCGTATCTATCATTTATACGACAACAGGACTCTTGCAAGGAATCGGTCATGGGCGATTTACAGTGTTTACCGTACTTTTAGCAGTGGCTGTAAAAGTAGCGGGGAACTTTATTTTCATTCCGTATATTGGCATGGAAGGTGCTGCACTATCAACGGTGTTAGCCACCTTTGCAGCAGCGGTTGGTCAACTCGTTAAGCTTCAGTCTGCAACAAAATTCCTAAGTGGCAGTCAAAAAGCAAAACTGCTCTCTTACATAGTCTCCTTAAGTTTCATGGCCATTGGAGTTTTGGCTTGGGTTTTTGTTGCTGAACACTTTTTAATGATAGCGAATACGCGATTCCATTCGATGATGATCAGTATCAGTTCCTCCTTAATTGGGGCAACCATCTACTTTATTTGCATCTTTAAGCTTAAGATTTTTTCTCAAGCAGAATGGGACTCCGTGTTTCATTCCGTTAGTATATTTAGAAAACTGTTTAAACGTCTTAAAAAAAGGAGACCATGATGACGAAGAAGATTACAATCATTGGCTTAGGTGCTGGAGATCTGGATCAGATGACCCTTGGCATCTACAGGATGCTTGAGTCATCTGAAAAGGTCTATGTGCGTACGATCCATCACCCTGCTGTAGAAGACCTTATGAAACAAGGAAAGACATTTATTGCATTTGATGAGATCTATGAAAAGCACGATCGGTTTGAGCCTGTGTATGAGGAGATTGCCGAAACTTTGTTTAAAGCAGCTGAAACAGAGGGTCATGTAATCTATGCTGTTCCTGGCCATCCTCTCGTTGCAGAACAAGCTGTTCAGATTCTTTTGCACCAGGCACAAAGTAAAGAAGTTGAGGTAACGGTTGCAGGCGGCAAAAGTTTTCTCGATGAAATGTACACTGCTCTAAAAATCGATCCGATAGAAGGATGCCAGATTCTTGATGGTACTTCATTAAAGAAAGATGAGATCCAGATCCGTCACCATCTTGTGATCGTCCAAGTGTATGATAGCTTCATCGCATCAGAGGTGAAGCTGACCTTAATGGAAAAATATCCGGATGATTATGAAGTCGTTGTCGTAACAGCAGCAGGCAGCTCAGATGAGTCCATTAAGAGAGTTCCGCTGTATGAGCTGGACCAGTCTGTGACATTGAACAATCTAACAGCCGTTTATGTTCCTCCTGTAAAAGAAGATGAGCTTTTGTACAGAGACTTTTCGTTCTTAAAAAACGTTATTGCTCGCCTGCGCGGACCCGGTGGTTGTCCGTGGGATCAAAAGCAAACGCATGTTACACTGAAAAAGTATTTGATCGAAGAAGCTTATGAAGTGCTGGATGCCATTGACGAAGAAGACGATGAGGCACTTGCGGAAGAACTAGGGGATGTATTGCTTCAAGTGCTGCTTCACGCACAAATTGGTGAAGATGAAGGATTCTTTGCCATAGACGATGTTATTGCTGTTTTAACCGAGAAGATGATCCGCCGCCATCCACATGTGTTTAGTGATGTTTCTGCAGAGAATGCAGACGAAGTAGTGGCAAACTGGGACGCGATTAAAGCGCAAGAAGCAGGGAAAGAAGACAGAGAGTCACTGCTCGATGGAGTGCCAAAAGGAATTCCTGGTATTCAAAAAGCGTTTCTTTATCAAAAAAAGGCTGCTAAAGTCGGTTTCGATTGGAAAGAAGCTGGACCTGTCTACGATAAGATTTTAGAAGAATTAAAAGAGTTTCAGGAAGCTGAGGGTGATGAACAACAAAAAGAGCTTGGTGACTTGTTGTTTTCAGTGGTGAACTTAGCGCGTTTTTACAAAATAGATCCTGAAGAGGCACTGAATGAGACCAATCGAAAGTTTAGAAAGCGATTCAACTATATCGAGCATGCGTTAAAGGAACAATCTCTATCGTTCGACGACGTAACGCTTGAGGAAATGGACCGTCTTTGGAACGAAGCAAAATAATTTTTTTTTCTACAAAGAAGGATTATAGTGAAAAATAGAGAATATTTTCTCGAGAAATATTAAGAAACCCTTAATTATAAGGGTTTTCTACCGAATTATGTGATAGATAAACAAGGAGGTAATTAAAAATGAACAAAAATGAATTGGTAACAAATATCTCAGAAAAGTCAGGACTTACAAAGAAAGATGTAGAAACAGTCGTTAATGGCGTAATCGATGAAATCACTTCTGCTCTAAAAGACGGAGACAAAGTACAGTTTGTTGGATTTGGAACTTTTGAAACTCGCGAGCGTTCTAGCCGTACTGGCCGCAACCCTCAAACAGGGAAAGAAATTCAAATCCCAGCTGCTACAGTTCCAGCGTTTAAAGCAGGAAACAAGCTGAAAGAAGCTGTTAAGTAAGCATGCGCTTAGACAAGTTTCTGAAAGTCTCCCGCCTGATTAAACGGAGAACCGTGGCGAAGGAGATTTCAGATCAGGGCCGTATCTCCATTAACGGATTGCAGGCTAAAGCGTCTTCTGATGTAAAAGTTGGGGACGAGCTTACGATTCGTTTTGGTCAAAAGCTTGTAAAGGTGAAAATCAACGAGCTTAAAGATACGACCAAAAAAGAGGACGCAGACAACATGTACACCGTCCTCGAAGAAAACCGCATCGAAACGACTGAGTAAAGAACCTGAATTTTTCAGGTTCTTTTTCTATAATTATGAAACATTATATCGGCGTGAACGACAGCTATATCATCAATAAAACTATATATATCAACACTTATGGTGTTTATATCAACAATAATTTATCAAATATCAACAAACCACATTCGATCGGGTTTGAGCGGTCTACTCAGAAAAGACGCTCTCACTTACAGTTTCTTTTCTATACAGCTTGTTCTATTCCACCTCTTCCCTTCATAAATTTGTATGGAATAGAGGAGGGGATTGTATGGATCAACGATATGATTTAAATGGATATAATCAAAAAGTGAGCACACCAAACCACGATGTAAGAATGATAGGCAGAAAGAATTTAGAGATTACAGGGGTTAAACAAGTAGAAAGTTTTGATAATGAAGAGTTTTTGCTTGAGACAACGATGGGCTTTTTAGCGATACGCGGAACTAACTTGAAGATGAAGAATCTTGATGTTGAATCAGGTGTCGTAAATATTGAAGGCAAAGTGTTCGATCTTGTGTACCTTGACCAGCAGACCGGCGAAAAGAATAAAGGCTTCTTTGGCAAACTGTTCAAATGACCTTAACTGTTCAGTTTCAAACCATGCTTTCTATGGTTTTCATGGGAATCTGGATCGGTATGGCTGTCGATACGTACAGCCGGTTCATCCATGAAAAGAGAAAGTGGCACTGGCTTCACTTTTTGAATGATCTGCTGTTTTGGCTGGTACAGGCTTTGCTCGTCTTTTATGTCCTTTTGCATGTGAATCATGCTGAAATTCGATTCTATATTTTTATTGCTCTCATTTGTGGTTATGCGGCGTACCGAGCACTTTTTGAACGAATCTATAAGAAGATACTCGAGTGGATCGTTTCGGCTGTCGTATCCCTTTTTCGCTTTTTTTATCGACTGCTTAACTCTTTAATCGTTATGCCGATAAAATGGTTAATTATGCTCATATCCGCTATTCTATTATATGTATTTAACATCTTGCGGAAAATTGCAATGGTAGTTTTCATGATTCTTTTTTCTCCTTTTAAGTGGGTGGGACGACTCATATGGCGTTTCATTCCAAAGCAAAAATGGTATAATTTAAAGGAGAAATATTTAAAATTAGCAGGGTTTTTGATTTCAGCGAAGAATAAAGTCAGCAATTGGAAGGGAAAAAAGAAGTAAAGGAGGGGAACAGCGAACTAATGCGCCAAAAAAAAATAACAGAGATTCACTCACAATACATCCAGAATAAAGAGCGTCATGAGCAGGTGATCGCAAAACGTAAGCGTGGTTTGTACCGTCGCTTAACGGGGGCCTTTATCGTATTTTCCTTTTTTGCTTTTTTAATTATTACGGGTATTGCAGAACAGCTTTCCCTTTTAAATGAAAAACAGATGGAACAACAAGAGTTAAGTGATGAATACAAAGCTCTTTTGGAAGAAAAGGCACAACTTAAAGATGAAGTGAATAAACTAAAAGACGAAGAATACATTGGAGAAATCGCTAGACGCGACTTTTTTATGTCAAAGCCTGGTGAAACGATTTTTAAACTTCCAGAATAAAGCAATAAGCGTAGATTGACACGCAGATTTTTTCGATTGTATAATAAGTATTGATATCTTTTGAGATTTTTTAAGGAGGAGCATTTTTTGCATGTCAATTGAAGTAGGCAGCAAGTTGCAAGGTAAAGTTACTGGGATTACTCATTTTGGAGCGTTTGTAGAGCTGCCAGGGGGTACAACAGGACTCGTGCATATTAGCGAAGTTGCGGATAATTACGTGAAGGACATCAACGAATTTCTTAAAGTTGGTGATCAAGTCGAAGTTAAGGTTATGAGCGTCGAAAAGGACGGAAAGATTGGTTTGTCTATTAAAAAAGCAAAGGAAAATGCTGCTTCTGTTAGTAGACCAGCCCCTTCAAGAGGCGGCGGCGGATTCAACAAATCCCGCAAAGGTCCGAACCGAGGCGGAAACAACCATTCTACTGCATTATCTTTTGAGGATAAGATGAATAAATTCCTTAAAGATAGTGAAGATCGACTCACTACTTTAAAGCGTAGTACTGAATCAAAAAGAGGTGGCCGCGGCGGCCGAAGAGGATAATTGTTGCATTTTTAATGCTCATTCATCTATATATGGCAAGCATCCTATACATTAGGGTGCTTTTTGTTTTTTAGATGTTGATTTTTCTGTCAGGCTGGCTCGACTTCTTTTGCGTGGATACATACTAAAAAGCTCTATTCTACAAGATTGTTGCTTTCAAACCTCATTTTTATATTCTTCTGTGACAGTTGATTGGAGTGCAGGGTGCGAGACTCCTGCGGGACAGGCGGGCAGGTGAGACACTTAAGAGTGAAACGTACGAATGTGGCTCACCGCCTGCCCCGCGGAAAGCGAGCATCTGGAACGGAAATCAACCACTTTCTATAACAACAAAGTTTACGCTAACAGTCTTTTTAAAAAAACTGCAAAAAACTTTTTCGACAAATTTCTAAAGAAGCGTTGACAGGATGGCAGGATAGATGTAATATACTACTTGTGTCTTTTACAAATGGCGGTGTAGCTCAGCTGGCTAGAGCGTACGGTTCATACCCGTGAGGTCGTGGGTTCGACTCCCTCCGCCGCTACCATTTTTAATTTTGACATATACATACAAACGTTCAAGAGCATCCGTAGCATAGGGTGCTCTTTTTTATTGTTTATTTCATAGTTATTCAAGTTCGCATGATGATTGTCTCGCAAAGCTAAACAGTGTGATTGTATTGCAGGATTAAGCAAGATATTATTAAAATCCCTCTGAAATTTTCGTATTAGCTCATAAGATTTCTGATATTAATAGCTGGAACTCCCTTACTTTCGTGCGTAAAATCCTAATTTGATACAGAAAATCTCCTATATAGTCTGTGGTGCGCGCAAATCCCCGAGAAGCGCGGGCGAATCGTTCGTTTGTGCGTGAGAATGAAGCTCAGCTGCGCGTAAACCTCATTCGACTGCGCGTAGATGAAGGGTAGCCGCGCGAACGTGTAAGAAATAAAAGAATACGTACCTTAACAACACCAAGACCGTGCTTAATGGGAACAACCTGAAACTCGAAAACTAACTTCCCCAATGAATCACTTTTATTTTTCTTCATAATTCTCCCTAATACTTTTAAAAATGAAAATTCCTTTTTCTTTTTTGTACGAATGGTGTCCGCTTTTGCTTTACTTTCGTGAAATAGTGGTGAAGTCCGTCGAGAAGTTTTTTGGACCAACATTGTTCTTTTGACAAAATCTTTGTTCTAAACCTGTTTATAATGGTTACACAAATTGGAAACGGGTGGTGTATGGGATGTGGCAGAAGGTTGAACAAGAAGTACTCGAACCGATCAGGGGAATGGTGTGGGTAGAAAAAGGCCAGCAAGCGGTTTATAAAACGAGTAAGAGATGGCTTCAGCTTTTGAACCAGAGCATTTTTAATTGGAGAATGCTGTTGTTTGGAATTGGCTTTTTGTTAGGACGAGCTATGATTTTGGCTGAGATGTCTCCATTCGCTTTACCTTTTGCGGCCAGTGTCTTTGTTTTAAGAAAAGAGCGGACAGGCATTGCCGTATTTGCTGTATTGGCAGGAGCGATGTCACTTCAGCCGATGAATGCTTTATTCTTTATAAGTGCCTTGCTCGTTTATGCATGTCTCCAAAAAGGGACAGATCTTTTCATAAAGAACCGTATACAAACTTTGCCTCTTTTAGTTTTTGGCTCCTCTTTAATCACACGAACTTTATTTTCTATGTTTGGCGAGGGTGGATTAGAGCGGGTCGATACAATGCTGGCGCTTGTAGAAGGGGGATTAAGCTTAGTCCTCACGTTAATCTTTCTTCAAAGCATACCGCTTTTAACGAATAAAAAAATTCCTCAATCTTTAAAAAATGAAGAAATCGTATGCTTAATGATTCTGCTCGCATCTGTGATGACTGGAACAATCGGCTGGCAGATCAATGATGTTTCAGTAGAACATGTTGTTTCCCGTTATTTAGTATTGCTGTTTGCGTTTGTAGGAGGAGCAGCGATCGGATCGACCGTTGGGGTTGTGACAGGTCTTATCCTTAGTCTCGCCCAAGTGGCTAGTTTGTCTCAGATGAGTCTCTTAGCGTTCTCTGGTTTGCTCGGGGGTCTTTTGAAAGAAGGGAAGCGGTTTGGTGTGAGCTTAGGGCTGATCATCGGTACCGTGCTGATTGGTCTGTATGGTGAGGGTCGGGCTGAGATCACATCAACACTGATGGAGTCTGGCTTTGCTGTTCTGCTCTTCCTATTAACACCGAAAACGGCGATCAGCAACATCTCGAAATATGTGCCTGGTACAAGGGAGCATTCGATGCAGCAGCAGCAATATTTGAAAAAGATCCGGGATGTAACGGCAAGCCGTGTAGAACGATTTTCGAGTCTTTTTCAAGCGTTGTCACACTCGTTTCAATCGGTAGGTTCTTCGCTAAATGAAGAAGAAAGCTCACGTGAAGTAGATCTTTTCTTAAGCAATATTACAGAAAAGACGTGCCAGACGTGTTTTAAAAAGGAACAGTGCTGGGCTCAAAATTTTACAACGACATACGATCTTATGACTAAACTAATGGTGGAGCAAGAGGATTACAGTGATATCAAGGACAGAAAATTAAAGCGTGACTGGGAAAGGCACTGCATCAAGCCTGAAAAGATAACAGACTTGATGAAACAAGAGCTGACTCAATACAGAGCTTCCCAAAAATTAAAGATACAAGTGCAAGAAAGCCGCCGTTTAGTAGCTGATCAGCTGATGGGCGTTTCACAGGTTATGGGTGACTTTGCAAAAGAGATTCAGCGTGAACAAGAGAACCATCAGATTCAAGAAGAGCAGATTAAAGATTCTCTGTCTCAAGCAGGAATCGATGTAGGTCACGTAGATATTTACAGCTTAGAAACATCAAATGTTGATATTGAAATGACCATTCCTTATTGTGGCGGTTCAGGGATCGCTGAAAAGCTGATTGCGCCAATCCTTTCTGATATTTTAGAAGAAACGATTCTTGTTACACATGAGGAGTGTGCGAACTACGCAACAGGCTACTGTCATCTATCGTTTCATTCGGCTAGAGAATTTGTGGTTGAAACCGGAATTGCTTCCGCTGCGAAAGGGGGAGCGTGGCTTTCTGGAGATAGTCATTCGACGATAGAGATCGGTGCTGGGAAATTTGCGGTTGCGATCGCAGATGGAATGGGTAACGGAGAACGAGCTTTCATCGAAAGCAACGAAACGCTGCAGCTGCTTCAAAAGATTCTTCAATCCGGAATTGAAGAAGAAGTAGCCATTAAGTCAGTCAACTCGGTTCTCTCTTTGCGTACGACAGACGAAATTTTCTCAACGCTGGATCTTGCAATGATCGATCTGCAAGATGCATCTGCTAAGTTTTTAAAAATCGGATCCACGCCGAGTTTTATTAAACGTGGTGATCAGATTAAGACGGTTGAAGCGAGCAACCTCCCTATGGGGATCATACAGGATTTTGATGTGGACGTTGTTGATGAGCAGTTAAAAGCAGGGGATATTTTAATCATGATGAGTGACGGTATCTATGAAGCCCCTCGTCATATCGAGAACATTGATGCGTGGCTGAAGCGCAAGATCAGAGAGATCGATACCGATGATCCTCAGGAAATAGCAGATCTGATTATGGAAGAAGTCATCCGTACTGGAAATAACGGAATAGAGGACGACATGACGGTTGCAGTGACAAAGATTGAAAAGAACATTCCAAAGTGGGCAACGGTACCTCATTATCCGAAAGTGAACATCAGCCGCAAAAAAGCTCAATAGATTAAGATAATAGGAGATCCCTCTTTTTAGAGGGGTCTTTTTGTATGCTCGTCCATAAACTTGCTGCAGAAATTAAAAAGCGGACAGTATTTTCTCAAAAGTGGACAGTAAAACTCAAGAAGTGGACAGTATTTTGATGAAAGTGGACAGTAAATTTTAAAAAGTCGACAGTAAATAGCTGAGACTCGACAGTATTTTAAGTCAGCACCCCGAACGCAGATTAACCGGTCTCGTTTACGCGTATAAACCATAACTTTCTTGACGATGATGGTAATAGTTAAAATTCGTACGCGAGAGGGGTTAGAGTAATGCGGAACAAAGGGACGTTGCGTCAAATATTGCTTATTACAGATGGGTGTTCAAACCAAGGTGAAGATCCAGTAGCGATGGCTGCACTTGCTCACGAACAAGGAATTGCTGTTAATGTCATCGGTGTACTTAACGAAAATGCTCCTGAGTATCATAGACAAGGTTTAAAAGAAGTTGAGGAAATTGCAATGGCTGGCGGTGGAATCAGTCAGGTGGTGTACACAAAGCAGCTAGCACAAACCGTTAAGATGGTCACACAAAAAGCTATGGCTCAAACGATAAAAGGAGTCGTTAACGCTGAATTGCAGCAAATACTAGGAAGTCAGTCGACGATGGAAGACCTTCCTCCCGATAAACGAGGGGAAGTCATTGAAGTTGTAGATGAGATGGGAGAAACAATGAATCTCGAAATCTTGGTTCTAATCGATGCTTCAGGCTCGATGGAAGACAAGATGCTTACGGTTCAAGAATCTCTGCTTGATCTATCTATCTCGTTAAATTCCAGAATCGGTGATAATGAGTTTTCGATCTATGTCTTCCCAGGGAAAAGATCAGAAGCGGAAGAGTTATTAAGCTGGTCATCCAAACTAGACTCGATCGGTAAAATCTTCTCTAAAATTACACTTGGTGGAATCACACCAACGGGACCTGCTATAAAAGAAGGAATTGCCGCTTTTGGTCGCAAACGTTCGTCGAAAAGGAGATTCTCGTCCGATGATGCCCCAGGATATACGAACGAGTCCGGTATGTAACTTAGTTGTTGGTGAGGAAATCCGCGGAAAGTGGAATCACTCTAAGTATCGAATCCGACGCCGTCTAGGATATGGAGCGACAGGCGCAGTCTATCTGGCTGATTCAGATCGTGGAGTGGTCGCCCTTAAAATCGGACATGATCAGATGTCAATCACATCTGAAGTGAATGTACTGAAGCGTTTTTCTAAGGTCCAGGGGAAAGTCCTTGGACCTTCTTTAATCGATGTGGATGACTGGGTGGCACGTAATAGCACGTATCCTTTTTATGCGATGGAGTACTTAAAAGGAGAAACGCTGTTTGATTTTATGAAAACAAAATCTTCAGAGTGGGCCGGCATTTTGCTCGTGCAGCTTCTGACAGATCTTCATACACTGCATCAGGCTGGATGGGCATTTGGTGATTTAAAGCCTGATAATCTACTCGTAACAGGACCTCCCTATCGCATCAGATGGATAGACGTTGGAGGAACAACTGTGATGGACAGATCGATCAAGGAATATACCGAATTCTATGATAGGGGATACTGGGGGAAGGGATCCCGAAAAGCAGAGCCCTCATATGATCTGTTCTCAGCAGGGATGGTAATGGTGAACTTGGCTTACCCTTCACGATTTTCGAAAAGTGCTGATCCTGAAAAACAAATGAAAGCGAAAATAGCAGGAAGTCCGATGCTGAAGCCATACGCTTCTATATTGGAAAAAGCGTGGAACGGAAAATACCGTTATGCAGAAGAGATGAGAAATGAACTCGTTCTTTTGTTAAATGACAGGGATAAAGCCAGATCACCCAAAAAGCAGAGCCAGCAAGCTCCTCAACAGACTGCAACGAGACAAGGTCAAAAGAAAAAGAAAAGCAGTTTTATCGCAGAAACTTTTTTAGTGTTTACCTTTGTTTTTGTTGTGTACTTGTTTTACATGCTCGGTCAGACGATGTAAATGGTGTTAGTTCCTGCATTTCTTTGTTATGATTTTTAAAAGGCATTTTCGTAAGACTAAGTTGCTCTTGTGTGTAGTTGACTTGCGTTCCAGGTGCTTCGCTTTCCGCGGGGCGACCGGTGAGCCCCTTGCCGCCTTGCGCCTTTAAGGGTCTCACCTGACCGCTCGTCCCGCAGGAGTCTCGCACCTTCCACTCCAATCAACTTGTCAATGGAGAGAAGGAACAAGATTGCCAAAAAGCAGTACGCTAACTAAGAACAGCCTTTTAAAAAGATTTTGAAAGTGAAGGAGCGGTTCGCTTTGCAGGAAGTGGAGAACTTTATTAGAAAACACCAGCTTCTTTCATCGGTCTCAAAAGTAGTGATAGGTGTTTCTGGCGGACCTGATTCGTTAGCTTTATTGCATTATTTGTGGAAAAGGTCCTCTTTTTATAAAATCAAAGTAATTGCAGCTTCATTCGACCACCAGCTTCGGGGTGAAGAATCTGCTAAAGAGCTTGCTTTTGTTAAAAGCTTTTGTGATGAACGAAATATTGTATTTGAAGGCGGCAATGGGGATGTTGCAAGTTATCAAAGAGAACATGGCTTATCGCTTCAAACAGCTGCAAGAACTTGCAGATATAAGTTCTTTGAAGAAGTGATGAACAAACATCAAGCAGATGCACTCGCACTTGCGCACCACGGTGATGACCAAGTAGAAACGATCCTCATGAGAATGACAAGAGGCAGTGAAGGCTTAAGCTTAGGAGGAATTCCTGTAAGGCGGCCGTTTGCAAATGGAGAAATAATTCGTCCCTTTTTAGGAATAACAAAGAAGCAAATCGAGCATTATTGTAAAGTAGAAAACCTATTTCCCGTTTATGATTCAAGCAATGAGAGTGACAAATATGTACGAAACAGATTCAGAAAAAATGTTCTTCCTTTTTTAAAAAAGGAAAACCCTAGTGTACATGAAAGATTTCAGCATTTAAGTGAAACTATTTCTGAAGATGAAGCGTATATATTGAAACTGGCTGAAATAGAGTTAGAAAAGGTTTTAATCAGTCAAACAGAGGGGAAAATAGAGTTATCTGTATCCGCTTTTAACAAGATGCCTATTCCTTTACAAAAAAGAGGGATTACACTAATATTGAACTATCTGTATAAAATTAATCCTTCATCTCTTTCCTCTGTACATAAGGAAAACTTTCTTAGTTTGCTCGGAAGTGAGCATCCATCTGGGTCTTTGCATTTTCCGTCAGGTTTAGTTGTCAGCCGAACTTATGACAGATGTTTATTAAGTTTTGAGCAGGACGTAAAAAATGAGGAATGGTCATATGACTATTCACTAAAGCTGCCAGGCAGTGTGGAATTGCCAAATGGAATGGTTATTGCTGAAATAACAGATCGTGAGCCCGCTTTACTAAGAGGAAAAGATGTTTTTGTGTTTTCAATGAAAGATGTAAGTCTCCCGTTGCGTGTTCGCAGCCGAAAACCAGGTGACCGGATGGCGATTGCCGGCGTCGGTTCTCGGAAATTAAAAGATATATTTATTGATGCTAAAGTGCCGCATGAAGAACGGAAAGTTTGGCCGATTGTAGTTGATGCAAACGGCGAGATCGTTTGGCTTCCCGGACTGAAACACACTCGACGCTATTCTTTAGATCAATCTGAACATTGGGTTATTTTACGCTTTCAAAAAAATCGCCATGACGTCTAGGAGGCTTGTTGAACATGCATGATGAAATTTTAGAAACACTTATATCCGAAGAAGCTATTCAAAACAAGATCAAAGAACTTGGAAAAGAGCTTTCTGAGGAATATAAGGATAGTTTTCCATTAGTAATTGGGGTTCTAAAAGGTGCTCTACCTTTTATGGCAGACCTGATTAAACGAATGGATATCCATCTCGAGATCGACTTAATGGCAGTTTCCAGCTATGGTGCATCTACCGTTTCTTCCGGTCAAGTAAAAATTGTTAAAGATTTAGATACTTCCTTAGAAGGTCGAGACGTTATCATTGTAGAAGATATTATTGACAGTGGATTAACGCTTAGCTATCTCGTACAACTATTTAAGGCACGCAAAGCGAAATCGGTTAAGATTGTAACTTTGCTGGATAAGCCAACAGGACGAAAAGTTGATATCGCACCAGATCTTGCTGGCTTTATCGTTCCTGATGCTTTTGTTGTTGGTTATGGATTAGACTACATCGAGAAGTACCGCAACTTGCCTTACATTGGCGTGTTAAAGCCAGAGATCTACGAAAAGTAAGAATAAAAAACCGCATAAGATTTGATTGTTCGCCTAAGGAGGTAAGGAATGAATCGCATCTTCCGTAATACTATATTTTATTTATTAATCTTTTTAGTTGTAGTTGGAGTAGTTAGCTTTTTCAACGGCAACAACAATGAAGTCAAAGAAATTCGTTATGACCAGCTGACTAAGTACATTGAATCAGGCAAAGTAGAAAGCATCGTTTACCAGCCTGAGGGCGGCGTATATGTTGTCCGCGGCCAGCTAGAGGGAGCTAAAGAAGGAGAAGTATTCCAGACAAACGCTCCATTAACAGGTAACACACTTGCTGAGGTTGAAAAGCTTGCTGATTCTGCAAATGTAGAATTTAAACAGCAGGAACAGACAAGTGGCTGGGTGACATTCTTCACCTCAATTATTCCGTTTGTTATTATCTTTATCTTATTCTTCTTCTTGTTGAACCAGGCCCAAGGTGGCGGAAGCCGTGTTATGAACTTTGGGAAAAGCAAAGCGAAACTGTATAACGAAGAAAAGAAAAAGGTTACGTTTAAAGACGTAGCTGGTGCAGATGAAGAGAAACAAGAGCTAGTTGAAGTTGTTGAATTTTTGAAAGACCCGCGTAAATTCTCTGCTTTAGGTGCCCGTATTCCAAAGGGTGTTCTTTTAGTGGGACCTCCGGGTACTGGTAAAACACTTCTTGCACGTGCAGTAGCAGGAGAAGCTGGCGTTCCATTCTTCTCGATCTCAGGTTCTGATTTCGTTGAGATGTTCGTTGGTGTCGGTGCATCACGTGTTCGTGACTTGTTTGAAAATGCAAAGAAAAATGCGCCTTGTATCATTTTTATCGATGAAATTGACGCAGTTGGACGTCAGCGTGGAGCTGGTCTTGGCGGCGGCCATGACGAGCGTGAACAAACGCTTAACCAATTGTTAGTTGAAATGGACGGTTTCGGTGCAAACGAAGGTATCATCATCATCGCTGCAACTAACCGTGCCGATATTCTAGATCCTGCCCTTCTTCGTCCAGGACGTTTTGACCGTCAGATTCCGGTTAACCGTCCAGATGTAAAAGGACGTGAAGAGGTACTTCAAGTGCACGCACGTAACAAGCCGCTTGCAGAAGACGTTAACTTAAAAACGATTGCAATGCGTACGCCAGGTTTCTCTGGTGCGGATCTTGAAAACTTATTGAACGAAGCGGCGTTAGTAGCTGCCCGTTCTGATAAGAAAAAGATTGATATGGATGACGTTGATGAAGCGATCGACCGTGTTATTGCAGGACCTGCGAAAAAGAGCCGTGTGATTTCTGAAAAAGAAAAGAACATTGTAGCTTACCATGAAGCGGGCCACACTGTTATTGGTTTAGTTCTTGAAGGTGCAGATACTGTTCATAAAGTTACCGTTGTCCCTCGTGGCCAAGCTGGTGGTTACACAGTAATGCTTCCTAAAGAGGACCGTTACTTCATGACAAAACCTGAATTAGAAGATAAAATCGTTGGACTTCTTGGAGGCCGTGTTGCCGAAGAGATTACGTTCAAAGAAGTAAGTACTGGTGCTCATAATGACTTCCAGCGTGCGACTGGAATTGCTCGCCGCATGGTTACTGAGTTTGGTATGAGTGAACGTCTAGGACCGATGCAGTTCGGTTCATCGCAAGGCGGTCAAGTCTTCTTAGGAAGAGACTTCAATAACGAGCAAAACTATAGTGACGCAATCGCGCATGAGATCGACTTAGAAGTTCAGCGCATCATCAAAGAATCTTACGAGCGCTGCCGTCAGATCCTTACTGAACACAATTCTAAGTTAGAGATCATCGCTCAAACATTGCTAACTGTAGAAACGCTTGATGAAGAGCAAATCAAAGAACTCGTTAAGACAGGTCAGCTTCCTGACAGAAAAACGATTTCAAATCCATCTGATGATGTTAAAGTAACACTTAACAAAAAAGATGAAGAGCCAAAACAAGATTAATTTTTAAAAAGGATGCCTCAGATGTCGAGGTGTCCTTTTTCTATGTACTTTGCAGTTTTGGAAGAGGCTAATTTCCGCTGCAGGACTCGCTTTCCGCAGGGTGTGCGGTTAGCCCATTCGCCGCGTTGCGTCATTGAATGGTCTCACCTGTCCCACTCATCCTGCAGGAGTCTCGCCCTTCCGCTCCAATTAGCTATTCAAAGAAGTATTTTTGAAAGCTTCTCTGGCGATAATCCTTTAGAATCTGTTTTTTGACAGGGATTAACTCTTATGATTTTCGTCTTTTTGTTCTTTCTCTTCACTGACAGGTGGATTGGAGTGAAAGGTGCGAGACTCCTGCGGGACAGGCGGGCAGGTGAGACACTTAAGAGTGAAACGTACAAATGTGGCTCACCGCCTGCCCCGCGGAAAGCGAGTACCTGTAACGGAAATCAACCACTTCCAAGAGCACCGAAGATTTTCCAACCATACTACAATAAGCCGGGTTACTTTACACCTATACGTTTTATGTTATAACTATTATAGAAACTTAAGATAAGAAGCGGGGACAAATTCCATGATTTTTGTGTTTGATGTCGGAAATACGAATATTGTTTTAGGACTCTATGAGAATGATGAATTAAAGCATCATTGGAGAATTCATACATCACGTGAAAAAACAGAAGACGAATATGGCATGCTCATACTCGATTTGTTCCGTCACGTTAATATTCATAAAGAGCAAATTGAAGGAATCATTATTTCTTCTGTAGTACCTCCGATCATGTTCGCTTTAGAGCGCATGTGTGTAAAATACTTTAACCAACGTCCGTTAGTTGTAGGGCCTGGTATTAAAACGGGATTAAATATTAAGTACGAAAACCCCAGAGAAGTTGGGGCTGACCGAATCGTTAATGCGGTTGCTGCGATTCATGAATATGACGCACCGCTTATTATTGTCGATTTTGGCACGGCTACGACGTACTGTTATATCAACGAACATAAACAGTACATGGGAGGCGCAATCGCACCTGGAATCAATATTTCCACAGAAGCGCTCTATACAAAGGCGGCTAAACTGCCTCGTATTGAGATTGCAAAGCCTGAAGGCGTAATCGGAAAGAACACCGTTAACGCGATGCAAGCAGGTATCCTTTATGGATATGTAGGACAAGTAGAGGGTATCGTAAAAAGGATGAAGGAACAAACTTCGATTGAGCCAAAAGTTATTGCAACTGGCGGGCTTGCGAATTTAATTGCAGCGGAAAGCAGCGTGATCGATCACGTTGATCCATTTTTGACATTAAAAGGTCTTTTACTTATTTACGATAAAAATAAGAACGGTTAAAGGATGAGTTCGATGAATGATTATTTAATAAAAGCCCTGGCTTTTGACGGGCAGATTCGTGCTTATGCGATCTCCTCAACAGAGATGGTAAGTGAAGCGCAAAGAAGACATGACACATGGCCAACAGCATCGGCAGCACTAGGACGAGCGATGACGGCGTCAACGATGATGGGCATGATGCTAAAAGGCGAAGACAACAACATCACAGTTAAGATCGAAGGCGGCGGGCCGATCGGCGTAATCATCGTAGACAGCAATACAAAAGGTGAGACACGAGGCTATGTTACAAATCCGCACACACACTTTGAACTGAACAGCAAAGGGAAACTGGATGTAGCAAGAGCGGTCGGTAAGGACGGATATTTATCTGTTCTTAAAGACATCGGCATGCGCGAGAAGTTTACGGGACAAGTGCCGATGGTTTCAGGTGAGCTTGGAGAAGACTTTACGTATTACTTTGCTTCATCTGAACAGGTTCCTTCTGCAGTAGGTGTAGGAGTTCTCGTGAATCCGGATAATTCGATCAAAGCATCTGGTGGGTTTATTGTTCAAGTCATGCCGAATGCGTCAGATACAATCGTTGATCTTCTAGAAGAGAGAATCAACGCGATCCCACCGATCTCACGTTTGATTGAAAAAGGAATGACACCAGAGGAAATCTTATTTGAACTTTTAGGAGAAGATCAAGTTCAAATTTTAGAAAAATCTCCAGTACGTTTTCAATGTACGTGCTCGCATGAGCGTTTTGGGCAGGCAATCGTCAGTCTTGGTGAGCAAGAGATCACTGATATAATAGAAGAAGACGGCCAAGCGGAAACAAATTGTCAGTTCTGTAATGCGACTTATATCTTTTCAAAAGAAGAACTTCAAAGCTTGCTGGATCAAGCAAAATCCTAAACCCGGAATTTTTCCGGGTTTTGTTTTATACATGAAAAGAAGAATTCTGCGTACCATTGTAATAGATAACTTACGTGTGCAATAAAATTGACAGGGTATTTCCAGGGTTGCTACAATTAATCCAATAAAAATACTCGGTTTTAGGAGTGATGGCAAATGGCAAGAGTGGCGCAATCCGTAACAGAATTGATTGGTCAGACACCTGTTGTTAAATTGAATCGTATTACAACAGAGGATATGGCAGATGTGTATCTAAAATTAGAGTTTATGAATCCGGGAAGCAGTGTAAAAGACCGTATCGCATTAGCGATGATTGAAGATGCGGAAAAGAACGGAAAATTAAAAGCGGAAGATACGATTGTAGAGCCTACAAGCGGAAACACAGGAATCGGTTTGGCGATGGTTGCTGCTGCAAAGGGTTATAAAACGGTCCTCGTAATGCCTGAAACAATGAGTTTAGAAAGAAGAAACCTGCTTAGAGCGTATGGAGCGGACCTTGTTTTAACGCCAGGTCCTGAAGGAATGGGCGGAGCGATCAGAAAAGCAGAAGAGTTAGCGAAAGAAAAAGGCTACTTCATGCCGCAGCAGTTTAAGAATGAAGCGAACCCTGCTATTCATAGAGATACGACAGGGCAAGAGATATTATCTCAATTTCCGGATGGGCTAGACGCATTTGTATCTGGAATCGGAACGGGTGGTACGATTACGGGTGCAGGGCAGGTATTAAAAGAGAAATATCCAGATTTAAAGATTTACGCAGTAGAACCAACAGATTCTCCTGTATTATCTGGAGGTAAACCAGGGCCGCACAAAATTCAAGGAATCGGTGCAGGTTTTGTTCCTGATATCTTAAAAATTGACATTTACGATGAAGTGTTAACGATCTCAAATGACGAAGCGTTTGAATGGGCAAGAAAAGCAGCACGTGAAGAAGGTCTGTTAGGCGGTATCTCATCAGGTGCAGCAATCTCAGCAGCGCTAAAAGTCGCTAAGAAGCTAGGCAAAGGCAAAAAGGTATTAGCCATTATTCCAAGTAACGGCGAGCGTTACTTAAGTACACCGTTGTACCAGTTTGAAGATTAATCATTTTTCGGGCTCCCTATTCTGGGGGCTTTTTTTGATGAGTTATTTCTCTAAGATTATTTATTTTGTTCTCTCATCATTGCAAGGTGATTGTAGTGAAAGGTGCGAGACTCCTGCGGGACAGGTGGGCAGGTGAGACACTTAAAAGTGAAACGTCCAAATGTGGCTCACCGCCTGCCCCGCGGAAAGCGAGCACCTGTAACGGAAATCGCCCTCTTTCAAAACAACAAGGCTTAACTAAGACATCCTTTCTTTTTAAATGGAGATAAAACCCATGTAAATGCAGGAAATTGGGAGAAAGATGTGCCAAACTTAAACACCTCATGTACAATGTAAGCAGAAGATTTTTGGGAGAGTGACCGTATGGGGATGAACAACAAATGGCATATCATGCATTCATGTATACACCTTTCTAAAGAAGAGTGGTTTTATAAATATAAATTCTTAGCAGCGACTGAACCTCGCCACGTTTTGTTGGAGAGCGGAAGAACAGGAAAGTACAGCATCATCGGACTTTCTCCTTTCGCTGAAGTCACTGGTAAACATAATGAATTAACCATACAAACGGATGAAGGCTCGACGGTTTTAAACGGTCCGGTATATGAGAAGTTTCAAAACTGGTTTAAAGATTTTGAAGTAGAACGAGTAGAAGGATTTCCTGACTTTACAGGCGGGGCGATCGGATATTTAAGCTATGACCTTACACGTGAATTTGAGAAACTGCCTGTTACTTCAGAAGATGATCTGCAGTTACCTGACTTGTATTTTCTGTTGTTTAAAGATGTTTTCGTCTACGATCATGAAACTAACAAACTTTGGATCTTTGTTCTAGGGAAAGAGAAGAATGACCCTTATCATCTGGACAAGCTTCGTGCTTTTAAAGAAATGTGGGAAGCTCCGCTGTCTGCTCGGGATATACAACAAGATAGTCAGAGCTTTCCTATAGATGATTTTAAGCACGTATCAATGACAGAAGATGTTTTTGTAGAGGCGGTTAAAAAGATTCAAGATTACATTTCTGAAGGCGACGTGTTCCAAGTGAACTTGTCTGTTCGTCAGTCAAAAGCGCTGCGAACATCACCGATTCACATATATGAAGAATTAAGAAGAATTAACCCGTCACCGTATATGGGATATCTGCATACCCCTGACTTTCAGCTTGTTAGTGCTTCGCCTGAACTTTTAGTGAAGAAAAAAGGGGATCGTGTGAGTACCCGGCCGATTGCAGGCACACGTCCGCGCGGGAGAACAGAAGAAGAAGATCTGGAGCTTGCGAACACGTTGATTCAAAATGAAAAGGAACGTGCTGAACATGTGATGCTCGTCGATCTTGAACGAAACGACCTTGGTAAGGTTTCTGTTTATGGCAGCGTAAATGTGGACGAGTTTATGGTGATCGAGAGGTATTCGCACGTGATGCATATCGTCTCTAATGTGGTTGGAACATTAAGACCAGAGTGTGATGCGTTTGATTGTATAAAAGCGACCTTCCCAGGTGGTACAATTACTGGCGCTCCAAAAGTGAGAACGATGGAAATCATTGAGGAGTTGGAACCTGTACGAAGAGGTGTTTACACAGGAAGCATGGGCTGGATCGGTTTTAACGGTGATACCGAAATGAATATCGCAATTCGAACGATGGTATGTCAAAATGAAACTGCACACGTTCAAGCGGGTGCCGGGATTGTGATTGACTCCATACCTGAAAGTGAATACAAAGAGAGTTTAAAAAAAGCAGAGGCGTTGTGGCGTGCCAAAGAGCAAAGTGAGCTCGGGTCAATTTTGGTTTAACACACAGCACATGAGAGGAGAAGAGACGAGATGATTTTAATGATTGATAACTACGATTCTTTTACGTACAACCTCGTTCAATATTTAGGAGAGATGGGTGAGGAGCTTGTCGTAAAACGAAACGATGAGATAACGATAGAAGAAATTGAGCAACTGGATCCTGAATTCTTAATGATTTCTCCAGGACCTTGTTCACCAAATGAAGCGGGTATAAGCTTAGAAGCTATTTCATACTTTGCAGGAAAAATCCCGATTTTTGGTGTTTGTTTAGGTCACCAGTCGATCGCTCAAGTATTCGGAGGAGACGTGGTACGTGCAGAACGATTGATGCACGGAAAAGTATCCCCGGTTCTTCATGACGGCAAAACGGTTTATGAAGGATTAGCACAAGAGTTTCCCGCGACACGCTATCATTCTCTAATCGTTAAAAGAGAAACGCTGCCTGATTGCTTTGAGATTTCTTCTTGGACGAAAGAAGGAGAAATCATGGGAATCCGTCATAAAGAACTTCCGATTGAAGGCGTACAATATCATCCGGAGTCCATTTTAACGGAAGACGGCAAGAAACTTTTACGAAACTTTATCGATTTTTATAAAGGTAAAAAAGCATCATGTACATCTATTTAAATGGAAAAGTAGTTTCTAAAGAAGAAGCAGTCATCTCGCCGTACGATCACGGATTCATGTACGGCATGGGTGCGTTCGAAACGTTCAGAACGTATGGCGGCTTCCCTTTTTTGATTAATGAACACTTGACTAGGCTGCATGAAGCTCTAAACGAGCTGAATATTTACTTAGAGCTTGATACGGATACCGTATTAAAAATGGTAAAAACGCTGTTGCGCAAAAATGAGATGGATGATGCTTACTTTAGATTGAATGTTTCAGCGGGTGTGGGGGATATCGGGCTGCAGACTCTTCCTTACGAAAAACCTGCCGTAATTCTATATACTAAACCTCTCATTGAAAGCAGCACCATTTCTGAAAAAGAACTGATTCCGTTAAAAACGGTGCGCAATACACCAGAGGGTGAGAAGAGGCTTAAATCACATCATTACTTGAACAGCATTCTTGGCAAGAGAGAACTTTCCGCTGTGAATCAAGAAGGTGTTTTTTTAACACAAGAAGGATACATCAGCGAAGGAACGGTGTCGAACTTATTTTGGTACAGTGATAACAAGCTGTATACCCCAGGGACTTCTACAGGCATTTTAGAAGGCATCACTCGAAAATGGGTAATGAAAGCATCACATATTCTGAACATTCCTCTTGAAACAGGGAATTATAAAATAGAGATGTTAGTTGAAGCGGATGAAATTTTCCTTACGAACTCCATCCAAGAACTCGTACCAGTGAACAAGTTTCAAGATAAAGAGTTCCCTGGTGTTGAAGGTGAAATTTTCGATCTGTACAGAAGACTTTATAACGAACATACAAAAAAACAACTCCGAAGTATTTGATGTATTTTTGAAAGGATAGATTCTCCATGCATGAAATGTTATTAAAACAGGCTAGGCTTAATTGTGGCGAATACGTACTGGATTTTTCAAAAAAGACATATGTGATGGGGATTCTAAATGTCACACCTGATTCGTTCTCAGATGGCGGACATCACAATCGGATTGAACAAGCCGTTGCCCACGCGAAGCAAATGGTGATGGATGGTGCTGATATGATTGATATTGGCGGCGAATCCACAAGACCTGGAGCTCAAAAGGTACCGCTCGATCAAGAGCTGGAGCGCGTTATTCCAGTGATTGAAGCATTAAAAAATGAGGTGGATGTTCCTTTATCCATCGACACATATAAAGCAGAGACCGCCTATCAAGCGGTAAAAGCAGGTGCTCATATCATTAATGACGTCTGGGGAGCAAAATTTGACCCTGACATGCCGAAAGTAATGGCCGATACGAATGTACCGGTAATCTTGATGCATAACCGGTTCGATACGAACTACCAAGAATTCATGCCGGATGTCATTGCAGACTTAGAGCACAGCATTGCTATCACCGTTAAGGCGGGAGTCAATCCTGAGAATATCATTTTGGACCCGGGTGTTGGTTTTGTTAAAACGTTTAAGCAAAACCTTGAAACGATAAGAAGATTGAATGAAATCGCAGAGATGGGCTATCCTGTTTTATTAGGAACTTCACGAAAATCAATGATCGGCAAGGCACTGGATCTTCCAGTAGAAGAACGAGTGGAAGGAACAGGCGCAACAGTTTGCCTTGGAATCGAGAGAGGCTGTTCAATCGTACGTGTTCATGATGTAAAGGAAATAAGCAGAATGGCAAAGATGATGGATATCATGCTCGGTAAAGGAGCGCTATCTCATGGATAAAATATATGTGAACGGTATGAAATTTTACGGCTACCACGGAGTCTTTGCAGAAGAGCAAAAGCTCGGACAGCGTTTTAACGTTGACGCAGTTTTGTCTATGGACTTATCAAAAGCGGGACTTTCAGATGAACTGGACTATACGGTCAACTACGGTGAGGTATACGGAGCTGTTAAAGAAATCGTGGAAGGTGACTCTGTAAAGCTTTTGGAGACATTAGCTGAATCGATCTGTGCAGCATTGCTTGCAAAGTTTCCTTTAATTGATGAGGCAACGATTAAAGTTATAAAGCCAGACCCCCCAATTCCTGGTCACTATGAATCGGTGGCGGTCGAAATCACAAGAGGGCGCGCATAAATGGCGAACAACCATATCGCTTATTTGTCAGTTGGCTCCAACATGGGGGATCGAGAGCAATTGCTTCTAAAAGCAATCTCACTTATAGAGGAGTACTCTGAGATATCTATCGAATCCGTTTCATCTATCTACGAAACAGACCCTGTTGGTGTTACAGATCAGCCGTTGTTCCTAAATTTGGCATTAAAACTCAAAACCAGTCTTTCTCCACAGGAGCTTTTGAGCAAACTGCAAGAGGTGGAGATGAAACTGGACCGTAAACGAGTTCAAAAGTGGGGACCAAGAACAATAGACCTTGACATTTTATTGTATAATAGTGTAAGTATACAGACGGAAGTGTTAACGATTCCGCATCCACGTATGCTTGAAAGGGCATTTGTTCTCATACCTCTAAGAGAAATTGCTCCTGATGATGTTTATCCGGAGAAAACAATTTCATTACATCAAGTCCTTTGCGAACAAAGAGATAAAGAAGGTGTACGCATATGGAAGAAGACAGACTCGGAAGACGCATCCGTGCGTTCAGAAAATTAAAAGGCTATACCCAAGAACAGCTCGCAAAAGACATAGGAATCTCAGTATCCGTTTTAGGCGAGGTAGAAAGGGGCAGCCGAAAGCCCAAAGTAGATTTGCTTCATAAAATAGCGAATCAGTTCAGCATTAACGTTGAAGAGTTACAGTAAGCAGATAGATAGCAAATCCAACAAGTGAAACGAGGTGATATGGATGTTGAAAATCGGTGATATTATGCTGAAAAACCAAGTAGTTCTAGCGCCGATGGCTGGTGTATGTAACCCTGCATTCCGTTTAATCGCCAAAGAGTTCGGAGCGGGACTCGTATGTGCAGAGATGGTAAGTGACAAAGGAATTTTACATGAGAATGAAAGATCCCTAAAGATGCTTTATGTAGATGAACGCGAAAAACCGCTTAGTCTGCAGATCTTTGGCGGAGAACGTGAATCTCTAGTTGCTGCTGCTAAATACGTTGATAAACATACAAACGCAGACATTATCGATATAAACATGGGATGCCCGGTTCCGAAGATCACAAAATGTGATGCAGGAGCAAAATGGCTGCTAGACCCAGACAAGATTTATGAGATGGTAGCTGCGACTGTTGATGCCGTTCAAAAACCAGTCACTGTAAAAATGCGGATCGGCTGGGATGAAGACCATATTTTTGCTGTGAAGAACGCTCAAGCCGTCGAACGTGCAGGTGGTGCGGCAGTAGCTGTGCACGGGCGTACACGTGTTCAAATGTACGAAGGAACAGCAGACTGGGACATCATCGGTGAAGTGAAGAAGAACGTATCGATTCCTGTAATCGGTAATGGTGATATTTCTACACCTCAAGAAGCGAAAGAGCATTTGGACAAATACGGAGTAGATGGTGTGATGATCGGAAGAGCGGCTCTAGGCAACCCTTGGATGCTTTATCGTACCGTTCAATATCTGCAAAACGGAGAAATCGCTCCAGAACCTACTGCTCGCGAAAAAATGGAAATCTGCATGCTTCATATGGACCGTTTGATCGAACTAAAAGGTGAAGATGTTGCTGCAAGAGAGATGAGAAAACACGCAGCATGGTATCTAAAAGGTTTGCCGCAAACAGGTTCTGTCCGAAATGAGATCAACCAGATGACTACTCGTGATGGCATGAGTAAACTATTGTTTGGTTATGTAGAGCAAATTGAAGAACTGCAAAAAATCAGCTAAAGCTAGCAAAATACAGCCAGATCATCAGATGACTGGCTGTTGTTTGCTTAATTAACAAACATCTGGTGTTTTCTTTTATAATGATTGAGGAGGAATGGCATATGGCTATGCTTAAACTCACCCAAGAAGGCACCAGGAATCTAGAACAAGAATTACAATACCTATTAAAACGCAAAAAGGAATGCAGGCAATCTCCAGAAAGAGAATTCATTCAGTCACGAATGGCCGAGATAACGGATATCTTAGCTCGATCCGTCACATGGCCGATTGTAAGAGAAGCGGGAGACTTTGTAGAACCAGGCTCTGTTCTTACAATAGAGGACACTGTTTATAAGGAAAGGTATACGTACACAATCGTTCATCCTTTTGAAGCGGATCCTCGTGAAAATCTCATATCTGTCCAGTCCCCGATCGCAAAAGCTGCAATAGGGAAAGCCGTTCATTCAACATTTACTGTTGTTGTTCCTTTAGGCGAGAACTTAACTTATACCATAATAGATATTCAAAACTGCTAAAGCTAGGAGTGTTCCCATGAGTCAGGAATTAGAATTAAATGATTTGCTGCGCGTACGAAGAGAAAAGTTAGCTGCTCTAACAGAAAAAGGAGTAGACCCTTTTGGTACAAAGTATAACCGTACACATACAGCAAGTGACCTTGTATCTGAATACGGAGAAAAAGAAAAAGAAGATTTAGATAGCGAAGAAATCTCAGTTACCCTTGCTGGCCGTATTATGACCAAACGCGGAAAAGGTAAAGCAGGATTCGCTCATATTCAAGATTTAACAGGCAAGATTCAAATCTATGTAAGATTAGATGCAGTCGGTGAAGAGCAATACGAACTATTTAATACGATTGATATCGGTGACTGGGTAGGAGTAACAGGATTAGTTTTCAAAACGAAAGTAGGAGAACTTTCGATTAAAGCGAAAGATTTTCAGCTGCTGACAAAATCCTTGCGCCCGCTTCCGGATAAGTTCCACGGTTTAAAAGACGTTGAACAGCGTTATCGTCAACGTTATGTGGATTTGATTATGAATCCAGAAGTTAAGGATACTTTTATTTCTCGTTCTAAGATCATTCGTTCTATGCGACGCTATTTAGATGATAATGGTTATTTAGAAGTAGAAACACCTACAATGCACTCTATTCCAGGTGGAGCATCTGCACGTCCGTTTATCACGCATCATAATGCGCTTGATATGGAGCTTTATATGCGTATCGCAATCGAGCTTCACTTAAAGCGTCTAATTGTAGGCGGACTTGAAAAGGTTTATGAAATCGGCCGTGTATTCCGTAACGAAGGGGTATCGACTCGTCATAATCCTGAGTTTACGATGATCGAGCTATATGAAGCATATGCGGATTACCTTGATATCATGGAGTTAACCGAGAACTTGATCGCCCATATCGCAGAGGATGTTCTAGGTTCAACTACTGTAACGTATGGCGACTACGAAGTAGATCTTAAGCCGCGCTGGAAAAGAGTACACATGGTTGATGCGATTAAAGAAGCCGCTGGTGTAGACTTCTGGCCAGTAATGACAGACGAAGAAGCACGTGCTTTAGCAAAAGAACATAAAGTACCTGTAAAAGACAACATGTCTTATGGCCATGTTGTAAATGAATTCTTCGAGCACTTTGTTGAGGAAAAACTGATTCAGCCTACATTCGTGTACGGTCACCCAGTTGAAATCTCACCTCTAGCTAAGAAGAATCCTGAAGATCCGCGTTTCACAGATCGTTTTGAGTTATTTATTGTCGGACGTGAGCATGCAAATGCATTCTCAGAGCTTAATGATCCGATCGATCAGCGTGAACGTTTTGAAGAGCAGTTAAAAGAACGTGCTGAAGGAAACGACGAAGCACATATGATGGATGAAGACTTTGTAGAGGCGCTTGAGTACGGAATGCCTCCAACAGGCGGACTAGGGATCGGAATCGATCGTCTTGTTATGCTGTTAACAAACTCACCTTCTATCCGTGATGTCCTTTTATTCCCGCAAATGCGTCATTCAGAAAAGTAATTGATTCGCAAAAAGCCAGCACATTGCTGGCTTTTTGTTTTGTCTGGCGTTTTGAGTATAGGATTTTAGAAAATGAGAAATATAATGAAGGTGTATTTGATGAAATATCATTTCACTATATCTTGTATGGCTGCAACTTATTGATACGCTTATCTAGTAGAATGCGTTATGACTGTATAATGGCTTAAATAAAAGTTAACTTTTTTTCGTTAAAACTATTGTACAAGAGCGAAAATGGTGGTATATTATTCTTCGTCGCAAGGAATACTGACATGTTGAAAGCTTTACTTAAACGATTAAAAGTTTTTGAAAAAAGCTGTTGACAATGAGGGTTGCGACATGGTAATCTAATAAAGTCGCCAAAACGAGCGGCAAGCTAGAAACACACAGTTCTTTGAAAACTGAACAAAAGAAATAGGTAAGGAATTAAA